>CAVQTO010000006.1:0-115883 GCA_963716605.1 uncultured Actinomycetes bacterium | reverse complement strand
GTTTCAAATCCCCTTCCTTCCATGGAATGCCAAAGGTTACGCCGACCGGGGCCGACACCTTATTTTTTAACCAACGCAGCTTAACGGATACGGGTAATGACATCGTAAAAAGCCTCCTTAGAATAGCTGGGTTTGCTCAGAGCGTACCACCTATCCTACAGAGGCTATCGTTTGCTAACAATGAGACATTTTTGCTTGCCGTTATCGGCAGGCTTGCACATTTTTTATGGTTTTGCACTTTATTGCAAGCCTTTATTTCGCTTGGCTCAGCTCACGGTGTCTGGAAGGTGTCATCCCCTCGAGCTTTTTGAATATCCGGTTAAAGTAACTATGCTGATAGCCGACTTGCTCGGCCACGTCATACCTTTTTGAGCCCGGATTCCCGCAGCAGCCTTGCCTTGTCCATGCGAAGACCGGTTAAATAATCAATGAAGTTTTTCCCCGTTACCAGCTTAAACGATTTGCTTAAGAAAAACGGATTGGCGCCGATATGGTCCGCGCAATTGTCGAGCGAAATATCCTTCATGAAATTTTGCTGCAAATAAATCATGGCATGCTCGATCAGTCTCTTCACCTGAGCATCCGAACGCCCTCCCAGCTCTTTCATAAACGGCGTGCACACCCGTTCTTGGGAACCATGCCAAAATAAGCTGCGGCTCGCGTACTTCGAAAGCTGGCTCCATATGTTCAGATTCACCACATGAACAGCCTTGTTGAGACTCTATGCCGGAAACCCTGATGGCCCCGTTCTGCTGGACGCTGCCGAGCAGATGGAGCATGCCCTGCTGCACATCAACAGCCTTCGCCCCTTTGCAGGACAATGCTTCAAGAAACGCACGCAGCAGCTCATCCGCTTCCGCTTCCTGTCCCGTTCTCAGCGCCTGAATGAATTCCCTCTCCAAAGTAAATGGATACTGCGGCTCGTCACTGCCAGCTCCTTGCGCGTGAAGCTTGCCAATATCGATTAACTGGTTCTCGTTCTCGACGTTTCGCTGGCTCGCCGCATGTTTTACCTCTTCGAAGGATAATGGGATGTCGGCGATGGCATCCGTCGGTTCGCTTACGGCAATCGTAAGACGCATGTTCAATATATGATTGACCGCATGCGTGAGCTCCGCGCCAAACGCTTGCAGCGCCTCGGCGTTCGCGAGCTCTCCTTCGGCACAATCAACAGCAGACCCGCTGCAAGATCATGGAAATTTATCGTTTTGCTTTGTTCGAAATGCTGCGAAGCGAACTATTCGATCATATTAACCGCCGCGAACGTGACAAGACCTTCGTCACCGTATTTGAACTTCCCTTCCAGGCTGGCCATACCTGTTAACTGCATATAGACGACGATAAAACGATGATGATCCACCTGCCATTTATAGCGTTCCATTCTACCGAGTAAAATCCTCTTCCGAATAAGCGAACAAGTAGCCCTGCAGCAGCTGATGCAGAAAGCTTTCCTTCACATAGGGGAGCTGCTCCGAAAGCTTCGAATGCAGCTCCGTGCTTTCCCTGCTTAGATGCTGCCATTGCCGCTCGATCAATGAGAACTCGTCCCCCTGCTCCTGCTGCAGCGATTTGCCTGCGGTAAGAAGGTTCAGCAGCCGGTTGACAGGCGAATAAATGGTACGCGATGCAAACTAATGCCAGCAGCGCAGCCAGCAGCAAGGCGCTAAGGCTGACCGTGAAAATGATTTTTGATATAAATACGACCGGCTCCGTGATGCTTGTGATCGGAGAAGCGGAGATGTAAGTCCAGCTGTCTGCAATTCTTGAAAATTTGCCATAAGTAACGGTAAAAGTTGCTCCCTCCCCAGTCGAGGAAAAGGAACCGTCTGCTTGTCCTTTGCAGCGATTTCAGCTTTTAACGCAGTAACGAAGGGAGTTTCATAGGTATTGGTGCCCGTGGATGCAAACAGCGTTCCATTGTCCTGCAGGAAAAAGGTTTCTCCGCCGTCATATGGGGTCATCGTGCGAAGCATATCCGCAACCTTCTCCTTGTCGAGACGGATTATCAACGCTCCGAAAGGTTTTAAGCTGCCCCCGGAATATGATGAACCAGCGTCAGCTCCTTGTTCTCGGGACGCTGCGGTTCAAACGACATTTCGGTCCAATAGGTTACTTTGTCGGATTCCAGTAATCCCTCGTAGAGGTCACGTTCCTGCTTATTCGTAAGAGGAGCGTATTCAGGCTCAAATAACACCGGGCTCCCTCTTCCCGCCTAAATACAGCTCAACGGTCTTATTTATTGTATTCGAGCCCTGCATAACTAGCAGCGTCTTAGATATGTCTCTCGCTTTCTCGAAATCTTGAATGAAATTGCGGCTTTCGAGACTGTAATCAAATTTCGAGTCAAATGCCCAATGGGATAGCGTCAGCTCCAAATTCGTTAATTGCGTGTCTATGTTTCGGGCTCTCTGCTCGATTTGCGTATTGTGCATTTGCAGCAGCTCACTCTCCAGCCGCCCGCCTGCGATGCCATACACGAGCGCGCCAGTTATTAAGCCAGGTATGCTGGCTACTAGCAGAATCATAATTAAGCTTTTCCTGTAAAAGCGTCGCTTCGTGCCTTTTTTCGTTGTTTTGCCAGCGATGATCTTCGATTTCAAATTCCTTCAGCATATCTTCGCCAGACAAATATGAAATGTATTTCCCATCATTAACCCATTAATGTAAACGCATTCAATTCCATTGTCCAAGAATATCCCGCATTGAGGAAATGAACAAGACCTTTTTTTGCTTCTTTTATAGTTCTTTCGGATTATGCCAATAGACAGAGACCCGCTGAACTCAAAGCGGACTCTGTGTCTGCTGCTTGGTTTATTTGCTTGCCGCGTAAAGCTCATTCATTTCTTTGATCAAATCGTCGCCACCATTTTCTCCATAGCTCGATAGAGCTACAGCGAATCCCGCTTCATCAATCTGTCCAACGATAAATTTAATACGCGCGTCATTTAATATATTATCAAGCTGCGCGCCCTTCTCGGTATAAACCTGGGAGATGAACGGTTCTGCCGGATTCGTGACGATATATTTCTCATTCTCCTTTTGCAACTCCGTTTGTTTCAATCTTAGCGCCGTTTGCTTTACTTTCTTCGAGCGGTCCTCCGGAATAAAGGTCAGCATTTGATTAAGGCCCTCTACCTTCAGCTCCAGCAGCACGGTATCCTTGCTCATCACGACTGAATCCTCTTGGATCGTGTGATGTTTGTGCCTTTGAGTCCATAACCAAGCATCGTTTGCAGCTTGCGGCACATAAGCTGATCCATGAATGCCAGAACGCGTTTAAGCTCGTCTTCCGTCTTAACCGACGATTTCGGCACAGCGAGCATACCCGCAAAGCCAGAAGTTGGCAGTGTGTGAAGCACGCCTTCCGCATCCTTCACACCACTAAACACGTCCATGAAATGCTGATCCGGCTGATCCTTTCCTTCTGCCGCGAGCGCTGCATGGATTTTGTCATCGACACGGGCAGCGCCGTCTATTACGTCAATAATAACGCCAGCCTGATTGTTTACGAGCGGATCCGTCCATTTTGCGGAATCCATAATGGCAAAATCTTATTAATAAGCTTCTCGTCATACAGCTTTTTCATAAATTTCAAAGCTTCTAGGTATTCCGGCGTCATATGCTCGGGCACAAGCTTACCGTCTGATTCGCCCCATTTGTTTGGCGCTCCGAACCATAATTTGATGTTATCGAAGCCGCTGGACCATTGGCCGGTCCACTTCACAAGCACAAGGCCATACGTGTCCGCTTTGCCGTTCTTGTCCGGGTCCTTTTCTTTAAACGCTTTCAACATGTTATAGAAATCATCAATCGTCTCCGGTACGGGAAGCCCTGGTTCTCCAGCCAGTCCTTCCTGTAATAAACGCCGTTTCAACCCAGCGCTCGGCCCCGATAAATACCGTAATTTTTCCTTCGATGGAGGAATTGCTTAAGATTACGGGATTGGCTCCGCTTCAGTTCGGGATAATCCTTGAGATAGCCACCCAGGTGCCAAAAAGCGCCTGATTTGGCCGCATTCACGAAGCTTGGCGATTTCACGTCCGGCACATACATAATCGTCGGCAGCTTGCCTGATGCCAGCGTAATATTGAATTTATCCACATAGGATGCATTCGGCACCCACTCGAAATGAATGTCCGAGTTCGTGCTCTTCTCAAGCTCGGCGGCAACGGGGCTATCGTCCTTCGGATAATTCGTTTTGAAAATCGGCAGCATGATGCTGAGCTTAAGCGGGGTTTCTGCTTGGCTGCCTCCGTTTGTCGGCGCCGTGTCCGGGGATGCCGTACCGGAGCCCCGTTATTCGATCGTTATTTTGCTGCGAACAGCCGATAAGCGTACCTGCGGCAAGCGTGCCGACAAGCAGCAGCGATGCCCATTTTTTAGCTTTGATTCGAGTTCCTTTCATGCATGTACCTCCCTTAGATATTTGTATTAAATCGTAAAACCGTCTGCCGTAAGCCTTGCAACCCTCCGGCAGGCGGACGTTACCGCGGTTAGCCCTTAATCGATCCAATCAGCACGCCTTTGGCAAAGTGCTTCTGGAGAAACGGATAGACGAGCAAATCAGAACGGTCCCAACTACGATAACGGCCATCTTGATCGATTGGATCGGCGGCTTGACGAAAGTTTGGATCCATCGAATTCAAATCGCCGGCCGCAGCCTGCGACAGCAGCACGATTTGGCGAAGCAGCACCTGGAGCGGCCATTTTTCCGGCGAACGCGGCCCTCGGAAGCCTGATCGACGACGGTCAGGAGCAGGGACTCGAGACGTGGTGGCTCGTGACGTTCCCCGGGCTCGTGATCGTGCTCATCGCCCTCTGCATCAACTTCATCGGCGATGGCCTCCGCGACGCGCTCGATCCCACGCAGCGTAGGATCCGCGCGTAGTGGCAGACCCCATTCTCCAGGTCAAGAACCTCACGGTTGAGTTCGGCACGGAGGATGGGGTCGTGCACGCTGTCACGGACGTCAGCTGGGATCTCGCTCCCGGCGAGATCCTCGGCATCGTCGGCGAGTCGGGCTCCGGGAAGAGCGTCTCGGTGATGTCCATCCTCGGGCTGATTCCCATGCCTCCTGGGCGAATCGCGTCCGGAGAGGCGCTCTTCAAGGGCGAGGACCTGCTTACGATGCCGAAGCGCAAGCTCCGCCAGATCCGGGGCGGCCCGATGGCGATGATCTTCCAGGACCCGATGACGTCGTTGAACCCGGTCCTCACGATCGGCGACCAGATCGGCGAGGCGATCAAGACGCACAACCCGGGTACTTCCGACAGCGCTGCGGAGAAGCGGACGATCGAGCTCCTGGAGCTCGTCGGCGTGCCTTCCGCGGAGCGGCGGGTGAAGCAGTATCCGCACGAGTTCTCGGGCGGCATGCGCCAGCGCGCAATGATCGCGATGTCGATCGCGAACAACCCGAGCATCCTCATTGCGGACGAGCCGACGACGGCGCTCGACGTGACCATCCAGGCCCAGATCGTCGAGGTCCTGAAGGCGGCGCAGGAGGAGACGCATGCGGCGACGGTGCTCATCACCCACGACCTCGGCCTCGTCGCCGAGCTCGCGGACCGAGTCATCGTCATGTACGCGGGGCGGGTCGTCGAGGCCAGCGACGTCTTCGCGATGTTCGACAAGCCGGGGCATCCGTACACGGTCGGGCTCATGAACAGCCTGGCGAAGCTCGACCACGACCAGGCCCAGCTCGAGCCCATCCCGGGCCAGCCGCCGAGCCTTGTCTCTCTGCCGCCGGGTTGCGCCTTCCATCCGCGCTGCCAGCTGTCCCACGGGCGCGCGATCTGCCGGACGGAGGTGCCTCCGCTCCGCGCGTTCACCGCGGGCGGCAGCGGCCATGTTTCCGCCGGCCACATCTCCGCTTGCCACTTCGCCGACGAGCTGACCGCGGGCCGCGCGCACGCCGAGGCAGCGGGGCCTGTCTCGTGAGCGACGTCATGAGCACCGAGGCCGCCACCACGGAGGCACACGAGGCCGTCGCGCACGACGACGGCAGCCTCCTCCGCATCGAGGGCCTCGTCAAGTACTTCCCGATCAAGGCCGGCGTCTTCAAGCACACGGTCGGCCAGGTGCGCGCAGTCGACGGCGTCGATCTCACGGTGGAGCCCGGCGAAACGCTCGGGATCGTGGGAGAGTCAGGCTGCGGCAAGACGACGCTCGGACGCACGATCATCAAGCTGATCGAGCCCACGGCGGGGAAGATCTTCTTCGACGGCCGCGACATCACGGCCTTCAAGCGCCGCCAGATGCGGCCGGTGCGCCGGGACATCCAGATCGTCTTCCAGGACCCGTACGCCTCGCTGAACCCGAGGATGACGGTGCGGGAGATCGTCGCCGAGCCGCTCCGGATCCACGGCCTGTACCAGCGCCAGGAGGGCCGGCGCCGGGTCGAGGAGTTGCTGCGGACGGTCGGGTTGAGCCCCGAGCACGCGAACCGCTTCCCGCACGAGTTCTCCGGCGGCCAGCGGCAGCGGATCGGCGTCGCGCGCGCTCTCGCGCTCAACCCGAAGATGATGGTGCTCGACGAGCCGGTGTCGGCGCTCGACGTCTCCATCCAGGCGCAGGTCGTGAACCTGCTCGAGAAGCTCCAGGACGAGTTCGGGCTCACGTACCTCTTCATTGCCCACGACCTCTCGGTCGTGCGGCACGTCTCCGATCGCGTTGCCGTCATGTACCTCGGCAAGGTGGTGGAGGTCGGGACGTCGGAAGCAGATCTACGAGGCGCCGATGCACCCGTACACGCAGGCGCTCCTGTCCGCCGTTCCGATCGAGTCGCCGTTCCAGCGCGGCAAGCGATCGCGGATCGTGCTCACGGGCGACGTGCCGAGCCCCGCGAACCCTCCGTCGGGCTGCCGCTTCCGGACGCGCTGCTGGAAAGCCCAGGAGATCTGCGCCGAGGAGGAGCCCGCGCTCGTGCCGAGGGCGGGTGGCGCGCATCCGGTCGCGTGCCACTTCGCGGACGTCATGAATCCGCTCGAGCTCGGTTCCGAGGGACCTGGACAGACGATCGTCGGGCCGCCGGCGACCTCTCAGGAAACCGCGCTCTAACCGAACCGGCGGAACGGCGTCAGATACAGAAGATGAGTGCCATCGACATGTCGGTGAACTGCTCGCGCGTCCGGGCGCAGGTCTCTCTGCGTCTCGACGACGAGCTGTCGCAGCTCGAGCGCCGGATGGTCTCTGCGCATCTCGAGCGCTGCCACGACTGCCGCCTGTTCGCCGACGAGATCGAGGAGTTCACGCTCCAGCTGCGCGCCGCGCCGCTGATGGCGCTCGAGCGCCCGATCGCCGTCCGGCGCCCACGCCGCCTGTCGATCCTCCGCATGCAGGCCGGCGTCGCCGCGGTGCTGGCCCTCGCCGCCGTCGGCCTCGCATCGCAGGTGACGCCGTCGAGCTCGGGCGGCGCATCCCGGTCGGACTGGTCCGTCACCGTGACGCGGTTCCCGACGCGCGCCGAGACCGATAGCGAGCTCGAAATGCTGAAGCGCCTCCCGAATCGCGCTCCGAAGTCCGTGAACGCCTCCGCGCTCCTCTGATCCTCGAACGATGACGATGCGACACCGCCTTCTGCTCAGCAGCCTCCTCGGGGCGCTCGTGCTTCTCGCCGCAGCCTGCGGCGGCGGCGGCAGCAGCGAGCCCACGACCGCCGAGTACGAGGCGGCCGTCGTCCGGGCGGTCGATCGCACCGACTTCGCCTTCAACCGGGTGGCTGACTCGAAGTCCGTCGACGAGACCATTAACCGGATGGGGGAAGCCTCTGTCGCGATCGAAGCGGCGGCGAGAGACCTCGACGAGCTCGGGGCGCCGGCGGAGTTCGAGCAGGACAACGAGAAGCTCGTGAAGGCGCTCGAGGGCCTCGGAAACGACATCGGGCTGACGGGCGAGCAGCTGAAGGATCCCGCGTTCGTCGACGCCTTCCTCCGGGAAGGCCAGGGATTCAGCTTCGAGAGCTGGGACGAAGCGAACCTCGCGCTCGGCGGGCTGCTGGGCGCCGGGCTACAGGTCAAGACGCTCCAACGCCAAGCGGCGCAACCGTAGAGCAGCACTCGGGTCTTCGCGCCGACGGCCTCCGATAGACTCCGCGTCCGGCAGGCCGCTTGTCCGCGCCGCCTCAGAGGCCTCGCAACCAGGAGAACAGTCTTGTCCGAGAACGGTTCGAACTCAGGCCGCATCGTGGAGATCAAAGGCGTCGTCATCGACGCCGTCTTCACGGAGCGCCTCCCCCAGATCTACACGGCGCTCGAGATCGAGGTCGCCCAGGGCGACGGGAGCACCCGGACGCTCGTGGCCGAGGTACAGCAGCACCTCGGCGACGACCGCGTCCGCGCGGTCGCCATGGACTCGACCGACGGCCTCTCCCGCGGCGTCGTGTGCGTCGACACCGGGAGCCCGATCTCCGTCCCCGTCGGCGACGCCGACCCTCGGACGGCTCTGGAACGTCATCGGGGAGCCGATCGACGAGAAGGGGCCGCTGCCGGAAGGCGTCGAGCGCTGGCCGATCCACCGCGACCCGCCGGCCTTCCGCGAGCTCTCGCCGAAGATCGAGATCTTCGAGACGGGGATCAAGGTGATCGACCTCATCGCGCCCTTCGTCAAGGGCGGGAAGGTGGGCTTCTTCGGCGGGGCGGGCACCGGCAAGACCGTCCTCATCCAGGAGCTGATCCACAACGTCGCGCGCGAGCACGGCGGCGTCTCGGTCTTCGCGGGCGTGGGGGAGCGGACGCGCGAGGGCAACGACCTCCTGCTCGAGATGACGGAGTCGGAGGTCATCGACAAGGTCGCGCTCGTCTACGGCCAGATGAACGAGCCGCCGGGAGCGCGCCTGCGCGTCGGGCTGTCCGGGCTGACGATGGCCGAGTACTTCCGGGATCAGGGCCAGGACACGCTGCTCTTCATCGACAACATCTTCCGCTTCGTGCAGGCAGGCTCCGAGGTGTCGGCGCTGCTCGGCCGCATGCCGAGCGCCGTCGGCTACCAGCCGACGCTCGCGACGGAGATGGGCCAGCTCCAGGAGCGGATCACGTCGACCCGCACCGGATCGGTGACGTCGGTGCAGGCGATCTTCGTGCCTGCGGACGATTTCACCGACCCGGCTCCGGCGAACGTATTCGCCCACCTCGACTCCACCGTCGTCCTGTCCCGCGCGATCGTCGAGAAGGGCATCTACCCGGCCGTCGACCCGCTCGGCTCGAACTCCCGCGCGCTCCAGCCCGGGATCGTCTCGGACGACCATTACTCCACGGCGACCGACGTCCTCCAGATCCTCCAGCGCTACACGGACCTCCAGGACATCATCGCCATCCTCGGAATGGACGAGCTCACGGACGAGGACAAGCTCGTCGTCGGCCGCGCACGCCGGATCGAGCGCTTCCTCTCGCAGCCGAACTTCGTCGCCGAGCAGTTCACCGGCACGCCCGGGAAGTACGTGAAGCTCGAGGACACGATCCGCGGCTTCCGCGCGATCATCGACGGCGAGCACGACGAGCTCGGCGAGGCGGCCTTCTACATGGTCGGGGCGATCGAGGACGCGGTCGAGAAGGGCCGGCAGGCCGAGGCCGTCGCTGCCTAGGACCATGCACGTGAAAACCACAGACCCGCGGCCGCGAAGCGGACGCCTTTAGGGATTCTTGCGCGGCCAGGATTTGCGCTAGCGAATCCTGGCCTTGCGCCGAGCTGACATGGCGGAATCGCATCCGAAGTTCGACGTGTCGCTGGTGACGCCGGACGGTGCGGCGTTCGACGGCGAGGCGGAGATGGTGGTCGTGCCGGGGGCGGCGGGCGAGATCGGCGTCCTCGCGCGGCACGCGCCGCTCGTCGCGACCCTCAAGGCGGGGTCGACGAGGATCCACCTGAATCCGAACGAGGTGCGCGAGTTCGCGACCGGCCCCGGCTTCTTCAAGGTCGAGCTCGACCGCGCGCTCGCGCTCGTGGACGACGCGGTCGACGTCAAGGAGATCGACGACGAGCGCGCCCGCGCGCAGCTCGAGGCGGCGAAGGCCGAGCTCGAGAAGGTCGAGGCCGGGGAGTCGCAAGCCGACCGCTGGCAGCTCGAGCAGCGCATCATCCACGCCGAGAACCAGCTGGCCGTCTCGGGCCGGACTGTTGGTTAGGCGCAGACCGGGAACTCGCGAGTGCGACTTCCCGGTCGCGCGAAAATCCCTGAAGGCGTCCGCTTCGCGGCCGCAAAGGCCGACAACACGGAACGCATGATCTCCGTTCGGCGTGTCGCGGTCCTCGGCGACGTCCACGGGAACGCGACCGCGCTCGCGGCGGTGCTCGAGGAGGTGCGGCGGGAGGACATCGGCCTCGTCGTGTGGACCGGCGATCTGTCCTGGGGGTGGGAGCCGGCCGCGGCGCTCGAGCTCGTGCGTGCGCTCGAGCTTCCGTCGCGTTACGTGCGAGGGAACGCGGAACGCGCGCTCCTCGAGCTCGACGACGGCACGACTGCGGAGCCGAGCGAACGCGAGCAATGGATGCTCGCGGCACATTCGGCGGCCGACCTCGACTTCGCCCGCTCCTTCGAGCACGCGCACTCGGTCGAGATCGACGGCCTCGGCCAGACGTACTTCACGCACGGCTCGCCGCGAAGCGACGAGGAGCTGCTGACCGCCGGGACGCCCGAGGAGCGCCTCGCCGCGGCCACCGCCGAGATCGACGAGCGCGTCCTCGTCACCGGCCACACGCACACCCAATATGACCGGAATGTCGCTGGGGTCCGGGCGCTGAACCCCGGCAGCGTCGGAATGCCCTACGAGGGACGCCCGGCGCGTACTGGGCTCTGCTCGGGCCGGACGTCGAGCTGCGGCGCACCGAGTACGACGTCGACGCGGCGATCGGGCGCCTCCGCGCGAGCGGGATTCCCGACCCCGAGCAGCTGGTCGAGGTCATCACGAAGCCGCCAACGCCGGCCGAGCTGATCGAGCACGCCGAGCAGCTCGAGTTCTCGGGCTGAGGGGCGGCCCTCTCAGGCGGACGGCGCGGTGTTCAGGGCGCGCTCGATCTGCTTGCGATGCGCGCGCAACAGCGGCAGGCGCTTCCCCATCTGCCACGCCTCGTCCAGCTCGACGGTGACCCCGACGAGAGCAGCCCGCGCCTCTGCGTCGGGCACGCGCTCGCAGAGCTCGGCGAACAGTCTCGAGGCCTCGTCGCCCGCAGGCGCGTGACCAGGTGCGGCCGCGCCCGCGGCGTCGCGCGGGACGTGCTCGGCCGCGGGCTGGTCGAACGCCTGTGTCCGGTGCGCGCGACTGAAGCTCGACTTGCTTCCCATCGCTCCGGAACGTACCGGGGAGCCTCCCGAGCTGCAAATCGGGAATCTCCCGATGCAGGGACGCGCCTGCTCGCCGAAGCTGTGGGCCATGACAACCAAGCGAGTCGTCATCGGTCTTGTGATCGTGGTCGCGGTCATCGTCGGGTTGCTCCACGCGGCCGCCTCGGCGCTTCCCAACGGAGAGCTGCCGGAGGACTTCGACTTCCACGGCGAGGACATCTCGGCGGCGCGAGCCGATCGCTTCGCCGAGCTCGAGGCGCAGCTGGACGACGTCGCGGAGCGTTTCGGATCCGCTTACGTCGGACCGGGCGGGTGGGCAGACCACTGCGACGCGGGCTTCGACGACTTCACGAGGCGCGACGAGCACGCGTACAGGTGCTGGCTCGAGCTCGGGAGGATCATGCCCGTGCAGAAGCCGTTCGCGGCCAACGCGTCCCGGCTCGGGGAAGCGCTCATCGAGGGTGACTGCCCCACCGGCACCGAGACCGACCGCATCCTCCGGGACGTCGTCGACGTGCAGGAGCTCGAGGAGAGCTCCGGAGAGTGCTCGTCCCGCCACTACCTCGATGCTCCCGTGATCAGCGGCTGGTTGCCCGCCCGCCCGAGCACAGCGCAGCTCGAGAGCGCGGGGTTCGACCTCCCGTACAAGTGCTACGAGCACGGTCGCAGCCCCTGCGACCAGCGGCTGCTCGACCTCGAGCGCGCAGTTGACGCGGCGCCCGAAGGAACTGTGGCTCTCGCGATCGTGACCGCAGGTGGCGACCTCCACGAGTACCACACCGTCGACTGGGATCGGCCGTGGTTCCCCTGACCCGTGCTACCGTCTGCGTTTCCTGGGACTTTGTGGCAGCTTGGCGACCAGGTAAAACAATCGCCTAAAGAGCCCGCGAGCCTTCCGGCTCCCGACCCTCTTTAGGCGGGAGCCGTTGTTTTGGAGGCACTGCGTGAAGGACGTACGGACACAGATAGAGCAAGCCCTTGCGGAGAGGATCCTCGTCCTCGACGGAGCCTGGGGCGTCCTCATCCACCGGCGCGAGCTCTCCGAGGAGGAGTACCGGGGCGAGCGCTTCCGCGACCACTCTCACGACGTCAAGGGCGACCCCGACCTGCTCAACCTCACGCAGCCCCACGTCGTCGCCGAGATCCACGACGCGTACTTCGCCGCGGGCGCGGACATCGCGACCACGAACACGTTCACCGCGACCCGCATCGGCCAGGGCGACTACGACCTCGGCGACGCGGCCGCGGAGATGAGCCTCGAGGGCGCGCGGCTCGCGCGGGCGGCGGCCGACGCGTGGACGCAGAAGACGCCCGACCGGCCGCGCTTCGTCGCCGGCTCCGTCGGCCCTCTCAACGTCACGCTCTCGCTCTCGCCCCGCGTCGAGGACGCCGCGTACCGCGCGGTCACGTTCGACCAGGTGCGAGAGACCTACGAGGAGCAGATCGCCGCGCTCCGCGACGGCGGCGTCGACCTGCTCCTGATCGAGACGATCTTCGACACGCTGAACGCGAAGGCGGCGATCGTCGCCGCCCGCTCGGTCGCGCCCGAGCTCCCGCTCTGGATCTCGTTCACCGCGGTCGACAAGAGCGGTCGCAACCTCTCCGGCCAGACGTCCGACGCCTTCTGGATCTCGGTCGAGCACGCGCAGCCGTTCCTCGTCGGCGTGAACTGCTCGCTCGGCGCGACCGACATGCGGCCGTTCCTCGAGGGCCTCGCCACGGTCGCCTCGACGTACGTCACCTGCCACCCGAACGCGGGGCTGCCGAACGCGCTCGGCCTCCACGACGAGCAGCCGGGCGACACGAGCCGGTTCCTGCGCGCGTTCGCCGAGGACGGCCTCGTGAACGTCGTCGGCGGCTGCTGCGGGACGACGCCGGAGCACACACGCGAGATCGCGCGGGCTGTCGAAGGGCTCAAGCCCCGGCGCGTACCGGATAGCTCGGCGCGGCCGCGTTTCTCGGGGCTCGAGCCGTTCGTCGTCGGTCCGGACACGGGGTTCGTCATGGTCGGCGAGCGGACGAACGTGACCGGCTCGGCGAAGTTCCGGCGGCTGATCGAGGCTGGTGACTTCCAGGAGGCGGTCGACGTCGCCCTCGACCAGGTACGCGGCGGCGCGAACCTCCTCGACGTGAACATGGACGCCGACCTGCTCGACGCGGAGGAGGCGATGACAACCTTCCTCAACCTGCTCGCGACCGAGCCAGAAGCGGCGCGGCTCCCGATCATGGTCGACAGCTCGCGGTTCTCCGCGCTCGAGGCCGGTCTCCGCTGCCTGCAGGGCAAGGGCGTGGTCAACTCGATCTCGCTGAAGGAGGGGGAGGACGCGTTTCTCCAGCAGGCGGAGACCGTGCGGCGCTACGGCGCGGCGGTCGTCGTCATGGCGTTCGACGAGCGCGGCCAGGCGGAGTCGGTCGAGCGGAAGGTCGAGATCCTCGGGCGCGCGTACGACTTGCTCACCGAGCGAGCAGGGTTCGCGCCCGAGGACATCGTCCTCGACCCGAACGTGCTCGCGGTCGCGACCGGGATCGAGGAGCACGCCGCCTTCGCCAAGTCCTTCATCGACGCGATCCCGCGCTTGAAGGAGCGCTGCCCCGGCGCGCTCGTGTCAGGCGGGATCTCGAACCTCTCCTTCGCCTTCCGCGGGAACGACGGGGTGCGGGAGGCGATGCACGCGGCGTTCCTCTACCACGCGATCCGCGCCGGCCTCGACATGGGCATCGTGAACGCGGGGCAGCTGGCGGTGTACCAGGACATCGCGCCGGAGCTGCTCGAGCGGGTCGAGGACGTCCTCTTCGACCGCCGCCCGGACGCGACCGAGCGGCTCGTCGAGCACGCGCGCTCGGTGACGGGCGGGGCGACCGCGCGCGAGCTCGACCTCTCCTGGCGCGAAGCGCCGGTCGAGGAGCGGCTCGCCCACGCGCTCGTGCACGGGGTCGTCGACTTCATCGAGGAGGACACCGAGGAGGCGCGGCAGAAGCTCCCGCGTCCGCTCGACGTGATCGAAGGGCCGCTGATGGACGGCATGCAGATCGTCGGCGACCTCTTCGGCTCCGGGAAGATGTTCCTACCGCAGGTCGTGAAGAGCGCGCGCGCGATGAAGCGCGCGGTCGCGTACCTGGAGCCGTTCATGGAGGCCGAGAAGACCGAGGCGTCGAAGGCGAAGCGGATCGTGCTCGCGACCGTGAAGGGCGACGTGCACGACATCGGCAAGAACATCGTCGGGGTCGTCCTCGGCTGCAACGGGTACGAGATCATCGATCTCGGCGTGATGGTCGCGGCCGACAAGATCCTCGACACCGCGCTCGAGGAGGACTGCGACGTCGTCGGGCTCTCGGGGCTCATCACTCCCTCCCTCGACGAGATGGTCCATGTGGCGAAGGAAATGGAGCGGCGCGGGATCGACCTCCCGCTCCTGATCGGCGGCGCGACGACCTCGAAGCAGCACACGGCCGTGCGGATCGCGCCCGAGTACAGCAATCCCACGGTGCACGTGCTCGACGCCTCGCGGGTCGTCTCGGTCGTCGGCGACCTCCTCGACGGCGACCGCCGCATGCGGCTCGACACCGAGAACCGGGCCGACCAGGAGCGGCTTCGGGCGCTGCACGCCGACAAGGCGCGCAAGCCGCTCCTCCCGCTCCGCGAGGCGCGCGAGAACAGGACTCCGATCGACTGGCATGCCGAGGACGTCGCCGAGCCCGCGTTCACCGGGACGCGCATCGTGGAGGCGGATGTCTCGGTGCTCCGCGGATACGTCGACTGGACGTTCTTCTTCCACGCCTGGGAGCTCAAGGGGCGGTTCCCGGCGATCCTCGACCACCCGGAGAAAGGCGAGGCGGCGCGAGATCTCTTCGCCGCCGCGAACGAGCTCCTCGACGAGATCGTCGCCGCGGGCTCGCTGACGGCGCGCGGCGTGTACGGCTTCTGGCCGGCGGTGGCTGAAGACGACGACCTCGTCCTGGATGGGGGCGTGCGCTTCCCGATGCTGCGGCAGCAGGCCGAGCACGGCGACTCGCGGCCGAACCGATCGCTCGCGGACTTCGTGGCGCCGGCCGGCTCGGGCCTCGACGATTTCGTCGGCGCCTTCGCGGTCGGCATCCACGGCGGCGAGGAGCTCGCCGACCGCTTCGTCGCCGAGAACGACGACTACCGCGCGATCATGGTGCGCGCGCTCGCCGACAGGCTGGCGGAGGCGTTCGCCGAGTGGCTGCACGAGACCGCGCGCCACGAGTGGTATGCGCCCGGCGAGAAGCTCACGGGAGAGGAGCTGATCGGGGAGCGCTTCCGCGGGATCCGGCCCGCCTACGGATATCCGGCGTGTCCGGACCACTCCGAGAAGCGCACGCTGTTCGCGTCGCTCGACGCGGAGCGTGCGGGTATCGGGCTCACGGAGTCGTTCGCGATGACGCCGCCTCCGAGCGTGAGCGGCCTCTACCTCGGGCACCCGCAGGCACGGTACTTCTCGGTGGGGAGGATCGGCCGCGACCAGGTCACCGACTACGCGCAGCGCAAGGAGATCGAGGTGGGGGAGGCCGAGCGCTGGCTGCGACCGAACCTCGCCTACGAGCCCGCCGCGTCTTGAGTACGATCCCGGGCTTGCTCCGGCTCGTCCTCGCCTTCGTCGTGCTGGCGCTCGCGACCGCCGTCGCCGCGCACGCCGATCATCTCGAACCCCAGAAGCGCTTCACGCCTGCGGATCAGGCTCGTGCGCGGGCGATGCTCCTGAAGCGGGCCGACGTGGCCGCGAACGCCACCAGCCATGCGGCCGGTCCGCCGGCGCATGCCACGTGCCGCGCGCTCGGCGAGTCCGATCTGGTGCTCACCGGCGAGGCACGGTCGCCGGAGCTCCGGCTGGCGGGCCTGATCTCGTTCCAGAGCGTCGCGCAGGTGTACCGGTCGGCGAGACACGCGGCGACGTCGTGGAAGCGCGCGAACAGCGCCGCGGGAGTCGCCTGCCTGAAAGCCGAGTATCGCAAGCTCGGATCGCCGTCCGGTGTCCAGCTCGAGTCGTTTCGCCGCGTGCCCTTCCCTCGGGCGGCCCAGCGCACGCTGATGTACCGGGCGGTTTACACCGGGCGCACGCAGGGCCAGCGGATACGCGTGTACGTCGATGCCATCTACCTCGGGCAGTCGCGCGCGATGGCCGGAGTCTTCGTCGCTTCCCCCCTCGCAGTGCCCAGCCAGAAGGCCGAGGTGCGCCTCGCGCGCCTCGTCGGCGGGCGGATGGCGAAGGCGCTGGGCGGCGGGTAACCAGCGCGCAGGCTCGCCGCCGAAAGCGCCGAATCTTCAGGCCATGACCTACCTGGACACGGCTGGGAAAGCCCGTAGAGGAAAGCGGAAGCCGGTGCTAGCGTCAGCGGGGCCGTGAAGCGGAACAGCCGCCTCGGACTCGTCCGCCGATCGCCTGCCTTCGGGCTGCTCTTCCTCGCGACCGCAGGCTCGAGCTTCGGAACGTACATCGCCGCGATCGTGCTCACGGTCGACGTCTACGAGGGCGCGGAGAGCAACCGCGGCCTCTGGGTCGCCGGGCTCCTCATCGCCGACTTCCTGCCGATCGTGCTCATCGGGCTCCTGTTCGGCCCGCTCGTCGACCGGCTCTCGAGACGGTGGCTGATGGTGGGCTCGGACATCGCCCGCTTCGGGGTGTTCGCGGCTCTGCCGTTCGTGGACAGCCCGACCGCCATCGTCGCGCTGGCCGGGGTCGCGGGCGTCGCCACCGGCTTCTTCCGGCCCGCTGCGTACGCCGGGCTTCCGAACCTCGTCCCCGACGACGAGCTCACCAACGCGAACTCGCTGCTCCAGGTGGTCGAGACGCTCGCCTGGATGATCGGACCGGTCGTGGGAGGGCTCATGCTCGCCGCCTGGGGGACGGACGTTCCGTACGCGGTGAACGCGGTGACGTTCCTCGTGTCGGCCGCCCTCATCGTGGGCATCTCCGAGAGCAAGCTGCGCTCCGAGGAGTCGCTGACGCGAGGGCACTGGCGCGACGTTGCGGACGGGATCCGGCTCGTGCTCACGTCCGCGCCTCTGCGCACCGTGCTCATCGTCTGGAACGTCGTCCTCATCGGGAGCGCCGCGATCAACGTCGCGGAGGTCTTCTTCGCGCGGGAGACGCTCGATGCCGGCACCGTCGGCTTCGGGGCCCTCGTGGCCGCGAGCGGCGTGGGGCTCGCTCTCGGCGCGTACCTCGCCGCGCCTGCGCTCGGCAAGGTCGGGCTTCGGCGTCACTACGCGGGCTCGATCGGACTGATGGCAGTCGGGTGGGGAGGGGCCGCGTTCTCGGGCTCGATCTGGGTTGCCATCCCCCTCGTCATCGGCGGTGCGGCGGGGAACGGGGCCGCGATCATCTGCAACCAGATCCTCGTCCAGCGTGGCGCGCCCGACCGCTACCGGGGGCGGGCGCTCGCGACGATCATGAGCACCAACTACGCCCTGCTCGGCCTGGCGATGGGCGCAGCCGGCGTACTCACGGACCAGTACGGCGCGCGCGCGGTCTGGATCGCGGCCGGCGCCATCTACCTCGTCGGCGCTGTCGTCTCGCTCGCCGTCACCGGCTGGCTCCCGGTCTCGGCCACGGACGAGGACGACCTGCTCGACCAGCACGGCCGGGCGGCCGCGGCCGCGCTCGCCGGGGACGCGCCACCCGGTCCTGTGGGCGAGGTCGTCTCGGAACCGGTCTCCGTCCCGGAGCCGGTAGCGCTTCTTCCGCCACTGCCCCCAGAGCCCGAGCACTCTCCCGAGCCGGAGTACGCCCCCGAGCCCGAGTACGCGCCCGACCCGGTCGGGGTCGTGCACGACGGGTCGTCGCGTGGGAGCCTGGAGCGGATCGCCGTCCTGCTCGAGGAGATCGAGCGGCGACGCGAGCTCGAGTCGCGGCGGAGCGCCTAGCCTCGGCTCGTCTCGGCGGGCGGAGAGGCTGCAGCGGCCGCCGGGAGCGAGGGTCGCGGGGCGCCGAATCGGCACGGATTCGGCACACTCGCGTGTCCCACGCGTGAGCACTTCGGGGCTATGCTCGCAGTGGGTGGTGGGCCGGGGTGCCCCATTGAATTGCCGGAACGTGCGGGTCTGGCGCGAACCCCCGGACTAGAGTGCTCCGACGTGGCGAGGCGAGGTTGGACGCTCGAGGAGCTGATCGCGGGGATGCGGGACGGGGACCGTCGCGCGCTCGCGCGCGCGATCTCGCTCGTCGAGAACGGTGACCCGCTCGCCTATCCGCTCGTCCGCGAGCTCTATCCCGAGACCGGCAAGGCGGCGGTGATCGGCGTGACCGGCCCGCCGGGGGTGGGGAAGTCGTCGCTCATCGCCGCGCTGGTCGAGCACGTTCGCGCAGCGGAGCGCACGGTCGGCGTGGTCTCCGTCGACCCCTCGAGCCCCTTCTCGCGCGGCGCGCTCCTCGGCGACCGCATCCGCCTCGCCGACCACTTCCTCGACCCCGGCGTCTACATCCGCTCGATGGGGACGCGCGGCCACCTCGGTGGGCTCGCCGAGACCACGCTCCAGGCCGTGCTCCTCATGGACGCCTTCGGCAAGGATCTCGTCTTCGTCGAGACTGTCGGCGCGGGCCAGAGCGAGGTCGAGGTGACGGGGATCGCCGACACCGTCCTGCTCGTGCTCATGCCGGGCTCCGGCGACTCGGTCCAGGCCCTGAAGGCCGGGATCATGGAGATTCCGGATGTGATCGCGATCAACAAGTCCGACCATCCGACCGCGAAGACGATGCTGAACGAGGTGCGCTCGATCGTCGGGCTCGCCGAGCCCGAGCGGCGGCCGCCGATCCTGCTTACGGAGGCCGTCCGCGGGGAGAACATCCCCGAGCTGTGGACGAAGCTCGAGGAGCACCGCGCCGCGCTCGAGGCGGACGGTCAGCTCGACGAGCGCCGCCGCCGCAACCTCGCGCGTGAGGTGTTCGCCGTTGCTTCGGGTCGCGCGAAGGTCGTTCTCGAAGAGGCGGTCGCGGACGATCCCGAGCTCGGTCGGCTGCTTCAGGCCGTCGAGCGCCGCGAGCTGGATCCTCTCACCGCTGTGCGGGAGATCATGGAGAAGGTGTTCAAGCTTGACGGCGCCGGCGATCGCTGACATCGAAGCGGCGGCCGCGCGCCTCGCCGGGGTCGCTCGCGAGACGCCCGTCTACCCGACCGAGACCTTCTCACGACTCGCCGGGCGGCCGGTCCTCCTCAAGGCGGAGAACCTCCAGCGCACCGGCTCGTTCAAGATCCGCGGCGCGTACAACACGATTGCGACTCTCGGCGAGAAGGAGCGCGCCGCGGGCGTCGTCGCGGCGAGCGCGGGGAACCACGGCCAGGCAGTCGCCTGGGCGGCGCGCGAGGCCGGGATCCCGGCGACGATCTTGATGCCCGAGGACGCGCCGATGGCGAAGGTCGAGGCGACGCGCTCCTACGGCGGCGCAGTGGAGCTCGCGGGCGAGGGCTTCGAGGGCGCGGTCTCCGCCGCGCAGGAGCACGTCGAGCGAACTGGCGCGACGCTTGTCCACGCGTTCGAGGACGAGCGTGTGATCGCCGGCCAGGGCACGATCGGGCTCGAGCTGGCCGAGCAGGCTCCGGAGGCCGAGACCGTGCTGATCCCGGTCGGCGGCGGCGGGCTCGCGGCCGGAATCTCGATCGCGCTCCGGGAGCGGAGACCGGGGCTACGGATCGTCGGTGTGACGTGCCGGCCGGGCCTCACGATCGCGGACGGGATCTCGGTAAAGCACCGAGGCGAGCTCGCGACCTCGATCCTCGACCGCACGCTCGACGACCTCGTCGAAGTGTCGGACGAGGAGATCTCGGACGCGCTCGTCCTCTGCCTCGAGCGGAAGAAGCTCCTCGTGGAGGGCGCCGGCGCGGCGGGGCTGGCGGCGCTGCTCGCGGGCCGCGCAGGCGGATCCGGCTCGGTCGCCGTCGTCCTGTCGGGCGGGAACATCGACGCGACCACGCTCATCTCCGTGATGCGGCTCGGGCTGACCCGCGCAGGCCGCTACCTCGCTGTGCGGACGCTGATCCCCGACTCGCCCGGCGAGCTCCGCAACCTCCTCGACCTCGTCGCGCGCGAGCGCGGCAACCTCGTCTCGGTCGACCACCACCGCGAGGGCACGACGACGACGGCGCTGCAGACGGAGGTCGAGCTCGTCGTCTCGACGCGCGATGCCGCCCACTGCGAGGAGCTGCTCGACGCGATCCGCGAGGCCGGCTATGCAGTGGAGCGCCTCGGCCCGCCGACCTGAGCGCGGCCGTGCGGCCGCC
Organism: uncultured Actinomycetes bacterium; assembly: GCA_963716605.1. Taxonomy (GTDB): domain Bacteria; phylum Actinomycetota; class Thermoleophilia; order Gaiellales; family Gaiellaceae; genus GMQP-bins7. Next base: position 95,371 of record CAVQTO010000006.1, on the reverse strand, counting down.
GTGACTTCGGATGTCCTACGCTGTCTGCCCCGAGCGTAGGAGGCGACTCCGATGGAAGGCAGCCAGCCGGCTTTCGAGACCGATGTCAAGCCTCTCTTCAGGGAGCGCGACCGTGGGGCAATGCTCAGCGTGGCCCAGTTCGACCTCTGGTCGCGAGACGACGTGGCCGAATACTCGCAGGAGATCTTGCAGCGGCTCGAGGACGGGTCGATGCCGTGTGACGAGGCATGGCCGGAGGAGCGCGTCGCGATCTTCCGTCAGTGGGTCGGGGCCGGCATGCCCGCGTAACGCATTTCAGCTGCCGCAGCGGCGGAACTCGACGGTGGGCTTGCCGGACGCCGACCATGCGTCGATGCCGCCGTGCGCGACCGCGCGCGCGTCGAAGCCGCGCGCGGAGAGGATGCTCGCTGCGATCGCGGCGCGCGGGCCCGACTCGCAGATCGTCACCAGGGGCCGGTCGCGCGGGAGATCGGTCTCGTCGAGTGTGAGCAGGCGGTACGGGATGTTGCGACTCCCCGCGATGTAGCCCGCGTCGCGCTCGTCCTTCTCGCGAACGTCGATCAGCTCCGCGCCGTCGGCGAGGAGCCCGTCCAGCTCGTCGACCTCCACGAGATCCAGCGTCTGCGAGCCGCCTCCGAGCACGTAGCCGGCGAGGTCGAGCACCGCGACCGAGCGCAGGTGCGCGATCGCCCGCTCAGCCTCTGCCTCGTCCGTCGCGGCGACCACGACCGGCTGCTCGGGGTCGAGCACGAACGCTGCCTTGGTCGAGAATCGACTCCCGTCGACGGGCACGCTGAGCGCGCGCTCGAGATGACCCTCCGCGAACGCCTCGATGGGCCGCACGTCGATCACCTGTGCGCCCTCGGGCGCCATCGGCAGCTCGGTGGGAGGCTCGAAAGCGCCGACAAACGGGCCTCGGTTGAGCTCGACGATCCGCTCCATGTTCGGCGGTCTCGGCGCGCCGATGGACGCCGAGTCGGCGACGAAGGCGGCCACATCGGAGGCGGCCAGCGCCGGATTGAACCGCCGCTCGAAGCCGATCGTCGTGGACGCCTTCGAGCTCATTGCCTTCCCGCAGAGCGACCCTGCGACGTGTCCCGGGTACACCTCGACCCCGTCGTCGAGTGCGACCAGGCGCTGGAGCGAATGCCAGAGCTCCTCGGCCCCTTCCCGTGCATCGATCGCGAGGTCCGGCCGCGCTGCGTCGCCCACGAAGAGCGAATCGCCCGTCAGAACGAGCCACGGCTCGTCGCCGCGCGAGCGGTCGCTGACGGCGAGGCAGCAATGCTCGGGACGGTGCCCGGGAGTGTGCAGGCACCGGAGCACGACGTCGCCGAGGACGATCTCAGCGCCGTCCTCGAGCGCGTCGTGCGCGTACTCGACGTCGGCTACGGGATGGATCGAAACCGGAAGCTCATGTTCGAGCGCGAGCCGCCCGTGGCCGGAGAGGTGGTCGGCGTGCGTGTGCGTCTCGATCGTGCGGACGATCCGGACGCTCCGCCGCTCCGCCTCCTCGAGGTACTGCTCGATCGCGAACGCGGGATCGACAACGACTGCATCCCCCGTCCCCGGATCGCCGACGAGATAGGACGCGCACCCGAGCGCGTCGTCGACGAACTGCGTGAAGATCACAATTCGCGACCGTAGCAGCAGGCCCCGCTATTTCTCTTGAAGCGTTGCGTTGCACTCCGCCCGGCATAGTTGGGGCATGGACTTCACCGTCGAGCCGAACGCAGACGCCGACATCGCCGTCAAGCTCCAGACCGATGCCTTGGAGGTCAACTTCCGTGCGTCGAGGGAAGAGCTGCTGCAACTGCGCGGAATCCGTGCCGCCAGTCGGGACGACCGGCGGTCGATCCGTGCCGGACATTCGGCGGGAGCGCCTGTCTTCTGGGCCAGCGACGGTAGCGAGGCCACGCTGATGATCGGCCACGACGAGGAGACGTGGGACGTCGCTGTCACGTTCCCTCTGACCGTGGTGGAGGAGATCGTCCGAAAGGTGGAGACCGAGCCTGGATCGTTCACGACATGATCGAGTGGGACTGGATGCGGGTCGTCGACGCCGTCTACCGCGGCGGGTGCAAGTAGCGCGAGACTGAGACGGGTCCGTTAGCGGACTGTTATCGGCCGGCGACTACCGTTTCCCGATCGCCGAAGCCGGGAATCCGGCCGATGACGGGCGCCGCCGGGGCGCCCGTCCTTTGCTGCCGGCCGTCGCAGACGCCCGTGTCAGGTCCGCGTTTCGAGGCTCGTCCGACCAGGCATGAAGACCGAGCCGCCGGCTGGCGCGTCCGCGGGATCCTGATCGGATCTTCCTCGTCGTCTACGCCGTCTTCGCGCTGCGACTTCTGAGGACCGTGACTGACCCGTTCGCTGTGGATCGATCGGCGCACTCTTTGTGACGCCCAACGCGTCTGTCGCGGACATGACGAGGGTCTGTCCCCGCTACGCCCGCAACCGGCGTAGCGGCGCCACGGCCGGGTCTCCGCGAGGGCTCTGCGGCTGCCGAGACGCGTCGCTAGTGGGCCTGGCCGCGACGTTTCCAGGCCAGAGCGACGCCGGTGAGCACGAGGAGTCCCACGCCGCCTACGAGCACCCAGACGTACGCGGGCGTCGAGCTCTCGTCACCCGGCACCACGGTCAGCGCGACGGGCCAGGAGACGACCTCACCGTCCGGGTAGCGCTGCTCCGCGCGCAGCGAGACGGTGCCCGGGTCCGGCGGCGCCTCGACGACGACGCCGAACGTCTCCGCCTGTGCGGCCGGGAGGCTCCCGCCGGTCCAGGTCGCCGTCGTCTCGTCGACCGAGCCCTCCCAGCCCTCGAGCGCGCCGATGTCGTCGATGCGCAGCTCCGCGGGCGCGACGATCGCGAACCCGTCCATCGGCGCCTGCCGGTCGTTGTGCACCGTGAGCGATATGAGCCCGCTCGCGTTCGCCTCGAGAAACGCCGGAGTCGCGTCGATGTGCGCGCCGGCAGACCCGGCGGCGAGGAGCGCGCTACAGGCCGAGATGGCGAGCGATGACCATGCGCTGGACCTCATTGGTGCCTTCCCCGATCTCGAGGATCTTCTGGTCGCGGTACAGGCGCGAGATCGCCGACTCCTCCATATACCCGAACCCGCCGTGGATCTGGAGCGCGGCGCCGGCGACGCGGGCGGAGAGCTCGCCCGTGTAAAGCTTCGCCATCGCCGCCTCGCGCGCGAACTCGCGGCCCTGGTCCTTCAGCCACGCCGCGCGGTAGACGAGCGCCCGCCCGGCCTCGATCTCGGTTGCCATGTCCGCGAGCTTGAACTGCACGGCCTGGAACTTCGAGATCGGCTTCCCGAACTGCTCCCGCTCGCGCGCATACGCGACGGCCAGGTCGTACGCACCCTGCGCGAGCCCGACGCCCATCGCGGCTACCGAGATCCGCCCGCCGTCGAGGATCTCGAGGAACTGGTGGAAGCCCTCGCCGCGGGCCCCGAGAAGATTTTCCTCCGGCACCTCGACGCCCTCGAACGCGAGCTCGCGCGTGTCCGACGCGCGCCAGCCGAGCTTCTTCATCGGCGCCGAGATCGTGTACCCGTCCGTCCCGTTCTCGACCACGATGTTCGAGATCTCGTCCTGCCCCGTCCGCGCCGTGATCGTGACGCCCCAGGTGACGTCCGTCCCCGCGTTCGTGATGAAGAGCTTCGAGCCGTTGATCACCCACGAGCCGTCCCGGAGCTCCGCGGTCGTCCGCGTGTTGCCCGCGTCCGAGCCGGCGCCCGGCTCTGTCAGTCCGAACGCTGCTAGCCGGCGACCAGACGCGAGATCCGGCAGCCAGCGCTCCTTCTGCTCGTCCGAGCCGAACAGGAGGATCGGCATCGTCCCGAGCGACGTGTGCGCCGCGACTGTGATCGCGACGGACGAGTCGATGCGCGTCAGCTCCTCGATCGCGATCGCGTACGAGACCGTGTCGCCGCCGGCGCCGCCGTGCTCCTCCGGGATCGGCACTCCCATGAGCCCGAGCTCCGCGAGCTCGGAGACGAGCTCGTAGGGGAAGCGGCTCTCGAGGTCGAGCTCCGCCGCGACGGGCGCCACCCGTTCTCGCGCGAACGTGCGGACGGTGTCACGAATCAGTTCCTGCTCAGGTGAGAGGTCGAAGTCCACGGGCGCGGACTCTATCCGCGCGGTAGGCTCCGCCCGTCTGTCAACGAAGAGGGAGAGGTCGAGCAGATGCCGAGCGTGCAGGAGTTCTTCGAAGGTTTGCCGGCGCGGGTGACCCCGACCGGATCGAGGGCATGAACAACACCTACGTCTTCGACATCGAGGGAGCCGGCGCGTGGACGGTTGCGATCGCGGACGGCACGATCGAGGTCCGCGAGGGCGCCGAGGACGCCGACTGCACCTTCTCGGCGAGCAGCGAGAACTTCGAGAAGATCATCGCCGGAGAGCAGAACCCGACCACCGCGTACATGACCGGAAAGCTCAAGATCAAGGGCGACATGGGCGCGGCGATGAAGCTCCAGAAGCTCTTCTAACTACAGACTCTCACTTGCGTTAGGCTCGGCGCCGTGCCCTGGCTGATCCGGCTCGCCGTCGTCTACGGGATCAACGTCCTCGCGCTGATCGTCGTCGATTGGATGTTCGACAGCGTCACGATCGGCCGCTGGTGGCCGCTGCTCCTCGGGGCGTTCGTCCTGACGGTCGGCAACCTCATCATCAAGCCGATCCTCGCGATCCTGACGCTGCCGCTGATCATCGTGACGTTCGGGCTCGCGTATTTCGCGATCAACGTCCTCATGCTCGCGCTCGCCGAGTGGATCGCGCCCGACTTCTCGATCGACGGCTTCTGGACGTACGTCGGCGCGACGATCGTGGTCTGGTTCGTGAACGTCGTCGTCGGCTGGCTCCTCGACAAGATCACCACGGACACGACGTTCTAGGCCCGCATGAGCTGGTTCCAGGTTCTCCTGTTCGTCCACGTGGCGATGGCCGTCGCCTGGGTCGGCGGCGCACTCATGCTGCTCGTCCTCGCGCACCACTACTCGCAGTCGGAAGACCGCTCGCGCATGGCGTCCTTCGGCCACGACATCGAGTGGGTCGCACAGAGGGTCTTCACACCGGCCTCGCTGATCGCGTTCGTGACCGGAGTCTGGTTGGTCGTGGACTCGGATTTCTACGGTTTCGGCGACGACTGGATCGTGCTGGGGCTGCTGCTGTACGCGACGACCTTCTTCGCCGGTCTGCTCTTCCTCGGCCCCGAGTCGAAGCGCATCGGGGAGCTCGCGGAGCAAGGCTCGCCCGAGGCGCCTCGGCGGATTCTGAGGCTCGTCTTTCTCGCGCGCCTCGACGTCGTCGTGCTGTTTCTCATCATCTACGTGATGACGGTGAAGCCGGAGATCGACTCCGAGTCCATGCTCGTGGGCATCGTGGGCGCGCTGCTCGCCGGCGGGATCATCTGGTGGCGCTACCGGGCGGCGCTCACGCAGATGCAGTCCGCGCCCGGGCCTCCTCCGCCCGCGAACGCGACCGAGCCCTAGCTCTCGAGCTCGACCAGCGGAGCACCGCCCGCGACGCGATCGCCCGCGGCGACGTGCACTGCGCTCACGGTGCCGGCGAACGGCGAGTGGACGGGGATCTCCATCTTCATCGCCTCGAGCACGACGAGCGCGCGGCGCGCCTCGACCTCGGTCCCCGGCTCGACCTCGACGCTCAGCACCGTCCCGGGCATCGGCGCGGTCACCGTGGCCGTTCCTCCCGCGACCGCGCCCTGTGCCTGGGTCGCGACGTCGACGTCCGGCGGAGCCGCCGGAGTGGGGGCCGGGAGATTGAGCCGCCATGGCTCGCGCCACGGCCCGTCGGCGAGCCGGAGCGGGTACTCGGAGAGCGGCGGCTGCTCCGTGAGGAACGCCGTCGTCGCCTCGCCCGCGCGCACGACCGGGTGCGAGACGAGCCAGCGCAGGAACGGCAGGTTCGTGCGTCGTCCCCACGACCTCGGTCTCGGCGAGCGCGTCCGCCAGGATCTCGAGCGCCTCCGCCCGGTCGCGCCCGTGCGCGATCAGCTTCGCGATCATCGGGTCGTACGCGAGCCCGACCTCGTCACCCTCCTCGACGCCCGCGTCCACCCGGAGGCCGGGAAAAGCGCCTTGTAACACGTTGTAACTTGGCAACGCGAGCCGCTCGATTCGGCCTGCTTGCGGGAGAAACGTGCGCGGGTCCTCCGCGTACAACCGTACTTCCAGGGCATGTCCTCTCGCCTCTCCGCTTCCGACGCGGCCGGATCGGGCATGCCCGTTCGCGAGGGGTTCGCCCTCCGCGATCCGCAGCTGCTCCGCGATGAGGTCGAGGCCGGTGACCGCCTCGGTGACCGGGTGCTCGACCTGGATGCGGCCGTTGAGCTCGAGGAAATGGAACGCGCCGTCCTCCACGACGAACTCGACCGTCCCGGCGCTCCGGTAGCCGATGGCGCGACCGAACGCGACGGCCGCCTCGAAGAGCGCCTGGCGCAGCTCTGCGTCGAGGCCGGGAGCCGGCGCCTCCTCGAGCACCTTCTGGTGCCGCCGCTGCACGGAGCATTCCCGCTCGCCGAGCGCGACCACGTTCCCGTGCGCATCCGCGAGCAGCTGCACCTCGACGTGACGCGGGCGTTCGAGGTAGCGCTCGAGATAGAGCGTCCCGTCGCCGAATGCGCCGACGGCCTCCCGCTCGGCTGCCTTCAACGCCTCGTCGAGCTCCCCGGGCGTGCGCACCACCCGCATGCCGCGCCCGCCGCCTCCCGCTGCGGCCTTCACGACGAGCGGGAAGCCGATCTCCTCCGGCGAGCCCTCGGGCAGCGTCGGCACGCCTGCCTCGCGCGCGATCCGCTTCGCCGCGAGCTTGTCACCGCCGAGCCGCAGCGCCTTCGGCGGCGGCCCGACCCACGTGAGCCCCGCCGCCTCGACCGCCTCGGCGAAGTCCGCGTTCTCCGCCAGGAACCCGTAGCCCGGATGGATCGCGTCGGCGCCTGTCGCCTTCGCCGCGCGGATGTGCTCCTCGGAGTGGAGGTAGCTCGCGATCTCGACCGTCTCGTCGGCCGAGCGCGCGTGCAGCGACCCCGTGTCGTCGGGCGCGACCACCGCGACCGTCGCGATGCCCTCGCGCCGGCACGTGCGGAAGACGCGCAGCGCGATCTCTCCGCGGTTCGCCACGAGCAGCTTCCGGATCGCCACGAGCGCGAACTCTAGGGTGGAGACGGGTTAGGCTCGCGCGGCATGGCGCGCTTCGTCCCCGTGATGATCGTCGGTCTCGCGGCGCTCGGCCTCCTGATCGGCGGCGTGAGCCCGGCCTGGTGGATCACCGGCCTCGTCGCGATCGGCCTCTTCTTCGCCATCTGGCTCGGCACGAGCGCGTCGTTCGCCGAGCGGCCGTTCCGCCTCGCGCCGTACCTGCCGGCGGTCGTCCTCGGCCTCGTCGCGTTCGGGCTCCTCATCGCGGACGTGTCACCGGCCTGGTGGATCACCGGGCTCGTCGCGGTCGGGCTCGCGCTCCTCTACTTCATGTCCTCGCGCTAGGAGCTAGGGTCAGCGCGTGATCCGACTGCTTGTCCGGACGCTGATCGCGCTCGCGTCGAACGCTGTCGGCCTCATCGTCGCTGCCGCCGTGCTCGACGAGGTCAGCCTCGACGTGACCGGGTTCATCATCGCGGTGATCGTCTTCACGGTCGTGTTCGCGGTGCTGCAGCCGTTCCTGCTCGTCCAGCTCCGCGGAAGCGGTGCGGGGATTCTCGGTGTGGTGGCGCTGATCGCGACGCTGGTGTCGCTGATCGTCACGGTGCTCGTCACGGACGGGCTGTCGATCGACGGCCTCACCGGGTGGATCCTCGGCACCCTCATCGTCTGGCTCGGGTCCGTGCTCGCGGCGTTCATCCTCCCGTTTCTCGGGCTGAAGAAGTTCCTCGACGAGCGGCGCGACTAGTCCTCGTCCTGCGTCCAGCCCGGTGCGCGACGCTCGAGGAACGCCCGCAGGCCGTCCTGGCCTTCCGCGCTCGCGCGTCGCTTCGCGGCGATGTGCGCGGTCTCGAGCCCATTCGGGCGCTCGCGGACGAGCTGCTTGGCCACCCGGACCGCCTCGGGCCCACCCGCGAGGATCGACGCGACGACCTCCTCGGCGGCCTCGGCCGGGTCGTCCGAGACCTCCGACACAAGGCCGATCCGCAGCGCGACGGCCGCGCCGAAGCGCTCCCCCGTGACGAAGTACCGCCGCGCCGTCGAGCCGATCTTCGGAAGCACGAAGACCGAGATGACCGCCGGGACGATCCCGAGCCGCACCTCGGTAAACCCGAAGGTCGCGTCAGGATCCGCGATCGCGATGTCGACGGTCGCGGCGAGCCCCGACCCTCCGCCGAGCGCGAACCCGTGCACCGCGGCGACGACGGGAGCCGGGCAGGCGTCGATCGCCTCGAACATCCGGAAGAGCCGCGTCGCGTCCTCGACGTTCTCCTCGTAGGTGAGGTCGATCGAGGCGCGCTGCCATTCGACGTCCGCGCCGGCGCAGAAGCTCGGCCCGTCGCCGGAGAGCACGACCGCGCGCGCGTCCCCGACGTCCGTGAACGCCTCGGTGAGCTCGGCGATGAGCGCCGCGTCGAACGCGTTCCGGCGTTCCGGCCGAGCGAGCGTGACCCGGAGCACGTGACGGTCGCGTTCAACGCGGAGCGCCGACATGGAGCGGACAATATGGTTTCGCCGATGCCCGCGAAGCGCTTCACCGTGGAGCTCGAGCGCACCGAGAAAACCTCGGCGATGTTCCGGGTCCCGTTCGATCTCGAGGAGGCCTTCGGCCAGGTGCGTCCTCCGGTGAAGGTCACCATTCGGGGTCACACCTGGCGCACGACCCCCGGTGTGTACGGCGGCGCGGGGTACATCGGTCTCAATCGCGCGGTCCGGGACGCGACCGGAGTGGACGCGGGCGATCGCGTCGCCGTGGCCATGGAGCTCGACACGGAGCCGCGCACGGTGCGTGTCCCGGCGGACCTGCGCGCGGCGCTCTCCGCCGAGCCGGAGGCGAAGAAGGCTTTCTCGGCGCTCTCCTTCACGCACCGGCGCGAGTACGTCGAGTGGGTCGAGGAGGCGAAGCGGCCCGAGACACGCGCCCGCCGGATCGCAGGAACCGTCGAGCGCGTTCGCGAAGGCAAGACGGCTCGCTGATGCCGCCCCTCCGCGGCGCCCTCGCGGCTTCGGTCACGCCGCTCGCGAACGCGGGCGGACAGCTCGACGACGAGGCGTTCGGCCCGCTCGTCGACTTCTTCGTCGCGGCCGGGCTCGACGGGATCCTCGCGCTCGGCACGGCGGGGGAGGGGATCCTGCTCGACGGAGGACGAGCGGCGCGTCGCGGCAGACCTCTTCCTGCAGGCGTCCGAGCACCGGCTCCAGGTCGCCGTCCACTGCGGCGCGCAGTCCACGGCCGAGACGGTGAGGCTCGCCGCGCACGCGGCCGAGGTCGGCGCGGACGCGGCCGTCGTCATCGGCCCGCCGTACTTCAAGCTCGACGAGCACGCGCAGCACGCGCACTTCCTCGCTGCCGCGCTCGCATGCGCACCGCTGCCCTTCTACGTCTACGAGTTCGAGTCCACGAGCGGGTACGCCGTCGCGCCGCCCGTGCTCGAGCGGCTGCGCCAAGATGCCCCGAACGTCGCGGGGCTGAAGGTGTCCGACACGCCCTTCGACCGCTTCTCGCGCTACCTGCTCGACGGCTACGACGTCTTCGTCGGCCCGGAGGCGCTCATCCATCAGGGGATGGAGGCGGGCGCGGTCGGCGCAGTGTCCGCGCTCGCGTCCGCGTTCCCGGCGGAGGTGGCCGCGGTCGTCCGCGCAGCCGACCGCCGAGGGCGCCGCGCGCCTCGCCGAGCTGCGCGCGTTCGTCGAGCGCTTCCCGAGGCAGGCCGCGCTCAAGCGCCTCCTCGGGCGGCAGGGCGTCCCGGTGCGAGAGGACGTGCGCGCGCCGCTCCGGTGCCTGACGGACGAAGAGCGCGACGAGCTCGACGCCTGGCACGCGTCGCTCGACGCTGTGCTCGCGGGTAGGGGCGGGCGTCGCCCGCCCCTACGCGAGGCCGTCTCAGCAGACGACGACGAGGTGGAACGCGAGGGCCGCTTCTGTCCCCGCGGGATTCGCCGTTGCGATGAAGACACCGTTTGGGATCCCGTTGCGCGGTGCGACGCTGACGTGCCCGTGGATTGTCGCGGCGACGCTTCCAGGAGTCGCGACGTAGGTGCACTGCGACACGTTCTGATTGAAGATCACCTCGTAGTTTCCGCCACCCAGATTCGCAGCGGATGTCACGTTTTGAGAGCGGCTGATCGTTCCGTTGGCGGCAATCAGCGCCGTCAGCCGGGTCACCACGCCAGGCGCCCCGGGCGCTCCTGGCGCGCCGGCCGACCCGGTCGCTCCGGTGGCGCCTGTAGCACCGGTCTGGCCTCTCTGACCAGCGGGCCCTCTCAGGAGCGTCCCGGACTTGAAGTCCGCGCGGACGAGCGTCCCGTTCTTCACCTTCGGCGACGTGACCGCGTTGTTCTTGAGCTGCGGCGTTCCGACGCTGTTCCTCGCGAGCTGCGACACGGCGGCGACGCTCGTGCCGGTGAGGCTGACGAGCAGCGCGATGCACGCGATGACCGTGGCCGGAGAGACTCTCACGCGACGGCGGACATTCATCTCCCTCCCCCTTGTTCGATGTCACCTACAAGAGGGCGAGGCCGGGAGAGTTCTTCCGCCTTAGCCGTCGAGCAGGTCGAACTCCTCGTATACGTCCGCGTCCGCGCCGATGAGGTCGGTCGCCCAGCCGACGGCCTCGGGCAGCTCGTCACCGTGGAGGACGCCGCCGAAGCGCTCGCTCCCCTCGTTCCAGATCCACGCGCTCGGCGGCTCGAGCTCCGGGAGGGACTCCCGAAGCTCGTCGATCGTCGTCTGCGAGTCGAACAGGTTCCAAATGAGGACGCGGACAATCACTCTGCCGCGAACCTACCTGGGGCATGTCCTGTCCTCAACACGCACTAGGATGCGAGCCTTCAGCGAGGGGATCATCGAAAGGAGAAACAAATTGGGCCTCGTACGGAGGTTTAAGGCTTCGCCCGCACTCGTGGTTGCGTGCATCGCGCTGCTCGCCAGCCTCACGGGCACGAGCATCGCGGCCGTGGAGCAGCTGCTTCCGCGCAACAGCGTTGGCAGCCCGCAGGTCAAGAACAGCTCGCTCACGGGCGCGGACGTCAAGAACAGGTCGCTGACGCCGAGGGACTTCAGGGGCTCGGTCCGCGGGCCGAGAGGACTCACCGGGCCTGCTGGGCCGGCGGGGGCTGCGGGGGCTGCGGGCGCTGCGGGGGCTGCGGGAGCTCCGGGAACACCGGCAACCCTCAAGACGACGCAGCTCAACTACGGCGGGCAAACCGACACCGGCACCATCACGGCCACGTACGAGCAGGCGCGGGTCGTCGGTAACTTCACAAAGGACCAGGCCGGCTCGGTCATCAATCTCTACTGGCAGAGCCATGTCCGCACGGCCGGGACCTTCTGCGACTACCAGCTAAGGGTCGACGGCAACGCGCAGTCTCCGGAGGGCGGACGGGCCGTCGTCTACGCCGCGGATGCGCCGGTCTACTCGCGTGCACGGTTCACCGGGCTCGCAGCCGGAACGCGCGCGGTCACGCTCTGGGTGCGCGGTACCGCGACGACGTGCACCGACAACTTCGGGAACTTCACCAGGCAGGTGTACGTCGAAGAGACGACCAACTGATCGCTCGGTAAGACACATCCGCGACGAGTTCCGGGAGGGAACTCCCGGAACTCGTCGCGGGAGCGCTAAGCGTTCGTCAGGGTCGCGACCTGGATCGCGGTGATGCTCGGGTTCATGACGCTGCCGGCGCCGGTGGACTGGCACTGGAGCTCCGCGTTCCCGGCAGCCGTGATCGCACGGCCGCCCTGGAGCGTAATCGCGGCCTTCTCGTTGACGGTGGCGTTCCCACCGAGGACCAGCTCGACCTGGTCGACGACGGTTCCACCGACGGCGAGGCGACACGTGCACGTCTGCGTCGTGCCGGCGGTGCCGTTCGAGTCGACGCCGAGCGTCGCCGTGACGAGCCACGAGCCGACCGGGAGGCTCAGCGAGCGCTGAGACGCGAAGGTCGAGCTCCAGGCAGTTGTCGCGCCGTCAGCGATCTGCCGGACGTCGCTCGGGCCGCGCGCGCCTGCCGCGCCTGCCGGGCCGGCGGTGCCGCGCGCGCCGCGCGGAAGCTGACCGCGCCTGAAGTCGGCCCGGAGCAGCGTGCCGTTCCGGATCTTCTTCGTCGTGATCGCGTTCTTCTTCACCTGCTTCGTCCCGACGCTGTTGCGCGGGAGCACCTGCTGGACCGCGGCGACGCTCGTCCCCGTCAAGCTCACGAGGAGCGCGAGGGACGCCACCACGAGTGCTGGCGATGCCTTGAACCTCTCGATGAAGCGCATCTGGATCTCCTTTGTCGATTCCCGTCCCGAGGAACCTGCGTACCCGGCGGGAATCGTCGAAAACTGCTGCTAACAGTTCTCTTTCCTGTGCCGCTCGTTACATGCGGAAGATGCCGAAGGTCGTCTCCGGCACGGGTGCGTTCGCCGCGGCAGCGAGGCCGAGCGCGAGCACGCGGCGGGTGTCGAGCGGGTCGATGATGCCGTCGTCCCAGAGGCGCGCGGTCGAGTAGTACGGGTTCCCCTCGGCCTCGTATGTCGCCTTGATGTCGTCCGGGTCGGCGTCGCCGACCATCGTCAGCACGGTCGCGGCCTGCTCGCCGCCCATGACGGAGATCCTCGCGTTCGGCCACATCCAGAGCTGGCGCGGCTCGTACGCGCGGCCGCACATCGCGTAGTTCCCGGCGCCGAAGGAGCCGCCGACGACCACGGTGAACTTCGGCACGTCCGCGCACGCGACCGCCATCACGAGCTTCGCGCCGTCGCGCGCGATGCCGCCCTCCTCGTACTCCCTCCCGACCATGAAGCCGGTGATGTTCTGGAGGAAGACCAGCGGAATGCGGCGCTTGCAGGCGAGCTCGATGAAGTGCGCGGCCTTCTGCGAGGACTCGGCGAAGAGGACGCCCTGGTTCGCGAGGATCCCGACCGGAAAGCCCTCGATGCGTGCGAAGCCGCAGATCAGTGTTTCCCCGTACAGCTGCTTGAACTCTGCAAAACGGGAGCCGTCGACGATGCGCGCGATGACCTCGCGCACGTCGAGCTCGTGGCGGAAGTCCTCGGGGACGAGGCCGTAGAGGTCTGCAGGATCGGCGGTCGGGTCTTCGGAGTGCGCGATCTCCCACGGGGCGGCAAGGGGCGGGTCGAGGTGGCGGACGATCTCTCTCGCGATCGCGAGCGCGTGCTCGTCGGAGGTCGCGTAGTGGTCTGCGACGCCCGAGCGTCTCGTGTGGACGTCCGCGCCTCCGAGCTCCTCCGCCGTCACGTCCTGCCCGGTCGCGGCCTTCACGAGCGGGGGGCCGCCGATGAAGATCGTGCCGGTGCCCCGCACGATCACTGTCTCGTCGGACATGGCCGGGACGTACGCGCCGCCGGCGGTGCACGAGCCCATGACGATCGCGATCTGCGGGATTCCCTCGGCGGAGAGCCGCGCCTGGTTGAAGAAGATGCGGCCGAAGTGGTCGCGGTCGGGGAAGACCTCGGCCTGGAGCGGGAGGAACGCGCCGCCGGAGTCGACGAGGTAGATGCACGGGAGGCGGTTCTGGCGGGCGACCTCCTGCGCGCGCAAGTGCTTCTTCACTGTCAGCGGGTAGTACGAGCCGCCCTTGACCGTGGCGTCGTTCGCGACGACGACCACCTGGCGGCCTTCGACGACGCCGACGCCGGTGACGATGCCGGCGGAGGGGGCGTCGCCGCCGTACAGGTCGTACGCGGCCAGGGCGTTCAGCTCGAGAAAGGCGCTGCCGGGGTCGACGAGGCGGTCGATGCGCTCGCGTGCTGTCATCTTCCCTCGGGAGCGGTGGCGCTCGACGGCCTTCTCGCCGCCGCCCTGAGCGATCCGCGCCGAGCGCTCTCGCAGCTCCGCGACGAGCTCCTCCATCCGCGCGCGCCGCTGCTCGAACGTGTCGTCGCGCGCGACCTGGGTCGTGAGCACGGCCATCGGCGGCGAGCCTATCGCGAGCGGCTTACGGGCGGCCGCGCTCTGGCCGGACGACGACGACCCGATCGACGACGAGCTCGTCGCCGGTCATGCGCAGGATCGTGACCGGCCCTTCCACGAGATCACCCTTCGCGTCCCAGCTGACGTTCCCGAGGATCCCGTTTCGAACGTCCGTCTGTCGGATCTGCTCGTTGACCGACGCTCGGGTGCCGTCCGAGCGGGCGATCGCGTCGAGGAGGATCTCCGCGGCCTGCGCGCCGTAGCTCGCGGCCACATCGGGGCCTGGATCGCCGCCGTGCTCCGCTGCGTATGCCGCGAGGAACTGCTCTCCCTTCGGCGGGAGCCGGTCGTTCGGGATGCCGTACGTCGCGACGTACATGCCGGTCGCCGCGTCGCCGGCGAGCTTGCCCAGGTCCTCCGCGAGCGCGAAGGCGTCCGGCCCGCTGATCGAGACGTTCTCACCGAGAGCCCCGCGTAGCTCGCGAACCATCGTTCCGGTCCCCGGAACGAGGAGCCCGACCATCGCCACCGACTCCGGCCGGGCCCTGGCGACCCTGCGCACGAGGGCGCGGAAGCTCTCGGCTTCCGGATCGAACCTCGCGCTGCCGACGATGTCGACGCCGAGTCGCCGGGCTGCGGCCCGGAGATCCCGCGTGTAGTTCGCGCTGTACTCGTCGTACTTGGACGTCAGGAGGAACAGCCGCTCGTGACCGAGCTGCTTCGCGAGCTCGACCTGGGCGGGTCCCAGGTAGCGCTCCGCCGCAGCGAGCCGGAAGAAGCTCCGCGTGCCCGACGGATAGAGGTCGTCGTCCTCCGTCAGGAGCTCGGCCGTGTTGGACGGGCTGATCATGGCCAACGGTCCGCCCGAAGCCTGGTTCGCGATCGGGATCTGGAAGTAGGAGCAGGGAGAACCGAAGGAGCCGAAGACGCCGACGACCTTCAGGTTGCGCGCGAAGGCCTTCGCATTCGAGCCGCAGCGGAAGACGTCTTCGGCACCGGCCTGGGCGGTCGAGGAGTCGCACGACTGGAACCCGACCGAGAACGCGCCCGCCTCGTATCCACGCTGCCGGAGGACGAGCCGGATCGCGTCGATCATCGGCTGGGTGGTTTCCAGCCACCCGGTCTGGAGCGGGAGGCTCGAGACGAGCAGGACGTCGGGGCTTCCGTCGCCGCCGAAGTCGACGTTCCGACAGACGGCCGTGGGGAGCGCTGCATCTTCCGACGGCGGGGTCGCCGCGGTTACCCAGACCGTGCCGTCGCCCGCGTCGACGCCTCGGGGCGACGTGGCTCCGGCCACGCGCCGCGACGCGCCGGTCCGCGGGTCGATGCGGTGGATCGAGTCCGCAATCTCGTTCGTCGCCCACACAGCGCCCTCGCCGAACGCGAGCCTGACGACCCAGGTCTCGACCTCGATCGCCGTCGTCTTCAGCCTCGGGCCCGTGTCGACGCGCCAGACGTTGCCGCCCTCGGGATCGGCGACCCAGACGGCGCCGCCTCCGACCGCGAGGGTCGAGAGGTCGGCATCGAGCGGCACCCGCCTTGCGACTTCGTTGGTGCTCGGATCGATCTCGGCGAGGCCGTCCCCCTCGGCGACCCAGACGTCGCCGTCGCCCACCGCGATGTTGTTGGCCTTGACGCCCTCGACCTGGGCCACGATCCGGTTCGTCCGCGGGTCGATGCGCGAGACGCTGAGGTCGCGATTGATGGCCCACACAGCGTCGGGCGAGACCGCAAGGTGCTGCACGCTGAGACCCGGCAGGACGCTGAAGACGTGCCCGCCCGGTGCGGGCCGGAGATCGATCGTCTCGACGACGTCGCCGGATTCGGGATCGAGTCGCGAGACGCTCGCCGGCAGCAAGTCGTTCGCGTCGTTGGACTGCGCATCGATCGACGCGTTCGTTATCCACACAGCGCCGTCGCCCACCGCGATATCCGTGGGTATCGACGACGTGCCGAAGCTCTGCTTGAGCGAGCGCGTCTCGGGATCGATCTCCGAGATCGTCCTGTCGTCGGCATCGACGACCCAGACGCTCCCGTCCCCGACGGCGACCGCCGACGGCGCTGTTCCGAGCGGCACGCTGGCGACGAGCTCGCCCGAAGAGGGGTCGAGCGCCAGTGCGCCGGACGCCTCGATCGTCTCGCCGCCGCGCGTGCCCTGGTAGAACGCCGCCCCGATCGCCAGCGCGAGGACGAGCGCGCCGGCTGCGACGATCCTGCGCGGGTGCCGCCAGGCTGCGGCCGGCACGATCCGCGGCCTGGTCGGGCGCGCCGGCGCAGCGAGCGCGGGATCGTGGTCGAGGATCTGCCGCTCGAGGCGCTGCAGGCTCTCGCTCGGCTCGAGGCCGAGCTCCTCGGCGAGCGCGCGGCGCCCCTCCTGGTACGTCCTCAGGGCCTCGGCCTGTCGGCCGGAGCGGTAGAGGGCGAGCATGAGCTGCCCCCGCGGGCGCTCGCGCAGTGGCTGCTCCGCGACGAGCGCCTCCAGCTCCGGGACGAGCTCGTCGTGGCGCCCGAGCTCGAGGTCGGCCTCGATGCGCTCCTCCTGGGCCGCGAGCCGCAGCTCCTCGAGACGGGCGATCTCGGCCTGCGCGAAGTCCTCGTACCGGAACTCCGCGAGCGCCGGCCCGCGCCAGAGCGCCAGAGCCTCTCGTAGCCGTTCGGCGGCCGCGTCGGCCTCGCCCCGGGCGAGCGCGCGCCGACCCTCCTCGAGCCCGCTGCGGAAGAGCTCGGCGTCGAGCTGACCGGGCTCCACACGAAGGCGGTAGCCGTGGCCGTGCGTCTCGAGGGCTCCGCTGGCCGTGTCGAGAGTGCCTCGGAGCCGTGAGACGTACGCCTGCAGCGTCTTCAGCGCCGATGCCGGAGGCGTGTCGCCCCAGAGTCCCTCGATGAGCCGGTCCGGGGACACGATGTCGTTGGCGTGGATGAGCAGGATCGCGAGCAGCTCTCGCTGTTTGCCGCCCTTGATCTCGACCCGCCTGCCCTCCACGAGGACTTCGAGCGGGCCGAGGATTCGTGTCTCCATACCGCTCCCCGCCAGTTGTGCAGCGGACTGTGCCCTGTTTGCAACCGGTTCGCAACCGGTCCGCCGCACGGTGCCGTCAACGCGATCGCACGAGGCGGTCGACGACAGAAGGAGAAACGATGAAGCGCTTCATGTACATCGTGTTGGCGGCAGCGACCTTCGTGCTCACCGCGGGTGCCATCGCAGCGGAAGGCGGAACCCGCCCGGACGATCGCGCGACGCACGGCCCGGGCGCGATCGCACTCGACGGCTCAGGCACGGTTCGCCCGGACGACCGCGCGACGCACGGCCCGGGAGCGATCGGTCTCGACACGACCGTCGCCGTCCGCCCGGACGACCGCCCCACTCACGGGCCCGGGCTGTTCGCCACCAACAGCTCGAACGACGTCGTCCGTCCCGACGACCGCGCGTGGCGCGGCATCGGACCGGCTCCCACGATGGTGCCGGTCGAGTCGACGTCGGTGCGTGCCGACGGGTTCGACTGGGCCGACGCCGGCATCGGCGCGGCGGGCGCCTTCGGGCTCGGCCTGCTCCTCGTCGGCGGCGCCGTGCTGATGCTGCGGCGACAGCGGGTCGCATCGTTCTCGTAGGGACTTCCCGCGTGTACCTCGAAGGGCCCGTCTCGGCGGGCCCTTCGGCTTGCCTCACCCTCCGTCCTGGGCAAGACTCAGGCCAGCGACCGAGAGGGGGAGCGCGATGAGCGACCAGGTCAAGTACGTCCTCGACGAGAGCCGGCTTCCGGAGGCGTGGTACAACCTCGCCGCCGACCTCCCCGAGCCTCCACCGCCGGTGCTGCATCCCGGCACGGGGCAGCCCGTCGGCCCCGACGACCTCGCACCGCTCTTCCCGATGCAGATCATCCTGCAGGAGGTCTCGACCGACCGCTTCGTCGCGATCCCGGAGGAGGTGCGCTCGGTCTACCGGCAGTGGCGGCCGACACCTCTATATAGAGCGCGCCGTCTCGAGAAGCACC
Source organism: uncultured Actinomycetes bacterium (assembly GCA_963716605.1). Classification (GTDB taxonomy): domain Bacteria; phylum Actinomycetota; class Thermoleophilia; order Gaiellales; family Gaiellaceae; genus GMQP-bins7. The sequence goes on along the minus strand of CAVQTO010000006.1, from coordinate 77,297 downwards.
TCGATACCCCCGCGCGCATCTACTACAAGTACGAGGGCGTCTCGCCGACCGGCTCGCACAAGCCGAACACCGCGGTCGCGCAGGCCTACTACAACAAGCAGGAAGGCGTCACGCGGCTCACGACCGAGACCGGGGCGGGGCAGTGGGGCTCGGCGCTCGCGTTCGCCGGTCACATCTTCGGGCTCGAGGTCGAGGTCTTCATGGTCAGGATCTCGTACGAGCAGAAGCCGTACCGGCGCGCGCTGATGGAGACCTTCGGCGCGCGCTGCCTGCCGAGCCCGTCGGTGGAGACGAACTCCGGCCGCGCGATCCTCGAAGAGCATCCGGACTCGACGGGCAGCCTCGGGATCGCGATCTCGGAGGCGGTCGAGTCGGCTGCGACCCGCGAGGACACGAAGTACTCGCTCGGCTCCGTCCTGAACCACGTGCTCATGCACCAGACCGTGATCGGCGAGGAGGCGCAGCAGCAGCTCGAGGCCGCCGAGGACTACCCGGACGTCGTCATCGGCTGCACCGGGGGCGGCTCGAACTTCTCCGGGCTCTCGTTCCCGTTCATCGGGCGGGCGCTGCGCGAGGAGGCGTCGATGCGGGTCATCGCGGTCGAGCCGGCGGCGTGCCCGAGCCTGACGAAGGGTCTGTACGCGTTCGACTTCGGCGACACCGGTCACCTGACGCCGCTCGTGAAGATGCACACGCTCGGCTCGACGTTCGTCCCGCCGCCGTTCCACGCGGGCGGGCTCCGGTACCACGGCATGGCTCCGCTGGTGAGCCATCTGAAGGAGCTGGGCCTGATCGAGGCGCGGGCGTACACGCAGACCGAGGTGTTCGCGGCCGGGGTCGAGTTCGCTCGTGTGGAGGGGATCGTGCCGGCGCCGGAGGCGAACCACGCGGTGAAGGCGACGATCGACGAGGCGATCCGCTGTCGCGAGGAAGGCGTCTCGCAGTCGATCCTCTTCAACCTCTGCGGCCACGGCCACTTCGACATGCAGGCGTACACGGACTTCTTCGCCGGCAAGCTCGAGGATCACGAGTACGCGGAGGACGAGGTGGCGATGGCGCTCGCCGGGCTCCCCACCGTGGCCGTGTAGCCGCGAGGTACCCTCGGCACATGTGCCGGAACATCAAGACACTCCACAACTTCGAGCCGCCGGCGTCCGAGGACGAGATCCAGGCGGCCGCGCTCCAGTACGTCCGCAAGGTGAGCGGCTCGCAGAAGCCGTCGAAGGCGAACGAGGCGGCATTCGCGCGTGCGGTCGAGGAGGTCGCGGCGACGACGAGCCGGCTGCTCGCCGAGCTCGTGACCGTGGCCGCGCCGCGCGACCGCGAGGTCGAGGCCGCGCGGGCTCGTGCGCGGGCCGAGAAGCGCTTCGGGCGCGCCGCCTGACGAGCCCTACGCGGCCGCGTACGCGTCGAGCTTGTTGCGGAGATACGCGAGGTACGGCTCGGGGACGATCGGGCCGCCGACTGCGCGCTCGATCGTCTCCGCGGGCGTGAACTTGCTCCCGACGGAGTAGACGTTCTCGCGCAGCCAGCCGTGGAGGTCGGCGAAATCGCCATGCTCCATGCGCTCCTCGACGTCCGGGATCGCCTCGGCCGCCTTCTCCCACATCTGAACCGAGAGCACGCTCCCGAGCAGGTAGGTCGGGAAGTACCCGTACGAGCCGCCCGACCAGTGGCTGTCCTGGAGGACGCCCATCCGGTCGTCGGTCACCTCCAGCCCGAGGAGCTCCTGGAAGCGCGTGTTCCACGCGTCCGGGAGATCGGCGACGGCGAGCCGCCCTGACAGGAGCTCGCGCTCGAGCTCGAAGCGGAGGATCACATGCAGGCCGTAGCTCGTCTCGTCGGCGTCGACCCGGATGTGCGAGCGGAGCGGCTGGTTCACGGCCTGGTGGAAGGCGCTGGACCGGGACCGATCCGAACTTCTCCGGGAACGCCTCCTGCAGCCGCGGGTAGAACCAGCGCCAGAACGGGAGCGAGCGCCCGACGACGTTCTCCCACAGGCGGCTCTGGGACTCGTGCAGCGCTGAGGAGACTCCTCCGGCCATCGGCGTGCGGTCGAGCGACGGGCTCACGCCCCACTCGTACAGGCCGTGCCCTGCCTCGTGCATCGCGGTGAACAGGGAGTTCAGGTCGCGCTCGTCGTACCTCGTGGTGAGGCGGATGTCGTCGACGCCGAAGGTGACCTCGAACGGATGCACTGTCAGGTCGAGGCGGAACTTGTCCCAGTCCACCCCGAACGCCGTGATGATCTCGCGCGAGAGCGCGTCCTGCTTGTCGGTCGCGAAGTGCCCGCGCAGGAGCCCGTCCACCTCGTCCGCGGCATGCTCGTCCACCAGCGCGGTGAGCTCGGGCTGGAGCGTGGCGAAGACCCTCTCCACGTCCTCGGTGCGCATGCCCTGCTCGTAGTCGTCGAGCAGGACGTCGTACGGATCGTCGTACGGCGCGAAGCACTCCACCTTGCGCAACGTCAGCTCGAGCATGCGCTCGAGCTCGGGGCGGAACTTCTGGAAGTCGCCCGCTTCGCGCGCGCCGACCCAGACCTGGTACCCCTCGGCGGCCGCCCTCATGAGCTCCGCAGCGAGATCGCCGGGGATCCGCCGTTGCTTCTCGTACTGGCGCCGCGTCACCCGCACGAGGCAGGCATCGTCGGCGTCGTGCGGCAGCGAGGCCGCGTCCGCATCGAGCTCGTCGAGGAGCTCGCCGATGCGGTCGTCGGTGAACTTGTCGTGGATTATCCGCACCAACGTCGAGAGCTGCGTCGCGCGCGATGCAGCTCCGCCCGGCGGCATCCAGACCTCCATGTCCCACGCGAGGACGCTTCCGGCACGCGAGAGATCTGCGACCTCGCCGAGTCGCCGCTTGAGCTCGAGGAGAGCCGCCTCCACCGCCGGCAACTCTAACGGCGCGCGAAGGTCCGCCGGGCCACTTCGGCGAACGCGCTTCCGTCCCAGGCGTACGTCGTGACCGTCAGCGCGGCTTCGTCGGCGAGGTAGAGGCTCACGCCGCGCGCTTCTCCGCTGCGCTGTGGCCGGGGGCGCCCGAGCCCGGCGACGGTCGCGAGCACGAGTGAGCCTCTCCGTCCGCCCTCGAGCGCCTCGAACTCGCGCCGCTCGGCGACTCCGGCCTGGTGCACGTGTCCCGAGACGACGAGCTCGGCACCCGCCTCGGCGAACGACTGGAGGACATGGTCGCGCCGGCCGAGCGGGCGCTTGCGCTTCGCGCGCCAGGGGGGTGCGGCGAGGTGATGGTGGAGCGCGACGACCTTGAGCGCTTGCTCGGGCGCCGCGCGCAGCGTCTCCACGGCGCGGGCGACCTGGCCGTCCTCGAGCGAGCCGCCCTGCTGGCGCCACGGGCGCACCGAGTTGAGCCCGACGACGAGCAGGCCGGGGGAGGAGTGGACCGGCTCGGGGTCGCCGAAGACGCTCCGCCAGGGCTCGAAGGTCCGCGTGAAGCGGGCCGGGAACGTATACGGGATGTCGTGGTTTCCGGGCACCGCGAGCACGGGGAGACCGACGGCCTCGAGGAGCTCGCGCGCGCGCCCGAGCTGCTCGGACTTGCCCCGGTGGGACAGGTCTCCGGTAGCCACGAGTAGCTCGGGCTCGACGCGTGCGACCAGCTCGGGCAGCGCGTCCAGCGGCTCGAACGACTCGCGGCGGCCGAGATGGAGATCGGAGAGGTGGAGAACGCGTGCGGCCACCGCCGGGGCAGGCTATACACTCGAAGCATGGCGAACGAGGCGCCTGAGCTCTTCGACGACATCTACCTCGGCCTGCGGGCGGGAGGAGCCGTTCGCAAGCAGCGGCGCGGCGAGCCGTTGACGTCCGAGGAAGAGGAGGCGATCGGTCGCTGGCGCAGCCTGTCGTTCTGGCGGAAGTCGCTCGCGATCGGCGCGTTCGCGCTCGGCACCTTCGGCCTGGGGCTCACCGTTGGCGGCCTCATCTTCGGCCGCTGGCGCACCGCGAAGCGCTGATTACGCTCGAGCGGAAACTCGCTCACGCGAGCTTCCGCTCTACGCGAAACAGAACCCTTTATGGGGTGCCCGAAACACGGACTCCCCGGGTGTGAAGTCGCCTGCTTGTGAAAAGCCTGACCCAGGCGCTCAGACGCTCGAGCGCACGGCTCGGGCGTGAAGGTCTCCTGCCCGCGGTCGGGCTGGCAGCGCTGCGTGCGCGTGGCCGAGACGAGCCGGAAGCCCTCCCCGGCCGGAGCCCTGAGCCGCGAGGCACGAGGCGGCGCTCGCACGAGCGCCGCCCCTGACCCATCCCCTACGCGATCGCGCCGATCTGCTCCGTGTAGTACTCCATCTGGCTCTGGAGTCGACCGCCCATGTCGGCGCCGACGACGCCGATCGAGTCGACGTAGAGGCCCGCGCGGATGATGAACTGCGTGAACTCGTCGCTCACGCGGAGCTTCGCGAGCTTCTCCGCGTCGCCGCGGATCATGATGAAGCCGCCGAGGTCGCCTCCGTGCGGCTCGAGGAAGACGGGCTCGAAGCTCTCGATGTCGCCGTCCTCCTGGAGCTGCGAGTACCAGCCGATCGTCTCGTTGAAGAGCTCGACCGCCTGCCCCTCACGTCCACGCACGGGGTTGCCGAAGCCGATGAATAGCCCGGCATCTGCCATTTCCCACCTCCTTGACTCGGACCTGGGCACCATGACACGCAGCGGCGCGCGCGGCTACTCGTCGACGACCGCGACGTCGCCGAACGTCTGGAGGAAGAAGCCCACGCCGCCGACGTCCTCCTCGAACTCCGGACACGTGCGCGGGAAGCCCGGGGGCTCCTCGGTGTCGACGAAGACGAAGACGGGAGACACGCGATCCCGGGTCGCCGAGCCCGGCCGCCCGCGATCCTCGAGATGCAGCACGAAACCGGTGCCGGCATTCTCGCCCTCGTTCAACCGGCCTCCGACGACCGCCCTGTCGCCGTCGGCGTTGAGACACGTCACGTCAGCGCTGACGATGACCGCGCCCGACTCCGCGTTCGCATACTCCAGCGTCCCATGCGCTGCGGCGCCGGACCGGCTCGAGTGCGCGTCGAGGCTGAACTCGCGCGTCGGGGGACAGAACGGCGTCGTCCCGTCGGTGCATGCTCCGGCGCCGGCGTGGCGGCCTCCGCCGTAGACCGAGTCCTCAGCTCCGCCCGGCCCGGCGAAGCCCGTCGCGGCAGCGATCGCGGCCACGCCTGCGAGCGCGACCACCACGAGCGAAATGACCGCTCCTCTCTTCACGTTCTCCTCCTTGTCCGATCGATGAGCAAGGCCCACATTGACGTGAATCATGCGCCGGGGCGCATGCCTCCACACGCACGAACGTCTGTTCGGCCGGGTACAATGACGCGCTCATGACAGGCGGACTACCTGGTCGTCCACGGCGGCGCGCGAGCACAACCTCAAGAACGTCACCGTCCGCATCCCGCGGAACGCGCTCGTGTGCGTCACGGGGCTCTCCGGCTCGGGGAAGTCGTCGCTCGCGTTCGACACGATCTACGCCGAGGGACAGCGCCGCTACGTCGAGTCGCTCTCCGCGTACGCGCGGCAGTTCCTGCAGATGATGGAGAAGCCCGACGTCGACTCGATCGACGGGCTCTCGCCCGCGATCTCGATCGACCAGAAGACGACCTCGCGCAACCCGCGCTCGACGGTCGGCACCGTGACCGAGATCTACGACTACCTGCGCCTGCTGTACGCGCGCATCGGGCGGCCGCACTGCCCGATCTGCGGGCGGCCGATCGCGGGCCAGTCGCTCGACCAGATCGTCGAGCAGGTGCTGCGCCTCGACGAGGGCACGCGCTTCACGGTCAACGCGCCGGTCGTTCGCGACCGCAAGGGCGAGTACAAGGACGTGCTCGAGGAGCTGCGCCGCGACGGCTTCACGCGCGTGAAGGTCGACGGCGAGCAGCGCCTGCTCGAGGAGGAGATCGAGCTCGACAAGAAGTTCAAGCACACGATCGAGGTCGTCGTCGACCGGCTGGTGATGAAGGCCGACCTGCGGCAGCGACTGACGCAGTCGATCGAGACCGCGACCTCGCTCGCCGAGGGCCTCGTGGTCGATCGACGTGGTCGACGGCGAGTCGCTGACCTTCTCCGAGAACCTCGCGTGCCCGGAGCACGGCGTCTCGCTCCCGGAGCTCGAGCCGCGCGTCTTCTCCTTCAACTCGCCGCACGGCGCCTGCCCACGCTGCACCGGGCTCGGGTGCGCAGCTCGAGATCGACCCGGATCTGCTCGTCCCCGACAGCTCGCGTCTCGATCAACGAGGGCGCGCTCGTGCCCTGGACGATCGGGAGCCAGAGCTTCTACGACAGCGTCATCGAGGCGATCGCCGAGCGCTACGAGATCCCGCTCGACGCGCCGTGGCGCGACCTCGACGCAGGAGCAGCAGGACAGGTTCCTGTACGGCACGGGCGGCGACAAGATCTTCGTCACGTACCGCAACCGCATGGGGCGCAAGCGCCAGTACACGATGGCGTTCGAGGGGCTCGTCGACGAACCTCCAGCGGCGCTACCGGGAGACCGACTCGTCGCAGCAGCGCGAGCGGATCGAGGAGTACATGAGCTTCCGGCCGTGCCCGGAGTGCGGCGGCGCGCGGCTCAAGCCCGAGGTGCTCGCGGTCACGATCGGCGAGCTCTCGATCCACGGGTTCACGCAGATGTCGGTGACGCGGGCGCTGCTGTTTCTCGACGAGCTCGAGCTGACCAAGACCGAGGAGCTGATCGGGCGCCGGATCGTGAAGGAGATGCGCGAGCGGCTGACGTTCCTCGACAACGTCGGCGTCGGCTACCTCCAGCTCGACCGGGCGGCGAAGACGCTCTCGGGCGGCGAGGCGCAGCGGCTCCGGCTCGCGACGCAGATCGGGTCGCAGCTCGTCGGCGTGCTCTACATCCTCGACGAGCCCTCGATCGGGCTCCACCAGCGCGACAACGGGAAGCTGATCGACACGCTCGAGCGGCTGCGCGACCTCGGCAACACCGTGCTCGTCGTCGAGCACGACGAGCAGATGATGCGCTCGGCGGACTGGATCGTCGACCTCGGCCCGGGCGCCGGCGAGCACGGGGGCGAGGTCGTCGCGGAGGGCACCGCCGAGGACGATCGCGGCGACCGACGGCTCGATCACCGGCCAGTTCCTGAGCGGGGAGCGGCGGATCGCCGATCCCGCCGCGGCGGGAGGACGAACGGGCGCGGCTGGTTCTCGCGTGCGCGGCGCGTCGATGCACAACCTGAAGGGCATCGACGTCGACTTCCCCGTCGGGCGGTTCGTCGCGGTCACGGGCGTCTCCGGCTCGGGCAAGTCCACGCTCGTGAACGAGATCCTGTACAAGGCGCTCGCGAACCGGCTCAACCGCATGCGGATGAAGCCCGGCGACCACGACGAGCGTCGACGGCATCGACTGCTTCGACAAGGTCATCGACATCGACCAGAGCCCGATCGGGCGCACGCCGCGCTCGAACCCGGCGACGTACACCGACCTCTTCACGCACGTGCGCGAGCTCTACTCGCTGACGCCCGGAGGCGAAGATCCGCGGCTACAAGCCGGGCCGGTTCTCGTTCAACGTCACGCGGCGGGCGCTGCGAGTCGTGCAAGGGCGACGGGACGATCAAGATCGAGATGCACTTCCTGCCCGACGTCTACGTGCCGTGCGAGACCTGCCACGGGCGCCGCTACAACCAGGAGACGCTCGAGGTTCGCTTCAAGGGGAAGTCGATCGCGGACGTGCTCGAGATGTCGGTCGAGGAGGCGCTCGAGTTCTTCGCGAAGATCCCGAAGATCCGACGGCGCCTCCAGACGCTGCACGACGTCGGGCTCGACTACGTCAAGCTCGGCCAGCCGGCGACGACGCTCTCGGGCGGCGAGGCGCAGCGGGTGAAGCTCGCGGCCGAGCTCTCGAAGGTCGCGACCGGGAAGACGCTGTACATCCTCGACGAGCCGACGACCGGGCTGCACTTCGCGGACATCGAGAAGCTGCTCGAGGTGCTCCAGCGGCTCGTGGACAACGGCAACACGGTGCTCGTGATCGAGCACAACCTCGACGTCATCAAGCAGGCGGACTGGATCGTCGACCTCGGGCCCGAGGGCGGCGAGGCCGGGGGAGAGGTGATCGCGCGCGGGATCGCCGGAGGAGATCGCCGAGGTCGAGGACTCCGCGACCGGCAGCTTCCTTCGCGGCGATCCTCGCGGAGCCGGCAGCCGCAGCCGCCTGACCCCGGAGTGAGCTTTCTGTAAAGCCCTGCCGCGTCGCCTGTAGGCGAGGTGGCATACTCGGCGCATGACGAGGATCACACTCGTCGTCGGCCTGTGCGTTCTCGGGATCGTGGGAGTAGCGAGTGCAGCACCGGGCGAGTCCGCGGTCAAGCGGGCGCAGCTCCAGATGACGGACCTGCAGCCGCTGAGCGTCCGCGGAGTCGGCTTCATGCCGAGCGAGCGCGTTCACGTGATCGCGTGGGCGCGCGGCGGCACGTATTCGAAGACGAAGGTCGCGAACCCCGCTGGCGTGTTCAGCGTGAAGTTCCCGATCTCCGCAGGCGTCTGCCGCGGTTACTACTCGCTCAGGGCCTTCGGGTCCCGCGGGAGCCGCGCGTACGCCATCACCCGGTTGCCGCAGCTCGACTGCATCGGCCCGGTCACCGGGCGCACCGGCCCTCCGACGACCTAAAAGATGGGCCCCCGGCGCCTGAGCGCCGAGGGCCCTTGTCGTACCGACGTGGACTGGTCGGGTAGCTAGTCGACCTTGACGTCGATCGTCCCTGCCTCGTCCTGGCCGTTCTTGTTGTCGCACGAAACGACCATGACGCCCTTCGCCGGGTCGCGACAACCGACGCAAAGAGAGAGAGGGCCGCTCGCGCGGCCCTCTCTCGTTCGTTCGGCGGCGGCTAGCTAGTGGTGGTGGCCGCCGTGCTTCTTGGCCTTGACCTCCACCAGGTCGGCCTCGTTCCGGCTGTTGAACCGCGTGACGTCAGAGGCGTCGCGGTACATGAGCAGGAAGCCGATCTGCGACGGCGACGCGACATCGCCACCCGTAACGCTGGCGATGCTGAGGTCGGCCTCGCCCTTCGCCGGGATGGCGGGGGGAAGACCGGTGCCCGTGAACTTGGGCGTCCCCAACGTGTACGTCATCGTGCCGATGGAGTCCGACAACAGACCGCTGTGGTAGTTGTCGAACACGTCCACGGAGAAGTCGAACTGCGTCGTCGGCGTCAGCCCGAGGGCGGACAGCGGCGCCGTCAAGATCGCGTTCCCCGAGTTCAGGTCGGCGTCCGTGAAGAAGAACACGGCCGTCGTCCCCGTCGTGCACGCCGGGTTCGTGCAGGTGAACACCGCAGTCACGTTCTGCCCTGTGACCCCGAATCCGCCGTTCTCGGCGTTGAAGATGATCCGGTCGGTGATCCCGTCCCGGTTGTTATCGATGTTGATGTCGAACTCCGCCGGGTAGTTCGGATGCGCACGCGCACCGAACGTGTCGACCCCGAACTGGACGGCCGTGCCGGCCAGCCGGACGCCGACGGCGCGGAGATCGACGATCGCGCGGTTGGAGCCCGGCCCCGGGATGTCGTCCTCGTCGATGCGCGGGCTGGTGCCCGTCAGCGAGAAGACGTCGACCCGTCCGTCGAGCACCTTGCTGTCGTTCTCGAGCTCGACGGTCGCGGTGCCGTTCTTCTTCAGCTTGACCGTGTCGTCGTCGGCCTCGACGTCGGCCGCGCGGTGCGGCAGCACCTGCCACGCAACGTGGACGTTGTCGTTCGGGCCGGCGTTGAGCGCGATGTAGCCGTCGAACTCGACGCCCTCGAGGCGGAAGCCGTCTCCGCCCTGGGGGCCGCCGTTGAGCGTCCACACCGGGAGCTTGCTGGGGTCGATGCGGAGCTTGACCGTGAAGCGCTCGGTGTCACCGCCCCGCACGCGGATGCTCGACGGTGCGATGACCTTCACGGCACCGGACGCCGCGTCGTCCGCATAGCGGAAGCTCGGCGTGATCGTGTACCGCTTGCTCGACGAGCCGAAGTTCTTCACGACCACCGTCTTGCGGAGCGTCTCCTTCTCGGACAGCGAGATGAACCCGAAGGACAGGCTCGCTGCGTTGCCGCCCCGCTCCCATGCGGCGGTACCGCTGGCGACCGCCCTGTCCACCCGCACCTCGCCGCCGCCGATCCGCGTGATCGGTGCGAGAGGATTGGGCGTCACGGACGGGTTCATGAACACGTTCGTCTCAGCGGTGCTCATGAGCAGCGTCTTCACGTCGCGAACCGAGAAGCTCGAGTTCTTGTCGAGAAGCAGCGCTGCCGAGCCCGAGACCATCGGAGCAGCACCGGAGGTGCCGCCGAACGGCGTCTCGCCCATGCCCGTTCCGGCCTCGGTCGAGACCGATGCACCCGGAGCGCCGATGTCCGGCTTGATCGCGTTGAAGCTGTGGTTCGGGCCTCGCGACGACGACGACACCATGTGCCCGATGAGCGGGAACGAGTCCGCCGGGTTGATGGACGCGTTCACCGGGATCGCCGCCTTCAGCAGATTCCCGTGCGCCTGCGTCGTCGTGTAGCCGGCGATCGGGGACGGGGGCAGGCCGGGCCCGCCGAACGAGAAGACAGGCGGCAGGTCCCCTGGTCCCTGGGACACGTTGTTGGCAACGATCGCCGCGATTGCGCCCGCAGCGGCCGCGTTGGCGACCTTGATGCTCACGGCGCAGAGGCCGCGGTCCATGATCAGGATCCGGCCGGCGTGCGACCCGGGTGCGTACGGGTTCGGGATGCCGTTCGCAGTCGAGCAGCCCTGCCGGGTTCCCGCGTTCGTGTTATCGAAGAACAGCGGTCCGGACACCGCGGCCGGCGTTGCCGACCACGGCTGGTGCAGCGCGCCGACACTCAGTGCCCCGGCGACGAGCTTGTGGAGCACCGCGGACGGAACCTGCGTCTGGGCGACGCTGATGACCTCGGCCTGCGAGGACGGCGAGCCCACGATGTACGGCCGGTCGGCGGCATTGCCGGCCGACGCGACGACCACTGCGCCCGCGTCCGACGCGTTCTTGAGGGCGAAGCTCAGGTCGTCCTCCTCCTGGCCGTAGTTCGAGCCCAGGGACAGGTTGATGACGTCGACCCGGTCGGCCACGCTGCCGTCGCCGTTCGGGTCGATTGCGGCAGCAACCGCCTGCAGGAGCGCCACGCCGCTGCACGACGTGGAGACTGCGCTACAGGCCTTGTACGAGAAGAGCTTCGCGCCGGGCGCGACGCCCTTGTTCGGGCCGATGCCGAGGATGATGTCCGACACGTGCGACCCGTGGCCGCCGGCGCACGGCGCCGGGATGACCGCGGGACCGCAGTCGATCGGATCGGGGTCTGGTGCGAGTGCGGTCGTCGGCCAGCCTTCGCCGACGAAGTCGAAGCCGGCGACGACCTTCGGCGTCGGGAAGAGCCCGTCGAGCGTCTTGTTGCGCGCGTCGGCGGTCGTCGTCCCGTAAGCCGCTGTGTAGGCCGCTGCCGTGCCCGCACCACCGAAGTTCTGGTGCGTGTAGTCGATGCCGGAGTCGATGACCGCGACGTCGATGCCGGTGCCGTCGAAGCCGCCGGTCTGGACCGCCGCGGCGCCGATGTACGGCACCGTCTCGTTGAGATCGAGCTCGTAGTCGAAGATCGGGCGTACCGAAGTGACGCCCGGCAGAGCCTGCAGGTCGTCCACCTTCGACTCTGCGACCCTGAAGGCCACCGCGTTCAGCACCGAGGTGACGCTGGCGAGCTCGGTCGCGCCGACGCTCGCCGCCTGAGCGCTCAGCGTGTTCTGCTGGACCTCGAGGCTGTTCGAGTACTGACGCTGGTCGGCCACCGTCATGCCCTGTTCGGCCGCGACGGCGACGGATGGCGCATCGAGCGTGACGACGACGTCCAGCGCGCCACCGCGCGAAGCGTGCGGCGCGGGGATCGTGCTGACGTCGACGTCGGGTACCGCGATCGGAGTGCCGGCGCCTACTGCTCCGGTAGTGGCGAACGCCAGCATGGCGACGGCGCCCACGAGCGCGAACACGTGCGTGCGACGCACGTACTTCATACGTCTGCGTTCCAAGGTCTCTCCCTCCCTGAACTGCTGACAAGGATGTGTTGTGTGGCAGAGCGGCCCTCTTGCACTCTGCGTCCGACGGAAGATCCTGGCCCGGACGCAGGTGCATTGTCAAATGAGAACCGTCGTCCTCTCGTCACCCTTTCGGGTTGACGGCTGACCGACGACTGGCAGGCATGAGCATCGCTCCGATGCCTCGTCATCCAGTGCGCCATGGTGCCAGAGGAGGTCCGGGTGCCGTCGCAGCTACCGCCAGACCGGTCAACCATGCGGATCTACGACCCGGCGAGCACCGCCTGGGTCTGCGTGACGCGTGCCACGTGCTTGCCCGCCGCGTCGTGCAGGTCGGTCTCGACGACGATCGTGGTGCGGCCTCGATGGAGGGATCGCGAGGTGGCGTCGACGTGGCCGTCGCGCACCGCGCGGAAGAAGTTCGTCTTCGACTCGATCGTCGCCGTGCCCGTCGAGCCCTCGGGAAGGTTGAGGAACGCGCAGTACGCGCCGGCGGCGTCCGCGAGGGACATGAGCGCGCCGCCATGGAGGATTCCGCCTGCGGTGCAGAGCCGCTCCTGGAACGGGAGCCGCGCGCGCACCTCCTCCGCCGAGGCCGCGAGCATCTCGAGTCCGAGCGTCTCGGCGAGCGGCATCGACTCGCGAGCCATCGCGGTCAGGTCGGCGTCGGCGTCCATCGCCGGAACCTTCTCATGCTCTGCAATCTGCCGCCCACTAGGGTTCCGGCATGGCGACTCGAACGCGACCCGAGTCCATGTCCGCCGAGCAGCGGGAGGTCGTCCGGGACGCAGCGCGCTATGCCGACACCTGGGTGGCCCTCCGAGCTCGCACGCAGCGGGTCCCGGGCGTCCAGGTGGCCGTCGCGGTCGCCGGCGAGATCCTGCTCTCGTCCGCGCACGGGTTCGCCAGGCTCCCGGGGACGAAGGGCGACGCCGACTCGGGTCAGCCGCTGACGACTCGGCATCTGTTCCGGATCGCCTCCCATTCCAAGACGTTCACGGCGACGGCGGTCATGCAGCTCGTCGAGGCGGGCAAGCTGCGGCTCGACGACACCGTCGGAGAGCACGTCGCCGCGCTCGCCGGATCGCCGATCGCCGACCGCACCGTGGCCGAGCTGCTGGCGCACGGCGGTGGAGTCGTGCGGGACAGCCACGAGGCGGACTTCTGGCAGCTGCAGCGGGAGTTCCCCGACAGCGAGGCGCTGATCGCGGCCTGCCTCGACGCCGCCGACGTGCTCGAGCGGAACGAGCAGTTCAAGTACTCCAACATCGGCTACGGCGTCGTCGGCCTCGTGATCGAGGCGGTCAGCGGTCAGTCCTACTCCGACTACGTGCTCGAGCACGTCGTCGGCCGGCTCGGCCTGCGCGACACCGGGCCGGAGCTCGACACGTCCCGGGCGGACGACTACGTCACGGGCTACTCGGCGCTCGAGACGTTCGAGCGGCGGCTACCCATCGACCCGGTCGACACGCGGGCGCTTGCTTCCGCGACTGGTTTCTGGTCGACGGCAGAGGATCTCTGCCGGTACGCGGCCGGTCACGTGCTCGGCGACGAGCGGCTGCTCAGCGATGCGAGCAAGCGACGCATGCAGCGCGGCGAATGGGAGGTCGAGGGAGCCGACGATCGGTACGGGCTCGGGTTCGGGATCCACAAGATCGGCGAGCGCCGGATGATCGGCCACGGCGGCGGCTTCCCGGGTCACATCACCCGCACGCTGCTCGACCCCGTCGACGGCCTCACGGTGGTCGCGCTGACCAACGCGATCGACGGTCCTGCGCGGGAGCTCGCAGTCGGCATCGTCAAGCTCGTGGACTCCGCACTCGACGCGGCCAAGGCGCCGGGCGACACGGAAGCCACCACCGCGGATCTCGCGTCGTACACGGGCCACTTCGCCGCGCTCTGGGGCCTGACCGACGTCGTCGACCTCGGTGGCCGCCTGTGGCTCGTGGCGCCGAACCAGCCCGATCCGACGAGCGCGATGGAGAAGCTCGAGGTAGTGGACGGCGACACGCTGCGGATCGCCGAAGCCCCCGGCTACTCCTCGCCGGGCGAGATGGTGCGCTACACGCGTAGCGAAGGCCGGGCCACGAGCGTGCTGCTCGGGGGGATGACGATGGTCCCGGTCGAGGAGTACGAGCGCTTGCTCAGCGGCCTCGACCGGATCGCCCTCGCGGGCCCGCACGAACTCGGCTGATCTTCGCCGCAGGGCCCACGACTCGAGGCGGCTACGCTCTCCAGGTGGCGTTCCTGGACACCGCGGGCCGGCGCGACGAGCTCTCGCCCGAGCGCTCCTGGTGGCTGCGGGTCCCGGCGACGCTCCTCGGCCCGCGATCGGTCTTCTTCGCGCTCCGCGAGGACGACCCGGACGACGTGCACGCGCGCGCGGAGCCGATCCTGCTCGTCGTCTGGCTCGCCGGCGCGGCCGGGGTGCTGGCGAGCCCGAAAGCCGGGGTGCTGCTCGACAAGCCCGAGTGGGACGGCATCCTGCTCGCGATCTGGGCCTTCGCCCTCGGCGGCATCTACGGCGCGGCCGGATACCTCTTCCTCGGCTTCGGCATCCACTTCGGCGCCCGTCTGCTCGGGAGCGAAGGGACGTTCATTCGGCAACGGCAGCTGGTGGCGTTCGCAGCCGTGCCGCTCGCGGCCTCGCTCCTGGTCGTGCTTCCGCTCCGCCTCGCGCTCTTCGGCGGAGACACGTTCCACGACGGTGGGGCGGACGAGGGCGCGGGCGAGGCGGTGATGCTCGCGCTCGAGCTCGGATTCGTCGCGTGGTCGCTCGCGCTGCTCGTCGTCGGAGTCCGCGTCGTGCACGGCTGGAGCTGGCCGCGCTCGGCGGGCACGGTCGCGTCGGGGCTCGCGCTAGTCGCGGCGCTCGTGCTCGCCGTCAACCTCGTCTTCGGCAGCGCCGCCTGACAGGACCTCCTCGAAGACCGCGAGCTCGTCCTCGGGCATCGCGTACGTGTGCTGCTCCTCCGGGAAGCGGCGCTCGCGGACGTCGCCGGCGTACGACTCGAGCGCGGCGCGGATCGACTCCCCGATCTCGCTGTAGCGCTTGACGAAGCGCGCCGTCCGGCCCTGGTAGAGCCCGAGCAGGTCATGCCAGACGAGCACCTGGCCGTCGCAGTCCGCGCCGGCGCCGATGCCGATCGTCGGGATCACGAGCCGGTCCGTCACCTGTTTCGCCACCTGCGCCGGCACGGCCTCGAGCACGAGCGAGAAGCAACCGGCCGCCTCGAGCGCGCGGGCGTCCCCGAGCAGCGCGAGCGCCTTCTCGGCCGAGCGGCCCTGCGCGCGGTAGCCGCCGAGCATCGTCGCCGACTGCGGCGTGAGGCCGATGTGGCCCATCACCGGGATCCCGGCCCCCACGATTGCGCGCACGCGCGAGAGCATCGGGCCTGCGCCCTCGAGCTTCACGGCGTCGGCGCCCGCTTCCTTCACGAAGCGGATCGCGTTTCGCAGCGCATCCTCGTCCGAGACCTGGAACGACCCGAAGGGCATGTCCGCGACGACGAGTGGGCGGCGGGCGCCGCGGGTGACGGCGCGCGTCAGCATCAGCATCTCGTCCATCGTCGCCGGGACGGTCGAGTCGTGGCCGAGCACGGTCATCGCCGCGGAGTCGCCGACGAGCACGAGGTCGACGCCTGCTTCGTCGGCGAGGCGTCCGCCGGGCGCGTCGTAGGCCGTCACCATGACGATCCGCTGCGTACGCAGTTTCATCTCGGCGAGCTCCGTCAGCGGGAGCTTTCCCGGCGCGGGAGTGGCGGGGGCGGGCTTCTGGGGGCGAATGCTCATTTCTTCGAGACTCCTTCGAGAGGGACGTTGTCGATCAGGCGCGTGGAGCCGACGCGGACCGCGCCGGCGAGGACGGGCGGGTCGAACTCCTCGACGAGCTCGACGTAGTCGACGACGAGGCCGTTCGACTCGGCGAGCTCGGCTCGCGCCTTCGCCGGGTCGCCGGTTCCGAGGGCGCGGGGGAGAGCCAGCGCCGCCGTGCGCTGCTCCGTCGACAGGAGCGCGTTCCGCGAGGACAGCGCAAGTCCGTCGTTGTCGCGAACCGTGGGGAGGACCGAAGCTCGACCTCGAGCGCGAGGTCGCGGATCAGGCGCCGGATCACCTCGACCTGCTGAGCGTCCTTCTGCCCGAAGTACGCGACGTCGGGCCGCACGATCGAGAAGAGCTTCAGCACGATCGTGGCGACGCCGCGGAAATGGCCGGCGCGGAAGCGGCCCTCGAGGATCGAGCCGAGCTCGGTGACCTCGACCCACGTCTGGAAGCCGGGCGGGTACATCTCCTCCGCGGAGGGCGCGAAGACGACGTCGACGCCCGCCTCCTCGGCGAGCGCCAGGTCGCGCGCCTCTTCGCGGGGGTAGCGGCCGAGATCCACGGGCGCCGAGAACTGCGCCGGGTTCACGAAGAGGCTCATGACGACGGTGTCGCACTCGGCGCGCGCGGCGGCGAGGAGCGAGAGGTGGCCCGCGTGCAGCGCGCCCATCGTCGGGACGAGGCCGATGGTGCCGACGCCCTCGCGCAGCTCGTCGCGCACAGCTGAGATCGTCCGGGCGACCTTCACCGGTCGCTCCAGACCGGCAGCTCGCGGCCAGCGATCTTCGCGGTCTCGGCTGCGAGGACGAGGTAGAGCTCCTCGAGCTCCGGCCGCTCCGCGCGGATGACGGCGAGATGGCGCTCGACCGTCTCCCAGTCGCCGCGCGCGATCGGGCCCGTGAGCTCGAAGTCTGTCTCGATGACGCCGCGCATGAGCGGGTCGAGCGCCTCGGGGGGAGCGCCGGCAGCCTCGAGCAGCGAGCCGGCCGCTCGACGGAGCGTGACGAGGTAGTTCGAGGCGATCGCAGCCCCGGCGTGGTAGGCGGCACGGTTCGCGTCGTCGAGCTGGAACGGTCGCAGGCCGAGGGTCTCGGCGAGGCGGAACCCGATCGCCCGGGCATCGTCCGTCTCGGCCGTGACGGCGGCCCAGGCGCCGTCCAGCTGTTCCGCCCCGAGCGCCTTCGAGAACGACTGGAGGGGGTGCATCCCGAAGCGGCGCTCGTGTGGGTCGAGCGCGGCGAGCGGGGTCGCGCCGCTGACGTGGGCGACCCACGGGCCGGGCGCGATCTCGGGCGCGACCTCGGCGATCGCGCGATCGGGAACGCAGAGCAGGACGAGCTCCGGGTCGTCCTCGACGACGCGGATGCCGCGCTCCGCGAGCCGGGCGCTCACCGTCGAGCCGACGCGGCCGCGCGCGCCGATGACCTTGATCGTGTCGAGCATCTCTCGTAGCTCCAGTTCCGCTGGGGATACCGGGCAGCGGGAGGGTAGCACCGTGCTGTCAGCGTGCCGGGAGCGAGTGCCTCACACCACCTCGAGCCCGACGTAGTTCTCGGCGAGCGACGTGGCGGCGGCGTCGGAGGTCGTGACGTACCGCAGCTGCGAGAGCTGGAGCCTCAGGTCGAACGGGTCGCGACCCTCGGGGCGGTGCAGCATCTGCGTCATCCACCACGAGAAGTGCTCGGCCCGCCAGACACGGCGTAGGCAGGTCTCGGTATACGCGTCGAGGCCGGCCGTGCTCCCGGACCGGGACCACTCCACGAGCGCCTCCGCGAGTACGCGCACGTCGTGAAGCGCGAGGTTGAGCCCCTTCGCGCCCGTCGGCGGCACGATGTGCGCGGCGTCGCCTGCGAGGAACAGGCGTCCGTAGCGCATCGGCTCGCAGACGTAGCTGCGCATCCCGGTGACTCCCTTCTCGAGGATCGGTCCCTCGGCGAGCGTCCAGCCGTCGAGGCCGAGCCTTGCCTGCAGCTCTTCCCAGATGCGGCTCTCGGGCCACTCGGCGAGGTCCTCGTCGGGCCGGCACTGGACGTAGAGGCGGCTGAGATCCGGAGAGCGAAGGCTCAGGAGCGCGAACCCCCGGTCGTGATGGGCGTAGACCAGCTCGTCGTTCGAGGGCGCCACCGCGGCGAGGATCCCGAGCCAGCCGAACGGGTACTCGCGCGAGAACTCGGAGAGCACGCCCGCAGGGATGCTGGGTCGGCAGATCCCGTGGAAGCCGTCGCAACCGGCGATGACGTCACACGCGAGCTCCTCGCTCCGACCCTCGTGCCGGTAGCGAACGTACGGCCGCTCGTGCTCGAGGTCGTGGACCGAGACGTCCTCGACCTCGAAGTGGAGCGGACGGCCCGTCTCCAGCCGGAGCTGAATGAGGTCCTTGACGAGCTCCGTCTGCCCGTAGATGACGATTGCGCGCCCGCCGGTGAGGTCGCTCAGCGGGAGCCGGTGGCGCTCACCGTCGAACTGCAGCTCGATGCCGTGGTGGACGAGGCCCTCGTGCCGGAGGCGCTCTCCGGCGCCGATCTCGTTCAGGAGGTCGACGATGCCCTGCTCGATCACGCCGGCGCGGATGCGTGCCTCGACGTAGTCGCGGCTCCGGTTCTCGAGGATCACCGTGTCGATGCCTTCGAGGTGCAAGAGGTGACCGAGCGTGAGTCCGGCGGGGCCGGCGCCGACGATCGCCACCTGCGTGCGAGCGCGGCTCATAGGCCGCTCTCTGGCCTATGAGCGTGGAGGGGTGTGGGGAACCGGGAGGTTCCCGACGCTCTCACGAAGAAGGGGGCACGCGGGGGAAACATGGTTTCCCCCGCGACCGCGAGCCGAAGGCGAGCGGTGCTCACCCGCTGCTCTGCTCCTCCAGGACGCGCTGGGCGATCGCGAACGCGCCGTTGGCCGCGGGGATCCCGCAGTAGACGGCGCACTGGAGCAGCACCTCCTTGATCTCGTCCGGCGTGACGCCGTTGCGTAGCGCTGCGCGGACATGCATCGCCAGCTCGTGCTCGCGGCCGGTTGCGACGAGTGCCGTGATCGTGACGCAGCTCCGTGTGCGGCGATCGAGACCCGGCCGTGACCAGATCTCGCCCCAGGCGTAGCGGGTCAGGAGGTCCTGGAAGTCGGCCGTGAACTCGGTGGTGCCTGCCGACGGCGCGGTCCACGTGCTCGTCGCCGAGCACCTCGCGCCTCGTCTTCATCCCCTCGTCACTCACACCGATACCTCCTGTTCGAGATGGTCGAGCACGGCGTTCGTGAATGCGTCCGCGCGCTCGACGTTCGCGAGGTGGGCCGCGCGCTCGAGCACGACGAGCCGCGATCCGGGCACCCGAGATGCGATGAGCTCGGAGTGCTCGACCGGCGTCGCCCGGTCGTCCTCCCCGGCGACGACGAGCACGGGCACCGCGAGCGCGGAGATGCGCTCTCGCCCGTCCCAGGCTCCGACGGCCTCGCAGCAGCGGGCGTAGCCTTCCGCCGGCGTCGCGGCCAGCATCGCGCGAAACCGCGTCACAGTCTCGGGCTCTCGGCGCGCGAGCTCGGGGGTGAACCAGCGCCCGACGACCGGCTCGACGATCGCCTCCATTCCCTCGGTGCGAACGATCCGCGCGCGCTCTGCCCAGCCGTCGGGCGGTCCGAGATAGGCAGAGGTGCAGGCGAGGACCAGGCGCTCGACGCGCCCGGGCGCCTCGAGTGCCAGCGCCATTCCGACCATCGCTCCGAGTGAGACCCCGCACAGGGAGATCCGTTCGAGCCCGAGCTCGTCGAGCAGCCCGAGCAGGCCGTGTGCGAGCGACTCGACCGTACACGGGCTCTCGGGGAGCTCGGACGCACCGTGGCCGGGGTGGTCGTACGTGAGAACGCGGAAGCGGTCCGCCAGCTCGGGGAGCTGCAGGCTCCACAGCTCCTGCGTGGTGCCGAGCGAGTTCGACAGCACGATCACGGGCGCGCCTTCCGGGCCATGGAGCCGGTGGTCGAGCCTCACGTCCGGAGCCCCTCGTACTCGCCGAGCGCACGGTCGACGAGCGCCTCGGCCGCTCCGAGGTAGCCGGTCGGGTCGAGCAGGACGTCGAGCTCGTCAGCTGTGAGCCCGGTCGTTGGGTCGGCCAGGAGCGCGTCGCGGAACGAGGGGGCACGCGCAGCGTCCGCGACGACGTCGTGCGCCTTGCTGCGTCCCAGGCGGGGGGTGAGGGCGAACGAGATGCGCTCCGCGACGACGAGGCCACCGGTCGCGTCGAGGTTTGCCCGCATCCGCTCGACGTCGACCTCGAGCCCGGTGACCGCGTCGGCCGCGGCGGCCGCCGATCCACCGGCGAACGCGAGTGCCCCGGAGAGGGCCTCCCACTCCGCGTGCCAGCCGCCTACCGCGCGCTCGTGCTCATGTGCGAGCTCGACGACCAGGACGCTCGCGTGCGCGCTCGCGAGGCGCGCGCACGCCACCGACAGCGTTGAGCGGACGGGGTTCTGCTTCTGCGGCATCGTCGACGACCGTCCCGCCGCCGCCTCGGCGACCTCGCCGACCTCGGTCTGCGCAAGGAGCACGATGTCGCGGCCGACCTTGGCAGCCGTACCCGCCGTCGTGCCGAGTGCCGCGCCGAGCTCCGCGACGCGCTGGCGGTGCGCGTGCCAGGGGAGCAAGGGCTCGCCGAGCCCGAGCTCCAGTGCGTAGAGGCGGACGATCTCGAGCGCTTCGTCTCCGAGAGCGGCGACGGTTCCCGCGGCACCGCCGAGCTGCGCGGCGAGCCGCTCGTCGCGCACGGCTGCGAGCCTCCGGCCCGCCTCGAGCACCGAAACGAGCCAGCCTGCGGCCTTCAGCCCGAAGGTCGTCGGCACCGCCTGCTGGAGAAGCGTGCGCGCGGCCATCGGAGTCGTGCGGTGCTCGCGAGCGAGCTGGGCACAGCCGTCGGCGAGTCGGTCGAGCTCCGCGAGCACGAGTGCGGCGGCATCGCGGGAGACGAGCATCGCGGCCGTGTCGACGATGTCCTGGCTGGTCGCACCGAGGTGGACGTACTCGGCTGCCTCGCCACCGACGGCGCTCCGGAGCTCGCGGACGAGGGGCTCCGCCGGGTTTCCGACCGCCCGGCCATCGTCAGCGAGGCGCGCCGGATCGTAGAGCTCGGCGCGGCAGGCGTCTCCGATCCGAGCCGCGGCGTCCTCCGGAACGACGCCGACTGCGGCGCCTGCCTTCGCGAGCGCGCGCTCCGCGTCGAGCATCCCCTGCAGCCAGGCGCGATCCGAGACCGCGTCTCGCAGCTCCTGCGGAACGAAGATGGCCGAGAAAGGCGTCACACCGCGAAGAACGTCGTCTGACCCGCGCCTTGGAGGACGATGTCGAAGCGAAGCGCGCCGTCCTCGGAGCGCGCGACGAGGGTCGCGCGCTCCTCCGGCTCGAGCCCGAGGAGCACAGGATCCTCCGCGTTCGCAGCCTCGTCGGGGAAGTACATGCGGGTCGCGACGCGCTTCAGGAGGCCGCGAGCGAAGACGCCGACGAGGAGGTGCGGGGCCTGAAGCCGCCCGTCCACCCACGGAACGCGGCCGGGCTTCACCGTGACGAGCTCGAAGCGGCCGTCACCGGTCGGTGCCCGACCGCCCGAAGCCGGTGAACCCGTCCTCGAGCGGGATCTCGTCGCGATCGTCCACCGGATGCGCGTAGCGGCCCGCGTCGTTCGCCTGCCAGATCTCGATCAGGCCGTCCGGGACCGGGTCTCCGGCGCCGTCGCGGAGCACTCCGGAGATACGGAGCGCGCGCGGGTCCGACTCGTCGACGAGCCGGCTCGACATCGGACCGCCGAGGAGCCCGATCTCCAGGTACGGCCCGGTGGTCTGCGACGGGGTGAGCCCGTGCTCAGTCATCGTGCCGCTCCTCGAGCGGCGTCGCGTCGCGCCCGCCGAGCACGATGTCGAACCGGAACCCGAGCGCCCAGTCCGGCTGCGTCAGCTCCAGGTCGAACTTCGAGACCAGCCGCTCGCGCGCACGCTCGTCACGGATGGAGTTGAAGATCGGGTCGAACGGGAAGAGGGGATCACCGGGGAAGTACATCTGGGTGACGAGTCGCTCCGGGAACGCGCGGCCGAAGAGCGAAAAGTGGATGTGCTTCGGCCGCCAGGCATTCGGGTGGTTCTGCCACGGGTACGCGCCGGGTAGCACCGTCGTGAACCGGTACGCGCCTTCGTCGTCCGTGAGACAGCGCCCGCATCCGCTGAAGTTCGGATCGAGCGGCGCGTCGTGCGTGTCGACGACGTGGCGGTAGCGCCCGGCGGCGTTCGCCTGCCAGATCTCGACGAGCTGTCCGCGCAGAGGCCGTCCGTCGGAGCCGAGGACGCGCCCGGTGACGACGATCCGCTCACCGAGAGGCTCGCCGGCGTGCTGACCCGTCAGGTCGGCGTCGGCCGCGCGGAGCGCACCGTTGCCGAAGACGGGGCCGGTCAGCTCCGAGAGCGACGCGGGAAGGAGGACCAGGGGGTTCTTCGGCGCGCGAAGTCGCGTACCGACGTAGTCGGGGTAGAGGAGCGGCGGGTCGGTCTCGGTCAGGGCGGTGTCCGACACGCGGACGAAGGCGGTCTCAGGCTGCACGGAGATCCTCCAGGTCGACGTCGAAAGGCGCGCCGGTCGCGGCCCGCACCTGCTCGACGGTGGCGTCGCCGAGCAGCTCGGTGAGGACGAGCGCCCCGTCCCGCAGTCGGAAGACGGAGAGCTCGGTGACCACGACGTCGGCGGCGCCGTGCGCCGTGAGCGGGTACGTGCACTCGGAGACGACCTTCGGCTCGCCTGTCGACGACGTCGCGGTCATCGTCACGATCACGCGACGCGCGCCGACCACGAGGTCCATCGCCCCGCCGACGCCGAGGACGTCCTTTCCGGGGACAGCCCAGTTCGCGATGTCGCCGGAGATCGAGACCTGCAGGGCTCCGAGCACGGCGACGTCGATGTGCCCGCCGCGGATCATCGCGAAGCTCTGTGCGCTGTCGAAGTACGCGGCACCGACGAGCGCGGTCACCGGCTGCTTCGCCGCGTCGATGAGGTCGGGGTCGAGCTCGTCCTCGCCCGGTCGCGGCCCGACGCCGAGGAGGCCGTTCTCGGTGTGCAGGAAGACGTTCGTGCCGTCGCCGAGCAGTGCCGGGGACGAGGTTCGGAATGCCGATGCCGAGGTTGACGATCTCGCCGGGCCGCAGCTCCTGCGCCGCGCGGGCCGCGATCGACGTCTTGACGTCGCCCGTCATCGCGAGAGCACCAGCTCGTCGACGTACAGGTGCGGCGTATGGATCGACTCCGGTTCGAGCTCGCCTGCTGACACGATCTCTCCCACCTCGGCGATTGTCACCCGTGCGGCCGTCGCCATCAACGGGTTGAAGTTGCGCGCGGTGCGCCGGTACCAGAGGTTGCCGAGCTCGTCGCCGCGCGCTGCGTAGACGAGCGCGACGTCCGCGTGGATCGGCCGCTCGAGCACGTGCGGTACCCCGTCGACGAGGTGCTCCTCCTTGCCCTCCGCGAGCAGCGTGCCTGCCCCGACCGGCGTGAGGAAGCCGGCGATCCCTGCGCCGGCAGCGCGGATGCGCCTCGGCGAACGTCCCCTGCGGCACGAGCGTCGCCTCGATCTCGCCGGCGTTCACAGCGGCCACCGCCTCCGGGTTCGACGTGAAGTACGACGAGATGCCGCGCTTGATCCGTCCCTGGCGCAGCAGCTTCCCGAGCCCGCGGCCCGGCTCGCCGATGTTGTTCGAGACGATCGTCAGCTCGTCGGCGTCGGAGCTCTCGACGAGTGCGTCGATGAGCGTGAGCGGCGCGCCGACGAGCCCGAATCCCCCGACCATGACCGTGTCGCCCGAGCGAATCGCCGAGACGGCGTCCTCGGGCTCGATTGGTCCGCGCACGATCGCCATCCGTCACGTCCGTTTCGTCGCCGGGATCGGCTGGGAGCGTAACGCAGTTGTATGCAAACGCAGGGTCGATGCTCGGCGGGGAGGCGGTGCTGGACTCCACACAGGGAGTGTTGTATACATGCGCCAATGTCCTCGCGACGCTCTCGTCGAGCCGCCTGGAGCCGTCCCGAGGTTCACGCAACAAGCGGACCCGGCGGGTCGTCGGAGGCGGGGACAGCACAGAGGTCGGATCGTGATATCGCTGACCGGTTCGTCGGGAACGAGCACGTGTCGGCATATCCCGCCCGGTCGTCGGCAGGCATGACAGAAGGAGGGTGGTCGTGAAAAGGTACGGATTGATTGCGGCCGTGGGTGCCGTAGCGATGCTCACTGCCCTGTTGAGCGGGTCGAGCGCCTACGGAGGGCCGAGCGAGTCCGCCCAGGCGAGACCGATCAAGATCGGCGTCCTCACGCCGCTCACCCCAGGTGCTTCCAACTTCGTGCCATGGGGTCAACAGGTGCGCGCCGGGGCGGTGCTCGCGGTGAACGAGATCAACAGGTCGGGCGGGATCAAGGGACGGGGCGGAGGCCGACCGATCGGCCTCGTCCTCGCAGACGACCAGTCCGTGAACACGAACGCGGCCATCGACGGTTTCAGGCGGTTGACGCAGCAGGAGAACGTCGTCTCGGTCGGGGGCATCATCGGCAGCCCCACCGCGCTCGCGGTGACGCGGCTCGCCGAAGAGGCGCGTGTGCCGCTGTTCCTGACGAAGTCCGGGAACAACGAGATCCTGACGCGGGCGAGCCGCTACACCTTCCGCACCTGTCTGCCCTCGGCTGCGATGGTGGCCACCTCGGTCGTACAGCTCGCGCAGCGGCGGAACATCAGAGAGGTCGGCGTCATCATCGCCGACTACGCGTGGGGCCAGTCGTTCAGGTCGTCGCTCGAGACCGCACGGGCGACCGCCCCGAACATCCGCTTCAACGTCAAGGTTGCGCCTCTGCCGACGCAGAACTTCACCCCGTATCTGCGTGAGATGGACGGCTCGCAGCTGCTGGTCGCGACTGGTCATCCACCGGGCTCGGGCCTGATCCTCGCCCAGGCTGGTCAGCTCGGGATCAAGGCACTGGTCGTGGGCGCGTACTCTCCGTACTCGCTGACCGTGAGGAACGCGGGAACGGCAGCGTATGGCAAGTGGAGCGACTTCAAGTGCATGGCAACGGGCACGAAGGAGTACCAGCGGCTTGCGAAGAAGTACCTGCGGACGTTCCCGCAGAACGAGTTCATGGAGGACGACGCGCTCTCGGGCTATGCGTACGTGAAGATCGTCGCGGAGGCGATCCGCAACGTCGGCGTCAACCGGCAGAGGATCGCGGCCTACGTCCATTCCCACACGTTCAACATCCCCGGGTACGCGTTCCCGCTGCGCTGGACGCCGTGGGGCGAGCTGAGAGGGGCCACGGTGCAGTTCGCCGTCCTGACGAGGGGTCCGACACCCGCGCAGGGGCTCAACAAGGGCGGGGACTGGTGGCCGCGGGTG
This sequence comes from uncultured Actinomycetes bacterium, assembly GCA_963716605.1. Taxonomy (GTDB): domain Bacteria; phylum Actinomycetota; class Thermoleophilia; order Gaiellales; family Gaiellaceae; genus GMQP-bins7. Next base: position 52,038 of record CAVQTO010000006.1, on the reverse strand, counting down.
ATCTTCAAGTCGCAGCCGTTGCCGCCATACCGTCCCCCGTCGTAACAGCCTCGGAGGCGAAGCCTGCTTCTCGAGGTCGAGGCAGTCACGAAGCGCTTCGGCGGCCTCCCGGCCGTCGACGGCGTGACGTTCGGGATCGACGGCGGCGACATCGTCGCCGTCGTCGGTCCGAACGGGGCCGGGAAGAGCACGCTGCTGAAGCTCATCGTCGGGCTGGAGCGCCCGACAGGCGGCAGCATCCGGCTCGAGGGTGAGCGGATCGACCGTCTGACCCCCCACCGGATCCGGCAGGACGGTATCGCGCTGGCCATGCAGCGACCGCTTCCCTTCGGGTCGATGACAGTGCTGGAGAACGTCGTCCTCGGCGCGATGTTCGGAAGTCGCGGCGGCACGGTCGGCGAACGCGAGGCGAGGCGGCGAGCGGCTGAGTCTCTGGCGTTCGTGGGGCTGGAGGAGCGAGCCGGCCTGCCGGTCTCGCGCCTCAACCTGCATCAGCTGCGGTTTCTCGAGATGGCGAAAGCGCTTGTAGGTAAGCCAAAGGTGCTGCTGCTCGACGAGGTGATGGCCGGCCTCAACGAGGCGGAGCTCGCCGCCTCGGTCGAGATCGTCCGGAGCGTCCGCGACCGCTTCGGCACGGCCATCCTCTGGGTCGAGCACGTGATGAGCGCGGTCATCCAGCTCGCCGAGCAAGCGATCGTCCTCAACTTCGGACAGGTCCTCGCGCACGGCGAGCCCGCGGTCGTCATGCGAGACCCGCAAGGTCGTCGACGCGTACCTCGGGCGGGCTCGCGTTGCTTGAGGTCGCCGGGTTGGCGGCCGGGTACCTCGGCGAGCGGGTCATCGACGGCATCGACCTCGAGGTTCGCACCGGGGAGGCGGTGGCGATCGTCGGCTCGAACGGGGCAGGCAAGACCACGCTCTTTCGTGCGCTCGCGGGGCTGCTCCGGGCGATGGAGGGCCGGGTCGTCTTCGACGGCAAGGACATGACGCGACGTCCCGCCCATCGGCGATCGCGAGCAGGAATCGCGTACGTTCCGGCCGAACGGCACCTCTTCCCGGCGATGACGCTGAAGACCAACCTCGTCCTCGGCGCGTATCCCAGGAGGCCGGACCGGGAGACGCTCGAGCTCGTGTACGACCTCTTCCCGCGGCTGAAGGAGCGTCAGAGCCAGCAGGCGGGGACCCTGAGCGGCGGCGAGCAGCAGATGCTGGCCGTGGGCCGCGCGCTCATGGCCCGGCCGCGGCTGCTCATGCTCGACGAGCCCACGACCGGCCTCGCACCTGGGCTCGCGCAGGCCGCGTTCGAGGCGCTCGAGGGGCTCAAGAAGGAGGGGACGACGCTTCTGATCGCCGAGCAGCAAGTGCCGCTCGCCCTGTCCGTGGCCGACCGCGGCTACGTGCTCGAGAACGGCCGCATCCGGCTCAGTGGGACGTCGGCCGAGCTCGACCAGAATCCCGAGGTGCGACGCGCGTACCTGGGTGTCGCATGAAACGCGCGTTCCCGGGGCGCGCGTGAGAGCCGTCGTCCTCGACGGGATCGTGCTCGGGCTGGCGTTCGGGCTGCTCGGCGTCGGGATGACGCTCGTGTACGGGCTCGGCGGCGTTCTCAACCTCGCGTACGGGCAGATCGTCGTGCTCGCGGCGATCGTCATCTCTGTCGTCATGGACGACGTCGCGACGGTCGTGGCGGCCCTCGTGGGCGTGCTGGCGGCAGCCGGCGTCGCCGTCCTGCTCGACCTCACGCTGATGCGGCCGGTCTACCGCCAGCGCGGCGAGGAGCGGACGCTCATGGGGCTCCTGCTCACGCTGGGAGCCGCCTTCGTCATCGGGGGCCTGCTCGTCTGGCGCTATCCCACCGGCGCGCTGTACATCAACGTCAGCGGGGAGCCGATCTCGATCCTCGGCGTCCCGATGGCGGTGGGGAGCGTCTGGGCGTCGGTGATCGCGCTGGTCGTGGGAGCTCTGCTGCTCCTGTTCTTCGGCCTGACGACCTTCGGGCGCGCCGTCCGCTCCGTGATCCAGGACGAGACCGGCGCGCGGCTCGTCGGCATCAACCCGTCGTTCGTCCGCACGGTCATCTTCGCGCTCTCCGGCGTGCTGGCAGGCGTCGTCGCGATCACGCAGTCGATGAGCGGGCCGCTGACGGTCAACGCGGGGTTCGAGCTCACCACCTTCGCGCTCATCGTCACCGTGGTCGGCGGTCTCGGCAGCGTCGCGGGAGCGTTCCTCGCCGGTGTCCTGCTCGGGGTCGTGAACAGCCTGAGCGCCCACTACATCGGGCAATACATCACGACCATCATCCTCCTCGCTGCCGCCGCCCTGACCATCCTCATCCGGCCGCGCGGGCTGCTCGGACGATAGGGAGATGGAGACGAACGGGAGCCTGCCGCGGCTCGGCAGGATCGGGTGGGCGCTCCTGCCGATCCTCGTCACCGCTGCCATCCTGTTCGTCCTCCCGTCGGTCTGGTTCGGAGACTCGCCGTACACGACGTCGCTGGCCGTGCAGGCGCTCGTGTTCGCCTCGTACGGAGTCGGCTTCAACCTCATCTTCGGGAGCACGAACCAGCTCTTCCTCTGCGTCGGCGCTCTCGCCGGCGTCGGCGGCTACGGCGCGGCGATCCTCGTCGACGAGACCTCGCTGCCCATGGCGGCCGGTGTGATCGTCGGGACGATGAGCGCGGCGCTCGTCGGCGGGCTTCTGAGCTGGATCGCGGTGCGTCGCTCGCTCGGCATCATCTTCACCGGCATCGTCACGCTCGTCTTCTCGCTCGCGTTCGCGAACCTCCTGCTGGGCCAGCGCGACCTGACCGGAGCCGAGACCGGTCTCGTCGTCGACGAGGTCCCGGCCGACGTCGGCCGACGACAGCGTCGGCGGCTACTACCTCTTCGCGGGCCTGCTCGTCCTCTTTCTGATCGTCTTCCGCGCGCTCCAGCTCTCGCACGTCGGCTGGGCGTTCCGCGCCCTCCGCGACGACGAGGTGGCTGCCGAGCTCGCCGGCGTGAACGTCTCCCGGTACCGGATCTACGCGGCGACGATCGGCTCGGCGATGATCGGTCTGACCGGAGCCCTCTTGGCGTACAGCGCGGGCTTCATCAGCCCGGCGACGTACAGCTTCGACCGCGTGGACGTGCGCGTGCTCGTGCTCGTGGCCTTCGGCGGTCTCGGCACGCTGCTCGGCCCGGTGATCGGCGCGGCCGTCTTCGCGGTCCTCGACGAGCGGCTGACGGCGAGCCTCGAGCTGCGCGAGGTCCTCTACGGCGTCTTCGTGATCGCGATCTTCCTCGTCTTCCGGCACGGCGTGGTTCACGCAGTCGTCGCGCCTGTGCGAACCGGCTCGTCGGCCGGCGGCGCGCCCAGCCCGCCGTGCAGCCGACCAGGGAGTAGGGCGACTGCTCCAGACCCTCGGCGGATTCTCTGCATGCAGTGAGCGTGACCACCCGGGCCCTCTGCATGCAGGAAGGCCCGGTGACCTGCGTGGTCGGGGTCGAATGGCCTCGATTGCACGCAATACGGCGCTCGTCCGGTTACGCTCCCCGGCGTGCCACGCGGGAACCACGAGAACTCGCAGACGACGAAGGCGACGCTCGGGCTCCGCGAGCTCCTGCTCGAACGGGGCCTTCAAGCCGCGCGAGCGCGTTCCCGAGCTCCGTCTGGTCGAGGAGCTCGGCGTCTCGCGGACACCGCTCCGGATCGCCCTCATGACGCTCGAGCACGAGGGGCTCCTCGAGACGCTTCCCGGCGGCGGCTTCGTGGTGCGCGAGTTCACGCGCACCGACATCGACGACGCGATCGAGCTCCGCGGCGTGCTCGAGGGCACGGCCGCGCGGCTCGCGGCGGAGCGGCTCGAGTCGGACGACGAGCTCGAGCCGCTGCGCGATCTGCTGTCGGGAGCTGGACGCCATCGTCCGCACGCAGAGCATCGAGACGTTCATGGAGTACCTCCGCCTCAACGAGGAGTTCCACCACGTCGTTCCGCGAGCTCGCGAAGAGCCCGCAGCTCGGCCGCGCGCTCGAGCACGCACTCGCGCTCCCGTTCGCGCCGCCGAGCGCGCTCCTGATGGTCCACTCAGCGCTGCCCGAGTCGTGGGAGATCCTGCTCGTGGCGCAGCACCAGCACCACGCGCTCATCGACGCGATCGGCCGGCGCGAGGGAGCGCGTGCGGACGCGATCGCGCGCGAGCACGCACGCATCGCACGCCAGAACCTCGACATCGCGCTCGAGAACCGCCATCTCCTCGAGCACCTTCCCGGCGCGACGCTGCTCCGCCTTCCTGCTGTCGCGTCCTGACCGGAATGTCGCTCGACGAGCGCGCCGCGCACGTCAGGCCAATGTGCGCCGACGACGTCGATTCCGCAGACCGCGTCCTGCGACTCGCGTTCGGGACGGTCCGCGGCCTCCCCGATCCGAGCGCGGCGTTCGGCGACGCCGAGAGCGTGCGGACAAGGTTCCGTGCTGCGCCCGACTGCGCGTGGGTCGCCGAGGTCGGCGGGGAGGTCGCCGGGTCGGTGTTCGCGGCGCGCTGGGGCTCGTTCGCCTTCCTCGGCCCGCTCTCCGTCCGTCCCGACCTCTGGGATCGCGGCATCGGGAGCCTGCTGCTGTCACCGGTGCTCGAGGCCTTCGAGCGCTGGGACGTCCGTCAGGCCGGGCTCTTCACCTTCGCGGACAGCCCCAAGCACGTCGGCCTCTACCAGAAGCACGGCTTCTGGCCCGGTTCGCTCACGGTCGTGGCCGCCAAGGAGACCAGCGCGACGGCGGCGAGCTCACCTGCGCTCGTCTCGAACGAGCTCGAGCGAGGGAACGGCGCCCTCCTCGACGAGGTTCTCGCGTTGACGGAAGCGGTCTTCGGTGGGCTCGATCTCGGCCGAGAGATCGCGGCGGTGAACGAGTACGGGCTCGGGGACACGGTCCTGCTGCGAGACGACGGGACGCTCGAGGGGATGGCCGTGTGTCACTGCGGCCCCGGCAGCGAGGCGGGAAGTGACACCTGCTACGTCAAGTTCGCGGCGGTACGCCCGGGTGACGGCGCTGCAGAGCGGTACGAGCGACTCCTGGACGCCTGCGAGGGCTTTGCGGCGGAGTCACGCCTGGGCCGTCTCGTCGCGGGAGTCAACACGGGGCGTCTCGACGCGTACCGCCGCCTGCTCGCTCGCGGCTTCCGCATGCAGCAGATCGGCGTCTCGATGTGGCTTCGCCCGGACGCGCCTCGCTTCGACGGGCCGGCGCACTACGTCCTCGACGATCTTCGCTGACGTGCTGCTCGCGGCGATCCGACGTCAGGCGACCGCGGCCTTCGTTCGCCACCCCTCGTGGTACGACTCGCGCACGACCTCGGAGTAGGGGCACGGGGCTCACGACGACTCTGATCTCGACCTGCCGGTGCCGCTCGACGACCGGCTTGGTCGATCCGCCGCCTTCCTCGCCCCACACCATCACCAGCTCGGCACCGAGGGGCACGTCGACGTCGACGTAGCCGAGCGAGAGCATCGAGCGCTCGTTGTAGCTGTAGCCCGAGAAGGTCGAGACGCCGACCAGCTCGCCGTCGTGCAGCAGCTTGTCGTGCGGCCAGGTGGCGTAGTTGGACAGCGGAAGGTTGATGTACTTCGCCGCCTCGCCCTTCTCGAACAGCGAGCCCATGGCCGCGGAGACGTCCTCGCCGTTCCAGGCCAGCGTCACCTTTCGGCGTGCCGGGTCGGCCATCGCCTCGAGCGCCTCGCGTCCGACGAAGTCGTGGTCGAACTTCACGAACGGCCAGTAGCCGAGATCGTGCGGCGTCGCGTAGTAGTCGGAGATGTCGTCGGCGTAGTAGCTGCCGCCGAGCGAGCCCGTGGCCTCGTACCCGTCCGCCGGGAGCCACTCGCGGTACGCCTTCATCTCGTCGCCGGTGAAGATCGCCGGCAGCGGGCACGGGATCCATCCCGACTCGAGCGTGTTCGTGGCGTAGACGCGCGAGCCGACCTGACGCAGGCCGTAGTCGGCACCGGCCTCGACGATCGCGCCGCGCACGTCCTCCATCTCGTCCCAGGGCCCGAACAGCTCGAGCCCGGGCACTCCCGACATGCCGTGGTGCAGCGCGCGCACCTTGCGCCCGGCGATCGTGAGCTCGCCGAGGTTGAAGAACTTGATCTCGGGCAGCGGCGCTCCGGATCGCCTTCGCGAGCACGTCGAGCGCGGTCGGGCCCTGCACCTGGAAGCGGTAGATCTTGCGCCGCCCGGTCGGGTTGGCCGCCGTCCGCTCGTCGCGCTCGACGCTGCACGTCGTAGTCGCCGGTCTCGGCGTGGAACTGGACCCAGTTGTGCGCCGACGGGCGGCCGACGAGGCTGACGCGGTTCTCGTCGAGGAAGAAGAGGATCGCGTCGCCGATGACGTAGCCGTCGTCGTTGCAGGCGACGAACTGCTTGGCCTTGCCGACCTGGAAGTTCGCGAACGTGTTGACGCCGAGAGACGAGAACAGCTCGACGACGTCCGGCCCCTCGACGTAGAGGTCGGTCATGTGGTGCGTCTGGTCGAAGAGCGCCGCCGTCTCGCGCCAGGCCACCTGCTCGTCCATCCAGTTCGAGAACTCGCCCGGCACCGCCGGATAGACGTACGGCCCGATCTGCGAGTTGCGCGCCATCTCCACCGGGCTCCCGACCGCCTGCAGCTTCTCCTCCAGGCTTCGGTACGCCATCTCGCTCCCTCCTCTCGTCGCCCGGTACCTGCAGACCCGGTCGGATTATGACGCGGTGAGGGGGCTCGCCTCACCGTCTCGCGGCTCGTCGCGGGCCAGGTGGTCGCGGCCGAGGAACGTGTTCGCCCAGGCGCTCGTCCCCTGCAGCGCGTTGTCCTTCACCACGACGGGGCCGTCCAGCATCGACTCCTCCTCGCCGTGGGCCTTGAGGCGCTCGTACGCCTCCGACCAGATGCACTCTGTGTCGTACACCTCGCACAGGCCGTCGCGCGTCCCGCCGCACGGGCCGTTGCGCTGGTTCTTCGCGCACTGCGACTCCGGGCAGACGTACGCGATCTCGGGGAGCGAGCAGTCGCCGCAGTCCTTGCAGCCGAAGAGCGGGACCTTGGCGGCCTGCTCGAGCGCGTGCGCGACCCGCCGCACGGGCCGCGGCGCATTCTCGATGCGGCGGTAGAGCCCCCGCCCGGCGTCGAAGAGCGGGGCGTCGGTCGCGAAGACGGTGTCGTGGAGACGTCGGCTCAGGCGGTACTTGACGGGGACGCGCAGGTCGGTCCGCCGCCGTCGCTTCGACTCGAGGTACGAGCCGTTGACGACGTCCGACGAGAGACCCGTCTCCGGGTCGCGCTCGAAGAAGTGGAACTCCCCCGGGCGCGGGAACTGGATCTCGCGCGCGAGCTCGCGCCAGTCCCCGGAGCCGAGGGTCTCCGCGCGGTCGATGATCTCGCCGAACGTCTCGGCCGGCATGTGGCCGCCGAGGTACACGCCGTCGTAGCCGAGGCCGCGCACGACCGCGAGGTGTTTCGACGCGAGGTCGACGAAGAAGGCGCGGCCCTTGTCCGGGCTGGCGCCGTGTCGCTCGGCCAGCTCGAGCAGCTCCTCGGTGACGACGATGCCGGGGATGATCCCGCGGTGGAAGGCGCGCGCGGCCGTGCGAGAGAGCAGGTACACGTTCGCGAGCACGTGGAGGTCGAGACCGTCGCGGCGGATCCAGCGGAGGAGCTCGTCGTCCTTGCGCGTGTTCCAGCCGGCCTGGTTGATGACGAAGCGGGCGCCCGCCCGCACCTTCTTGCGCAGCTTGAAGTACTGCGGCATCACCTCACGCTCGTGCCGCTTGTGGTTCGTGACGACGCCGCCCAGAAAGAAGTCCGTCCGCTGGAGCCGCGTGTCCGGCCTGCGCGCGTCCGGCAGGCCTACGTTCATCTCCGAGAACAGGCTGATGAGCCCGACCGAGTCGATGTCGAAGACGGGAGCCGCGAGGCCGCGATGGCCGACGACCGGGTAGTCGCCGGACAGCGCGAGCACGTTGTCGAAGCCCGCGGAGCTGAGCTGCCAGCCGCGACTCTCGAGCGCGTTGCGGTTCCAGTCCTTGCAGGCGAGGTGGATGATCACCTCCTGCCCGCGGGAGATCAGGTCGGTTCCGAGTGCGTCGGGCGAGAGCATCGCGTGCCCGCCGGGGTTGTCGGTGATCGAGAGCACGTCGATCCGCGGATCGGCGGCGAGATCCCTCGCGAGCGCCAGCACCCGGGCGCCTCCCTCCGAGGTGATCGGGCCACGGCTCGTGACGAGCTCCGCCGCGACGACGAAGCCGCCCGGTTGCGCGAGAGCGTCGCGGAGCGAGGCCACGTCGTCAGCCCTCGCCCTCGACGTCGGGCGTGCCGTACGTGTGGAAGCTCTCGATCGTCTTCACGCCCCAGTACTGGCCGCGTGCGCGCTCCTCGGCCGTCCACGTGATCGGCTCGAAGTCCGGGTCGTACACGAAGTAGCCGCCGGTCGTGACCTCGATCCGGTTCCCTCCGGGCTCGAACCCGTACAGGAAGAAGCCCTGCGCGACCCCGTGCTTCGAGGGCGCCGCCTCGATGGGGACGTCGTGGTCGACGAAGAGGTCGGCCGCGCGGAGGCACTCCTCGCGCGTGTCCACCCAGAACGCGAGGTGGTGCAGCCGTCCCGTCGCGCCGTACGCGTCCGCGACGTAGATGAGCTCGTGGGCCGCGATCGAGAGGCTCAGCCAGGCGCCGCGTCTCGGTCCCGTCGTCGAGCTCGATCCGCTCGTACAGGCGGTAGCCGAGCACGTCCTGCGCGAACGTGCGGTTCGCGCGGACGTCGGCCGCGAGCACGTTCACGTGGTCGAGCCGCTTGACCGCCGCGCCCCGGCCGACGTAGCGCTGCGGCTGGTTCCGCCACGACGGCTGCAGGTGCTCGGGCGCCTCGTAGCGCTCCGCCTCGTAGTAGAGCTCGAAGACGTGCCCGTCCGGATCCGTGAAGCGGTACGCCGGGCCGTGGCCCGACGTCGCCCGTCGATCCAGCCGATGCCCGAGGCCCGCTCGCCTCGACGGCCGCGACCCGGCGGTCGAGCGCCTCGGGGCTCCACGCTCGCAGCGCCACGTGGCCGAGCCCGGCGCGCGGCGACTCCGTGAGCTTCAGGCTGTAGCGGAGGTAGTCGCCCCAGCCGCGCAGGAAGACCGACTGGCCGTCGCGCGCCTCCTCCTCCATGCCGAGCACGTCGACGAAGAAGCGGAGGCTCTCCTCCGGCTTCGGCGTCAGGAGCTCCGCGTGCCCGATCCGGGCGAGGTCGTGGATCGGCTCGGTCATGACTCGACGAGCTCCCGCAGGCCGTCGAGGTCGTAGGAGAGCTCGCCCGCCTCGAGCTTCGCGCGCTTCTCGCGCTCGCGCTCCTCGCGCGCGAGGGCCGCCTCCAGCACCTCGTCGACGCGCTCCCGCTCGACGACGACCGCGCCGTCCGCGTCGAGCACGACGACGTCGCCCTGACGGATCGTCGCGCCGCCGACCTCGACGGGCTCGCCGATCGCGCCGGGCACGCGCTTCTCCGCCCCGCTGACGCGCACGTAGCGCGCCCAGATCGGCAGCCCGAGCGCGCGCAGCTCCTCGAGGTCGCGCACCGCGGCGTCCACCAGCAGCGCGGCGACGCCGGCGACCTTGGCCTGCGTCGCGAGCAGCTCGCCGACGAGCGCGACCGGCCTGGGCTCGGGCATCGTCAGCACGAGCACCTCGCCCGGCTCGGCCTCGGCCACCGCGGCGTGGACCATCAGGTTGTCGTCCTGGCCGCAGCGCACGGTTCGCGCCGGGCCGGCCGCGCGCGAGCCGGGCACGACCTGGACCAGCGGCACGTCGACGACCGCAGCGCGCGCCGGCCGCCTCGTGCACCGTCGCCGTACCGAGTCGCGCCAGCTCGGCGAAGACGTCGGTCACAGCGCGCTCACGACCTGCGGCGTCACGCGCTGGAACGCCTCGGCGTACCGGATCGCGGCGTTCCCCGAGGAGCGCCGCGCGTGGTTGCCGCGCTGCTCGGCGCGCTGGGCGTAGTACGTCTGGAGGTACGACTGCGCCTTCATCTCCGCCATCGCGGCGTTCTTCTGCTCGATCACCGGCGTGATGTCGACGAAGGTCGTCGGCATGAAGTTGCACAGCTCGGGCTGGTGCGGCTCGAAGAGGAGGAGCTCGGGCGGCTCGACGGTCTCGAACGCGCTCGGGACACCTGCGCCGGCGGCGAGCGCGCGCGCCTTCTCGACGGCGAAGAACGCGGCTGCGTGGTCCGGGTTGAACGGATCGCGATCCGTGTGCGTGACGACGACGTCGGGCGCGAACGCGCGGATCCGGTCGGCGATCGCGACGAGCGCGTCGCCGTCGACCTCGAGCGGATAGTCGCCCGAGATCGAGGCACTCGAACTCGGCGCCGAGCGCGGCCGCCGCGCGCTCCGCCTCGCCGTGCCGGATCTCCTTCACGCGCTCCACCGTCTGACCCTGCTCCTTCCAGAGCTCGCCGGACTCGCCCCGCTCGCCGTACGAGAGCGCGAGCACGCGCGCCGCGCCCCCGGTCGACGTCGCGACCGCGATCGCGCCGCCCGCGCGCCAGACGAAGTCGGCGGAGTGCGCGCCGATCACGAGGAGCTTGCGCGTCATGACGGCACCTGCCAGCCGCCGCGACTGCCCCACGATCATCTCGCGCACCTCGTCCTCGTCGAACCCGTCGTCGAGCAGGCGGTCGGCCCAGAGCGCGAGCCCGTCCTCGACGGGCGGGTAGTCAGGGTTCCCGCAGTCGCTCGAGAAGAGCGTGCGCTCGATACCGACCGCGCGCACGCCGTCGAAGACGTGCTCCCAGTCGGTCTTCCCGCTGAGCGGCGTGCTCAGGCAGCGCTCGAGGAGGCAACCCCGCGCTGCGAGCGCGCTCTGGTCCTCGAGCGAGAAGTCCTGGCACGGGAACTCCGGGTGCGTGACGACGATGTCCGCGACGCCCTCCTCGAGCGCGGCGTCGACGACCGCGAAGGTGTCGTCGCGCGCGAGGTGGCCCGTGGCGAGGATCAGGTCGTGACGTGCGATCGCCCGCAGCACGTCGCGCGTCTCCGGCAGGAGCTCTCCGCCGGCGATCGGTGACGTGCACCGCGTCGACGCTGAGTCCGAGGCCGCGAAGCTCGTGCTGGAGCCGCGCCCACTGGGGGACGTTGTCCGCCGTCCTTCGGCTCGGTCCTCCCCGCCGTCTCGGCGGGCGAGTCGACCGTCGGCATCCAGACGATCCGCGCACCCTCGCGCGCGGCGATCTCGACGGCGAGGGCGTTCATGCCGCCGACGGCCCAGTTGAGCGTCAGCGTGCCGACGACCTCGCACGCCCGGGACGAGCGCCGAGACGATCTGGGCGCGCTCGGCGGTCGACGTGTAGTGCGACTTGAGCGCGAAGCCTGCGAGCCGCAGCTCGGCGAAGCGCTGCGCGAGCGTGCGGTCGTCGATCCGCCGCTGAGGCACGTCCGGAGCGACGTGGACGTGCAGGTCGTACGCGCCCTGCACGAGCACTCGCGCGCGCTCGCTCGGTGACGTCCACACAGCCTGCTGCGTCGTCACGATCGCGCCTCGCTCGCTCGCGAGCGCGGCGAGGACCGCCGCGCTCGCGGCGGCGATCCGCGGCTCGACCCCGAGCTCGAGCAGCAGCTCGCGTGCCGCCTCCATCTCGTCGACGCGGCGCAGCGCGTGCCGGCGACTCCCTTCGACGAGTCGCTCGAGCAGCGGCTCGCCGATGACTGCGGCGATCTCTCCCTCGAGCCAGGTCGCGTGGCCTGCGGCCTCCGCCGCGCGCAGGCTCTCGAGCGCGGAGGCTGCGAGCCCCTTCATGAACACCGAGCGCAGGAGCTTGATGGTCGCGGCGTCGCCGGGCCGATCCGACACGACCTCGACCGGCATGCCGAGCGGTCCGAACACGTCCGCGAACGCCTGCGCGCCCGCGCCGGACGCCAGAGCCGGTGTGCCGAGCCCGCGCGTCGGGCACGGGCCCGAGCAGCGCCACGTCCGCGAAGCGTGCGTCGGCCCGAGCCACGAGCGCCGCGAGCTCGTGCTTCAGCGCAGGCGACGTCGTGTTCAGGTCGGCGTAGATCGCGCCGGCTCCGAGGTGCGGCAGCGCCGACTCGGCCGCGGCGAGCGCGGTCGACGCCGTCGTCAGGGCGAGCACGACCGTGCTTCCGGAGACCGCCGAGCCGGGGTCACCGGCTCGGTCGACGCCCTCCGGCGCGATCGCGACCACGGGGTCGTAGCCGCGAACCTCGACGCCGACGGAGACGAGGTCGGCGGCGAGTCGACCGCCGGCCTCGCCGAGACCGAGCACCGCGATCACGGGTCCGTCCACGGCTGACATGAAAACAGAATTGTTGACGATCTTCGCGACATTCGGGCAGGATGCGTGTCGCACGATGGCCGCCACCTCGAGCTACGACGCCCTCCGCGAAGCCATCGTCCGCGGTGACATCGCTCCCGATGCCCGTCTCGTCGAGTCCGACGTCTCGACGACGTTCGACATGTCGCGCGGCGCGGTGCGCACGGCGCTCATCCGTCTCGAGCAGGACGGGCTCGTCGTCCGCGAGCCTCATCGCGGGGCGCGGGTGCGGCGGGTCAGCGACGAGGAGGCGGTCGAGATCCTGCAGGCGCGCGCCGTCCTCGAGGGTCTTGCCGTCCGGCAGGCCGCCGAGCGCATCGACGACGCGGGCGCGCCCGGCTGCAGGCGTGCCTCGGGCGGCAGCGGGAGCTCCTCGAGCGCGGCGACCTCCTCGGCGCGTCCGACGCGAACGCCGAGCTGCACGCGACGCTGCTCGAGCTCTCCGGCCACGGAACCGCCGATCCGCCTCATCAGACGCCCTGAACGCGCAGACCGTGCGCTACCAGTACCGCACCATCCTGATCCCGGGACGCCCGGCCGCATCCGTCGCCGAGCACGCGGCCATCGTCGAGGCCGTGACCGCCGGACGGCCCGCCGAGGCCGAGCGCGCCATGCGCCGCCACCTCCTCAACGTCGCCGGCGCCGTCGAGCGCGGTCTGCTCCCGGGCGGCATCGACAATGCGAGTCGCGGTGTCCTCTAGGAACACAGCGTGAGCGGGCGGAGCCTCGAAGACCTGCTGGCGACGGCCGAGAGCCCGGTCGAGCTGCTCCGCAACTCGCAGACCGGCGCCAACGTCTTCCCCGGAGTACCGCCGGAGTTCACGAACTGGCGCGACGAGCAGCGCGCCTGGCAGGAGACCTGCGTCCTCTTCGACCAGTCGTTCCACATGAACGACCTGGCTGGTGGAAGGCCCGGATGCGCTGAGCCTGCTCTCCCACCTCGCCGTCAACAGCTTCGACGGATTCGCCGGCGATCGGGCGAAGCACTTCGTGCCGTGCAGCCCGGACGGATACGTCATCGGCGACGTCATCCTCTTCGCGCTCGGCGACGACCGCTTCAACCTCGTCGGCCGGGCGCCGGCGCTCAACTGGATCATCTACCACGCCGAGACCGGCGGGTACGACGTCGCGGTCGAGCTCGACCTGAGGACCGCGCTGCGCACGGACGGGCGCCGCAGGTCCTATCGCTTCCAGCTGCAGGGCCCGAACGCGATGCAGGTGATCGAGACGGCGCTCGGCGGCGCGCCGCCCGAGCTCGCGTTCTTCCGCACGACGACGGTGACGATCGCGGACAAGACGGTCGGCGCGCTCCGCCACGGCATGGTCGGCCAGCCGGGCTGGGAGCTCTTCGGGCCCTGGGACGACGGCGACGCCGTGCTCGAGGCGCTCCTCGCGGCAGGTGAGGAGCTCGGCCTTCGGCAGGCGGGCGGACGGGCGTACTCGTCCAACACGATCGAGTCCGGCTGGATCCCCTCACCGCTCCCGGCCGTGTACTCGGGCGAGAGCATGCAGGCGTACCGCGAGTGGCTCCCGGCAGCCGGATACGAAGGGTCTGCGTCGATCGGCGGCAGCTTCGTCTCCGACGAGATCGAGGACTACTACTTCACGCCTTGGGACCTCGGCTACGGGAGCTACGTCAAGTTCGACCACGACTTCGTCGGACGCGAGGTGCTCGAGGAGATGGCCGGCGCGGACCACCGCCGGAAGGTCACGCTCGCGCTCGACGACGAGGACGTGACTCGCACGATCGGAACGATGTTCCAGCAGGAGCGGGCGGGCGAAGTTCATCGACTGGCCGTCGGCCGTGTACTCGATGCATCAGTTCGACCGCGTCGCCGTCGACGGGAAGACGGTCGGCGTCTCCACCTGGATCGGCTACAGCGCGAACGAAGGGCAAGATGCTGACCCTTGCCGTCCTGGACGCCGACCACGCGGAGCCGGGCACGGAGGTGACGTTCGTCTGGGGCGAGGAAGACGGCGGGACCACGAAGCCCACCGTCGAGCCCCACGTGCAGGTGGAGATCGGCGCAGTCGTCAGTCCGGCGCCCTACGTCGAAGCGGCGCGCACGTCGTACGCACCCGGCGGCTGGCGCGCTGCGCACGCATGAGCCGCGGGTCGCAGGTCCGAATCCCTCGGAGCCGCGCGGGTGAGCGGCAGCCCCACGAAGGCACCGCCGCCGACAGTACACTCGGCACGTGCCGATCTACGAGTACGCGTGCATGGAGTGCGAGTCGCACTTCGAGGAGCTCGTCCGCAGCCAAGAGCAGGCCGTGACCTGCCCCGAGTGCGGCGCAGCGAAGGTCCTGAAGCAGCTCTCGACCTTCGCAGTCCACGGCTCCCAGAAGCAGCCGAGCTACGCGGGACCGTCCGGCGCGGGCGGCGGCTGCTGCGGCGGCTCGTGCGGTTGCGGCCACTGACGCGACCACGCGGATGAGCCCGCGAGCCTGGGGAGCAGTCGTCGCCGTCGCGGGAGCTGCGCTCCTCGTCGTCTCGGTCTTCGCCGACCCGCTCGGCATCGGCGGGACGGACGAGTTCGGATGGAAGCAGATCGCGGGCGCGATCGTCGGCGGCGTCGGGATCGTCGCCGGGCTCGCGCTCATGTTCCTGCCGATGCCGTCCCTGGCCGAGCCCGGCGCCGAGGAGTGACGCATCCGGGCTAGGCCCTAAACTGGCGGTCCGATGGATGCCGTCGAACGCGCAGCGGCCCTCCGGGAGTACGCCGAGCAGACGGCCTCGTGCACGAAGTGCGCGCTCGCCCAGGGGCGGACGCAGGTCGTCTTCGGCTCGGGGAGCCCGCATGCCGAGCTCATGTTCGTGGGCGAGGCGCCCGGATTCCACGAGGACCAGCAGGGCATCCCGTTCGTCGGGCAGGCGGGGAAGCTCCTCGACAAGCTGCTCGACGGGATCGGGCTCACGCGGGCGGACGTCTGGGTCTGCAACGTGCTCAAGTGCCGGCCGCCCGGCAACCGCGATCCGCTCCCCGAGGAGATCGCCGCCTGCGAGCCGCACCTCTTCCGCCAGATCGAGCTGATCGAGCCGACGCTGGTCGCGACGCTCGGCAACTTCGCGACGAAGCTCCTCTCCGGCAAGCCCGCCGGGATCACGCGCGTGCACGGCTACGAGCAGGAGGTGACGCTCGGGACGCGGACGGTCTCGCTCTTCCCGCTCTACCACCCGGCCGCCGCGCTGTACACGCCGTCGATGCTGAAGGTGCTCGAGGAGGACTTCGCGCGGATCCCGGGCATCCTCGAGCGCTCGCTGGCCGAGCCTGCGGTCGAGGAGGCCCCGGCTCCGGCCGAGCCCGAGCCGGAGCCCGTCCAGCTCGGCCTCTTCTAGCTTTGCGTCCGTGAGACCGCGGCTGGCGGAGCACGACCCCGCCTGGAGCGAGCGCTTCGAGGCCGAAGCCGGGGCGCTGCGGCGGGCGCTCGGCAGCGTCGCCGTCCAGATCGAGCACGTCGGGAGCACGTCGATCCCGGGCATCGCCGCGAAGCCGACGATCGACATTGCCGTCGGCGCCACGACGCTCGACCTCCCGCCGGACGCGGTCGCGGGCCTCGAGGGGCTCGGCTTCGCGTTCGCGGAGGACGAGCTCCGGTCCTGGGAGCAGCGCTACCGCCGCGGCACCGGCGTCCCGTGGGAGGCCGTCGTGCACGTCGTCGAGTGGGGCGGCGCGCACTGGAACGACTTCCTCCGCTTCCGCGACGCGCTCCGGGCCGATCCCGAGCTCGTCCGCGAGTACGAGGAGCTGAAGCGCGCGATGCTCGACGCGAGCGACGACTGGTACAGCGGTGTCGACAAAGGTCCGCTCGTCACGCGCGTTCTCTCCGAGTCGCCCGCGCGCGCGTACGTCCTCACGCAGTCGGCGAACGAGACCGAGGAGGTCGCGGCGGGGCTCGCCGCCCGGCTCCGGCTCGGTGACGTGGTGACCGTCTCGGGCGAGCTCGGCAGCGGGAAGACCACCTTCGTGCGGGGCGCGTCCCGGGCGCTCGGAGTCGAGGAGCCGGTGACGAGCCCGACCTTCACGATCGGGCATCGCTACCGCGGCCGCATCGACGTGTCCCATCTCGATCTCTTCCGCTTCAGCGGCTTGTCGCCTGCGGAGTGGGGGGACCTCGAGCCGTATTTCGAGACTGCGGTCGTGTTCGTCGAGTGGCCGGAAGCCGGAGCGGGAGCGTTGCCGGAGGTCCGCGTCGCGATCCGCCTCGAGCACGCCGGAGGCGACCGCCGTGCGGTGACGCTCACCGCGGTCGAGAGCGCGCTGCTAGAAGGACTCGCGTAATGCTCGTGCTCGCCTTCGACACCGCCACCGACGTCGCGACGAGCGCCCTCCTCGAGGACGGGCGCGTGCTCGGGGAAGGACAGTCCGAGCCGCGCGCGCTGCTCGCGGAGGTCGACCGTCTCCTCGATGCCGCCGGAGCCACACCCGCGGATCTCGACGCGCTCGTCGTCGGGACCGGCCCGGGCAGCTTCACGAGCACGCGCATCGGGCTCGCGACGGCGCGCGGCCTCGCGCTCGCGCTCGAGCTCCCGGTCGCCGGGGTCTCGACCCTCGACGCGCTCGCGGCAGCGGCGGACGACGTGGTGCCCGTGCTCGACGCGCGCCGGAGAGAGGTCTTCGTCCCCGGGCCGCGCGCGCTCGCGCCGGACGACCTCGATCTCGACCCGGGCACGCTCTGCATCGGGTCGGGCGCCGTTCGCTACCGGCCGACCCTGGAGGAGAAGGGCGCGCTCGTCCCGCCCGACGACGACCCGATCCACGTGCCGCACGCGCGCCTGCACGCCGCGCTCGCGACCGCGTTCGGCCCGGCGGAGGACGTGCTTCCGCTGTACGTCCGCGCGCCGGACGCGAAGGTGAGGGCCGTTTCGTGACCTTCGAGCTCCGCCGCCTCGACGTGCGCGATCTCGACACGGTCGAGACGATCGAGCGCGCGTCGTATCCGACCCCGTGGTCGCGGTCGATGTTCGCCGCCGAGCTGCGGAAGCCGAGCGCGCTCGCGATCGGTGCGTACGCCGAGACGGGCGAGCTCGTCGCGTACGCGTTTGCGTCCCGCTACGTCGACGCGTGGCACGTCATGAACGTCGCCGTCGCGCCCGAGTTCCGCCGGCAGGGAATCGCGACGCAGCTACTCGAGCGGCTGTTCGAGGCCACCGCCTCCGACCAGCGCCGGGGCTACACGCTGGAGGTGCGCGTCTCGAACCGCGACGCGATCAGGCTGTACGAGCGCCTCGGCTTCGAGGCCCGCGGCATCCGGCGCGGCTATTACACCGACAACCGTGAGGACGCCTTGATCATGTGGCGGGACGCCATTTCCGCTGACGCGGAAACGGCTAGGTCCGAGGCGTCGTCGTGATCCTCGGGATCGAGACGTCCTGCGACGAGACAGCTGCTGCGGTCGTGGACGACGGGCGGGTGCTCAGCTCGGTCGTGTCGTCGCAGGCCCGGCTGCACGAGCGATACGGCGGCGTCGTTCCCGAGATCGCGTCCCGGCGTCACCTCGAGCTCGTCACTCCGGTGGTGCGGGAGGCGCTCGAGCGGGCGGGGACGTCGCTCGAGCGGGTGGAGCGCGTCGCGGTGACGCAGGGCCCGGGCCTCGTCGGGGCGCTCCTCGTGGGCATCGCCGCGGCGAAGGCGATCGCGTGGGCCGGGCGGCTTCCGCTCGTCCCGGTCGACCACCTCGACGGCCATGTCGCGTCGCTCTACCTCGAGCCGGACCCGCTGGAGCCTCCGTTTCTCTGCCTGCTCGCGAGCGGAGGGCACACGCTGCTCCTCGCCGTTCGGGAGCACGGGCGCAGCGAGCGCCTCGGGACGACGCTGGACGACGCCGCGGGCGAGGCGTTCGACAAGGGCGCGCGCCTGCTCGGGCTCGGGTACCCCGGCGGCGCCGAGATCGACCGGCTTGCGCGGGACGGCGACCCGGCCGCGTTCTCGTTCCCGGTCGCCCGCGTCGCGGGCCTCGACTTCTCGTTCTCGGGGCTCAAGACCGCGCTGCTGTACGCGGTTCGCGAGCTCGGCGACGAGGAGACCGAGCGGCGCAAGGCCGATCTCGCGGCCTCGTACCAGGACGCGATCGTGCGCGCGCTCGCGGGCCGCGCGCGTGAGGCCGCCGCACAGACCGGGCTCGAGCGGCTCGCCGTCGTCGGCGGCGTGGCCGCGAACTCGGCGCTGCGGGCGGCGCTTCCCGACGCGCGGTTCGTCCCACTCGAGCTCTGTACCGACAATGCCGCGATGATCGCGTCCGCGGCGCGCTTCTCCGCTGCAGTCCCGTACCCCGGCTACCTCGAGCTCGACGCATATGCCTCGCTCTCGTAAAGCCGTCCTGCTCGCGGTGCTCGCTGCCGTGCTTCTCGGCGCGGCCGGTGCCCGTGCGCAGGAGGCGCCGGAGCCGCCCCAGACGTCCCTCGACGAGGCCGGCTGGCAGGGCGTGCTCGGCGTCCGTGGCGTCGTCTCGACCGCGCAGCGCTACGTCGTGCTCCTCGACTACCCCTCGCTCGCGTCGCGCGTGCGCGACGAGGGCGGGCGCGCGACCGAGGCGCAGATGCGCGCCTGGACGGGGGCGGCGCTCGGCGTCCAGGAGCAGTTCCTGTCGCGCATGACGGCGGCGGGCGCGCGCATCGGCCCCGAGTACCGGTACGTCCGCGTCGTCAACGGCTTCTCGACACAGCTCGACCCGACGTCGCTCGCGCTGCTCGAGGGCGACCGCGAGGTGCTGGGCGTGTATCCGGTGCGGATCGCGTACCCGGCCCAGTTCCCGGAGACGGAGAACGTCAGGCCGGCGACGCTGACCGGGCTCGGAGTCCCCGGTCTCGACGGCACGGGGGTCACCGTCGCGCTGCTCGACACCGGCGTCGACCCGTCGCACCCGTACCTGCGCGACAGCCTCCTTCCGGGCATCGACCTCCTGAACCCCGGCAGCGGCGCCGTCGCCCAGCCGCACCCGACCATCCCCGGCCGCCCCGAGCGGCACGCGACCGAGCTCGCCGGGATCGTCACCGGGTCGGACGGGCCCGACGGGCTGCAGGGAGTCGCGCCCGGCGCGTCGATCCTCCCGGTGCGGATCGCGGGCTGGCAGCCGAACGCCGAGGGCGGGTACACGGTGTACTCGCGGACCGACCAGATCATCGCCGGGCTCGAGGCCGCGGTCGACCCGAACGGGGACGGCGACTCGATGGACGCCGCACGCATCTCGCTCGTCGGCATGGTCGAGCCCTATGCGTCCTTCACTGACGGCCCGCTCGCCCGCGCGGTCGCCGGCGCGACCGAGCTCGACGTCCTCGTCGTCGTGCCCGCCGGGAACGACGGGCGCGCCGGGCCGAGCTTCGGCTCGATCGGTGGGCCGAGCGCCGTTCCCGAGGCGCTCACGGCCGCGGCCGCGGACGAGCGTCCCGACGCGCCGACCGTGCGCGTGCACGTCCGCGCGGGGCTGCGCGTCCTCTTCGACTCGCGGCTGCCGCTCGGCGGAGCCCCGACCGACACGGTGACGGCCGATGTCGTCCCGGTATCGAGAGCTGCCGCCGCGCTGGGCACGCCAGGGCACTTCGGGCCGGACGGGCTCAGCCGCGTCGCCGGGCGTGCGCCGCTCCTCCCGCGCGGGGTGCTCTCGGAGGAGACGATCGAGGAGGCGACGAGCGCGGGCGCGATCGCCGTGCTCGTGGACGGGCGGCTTCCGGCCGGCGCGTTCAGCCTCGACGTCCCGGAGGGCGTGCCCGTCGTCGGGCTGCCCGAGCGCGCTCGTGCGGGAGATTCGCGCGATGCTCGCCGCCGGGATTCCCGTCACCGCCGCGGTCGGCGCGGTCGACGTCGCCGAGAACGAAGCGGGGAACGCCGTCGCCGCCTTCTCGTCGCGCGGGCTCGCGTTCGGCGGCGGGCTCAAGCCCGACCTCACCGCGCCGGGCGTGGCGATCCCGACCTCGGAGCCGGGGCGGGGAGAGGAGCTCGCGGTGCGCTTCGGCACTGTCAGCGGGACGAGCGTGTCGGCCGCGATCGTCGCGGGCGTCGCCGCGGTGCTCGCCGAGGGGCGGCCCCAATCTCCGGCGACGGAGCTCGCCGGACTGCTCCGCGGCTCGGCGCAGCGCCAGCCCGGCGACCTCGATGCGACTGCCTCCGGCGCCGGCCTCGTGAACCTCCGCGTCGCTGTCCGGCAGGAGGTGGTCGCGGAGCCGCCGAGCATCTCGTTCGGCATCGCAGGCCCGCGGACGGCCGAGCTCGAGAGCGTCATCCGGTTGCGGAACGTCTCGACGCGCCGCGTGGAGGTCTCGATCCAGACGATCAACCTCGCCCCGAAGGCCGTCGAGATCACCTTCGACCCGCCGGAGCTCGTACTGCGACCCGGCCGGAGCAGGACCGTCGTCGTGCGGGCGGACACGAGCGACCTGTCCGAGCAGGCCGGCGTCGCGACCGGCGAGCTCGTCCTCCTCGTCCGCGACTCGACGGAGGTCCACGTCCCGTGGGCGGTCGCCGTGCCGGACCAGAGCGTCGACCTCCTCACAGGCGTGAGGCTCGCCGCCCCGGAGGGGCGCGTGTCCGACGTGACCCCGGCGATCCTCAGCCTGGTCGCCGGCGCGGTGACGACGGAGCCGGCGCTCGAGGTGCGCCCGCTGGAGACGCTCGAGGTGCGTCTCCTCCGGGGCGGCGAGCTGCTCGGCGTGCTCGCGCGGCGCCGCGAGGTCCTGCCCGGGCGGTACACGTTCGGCCTCACCGGGCGCGGGCCGGGCGGCGACCGGCTTCCGGCCGGGCGCTACACCGTCAACGTCGTGGCGCGTCCCGGGACGGGCATGCGCCGGTTCGTCGAGAGCGTCCCGTACGTCGTGCGGTAGGCGGCCCTTCGAGACAGGCATATACTCGGCGCCGTCCGCGATCAGGGAGGCGCATCTCGATGAGCACAGCCGAAGCGGTCTCACATCTCCGCGAGAACCCCTTCGACTCGCGAAGTCCCAGCTCCGACGCGTCGGAGAGGTCTTCGCCCTCGACCCGAACCTCATTCGTGTCCTCTCCCAGTGCAAGAAGGCGGTCGAGGTCTCGATCCCCGTCCAGATGGACGACGGCTCGATCGAGGTCTTCCTCGGCTACCGCGTGACGCACAACATCGCGCGCGGGCCGTCCAAGGGCGGCATCCGCTACCACCCCGGCGTCACCCTCGACGAGGTGAAGTCCCTCTCGATGTGGATGACGTGGAAGTGCTCGCTGATGGGCCTGCCGTTCGGCGGCGCCAAGGGCGGCGTGGTCTGCAACCCGAAGATCCTGTCGACGTCCGAGCTCGAGCGCATGACGCGCCGCTACACGAGCGAGATCATCAACGACATCGGGCCCGAGCGGGACATCCCAGCGCCCGACGTCGGGACGGACGGCCGCGTCATGGCCTGGATCTTCGACACGTACTCGATGAACAAGGGCCACTCGGTGCTCGGCGTCGTGACGGGCAAGCCGCTGTCGGTCGGCGGGTCGCTGGGGCGTGAGGAGGCGACCGCGCGCGGAGCGCTCTACTGCATCCAGGCGATGTCGGGGAAGCAGGGCAAGCGGACCTCGGAGTACTCGGTCGCGATCCAGGGCTTCGGGAACGTCGGCGCGCACCTGGCGCGGCTCCTCCACGGCGAGGGCGCGAAGGTCGTCGCGGTCTCCGACTCGCAGGGCGGCGTCTACAACCCGGACGGCATCGACGTGCCCGCGGCGCTCGCGCACAAGCAGGAGCGCGGGACGCTCGCCGGCCTCGCGAATGCCGACGCGCGTCACGAACGAGGAGCTGCTCGAGCTGCCGTGCGACATCCTCGCTCCGTGCGCGCTCGAGCAGGTGGTCACCGAGGAGAACGCTGATCGCGTCAAGGCGACCGTGATCTGCGAGGGCGCCAACGGCCCGGTCACGCCGACCGCCGACGCGATCCTCGAGGACCGCGGCGTGCTCGTGCTGCCGGACGTGCTCGCGAACGCCGGCGGCGTCGTCGTCTCGTACTTCGAGTGGGTGCAGGGGCTCCAGGAGTACTTCTGGCGCGAGGACGAGGTCAACGCGAAGCTGCACGACATCGTCGCGCGCGCGTTCGAGGAGGCGTGGCAGACGCGCGACCGGTACGAGACGAGCCTGCGCATGGCGTCGTACGGGCTCGCCGTGCAGCGCGTGGCGGAGGCGACGACGACGCGGGGGCTCTATCCCTAAGCGGGTCGTGGTCTACACGGCCGAGGGGTGCGGGCTGTGCGGGCGGGCGCTCGAGGTCGTGCGCGAGGTCGGGGACGAGGTCGCGTTCGAGCTCGAGGTGGTCGACATCGGCGGCGATCCAGAGCTCGAAGCGCGCTACCGCGAGCATCTGCCGGTGATCGAGATCGACGGCGAGCGGGCGTTCACGTACTTCGTGGACCCGGAGGCGCTGCGGGCGCGAATGCGAGCCGAGGGCTGACGGTTCCCCCGGCAGCCTGCGTGAGGCCGCTGGTAAGAATCGTGACGAATCGTCACAAAGTCCGGGAAAAGGGGAGTGTGTGGCCGATCGTCTGACCGTCGGAGTAGCCGCGCGCCTGAGCAGGTACCTCCAGGTGCTGACGCAGGCGCGGAAGATGGGCAAGGACCGGATCTCGTCGCAGGAGATCGCCGAGTACACGAACATCAACGCGACCCAGATCCGGCGCGACCTCTCCGCGTTCGGGAAGTTCGGAAAGCGCGGAGTCGGGTACCGCACCGACGCCCTGCTCGACGAGATCCGCCAGATCCTCCGCACGCAGGGGCAGCACAACGTCGCGCTCGCCGGCGCGGGTCGGCTCGGGAGTGCGATCGCGAGCTCCCCGATCTTCGCGGAGCACGGGATCACGATCGCCGCGATCTTCGACAGGGACCCCGACAAGGTCGGGGAGCGCGTCGGCGACCTCACGGTCGACTCGATCGAGGACGCAGTCGCGATCTGCCGCGATCGCAACATCATCGTCGGCGTCATCGCGGTTCCCGCCGAGTCGGCGCAGGACGCCGCCGACGCGCTCGTCCGCGCGGGCCTGAAGATCATCTTCAACTACTCCGAGGCGCTGCTCGACGTCCCGGCCGACGTCAACGTGCACACGTCGAACCCTGCGGTGGACGTGCTGTACGCGCTCTACTTCCACCTCACCTGAGGCCGTGGTCGGCGCCGTTGCGAGGCGGCGGCTCCGAGGCCGCGTGGGTTGTAAGGCAGCGGCGGTGGTGGTGTGGAGCGATCGGCGCAAACTCGGCACGGACCCGCGCACCACGCGTTCGCACTTCGGCGTTACGCTCGAAGCGGGTGGAGGGTGGCCCAACACCCCACCCAGGGTGGGGAACGCTCCGGACGCAGGCGACCGGATCACACTCGTCAGCCGCATGCGGCCGACCGTTGTCTCACCCCGTCCGCCCGAGACGAGCAGGATGCAGGCATGAAGATCCTCCTCTGGCACGGCTACCTGCTCGGCGGAACGGGGTCGAACGTCTACACGCGGCAGCTCGCCCGCGAGTGGTCGCGAGCCGGGCACGACGTCACCGTCCTCTGCCAGGAGCCGCACCCCGAGCTGCATGACCTCGGCACTGCGCAGGTGGTGCAGCCCGACGTCAACGGGCTCCTCCCGACCTTCGTCCTCGACCACTACGAGGGCTTCGAGGTCAAGCTCCTCCAGGACTGCACCCGCGTAGAGCTCGACGCCTGGGTCGAGGCGAACGCCTCCGCAATCCGCGAACGGCTTCCGGCCGATCTCGTCTTCTGCAACCACGTGCTCCTCGGCGGAGCCGTCGGCGCAGCGACGGGCGCGCCCTTCTCGGTGAAGGCTCACGGCTCCGAGCTCGAGTACTCGATGCGCGGCCGGCCCGAGCTCGAGGAGTGGGGGAAGGCCGTGCTGGCCGGCGCAGAGTCCGTGTTCGTAGGCTCCGCACACATCCGCGAGGTCGTGGAGGAGGTCTGCGGCCACGTCGACCGCGTGCGCGAGGTCCCCCCGGGCGTGGACGTCGACGAGTGGCGTCCGCGTCCGCGCGACGAAGCGCTCGCCGGCCTGGTCGCCGAGAGCCGACGCGACCCGCCGAACCCAGGGAACGCGAACGAGCGACTTCCGGACGAGGGAAACGCCGAGCGCCTGGCCGAGTTCCTCGCCGGCGACCGCCCCACGGTCGTCTACTTCGGGAAGCTCCTCCTGAACAAGGGCGTCCACGTCCTGCTGGAGGCGCTCGCGGACCTGGACGCGCGAGCCGTCATCGTCGGCTTCGGCGACTACCGCAGCGAGCTGGGAGCTCTCGCCGACCCGGACCGAACGCTCTTCACCGGGCCGCTCGAGCACCGCCATCTCGTGTACCTGCTCGCGCTGGCGGACGCGTGCGTCGTCCCGTCGATCTTCCCCGAGGCGTTCGGGATGGTCGCGGCCGAAGCCGCCGCCGCCGGCTGCCCGCCGCTCGTCGCCCGCCACTCCGGCCTCGCCGAGATCGCCGCAGGCCTCGAGGAGGAGTACCCGGAGGAGCTCCGACACCTGGCCGCGTTCGCGACCGGAGACGCCGCCGATCTCCGCGAGAAGCTGCGCGCGCTACTCGCGCTCAGCCCCGCCGAGCGGGCCGCGGTCTCGGCTGCCGCCCGCCGAGCGACGGTCGAGCGCTGGAGCTGGGCGGGCGTCGCGGAACGGCTCCTTCAAGCCGGTCCCTGACGCAACACTTCAACTACTGTAGTGCGCCGAATGGGCGACGATTCCCAGCTCTCACCTGCGGAGAAGATCGAGCGGGCGCGCGAGAACTTCGAGACTGCGACCGACTTCACGGTCGCGGTCGAGGAGGAGTTCGCGATCCTCGACCCCGGAACGCTCGACCTCACGAACCGCTTCGAGGACGTGCAGGCCGCGGCACAGGGGACGGCACTCCAGGAGCACCTCGTCGGCGAGCTCATCGCGTCCGAGGTGGAGGTGCGCACGGGACGCCAGGAGACGTTCGCGGACGTCCCGGCCGCCATCGCCGAGCGGCGCGCTCAGCTCCGCTCGCTCGTCGAGCCGCTCGAGCTCCTGATCGGCGCGACCGGCACGCACCCGTGGGCGGACTGGAAGGAGCAGCGGATCATCGACACGCCGCACTACCGCGTGAACGACGAGCTGCTGCGGTACGTCGTGTGGCGCAACAACACGTTCGGGCTGCACGTGCACGTCGGCATCCGCGGCGCCGACCGAGCGGTCGCCGTGGTCGCCGCGATGCGCAACTTCCTTCCCGAGCTCCTCGCGCTCTCCGCGAGCTCGCCGTTCGTCGAGAGCGTGAACACCGGACTTCACTCGGCGCGGACACAGATCTTCACGCGCTTCTTCCCGCGCTGCGGGGTCCCTGACGCGTTCGCGTCCTGGGACGAGTACGAGTCCTTCGTCCGCTTCCTCTGGGACACGGGCTCGATCACCGCGAACACCCAGATCTGGTGGAGCGTGCGACCACACATGACGTTCCCTACGGTCGAGATCCGGGTCTGCGACGGCCAGCCGGAGCTCGCAGAGGCGCAGTCTCTCGCGGCGTTCGCCGTCGCGCTCACGGCGCGCGTCGCGCGCGCGTACGACGAGGGCGAGCCGGTCGAGCCTCTCCCGCACCGGCTGATCGAGGAGAACTTCTGGCGCGCGATCCGGTGGGGGCTGCCCGGAGAGCTGCTCGACTTCGAGCGTGGCACGCCGATCCCGGCCAGGCAGCGGCTCGAGGAGCTGATCGAGTGGGTGCTGCCCGTCGCGGAGGAGATCGGCGCCGCGCCGTGGCTTGCGATCCCCGACCGCAATGCCGCAGTGCGGCAGCTGGACCGCTTCGAGGAGGGCGCCTCGTTCGAGGAGATCTACGCCGAGCAGGTGCGGGCGACTGCTGCGGAGCGCATCGGTGGCTGACGAGACGCCGACCGAAGAGGAGCTCCTCGCCGCGCTCGACAAGATCGGCGTCGGCGACGTCCTCGTGCAGGCGCTCGCGACGTCGGTGTCGATCGGCTACCGGCGCGTCTCCGCCGAGGCGCGCGACCTGGCGCAGGCGCGGCTCGCGATCGAGTCGCTCCGCGCGCTCGAGCCCGTGCTGCGCGAGCACGGCGTCGACGAGGCGCTCGTGCGCGACCTCGAGCAGGCGCGCATGAACCTCCAGCTCGCGTACGCGAACGCGGTCTCCGAGGAGGCTGCTGACGACGGTTGAGCCCGTGAGCCAGTCGACGCTCGACGCAGCGCAGGACGCGCTCGCCGAGGCCTACTTCCGCACGGGCGACTACGAGCGCGCGACGCGCCTCGCCGACCGCGCTCTCCGCGGAGCGCGGACACTCGGCAACCGGCGCGGCGAGGCCGCCGCCCTCGCCCAGAAGGGCATGGTTCTGCACTACCGGGCGATCGAGCTTCCTCCCGAGGAGCGGGTCGCGATCGACCCCGGCCCCGAGCAGGACATGTTCGAGCAGGCGCTCGCGCTTCGGAGGGAGCTAGACGACGCGCTGGGGATCGCGGAGTCGCTCTTCCAGCTCGGCCTCGTGCACCAGGTGCTCCGGCGAGACGGCGAGACCGCGGCGCCGCTCTTCCGCGAGGCGTTGTCGCTCGTCGAGTCGCGTCCGGATGCCGGTCCGCTCCTCCGCTCCGAGATCCACCGCCACGTCGGCTTCGACCTCCTGCTGCGGGAGGAGCGCCACGACGAGGCGCTCGCGCATCTGCGCGAGTCGCTGGAGATCCGCCGCGCGCTCGAGGAGCGCGCCTGGACGGTCAGCGGCCTCCTCGCGCTCGCGATGGGCGAGCGGGTCGCGGGACGGCGCGAGGACGCGATCGCGCATGCAAGGGACGCGCTCGATCTGGCCGAAGCAGAACGGCTGCGTGAGCGCGTGCGCGCTGCGGCGGAGACGGAGCTCGCGGCGGCCGAGAGCTGAACAGCTCCGCGGGGTCCCTCGCGAAGCCAGCCACGTGCCGACTTGTGACGAAGTCGGCACCCACGGGTCGAACCTTCCTCGATACGGTGTCCTCAGGGACACGGGAGTGCCCCTGGGGGAGGTTGGGTGCAGGCGCGCCGCGCGGTTTCGAGCGTGCACCCACGGCGCTGGGCCGACCCGCGGCGGCGGCGCCCACGACCGAGTCGGGTCGAGCCCCGAATCGAGACCGGTCTCCACGGGCCCGGCGATGACCGCGGTCCCACTGGCGCACGAGAGCGAGGCCAGCCTCGCCCCTACCGCACCTTCGGTGCTCCGCAGAGAAGGTGCTTGTGATAGATAATCGGCCGCGCCGAGCCAGCTCGGCGCTCACTTTGTGATGGGCCAAGACCGGAGGATCGATGGACTTCTTCGTTGACCACGCCGTCGCGTTCGCACTCATTTGCGCGCTCGTGGCAGTCGTGTACGGGCTGTACCTGACCTGGTGGCTGCTCAAGCAGCCGGCCGGAAACGAGCGCATGCAGGAGATCGCGCGCGCGATCCAGGAGGGCGCCGCCGCGTACCTGCGCAAGCAGTACACGACGATCGCGGTCGTGGCGATCGCGCCGTTCTTCCTGCTCGGCTTCTACAACGAGCTCGGGTGGGGCACGGCGTTCGGGTTCCTCATCGGTGCGGTCTTCTCCGGCGCCGCCGGCTTCATCGGGATGAACGTGGCAGTGCGCTCGAACGTGCGCACCGCCGAGGCGGCTCGCGAGGGCCTGCAGCCGGCGTTCAAGATCGCGTTCCGGGCCGGCTCCGTCACCGGGCTCCTCGTCGTCGGCCTCGGCCTCTTCGGCGTGGCCGGCTACTACTGGGTGCTGACCGACTGGCTCGGGAACAGCCCCGAGTCCGCGGTCGACGACCTGATCGGGCTCGCGTTCGGCGGCTCGCTCATCTCCGTCTTCGCCCGTCTCGGCGGCGGCATCTACACGAAGGCCGCGGACGTCGGCGCCGACCTCGTCGGGAAGATCGAGGCCGGGATCCCCGAGGACGACCCGCGCAACCCGGCGGTGATCGCGGACAACGTCGGCGACAACGTCGGCGACTGCGCGGGCATGGCGGCCGACCTCTTCGAGACGTACGCGGTCACGGCGGTCGCCGTGATGCTGCTCGGGATCAGCTTCGAGGCGCAGGAGCTCTGGCTCTACCCGCTCGCGCTCGGCGGTATCTCGATCCTCGCCTCGGTCATCGGCACGTTCTTCACGCGCGTCTTCAGCGGGCCGAACGCGATCATCAACGCGCTCTACCGCAGCGTCCTCGTGGCGAGCGTCCTCTCGGCGCTTGGGTTCATCCCGGTGACGATGGTCTACGACGGCGGCGACTTCAGCTTCTGGAACCTGTACGGCTCCGCGCTCATCGGCCTCGCGGTCACGTTCCTCCTCGTCGCGATCACCGAGTACTACACGGGCACGCGCTGGCCTCCGGTGAAGGAGATCGCGCGCGCCTCGCAGACGGGGCACGCGACGAACATCATCGCCGGCCTCGCGATCGGGATGCAGGCGACGGCGCTGCCGGTGATCGTGATCGCGACGGGTGTCGTCGGCGCGTACTACACCGCCGGGGAGGCCTTGTACGGGATCGGCGTCGCGGTCATGGCGCAGCTCTCGCTGACCGGCCTCATCGTGGCGCTCGACGCGTACGGGCCGGTGACGGACAACGCGGGCGGCATCGCCGAGATGGCCGAGCTCCCCGAAGGTGTTCGTGCGGTCACCGACCCGCTCGACGCGGTCGGGAACACGACGAAGGCGGTAACGAAGGGCTACGCGATCGGCTCTGCCGGCCTCGCCGCGTTGATCCTCTTCGACGAGTTCGGCCGCGGGCTGGCTGAGGAGGGACTCACGATCACGTTCGAGCTCAGCGACCCGTGGGTCATCGCAGGCCTCTTCATCGGCGGCCTCATGCCGTTCCTCTTCGCGTCGCTCGCGATGCAGGCGGTCGGACGCGTGGGCGGGCAGGTCGTGGAGGAGGTGCGCCGGCAGTTCCGCGAGGACCCCGGGATCATGGCTCGCACCTCGCGTCCGGACTACTCGCGCACGATCTCGATCGTCACCGGTTCGGCGATCCGGGAGATGATGCTCCCGGCCGCGATCCCGATCGCGATCCCGATCGTCGTCGGGATCATCAGGCCCGAGATGCTCGGCGGGCTCCTGATCGGCACGATCGTCACCGGGATCTTCCTCGCGATCGCGATGACCTCGGGCGGCGGCGCCTGGGACAACGCGAAGAAGACGATCGAGGACGGGCTCTACGGCGGCAAGGGCTCCGAGGCCCACGCCGCCGGGATCACCGGTGACACCGTCGGCGACCCGTACAAGGACACCGCCGGCCCTGCGATCAACCCGATGATCAAGATCGCGAACATCGTCGCGATCCTGCTCATCCCGATCATCGCCTCGATCCACGGCTGAGACGCGTCAGCCCACCACCAGACATGAGGAGGGCCGGCGGAAGCCGGCTCTCCGCGTTGTAAGAGGGCTTCCGCCTACCGGCGCACGGTCCGCCAGGCTCTCGCTAGCATCCCGCCGCTTCAGGTTAGGGCACTGGCCGTCAGCGCCCGCACCATGAAAGGGGAGAAGCAAACATGCCAATGAGGTTTCCACGCGCAGTGCGCCTTGGCGTGCTGCTCGCAGCCCTTGCTGTCGTGGCGGTACCCGTCGCGGTAGCAGGATCCGCAGCTCCGCCGGCGTCGCTCGAGGTCGAGAGCCTCGAGGTAACGCACGCCGAGACCAAGGGCGTGCCGGGCGCATACGTCGTCCAGCTCGCCGCGCCGCCGGTCGTCAAGTACACGGGCGGCATCGCCGGAATCCCGGCTACGAAGCCGGCCAAGGGCGAGAAGATCGACCCTCAGAGCACGAAGGTCACCGACTACGTCGACCATCTCGACTCGCGCCATGACGCCGTCCTCGCGCAGGTCGGCGGGGGCGAGAAGATCTACGACTACCGCTACGTCTACAACGGCTTTGCAGCCGAGCTCTCCGAAGCTCAGGCCCAGAGGCTCGAGAGCATGGCGAGCGTCGTGTCCGTCGAGCCAGTCATGGAGTGGGCGCCGGCCACGGCCGACACCCCGGACTTCCTCGACATCGACGGGGACGGTGAGCTCTGGTCGCAGCTCGGCGGGCCGCAGTTCGGCACGAACCCCGCCAACTCCGGCGGCGCCGGCGAGGGAGTCGTCGTCGGGATGCTCGACACGGGCATCTGGCCGGAGCACCCGAGCGTCAGCGACCGCGTCGACGGCACGCTGAGGTACAAGAACCTCCCGTCCTTCAAGGGGCATTGCGCGTCGTCAGCGAGACGGTGACCGACGGTTCGTGGGACGCGAATCTCTGCAACCAGAAGCTCGTCGGGGCGCAGTTCTACATCGAGGCCTTCGACCAGTTCAACGCGCTGCCGCTGGCGCCGAACGACTTCCGGTCGCCACGCGACTCGGACGGCCACGGCACGCACACGTCCACGACTGCCGCAGGGAACAACAACATCACTCCGACGGGTGCCGCAGCCCCGTTCGGGAACGTCAGCGGCATTGCTCCGCGGGCCCGGGTCTCGACGTACAAGGTGTGCTGGGACGACGGGAACCCGAACACCGGAGGCTGCTTCACGGCCGACAGCGCGGCCGCGTTGGATCAGGCCGTCGCTGACGGCGTCGACGTGATCAACTTCTCGATCAGCGGAACGACGACGGCCTTCCTCAACGTCGTCGAGGTTGCCGCGTTCAACGCCGCCGCGGCGGGCGTCTTCGTCGCGATGTCTGCGGGCAACACGGGGCCGGGGGCGAGCACCGTGGCGCATCCGAGCCCGTGGCTCACGACCGTCGCCGCAAGCACGCACGACCGGCCTGCCGTCGGCCGGGTGACTCTCGGCAACGACGCGATGTTCGACGGCGTGTCTCAGATCGTCACGACCGTCGGGCCTGCCCCTGTCATCCGGGCCCAGGACGCCGGTCTGCCCGGCGCGGACCCGAACCTGCTCCGGCAGTGCTTCTCGGAGTTCGAGCCGCTCGGTAGCGGCGATCCCGTCCTCGATCCGGTAAAGGTCGCAGGGAAGATCGTCGTCTGCGAACGCGGCGGCGCTGGCTCCGAACAACGCACGCGTCGACAAGAGCCGGGCGGTCGACATCGCAGACGGGATCGGGATGATCCTGATCAACAACGCCGCCAACACGCTGAACGGCGACCTGCACTCCGTCCCGACCGTGCACCTGCCGAACACGAACCTCGCGGCGATCCAGACGTACGCCCAGACGGCAGGAGCCACCGCGACGCTGAGCCCGGTCCCGGGTGCCACGGTCGACGCGCCGCAGATCGCGTCGTTCTCGTCGCGCGGGCCGAGCGCGGCGACGTTCGACCAGCTGAAGCCGGACGTCTCGGCTCCCGGTGTCGACGTTCTCGCCGGCTACTCGCCTGCGAGCCTCGTGCAGCCGGGCTTCCTGTTCAACATGGTGAGCGGCACCTCGATGTCGAGCCCGCACGTGGCCGGCCTAGGTGCGCTGCTCACGCACAAGCACCCGACGTGGACGCCGGCGATGATCAAGTCGTCGCTGATGACGACGGCGAACGATCTGCACGGGACATTCGCCGCGACCGCCACCGCGTCGGCTGACGCAAACCGGGCGTTCGCCCAGGGCGCCGGCCACGTCCGGCCGACGATGGCGGCCGACCCGGGGCTCGTCTACGACAACAACGCCACGGACTGGCTCCGCTTCATCTGCGGGACCGGCCAGCTCCCGGCCTCGGAATGCGCCCCGTTCGGCGGGCCGATCGATCCGAGTGACCTGAACCTCGCGTCGATCACGATCGGCGACATGGCGGGCGCTCAGACCGTGACGCGCACCGTGCGGAGCGTCGGCAGCTCGCCCGAGACGTACTCGGTCGAGTTCTCGGGGCTTCCGGGCATCGACGGCGACGCCCGTGCCCGACTTCACGGTCAACCCGGGCGCGTCGCACGTCCTCAACCTCACGTTCACGAGGACGACGGCGGCGTTCAACGTCTACCAGTCCGGGTTCATGACGCTGACCGGCTCGAATGGTCACATCGTGCGGAGCCCGGTCACCATCCGGCCCGTGCAGTTCTCGGCACCGCTCGAGGTGACGAGCACGGGTACGTCGGCGAGCTGGCAGGTGAAGCCGGGGTACACGGGTGCGCTGAACGCGACGCTGCGCGGTCTCGCGCCGGCAACCGAGACGACGTTTACGGTGCTCCAGGACCCGAACGCGTCGTTCAACCGGCTGGATCCCGAGAACTTCCGGAAGGACCTCGTGATCCCCGGTAACGCGACCCTCCGCGTCGCCCTGTTCGACGAGGAGATGACCACTCCAGGCACCGACCT
Organism: uncultured Actinomycetes bacterium; assembly: GCA_963716605.1. Lineage (GTDB taxonomy): Bacteria > Actinomycetota > Thermoleophilia > Gaiellales > Gaiellaceae > GMQP-bins7. The sequence goes on along the minus strand of CAVQTO010000006.1, from coordinate 19,556 downwards.
CGACCTGTACCTCACGCAGGGGACGGCGACCGTCGCGTCCAGCGGCGGCCCGACGTCCACCGAGGTGATCACGGTGCGGAACACCGGGGCGTTGCCGTTGGCGGTCACGGCCCACATCCACGGGTTCGCGACCAACGGCCCGTCCGCGACGGGAACGCTGTTCGACTGGGTCGTCGACACGGCGGACTCGAACACCACGCTGGCGGGCGTGGGACCGGCCGTCACTGGCGTGGTGCAGACGCACACGTTGTCGTCCTCCGCCCTCACGCCGGGCACGCGGTATCTCGCCCGCGTCGACTACGACAACGGGGCCCCGGCCACGCCCCTGGCCCGGACGCTGGTCAGCATCAACCCGTAACCGCTCGAAACAGCACCACTGACGAGGGGCCGGCGTAAGCCGGCCCCTCGCTCTCTCGGCGAGGGGTACGCTTCGCGCGCCGTGCCCGGGCGCCGCTACCGCAGGCGCGAGATCGAGCTCGAACGCGTGCTCGGTGCGCCCGCGCTCTTCGCGACGGCCTACGGCAACGTCGGCTCCTCGATCTACTACGCGCTCGGCCTCACGGCGTTCTACGCACTTGGCCTGACGCCGCTCGTCTTCGTGATCGCCGGCATCGTCTTCGCGGCGACGGCCGCGACCTACGCGGAGGGCACCGCGCGCTTCCCGGAGGCGGGCGGCTCGGCGAGCTTCTCGCGGCACGCGTTCGACGAGCTCACGAGCTTCGTCGCGGGCTGGGCGCAGATGCTCGTCTACGTCGTGACGGTCGCGGTGTCCGCGTTCTTCGTCCCGCACTACCTCTCGATCTTCTGGGAGCCGCTGAACGAGAACCCGTGGGACATCGTCGGCGGTGCGATCGTGATCGTCGTCCTCGTCACGCTGAACGTCGTCGGCGTGCAGGAGGCGGCCAGGCTCTCGATCTCGCTCGCGGTGATCGACTTCGCGACGCAGCTCCTGCTCGTCATCGTCGGCTTCGCGCTCGTCTTCAGCCCCGAGACGCTCGTCGAGAACGTCCACTGGGGAGTCGCGCCGACCTGGTCGAACCTCGCGATCTCGATCCCGGTCGCGATGCTGGCCTACACGGGGGTCGAGACGGTCTCGAACCTCGCCGAGGAGGCCCGCGACCCGGTACGCACGATCCCGAACGCGTACAAGCTCGTCGCGGGCGCCGTCTTCGCCATCTACTTCACGCTCCCGCTCGTCGCGCTCTCCGCGCTGCCCGTCGAGGAGATCGACGGGGAGCTGACGACGCTGCTGGCGCTCCCCCCGGAGGAGGGCGGCTACGCGAACGACCCCATCCTCGGCGTCGTCGAGAACCTCGGGCTCGAGGGGCTCGTGTACGACGTCGCCCAGGTCTACGTCGGGCTGCTGGCCGCGACCATCCTCTTCATCGCGACGAACGCGGGGGTCATCGGCGCGTCCCGGATCACCTACTCGATGGCGAGCTACCGGCAGCTGCCCGAGGCGCTACGCCGCCTGCACCCGCGCTTCAAGACGCCGTGGCTCTCGCTCGTCCTCTTCGCAGGGATCGCGCCGATCCTCGTATTGCTGCCGGGAGACGTCAACTTCGTCGGAACGCTCTACTCCCTCGGCGCGACGCTCTCGTTCACGATCGCCCACGCCTCGATCGTGCGGCTGCGGATGGACGATCGGGGCGCCGCCGAGGAGGAGATCGTCTACCGCGCCCGCCCGAACCTCAGCATGCGGCCGAATGGTGCTGCCGGTCTTCGCGCTCGCTGGGCGGCATCGCGACCGGGCTGTCGTTCCTCGTCCTCGTCGTCCAGAACCCGGAGACGCGCTGGGTCGGGCTCGGCTGGATGGCGTTCGGGCTCGTCGGCTACGTCGTATACCGGCGGTGGTTCGTCCGGGCGCCGTTGACGGAGGTCATGAAAGCGCCGCCCGCGTTCGGCCCCGCGCTCGCGCTCGAGTATCGACGCATCCTCGTCCCCGTCGTGGGAGGGCGTCCCTCCGACGAGGCGCTCGACCTGGCCTGCCGGCTCGCCGCCAGGCGCTCACGGGTCGTTGCTCTGAGCGTGCTCGAGGTGCCGCTCGACCGTCCGCTCGGGGCGGAGCACCCGGAGCTCGAGCGGGAGGCGAACCGCGAGCTGGACGAGGCGGTCAGCGATCGGCGACTCGTATGGCGTCGACGTGCGCAGCCGCTTCGAGCGCGCGCGCTCCGCGGGGCCGGCGATCGTCGCCGAGGCGGAGGCGCGCCAGTCGGAGATCATCGTGCTCGGCTCGCCACGTGTGCGCCTCACCGCGCACCAGGCGGCCGTCTTCGGGAAGACGGTCGACTACGTCCTCAAGCATGCGCCCTGCCGCGTGCTGACGGTGGCCTCGGAGACGGCGTGAAGGCGTACCGGATCTCCGTCGTCGTCTTCTCCGTCGCCTTCGTCGCGATCGGCGCGGCTCTGCTCGTGCGCACGGCGGCCGAGGGCGGGGGCGTCGTCGGCTACCTCCTCGGCGGCCTCTTCGTGGCGCTCGGCGCCGGGCGCCTGACGCTCGCGAGGCGGAGCGGCTGATGCACCCGCTCGAACGTCTCCGGACGAGGCGGAGTCCCCGCGAAGAGCCCCGGCCGCTGCCGCGGCGATCCGACTACGAGCGGATCCTCGTCCCGATGAAGCTCGGGGACATCGGCGAGGAGATGGTCGCGACCGCGATCGCGCTCGCGAAGGACGATCCGGCCGAGGTACAGGCGATCACCGTGGTGCGCGTGCCGCTTCGCTTTCCGCTCGAGGGCGAGCTTCCCCCGGACGTCGCGGCCCGCGTGGACGCGTCGCTCGAGGAGGCGCGCGCGCTCGGTGAGGACCACGAGGTCGAGGTCGCGACGGGGGTCGTGCGCGCCCGTTCGATCGGCCACGCCATCGTCGAGGAGGCGAAGACCCGTCGAGGCGGACCTGATCGTGCTCGGCTCGTCGGCGCGCTGGCGGCGGCAGTCGCGCTTCTTCTCCCCGACGGTCGACTTCGTGCTCCGGCATGCGCCATGTGAAGTCCTGGTGGTCGCGTTCCCCGAGGGCGTCTTCGAGGAGTAGGCTGACCGGCCGTGAGGGCTGTCGGTCATCGGCTGTGGTCGTGTCGGCTCCGCGGTGGCGAAGGGGCTACATGCAGACGGCTGGGAGGTCACCGCTGTCGACGAGAGCGAGGACGCGCTCATGCGGCTCGGCGCCCAACTGGCGCGGCGGGTTCGTGCTCGGCCACGGCATGGACACGTCCGTCCTCGAGCGGAGCGGCGTCGACGAAGCCGACGCGGCGGTCGTCGCGACCGACGGCGACAACACGAACGTCGTCATCGGCCAGGTGCTCCAGAAGCGATACGGGATCCGAACCGTCGTCGTCCGCGTCCTCGACCCCGCGCGGGCGAACTTCTACGCCGAGCGCGGGCTGAACACGGTGTGCCCGACGCAGATCGCGATCTCGCTCCTGCTCGAGAGCGTGCAGGCGCATGCACCGGCGCCTTCGGAGGCCCCCTGATGTACGTCGTCGTCGCAGGTGGCGGGAAGGTCGGATCGAACAGCACGCGCTCGCTGCTCGAGATGGGCCACGAGGTGACGATGATCGAGCAGCGCCCCGACCGCTTCGCGCTGCTCGAGGAGGAGTTCGGACCGGTCGTCATGCGCGGCGACGCGACCGAGATCAGCGTGCTCGAGCGCGCGGGGATCGCCCGGCCCCCCGAGCTCCTGCTCGCGGTCACCGGCGACGACGAGGACAACCTCGTGATCGCGCAGATCGGCAAGGAGGGCTACAAGGTTCCCAAGGCGATCGCGCGCGTGAACGACCCGCGCAACCAGGCGCACTTCAAGCTGCTCGGGATCAAGCAAACCGTCTGCGCGACGACGAGCATCCTCGGCCTCGTCGAGCACGAGCTGCCGGAGCACGGCCTCGTCCGTCTGCTCGAGCTCTCCGAGGAGGGCCTCGAGATCGTGGAGGTGCAGATCGAGCCGAGCTCGCCCGTCGCCGGGTCGCGCGCGGGCGGAGTCAGACTCCCCGAGGGCTCACGCCTGATCTCCGTCTTTCGCCACGGCCGCACGGAGCTCGTCGACGACAAGACCGTGATCCGCCCCGGCGACCAGGTGCTCGCGATCGTGCAGAACGACGCTGCGCTCGACCTGCGCAAGGCGCTGCTCGGCGCGAAGTAGGGCGAGGGTGCCTCGCCCCTCTCTTAGAGCCGCCAGTAGTGGCGCGTCAGCAGCACGACGACGGGGATGATCTCGAGCCGGCCGAGGTACATGAGCACGATCATCGTCAGCTTGGCAGGGTCACCGATCGGCGCGAACGAGCCGAACGGGCCCGTGACGCCGAAGCCGGGCCCGACGTTCCCGAGCGCGGTCGCGGACGCGCCGAGCGAGTCCAGCGGGCCGAGTCCCGCGCCGACGATCGCGGAGTCGATCGCGATGACCGCGCCCCCGACCGCCCACGCGCCGACGTAGAGCAGGACGAAGGCCGCGATCGCACGTAGCGTCCGCTCGTCGACGGACGCGCCGTTGAGCCGGATCGGCATGACGACCTCCGGGCTCACGGTCTGCGACAGCTCTCGGCGGAGGATCTTCCCGAGGAGCAGGTGGCGGATGACCTTGATCGACCCGGCCGTCGAGCCCGCCGAGCCGCCCACGAACATGAGCGCGAAGATCGTCAGGAGGCAGACGGCCGGCCAGACGGCGAAGTCCGTGCTCGCCACGCCCGTCGTGGTGATGATCGAGACCGCCTGGAAGAAGCCGGTGCGGATCGCCTCCTCGCCCTCGCTGATCCCGTAGCCCCACAGCTGGATGGCAAGCGCTCCGGAGGCGACGGCGACGAGGGCGACATAGAGGCGGAGCTCCTCGTCGCTCGACGAGCCTGCCGGGCTGGCGACGGACGAGCGCCCGGTACATGAGCGAGGTAGTTCGCTCCGGCGATCAGCATGAAGAGGCCGAGGACCCACTGCGATGCGGCGCGCGAAGGACGCGGCCGAGTCGGGCTCGGTCGAGAAGCCGCCGGTCGGCATCGTGCCGAAGGCGTTGGCGGCTGCGTCGTACAGCGACATGCGCTCGTCGATGCCGAGCCACCCGAAGCCGGCGAGAATGAGGATCAGCGCGGCCGTGAGCCCCACGTAGAGCGTCCCGAGCAGCCGCGCGGTCTCGCGGATGCGCTCCGAGAGCTGCGCGATCTCCGGGCCCGGCAGCTCCGTCTCGAGCAGCTGGCGGCCCCCGACGCGGAGCCGCGGAAGGACGGCGATCGCGAGGACGACGATGCCGATGCCCCCGATCCACTGCGTGAACTGACGCCACATCGCGAGCGACTTGGAGAGCTCGTCGTAGTCGGTGACGACGCTCGCCCCCGTCGTCGTGAACCCGGACATGCCCTCGAAGTACGCGTCGATCGGGTGCCCGAGCTGGTCTCCGCCGATGAACAGATAGGGCAAGGCCGCAAAGGCCGGCGTGAGGAGCCAGGTCGCGGAGACCACGAGGAAGCCCTCGCGGAGCCCGACGCGGCCCGCGGACGCCGGCGGTCAGGCGCTCGAGAAGGTAGGCGCCACCGCTGGCGAGCGCGCCGGCGAGCAGATACGGCCAGAACGGCTCCCCGTAGCCGATCGCGACCGCGATCGGGAAGATCGCCGCCAGGCCGAGGTACTTGCCGAGCGTCCCGATGAGATTGAGGGACGCCAGGACGTCCACGGCGAGCGCGCGTCTCGGCGCTCTTCGCTGCGCGACGGCCTGGCTCACGTCGCGCTCGCGCTCAGAGCGCCTTCACCACGCGGTCTGCGTCCGATGCCTCCGTGAACACGATCACGCGGTCGCCCGCCTCGAGCACGTCGTCGCGGTGCGGGAAGATCGCGGTGCCGTTGCGGACGACGGCGCCGATGAGCGCGCCCCTGATCGGCATGTCCTGGAAGCGCTTGCCGATGTAGTCGCTCGTGTCCTTGAGGGTCACGTCGATGACCTCGTAGCGGTTGCCCTCGAGGAGCGCGACCTGCTTCGTGCGCGGGTCGTGCGCGAAGCGGATGATCTCCTCGGCAGTGACCCCGCGCGGGTTCACGGAGACGTTGATGCCTGCCTGCTCGAAGGCCTCGACGGAGACGGCCTCGTGCGCGATCGAGATCGTGAACTTGACGCCGTGCACCTCGGCGAGCGCGGCGGCGTACAGGTTCTTCGCGTCGTCGCGCATCGCGAAGATCGCCGCATGCGCGTTGCCGATGCGCTCGCGCTCGAGGAAGTCCGGGTCGGTCCCGGTCGCGTTGTACACGCGGACCTCGGGGAGCGACTCGGCCACGTGGAACGCGCGCGCGCGCGACGCCTCGATCATCCGGACGCTCATGCCCTGCTCGATCAGGAGCCGGGCGATCGCCGTGCCCACCTGGCCGGCGCCGAAGATGACGACGTCTCGGACCTTCGACTCCCCTGGGGCGAGCAGCGTGCTCCACTCTTGTGCGGCCTGCGGGGACCCGATCACGACGATGCGGTCGCCCGGCTCGATGCGGTCGTCCCCGCGCGGGAGCAGCATCTTCTCGCCGCGGATGATGGCGGCGACCTTCGAGTCCCGCGGGAACTTCGCCTCGCGCAGCGGCACGCCGACGACCTCGTGCGAGGCGCCCTCCTCGACGTCGAACTCGACGAGCTGCACCTGCCCCTCCGCGAAGACGTCCGTCTGACGCGCTGCGGGAACGCCGATGATGCGGCTGATGGCGTGGGCGGTCTCGAGCTCGGAGCTCACGACGAAGTCGACGTCGAGCTGTCCTTCGCGCCAGAGCTCGACGTACTCGACGTTCGCGGTGCGGATGACGGTCGTCGCGTTCCTCGCCGCGCGCCGCGCGAACATGCCGGCGACGAGGTTGACCTCGTCCCGCGAGGTGCAGGCGATGACGAGGTCGGCGTCCGTGACACCGGCGCTTGCAAGGTCGCGGCGGCTCGTCCCGTCGCCTTCGAACGTCGCGACGTCGTAGCGGCCCGAGAGCGCGCTGAGTCGCGACGCCTCGGTGTCGAGCACGGTGATCTCGTGCTCTTCATGCAGCGCCTCGACGATCGCGACACCCACCTGCCCTGCGCCGATGATGAAGATCTTCACGCGCGCGAAGCGTACGCCCGCCCGCCGCTGTCGGCTACGGTTCCGCCGTGCGCGTGGCGTGGGTGCTCGGAGTCATCGCGGTCGGGGTTGCCCTCACGCCTCTCGGAGGTGCCGCGAACGACGCCGAGAGCGCTTTCAATCCCAGGGTCTTCGCGCGCGGCTTCGACTCGCCGGTGCTGATCACGCAGGCGCCCGGCGAGCCGAGCACGCACTACGTCGTCGAGCAGAGCGGTCGCATCATCAAGCTCCGCGGTGGCGGGCGGACGGTCTTTCTGGACATCCGCGGCGACGTGGTCTTCGAGGGCGAGCAGGGCCTGCTCGGTCTCGCCTTCCATCCGAACTACGCGCGCAACCGGCTCCTCTACGTCGGCTACACCTCGGACGACGGCCGGAACGTCGTCGAGCGCTTCCGCTCGAACGGGCGCGCGGCCGTACGCTCGACGCGCACGCGGCTGCTGGCCGTGCCGGACCCGTACGGAAACCACAACGGCGGCAACGTCGCGTTCGGGCCGGACGGGCTCCTGTACACGTCGATCGGGGACGCGGGCGCCGGCGGCGACCCCGAGGACCGCGCACAGAACATGCGCTCGCACTTCGGCAAACTGCTGACGCTCGACACGTCGAAGCGGGGCGCCGGCTGGAAGATCGCGGCGCTCGGGCTGAGGAACCCGTGGAGGTTCTCGTGGGATCGCCAGACGAGGGATCTCTATATCGCGGACGTCGGGCAGAACGCGATCGAGGAGGTCCACTTCACGCCGCGCCGGAGCCCCGGGCTCGAGAACTACGGCTGGGACATCTACGAGGGGTCTCGACGGCACGAGGACACTCCGCGCGGGCCGGGCCGGCTCCGCTTTCCCGTCTTCGAGTACGACCACGACGACGGCTGCAGCGTCACCGGCGGGTTCGTGTACCGCGGGCGGGCGCGGCCATCCGAGCGTGGCCGCTACATCGTCGGCGATTACTGCTCGGGGATGGTGTGGAGCTTCCGCGTCTCCGGCGGCAAGGCGCGCGGCGTGCGTGTCGAGGGGTTCGAGATCAGCAGCCTGTCGTCGTTCGGGGAAGACCTCGCCGGCGAGCTATACGCCGTGTCGCACGACGGCACGATCTACCGGCTGACGTAGGCGTGAGCGCCGATCAGCCGGCGCGACGGCGGACGCGCGGCGGCGTCTGCCCGAGGGCCGCGTAGGCAAGCGCGTTCAGCGACTCGTTCAGCTGATGCAGCTCGCGCGCGACGAGCGCGAAGCCCTCCTGCTGCTCGGAGGTCCTGTTCAAACGCTCGAGCTGCTCGGAGATGCGGTCGAGGCGCTGGAGCAGCGCGTCCAGCTGGCGGTCGGCGACGTCCTTCTGCTCCACGAGCGCGATTGTAGAGCCGACGCCGAGATCTACGAGGCCGGCGTCGAGGCGTAGGCGACCAGCGCTTCGCGGGTGCGAACGACCACGGCATCCGAGTCGAGCCTGGCGAGAAGCCGCTCGAGCGCGCCCGACCCCGTCTCGACCGCTGCGACCCTGCGCTCTGCGCCGAGCTGGGCGAGCGCCACGCGCGCGAGCGGCTCCGGTGCGTCGGTGAACACGCCGATCTCGCAGCCCGCGTCCGCGAGCGACTGCAGCGCGGCGCTCGCGACGGCGTCGCGCCGGAGGTAGATCGGCGCCCGGTCCTCGACGAACCGCTCGAGGAGCACGCGCCAGTTACCCGCGCCCCGGCGGTCGAGCTCGGCGGCGGCGTCTCCGCGGTCGGCGGAGAGCTCGGAGGCCTCGACGCCGAGGACTCCCCGTGCGGACGCGAGCCAGTCGCGCCAGAGAGCCTTGGTGTCACCGAGCGCGCCGTCGAGGTCGACGGCGACCGCTCGCGGGGTCACGACGCGACCCGCCGCGTCTGGGCGAGATGCCAGAGCGCGACCCCGACCATGACTCCAGCCGTGTCGAGCGCGACGTCGAGCGGCGAGCCCTGCCTCCCGGGGACGAACGACTGGTGGATCTCGTCCGAGACCGCGTACAGCGACCCGAGCGCGAACGCGAGCCACGGCCGGCCGAGCGCGCGCTGGAGCAGCGCTCCGAGCACGGCGTACTCGGCCGCGTGCGCGATCTTCCGCAGGACGAGGTCCCAGCCGCCGAGCCCCGTACCGAGATCCGGCACCGAGGACAGGGCGAAGATGAGCCCGGCCCACAGGAGCACGGGCAGCCAGAGTCGAACGAATGGCCCGGACACCGTCCGATGATAGGCTCGGCCCCGTTCAAGGAGCACGGTGAGGGAACCCGGTGCGAATCCGGGACGGTCCCGCCGCTGTGAGGGGAGAAGCTCCCCCGCCACGAAGCCACTGGCGCGAGCCGGGAAGGCGGCGAGGGAGGGAGCCCCGAGTCAGAAGACCTGTCGCGCTCCTCCATAGCCGAACCCCTCGCGGAAGGAGGATTCAGGTGCTTCGTTCGTCTCTCTTCGCCGTCCTGACGGCAGTCTGCGTGCTCGTGCTCGGTGCCGCAGGCGCGTCCGGCGGCCCGTCCGCCGCGACGCAGAAGCCGTTCCCCGTCACGATCACGACGCCGAGCGGCAAGGTCACGATCACCAGGAAGCCGCGCCGGATCGTCTCGCTCTCGCCGACCGCGACCGAGACGCTCTTCGCGATCGGCGCCGGCCGTCAGGTCGTCGCCGTCGACAACCAGTCCGACTACCCGAAGAACGCGCCCAAGACCACCCTCTCCGGGTTCACGCCGAACGTCGAGGCCATCGCCGGCTATCGGCCTGACCTCGTCGTCATCTCGTTCGACACGAAGGGCCTCGCGAGGTCGCTTCGCCGCCTGAAGATCAAGGTCGTCCATCACGACGGAGCCAAGACCCTGAGGGGTGCGTACACGCAGATCCGGCAGCTCGGCCTCGTCACCGGCAACGCGGCGAACGCCACGCAGCTGATCAAGCAGATGCGGACGAAGATCGACCGCGTCGTCGAAGCGTCGAGAAACCGTGCCCGCGGGCTCTCGGTGTACCACGAGCTCGATCCGCTCCTCTTCTCGGCGTCGTCGAGCACGTTCATCGGGAAGGCGTACGCGCTGCTCGGGCTCGAGAACATCGCCGACGAGGCCGACTCGGCCGCAACCGGCGGCTACCCGCAGCTCTCGGCCGAGTACGTCGTCGCGGCGGACCCGGACGTGATCGTGCTCGCCGACACCGTCTGCTGCGGGCAGAGCCCGGCGACGGTCGCGTCGCGCCCTGGCTGGGATCGCATCAGCGCCGTGCGGACGGGCTCGATCGTCCGCATGGACGACTCGATCGCGTCGCGCTGGGGCCCGCGGCTCGTGAACTTCTTCCGCGCGATGTCCTCGGCACTTGCGCGGCTCCGCCAGTAGGGATCCGATGAGCGCCACCGCCGCGCAGGACGGAACCGAGGTCACAGCCGAGGTCAAAGCCCGCGGACTGACCCCGCTCTGGTTCTGCGCGGCGGTGGCGTTCCTCTTCGTCTCGATCGTGGTCGGCGTCCTCGTCGGCCCGATCGACCTCGGCTTCGGCCGCGTGTTCGAGTCGGCGGCGGCGAGGCTGCACGTGCCGGGCGCGGAGTCCTCGCTGACGGAGACGGAGGAGGCGATCCTGTGGGAGATCCGGGTCCCGCGCGTCGTGCTCGCCGCGATCGTCGGCGGGATGCTCGCGCTCGCGGGCGCGACGTACCAGGGTGTCTTCCGCAATCCGCTCGCGGACCCGTACCTCCTCGGAGTCGCCGCCGGAGCCGGCCTCGGCGCGACGGTCGCGATCGCGTACCTGCCAGAGGGGCTCAGCGGGCAGCGCGCGCTTCCCCTGGCCGCGTTCGTCGGCGGGATCGTCGCCGTCTTTCTCACGTACGCAGTAGGCCGCTCGGCGCGGCGGGAGCGCGACGCGGCGACGCTCGTGCTCGCGGGGGTGACCGTGGCCGCGTTCTTCACCGCGTGGCAGACGTTCGTCCAGCAGCGGAACTCGGAGACGCTGCAGCAGGTCTACACCTGGATCCTCGGGAACATCCCGAGCACCGGCTGGTCGGACGTCGTGCTCGTCCTGCCGTACTTCGCGGCCGCGACGGTCGTCATCCTCGCGCTCCGCCGTGTCGTCGATGTCCTGAGCCTCGGCGACGACGAGGCGGCGAGCCTCGGCGTCCACGTCCAGCGGGTGCGTCTCGCGCTCGTGATCGCGGCGACGCTCGGGACGGCAGCTGTGGTCGCGGTGAGCGGGCTGATCGGCTTCGTCGGGATCATCGTCCCGCACGCGATTCGCCTGCTCTTCGGCGTCAGCTACCGGGCGCTGCTCCCGCTGTCGGTCATCTGCGGCGCCGGGTTCCTCGTGCTCGCGGACGTGATCGCACGGACCGCGCTGTCGCCCGCGGAGATTCCGCTCGGCGTCGTCACGGCGTTCTTCGGCGCGCCGTTCTTCGCGCTGGTCCTGCGCTCGACGAGGGTGCGGACCGTGATCGAGGCTCAACGGGGTCACCGTGCATCTCGGTGGGCGTCCGGTCGTCGACGGCGTCGACCTCGACGTGGGGGAGGGCGAGTGGGTTGCGGTCATCGGCCCGAACGGCGCCGGCAAGACGACGCTGCTGCGCGCCGTCGCCGGCCTCGTCCCGTTCTCGGGCTCGATCGTGCTCGACGGGACACCCGCGCGCGAGCTGAGACGGAGCGAGATCTCGCGCCTCCTCGCCGTCGTCCCCCAGGAGCCCTCGACGCCGCCGTGGATGACGGTCGGCGAGTACGTGCTGATGGGGAGGACGCCGCACCTCGGGCCGCTGGCCCGCGAGAGCTCCCGCGATCGCGAAGCTGCGGCCCGAGCGCTCGCGCGCCTGGACCTCGTCGGGTGGGAGGAGCGGCGCCTCGGGACGCTCTCGGGCGGCGAGAAGCAGCGGGTCGTCGTCGCGCGAGCGCTCGCGCAGGAGGCGCGCATCGTGCTGCTCGACGAGCCGACGGCCGCGCTCGACATCGGGCACCAGCAGCAGGCGCTCGAGCTGCTCGACCTGCTCCGAGCCGAGTCCGGGCTCACGCTCGTCGCCGCGATGCACGACCTCACGCTCGCGGCGCAGTACGCGGAGCGCATGGTCCTGCTGGACGCCGGCCGGATCGTCGCGGAGGGCGCGCCCGCCGAGGTCCTCACCGAGACGCTGATCGCGACGCACTACGGCGCGTCGATCGACGTCGTCCCAGCCGGCGAGCGCGTCGCCGTGATCCCGCGCCGCTCTTCCCATACCCAGACAAGCTAGGTATATTCGCAGCGTGAGCGACCGGCTGCGCGGGCACGTGGACATCCTGCTCCTCTCGGCGCTCGCGGCCGGGCCGGCGCACGGCTACGGGCTCGCGGAGCTCCTGCGCGAGCGCAGCGACGGTGCGTTCGACCTGCCCGAGGGGACGATCTACCCGAGCCTGTACCGGCTCGAGCGGCGAGGCATCGTTGCGAGCCGCTGGGAGACGTCCGACGGCCGGCGCCGTCGCGTCTACCGGCTGACCCGCAGCGGGACGAAGGAGCTCGAGCGCCAGCGCGCCGAGTGGCAGTCGTTCTCGAGCGCGATGGACGCAGTGGTCGCGTGACCATCGACGCGTATCTCGCCGAGCTCGAGCGCGCGCTTCCGCGAACCCGACGCGATCGTGCGCTTCGCGAGGCTCGCGAGCACCTGCGCGACGCAGCCGCGCGCCACCGCGCGGCCGGCGCGTCCGACTTCGAGGCCGAGACTGCCGCGACGAGGGACTTCGGGCCCGTGGACGAGGTTGCACGTCGCCTGAGCGCGGAGCTCGCCGTCCGGAAGCGGAGGATGGCGTCGGCCCTCGTGCTGCTGCTGAGCGTTGCGCTGGTTGCGGCACTCTCGTTTGGTGCCGGCGTCTCCCTCGACATCGGTGAGGACGGGACGGCCCCGACGCCGGTGCTCGTGGCGAACCGAACCATCCCTGCCGGGACGCCCGGCATGATCGTCGCGGCCGAGGGGATGTACACGGCGACGACCATTCCGAAGCAAGAAGTTCTCGAGGACGCGATCGCGGATCCAACATTCCTCAAGGGACGCGCGGCGGTCGACGACCTGCTCCCGGGCAAGCAGCTCACCGAGACCGACTTCCACCCTTGAGAGGGGACGGCGCCCGCCGGTTGCGCATGGGTCGCCACGTTTCGCTCGTGCTCGCGGGCTGAGCCCGGGCCAGCCGGAGCCGGCGGCTAGCATCGGAGACATCGCGGTCGCAGCCCCCGAGAGCTTCCTCCACGGTCTCAACGAGGCCCAGCTCGAGGCGGTCCGGACGACGGAAGGGCCGCTGCTCGTCGTCGCGGGCGCGGGCTCGGGGAAGACGCGCGTCCTCACGCACCGCGTCGCGCACCTGATCGCGGACAAGAAGGTGAAGCCGAACGAGATCCTCGCGATCACGTTCACGAACAAGGCCGCGGGGGAGATGCGCGAGCGCCTGACGCTCATGCTCGGCGGCACCGCGCGCGCGATCTGGATCCTCACCTTCCACGCCGCCTGCGGCCGCATCCTGCGCAGAGAGGCAGAGAGGCTCGGTTACAAGTCGACGTTCTCGATCTACGACGACCAGGACCAGGTGCGCCTCACGAAGGCGTGCCTCGAGGAGCTGGGCAAGGACCCGAAGCGGTTCGCGCCGCGCGGGATCCACTCGCAGATCTCGCGGATGAAGAACGAGCTCGTGACGCCGCAGCAGGCGCTCGAGCGCGTCGCCTCGTTCTGGGACCAGACCGTCGCCGAGACGTACGACCTCTACCAGCGCCGCCTGCACGCCTCGAACGCGGTCGACTTCGACGACATGCTCATGCTCACGGTGCAGGTGCTCGAGCGCTTCCCGGAGGCCCTCGAGCGCTGGCAGAAGGCGTTCCGCTACATCCTCGTCGACGAGTATCAGGACACGAACCACGCGCAGTACCGCCTGCTCCAGCTCCTGGGGGCGAAGCACGGAAACGTCTGTGCGGTCGGCGACCCAGACCAGTGCCTCGTCGCCGGGACGCTAGTAACGATGGCCGACGGGACCACCCGCCCGATCGAGAAGGTTCGAGTCGGCGACGAGGTGCTCTCGTGCTACGGGAGCGGAGTCTTCGGCGCGGCGCGCATTGAGCGCGTTCACCGGTCGTCACGCAAGCCGGGCGTCGAGATCACGACCGGGTCGGGACGAACGATCGTCTCCACTCCGGAGCACACTCACTTCGCTGGCTTCAAGACTGGATGGACACCGCAGCTCCACATGACTTACCTCATGTGGAAGCGAGGCACGGGCTTTCGTGTCGGAACGTCGAGGACGTACACGGACGGCCGCGCGCAGCCGCTTGCGGGGCCTGCGTTCCGAATGAATCAGGAGCACGCCGATGCGACATGGGTACTGTCGATCCACGAGACGGAGGCGGAAGCCAGGCTGGCGGAAACGGTCACATCTCTCGCCTATTCGCTGCCGACGCTTCCTTTCGTTGCGCGGCCCTACCGCAATAACGAGGGACGCAGCCTCGCCGGCAGCCAGGCCCTCATCGACGAGGTCTTCGCCGAGCTCGACACGGAGAGGAGCGGACGTCGGCTCCTGGAGGACGAAGGGCTCAGCTTCGACCATCCCCACTTCAGTGCTGCGACGACAACGGCGAAGAGCCGAATGCGCCGCCGGCTGACGGTATCCCTCTGCGGAGACCATCGAGGTGGTGGTCCGGTGCACAGGATCTCGCTCTTCGGTTACGACGATGGCGGTCGGCGGGCGCTCGAGGCGGCGGGCGTTTCGCTGCGGCCCGCATATCGCGGCTCGAGCGGGTGGCGCTACGAGACGTGCTTCAAGGACTTCGGACGGCTCGTCGAGCGAATCGAGGACATCGAGGACGTCCTCGACGTCTCGGTTCGCTTCACGGCGCGTCTTGCGGCTCGGACCGACTCGCTCGGCAAGGATCGGAACTCATTGCCGTTCACGCCGGCGTCGGCGGTCCGGCCGGGGATGGTCATGTTCGACGAGCGGGGTGAGTTCGATGTCGTCACTCGCGTCGAGCGCGTGATTCTCGACCGACCCGTATACGACATCGACGTCGCGAGAACGCACAACTTCGTGGCGAACGGCCTCGTCACGCACAACTCGATCTACGCGTTCCGCGGCGCTGACATCCGCAACATCATGGAGTTCGAGCGCGACTTCCCCGGCACGCGTGTGATCGCGCTCGAGCAGAACTACCGCTCGACGAACTCGATCCTTCGCGCGGCGAACTCGGTCATCGACAACAACAGCGAGCGGAAGCCCAAGAACCTGTTCTCCGACCTCGGCGAGGGCGAGCCGGTGCGCGTCTACGAGGTCGAGGACGAGCACGCCGAGGCGCGCTTCGTCGCGGCCGAGATCGCGGGGCTGATCGACGCGCGGTCTCTCCGCGAGCGAGGTCGCGGTCTTCTACCGGACGAACGCGCAGTCGCGCGTGCTCGAGGACGTGCTCGTGCGGCAGGACGTCCCGTACCAGGTGATCGGCGGCCCGCGTTTCTACGAGCGCGCCGAGATCCGCGACGCCACCGCGTATCTCACCGTCCTCGCGAACCCGAGCGACGCGGGCTCGCTGCTCCGCATCGCGAACCGCCCGCGGCGCGGGATCGGCCAGACGTCGCATCGCGCGGCTCGTCACCCGCGCCGAGGCGACCGGCCGCACGCTCTTCGAGGCGATGGCGGACCCGGAGTCGGCCGGCGTCGCCGCGGCCTCGGCGCGCGCGATCAAGAGCTTCCACGGGACGATGCAGTCGCTCCAGGCGCTCGCGCAGGAGCTGCCCGTGGACGAGCTCCTCGAGCGGGTGCTCGAGAAGACCGGGACGCTCGAGGCGCTCGAGGCGGAGCGCACGATCGAGGCGCGCGGCCGCATCGAGAACCTCCAGGAGCTCGTCGGCGTCGCGCGCGAGTACCGCCTCGAGAACGCGGACGCGTCGCTCGCCGGCTTCCTCCAGGACATCTCGCTCGTCTCCGACCAGGACACGATCGCGGACGAACGCGGCCTCGTCACGCTGATGACGCTGCACAACGCGAAGGGCCTCGAGTTCGCGGCTGTCTTCGCCATCGGTATGGAGGAGGGCGTCTTCCCGCACATCCGCGCGATCGAGGAGCAGGGGATCGAGGAGGAGCGGCGCCTCTGCTACGTGGGCCTCACGAGAGCGAAGGAGCGGCTGACGCTGACGCACACGATGTCGCGCTCGCTGTGGGGCCGCCGCAACTACAACCTCGCCTCGCGCTTCCTGGACGAGCTGCCGCGAGAGGTCGAGCGCGAGCGGCTGCGGCCGTCGTCGTGGTCGGGCTACGGGTCCCCGCCGAGCGCGGCACCGACTTCGCGCGGAGACCCGAGCCTCGCTCTCTCGACGGGCGACTCGGTGCGTCACGCCTCGCTCGGCGACGGCGTCGTCACCGCGGTCGAGCCCGGCGGGATCGTCACGATCCGCTTCGCCGAGGACGGCAGCGAGCGGAGGCTCGTGATCGAGTACGCGCCGCTCGAGAAGATCGCGTAGCGTGGCGCGCCGATGAGCCTCGACTACCGCAGCCCGACCGCGGACGAGCTCGAGCCGGTCCTGCGGACGACGCACAGCGCGTTCGGCGCGGAGATGAAGGACGACGAGCTCGAGCGCCAGCGTCGCCTGATGCCGCTCGACCGCGTTCTCGTCGCGTGGGACGACGGGCAGCCGGTCGGGACCGCCGCCTCGTTCCCGTTCGAGCTCACGATCCCCGGAGGCGCGGCTCCTGCGGCCGGCGTGACCTGGGTCGGCGTCCTCCCGAGCCATCGCCGGCGCGGGATCATGCGCGAGCTCCTGCTGAGGCAGCTCGAGGACGTCCACGCCCGCGGCGAGCCGCTCGCGATCCTGTGGGCGTCCGAGTCGCTGATCTACGGCCGCTTCGGATACGGCATCGCGGCGCCGGAGACGCACATTCACGCGGAGCGGAGCGCGTTCTCCCTCCGCAACGACCCGGGACCTCGCGGCTCGGTACGGCTCGTGACCGCCGAGGAGGCCGCCGAGCTCTTCCCGCCGCTCTACGAGAGCCGCCGCCACGAACGTCCCGGGCTCATCAACCGGACCGACGACTGGTGGCGCTACGGGCTCCTCGCCGACCCCGAGCACTGGCGCGAGGGCTCCGGTCCGAAGTTCTACGCGCTGCTCGAGCTCGACGGCGAGCCCGCGGGGTACGCGCTCTATCGCGTGGCGTCGAAGTGGGAGGACGGGACGCCGCAGGGGGAGCTCAGGATCGTCGACGCGTTCGCCACGTCCCCGGAGGCGACGGCCGAGCTGTGGCGCTTCCTCTTCGGGATCGATCTCATTGCCCGCGTCAAGGCCGGCCACATGGAGGCGACGTGGCCCCTCCTGCTCATGGTCACCGATCCCCGCCGCCTGCACGTCACCGTGCACGAAGGCCTCTGGCTGCGGCTCGTCGACCTCGAGGCGGCGCTCGAGGCGCGCAGCTTCGCGGCCGGCGAGGAAGCGGTGCTCGAGGTCGAGGACGACCTCCTTCCGCGCAACGCGGGCCGCTGGTCGATCGGCGCCGAGATTGGGCGCACCGACGCGGAGCCAGACGTCGCGCTCCACGTCGCCGACCTCGCATCCGCGTACCTGGGCGCGTTCACCTTCGAGCATCTCGCCGCGGCCGGCCGCGCTCGCGAGCTCCGGCCGGGTGGGCTCGCTCGCGCGACGACCCTCTTCGCGACCCCGCTGCCGCCTTCTTGCCCCGACGGGTTCTGATGAACTACACGGGGTGGCGAGCACGCAAGTGACGTTCGAGGTCGTGCCGTGCGCCGACCTCGCGGAGTTCTCGGATGCGGTCTTCGCGATCGGCCAGTACTTCGGCATGGAGCCGACGGAGGAGCGCATGGAGCGCTTCTCCAAGAACCTGCCGTTCGAGCGGATGCACGCCGCGCGCGAGGACGGGAAGACCGTCGGCGGCGCAGGCGCGTTCCCGTTCGAGATGACCGTCCCCGGAGCGATCGTGCCGACCGCCGGCGTCACGGTCGTCGGGACGTATCCGACGCACCGCCGCCGCGGAGTCCTCCGCGCGATGATGCGCGCCCAGCTCGACGACGTGCGCGAGCGAGGCGAGCCGCTCGCGGCGCTGTGGGCGTCGGAGGAGACGATCTACGGCCGCTTCGGCTACGGCATGGCGTCGTTCGCGGGAGAGATCTCGGTTCCGCGCGTGGCCTCCTCGTACGCAGTGCCGTTCGAGCCCGCCGGCCGCGTGCGGCTCGTGGAGGCGGACGAAGCGCTCGAGCTCTTCCCGCAGGTCTGGGACGAGGTGCGGCCCGCGATCCCGGGGATGCTCAGCCGGAGCCGGAACTGGTGGGAGTACAGGCTGCTCTTCGACTTGCCCGACTGGCGCGAGGGCGGCGGCCCCAAGCGCTTCGCCGTGCTCGAGACGGACGACAGGCCGGAGGGCTACGCGATCTACCGGCACAAGTCGAAGTGGGACGGCGCCGAGAACGTCTCGGAGCTCGTGGTGATCGACGCGGTCGCGCTGGACGGCCGGCCGACGGCGGAGATCTGGCGCTACCTCTTCGACATCGACTGGTCGGCGCAGATCTCGGCCGATCTCCTGCCCGTCGACCACCAGCTCTTCCAGCTGCTCGCGAACCCGAGGCGCATGAAGTACCGGGTGAGCGACGCGCTGTGGGTGCGGCTCGTCGAGGTCGGCGAGGCGCTCTCCGCGCGGACGTACGCGGCGGACGGCTCGGTCGTCTTCGACGTCGTCGACGCGTTCTGCCCGTGGAACGAGGGCCGTTGGAAGCTCGAGGACGGCGTCGCGAAGCGGTCGGACCAGGACGCCGACCTGCGCTGCGACGTCGCGATGCTCGGCGCCGTCTACCTCGGCGGCTTCACGTTCGAGCAGCTCGTCCGCAGCGGCCGGGTCGAGGAGTTGACCGAGGGCGCAACCGCGCGTGCGGACGCGATCTTCGCGTGGCCGCGAGCCCCGTGGTGCCCAGAGATCTTCTGATCTGAGCCGCTATCATCGACCGCTCCAGGGCGGTTAGCTCAGTTGGGAGAGCACCAGCTCGACAAGCTGGGGGTCACTGGTTCGAGCCCAGTACCGCCCACTCCCGCAATCCCGTTCCTGGAGCGGGTTTGCGGCGCGGAGGCAGATTGGCGCCGTCCACACGGCCCGTCGCCATTAGCCTCCGTGACGATCGCGTGCGGGCGACCTACTGGACGCCCGCATGCGTCTTTGCCGGCCGCGCACGCAGCACTACGCCAGGTGGTCGAGGCGGTACTTCTCGAAGGCGGGCACTCTGAGCGCTATCGGAGAGCCGCGGGGCGGCGGCGGAATGAATCCGCCGCGGCGGCCCTTCCGACCCGCCTCCTCACGCGGGCACGACGAGGCCGGACTCGTAGTCAGCGCACGCCCGGAGCCAGGCTGACCTCCAGTGGCCCTGTCCGTCCGACAGGATGTCTTCGAGGACAGCTGCCCGGTCGGTCGGAGTGACCGGGGCGACGGCCGCGAGCTGCTGGAGCCGCAGAGGAAGCGGAAGGTCCGGCCGAAGGAGCGGAAGCGCGAGGACGGCATCCGCCGGCGTCAGCGTCACGTCGAGCGTCTCTGCCGCCAGACCGCGGCGGTCACCCCTGTC
>CAVQTO010000005.1:0-102248 GCA_963716605.1 uncultured Actinomycetes bacterium | reverse complement strand
ATGGACGGGCCGGCGCCGGAGGGATTCCTGGTCGGCCTGGCCGCGCTCAGCCTGCTGTCTGATGTCGCAGAGGAGCAGCCGCTCGTCTGCCTGCTCGATGACGTCCAGTGGCTGGACTCGGAGTCGGTCTCGGTCCGCGACGTTCGTGGCGCGGCGACTCGACGCAGAGCCGATGGCGATGGTGTTCGTGGTTCGCGACTCAGTGACGCCAGGAGCTCGACGGCCTGCAGGAGCTCGTGCTCTCGGGTCTCGGCGACGCCGATGCCCGCCTGCTCCTCGAGGCCTTGATGCCGGGAGGGCTCGACGAACAGGTTCGCGACCGGATCGTGGCCGAGACCCGGGGCAACCCGCTCGCGCTGCTGGAGCTGCCGCGCTGGCCCACCGGCCGAGCTCGTCGGTGGCTTCGGGCTCCCCGACGGCCGGGAGCTGTCCAGCCGGGTCGAGCAGAGCTTCCTGCGCCGGGTGCAATCGCTTCCGCGGGAGACCCAACGGCTTTTGCTCGTCGCTGCGGCCGAGGCCGCCGGCGAGGCGGCCGTGGTCGCGCAGGCCGCGGCGGAGCTGGGAATCGACAGCGCCGCCATGGTTCCCGCCGAGGACGCGGGGTTGATCGACTTCGGCCCTGGCGTTCGGTTCCGCCATCCTCTGATGCGGTCGGCCGCGTACCACGCGGCCACGCCGCACGAGCGGCGGCAGGCGCACGAGGCGCTCGCCTCGGCGGCCGATCCGGGAACGGGATCCTGGACCGCGTCGCCTGGCATCGCGCCCACGCGGCTCCGACGAGAGCGTCGCCGCCGAGCTCGACGCCTCGGCCTCGCGGGCTGAGGCGCGCGGCGGCGTCGCCGCGGCCGCCGCGTTCCTCGAGCGCGCGGCCGAGCTCAGCCCGGACCCGGCGAACCGCGGCACGCGCGCGCGCTGGCGGCGGCGCGGCTGAAGCTCGACGCCGGAGCGGCCGAAGCAGCCGAGCGCCTGGTCGGGGTCGCGACGACCTCGCCGCTCGAGGAGCTCGACCGCGCCCACGCCGAGCGGCTGCGCGCTTGGATCGCCTACGCCCGGACGCGCAGGTCACAAGCCCGTCTTGCTCAGCATCGCGGCGAGGGTTGGAACCCCTCGACCCGGAGCGGCGCGAGACGCACCTGGAAGCGCTCTGGGACAGCCGTTCGCGGAGGCGCCCCGTCCGCGTACCCCGGGAGTCGTCGAGGCTGCCGAGGCGGCGACGCTCTCCCGCCGGGCAGCAGCCGGCCGCGCGCGACCGACCGCCACTGGAAGCCGGTCGGCGCCGTCGCGCGACCGACGCGAGGGTATGAGCCGGCGCCGGTGGCGCGGGCTGTCGCCGGCGATTCGCGCATAGGGATCGCGGCGCGAGAACCTCGTCGGCGTGCTCGCTCGCCTGGCGAGCCCGCGCTGGACCTTTGGCAAGTACGATGTCTCCGACGCGATCGCGAACGCGAGACTGTCGGTGGCGTCGCGCGCGAGAGCGGCGGCCTCAGGCTGGTAGCCTCTCGCACCGGCGACCTCCGCCGCCGCATCGGCTCCTCCGCGGCGAGTTGGAGTGGCAGAGCAATTATTGGAGGAAGCAGAACGATCCGCGCGGCAATCCGCGGCCCAGACCTCGCTCACCGCCCACCGCCCGCCGCCGCGCGCGATCGAGAAGCGACGAAGAAGCTGCGCGAGGTCGCGGTCGAAGCGGGGAGGGCGCGGGCGAGGCAATCGCAGTCGAGATCGCGGCAGCGGGCGACGGCGGTGCTGCACAACGGCCTCGGCGAGTAACGCGGACCGGCAATCGCGCGCAACGCGCGACGACCTCGACGTGCTCGGGTCGGCGGCTGGTATCTCGCCCGAGCTGATCGAGGCGGCCGGCGGAGCGGCGACCGGGCGGCGGCGGAGCTGGCCTTCGTAGCGTCTGGTCGAGCGTGCCGAAGAACGAGCACGACCGAATGGGCCCGCGGGTTCACCGAGGCCGCCGCGTGCGCGTTGTCGAGCGAGGGCCCCACGCCAAGCTCATTACCTCGAGGCGGTCGAACAGCTGGGGCGATCGCGCCTCATCGTCCTCCACGCCCGAGCGCAGCGACCGACCGCGAGTGGCTGCGCCGCGAGGGTCGCCGCGTCGATGCGCGTGCCCAGCCGAAGGCGGCTCGCACCGCGTCGTCCAGAGGCGATGGGTGCGCGGGGGTTGGCCAGCGGGCGCGCCGGCGGCCGCTGGCCACCGGCGAGAAGGTGCGCAAGCGCACCGACGACACGCGCGGCGACCTGACGCCGGCAAAGAGGCGAAGATCGCCCGCCTGGCGTCGACCGGCTCGACGAACCCCGAGATCGCTGCGCAGCTCGATCTAAGCCCGCGACCGTCGAGTACCACCTGCACAGGTGCCGAAGAAGCCGGGCATCGGCTCGCGCCGCGAGCTGGCGAACGCGCTGGCCGCCTCGAAGTCGGAGCTCATCCCCGCCGACGCAACGCCCGCCTGGTCAGCGTACTCGGCGAGCCCGCGCCGCGACGACCAGGGCATCCGACGGAGGCGACGGATGCGGTCGCCGAGCACGCCTCCTTCCAAGCAAGCGCAAGGAGCCGGTCGATGACCGAGCAGTCGACAGACACAACGGACGGAGCTCGCGCAGCGACGTAGCGACGGCCTGGGAGGACGCTCGTCTGGGTTCACGGCGGTGGCGAGGAGATCACCGTTGTCAGCGTCGACGACGAGCGGAAAGACTCGTACTTCGAGATCCCGGCAGACGCAATGTCGACGCGCCGACGTGTTCTGCACCACCCCGTCGCATACAGGCACCACCGCGCCGTCTCGACGACGATCTCCTCGCGGAAACAGCTCGATGATCGCCGCCCGACGATGCAGGCGGCGCCTACCGTTCGACCTCAGCAGGCCTCGGCGCCGCCGGCTACGGGGATCCGCCGCGACCTCACGCCGCTCGCCCGCTGGTTCTTTTTGGGCGCTGATCGCCTTGATTGCGTTCGGATCGTGCTCCCCCGCCCGCAGGCCCCAGCCCGACGAACCGCGTTCACGGGGGTGGTACGACTGGCACTTCTCATTACGCGTGCGTGCGCGTGCGCGGGAGGGAGAGCTGCCGCCTGCCCTTTGCGGACGCACCCGCGACTAGGCCCCGCCTCCGACGAACGACCGGAGGGGGTGGGCGGTGCCTCGCGTGCGCGCGAAGCGCCCGAGGAAAGTCGGTTTCGTGTGCGGTTGTGCCCCCTGACAAGGGAGGGCTCGGAGCGAATCCGAGCCCTCCATGTCTCTCGCGTCCTTGGATTCTTTGTCGTACCGCTATCGCTGAGCGCGGAGCAACTGCGTCGAGTAACCACCGACGTATTCGGCAATCGCTTCGCCTACCGCGTCGCTGATTCCAACTGTGCTGGGGTAGTGCATCCCGCCCCAGACCCGTGCGTTGTTCCCGTCGGCGCGAGCTTGTGAGATGCCGGCGTACGTCTTGCTGGGCTGGCCCGGCGTCGTCAGCGTGAACGTCTGGCTGTCCCCGAACTGACTCAGTAGGACGCTCGCGGCCGCTCCGTTCAGGGCCGGATGGCCCGCCGGATACTCCGGATGGGACGGTGTCGCGACGCTGGGAAGCCATCCCGGATCCGCCACCGTATCGGGATTGCCGTCCGTATCCGCAAGCGTGATCGCGGTCAGGGGCCGCCAGGTCACCGCGGTCGGATCGGCGCCGTAGTGTCGCTTCGCACTCCAGATCGTGAAGGCCGTGTCGGCCATCGCGATGTTCAAGACGCCGAGGAGCCGATTGCTTTCCGATGTCGACAGGTGGTTTGCGCGTGCGATCTGGTTCGCGGCCTGGTTCCAGTGGACGCTCGCATTGCCCTCCCAGAACGGCGCGAGCTCCGTCTGAGCTTCGGTACGCACCGATCCCGTTCGACGACCGAGTGCCTGCACCGCGTTGAAGTCGTCCGTGAACGTCGCGCTCGCGAGAGCTCGCGGCGGGCCCGGCCTGAACTGCGTGTTGCTCTCGACGACGAAGGGCGCCGTGAAGGCGAGCCCCTGTGCGCTCATCGCGGTGGCAGGCGGAATCGGACGCCATTGGCCAACCGCTGTCCCTCCGGTGAACGGCGCTGAGCTCGCGCTGAAGCCATCTGTGGCGCGCCAGGCGAGCACGGTCTGCGCGACGCTTGTGCCCCAGGCAATGCCGCGCTCACGTGAGCGTCCGCCGCCTCGGCCATCGTCGCTCAGCGCTGCCAGCGAGGCGGCGTAGCTGTCGCCCAGCGGTTGCGCCCGGGACGGAAACAGGCTCACTAGCGCCGTGTACGCGGCGGCAATGACCGCTGCCCGACGCGACGCCCCCGGAGGAACGATCCTCTGTCCGTCGCCGTCGACGTTCTGAACGAAGATCGGCGCATAGCGGCGCTCGATCCCGTTGTAGGCATCGAAGATAGCGGTGTGAACGATCGCTCCCAGCCGCTGACTCGATGAATTCGGAGTGTTCGTTGCAATGAGCGTGTCAACGAAGATCTGATTCCATTCCAATACCTGATTCGGGTGTCCCGCCGCTTGCGAAGCCCTTGCTTTGGCGACCGGGCTTCCGAGGGCAATCGCTGCGGTCGCTGCGATAGAAATCGCTGCCGCGACGAGTACCAACAGAGTGCGCGTGCGGTTGAGCTTCATCGCTCCTCCTTTTCGTTTTCCAATGAGGCTTCGTGTGGCGTGTCGCTCGCGGCCTGGCGAGACCACGCCGTATCGCCCATCTCGGCACGGAACGCCAGCAGGAGAGCCTGCTCGGCCGAGAGCACCATCCCGTGCGCCTCGACGGCGTGTCGTTGGACCTGAGCGACCAGGTCGGCTTCGACCTCGGCACGAGCCTCGAAGCCGCACTCGCACCGAAGCACCTTGTCCATCGACTCCACGTGGCGACGATAGGAATGCGCCCCTAGATGCAGGCAAGATGCGGGCTAGAGAATGTCTAGCGCGTTGGAGTTGAAGGTTTTCCTTGCCGGTCGCGTCGCGGTCGAAGCCGACGGCGTGCTCATCGGCGAGGAGCGCTTCCCGGGGCGGCAGGGTCGCCTCCTGTTCGCCTACTTGGTTGCCGAGCAAGGCAGACCAGTGCCACGGGACGAGCTCGCTGAGGCGCTCTGGGCGGAAGCGCCGCCGCCGGCGACATGGGAAAAGGCGCTCACCGTGCTGGTGAGCAAGCTGCGCGGTCTGCTCGCAGATTGCGGCCTCGACGGTGCAACGATTCTCACCAGCGCGTTCGGGTGCTACCGACTGAACCTGCCGGAGGGAGCCTGGGTCGATGTCATTGCCGCGGCTGATTCCCTTCGCGAGGCGGAGGCTGCGCTCGCCGCAGCCGATCTCGAACAGGCGAAAGCAGGCGCAGCACAGGCTGCGTCATTGGCTCGCCCGCTGTTCTTGCCGGGAGATGAGGGGGCTTGGGTCGATGCGAAGCGGCGTGAGCTCACGGACACCCTTCGCCGCGCGCTCAGCTGTCTCGCCGAGGCATGCCTTCGTTCAGACGACGCGGCCGCGGCGACGAAGTGGGCCGAGGAGATGATCGCTCTCGACCCCTACCGCGAGACGGGATACCGGCATCTGATGGCGGCACACACCGTCGCCGGCAATCGCGCGGAGGCGCTCCGGGTGTTCGAGCAGTGCCGACGGCTGCTCGCTGAGGAGCTCGGCGCCTATCCGTCGCCCGAGACCGAGTCGATCTACCGCGAGCTTCTCGAAGTCCCTGCTGCCCAGGTCGAGGACGCGGCGGACTCCGAGACGCTGCCACGCGAGGCGGCTCCTCTCCCCAGCGCCGAGCACGAGTCGAAGAGCCGAGTTGCCGGTGTGGTTTCACGAAAGAGGGTCGCGGTGGTGACCTTGACTGTCGCGGTGGTCGCGGCAGCGGTTGCGGGCGTCGTCGCGGCAGTGGGCGCCGGCGAGTCGGAGGCGACTGCCGCGGCGGCGAACTCGATCGTCGCACTCGACCCGTCCGGATCAATTGCGGCGAGCGTTCCGGTCGGCGCTCGACCCGTCGCGATCACGTCGGACGCCGGGGCGTTGTGGGTTGCGAACCTCGACGACCAGAGCGTGACGCGGGTCGACGTGGCGTCGCGTACGGCCGTGCGAACCCTCCCCATCGGCGAGGCGCCGACGGGGCTCGCAGCCGCGGGGAACGCCGTTTGGGTGACCGACGGTGCCGGCGACATCTCCAAGATCGACCCGCGATACGACCGCGTCACCTTCACGCGGCCGCTGGCAGCCTCCGTCGGGTACTTCGGCGGAACAGCGCGGCCAGCCCTCACGGCGTTCGGGTCGGTCTGGATCGTCAGTCCCGACGGAGTCGTGTTGCGAATCGACCCCGGTTCCAGGCGTGTGTTGGGAGCCATCGCCGTCGGAAATGCTCCATCGGCGATTGCGGCCGGCGCGGGCTCCATCTGGGTGACGAACAGCTCAGACGGCACCGTCACGCGCATCGACCCGGCGACGCACTTGACGAAGTCCATCCCGGTCGGCAACGGTCCTGCGGCCGTTGCCGTCAACGCCGCTGGCGCGTGGGTTGCAAACGCCGGTGACAACTTGCTCGTTCGTGTCGACACCGAGACGAACGCCGTCGCCGGAAGCACCGCGGTCGGCGACGGGCCGGCCGCCGTCCTCGCCACACCCACCGCGCTCTGGGTCGCGAACGGCCGCGACGGCACGGTCGTGCGCCTCGACCCGCGCTCCGGAAAGGTGTCGAAGAAGATCCGTCTCGGCGGCACGCCCACCGCGCTCGCGTCCGCCGGCCGGCTGGTTTGGGTCTCGATCGCCCCGGCGCCTCCGCAGGCACCGCCCGCGGACGGTGCGCGCCTCACCGTTTCGAATGATGTCGTGTCGCTCGATCCGGCGTTCGGGTTGTGGCTGATGTATACGACCTGCGCGAATCTGGTGACGTACCCGGACAAGCCCGCACCCGCGGGGACGCGCATTGTCCCGGAGGTCGCCGAGGCGGTGCCTGATCCGACGGCAGGCGGGACGACGTACACGTTCAGGGTCCGCCCCGGCTTCCGCTTCTCGCCGCCGTCGAACGAGGTGGTCACGGCGATGACGTTCAAGTCGACCATCGAACGGGTGGCGAACCCGCGCCTGAGGTCGTGGCAGGCGGGTCGGTTCAGCGGCATCGTCGGTTACCAGGCCTACGTCAATGGCAAGGCGCGCGGGATCTCCGGCATCGTCGCGCGCGGGCGTACGCTCACGATCCGCTTGTCGCAACCCGACGGCGGGTTCCTCGCCAACCTCGCGGTCGGCTCGGCGTGCGCTGTCCCCCGCAACACGCCCGCTGCGGGCGGGATCAACAACATCCCCTCCGCTGGTCCCTACTACATCGCCTCGTACACGCCTCGCCAGCAGGTCGTGCTGCGACGGAACCCGAACTACCGCGGGGTCCGTCCCCGCCGTCTCGACCGAATCGTCGTCGCGATCGGAGTCGACCCCGCGCTCGCCGTCGAGCAGGTCGAAGCCGGCACCGCCGACTTCGCTGTCGAGCTGCCGCGTGAGGCTGGGCCGCGATTGGAGTCGGCATACGGTCCCGGCAGCGAGGCTGCGAAGGCGGGACACCAGCAGTACTTCATCAGCGAGGCGCTGGGAGCGCGCTACCTGCACATGAACACGACCAGGCCCCTCTTCTCTGACGTGCGCATGCGGCGAGCCGTGAACTACGCGCTCGACCGACCCGCCTTGGCGGCACAGGGGAAAAGAGCCGCCGAGGTGAATCCCTTCAACGCGGGCGCGCCCACGGATGACTATCTACCCCGTTCCTTCCCCGGAGCCGCGGACTTCCATCTGTATCCGGTGAACGGGCCCGACCTCCGCCGAGCAAGGCGAATCGCCGGACGCGTGCGCGCGACGGCGATCATGTACACGCCGAACCTCTCGCCGTGGCGAGAGGAAGCGCAGATCATCCGCCGGAACCTGAAACCACTCGGAATCGACGTCGAAGTGAAGGAATTCCCGATCAGCAACTACTTCACCCGCATCAGCCGACGCGGCGAGCCGTTCGACCTGGCTGTCTCCGGATACGCGAGTCCCGTCGATCCTGTACAGCATCTGACGTGGAGCTTCGATGGCAGCTCGATCGGCCCCAAGAACAACTCCAACCTGTCGTACTTCAACGACCCAGCCGTCAACCGAAAGCTCAAGGCAGTCGCAAGGCTCTCGGGCGCGAAGCGCTATCGGGCGGCCACGCGGCTCGCGTTCGAGCTCGCGCGCGACAGCGCTCCGGTGGCAGCGTTCGCGACGACCGCGAGCCGCGACTTCTTCTCGGCGCGCATCGGCTGCCAGGTGTACCAGCCCGTCTGGGGCATGGACCTCGCCGCTCTGTGCCTGCGGAAGTAACGCGCCTCCGGCTCTCTCACCGCGGGGGCCACCAGGCCCCGACCCGACGGACCTGCTCGTGGTTCGATTCCCGCCGCCTCCATCCTTTTAGGCCCGAGCACCGCTTCGCGGCGCGGCTGACGCCGCGCCGCTCTCGCTTTCCTGCTCGGGCAAAACCAGGGGTGAGCTCTCTTAGCGTGAGCCCGAGATGGACTCAAATGGGTCTAGCGAAAGACGCCCGCCGACCGGGACACTAAGTGGCATGAAGAAGCCGAATGGCCGGTTCAACCCCTGGGAGAAGGCCGCACGCCTGCGCCTGCTGGACGAGGCCGCGAGGCCCGCGGGGGAAGACATCGTCCCGTTCACGCGGCACGAGGTCCGGGCCATCGCGTCGAGCATCCGCAAGGACGTTCATCAGCTGACGGTCCTCCGTAGCCGGCTTGCCCGGTTCACCGATGAGGGCTGACGCGACGCTCGATCTGTACGGACGGTGCATCGCGTTCTGGTACCGGCTCGTTCATCTGGCCAGAGCCGGGCAGTGGTAATGGGCGCGGGCACCACGCCACGATCTTCCTGTCGGACACCGACGCCGGCGACGAGATGGCCGTTCGGGACATGGCCGTCAGCCTGACCGTGGCGCCCGTGAAATGGGAGTACTGTGGAAGGGCCGGTCCCGCCGCGCCTTCCCCGATCCCCAGAGAGGTCCCCTGACGCAGCGGGACAGCACCTTTGCCGTGGTAGCCGCACGCATGCAGCCCCGCGCTACCCGTTCGACTAGCGGCACCAGGCCATCAGGCGTGCAACGAGCTCGAGCGGGGCCGGGAACACGCTGCCTCGTTTCGCCCGTGCAGAGAATGGGGAAGAAGTGAGTGGAGGTGGTTCGATGCCGACCGAGTTGCACGTGAGCGCCGAGGCACGACCGGAGTGCATCCGTCCGCTTCGCGACATTGCGGGGAGCATTGCGAGTGAGGCTGGTCTCTCAAGCGAGCAGGTCTATGCCGTGAAGTTCTGCGTCAGCGAAGCCGTTGCCAACGTGGTGAAGCACGCCTACCCGGAAGGCGAGCCGGGCGCAGTCGAGGTGAGCGCGCATGAAGCCGGCGGCGAACTCACTGTGGTTGTCGCAGACCGTGGCAGCGGCCGAGTGCAACAAGTGAAGCGCCGAGATGAGGGTGGCTTCGGTCTCGCGTTCATGACACGGTTGACTGCCGGCTGTACGTTCACGGCCGCAAGTGACGGCACGACGGTCGAGATGCTGTTCCCGCTTCCAGGCGACAGGGTGCGGCCGTCCCCTGGGCATCTCGCCGCCGGAATCTGGGGCCGCCGCTGGCTGCCTGAACGCAGTCCGCTGGGCGTACGGCGACCTCCACTCCCGATGTTCCGGTGAGTGGAACACTGAAGACCCGGTCGAGTTAGCTCACCGCTTTTTTCACGAGCGCGCCGATCCTTGCCTCGTCGTCGGCGGTCAACTTCTTCAGCGCGAAGGAGGTCGGCCACATCGCGCCATCGTCGAGGTTCGCCCGGTCGCTGAAGCCGAACGTCGCGTACCTCGACTTGAATTTGTCCGCGCTCTGGAAGAAGCAGACGACCTTGTCGTCCTTGGCATACGCGGGCATCCCGTACCAGGTCTTCGGCGAGAGGTCTGGCGCGCTGGCTTTGACGATCGCATGGACCCGTTTGGCCAGGGCGCGATCCGGTTCCTGGCATCTCGGCGATCTTCGCAAGCAGGGCGCTCTCCCCGTCGGCGCGGCGCGCTTCCGCCTTCAGCTCCTGGGCGCGCTCCCTCATCGCGGCCCGTTCCTCGGCCGTGAATCCCTTGGACTCCTTGCTCGCGGTGGTGCTCTTGGTGGACTTCTGCGTGGCCTTGTTTGCGCTCATCGTTCCCTCCTCTGCAGGCTCCCATCGTAGTTCCACGGCACGAACTAGCCGACTGGGGGGGAGACACCAGCTCCGCTCGTTCCTACACTGCGGCGCATGACTCGCGGCCAGACGAGGCGTCAGTTCGCGCCGGTAGCTGTGATCGGCGCGGTAGCGGCGTTCGTCGTTCTCGTCGTTGCGGCCGGAAGCTCGGCTGCGCCGCCGCAGGGTGCGGGCAAGCACGACCGCGGCGCCGTCCTCGCGTACTGGACGCCCGAGCGCGTCGCCGCAGCCGTCCCGCGCGACGTCTCGCCCGATCGTAAGCCGTCGTTCAAGCCACGCGAAATGGCGAAGCCTCAGCAGCCGGGCGGTGGCGGCGGTGGCTCGACGGTCACCGGCACTGCGTGGACGGGCGGAGGCAAGGTGAGGGCGACCACCGGCAAGGTGCTCTTCACCATGGACGGAGCCGACTACGTCTGCTCGGGGTCGGTGGCCCAGGACTCGGACGCATCGACGTCTCTGATCCTGACCGCCGGCCATTGCGTCTACGACGAGTCGGGCAGCGGTTTTGCCACCAACTGGGTGTTCGTGCCCGATTACGAGACCGGTGGCGCCATCGTCACCAACCCAGACGGCTCGCACAGCTTCACCTGCAACACGACACCGCACGGCTGCTGGACAGCGACGGCGCTCGTGACGACCACCGCCTGGGCGAACGGCGGCGGCAGTCTCGCGGCCTTCAACAACGACTATGCGTTCGCGGTCGTCGGCGCGGGAGGGAAGTCAGGTCAGAGCCTCCAGCTCGATACGACCGTCGGTGCGAATCCGGTCACGTTCAACGCGGCGCACCCGACCCAGGTCTCGTCCTTCGGCTATCCGGCAGGCTCACCGTACAACGGCCAGAAGCTCATCTACTGCTCCGGGACGGACATCAAGGACACCTGGGGCGGAACGACGGACTACGGGCTGAACTGCAACATGACGGGCGGCTCGTCGGGCGGGCCGTGGTTCGTGAACTTCGCATCAGGCGGCAGTCAGGGCTCGCTCAACTCGGTGAACAGCTTCAAGTACACCGCCGGCAAGTTCACCAAGTACATGTTCGGCCCGTACCTTGGTGGCTACGCGCAGAAGACGTACAACGTCGCGAAGGCGGCGACCAGCAACACCACCGTCGCGCCCTAGCCACCGCTTCGATCAGGGGATGCGGCCCGTGCGGCGGCGACGGCTTCCAGTCGGGAGTTGACGCCCAGGGCCCGGAAGAGACGGCGGATGTGGTTCCTGACCGTCTCGGTGCTCAGGTGGAGCTCGGCGGCGATCTGCTTGGTCGAGCGGCCCTGCTCCAGCAGACGAAGCACCTCGACCTGACGAGGGGTGAGATGCGGGGGCGGTGCCGTTGGCCTGTCGTCGGGGCGTTCCTCGATCAGTCCGAAGACGCCGACCACGCGCTCGCCGTTCATGAGCGGCACCGAGCTGAGCTCCACGGCCACTCGCGTACCGGCGGTTGAAACCAAGAAGCCGGTCGCCTCTGTGGCCGGGGAGGTGCCGAGCAGCTTCTTGGAGACCAGCTCACGTGCGCGGCGGGTCTCCTCGGGCGCGACGACCGAGGTGTAGTGGCGACCGCGAATGTCGCCGAGAAGCTGCTCGGCTGCGGGATTGATCCAGCGGACGACTCCCGTTTCGTCGAGGACGTAGCTCGGGACGCCGACGCTCTCCAGAGCCTTCTCGAGATCGCCGCCGCCTGGCATGCCCGGGTCCATCACGGAAGTGTCGCTGATCAAGGTGTCGGGCGTCATCGTCGAGATCCCGCACAGCGAAGCCCGCAAGGTCTACCACCAGGCCCGCCGCCGTTGTGGGCTTGCCTACTGAGCCTTGCCGATGACGTGGTGCCACGGACGCCACCAGCGCGCGAGCCCTGCGTGATCGCTGCCGCCCTCGCGGGCGACCATGAGGATGTCACGGTGCGTCGGCTGGTCGCGACGTTCATGGGTCCAGAAAGCGACCGCGTCGTTGCCGTCGAAGTAGCAGAAGATCCGGCCGCCTGGTTGGTCGGGGCCGTGCAGCCACGGGAGCTCGCCTCCCCACGAGAACGCGCTGCACTTCCCGGAATCACGGTCGATGTCAGCGCTGGTGCGGAGCGCTCCTTCGTATGCGGCAGCGAGGGCGGCGCCGTCGGGATACGACGAGATCTCCCAGCGGTCCGGCGTGCCGCCTGAAGGCAGGCAGACCGCCGTTTGCTGCGCCCCCGGATCGGCAACCGTCTGCAGCCGGCAGTCCTTCCAGAGTGCAGCCGGGACGATCGCGTCCAGTCCCGCATCGGCCGCGAGCACCTCGGGCGTGGTCGTCACCGGGAAGGTGTCCTGGCCGGGCGGCGCTGCGTTCCCGACGTCTCCCGAATCGCCGGCGGTCAAGTAGACGACTCCGGCTGCGGTGATCGCCGCAAGTCCCACGACCGCAGCGCCCACCTTCCAGCCCACGCCGCGTCCCGGCTTGCCGAAGAACATCAGCACCCAGTTGCTACTTCGGGGCGCGTCCAGCTCCGAGTAGACCTGGTAGATGTGGACCTGTTCGGGCACGCCCTTCAGGCGTACCCGACCTCGGTCGCTGTACTGGAGACCACCGAGCCTGCCGGCGAGCCGGACGGTCGACGCGCTCACCAGAACGTCCCCGCCGTGGGCACGCCCGCAGAGGCGGGCCGCCACGTTGAGCGACGCGCCGCGAAAACCCCCGCCTTCGACCTCGACTGCCTCTCCCGAGTCGATGCCCATGCCGACCTTGAGCGGCACGTCGGAGTTGGCCCCCGTCTCGTCCCCGAACCTCGCCTGGAGATCGACTGCCGCGCGGATCGCCTGCCGAGCCGACGTGAAGACCGCCAGAGCTTCGTCTCCGCGCAGATCGACGAGTCGTCCATCGTGGGCCTGGACGCCGTCGGCGACCAACTCGGCGAAGTTGGCCGTGAGGTCGGCTGCCGCTTCGTCGCCGTACTCCTCCGTGTACCGGGTGTAGCCCCGGATATCGATGATGAGGAACGTGCGAAGCGCGGACGGAGTTTCGCTCATGGCTCTTCCTCGCGGGTCGTTCTACAGCGCCGCTTGGCGCTACGCCCGCCGCGTCCCCGCGAGGTCCTCGAGCTCCTGCCGGTCGATCAGCTCTCCCGGGATCACCGCGACGCGGCAGCGCGTCCGGGCGTTTAGGGTCGCCGTTCGCGCGCCGCCCTCGAGCAACGCCAGCTCGCCGACGATCGCCCCCGGCCCGATCTCGGCAACCTCCTCGCCGTCGATCTCCACGGCGAACACGCCGTCGAGGACGAGGTAGAGCTCGTCGCCCGGTGCGCCCTGCTCCACGAGCGTGTCGTCCGGCTCGAGCGTGCGTCGCTCGGGGATCATCTTGCCCGCCATGAGCTCGCGCGAGATCTCTCGTTCGAGCGCGCTCTCTGCGGCCGTGACGAAGGCCTCGGACTCCTCGTCGCCCCACGGCGTTCGCTCGAGCGGAGCCGCGCGGTACCAGGACTGGAAGTCGATCGTCCCCGACTTCTCGACCAGGTTTCCATCCCGGTCGTAGATCCAGTGCCTGGGGAAGGTGCTCGCGCCCACGAGCTGGTGCTCCGAGGAGCCGTCCGTTCGGATCGTGAGCTCGAGCGTGGTCCAGGCGTTCGCGGACTGGATCCGGACGAACGGCTTCCCGGTAACCCTGCGCGGGGCCGGGAACCCGGCGCGGCCGCCGACCGACTGCACGAAGCGGACGCCGTCCTCCTGAACCTCCGGCTCGTGCCGCAGGACCTCGAAGGCGACACCGGGAATCGTGATGTCCGTGACGCCGAGACTCAAGGTCGTCGAGCCGACCAGTCCGGTGCCCTCGTACCCGTGGCCCACGATTCCACCGTCCTCCACGTCGATCCACGCGGCGAGGTGATTGGCCTCTCGAAAGCGATCATCGGCGCGCAGGCGCTCGAGGTCGCCCTCCTCGAAGTGCTCGGGCGGCGGCTCGTCGTAGCGCGCGACGCCGAGCTGGAACGGAAGCTTCGGCATCCCCTCGACTGCATCCGACGGAATCCAGGAGATCGCCGTGACTGATGACCCGATACGCATGTCGCACCCCCTCGTCGACCCCCTCCAAGCTAGACCATCTAGAGGGCCTTGACTAGTCGGCCGGCTCTTCTCGTCAAGGGCTCCGGACGTCCCCGGTCCTTCGCGGGTACGGCCCGTCACCGTGAACTAGCTTTCTCCCGCTCGCTTGGCGCTCGCCGCGTGCTTTGCGCTGCCAAGCCGGCAAAGACGCGGCCGGAACTGACGAGGCTTCGACGACCGCGAGCGGGGAAGCGACGGGGGCGGTGAGTCGTGCGGAATCCTGTGACGGATCGACAGATGGCCGTGTCGCGCGCTCGACTGTCGACGCGCGCCGTGCTCGACAGCGCCGAGAGCCCACGTCGCCGAGCGCATGCGGGTCGGTGTCGGCGACCACGAGCGAGGCACGCACGCCGGTTCTGCTCATGTCGGGCCACTCCGACCGGGCCTGATCGAGCGCTGGCTGACCGCCGACGAGACGACGCGCGTCCTCCACAAGCCCTTCTCGCTCGCCCAGCTGTCCGCCCGCGTGGAGGAGCTGCTCGGCGGACACGACGATCGCTGAGCGCGCGCGGCCGGAGGACACACCGAATCGTCGGCGAAAGCAGCTTCTCCATGGGCTGGCGACGCGAAGAGTTGTGGCTCGACGCGGACGTGCTCTGGTTCGGCGAGTCGGCGGTCGTCGGCTTCGTGCTTCCGCCGCTTCCCAGCTTCGGGCCGGTCGGGCTGGCCGCCTCCCGCCAGCGCCGGGACGCATGGAAGCGGCGACGGAAGGCACGCGCGACGGCCCTCATGCTGGTGCCGGCCGTGATGATGCCGCCCGCCCTGCTTCGGAGCAGCAGCGCCTCCGGGGCATTGCTCGTGGAAGACCCACCCAGCCTGACGCTCCGGGTCGACGCCCCCGACCGGCGATGCCGCGCGGCCGTCAGCCGCGCCCAAGCCGAAGCCGCGGCAGAAGGCGGCCTCGCGCTCCGAGGAGTCTCCGAAGATCGAGTGGCGCAACGCGACGTCGTTGGGTCTGCAGTGGAGCGGCAGCCTGATCGACGGCACCCAGCTTCCCGTCGAAGGCCCCGACTGGGTCACCTGGAACCCGATCACCGACTCGGTCCCGAACGCGCCGGGCCGGCTGTACGGAAACGAGCGCACGATCCGCACGATCGTCTCGGTCATCGAGGCGTACCGGGCCGCGAACCCGCAGGCGCCGCGCGTCGTCGTCGGCGACATCAGCTTCAGACGCGGCGGGCGGATGGACGCACACGTGTCGCATCAGAACGGGCTCGACGTCGACATCTACTACCCGCGACGCGACCGCTCCCTGCGAGAGGCGCGCCTGCCGGATGCGATCGATCGCCGGCTCACGCAGGATCTCCTCGACCGGTTCATCGCGGCCGGAGCGCAGATGGTGTTCGTCGGGTATGCGACCGGGCTTCACGGGCCGGAGAAGATCGTCATCCCGTACCCGAACCACGAGAACCACATGCACGTCCGCTTCCCGCCGCGCGGCGGATAACTACTCGGGAAGCCAACCCTCGCGGTACGCGGTCTTCTCGCGAGGCGGGACCCCTGCGTACGCCACGTCCCCGTCCGTCGTGTCCTCGTCGACGCTCGCACCGTGGCGTTTCGCGACCTCGTCGGCCGAGAACCCGATCGAGTCGGGTTGCCCGTCGTGCGCGCGGGCACCCACCGCGATCACGAGGCACGGGCCGCTTCCCGCCCCGACGAGCACGTGCTTCGTGTGCGGCGGGCAATGCACGAAATCCCAGGCGCGCAGCTGCCGCTCCTCGCCCTCGACGATCAGGACCGCTTCGCCCGAGACGACGAGGAAGTCCTCCTGGTCGGCCTCCCAGTGGTACATGGACATCGGCTCGCCCGGCGCGAGCACGAACGGGTTGACGCCGAGCTGGTCGGCGTCGCGGCGCCACCCTTCGAAGTCGTCCGAGATGACGCAGACGGCGCCGCGGCCGTCGGCGTGGCGCCACTCGGCGTCGCGCATGTTGAGGACGTACCAGCCTCCGCCGGTCGGGGCGAGTCCGTGCTCGGACTTCTCCAGCTTCGACTCGGGAACCACGAGCTCAAGCCTGCCGCATCACGTAGCGGTCGCGCAGCGAGACCGTGGTCTGCGCGGGAAGGACGTCGGCGTCGAGAAGCTCCTCGACGGTGATGGAGGAGAACGTCGACTCGTCCGCGAGCAGCGTTCGGTAGCGGGCGCACGCCTCGGCGAAGTCCGAGTTGCCGGCCGGGTGGACGACGACGTAGCGGCCCCAGCTCCATTCGCCACTCACGTGCTGCAGCATCGAGAGCAGCAACAGGTGCTCGAGCCACATCACGCAGAGCTCCGACCTCCCCTTGACCGCGTCCGTCGCCCCCGGCGCGAAGGCGCCCGACCGCTCGGCCACGTCCAGCGTTCGCCAGAGGTTGCTCGGCTTCGGGGTCTCGGGCTTGGCCCACTCGTGGTACCTGACGCCGACGCCGACGATCCCCCGCGTCCCGTCGCCGAGATCCAGCACGAACGCCGCATCGAAGGCCCGGAGGCTGTTGAGGTACGCGGGATCGAAGCGGCCCGGGGAGTGGGCGAAGCGAACGTCGCTCACGGTGCCGGGCGCGTCGGGCCACCAGGTGTGAACGGCGCGGTCGGCCAGCCGGAGGTCGGCGGCCAGGTCGCCGAAGAGGTTGAACGCCATCGTCGGCGACCACAGGAGGTCGGCCCAGAGTCGCTGGTGATCGAAGCTCTGGTGTGGCTCGACGAAGGACGTCCGGGCCCTCGCGGCGTCGAGCGCACCGGAGGTGAGGAAGTTCGCGCCGGTCTCGCGCGCGTAGTCGAGCGGGAGGCGGCTCCCGAGAGCGCGCGACGGCTTCCCGTCGCGCGGGACGAGCGGCTGCGAGCCGATCGGGTGCCCTTCGGTCTCGCGCCAGCGCGCCTGGTGGTAGCGCAGAGCCCGCCGGAAGTCGGTCATCGCCGGTCGCGCCGGCACCCGGTCATCAGGTTCCCAGCAGTGCGCGGCCTCGAGCTCTTGCTGGGTGAGCGTCGTGGTCCCGTCGACCGCGTGCACGGGCCTAGGATGCCACTCCGCGCGTGGCGGTCACGCGCCCCAGAGGGGCCGCACCTCGATCGTCCCGACCTGCGCGGCCGGGTGCGCGGCCGCGATCTCGACGGCCTCCTCCAGGCTGTCGCACTCGATGATGTCGAAGCCGCCGACCGCTTCCTTCGTCTCGGCGAACGGGCCGTCGGTGACGAACGGCTTTCCGTCGCGGACGCGAACGGAGCGCGCGCGGCGCGGCGGCGCCAGTCGGTCGCCCGTGACCCAGATTCCTCGCGCCTGGACGTCGTCCAGCCAGGGGAAGCTGTCCTCCTCGGACTCGGCGGGATCGGGGTCCGGCTCGGCGTCCATGTGCTCGGCGCTCCAGCAGACCAGCATGAGGTACTTCATCGTGACTCCTTCCGTCGTCGGATCAAGCCTTTCGTATCGACGACGGTCGCGCCGGACGGGGATCGACACTTTTGTGCCTCGCGGTCAGACGTGCGCGCGCCGCGCAAGACGACAGCGCACTAGCGCGGCGGTCGTACTCTGAGCGTCGCGCGCATCCCGAGCGCGCGATGGTCGGCGATCGTGCACCAGAGCTGGTACCGGCCGATGGCGAGGCGGAGCTCGCGCTCGCGGAACGCACCGGGCCTCACCGTGCGGACCCTCCACGTCCTCGCACCCGGGGCTCGACGCCTGAGCGCGAGGTCGTGGTCGTCCTCGCCGAAGTTGACGAGCCCGACGATCGCGGGGCCCGCGGGGACCCTCGAGCGTGAGAGAACGAGCCGGAACTCGTCCGCCGAGACCTGGACTCGCGCGGGCTGGCGCGGAGCCGCGGCGGCGCTCGCGGTGGACACGGCGACGAGAGCGCCGACCGCGAGCAGCACGCGAGCGCTCACCGGAGGATCGGGATCGGGCGGAACGACTTCGCCCGCGGCAGGACGGCGTCCGCGTCGCCGCCGAGCCAGCCCTCGATCAGGGTCCGGTAGAGGGCTCGGAAGTCGGTGTTCGGGCGCAGGTTGCCGTCCCGGTCGAGCCGCGTGAGGTCGGGCAGCTCGCCGACCATGCGTCCGCTCGCGCGCGTCCCCATCACGAACGCCATGCCCGCGGCGCCGTGGTCGGTGCCGTTCGAGCCGTTCTCCTCCGGCCGGCGCCCGAACTCCGACCAGACGAGCGTGATGACCCGGTCGGCCAGCCCACGGGCCTCGAGGTCGCGCTGGAACGAGAACAGGGACGCTGCGGTCAGCTCCAGTCCCTCGTCGAGATCGCCGGCCTGGTTGTCATGCGTGTCGTAGGCGCCCGGCGCGGTGAGCGCGACGCAGCGAAGCGGGAGCCCGGCGGCGAGCATCGCGGCCAGTCCGGCGAGCCGCCGCGGGAACGAGTCGTCACCAGCCGGATACGGAACCGGGCTGCCGAAGCCGCCTTCTCGCCTCCGGAACGGGGTGAGCTGGCGGTACAGGAGATGGCTCTGCCGAGCCGCGCGCGTCGCCTGCTCGAGACCGGTGTCGCCGCGAGTCGGGATCGAGCCGAGGCCGCCGATGGCCGCGATCATCCGGTTCTCGACGGATCCCCAGACCCCGCGGGCTCCGAAGCCGAAGCGGTCGGGCCCGTCGATCGACGCGACGGGCTTCGCCTTCGTGGCGAGCGACGGTTGCAGGCTCCAGTCCAGCGAGAGACCCTGCAACGGGTTGTCGCCGCGGCCGTAGCGGTCGAGGTACCGGCCCATCCACCCGGTCACGATGCGCTCGTCGGTCGCGCCGACCTCCCAGTAGTGCCGGGAGGTGAAGTGCGACTGGTTGGCGTCGGTGTAGCCGATGCCCGGGAGCACGGTGACCTTCCCCTCGGCGTGCAGCGTCGCCATCGGGGCGAGGGTCGGATGCCACCACAGGCGGGTGTCCTCCGAGAACGGGACCGCCGCTGCGGTCGGAGACAGCGCCAGGCGCGGGCGCAGCGCGCGGTAGCGGGCGTCGTTGGCCGGGAACAGCATCGAGAGCGAGTCCGCGCCGCCGTCGAGGAACACGGAGACGAGGACCTTCCCGGGCCCGCTTGCGGCCATGGCGCTCTCGATCCCCTCCTCGAGCGCGCGGGGGACGAGCGCCGAAGCGCCGTAGACCGAGAGCGCGAGCCCGAGGCTGCGGGCCACGAAGGCGCGCCGGTCGAGGCCCGTGCCCGCAGGAGCCGGCATTCCCGTCTCGATCGCGGGCAGCCCGTTGCCGGCGAGCGCGATGCCGCGGCGAAGCGCCTCCGAACGGGTGTGCTCGTCGCAGCAACCCATCAGGCGGCCTGGTAGTCGGGTGACGCGACGATGAGCTGGCGCGTCGCGTTCATGACGAGGAGCGGGTACTCGTCGCGCTCCCAGTCGCTGTCGGCGTCCGAGAGCGCACGCTTGACGAAGCGCGTCACGGCGGCGCGGCTCTCGGGCCGCACCGACGGCGTGCCGAGCGTCCGGTACGCGCTCGCGACGAGCGCGGCCGGCTGGTGCGGCACCTTCGGAACCTTCCCGCGCTTCGACCGCTGGACGGTGATGTGGGACAGCGCCTCGCTCGCGATCGCCCAGCGGGCGCGGAAGGTCGCGGTGTCGAGCCAGCGCTCGTCGTCCCAGCCCGCGACGCTCGGCGGGTAGAAGAGCCGCTGCCCGGCGGCCTCACCCAGCCAGACCCACGCGCGCGTGTCGACGCGGCGTCCGAGTGCCCGCAGGAGCCCGGCGTTCAGGACGATCGGGGGCTTGACCATCCGCGGGCCGTCGTACAGGGCGGGGTGCATGAGTATCGCCTCGAGGACCGGACGCACCTGGAAGCGACCCTTCCGGTAGATCGCCTCGAGCCCGTGGCGCGTCGCGGCGTTCGGCGGCACCGGGATGAAGTAGCTCCAGAGCTTCTCGACGAAGAACCGCGCATGGAGCGGGTGCCGAAGGCAGAGGTCGCACGAGTCGCGCCAGTCGAACCGGCCGCGCTTGCCGAAGACCGTCTTCAGGCCGTCGTCGTGCCGCTCCTTGTCGAAGCGGAAGTTGACGTAGCCCTGCCCCCGCCGCCAGTCGTTGCGGAAGCCCGTCAGGGCGCGTGCCTGCTCACGCACGTCCCGCTCCCCGTAGCCGTTCCCTTCGCCGAGCGTGAAGAGCTCCATGAGCTCGCGCGCGTAGTTCTCGTTCGGCGAATCCTTGGTGTTGTCGGAGCCGGAGAGCCAGATGAGCATCGCCGGGTCGGCGGTCACGGCATGGACGAGGTAGCGGAAGTTCCCGAACGCGAAGCGCCGCAGCATGCGGTTTTGTCTCAGCATCAGCCTCTCGTCGCCGACGCCGTTGTTCGACGTCGCGAACCAGTCGTGCCAGACGAGGGTCATCCGCTCGACGAGCGGCCGGTTCGTGCGCACCATCCGGTCGAGCCACCAGAGGTGGTCATGGCCGTAGGCGTCCGCGGGCGCCAGCCGGCGACCGTCGTCGTCCACCGGTGGGCGACCCGTGAAGCGCTCAGCGGGCGGGTGCGTGAGCCGGCGGACGGCGCCTTGGAGGCCGAGCGACGCCAGTCTCCGCGCCTCACCCCTTCTCGGCCCGAACCCGGCGCGCCACAGGAGCCGCTCCGCCTCGGAAACGCCGAAGCGCCCTCGATAGACGGGGACGGGCATTACCGCATCCTCGGTGGCTCGTCCGGTCGGTGCCCTCGCCCGTTCGGGGGAGGGCGCAGGTCGAGGCTGCAAACTGCGCTCGATGAGGTCCTGCCTGGCTGTCGCCGCGCTCGCGGCATCGCTCGTCATTGTCCCTCACGGGTCGGGCGCCGCGCCTTCGGTCGGACTGCTCCTGGGCGAGCTCGCGCGGGTGGACGCGCTCGCCGTCGACGCCCGCGGTCGCGATCCGGAGGCTGTTCAGGCTCGATACGACGCCTCCCGCGAGCTTCAGGGGCTGCTTGCCGGGCGCACCGTGCGAGCGTCGTGTATCCCGCTGCTCGAGGCGATCGCGCGCGCTGCTGCCGCTCACGTGCTCGCGGCCGAGGGGGTCGACCGCCTCGACCGTGGGGCCGAGCGACGAGGTGAGGAAGCCGCGCGCAGGGCGCGTGCCGCGGTTCGGTCGGAGCGCTCGGGCTGTCCGTCCGCGACGCGGCTGACGAGGGCACCGTCGTCCGACGAGGAGCCGCTCGTACGGCCGCTCGACGGCGAGGCGTTCTTCGGGAGCGTGCGCGCGTTGCGTCCCTCCGAGGCGACGGGCGTCGAGCTGCGCTGGAACGGCCGCGTCGTCGCGAGACGGAGCGAGGTCTCGGGCTGCCTCGGTCGAGCTCTCGCTGGCTGGGCGCGTGCGCGCCGGGCCGGGCGACGTCGAGCTCCGCTTCCTCGACCGAACGGGCGTCGCCGTGAGCACGGCCGGCGCCGACGACGTCTGGCTGCTGCCGGCGAACGGACGCGCGAGGGTGGCGCCGGAGCGACGGGACCGGGTGCTGTCGGATCGGCTCGCAAGGCTCGCCTCGGGCTTCTTGGGCTACGCGGCCGTCTACGTCCGTGAGCTCGCCACCGGGCGCACCGGATCCTGGAACGAGGACGCGCGGTTCCCGGCGGCCTCGCTCGTCAAGCTGGGTGTGCTCGCAGCGGCGCTCGATCGCTTCGGCCCGCGGCCGGAGGGCTCCCCGGCGTTCCACGATCTGCGCGCGATCGCCGCCTGGTCCTCGAACCTCGGCGCGAACCGCTTGTACGCGCAGCTCGGACGTGGAGTGGTGGAGGGCCGGCTGCGACGCCTGGGAGCAACCCGGTCGACCTATCCCGGCGACTACCGCGTCGGCACGTCGGTCGCCGCGTCGGCGTCGGCGCCGAACGAGCCGCCGCTCGTCTCGCAGCGGGTGACGACGGCCCATGACATGACGCAGGTCCTCGCGACCCTCCATTCCGCGGCGACCGGATCGCCACGGGCTCGGCGCGCGTCAGGCCTGACCCCGCACGAGGCGCGAGTCGCGCTCGCGCTCCTGCTCTCCTCGGAGCCGCGAGGCGACAATCTCGGTCTCTTCCGGCCGTCGCTGCCCAGAGCGATCCCGGCCGCGCAGAAGCATGGCTGGATCTCGAGCGCCCGCCACAGCGCGGCGATCGTCTACGGGCCGCGAGGGCCGGTGGTCGTCGTCGTGCTCACGTACCGCGAGGGCCTCTCCCTCGCGCGCGCCCGCGAGCTCGCGCGGCGCGTGCTGGCCGCGTCGCGAGTCTGACGATGGTCATTAGTCTGGCCGAGACATCGAAAGGAGAGGGCCATGGCATTCGAGGAGCTGAAGCAGCGCCAGAGCGTGATGTGGGGCAACGGGCCCTACCAGCGCATCACCGAGACGATCGCGGACATCCACGAGTTCGTCATCGAGCGGCTCGACCCGGGGGCGGGCGACCGCTGGCTCGACCTCGCGTGCGGCACCGGCGCGATCGCGGAGCGGGCGGCGGCCGGGGGTGCGCAGGTGACCGGGCTCGACCTCGCGCCGGCGCTGATCGAGACCGCGAAGGAGCGCGCTGCCGAGCGAGAGCTCGACATCGACTACGTCGTCGGCGACGCCGAGCGGCTCGAGCTCCCCGACGCGAGCTTCGACAAGGTCTCCTCGACCTGCGGGATCATGTTCGCGCCGGATCACGAGGCGGCCGCGGGCGAGCTGGCGCGGGTCACGAAGCCCGGCGGGCGGATCGCGCTCGCCAACTGGACTCCCGAGAGTGGCCTCGCCGCCATGTTCAAGGTGATGGCGCCGTACCTGGCCGCGCCACCGCCGAGCAGTCCGTTCGATTGGGGTGACGAGAAGCGCGTCCGCGAGCTCCTCGGCGAGAGCTTCGAGCTCGACGTCGAGGAGCACATTTCCACGCTGACGGTCCCGTCAGGCGAGGCCTACTGGCAGCTCTTCTCGACGAGCTACGGCCCGACGAAGACGCTGGCGGACTCGCTCGGCGACCGCCGCGAGGACCTGCACCGCGACTGGGTCGAATTCTTCGAGACGAACTACAGCTCGAACGGGGAGATCGTGCACCCGCGCGAGTACCTGCTCGTGCTCGGGACGCGCCGTTAGGAGGGTTTGGCGAAATAGGTGCTGTGCCGCCAGGGGAGCACTGCTCGCCGCGATGCCGCGTCCTCAGTCGCACCCGTATCTACAGATACGAGCGCTCCCTGCGTCCTTGCCTCGCGACGAGCAGCGGCACCCCGACGACGAGACCTATTCCGCCAACCCCTCCTAGCGGATGGTCAACGGCACCGCCGGAATCTGGCCGCGGATCTCGCCGGCCGCGTTTCGGCCCGTGTGGACGTTCACGTAGGCGCGGCCCGCCTCGAGCGCCGCGACGACGTTGGGCCGGAGCGCCGCCTGCCTCTGCACGCCGCTTCGGCACGGCCCGCACAAGGCGACTGCGACACCACCGGCTCGACCGCGTGCGCCGATGTGGATGTGCGCAGCGACCGCCGGGCCCGTCAGCCGGGCGAACGTGAGCCGCCAGCTCAGTCGGGCGCTTC
Organism: uncultured Actinomycetes bacterium; assembly: GCA_963716605.1. Taxonomy (GTDB): domain Bacteria; phylum Actinomycetota; class Thermoleophilia; order Gaiellales; family Gaiellaceae; genus GMQP-bins7. The sequence continues at coordinate 78,580 of CAVQTO010000005.1, read as the reverse complement.
TGCCGGACTTCGTCACGGTGCCCGTGAACGACCCGGTCGCGCGGCTGACGTTGCCGCTCGGCCTCGGAACCTCCTGGCGTGCGTTCAGCGTCGTTCGGATCGCGGCGGTCACGGCGATCTGGCCGCGGATCTCGCCGTCTCCGTTCGTCGCCGTGTGGACGTTCACGTACGCGCCGCCGTTCTGGAGCGCGGCCAGCGTCGCCGCGTTGGCGGTCGCGCTTCCGCTCGCCGGGCTCGAGCACGGGCCGCACAGCGCCACCGCGACGCCGCCCGCCTGGCCGGTCCGGCCGGTATGGATGTGCGCCGCTGCCGCGGGCCCTGTCAGCCCGCTGAACCTCATCGTCCAGCGCAGGGTTGCGCCGGAGGCGGCCTTCGTCACCGTCGCGGTGAACGTCCCGCGCGCTCCGGCGACGTTGCCCGTAGGCGCCGGTACCTCCTGAGCGGCGTTCATCGCCGTGCTCACCTTGATCGTCGTCGCCTCCGGGCGGGCGGTCGCCGCTCCCACCACGATCAGCGCGAGGGCGCACGCCGTCGCGCCACCTGTCGCTACGGCCAGCTTCTTCACGAGACCCTCCCCTCTCGAGTTCCGAGAGGTCCTACGGCCGAGCCGGAGCAGTCGGTTTTCCGACCAGGGGCCGGACCTCCTCGGCGAATCGCCAAACGCGATCCTCGAGGCCGGGTGCGTCGTAGTCGAGGTTCACGACGAACCCGTCGCAGCCCACGTCGATGTACGCGGCCAGCCGCTCGGCGATCCACTCCGGAGGGCCGGCGACGGCATAGCGGCCCCGCTCGTCGACTCCTCGCGTCGGCTCGTCCTGGAAGTACGCGCTGACGCGCGGGATCACGCGGCTGTCGAGGCGATTCTCACGCAGCTCCTCGGCCATCGGTTGCAGGACGTCGGGTGGCAGCGCGACCGGATGCCAGACGCCCGTCAGCGCGGCGCGCCGGAGCGTCTGCGGCGAGATGCCGGCGACCCAGAGCTCGGGCCCGCCCGGGCGGACGAGCGCCGGCGCCAGCCAGCCCTCTCCCGAGTCGAAGGCGACGGCCCCGGGCGCCTGCTCGAAGGCCGACGCGGCGATCCGCAGCCACTGGTTCAACGCTCGCCCACGGTGCTCGAAGTCGGCGTCGAGCACCTCGAACTCGCCCTCCATCCAGCCGGCGGCGACCGCGGTCACGATCCGTCCTCGGGAAAGGAAGTCGAGCGTCGTCAGCTGCTTGAGCACGACCAGCGGGTTCCGCTGCGGCACGACGAGCGCAGAGACGCCGAGCTGGAGGCGGGTCGTGCGAGCGGCGAGAAAGCCGAGCGAGACGAGCGCCTCGGCAATCGTCCCGTAGATCCCCGCATGCTCGGGCGGGACGAGCACGTGGTCGGTCACCCAGCCGGAGTCGAAGCCCGCCTCCTCCGCGGCGAGAGCTGTCCCGACCAGCCGCTCCACGTCGAGGTGCTCGCCGTAGTTCGGGAGGATCAGCCCGAGGTGAAGGGGAGGCACGCCGCAACGCTATCTCCCGTCCGAAAGCTCGGTGCCGCTAGGCCGCCGGCGTGCTCCCCGGGCGCAGCGACTCCTGCGTCTCGAGCGCGCTCTCCGCGAGCCGTTGACCGTCTCGACGGGGACGACGACAGAGACCCCCGTGGTGGCTCCCTGGTCGTCCTCGCCGGCCGCCGAGGCACGCGCTGCTCTCTGTCGTACCGCCTCCCGCGTCCTGTCCCACGTCATTCCCCGTTCGGTTCCCCAAAGGAACCCGCACGGCCGGGCAGCGTCAAGGACGCGCCGGGCCGGCGTCTAGAGTCGCGGCGTGAAGATCTGCTCCCTTTTACCGAGCGCGACCGAGATCGTCGGGACGCTCGGGCTCACCGACTCCCTCGTCGGCCGCTCGGCGGAGTGCGACTGGCCGCCCGATGTGCGGAGCCTGCCCGTCGTCACGGCGGCGCGCGTCGACACGGAGGCGCTCGGGAGTCTCGAGATCGACCGCGCCGTCCGCGATGCACTCGCCGACGGTCGCTCGCTCTACGCGCTCGACGAGGAGCTGATCGAGGAGCTCGCGCCCGACGTCATCCTCACGCAGGACCTCTGTGCCGTCTGTGCGGTCTCGAGCGACGACGTGAACCGCCTCTGTGGCGTGGACGCCGCGGTGCTCTCGTTCGATCCGCGCGGGATCGCCGGAATCCAGGACAGCGTCCGCGAGCTCGCGCGGCACCTCGGCGCGTCGGAGCGCGGCGAGCAGGTCGTGTCCCGGATGGAGGAGACGATCGGCCGCGTGCGCGACCGCGTCGCCGGGCTCGATCCCGTGCGTGTGTTCGTCGCCGAGTGGCTCGATCCGCCGTTCGCCGCGGGGCACTGGGTCCCAGAGATGGTCGCGCACGCCGGCGGGCACGAGGTGCTCGGCATTGCGGGACAGGCGTCGTTCGCGACGACGTGGACGGCGGTGCTCGAGCGGAGGCCGGAGCTGGTCGTGCTCGCTCCGTGCGGGTTCGACGCGACGCGCACGGCCCGTGAAGCGGAGATGCCTCCGCTCCTCTGCCGCGCAGTCGCGGTCGATGCGAACGCGTACTTCTCGAGGCCGGCGCCGCGGATCGCCGACGGGATCGCGCAACTCGCGTTCCTCCTGCACCCGGACGTCGTCCCCGATCCCGGGCTGCCGTGGATCGAGCTCGCGGCAGCGCGGTCCTCGCTTGACGAGCGAGTCGCTCGGACGGCAACCTAGGCGAAGTCGCCGTGCTTCGGATTCTCGCCTTGCCGCTCGCGGTCGTCGCGGTCCAGCAGTTCGACTCGTCGATCCGACCGCTCCCCGGCCCGCTGAAGGCCAGCCTCGTCGGCACCAACTCGTGGCACGCCGGTTGCCCCGTCGCGCCCGCCGACCTGCGGCTGCTCACCGTGACGACCTGGGGCTGGGACGGCCGCCCGAGCACGGGACAGCTCGTGGTGCACGAGGACGTGGCCGCTCCGCTCGCGAAGGTGTTCCGCCGGCTCTACCAGCTGAAGTTCCCGATCCGGCACATGCGCCTCGGTCACATGTACGGACCGAAGCGGGCGTACCCGGCGGACGGGGACGTGACCGGCTCGTTCAGGTGCCGGCAGTCCGTGCCGTCGCCGTGCGTCGGCGGGTCGGCCAGCGGGCGGTGGTCGAACCACGCCTACGGCCTCGCGATCGACCTCAATCCCGTGGAGAACCCGTACGTCGGCTGCGGCATGTCGCGCGACCCGCGGGCCAGGCAGTACATGGATCGCTCGCGCCTGCGCAAGGGAATGGTGACCCCGGCGGTCGTGCGCGCGTTCCGCTCCATCGGCTGGGGCTGGGGCGGCGAGTGGTCGGGCGAGACGAAGGACTACATGCACTTCTCGCACAACGGGCGCTAAGTAGAGGCGCTCCTGCGGCTACCGTCGCGCGATGAGCCCCTCGCTCGCCGTGCGCGTCGCGCTCGTCGTCTTCGTCCTCGCCTGGATCCTCGGGCCGAGCGAGCTCCGGTCGTTCGTCCCGCTCCTGTTCGTCTTCCTCGTCGCGCTCGGGCTCGAGATCAACTTCCTCGTCGGCGCGCTTCGCTCGAGCTCGGCGCGGCGCCCCGACCGCCTGCCACAGGAGGTCGACCGCGACCGGTACGGGTTCGAGCGCGAGCCCGATGAGCTCGTGGTCGTCGAGGACGGCGACTCGGAGGTGTGGCTCGCGGTCTCGGAGGAGGACGAGGAGCCCGAGCCCGCCGACGAGGACGACGACGAAGCCGAGGACGACGACTATGACTACCAGCCCGAGCCGCGCCCGCTCCTCGCGCCCGTCCGCCGCTTCGCGGTCGGCCTCGGCCTCATCGCGGCGCTCGTGGCCGTGATCTGGGTCGTCGAGAGCAGGACCGGCTGGGACTCGATCGACCGCGAGACGAGGATCGAGGCCGCCGAGCGCTTCGCCGACGAGGCGTCGCAGATCGCGGGCAAGCCGGTGACGATCTTCTGCGACGAGTCCGGCGACTTCGTCGGCGCGGTGCAGCACACGGACGGCGTCGCGATCCTCGGCGGCGACCACGCGTACCTGACGCCCGAGCGCTGCCTCGACCTGTACCGGCTGGCGTTCGAGGACGAGACGACCGGAAGCCGGACGGGACGGGCGATCGCCGTCCTCGCGCACGAGGCCTGGCACCTGCGCGGGGAACGGGACGAGGGGACGACCGAGTGCTACGCGCTCCAGTCGGGCGTCGAGCTCGGCCGCAGGCTCGGGCTCTCCGAGGACCGGGCGAGACAGCTGATGCGCCAACAGCTCACCGAGAACGCGCTGCGCGGTGCCGCGAGCTTCGAGTACCGGATCCCGCCCGAGTGCAGAGACGGCGGGCGCCTCGACCTCGACCCGGGCGACTCCAGCTTCCCCTGACCTCAGGAGGCGACAGGCTCCGGGCTCGGATCGGGTTGGAGCAGGAGCGGGACGAGCACCTCGGCTTCCTCGGCGACCGTGACGTGGATCGCGCCGGGCTCGCGGATCCACGCGATGAGCCCGCGCGCGGTCAGGTCGTCGAGCAGGAACTGGAACGCCTGCGCCTGTTCGCCGGACTGGTAGCGGCGGCGGATGTCGAACGCGTAGCCGGTCGTGTGCAGCGAGTAGCCGTGCGCGGCCTCGGGATTCCCGTCGCGCAGCAGCTCCTGGTACTCGTCGTCGCGGACGGCGCTCGTCACGAGCAGCGGCCGCGTCGAGTCGCTGATCTCCTGCACGCGCTTCCCGATGTACAGGAGGACGGCGAGAGCCTCCGCGCGGAGGCCGCCGTAGAGCGTCTTCGGCCGGTCGAGCTGCGGCGCGAGCTCACCGAGCTCGCGGTCGACCGCGAACCCGAGCGACGGGTCGTCGGGGAGGGGATGCAGCGTTCGCTCCTCCCACGCGGTCCGAAGGTCGGTCGCGTCCGCATAGCGCTCGGTGTCGGACGGCGGGTGCAGGACCTCTTCGTGGCTCGACTTCGCGCGCTGCAGGAGATCGAGCGCGCGCAGCTCATCCTCGTCCTCACGATAGAGCCGCATGATCTCCTGGGCTGCGAGGACGCGCCAGTAGTAGGTCGGCGAGTCGTCGCCGAGCTCCGCGAGCAGCCCGTGCGCGAGGCTGAACCGGTCGGGCGCGGTGTCGAAGAAGAGCTTCGGCCACGTGATGTCGTTCTCCTCGACGAGATCCGGCACGTACGTGTCGGTCGAGGCGCCCGTGTACGCATGGATCACGTTCGTGAGGTTGCCGACCCCCATGTGGTACGAGACGACGGCGAGGTCCTCGCGCCCGAGCCGCTGCTGCGCCGCGGTGAGGTAGCGCACGGTGCCGGCGAGCGCGCGGCGGGGGGCGAAGCGGTGGTCGATCGCGCGCCGCTCCGCGCGGAGCCGGTCGGCGAGCTCGATGTTCCCGCGCCGGAGCGCTCCCTCGATCCGCACGGTCAGGCTGCGGCTCGCGTCGAGGTCGACCTGCATGCCGAGGAAGCTCTGCGCCGTCTCCGCGAGGATCTGGGTCAGCCCGGAGGCAGCGATCGGGTCGTCGCCCGCGATGACCTCGGGCCGTCCTCCGCTCTCGAGGAAGACGATCGCCTCGACGAGGTCGGCGTCGAGCTCGCTGCCCGCGACGGCGTCCTCGACCAGCTCACGGTAGTTGTCCGTGCGCCGCGCCGACGCGAAGACGCCGCCCGGGCTCCGGGTGTAGAGCGGGTGGCTCAGCCCGAGGACGGCTGCGTTCGTCGAGGTCCTCGGCCTGCTCCTCGTCGTAGGCGAGCAGGTCGGTGAGCGCGGGGGTCTCGCGCGGGACGAAGGCGATCGGCACCGGCTCTTCTCGGACGGACAGCCATGCGACCGTCGCGATCCCGGCGACCGCCACCACGAACGCCACCGTGGCGACGAGACGGCGCACGTGGATCGCCAGGCGCTGGCGGCGATGTGTCCTGCGATCAGCCGACGTGTCGATGCCGGGATGGTCGCACGCGGCATGTCAGGCGGGGAGCTGGATCTCAGCCGGAAGCTCGTCGGGGTGGAGCGCCGGCTCGAGCTCGAGCCGTGCGCGCGCGTCGAAGTAGACGTACGCGGTCGTGAGCGCGACGAACGGCATCGCGAGTGCGTACACGATGCCCGCGACGACGTTGAGCAAGGCGAGCGGCGCGTCCGTCGCGAAGATCAGCAGCGCGCCGAGCAGCGGGCCGGCGGCGAGCGCGAGCACCGCGCCCACGCCGACGAGCGACGCGACCCGGAACCAGCGTCCGCGGACGAGCTCGGAGCTTCGGCGCAGCGTCCCGAGCCCGGTCCGCTCCTCGAGCTCGGCCACGGGAGCGAGGAGCGCCCAGCGGACCGCGAGCCAGACGGCGACCGGGGCGAGGACGACGGTCGCGTTCAGCACGACCCACACTGCGACGGCGGTGGTCGAGCCCGCCCAGGAGCGGGCGGACCGGCCTGAACGCGAGCCGGTACGCGTCGACCGGGCCGATGTCCCGGCCGCGATCGATCTCGACGAGAGCGCGGGCAGTCGCGGCCTGGACGAGCGCGAGGCCGAGCAGCGTCAGCGTCAGGCCGATCGTCACCACGACGAGCACGAGCCCGCCCGCCGCCTCGCCCGTCGTGTCGACCCCGGCCCAGCCGAACCCGCCGATGATTAGCGCCTGCACGACGGAGATGACGAAGCCGAGCGGAATCAGGATCAGTCCGATCCCGAGGACGAGCCGTGCGCGCTTCACGTACATGCGGCCCGAGGCGGAGAGGATCTGGCCCCAGCTCCGCCGGCGAGCGACGCGCTGGGGAGCGACGGGGCGCCACGTCGTCCGGGTCACGGCGAAGATGACGAGGGCCAGCAACACTCCGAGCACGAGCAGCGTGATGCCCGGGCTCCGGAGCAGCGCGACCAGCGCCTTCGAGCCCGTCTCGACCGCGGAGCAGAAGAAGTCGGTCGCGTCCGTGCCGACGATGCCTCCCGTCGGCACCGCATAGCTCCGCTCGCGCCAGTCCTCGGACCACGAGATCGGCTCGGTCCACTGCCGCTTGTCGTTCGGTCCGGTCGGGCCGTTGAAGAACGCCTCCTGGAGCTCGCCCCAGCGGCCCTCGTAGGCGATCCAGGGGAACGCTGCCTGCGCGGCCGCAGTGTCGCTCGGGATCGTCTTCACGGCCGGCCGGAGCTCGACGTGCGGGCCCTGCGTGTCGTCGCAGCCGACGCCCTGCTCCGCGGAGCTCCCGATGTAGAGCGCCTCCGTGAACTTGTTCGCGTGCGAGCCCGCGGCCGGGTACACGACCGGATGCGACCCGTCCACGATCTCGAGCTTCTCCTCGCCCCAATCCGCGCGCTCGGCGCCCTCGTGCGAGCTGTACCCGATCGCGACCGGGTCCTCTCCCAGCGCCTCGGCGGCGTCGTCGGCGTCGAAGACGAGCTGGACCATCTCCCAGTCGCCCTCGTGCAGGTTGTTGAACCGGTTGAAGACGTAGAAGAGCCAGTACTGGAGCGCGAGCTGACCGGGGCGGGCGGCCTCGGTCGCGACGTGCGCGTACACCGTCGGCTCGGCGCTCTCGCCCGTCAGGCGGTTCTGCCAGAGCTCGTAGTCGCAGCCCGGGTCGAGCGCGTTTCCGGGGTAGTCGAGGTGGTACTCGTACAGGCCGGGAAGATCGCCGGCGGCGGGGGCGATCTTCACGAGGTCCGCCGCGTTCCACGGCCCGCGGAGCGCGACCGTGGGCTCCTCGAAGACGAGGTCGACGTCGACGGGCAGGTACGGCTCTCCCGGCCCGCACTCCTCGAGCTGCTCGACGAGCCGCACGACCGGCGCGTACTTCTCGGCGAGCTCGGTCTCGTCGGCCAGGTCGGCCGCGGCGGCCGGCACGAGCGCAAGCGCGCCCGCGGCCGCCAGGATGAGGACGACGGCTCTCACGCGGTCGAGTTCGACGCCGAGCCCCGCTTTCCCGGCTTGCGGATCAGCTCTGTCCCGGCTTCCCCGATCATCGTGGCGAGGACAGGGCTCGTCGGGACACGCTTCCCCGCCCGCAGACGCGCCCGCGGCGCCCAGAAAGGCCCTAGTTACAACTTGTAACTTGGGCGCCCGTTCGGACAGGGCCGGCTCGATCGGTTAGCGTCGTCGGCATGAGCGCGGTCGAGGTGCGCCGGTACGGAGTGAGTGCCCGCTCGACGGACACGTTCGGACGCGTCCTCTGGAGCTGCCGCGACCAGCACTTCGTCGCCGACGGCCCCGTCTGGAACGGCTGTCCGGGCGAGGCGGTGACGCCCGGGGAGCTGTTCCTTGCAGGTGTCGCGACCTGCGGCGTCGAGCTCTTGCAGGTGCTCGCGCGCCAGAACGACGTGCCGTTGCGGACCGCAAGCGTCGAGATCTCGGGCGAGCTTGACCCGGCCAACCCCGTCCGCGCCGACCTCAACGTGTTCAACTCCGTGACGCTGTCCTTCCGGCTCGGCGGCGTGAGCGAGGAGCAGGGGAAGGAGCTCGTGGAGGCGTTCAAGCGCAGGTGACCGCTGTACGGCAGCGTCGCAGTTGCGACGCCGGACGTTCGGGTCGAGGTTGCCGTCGCCGGCTGAGGCTCGCGCGGTGACCTACCTCGAGCGCCCGGCCGCCGGCGAAGCAACGGGACTGCTCGTCCTCCATCACGGCCGGGGCGCCGACGAGCGTGACCTGCTCTCGCTGGCCGACGTGCTCGATCCCGAGCGCCGGCTCCACGTCGTCACGCCCCGCGCACCGCTCCAGCTTCCGGGCTGGCCCGGGTATCACTGGTACGTCGTCCCGCGCGTCGGCTACCCGGACCCGGAGACGTTCCACGCTGCGTACCGCGGGCTCGCCGCGCTCCACGACGAGCTCTGGGAGCGGACCGGGCTTGGCCCCGAGAGGACGGTGCTCGGCGGGTTCTCGATGGGGTCGGTGATGAGCTACGCGCTCGGCCTCGGCGGCGACCGGCCGGCGCCGGCGGGGATCCTCGCCTTCTCCGGCTTCGTGCCGACGGTCGAGGGCTGGGAGCCGGATCTCGCGAGACGGCCCTCGGTGCGCGCCTTCATCGCGCACGGGCGGAACGACGCGGTCATGGAGGTCGGCTTCGCGCGCCGCGCTCGCGAGCTGCTCGAGGCGGGCGGGCTCGACGTCGAGTACCACGAGTCGGACGCCGCGCACGAGATCGACCCTGCACATCTCGCGGCGGCGACGGCCTGGCTCGCGACCACGCTGCCTTAGGCGCGAGTTGACAGATTTCCAACCATTGTAGAAACTTCCACTCGTGGACGAGGAGCTGCGCCTCGACGACCCGGCGGTGGTGGTCGCGCTCTACGACCCGCTGCGGTACCGCATCTTCCGGCTGCTCGCCGCGCCCCGGACGGTGGCCGAGCTCGCCGACGCGATCGGCATGCCCGCGAACCGGCTCTACTACCACGTCCGCCGCCTCGTCGAGTGCGGGCTCGTGCGGCAAGTCGACACGCGCGCGTCCGGCCGCCACACCGAGCGCATCTACGGACGCACTGCGGGCCGGATCCGCTTCTCGGGCGACCTCGACCTGTACGAGGGCGGGCTCCTGCGCGGGATCACCGACGAGCTCGATGCCGGACTCGAGCGGGCCGCCGCGGAGGACGCGCCGGGCTCCGTCTCGTACCACGTCGCCACGCTCGCGCCCGAGACCGCCCGCGAGCTCGAGGAGCGGCTACGGGGCCTGATCGCCGAGTACGCGGATCTCCGCGAGACGGCGCCCGGCGCGCGCAGCTACGGCGTCCTCGGGGTGCTCGCTCCCGCTCCGGAGGAGGGACAGCCGTGAACGTGCGCGAGCTCCGCGACGACGACCTGCCGTTCCTCAAGGAGATGCTCTGTGCCGCCCTCGCCTGGCGCCCGGACGGCGAGTTGCCTCCGCCCGATTTCATCCTCGCCCACCCCCAGGTCGTCATCTTCCATGACGGCTGGGGCCGCGAGGGCGACGCCGGCGTCGTCGCCGAGGAAGACGGCCGTCCGGTCGGCGCGGCCTGGTGGCGCTTCTTCACGGAGGACGTGCACGGCGAGGGCTACGTCGACGACGCCACGCCCGAGCTCGCGATCGCGGTCGTCGACGGGTTCCGCGGGCGCGGGATCGGCCGCGCGCTGATGGAGGCGATGCACGAGCACGGCCGGCAACTCGGCCTCGCGCAGGTCTCGCTGAGCGTGGACGCGGACAACCCCGCGAAGCGCCTCTACGCCGCCCTCGGATACGTCGACTACGAGCCCGAGGACGGAAACGGCCGCATGCTGCTCGACCTCACGGACTAGGCTCCCGCGTCATCGAGCCGCTCGTACCGCTTCCGAGCTCGGGCAGGGTGTTCCGCGCGAGCCGCCGCATCCGCCTGTCCGACCGCGCGCCCGACGGCCGCCTCCGCCTCGACGCGATCGCGTGCTACCTCCAGGACGTCGCGAGCGACGACGTCGACGAGACGGGGTGGGGCGCACCGGAGCATCTCTGGGTCGTGCGCAGCATCCGGATCGACGTCCTCGCGCCGCCTGCCGCGGACGACCGCGTCGAGCTCACGACCTGGTCGAGCGGCCGCGCGTTGATCGCGGCCTCGCGCCGGCTGTCGCTCGAAGGCGATCGCGGTGGCCGAGTCGAGCTCGACAGCGTGTGGGTCCACCTCGGGCGCGACGCGAAGCCGGCGCGGATCGAGGACTTCGGCCCGTACGCGGAGTCGGCCGGAGACCGCACCCCGTCGACGCGCCTCGAGCTCCAGGCTCCCGGCGTAGGCGCGAAGCAAACTGCGTGGCCGCTCCGCGTGAGCGACCTCGACGTGCTCGGCCACGTGAACAACGCCGCGTACTGGCACGCGGTCGAGCACCGCCTGCCCGAGTCGGGGATCGACCCGCGACGCCCCTTCCGTGCGCGCCTCGACTACCGCCACGCTCTCGATCTCGGCGACGGCATCGAGCTCACCGAAGTCGCGGGCGACGGGGTGTTCTCGCTCGCGTTCGAGGTCGGCGGCCAGGAGCGCGCGGTCGCACTCGTCGAGCAGCTCGGCTAGGAGCGTTTGGCGAAATAGGTGCTGTGCCGTCGGGGAAGCGCTCTCGCCGCGAGGCAAGGACGCAGGGAGTGCCCGTACCGGGAAGGTACGGGCGCGACCGAGGACGCGGCCGGCGCGGCAGGGGCTGGGACGAGCGCTCCGGCTTCCTCCTCGCGGAGCCCACCTCGATTCCGGACCGCGTCGAGGCGCTGCTCGAGTCTTAGGGCCCACTCAGGCACGGCCGCTACGCTCGCCCTCATGGCCGACGAACCTCGCATCTCGCGCCGCGACTCGCTGGTCAAGCTCGGCGGACTGCTCGCCGGCGCCGCAGCGGTCGGCGGCTGGAAGATCGGCGACTCGCAGAGCGCGCCCGAGGACGAGGCTGCCGGCGCCGGCCCCGCCGGAGTCGCCTCCGGCCTCGTCAGCTGCGTCCTCGCGCCCGAGCAGTCGGAGGGGCCGTTCTACCTCGACGACCACAGGGTCCGCCGCAACATCCGCGAAGGCCGACCGGGCGTGCCGCTGACGCTGCGGCTCTCGGTCGTCGACGTCTCGACATGCAGGCCGATCAGAGGCGCTGCGGTCGACATCTGGCACTGCGACGCGGGCGGCGTCTACTCGGGGACGGGCACGCAGGGGACCGAAGACCGGCGCTTCCTGCGTGGGATCCAGCGCACCGACGCGAAGGGGCTCACGCTCTTCAAGACGGTCTATCCCGGCTGGTACGCCGGCCGCACGGTCCACGTCCACGTGACGGTGCATGTCGGCGGGAACGTCGTGCACACCGGGCAGCTGTACTTCCCCGACCGCCTGACGGACGCCGTCTTCAAGCGCGCGCCGTACTCGCGGAGGCCGAGCCGGAGCACGCGGAACGCGGCGGACAGCATCTATCGAAACGGCGGCAGGCGCTCGACGCTGAAGCTGACGCGGAGCGGCGCCGGCTACGTCGGCTCGATCGTGATGGGAGTGCAGCGCTCGTAGCGCGAGATGAAGGAGGGAGGGCGAGAGCCCTCCCTCCACTTGTGACGGGCTATGTGTGTGACGGGCCGGTCCGTTAGCGCTTCATGTGGTTCGAGGCGAGCCACGTCTCCGGAGAGATCTCGCGGAGGATGAACTCGTCGTAGCCGAACAGCGTCGCGGTGATCGACGAGATCGCACGCGCGCCGTCCAGCGGTGTCAGTTGCTGTTTCTCGACTGCCGTTCGTATCTCCATGACGAGGCGCTCGCAGACCTGCCACTTCGGTTCGATCGTCGGCCCGAACTCGGCCGGTTTCATCGACGCAAATTGCTGGACCAACGAGTGGTTGACCGTCTCTGCCACTCGCACCCCCTCTCGGCAGGATGGCGGGGACGTTCCCAAGGGTGCCGACAGCACGCCCCGCCGGTCAAGCCCAAACTCTCCAGTTACCGGCCTTTTTCTGCGCCGTCGCCCTCCGCCGCGACCCGCACGCTTCACGAGTCTTTCATCCAACACTCAGGTTTCTCTGCTTACGTATGAGGCTTCCGCGGAGAGGAGCGAGACGTGGCAGACGATGTGACCGAGCACGTGCTGAACGACGGGACGCCGACGCCGCCCGAGGCGAAGATCCAGCTCGAGCAGGCGCTCTTCGAGATCAGACGCGTCATCGCCGGGCAGGACGCGATGCTCGAGCGGGTGCTCGTGTGCCTCCTCGCGCAGGGCCACCTCCTGATCGAGGGCGTTCCGGGCCTCGCGAAGACGCTGACGATCAAGACCACGGCCGGCGTGCTCGGCGGGACGTTCGCGCGGGTGCAGTTCACCCCCGATCTCGTCCCCAGCGATCTGGTCGGGACCAGGATCTACCGGGCGGGAGATGGGAAATTCGACACCGAGCTCGGCCCCGTCTTCTGCAACTTCCTGCTTGCGGACGAGATCAACCGCGCCCCGGCGAAGGTCCAGTCCGCGCTCCTCGAGGTCATGCAGGAGCGGCAGGTGACGATCGGGCACGACACGTTCCCCGTCCCGGAGCCGTTCCTCGTCATGGCGACGCAGAACCCGATCGAGTCCGAGGGCACGTATCCATTGCCGGAGGCGCAGATCGACCGCTTCATGCTGAAAGTCGTCATCGGCTACCCGCAGCACGACGAGGAGCTCACCGTCGTCCAGCGGCAGCTCGTCGACCACCCGGAGCTGCGGCAGGCGCTCTCGCTCGAGGAGCTGCAGGCGCTCCAGCGGGCGGTGCTCGACATCTACGTCGACCCGTCGCTCGTGAGCTATGCCGTCGACATCGCGACCGTGACCCGCGAGCCGGCGGAGCACGGGCTCGCGGATCTCGCGCCCTACATCTCGTACGGGGCGAGTCCAAGAGGGCCGATCAGTCTGGTTCAAGGGGCACGTGCGCTGGCGCTCGTCCGCGGGCGGGAGTACGCGCTCGTCGAGGACATCCATGCGCTCGTGAAGGACGCCCTCCGGCACCGGCTCGTCCTCTCCTACCAGGCCCTCGCCGAGGAAGTGAGCCCCGACGCCGTGCTCGACCAGGTGCTCGAGGCGGTCCCGGCGCCGTCGCTCGACCTCGCGCGCATGAGGGCGAGCGCCGCCTGAGCTCGTGAGCTCGAGCTCCGCAGGCGCGCTTCTTCCCGGCACCTCGCCCGCTCGCCCGGGCCCGGGCTCGATGCCCGAAGGGCTTCTGCGGGCGCTCGACGTCTCGATCACGCGCAGGATGGAGGGGCTGCTCGCGGGCGACTTCCGCTCGAACCTGCTCGGCACGGGGTCGGAGCTCGCGATGATCCGCCCGTACGCGCCCGGCGACGACGTCCGCCGGATCGACTGGAACGTCACCGCGCGGACGAACGAGCCGCACGTACGCGTCGACCTCGCGGAGCGCGTCCTCGTCACCTGGCTTGCGCTCGACACGTCTCCGTCGATGCAGTTCGGCACCGCCGACCGCCGCAAGGCGGACGTCGCCGAGGGGGTCGCGATCGCGCTCGGGCACCTCGCGACCCGGCGCGGCAACCGGCTCGGGGTCGTGACCTTCGGCGGGACGGAGCCGAAGGCGCTCCCGCCCACGCAGGGACGAGCCGGCCTCGTCGGGCTGCTGGCCGCGCTTCGCGGAGAGCCCGAAGCCGTTCCCCACCAGGAGCGACTCGGGGCAACGTCGCTCGGCGAGGGCATCGCGCGCGTCGGTGCGTTCGCCCGCCAGCGCGCGCTGGTCGTCGTCGTCTCGGACTTCCGGGGCTCCCGCGACTGGCGACCGCCGCTCCTCGAGCTCGCGGGCCGTCACGACGTCATCGCAGTCGAGATCCGCGACCCGCGCGAGCAGGAGCTCTCGAACGTGGGCCTCCTCTGGCTCGTCGACCCCGAGACCGGCCGCCAGCTTCGCGTGGACACCCGCAGCCGCCGCCTGCGCCAGCGTTTCGCCGCCGCGGCCGAGGCCGAGAGAGGTCAGGTCTCCCGAACGCTCGCCGCGACCGGCGTCCGCCACGTCGTGCTCTCGACCTCGGGAGACTGGCTGCGCGTGCTGGTCGCGTTCCTCCGCCGGAGCCGACCATGACCTTCACCTGGCCGATCGTGCTCGTCGGCCTCGCGGCCGTGCCGCTGCTCTTCCTGCTCTTTCTCCTCTCCGAGGGCCGTCGCGTGCGCTCGCAGGCCGCGTTCGGGAACCCGGATCTGATCCCCAACGTCATCGAGCGTGCCCCCGGGCGGCTGCGCTACCTCCCGCTGGTCGTGCTGTTGGTCGCGCTCGCGGCCATGATCGTGGGCGTTGCCCGGCCGCATGCGACCGTGAGCGTCCCGCGCGAGGAGGCGACCGTGATCCTCGCCATGGACGTCTCCCGCTCGATGAAGGCGACGGACGTCCAGCCGACGCGCCTCGAGGCCGCGCGCGGCGCCGCGCACGCGTTTCTCGCGGAGGTGCCGGAGAAGTTCCGCGTCGGCGTCGTCACGTTCGCGACCCGCGCGGTGGTGGGCGTCCCGCCGACGGAGGACCGGGAGCTCGTCGCCGCCTCGCTCGACACGCTGACTCCGGGCGAGGGCACGGCGATCGGCGACGCCGTGGCGCTGTCGCTCGAGCTCGGGCAGAGCGAGCGGGCCGAGGACGGGACGCTGCCTCCGCGGACGATCGTGCTCCTCTCCGACGGGAAGCGCGACGGCGGGTCCGTCGAGCCGGACGCCGCGGCGGCGGAGGCGAGGAAGCAGGGCGTGCCCGTGCACGCCGTGCTCGTGGGGACGCCCGACGGCGTCGTCGAGGAGATGCTTCCCGGCGGCTTCCGCCGCCAGATCCGCGTTCCCGCCGAGCCAGAGACGCTCTCGGAGCTCGCGTCGACCACCGGAGGGACGTTCTTCACCGCCTTCGACGCGGACGGCCTGCGCGCGGTCTACGAGGACCTCGGCTCGCGCCTCGGCGAGCGCGAGGAGCAGCGCGAGGTGACCGACGTCGTCGCCGGCGGTGCCGCCGCGCTCCTGCTCCTGGGTGGCGCGCTCTCGGCGTTCTTCTTCCGGAGGGTCCCGTGAGCCTGCGCGCGTGGCTCGCCACCGGGGCCGTCGGGGTCGTCGCCGGCCTCGTCGCGGTGACTCCGGCCGGCGGAGCGCGAGAGTGCGACGGGCTCCAGGTCTGCGTGCCCGTCGCCGGTCCGTGGGTCGTCGTCCCGGCCGCGAGAGGCGTCCCGCGCCCGAAGGTCGAGTATCAGCTCAGCTGCCCGCGGGCACATGTCGTCGGCGGCCTCGACGCCGAGGTCAGCCAGCGCGCGATCGACGTCCACTTCCTGGGGACGATGGGGAGCCCGGTGAACCCCGGGATCTCGACCGCTCGCGCAGTCGTCTTCGTCGGCTCCTACGTCGGAGAGGCGCCGAGCGGCCCCACGTTCAAGCCGTACATCGGCTGCATCCCGGCGTCGGGCGGCGGGGGACGCGTCCCGACCTCGGTCGGGGCGTTCCCGGCCGGGCAGCCGACGACGCGCCGCGTGCGGAACTTCCGCGTGCGGCCGGGCACGGCCACGGTCGCGCAGGGCTGCAGGCCGGGCGAGCGCCTCGTCGGGGCCGCTCACGCCTTCGCCTTCAACACGCGCACGGCGCCGAGCCCGAGCCTCGTCTCGAGCGTCGGCGGGAGGCGGTCGATCCGCAACGGCCGGGTGGTCGTGCGCGTCACCGGCGACGCCGAGCTCGGAGGCGTGCGCGCGCTCGTCCAGGTCCAGGCGGTCTGCTCGGTGGAGCGTCGATGAGCTTCCAGAGCCCCTGGCTTCTGCTCTCGCTCGCCGTTCTCGCGCTGGCGGTCGGCCTCTGGTGGCTGGCCGAGCGCCGGCAGATGCGCTACGCGGTGCACTTTCCGAACGTCGACGTGCTCGCGACCGTGGTCTCGGGGAGGACGTGGACACGTCTCGTCGCGCCCGTGCTCGTGGGCCTGGCGCTTGCCCTTCTGCTCGCCTCGCTCGCGCGTCCGCATGTGACGCGGATGTTCTTGAGCGAGAAGGCGACGGTCATCCTCGTCGTCGACACGTCCCGCTCGATGCAGGCCGAGGACGTCGCGCCGACGAGGCTCGGCGCCGCGCAGGACGCGATCCGCACGTTCCTCGACGGCGTCCCCGACCGCCTGAACGTGGGTCTCGTCGTGTTCGCCGGCGATACGCAGGTGGCCACGCCTCCGACGAAGAACCGCGTGATTCTCGGCGAGGCGGTGGACACGATCGACTCGTTCTCGGTCTTCGGAGGGACGGCGATCGGCGATGCGCTCGAGACGGCAGTCGGGCTCGGCAAGCGGGTGCGTGATGATCCGGAGGACACGGGTGAGATCGCGCTCGGGGAGACGCGTCAGCTCGCGCAGCTCGAGACGTGCGACGAGAACGGCCCGGTCTCGATCCTCTTCCTCTCCGACGGCGCGCAGACCCGCGGGATCCTGCAGCCGCTCGAGGGTGCGGCGCTCGCCCGGGACGCGTGCATCCCCGTGTACACGATCGCGCTCGGGACGCCGGAGGGCGTGATCGACCGTGGCACCCTCGGCGGCGGGTTCCCCGGTGACACCGGGCCGCGCTTCATCCCCGTCCCGCCGGACCCCGAGACGCTCCGCGCGATCGCCGACATGACCGGCGGCGAGTTCTCGGAGGCGCGGTCGGCCGACTCGCTCGAGCAGGCGTACTCGGAGCTCGGGTCGTCGCTCGGGCGGGAGCCGGGCGAGAGCGAGGTGACGTTCTTCTTCGTCGCGCTCGCGGCGGGGCTGCTCGTCGTGGCGGGCGTCGTCGGGACGTTCCTGGCGCCGCGGCTGCCTTAGAACCGGCAGCGACGAGCGCGCGGTAGTTTCCGGGCATGTCCGCGGAGTCAGGTCGACCGCAGCGCTTCGGGAAGACGCAGCGACGCCTCCTGGGAGGCACGGCGAGCGTCGTGGTCATCGCCGCCGTGTTCGTGTTTCTTCTCCCGCGGATCGCGGACTACCGCGACGTCTGGGCGGTCGTCAAGGAGCTCGGCTGGGAGGAGTGGGCTCTCCTCGTGGGGGTGACGGCGCTCAACATCGCGACCTTCCCGCCCCCGTGGATGGTGGCGCTTCCGGGGCTCCGCTACCGCGAGGCGCTGGCGATGACGCAGGCGTCGACGGCGCTGTCGCTCGTCACGCCCGCGGGTGCGGCCGTGGGCATGGCCGCGTCGTACTCGATGCTTCGCTCGTGGGGCTTCGAGGGGCGGCCCGTCGGGCTCGCGGTCGCGGTCACGGGCATCTGGAACCAGTTCGCGAACCTCGCGTTCCCGGTCGTCGCTCTCGCGCTCCTTACCGCTGAGGACCAGGATCACCCCGCGCTACGGACGACGGCGTTGGTCGGCGTCGCCGTCCTCGTCGTCGCCGTCACGGCCTTCGCGCTTGCGCTCTCGAGCGCGTCGCGTGCGCGTTACGTCGGCAACATCGCGTCGAGGCTCGCACGCTGGGCGACGGGACTCGTCCGGAGGCGGGTCGGCTGGGCCGGGGAGGGCCTCGTGCGCTTCCGGTCGAGCGCGCTCGGCCTCCTCCGGCGGCGGTGGCACGTTCTCACGGTCGCGACGCTGGTCGGGCATCTGACCGTCTTCCTCCTGCTGCTCGTCTGCCTGCGTGCCGTCGGTGTCGGGTCGTCGGAGATCACGTGGATCGAAGCCTTCGCGGCGTGGTCGTTGGTGCGCATCCTGGGCGCGCTTCCGCTCACGCCTGGAGGCATCGGCATCGTCGAGCTCGGCCTCAGCGGGGCTCTCGTCGCCTTCGGCGCGGCGAACGCCGACGCCGTGACCGCGACGCTCCTCTACCGCGCGTTCACGGTTTTGCCCACATTGGGGCTCGGAATGCTCGCCGCGGCCACTTGGCGCACCCATCATCCTGGTGAGGCGTTAGAGTCGCCGAGTGACCCTGACGAGGGGCAGGTTCACCAGTCCGAGGCATCCCGCGTCCCCCGATGAGGGCAGGGCCGGGCATAGGGACCGCTCCTACCGTTGGTCGGTGCACGTTGCAGCGGCGTCGACACCTGCTCGAAACGGCTTCGTAGCGCTCCTCGCGGCCCTCGCGGTGCTCGCTTTCGCGAGCTCGGCGAACGGCGGCGAGAGTGGCTGGAACGCGTACCTGGCGCCGACGTCGGCGTGCCCGGGCTCGGCCGATGCCGGTGCGTCTGCACCCGCGCAGATCCGCTCCGTGACCTGCCTCGTGAACTACGCGCGCGCGCAGGGCGGGCGCTCCCGGCTCGAGCAGTCCCCGGCGCTCACACGCGCGGCGGCGATCAAGGGGCGGGGCGTCGCCAACTGCATGCAGTTCTCGCACACGCCGTGCGGCGGGGCGTTCACCGAGTCGATCGACCGGGCCGGCTACCGCTACTCGAGCGTCGCGGAGAACCTCTACGCGGGGCCGTGGGGCCGGGTCAGCGCGCGCGACGTCGTCTCCGCCTGGCTCAAGTCGTCGGGGCATCGCGCGAACATCCTGCGTCAGGGCTACCGGCACGTCGGTGCGGCGCCGGTGCGGGCGAAGGGCCTCCTCGGCAACGGCGTCTCGGTCGTCTGGACGGCGACCTTCGCATCGCCGCGCTAGCGCGGATTTCGGGAAGGACTCGCGGGCCGGATCGGGAAACGCTTGTCGTGCGCGAGGAGAGCCACCTCGATGACATGCGCAAGGCGATCCGCGGCGACTTCGCCCGGCTGAAAGAGCGCCGCGGCGACGACCTTCTGCTCGACGCGAACGAGTCGACGCCCGGAGAGGAGCCCGCTCCGCCGCCCCCGGTCGAGCCCGTGCCGCAGCCCGCTCCGGAGCCCGAGCCTCCCGCGCCCGAACCTCCCGCTCCCGAGCCCGTCCGGGAGCCGGAGCCCGCTCCGCCGCAGCCGGAACCGCAGCCCGAGCCTCCTGCGCCGGCCGCGCCGGAGCCGGAGCCTGTGCCGGCGCCCGACCCGGAGCCCGTGCCCGAGCTCGAGCCGGAGCCCGCCGACGAAGAGCCCACACGCCGCTCGTGGCTCGATCGCTTGCTCGGCCGCTAGCCGCGACGCGACAGCTGTAATACGGCCATGGAGAAGGCCGAGCGCGAGGCGATCATGCGCCAGGGCGTCGTGCTCCCGGAGACGCCGCGCGACCGGCGCGAGCTCGCAGGGCTCGAGGAGGACCTCCGGTCGCTTCCGGAGCGCGGGACGCCGACGCGGCTTCGCCTGCGGAACTTCCGGCCGTCCGCCTCGGCGTATCTCGCGGCCGCCCGCGGCCCGCTCGCGTACATGGTCCGCCTGCACGTCATCGAGGCGCAGATCGCAGAGCACGAGGCGCGGCTCGCCGAGGTGCGGCGAGCGCTCGCCGGAGAGTGCGACGGGGACACGGACGCCTTCGAGCACCGCTGGACTGCGATCGCCCGCGAGTGGCGGTTCACCGAGGTGAACGACCTCGTCGAGCGCCACAACCGCTGGTACCCGGTCGAATCGCGCCTGCCGATGGACCCGAGAACCGGCGACTACGTGCTCGTAAACGGCCGCGACTACCGGCTCGCCCCGCTCGACGCGGAGTGGGTCCTCGAACGCTTCCCGGCGGCGCTCGAGGCGGTGCTCACGACTCGTTAGAGAACGCCTCGGTCGCGAGGCACGCGAGAATGGGGGCCCATGACCCTTGCCGAGCTCGCCGTCACCATCGTCATCCTCGGCGTGCTCGGGCTCGTCGCGCGGCGGTTCGGGCTCTCGGCGATCCCGGCGTACCTCCTCGCGGGGCTTCTCCTCGGGCCGAACGAGCCGAAGGTGCTCTCGTTCATCAGCCCCTCGGAGGTCACGGAGTTCGTCGCCCAGCTCGGGCTCGTCTTCCTCCTCTTCTTCCTCGGCCTCGAGTTCACGTTCAGCCGCATCGCGAGGACCGGGCGGCACGTCGGGCTCGGCGGCCTGGTCGACCTCGGCGCGAACGCCGGGCTCGGGCTGATGATCGGGGTAGCGGCGTTCGGGTTCACCTCGGCGGCGCTCGTGCTCGCCGCGTGCATCTACGTCTCGTCGAGCGCGATCGCGATCAAGGGTCTCTCCGACTTCCGGCGTCTGGGCGACGACGAGACCGACCTCGTCCTCGCGATCCTCGTGTTCGAAGACATCGTCGTCGCGCTCATGCTCGGGTACGCGGCGGTCGGGGGAGGGGAGATCTCGGACACGCTGATCCTCGTCGCGAAGGCGCTCGCATTCATCACCGGCGGCCTGGCCGTGTCGCGCTTCCTGACGCGCCCGATCGACCGGCTGCTCGACCGGCTGCCGCTCGAGTTCTTCCTGCTCGCCGTGTTCGGCTTCCTCGTCGGCACGGCCGCGGTCGCCGAGGAGCTCGGACTGTCCGAGGCGATCGGCGCTCTCATGGCCGGCATCGTCCTCTCCGAGACGAGCGTCCGCGAGCAGATCGAGGAGCGCTTCTTCAGCTTCCGCGACATCTTCGCGGCGCTCTTCTTCTTCGTCTTCGGGCTCTCGATCGACGTGTCCGCGATCGGCGACGTCGGGTGGCTGGTCGCAATCGCGGTGGTCCTCACGCTCTTCGGGAAGATCGGCGGGGGGATGGTCGCGGGGCGGGTCGGAGGCTTCACGCGGAGGCAGAGCCTGAACGCGGGCATCGCGCTCGTCGCGCACGGAGAGTTCACGATCATCCTCGCGCAGCTCGCGTCCGAAAACGATGCCCTCGCTCCCGACGACCGGACCGACCTCGTCGCCTTCGCCGGCCTCTACGTCCTCGTGACCGCGACGGTCGGCATCGTTCTCATGAAGGAGTCGAAGCGACTCGGCCGCTGGCTCTTCCCGACCCCTAGACTGAATCAGGAGGCCTGATGCCCGTAGACCTGCGAGAGACCCGCCTGCCCGGCGTCGGCGTCAAGTACGCGTTCCGGACGGCCCAGGGCGGCCGGTTGTCCGTGATCCTGCACAACGACGGCCAGCGCGACATCTACTACTACCGCCGCGCCGGCGACGACGAGCCGACGGCCGTGATCGAGCTGCACGACGACGAGGCGCGCCAGCTCGGCGCGATCATCGGCGGCGCGTACGAGCGCCCGAGGATCGTCGAGGAGCTCGAGATGGCGCTCGGCGAGCTCCAGATCGAGTGGGTGCCCGTGCCGGACACGAGCCCGGCGATCGGGATGACGCTGGCCGAATGCGGGCTCCGCGCGCAGACGGGCGTGACCGTGATCGCGATCCTGCGCGAGCCCGAGCCGGTGAGCGGGGCGCAGCCCGACGACGTCATTCAGCAGGGAGACACGCTCGTCGCCGTCGGCAAGGCAGGGCAGTTCTCGAAGTTCCGCCGCCTCCTCGCCGAGGGGCCGTTCGAGCGCTCCTTTCTCCGGAGCACTCGGCGGAATAGGACGGCCTCAGGGGCGTTGGGCGCGAACGAGCGCGTCGATCGCCGGGCGGCTCTCACCGCGTACGTCGCGGTACACGCGCTCGGCCTTCTCGATCTCGAGACCTGGGAGCTCGCCGGCAACCTCGTCCGGCGTGACGTGGATCGCCGGGTCGCTCGGGCCGCCGACGCCCTCGGTCATGTTGGCGAGGTCGTGGCCGACGAGGAGCAGCGTCCCTCCGGGTGCGAGCGCCGCCGACGCGCGCTCGAGGACGAGCCGGCGCTCGTCCGGCGGCAGGTGGAGGTAGAGGAGGAGAACGAGGTCGTACGCACCGGGCTCGGGCTCGTACACGAGCAGGTCGACGGTCGCGAAGTCGACGACGACGCCATCGCGCTCGGCGCGCGCTCGCGCCTTGGCGATCGCGACCTCGGAGAAGTCGACTCCGACGACCTCCCAGCCGAGCCCCGCCAGCCAGATGGCGTTCTGACCCTCGCCGCAGGCAAGGTCGAGAGCACGACCGGGCGGCAGGTGCTCGACCTCGGCGACGAGGAACCGGTTCGGGTTCGCGCTCCAGAGACTCTCGGCCTCGCCGTACTTCCGGTCCCAGTCCTCACGCCTCACGGGCACGCACCTGGGTCCGGGCGACGCGCTGCGTCGCGACGAGCGTGAGCGCGCAGAGGATCGCGCCGACGAGGTAGGGGGCGGCGTCTCCTCGTGCGTCGGCAAGCGCGCCGGCGAGCGAAGGCCCGACGAGCGCGCCGACGCGCCCAGGAGCTGTTCATGATCCCGAAGGCGAGACCCTGGGCGAGGCCGGCCGAATCGGCGCGGTGCGACGTCAGGGACATCCCGGGTGTGTACATGCTCCCGAACGCGATCGCCGCCGCGGCGACGAGCACCGCGATGACGGCGGGAGTCGACGAGACGGCGAGGGCGAGCGGCGACGACGGTCGAGCATGCGAGGGCGGCTCGGATCGGGAGCAGGCGGCCGCGGCGATCCGTGAGGCGACCGAGGAGCGGGTTGATGACGACCTCGACGAGGCCGGCGCCGAAGAAGACGGCGCCGATCGCGAGCGTCGTCCAGCCGGCGTCGTCGAGCGCGAGCGGCGCGAGGACGGCGAGCGTCCCGAAGAGCAGTCGCGGGCAGCGTGTTCAGCCACAGGCCGCCGACGAAGCGCAGATCCGCGAACGCGCGGCGAATGCCGTCGCCGGTGAGCGGCTCGCAGGGAGCCGAGCGCCCGAGGAGCGCGAGCCCGGCGAACGCGAACGCGACGACGCCGACGGACGTGAACGAGATCCGGATTCCGGCGGTCTCGGCGATCCCGCCGAAGAGCGGGCCGAGGATCGCGCCGGCGATCGCAGCGCCGAACGCGAATCCGAGCATCTCGCCGCGCTGCTCCTTCGGGACGACGCTCGCCACCCACGCGAGCGCGCCCGCCCACGTGATCGTGCTCGAGAAGCCCTGGACGAAGCGGGCGAGCCCGAGCGTGAGGGCGCTGTCGGCCAGCGCGAAGGCGATGCTCGAGATCCCGAGGAGGACGAGCCCCCCGACGACGGCGTGCTTCGGGCTGTAGCGAGCCGCGGCGATGCCGCCCGGGACGCCTCCGAACAGCGCACCGGCGCCGAAGGCGGCGAGCAGCAGCCCGGCTCCGGTCTTCGAGAGGTCGAACTCGTCGGCGTAGTCCGGGACGAGCGGCGTCAGCGCGGTGAAGAGCAGCGCGTCGACGAAGATGATCGAGCTGACGAGGGCGACGAGCCGGCGCATGGAGCCAGGATATGCGCGGTCGCGACCGCTCGCTCGGGAACCAAAAAAGCACCGAGCCGGTGGCGCCTTCGTCCGGCAATCCGACTGACCTCCGCCGAAGCGAGTGCCACTCGGAGAGCCATCAACCTCGGACGCTCCGTACTCGGTGCAGCGCCGACACTAAGCGACGCGCAAGGCTCGGTCAAGCACCCCTGCGGAAGAATTTCGCGCAATTTCCGGTCACAACTTCAGGGCCGCGCGAAACCCCGAGTAACGACCCCCAGGGGATCCCCGGATCCCTGTGGTCAGCGTATCGGGGATCGGCGTACGGCTGGGTCAGGACTCCGTGCCAACTTCGTCACGGCGAAGCAGGCGTCCGTGCCCTCGCCGTCACAACCGAGCCAGACCCTCCGGCGACTTCGAGGCGATCGAGGGCGGACCGATGGCGCACCTCGCGGCGGCCACGGCCCGAAGCACTGCCACTCGAGAGCGTCGTCCGGACCACAAAGAAATGCACCGAGCCGGTGTCGCCTTCGTCCAGTTTCCCGACTGACCGCCGCCGAAGCGACTGCCACTCGGAGAACCTTCAACCTCGGGCGCTCCGTACTCGGTGCATGACGGACTCTATGGCCCCCTACGAACCCCGTCAAGACCCACCTGGAAACCAGCTTGTCGCAAATTGCGACTTTTTCTTTTCACACAGGTCGAGCTGCGCATCGCGGCGCTTGCTCTAGTGACCTGGAGAGAGAAAAAGCGGCCGGACCCGAGGGCCCGGCCGCAGATTCGCCGAGCCGGGAACGCTTTCGTCCACCTTCCCGACGAACCTTCCGCTTCCGCGTAGTGCTCCTCGGGGGGCTTCGTCCTACCGGCGCCCCGTGCTCGGCGCAGGCGGGACATTACGCACCGCGGACAGGTCCGACAAGGGCACCCGCAAGAAAATTCCGCGCTATTTGCGAAGCGAATTGTCCGCGTAGCGGACCAGTGGAGGGGGTCTGGGGGAACCGGGAGGTTCCTCCAGCCTCGACCACCGCCGCGTCCGGCCACCGATCGGCCGACGGGCCCCCGGTTGCCGCAATAGGCTCCGCCGATGCGCGACAGGGCCCGGGCAGTCGTGATCGGAGGCGGGGTCGGCGGCTGCAGCGTCCTCTACTGGCTCGCGCGCCTCGGGTGGGACGACGTCGTCCTCGTCGAGCGCGCGGAGCTCACGAGCGGGTCGACCTTCCACTCGGCCGGGCTCGTCGGCCAGCTCCGCAGCTCCCTCTCGCTCACGAAGATGATGATGGAGAGCGTCGACCTGTACCGCTCGCTCGAGGGCGAGGTGGGGCTCGAGACCGGGTGGCGCGAGGTCGGGTCGCTCCGGCTCGCCTCGTCCGAGGAGCGGATGGAGGAGATCGCGCGCCAGGCCGGCTGGGCGAAGACGTTCGGCCTGCCGCTCGAGCTCGATCTCCGCCGACGACGCGCAGCGGCTCTTCCCGCCGCTCACGACCGACGGCGTGCACGGCGCTGCGTACATCCCGACCGACGGCTACGTCGATCCGAGCCAGCTCACGTTCGCGCTCGCGGAGGGCGCACGCCGGCGAGGCGCCGAGATCGAGCAGCGGACGCGCGTCACCGGGATCCGCACGCGCCGTGGACGCGTCGAGGCGGTCGAGACCGACCGAGGCGAGATCGAGACCGAGATCGTCGTGAACGCCGGCGGCATGTACGCGCGCGAGATCGGCGCGCTCGCGGGCGTGAACGTCCCGATCGTCCCGATGGCCCACGAGTACCTGGTGACGAAGCCGGCCGGCCTCCCCACGGAGATGCCGACGATGCGCGACCCCTCGCTCCTCGTCTACTTCCGCCCGGAGTCGGGCGGGCTCGTCATGGGCGGGTACGAGCGGGACTGCGCGCCTTGGGGCCTCGACGGGATCCCGCCCGACTTCAACTCGCGGCTCCTCGAGGAGGACTGGCCGCGCTTCGAGGAGCTGATGGAGAACGCGGTCGTCCGCGTGCCCGAGTTGGCCGACGCGGAGGTCATCCGCCTGATCAACGGGCCGGAGGCCTTCACGCCCGACGGGGAGTTCATCCTCGGCCCCTCGGACGTCCGCGGGCTCTGGGTCGCGGCCGGCTTCTGCGCCCACGGGCTCGCCGGCGCGGGAGGCATGGGGAAGCTCGTCGCGGAGTGGATCGTCGAGGGCACGCCCTCGCTCGACGTGTGGCACATGGACTCGCGCCGCTTCGGCGTCGCGTACCGGAGCCGCGAGTACACGGTCGCGCGCACGAAGGAGGTGTACGAGACCTACTACGACGTGAAGTACCCCGGCCACGAAAGGCAGGCGGGGCGACCGCTTCGCGTCTCGCCCGCGTACCCACGCCTCCAAGACCTCGGTGCGGCGTTCGGTGAGAAGTCAGGCTGGGAGCGCGCGAACTGGTTCGAGCGGAACGCGGGCCGCGGCAACGAGTCGCTCCGCCCGCGCGGCTGGGCCGGGAAGCTCTGGTCGCCCGCGATCGGCGCGGAGCACCACGCCTGCCGCGACGCCGCCGTGCTGTTCGACGAGAGCTCGTTCGCGAAGATCGACGTCACGGGAGCCGGCGCGGCCGACTTCCTCG
Organism: uncultured Actinomycetes bacterium; assembly: GCA_963716605.1. Lineage (GTDB taxonomy): Bacteria > Actinomycetota > Thermoleophilia > Gaiellales > Gaiellaceae > GMQP-bins7. The sequence goes on along the minus strand of CAVQTO010000005.1, from coordinate 52,629 downwards.
AGCGGCTCTGCGCCAACCGAGTGGCACGCGACGTCGGCCGGGTGACCTACACGCAGATGCTGAACGCGCGCGGCGGGATCGAGTGCGACTTCACCGTGACGAGGCTCGGCGACGATCGCTTCCGCATCGTGACCGGGACCGCCTTCGGCCAGCACGACCTCGCCTGGCTCCGCCAGCACGCACCGGATGACGGCTCGGTGCACATCGCCGACGTGACTTCCGCGTACGCGTGCTTCGGCCTCTGGGGCCCGCGGTCGCGGGACGTCCTCCAGCCGCTGACGACCACCGATCTCGGAACCGGCGCGTTCCCGTACATGACCGCGCAGGAGATCGCCGTCGGCCCCGTGCCGTGCCTGGCGGTCCGCGTCACCTACGTCGGCGAGCTCGGCTGGGAGCTCTACTGCCCGTCGGAGCTCGGGCTGCGGCTGTGGGACACGCTGTGGGAGGGCGGGCGCGAGCACGGGCTCGTTGCCGGCGGCTACAAGGCGATCGACTCGCTCCGGCTCGAGAAGGGCTACCGCGTGTGGGGCGCGGACATCACGCCGGAGGACACGCCCTTCGAGGCGGGCCTCGGCTTCGCGGTCAAGCTCGACAAGGGCGACTTCATCGGTCGCGACGCGCTCGCGGACGCGCCGCCGCCGAAGCGGCTGCTGCGCTGCCTCGTGCTCCAGGACCCGCTCGCGGTCGCTCTCGGCTCCGAGCCCGTCCGCGTCGGCGGCGAGCTCGTCGGCCGCGTGACGAGCGGTGGGTACGGCTACACGGTCTCGAGGTCGATCGCGTACGCCTACGTCCCCGCCGGGCACAAGCTCGGGACGGAGGTCGAGGTCGAGATCTTCGGCGACTGGGTCGGCGGTTGGATCGAGCCCGAGCCGCTCGTCGACGAGCAGGGCGAGAAGATCCGCGCATGAGCGCCCTCGATGCCGCGGTCGAGCGCGTCTGGCCTGGGCGCAACGCGCGCGTCGAGGTCCTCGGCGGCGGCATCACGAACCACAACCTCAAGGTCGAGGTCGACGGCGAGACGTTCGTGCTCCGCGTCGCCGGCAAGGACACGAGCCTGCTCGGGATCGACCGCACGGTCGAGCTCGAGGCGACGCGGAGGGCCGCGGAGCTCGGCATCGGTCCGGAGGTCGTCGCGTTCGTCGAGCCGGAAGGCTGGCTCGTGACGCGTTTCGTCCCAGGCGAGATCCCGCCCGTCGAGAACATGCGCGAGCCCGAGCTCCTCACCCGCGTCGCCGGCGCGCTGCGCGCGTTCCACGGTTCGGCTCCGATCCGCGGCACGTTCGACTCGTTCCGCGTCGTCGAGACGTACCGGGAGACGGCGCTCGCGCGCGGGGGGACGATCCCGGAGGCATACGAGCCCGCGCACGGCCTCGCGCGTCGGATCGAGGAGCTCCGGGCAGGCGCGGCACCCGTGCCGTGTCACAACGACCTCCTGAACGCGAACTTCCTCGACGACGGCCAGCGACTCCGGATCGTGGACTGGGAGTACGCGGGCATGGGCGACCCGTTCTTCGACCTCGCGAACTTCTCGATCAACCACGAGCTGAGCGAGAGCGAGCGGCACACCTTGCTCGGGGCGTACTTCGGGCAGCTCCGCCACGAGGACGACCGCTTGCTCGAGCTCATGCGCTTCATGTCCGACTTCCGCGAGGCGATGTGGGGCGTCGTCCAGACCGCGATCTCGGAGCTCGACTTCGACTTCGTCGCCTATGCGCGGGAGCACTTCGAGCGGCTCGAGCGGACGGCCGCGGAGCCCGCGTTCCGGGCCGCGCTCGGCTGAACGAAAGAGGGCGCCTCGCGGCGCCCTCCTCCGACGTACCCGATCGGGTGAGCTAGCCTCGCTTCGGTCGGAAGCTCGAAGTCGCCCGCGCGCTCGCGCTCCATGCGTTCGAGCTCCTCCTCGGTGCCCATGCGCACGGGCCCCTTGAACCAGTTCTTGGCAGACAGGAACCACCAGCCGCCGAAGACGATTCCGATGGCCGCGAACCAGAGGACCGTGTAGTTCGTCAGCTCCCAGGAGAAGTCGTCCTCCCACGGAAGCCCCGCCTTGTAGAGCGGGAAGATGAACAGGATCGTGATGATCGCGACCCACGCGATCGCGATCGCGTCGATCCACTTGTAGTGCCGCCCCAGGCTCCACGCCCGCGGCTCGTCCCAGCTGTCGCCCTTTCGCCAGCGCAGCCACACCGGGAGGATGAACGCGATGTACAGCCCGATCACCGCGATTGCGGTGCCGACCGCGTAGCCCACGAGGTAGTTCCAGATCGCCGGGATCATCAGGATCGCCGCGAAGACGGCGATGCCGACGACCGACCAGCGCGGGACACGGTTCGGAGCCACCCGCCGCCAGAGCTGATGACCGGGGACGGCCCGGTCGCGCGAGAACGCGAACATCATCCGCGAGGCCGACGTCACCGACGCAGTCACGCAGAAGAACTGGGCGACGACGCAGATGAAGAGAAGCGCCTCCGACCAGTTCTGGCTCATCGACTCGGCCCAGATCCACGGAACGACCGCCCCGATGTTCTCGAGCGCGCCCTCCGTCGAGGGAATGGCCGCCGTCACGGCGACGAGCAGGATGAACCCGAAGACCGCCGACACGAAGACGGAGGTCCACATGCCCGTCGCGGCCATGCGCGACGCCGCCTTCGTCTCCTCGGCCGTGTGCGCCGAGGCGTCGAAGCCCGTGATCGTGTACTGCGCCATGAGCAGGCCGAGCCCGAACACGAACCACATCGCCGGGTTCGACCAGGAGGTCGTCCCGTTGCCGTAGCCCGACGCGTTGACGGTCTCCGTGAACACGTACGAGAGCGACTGGTGCTGGTCGGGGACGATGATGAGGACGCCGACGATGAACGCGACGCCGAGCATGTGCCACCAGGCGGAGATCATGTTCAGCCCGGACGTGATCCTGATGTCGAGCAGGTTGATCAGGACCGCGAGGCCGAGGGCGATCGCGTACATCACGTAGATCGAGAAGTTCGCCGACGCGCCGAACCAGTCGTTCATGTGCGTCCGTGTAGCTGAACCAGTAGTCGGCGAGGATCGTGGCGAACGTCGCCAGTCCGTAGCCGATGGCGGCGGTGACGGCGACCTGTCCGATGAGGTTGAACCACCCTGTTGCCCAGCCCCAGCCCGGGCTCCCGAGCTTCGAGGCCCAGTAGTAGAGGCCGCCGGCCGTCGGATAGGCGGACGCGATCTCGGCCATCGAGAGCGCGATGATCGTGCTCATCAGCCCGACGAGCAGCCAGCCCCACGTCACGGCGACCGGGCCACCGCGCTCGAAAGCCACGAAATAGGACGTCAGGCAGCCCGCGAGGATCGAGATGATCGTGAAGCTGATCGCGAAGTTGCGGAATCCACCCATCGCGCGGAAGAGCTCCTGCGCATAGCCCAGCCGGTGGAGGAGGTGCTCGTCCTCCGAGGTGCGGGTGGGCGTGGGACCTGTGCTCATGCGACCTCCCAGGGATCGGCGTACGTAGGGCGGTATTACGCGCACTCGGACAGAACCATGTCAACCAAGCTGGGAACGGAATAGGATCGCGCCGTTGAGAGTGCAGCGATGTTGAGCTTCGGAGAGCTGAAGGCGGAGGTCGAGGGCGGGCAGCTCGACACGGTGATCGTCGCGTTCACCGACATGCAGGGCCGGCTGATGGGCAAGCGGCTGCACGGCGAGTTCTTCTGCGAGGAGGTCGAGGCCGAGCACGAGGTCGAGGGCTGCAACTACCTGCTGGCGCTCGACATGGAGATGGACCCGGTCCCGGGCTACGAGATCGCGAGCTGGGAACGGGGCTACGGCGACTTCGCGCTCGCGCCGGATCTCACGACGCTCCGCCGGATCCCCTGGCTCGAGGCGACCGCGCTCGTCCTCTGCGACGTCCAGTGGCACGACGGCTCGCCGGTCGCGCCGTCGCCGCGGCAGGTGCTGAGGGCGCAGATGGAGCGGGCCGCCGCGCTCGGGTACACGCCGATGGCGGGCTCCGAGCTCGAGTTCTATCTCCTGCGCGAGAGCTACCAGGAGGCGTGGGCGCAGCGGTACGAGGACCTGACGCCGTCCGTGCCGTACATCCTCGACTACCACGTCCTCGCGACGACCTACGACGAGGGCCTCATTCGCCAGATCCGGAACGGGATGCACGGCGCCGGCATCAAGGTCGAGACCTCGAAGGGCGAGGCTTGGCCCGGTCAGCACGAGATCAACTTCCGCTTCGCGGACGCCTTGTCCATGGCCGACAGTCATGTCATCTACAAAAATGGCGCGAAGGAGATCGCCCATCTGAACGGCTGCTCGATCACGTTCATGGCGAAGCCGTTCGAGAGCTGGATCGGGAGCTCGTGCCACGTGCACTCGTCGCTCTTCCGCGACGGTCAGCCTCTCTTCGGCGAGGACCAGGAACTGTTCGACGGCTGGCTCGCGGGACAGATCGCGTGCTTCGAGGAGCTCGCGCTGTTTCTCGCGCCGACCGTCAACTCCTACAAGCGATTCGCCGCGGGGAGCTGGGCGCCGACGACGCTCGCATGGGGCCACGACAATCGGACGTGCGGCTTCCGAGTCGTGGGCCACGGCGGGTCGAAGCGCGTGGAGACGCGGATTCCCGGCGGCGACGTCAACCCCTACCTCGCCTTCGCGGCGATCATCGCGGCCGGCCTGCACGGGATCGAGGCAGGTCTGGAGCTGCCTCCGGCGCTCGAGGGGAACGCGTACGAGTCCGACGCGCGGCGCTTCCCGTCGACGTTGCGGGAGGCGATCGCGGCGCTCGGGTCGGGGTCGGTCGCGCGCGGCGCGCTCGGCGACCAGGTCGTCGACCACTACCTGAACTACGCGCGCACCGAGCAGGCGCTCTTCGACAAGGTCGTGACGGACTGGGAGAGGATCCGGTACTTCGAGCGCGGGTGAGGGCGAGGCGAGCCTCGCCCCTTCGAGCCTGTTGCGATGCAGTACGTTTGCGCCGATGAGCAGGCCGGTCATCGGTATCACGACGTACGCCGAGGAGGCCAGCTTCGGCGTGTGGCGGATGCCCTCGGCGCTCATCCCGCTCGACTACATCGACGCCGTCGAGCGCGCCGGCGGTCGCCCGTTGCTGATCCCACCGAGCGAGCACGGCGTCGAGGAGACGCTCGACGTGCTCGACGGAATCGTGTTCTCCGGTGGGGCCGACCTGGACCCGTCCCTGTACGGGGCGGAGGCGCATCCCACGACCGACACGCCTCAGGCCCGGCGTGACGCGGGCGAGCTGGCGCTGCTGACCGCGGCGCTCGACCGGGACCTGCCCACGCTCGCGATCTGCCGCGGCTTCCAGCTCCTGAACATCGCCCGCGGCGGCGACCTCGTCCAGCACCTGCCCGAGACGGTCGGCTCGGACGAGCACAAGCAGGCTCCGGGCACGTTCGTCGAGCACCCCGTCGAGGTGAAGGACGGCACGCGCCTCGCGGGGATCGTCGGCGCCCGGTCCGACGTCACGTCGCACCACCACCAGGGCGTCGGAAAGCTCGGCGCCGGGCTGGTCGAGGCGGCCTGGGCGGACGACGGAACGCTCGAGGGCGTGGAGGACCCGTCGCGGCGCTTCGCCGTGGGCGTGCAGTGGCACCCCGAGGCGGGGCAGGACAAGGCTCTGTTCGAGACGCTCGTCGAGGAGGCGCGTGCCTACCGCGCGTCCCGCGACGGAAACTGACGAGGCGGGGAGGCCCACGTGTACTGGTCGCTCTTCATCATCTACATCGTCCTGACGATCGCGTTCGCCGTGGACGTCGTCCGTAATCCGGCGCTGACCATTGCCGGGAAGGTCCTCTGGATTGCCGCCCTGATCTTCGTGCCCGTGCTCGCGTGGCTCGTGTACGGGATCTTTCGCCTGCGCCAGCACCGCGGCCTGGCGTGACGCTCACCGTCATCGACCCTGCGACCGAGGAGCCGCTCGCGGAGCTCGAGCAGGCGGGGGTGGAGGAGGCCGACGAGGCAGTCGCGCGGGCGCGGGAGGCGTATCCCTCCTGGAGGGCGCTGTCGACAGGGGACAGAGCGCGGCTTCTCCGCCGGCTCGCGACGCTCGTCGAGGAGAACACCGAGGAGCTCGCGCGCATCGAGTCGCAGAACGTCGGCAAGCCGATCGCCGGCGCGCGCGGCGAGGTCGGGATGGTCGCGCAGGTCTTCCACTTCTACGCCGGCGCCGTCGACAAGCACTTCGGTGAGACGATCCCGGCCGCGGGCGGCGAGGCCATGACCTTCCGCGAGCCGCTCGGCGTCGTCGGGCTCATCGTCCCCTGGAACTTCCCGCTCAACATCGCGAGCTGGAAGCTCGGCCCCGCGCTCGCGTGCGGGAACACCGTCGTCCTCAAGCCTGCGGAGCTCACTCCGCTCTCCGCGCTCAGGCTCGCCGAGCTCGTGCTCGAGGCGGGGATCCCCGAGGGCGTCGTGAACGTGCTCGTCGGCAAGGGGTCGGTCGTCGGGCAGCGCCTGATCGAGCATCCGGACGTCGCGAAGATCGGCTTCACGGGCTCGACGGAGGTCGGGCGCCTCGTGATGCAGGGCGCCGCGGAGACGATCAAGCGCGTGACGCTCGAGCTCGGCGGCAAGTCCGCAAACGTGATCTTCGAGGACGCGGACGTCGAGAAGGCGGCTGCCTCGGCGCCGTACGCCGTCTTCGACAACGCCGGCCAGGACTGCTGCGCGCGCTCGCGCATCCTCGTCCAGAAATCCGTCTACGACGAATTTCTGGAGACCTTCGTCAGCGCGACGCGCAGTGTGAAGGTGGGCGATCCCTCGCTCGACGACACGGAGATGGGCCCGCTGATCTCGGCCGAGCATCGCGAGACGGTCGCGTCCTACGTCGATGACGTGCCTAGTGCCTTTCGGGGCGAAGTCCCGAAAGGCGCTGGATTCTGGTTTCCGTGCACGATCGTCGAGGCGACGAACGACGATCGCGTCGCGCGCGAGGAGGTCTTCGGCCCCGTCGCGGCGGTCATCCCGTTCGAGGACGAGGCCGACGCGGTCCGGATCGCGAACGACACGCCGTACGGGCTCTCGGGCTCGATCTGGACGCGGGACGGAGCGCGTGCGCTGCGCGTCGCGCGGGCGATCGAGTCGGGCGTGCTGTCCGTCAACGCGAACACCTCGGTCCGCGTCCAGACGCCGTTCGGGGGGTTCAAGCAGTCGGGGTTCGGCCGCGAGCTCGGGATGCACGCGCTCGACGGCTACTCCGAGGTCAAGAGCGTCTTCATCTCGACGGAAGGGTGAGCATGGGCAGGCTCGACGGGAAGGTGTGCGTGATCACCGGCGCCGGCGGCGGCATGGGGCGCGAGGCCGCGATCGTCTTCACGGCCGAAGGCGCGCAGGTGTGTGCCGCGGACGTCGACGAGCGGCTTGCGGAGGAGACGGTCTCGCTCTGCTCCGGCGAGGCACTCGCGGTTCGGGCGAACGTGGCGGACGAGGGGGACGTGCGCGCGATGCTCGCCGCGACCGCCGATCGCTTCGGCGGCATCGACGTCCTCTACAACAACGCCGGCATCTCGCCCGCAGACGACGCGTCCGTTCTGGACACGACCGTCGATGCCTGGCAGCGCGTGCAGGACGTGAACGCGAAGGGCGTCTTCCTCTGCTGCAAGCACGGGATCCCGTACCTGCTGGAGCGGGGAGGAGGCTCGGTGATCAACGTCGCCTCCTTCGTCGCGATCCTCGGCGCAGCGACGTCGCAGATCTCGTACACGGCGTCGAAGGGGGCCGTGCTCGCGATGAGTCGCGAGCTCGCGGTGCAGTTCGCGCGCAAGGGCGTACGCGTGAACGCGCTCTGCCCCGGCCCGGTCGAGACGCCGCTCCTGCTCGCGATCTACGGCGGGGATCCGGAGGCGTTCGCACGCCGCCAGGTGCACTGGCCCACCGGGCGCCTCGGGAAGCCGCGCGAGATCGTCAACGCCGCGCTCTTCCTCGCGAGCGACGAGTCGTCGTTCGTGACCGGAGCGGCGTTCGCGGTCGACGGCGGCCTCACCGCCGCGTACGTCACTCCCGAGTAGGGGCGAGGCTTGCCTCGCCCGCGCGCGCCTACGTCAGACCCCGACGACCTGGACGAGCCAGCGCCGGTCGCGCGCGCGATCGAGCTCGAGGAAGAGCACCCGCTGCCAGCGGCCGAGCGCGAGCTCGCCGTCCCGCACCGGGATCGACTCGCCCGCCGGCCCGAGGAGCATCGACATGCAGTGCGCGTGCCCGTTGCCGATCTCCATGTCCTCCTCGCAGACGTTCTCGGTGCGCCGGTCCCAGTCGTCGTGCGCGTAGTAGTGCTCGCTCGGCACGAGGCGCTTGAGCAGCACGGCGAAGTCCTCGAGGAAGCCGTGCTCGAACTCGTTCACCCGCACGGCGCAGGTCGTGTGCGGGGAGTAGATCGCGCAGATGCCGTCCACGATCTCGCTCTGGCGCACCGCCTCGCGCACGTCCTCGGTGATGTCGGTGACGGTCAGACCGCCGGCGGTTCGGAGCTGCGACTCGGACTGAAACGTCTTCACGGCTGCGAGACATTGTGTCAGCCCCGCGCGAGCCGAGCCTCCGAGAACCGTCGGTTACGCTGGACGCCCGCGGGCCCGTAGCTCAGCTGGTCAGAGCAGCCGACTCATAATCGGTGGGACCCTGGTTCGAGTCCAGGCGGGCCCATTCTGACGCGCATGGCTATGCGGGATCCGTATGGTTGAGCGGGTCAGGCGTGCCTTCGATGCCGCGAAAGCGCGTGCGGTGCGGCAGCCAGCCGGCACGTGGCTGAGCGCCGCGGTTGGCGCGGTGGCCGCATCGGCGTAGACTCGGTCTACCTGCGGTCGTCTCGGGGGCCCCCCTTAGCCCATCCCCTGGCTGACCCGTTGCTGGCGCCAGTCGACGAGGCGGCCGCGGGCACAGCCCCGGAACTCATCAGCAGAGCGAGCGCACGCTCCGAGGCGTGGCGGCTCTAAGCCGCTGGCTCTGGCTCAGGAACAAGCACCGCTGTGAATCGAGCGCCACGCCAGGCCACTGAGTCGACCCCGACTCGCCGGATCTCGTCGTCGGCGAAGCCGAACGAGCGCGCGTAGTCGAGCGCAGCTTGCAGCGGGCTGATCGAGTGTTCGACCGAAACCGCCCGCCTGCCTGAGTAGATCTCGTATCTCTTGACCATCCGCAGATAAGACGCGGCCGGGACTACGCCAAGCCGGCCGCGATCTCGCGTAGTTCATCGACGTGGAGCCCCGACTCCTTGAGCCACCAGCGGGTGAATCGCTCGCGCTCCGCATCGCTCATCGTCTGACGGCTCGGGCGGTGCAGCCCCGGTGCAACCCTCCTGACTCGAAACGCGCGATTAGCAAGTACGTGTCCAGGCGGCCCAGCGCGCGAGCTCCACTTGACGCTCGCTCCTTCGGTACCGCGTGGAGGAGGGGCGCTCGCCCCTCCTCCACGACAGCGGTGCGTTACGGCGTGTTCGCCGCTATGTCGAAGCTGCCCGTCGTTTCGTTTCCAGCCTCGTCGGTATGCGTCCAGGTGATCTTCGCGAAGTTCAGCGCGATGTTGTCCGTCGGAGCGGTCTTCTGACCGCCGCTGCCACCGAGCGTGACAGAGGTCACGATGACCTCTTCCAGCTCGTACACCATCGTGGCTGTCCCTCCCAGCGCCGCCGTGACGATGGCCTCGGGGTAGTGGGTGCCCGTCGTCGCGCTCCTCAGCAACCCCACGGTGGTCGCGTCCGTCGTCTTGGTGATGCTGATGTCCTGCACGTTTGCCTTCCCTGCCCCGGCGCCCCCTCCGACGTGGGCCGAGCCGGAGTTCGACACTCCCCACGAGTAGGCGAGCATCGGGAACGCCGGGTTGCTCCCGAGCTGGACCTGCCCGGCGGCCGGAGCCGGCTGAGTCCCTTGGCCCCCTGCGGCTGCGAACGCAATCGCAGCGACAACCGCACTCGTCACGACGCCGGCGATCACGAGTGATCCCAGGCGTCCCAACGCACCACGTGCGTGGTTCCTTCTCATGCGTGTTTCCCCTTTCCCTGTCGACCGGGGTTCACGGCGCGAATCGCCGCGACCCGGTTACACCCGCGGTGGGACTGTTTCACGCCCGTCGGCCGGTGGCAAGAGTGGCGGACCCCGTCCTGACACGCGAGGTCCGCGTCGCGGACGCTGTGAAGGAGTAACCGCGGGCGTCAGTGGGTGAGGAACGCTTCCAGCCGCTCGGCCTCGTCCTCGACCTCGCGTCGAGCCGACCGTGAGAGCGGCGCGAACGGCTCGAGCACGACGCGTCCGTCCTCCACGCGCCACATGCCGGCGACGAACCCGTCGACGAGGAACGTCTGCGCGACGTCGCCGTTCATGCGGATCACCGTCTTCCGGTACTCCTCCGGGAGCACGCGCGTCCGATCCGCCCACGCGAGCAGCACGTTGTCCCACTTCGGCAGGAAGCGAACGGGGGCGGGGGTGTCGGGATCCGGCAGCGGTGCGCGCGGGACATCGAGGAGCTCGCGGCCCTGCTCGTCGCGGAAGCGGCGGAGCGGCTCGAGCAACTCCAGCGCCGCGTTGATCTCGGGCACGTGCATCATGCTCCACGCGTCGAGGTCGCGGCGCGTCGAGGGCCCGAACGCAGCGAGGTAGCGACGGAAGATCTCGGCGCGCGCCTCGACCGGAACGTGGACATCCGGCTCTGTCGAGCGCGACGAACCGGCCTACGGGCTGCGCGCGCCAGAGCGCCGTCTCAGGATGGTGGACGACGTGCGCTCGTACGCGCGCGGCCTGCCAGGCGCGACGTCGCGTCGATCCCGGTGAGCCCGTGCTCGCGCTCCAGATGAGCGAGCGCCTCTGCGGTCGTTACGGGGCCGTTCGCGGCAAGCGCCCGCACCGACGGCGCGAGCCGCTCCGCCGAGTCGACTGCCAGGGGAAGTTCGTCTCGCTCAGCGCCGCCCGCAGAAGCGCGTAGTCGCGTCGCGTGAGCAGGTGGAGCGTCCCCCGCATCACTGTCGCCTTGACGACGGCGGCGCTCGCGAGCTCGCGCTCGAGCGCCGCGCGCCGGAAGCTCGTCGTGCGCGTCCAGATGCCGACGTACGGCGCGGGCGGCCACTGCGCCTGCATCCCGACCAGGCGCTCGATCACCGCCGTCGGCGAGAGCCGCTTCCGTTCGAGCAGCAGCTGACGGGCGAGCGTCGCGCGGTTGAGCTCGCGCAGCGTGAGGACGCGTTCGGCCACGCGCCCCGGTTAGAAGTCGATGCGCATCACGAACCGGCGTGGAGTGGGGTGGCTGACCTCTTCGTACCCGGCAGCGGCGAAGATGCTGCGGCTGCCCACGTGGACCTCGCCCCACGTAATCTCCTTGCCCGGCTTGGTGAGTATCGGGTAGCCCTCGAGAGCTCGGGCGCCGCGTTCCCGGGCGAAGTCGACAGCGGCGCGCGCGAGCGCGTAGCTGATGCCGCGGCGCCTGTAACCGGCACGCGTGACGAAGCAAGTCACGGCCCAGACGTCGCTGTCGGTCTTGTCCTCCGCGCGGCCCTCCCAGGGGACGCGGTTGTTGCGCAGAAGACGCGGGTGCACGCTACGAGGCGCGATCGCGCACCAGCCCACGGGCTCGCCCTCGAGGTAGGCGACGAGGCCGCTCGTCGTCTTCGACTTCGGGTGCCCGCAGTCGGTCTGCTGGCGTAGCCGGTGAGCGAGCTCCTCGACGCCGACGGACGCCCAGGACTCTCCGGGCAGCATCCTGAACCGCTGGCACTGGCATCGGTGCGCATCGCCACGCGTGCCGAGCATGGTCTGGAGATCCTCCCAGCTCGCCTCGTTGGCCGGGACGATCGTGAGCGAGGGTGTCGCGTCGGTCATGCCGACACCGTAAAGGACCGCGCGCGTCATCGGATAGCTTCAGTCCGCGTGAGGGTCACTGCCGAGGCCGCACGTCGCTTTCTCGTCGCGCGTCAGATGCTCTCTCCCGCTCGCTCGCTCGAGGGAGGACCGGAGGCCGTGCTCGAGGTCTTCCGTCGTCTCGGCTCGATCCAGTTCGATCCGCTCGCCGTTGCCGGTCGCACCCACGACCTGGTCCTGCACGCGCGCGTGGCCGATTACGACCCGGCCTGGTGCGACCTCCTCTACGAGCGCCGCGAGATCTTCGAGGCGTACAACAAGGGACTGTCCTTCGTCCGGGCGAGCGAGTTCCCGTGGTTCCGCGGCACGTTGAGCCGGAACGCGCCGCGCCTCATCGCCGACAACGCCGAAGTCGCCGAGCGCGTGCTCGAGCGGATCCGCGCCGACGGGCCGCTGTCGGCGCTCGACTTCGAGCGCAAGCGCGGGGCGACGACCGACTGGTTCGGCGTGCCGACGAACACCGTCCGTGCCGTTCTCGAGGCGTACACGATCACGGGCGTGCTCGGCCTGGCGCGACGCGACGGCAATCGCCGCTACTACGACCTCATCGAGCGGCTGCTAACGGCCGACCTGCTCGCGCACGACATCCCTCTGACGGAGCAACTCCGGCACAAGCTCCTCTCGCGCTACCGCGCTCACGGCCTCCTCGGTGTCGGCGGCGACGGACGTCTTCAGCGGCATCGGCCCTGCAAAGCCGGATCCGAGGTTTCCCGGCGTATCCAGGCAGAACAGCTCTGCGGGAGCAGCTCGTCGACGACGGCGAGATCGTCCCCGTCGAGGTCGAGGAGGTGCGCGGGAAGCGCTTCGTGCTCAGGGGGGAGGTCGGACTGCTGGAAGACCCACCCGAGCCGCCGCCCTCCGTCGCCTTTCTGCCCCCGTTCGACCCGGTGGTCTGGGACCGGGGTCTCCTCGGATCCCTGTTCGGGTTCGACTACGTGTGGGAGCTCTTCGTCCCGCCCGCCAAGCGGCGTTGGGGCTGGTACGTGCTGCCGATGATCTTCGGCGACCGCCTCGTCGGCCGGTTCGAGCCGCGCATCGACCGCGCCGGAGGTCAGGTCCAGGTGCTCGACCTGTGGTGGGAGGACGGCTTCGCGCCGCGGCGCACCGAGGGCTTCGTAGACGCGATGCGCGACGCGCTCCGTGCCTACCTGCGCTTCGCGGGCGCGACCCGCCTCGAGTGGGCACCGCACCTCGCAACGGAGAAACGCCTGTTTCTGACTCGCCCCTAGAGGCGACGGTTCGGCCCAACCTCACGCCGGGGTTCGACTAGCTCGTCGGGGCTGTGGCAGACCGCCTCGAGCTTGATTCCGTGAGGATCGAGCCAGTAGGTCGCAAAACAGTGCGGTCCGTACTGGGGGAACTCGCGGGGCTCGTCGAGGACAGCGGCGTCGTGTGCACGAGCCCACTCGTGTGCTTCTCGAACGATCGCGCGGCTTGCGACCAGGAATGCGAGGTGATGAAGGCCGGGTTGGTGGCGTGAGTAAGCGCCCGGTTCCTCTGCTTGGTAGAGGAACAGTTGTGCGCCTAGCTCACCGTCGGGCCCGTAGTTGAGCGGTCCTCCGGGGCCTGTCTCGAACCATTCTCGGAGCCCGAGGACGGACATGAGGTCGTCGTAGTACTGCTTGGCCGCGACGAGGTCCGGAACGCCAATGCCGATGTGGTCGATGAATCCGGTCCGAGGCATGGATCCCTCGAGCGGTCTAGGAGGGGGACAACGCGCGCTCGAGGGCGGCCCGGTCGTTCGGCCGGCCGTGCGTCGCGAGCACGTGCTCGACCGGCAACCCGAGCAGCGGGCGCCCGGCCTGCTCTGCGGTGATGCCGTACGTGTCCATGAGGTACTGCGCGTTGTCGGGCAGCGGCGTGTAGACCGGCACGCCGAGCCGCTCCACGGGGCGCTCTGCGTCCCGCTCGTGCCACGGCGCGGTGAGCACGATCGCCGTCTCGCGCTCGGCCGCGAGCGCCTCAATCTCGCTCGGCACACCTAGCGGGTCGAACAGCAGCAGGCGCTCGTCGTCGTCGATCGCGTAGGACGAGACGTTCGGGTCCCACGGCTCGCTCGACCTCCACTCCGGATGGGGCGCCTGCCAGTGCCACAGACCCGGACGCAACTCGCGCACGGGGCGATGCTACTGAAACGAGGTGCTGTGGCTAGGCGATGCGATCAGTCGAAGCCGAACACGGGCGGGAGGATGACCACGACCGTGGCGGCCCACAGGGCGAAGACGGGAAGGTAGGTCGTCTGCCAGCGCTCGAGCCGGTGGAGCGTGCTGCGCCGTGTGAGAAATCGGGCCGACAGCCACGCGGCCCCGGCCAGGTTCACGAGGAGGACGAGGTTGAGGCCGAGCGCTGCCGTTCGGTTCGGGGTGAACCCGAGCTCGCCGATCCGAGCGATCATCGTGCCGAGCACCATCACGTCGAGCACGAGGGCGCTGGCGACGGCAACCAACTGGATGCGGTCCATCCAGTCCGGCGACGTGGACGGGTCGCGCGCGGACATCCCGTACAGGACGAGGGCGAGGACGACCAGCAGCAGGGCGTCGAAAACGCCGACGAGGTCGCGATCGAACGCACCGCCGAGCCCGGTCACGGCGTAGACGACGGCGGCGCCGGCCAGCATCACCGCGAACAACGGTGTGAAGAGCATCGTGAGCACCGGCGCCATGTTCTCCACGACCCGTTGCTTCGACTCGACCAGCCACGCGGCCACGATCACGGCACCTGCCGCTCCTGACGCCAGCACCCATTCGGCGATCCGGTCGACGTCGACCCCGGTGGGCTCGAGGATCGCCGCGGTCAAACCGATGAGCACGCCGCCTCCGAGCGCGATCAGCACGTAGTAGATGAACCACTCGCCCGTGAAGCGGACGAAGTCCATGCGCCGCTCGTGCGATCCGATCGTGCCGCCCATGTACGGGTAGGCGACCACGAACCAGAGCACGACGGGCAGATGGAGCGCGACGAGGACCTCGGTGTCCGAGTCCGCGTCGTACGGATAGAGGTTGATCACGAGCGCAGCGAGCAGGAACGGCGCGGCGGTCAGCGCCCATCCCCGCGCGTCGAGCTGCCGGCTGCGGGCGAAGTACGCAGCGAGGAACGGCAACACGAACAGACTCACGTTCCGGAAGAACCAGGTCGGTTCCTCGTCAGGGAAGTCGGCAACGAGACGTGCAACCTGGATCGCGACGGCGGCAGCCGCCGCGAAGACGAGCGGCACGAGCCAGCCGCTCGTCGCGCGCGCCGGCTCGTCGTCACCTCGGAAGAGTTGCTTCCACAGTCGCCCGCTGTGCTCGCGCGCGTACTCCCGGGACAGGCTGTCGAGGTCGCCCATTCGTTTCACGGCGACCAGGAACGCCTCGTCATCCGTGAGGCCGGCCGCGTTCAGCTCGGAGATCTGGTGGCGAAGATGGTCCTCCAGCTCGTCGACGTCGTGGCCGTTGACGCCCGGAGCGTTGGCGACGTAGGCCCTCCACTCTGCGATCTGTGACTCCACGCCCTCCATGGCTCACACCTCGCCGAGACTCGACAGCAGCACACCGGACCCCGGCCAGACGTCGTTCAGCGCACGCGTGACCGTCGCCCACTGCCGTTGGTGGTCGGCGAGTGCTGCTCGTCCGGCCTCGGTGACCATGTAGTACTTGCGGCGACGCCCTTCCGGCGACGTTCGCCATTCCGTCGTCACGTACCCGAGCCGGCGGAGGCGGTGGAGCAGCGGATAGAGCATCCCGTCGGTCCACTCGAGCTCGCCCCCGGAGAGCGCACGAACCCGCTTGAGGATGGCGTATCCGTAGCTCTCGCCCTCCGCCAGGATTGCGAGGACGAGCGGTGTCGCCACGGCCGCGACGAGGTCCTTGTCGATGTGCATCACGTCTCCACGGCTCGAAGTGCTATGCATAGAAGCACAAGGGTACAGCAAGCCGCCATGGTTGTGTCAAACGGCAGGCTTCGGACGCTCCCGGAACCGATCGAGACTCTCGCCCTCGATGATGAGCGCGGTCAGTCCGCCGGCTGATCTCGTCTCGTGCTCTTCACCGCCGTGCCAGAAGACCGCCTCGCCCGCCTCGATGGGTTCATCGACACCGTCCGCCCCGCTCACCTCTCCCGATCCCTCGAGCACGGCAAGGATCTGCGGGAAGGTCGCGGGATGCCGAATGAGCCGGCCACCGGGCTCAAATCGAAAGATCGCGGCCTGGACGAGTGACCCCTCGAGGATGGACGGCGTTAGCGGCGCAACCGTCACGCGCTCGAGGAGATCCCCGCGGGGCACGAACGCCACGTCGGGGGCGAAGCTGAACCGTTCCACGAGCACCTCCTTGCTCCACGGCTGTGGACCCAAAGCATCTCACCCGGAGCCGGGCCTATCGGAGAAGCGTCGCTAACACCCGGTCTTCGCTGGAGTAGTCGACTCCCTCCGTGGCTGGCGGGTGCGCACGCGTCCATGCCACGGTGCGCTCTAACCCCTCGTCGAGTGGAACGGGCTCCGTATATCCGAGCTCGGCTCGGATCCGCTCGCTATCCACGGCCATGTCCTGCCTGATCGCCAGCGGGCTTCGCATGGATGCCGGGAGCGAGTCAGTGGGTGCCACGACGATCTCTCCGTTCCAGCCACACGTGTCACCGATCGACCTGACCCATTCTGCTTCCGTTGGAGTGTCCCTGGGCGCGACGTTGAAGACACGCCGAGCGGAGCGAGGGTCGGCGGCGGCGAGGCCGACAGCAGCGGCGACGTTGTCCACATAGCCCCGGCTCCATCGGAGCGATGCGCGTGCTTCATCGAGGATGATCGCGTCTCGACCGTCATCCATGCGCCGGACGTAGTTGAAGAGCCGGTGCTGTGCGTCGTTCGGTCCGTAGATCATGGGCAAGCGCAGGACGGTTACGGGAAGCTCCGCCTCCTCTCGGAGCGCCCGCTCGATTTCGAGGTTGTCGAAGTCGATGTCCGGTGTCAGATCGGGCGCAGGCCCGCTTCGTAGGGGCGAGTCTTCGGTCAGGGGTGTTGGCTCGATGTCGCCGTCCTCGCTGCCCCAGGCGACCGCGAACGCTCGGTAGACGTCGAGGCTCGTCAGAACCACGGCTCGATCGGCATGACCAGCGAAGTGCGAGACGCCGTGACCCGCCTTGTCGAGGTACGGGACAGTGTCGAGTACGACGTCCGGTTGAAGGCGGATCAGCTGCGTGAGGCTGTCCGCAAAGGTCGTGAAATCACCGTGAATGTGCTCTGCGTCAGCGCACGCTCGGGGCTCGGCGTCCCCGCGGTGGAAGAGGACGACGTCATGCCCCGAGTCAAGTAGCCATCGTACGGTCGGCGGGCCAATGAATCTCGTGCCGCCCAGCACCAACACGCGCACACGCTTGAGTCTATTCGGGCATGCCCCGACGGGCAGCGCGCCGCCTCGCCTGGCTCCACGGAGCAGTAGCCTGGGCTCCTGATGAAGCCGCGAATCTTCCTCGGGTCGTCGGGGCAGCAGGAGAAGCTGCTGCAGGCGCTCACCCGAGGGCTTCAGGACATCGCCGACGTCGACCCGTGGACGACGGTCTTCAACCCGGGTGTCTCGACCCTCGACCGGCTCGTCGAGCTCACCCGCGAGGTCGACTTCGCGGCGTTCGTCTTCGCTCAGGACGACTGGACGACGAAAGGAGCCTCGCCCGACGCAGCACCCGGAGAGGCCTCACCGCGAGACAACGTGGTTTTCGAGGCCGGCCTGTTCGGAGGTGCGCTCGGCATCCGCCGCACGTTCATCCTCCACGCGCACGGCGCCAAGCTCCCCTCCGACCTCCTCGGTCTGACTGCGATCCGGTACGACCCCGACACGACGCCGGCAATCGTGCGCCAGATCAACCAGAAGCTGCGGAACGCGATCACCGCGGAGGGCCGGATCAGCCGCCTGGAGGGTGACTGGTGGCAGCTGTCCCACACCGCGAGAACGGAATTCGAGCCGTCTGCGGTCTCGCTCCTGACGATCAGCCGTGATCGCGCCGGCGCGCTCGAGGTCGCGGGACGGGCCTGGCAGGCCGACGGCACGCTGTCCACGCGCTACTGGAGTGAGGCGTCGAAGGAACAAGTCGATCCGGCCGGCATCCTCTACTTCTGGAAGGGCGAACGACCCCGTCAGCCGGACGCTCCCGAGCTCGAGGGATCCGGTGAGATCAAGCTCGAGAGCGTCGATCGCGCCACCGGCTACTGGACGACGCGCTCGGTCGGCGCCGACGCCTTGCAGGCGCGGACCTCCGGGATGTACTTCCGTGCCGACCCTGGTGACAAGGCCGTGCTGGACGGCACTGACGCCGCCGAGCGGGCGGCACTCATCGAGCGGCGTCTCGGGGAGTGGAGCTCGTTGGCGAACTCCTGACCGTCCCCCTCGACTGCGGCCTAGACCTCTTCGCCGTCTCGCTAGTGAGCGAAAGCCGAACCGCTGACTTCGTCGTGAACGGGAGCCGGCTGCTTCTGCAGGCGCGGTAGCTGCCGCTCGAGGTCGTGGATGAGCATGTCGGCCATGTCGTGAGTGAACCCACGCCTGACGACCACGCGCAAGGCGGCGAGGTCGGTGCGGTTCTCCGGGAACGTGTACGCCGGGAGCTGCCAGCCGCGCTCACGCATCGCGTTCGAGACATCGAACACCGTGTAGTTCTCGACCTCGTCCTTCAGCGTGAAGGCGAAGACCGGCAGCTCGTCTCCTCTCGTCAGGAGCTCGAACGGGCCTAGCTCGGCGATCTGCGCCGAGAGGCGCGTGGCGACGTCGCGGGCGTACGACTGGACGCGGCGGTACCCCTCGAAGCCGAGTCGGAGGAAGTTGTAGTACTGCGCGACGACCTGAGAGCCGGGTCGCGAGAAGTTCAGCGCGAAGGTCGGCATGTTGTCGCCGAGGTAGTTGACCCAGAAGATCAGATCCTCCGGCAGCGCCTCGGCGTCGCGCCAAACGATCCAGCCGACCCCCGGGTAGACGAGCCCGTACTTGTGCCCGGAGGTGTTGATCGACGCCACCCGAGGGAGCTGGAAGTCCCACTCGAGACCGGGGTCGACGAACGGCGCGATCATCGCCCCGGAAGCGCCGTCGACGTGGACGGGGACGTCGATGCCCGTGTCCTTCTCGAAGACGTCGAGCGCGTCGCAGATCTCTTTCACCGGCTCGTAGGAGCCGTCGAAGGTCGAGCCCAGGATCGCGACGACGCCAATCGTGTTCTCGTCGCAACGCTTCACTGCCTCCTCGGCCGACATGTTGAAGCGGTCGCCCTCCATCGGCACGAGGCGCATCTCGACGTCCCAGTAGTTCGCGAACTTCTCCCAGCACACCTGGACGTTGATTCCCATGACGAGGTTCGGCTTGTCGGCCGGCTTCCCGTCGGCTGCGCGCTGCTTCTGCCAGCGCCGCTTGAGCGCGAGGCCGCCGAGCATCGCCGCCTCACTCGAGCCGGTCGTGGAGCATCCCGTTGCGTCGCCCTCGTCGGGTGCGTGCCACAGCCTGCTGAGAATGTTCACGCAGCGCATCTCGAGCTCCGCCGTCTGCGGGTACTCGTCCTTGTCGATCATGTTCTTGTCGAAGCACTCGGCCATGAGCTTCTCGGCCTGGGGCTCCATCCACGTGCTCACGAACGTCGCCACGTTGAGGCGCGCGTTCCCGTCGAGCATCAGCTCGTCGTGGATGATCTGGTACGCAAGATCAGCGGCCATCTCTCCGGTGGGCAGCTCGTGGCGGGGGATGGTGCCGGACTCGAGGGTGAAGAGCGGTGCAGCTGTAGAGTCGCCTGCTCGACCAGCAGGGCCTTTCGGGTGCCTGAGGCTCACGATCTCACTCTCCCCGGAAGCGATCGGATGGGGACGGAGTATCCCATCGGGCGGTCGCTGCCCGCGGCAATGAGCCCCGTGCGTCGGTGATCGGGAAGGTCCCGCGGACCGGACTTGTCACGGGTTCAGCATCGAGGGTGAATTGACGCCCGAAGACGGCGGCGTCAGGGTGCAGTCGGTCATGAGTCGCGAGCGCTGGATGGCCGTCAGCTTCGCTCTTGGGTCGACGTGCTTCCTCATCGGCCCGTTCCCCGGCTATGTGCAGCTGGTCGGCGAGTCGGCTGACGCCATCACCTTCTTCGTCGGCTCGATCCTGTTCACGGCCGGCGGCGGGCTCCAGAGCTGGCTTGCGTGGTCCGAACGGCGCTCTCCCGGTGGCGGCCGCGCGGCCTGGTGGGCCGCCATCATCCAATCCGCCGGCACGCTGTTCTTCAACGTCACGACGTACCAGGCGATGCACACCGCCTTGACGAGCGCCAAGTACGACGAGCTCGTCTGGCGGCCCGATTGGCGCGGGTCGATCTGCTTCCTCGTCTCTGGCGCGATCGCCTACCGCGCCTCGGCGCGTCACGGATGGTTGCCGGTGCGCGGCGGCGCGGGATGGTGGCAGCCGGCGGTCAACCTGCTCGGCTGCGTCTTCTTCGGAATCTCGGCTGTCGCCGGCTACGTCGTCCCGTCGACCGGGTCGATGCTCGACCAGGCGGTGGCCAACTGGAACACCTCGCTGGGCGCGGCGTGCTTCCTGGCCTGTGCGCTCGACACCATCCGCACCGACAGGGCCTCGAAGATGCCACTACGTCGGCGGCTCCGTGAGCTCGAGCACAAGCTCGAGGCCGACGTCGGCTAGGCCCTCGGAACGAGCGTGGTCGCTCTACAGGCGAGTCTCTACGGCCGGGACGGGTTCATGGAAGACAGCTTCGACGTTGTTGCCGTCCGGGTCGAGCACGAACGCGGCGTAATAGCGGCCGCTGTACTCGGGACGCATGCCGGGCGCGCCGTTGTCGGTGCCGCCGTTGTCGATCGCCGCTGCGTGCCAGCGCTCGACGCTGACCGTGTCCGGAGCCCGGAACGCGACGTGTGCGCCCGTCGTGACGCGGTCTCGACCCGGCTCGGTTCCGACCGTGTGCAGCGCGAAGTCGTCGCTCGTGCCGCGCCCGAACAGGACGTACGCATCGCCTTCGAACTCACCCTCGCCCAGGACTGCGAATCCAAGTTCGGCTAGCGCCGCCTCGTACATGCGCCGACTCGTCGCAAGGTCGCTCACCCTGATGCCGACGTGATCGATTACCTCACTCATGCATCACCGTTCCGTGGTCTTCGGGGAAGCTCTTGACCGTCACAACGTACTCCCAGCGTTCGGCGTGGTAGCGGTGTAGATTCAGCGCGGTGAGCAACGCGCCTCTCGTCGTGAGTCCCGGAGATCGCGAACCCGCGACCTGCGCGAGCGTGCAGGAGTGTCCGTCGAGACGCGCGCTGCCGTTTACCCAGTGAAGACCTTCAACCTCAACAGCGACGAGTGGGACGGGACGAGGGACCGCGAGGGCTGGCGCGCCAGGGGCGCGCTTGTCGGCCAACACA
This sequence comes from uncultured Actinomycetes bacterium, assembly GCA_963716605.1. GTDB lineage: Bacteria > Actinomycetota > Thermoleophilia > Gaiellales > Gaiellaceae > GMQP-bins7. The sequence goes on along the minus strand of CAVQTO010000005.1, from coordinate 31,439 downwards.
TCGGCGGTGAGCTAATCGGCGCGACCATGTCCGAGGTCGAGCCCGGCAGCAAGCTCTGGCCCTACCACACGCACCACCTGAACGAGGAATGGGTGATCGTGCTCCGCGGCGAGCCGACGCTGCGCACGCCCGAAGGTGAGCAGGTGTTGAAGGAGGGTGACGTCGTCTGCTTTCCGCGCGGCCAGGACGGCGCGCATCAGATCATCAACCGAACAGACTCGCCTATTCGCGTACTCATGCTCTCCTCGATGATCCGAGGCGAGATCATCGAGTACCTCGACACCGGAAAGATCCTCGCCAAGGGCGTCGAGGACGAAGACATCATGTTCGCGATGCCCGGGCCCACTGCCGAGTACTGGGAAGGCGAGGACTAGCTCCGGGCGACTTCTCTGAGCAGACGCGGGCCGCTGAGTACGCTCCGCGGGTGGCGCATTACCTCTTCAACCTCGTGAAGCCGGACCCAGCGAAGGGTCCGTCGCTGCGCCGACAGGCCGTGGAGTTTCTGCGGGTCGGGATGTGGGGCGTCGACGCGGACGAGCCGCACCGCACCGCACTGGCCTCCGGCGACCTCGTCCTCATCTATCTGGGCGCGCCCGAGCGGGAGTTCATCGGCCACGCCGAGCTTGCCTCAGCGGTTCGTGATTGGACACGGTCCGAGGCGCAGGTGTACCCGGGCGACTCCCCTGGCGGAGTGTTGCTGGCTCACGTCGAGGCGTGGGACCCGCCCGTACCGATGGATACCGTGCTGTCGCAGATCGACCCGGCAGAGAAGGCCAAGGGCGACTTCCAAACGGGCGTCGTTCGGATCACCGTCGGCGAGTATGAGACCGCACTCGCCGTAGCGGCCGCTCGCGCGTCGACGTGAATCTGAGGGACGCTCGACACCTGCCCGCGAGCGGTCAGGGAATGCCTCGATCGCCGGCTACTTCGAGAGTTTCGCCAGCTCTGGCGGAAGCTCGTCCACTGGCTCGAGCTCAGCGACGCCCCTTCGGCCATCGCCGTCCCAGCTGAGCGACCGCACCTTCCACCAATGGTCGGCGTGTGGTGGTAGGTGAAGGAAGCCATCGGGTTTGAGCGGGCCGTCACCGTCAAGACTTGACTCTTCTGTCCGACCGTCACGGTGGTGAAGGATCAGGCGGACATGCAGCATTCAACGGATGATACGTCGCGGCGGGTTTGCTGACGACAATCGGATTTGCGCTCGCGTTCGCGATCAGCTCGCTCCAATAGGGAGCCGTTGGTGGACCGTGCTCGGCTACGTTGCCGGGCATGCCCGACCGCGAGGCAACCTGTTTCTGCGGGCAACTTCGCCTGGAGGTGACGGGCGAGCCGTTCGCCGTGTCGATCTGCCACTGCTTTGCTTGCAAGCGACGAACCGGGAGCGCTTTCGGGATGCAGGCCGGCTTCAAGCCGGACCAGGTGCGGATCGAGGGTCGCTACAGCGACTACTCGTACCTCTCCGACGAAGCAGATCGCAAGGAACACATCCTCCACTTCTGCCCCGAGTGCGGCTCACAGGTCTTCCACACCGAGCCGACGGAGCCGGATTTCGTCGCCGTCTCGGTCGGCTCATTCGCCGATCCGTCCTTCCCACCGCCGACCAAGTCCGGCTACGACTCGCGACGGCATCCGTGGATCGGGCTGCCCGAGTCGATGCGCCTCCTCGCGCCGGAGTTGTGGTGGGACCATGGACAACCGCTGTACGAGGCCGGCAAGTACGCCGAGGCCGCGGACAAGGGCCTGGAGCTGATCGAGGCACGTCCCGACCAGCCGTACCTCTACTACAACGTCGCCTGTTGCGAGAGCCTCGCGGGACGAGCTGCCGACGCGATCGAGCACCTTCGTACAGCGATCGAGATGTGGGAGGACTGTCGCGGGATGGCGCGAGACGACCCGGACTACGACTCGATCCGCAACCTGCCCGCGTTCCAAGAGCTGGTCAGTCGCTAGTACGGCAGGTCGCCCACCCAGCGGGCGAGAGGTCCTGACGTATGCGGTCGCGGGAGGCCGATCTCGGTAACGCTGGCATCATTCGGCTGGTAAAGCGGCTCGGTGTACGTGGTGCCCGTCGGCAGTGACCATGGGCGCGCGAGATCGGCTCTTGTCTCCGAGTCGTATGACCGCGCGAGAACGGCCGCTCTTGTGGCCAGCGTTCCGGAATGACGCCTGATCCTTGGGCTCCCAACCGTAGGATTGTGGCGTGCCGTTCACGCTCAGGAACATCAAGGAGGATCTGGAGGACGTCGGCTCGAGGTTCGACGGCGCGCCAGACCTGGAGTTCCGCTTGGCGACCGACGCGCTCGAGCTTGAGAAATCGGGCCTGAGCTACCAGCGCGTCCCGCCCGGCTATCGCTTTCCGTACGGCCACACGCACAAGAAGCAAGAGGAGGTGTACGTGGTCGTGCGCGGGAGCGGGCGGATGAAGCTCGACGACGAGATCGTCGAGCTCAAGGAATGGGACGCGGTGCGCGTCCCGCCCGGTACGTGGAGAGGCTACGAGGCTGGGCCGAAGGGCCTCGAGATCCTCGTCATCGGCGCGCCCAGTCTCGGGGAGGCTCGGCGCGAAGACGTCGATGGCCAGCGCGACTGGTGGGCTGACGAGTAGACCGGTCCGTAAGCCCTTCGGCTGCGCCAGTGTGCCGCGATGACGCCCGAAGAAGTGAGGCTGGATCTGGCCGGACCGATGAGTTCTCGGTGGTTTGTCGGTCTCCCTTGCGCGTGTGTCCGTAGCAGGGTGAGATGCGGCTGGAGCAGGCCGCCGAGAAAGGAGTCGTGAGATGACGCGGTATCTGATCTCGTTCGATGACGGCGCAATGACGTTTCCCGAGGAGGATCTCCCCGACGTGGCCGAGGCAGCGCACGCGGTGGTGCAAGAGGCAAAGGACGCCGGCGTTTGGGTGTTCGGCGGCGGGCTGCATTCCTACGAAGAGGTGAGCGTGGTGGCCACCGACGGGACGGTCACCGACGGCCCCTACCCTGAGAGCAAGGCGTACATCGGCGGATTCTCGGTGGTCGACGTTCCCTCACGCGAGGAGGCGCTGGAGTGGGCTGGCAGGATCGCCGTCGCCTGCCGTTGTGCGCAGGAGGTTCGCGAGTTCGGACCCGGCTCTTCGCCCTGATCAAGGCCATCCGCGAGAGGCGCGGAAGGCGTTTCGCGTTTCGCGTTCGCCCACCATCGCCTGGGCCAGTGTTCACGAATGACGCCTGAGCGCGTGTCGGTCGTCAGCCGATTTGCTCGGCCAGCCCGATGAGAATGCCCTCCGGGCCCCGGACGTAGCAGAGCCGATACACGTCTTCGTACTGGACCACTTCGTCGACGAGCTGCGCGCCGTGTCTGCGGAGCCGGGCGAGCGTATCGTCGAGGTCGTCCACGGCGAACATGACACGCAGGTAGCCCAGAGCGTTCACCGGGGCGTTCCGGTGATCGGCGACCACAGGCGGCGCGAGAAATCGCGAGAGCTCGATCCGGCCGTGGCCGTCCGGCGTACGCATCATGGCCATCTCGACGCGCTGGTCGCGCAGTCCAGTGACGCGCCCTGACCAGTCTCCTTCGATCATCGCTCGCCCTTCGAGTTCGAGGCCCAGCTCGGCGAAAAACGAGATAGCGGCATCAAGCGACTCCACCACGATGCCGACGTTGTCCATCCGTTGAAGCGTCACGCGGCCATTCTTGCGGTTCGCAAAGATCACCGGTGTCCGCGAGGCGCGGGATCAGGTGTCCGTACCTCTGGTTGCGCCTGTGTGCGGGAATGTCCCCTGGCGCTATCGTGACAGCCAGGCTGAGCGCTTACCGACGGGCCACGAAGATGTACTCACGGCTGTCGTCGTCGAGCGGTTCCCCGGCGAATCCGCCATAGAGAGCTTCGAGGCGCAGGCCCGCGACGTCGAGGAGCCCCAGCCATTCGTTCTTGGTGGCCCACCAGAGCGAACCGGTTCCACCATCGTCCAAGGTGATGTCGACTCGGTTGTCGCTGACGCTGTAGTAGTTCGTGTGCGGCAGCGGCGTGTCGGCATGCTGGCCGTCCATGGCGGATGCGACGTGATGGTCGAAGGCGAACGCGTTCCAGGCGAAGCGGCCGTTAGACCGAAGCGATGCAGCGACCCGCTCGAAGCAGCGGCGACGATCGGCCCACGTGGGCAGATGCAGCAGAGACCGCCCAGGGCAGTAGATCAAGGCCGCCGGCTCCTCGATTTCAAGCTCCCGTATGTCTCCTTCACGCAGGTCGAGCTCGACTCCGTCCTCAACTGCGCGCACTCGAGCCTGCGCGAGCATCGCCGGCGAAGAGTCAATCCCTATTACACGCCTGCCCGTTGCCTGAGCAACCGGGATCGCAACGCGCCCGTTGCCAACTGCAAGCTCGACCAGTGGCCCGCCAGCATCACGGGCAAGCCCGACGTAGAACGGGACGTCACCGGTGACGCTAGTGGACCAGTCCCCGTATCGGTCCGCCCAGGCGTCGTACCAGCTCGACATGGCAACACCAATCTACGCGCAAACGAGGCGGCGTTCGGCTGCGCGAGTGTGCGGGAGTGTCGCCTGAGCGACCCCCCTCGAATCGAGAACCACCCCTGTGGCCTCACGTCTGTGCGAGGAAGTCCAGGACTACTTGGTTAAAGACGCTGGGCTCTTGATAGCTCATGAAGTGCGTGACGGCAGGCATGATCCGCAGCCGGCTGGCGGGGACACAGCCGGCGAGCGTGTCGACGATTCGCCGCGAGTAGGGCATCCCGTACTCGGCGCCGATCACTAGCGTCGGCGCCGTGATCGCACTGAGCTGCTCGGATGTGAGCGGCGCCGGCGATGGGGCCGCGGGTCGTCTCGCGTTGAAGTTGTCGAGCCACATCCGGCGGAAGGTCTTGGGCTGGGCCTCGAATGTGCCCGGACCCCTGTTATTGACGAGCTCGAACCACAACATCGCCCGAAGCTCGGCATCGCCTGCTGCCTCGGCCCGAACGCGTTCGTTCTCCTCGCGCCACCATGCGAGCACGGTCTCGCCCTCAGGATCGCCCTCCAGCAGCCACGGGACGTTGGGTTCGACGATCGTCAGACTGCGGACGAGGCTGGGCTCGGCCAGCGTGGCGCGAAGGGCTATCGCTGTGGAGAAGCCGACGAGGTGGACGGGTCCTGCGTCCAGCCGGCGCATGATGGCGACCAAGTCGCTGGTGTGGGCGTCGGCCGAGTACTCGCCCGTCGCGGGCGGTGACACTGTTCCGTGGAAGCGGTGGCTGTAGGCGATGAGCCGGTAGCGCGCGGCGAAGTCCTTGCGTTGGGGTTGCCAATAGCGGAGATCCGAGCCACCGCCATGCGAGAACACCACCGGGGCACCGGTGCCTTCGTCCACGTACTCGAGATCGACCCCATTCACGTGAACGTGCGCCACGACCATCATTCTCGCGCCGTCACCGACGCATCGAGAGCACCGACCCGCCTCTACGCCCGGGAAGCGCAAGCTTCTGAGTGCTGAGCCAATCGGGAGGTGAGCCGGCTGGGCGAGCGTGCTGTCCCCTGACCTCTATGAGAGGCGACAGACGACTGCGCGGCTCCGGGCACGGTGGCCGGGAGCCGCGAGCCAGCGTCGTCTGCGCTAGATCCCGAGGATCTGACGCTTCTTCGCCTCGAACTCCTCCTCGGTGAGGATGCCCGCCGCTTTCAGCTCGGCGAGCTTCTGGAGCTCGGCGGTGTAGTCGTCCTCCGCGGGTGCGGCGGCCGCGGGTGGCGGCGGCGCGGCCGCCTGCTGCTCGGCCATCTGCTGCTCGTACGCCGCCTGATCCTGCGAGGCGTACTTCTGGTCCTGGCGGTGCCGGACCGCGCCGGCGGTTCCGGCAACGACGGCCGTCGTCGCAGCCGCCCGCACGAGCCCGGGCCCTCGTCTTCCGAACATCTCTTCTCCTCCTAGGCTTTCGCCTGCTCGAGCGCCCACTCGCGGGCGGCCTGGACAACATCGTGCGGAAGCCGCTCGAACGCCACGAGCTCACCTCCGGCGTTCCGGATGGCCTGGGCGACCTTGCGCGCCCAGACGTTCTCCCACACGATCATCGCCGCCGACGAGTTGGGCTCGAGTCCGTCGGCCGCGTCCATCAGGTCGTCGTCGTTGAGAAGCCCGCTGACCTCGACCCCGATGCTGTCCAGCGCCTGCTGGACGTCCGGGTCGAGCTCCATGAGCTCCATGGCGACCGCGTTGCCGTCCTCGTCCTTGGCGACGAACGCGATGTCGATGACGCGGACGGTTCCATTTTCGACGAGCTCCGCGATCGCCGGGCCGATCTCGCCCCGGAACTTGTTCCCGGGGAAGGCCACGATCGCGTAGTCGACGGGCCCGATCTCTTCCATCCCTCTCTCCTCTCTATGACGACGCGAGCGCCTTCTGCTTGATGGCGTCGAACTCGGCCTGAGAGATCGCACCCGAGTCGAGCAGCGCCTTCGCCTTCTCGATCTCCGCCGCGGCGCCTCCGCTGGTCGCGGTCTCTCGGACGTACTGGTCGAACTGCGCTTGCTGCGCGCTCGCTCGATCGATGTTGCGTTGCGTCATGCCGTCGTTCTGCGTCAGCAGATAGATGAACACGCCGAGGAACGGCAAGACGATCACGAAGATGATCCAGAGCGTCTTCGATCCGCCTCCGATGTCGTGACGCCTGAAGATGTCCGCGAACACGGTGATCAGGAGCCAGAACCAGATCACCCAGGCGAAGAACACGAACATCGTCCACAAGACCTCGAGGAACGGGTAGTCAGCTGCGATCAACGTCGAACCTCCTTCTCGGATTCGTCTGCACTCTCGCACACGCCCGTTCCGGTCGCGACTTCGGATACTGCATCTCACCCGGGTGAGCGCCCGCGTAGGTTGAATTCGCGTCCGTGAGGGGATCGACGCCGCCCACCACCGCCCCTCCGGCGGCGCTGCCCCTTCTCGTCGAGACGAAGCTCGTCCCGGCGCGTGCGAGGCCGGGGAGCCTCCTCCGCGGGCGGCTCCTCGGCGAGCTCGACCGGCTCTCGTCCGCGGCGTTGACCCTCGTGGACGCGCCGGTGGGCTTCGGCAAGTCGGTCCTCGCGCAGTCGTGGTGCCGGCACACGGAGTCGGCCGTCGCCTGGGTCTCGCTCGAGTCCGGGGACGACGACCCGGTGCGCCTGTGGACGTACATCGCGACGTCCGTGGATCGCGTCCGGCCCGGGCTCGGTCGGCTCGCGATCGCGCGGTTGCGGACTCCGGGGGTCCGGCCCGAGACCGTGGCCGACGACCTCGTGAACGGCCTGAACGCCTTCGGACAGCCGTTGGCGATCGTGCTCGATGACCTGCACACGCTCGCCGACGAGGCGTGCCTGGGCTCGCTGCTGCACGCGATCGAGCATCTCCCGCCGCACGCGCGCGTCATCGCGACGACGCGTGCCGACCCGGCGCTGCCACTCGGACGGCTCCGTGGCCGCGGCGCGCTCGGAGAGCTGCGGGCGCGGGAGCTCGCGTTCACGGTCGAAGAGGCCCGCGAGCTGCTCGTCGAGAACGAGGGGATCGCGCTCGAGGACGGAGACGTCGAGCTCCTCGTCGAGCGCACCGAGGGGTGGCCGGCGGGCCTGTACCTCGCGGCGCTCTGGCTGCGCGACCTCGACGACCCGTCGGCACGCGTTCGCGACTTCCACGGCGACCACAGGCACGTGGTCGACTACCTGACGGACGAGGTCCTGGACGCGCTCGACGGCGACACGCGCCGGTTCCTGCTCGAGTCGTCGATCCTCGGGCGGTTCACGGCGCCGCTCTGCGACGCGGTCCTCGGCCGCTCGGACTCGGCCGAACGGCTGCGCGAGATCGAGCACTCGAACGGGTTCCTCATGAGGCTCGACGCGCCGGGCGGCTGGTATCGCTACCACCACCTCTTCGGAGAGCTCCTCCAGCTCGAGCTCGCGGGCATCGACGCGTCTGCGGCGGCGCGGCTGCACCTGGCCGCGAGCGACTGGTTCCGCAAGCACGACCTCGTCGCGGAGGCCCTGGAGCACGCGTCCGCGGCCGGCGACCAGCGCCGCGTCGCGGCGATCCTCGTGGACAGGCACCGCGAACTGATCCGGACCGGACAGGCCGCGACGGTGCTCCGCTGGTGCGGCGAGCTGCCGGACGAGCTCATGCTCGAGCTCCCTGACATTCCCGTCACGGCAGCGATCGCTGCCGGGCTCGCCGGCCGGTCGGAGCACGAGCGGCGCCGGTTCGTCGCCATTGCCGAGCGGGCGCGGGACGAGACACCCGAGCGGTGGGGCGCCTACAACGACGCGACGCTCGGGATCGCGAAGATGACCTGGGTCGAGCACGACCTCGGCGAGGCGACTCGCGTCGGCCGCCGTGCGGTGGAGGTCGCCCGAGCGGACGTGTCCGAGGTCGCAGTGGCGGCGCTCGGGTGCCTCGGCTTTCTCCGCTTCCTCGAGGGCGACCTCGGCGAGGCCCGCGCTCTGGCGGAAGAGACGCTCGAGCGCTCGGAGGTCGGTGAGCGGCCGAACGGGTTCGTCTACGCGCTCGCGACGCGTGCGCTCGTCGAGTCCGAGACGGGAGACCCGGAGACCGCGGAGGAGGACGCCCTTCGCGCGATCGCGGAGGCAGAGGCGGCCGGCATCGCCGAGCTCGCATCCGGCGGAGTCGCGCGGGTCGCGCTCGCCGCGGCGCTCGCCGCGCAGGGAAAGCTCGCCGAAGCCGAGCGCGAGGCGGTCCTCGGCGAGGGGCTGAGCCGCCATCCCGAGCCGGAGGCGGCCCATCTCCTCGCGCTCCTCGTCCTCGCAGGCATTCGCGCGCGTCGCGGCCGGCTCGAGCAGGCGGCGGCGGATCTCGCGGCCGTCCGGCGCGCGCTCGCCCGGTTCGTCGACGCGGGCCGTCTGCCGGCGTTCGCCGACGCGGTGGATCGCATTCTCGCCGAGGCCGACACGACGCCCGTCGACGGCGCGCCGAGCGCCGCCGAGCTGAGTGTGCTCGAGCTCCTCGCGACCGACCTCTCGCGACGCGAGATCGGCGCGAGGCTCTTTCTCTCGGTCAACACGGTGAAGACGCATACGCGCTCGCTGTACCGGAAGCTCGGAGTCTCCTCGCGCGAGGAGGCGGTGGCGCGCGCGGCCGCGCTCGGCCTGCTCGACTCGAGCGATTCACCCGGGTGATCTCGGGCCCCCGGAGGCGTCGGAGCCTCGGGGCGGTGTCAATGTCATCTCGTGACCTCTTCCCGCTATCGGCTCGTCGTCGAGGGGGAGATCGGTAAGCGCAGCTCGAGCGCGTTCGAAGGGATGCAGATCGAGTACCGCGACGGAAACACCGTTCTCGTCGGCGACGTCACCGACCAGGCTCACCTCCAGGGGCTGCTCGAGCGCATCGGCCGGCTCGGGCTGAAGCTCGTCAGCGTGACGCCTGCGAGCGAGCGCTAGGGCCCTATGACGGGGAGGGCTCGCTGAACGTCGTCTGGGGAGCGGTAGTCCTCGTCCTCGTCGTGGGCGCGGCGGTCGGCGTCATGCTGCTCGTGCGGCGCAGGGCTCCGGAAGGCAGCTACTTCGCTGACGGAGACCGTGCCTCGGGCGTCTTCGGCGTGCTCGCGACCGGCTTTGCGATCCTCGCCGGGTTCGTCATCTTCCTCGCGTTCACGAGCTACGACAAGTCGCTGAGCGGGGCGGAGACGGAAGCGCTCACCGTCGTGCAGCAGTACGAGACCGCGCAGTTCCTTCCCGCGAACGTCCGCCACCGCTTGACGGGCGAGCTCATGTGCTACGGGCGCTCGGTCGTCCACCAGGAGTGGCCCGCAATGGAGACTGGCGGACTGGGTGACGCGGTCAACCCATGGGGAATCGCGCTGTTCGAAACCCTCAAGCTCGCGAGCCCCGAGAGTACGACCGAGGAGTCCGCGTACGACAAGTGGCTCGAGCAGACATCCGCGCGGGAGGAAGCGCGACAGGACCGTATCCATGGCGCTGCCGGAATCATCCCGACCTCGGTCTGGATCGTGCTCTTCTTCACGGCGGCCGTCGTCTTCGCGTACATGCTCTTCTTTGCGGACAGCGCGGAGCGCGCGCGGTCGCAGGCGATGCTGATGGGATCGGCCACGGCCGTGATGGTCGCCACGTTGCTCGTGATCAATGCGCTCGACAACCCGTACGGGTCCGACGTCGGGAGCATCCAGCCGACGGCGATGGAGCGAGCGCTGATCGTGATCGACGAGGCCCGGGGGCTCATCGACGACGCGTCCCGGGCTCCCTGCGACGAGGACGGGACCGCACGTGACTGACCGGGTCGAGCTCGCGGCGACGATCCTGCTCGCATGCGCCGCGGTCGGGACGGCGTGGAGCAGCTACCAGGCCACGCGCTGGAACGGCGAGCAGGCGAAAGCCGCGAGCCGGACGAACGCGATCCGGATCGACGCCGCTCGCGAGCAGGGCCTCGCCGAGGCGCAGACGGAGATCGACGTGGCGACGTTCACACAGTGGGTGGACGCCTACTCCCGCGACGAAGCCGAGCTCGCGGACTTCTACTTCAAGCGGTTCCGCTCCGAGTTCAAGCCTGCGGTGAACGCATGGCTCGCGACGAGGCCCCTAAGGAATCCGAACGCGCCGCTGACGCCGTTCGCGATGCCGCAGTACCGGCTCGCGGCCACTGCCGAGACCAAGCGGCTCGACGCCGAGGCGGAAGTGTCGGCGGAGCGGGTCAGGACCAGCATCCAGCGTGCATCGAACTACGTCCTCGCGGTCGTGCTCTTCGCGGTCTCGCTCTTCTTCGCAGGCATGAGCACGAAGCTCGGCGACGCACGTTTGCAGAAGGTCGCCGTCGGGCTCGGCATCATCGTGTTCGCTGCGACGGTCGTCTGGATCGCGACCTCTCCGGTGAGCATCTCGATCTGAGCCGGGCGCAGGCTCAGAGGTTCGCGACGAGCGGGTCCGCACCTTCCGGCGGGCTACGCTCTCCGGCCTCCTGCCCCTCCGCGGCCTTCGCCTGCGCGAGCTCGCGGCTGATGTGAAGCCCGGCCGAGGTGAGCGGTGCCGCGAGGATGAGCCCGACCATCCCGAAGATCGCGCCGAACCCGATCGTGACGATGAGGACGACGAGCGGGTTCAGCTCGAGAGTCGCGCCGAACGCGACCGGCTGGACGACGTTCTGGAGCAGGCCGTTCGCGAGGATGACGATCACGAGCATGATCAGCGCGTCCTGGGTCCCCTCGGCCGACAGGGTGAGGATGACCGCGAACGCGCCCGAGACGAACGCGCCGATGAACGGGACGTAGGCCGTGACGAAGGTGACGACCGCGATCGTCCCTGCGAGCGGGACGTCGAGCAGGAGCGCACCCAACCCGACGACGACGGCATTGAACCCGGCCACGATGGAGACGCCGAGGAAGTAGCGCCGAAGCGACTTGACGACGTTGCCGGTGATCGTCGTCGCCACCGCCGCGGGGACGCCGAGGTGCCGGTCGACGAAGCGGCGGACCACCGGCCCGTCCTTCAACAGGAAGAACGTCGAGAAGGCGGCGAAGGTGACGAAGAAGACGAGCGACGTGAGCCCTTCGATCCCTTTCAGGACACCTTGGAGGAGGTTCGCACCGGTCTCCGAGGTGCCGCTCTGGACGTCCTCGTTCGCACCCGAGGCGTCGTCGACCCCGGCATCCTCGAGCCACTCCTGGACGGTGTCGGCCGCATCGGAGGCGGACTCCCGGATCTCGTCCCCCTGCGCGTAGAGCCCACCGATGACCATCACCGCGATGAGGACGCCGAGGGCGATCAGCCCGAGGAGCACGATCGCCGCGCCTGCGGCGCGCGGGAGGCCCTTCCCCTGGAGCTTGGTCACGAGCGGGCCTGCGACGGTGGCGAGGATGGCGCCGACGATCACCGGCTCCGTGATGGTCGCGGTCAGGCCGAGCAGCCAGACGAGGCCGACGAGAAGGATGCCGACGCCGACGAGGAACCAGGCGAGGAGTCCGAGGTCACGCAGCCACATCGGCGCCGAGAACACACGCGAGAGCGACGACGCGTCGATCTGGACGACCGTCGGCGCGTCCGGCTCGGCAGGCTCCGGCTGGCCACGGGAGAAGCGGTCGCGGAGATTCAGCCTCACGGCGGGCATTCTGGCGCGCCGGGGGGACGGCGCGACCTGAGCGGCTCCGACCGATGAGCTTCACCCGGGTGAACGCGGCACGGTCTTCTGCACATCCGGCCGACGAGTGCGTCATGCTCGTCGGGTCGTCGTCGATGCTCGCACACGCGAGCCGAGTCCAGAGAGGGGCACGAGATGTCTCAGACTCAGTACCAAGAGCCGAGTGGTTGGGCGACGGGAGCAGTCCTGTTCGCCGGGATCATCATGATCGTGATTGGGATCATGGAGGCCTTCCAGGGCCTCGCCGCGATCTTCGAAAACGAGTTCTACGTCGTGAGCGAGAACTACGCATTCGAGTTCGACGTCACTGCCTGGGGCTGGATCCACCTGATCCTGGGCGCGCTGGTGATCTTCGCCGGCTACTCGCTGATGGCCGGCCGCACGTTCGGCCGTATCCTCGGGCTCATCTTCGCGACGCTGGCCGCGATCGCGAACTTCTTCTTCATCCCCTACTACCCGTTCTGGTCGCTCCTCATGATCGCCCTCGCCGTGTGGGTGATCTGGGCGCTCACGGCCCGCTGGGGTGAGATGCGGGGGGCATGACGGACGAGTCGCGGCTGTCACTGCCGATCGCCGACAAGCCGTACGAGGGCGAGCTTCCCCTCGACGCGAAGGACCCGGCCGCCACCTTCCCTCCGATCGAGCCGCTTCGGCCGCCGGAGGGTGCGCCCAACGTCCTCGTCGTGCTGTTAGACGACGTCGGGTTCGCCGCGTCGAGCGCGTTCGGCGGGCCGGTCTCGACGCCGACTGCGGAGCGCCTGGCCGCGAACGGGCTCAAGTACAACCGCTTCCACACGACCGCGCTCTGCTCGCCGACGCGCCAGGCGCTCCTCACCGGACGGAACCACCACGCGGTCGGGATGGGCGGGATCACAGAGATCGCGACCTCGGCTCCGGGGTACAACTCGATCCGCCCGAACACGTGCGCCCCGCTCGCCGAGACCCTCAAGCTGAACGGCTACGCGACCGCGCAGTTCGGCAAGTGCCACGAGGTGCCGGTCTGGGAGACGAGCCCGATGGGGCCGTTCCAAGCCTGGCCGACGGGTTCGGGCTTCGAGCACTTCTACGGCTTCATCGGTGGCGAGACGAATCAGTACGCGCCGGCGATCTACCGCGACACGGTGCCGGTCGAGCAGGAGAAGACCGCGGAGGAGGGCTACCACTTCACCGAGGACATGACCGACCAGGCGATCGACTGGATCAACCAGCAGAAGGCGCTGATGTCGGACAAGCCGTTCTTCGTCTACTTCGCGCCCGGCGCCACGCACGCTCCGCATCACGTGCGGCCCGAGTGGTCGGACAAGTACAAAGGCACGTTCGACGACGGGTGGGACGCGCTGCGCGAGCGGACGCTGGCACGCCAGAAGGAGCTCGGCGTGGTCCCGGCCGACGCGGAGCTGACGGAGCGTCCCGCGGAGATCCCTGCGTGGGACGACATGCCCGACGATCTGAAGCCGGTGCTCGCGCGCCAGATGGAGGTCTACGCCGGATTCCTCGAGCACACCGACCACCACGTCGGCCGGCTGGTCGACGCGCTCGAGGAGCTCGAGATCCTCGAGAACACGCTCGTCTACTACATCATCGGCGACAACGGGGCCTCGGCCGAAGGCACGCCCAACGGCTGCTTCAACGAGCTCACCATCCTGAACGGGGCGTTCGGGCTGGAGACGGTCGAGTTCATGGTCTCCCGGATCGACGACTTCGGCACGCCAGATGCCTACAACCACTACGCGGTCGGCTGGGCGCATGCGATGGACACCCCGTACCAGTGGACGAAGCAGATCGCGTCGCACTGGGGCGGCACGCGGAACGGGACGATCGTGCACTGGCCGTTCGGCTTCGCCGCTCGAGGAGAAGTCCGTTCGCAGTTCCACCACGTGATCGACGTCGCCGCGACGGTGCTCGAAGCCGCGAAGCTTCCCGAGCCCAAGAGCGTCAACGGCATCGAGCAGGAGCCGTTGCACGGAGTCTCGATGGCGTACTCGTTCGACGACGCCGGAGCCGCGGACCGGCGGGCGACGCAGTACTTCGAGATGTTCTGCAACCGCGGCATCTACCACGACGGCTGGACCGCCGTGACGCGGCACAGCATCCCGTGGGTCGCGACCGAGATGCCCGCGTTCGCCGACGACGTCTGGGAGCTCTACGGCCCCGACGACTGGACGCAAGCGCACGACCTCGCCGGCGAACGATCCGACAAGCTGGAAGAGCTACAGGAGGTATTCCTGACGGAGGCGCGGAAGTACAAGGTCCTCCCGCTCGACGACCGGCGCTTCGAGCGCTTCAACGCCGATCTCGCGGGCCGGCCACAGCTCGTCCGGGGGTCGTCTCAGCTCCTCTACGGCCGGATGGGACGCCTGTCCGAGAACTCGATCGTCGGGACGAAGAACAAGTCGCACTCGATCACGGCGCAGGTCGACATCCCCGAGACGGGTGCCAACGGCGTGATCATCTCCCAGGGCGGCGCGTTCGGCGGCTTCGCCCTCTACGTGAAGGACGGAAGACCGGCGTATTGCTACAACCTCTTCGGCCTGCAGCAGTTCAAGGTCTACGGCGGGGACGCCGTCGCCGCGGGCGAGCACCAGGTCCGCATGGAGTTCACATATGACGGGGGCGGGCTCGGGAAGGGCGGCGACGTCACGCTCTACGTCGACGGCGAGCAGGTCGGCGAGGGACGTGTCGACGCCACCGTTCCGATGCTCTTCTCGGCCGACGAGACGACGGACGTCGGGAGCGACACCGCGACGCCGGTGAGCGACGACTACGGCCAGTCCGACAACGAGTTCACGGGGACTGTGAAGTGGGTGCAGATAGACGTCGACGATGCCGCCGAGGACGTCGACCACCTCGTCTCGCCGGAGGAGCGGTTGCGCGTCGCGATGGCGCGCCAGTGAATGGTGTGAAAGGGTAGGCGCGTATGTGCTGTCTCGTGCTGATCGCGTCGGGGCTCGGTCCGCGCATCGCGCTCGCCGCCTGGTGGATCTTCGGCGACAAGGTCGACGCCGCCTTCAGCACCTGGATCTGGCCGTTGCTCGGGCTCCTCCTGCTGCCGTGGACGACGCTCTTCTACGTGATCATGTGGTCTGCGATCGGCGGGGTCAGCGGGGCGGAATGGCTGTTCGTCGCGCTCGGAGTGGTGTTCGACATCGCGACGTACAGCGCGCGCTCGGCGAACGCGCGGTACGGGAGCTACTAGGAGGCGCAGCGGAAGCCGACGTTGCCGGTCGAGCTGTCCGGGGTCAGGCCCTGCCGTGCGGCGATGCGGTAGCGGCGGCAGTACGAGTGGTGGCAGAGGTAGGAGCCGCCCTTCTGCACCTTGCTCGTCCCGCGTGGGGGTCCCACGGGATCGCGATGGCGGTCCCGCTGCCGGAAGGACGCGTGGAACCAGTCGGCCGTCCACTCCCAGACGTTCCCGGTCGCGTTGAAGACTCCGAGCCCGTTCGCCTCGAACGCGTCGACCGGCGCCGTTCCGAGGTAGCCGTCGGCGAGTGTGTTCCGGGCGGGGAAGTCTCCCTGCCAGACGTTCATGCGCTGCTCGCCGCCCGGCTCGAGCTCGTCGCCCCACGGGAACACGCTTCCCTCGAGACCGCCGCGCGCCGCCCGCTCCCACTCGGCTTCGGTCGGCAGGCGCTTGCCCGCCCACGCGCAGTACGCGACCGCGTCGTTCCACGAGACGTGAACGACGGGATGGTCGGCCCGCCCTTCGATCTCCGACTGCTCACCCTCCGGATGACGCCAGTCCGCGCCCTCGACCTTCCTCCACCAGGGAGCTGCCGCGACGGCCTCGGTGGGCGGGAAGTCGTCCGGGAGCAGCCCGCCGAAGACGAACGACCAGCCGAAGCGCTCCGCCTCGGTCACGAAGCCGGTCGCGTCGACGAACGCGGCGAAGTCGGCGTTCGAGACTTCGCACGCGTCGATCCGATACGAGCCCGTCTCGAACTCGCGGACGGGGCCCTCACCATCGTCCGGGTACGCGAACCGGTCCTCCGAGCCCATGCGGAACGTGCCGCCGGGAACGACGACCATGCCCTCCGTCGTTTCCGGGCCGGAGGCAGCGGGCGCTTCGGCGGCAGGGTCGCCGCCCCCACGCGAAGGCGTGCAACAGGCCTCGTGCACGGCGTGAGCCTAGAGGACCACCGCCTCAGCGCTTGACGGACCGCACGGGATCACCTCGGTGATCGCCCGCCGCGCGCGTTAGGCTCGGGCCGATGTCCGAGGCAGTCGTCAAGACCGAGCTCACGCTCAGGAGGCGGTTGACGCGTATCGCCATCTGGCTCGGCGGGCTGCTCATCCTGAACGCGCTGCTCCAGCTCGTCGGCGTCGACATCATCGGCTGGCTCGAAGAGCTGTGGGACTCGATGAACGACATCTCGCTCGGCTACGTCGTCCTCGGCTGCCTCTTCCAGTGCGCGCAGACGCTGCTGACAGCGCTCGGCTGGTACGGGATCCTCCGCTACGCCTATCCCGGCGACGTGACCTACATGCCGGTGCTCGCGTCCTACGCGGTGGGCGTGGCGCTGAACAACGTCGTGCCGGCGAACATGGGGACATTCGTGACGCTCGTCATGTTCGTCGCGATCGTGAGCGGCGCGACGTTCTCGGGGATCCTCGCGGGCTACGTCGTCCAGAAGCTCTTCTATCTCGTCGTCGGCACGCTGATCTACCTATACCTGTTCTCTCAGGTTGCGGGCTCGTTCGAGTTCCAGTTCGGGGACGAGAAGGATGCGCTCGTGAACCACCCGGTGCTGGCGCTCGCGATCATCGGCGGGGCGATCTTCCTCGTCGCCTTGCTCCTCCGCGTCTTCTGGCGGAAGGTGAAGGAGCTGTGGGTCCAGGCCCGGAAGGGCGCCGCGATTCTCGGCGACCTCGGCGCGTACGTGAAGTGGGTGCTGCTCCCGCAGGCTGGCGGCTACGCCGCGAAGGTCGGCGTGATCATCGTCTTCCTCGCCGCCTACGGAATCCCGGTGACGTTCGGCTCGGTGATGAGCGTGCTCGGCTCGAACCAGCTCGCGAACCTGCTCTCGCTGACACCAGGCGGCGTGGGCGTGAACCAGGCGTTCAACTCGTTCGCGCTCGACAGCTACACGGACTCGACCACGGCGACCGCCTACTCGACGACCCAGCAGCTCGTCACGACGGCGTTCAACATCGGCTTCGCGATCGTGCTCGTGTGCATCGTGTTCGGCTGGAGCGGAGGAAAGAAGCTCGTGCGCGAGTCCTACGACGATGCCAAGGTCAAGGCCTCGGAGATGAAGTCGAGCCGCGGGAAGCTGCCGACTGACGACGAGGACGCCGCGCCCGAGCGCCCCGCCTGAAACGGCCCCACCTGAACCGTTCAAGTTCGACCTATAGCGGCACTGACCGCGGCCGCGAAGCGGCCGCCTTCAGGGATTTTCGCGCGATCGAAAATCTGCGCTAGCAGATTTTGGATCTTGCGCCTAATAGGCAAGGGGCCCGGGTGGGCGGGCCCCTTGCTCCTGCGGCGCAACTTCGGGCCAGGCTATTTGCCTGCGGGGAGAGGAGTCGCGCCGTTTCGTAAGGCCGTATCTCTTTCACATCGTGCGATCGATTGCGAGCGTTTCCAGGAGATTTCCACAGCCGGATTACCGCAATTTCGGTGAAGAACGTCGCCCCCATCCACAGGGCGGGGGAAAGTGCTCTGGAAACTCGGGGCGGCTAGACTCCGTTTCATGGCCCAGCACGAGCACGGCACCCTCCGTGTCAAGACTGGTCTGGCGGAGATGCTCAAGGGCGGCGTCATCATGGACGTCGTCGACGCCGAGCAGGCACGGATCGCCGAGGATGCGGGTGCGTGCGCGGTCATGGCCCTCGAGCGCGTGCCTGCGGACATCCGGCGCGACGGCGGCGTCGCGCGCATGGCCGATCCCCTGAAGATCAAGGAGATCCAGGACGCGGTCTCGATCCCGGTCATGGCGAAGTGCCGCATCGGCCACTTCGCCGAGGCTCAGATCCTCGAGGCGCTCGAGGTCGACTACATCGACGAGTCCGAGGTACTGACGCCGGCCGACGTCCAG
Source organism: uncultured Actinomycetes bacterium (assembly GCA_963716605.1). Taxonomy (GTDB): domain Bacteria; phylum Actinomycetota; class Thermoleophilia; order Gaiellales; family Gaiellaceae; genus GMQP-bins7. Next base: position 13,312 of record CAVQTO010000005.1, on the reverse strand, counting down.
CACCACGTCGACAAGTGGGACTTCACGGTGCCGTTCGTCTGCGGCGCGACGAACCTCGGCGAGGCGCTCAGGCGCATCTCCGAGGGCGCGGCGATGATCCGCACGAAGGGCGAGGCGGGAACGGGTGACATCGTCAATGCCGTGACCCACATGCGGGCCGTCTTCGGCGCGATCAGGCAGCTTCAGTCGCTGCGCTCGGACGAGCTGCACGCCGCCGCGAAGGAGCACCGCGCCCCGTACGAGCTGGTCAGCCATGTCGCGGAGATCGGCCGACTGCCGGTCGTCACATTCACCGCCGGCGGCATCGCCACTCCGGCCGACGCGGCGCTCTGCATGCAGCTCGGCGCGGACGGCGTCTTCGTCGGGTCCGGGATCTTCAAGTCCGGCGATCCGGAGCTCCGCGCGAAGGCGATCGTGGAGGCGACGACGCACTTCCGCGACCCGAAGGTGCTCGCGGACGTCTCGGCCGGGCTCGGCGAGCCCATGGTCGGGATCTCGTCCGCCTCCATCCCGGAGTCGGAGCGCCTGGAGGTCCGGGGCTGGTAGCAGGGTCGAAGGGGTCGGGCTGAAGCCCGAGGCCCGGGCTCGGGGGAATCTAGAATCTGCCCCGTGAGGATCGGTGTTCTCGCCTTGCAGGGCGCGTTCCGCGAGCACGCGCGCGTGCTCCGCTCGCTCGGCGCCGACGTGGTCGAGGTGCGGCGGCCGGAGGAGCTCGACGGGCTCGACGGGCTCGTCATCCCCGGCGGCGAGTCGACGACGATCGTCCGGCTCGCCGCGCTCTACGGCCTCGACGAGGCGATCCGCGCGTACCGCGGGCCGATCTTCGGAACCTGCGCGGGCATGATCGTGCTCGACCGCGAGCATCTCGGCCTCGCCGACCTCGTGGTCGACCGGAACGCCTACGGACGCCAGGTGCGGAGCTTCGAGGCCGAGGTCGCGCTCGCGGACGACGAGCCGCCGCTCGAGGGCGTCTTCATCCGCGCGCCGCGGATCCGCGAGCTCGGCCCGGGCGTCGAGGTGCTGGGGGAGCTCGACGGCGAGCCGGTGCTCGTGCGCGACGGACGCCTGCTGCTGGCGTCGTTCCACCCTGAGCTGACCGACGACACTCGCGTCCATCAGCGCTTTCTCCAGATCGTGCAGGAGGAAACTCATGTCGGGGCATAGCAAGTGGTCGTCGATCAAGCACAAGAAGGGCGCCGCCGACGCGAAGCGCGGCAAGCTCTTCTCGAAGCTCTCGCGCGCGATCATCGTCGCGGCGCGTGAGGGAGGCCCCGACCCGGGCGGCAATCTCGCGCTCCAGAACGCGATCGAGAAGGCGCGCTCGTACTCGATGCCGAAGGACAACATCGAGCGCGCGATCGCGAAGGGGTCCGGCGCGGACTCCGAGGGCGCGAACTTCGAGACGGTCGTGTACGAGGGGTACGGTCCCGAGGGCGTCGCGGTCCTCGTCGAGACGCTGACCGACAACCGCAACCGCACGGCCTCGGACGTGCGCCACCTCTTCACGAAGCACGGCGGCAACCTCGGCACGACGGGAGCCGTCGCGTGGCAGTTCGAGCGGCGCGGAGTCGTCCTCGTCCCGGCCGACGGCGTCGACGAGGAGGAGCTCCTGCTCGTCGCCGCGGAGGCCGGCGCGGACGACGTCGAGGCCGACGGCTCGAGCTTCGTCGTCTCGGCTGCGCCCGAGAGCCTGTCCGCGGTGCGCGAGGCAATCGAGGCAGCGGGGATCGACGGTCGACTCGGCCGAGCTGTCGATGGTCCCGAAGACCACGGTCGCGATCGAGGACGAGCGGATCGCACGCCAGGTGATGAGGCTCGTCGACGGGCTCGAGGAGTCGGACGACGTCCAGGACGTCTACGCGAACTTCGACATCCCCGAGAGGGTGCTCGAAGCTGTAGCCTCTTAGCAGCTTCGTGGCGACGACGGTCGGAACTCCACTCACGGCGCAGCGGATCGAGTCGCTGCTCTCGGCGCGGCTCTTCGTCGAGCCGCAGCTCGCGGACGGACGCCTCTACTTCGTCTCGAACCTTTCCGGCCAGCTGAGCCTGTACTCGATGGACGCGGAGGGCGGCGTACCCGAGCCTCTCCTGCCGCCGCAGATCGCGCTCCAGAACCCGGAGCTCGTCGGCGGGGAGCTCTTTCACGTGCTGCCCGCGCTCGACCGGATCGTGGTCATGATCGACAGCGACGGGGACGAGAACTACCAGCCGATGGTGTTCCCGCTCGACGGCGGGTTCCCGGAGCCGCTCGACGCGGCGTCCTTCGAGGGTCGCCGGTCGCACCTGATGGAAGTCGATCCCGTCCAGCACATCGGGTACTTCGCGTCCGAGTCGCGTGAGGAGGCGATGATCTTCGCTGTCCGCGCGGATCTCGAGACGGGTCAGGTGACCGAGCTCGGCAAGAGCCCGTACGGCGCGTTCCCCGCTGCGTGGACTCCGGACCACTCGCGCGTCGTCCTCGCCGACGGCTACACCGCGGGGGACGAGATCCTGTACGAGCCGGATGGCGACGGCGGCCGCCGAGTCCTCGGCGGAACGCCGATCGACGAGCGCGAGGAGGGAGTCGAGTACCCGCTGACCGGGTTCCGTGGCATGCGCGTGGTCGAGAGCGGCAGCGGTGTGCTCCTCGGCACCACGCTGCTCGGCGACGACGCAGGGAGCTTCGGATTCATACCCTTCGACCGACCCGGCGAGATCGAGCCGGTCGCGATCGAAGGGCTCGTGCACGACGGCGTGGGCGAGCTCGTGGACCTTCGACATCTCGAGGGCGACCGCTACGCTCCGATCTACAACATCGACGGTTGCTCGTGGGCATACGACGCGAGCTTCGACGAGAGCTCGCGCACGCTTACCGTTCAGCGTGTCCTCGTCGGCGAGGGCGACCTCGCGGGCGGCGTTCTCCACGGTCTCGACTACGACGAGGGCAGCGGCCGCTTCGCGCTCTCGTTCTGCACGGCGACGATGCCGACGCAGCTGTACGTGCTCGACGCGCAACCCGCGCCTCCAGCGCGGAGGACGCGAGAGCGGGCGCTCGGTCTCGACCCCTCGCTCCTGTCGGCCGGCGAGGACGCGTCCTTCGAGTCGCACGACGGCCTCCGGGTCTCGGCGCGGCTGTACCTCCCGTCGGAGCAGCTCGGGTTCGAGGGACCGCGGCCGCTCGTGTACTACGTCCACGGCGGCCCGCAGGGCCAGGAGCGCCCGAACTTCGCGTGGTTCTCGATGCCGCTGATCCAGATCCTCGCGCTCGAGGGCTTCGCGGTGTTCGTCCCGAACGCGCGCGGGTCGAGCGGCTACGGGCTCTCGTACATGAAGCGCGTCGACAAGGACTGGGGCGGCCTCGACCGGCTCGACCACGTCCACGCGATGACCGAGATCCTGCCCGCGGAAGAGCGCGTCGACGTCTCGCGCGCCGGCGTCGTCGGCCGCTCCTACGGCGGATACATGACGCTGATGCTCGCGTCGCGCCATCCGGAGCTCTGGCGCGCCGCTGTCGACATGTTCGGGCCCTACGACCTGTTCACGTTCCTCGACCGCATCCCGCCGACCTGGAAGACGTTCTTCGCGCTCTCGATCGGTGATCCCGAGCGGGATCGCGAGGACATCCTCGAGCGATCGCCACGCACGCACATCCACGACATCACGGCTCCGCTCCTCGTGATCCAGGGCCGCAACGACCCGCGCGTCGTCGAGGGGGAGTCGCACGACCTCGTCGAGGAGCTCCGCGGCCAGGGCCGGGACGTCGGACTACCTCGTGTTCGAGGACGAGGGCCACGACGTCCTCAAGCTCCCGAACCGCGTGCGCTGCTACGACGCGATCACGGGCTTCTTCTCCCAGCACCTCTCGTAAGTCACGGTCCCCGGGCGCGGCTGGTACTGTCGCGCGCGGCCGAGGGATCGAACGAGAGGAGATGCGTGCTGCGTGTGCTGACGATCGCAGTCGTGCTCGTCTTCGCACTCATGGGGGCGAGTTGCGGAGGCGACAGCGACGAGGCGAGTGACACGGACACCGTCGTGACCGAGACGACCGACGACACCACCACGGACGAGACGACGACCGACGAGACGACCGACGACGACAGCAGCTTCGCCACTGGCGAGTGCGCGTCGCTCGTCGCCGCGGCTGCGTCGGTCAGCCAGGCGTTCTCCGGCACCGGTGACTCGGAGGGCGTCGAGGAGGCGCGGGCTCAGTTCGAGGAGTTCGCGGACGACGCGCCGGACGAGATCAGCGACGACCTCCAGGTGCTCGCGGACGCGTACGACGAGTTCGCCGACGTCCTGGACGACGCGGGCTTCGAGCCGGGCGAGACGCCGACCGCCGAGGCGATCGCAGAGCTCCAGGCGGCAATCGCCGCGATCGACCAGGCGGAGGTCACGCAGGCCGCTGCGAACGTCAGCGCCTGGACGACCGCGAACTGCTGAGTCTCGCGCCGGTCCTGGGACGTCCGAGGGCCTCACTACCTTCCTTCCGTGAAGGTCCTCGGAATCGACCCAGGGACGGCGACATGCGGGTACGGGATCGTCCACGGAAGCGACGGCCGCCTCCGGGCGGTGGACTCAGGCCATTGGCGGACGTCGGCGCGCGAGCGGCCCGACGCGAGGCTGCTCACGATCTTCATGGGCGTTCAGGCGCTCATTGCGGAGCACGCGCCGGACGCCGTCGCGCTCGAGGAGTCCTACGTCGGTGCCGACGCCCGCATCGCGCTCTCCGTCGGGCAGGCGCGCGGCGCCGTGCTCGTCGCCGCCGCGTCCGCAGGCGTTGAGTGCACCGAGTACGCACCCGCCCGCGTCAAGCAGGCGGTCTGCGGGTACGGACGCGCAGAGAAAGGACAGATGCAGCGCATGGTGAGGATCATCCTCGGCCTCGACGCCGAGCCCGACTCGACGCACGCGGCCGACGCACTCGCGGTGGCGATCTGTCACGCGCTCGCGCCGCCGTTGCTGGAGGCGGCCGGATGATCTCGCGGCTGCGGGGAACGCCCGCGGGGCGGACGGCCGACGGCCTCGTCCTCGACGTCGGCGGCGTCGGCTACCTCGTCGCGGCGACGCCGAGCGCGCTCCGCTTCGTCGACAGCGGCGGCGAGATCACCGTCGAGACGTACCTGCACGTCCGCGAGGACGCGCTCCAGCTGTACGGGTTCGCGGACGCGGCCGAGCGCCAGCTGTTCCTGCACCTGCTCGGCGTCAGCGGCATCGGCCCGAAGGTCGCGCTCGCGGTGGTGTCGAGCGCGCCGCCCGCCGAGCTGAGCCGCGCGATCGCCCTCGACGATCCGGCCCGTTTCCAGGCGATCCCCGGTATCGGCAAGAAGACGGCCGAGCGCATCGTCCTCGAGCTCAAGGAGAAGCTGGGAAGCGAGGACGTCGTGGCGCTGCCGTCGCTGCCCGGCGCGCCGACGTCCGGTCACGTCGTCGCACGCGACGCGCTCGTCGAGCTCGGCTACTCGGTGGTCGAGGCCGAGACCGCGCTCGCGTCCGTCGATCCGGAGCTCCCGCCGGAAGCGCGCGTCCGCGAGGCTTTGAGGAGCGCGGCCGCATGACCGAGCCGAATGCGCTGCTCGTCCCCGCTCTTCAGAGCGGAGACGAGGAGGTCGAGCAGACGCTGCGGCCGCGGCGGCTGGCCGATTTCGTGGGGCAGGAGCGTACGAAGGAACAGCTCGAGATCGCGCTCGAGGCGGCGAAAGCGCGAGGAGAGGCCCTCGACCACGTCCTCCTCGTCGGCCCGCCCGGCCTCGGCAAGACGACGCTCGCGACGATCGTGCGCGAGGAGCTCGGAGTCGGCCTGCGCACGGTCGCCGGCCCCGCGCTCGAGCGGAAGGGCGACATGGCCGCGATCCTCACGGGCCTCGAGGCGCGCGACGTCCTCTTCGTCGACGAGATCCACCGTGTGAACCGCGCGATCGAGGAGATCCTGTACCCGGCGCTCGAGGACTTCCGGCTCGACATCATCGTCGGCCAGGGCGCGGGGGCGAGAACGCTGACACTCGACCTGCAGCCGTTCACGCTCGTCGGCGCGACCACGCGCACGGGACTGCTGACGACGCCGCTCCGTGACCGCTTCGGAATGACTTTCCGGCTCGGCTACTACGAGCCTGCCGAGCTCGCCTGGATCGTGCGCCGCTCGGCGCGGGATCCTCGCCGTCGAGATCGAGGACGAGGCAGCGGATGAGATCGCGGCCCGCGCGCGCGGCACGCCGCGGGTGGCGAACCGCATCCTCCGACGCGTGCGCGACGTCGCGCAGGTGCGGCACGAAGGCGCCGTCACGCTCGAGATCGCCCGCGAGGCGCTCGAGCTGCTCGAGGTCGACGAGGTCGGGCTCGAGCGCACCGATCGCGAGCTCCTCGCCGCGATCGCGCACAAGTTCGGCGGCGGCCCGGTCGGGCTCTCGACGCTCGCGGTCTCGCTCGGCGAGGAGCCCGACACGATCGAGGACGTGTACGAGCCGTACCTGCTCCAGCTCGGCTTCCTCCAGCGGACGCCGCGCGGCCGCGTCGTCACCGCCCTCGGCCGCGAGCACATCGGCGCCGACGCTTCGGCCGACGGCCTCTTCTGACGTGAGCCAGCACATCTGGACCCCGGGGGCCAGTGGTCCGCTCGACGAGCTCGTGGCACGCATCAGCAGCATGGTCCTCGCATTCGCCGCCGAGCACTCGCTGGAGCAAGCCGAAGTGCGCCTCGAGCTCGCCGACGGCTCCCGCTACCTGCTCGCCGCAGCGACCGCGGAGCCCGGCTTCGGGTTCCTCTCGTTCGTCCCGCACCAGGCCGAAGGCGACGAGCCTCGGCGGGTGATCGTCCCTATCGGTGCGGTCAAGTCGATCGAGATCTCGGCGCCGGATCCTGACCAGCCGTTCGGGTTCGTCGTACCTGAGTGACTCGCGCGCTCGTCGTCCTCCTCGCGGCACTTGCACTCGTCGCCGGGTGCGGGGGCGGCGACGAGCCGGACATCGACGCTGCCGCCGAGTACGATGGCTTCCCGATCTATTGGCTCACCGAGGAGTTCGAGGGCCACGAGCTCGTGCGCCTCGACGGATATGCGGACGGGGGCGTGTACGCCCTGGACTATGGAACATGCGACCCTCCGGCGTTCGATGGCGGCTGCTCCTCGCCGCTGCAGCTCCAGATCTTTCCGCTCTGTTACCAGCTTGCCGAGGTGACGCGGAACCCGATCTGGCGCACGCGTACGGTGCGAGGCGCGCCCGTCGGGCAGATTGACGGCGCCCCGGTCCTCTTCACGCGGACGACGCAGGTGAAGGTCTACCGCGGCCAGGGAAGCGATCGCGGGATGCCGATGCGCGCACTCGAGATCCTGCACTCGCTCAACGACGTCGAGCCGTTCATCCCGGCGCTCGGCCCGATCCCGCCGCCATCCCACGGCGTGCTCGAGGGCGATGTGCCCTGCACGGGCTGACCCGCGGCGTCAGGCGTCGACTAGCCGGCGGACCGGCTCGAGACGAACACGTACGACGACGTCGCCTCGATTCGGTACCGGCAGGCGGGCGCCTAGACCGTCAGCTCGCGAAGCTGACCCTCGAGCGTCCTAACGATCTCGAGGTCCGGCGCTTCCCGCATGAGCCCGGCCACCGCGGCGGCAAGCGCTCGCTGCAGCTTCTCGCGCTCCAGCGAGCCGACCAGAGCTTCCTCGAAGCCGTCGCGTACGCCTGGAGGCAGCTGGTCGAATCCTTTCCCGTACCCCGTCGGGAGGTCCCGGCGCAGGCACGCGAGCGTGAGCGCATGGTCGCGAACGCAGCTGACGCAGTACTCGGCATGCCACCACTGCCCGCGCGCGATGCCGACCTTCGCGTGGCGCGCGTACAGAACGGCCCACCCGAAGAGTGTCTCGGCCGCGGGAGGCGGTGCGAACTCGACGCGGTGCTCGCCGAAGAGCACGCTGAACGCAGGGCCTGTCTGCCGAACGGTCTCCGGCGCGAACGAGAGGTCGACCTGCAACCAGTCCTCGAGCAGGAACACGCGATAGACGAGATCGCCGCGGGAGAGATCGAGCAGCGGCACGGCAGCGAACGCCTCGGCCAGCTCGCGAGTCCAGTCGGCCAGCACCTCGGCCACGGACGACTCGGCGGCGATGCCGAAGGTGAGATCGAGATCCGACCAGCGGTCGCCGTCCCCTTGCGCGAGCGAGCCGATGGCGGCGGCGGCGACGACTCGCGGATCCGTCTCCGCGAGCCCGAGCACGTGCTCGCGGACTCGCTCGCGGTTCGTTTCGGCGGCCAACGGGTCGGGCTTCAGCCGCGGTACTGCAGCTCGCGCCAGGAGGGAACGGGGGCGAGCTCGAGGAGCGTGCGCCCGCCTTCTGGCTCCGCGTAGCCGAAGTCGCCGGTGTCGTCCTCCCACGAGATGTCGAGCAGGCCCTCCTTCACGCGGTGGTCGAGCCAGGCCCCGCGGAAGACGAGCTTGCGGAGCCAGTACACGAGGGACTCGTTGTCCACGAGCGCGAGGCGCTCCCAGTGGCGGACGAGGTAGAGGCCGAGCCCGCTCCGCGGATCGACGATGCGCCCGTCCGCGACGAGCTCGACGAGGTCGCCGGTCTCGTCGGTGTCGAGGTCGTTCGACTCGATGAGCCCGAGCTTCACCGCCGCGCTCGTCACGCGCTCCTCGAAGTCGTCCGCGTTGAACTCGAACCGGTGGCCGAGGAACTCGACCACGAAGTCGTCGCCCGAGCGGTAGTTCGCCGCAAGCATCCGTCTCAGCGTAACTACGCTTGCCGACGTGGGAAGTCGCCGGATGTGGCTCGTCATGGGCGTCGTCGTGCTCGCGATCTGGCTCGTCGGCGCGGCCGTGACGAGGTACTCGCTCGAGCAGATGGCGTACTACACGCCGATCGCGGTGCTCGTCGTCGGCGCGACCGTCGGGCTCGTGCTGCTGTGGGTCAAGGTCGTGCTCGACTCGCTTCGTCGGCGCCGCGGCGAGCACTAACGCGGCCTGGGGGTCGAAGAACCGTTCCACGTCGTCGTCGGCGAGCTCGCGAATCGTCCACGGCTTCGTGTCGAGCCCAGCGTTCATGCGGTCGTCACGCTCTACGGCGCAGGGAGGCCGTCCGGCCGGCTCCTTACCGTCAACCGCGTGTGGACGATCGCGCCCTACGACGCGGCTGCGGCCGACGAGCTCGTGCGCGAGCTCGGGCTGAGTGAGGTCGTCGCTTCGGTCCTCGTCCGGCGCGGATACGGCGACGCGCAGGCGGCGCGCCGCTTCGTGGAGGCGGAGCTGCCGGGGCATGACCCCTTCCTGCTCGGTGACATGGCCGTGGCCGTCGAGCGCATCCGGGCGGCGGTCGAGGCCGGATGGCGCATCTGCGTGCACGGCGACTACGACGTGGACGGCATCTGCGCGACCGCGCTCGCTCTCCTGCTCCTTCGTGAGCTCGGTGCAGATGTTCGGTGGCACCTCCCGAGCCGCTTCGAGGAGGGCTACGGCGTCTCGACGGACACGCTCGCGAAGCTGGCCGACGACGGGGTCGGGCTCGTGCTCACGGTCGACTGCGGGATCACCGCGGTCGCCGAGGTCGCCGAGGCGAAGGCTCTCGGGCTCGAGGTAGTCGTCACCGACCACCACCGGCCGGGCGACGAGCTCCCGGACTGCCCGATCGTCGCGACGCGACCCTCGCCGTACCCGTTTCCCGAGCTCTGTGGCACCGGCGTCGTCTACAAGCTCGGCGAGGCGCTCCTCGGCGCCGACCACCCGGCGCTGCGCAAGAGCCTCGACCTGGTCGCGCTCGCGACCATCGCAGACGTCGTCCCGCTCGTGGACGAAAACCGCGGTCTCGCCGCCGCAGGCCTGCGTGCGCTCGCCTGCACGCGCCGGCCAGGTCTGCAGGCGCTCATGCGCAGCGCGCGCGTCGACCCGGCCGCGGTGGACTCGGGCTCGGTCGGCTTCCGACTCGGGCCGCGGATCAACGCCGCCGGCCGGCTCGGACGGCCCGACGTTGCGCTCGAGCTGATGCTCACCGAGGACGCCGCCGAGGCGCAACAGGCTGGCACAGACGCTGGAAGAGCTGAATCGCGACCGCCAGGCGGTCGAAGACAGGATCCTGCGCGAGGCGATCGCGGCGGTCGAGGCGCTCCCCGAGCGGGAGCGCCGCCGCCGCGGCTACGTGCTCGCGAGCGAGGACTGGCACGTGGGCGTCATCGGCATCGTCGCCTCGCGGCTCGCCGAGCGCTTCCATCGTCCGATCGTCCTCGTGACGGGCTCGGAGGACGTATGGAGAGGCTCCGGCCGCTCGATCTCGGGCTTCGACCTGCACGGCGCACTCGCGGCGTGCTCGGAGCACCTGTTGCGCTTTGGCGGGCACCGCGCGGCCGCGGGGCTGTCGATCGACCCGGCGTGCATTCCGGCGTTCGCGGAGGCGTTCGCCGCGCATGCGGACGAGACGCTCGAGGAGGCCGATCTGCATCCGATGACGGCTGTCGACGCTGTGGTCTCGGCCGAGGACCTCACGCTCGCTCTCGCGGAGGAGCTCGGGACACTGGCGCCGTTCGGGCTCGGCAATCCCGAGGTCACGCTGCTCGTCCCGGGGACGCAACCGGTCGCGCCGGCGACCGTGGGCGACGGGAAGCACCTGCGGTTCCGAGTGCGCCAGAACGGACGCGACGCGGGGTCGGCGATCGCCTTCGGCCAGGGGTCACAGCTCGACCGGCTGCGTGCGGAAGGACTCTTCGACATCGCCTGCCGGCTCCAGGAGAACCGCTGGAACGGGACCGTCGCGCCGCAGCTCGTCGTGCGGCGGCTCTTCGACACCCCCGACGGTTACGAGGGACTGCGCACGCGCCTCGCGGAGCTCTGGCGGGCGGGCGAAGGTGCCTGGACGCAGGAGGCCCGGATCATCTTCGCGGAGCTCGGGCTGGGGGAGACCAACGGCCGTCGCCGCCAGCTGCTCGAGTCGGAGACGTTCAGAGCCCTCCTCGCGCGAGAGACGGAGGTGTTGCCGCGGGCGGCTTGAGTCGGTCGGACTATGCGAGGGGGGCGAGCGCGTCGCGCATGGCGACCGCGAGCCGCCGCGCGAGCCGGCGTCGCATCCAACGTCGTACAGAGACCATCATCGCGCGAAGTTCGCCGCGTAACGGACTGTTCCTCGCGCCGAAACCGGGGCTGAAAGGGCCTCGCAGTACACTGAGTCGATGAGCGTTGTCGACGCCAAACGGCATCACGAGCACCTTGTCGACGAGCTGATCGCCGAGGTCGAGGCGTACAACCCGGACGTCGACAAGGACCTCCTGCGCCGTGCGTTCGAGCTCGCCGAGCGCGCCCATGCGGGGCAGACGCGGAGGTCGGGCGAGGCGTTCATCCACCATCCGCTCGAGGTCGCGCGCATCTGTGCGGGGCTCCACCTGGACGAGCAGACGATCGCGGCTGCGCTCCTGCACGACGTCGTCGAGGACACCGGGGCCGAGCTCGAGGAGATCCGTACCGAGTTCGGCGACGAGATCGCGCAGCTCGTCGACGGCGTCACGAAGCTGACGAGAATCTCGTTCCAGAGCCGCGAGCAGGCCGAGGCGGAGAACTACCGGAAGATGATCGTCGCGATGGCGCAGGACGTGCGCGTCATCCTCGTCAAGCTCGCCGACCGCCTGCACAACATGCGGGCGATCGAGTACCAGACGAAGCAGAAGCAGGCCCAGAAGGCGCGCGAGACGCTCGAGGTGTACGCGCCGCTCGCGCACCGGCTCGGGATCCACGCGCTCAAGTGGGAGCTCGAGGACCTCGCCTTCCAGACGCTCCATCCGCGCAAGTACGCGGAGATCAAGGCCATGGTCGCCGACCAGCGCGCGGTGCGCGACGCGCAGGCCGACATGGCCGCCGGGATCCTCGGCGCCGAGCTGCAGAACGCCGACGTCCCGGCCGAGATCGCCGCGCGCGCGAAGCACTTCTACTCGATCTACGACAAGATGGCCAAGCGCGGTCGCGAGTTCAACGAGATCTACGACCTGACCGCGATGCGCGTCATCTGCGAGCGGAGCGGGGAGGAGGGGACGCGTGACTGCTACGCGGCCCTCGGCCTCGTGCACTCGCTCTGGAAGCCGATGCCGGGCCGCTTCAAGGACATGATCGCGATGCCCAAGCTGAACCGGTACCGGTCGCTGCACACGACCGTCATCGGGCCCGAGGGACGGCCGCTCGAGATCCAGGTCCGCACGCGCGCGATGCACGAGGAGGCGGAGTACGGCGTGGCCGCGCACTGGCTGTACAAGCGCGGGCGCGACGCGAAGGCGGACGACGAGTGGCTCGCGTGGGTGAAGTCGCTCATGGACTCGCAGCAGGACGAACAGGATCCGAGCGAGTACATGCGCAACCTCCGCACCGACCTCTTCTCGGACGAGGTGTACGTCTTCACGCCGAAGGGCGAAGTCAAGGTGCTGCCCTCGGGCGCGACGCCGATCGACTTCGCGTACGCCGTCCACACGGATGTCGGCCACCGAACGGTCGGGGCGAAGGTGAACGGGCGCATCGTCCCGCTCCACTACCGGCTGACGAACGGCGAGTTCGTCGAGATCCTCACCTCGAAGTCGGGCCGCGGCCCGTCGCGCGACTGGCTCACGCTCGCCCGCTCCTCGCGCGCCCGCAACAAGATCCGGCAGTGGTATCAGCGCGAGACGCGCGGGGAGACCGAGGCGAAGGGCCGCGAGCTCCTCGACCAGGCGCTGAAGGCGCAGAAGCTCCCGTACCGCAAGCTCCAGGGCTCGTCCGTCCTCGCGCAGGTGATCCGCGAGACCGGCTTCAAGAAGGCCGAGGACTTCTACGTCGCGCTCGGCGCGGGAAAGCTGCAGCCGGGCCAGATCGTCAACAAGGTCATCCAGCGCCTCAAGACCGACGAGGTCGCGGCCGAGCCGCTCGTCACCCAGAAGCCGGCGCGTGCGAAGACGGCGGTCTCGAGCGACAAGCTCGGGATCACCGTCCCCGGAGTCGAGGACGTCCTCGTACGGCTCGCGAAGTGCTGCACCCCGGTTCCCGGCGACCCGGTCGTCGGCTACATCTCGCTCGGTCGCGGCATCACCGTCCATCGCGAGGACTGCCCGAATGTCAAGGCGCTGCTCCGCCAGCCCGAGCGCTTCACCGCCGTCGAGTGGGAAGGCGGCGCCTCGGCCGGCTTCCTCGTGCAGATCTCGGTCGACGCCTGGGATCGCGCGCGCCTGCTCGAGGACGTCGCGCGCACGTTCGCCGAGCACGGCGCGAACATCGTCTCCTACGGCGGCGTCGTCGAGGACGGGATGGCGCGAAACTGGTACACGGCCGAGGTCGGCGAGGTCAAGGAGCTCCGATCGCTCCTCTCCGCCCTGCGAAACCTCGACGCCGTCTTCGACGCGTACC
>CAVQTO010000004.1:0-102317 GCA_963716605.1 uncultured Actinomycetes bacterium | reverse complement strand
CGAACCCGCGTCCGCGGTCGCACCGAACAGAGTGTCTACGAGCGTAGTCCGTGCTTCGTCTCACCCGCCGGAAGGTTCACGGACGACCTGCCGACGGGCCAGCCATCCTGAAGCGTCGCACCTCAGGCGATTGGCTCTCCCTTGGTGCCTAGCCCGATTGTTGGCGCCGGCTCCCGGGCCTCGGGCCCAACCCGGGTCGGCGTCGCCTTACTAGCTGTTAGCTAGACGGCGAGTGCGAGTTCGTTCTTGTTCGCACTTGCTTTGGTGCCGGTTGATTTACGAGGCCAACCGGCGACCTCGGCTCGCAACTCTGCCGGAGAACCGACCACGTCGAGACCTGATCGCCCCCGTATGTGTCTACAGTGAACTAGAATACCTGCCGATGAGCGGACCGCCGGGGGCGGGGGAAACCGCAGGCCGGATCTACAACACAGGGCGAAAGGAACCGCTGTGGCTTTGATGCTGGAGGAGAGATACGACGATCTGGCCGGGCTTCGCGACAAGGCGAAGGCCGAGGTTGGGAAGGTCGTCGTTGGTCAGGAGCGGACCGTCGAGCTACTGCTCGTCGCCGCTCTCGCGCACGGGCACGTCCTGCTCGAGGGCCCGCCAGGGAGCGCGAAGACACTCCTCGGCCGCGCGGTCGCGCACATGTTCGGCGCGACGTTCAAGCGCATCCAGTTCACGCCCGACACGACGCCCGCGGAGCTCAACGGCATCAACGTCGTCAAGGCCGGCGAGCACGTCTTCCTTCCGGGCGCGGTCTTCACGAACGTCCTTCTCGCCGACGAGATCAACCGCACGCCGCCGCGGACACAGGCAGCCCTCTTCGAGCCGATGCAGGAGCGCCAGGTCACGATCGACGGCAAGGTGCACCGCCTTCCCGACCCGTTCCTCGTCATCGCGACGCAGAACCCGTACGAGCACTCGGGCGTGTTCGAGCTTCCCGAGTCGCAGCTCGACCGCTTCCTCTTCAAGATCAACCTCGAGTACGCCGACCCGGACGCCGAGCTCCAGATGCTCAACCTCCCGCACAACGGGATCGCGCCGGACATGCTCGGCGAGGTGCGTCCGCTGCTCGGGGTCGTGGGCCTCGACAAGGCGCGCAAGGAGCTCGAGACGACCGAGGTCTCGGATGCCGTCGGGCGCTACATCGTCGCGCTCGGCCGGCGCACGCGGGACATGCCGGGCGTCGAGCTCGGTATCAGCTCGCGGGCGATGATCCACCTCATGAGCGCCTCGAAGGCGAATGCCCGGCTCAACGGCAGGCACGTGGTGACCGTCGAGGACGTGCGCGAGATGGCGCCGTTCGTCATGCGCCACCGCCTGATCCTCAAGCCCGGCGCGACCGCGGACGAGGTCCTGGCTCAGGCGATCGCGGCCGTCCCGGCGCCCGAGCCGACCGCGGTCTAGCTCGACTCGCAGCGGCTCGTCCGCGCCGAATTCTCGTAGCCACCCGTCCTCACGCCGCGGTAGTCTTCTCCTGCTCGAACGACTGCGAAGGAGGGGAGCCTGTGGCACTGATCGTCGAGGAGCCGTACGAGAACCTCATCGACCTGCGCGAGCGCGCGAAGCGAGAGGTCTCGAAGGTCGTGATCGGACAGGACCGCGCGGTCGAGCTCTTGCTCGTGGCCGCGCTGGCGCACGGGCACGTTCTCCTCGAGGGCCCGCCCGGGAGCGCGAAGACGTTGCTGGGTCGCGCCGCCGCGCACATGCTCGGTGCGACCTTCAAGCGCATCCAGTTCACGCCCGACACGTCGCCGGCCGAGCTCACCGGCAGGTACACGATCCGCGCGGGCGAGCAGATCCTCCTCCCCGGCGTCGTGTTCACCAACGTGCTCCTGGCGGACGAGATCAACCGCACACCGCCGCGCACGCAGGCCGCCCTGCTCGAGGCGATGCAGGAGCGGCAGGTGACGATCGAGGGCAAGGGCCACCGGCTGCCGGACCCCTTCCTCGTCATCGCGACGCAGAACCCGTATGAGCACCGAGATGTCTTTGAACTCCCCGAATCGCAGCTCGACCGCTTCCTGTTCAAGATCGACATCGAGTACTCGGACGCACGCAGCGAGTACCTGATGCTCGACCTGCCGCACAAGGGAGTCGCGCCGGACATGCTCGGCGAGGTGCAGCCGCTGCTCGGGGTCGTCGGCCTCGACAAGGCGCGGATCGAGCTCGACTCGACCGACATCCCCGAGGAGGTCGGGCACTACATGGTCGCCATCGCTCGGGCGACGCGCGGCCTCGAGGGCGTGGAGCTCGGCGTCAGCTCACGCGGAATCATCCACCTCGCGAGCGCCGCGAAGGCGAACGCGCGGCTCAACGGGCGCGATTACGTGACCGGCGAGGACGTGCGCGAGATCGCGCCGTACGTCCTTCACCACCGGATCATCTGCGAGGAGGGAGCGACGCCCGAGCAGGCGCTCACCGCGGCGCTCGAGCAGGTGCCGGTGCCCGAGGTCTCGCAGTCGCTCGTGTACGCCTGAAGGCTCGTAGGCGCTTTCGCGCCTAAGAGCCTAGGACCTACCTACCGCTGTGACTACGCCCTGGAAGCGGCTTCGTCCAGCGCTCGCTTGCCGAGCACTCCCGCGAGATGACGCCGGAAGTCCGCGCTCGCGGCGTGGTCGGAGCGCGGCTCGGTGCCGTCGGCGATGAGCCCGGCCGCCTGCTCGACAGACTGTCCGCCTGCGATCGCCTCCTCTGCCGCCGCCGCTCGCATCGGCGTCCCGCCCATGTTCGTGAGCCCGATTCGGGCGTTCCCGAGCGAGCCGTTCTTCTCCACGACCGCCGCGACTCCCACCGTCGCCCAGTCCTGCGCGCGGCGGGCCATCTTCACGTACGACCAGCCCGCCGAGGAGCCGAGCTTCGGCACGCGCACCTCCACGAGCACCTCCGCCGGTTCCATGGCGGTGTGGAAGACGCCGAGGAAGAACTCCGAGGCGGGGATCGTCCGCTCGCCGCCGGCGCCCCGCACGACCAGCTCGGCATCGAGCGCGAGCATGACCGCCGGGAGGTCCGATGCGGGATCTCCGTGCGCGAGCGTCCCTCCGATCGTGCCGCGATGCCGCACCTGCGGATCGCCGATGAGCCCAGCCGTGTACGAGACGATCGGGCACTGGGCCCGGAGCAGCGCGTTGTCGCGGACGTCCTGGTGCCGCGTGAGCGCGCCGATGGCGATCGAGTCGCCCGCCTCCTTCACGTACGAGAGCTCGGCGATCCGCCCGATGTCGACGAGCAGCGCGGGACGGGCGAGTCGCAGCTTCATCGCCGGGATGAGCGAGTGCCCACCGGCGAGCAACTTCGCGTCGCCCCGCTCGCCGAGGAGCGAGATGGCCTGCTCGACGCTTCCCGCGACCTCGTAGTCGAACGCTGCCGGGATCATGACGTCGCCTCCTGAATCGCGGTCCAGACTCGCTCCGGCGTCGCCGGCATCTGGACGTCGGTCACGCCGAGGTGCGAGAGCGCGTCGACGATGGCATTGATCACGGCCGGGGCGGCCGCGATCGTCCCCGTCTCCCCCACCCCCTTCACGCCGAGCGGGTTGTCCGCAGGCGTCTCCGTGCGGTCGGTCTCGAAGGACGGGAGCTCGGCCGCCGACGGCACGAGGTAGTTCGTCATCGTCGTCGTCACCAGGTTCCCGTACTCGTCGTAGACGCCCTCCTCGAAGAGGGCGGCGGCGATGCCCTGCGTGATACCTCCGTGCACCTGCCCGTCGATGATCATCGGGTTGACGGGCCGGCCGACGTCGTCGACCGCGACGTAGCGGACGAGCCGCGTGTCCCCTGTCTCGGTGTCGACCTCGACGACCGCGGCGTGCGCGCCCGCGGGCCAGGAGAAGTTCGGCGGGTCGTAGACCGCCGTCTCCTCGAGACCCGGCTCCATGCCGTCCGGGAGGTTGTGCGCCGCGTGCGCGGCGAACGCGACCGCCTGGATGGCCATGTTCCGGTCGGGCGAGCCCTTCACGCTGAAGGAGCCGTTCGCGAACTCGAGGTCGTCCTCGGCGACCTCGAGCTGGTGCGCGACGATCTTGCGCGCCTTGTCGATGATCTTCACGCCCGCGTGGTGGAGCGCGATCCCGCCGACGGTCAGCGAGCGGCTGCCGTAGGTGTCCATGCCCAGCTGCGAGACGGCGGTGTCACCGTGCAGGACCTCGACGTCGTCGACATGGATGCCGAGCTGGTCGGCGACGATCTGCGCCCACGTCGTCTCGTGCGCCTGACCGTGCGGGGATGTCCCCGTGACGACCTGCACCGAGCCGAGCGGCTGGAAGCGGATCGTGGCGCTGTCCCAGCCTCCGACGGCGTAGCGGATCGCGCCGAGGATCCGGGACGGAGCGAGGCCGCACATCTCGTGGTAGACGGAGAAGCCGACCCCGAGCTGCTTCGCGTCGCCGCTCTCGCGTCGCGACGCCTGCTCACGCTCGACGGCGTCGAGGTCGAGCAGCTCGATCATCCTCTCGAGCGACGCGTGATAGTCGCCCGAGTCGACCGTCAGGCCGGACGCCATCGTGTACGGGAACTCCGTGATGAGGTTCTTGCTGCGGAGCGCGACCTTGTCCATGCCGAGCTCCGCGGCGAGCGCATCCATCGTGCGCTCGATGACGTAGGTCGCCTCCGGCCGTCCCGCGCCCCGGTACGCGTCGGTCGGCGTCGTGTTCGTGAAGACGCCGGTGAACGTGACGCTGTAGTTCGGGATCGCGTACGGCCCGGAGTAGATCCACGCGCCGAGGAGCGGGATCCCCGGCGTCACGAGCTGGAGGTACGCGCCCATCGCACAGAGCGCCTCCGACTTGACCGCCGTGATCGTGCCGTCCTTCGTCGCCGCGAACGTCATCTCGTGGACGACGTCGCGGCCGTGGATCGTCGCCTGGTAGTTCTCGGTCCGCTCCTCTATCCACTTCACGGGGCGGCCGAGCCTCTTCGCGATCGCGACCGCCAGGTACTCCTCCGCGTACACGTTGAGCTTGGACCCGAACCCGCCGCCGACGTCCGGGGCGATGACCCGGACCTTCGACTCCGGGATGCCGAGGACGAGCTGCATCGTGAAGCGGAGAATGTGCGGGACCTGCGTCGCCGACCACACGGTCACTTCGTCGGTCGGGCCGACCTGCGCGATGACGCCGCGCGGCTCGATCGCGTTCGGGATCAGCCGTGGCTGCCGGTAGCGGCGCGTGACGACGACATCGGCCGCGTCGATCGCCGCCTGGACGTCGTCCGTCTCGAGCTTCCACACGTAGCACTCGTTCGAGTCGAAGTCCGAGTGCACGAGCGGCGCACCGTCGGCCATCGCCTTCTCGATGTCGGCGACTGCGGGAAGCTGCTCGTACTCGACCTCGACGAACTCGGCGGCGTCCTTCGCGAGCGTGCGGGTCTCGGCGATCACCACTGCGACGCCGTCGCCCTGGTAGCGAGCGACATCGGTCGCGAGCGGGTAGTGGGCCGGCATCTTGATGTCCTCGGTGACGGGCCACGCGCAGGGCATGCCGCCCGCCCAGTCCTCGGCGAGGTCGGCGCCGCTGAACGCCGCGACGACACCCTCTGCCGCCCGCGCGGCGTCGAGGTCGATGCGCGTGATGCGCGCGTGCGCGTAGGGGCTCCGGATGACGATCATCGCGACCGTCCCGGGCAGCGTGAGATTCTCGACGAACGTTCCGCGCCCGCGGAGGAGCGACTCGTCCTCCTTGCGCTTGACGGATGTACCGACGAACGTCTCGGTCGACTCGGCGACAGCCATGGCTAGCTCACCCCCGCTGCGGCGGTGACCGCCTCGACGATGTTGTGGTACCCGGTGCAGCGGCAGAGGTTCCCCTCGAGACCCTCGCGGATCGCGGCCTCGTCGGTCGCCTCCCCGCTCTCGATCAGGCTCACCGCCGCGAGCACCATGCCCGGTGTGCAGTAGCCGCACTGGAGCGCGTGGTGGTCGTGGAACGCCTGCTGGACGGGGTGCAGGTTGCCGTTCTCGGCCAGTCCCTCGATGGTCGTGATCTCGAGCTCGTTGGCCTGGACTCCGAGCATCGTGCAGGACTTCACCGACTCGCCGTTCACGAGCACGGTGCAGGCCCCGCACGACGAGGTGTCGCAGCCGACGTTCGTGCCGGTCAGCCCGAGGCGCTCCCGGAGCACGTAGACGAGCAGCTCCCGAGGCTCCAGCTCGAGCTCGTGCCGCGTGCCGTTTACGGCCAGTGCTACGCGTCGCACAGCTCTCCCCTCCTTTGTCGTGGGGCGAAGCCCGAGCGTAACGCGCCGCGGGCGCGCGCGCCATGCCTCCTAGCGGCGTTGTTTGAGGGCGCGCTCGATCTGGCGCTGCGCGTCGCGTTCGGCCAGCACGCGACGCCTATCCGCTCGCTCGCGGCCGCGCGCGAGCGCGAGCTCGACCTTCACGCGACCGTCCTTGAAGTACATGCGCGTCGGGACGAGCGTGAGTCCCTTCTCGCGCACCTTCCCGTACAGCGAGTCGATCTCGCGGCGATGGAGGAGGAGCTTGCGCTCGCGATCCGGGACGTGGCCGAAATTGCCGGTCTGCGCGTATTCGGCGATGGAGGCGCCGACGAGCCACGCCTCGCCGTCGCGGATGTCCGCGTACGCCTGTCCGAGCTGGACGTGACCCTCGCGGGCGGACTTCACCTCGCTCCCGGTCAGCGCGACCCCGGCCTCGATCCGCTCGAGGAACTCGTAGTCGCGGCGCGCGCGCCGGTTCTCGGCGATGAGCTTCGTGTCGGCCACCGCGGCAGTGTAGGGCCACGCGAGGGCGACCCAAGGGTCGCCCCTACGGGCCTTGGCCGAAGGGCGTTCGAGGGGTGTAGGGGCGAGGCTTGCCTCGCCCTCGCCTCAGTCCATGACGTCGGAGAGGCGCCGCGCGAGCTCCCGGAGCATCGCGAGCGCGAACGCCGGCTCGGACTCGATCAGCGCGAGCGCGTCTTCCCGCGAGATCGCGATGCAGCGGACGTCGGAAGCCGCACGCACGCGCGCCACGCGGTCAGTTCCTGGATTCAGTAGCGAGAGCTCGCCGAAGAAGTCCCCCGACCCGAGCGAGAACGAGGAGCCGCGCGCCTCGACGGTCACGTCTCCCTCGAGGATCACGAACATCCCCGAGCCCGGGTCGCCCGAGAGCGCGAGGACCTGCCCCGGCTCGGACTCGAGAACGCCGGCGCGGGCGGCGAGCCGCTCGAACCCGAGGTCGCTCATGCCGGCGAAGAGCGGGAGGGAACGCAGCTCGTCCGAGGTCACGAGCGCTTCATATCACGCTGCATCAGCCGTGACGCCAGCCGTCATTGCTCACATCAGCTTGCGGCGCTTCATGTACGCGAGGAGGTCGTCGTACGTGCCGTCGGAGTTCGCGAAGGTGACGACGTTGCGGGCGGCCTCGAACCACGGCCCGGTCGACGGCTTCACCTCCCGCACGGCCGCCTCGAGATCGCGCATCTCGATCATCCGCACCTCGCCCGTCCGAACCGCATCCATCATCGCCTTCTCGCCCGCGGTCTCGCAGACGTGGGCGAGGTCGGCGCCGGAGAAGCCCTCGGTCAGCTGGGCGAGCCTGCCGGCGTCGACGCCCGCGATCGGCCGGTCCTTCAGATGCGTGCGGAGGATGACCTCGCGAGCGGCGGCGTCAGGCGGCAGGACGAGCACCATCCGGTCGAACCTGCCGGGACGGCGCAGCGCGACGTCGACGTCCCACGGGTGGTTCGTCGCCGCCAGCACGTAGACGTTCTCGTTCTGGTTGTCCACGCCGTCGAGCTCCGAGAGCAGCTGGTTCACGGTCGTTCGCATCCCGTCGGAGCTGATCTGCGAGCGCCGGCGGCCGAGCGCGTCGATCTCGTCGATGAAGACGACGCAGGGCGCGTTCCGCCGAGCGATCGAGAAGATGTCGTGGAGGTTCCGCTCGCTCCGGCCGATCCACATGTCGAGCACGTCGTGGATGGAGACGGAGATGAAGCCCGCGTCGAGCTCTCCTGCCAGCGCCCGCGCGATGAACGTCTTCCCGCACCCGGGCGGCCCGTAGAGCAGGAGCCCGCCTTGCAGGTTCTTGCGATAGAGCCTGCGCAGCTCCTCGTTCCGGAGCGGGGCGATGAAGGACGCCTCGAGCCGCTCCTTCACGTCCTGCATGCCGCCGACGTCGTCGAGGGTGACCTCCGCGCGCTCGACGTCCCAGCTCTCGACCGCGGACTCCCCCGGGTCGCCGCCGACGAACATGGGCGGAAGCGCGCTGCCGAGGTCGGCCTCGGCGACGTCCCACGCGAAGCCCTCGGTCGCCTCGGCGGGCTCCGCGCCCGTCGCCGGCGACTGGAGCAGCCGGGTCATCAGGGCCCGCGCGTCCTCGGAAGCCGGATCGCGCGAGAGGACCTCGCTCAGCTCCCGGATCGCCTCGTCCGCGCGGCCGCGGTCGGCGAGCAGCTCCGCCAGGTGCAGGCGCAGCCGCACGTCGTCGGGAGCGGCATTGACGGCCGCTCTCAGGCTGTCGAAAAGATCCCCGTCCGACACCGAGACCGCACCTTAGACCAGAGTCAGGATGTGTCTACCGCCTCGAGGCGATGCCCGCACAGCGGTCGCAGAGCGGGAACCACGGGGCGGTCGAGCGCCCGCACGAGCGGCAGCGGCCGATCGTCGGCGACTCGACCTCGACGCGGAGCCGCGCGACGACGCGCACCGCGGCCGCCTCCTCGAGCGCAGCGGCGCGCTCGATCGTGACGCCGCCGACGTCCGGGTACTGGAGCGCGAACCAGCGGAGGATGCTCGCCTCGCGGCCGGCCTGCTCGGCGTCCTCGAGCGACGCGTCGCGGAGCCGTGCCGTGTCGAGCAGGAACGTGAGGTGCGGACGCGCGACTCGATCGCCCGCGATCGCGAGCGCGAGCGTGGCCAGGAGCTCGAGGTTGTCCTCGTCGACCGGCGCGTTGACGAGCTTCCACGTCTCCTCGAGCGGAAGCCGGCGGCCGCGCTCGCGTAGTCGCTTCTGCACCGCGCCGAGCCGCAACCGGAGCGGCTGGAGCGACTCGACCGCGAGCCAGCTCTCGTGCGCCCACTCGCGGAGCGCCACCCGATGCCAGGCCTCGAGCGCGGCGTCGAGGTCACGCGGGTCGTCGACGCCGAGGTCGGAGAGGCGCGGGCGGATCCGCGCCTCGTCGACGACTCGGTATCCGCGAAGACTGTCGCTGACGAGCACATGTGGCTCGAGCGCGGACTCGACCAGGCGGGGATCCGGGGCGCCCCAGCCCAGCCCGGCGAGGACGCCCACGTGGCCGCGCTCGACGAGGCCGAAACGGCCGGCGCGTCCGGCGATCTGGGCGATCTCCCACGGCAACAGATTCCGGCGCGACTCCCCGTCGTACTTCGTGGTCTCGGCGAAGAGGAGCGTCTCGCACGGGCAGGTTGACTCCGTGCCCGAGGACGTCGGTCGCGACGCAGACGTCCGCAGCGCCGGAGAGGAAGCGGTCGATCTCCTCCCGGCGCGACGAGAGCGGCATCGCGCCGTACAGCACCGCGACCCGGCCGGGATGGAGCCGGTTCACCTCGCCCGCGAGCGCGAGCACAGCCTTCCGGCTGAACGAGACGACGACGGTGCCCTTCCCGAGCGAGCGCAGCGTCCGCTCGCCGACGAACTCGAGCGGGAGCATCCGCTCGAACACCCTGAGCTCGGCCTCGGGGAACGCGCGCTCGACGAGCGGCAGCGCGTCGAGCGCGCCGAGGAGGCGGATCTCGCGGAAGTCACCCGCGAGGAGCAGCCGTGTCCACGCCGAGCCGCGCTCCTCGTCGTCGGCCCACTGGATCTCGTCGAGAACGAGGAGCTCGCCTGCCTGCGGCGCCATCTCGACGGTCGTGGCGAGAATCGGCGCGCGCTCGTTCACGCGCTCCTCGCCCGTGATCATCCCCACGTTCTCCGGACCGACGCGCTCCCCGAGCCGGCGGTGCGCCTCCTGCGCGAGCATGCGCAGCGGCCCCGCGTAGACGCCTGCGCCCGCCTCCGCGAGCTCCTCGAGCGCCGCGTGCGTCTTGCCCGAGTTCGTCGGGCCGAGATGCGCGACGACGCGCTCGGGCTCGCTCTCGCGTGTGGGAAGCGAGATCTCGATCCGCCGCTCGGCCTGGCGGACGACCGCGGCCGGACGGCGACGGTCGGCCCGCTGCGAGCGGCTCGGCCGCTTCTGGCGGCGTTGTGGTCGCCGATTGCGCATCGCGGCACCGTATCGGGGAGGGCGAGGCAAGCCTCGCCCTTACGACGTCGTCGAGGTTCGTACGGGCGACCGTGGGTCGCCCGCGCGGACCTCAGACCCGGAGGAAGCGGCGCAGCGTGAGGCCTGAGCCGGCGGCCCCGATCGCGAGACCCACGGCGACGAGGATCGCCGCCGTCGCCGTGAAGCCGAGCGCGTGCACGTCGGGGTCCTCACGCATGTTCTGGAGGATTCGCGACATCGCGATCTCCCGCGTGAGGAAGAGCAGCACCACCGCTGCGAGCGAGCCCACGAGCCCCGTCAGCAGGCCTTCGAGCATGAACGGGCCGCGGACGAACCAGTTCGTCGCCCCGACGAGCTTCATCACCTCGATCTCCCGCCGGCGCGCGAAGATCGAGAGCCGGATCGTGTTCGCGATGAGGATGGTCGAGGCCGCGAGCAGCACGATGACCGCGATCAGCGAGACGATCTGGATCGCGCGCGCGACGCGGAGGATCGCGCGCGAGGTCTCGGCGCCGTAGTTGACGGTGTCCACCCCTCCGAGCTTGGCCTCGCGCAGCGCGACCGCGATCGCCTCCGTGTCCTCGCCCTTCTCGGGGACGACGTCGAACGAGACGGGCAGCGGGTTCCCCGCGAGGTTCTCCGTCAGCTCGGGCGCGCGCTTGCGCAGGATCTTGAGCGCTTCGGCCTTGCTGATGAACGTCACACCGCCGTCCTGGACGCGCGGATCGGACTCGAGGAAGGTGCGCACCGCGTCGACCTGCTTGGGCGACGGTTCGCCCGCGCACTTGGGGTTCTCGCTCCCGGTCGAGCAGAGGTAGACGTGCACCGCGAGCTCGCGCTTCTTGTCGTCGGACCACGAGACGAGCCACGTCCCGAGCCCGATGAAGGCGCCGATCAGGAACATGCCGATGAGGACCGACACCGCCGACGCGAACGTCGTCGAGAGGTTCGCGCCGATCGACTTGAGCGCCTCCGAGAAGAGCAGGCGAACTCTCGTCACTCTTCGGCGTATCCCCCACGCCGCTCGTCACGGACGAGCTTGCCGCCCTCGAGCGCGATGACGCGCCGCCGCATCTTGTCCACCATCTCGCGGTCGTGCGTGACCATGAGGATGGTCGTGCCGGTGCGGCTGATGCGGTAGAGGAGCTGCATGATCCCGACCGAGGTGTCGGGGTCGAGGTTCCCGGTCGGCTCGTCGCAGACGAGCAGCGGCGGTTGGTTGACGAACGCGCGCGCGATCGAGACGCGCTGCTGCTCGCCGCCCGAGAGCTCCTCGGGGCGGGAGTTCATCTTGTGCGGGAGCCCGACGAGATTCAGCACCTCCGGCACCTTCTTGCGGATCTCCGCGCTCGACTGCCCCTGCACGCGGAGCGCGTAGCCGATGTTCTCGGCGGCGGTCCGGTTCGGGAGGAGCTTGAAGTCCTGGAAGACGCAGCCGACATTGCGCCGCAGCAGCGGCACCTTCGAGCGCTTGAGGCGGCCGAGGTCGCGCCCGCCGACGACGATCCGCCCCTGCGTCGGCTCGAGCTCCTTGAGGATCAGCCGGATCACCGTCGACTTGCCCGAGCCAGAGGCGCCGACGACGAAGACGAACTCGCCCTTCTCGATCGTGAACGAGACGCCGTCGAGCGCAGTCACACCCGGCTCGTAGATCTTCTGGACGTCCTCGAACATGATCATCGCCGAGCCGCTCTGATCGCGCTCGACGGGAACCGGCGCGAGGAACTCCTCGGTCTCTGTCCGCTCGGGCTCGGCTAAAGCTGTCACAGTCGCATCTGTCCTAGAGTCATCGAGCACACGGTGTGTCGCAGACGCAGCCTCGACAGGCCGCTCCGGCTCGTTGGAGGCGCCGATTGTAGCTGACATCCCGGCGCGCCTAGAGGACTTTCCCGGCGGCTTTGGCCAAGAGATAGGAGTGGACGAAGCCGTCCAGCGCCCCGTCGAGGACGGACTGGGCGTTCCCGACCTCGTGGTCGGTGCGGTGGTCCTTCACGAGCTGGTAGGGGTGCAGCACGTAGGACCGGATTTGACTCCCGAAGCCGATGTCCTGCGCTGCGCCGCGCTCCTTCGCGAGCTCGGCTTCGCGCTTCTCCTCCTCGAGCTCGGCAAGACGGGAGCGGAGGATGCGGAGCGCGGTTCGCTTGTTCGACGTCTGCGAGCGCTCGTTCTGGCACTGGACGACGATTCCCGTCGGGATGTGCGTGATGCGGACGGCGGAGTCCGTCTTGTTCACGTGCTGGCCTCCAGCGCCGCTCGAGCGGTACGTGTCGATGCGCAGCTCGGACTCGTCGAGCTCGACCGCGACGTCGTCCGGGAGGAGCGGCGCGACGACGACCTGCGCGAACGCCGTATGCCGGCGGTGCGAGGCGTCGAAGGGCGAGAGCCGGACGAGCCGGTGGACGCCGCGCTCGGCCTTCACGACCCCGTACGCGTTCTCACCATGCACCGCGAGCGTGGTCGACTTGAGACCGGCCTCCTCCCCCGGGCTCGCTTCGAGCATCTCGACCGCGAAGCCCCGGTTCGAGAGCCAGCGCTCGTACATGCGGAGGAGCATCTCGGCCCAGTCCTGCGCGTCGGTCCCGCCGGTGCCGGCGTGGATCTCGAGGATCGCGTCGCCCGCGTCGTAGTTCCCCGTGAAGAGCGCGTCCTCTTGGAGCCGCCCGAGCTCCTGCTCGAGCGAGCCGACGAGCTCGTCGATCTCCGCCCCGAGGTCGCCGTCGCCGAGGGCGTTGAGCTCGGACGCGTCCTCGTACTCGCGTTGCAGCCGCTGGTAGCGGTCGAGCTTGCGGGCCGTGCGCGCGTGCTCGGTCGAGATCCGCGCCGCCGCCGCCTGGTCGTCCCAGAAACCCTGCGCTCCCATCGCCTCCTCGAGCTCGGCGCGGCGGCGCGTCAGCACATCGGGGTCAAAGGTAATCACGGACCCAGGCAAGCTGGGCCCCGATCTCCTCCAGGCGCTGTTCGAGGCTGCGTTCGTTCTCGGCCACGCGGCGATGGTACCGGCGCGCGCCGACGTACCCCTGCGCGCGCTAGCCCTGCGCCTCCGCCGGGACGCGCGCGGCTCGCTCCTTCCGCGCATCGCGAGGCTCCGCGATTCCAGCTCGCACGGCCTCGAGCTGCGCGATGACCGCGCCGCCGTACACGATGGTGACCGCCGAGAGCAGCGTCCAGATCTGGAGCGCGACGATCCCGGCGAGCGGGCCGTAGGTGTCGCCGAAGTTCGAGCTGAGCCGGAACGCGACGGCGAGCAGGAGCGTCGTGATCGTCCAGAGCACGACCGCGACCCCGGAGCCGAACGCGAGCCAGGACCACGCGGGCTGGCTGCGGTTCGGCGCGTAGCGGAAGAGCGCGCCCAGGCCGGCCGCGGCGAGAGCGATCGCGAGCGGCCAGACGAGAACCGAGCCGGCGGCGGTCTCGACGAGCGCCCGCCCGAACGCGAGCAGAACGAACGCCGCGGCGATGGCCGCGCCGACGCTGACCGCGAGGACGAAGGCGCGCGCGTACTTGACATGGCTCGGCCGGTCCCGCTCGATGCCGTACAAGCGGTTGAGCACCCTCTCCAGCTGGCCCATCGTCGTCGTCGACGTGACGATCAGGCCGACGAGGCCGAGTAGCAGCGGGAGGTAGCGGTTCTCGCTCCCGACCCGGTTCGCCTGCTCGACGGCGTTTCCGAGGACGTCGCTCGCCTGCCCGGGAACAGCGGTCTCGATCGCCTCGACGATCGCGCGGTTGAAGCCCGTCTCGCCGAACGCGGACGCGAGGCCGACCAGCACGATCGCTCCCTGCACGAGCGCGAGCGAGGTCGTGAAGGCGAGCGCGCGCGCGTGGCTGAAGCCGTCGGCCGCGCGCATCCGCTCGAACGAATCACGCAGGAGCGCCGACGTCCCCGTCGCCGCGAGCGTCCTGCGCGCGTCGTCGCCCGTCAGCTCGTGGGTCTCGGGAACGCGCGACGCAGTGCTCACTGTCCGTCCTCCGGCTCCGGCACGCGGACGGCGATCGCCGCAGGCTCGACCTCGATCCGGAATCGCTTCACAGGGTCGCGCTCGCCGCCGTCGAGCTCGTACAGGACCTTGCGGTCGAGCTCCGCCCGCACCGTGCTCGCGCGCGTCTGCTGGACGAACGGTGAGGCGCTCGGCGTCCCCACCGCGGCGCGTGCGACCGTCCGCGCCCACTCGACGAGCCCGTCGGCACGAACGATGCCGAGCTCCAGCTGTCCGTCGTCCGGTCTCGCGTCCTCGAACACCTCGACACCTGCGAAGAGCTTCCCGAGATTGCCGGCGAGGACGAGGCTGGCCTCGCCCTCGTACCACGGCACGCCGTCGACCTCGATCTTCGCGCCGAACGTGGACGACCGGGCGCCCTTGACGCCCGTCCAGACGTACGCGAGGCGGCCGAGCCGGTTCTTCAGCGACCCGTCGGCATCCCGGATCATCCGCGCGTCGAGGCCTGCGCCGGCCATCACGGCGAAGCGCTCGCCCTTCATCTTCCCGACGTCGATCGTGCGCGTGGCGCCGTGGAGGCCGATGTGCACGGCGTCCGCGATGTCGTCCGGGATCCCGAGATTCGACGCAAACAGGTTCGCGGTGCCTGCAGGGACGACCGCGAGCTTCGCGTCGGACCCGGCCATGACGTCGATGCAGCGCTGGACGGTGCCGTCTCCGCCCCACGCGAAGACGAGCTCTGCCCCGGCGTCGAGCGCCTCCTGCACGCGCTTCGGCACCTTCTTGCTCTTCGGCACCTCGTACCAGAGAGGCCGTTCGACGCCCGCGGCGGGCGAGCTCAGTGCGGAGCTCGGGGAGGCCGCCGCCGACGGACTTCCCCGCATGCGCGACCACGGCGACCCTGTTCACGTGCACTCCTCACGTCGCCGCTCCCGATTCGCGACCGCGACTCCGACCACGCGGCTGACGAAGACCGCGGCAGCCACGGCCAGCGCCCCCATCAGGAGACCCGCGAACGCGTCCGTCGGGTTGTGCATCCCGCGGTACATACGCGAAGCGGCGACGAAGACCGGCAGCCCGATCCCGAGGAGATAGACGGCGTAGCGCCAGACGGAGTCCCGAAGATGCCAGGCGAGGACGAGCGCGAGCGCGCCGTACACGGCCACCGAGGCGGCGACGTGCCCCGACGGGAAGCTGTGCAGGAGCGGAAGGTTCTCGAGGCGATCGACGGCGGGCCGCTCGCGCGGGACGAGGGCGACGATCGCGCGGTACGCGGTGACCTCGATCAGGATCGCGGTCAGGAAGAAGGCGGCCAAGCGCCAGCGCCGCGCGATTGCGAGCGAGATGGTGGTGATGCCGACGACGAGTGGGATGACGAGGCCGCCGCTCAGGGTCGAGCCGATCCACGAGACGTCCTCGCGCAGCGGGGCGCGGTGGTCCTCCAGCCAGTCGTTGTAGCTGCGCTCCGCGAGACCGACGCCCAGGTGCGGGACGAGGATCTCCGTCAGCAGGCGCCCGAGCAGGACCATGACGGCGACGACCCCCAGCCAGAGGAGCACCGTGACGGCGACGTGCACGACCGCGGGGTGCCGGTCGCGCAGCGGTCGGACGTTCGCGACTCGCTCGGCGAGACCGCCGCGCCGCGCCTCGAGCACGTCGCAGCCGGCGCCGCTCGACGCGAGCTCGGGGCGCTTGTCTCCGCGTTCGGGCGATTCGGTGTACGAGGGCCGCTCGGACAGAGCCTCGGGCGGTCGTGTAGGGACGGTCGTCACTCACATGCGTTTACCACCCCAGCGTCGGAGGGAAACCGTCGGTCAGGCGCACACGCCTCTTCCCAAGCAGACGATGCCCTTCTTGCTCCTCCTTCTCGTGGCACTGACCGTCGGGTCGTTGGTCACGGTGCTCACGGCGCACTACCCGCACACCGCGGGCGTCTCCCAGCCGAGCGACCGGGCCGCGACCCGGGCCGGCCACGCGATCGCCGAGCACAGCACCCTGCGTCGGCTGCTGCGCGCCCGCCTCGATCCCGCGGCCGCGACCGGTCTCGCGCTGTCGCTCGCACTCGTTGTCATCCTCGCCGGAGGGCTCGTCGTCGCCGTGCTCGCGCATCTCATCCGGTCGAGCTCCGAGCTCGCGGTGATCGACAAGAGCGTCGGCCAGTGGGGTGTCGACCACCGGGTCGAGTGGTCGACGGACGCCCTCCAGCTCTTCACGTGGCTCGGCGACACGCACCTGGTGATCGTGTTCGCGGTCGTCGTCGGCGTCGTCGAGTACGTCCGCCGCCCGAGCCGCTGGATCCTCCCCTTCCTCGCGGTCGTCATCGGCGGCCAGGTCGTGCTGACGAACGGGGTCAAGGCGATCCTCGACCGCGTGCGGCCGGAGTTCAACCCGATCGCCGAGACACTCGGACCTTCGTTTCCGAGCGGCCACTCGGCCGTGGCCGCGGCTTTCTTCGGCGCGACTGCGGTGCTCATGAGCCGCGGTCGGCTGCCGCACGAGCGGGCGCTCATCTTCGGGCTCGCCGCGGGCATCGCGGCCGGAGTGGCGTGCAGCCGGGTCATGATCGGCGTCCACTGGCTCTCGGACGTCGTCGCCGGTGTGCTCTTCGGCTGGGCCTGGCTCTCGGCCTGCAGCATCGCGTTTGGCGGCCGCCGGCTGCGCTTCGGTGCGGCGGTCGAGGAGGCCGTCGAGGTCGCAGAGAAGGACCTGCGCGAGCACCCGCCGCCGCGCGTCACGCGAGTGTCAGGCCTGCGGCCGCGAAGCGGACGCCTTTAGGGATTTCGCGCGACCAAGATCCGCGCTCGCGGATCTTGGTCTGGTGCAAGAGAGGGCTACGGGTCGTAGACGTGCCCGAGGATCGGGCCCAGCACGCGGCGGTGCCCGCGTGAGACCCCTGGCAGCTTCACGAGGCGGTGCGTTAGCGGCTGATCGGTCTCGATGCGCTCGAGCTGCTCCTCGGAGATCGGCTCCCAGCAGCGCTCAAAGACCTCCGTTGTGTCGCCGTCGATCTCCTCGACCGGCAGTTCGAGGTGCTCGGACCAAAGCCGGAGGCGGGTGTCGCGCGCGAGGCGCGAGTCGAGCGTGACGACGTTCACCTCCGTGTCGTTGAAGAGCGAGTGCGAGTTGAGATTGGCCGAGCCGAGAGTCAGCCAGCGGTCGTCGACGATCCCGATCTTCGAGTGCACGTACACGTTGTCGCGGAGCTTCCCGGAGCGCGCGTAGAGCGTGCAGGCCAGGAACCGCGCATTGCCGTCGTCGGCGTCGATGAGCGCCGCGACCTGACCGCAGGACACGTCCGCGCCGTCGTTCGCGCGCGCCGGCAGCAGGAGCAGGATTCGGAAGTCGTCGCTCGGCGGGTCTCGCAGCTTGTCGGCGAGGATCTCGACGATCTCGGGCGACCACAGGAACTGGCTTTCGAGGTAGACGAAGCGCTCGGCGGAGCGCAGAGCCGCCGCGTAGGCCTCGAGCAGCGAGTAGTCGCCGCGCGGGATCTCTTCGAAGACGCCGTCGCGGACCGTCCTCACGACCTGCAGCTCGACGTCGCCTTCCGCGGCGGCCGGTTCGGGCGCCGGCAGCGGCTCGTCGACGGCGGCCTCCCAGCGCATGCGGAAGTGCTCCGCGACGTCGGCCACCGCCGGCCCGCGCACGCGCACTGCGGCGTCGTGCCAGCCGATCCTGCCGCGCGCGACGTGCTCCGGCGAGTCGTACGGGTCGCCCGCGTCCAGCGTGAGGTCGATCCCGCCGACGAAGGCCACGCGGTCGTCGATCACGATCGTTTTCTCGTGATGGCAGTGCAACGACCCGACGCAGGAGTCGATCTCGCACCTCACCTTCGTCTGCCGGCACAGCTCGTCGACCATGCGGCGGACGTCCGACCGGGAGGGCCGAAAGAGCCTGATGGGAGCCCCGCCCCAGAGCAGAACGCGGACCTCGACCCGCTCGGCGAGCTCGCCGAGGAGGTTGCGGACGACGACGGGGTCGTCGCCGCGCGTCAGCTGCAGGTGCGGAGACAGGTACCAGCCCGCGAGATGGACGTGCGACTCGGCCTGTTGCAGCTCCTCCGCCATCGCGGGCAGCGCCGTCGAGCCGTCGATCAGGACCTCGAGGTCGTTCCCGGCCCTCGGCGGTGTCCCGCTCTCCGAGTAGCCGCGGCCGGTCGCGTCGAGCGCGTGCTCCCACCCGACCGCGCGCAGCCGACGCCGATGCCGCGCGCGCACGGTCTCCTCGATGCGCTCGGCGACCCCGTGACCGAAGGAAGTCGCAATCCGTCCGGTCCGCCGAGAGCCCACGACAGGTCAGGCTATTCCATCCCCTGCCCTTGCTTCCACATCTCAATGCTGCTATACGCGAGATCGGGGAAACGCGATGGCCGAGAAAGCAACTGAGAAGACTATGGAGCGGCTTCGACAGCGCCTGGCGCACGTCGGCGACGACGGCTGGTTCTTCGCCCAGATCGCCGACCAGGTCTCGGAGCGGCGTCGCGAGCTCGGCCTCTCGCAGCAACAGCTCGCGGAGCTGACGGGAACGACCCAGTCCGCGATCGCGCGGCTCGAGTCGGGTGGTCGCCCACCGCGGATCGACACCCTCCTGCGGATCACGAGCGCCCTCGACTGCGACCTAGAGGTGAGACTCCGCCAGAGGGCATAGAGCCTCAGCCGCGCGTCGTCGTGGTCTCCGGCTGCGGACGGGCGGGCTGACGGAGCTCCTCCTCCGCGACGCGCGCCGCCTCCTCCGCGGCGGCGCCGAAGCGAAGCATGCGACCGCCGAACGCGATGCTGCAGGCCGCGAACCAGGCCAAGCCGAACAGCACGCCTGCGACGACGTCGGAGAACCAATGCACGCCGAGCAGGACACGGCTGCACGCGACACCGACGACAACAGCGGCCCCGACGCCCGCGATGATCGCCCGCTGATTCGGCGTGCGCCCGCGGCTCATGAGCAGCGCGACCGCGCCGAAGAAGGCCGCCGCGGCGGCGGAGTGTCCGCTCGGAAAGGAGGGATTGAGCGTCGCGGCCACAGGGTTGAACTCGGGCCGGGCCCGGTCGATCAGGTCCTTGAGCTGTCCGGTGAGGAAGACCTGGCCGCAGATGACGACGGCAAGGAACGGCGCGATCCAGCGACTCGGCCGGCGCACATACTCCGCGATCCCCACGACCACAGCGAGGCCGACCACGACGCGCGTGTCACCTAGCCAGGTGACGAGCTCGATCGCTTCTGTCGACCAGTCGCTTCGGTGGTCGACTCCCCACTCGCCGGCGCTCTGGTCGATGCCCGTGAGCACCGAGCTCGACCGGATCAGGTAGGTGAGAGCCGCCACGACGAGACCGGCGAGGAAGATGGCGCCGAGCGCGAGCGACAGCGCGAGCCCGGTCGCCGCCGCCGGGTTGAGCCTGCCGCGCACGAGCCGGCGGAGGCCGCGGTGCTCGGCCATCGCGTGACCGACCCGCTGCGCGGCCCGGTCGCTCGGCTGGGAGACGCCGACGGTGTGGGGATAGTGCGCGGCGAGCACCGAGACGAGCGAGCCTGCGGCCAGAGCGACGAGAAGCAGCAGAACGAAAGGCATCACTCTCGTCTACATCATTCAGCGCTCGGACGGATCGCGGTTGTCCGCTCCGCTGCGTGCCGCCCGCGTCATCAGCGTCTGCTGCGCCGAGGTCGCGGGCACGCCGCCGTCGGGTCGCGCGCGCCGCCAGGCTCCGTTCTCGTCGAGATCCCATGAGGACGCCGTGTCGGCGAGCAGTGCGTCGAAGATCCCGTGCACCTGGAACTGGAGCCGGTCGTCCTCTACCGGGACGAGCACCTCGATGCGATGGTCGAGATTGCGAGGCATCAGGTCCGCGCTGCCGATCCAGGTCGTCGAGCGCTCGTCGGTCTCGAACGCAAGGATCCGGCTGTGCTCGAGGAAGCGTCCGAGCACGCTGCGCACGCGGATCCGGTCGCTGACACCGCTCGTCCCAGGGCGCAGCGTGCAGATGCCGCGTGCAACGACCTCGACGGTCACGCCTGCCTGGGATGCGCGGTAGAGGGCGTCGACGATTTGGGGATCGGCTAGGGAGTTCACCTTGATCCGGATTCGGGCCGCCTGCGCAGCGACGGCCGCGCGCGTCACGCGCTCGATCTCGTCCAGGATGCCGCCGCGGAGATACCACGGGCCGACGAGCAGCTTTCGGAAGACCGGGACCGATGCCCGGCCGGTGAGCACGTCGAAGACGTCGGCGACGTCGGCCGCGATGTCCTCGTCGGCCGTGAAGAGGCTGAGATCCTCGTAGCTGTACGCGTTGGACGCGTGGTAGTTCCCGGTGCCGATGTGGACGTAGCGGCGGACGCCGTCGCGCTCGCGCCGCTCGAGCAGCGTGAGCTTGGCGTGGACCTTCACGTGGGGCACGCCGTAGACGACGTCGACTCCGGCTTCCTCGAGCGCACGGCCCGAGTCGATGTTGCGCCGTTCGTCGAAGCGCGCCCGGACCTCCACGAAGGCCTCCGCGCCCTTGCCCACGGAGGCGGCCTGCACGAGTGACGCGAGGGTCGGCGAAGCGTCTCCCGTCCGATAGACGGTCGCCTTGAGGCCGGCGACCCACGGGTCGCCGGCTGCCGAGACGAAGGCCTGCACGCTCGAGTCGAACGAGTCGTACGGGTGATGCACGAGCACGTCCCGGCGGCGAATCTCGGCCAGCAGCGCGCCGCTGTCGCCGCCAGCGAACGCCCCGTGTGTCACCGGATGCCACGCTGCGCTCTTGAGCTCCGGTCGGTCCGCGACCGCAAGCTCGAGGAGCCCACAGAGCGCGAGCGGCGCGTCGCTCTCGTAGCACACCGTCGCGTCCAGCCCGAGCGACGTCCTCAGGGCCGCCACCAGCGCGGGAGCGACGCCTGCTGCGGTCTCGAGCCGCACGACGTCGCCGAATGGGCGGTGCAGAAGCGCAGCCTCGACCGCGTCCACGCCGTCGAGATCGTCGCGCACGATAGGGAGGTTGGCGTCGCGCGTGATGCGGAAGACTCCGGCCGCCTCGATCGTCCCCGCCCCCACGACCGCCGGAAGGAAGCGCAGGATCACATCCTCGAGCGGAACGAGCGCCGCATCCTTGCGGAGCTCGACGAAACGGGGCAGGGAGCCCGGGACTCCGACGCGCACGACGCGTCGCTCCCCGGCCTTCGCGTCGTACACGAGCGCGGCGACGTTCAGCGCCAGCGAGGGGACGTCGCAAGCCGTTTCGGCGTCCAGCACCGTCGGGGACAGCGTCGGCTCGATCTCCCGCCGAAAGCGCTTCCGCAGCGAACGGAGCTCGCGCGCGCCGCGAGTCTCGAGGGATGCGACCCGGATGCGCTCGGCGGCGAGCGCGGGCCGGAGCTCGTCGAGCCAGAGCCGGTCCTGTGCGGCCAGCAGCGCGACGATGAGGTGCTGTGCGTCGACCAGCGTCCGCAGCGCCGTGCGCCCGTCCGGAGAGCGTCGCGGGCTCCCCGCCGCGACCGCCTGCTCGAGGCGGGCGATGCGGACGGCGAAGAACTCGTCCAGGTTCGAGGCGACGATCGCGAAGAGCTTGACCCGTTCTAGCAGTGGCACCTCGTCGTCCGAGGCGAGCTCGAGGACCCTCGTGTTGAAGTCGAGCCACGAGAGGTCTCGATTGAGAAAGCGATCGCCTGTCGTCGAAGAGGGAGGGGTGTTCGCGGCTACGAGCGCGGTCCCCTGTGGCCCCGTCGCAGCCGCGAGCCCCTTCCGGGCCCCCGTCGCGGCTGCGAGCCTGCTTACTGCCCCCTTCGTAGCCACGTGCCCACTCGATGCTCTGTGATCACTTGCTTGCCGCCGGAACTCGCACCGTGACCGCATCCGGCTGGATGTCGACCCGGAACGTCTTCGCTTTCGCGCGGTCGCCGCCGTCGAGCTCGTACAGGATCTTCCGGCTCAGCTTCACCGCGACCGAGCGACCCTTGATCACGTGCACGAACGGCGACTTGGTCACGTCGCTGAGCGCACTGCGCGCGAGCGTGCGGCCCCACTGGACGACCCCGTCGGCACTCGCGACGCCGATGTCGAGCAGGCCGTCGTCGGGGTGAGCATCCGTGAACGCCTTCACTCCGGCAAACGCCTCTCCGACGTTTCCGAAGAGAACGCAGCTCGCCGGGCCTTCGTACCACTCCTTCCCGTCGACCTCGACCTGCGCCTCGAACGGCGTCGCGCGAAGGCTCTTGCTAGCCGCCCACACGTAGGCCGTACGCCCGAGCACGCGCTTGAGGTCGCGGCTGGCGGCGTGGATCACGAGTGCGTCGAAGCCGACGCCGGCCATGACGGCGAACTTCTCCCCGTTCATGCTGCCGACGTCGAGCTTGCGGGGCTTGCCGCGAAGTCCGACCTCGACCGCGCCGTCGATCTTCTTCGGTATGTGGAGATGCGTGGCGAAGAGGTTCGCGGTTCCGGCCGGCACGATTGCCATCGTCGCGTCGGAGCCCGCGAGGACGTCGACGCCGCGCTGGACCATGCCGTCGCCGCCCCAGACGAAGATCAGCTCCGCGCCTTGGTCGAGGGCCGACCGGATCTGCTTGGGAGCCTTGCGGCTCTTGTCCACCTCGATCCAGAGCGGATCGGGAACACCATGGCGCTTCAGAGACTTCCGTAGCTCGGGCAGGCCGCCGTCGAGCGTCTTGCCCGAATGTGCGATGACCGCCACGGAGCTCATGCCCGTGCCTTCGCCGGCGTCTCGACGGGAAGCTCTGCGGGAATCTCGTCGGGAATGTAGTCGGGAATGTCGGCCTCCCCCGCGAACTCCGCCTCCCACGCTGCCTCGGCATGCGTGTGCTTCTCCTTGCGGATCTCGGCGACCCTGCGCGCGACACGGCCTGCGAAGAGCGCAACCACCAACGCACCGGCGCCCATCAACACCCCGGCGATGACGTCGGTGGGATGGTGCTCGCCGCGGTAGATCCGCGAGGCGGCAACGACGAGCGGGAACAGCGCGCCAAAGGTCCAGATGAAGACCCGCAGCCGAATGTCCCTGAAGTGAGCCGCGAGAAGCAGCGTCAGAGCGCCATAGATCGCGACCGACGCAGCCACGTGCCCCGACGGGTAGCTGTGCGTCAGGTTGAACGGGTCCATCTGCTCGACTGGCGGGCGGGGGCGACTCACGAAGTAGGTCACGATCGCGTAACAGAGCACCTCCGCCAGCGCCGCCTGGAGCACGAAGCTGCCCATCCTCCAACGGCGCCGAATGATGAAGAAGAGCAAGGCGGCCCCGACGAGCGGGATCAGGACGTAGCGGTCCGCGAGATTCGACGCGACATACGATGCGTCGTCCAGGAACGGCGTGCGCTGTCCTTCGACCCAGATCGGCAGCCACTCGTCGGCGGTGACGACCGCGTCGACCGAGAGCAGGATCTTGGTGACGAAGAACCCGATCGCGACCATGATCGCCGCCATGACGACGACGCCGGCGTTCGCCACGAGCCACGACACGAAGAGCGACGGGAAGAGGCGCATCCGGACGGCCAGATGCTCGGCCCAGCCGCCTTCCCCCGCTTTGAGGCGTCGTCCCGCGCGCGAATCGAGCGGGACGCCGGACACATGCACAGGAGGCGTTGCCTCGGTCATGAGTCCTCCTTTCTGACGTGCGGCCTCGGCCGGAGGTCGCCGGCAAACGAGGGCTCGTCTCTGCTGCAAGCTCTGGTCCAGGCCGCGGGCCGGTCAGTCGAACGGTCCGGCGAAAGAGTCATGAGCGGCTCCTGACGCTTGCGTTTCCGCGCGACCACGGCGGTCACGCGCTACGCCGGCCGAGTGTCGGAGCCGGAAAAGATCTGCCCGCCTAAGGCTGGGGCAAGGCAGGTCCACACTAGCACCGTGGGTGAAAGGTGTCGAGACGGTGACCGGGTGCGCTACGTCCCGTGGTTGAGCAGCGCCCTCCAGCCGGCGAGAACCGTGTGCACGTGCGCCGCGCCCACGATCGGCTGGTCGGGCAGCGGCAGCTCGACGGGCGCGAGGATGAACGCGCGCGTCTGGGAACCGCCCATGCCTCCGTGGAACGAGATCAGCTCCTCGAAGGCGCAGCCCTCGTCGAGCTGCGGATCGTAGAAGCTGTTGACGAAGAGGTCGGGCGCGTGCGCGAAGGCACTCGAGCGCGCGAGGTGCGACGCGGCGCGCTCCGAGTACGCGGCCAGCGGATCGTCGCCCGACACGACGCCTTCGTCGAGATACCGAGTCGCCCCGAGCCCCCAGCACGACGGGGCCGCGCACGGACGACGTCGCGAGGACGAAGCCGACGTGCGGATGCTCGCGCAGGGCGGTCACGAGACGCGGATGACGCGCCTCGATCTCCTCCAGGCTGAGACGCCGACGGTCCTCCATCAGGTAGATGAGCCCGAGGTTGCCGGAGCCGAGCACGACGACGGCCTGCTCCTCCAGCTTCTTGCTTCTCTTGCCACCCTTCACGGCCGGCTCGGCGTCCGCGTCGTGCGCCTCCTCGAACGCGAGCCCGACGGCGGTGTCGTTCTCGTCGCCTCCGAGGAGCGTCTGCACCGGCCGCGCCTCGATCGACCTGCGGACGAGGTCGTCCAGCCCGTACCCGTTGCGCTGCCTGAACGTCGCGCCCTGTGTCTGACCGTGGTCGGAGAGCACGACGATCTCGTACGGGCGCGGTGCGTACCGGCCCGCGCGTGCGATCCGGCCGAGCTGCTTGTCGAGCTTGCGGAGCGTCTCGAGCGTGTCGTGCCGCTCGAGGCCCGAGTGGTGCGCCACCTCGTCGTACCCGGAGAGCGTCGCGTAGACCGCGGGGCGGCCGCGAAGCATGTCCGAGATGACGGAGAACACGATCAGGTCGCGCACGACGACGCACATCGCCGCCCGCAGGAGCGGGTACGTGCCGCCTCTGTGCCCTCGCGGCTGGACGTCGCGCCGGCGCTGGCGGGCGGCCGCCCAGAGCTCGAGCACGACCTCGCCCACGAAGAGGGCTGCCGCCCGCGTGACGTTGTGCCCGTTCGCGAAGAACGCCCGATACCCCGGATTGGCTCTTCTCTCGGCGCCGATCCGGCTCACCGTGAGGATGACGTCCTCCGCCCCTCCCGAGAGCAGGTTCCCGCGGCTCGTACCTCCGTCGACGAGCAAGCCCGAGCCGTTGGTGTGGCGGCGCTCGATCTCCTCGCAGTCGCGAGGCGCCGAGCAGGTCATCAGCACGCCGGTGTCCTTCTCGACCCAGCGGAAGGCGGGAATGTCGTCGTTCGAGCCGAGCAGGATCCCTGCCTGGCTCGCGCCCGTCTGCGACGAGAGATCGGTCTCCCACTCGACGAGCCGGTGCGTGCCCCGCGCGAGCCAGCGGGACATCTCCGGAGCGTGCCCGTCGCGGAGCGCCCGCTGCAGCACGGGAAAGGCGAGGCCGTCGATCTCGACGAAGACGATGCCCGGCCGGTCGGTGTGCACCTGCTTGCCCGAGCGTCTGGCCATGCGCTCGATCACGCGCAGCGAATACGTGTCGTCGTTGTTGACCCCGAGCGCGATCTGGAAGACGAGCGTGGCGGCGGCAGCGACAAGAGCGCCCGCGAACGCCCAGCCGAAGTTGTTCACGGAGACGGAGTTCTCGATCGCCTGCGCGGCGATCCACAGGACCGCGGCGTCGAGGACGAGCACGACGAGGAACCCGCTCAGGACCGTGAACGGCAGTCGGATCCGGGCGATGGCCGGGACGATCAGCGTGTTCAGGATGCCGACGACCGCCGCGACGCCGAACGCCCCGAGGATGCCGTCGACGCGGAGCCCCGGCAGGAGCACGGCCGCGGCGAGGAGCCCGGCGGTCGCGAGCGTCCAGCCGGCCAGGAGGGCGCGAACGCCGAACCGTGGGCGACGAGACACCCAGGCGGCCCCGGCGCCCGGTGCGGTGACGGGATCCTGCGCTCCGCCGGAGGCGAGCTCGCTCATCGCAGCGCGCTTACGGTGAACGTTCCCGGCGCTCGGCTTCGGTCTTCAGATGCCGGAGCTCACCCTGCAGCGCGCCGTCGAGCATCTTCTGGAGCCGGCCCCTGAAGAGGCGGGCGACGAGCCCGTGGTACGACTCCTCCGTCCTGACGAGCGTCCCGCCGTCGTGCCGCTCGAACGTGTGGACGTGGATCGCCTTCAGACCGAGCGACGTGCCTGTCCACGCGATCCGCCAGGGCGGGTCGAGGTCCCTGATCGTGGACCTGATCGTGCCCGGCCCGGCCTTCCAGCGGAACTCCGATCCCTCCTCGAGCCCGCCCTCGAAGGAGACGGACTTGATCGCGGGGTTCCAGCTCGGCCAGCGCTCGATCTGCGTGAGAACCGCCCAGGCGGCCTCGGGGTCGGCAGCAACCTCGATCTCGCACGATCCGACGACCGGAGCCTGCGCGTCGATCTCCTGCAACGTCGTGTCCTCCGAGATCATCGCGTCGCTCCTCGTCTCAGCTCGCGGGGACGGTCTTGTCGGAGCGCAATGTCAGGAAGCTTCCGAAGCGCTTGTTCGCGAGCGCGGCGCCCGGGCGGCGCGTCAACGAGTGCCCGCCGAGGCTCCAGAGCGTGAGGATCAGCGCGCTCCCGGTCGCGCCCATCGTGTCCCAGATCAGGTCGGTCGCGGTGTCCGTCTCGTCCCCGACGAGGTTGGCTCCCGCCCACTCGTCGAGCGACCATTCGACGATCTCCCAGCCGGCGCCGATCGCCATCCCCAGCATCACCGCCGTCAGGAAGAAGCCGAACTTCTGGTGCACCTGCTTGAGGTCGCTGAGCTCCGGAAGGACGCCGAGCCGGACCAGGAGCACGTAGAACATCCCCGTCACGAGGAGCGGGACGGTGAAGTGGACGACGTTGTCGTAGCACTTCCACGAGTCGTACACGCCGAGCACCTCGCCCCAGGCGATGAGGACCATGACGACGATGAGGCTGAAGTCGTAGAAGCGCGGAAGGTTCAGGAACCGCGCGAGCACGAGGATCGCCGATGCTGCGACGAGGACGGTGACGGGCCTCCCGGAGAGCCCCCAGACGACGGTGCCGGCGATGAACAGGATGCGGCAGACGTCCAGCGGATCGCGTACCCAGCGCGACCAGTCACCGAGGAACAGCTTCTGCCACGTGAGGCCCCGTGCCTCTGCAGGGGCCTCGGGGGCCAGGGTTCCGGACACATCAGCCTCCTTCTCTCGAGTTCCCGCGGGAGCGGCTGCGCTCGGCGCTGCTCGTTGGCGCTCACTTCACGGCCACCTTGAACCCGACGATGACGAGCCCGACGGCGGCGTTGAGAGCCGCGGCGACGACGATCCCCGTGAGCCCGTGACCCTCCCGGCGGGAGAAGACGATGCCCCAACCGACGAGAGCCGCGACGCCGCCCAACCAGGCCAGGTCGAACGCGACGTGAGCGCTCAGGACGCCGATCGCGCCCAGCGCGAGCGGGATGGCGAGAACGAAGCTCGACTGGAGGAGCGGCCACTCACGGCCCATGACCCCGAGCACGGCGTGCCGCCCCATGCGGTGGTGCCCCTTGATGCGGTCGGCGAGCAGGT
This sequence comes from uncultured Actinomycetes bacterium, assembly GCA_963716605.1. Taxonomy (GTDB): domain Bacteria; phylum Actinomycetota; class Thermoleophilia; order Gaiellales; family Gaiellaceae; genus GMQP-bins7. The sequence continues at coordinate 74,741 of CAVQTO010000004.1, read as the reverse complement.
CCGCGTACACGTGGGCGACCCAGAAGAACGTCCCGGTGGCCGACGAGGATCCAGAACGCGCGGAGCGGCGACACGGTGTCGCTCTCGTCCATCCCGGCGACGACGGCCGTCGCGATGATCGTCCCCTCGATCGCACCGACGAGGCTGGGCGACCGTTTACCGGCCACCCGGCTCGGGAGGTGCTTCTCCTTGATCCGCGCCGAGACGGCCACTGAGCGTCAGGCGGTGGCAGGCACCGGCTCCGCCGCCGCGCGGAACGGCCTTCCACGCCGAGTTGAGCCCGCTCTGCATGTAGCCGTAGAGCGCGGGGATGATCACGATCGCGAGGACGAGCCCCAGCCAGCCGTTGATCGGCGTCTGGCCGTTCAGCCGCTGCGCCGCCTGGATGCGCTGGAACGTGGTGATCGTCGTCCAGATCGCGGGAACCACGATCAGCGCTCCCGGGAACAACGCGAGGGTCGACTTCGTCGGGTTGTCCCCGAGCTCCTTCGTCCCTTTGCGCGCGGCCGTAATCGGCCATCTCGCGGTTGACGAAGTACCACCAGAAGATCTGGTAGATCCCGAGCGTGAGGACGACGAAGATCGCGACCAGGATCGGGTTGCGGATCTTCGCGGTCGAGCCCGGTGCGAGCTCAACGTACGTCCCCGAGGCGGATGACGCGCCTGCCGCGGCCGGCTGAGGAGATGGAGTTACGGACATTGCGACTCCAATCGGTTGCGTTACGCGTCGATGAAGTTCCGACGCTACGCCGGCCGAGTGTCGGAGCCGGAAAGGGTGCCCGCCAAGGGCTGGGGCAGGGCAGGTCCACGGTACCACCCGCCGCGGCGAAGGTCTAGGCGGCGAGGCCGGGCGGCCTGGCGCTCGGACGAGCCCGCCGCGGAGAACGTTTACGGATGGGCAGATCGCGGCATTCCCGTACTCTTAGAGCCGTACCGCAGACGACGCGCTGCTGCGCGCTTCGTTCGGTCGCAGCGGCGCGCTACGCTCAAACCGCTTGGAGGTGGAATGAGCTATCGCGAAACCGAACATCTGCGAGTGCTGATCGCCAACGAGCGCAAGGACCGCCTGAAGCTCGTCGCGGTCATCGTCGCCGGGCTCGGGCACGAGGTGATCGCAAGAGAGATCGACGTCGAGCTCGTCGGCCCCGTCACGGCGCAGGAGCGTCCGGACGTCGCGCTCGTCGGGCTCGGCGAGAGCTCGCAGCACGCGCTCGGCCTGATCGAGAAGATCGTCCACGAGGCGGCGTGCCCGGTGATCGCCCTGCTCCACGCGCCCGACCCGGCATTCGTCAAGGAGGCCTCGAAGCGGGGCATCTTCGCGTACATCACCGACGGCGAGTCGACGGACTGGCAGAGCTCGATCGACATCGTGCTGCGCCGGTTCACGGAATACCATGATCTCGAAGGGGCTTTCGGACGTCGGGCCGTCACCGAGCGGGCCAAGGGAATCCTCATGGAGCGCCATTCGGTCGACGAGTCCGCTGCCTTCGAGATGCTGCGTGCACAGTCGCGCTCGACGAATCGGAAGCTCGCAGACATCGCGAGTGCCGTGGTCGACGGTCATCGCTTGCTGCCGAAGCGACCGGCGGCACCGCCGGCGACGAGCGCCTAGCCGGCGCATCGCCACCCGCGCGCCTCTGTACCCCCGACAGCACCGGTGGTACTGTGGACGTGCCTCGCCCTAGAGCTCGGCGAGTGTCAAATCCGGCTCCAGCACTCGGTCGGCGTGACCTGAACCGTAGGAGCCGCGCATGTCTTCGCCCGAGCACTCTCCGCAGTCCGACCAGACGGTCAGCGCGCCGCGCACGCACCGTCGGGCGCAGCTCGCGGCGGTCGGGGCGCTGCTCGCCGCGCTCTTCGTCTTCTGGCTCGCCCTCTCGATGGTGGCAAACGACCCCGTCGGGCTCGTCGTCGCGTTCGGCTCGGTGTTCGTCCTCGTGTTCTGCGTGTGGTACCTCCTGATCCGACGCGGCCTCATGCGCCTCGTCGCCTTGCCCTTCGCGTGGCTCGCGATCGTCGCGCTCTTCACCTACGGCTACGACCAGAAGTACCAGCTGGGCATCGCGGTCCTCGCACTGGTTCTCTTCGGTCTCGCTGCGCGCTACGCGGTGCGCAACCATCCCGAGTCTGCGCCCAACGTCCACCGCTACGCGCGGCCCGCCGAGCCTGCGGAGCGCGGCGTGCTGATCATCAATCCGAAGTCGGGCGGCGGAAAGGCCGAGCGCTCCAACCTCGCGGAGGAAGCACACAAACGCCGGATCGAGGCGCTGGTGCTGGGTCCCGACGACGACCTCTGCGAACTCGCCAAGCGGGCGGTGACAGGGGGCGCGGACGTCATCGGGATGGCCGGGGGCGACGGGTCACAGGCTCTGGTCGCGAGCGTCGCCATGGACCACGACGTCGCCCATGTGTGCGTTCCGTCGGGGACCCGGAACCATTTCGCGCTCGACCTGGGGCTCGATCGGGACGACGTCGTCGGGGCCCTCGATGCGTTCGTCGACGGGATCGAGCGACGCATCGACCTCGCGCGCCTCAACGGTCGCATCTTCGTCAACAACGCGTCACTCGGCATCTACGCGACGATCGTGCAGTCCGACGCCTATCGCGACGCCAAGCTCGGGACCTGGAGGCAGATGCTGCCGGAGCTGATGGGGAAGGAACGGAGCTGCTGCGAACTCGAGTTCGACGTGCCGTACGCGACCGACTGGGGTGACGCGTCGCTCGTGATCGTCTCCAACAACCCCTACCAGCTACGACGCTTTCGCGGCGCGGGCACGCGGCCGCATCTGAACACCGGCCAGCTCGGCATCTTCGTCACCCGCGCTCGCGGCGCCGCCGCGGTCGCCAAGCTGGTCACGCTCGGGACGGTCGCCCAGCACCGGCGCTTCGGCGCCGTGCGCCAATGGGCGTCGCTCGAGTTCGAGGTGCGCGCGGACGCGCCGGTCGCCGTCGGCCTCGACGGCGAAGCGCTCACGCTCCACCCGCCGCTGCGCTTCGACTCGCTGCCGGGCGCGCTGCGCATTCGTGTGCCGCGCAACTCGGCCGGGGTCTCGCCGGCTTGGGGCACGGTTCCGCTGACCCGCAAGAACCTCGGGGCGCTGGTACGGATCGCGGCGGGCAAGCCGGCCGCGGCGACGTCGGGAAAGGTCTAACTCGGCGGGGAGAGCCGGAGTGAAGGAGGACCGTGCAAATTGATGCAAGCGCCTGGCCAACGATCGGGCGGGAGTCAGAGCTCGAGCTGCTCGAAACGGCGCTCGACGCCCTTGCCGACGAGGGCGCGGTCTGCGTCGCCGTCGAGGGCGAGCCCGGCATCGGCAAGACGCGCCTGCTCGCGGAGCTGAGCAATCGGGCCGAGGGACGCGGCTGTCTCGTCCTTGCCGGTGCGGCGACCGAGTTCGAGCGCGATCTGCCGTTCAGCGTTTGGGTCGACGCTCTCGACGCCTATGTCGCCTCGCAAGAGCCGCGCTTGCACGTCGCATGGGATGCCGAGGCGATTGGCGAGCTCGCCGATGTCCTCCCGTCCCTCCAACCCGCAGCCGGGCTAGCCGTCAATTCGGTCGCTGACGACCGCTACCGCGCTCACCGTGCGGTCCGGATGCTGCTCGAGCTGCTCGCGGCCGATCGGCCGCTGGTGGTGCTGCTGGACGATCTGCACTGGTGCGACGGGGCGTCGATCGAGCTGCTGGGGGCGCTGCTTCGGCGCGGCCCGGATGCCGGGGTCCTGTTGGCGCTTGGCTTGCGGCCCACTCAGGCGCCCGCACGTTTGTCGGCCACGCTCGCGGTGGCGTCGGTGCGACGGATCGGACTCGGTCAACTCAGCGAGGCGCAGGCGACGCAGCTGTTGGGCGAGCTTGATCCGCGATCGGCGGCGGCGATCTACCAGCACGGCGGCGGCAACCCCTTCTATCTCGAGCAACTCGCGCGCGGGGGCGGCAGCGTGACGTTCAGTGCGCCGGTGAGCGGCGCCGGGGTCGACGGGGGCGGCGTCCCGCGAGCCGTCGCGGCGTCGCTTGCCGAGGAGCTGACGTCGCTCTCCGCGACCGAGCGCGGTCTGCTCGAGGCCGCTGCGGTGGCCGGTGAGCCGTTCGAGCCCGATCTGGCGGCGACGATTGCCGAGCTGTCGGCTGCGGATGGGCTCGCTGCGCTCGACGCGCTGCTCGCGCGTGATCTTCTGCGCCCGACGACGGTCCCGCGGCGGTTTGTCTTTCGGCACCCGCTCGTACGCACAGCGGTCTATGAGTCCGCGCCGGGTGGCTGGAGGCTCGCGGCACACGCGCGGGCGGCGACAGAGCTGGCGGCGAGGGGCGCCGCGCCGGGCGAGCGGGCGCACCACGTCGAGCAATCGGCCGAGCAGGGAAACGAGGAGGCGATCCAGCTCCTGCTCGAAGCGGGTGCAGCTGCTGCGACGCGCGCTCCCGCCGTCGCGGCTCGTTGGTTCCGGGCGACGCTGCGACTGCTGCGCGCATCGGACGGCGAACGGCAGGTTGACGTCCGCGTGGCGCTCGCCTCGGCGCTCCGCGCCGTCGGCGAGCTGGAGCAGTGTCGGGCGACGCTGCTGGAAGCGATCGAGCTGCTCCAGGTCGACATGAGGGAGCGCTCGGTCGAGCTGACGGCCTTCTGCGCAGCGACCGAGCACTGGCTCGGGCGCCACGAAGACGCTCATCAACGGCTCACTCGGGCGTGGGACGACCTCCCCGATCGCTCTACGGCCGCCGCTGCCGTCTTGCAGATCGAGCTCGCGGTCGACGGTCTCTACGAACAGGACTTCGAGCGGACCGCCGTGATGGGTCGCGAAGCTGTGGCGACCGCACGGGCACTCGGTGACCGGGCGCTGATCGCAGCGGCGGCGTCGGCGCTCTGCCTCGGTGAGACCTTGGCTGGGCACATCGCGGTGGCGCGCGAGCTCCGTGACGAGGCGCGGTCAGAGGTCGACCGGCTTACGGACGCGGAGTTGGCTCCGCGTCTGGAGGCCCTCTACTACCTGGGCTGGGCCGAGACGTACCTCGAGCGCTATGACGAGGCCGTCGCGCATCTCGAGCGCGGGATGGAGATCACACGCACGACCGGTGACGGGCGGCTGCTGGTTCCGATGATGCTCGCGAGGAACTTCCCATTCGAGATGCAGGGCCGTCTGGCCGAGGCGACCGAGTGTTGCGACAGGGCGCTCGAGGCCGCGCGGCTGGCCGGGAGCCCGCACGAGCTCTACCGGGCGCTGTTCGAGCTCGGCTGGACGCTCTACTACGCGGGCGATCTCGACGGCGCCATCGCGGCCTTCGAAGAGAGCCTGCAGTTCGATCGTCGCTTGGCCGGCGGCACCATCCCCAACGGGGGCGGTGGCCCAGGCTGGGGGCTCGGCGTCGCCTGGTTCGACGCCGGAGACGTCGAGCGTGGGCGGAAGATCCTGCTCGAGCTCGTGGGCGAGGACGTCGCGCGCACGATGCCGGTGGAGCGCTGCTTCGACTGGGAGAGCCTGACGCTCGTCGAGCTGGCGGTCGGGCACACCGAGGCGGCCGACGCCTACGCTCGCCGTGCCGAGGAGGATGCCGCGCAGCTCGGGCTGCAGTTACCCGAGGCGCTGGCGGGCCGCGCGCGGGCGGCAGTGTTGCTCGCGGGTGGCGAGCCGGCGGAGGCGGCACGTGTGGCGGCGCGATCGGCGGAGGCGGCTGCTGCGGTGGGCGCACAGCTGCATGCGGCGTTCTCGCGCAGTCTGCAGGGGCGCGCGCTCGCGGCCGCGAACCTGCGTCAGGAGGCGATCGCGGTGCTGCGCGAGGCCGAGCGCGAGCTCGACGCGTGCGGCTCGCTGCGCGTCCGCGACGAGACACGCCGCGAGTTGCGGCGGCTGGGAGCCCGGGCCGAGTCGCGCGGACCGGCTAGCTGCAGGCGACAGCGGGCTCGCGTCACTGACCAAGCGTGAGCTCGAGATCGCCACGCTCGCGACCGACCGCAAGACGAATCGCGAGATCGCTGCCGCGCTGTACCTCAGCGGCAAGACCGTGGAGTCGCACATGCGGAACATCTTCCACAAGCTGGGTGTGTCGTCCCGCGTCGAGGTGGCACGCGCGGTCGAACATCAGCGGCGCGAGCTCGAGGGCGCGCAGCGGACGTGACTTCGGCAGCCGCGCCGCCGCTCGATCCGGACGCGGCGCGCCTCGCAGAGCTGGGGTATCGGCAGGAGCTCACCCGTGGGCTTCGCTTCTTCGACAACGCTGCGATGGGCTTCGCAACGATCTCGCCGGTCGTCGGGCTCTACGCGGTCGTGCTGGTGGGGACCGTCGTGGCCGGCCCGGCGTGGGTCTGGGTGCTTCCGGTCGCGCTCGCCGGGCAGTGTCTACTGCTCGCCGTGTACGGGGAGCTCGCCTCCGAGTTCCCGATCGCCGGCGGCACCTACCAGTGGACGCGTCGCCTGATGGGCGGGGCCTACGGCTGGCTGAGCGGATGGGTCGCGATCTGCGCCTATACGGCGGCGAACACGACGATCGCCTACCTCGGCGCGCCCTGGGCGCTGACCCTTGCCGGGATCACACCGACGCCCAACGCGATCGTGGCGACGGCGATGCTCCTCGTCCTCATCTGCGCGACCGTCGGTGCGCTGGGCATCGAAGTGCTGGGCCGGGCGATCAGGGCCGGGATCGCGGCCGAGGCCGTCGCGTCAGTCGGGATCGGGCTGGCTCTGCTGCTCGTCTTCCGGACACAGGACTTCTCCATCCTCACCCAAACGCTCGGCGCCGAAACGCTCTCGGGCGGATCGGTCGGAGCCGGCATGCTCGCCGCACTCGCCGTCGGCGGCTGGGTGTTCATCGGCTTCGACGCCTGCGTCGGGGCTTCCGAGGAGACGCAGCGTGCGGCGCGTCACGTTCCGCGGGCGATCTGGATCGCGCTGCTCAGCGTCGCAGCCGTCGTCATTCTCAACGCCTTCGCTGCTGCGCTTGCGCACCCGAACCCGGCTGACATCGTCGCCGGGCGCGACATCGATCCGGTCTCGACCGCCGTGGTCAGCTCATTCGGCTCGTGGTCGGCCAAGCCCTTCGCCGCCGTCGTCCTCACCGCGTTTCTCGCCTGCGGCATCGCCGCCCAGGCCTTGACAGCACGAACCATCTACTCGATCGCCCGCGACGGCGTCCTTCCGGCCTCCCGGTTCCTCCGCAAAGTCGATCGGCGCCGGGCGCCGATCGGCGCAATCGCGGCCACGACCGTCGTCTCCTGCCTCGCCTTGCTGCTGGGTCTGAACTCTGCCGCTTTCGGCAGCCTGATCTCATTCGGCACCGCGGCCATCTACGTCGCCTTCCTGCTCGTCGCGGTCGCTGCGCTGGTCGCGCGCATGCGCGGGACCTGGATCCCGGCCGGGGGATTCCGACTCGGCCGCTTCGGCCTGCCCATCAACGCGCTCGCTGTCGTGTGGCTCGCCTTCGAGACCGTCAACATCGCCTGGCCGCGCACCTCGCTCTCTCCCCCCGGTGCGCCTGAGTACCAGATCTGGGCGGCTCCGATCCTGCTCGCCGTGATCGGCGTGGCCGGGCTGTCATACCTGTTCGTCGCCAAGCCGCACCGCAGGCTCGGCGACAGCTAACGCCCCGAACTCCTCTCTGCGAGGCGTTTTGCGAGGGCTTCTTTGAATTCCCGCGCACTGTAGATCAGGGCCTCCGGATCGAAAGATCAGGGTGCCGGATCAGGGTGTGCGCCTGATGTCGGCGCGGCGTGTCGGCGGGACGATCAACCCATGTTCCGCACCGCGCTCCAGCACCTCCACCAGCCGCTCCAGGGCAACGTCGTGGGAGCCTCTTTCAAGAAGCACACGACGCAGTGGACGATGCTCGGTGTTCTCTCCGTGGCCGCGCTGATCATCGGTCTGGACGCCACGATCCTGAACGGTGCGCTGTTGTCGTTTCCCGGTCAGCTCGGTACCGAGGGCTCGACGCTCCAGTGGATCGCTCGTGCGAAGGCCGTCTGGTCAGGGACAACGTCAGAGGCGCTCGGTGTCGGCCCCCTCGCGAGCGGCGGCCTGGTCGTCATCGCTTGGAGCGGCAGGCGGCTTTCTCGTTAGGCGCCATGGCACTTCTTGAACTTCTTGCCCGAACCGCACCAACAAGGGTCATTGCGGCCGAGGTCCTTGTGCTCGTTGACCGCCTGCCCCTGCATGGGAGCGCCGGACAGCGCCGGCGGCTCGGCCAGGGCAGTGGCGGCGCCCGCGCCCGCCGCCGCGATCGCGTCCGCGCCCGCGGAGACGTCGTGCTCGTACGTGAGCGGCCCGCCGCGCGACTCGGCCGGCTCGAGGGCCGGCTCGTCGAACGAGACGGCGACGTGGAAGAGCGTGAAGACGACCTCCTCGCGGATCGTCGCACTGAGCTCCTCGAACAGCGTGTGCCCCTCGCCGCGGTACTCGACGAGCGGGTCCTTCTGCGCAAAGGCACGGAGATGGACGCCCTCACGAAGGTAGTCCATCGTCTCCAGGTGCTCGCGCCAGCGATGGTCGACGACCTGGAGCATGATGTAGCGCTCGACCTGGCGAGCGATCTCCGACCCGAGCGCGTCCTCGCGCTCGGCATACGTCTCGAGCGCGTCGTCGACGAACTCCTCGATGAGCGCGTCGCGATTCGTGACGTCGGCCTCTTCGCGCAGCTCCTCGGCGGTGATGTCGGTCCCCGAGAGCGACTGCATGTGCGTGACGAGGCCGTCGAGATCCCAGTCCTCCGCGAACTCGGAGTCCGTGAACTGCCGCACGCCCGCCTCGACGGTCTCGCGGATCCACTCCTTGACCTCGTCCGAGAGGTCCTCGCCCTCGAGCACACGACGGCGCTGGTCGTAGATGACCAGCCGCTGCGTGTTCATGACATCGTCGTACTTGAGGACGTTCTTGCGCGCGACGAAGTTCTGCTCCTCGACCTTCTTCTGCGCGTTCTCGATCTGCTTCGAGAGGATCCCGGCCTCCATGGGCTGGTCCTCGGGGATCTTGAAGCGGTTCATGATGTTGTGGATCCGGTCGCCCGCGAAGAGCCGGACGAGGTCGTCCGACGCCGAGAGGTAGAAGCGCGACTCGCCCGGGTCGCCCTGACGGCCTGAGCGCCCGCGCAGCTGGTTGTCGATCCGGCGCGCCTCGTGCCGCTCGGTGCCGAGCACGTACAGGCCGCCGAGCTCGACGACGCCCTCGCCGAGCTTGATGTCGACGCCGCGGCCGGCCATGTTCGTCGCAATGGTGACCGCGCCGCGCTGGCCCGCGTCCTTGATGATCTCGCCCTCGCGCTCGTGCTCCTTCGCGTTCAGGACGTTGTGCGGGATGCCGCGGCGCGTGAGGACCTGCGAGAGGTACTCGGAGGTCTCGACCGCGATCGTGCCGACGAGGATCGGCTGTCCTTCCTCGTGGCGCTCGACGATGTCTTCCAGGACCGCGTTGAACTTCGCCTCGACCGTCTTGAAGATGTAGTCGTTCTCGTCGAGGCGCGCCACCGCCACGTTGGTCGGGATCTCGACGACGTGCAGGTTGTAGATCTCGACGAACTCCTTCTCCTCCGTCTTCGCGGTACCGGTCATGCCCGCGAGCTTCTCGTACAGGCGGAAGTAGTTCTGGAGCGTGATCGTCGCGAGCGTGACGTTCTCCTCGCGGATGCGGACGCCCTCCTTCGCCTCGATCGCCTGGTGCAGGCCCTCGCTCCAGCGGCGCCCCTCCATGATGCGGCCGGTGAACTCGTCGACGATCTTCACCTCGCCGTCCTGGACGACGTAGTCGACGTCGCGCCTGTACAGCGACTCCGCCTTCAGCGCCTGCGTCAGGTGGTTGACCAGCAGGACGTGGCTTGGGTCGTACATGTTGTCGATGCCGAGTGCGTGCTCGACGGCCGTGATCGCCGTCTGCGCCGGTGACACGACCTTGAACTTCTCGTCGTAGAGGTAGTCCGCGCCCGAGGCCTCGGTCTCATCCTCGCCCTTCGCGGACTTGCGCGTCGCCGGCTTCCCCTCGAGCGTCTTCGCGACCCGCGCGAACTGGTAGTAGGTCTGCGCCGCGGTCTCGGGCTCGCCGGAGATGATGAGCGGGGTCCGCGCCTCGTCGACGAGGATCGAGTCGACCTCGTCCACGATCGCGTACGCGTGGCTTCGCTGCACCGTGCCCTCGAGCGTGACCGACATGTTGTCGCGCAGATAGTCGAAGCCGAACTCCGAGTTCGTCCCGTAGGTCACGTCGGCGCCGTACGCCTCGCGCCGCTGCGCGAACGGCATGAGGTTCTGGACGAAGCCGACGGTCGCGCCGAGCTTCTCGTACACGGGCTGCGTCCACTCGGCGTCGCGCCTTGCGAGGTAGTCGTTGACGGTGACGAGGTGGACGCCGCGGCCGGTCAGCGAGTTCAGGTAGAGCGGCTGGACGGCGACGAAGGTCTTCCCCTCTCCCGTCTTCATCTCCGCGATGTCGCCCTCGTGGAGGACGATCCCGCCCATCAGCTGGACGTCGAACAGACGGACGCCGATCGTGCGCCTGAACGCCTCGCGGACGGCCGCATAGACCTCGAAGATGAGCTCCTCGAGCGACTCGCCGTTCTCCAGGCGCTGCTTGAACTCCGCGGTCTTGCCGGCGAGCTCGTCGTCGGAGAGCGCCTCGAAATCGGGCTCGAGCGAGCCGATGTATGCGGCCTGCTCGGAGAGGCGCTTGAGCCGGCGCCCCTCGCCCACGCGGAGAACGCGCTCGAACTTGCCGAACGACTGCGTTGACACAGGTCTAGGGTACCGGGTCGCGCCGTGCCGGCCGGGTCGCGACTACGCGGCTTCGTTCTTGTCCCCGGAGAGCTCCTGCTCGATCTGCTCGACAGAGGCGGGAGGCGGCTCCGCGCGCTGGCGCGCGTCGCGACGCGGCTTCTCGACGCGCTTGTCCCGGTAGCGCTCGACCTGGCGCTCGAGCTTCTCGACGAGCGTGTCGATCGCGGCCTCGTACGTCGTCGCCGCCTCGCGCGCGACGATGTTCGGGCCCTTCGTGTACACGATCGCCTCCGCCCAGTGGTCGTCGGCGATGGACGGGTTCTTCTCCTTCCCGAGCGTCACCTCGACGAGCGTGCCCTGGTACAGGCGGCGCTCGAGCTTGCCGAGGCGCTTGTCGACGTACTCCTTCACGGAGTCGGTGAGGTTGTCGTGAACGGCCTTGACCTGGAGTCGCATACGGCGCTCCTTCCGGATCGACGGCGGGAACGAAGACCTCGCACTCACACTAACGAACCGCCCTCGCCAGGGAGATCACCTCAACGTGGCGCGCGCCGGCGCGGCGAAGGGCGGAGGCGCACTCGTTCAGGGTCGCTCCCGACGTGTAGACGTCGTCGATTACGCACACCTTGCGGGGAACCTCGCCTTCCGCGACGACACTGCCGCGGACGTTTCGACGACGTTCCGCCAGGCCGAGCCCGCGCTGCCGCTCGAGGCTCCTTGTTCGCCGAAGCAGGTCGCCGGCGGGAATCGCCCACGCCACGCTCAGCGACGCGGCAAGCGCCGCGGGCGCGATACGGCCGCGCTCGAGTGCTCGCTCGGGATCTCCCGGGACGAAGGTGAGCACGTCCACCTTGGGCCGCGCGACGACCTCGGCGACGAGCCCGGCGGCCTCCGCGGCGAGCCGGCGCCGGCCGTGCTCCTTCCAGACGCGGACGAGCGTACGAGCGCTCGCGTCGTACACGATCGCCGAGCGCGCACGCGCGAACGCGAGGCGTCTTCCGGAGCACTCGGCGCAACGCCGCACGGGCCACGGCCCGGGAGAGCCGCAGCGCTCGCACACCGGGGGGACGAGCCGGACGAGGGTCGCGTTGCACGCGCCACAGAGCGGCGCACCGGGGATCGAGCACACGGCACAGCGCTCCGGAAAGAGCGCCGCAAGGAGCAGCTGGAGCACCCCCTGAATTGTCGGGGGCTACTCGCTACGTCTCTGTGAAAAGACCTGATCGGCTTCGTGCAGAGTCTCCGCCGAGCCGATGTCGTACCAATCGCCCGGGATCTGCCACGTGTAGACCGGCGTGCGTGCGTAGAGCCAGACGGGCAGGCGTCCCGGCTGGTCGGGGTTGTTCCCCTCGACGAGGTACTCGCGAATGAGGGGCAGCGTGTGGCTCGGGTAGTAGTAGAGCGCGATCCCGGCCAGCGTCGTGCGCGCGTTCTCGGGCTTCTCCTCCATGAACACGACCCGCCCGCCGTCGTCGATCTCGACCTGGTTGTACTCCTTCATCAGCGCGAGGTCGCCGACGTCGTGCACCGCCAGCACAGGCGCGTTCACCTGCTTCCCGTAGACGGGGAAGCCGGAGATGTCACCCCCGAAGAGGTTGTCGCCCGCGACCACGACGAGGTCGTCGTCGAGGTCGAGCTCGTCGAGCACGAACCCGATGTCGCCGATCGCCCCCAGGCGGTCGTCGTTCGAGGTCGTCCCGTCGTCGACGATGCGGACGCGCTCGTTGTCCTTGGCCCACTCCTCGAAGTGCGGCGTGAACTTCGCGTTGGTCACGACGATGGTCTCGTCGACGCCCATCGCCTCCAGGTGCTCGAGGATGTAGTCGAGCATCGGCCTCCCGCCCACTTCGAGCAGCGCCTTCGGACGATCGAGCGTCAGGGGGTACAGCCGCGTCGCGTAGCCGGCGGCGATCACGAGCCCCTTCATGCGTGCACCCGCTCCGGCAGCGACTCGGCGTACGGTGCGCGGTGGACGCCCTGCTCGGTCACGATCGCGGCGATGAGCTCGGCAGGCGTCACGTCGAACGCATCATTCCTTGCCGGGAAGCGCGGTGAAACCTCGGTCGGGTCACGCGCCTCGATCGGGATGTCGGCTCCGGTGGCGGTCTCCGGGTCGAGGGTCGAGGTCGGCGCGACGACGTAGAGCGGGATCTCGTGGTGGCGGGCGGCCACCGCCAGCGAGTACGTCCCGATCTTGTTCGCGGCGTCGCCGTTGGCCGCGATCCGGTCCGCGCCCGTGAAGACGCTGTCGACGTCTCCGGCCGCCATCAACGACGCGGCGGCGCCGTCGGCGATCACCGAGAACGGAACGCCGAGCGTCTCGAGCTCCCACGCCGTGAGCCGCGCGCCCTGGAGCAGCGGACGCGTCTCCCCGACCCACACGTGCTCGACGAGCCCGCGCTCCCAAGCGGCGCGGATCGCCCCGAGCGCAGACCCGTAGCCCCCGGTCGCGAGCGCACCCGTATTGCAGTGGGTCAGCACCCGCGATCCGGATTCGACGAGCTTCGCCGCGTGCGCCGCCATCGCGCGACAGCGGTCGACCTCCGCCTCGTGCAGCGCGCGAGCGCGCTCGGGCGTCGGGTCGGAACGGAGCTCGTCGAGCGCCCAGCGGAGGTTGACCGCGGTCGGGCGCGACGCGGCGAGCACGTCGTACGCGGCGTCGAGGTCTTCCCCGCAGGCGACCGCGAGGACGTAGCCGTACGCGGCGGCGACGCCGATCGCGGGCGCGCCGCGGACGGCGAGGGTGCGAATCGCCTCCGCGACCTCGGCGGCCGACGCGACAGCGGAGCTCGACCGCCTCGTCGGGCAGCCGCCGCTGGTCGAGGACGACGACCGCATCCGGCTCGAGCCGGACGATGTGGTCAGGAGAGAGAGGGGCCGGGCCCGTGGAGCCCGGCCCCGCGGTGATCAGGTCCCCTCGTCCCACGAGGCGAGGTACTTCGCCTGCTCCTCGGTCAGCTGGTCGATGTCGATGCCCATCGTCGCGAGCTTGAGCCGCGCGATCTCGTCGTCGATCTCCTTCGGGACGTCGTACACCTGCCGCTCGAGGGTCGCCCCGTTGGCGACGACCCACTCGGCGGACAGCGCCTGGTTCGCGAAGGACATGTCCATGACGATCGCCGGATGGCCCTCGGCCGCGGCGAGGTTCACGAGCCGCCCGTCGCCGATGAGGTAGATCCGGCGCCCGTCGGCCATCGTGTACTCGTCGACCATCGCCCGCGCCTCGCGCGTCTCGACGGCGAGATCCTTCAGCGCCGGGATCTCGATCTCGACATTGAAGTGGCCGGTGTTGGCCAGGATCGCGCCATCCTTCATGCGCTCGATGTGCGCCCTGCTGATGACGCTCTTGTCGCCGGTGGCGGTGCAGAAGATGTCGCCGATCGCTGCCGCCTTCTCCATCGGCAGGACCTCGAAGCCGTCCATCGCGGCCTCGAGAGCGCGCAGCGGATCGACCTCGGTGATGACGACGTGCGCGCCCATTCCGCGGGCACGCTGCGCGACGCCGCGTCCGACCCAGCCGTAGCCGGCGACGACGAAGCGACCGCCCGCGAGGAGGACGTTCGTCGCGCGGATGATCCCGTCGATCGTCGACTGGCCCGTGCCGTAGCGGTTGTCGAACATGTGCTTGGTCTGCGCCTCGTTGACCGCGATCACCGGGAAGCCGAGCTTGCCCTCGCGCTCGAGCGCCTTCAGCCGGATGACGCCGGTCGTCGTCTCCTCCGTCCCCGCGATCACGTCGCCGAGCTGCTCGCGCCGGTGCGAGTGGAGGACGCCGATCACGTCGGCGCCGTCGTCCATGGTCAGGTGCGGGCGATGGTCGACCGCGGCCTCGATGTGCTTGTAGTACGTGTCGTTGTCCTCGCCCTTGATCGCGAACACCGCGATGTCGAACTCCTCGACGAGCGCCGCGGCGACGTCGTCCTGCGTGGACAGCGGGTTCGAGGCGCAGAGGACGACGTCGGCACCGCCGGCCTTGAGGGTGCGGGCGAGGTTCGCCGTCTCGGTCGTCACGTGCAGGCAGGCCGAGATCCGGAGCCCGGAGAGGGGCTGCTCGGTCTCGAAGCGGTCGCGGATCGCGGCGAGCACCGGCATCTGCCGGTCGGCCCACTGGATCCGCCGCAGGCCTTCCGACGCCAGCGTCAGATCCTTCACGTCGTATCGTCTTGTCGCAGCCATCAGTCCTCTCTCGTCGGGGTCGGGTGAGTCGGGTCAGGCCGCGTCCTGGGCGGAGAGCAGGCGCTCGTGCTTTCGCTGCTCCCACTCGACCCAGGCGGGCGCAATGGTCTCGTTCTCGGGGACGGTCGTGCCGGCGAGCCAGGTCTCCACGGCCGCGCGCACCTCGGGCTCGCGTCGCAGCCTGAGTGAGAAGGCGATCTCGCCGAGCCCCACGCCGAAGCGACGGCGAAGCTCGGCGAGCGCGTTCAGCTGGTTCAGCTCGCGAATGCCGTACCGGCGGTAGCCGGCGGCGGTGCGGCTCGGGACGACCAGGCGCTCCTGCTCGAGATAGCGCAGCATGCGCGGCGACCAGCCGGAGCGGCGGCTCGCCTCGCCGATCGTCACCTCGTGCATAAACGTGACCTTACCATAACCGTGTGAAGGTTGTTCAGGCGTCCGTCGTTCCGGCACGTCCGTAGCGGTCCTCGAGGCGCACGACGTCGTCGAGGTGCGGCGTCGAGACCTCGACGACGAGCGTGTCCTCGAGCGCGGTCACGCGGTGGACGGTCCCCGGCCGGAAGCGGAACGCCTCTCCGGGCACGATCTCGACCGACTCGAGCTCCGCTCCCGCCTCGCCAAGCTCGAGAACGGCGCGGCCCTCGCGCACGAGCCACGACTCGTCCTTCACCTCGTGGTACTGGAGGCTCAGCGCCTCGCCTGCGCGTACGAACAGGAGCTTGCCGACGTACGTCTCCGTCTCGGCGAAGACGAGCTCCCACCCCCAGGGCTTCTCGACGCGGCGCGGCGAGACGCCGTACCGCTCGCGTGCGCTCACGAGAAGCGGAGGGCCTTGTCCGGGATGCGCTGGTCGGCGGCGATCCGAAGGCCGTGGTCGAGCTCGTTCGAGGTCCCGAGCATCGCGCCCGGGCCGACGACCGAGAGGCTTCGCACCTCGCTCCCGGCGCCGATCGACCGCGTCGTCCCCGACGATCGAGCCCGCGACGACGCAGCCCTGCCCGACGACCGTTCGCGCGCCCACGATCGCGTTCTCCACGACGGCGTTCTCCCCGAGCTGCGATCCCTCGCCGAGCACGGCCAGGCTTCCCACCCGGGCTCCTGCCGCGACGACGGCTCGCGGGCCCACGTAGACGGGCGGCACGAGGCGCGCGCGCGGATGCACCTCGGCCGTCGGGTCGACCAGCGTGAAGTCGCTTCCGAGCGCATCCCCCACCTCGGTCGGGAACGTGCGCTCGAGGACGTCGCGGTGCGCCTGCAGGTACGACTCGGGCGTCCCGACGTCGAGCCAGTAGCCGGGCAGCGCGATGCCGAACACCGAGCCCTCCTCGGCGAGCCGCGGGAAGACCTCGCGCTCGATCGACACGGCGCGGCCCTCGGGCACGAGATCGAGCACCTCGGGCTCGAGCACGTACAGGCCGGCGTTGATCAGGTCGGTGTCGATGTCCTCGGGCCGCGGCTTCTCGAGGAAGCTCTCGACGCGGCCGTCACCGACGATGCGGACCAGGCCGTAGCGACTCGGGTCGGCCACGGGCGTGAGCAGGATCGAGGCCTTCGCGCCGGTCGAGCGGTGGAAGGAGACGAGCTCGGAGAGGTCGGCCTCGCGCAGCGAGTCGCCGTTCAGCGCGAAGAACGTGCCGGCCAGGTCCCGCCCAGCGAAGCCGATCGCGCCTCCGGTTCCGAGCGGCTGCGTCTCGACCGCGTACTCGAGCGCGAGGCCGCCGTGGCTCGCCCCGAAGGCGGAGCCGATCTGGTGCGGGAGGTAGCCGCAGGAGACGATCGCCTGTTCGACGCCGTGCCGCGCGAGATGCTCGAACGTGTACGCGAGCAGCGGCCGGTCGACGAGGGGGAGCATGTCCTTGCGCGTCCGGTCGGTCAGCGGCCGCAGCCGCGTGCCCTGGCCGCCGACGAGGATGACCGCGGGGAGCGCGCCGCTCACGTCTCGTTGGGCCGCCCGACGCCCTCGTACGCGAAGCCGTGCCCGCGAAGCAACTCCGGATCGAGCATGTTCCGCCCGTCGACGAGGAGCCGGTTCCGCATCCGCGCGCCAGCTTCTCCCCAGTCGAGCTCGGCGAGCTCCGGCCACTCGGTCACCACTACGGCCGCGTCGGCGCCGTCGAGCGCCTCGAGCGGAGAGCCCGCGAAGTGCGCGCTTTTCAGATGAGCCGCGCCGTCCGCAATGGGATCCCAGGCCGTCACCTCGGCTCCCTCTGCCTCGAGACGGCTTGCCAGCACGAGGCTGGGCGCCTCGCGCATGTCGTCCGTCCCCGGCTTGAACGCGAG
Organism: uncultured Actinomycetes bacterium; assembly: GCA_963716605.1. Taxonomy (GTDB): domain Bacteria; phylum Actinomycetota; class Thermoleophilia; order Gaiellales; family Gaiellaceae; genus GMQP-bins7. The sequence goes on along the minus strand of CAVQTO010000004.1, from coordinate 57,608 downwards.
CCCGAGCAGCGTGATCTTCTTCCCACGCAGCGAGCCGAGGTGGCGCTCGAGCTTCCCGACGACGCGTCGCTTCTGCAGCTCGTTCACCTCGATGACGGCGTTCAGGAGCTGGAAGCTGTACCCGGAGTTCGCGGCCAGCTGCTTGAGCGCGAGCGAGTCTTTCGGGAAACAGGAACCGCCGTAGCCGATCCCTGCGCGCAGGAAGTGCGGGCCGAGGCGGCGGTCGAGGCCGACGCCTTCGGCGACCTTGAGCACGTCGGCGCCGGTCGCCTCGCACACGTTCGCGATCTCGTTGATGAAGCTGATGCGCGTGACGAGAAACGCGTTCGACGCGAGCTTGATCATCTCCGCCGACTTGACGTCGCATTCGATCACCGGCGCCTCGATACCCGCGTGGAGTCGTGCGACGACCTCCGCGTCGGCGGATTCGAACGCACCGACGACGATCCGGTCCGGGTTCATGAAGTCGTGCACGGCAGTGCCCTCGGCGGTGAACTCGGGGTTCGACACGTAGCCGACGTTCTCGAGGCCGCGCTCGTCCAGGCGATGCCGGACTGCGCTGCCGGTCCCGACCGGAACCGTGCTCTTCATCGCGAGGATGATGCGGCGATCGACGCGCGGGAGCTCGTCGACGACCGTCCACACTGCGGTCAGGTCCGCGTCTCCCGAGACCGTCGGCGGCGTCCCGACGGCGACGAACACGACATCCGCCCCCTCGATCGCCTCGGCGACGTCCATCGTGAAGCTCAGGCGCTCGCGGTTGCGCTCGAGGAGCTCGACGAGCCCGTGCTCGTGGATCGGCACCTCGCCGCGCCGGAGCGTGTCGATCCGCGACTCCACGATGTCGCGCACGACGACGTCGTGACCGAGCTCAGCGAGGCAGGCGCCCGTGACGAGGCCGACGTAGCCGGCGCCGAAGACCGCGACTTTCACCCGCAGAAACCTAGCGCCGCGCCCGTGGCAGCGGCCGCAGACCCTTCGCGATCGCGAGCATCGTCTCGTTCGAGATGGAGTCGAGGAGCGTGTTCACGACCCAGTAGCGCGCGAGCTTCGTGCGCAGCACGACCATGTGCAGCTTCGGGCCGTTGTAGTAGAGGTCGTACGTGCGTCCCTTGATCCGCCGCGAGATGCTCGTGTCGGCGAGCACGGGCGCGTCCTCCCAGTCCGACATCTGGACACCCCAGTACTCGTTCGAGCCCATGTGGTAGACGAGGCGCACGGCTCGGTGCTTCCCGCTCGGATCGATCGCGTAGCGCCGAATCGGGCGGTCGTCGTCCGTCCACGAGCTCCGCTCGATGACCGCAGGGACCATGAGCGGGAAGTCGACGCGGCGGCGGTGCTTGAGGAGCAGGTCCCTCGACGCGCTCGGCGCAAAGATGACGTTCGGCCGCTCCTTGCGCGGCGTCTGGTCGATCGGGGCGGGCGCGAGCTTGCCGTGGAATGTCTGCCCGACGACGACGGTCAGCATCGCCCCGTTCGTGAGCTGCGCGACGTTCGCCGGCAACCGCTTCACCTCCGCCGACCCGAAGAGGTTCGAGACCTTCTGCGCCGCCTGCTGCGCCCGCCGCTTGCGCGGGTCGTAGTAGACCTCGGTGCGGAAGTACTTGAAGTGCGGCGCGTTCGCGAGCTGCCCGTTGGGCGGCGTGAAGATCTGGTAGCCGCGCTCGCCGAGGAGGAAGCCCGGCGGTCGAGGCCGACCCGGTGATCCCGTTGCCGTTCAGGACCGTGATGCTCGTGTCGCGGGGCGCGGGCGCGGCCCGCTTGATCCTCTCGCCGAGCGCGACCGCGGTCGCCTTCTCCGAGGACTCGATGTCCGGGTGCGTGAACGTCTGGACGGCGCGCGTGACGTTCTCGGCGTCGGTCGTGAGCTCGGCGAAGCCCTCGAGCCCCTCGATGCTGCGTCTGGAAGACGCGGCCGCGTCGGCAGCCCGTACGCGAAGAGCGCATACGAGAGAGACGGTGTGGCCGTCGACGTCGGCTGCCGCCGCCCTGCGCGACCTCGACGTTGTTCGTGATCGTGTTGACGACCTTCGGGCAGCGCGGTCGGCGCGAAGCTCTCCTGGATCTGGCTCTTGAAGGCCTTCACGAACTGCTGCTGGCGCGCGACGCGGATAGAGGTCGGAGTCCGTGTGGCGGTAGCGGACGTAGTCGAGCGCCTGCCGGCCCGCTCAGCCGCTGGTAGCCGGGCCGGAGGTCGATCGTCGCGTAGCCGGAGGGGCCGCTGACGGTCGTTGAAGTAGCGGCGGTCGACGTCCATCCAGGCGCCGCCGAGCGGTCGACGATCTGGCGGAAGCCGCCGAAGTTGACCGTGATCAGGTAGTTGACCGGAAGCCCGGTGAGGGCCTTGACCGTCTTGCAGCGAGCCCTGCGGCCCGCACGTCGACGTAGGCGTGCGTTGATCTCGTCCGATGTACGGGAGCCGGCCCGGGCAGCGGACCTCGACCTGGCAGGTCGCGCGGGAACGACAGGAGCGAGATCGAGTCCGTCGCTCGGATCGGCCCGGACGAGCATGAGCGTGTCCGAGCGCGAGGGCGTGCCCTTCGCCGTCCGACTGGCGGTGGTCGTAGCCGATCACGAGCGCGACCGCGGGCTGGCCGGGCAGGGGAACCTGCGAGCGAGCGCGCCGCTTTCTTCACCTCGGCGAGTCTTTGCGGCGACGTGCGGCGACGGACTCGTGGAAGTAGAGGTACGCGCCGCCGGCGGCTCCGGCCACGAGCACGAGGGAGGTGACGCCGAGCCAGGCGAGGATCTGCCCGAACCGATCGCGAGCCGGGAGCGACGCGCACGCGGCGGCTGCCGGTACACGCTGATGGGCGTCGCCGCGCCAGGCGGGAGGACGGCTCTCCCGTTCCCGTTCGGTCGGCGCGCCGCGCCCCAGACCTCTCTTCAAAGTCGTTCGCATACAACGAAGAGCGCCGCCCGGCGCCCGCCTGACGGAGGATACCGGAGCCTCCCGTCAGCCCCCGGTTGCGTTACCGCGAAGCGGGCGCGAGTGCGGCCAGCGCGTCCGCGAGAACGCCGATCTCCTCGCGCGTGCCCGCGGTGATACGCAGCGCGTCGGGCGCGCCGAAGGCGCCCATCGGGCGAACGATGACGCCGCGCCGAGGAGTGCGTCGTTCATCGCCTCGGCGTCTCCGACCCGGACGAACAGGAAGTTCGCGACCGCAGGACCGACGGTCTCGAAGCCGTGCTCGCGGAGCGTGCTCTCGAGGAGCTCCTCGCGCGTCGCGGTTGGCGGCGCGGCGGCGCGCGACCTCGGCGTGGTCGCCGAGGCTCGCGAGCGCAGCCTCCTGCCCCGCCGACGTCACGTCGAACGCGCGTCGGACCTTGCCGATCGCGGTCACGAGCTCCTCGGGCCCGATCCCGTAGCCGACGCGCAGCCCGGCGAGGCCGTAGATCTTCGAGAACGTGCGCAGGACGAGGACGCGGTGACCTGCCTTCGCGTACTCCTCGATCGCGTCCGGGTAGTCGGGCTCGTCGACGTACTCGAAGTACGCCTGGTCGAGCACGGTCAGGACGTGCGGCGGCACATGCGCGAAGTACCTGTCGAGCTCGGCGCGCGTGTTCGTCGTCCCGGTCGGGTTGTTCGGCGCGGAGATGAAGACGAGCTTCGTCCGGATCGTGATCGCCTCGACGATGGCATCGAGGTCGAAGCGGTCGTCACGGAGCGGGACGCGGACGGGCACGCCGCCGACCTTGAGCGGGTCGAGGACGTAGCTCGGGAACGACGGCCAGCCGGTGACGGCCTCGTCACCCGGGTCGAGGGTCGCGAGCGCCGTGTAGCCGATCACCGCGTCCGCCCCGGCGCAGACCGTGACCCGCTCGAAGCGGACTCCGTGCCGCTCCGCGAGCGTGTGTCGGAGACGGTAGGCGCCGCCGTCGGGGTACCGGTTGTACTCGAGCGCGACTCGCTCGAGCGCCTCCTGCGCCGCCGGGAACGGGCCGTACGGGCCCTCGTTCGACGCGAGCTTGACGACCCGCTCGAGGCCGAGCTCGCGCTGAACCTCCTCGACCGGCTTTCCGGGCTCGTACGGGACGAGCCCGTCGAGGGCCGGGCGAATCAACGGCCAGTGCCCCCGAGCGCCGGGCGACTCACGTCGCCGGGATCGGCTCCGGGCCTGCCGTGACGTACTCGCCGACGATCTCCTCCTCGGAGTCGTCCCCGACTGCGTAGCCCTCGATGCTCTGGCCGTCCTCCGAGCCGTGGCGGCGGTAGAGGATTCCGGCGATCGCAGCGAGGAGGCCGGCAGACACGAGCCCGAGGCTCACGAAGAGGACGATCTTCTTCGCGCCGTTTCGCCGCCTGCGGCGCTTCTGCTTGAGCGCCTGGAGCGTGAGGAAGCCGACGAGTGCGTTCCGCTTGTTGAACACGGTCATGTCGGCAGGGTAACGAACCGGACTCGTCAGGCCGTCGCCTTGCGGCGCGGCGGGAGGTGGATCGCGCGGTCGAGCGCGACGAGACCTGCCTCCTTGAGCCCTTCGGAGAGCGTCGGATGCGCCGTCATGCCGTCGGCGACGGTCTCCACCGTGGCCTCGGCGTCGAGCGCCACGACTGCCGCCTCGATCAGGTCGGTCGCGTGAGCGCCGACGATGACGACACCGAGGAGCTCGCCGTACGTCGTCTCGTGGATCGACTTGACCCAGCCGCCGGTCTCACCCGACATGACGGAGCGCGCGTTCGCGACCCACGGGAAGCGCCCGACGGCGACGTCGGAGCCGTGCTGCTCGCGCGCCTCCGCCTCGGTGAGGCCGACCCCCGCGATCTCGGGATCGGTGTAGATCGGCCGCGGCACGGCCGGGCTCTCGGGGATCGAGGCGTCGTGCCCCATCGCGTTCTCGGCGGCGACCTCGCCCTCGCGGAAGCCGGTGTGCGCGAGCTGCCAGTAGCCGGCGACGTCGCCGGCCGCGTAGATGTGCGGAACGGAGGTGCGGCGGTGCTCGTCCGTCGCGATCCCGGTCTTCTTGTCGAAGGACACGCCAGCGGCCTCGAGCCCGATGCCCTCGACGAGCGGGGCGCGGCCGACCGACACGAGCATGAGGTCGCACTCGACCGTCTCGCCCTCGCCGAAGTGGACGGTCAGCGCTTGCCCGCTGTCCTCGACCTTCGTGCACTGCTTGCCGAGATGGAGCGCGATGTCACGCTTCTTGAAGGCCTTCGCGAGCTCCTTCGTCGCGTCCTCGTCCTCCTGCGGGATCAGCGAGTCGAGCATCTCGACGATCGTCACCTCGGAGCCGAACCGCTGGAAGATGGACGCGAACTCGCAGCCGATGATCCCTCCTCCGAGAACTACGAGTCGTCGGGGAACAGAGCTCTGCTCGAGGAGGCCGGTCGAGTCGACGCAGCGCGGCGAGTCGAGGCCCGGGATCGGCGGGCGGATCGGGAACGAGCCCGTCGCGATGATCGCGCTCGAGAACGTGACGTCCTCCCCGCCCTCGACCGCAATCGTGTTCGCGTCCTTGAACTGCCCTGCGCCCTTGACCCACTCGACGCCGTTCGCCTTGAAGAGCGAGGCGACTCCGCCCGTCATCTGCTTGACGACCGCGGCCTTCCACTCGCCTGCGGTGCCGAAGTCGAGCTGCGGGTCGGCCGTGACGACGCCGAGCTTCGCGTTGATCTCGCGCGCCGCATGGAGCGCGTGCGCGGTCTGCACCCACGCCTTCGTCGGGATGCAGCCGACGCGCAGGCACGTGCCGCCGAGCTCAGGCTCCTTCTCGATGCACGCGGAGCGGGCCCCGAGCTGGGCCGCGCGGATCGCAGCGGTGTAGCCGGCGGGACCTCCCCCGAGGACGGCGACGTCGACTTCCACGGCTCGATCCTATCTGCGCGTACTCGGCGCGACGCCCCGTGACCCCACGGCCGGTCGGCTCAACTGACCCGCCTCCGGATCCACCAGATCGAGAACCCGACGAGCACGAGCGCGAGAACAGCGAAGATGCCGGCTTCGATGCCCTGGAAGAGCCAGAAGCGGCTCGCCGGGTGGTAGACGGCATGCATGTACGCGACGATGTCGTGCTCGGCCAGGCAGGCGTCGTCGAAGCTCTTGCCCGTCCCACCAGTGGCACACGCCTCCACGACCGCAGGATCGGGCACGCGGCCGTCCACGACTCGTAGCTCGCCCCCCGTGCTGAAGACCCAGGCGCCACGGAGATCGACGTCGGCGCCGTCGACCCAGGTCTCCTCGATCCGCGGCCGCGTAGCGCGGTCGCGCCCAGTTCTCGATCGCGACCCGTACCGCGAAGAACACGACCAGGGCGAGCCCGATTGCGGCTGCGGTGCGTCGCAGGACGACGCCGAGCGCAAGAACGAGCGCGGCCGCGAGGAGCGTGTACGCGATCGGCACGACGCCTTCGAGGCTGAAGCCGTCGACCATTCGGCCGTCGACGTCGTCGAGCGCGCCCCGCCACCACGTCAGCAGAGCGGTGAGCATGGCGGACACCCCGACCGCCGCGACCCCGATCAGCGCGAGCCTCGTGACGAGCCACCGGTTGCGCGTGACGCTCTGGGTCCAGGCGAGCCGGAAGGTGCCGCGCTCGAACTCGAGCACGAAGGGAGCGACGAGCAACGCACCGAGGAGCCCCGGGACGAAGTTGAACCACGCCTGGAGGTTCATCAGCGCGTCCCAGCGTCCGGCGAACGCGTCGATCGTCTCCCTGCACTCCTCGGACGGCTGCGCGAGGCAGCCGGCGATCCCTTGCTGCTCGTACACGGAGGCCATGTGCAGACCTGTCGGGATCGTGACCGCCGCGATGAGCCCGAGCAGCAGCATCGCGATGAGCGCCTCGGTGCGCTGCTGGCGCCACGCGACCCAGATCACGACGCCACGGCCGCGGCGCGCGGCTCTTCCCCTGACAGCGGCGCCGTGCGCTCCCCGAGGTACGCGAGGACGATCTCCTCCAGACCGGTCTCGGCGACGCTCCACGCAGGCTCTGACACACGGCCGTTGGCCCGCACGAGCAGCGTGGTCTGGCGTTCGGTGTGACGCTCCTGGATCACGGCGTGGTTGCGCGCGATCGCCGCCGCATCGCGGCGCGGCCCGGTCAGAACCCGATGCGTGCCGAGCACCTGCTCGATCGATCCGGCGAGGCGCACTCCTCCGCCGGCGAGGATCACGAGGTGGTCGCAGACGCGCTCGAGCTCAGCGACGATGTGCGACGAGAGCACGACGGTGAGCCCACCGTCGGCGACCGCCTCCATCAGCGATTGCAGGAACTCGCGCCGGGCGAGCGGATCCAGTGCCGCGACCGGCTCGTCGAGCACCAGCAGCTCGGGTCGCTTGGCCAGCGCCAGCGTCAGCGCGACCTGCGCCTGCTGCCCGCCCGAGAGCCTGCCGATCTTCCGCCCGAGCGGGAGGCCCAGCTGCTCCACCCGGCGACGCGCCAGCTCGTCGTCCCAGCGCGGGTTCAGCTTGCGGCCGAGCCGCAGCATCTCGTCGAGCCGGAAGCCGCGATACAGCGGGTGGTCCTGCGCGACGAAGCCGATCCGCGGAAGGACGACCTGCGCCTGCCTGCGCGCCGACCACCCGAGCACCCGGACGTCGCCGGTGGTCGGCTCGCAGAGCCCGATCACGAGGTGCAGCAGCGTCGTCTTGCCCGCGCCGTTCGGTCCGACCAGGGCCGTGACCGAGCCGGTCGGTATCGCGAGAGAGCACTCGCGAAGCGCCCACTGCGACCCGTAGCGCTTCCCGAGATCCTGCGTCTGGACTGCTGGCATCGGAGTCACGCCGCCTCCTCGACGAACGCCGCGTGGACCGCGGCCGCGAACAGGGCGGCCACGCCGTCCTCGTCGAACCCCGCCTCCTGCGCCCGTTCGACCCACCGAAGCAGCGCCGCCTGCAGCGCCGCGTGCTCGGACGGCACGGCAGGCGTGAGCACGCGCGAGACGAACGTGCCCTGCCCGCGGCGCGCCTCGACGAGCCCCTCCCGATCCAGCTCTCGATAGGCCTTCAGCACGGTGTTCGGGTTGATCGCCAGCGTGCCGACGACCTCCTTGACGGTCGGGAGCTGATCTCCCGGTTGCAGGAGGCCCAGCCGAATCGCCTGCCGCACCTGGTGGACCAGCTGCAGGTAGGTGGGCACGCCCGAGCGGTCGTTCAGCCGAAAAGCGATCATGCGCCCGCGCCTTTATCTAGTGACATAGATAAATAGCTATATAACAGGCGAGGGCGCCCGTGTCCAGCTAGCCCGGGCGCCCGGTCTTCGATCGCTCCTAGAGCGCGCGGCGCATCGTGATGCTGTCGCTGCCGTCTTCGCCGACGCGCTCGAAGCCGTGTCGCTGCTCGTAGTACGAGACGAGCGGCTCGTTGTCGAGCTCGGCCGAGAGGCTCAGCGCGTCGTGGCCGTCGGTCTTCGCCCGCTCGTAGAGCGCGTTCAGGAGCGCGTCGCCGATCCCGCGTCCGCGGCGGCTCGGGACGACGGCAACCGCGAGCTCGGGGGTCTCCTCGTCGACGAACCCGTACCCGGGCTGCTCGCGCCGGAAGAGCCGGTACCACGCGGCGCCGACCGGGAACCCGTCCTCGACCGCGATCAGCGCGGTGTCTCCCGGCCTCCCCCAGCCCTTGACGTACAACGCGACCGGGCCGGACCCCTCGCCCGGCCGCCGCTCCCGCCAGTAGTACGCGTGGTGGAGCATGTCGCGGAGGAAGCGCACGTCCTGAGGGCCTCCACGCCGGATGACCATGCCAGGAGGCTACAACGCGAGCGCGGGCGACTCGACGAGCGCCTTGACCGTGCGCAGGAACTCCGCGCCCTCGGAGCCGTCGATCGCGCGGTGGTCGCACGTCAGCGTCATCGTCAGCGTCGGCCTGATCTCGAGCCGGCCGTCGACGGCGTGCGGCCGGTCCTCGATCGAGCCGACCGCGAGGATCGCGACCTGCGGCGGGTTGAGCACCGCGATGAACTGCTCGATGCCGTACATCCCGAGGTTCGAGATCGTGAACGTGCCGCCCTCGAGGTCGGCGAGCTGGAGCTTCCCGTCGCGCGCGCGGGACACGACGTCGGCGCGCGCGGCGGCGATCTCCTGCACGGACTTCCGGTCGGCGTCGCGGATCACCGGCACCACGAGGCCGTTCTTGGTCGCGACCGCGATGCCGACGTTCGCGGTCGGATAGCGCTGGATCTTCCCGTCGACGAAGGTCGCGTTCACCGGCCGGTGGCGCAGGAGCGCCGCGGCGACGAGGCGCGTGAGGACGTCGTTGACGGTCGGCTTCGTCTCGCCCTCGCGCAGGAGCTCGACCATGTGCTCGCGGGTGGCGACGAGCTCGGTGCAGTCGGCGGTGACAGTGAGCTGGAAGACCGGCGCCTCCCAGGCCTCGGTGAGCCGGCGCGCGATCGTACGCCGGATCGAGGTGAGCTCGACGATCTCGACCTCGCCCGCGGGCGCCAGAGTCGGGACTGTCGTTGAAGGAGCGCTCGCCGCTGCCTCGGCCTTCTCGACGTCCTCGGCGATGACCCGGCCCTCGGGGCCCGTTCCGGTCAGCGACGCGAGATCGATGCCGCGCTCCCGGGCGATGCGGCGCGCGAGCGGCGACGCCTTCACGCGCTCGCCGGGTGCGCGCGGAGGCGCTTCGGCAGGAGCTGCAGCCGCCTCTGGTCGCGGTTCCTCGGCGGGCGGCGCGGCCTGAGCCGGGGCGGCGGGAGCCGGAGCCGGCCCGCCGCCGTTCCCTCCCGCGCTGCGCGACGAGCTCGGACACGTCCTCCCCTTCGGAGCCGATCACGGCCACGGTCGTTCCCACGTCGGCCTCCCCCTCGGGCAGGACGATCTTCAGGAGCACCCCGTCGGCCTCGGCCTCGACCTCCTGCGTGACCTTGTCCGTGTCGAGCTCGTAGAGCGGCTCGCCCTTCGCGACCGCGTCGCCCTCGGACTTGAGCCAGCGGACGATCGTGCCCGCCTCCATTCCCTGGCCGAGACGCGGAAGCTTGACCTCGACCGCCACAGCGCTCCTAATGCGCGCGACCAGAATCCGCGAGCGCGGATTCTGGTCGCGCGAAGACCCCTAAAGGCGGCCGCTTCGCGGCCGCGGTGTCGATGGTTCTCACGTCACGCATTGCGGCTCACCGTCTTCTTGATCGCGTCGAGCACATCGTCGACCTGCGGGACGACGTACTGCTCCATCACCGGCGCGAACGGAAGCGGCGCGAACTTCGACCCGACGCGCTCGATCGGCGCGTCGAGGTAGTCGAAGGCGCCGTGCTGGATCACGGCGGCCAGCTCGGAGCCGAAGCCGGCGCGCACGACGGCCTCGTGCGCCGTGACGCAGCGCGTCGTCTTCTTCACGGACTCCACGATCGTCTCCTCGTCGAGCGGGAGGAGCGTTCGCGGGTCGACCACCTCGACGGAGATCCCCTCGGACTCGGCCTGCTCGGCGGCGGCGAGCGCGTCGTGCACGAGGCGGCCGGTTGCGACGACGGTCACGTCCTCGCCCTCGCGATGAATCCTGGCCTTCCCGAGCTCGATCGGCTCGAGCTCCTCCGGCACCTCGCCCTTCAGCGGGTACAGCGTGCGGTGCTCGAAGAAGACGACCGGGTTGTCGTCGTAGATCGAGGACCAGAGCAGGCCGCGCACGTCCTCGGGCGTCGACGCGAACACGACCTTGACGCCCGGCACGTGGACGAACCACGCCTCGAGCTGCTGCGCGTGCTGCGCGCCCGGCGACCAGCCGGCGCCACCCTGCGTCCGGATCGTCAGCGGGACCTTCAGCTGCCCGCCCGACATCGTCCGGTGCTTCGCCGCCTGGTTGACGAGCTGCTCCATCGAGAGCGTGAGGAAGTCCTCGTACATGATCTCCACGATCGGGCGCATGCCCTGCATCGCGGCGCCGATGCCGCTTCCGACGATCGCCATCTCCGAGATCGGCGTGTTGCGGACGCGCCCGGGCCCGAACTCGTCGAGCAGCCCCTGCGTCACCGCCATCGAGCCGCCCATCTCGGCGATGTCCTCGCCCATGATGAAGACGCTCTCGTCCTCGCGGAGCGCCCGCGCGAGCGCGTCCCGCACGGCCTCCCGGTAGGTCAGCTCAGGCATAGACGTACTTCAAGGCGTCTTCGGGCTTCGGGTCGGTTCCCGCCTTCGCGAACTCGACCGACGCCTCGACCTCGGCGGTCGCTTCCGCGTCGAGCGCCGCGTAGTCCTCGTCCGAGAGCTCGAGCCGTGCGCGCAGGAGCTCGATCGGGTCCTTCGTCTCGCGCTCGCGCTTGAGCTCGTCCTTGTCGCGATAGACCTGCGGATCGCCGACGAAGTGACCTGTGAGACGGAAGGTGCGGAGATGGAGCAGCACGGGCCCCTTCCCCGACAGCGCGCGCTCCCGAGCGGCGAGCGCGGCGAGGTACACCGCCTCGACGTCCTGGCCGTCCGCCTCGAGCAGCTTCATCCCGTAGGCGAGCGAGCGCTTCCCGAGGTCGTCGGTCGGGAGCGGAGAGTGTTGTTTGTTCGGCGTCGACTCCGCCCAGCTGTTGTTCTCGAGGACGAAGACCGCCGGGACCTTCCAGAGCTGCGCGAGGTTGAGCGACTCGTGGAAGGTGCCCGCGTTCGTCGCGCCGTCGCCGAAGAACGCGACTGCGACACGCTTCTCGCCCCGCATCTGGAACGCGAGCGCGGCGCCGACGATCCCCGGGATCCCGCCGGCGACGACGGCGTTCGCGCCGAGATTCCCGGCCTCGACGTCGTACAGGTGCATCGACCCGCCGTAGCCCTTCGAGCAGCCCTCGACCTTGCCGTAGAGCTCGGCCATGACGGCGTTGATGTGGGTCCCCTTGGCGATCGTGTGCCCGTGCGCGCGATGCGTGGACGCGATGACGTCCTCCCGCTCGAGCGCGGCGCACACTCCCGTCGCGACCGCCTCCTGGCCGATCGCGACATGCAGGAAGCCGGGAAGCTCGCCTGCGCGGAACCGCTCCTCCACCTTCTCCTCGAAGCGGCGGATGAGCAGCATCTCCCGGAAGAAGTCGCGCAGCACCTCGTCGGAGACGCGCTTTCCCCCGGATCCGGCCTTCTCCTCGACGGTCGCCATCGAGCGGCCATTATGCTGATCCGCCGATGCAGGCCGTCGAGCAGTGGAAGGCGATCGAGACCGACCTCGGCGGCGCGTGGGACGAGGTCGACCTCGCGTTCACGGTCGAGGATCGCGCAGCTGTCAGCGACGCGGCGGCCGTGCTCGGCCCGCTCGGGGCCGGTCGCTCGGGGAACGTGCTGCGGATGCACGTCTCGAACCGGGCCGGCGGGCGCGAGAAGCTGCTCAACCTCCTGGGACGGCTCGACCGCAAGCGGGCATGGGGGACGCTCGTGCTCGTCGACGCCGAGGTTCCCGCCCCGCCCGAGCCCGACGAGGAGCTCACCCCGGGCAGCGGCGTCTCGACGACAGCTCTGCTCGCGAACTGGGACGCCGCGATCGCTCTGCTGCCGCCGGGCTGGACTGACCTCCTCTGCGAGCTCGAGCTCGAGTCGACCGACCTGCTCGCGCCCGCGGCCCTCCACGGGGCGCCGCTGAACCCGACTCGTGTCCCGGGCGCGGTCGCGCTGCGCTTCCGCGTGTCGAACGGCGTCGGCTACGGCGCCTCGGCCGGGATGGTGCGCCGCTGCCTCGAGCGTATGGAAGCGGAGGGGATCCGCGGGCGCATTCGCGTGGTCGAGGCGCTCGCCGACGCCGAGTACGTCGGGACGCAGGGCCCCGTCTGGCGCATCGCCGGACGTTCGGTCTAGAGAAGCGCTACCGGACGACCTTGGCCGACCCCTTCATGCCCAGCGAGGCATGCGGGTCGCAGAGGAAGCGGAGCGTCCCGGCGCGCTTGAGCGCGACCTTCCACTTCTGCGTGCCGCGGTACGTGAGCGGTGCCGTTTTCTTGTTGTAGCCCGGTCCCCTGAGGTGGACGTTGTGGACCGCCCCGCGGTCGCGCACCGTGACGTTGTACGTCCCGACCTTCATCTGCTTCACGGCGGCTCCGCCTGCGGTCTTCAGGCTGATGACCTGCGCAGGGCCGGAGGTGACGACGAGCCGCGTCGACGGCGTGATCGTCTTCACCGGCGGAGTGCCGGCGCTCCCTCCTGCGAACGTGCCGCGCATCGACGTGGGGTGCGCCAAGCAGCGGAAGGTGTACGTCCCGTTCGTGAGCGTCACCGTCCAGCTCACCATGCCGATGAACGCGATTCCCGAGTCCTCGCTCACACCACCCGGGCCGGACAGCGCGAACGAGTGGAACTCGGACTGGTCGTTCACGTTGATCGTGTAGGTGCCCGGGTTGAGCCTCGTCACCGCGGCGCCTCCGGCGGTGCGGAGCGAGATCGTGAGCCCGGGCCCGACCGATGCGGTGAGGGTCGTGCTCTGGGCCTGGGTGGCGGCCCCGTCCGCCGCACCGAGGAGGGCGGCGACAGCGAGCGCGACGACGAGCGTGACGGCGCGGGTCATCGGTTCTACTCTACGCCCTGGCTCCGGAATCGGTTTTCTCATGCTCGCAGCTCCGCGTCGAACCGGTTGGTGAGCTCCGTGACGATCCGTCCGCGCAGCTCGGCGGCGTCCTCGTCGGTCAGCGTCCGCTCGGGCGACTGGAACGCGAGGTGGATCGCGACCGACTTGCGTCCCTCTCCCACCTGCTCGCCGCGGTAGACGTCGAAGACGCGGGCCTCGCGCAGGAGCGGGCCGGCGGCCTCGCGGGCCGCCGCGACGAGCGCCCCGGCGGGCACGTCCTCGGACACGGCGAACGCCACGTCCTGCTTCACCTCCGGGAACGTGACGACGTCCTCGTAGATGATCCGCTCCGGAACGCGCGCGAACACCTCGGCGAGGTCGAGCTCGAAGACGCCCCACTCGCCGTCGAGACGAGACGGCTCGAGCTGGGCGACCCAACCGCCCGGGACCTTTGCCGATGCCGGCGTGAGCATGAACGGATGCTGCGCGGGCTCGAAGCGCGGCTCCTCCTCGAGCGCCTCGAACAGCAGCTCGACCGCACCCTTCGCACGGAAGAAGCCGCCCTCGACGATGCCTCCGACGCGCCAGCGCTCCTCTGGCAGCGGGCCGGCCGCCGGGAGGTACACGTGCGCGATCTCGAAGAGCGCCACGCGCTCGTTGCCGACGTCCACGTTGTGCTTCGCAGCCGCCACCAGCCCGTTCAGCAACGTCGTCCGCAGGACACGCTGCTGGGCCGACAGGGGGACGGGGAGCTCGAGCGCGGCGGGGTTGGGGTCGTCGGCCTGGAGCGAGTACGTATAGACCTCGAAGAACCCGCTCCCGACGAGCACGTCCGCCACGAGGCGCCGCAGTCGCTGGTCGCGCGACAGGCGACCGAACAGCTCCGTGCGCTGCGGCAACGTGGCCGGCACGTCGAGCAGGCGGAACCGGACGACCTCCTCGACGACGTCGATCTCGCGGCTGACGTCCCGCGCGCGCCACGTCGGGACCCGCACCGCCCAGTCGCGGTCGGCCTCGAATCCCAGCCGCTCGAGCCGGTCCCGCTGCTCCTCCTCGGAGAACGGGAGGCCGGCGACCTGCTCGGCGCGGTCGGGTCGAAGCCGCACGAGCGGTCGCTCCGGAAGATCGCCGGTGACATCCGTGTGACCCGTCCAGCGCGCGCCGGCAAGCTCGACGATGAGCTCACTCGCGAAGGTCGCGGCCTGCTGCGCGAGGTACGGATCGACGCCCTTCACCCAGCGGTTGGAGCCCTCGGTGGGCAGCCGCAGCCGCTCGGTGCTTCTCCAGACGCCGTACGGCTCGAAGTTCGCCGCCTCCAGCAGCACCGTGGTCGTCCCTTCGCCGACCTCGGTCTCCTCGCCGCCCATGATCCCGGCGACCGCCACCGAGCGCTCGCCGTCGGCGATCATCAGGTCGTCCGGGTCGAGCTCGCGAACGTTGCCGTCCAGCGTCCGAAGCGTCTCGCCGCGCTCGGCGAGGCGGACGACGATCCTCCCCTCGGCGAGGGTGTCGAAGTCGAACGCGTGCAGCGGGTTTCCGAGGGCGAGCATCACGTAGTTCGTGACGTCGACGACGTTCGAGATCGGCCGCATGCCGGCCGCGAGCAGGCGCGCCTTCAGCCAGTACGGCGATTCGCCGACGCTTACGTCCCGGAAGAGCCGGCCGAGGTAGCGGGGGCAGCGCTCGAGGTCGTCGACCCGCACGTCGACGGCCTCGTCTCCGGCCCGGTCCGGCTCGCGGCCGGGCATCGGCGCGAGCTCGGTGCCGGTGAGTGCTCCGACCTCACGCGCGATGCCGTAGACGCTCGTGAGATCGGGCCGGTTGTACCCGGTCTCGATCTCGAGCACGACCTCGCTCAGCGGAAGGACATCGGCGAGCGGCGTCCCCGGCTCAGGGCCGTCGGCCAACACCATGATCCCCGTGTGATCCGCTCCGAGCTCGAGCTCGCGCTCCGAGAGGATCATCCCGTCCGAAGTCTCACCGCGCAGCTTGGCGCGCTCCAGGAGCTGCCCGCCGGGAAGCACGGCGCCCGGCAGCGCGACGGCCACGGTCGCGCCCGCGCCGAAGTTCCACGCCCCGCAGACGATCTGGCGCGGCTCGGACTCGCCAACGTCCACACGGCAGAGCTGGAGCCGGTCGGCGTTCGGATGCTTCCCCGCCTCGAGGACGCGGCCGACGAGGTACCGGCCGAGGTTCCCGTCCTCGTCCGGCACACCGCGCGTGACGATGCGGTCCACCTCGCAGCTCGTGAAGACGAGGCGCGCCGCGACGTCCTCGATCGCCTCGTCGAAGTCGACGTACTCCCGGAGCCACGAGACAGGGACCTTCATCGGGCTAGAACTGGCTCAGCACGCGCAGATCGTTCTCCCAGAACGCGCGCAGGTCGGGAAGGCCGTGGCGGAGCATCGCGATGCGCTCGATGCCGAAGCCGAAAGCGAACCCGGACCAGGTCTCGGGGTCGTAGCCGACGTTGCGGAACACATCGGGATCGACGACCCCGGCCCCGCCCATTTCGATCCAGCCCGAGTGCTTGCAAACGGGACACCCCGAGCCGTTGCACAGAAAACAGGAGACGTCGAACTCCACCGACGGCTCGGTGAAGGGGAAGTAGCTCGTTCGCATCCGCACCTCTCGATCGAGGCCGAACAGCTGCCGGAAAAAGGCGAGCACGGTCCCTTGGAGATGTGACAGCGTGATGCCACGATCGACCGCGAGGCACTCGACCTGGAGGAAGGTCGGCGAGTGCGTCGCGTCGGGCGTGTCACGCCGGTAGCAGCGGCCCGGCGAGATCATGTAGATCGGCGGCTGCCGCGACTCCATGACGCGGATCTGGTCGGGGGACGTGTGCGTCCGGAGCAGCGTCTCGTCGTCGAAGTAGAACGTCTCGAGCTTCGAGCGCGACGGGTGCGTCGGCGGCTGGGTGAGTGCGTCGAAGTTGTGCCAGACGGTCGTCACCTCGTCCCCGTGGAACACCTCGTAGCCGAGCCCGAGGAAGATATCCTCGATCTCGCGCTGGATCTGGGTCAGCAGGTGCAGCCGGCCGCGCGGCGGGTGCTCGCCCGGGAGCGTGACGTCGACCGCCGCGCTCGCATACAGCTGCTCGAGCTCGGCCCGTTGGAGCTCCAACTCCCGCGCCGCCACGGCGCTCTCGATGCGCTCGCGGAGCTGATTCAGCGTCATCCCCGTCTCGCGGTCTCGGACGTCGCGAAGCGCGAGCTTGAGCTCGCTCTTGCGCCCGAGGTACTCGACGCGGACCTGCTCGACGTCCTCGGACGTCGTCGCGGCCGCGAGCGCGGCGAGCGCATCCTTCTCGAGCGCCTGCGGGTCCACGGCGGCGACTGTAGCGTGATCGGTCTCGGTGTTCCTCGGCATCGTTCCTCCTCTCGTGGGCTCGGGGCGGGCCCCGGCGAAGAGCGAGGAACTGCGACGAGCTAGGCGCGCGTCGCCGCCCCGGCTCCCGGCCGGGGCTGCACAAAGCGGATCACGCGCGCTGGAATCACGTACGGAGGTTAGCTCGCGACCTCGACCGGCTCAACCTTCTCGCCGGGCTCCCGGAGCGCGCCGATGTACACGCCCGCAAGCACCAGCACGCCGCCGACCACGAGCCCCCACCCGACCGGCTCGTCATCGAGCCACGCCGAGAGCACGACGGTGACGATCGGAATGAGCACGAACGAGTAGGCGGCGCGCGAGGCGACCCACCTCTTCAGCACGAAGAGGTAGAGCAGGAACACGCCGACCGAGCCGAGGGTGACGAGGTACCACACCGCCGCCCACGTCGCAGCCCCGTCCGGGAGCTCGAACGTGTCTCCCGCGGCGAAGGCGAACGCCACGAGCACCGCCGCGCCGGCGACCATCCCGACCGCATTCATCGTCACCGGATGGACGGAAGGCAGTCGGCGGACGAGGACCGCGGCCTGCGCGAAGCAGAGCGCGCTTCCGAGCGCAGCGAGCACCGAGAGGACGGGCAAGGACTCGCGCAGCGGCGCCTGCGACATGACCGCGACGCCGACCAGTGCGAGCAGCGTGCCGGCCACGGCCGCGGCTCGTAGCCGCTCCTGGCGCTGCGCGACCGCCAGCAGCAGCGTCATGAGCGGCACGAGCGCGAGCAGCACCTGCCCGAAGCCGGCGTGCAGCTCGACGAGGGCGTAGTAGGCGAGTGCGTACGTGGCTGCGAACTGGATGACGCCGAAGAGCACCACCCCGGCGAGCGCACGCCCGCGCGGCAGCTCGAGCCGGAGCGCGGCGAAGATCGCCACGAGGAGGGCTGACGCGAGCAAGAAGCGCAGCCCGGCTCCCCAGAATGGATCGAGCTCGCGGTTGCTGAAGCGGATGGCGACGCCGTTCCCGCCGGCAAGGATCGCACCGAGGACGAACGCCGAGACCGTCTCCGGGTCACGCTCGCCGTGCACGCTCGAACACTACGACGCGGTGGTTGAATCGCGGTCGTGAACCTGTACGACCGGATCGCGGCCTTCTACGACCCGTGGAGCCGGTCGGTCGTCGAGGACGTCGGCTTCTACGTCGACCATGCACTCGAAGCCGGCGGCCCTATCGTCGAGCTCGCAGTCGGGACGGGCCGGATCGCGATCCCGATCGCGCAGGCCGGAGTCTCGGTGATCGGCGTCGACTCCTCGCCGGAGATGCTCGCCGTGGCACGCGCCGGCGCTGAGGCGGCCGGAGTCTCCGACCGGATCGACCTGCGCGTCGGCGACCTTCGCGAACCGCCCGTCACGGAGCGCGTGCCGCTCGCGATCTGCCCCTTCCGCTCGCTCCTGCACATGGAGACCGAGACCGAGAAGCTCGCGGCGCTGCGGGCGGCACGCGGGTTGCTCGAGCCGGGCGGCCGCTTCGTCTTCGACGTCTTCGCGCCGAGCCGGGAGGACATCGCCGAGACGCACGACCGCTGGCTCGAGCGCGAGCCCGAGATCTTCGAGCGCGCGGTGTGGGACGAGGGCTCGCGCACGCTCACCCTCTCGGTGCGCGCCGGTGAGGACACGGTGTCCTTCGGCCTGCACTGGCTCTCCGTACCCGAGTGGCTGGCACTGCTGGACAGGGCCGGCTTCGAGGTGGAGGAGCTCTTCGGCTGGTTCGACCGGCGGCCTCACGACGGCGAGGAGGACATGATCTTCGTCTGCCGGCGTCGTGCTCGGGCTGAAGCGCTACCGCAGACGCTGTAGAGTCGGGCGTCGTGATCTGGCTCCTCGTCCTGCTCGCGATCGTCCTCCTGATCGCGATTGCGCTCGTCGTCCTCTACAACCGGCTCGTCCGGCTGCGGAACGCCGTAGACAACTCGTGGGCGCAGATCGAGGTGCAGCTCAAGCGGCGCTGGGACCTCATCCCGAACCTCATCGAGACGGTCAAGGGCTACGCCGCGCACGAGCGCGAGACCTTCGACTCGGTGACGCAGGCCCGCGCACGCGCCCAGCAGGCGCAGACCCCCGGCGAGACAGCGCAGGCGGAGGGCATCCTCGGCGCCGCGCTCGGTCGCCTGTTCGCCGTCGCCGAGGCGTATCCCGAGCTCCAGGCAGACGAGAACTTCCGGCAGCTCCAGGACGAGCTCGCGCGAGACAGAGAACCGGATCGCGGTGTCGCGCCAGGTCTACAACGACACGGTGCTGAGCTTCAACAACGCGGTCCAGACCTTTCCAGGCCTCGTCGTCGCAGGGCCCTTCGGCTTTGACGTGAGGGAGTTCTTCGAGGTCGAGGAGGAGGCACAACGGGAGGCGCCGGTCGTCGACTTCTAGCGGTCGCCTTCGCGGCCGCTGTCGCTCTCGCGGTCGTCCCGGCGGCGGTCGCGCAGACGTACGACCTCGTCACGACGGACGTCCGCGTCCAGGTCGAACGGGACGGCACGGTCGCGGTCGAGGAGGCGATCACCGTCTCGTTCGCGGGCTCGTTCACGTACGGCTTCCGCGAGATCCCGTACCGCGACGGCGAGCGCATCTCCGGGATCGCAGTGCTCGAAGGAGGACGCCCGTACCGCCCCGGCGCCTCGACCGAGCTCGAGCCGGGCGGGCCGGCCGGGACCTTCGGCACCGAGGATCTCGGCGGACGCGTCCGTGTCGTCTGGCGCTTCCAGGCGGCGGACCAGGCGCGCACGTTCACGATCCGCTACCGCTTCGATGGCCTCGCCGTCGGGTACGACGACGTCGTCGACGTGAATCTCCAGGTCTGGGGCGACGAGTGGGAGCAGCGGCTCGGGACGCTCACCGCCGCGACCACCGGGCCGGCGGACGTCGTCCGCGCGTGGGGACATCCCGTGTGGGTGCGCGGCGACGTGACGCTCGCGGGCCCGCGGGCGCTGCTGCGCGCACTCGACATTCCGCCGCGCCAGTACGTCGAGCTCCGCACGCTCTATCCGCGCAGCGCGTTCACGTCGACCGCGGGGATGCGCGTCGAGGATGGCCCCGGGCTCGAGCGGATCACCGAGGAGGAGCTGGACGACGCCGCCTCCTTCGAGGAGGACCGGGAGCGGATCGACGAGTGGATCGCGCACCCGCTCCGCACGCTCGGAGTGCTGGCGGCGCTCGCCATCCTGCCCGCGCTCGGCGTCCTCGCGCTCGTCTTCTGGTTCTTCGGCCGCGAGCGGGGGACCGGCTACGACCGCGAGTACGAGCAGGAGCCGCCGGGCGAGACCGAGCCCGCGCTCGTCCCGACGCTCCTGCGGCAAGGCGGGACGGCTGGGTCGTATGAGTTCACGGCGACGCTCTTCGACCTCATCCGCCGTGGCGCCTACAAGGCCGAGCCGGTGACGACCGAGCGGAAGATCTGGGCCGGCCTGCGGACGCAGGAGGTCGCCGACCTCGAGATCTCGGCCGGCGAGAAGCAGGAGCTGCGGCACTGGGAGCGGGACGTCGCGGACGTCGTCGACGGCGTGCTCGACGGCGGCAGCGAGCGGCTGTCGCGCTTCCGCGAGCGAATCGAGGAAGAGCGCACGTCGATGGCGCCTCGGTTCGAGGCGTTCAAGAGCGGAGTCCACGAGGAGGTCGACAAGCTCGGTTGGTTCCGCTCGCTGGGGGCGCTGCCGCTGGCCGGCGCCGCGGTCGGCTTCGCTGTCGTCGGCGGGATCCTGCTCTGGCTCGCGTGGGACGGCTGGCGGCCGGTCTACCCGAGCTACTCGGACGTCGTGCTGGCGGCCGTCGGCGGCTGTCTCCTCGTCGGCGCGGTGATCCTCGCGCTCATGCTCTTTCGCGCGCGGCGGCTGTGGCGCCGCCGCTCGCCTGCCGGCCAGGCGGAGGCCGAGCGCTGGGAGGCGTTCCGGCGCTATCTCACGGACTTCCCGCGCCTGCACGAGGCGCCGCCGGCGACGCTCGCTCTCTGGGAGCGGTACCTCGTGTACGGCATCACCTTCGGAATCGCCGACCGCGTCCTCCAGGGCGCGCAGCTGCACATGCCCGAGGCGCTGCACGAGGCGAGCACGATCTACTGGATCTCCGGCAACGGCGACCTCGGCTCGGGCGCGACGAGCCTCTCGATCGGCGACCTCGCGGCCGGCTTCGGAAGCGCGCTGGCGCCTCCGAACTCGGGCGGGAGCGGCGGAGGCGGTGGCTTCTCCGGCGGGGGCGGAGGCGGCGGAGGTGGCGGAGGCGGCGGGTTCGGCTGACGTTGGTCGATGACGTCGGTGTCAGACACAGGTCTTGTTAGCTACCGGTCAGCGAGGAGGCGCCGACTCAGATGCTCGAGCGGCGCGAGAGCTCGTAGAGCGCGATCGCGCCTGCGGCCGCGACGTTCAGCGACTCCGCTTCGCCGGGGAGCGGGATCGTCGCCTCGACGTCGGCCGACAGATCCTCCGGAAGCCCCTCCCGCTCGGAGCCGAGCAGGAAGGTCAACGGCGGGCTGAGCTCGAGCTCGCCGAGCGGCCGGCCGCCGTGGGCGGCGAGCGCCACTTTCGTCCCCCGCAGCGACGACCAATCCACGAGCGGCACCCTGAAGATCGCTCCCGCGCTCGCCCGCACGCCCGCGGCCCGAGCGGGTCCGCGCACTCCGGCCGACAGCGAGACGGCCGCCCCGAACGCGTCCGCGGTTCGGATCAGCGTGCCGACGTTCCCGGGATCCGAGACGCGCCAGAGCGCGAGCGTCACGTCGCGCGTGCCGACCGGCAGGTCGTCACGGCGGAAGACGCCGATCACGCGCGGCGTGTGCCCGAGCGTCGAGACCTCGCCGAGCAGCTCCGGCAGGACGTTCTCGCCGGCCGTCAGCAGCTCGACGGGCTCAACCCCAGCAGCGAGCGCCGCCTCCACGAGATCCTCGCTCTCGACCGCGAACAGGCCCGTCTCGTCACGGTGCTTGCGAGCGGAGAGGAGCTTCCGGACGAGCCGGAGCTTCTCGTTCTGGCGAGACGTGATCAGGCGGGCTGGGACTCTTCGGCCCGGGAGGGCTCGGGCTCGGGCGCGGCCTCGAGCGCCGCCTTCGCCCGCTCCGCGACGGCGGTGAACGCCTGCGGGTCGGAGATCGCGATGTCGGCGAGCGACTTGCGGTCGAGCTCGATGCCCGCGAGCCGGACGCCGGCCATGAACCGGTTGTACGAAAGGCCGTTCGCGCGCGCGGCGGCGTTGATCCTCACGATCCACAGCGAGCGGAACGTCCGCTTCCGGACCTTCCGGTCGCGGTAGGCGTAGACGAGCGAGCGCTCGACCTGCTCCTTCGCGAGCTTGTAGCTCGACTTCTTGCGCCCGTAGTAGCCCTTGGCCTCGTTCAGCACCTTCGCGCGCTTCTTGCGCGCGTGGACCGCTCTCTTCACGCGGGGCACGGCTCAACCACCCCTCAGGAGCTTCGTGACGCGCTTGCGATCGCTCGGGGCGACCTCGTAGTCCTTGCGGAAGCCGCGCCTACGCTTCGACGACTTCTTCTCGAGGTTGTGGCTCCTCATCGCGTGCCGGCGCAGGATCTTTCCCGCCCCGGTCACCTTGAACCGCTTCTTCGCTCCCTTTGACGTCTTCATCTTCGGCATCGGGCTTCGCTCCTACCTGCTTCGTCGGCGCCAGAACCATGACCATGTTGCGTCCGTCGAGGATCGGCTGCTGCTCGATCAGACCGAGCTCCTTGACGTCCTCCGCGAGCCGCATGAGGAGGTCGCGACCCCGTTCCGGATGGAGCGTCTCGCGCCCCCGGAACATGATCGTCACCTTCACCTTCGCCCGCTGACCCAGAAAGCGCACGACGTGCCCCTTCTTGGTCTCGTAGTCGTGGACTCCGATCTTCGGCCTGAGCTTGATCTCCTTGACGTGGATCTGCTGCTGGTGCTTGCGGGCCTGCTTCGCGCGCTGCTCCTGCTCGTAGCGGTACTTCGAGTAGTCCATCACCCGTGCCACGGGCGGATCGGCGCCGGCTGCGACCTCGACGAGGTCTAGCCCCTTCTTGATCGCGAACTCGAGCGCCTCCTTCGTGTCGGTGATCCCGACCTGTCCCCCGTTCTCGTCCACGAGGCGGACACGGGGCACCCGGATCTCCTCGTTGATGCGCTCGTCCCGCTTGCGCGGAACGACCCGATCCATCGTTGGCCGGCGACGGCGCGGTCTCAAAGGCCCTTCACCAAGCTCTTGCTTCCCTCCTTGCAGACGACAAAACCGCTGCAGGCAGCGGCTTCTTCCATCCAACCAACGGCTCGGTTGAACCTCCGCAGGTCATGCCCGAGGAGGTGAGGAAGCTGTTCGCCCCTGCTTGCAGACGGCGGATGGTACCAGCAAGGCGACGCCGCCTTCGCCCGCGGAGGCGACGGGTCGTCGACCGCTGCAATTGACACACATTCGGCACGTTTCCGTGTCCCACCCGTACGGACTTCCTCGTTATGCTCGCAGTGGGTGGTGGGCCGGGGTGCCCCTCCGAACTTCCGCAAATTCGACAGGCGAGGCTCGCCCCTGACGGCTGTCTCCAGCCCCGCAACTCGCGGTCAGGAGGCCGGGTCGGGCTCGGCGACGAGGTCGCGGAACCGCCCGAGGAGCTCGTCGAGCGAGACCGTCGCCTGCTCTCCCCCGACGCTCACGAACCGCGAGCGCGTCGTCGGACTCGCGGTCGCCGTAGACGACGACGAACGGGATCTTCTCCAGCTCGGCGTCGCGGATCCGCTTGCCGAGCGTCTCGTCGCGCTCGTCGGCGTCGGCGCGGAACCCCTCGGCGACGAGCCTGCCGGCGAGCGCCCCCGCAGCCGCCCGGTGCGTCTCGGCGACGGGCACGACCCGCGCCTGCACGGGCGCCAACCAGAACGGGAAGTCGCCGGCGTAGTGCTCGATCAGGATCCCGACGAACCGCTCGAGCG
The DNA here is from genome assembly GCA_963716605.1 of uncultured Actinomycetes bacterium. Taxonomy (GTDB): domain Bacteria; phylum Actinomycetota; class Thermoleophilia; order Gaiellales; family Gaiellaceae; genus GMQP-bins7. The sequence goes on along the minus strand of CAVQTO010000004.1, from coordinate 33,953 downwards.
ACCCGAGGAGCGCGCGGTGAATGACAACCGGGCTGTGCTCGCGGTTGTCCGGGCCCATGTACGTGAGGCCGAACTGGGCGGGCATCTGGTAGTCGAGCTGGATCGTCCCCATCTGCCAGCTCCGGCCGAGAACGTCGGTCATGTGCAGGTCGATCTTCGGCCCGTAGAACGTGCCCTCGCCCGGGGAGATCACGTACTCCATCCCGTGCCGCTTCAGCGCCGCCTCCAGCGCGGCCTCGGCGCGATCCCACTGCTCGTCGGTGCCGAGGCGCTTCTCCGGCCGCGTCGAGAGCTCCGCGCGCGGCGTCACGCCGAAGCGGTCGTAGAGGTAGCGGACGAAGTCGATCATCCCGTCGATCTCGTCCTGGATCTGGTCCTCGGTGACGAAGACGTGCGCGTCGTCCTGGGTGATGTGCTTCACGCGCAGGAGGCCGTGCAGCGTGCCGCCGCGCTCGTCGCGGTGGAGCGTGGAGGACTCCGCATAGCGCAGAGGCAGGTCGCGGTACGAGCGGAGCTGCGATCCGAAGAGGAGCATGTGCCCGGGGCAGTTCATGGGCTTGAGCGCCATCGGCTCCTCGCCCTCGTGCGCGCGCACGAAGAACATGTTCTCCTCGTAGTTCTCGTAGTGGCCCGACGTGATGTACGTCTGCAGGTCGTAGAGCAGCGGCGTCTTCACCTCGAGGTAGCCGCGCCGGCGGTTCTCGCGGCGGCGGAGGTCCTCGAGCGCGTTCCAGATCACCATCCCCTTCGGATGCCAGAACGGCGACCCGGGCGAGTGGTCGTCGAGGTGGAAGAGGTCGAGCTGCGGCCCGATGCGGCGGTGGTCGCGCGCGCGAGCCTGCTCGAGCCGCTCCAGGTGCTCGTCGAGGTCCTTCTGCGAGTAGAACGCGGTGCCGTAGATCCTGGTGAGCTGCGTGTTCTTCTCGTCGCCGCGCCAGTACGCGCCGGCGAGGCTCGTCAGCTTGAGAGCGGCGATCGGCGAGGCGTCCTGGAGGTGCGGCCCGCGGCAGAGGTCGGTGAACTCGCCTTGCGTGTAGAGCGAGATGACACCGTCGGCTTCGCGCGCCAGCTCGACCTTGTACGGCTGGCCCTCCGCCTCGAAACGGGCGATCGCCTCCTCGCGAGAGAGCTCCTCGCGCTCCCACGAGCGGCCCTCGGCGATCTCGCGCCGCATCTCCTCCTCGATCGCCTCGAGGTCGCTCTCGGAGATCGGCTCGGGGAACTCGAAGTCGTAGTAGAAGCCGTCCGCGACGGGCGGTCCGATCGCGATCTTCACGCCGGGGTGCAGCCGCATGACCGCCTCGGCCAGCAGGTGCGCGGTCGAGTGCCTGAGCACCGCGAGCGCGTCCTCGTCCTGCGCGTCGCGCGTCGTGAGGAAGTGGATCTTCTCGCCGTCCTCGAGCGGGAGCCGCAGGTCGCGCACCGAGCCGTTCGCGCGCACGAGCACCGCCTGCTCGGCGAGCTTCGGGCCGATCGCGCGGGCAGCGTCGAGGCCCGAGGCGCCGTCGGGCAGCTCGAGCTCGGAGGAGTCGGGCAGCACGACCTTCATGGCGCGGGAGGATAGAGAGGCAGGCGCGAGCCGGGAGGAACTAGCGAGATGTGTCCCGGAGCATCACGCGCTCAGGTTACACGCTCGCGGGTGAGGCTTTAGCCTAGAAACGACGTGAGGTTGGGCGGGGTCGAGCGAATGAGCCTGGGCGCGCTGGTCGCCGTCGTCGCCGCGCCGCTCGTGCTCCTCGCCATCCTGCTCGCCCGCCCCGCGGTCGACATCACGTGGGAGAACCAGCAGGCGCACTTCTGGCTCGTGCTCGGCGCGGCTCTCCTCGCGACAGCGCTCGGCTGGGCGGTCAGCGTCGCGGCCCGCCGGCGGCGCGACGCGCGCCTCCTGCTCATCTCGCTCGCGTTCATCGCGAGCTCCGGCTTCCTCGGACTGCACGCGCTCGCGACCCCGACCGTCCTGCTCGGCCCGAACGCCGGCTTCGAGCTGGCGACGCCGGTCGGCCTCGTGGTCGCCGGCGTCTTCGCGGCGCTCTCGTCGCTCGAGCTCGGGCACATGCGCGCGCAGAGCCTCGTCCGGCACGCCGGCCTACTGCTTGGCGGGCTCTTCGCGGTCATGGCAGCCTGGGTCGTCGTCTCGCTCGCCGAGCTTCCGCCGCTCGATGCCACGCTCGGCGCGGAGGAGCTCGACGGCTGGCAGACCGTTCTGGCCCTCATCGGCCTGGCCCTGTACGGGCTCGCCGCGCTGGGCTTCGTCCGCATCTACCGGCGGCGTCGCGCGCGGTTCGTCTTCGCCTTCACGCTCGCGTTCGCGCTCCTTGCAGAGGCGATGATCGTCATCGCCTGGGCGACGAACTGGCAGCTCAGTTGGTGGGAGTGGCACATCCTCATGCTCGGCGCCTTCCTCGTCATCGGGCAGGCGGCGCGGACGGAGTGGCACGAGGAGCGGTTCAGCCCCCTCTACCTCGACGAGACGCTCGCCGGCGCGAGGGACGTGAGCGTCGTCTTCGCCGACCTCGAGGGCTTCACGACGTTCACCGAACGCCACGATCCCGAAGAGGTGGCGGCGATGCTGAACGCGTACTTCGAGCGCCTCATCCCGCTGATGCAGAGCGCGGGCGGCGAGGTGCACCAGATCGTCGGCGACGAGCTGATGGTGGTGTTCGGCGGGAAGGAGGAGGATCCGGAGCACGCGCTGCGTGCGGCTCGAGCCGGGCTCCTGCTCCAGGAGGCGGCCCGCGAGGTCGGGTCCGGCCACGCCGACTGGCCTCGGTTCCGCGCGGGCGTCGCGAGCGGCGAGGTGCATGCAGGCGTCGTGGGAGGCCCGACCGGGCACCGCAAGCACGGCATCGTGGGCGACGTCGTGAACCTCGCCGCGCGGATCCAGGCGGAGGCGCCCGTCGACGAGGTCCTCATCGCCGAGGAGACGTTCCGGAGACTCGGAACCGGAGCCGTGGTCGAGCCGCTCCCGCAGCGTCACGTCAAGGGGAAGAAGGACCCAGTGACGGTCTACGTCCTCCGCGAGCTGCGCGAGCCCGACGGCTAGTCGTTCCGAGGAGCGCTGTCGAGCGCGAGCTCGAGCTCGAGGTCGTCGAGCGCGCTGCGCAGAATCGCGATGCGCTCGACGACGTGGGCGTGCGCCTCGGGATCGATGACGCCGGGCCGGGCGAGGTCCTTGTGCGCGTCCCGGATCGCCTGGCGCCGTTCCAGCTCCCGCGCCTCCTCCATCGAGTTCAGCACGATCCCGATGAGGACGTTCAGGACGATGAAGGCGGCCACGAGGATGAAGCTCACGAAGTAGATCCATGCCCACGAGTGGACCGCCATCGCTTCCTCCATGTACGTGGGCCAGTTCTCGAGCGTGAGCATCACGAAGAGCGTGAGCATCGCCCGGCCGATGTTCCCCCACTCCTCGGGGAGCTCGTCGGCGAACAGGATCCAGCCAACCATTCCGTAGACGAAGAGGATCATCGCGGTCACGGCCGTGATCGACGCGAGCGGCGGCACGCTCCGCCAGACGCCGAGCAGCAGGACGCGTAGGTCGGGCAGGACGCGCACGATGCGGACGACGCGGAGCAGCCGCAGGAGGCGGAGCAGCGTCGAGCTCCCCTGGACCCCGGGAACGAACGTGGCGCCGATGACGACGAAGTCGAAGATGTTCCACCCGTTCCGGAAGAACTGCAACGGCGTGGGCCAGTACGAGGCGATGCGGATGCAGAGCTCCACGATGAACACGGCGACACAGGCCGCGTTGATCGCGAGCAGCAGCGATCCCCAGCGGTCGTCGAGCTCGTCGTAGGTCTGCAGGCCGAGCACGACCGCGTTGACCGCGATCGTCCCGACCACGATCGACGTGAACGGAGCGGAGTCGACGATCCGGGCGGCGGCGTTCCCTCGGGGCACAGACACGGGCACGGGCAGTAAGTCTGCCGTCCGGGGATGACTGACATCCGGCGACCGGCCGTAGACTCACGTGATGGCCGAGACAGAGGCCGTGGAGCCGCCCGACCGGATCACCCGTCTCCTCCGCGGCCCGTTCGACGTGGCGCGCGGCGTCGCGAACGCGCTCCCGCGCGCGATCGAGGACCTCTTCCGCGACAGGTGCCCGCAGTACGCCGCCTCGATCGCGTACCGCGTCCTCTTCTCGCTCTTCCCGCTGACGATCGTACTCGTCTCGATCTTCGGCCTGATCCTCCAGGACGACGACCTCCGCCAGGACGTGATCGACGAGCTCATCGACATCCTCCCCGTCTCCCAGGAGGGTCAGACCGACGTCGAGCAGTCGATCGAGGGGATCGCGAGCCCGCTCTCCGCGATCGGCCTCATCTCTCTAGTGGCGCTCCTCTGGGGAGCGTCGGGGATGATGGCGTCGATCCGCATCGGGCTCGAGGCGGCGCTCAAGGTCGATCGCGGTCGCCCGGCCGCGCACGCGAAGCTCGTCGACTTCATCCTCGTCGGGGTCGTCGGGATGCTCGTGCTCCTCGTCGTCGGTGCGTCGATCGTCGGCGCGTTCCTCGTCCGGCTGCTCGAGGACTTCACGGAGTGGCTCGGGGTGGGCATCGACACGCCGTCCCTCTTCCTGCTTCGAGACGTCGTCCAGCTCGTCGTGATCGGCGTGACGACGCTCCTCCTCTATCGCTATGTCCCGGCCGGACGCCTCCGGCGGCCCGCCGCGCTCGCCGGCGCGATCGTGACTGCGTTCGGCATCTGGGGAGCGTCGAAGGTCCTCGCGATCCTGTTCGCCGACTTCTCCCGCTACAACGTCATCTACGGGTCGCTCGCGGGCGTGATGACGTTCCTCTTCTTCGTCTACGTCGTCGCCCTGATCCTCCTCTTCGGCGCCGAGTTCGCGTACGCGTGGTCGCAAGGGCCGGGGCCGCCGGGGCCGCCCGCGCGCAGGAAGATCATCGGCTTTCTCCGCGGCCTCTTCGTCCACGACGAGGCGGACGAGGACCGCGACCGAGCTAGCGAAGCGCCGGCTCGTCGACCGTGAGCGTCCTCGCGTCGGCGTCGAGCGTGCACGGCACGCCGAGCGGGAGCGCCGCGAGATGCTTCCCGTGCCCCAGCGGAAGCCCGTAGAGCACCGGCACCCCGAGCGGCTCGAGGCGCTCCTCGAGCACGTCCTCGATGGAGCGTGACCGAGCCCAGTCGGAGACCGGCCTCAGGTCTCCCCAGTCGCACTTGTTCATCTCCCCCACGACGACGCCGACGAGCTTGTCGAGCTTGCCCGCCTGCTGGAGCTGGACGAGCTGGCCGTCGACGTAGTACGGCGGGCAGTGCGTGTCCTCGAAGAAGAGGATCACACCGTCGAGGTCGATCTCCCACGGCGTCCCCATCGTCTGCATGAGAAGCCAGAGACACCCGCCGACGAGCGGCGCCGTCACCTTCCCGCCGCGGATCGACCGCACCCACGGGTCGTCCGGGCTCGCCGGAACCTCGCCCGCGCCGCCGTCGGTGAGCACCTCGAGCAGGCGGTCCTTCGAGAACGCCGTCGTCTCGGGGCTGCCGACGCCCAGCAGGCCGTTGCCGTAGACGGTCGCGAGGCCTGCCTTCTGACGCAGTGCGACGTGGAGCGCGGTGAGGTCCGAGTAGCCGACGAGCGCCTTCGGGCTCTCCGCGACCACGTCGAAGTCGAGGAACGGGATCGTCTGCGCCGACCCGAACCCGCCCTGGAGCGCCTGCACGACGTCCACCTCGGGATCGGCGAAGAGCGCGTTCAGATCGTCCGCGCGCCGGCGCGGGTCTCCGGCGACGTAATCGTCGCGCTCCCACACCCCGTCGCCCAGCTTCACGCGGTACCCGCGCGCCTCCCACCACTCGACGCCGCGCAGGACCTCCGACCGGCTGTCGTACGGGCTCGCGGCCGCGGCGACGCCGATCGTCCCTCCCTCGGGCAGGAGCTTGCCGAAGCGGGTCGCGGCCGTCAGCGCTTGCAGATCCGGACCGTGCGCGCCGTCTCGGCCTCGCGCCCGCGCGTGTCGGAGACGACGGCCGTCAGCACGTGCTTTCCGCGCCGCTTCCCGGCCGTCCTCCAGTTGAACGTGTAGACGCCGGCGACGTTCTTGCGCACGCGCGCGATCTGGCGCTTGCCGTCGAAGAGGCCGAGCGACGAGATGGTCGCGTTCGAGCCCGCGACGACCTGCAGCTGCGCGCGCGGCCGCGCGAGGCACGAGCCCTTGTTCGGGAGGATCCACGTGACGGTCGGACGCGCGACGACCGACAGCCGGCTGCCGCCGAAGCGCGAGTTCGGCATCGGGTTCACGCCCTCGGTGTGGATGTTCTTGGTCTCCTGGAAGTCGGAGGCGAAGACGCGCATGAACTCCGGCCCCGGCGGGATCGAGGGCACGTCGCGCGGGAGCGCGAAGACCGCGATGCCCGTCGCCGGGTCGAAGGCGATCGCACCGAGCTGCAGCCCACGGCCGAACAGCAGGAGCATCGAGAGCGGGTCGACGCCCGAGCCGGCGTCGGTCACCTTCGCGACGATCGTCGGGCGCCCGGAGGAGACGCGTCTCGAGATGAACTGGACCGTCGGCGGCCGGACGTCGTTCACCCACGAGCGCAGCGTGTACGAGCCCGCGAGCGAGCGTCCGTTGAAGAGGTCGCGCCCCGAGTCGACCGACACGTAGTAGCGCCCGGGCGGCACGAAGACCGCCCCGGCCGCGCCGACGTTGAAGAGGAAGTCCGGCATGAGGTTGTTCGAGTTCACCGGGATCCCCGCGTACCCCGTGACGTCGTTCTCGTCGAGCGAGCTCAGGAACCAGGGATGAATCGGTGCGTTCGAGCTCAGCAGCGAGATCGTCGAGGCGTTGAGCTTGATCGCCGGGCGCGTGACCACGACTCCCGCGTTCACGGCCTGCGTCGGGATGTCGATCGAGTACACCTTCTCGGCGCCGTCGTCGTTGACGGACGGGTCGACGCCGAAGAGGCCGAGGATCGAGAACGGCGAGGTCGGCCAGCGGTAGACGCTTGCGTGATTCGTGCCGGTCCGCGTGGTGCCGGTCTGTGAGCGGCGGAGCGGGACGACCTGGGCGTTGCCGAGCTGCGGCCGCGTGACGGAGAACGCGTACGGGATCCGCCGCACGTCCGCGCCCCGGCGCAGGATGACGAAGCCGAAGTTGTCCCCCTGCGGCGACCCCGCGGCGGCCTGCGCCGACATCTGGACGACGACCGTGCCGCCCGGCCCGAGCGCGAAGGGCGCCACGGAGACAGTCGCCCCGGTGGAGGCGACCTGCGGCTGGACCTCGGCGGTCCAGGCTCCCGAGCCGCCGCCCGCGTCGCTCACGGTCACCGCGACGGCACGGCTCGCGGCGCCCGCGTTGACGTCGAGGTAGCCGAACGAGAGCGACTGGGGGTGCGTGAAGATCAGCGGGTTGTCGGCCGACGAGACGTTCACGAGGCCGGCTCCCTGCACGAGGACCGACGCCTCGGCGCTCCGCCCCGAGTCGGCGAACGCCGGGCCGGCGGTGGACATCAGCGCCGACTTCACCTGATGCGGCGTCCAGGTCGGGTGACGCTGCAGGAGGACCCCCGCGGCCCCGGAGACGTGCGGCGCGGAGAAGCTCGTCCCCGCGGAGATCGCGAACTGGTCTCCCGCGTTCTCGGGCAGCGTCGAGGAGATGATGTTCGCTCCGGGGGCGCTCACATCGGGCTTGAGCTGATGGCCGAACGGAGTCAGACCCCCTGCGGAGAAGCTGGCAGGGACGCCGGCCCAGGTCGTGTCCACCTCGAGCAGGTCGCGCGTGAAGCGCACCTGGACGGAACCGCCCGCACCCGCCATCGCAGCCCGGAGCCGGTCGCCGTCGAGGTCCGAGATCGCCCCGCCGGTGCCGGAGAGGAGCGCGAACCCGGGATCGCCTGGGCGGTTCTCGACCACGACCATGCCCACGGCGCCTGCCTGCCGCGCCCGGGCGAGCTTCCCGTCGAACGGGCAGCCGCCTCGGTTGACGAGCGCGATCGCTCCGGCCAGCGCGTTGGCCGGGAGAGCTGCGCCGTCGCCGCAGAGCAGTCTGCTGACGCCGGGGAACGCGCCGACGTCGACGAGGCGCTGGTTGGCCGTGGTCCAGTTCGGCGGAACCGTGCCCGACGGCACGAACGGGATCCGGCCGAACGACACCGGCGGGGAGACGACCGCGAGCGACGCGTCGAAGACGTGCGAGTTCGTCGTCGCGCCGACGCTGATCGCGTCCGGCGCGGTCGCAGGTGCGCCCGTGGTGCCGAGCCCGAAGAAGTCACGGTCGTTCCCGGCGGAGATGACCGGGACGACGCCCGCGCGCACGACGTTTGCGACCGTCTCCATCATCGCGTCGGTCCGCGGGTCCGCCTGCGCGCTGCCGCCCGAGAAGTTGATGACGTGCATCCCGTCGGCGACGGCGGCCTCGAAGGCCTTGACGATCTCCGGCGTCGAGCCCGAGCAGCAGCCTCCGAGCGGAAGCGGGACGTTGAACACGCGGTAGTTCCCGATCTGCGCGCGCGGCGCGACTCCGCTCAGGCCGCTCACCGCGGGATGGCAGCCGCCGTTCTCCTCCGAGCAGAACCCGCGGACACCGGCCGGCGCGTTCGTGCCCTCGGTGCCGGCGATGACGCCCGCGACGAAGGTCCCGTGGAAGGACAGCTCGCGGTCGAGCGGCGCGCTCGACGCGCCCGGGCCTGCGAAGCCCCGCGCGACGATGACCTTCGGAGTCGTGCCGCCGGCGTTGCCCTTCGGGAACCCGGGCGGATACGCGAACCCGGCGGCCGACAGGTACGGATGCTCCTGGTCGACGCCGTCGTCGACGACGGCGATCCTGATGCCCTCGCCCTTCGCGCCGGTGGCCGCGGCGAACTGCGGCGCCCCGATGACCGCGGGGCCCTTGTTCATCGTCTGCGTGTACGTGTAGCTCGGGTACACCTTCTCCGCGAAGCGCGCCGAGAGGAGCTTCGGGAGCTGCGCGTACGGCAGGCTGACGGCGAATCCGTTCAGCAGCACGCGGTAGCGGAGCGAGACCTTCGCCTCCGGCAAGAGCTTGTGCAGGCTCGAGATCGCCAGCTGCTGCTCGGCTTCGAGCCTCGACAGGTACGACCTCGCGAACGAGCTCTGGACGTTCAGCCTCCGGACCGGGCCGCGGGTCGTGAACGCGCTACGCGGAGCCGCGGCGGCGAGCGGCGGATCGTCGAGCGTGACGATCACGCGCGTCTGCACCCGGGCCGGGGTCGAGACCGGCCGCGCCGGCTGCTCGGCCTGCCGCAGCCGCGGGAAGCGGTCGTCGAGGAGCCTGTCGTAGAGCGGGTCGCGTGCGCCAGACGCGGTTCCCGCGGACGCGACGACGGCTACGAGGCAGAGAAGAAGAACGAGTCGCGACACTGACCCGGTCTAGCGAATCCTCGCCGAGAAGCTCCTCGTGGCGTTGAGGCCTTCGAACCGGACGCTCGCGGTCCCCCTGAAGGTCTTCCCCTTCGCGTTCGCCGGAATGAGCCACGTGCAGGTGACGGCCCCGCCGACGACCCGCGCGACCTTGGCCTTCAGCCGTGCGCTCCCGGCCCGCCCGACGCACGTGACGCGGCCGTTCCTGATCACGGCGTTCGTGTCCGATCTCGCAGCGGTCACCTTCATCGTGAACAGCTTCCCTGCGACGGGAGCCCTCGGGGTCGTCGCGAGCCTCCGGACGACGAGCGAGGGCTTCGCGAGGATGACCTGGTACGGGTAGAGGCCGGCGCCGCCTCCGGGAGCGTCGTCCGAGGGACACGGCGGTGACGGGCAGAAGGGCTCCTGCGTGACCGGGTCGTAGGCGATGCCGCCGACCAGGAGCACGTAGAACCTCAGCCGCCTCGTGTTGCCGAGCTCGCTCGACGAGATGCGCACCGTGAGGTTCCCGCTCGCGTACGAGTACGTCAGCGTGACCGAGGACGGGTCACCGAACCTGCGCGTGAAGCCGGTGCCGTCCCAGCGGTAGAGGAAGATCTCGCCGCGGACGAGCTCGAAGACGTAGTCGCTGCCCGGAGGATCCTCTGGCCCGGGCGAGCCCGTCGCGGGGTTGTTGTCCGTGTCGACCCACAGGAGCATCACCATGTCCTGCCCCAGCTGCGGCCGGTTCGCGATGCCGAACCGGAAGGAGAGCATCCCGGCGTCCGTGTTCGAAACGACGATCTGGCCGATGTCGGGCGACGCGGGATTCTCGCCGGTCGAGTCCATGTACGTCTGGGTGTTGGCCACCGCAGCGGACGCCGAGCCCGCACCCTGCGGAAGAGCTCCCGCAGCGGTCGGTAGGACGACCACGAGCGCCGCAGCCGCACTGACAAGACCGATACGTATGGACAGCCGCATGACCGCGCACCAGGCTACTCACCGCCTGCAGATTGCGCAAATCGCCGGACTCAGTACCTCGGGCCGCTGCGCCCGAAGAGACCCATGAGCAGCCCGAGCGCAGCGCCGCCGCCGAGCGCGATGACGGCGACGACCATCGTCGGATAGACGATCGAGAACTGCTGGAGCAGGACGCCCACTCCGGCGCCGAGGAGCAGCCCGAGGACGATGCCCCACGCCGGCGCGCCGCCAGGGCCGCGGAATGCGACCCAGAGCACGCCGAGCCCGCCGACGATCGCCAGCCCGAGGCCGGCGAGCCCCGCCACCGTGGTCAGCGGGTTGCCGTCGACCTCGATGAGCGCCGAGCCCGTGCAGGAGAAACCCTGCCCGCTGCTCGTGGCGACGACCTTGTAGAGGCCGACGCCGTACTTCGAGTAGTCGCCGACATCCACGGTCCTCGCCCACGAAGTGCCCTCCGTCGGCTCGTCGTGCACCTCCCAGCTGAGCCCTGCGAACTCGATCTCGACCGTGAGGTGCGTGATCGGCCGCTGGGACGTCATCGTCACCGGGACGCGCGCCTCCTCGCGAACCTTGACCGGCTCGCCCCTGGCGCTCGTGTCGCGGGTGGCGACATTCTGGCCGGCGACGGTCGCCTGGCACGGGCCCTCGATCTCGGCGAGCGCGGCCTGAGGGGCGACGAGGGCGGCCACGGCCGCGAGAGCCGCGACCGCAAGAGCTGGGAGGAACACCGAGAACGACGAGCGCGGCATCGAGACCTTCTCGGGCTGTGACACGACGCACGAGTGTACGGACGGCCTCGGCCGTCAACCCGCCGCGCTGCGCGGCGCTCAGAAGACGATCAGGCTGCGGATGCCGTCCTGCTCCTCCATCAGCTCGAAGCCGCGGTTCACCTCGTCGAGCGTCAGCCGGTGCGAGAGGAGCGACTCGACGTCGATCTCGCCCGCGAGCCAGCGGTCGACGAGCTGCGGCACCTGCGTCCGGCCTCTCACGCCTCCGAACGAAGAGCCGGTGACGCGGCGGCCGGTGATGAGGAAGCGGGGGACGATGTCGAGCGTCTCCCCCTTGCCCGCGACGCCGATCATCGTCGCGAGACCCCAGGCCTCGCGCGCCGACTCCACGGCCTGGCGCATGACCTGGACGTTGCCCGTGGCCTCGAAGGTGTAGTCGGCGCCGAAGCCGCCGGTCTCGTCGCGGATCCAGTCGACCGTGTCGTCCGCGGCGACGCGTGTCTCCGTCGCACCGTGGTGCCGAGCCTGCGCGAGCCGCTCCTCGGAGAGGTCGATCGCGATGATCCGCTCGGCCCCCGCGAGCCGCGCGCCGATCACGGCGCCGAGGCCGACGAGGCCGCAGCCGAAGACGGCGCAGGTGGAGCCCGGCGCCACCTCCGCGGTGTAGAGCGCCGCGCCGATCCCGGTCGAGAGCCCGCAGGCGAACGGCGCGCAACCCTCGAGCGACGCGTCGGGAGAGACGCGCGCGAGCGCGATCTCCGGGAGGACCGCGTACTCCGCGAAGGTCGAGGTGCCCATGAAGTGGCGCAACTCGTCGCCGCCGCGCGACAGGCGCGTCGTCCCGTCGGGGAGATAGCCGAGCCCCTGCTGGTCGCGGATCGCGACGCACCGGTTCGTCCTGCCGCTCCGGCAGTGGACGCACTCGCCGCACTCCGGTGCGAACAGGGTGACGACGTGGTCGCCGACCGCGAGCGAGGAGACGCCTTCTCCGATCGCCTCGACCACGCCCGCGCCCTCGTGGCCGAGGACGCAGGGCGCGTAGCCGCTCGGGTCGGCGCCGGACGCGGTGTAGAGATCGGTGTGGCAGACGCCGCAGGCGACGAGCCGGACGAGCGCCTCGCCCGCCTTCGGCTCGGCGAGGTCGACCTCCTGGACGGAGAGCGGTTGCCCGAACTCCTCGAGCACGGCGGCGCGAATCCTCACGCGCGGCAGGCTAGATGATCGGCCTCGCGGCTCGTTCGAGGGTGGCGTCGGAGAGCCGCACGGCCGACACTACCCGTGTGCGCGGCCTCCTCACCCTGCTCGCCGTCGCGACCCTGACGCTCGCCGGCGCGACCTCGGCTGCACGCTTGCCGCAGGCGCCTGCCTGCCAGGTCTTCCCCGCCTCGAGCCCGTGGAACCAGCGGGTCGACAAGCTGCCCGTCGCCGCCAACTCGGCGGCCGTCGTCGCCTCGATCGGCGAGACCGACCACGTCCATGCCGACTTCGGGTCCGGGCGCTGGGAAGGGCACAAGATCGGCATCCCGATCACCGTCGTCGACACGGGGACGCCGCGCACACGCGTTTCCTTCGAGTACGCGTCCGAGAGCGACCGCGGGCCGTACCCGATCCCCGCCAAGGTCAAGATCGAGGGCGGCAGCGACCGGCACGCTGTCCTCGTCGACCGTGACGGGTGCAAGCTGTACGAGCTCTTCGCGCTCGAGCGCCGCGGCGGCCGCTGGCACGCCGGCTCGGGCGCGATCTGGAACCTCAACTCGAACGCGCTGCGGCCGAAGGGCTGGACGTCCGCGGACGCGGCCGGGCTCCCGATCCTCCCCGGCCTCGCGCGCTACGACGAGGTCAGGCGCGGGCGGATCGACCACGCGCTCCGGTTCACGGTCTCGCAGACGCGCCGCGCCTACGTGTGGCCGGCTCGGCACTTCGCAAGCTCCGCCACTTCGCCGAACTTGCCGCCCATGGGACAGCGGCTCAGGCTGAAGCAGAGCTACCGGATCTCCCGCTTCCCGCGCGAGGCGCGGATCGTGCTCAAGGCGCTGAAGGAGTACGGGATGATCGTGGCCGACAACGGCTCGGACTGGTACATCTCGGGCGCCCCGGACCCGCGCTGGTCGAACGACCAGCTGCACACGCTCCACAACGTCCCGGGGTCGGCGTTCGAGGTCGTCGACACGTCGAAGATGCCACGCTGAGGAGTAGATTCGCTGACATGAGGTGGGCGCTCGCCATCGTCGTCGGGGTCGCGCTGCTGGCGCTCCCCGCCCACGCCGCGCAGCGCGCCGACTCCGCGACGCGGACGATCCGGCTCGTCTCGTTCACGGTCAACTCCCGCCTGACCGTCGACCGCGCACCGAAGGGGCAGCCGAGCAAGGGCGACGTCGTGCGGGAGGAGTCGATCCTGCGCAACGCCGTCCCGCAGTTCGGAAAGGCCAAGGGCGCCGACGTCGGCAGCGACGTCGCGATCTTCACGATCACCTCGACGAGCCCCGCCCGGATCGACGTGAGGGTCGTGGTGAAGCTCCCGGGAGGCACCATCCGCGGGACGACCAGGATCACGGGAACCGCGCTTGCGGGCATTCGCATCGTCGGCGGGACCGGCGACTTCGCGAGAGCGCGTGGCACCGGCACGGTGCGTGACCACAACGGCCGCGCCCGCGGCGTGCTCAACATCTACCGCCTGCAGCTTCCGTAGTCTCCTGCGACGATGGCCGCGGTGCGCTGGCCGCTCAAGCGCTGACGAGACATGCGAACGCTGCTCAACATCATCTGGCTCGTCCTCGCCGGGATCTGGATGGCGATCGCGTACGTCGTCGCCGGGCTGATCCTCTGCATCACGATCATCGGGATCCCGTTCGGCGTGCAGGCGTTCAAGCTGGCCGGCTACGCGCTGTGGCCGTTCGGTCGCGCGCTCGTGCCGAGCGACTCGCGAATGAAGGGCCTGAGCGTGATCGGGAACATCCTCTGGTTCGTCCTCGCGGGCTGGTGGCTCGCGCTCGGGCACCTCTTCACCGGGATCCTGCTCTGCCTGACGATCATCGGGATCCCGCTCGGCATTGCGAGCTTCAAGATGGCCGGCGCCGCACTCGTCCCGTTCGGGAAGGAGATCGTGGACCTGAGCAGCCTGGCGACACCCCCGGCAGGCGCGGTCGTCGTCGGCTCGAACCGCTGAGCTTGGGGGTCGCCGCGCGACGGCGCCAGGAGTACCCTCCGAACGTGCACTCGAGGGGGGTCGGCTGCCTGGTCGTGGGCGTTGCGCTCGTGATCGCCGCTGCGCCGTCGGCCCAAACCGGCCCGTCGACTTCGACCGAGGGCAGCGAGCTCCTGCGCAACCGCGGCGGACAGAGCGCGCGCTACACGGGGATCGGGCAGCTCGACGGCCCGCGGACGTGCACCGCGTGGGTCGTCGCGACCGTGCCGCGCGCGCCGGCCTACGCGATCGCGAGCGGCCGCTGCCTGAGCCTGAGCCCGTCGCAGACGATCGTCTCGAGACCGGTCGACGGCGTCACGATCGAGTTCGGGCGGTTCGTGGACACGCCCGGTGCACGGCTGAGAGTCGGCGTGAAACGCGTCGTCTGGAGCTCGGCGAAGGGCACCGACCTCACCGTGCTCGCGCTCGACCGCCCGCTCGCGGCGCTCCGCGCGAGAGGAATCCGGCCCTTGCCGCTCGCGTCCGGGACACCCGGCACGGGCGGCAAGGTCGAGACCGTCGGCATCCCGATCGCCGGCGTGCCGCGGACGGAGCGCCTGCTGCGGCGCTCGCGCTGCGAGACCAGACCGCGCGTCAAGCGGCTCGTCGAAGGAGCCTGGCTCTGGAACGACCCGATCCCGAGCAACTGCCGGGGCATCGCCGCCGGAAGCTGGGGCTCACCGCTGATCGACCGCAGGACCGGCAGCGTCGTCGGCACGATCAACACCACGACCCTCCGCGGCGAGAGGCTCCCGGCGTGCTACTCCGGCCGCGCCTGCGAGGTGCGCGGCGGCAAGAGCCTCCGTCCGAGGCCGAACACGACCTACGCGATGCCGGTCGCAGGCCTCCGCGCCTGCTTCACGCGAAGCGGCCGGTTCCGCCCCGGCGGACCGTGCCCGCTCGAGACGCGCGGATGGCTCACGGCCATCGCTCCGTCCGTGGGCGTCAACCCCGACGTGCCCGATCCGGTGACGCGCTGGCCGCAGAACACATGGGACGTGCGCCTCGAGGGAGGCCGGGGGCTCACCCACTACCGCACCAAGGTCGGCGAGGCCGGCACGACCGACTGCCGGACGAGCGACGGCTACGGCGCACCGGTCGTGCTCGCGGACGCGCCGACCTACGACGCGCCGCTCCCGCGGGAAGGCGGGCGCTGGGTGCTGTGCATCCTCGCCGGCCTCGGCGCCGAGCTGGACTACGGGTGGCAGCCAGTCGGTAAGGCGACCACGGTCGTGCGGTACATCGACCGGACGCGACCCACGCGTCGGCTCCGGGTCCGCGTCGCGGAGAGACCGGGAAGCTCGTTCCTCGAGCCGGTGTTCAACCTCCCCGAGCACGCGTACTTCGAGATCAAGGTCGGGCCGTTGGCGACCACGAACTGCGTCGACCCGGCGGCGTACCGCCCCTACTTGCGAGTCCCGTTCCGCATCCCCTCCGGCCAGTACCCGGCGAGGGCATGCATCCGCGGCTGGGACGAGGCCGGCAACGAGGCCATGAATATCTGGCAGCGCCCGATCGACGGCAAGCGGTGACCGGCCGGAGCACGAAACCGCGTCAGCGCTCGTGAGCTCCCAGGTCCGGCCCTGAGCCCAAGGCTCTGGAGACTCCGCCGAATGCCGGGGAGAACGAGCTATCCGCCCTGGCCGAGTCCACGGCCGGGCTGGTGGCGGCGACTCTGAAGTCAGAGTCGATGAACTGCGGGTTGGCGGTGATGGTGCCCGGCGCCGACCCGCCCCCCTGCCCGTTGCCGAAGGCGAGGTTGCGGTCGATCACGCAGGCCGAGCACGCCTGGTAGTTGATGCCCTGCCAGGCGTTGTTCGCGAAGATGTTGTTGACGACCCGGTTGCCCGAGCCGGACGTGTTGATGACGATGCCCGCGCGCACCTCGGAGCCGACCACCGTGTTCTGCGCGACGGTGACGTTCGAGCTCGACGGGTACAGCTGAATCCCGTAGCCACCACGCTGCCCGGAGATCACGTTGTTCGCGACGACGTGGCCGTTGCCCTGGAAGTAGATGCCGTGCTCCAGGGTCGTGCCGCTGGCACCAGTGTTCCGGATGACCGAGCGGAGTATCTGACCGTTCGCGGCCGAGCTGTGGAAGAGGACGCCGTGCCGATCCGTGTTCTCGATGACCATGTCGAGCAGCTTGTCGCCCGAGCCCGAGATGCGCACGCCATCGCAGCCGGTGGTGCTGGCTCCGGCGTTGCATGTCGTCGCGGTGTTCGAGATCGTGAACCCCTGGAGCGTGAGGTTGCCGCCGTTCAGGTGTAGCTCGGTGTGGACCCGGGCGGTCTCCCCGGGGAACGACGTCAGCGTGGCGTTCGAGCCCGACCAGGTGATCGCCGTGCCGTCCGTGTAGTCGCCTGCGCGGAGGCAGCCGACGTCGCCGGGGGCGATCGTGCCGAGGAACGTCGAGAGGTCGCCGCCTGCGGTGAGAACGTCGGTGCAGGCCGAAACGAGCGGAGGCGGCGGAGGAGGCGGCGGGGGCGGAGGCGGGGGCGGAGGCGGGGCGGAGGCGGCGGAGGCGGGGGCGGCGGAGGCGGAGGCGGAGGAGGCGGCGGGCACGCAGTCGTGGCGACCATCACGGTCGTCCTGCTCGACTCGTTCCCGGCGGCGTCGTAGGCATCGACGGAGAGCGTGTAGTTCGCGTTGCACGTCAGGTTGGAGACGACCCAGCTGGTGCCTGTCGTCGTCGTCCGCGACTCGCCGCGGTAGAGCCCGTAGCCGGTGACGCCGACGTTGTCGGTCGACGGTGACCAAGAGAGCGCGATGCTCGTCGCCGTCCGCGCCGTCGCCGTCACGCCACTCGGAGCGCTCGGCGGCTGGGCGTCGGTCGGCGGCTGGGCGTCGGAGCACGGCGTCGTCGACGCTGTCTCGGTGGCGCGGTTGGAGCGGTTACCGGCAGCGTCGCGGGCCTCGACCTCGAACGTGTGCGTCGTCCCGCACTTCAGGCCCGTGACGCTCGCGGCGGGCTGGGTCACGGTCGCGGCGGTCGACCCGTTCCGGTACACGACGTACGCGGCTACCGCGACGTTGTCGGTAGAGCCCGACCACAGCAGCGAGATGCTCGCCTCGTTGGCGGAGCCCACGCGCAGGTTCCTCGGTCGCGACGGCCGCGTGGTGTCCGCCGACGGTGCCCGCGCCGCGCAGGGCGCCGTCGCGGATCGCGCCTCGGACCGCGGCGAGCGATTGCCCGCCGCGTCGTAGGCCTCGATGGCGAAGAGGTAGGCGGTGCCGCAGGCGAGCCCCGTGACGGTCGCGTTGACCCCCGTCACCCGGCGAGCGGTCCGGTCGTCCACCGACACGCGGTACTCGGTGACGCCGACGTCGTCGGAAGCAGGCTCCCATTCCAGGGAGAGGCTCGAGGTCGTCCGGCCGGTGACCGTCAGATCCGTGGGCGGCGACGGGGGACGTCGGTCGGGACAGGCCGCGGTGACGATCCAGACCGCCGTGCGCGCCGAGCGATTCCCGCTTGCGTCGACGGCGTCGAGGTCGTACGCGTAGGTGGACCCGCAGCTCAACCCGCTGAGCGTCAGCGTTGGCTCGGGCGACGAGCCGGCGGGCAGGCCGCCGGTGTACGCGCCATAGCCGACGACGCCGACGTTGTCGGCTGCCGGCTCCCAGGCGAGCACGACGGCGTCCAACGCCGTCGCGACCTGCCTCAGCCCCGTGGGAGCGGTTGGCGGCTCCGTGTCGGGACAGGGCGCAGTCGACGCGATGACCTGCGTACGACGCGAGCGGTTGCCGGCACGGTCGAGCGCGACGACCCGAGCTTCGACGCTGGCGCCGCAGCCGAGGCGTGTCGCCGTGAACGTCCGGCCGGTGACCCTTGCGCGCCTGCCGCCGACCGTGACGACGTAGCCTCGGACGCCGACGTTGTCCGTGGACCGGCGCCAGGCGAGCGCGAGCGACGATGACGTCGCGGCCGTGACGTGAAGATTCCTCGGCGCCGAGGGCGAGACGCGGTCTCGCTTCTGAGCGTCACGAGCGCTGGCAACGCCGCCCACCGCGAAGAGCGCGACGAGCGCGACGAGAACTGCAGCGAGTGACCTCGTGCTGGCGGCGGACACGACCCACGTATGGTCGGGAGCTCCGTCCCGGTTCCAAGACCCCCGTTTTGGTGACGACCGCATTTTGTCCAGGTGGAATCGGCTCACGAGCGTGGGCTTGTCCCGCCCTCCGGGGATCGGAGGGTCATCATTTGCCCCTTTCGGGGTGGTCGCCGCCCCCTCAAGATCGGTACCCCTTACGCGCTAGGTCATCGATCTCGGACGACGAACCTGGCCTGACCGACCGACCTCGTTCGCTTCCCGAGACGATCGACCAGAGGTAACGGGCGGCACCCTATTACCTTCGACCGGAGGATGCGCCGGTTGCACTTCCACTTTGCGAGGATTGCTTCACGGGTGGTCGAGCGGTGTGGGCTGCCAATACGAGAGATGTAGAGGCGGCTACCGATCTTGGACGACCAGAGTCGCCTGGACGACCGCCGCCGCGCTTCGCATGCCCGCGACGATCGGCCAGACGTACCAGTCGTACGTCACCGCTTCGAGCTCGTGACGCCGGCCCTCGAAGCGCCACTCGTCGGGAATCTCGATCTCGGCATCGGTCGTGTTCTTCGCAAACGCTCGCTCGCCTCCGAGGAACAGCTCGACGTGGTAGCCCGTCGCATCCTCGACGGGCGCCCATACGAACCGTCGCACCGTCGTGCCGGACGGCGTTAGCACCCGGGCAGGTGACTGAGAGCTCGCGTTGGTGGGGAGCGCGACGTCGCCCGCCGCCGTCGGCTCGCCTGGCGGACTGGCTGCCGGGGGCTCGTCGAGACCGGATGTGGCCTGAACGGCGAGAAGAGCGATCGCGGCAATTGCCCCGGCGGCCGAGACTGCGGCCACGACGCGGAGCGGACGTACCTTGCGAGCGCGCGAGTGCTCTTCGACGTCCGCTTCGAGAGCGACGCGCGCGAGACTGCGGACGGCTGCGGCCGTATCGTCGACCGATCTCGCCGGCTCGTCCGCAGGCTCGGGGCTCGGTTCCTCGGCACGGCGCTGCCACGCCTCGCGCAGGCTCGGATCGACCAGCACGAGCTCTGGACTGAGCACTTCGATCGTTTCCGCAGCGGCAGCGCCGGAAGATCGCGCCATGACGGTGCTTTCATCGGACACCGCGAGCGATCGCTGAACCGCCGCCGGCTGGTGACCCAGACCCAGCGCGCCTCCGGAGTTCCGATCCGTCGTTACCGTGGCGGGCGCCACGGCGTCAGCGTAGACGGTTGCTCGTCATCTGTTTCGAGGTAGCCACGGCGGACTTGTTCGGACCTTCAAGCTGACGCAGGACCTGCAGCGGGAACCAACCCGACCTTCGTCCGGTCCCGATCGGAGCGACGCACCGTACGCTGTCTCTCGGTTTGAACTTCGGTTAGGGGAGAAGTCAGTTGCAGAGGCTTGTGCTCTTGGCGGCCGCCGCGGGTGCGGCCGTTTTCATGTCGATCGTCGGCGGTCCTGGCACTGCGCAGGCAACCCCCACGGCCCCGACTGCACAGTCGGGAGTCGTCGCGTCCGTCTACGACGGCGACACGCTGACGCTCACGAGCGGACGGCGTGTTCGCCTGCTCCAGATCGACACACCCGAGCTTGGATCGGGCGAGTGCTACTCGCGTGCCGCCCGGACCGCGCTCCTCGGCCTCGTGCCGATCGGTAGCCGCGTCACGCTCGAGACCGACGCGAGGCTCGATCGGGTCGATCGCTACGGGCGACTCCTCCGGTACGTCCATCGCGGCTCGCTGAACGTCAACCTGCAACTCGTCACGCGCGGCGCTGCCGCTCCCTACTTCTATGGAGGCGACCGAGGAAAGTACGCGAGCCGTCTCCTCGCGGAGGCGCAGCGGGCGAAGAGCGCAAAGCGCGGCCTCTGGAAGGCCTGCCCCAGCACGCGGCTCGACCCGTACCGGGCCGTCGAAACCGGGCGCAGCGGCCCTCCGCCGAGCGACGCCACCCTCGACCGGTAACTGTGATTCGAACTACTCCGGCTGCGTCCCGAGGGTCGCTTACGACCTCGACTGCGCCGACATCGACGGTCCCGTGCGCGTGATCGGCGTCGACATCCATCGCTTCGACGGCGATGGCGACGGCTGGGGCTGCGAGTAGATAGCTCTTCCAGGGACGCCGCTGGTACTCGGAGTTCTGGTCGGCTCGCCGAACTCTCGGCGTGCTGTGTTGACTCCTAGCTGCGACTGCGAGCATCCAACCGGCGTGAACGCGTTACGGCATGCCGCTTGCCCGACCTAGACACGAGACGGCCCGCGTGACGAGATGGACTCAAACGGGTCTAGCGGATGCCGCCCGCCGAACGGTTCACTGGATGCTCAGCATAGCCCGACGGCATGTCGGCAGCGCGGGCGACACGTCGAAGGAGAACGATCACACTGTCGTAACGAGCCTTTCTCGGAGTCGCTCAAGCGCCGTGTCTTGAGCGGCGCTCTGCTCGTTGCTGTCGCGCGTCCTCGGTTTCTCGGCGGTCGCCGCAGCCGACACGGTGGGCTCGATCGACTTCGAGTCCTACGACACCACCGGCAGCATCAACGGCCAGCAGGGCTGGTCGATGACCGGCGCCTACGACGTCGAGGTCGAGGACACCGACACGCTTCGGCTTCGGTAAGGCGCTGCGGATCTCGAACGCGGTCACGAGCGGCGCGCTTCGGCGACCAGGCCTTCTCGCCGGGTCTCACCGATCCGGCCGGCGAGACGGCGAGCAAGCACTTCGAGGCGAGCTTCGACATCGCAACGACGTCGAACGACCTGCAGAGTCGACGACCTGCACGACGGCAACCGGCGTACCGACGCCGAAGCAGACTCCGATCTCGGTCAGCCCCGACAACGGGCAGCGGTGCGCGGATGAGCTACCTGCGCTTCGATGGATCGCGACCGACGGTGTGCATGTGTTCTTCGACGGCGCGACCGCTACGGGTGGCTTCATGGAGAAGGACATCGCCACGCTCAACCGGGCGAGCGCCCACTCGATCAGGTTCCTGATCACGCTTCAGGAAAGACCAGGCTGCTGCGATCGGACGTCAACGAGTCTGCAGCGTCGAACACGTGATTGAGCGGCGTGACTTCCCGCGAGCCGGATCGACCGTCGGCGCGAACTACGTCTGCCAAGAGAACTCGCCAGTCGGTGACGCATCAGACATCGCAGGACTGCGTGCCGACCCAGGAACGCTGCTGGCGCAACTTCCTGGTCGCTGGATGAGCCGCCGCTACTTCCAGCCGTCCTGCCCGCGACGATCCCAGAACTGGTGTCGAAGCTCGTCGAGACGTGTCGGCCGACGCAGCACCGACCATGTCGAAGTGCAACCGTCGCGTCGACCCGAAGGCTACAGATCTTAGATGCTTCCTCTCAATTCCGATCTCGCTTTACGTGTCGCCCGTAGCCGAGATGCCATCGGGCTAGCGCATTGAGCGAACCGGTCGGCGACGGCATCGCGCTAGACCCGTTTGAGTCCATTCGCATGCCGCACTCGCGGCCATCGTCGTACGCGCCGGGCCGGAGCCGTCCCGACGCGCCGGGCTCGCCCGTCACTGCGCGGGAGCCTCATCCCGAGTCTCTCGCGCAACCTCGGGATCCCGTATTGGCCGCGCTTGGCGATCGCGCCTTTGGGGTACCTGTCTGGCATGCGGGCGGTTCGGATCGTCTTCGCCCTGATCGCCTTTGTCGCCATCGCTGTCACGGTGTTTCTGCTCGTAGCGGGCTGGACGGACTCAGGCTGAGTGCGAGTTCAG
Organism: uncultured Actinomycetes bacterium; assembly: GCA_963716605.1. Lineage (GTDB taxonomy): Bacteria > Actinomycetota > Thermoleophilia > Gaiellales > Gaiellaceae > GMQP-bins7. The sequence goes on along the minus strand of CAVQTO010000004.1, from coordinate 11,969 downwards.
CCCGCCCGCTTCGAGTCTCGCGCTCCTCGATCCGCGCGGCGAGCTAGACCCGCAGCCCGTTCTCGACGGACTACTGGATCACCTCGAGGCGACGCCTAGGTCACTCGACCCGCGAGCGACCGCGCCACCTTCGCGCCGTTCACCCGGATGGTGATCGTGCCGCGGTACCTCAGCCCCTTTGCGGTGTCCGGAATCGCGTACGCGCACGTCGCGCGCGATCCGACGAAGCCGCTCGAGCGGGCGCCGAGCGGCTTGCCTGCGATCCTCATCGAGCAGGACACGGCTCCTCGCCTGACCACCGCGCCCGTGTCCGTTCGGGTGGCGGCCAGCCTCAGTGCGAACGGCTTGCCGGCGCGTGGCGTTGCCGGCGTCCTCGAGAAGCTCCTCACGAGCAAGGGGCGCGAGTCGTAGACCCAGTACTCGTCGCGCGAGGGGAACTGCTTCTCCGTCGGCGCGAAGTCGCCCTTCGCGTTCGTCAGGTCCCAGGTTCGTGTGACCGGGATCGAAGTGAACCCCGTTCCACACGTCGACGTGGAACCTGAAGCGCTTCAGGGCAGGCTCGGACCGGTTGGTATCGACGGAGAAGGTGGCGACGCCCTGCCGGTACGAGAACCTCAGGAGAGCCGGGTCGACGCCCGACGCGCACGACGTCCCGCTGCACTGCCCCAGCCCCGCCACGCCGAGCCCGTACAGGCCTCGGTCGACCAGGATGAATCGGTCGACGCCCTTCCGGTCCTCGACCGACAACCCCGAGGCCGCGTTGTCGTCCCAGTCGAGCGAGATCCGAATCCGCAGGTCCTCGGTGAGGACGGGATGGCTCGGGATGCTCACCCGGAAGGTGAGCCCACCCTGGGCGTCGTTGGAGATCGCGACGGTGGTGATGTCGGGCGCCAACGCGTTCTCGCCCACGGCGTCCTGGAACGTCGCGCTGTTGGCGGCAACCCGAGCCGGGGTCAGCCTGGCCACCCGCGATCCCGACCGTCATCACCGCGAGCGCAGCGACGCCGCTCGCCACGAGAAAGCGTGAGGCGTGCCGCGTGGTCATCATCGGCAACGATCGCACACGAGGACGAAGACGTCCACGCCGCGTCAGAGCAGCAGAGGCGCTGAGCGGGCTAGACGCACAGGCACGCCCGCAAGGGATCCCGGCAAGCGTTTATGCCTCTTGCGTACCGGGAAGCCAGCTACTACGCAAACAAGCTTTGCCGCTCGGGAACCAGCGGCGAGACAGGGAGGTGGGGAAATGGCTGGGATTCAGAGCATTTCGGAGCAGGTGATCGACTATGCGGAGCGGGCCTCCGACATGGCCGACGCCGCGCAGGGACGGAATCGGCGAGTCGGCTCGACGCTGACCCGCTGGGTGATCCTCCCGGCATCGGGAGCGGCTCTCTTCGCGCTCGCCAGGAGCAACTACGTCTCCCGGCAGGCCAAGGACGTGGTAGACGGGGCGAAGAACCGCGCCTCGGAGTTGCCCGACGATCTCATGTCCCGCGTTCGCCAGGTCGCGAACGGCTCGACGACGAGCCCCAGCCGCTCGCCGAAGCGCAGCGCCACGGCGTCATCGCGAAAGACTTCTTCTTCGCGCAGCTCGAGCTCGAGGAAGCGCACGACGGCGCGCGCGCGCTGACGAACAGGAGATTTCGGGCTGGCGGCTCCGGCCGCCGCGGCGGGGCGTGAACCGCCGGCACTGGTCGGTCACCACATCGGAAAAGCCGAACGCCGAGGAGCTCGCCAGGGGCCGCGTCGAGGGCCGGACTCCGGAGGCGTTAGCCGTCAGCGCCGGGTTCGGTGCTTATGAGGGTCAATGTCCAGGAGTTGGCGATGGCAAGGAGTGAGAGAGCGAGTACGGCCGCAGCGAGTAAGAAGAGCGCCCCGTCGAAACCGGCGATCAACCCGGCGCCAGGCGACGCCTCCGAGCAGGAGGGTGGTAGTGGCAAGATCTCCTGAGGAACGAAGTCCAACAGGGGCTCGGGGAGCGGTGTGCTAGCGGTACGGCTGCACGATGACGGCTTGAAGGTTGCGGACATCGAGACGCCGTCGCCGGATCCGGGCGAGGTGCTGGTGCGCGTGCATGCGGCAGCGATTACACGTGCCGAGCTGGAGTGGCCGGTCGATCGATTGCCGGCGATTCCGTCTTACGAGCTTTCGGGCGTTGTCGTCGGCAGCGGTGACGAGGTATATGCGCTCACGCCTTTCGATCGCGACGGCGTGGCTGCCGAGCGCCGTTGTCCCAGCCGATGTGCTTGCACCGAAGCCCTTGCGGCTGAGCCACGTCGAGGCGGCAGCTCTGCCGATGGGCGGGCTCACCGCCTGGCAAGCACTGTTTGTGCACGGGCGGCTCGCCCGAGGCGAGCGGGTGCTGGTCACGGGCGCCTCGGGCGGGGTTGGGCACATCGCCGTCCAGCTTGCGCGACACGCCGGCGCAGCGATCGTGGAGCGGTCCAGTCGATCTGGTCTTCGACACTCGTGGCGGCGAGGTCCCCGCTGGCGAGCGCGTGGTCACGATCGCAGAGGAGATGCCAGGCGCGATCTACTTCATCGTCGAACCCGACCACGAGCAACTGCTGGAGTTGAGAACGCTCGTGGACGCAGGCGAGCTTCGCGCGGAGGTCGACTCGGTTTTTCCGCTCACGGAGGCCCGGACGGCGTTCGAGCGAGTCGCGGGCCGCGGGAAGCGTGGCAAGGTCGTGCTCGAGGTTGGCACTGACTAGCCGGCGGGTGCGGCCGTGACCTCTGCGGTGGATCTCGACCTCCGAGCGTCCACCTGACGCGGCAAGGGGCACAGCTCCATTTATCGAACGCCCACGACCACCCCCGCACCATGAACAAGAAGAAGCGAGACTAGCTCGGGTCATTCCCGACGCTGCCCATGGAGCAGTTCTCTCTCGCGTTACGCCCAGGGACGGACATCATCGAGGCGGGCGTTCGGGCGTACGATCTCGCGAACCGGGTCCGGTGACGGCTCGGCCCTCGACATGGAGGAGGCGCGATGCCCACCGACCCGCACGTCGACGTGTCTGAGGCCGTGCGCGTACAGATCCTCGCGACCGAGCATTGGAGCCTGCTCGCGGCGAGGAACATCACATACGGCGCGATCTACAGCCGGGCCACCATCTTCCTGACTGTCGTGTCCGCGGCCGTCGTTGCGTTGGCCCTTGCTGCCGAGGCGACCGAGTTCGGCGACCGTTTCTACGTGTTCGCACTCCTCGTTCTGCCGGTTGCGTTCTTCATCGGGGTGGGGACATACATCCGCCTCGTCGACAGCCGGATCGAGGACTTCTGGCTCCTGTCCGGCCTGAATCGTCTCCGTCACGCCTATCTCGAGATCGCGCCGGGGCTCGAGCCGTATTTCGTGACGGGCCATCACGACGACGAGCGAGGCCTGTCCGAGACGTACGGCCCAGGCACGGAGCACCGGGTCCTCCGCCTGATTGCCAGCACGTCCACGGTCGTCGGGGTGATCGACGCCGTTCTCGCCGGGGTCGTAGGGGGCCTCGTCGCAAAGGTCGTGGGCGCAGGATCCGCGCTGAGCCTGCTCATCGGCGCAGTGGTGACTTCAGTGGTCGTCGCACTGCTTGTCCAGGCCGACAGGCGCATCATTGCGCGCGGCCGTCGCAGGCTCGAACCCCGCTTCGCCCGATCGGCGGAAGCCGGACGCATGCACGAACAGCAGGAGCCACCGTCCTCTCCGCGCGCCGACGTGCCCCAGAGCGTGCGTGCCCAGATCCTCGCGACCGAGCATTGGAGCCTGCTCGCGGCGAGGGACGTCACCTACCGCGCGGTCTTCAGTCGGGCCGCCATCTTTCTGACGGTCGTGTCCGCGAGCGTCGTTGCGTTGGCCCTGGTCGCTCGTGCGACCGAGTTCGGCGACGGTTTCACCGCATTTGCACTCCTCGTTCTGCCGGTCGCTCTCTTCGTCGGGGTGGCGACATACATCCGCCTCATCGAAGCCCGGATCGACGACTTCTGGCTCCTGTCCGGCATGAATCGCATCCGTCACGCCTATCTCGAGATCTCGCCGGGGCTCGAGCCGTATTTCGTTACGGGCCACCACGACGACGAGCAGGGTCTGTACGAGACGTATGGCCCCGGCACGGGGAGCCGGTTCTACCGCCTGATCGGCGAGACTTCCACGCTCGTCGCGGTGATCAACGCAGCTCTCGCCGGGGTCGTCGTGGGGCTCGTCGCAAACGCTGCGGGCACAGGATCCGAGCTGAGCCTCTTCATCGGTGCAGTCGTGACGACGGTGCTCGTCGTAACGCTGGTCAACACGAGCAGGCGCCTCATCGAACGTGGGCGTCGGTTGCTCGAGCCCCGCTTCGCACGACAGGTCGAAACGGTACGGCGACACGGGTAGCTGGGCGTCGCGCACGCTGGCGAAGAACTGCGTGATGCGTACAACGGCGGTTTTCTGGCGTTCGCCAGGACAGGTCTCGAACGGCCATCTTGTCGCCGACCTAGAGACCGGTCATCGTGACCACCGCGGGGGCGGTCCGATCGGTGGGAACGTCGGCGTCGAGGCGTTCAGGTAGCCGCCGGCCCGCTCCTCGTCGTGCGCTCGAAGCCCTCGGAGGTCGCGGCACTCGTGAAGGTTGCGCCACCTTGATTGTGCATCACCTTCCGTGATTGAGTGCGTGCTCCTACAAGGCAAGAGGGGCGGGAAGGGGAACAAAATGCGGCATAAGAAGGTGGGCCTTGGCCTGGCCGTGTTCGTGCTCGTGCTCAGCGCCGTTCTCGGCGCGACCGTGCTGCGGGAGCCGATCGCGTACGCGGCCAGCCCATTCCAGAACGTGGTCGTGACAAACACGGCGGCAAACCCGGTGCCCGTTCACGAGCAGGGAACGGCGAATGTCAACGTGACGAATGAGACCCTGTCGGTGGCCCAACAGCCGCCAGTAACAGGCGGCGGGGGCCTGAGGATCAATTCCGTTAGCGCGCTGGAGGAATCGATTGGTGTCCAGACCGCCAGTGCACTGACTGTCGCGTTCCAAGGCGGAGCCTCGTTGGTGATCCTGACCTACCAAGGTGCCATCGTGGCCTGGGTGGTCGGGGCGGTCGCCTCAGCGACCCTTGCCCCCGAAACCGTGTCAGTAGCACTCTCGCGCCCGATCAAGTTCGACGGGATCGACTGTGGCGGCAACGGAAACCTCGGGCAGGCCTCGCGTTGCCTAACCAGCTGGGTCGGCGCCCAACCCTGACCCATCCACTGCCTATCGCCGTCGTGCCCCGCGCACCGCAAGGTGGGCGGGGCCGGCGCGCGATAAGTTTCGCGGCCTTCGCCGACCCGCTTCCAGACCCGCGCGTATGTCTTTGAAGTAGGACGCTGCAGGGCTCAGGCGTTCAGGTAGCCGCCAGGCCCGCTACTCCGGCTCGTGTGCCCAGGAATTGACCCAATCGTGTCCTTTCGGGCGAGGCGAGGGGACGGCAGGCTAGGCGAACATGCTTCGAGAAGAGCAGTTCCAGATCGTCGCCGAGGCGGTGCCGGCGTGAGCGCGGAGAAGCCGAAGGCGACGCGATGCACGGCGACGACGACGACGACCGAGAAGCGGTGCGAGCACTCGACGGTCCACCCGAGCGGACGCTGCGCGTCGCACCGCGAGGAGGTCTCGTGGCTCGAGCAGCACCTCAGCGCGATGCGGGCGCTGCTGGACGAGGGGTCGGCGGCGTGAGCAGCCCGCAGGGCACCTGAACGACGGTCGGCCCGACACGCTCAGCGGCGGAGCTCGCCGCGGCCCTCTGTCCGCAGCAGCGCCGCCACCGGATCGGAACCCGGGGTAGCACCACCCACGCCCGCCCGCCCGATGATCGGGACACCGCGCCGGCGGATCCTGTTGTGACCGTCGGCCGATTGCCGGAGCAGCCGCAGACCCTCGCTGCGCTCGTCGGTCAACCCTTCGCGCTCGATCTTGGCGCGCAGCCTCTCCATCTGGACGGCCTCGTGGCGCCGGCGTCTCCACGTTCGAGCTGTCACGGGTGATGGGGACCTCGATCGGGATGATCGACCGGTCTCGATGAAGCGTTCCGCGTCTTCGCGTCTGATGAACGTGTCTACGGCGTCGCCGAGCGGGCTCGTCTCGGAGAGGGACGCGTTGATGACGGCGTAGACGATCACGCAGCGTGTGGAAACAACGCCTCGTACCCACTCTCCGTGTACGCGACTCGACGCATGAACCACAACGCCCAAGCCGCGACGTAGGTCGCACTCGCGGCGGCCGAGGCGATCGCGATCACCGTGCCGGAGGCATCGGTTGCATTTACCACTAGCCCTGCAAGGGTGCCCGCCACGACAGCGTTCACCACGAGGATGAACGTCCAGCTGCTCGCAAGGAGCTGTATGTGCCATCCGCTGTGTGGGAAGTACGCGTACGTCTGGCTAACCCCGCGCTCGTCATCGCGCGTGGACGTGATGAAGTAGCGGTCGATCCCAGGGTCAAGCTCCGCGTATGCAGCTCGAAGCCTGTTCATCCCGATCACATACGCGTGGTCTTCTTCGCCGCCGTTGTACACACGGAGCAGCGTGAGCGTGCCGACGAGAAGCAAGATTGAGAAGAGGACGATCGTGAACGCGTCGAAGCGACCGTCGAAGTCCGTCGCCTGCCCTATCAGTGCGAGGCTCACGACGCTGGCCGAGACGAGGGTCAGGAAGATCGCGATCCGCACGAGCAGCTCGTTCTGAGTTGTGCTCCGCGACGCGAGCAGGCTCCAATGTTCGGTCGCGAGTAGCTGCGCTCGAACCGATGGCGCGACCTCCTCCTTCGGCGTCACTGGTTGATCCGCACTCGTCATGGTCGCCTGTTCGACGTAGCTCGCCTCCACCCTGTGAGCACCTGAATGCGGGTGTGCACGGGGGTGTGCATGACGCGGCCTAACCCGGCACCAATGACACACCCGACCCGCTCAACCATGCGGCTTCCGCGTAGCTGAGCGGGATCAGATGGGCGGTACTGGGCTCGAACCAGTGACCCCCACTCGGGACATCAATGGACAGGGTGGTCAGTGCGGACGCATCCCGCTCCAGTACAGGCGTTGCGGCCGGTCAGCGTACGACAGGAGTGGACACGCCGGACACCCGATTCGACGGTCCGTGTGGACGAAACGTGGACGGGATCGAGCTAGGAGTCGACGTCCTACAGTTCCTCCCATTCCTCCTCGAGATCAGCCCAGTCAACCTCCTCGTCCGCGAACCCGGTGAAGTTCACAGCCAGGCCAATCGGCTCTCCGTTGCGCCAGACATAGTCGGTCGGATCGACCGTCTCACGCGGCGGCCGCAAGTAGGCCGCCGACCACGCACGCTCCTCCGCCTGACCGCGCCTTCGCCGCCGCGGCGGAAGTCGCCGCGCCGAACGGTTAGGCTCGTCGCCATGGTGTTGGACGAGGTGCGGGGGGATGCGCCGGTTCCCGCCGCCGTGCTCGACACGCTGGAGGAGCGGTACCTGCGCCCGATCGCGCACGCGGCCAAGCTCGAGAGACTTCTCGACGATCCACTGTTCCTCGCCGACCCGATCAATCACCCGGCGCTCTTCTCGGATCACGGGCCGATCCACGTCCGCGACGTCGCTGCCTGCTACCGCGATCTCGCCGAAACGGCGAACGGCCTGCTGATCTCACGGCGCCCACCGGAGCGGCTCGAGTTCCTGTTTGCCTACGGTCTGCTCGCGACATACCTGCACGACATCGGCATGCTCGACCTCACTCCAGCTGGGCGGCGGCTCCACCCGATCTACGCCGCACACGCGGTGTTCGCAGCCGGCTTTGAGGATCTGATCGACTCCATCCTCGGCTTCGACGGACCACTCGCGCGGCGGCTGCAGGAGGTCCAGGAAGCGGCGCCGCTTCGCGTCCCGTCCCATGTCGTCCTCCGCGAGCTGCTCAGCCTCACTCTCGTTCACAGCAAGTCGCTCGTCCCCGCGTCTTTGCTCGACGACAGGGATGCGTTGCGGAATCTGGTCGAGCGCGCCGTGCTGACCGACCTCGAGACGCACCGGGCCGCCGACCAGGCGCTCGCCGGTGATGGCGCGGAACCCTTCGTCGCCTCGGCGAACGCAGATTGGTACGAGAGCCCGCTCGAGGACTCCTTCGCGTGGCTCACGTCGCAGCAGGTCGCGCACCGCAGCCTGGCCGATGACGTGCTCGACGCACTCCGGCTGCTTCGGGTTGCGGACGCGCTGCGGCAGCGAGGAACCTCACTACGGACAACCGGTGGGTACGAGGTCCTGATCGACGCGGCCACGGGAGAAGTCGTCTTCTCGCTGCGGACGGCGGACGATGCCAGGCTGTACCTGCTTCGCGGCCACAACGCGAGAAGCGCTGGCGAGGCAAACCTGCGAGCGGTGGCGGTTACCGCCGAAGGCCAGGTGCGGATCGCCTTCCACCGCGGCGCCTACCTCGAGCCCGAGGCAGCGATCGCCGCCGCCGGGAGCGCTTCGCTCGTGATCGGCGAGATCCTTGCGGACGTCCTGCCGATGCTCACCGCCGGGACTCCCGCGCTCGACCTTCCTGCCCCGGTGCATACCGACGAACCCCATGTCCAGGTAGAGCGTCCGCGAGACAACCCAGACTTCGCAGACCTTGTCGCGCGGCTCGTCGCGGCGGTGCATCCCGAGTCGGCCGGCCGCATCAGCTCCGTCGAGGCCGAGCTTGCCAGCCCCGAGGGCGCCACCCAGCAGGAGTGGCGGCGCTTCCACCGCGGCGTCGCCGTCGACCCAGGTTCGAAGGAGGCTCGCCACTGCCTGAAGCAGCTCGCGCAGAGCGGGGCGAAGGTCGACGGCCTTGACCTTGACGAAGCCTTCGCAGAGCTCAGACGCGTAGTTGTGGCGGCGGGTGAGATCGTGATGATGGCCGGCTCGCCCTCGGGCTTCGTCTACATTCCGACCGGACCCGGGCTGCGCGTGGAGCCGACGGGCGGGTATCCGGCGGCCGCGTTGAGTCCATGGGTGCCGGTCGGCACAACGGGCGTCATCCGGCGAGCGGAGCGAAACGGCGATGTCACGGCCGAGCGGGAGCTCGAGCTCCTGGTGATCCCCGGCGAACGTTACGTGAGGACCTGGTTCCGGCCGTACGCTGCCGCCGAGCTCGTCTCGATGCTCGGGCGGTTGCATGGGCCATGATGCTGGTCGAGCGCGTGGCGGCTCTTCACGAGGTCGATCTGTTCTCCGCCGTGCCGGGGCGGGTGCTCGCCGCGGTCGCCGCGACCGCGGAGGAGGTGACCGTCGAGCCGGGCTCGACGTTCATCGAGCACGGCGCGGTCGAGGATTGCCTCTACGTCGTCGTCAGCGGCCGCGTCCGTGTGCATCGGGGCAGTCAGGTCCTGGGTGAGTTCGGCGCCGGCTCGTCGGTCGGAGAGCTCGCGGTGCTCGTGCCCGGGCCGCGGTCTGCTTCGGTCACGGCAGTCGCCCGGACGCTGCTCCTGAGGTTGCGCAAGGCCGTCCTGGACGAGTTGCTTGCCGACCGGCCCGAGCTCGCGAACGAGGTGATCAGGGCGCTCGTGGTGCGCCTGCGCGCGCGTGCCGATGACGGCGCCGACCGCTCCGCCGCGCTCGAGTGAACCACGTGAGTCGTGTGGTCAGGCTGCTGGCCGCACAGGCGTTCGTCTTTGGTCTGAGCGTGTCGCTCCTAGTGATCGCGTCGAGTGCGATCTTCCTCACCGCCTACGGGTCGAGATGGCTTCCACTCACGTTCGTCGCGATCGCGCTCTTCGGAACGCTCGTCGCCGCGTGGATCGCGCGGGTTGTCCGGCACCAGCCGCTGCCACACGTTGCGATTCGCGTCGAGTCCGCCGTCGGGGTGCTGTTCTTCGGGGCGTGGGCGGTGCTTACGCTGTGGTCGGGCGTTTGGGTCTCCGCGCCTATGCTCGTGCTCTTTCCGATCCTGCTCCAGGTCGGCTTCGTCTTCGTCGGTGGGCAGGCCGGGCGGCTGCTCGACGTTCAGCAGATCAAGATTCACTTCCCGCGCATCGTCTTCGGCTTCGCGTTCGGCTTCCTTGCCGGCGGCCTCGTGGCGATGCCTCTACTGAGCCTTCCCGGCGGGGCGAACGGCCTGTTTCTCATCGCCGCGATCGCCCAGGTTGCGTTCGTCATGCTGCTTGCAGTGACAGCCGGCCGGTTCGCCGAACGGCTGGGCCAGTTGGAGCGCGCACCGCATGGGTTACCGCGACCCCCAATCCACCGGCTTCTCTCCAGCCGCTTCGTGCTGCTTCTGATCACCTACCAGGTCCTGTCCGCCGCGGGCACGTACATGGCCGAGTACATCTTGTTCGACCGCGCCGCGGCCCGATTCGACAGCGCCGATAGCCTCGCGCAGTTCCTGTCGCAGTTCACGATTGCCCTCAACGCCGTGAGCCTCGCGTTTCTCGCGCTCCTTGCCGTGCGGCTGCTCCGACGTTGGGGGCTCCGGCTCGGGATCGTCGCGAATCCAGCGGTGGTGCTGGTATTCGCGGTGGCGATGCTCGTCTCGGCGACACTCGTGGGCCCGGAGTCGCTCGCCCTGTTCGCGCTGGTGGCCTCCGCTCGAATCGCCGACGTCTCGTTGACCGACGGCGTCACCAGGGCGTCGCTCAACACGTCCTTCCAGGTACTCCTTCTCGAGGACAGGCTTGCCGTGCAATCGGTGGTCGAGGGCGCAGGCGTGCCGATAGCCATCGGCCTGACGGGCGTCGCTCTTTTCGCGTTGGTCACCGCCGGAGCCTCGGTCGCCGTGATCATCGCGGTGTTCGTCGTCGTCTGCGTCGCGTGGACTGCCGCTGCGGTCCTGCTCTATCGCAACTACGCGCGCGCACTCGTCCTTGCGCTGAGGCACCGGCTGCTGCGGGACACTCCTGTGGATGTTGAGCACGCCGAGACTGCCGCGCGCCTGCACGAGCTGCTCGGAAGCGACGACGGGCGAGTTGTGAGGCTGGCGCTCGACCTCCTTCCGAGCGCCTCCGAGGCCTCGGGGGAGCGCGGCGAGCTGGCTCTGCTCGCGGACGACCCTCGTCCCGACGTGCGCCTTCCCGCTCTGGTGCGACTCGCGGAGGCGGGTGACGGCGAGGCCCAGGCCCGCCTTCGCGAGACGGTGCGAACGCTGCTTCGCGACCCCGATCCGGCCATGCGGACCGAGGCGTTGGCGGCAATCGGGCCTGCCGACGTCGACCTCGTCGACGAGGTGGTGTCTGCGCTCGAGGTTCCGGCCACGATGAGCGCGGCGGCCGCGGCTCTTGGACGCCTCGGCGACGCGGCGCTGCCCCGGATCGCGGCTGTGCTAGCGGAGACGTCGGAGCAGCCCACGCCCGCGACCCTGCGCATGGTGCGGGCAACAAGGGCTGCGTCGCCTGACCAGGCGGCGATGTGTCTCGGCTCGTACATCGAGCATCGCGACCGGGAGCTCGCGCTCGCGGTGCTCACGGCGCTGGCTGCGGCGGGCGCCGACCCCGCGCCGATCGCCCCGGCGCTTGATCGGACGCTTCGGGCCGACGCCGAGCATTTCGCCCGCTGCGCGGCGGTCATGCAGGTGGTGGGTGCCGGCTCGGAGCTCGCACGCGCACTCCACGACGAGCTCGAGCTCCTGCGCCGGCGCGTCCTCGCACTCCTCGCCGTCCGGTACGGCGCGGACGGGATCGGTGCGGTCGCGATCGGGCTCGATAGTGACAGGGGTGACCGCCGCGGTCTGGCGGCAGAGACGCTCGACGTGACGCTGACGCCGGCGGATGCCGTCCTCGCGCTTCCGCTCCTTCGGCCGGACCTTCCGCTTCCTCTGCGGCTCCAGCAGCTCGCGGCCGTCGCCCCGGTCACTCCGACCGACCGGGCAGCTGTCCTCGAAGACATCCTGTCGGACGGACAGGGCCACTGGAGGTCAGCCTGGCTCCGGGCGTGCGCTGACTACGAGTCCGGCCTCGTCGTGCCCGCGTGAGGAGGCGGGTCGGAAGGGCCGCCGCGGCGGATTCATTCGCCGCGGCGCCGCGGCTCTCCGATAGCGCTCAGAGTACCCGCCTTCGA
>CAVQTO010000003.1:0-940805 GCA_963716605.1 uncultured Actinomycetes bacterium | reverse complement strand
GAGATCGTCGCCGGCCTCGAAGAGGTCGACCTGACGAAGGAGCAGATCGAGGACTTCTACACCTATCTGATCGACCACTCGATCGAGCTGGTCGAGGAGGAAGCAGTACAAGTCGCCGCCGCACGAGCAGCCCGCGCTCGCCGAGGACGAGAAGTCGGCGCCGAAACTCGATCTCACCGTCGAGCCCTCGCTCGACTCCCTGCGGCTCTACCTGCGTGAGATCGGCAAGGTGCCGCTGCTGACCGCCGACCAGGAGATCTACCTCGCGAAGCGGATCGAACGCGGCGACATGTCCGCCAAGACGCAGATGACCGAGGCGAACCTGCGGCTCGTCGTCTCGATCGCAAAGGGGTATCTCGGTCGCGGGCTCTCGTTCCTCGACCTGATCCAGGAAGGCTCTCTGGGGCTGATCCGCGCGGTCGAGAAGTTCGAGTACCGCAAGGGATTCAAGTTCTCCACCTACGCGACCTGGTGGATCCGCGGCCGTGACCCGGGCGATCGCGGACAAGGCGCGGACGATCCGGATCCCGGTGCAGATGGTCGAGAAGCTGAACAAGGTCGTGCACATCGAGCGCCAGCTGATCCAGCGGCTCGGCCGCGAGCCGAGGCCGGAGGAGATCGCCGAGGAGCTCGAGATCACGACCGACGAGGTCCGCGAGATCCTGCGGATCGCACAGCTCCCCCGTCTCGTTGGAGAAGCCGATCGGCGAGGAGGAGGAGAGCTCGCTCGGCGACTTCGTCCCGGACGACTGGGCCGAGTCCCTTCGACACGGCCTCGCTCTCCCTGCGGCGCGAGGACGTCGAGCACGCGCTGATGGCTCTGCCCGAGCGCGAGCGCAAGGTGATCGAGCTCCGCTTCGGGCTCTCCGGCGCCCAGCCGTACACGCTCGAGGAGGTCGGCCGCGCCTTCGGGGTCACCCGCGAGCGGATCCGTCAGATCGAGAACAACACGCTGAAGAAGCTCGAGGGCCTGCCCGAGGCGCAGGCGCTCAAGAACTGCATGTAGCACCACGTTCCGGTGTCGCCGGAGTGAAGCGACACTTCCAGGGGTCTTGCGCGCTGAACACCCGCACCCGCGGGTGTTCAGCCTGCGCTTGTTGGGAGAGCCGGGCGTCCTCAGCTCTGCTCTCCAGGACGAACAGCCTGCAGTGCGGGCACTTGAAGCCGCGGTGGCGCTCGGCCCCGCCGGCGATCAGCTCGGCCGAGAACCGCTTGTGGCAATGCGGGCAGCTGGCCGTCTGCGCGTTGTCCGATGTGGCATCCGCGGCCATCGCCGCACCGTAGCGAACGCCGCCGGTAGCCGCCGTCCGGCTGGGTCGGTCCTCAGCCCGGGCGCCGCCTCGCAGTCCGGGCCCGAACGCGAGCGGCTAGATGCCGTCGTAGTAACCGCCGACGTTGCCGCGATAGGCCTCGTCGTCCCGGAGCGCGTCGTCGTAGAACTGGGGCGCGTCCTTGATCTCGTCCTTCGTGCGGTTGACGAAGACGGTCGTCGGTGTCGAGATCGACCCGCTCGACGACCCCTGCCGGCAGCAGAACCTTCTTGCCGAAGATCCACGGGCCGGTGTCGACGATCAGGTGGCTGCGTCCGGCCTCACCGGTCGCGTCGTCGATCTTGCCGATGCCGCCGTCCGTCGCCTCGACGGAGAACCCGATGAGGTTCGTTGCGTCCGTCGACGGCTCGGAGAACGTCCAGATGTCGGTCGTGACCTGGGAACGTTCACTGTCCATTTGTCCCTCCTCTGTCGGGTTGTTGGTATGCCCGCACCGCGCGGCGGGCAATCACCGGGCGAGCAGCCGGCCCGCCAGGGCGCCGAAGGCGGCGTGGTCGGCGAGCTGCGGCAGCACCGGAAGCGCGTGGATCCGGGCGACGCGGCGACCGACGAGGCCGAGGTCGAGCGCGGCGATCCCCGAGCCCGGCGAGCGCGCCGCGCCCCACGCTGCGAACCCCGCGCGGTCGAGCACGATCGTCCAGCCGAGCGAGATCCCGAGGTGCGCCGCGGTTCCGGCTGCGAGCAGCCGGGCCGGGCGCGTCTCCCGCGGGAGCAGGATCGTCCCGGCCGCGTACGCGGCCTCAGAGCGGGTCGCGGCCCGTGGCGAGTGCGTGCGCGGTCGAAGGGATCCCGCTCAACGCGGCCGCCCACGCCGCCGCTCGAAGGACTCGCATGCCGAAGGATAGGCTTGCTCCATGGCGGTCCAGGCTCGTGGACAGGCGGGCGCCGAGGAACGGGTGACGCCGCTCAAGCTCTTCTTCGACCTGATCTTCGTCTTCGCGATCACGCAGGTGACCGGGTTCATCGCCGACGACCCGACGTGGGCAGGTACTCGTCAAAGGCCTCCTCGTGCTCGGGGTGCTCTGGTGGGCCTGGGCGGCGTACGCCTGGCTGACGAACACGATCAACCCGGAGGAAGGAGCGGTGCGGATCGCGATGTTGCGCCGCGATGGGCGCGATGCTGATCGCTTCGCTGCGCCGTGCCCGACGTCCTTCGGTGACGACGCCTTCATCTTTGCCCTGCGCGTACGCGTTCGTTCGGATCGCACATCTCGTGCTGTACGCGATCGCCGGGCGCGGTGACCGCGACATGCAGGCGGCGATCGCGCGGCTCGCGGTCGGTTCGGCCATGAGCGTGGGGCTCCTGTTCGTCGCCGCGGCCCTCGACGGCCGCATCCAGAGTCGCGATCTGGGTGCCTCGCGCTCTCCTTCGACCTGCTCGGCGCCTACGTCGGCGGCGGCAAGGGCTGGCGCCTCTCCGGCCGGGCACTTCGCCGAGCGGCACGCGTTGATCGTGATCATCGCGCTCGGCGAGACGATCGTCGCGCTCGGGCTCGCGGCGAGCCACGAGCTCGACGCGGGCGTGGTCGTGGCGGGGGTGCTCGGCTTCGCGATCGCGGCTGCGCTCTGGTGGCTGTACTTCGACGTCGTCGCGATCGTGGCGGAGCGAAAGCTGCACCAGCTGACGGGCATCGCCCAGCTTACGATGGCCCGCGACTCCTACAGCTATCTCCACCTGCCGATGGTCGCCGGATCATCCTCGCGGTCGGCGTCAAGAAGACGCTCGGTGACGTCGGCGAGCCGTTGAACTCGTTCCCCGCCGTGGCGCTCTGCGGCGGCGTCGCGCTCTACCTCTTCGCGCACATCCTCTTGCGGCTCCGGAACGTCGGCTCCCTGAACAAGCAGCGGCTGGTGGCCTGTGGGTGCCTACTCGTGCTGATTCCGGTCGGCGTCGAGCTGGCCGCGCTGGTGACGCTGGCGCTGGTTGCAGCGCTGTGCGTCGGCCTGATCGCCTACGAGGCGATCCGCTTCGCCGACGCGCGTGACCGGGTGCGGCATGCCGCAGCAGGAGCCGGCCGGCTAGCGGGCCGAAGAAAACCTTCTCGACAGGTCTATCGTTCGGCTGTGGAGCTGCTGGAACGCGAAGGGGAGCTGGCGACGCTCGCCGAGGCCCACGCCGCTGCGGCACGAGGCGAAGGCCGCGTCGTCGTCGTCGCCGCTGCCGGGATCGGCAAGACCTCGCTCGTGGCTCGGTTCGTCGCCGATCTCGACGACGGTGCACGCGTGCTCCTCGGCACCTGCGACGACCTCTCGATCCCGCGCCCGCTCGGGGCGATCCACGATCTCGCCGGGAGTGTGTCACCGGCGCTCGAGGAGGCGCTCTCGGCCGGTGCTGCACCGCACGCGGAGATCCACCAGCTGCTGCTGTCGGAGCTGGCATTGCCGCCGCAGCCGACCGTGCTCGTGCTCGAGGACGTGCACTGGGCGGACGAGGCGACGCTGGACGCGGTGACGGTGCTCGCACGCCGGATCGGCTCGCTCCCTGTGCTGCTCGTCCTCACGTACCGCGAGGGCGAGGCGCCGCCGGGTCACCCGGTGCACGCGGCGTTCGGCGCGTCGCGGGCCGCTGACTCGGTCTTCCTCGAGCTCGCGCCGCTGTCGGAGGGCGCGGTCGCCGCGCTCTACGGGGACGGATCCGGCGATGCGTTCGTCGCGACAGGAGGCAACCCGTTCTACGTCACCGAGCTGCTCGCCTCCCGTAGCGCCGACGAGCTGCCCCCGTCGATCGCGAACGCGGTCCGGGGGCGCGTCGCCCGGCTGACGAACGACGAGCGGCAGCTCGTCGAGCTCGTCTCGGTGGTGCCGAACCGCGTCTCGACGTCCGTTCTCGACGCCGTCGTTCCCGAGTGGCCCGCGGCGGCCGAGGAGCCCGAGCGCCGGCACCTGCTCGAGGTCGGGCCCGCCCATGTCCGCTTCAGGCACGAGCTGGCGCGGAACGCCGTCCGCTCGGGAATCCCGATCGCGTCGCGCCGCCGGCTGCACGGAGAGATCCTCGCGGCGCTGCTCGCCGCACACGCGGATCCGTCGGGGATCGTCCACCACGCGGAGGCGGCGGGCGCCGAGAACGTCGTCGCCGAGTACGCGCTCGTCGCCGGCCGGCGCGCGGCGGCGCTCGGCTCGAACCGCGAGGCGTACTCCCACTACCGGCGCGCGTGCGCCTTCCTCGACCGGCTGCCCGCGCACGAGCGAGCGGCCGTGCTGGAGGAGCTGGCGATCGCCGCCTATGCCGTCGACCGGCTCGAGGACGCCTTTGACGCGATCGAGCGCTCGATCGCCGAGTGGAAGGCCCTGCGCGACGCCGCTGCCGTCGGCCGCTGCACGCAGATCCTCTCCCGCTTCCACTGGCACGCAGGCGACGGCGACGCCGCCCGCGCCAGGGCGCTCGAGGCGATCGAGATCCTGGAGCCGCTCGGCGAGTCGGTCGAGCTCGCCCGTGCCTACAGCGGGCTCGCCCAGCTCAAGAACCTCGCCGAGTACAACGACCAGGCGCTGCTCTGGGGCGAGCGCGCGCTCGAGCTGGCGACGAAGCTCGGGGACGAGCGCACCCGCGCGCACGTGCTCGTCAACATCGGCAGCGTCAGGCTGGACGTCGACCATCGCCAGAGTGCGGCGCTCCTCGAGGCGCACGCCTTCGCCGACGAGGTGGGGGAGAAGCACGAGGCGACACGCGCTCTCGGCAACCTCGGCTATGCGCTGATGTCCTGGGCCCAGCCGGAGCCGGCCGTCCGGTATGCGCGGCAGGCGCTCGCCTACGCGGAGCAGAACGAGGTGCACAACCTCGCCTCCTACATCGCGGTCACGCTGGCGTGGCTGCAGCTGCGCGCCGGCGAGTGGGACAAGGCCGAGCGGGTGACGCGGGCGGAGCTGGAGAAGAGCATGAGCGTCGCCCAGCTCGTCGCGAAGACCGTGCTGGCCGAGCTGGCCGTGCGCCGCGGTGACCCGGATGCGGCCGAGAGACTGGGCGACCTGGCGGCGCAGGCGGTTCGCGCGAGCGAGCCGCAGAGACTGGCGCCGCTCGTCGAGCTGGAGACCGAATGGGCGCTGACGACCGGGGCGCCGCTGCCGATCGAGCGCTTCGAGGTGCTCCTGGACGAGGCCAGGCCGCCCGGGGGCCTGATCGGCTGGGGCGCGATTCGCGTCGCAGCGTGGGCCGCTGTCGCCGGGATCCCGATCGAGCTCGAGCCACCGCCCTCGGCGCCGCACGCCGCGATGCTCCGGCGCGACTGGCTCGGCGCGGCCGATGCCTTCGGCGACGTCGGCTGGACCTACGACCGGGCACTGATGCTGTCGCTGCTCGACGACGAGCGGTGCCTCGTCGAGTCGATCGAGATCGCGCGCGGCCTCGGAGCGGAGCCGCTGACACGCCGGGTCGCCGGCCGGCTGCGCGAGCTCGGACTGCGTGTCCCTCCGGGACAGCGGGAGGCGACGCGTGCCAACCCGGCGGGGCTGACCGCGCGGCAGCTCGAGGTGCTCGCGCTCGTGGTCGAGGGACTGACGAACGCCGAGATCGCCGAGCGCCTGGTCGTGTCGCCGCGAACGGCAGAGCACCACGTCGCCGCGGTGCTCTCGAAGCTGGGAGCCGCGACGCGCCGGGATGCTGCCCGGCGCGCCGCGGAGCTGGGGCTCGTCGCGCGAGTCTGAGCGGCCTCTACTCGCCGGCCCCAGGTCGATGAGGTCAGCCGCGCTCGGTGAGCGGGCGGGCGGCCCGCACGGGTGGGGTCGCCGCCTCGGGTTTGTGTGCCGGGCGCCGGAGCAGGTGGAGGATTCGCGTCCGGGCCGGCACGGAGCCGGCCATCCTGGTCGCGGCCGCATCTGCGAGCAGGCGCTGCTGCCGGTCGAGGACGTACTGGTGGTGCAGATCGTGGTGCCAGTTCATGGGGTCTCTCCTTCTCGGGTTGCGGCGACGGTCTTGTGCCTCTCCTGGTTCTCGAGCGCGAGGCGCTCGAGAACCGGGGCGACGAGCCAGCCGAGGAAGCGGTGCCCGACGGCGCTCACCGGGCCACCGCCACGGCTTCGGTGTAGGTCGCCGGGATCGCGATCGCATCGCCGTTGCCAAGCCGGTCGAACCGGCGTGCGAGGGCGACGAGGTCCTCCTCGAGCGCGTCCTGGGCCTCGCCTTCCAGTGCTGCGAAGGCCTTCAGCGTCGGCCCGTACCAGGTGCGGAAGAAGTCGACGAACTCCTCGCCGGAGCGGAAGCGGAACGTGAACGTCCGCTCCTCGACCTCGAGCGACGCGATCCCGTCGCCGAGGATCTCACGCAGGTGCGCCTCGGTGCCCCAGAGCATCGGCGACTGCACGCCGGCCGGAGGCGGCACGTGGCCGCTCACGGTCCGGAAGAGCTCGCCGATGAAGCTCTCCGGCGTCCAGCTCGCGAGCGCGATCGTCCCGCCCGGCCGGCAGACGCGGAGCAGCTCGGCCGCCGCCCGGGCGTGGTCGGGAGCGAACATCGAGCCGAACACGGAGGTGACGGCGTCGAAGGACGCGTCCGGGAATGGCAGCGCTTCAGCGTCGCCCTCGAGCAGCTCGACATCCAGGCCCTCGGCGTCCGCACGGATGCGGCCGCGCTCGAGCAGCGCCGGGACGTAGTCGACGCCGACGGCGGTGCAGCCGTGGCGGGCGGCGGCGATCGCGGCGTTGCCGCTGCCGGTGGCGACGTCGAGAACGCGCCAGCCGGCCTGGAGGTCGGCGGTGTCGCAGAGGTGCTCGGCGACGAGCACGATCCGGGCGGCGACGACGGCGAAGTCGCCGCTCGCCCAGGCCGCCTGCTGGCGCTGCTTGACGGCGCCGAGGTCGGGCTTGGTGGTGTCGAGCATGTCGGTCATCGGTCTCCTTTGTGGTTCACACGGTCAGTCGTGCTGGAGATCGACGGTAGGCCCGCGGCGCCCCGACGGCATCGGGGGCCGCTACCTAACTTCGGCAGCGGCCGTACCTAACTGGGGGTGCCGGGCGATTGACATATTCCGATATAGGTATATATAATGTGGACATGGCCCGCGCAGCGACGACGACGGACGCGTTCAACGCGGTGGCCGAGCCCCGCCGGCGCCTGATCCTGGACGCGCTGGCGCACGGCGAGCAGCCCGTGAACGGGCTCGTCGGGGTGCTCGGCCTGGCGCAGCCGCTCGTCTCGAAGCATCTGCGCGTGCTGCGAGAGGTCGGCGCCGTCGACGTGCGCGAGGAGGGACGGCAGCGGTTCTACCGGCTGAACGGACAGGCACTCAAGCCGATCCACGACTGGGTCAAGAGCTACGAGCGGTCGTGGTCGGAGCGGTTCGAGCAGCTCGATGCCGTGTTGGAGGAGCTCAAGCAGAAGGAGGAAGAGGATGGATCCGATGGCGAGTAGCGGGACGGCGACGGTGACGCTCCCGACGGACGAGCAGATCCTGATCACGCGCGAGTTCGCGGCGCCGCGGCACCTCGTCTACAAGGCGTGGACGACGCCGGAGCTGGTCGAGCGCTGGTGGAGCGGCCGGCGCGGGAAGGTCACGAGCGTCGAGATCGACCTGCGGGTCGGGGGAGCGTGGCGGTTCGTGATGGTCGCGAACGAGGGCTTCGAGGTCGCCTTCCACGGCGAGTACCGCGAGATCGTCCCGAACGAGCGGCTCGTCTCGACCGAGGTCTACGAGGGCTTCCCTGACGGCGAGGCGCTGAACACGCTGACGCTCACCGAGGTGGACGGGCGCACGACGATGACCGTGCTCGTCCAGCACTCGAGCAAGGAGCATCGGGACGGCCACATCGACTCGGGAATGGAGGTCGGGATGCAGGAGGCGATGGACCTCCTCGAGCAGGTCGCGATCTCGCTGCGCTGACGGAGCTCTGTTCCGCGGACGAGTTGCGTCCGGATCGCGGTGTAGCGTTGCGCGCCATGGACCCGCCCGCCTCAAAGCGCGTGGAGCTCGTCCTCCCGATGCGGACGGTGCTCATTGTCGCCGCCGCCATCGGCGTGGGCGTCGCGTTCGCCGCGATCGGCGAAACGTTCCTCATCGTCTTCGTCGGGATCTTCCTGGCGCTGGTCTTCGAATTCCCGGTCCGGTTCGTGATGTCGAAGACGAACATGTCCCGCGGGCTCGCGGCGACGGTGACCGTGCTCGGGACGGCGCTCGCGGTCGTGCTGCTCGCGCTCCTGCTGCTCGTGCCGCTCGTCGGCTCGGTCCGCGACTTCCTCCACGAGCTCCCGGCCACCGTCGAGCAGCTGCGGGAGTCCGACGAGCTCTCGTGGCTGGGCGACTCGGGCGCCGCCGAGAACGTCCAGCAAGGGGCTGAGCAGATCTCCGGCCTGGTGCCCGACACGATCTCTGCCGTGCTCGGCATCGCGGGCGACTTCTTCTCACTCTTCCTCGCCGCCTTCACGATCCTCTTCATCTGTCTCTTCCTGCTCACGGACATCGGCAACCTCAAGCGGTCGCTCGGCAGCGTCCTCTTGCCGGGCGACGAGGAGCGCTGGCTCGCCGTCTGGGAAAAGGTGACGGAGTCGGTCTCGCGGTGGGCGATCGGCGTGATCATCATCGCGATGATCGCTGGCACGACGCAGGGGGTGACGGCGTGGCTGCTCGGCTCGAGCTACGCGATAGCGCTGGGCGTGATCGCCGGTCTGCTCGACATGATCCCGAACCTCGGCGCCACGATCGCGGGTTTCATCCTCGTGCCGACGCTCTGGGCCGAGGAGGGCTTGACCGCAGCTCTGATCATGGCCGCCGTCGTGCTGATCTACCAGCAGCTCGAGAACAGCATCCTGACGCCCAAGATCCAGGGCAAGGCGGTGAACATCTCACCGTTCTTCATCATCGTCGCGGTGACGCTCTTCGGCGCCCTGCTCGGCGTCCTCGGCGCGCTCACCGCTGTGCCGCTGGCTGCGATGATCCAGATCCTGATCCAGGAGCTGACGAAGGCGCGGCGCGAGAGGGTGGCGGCTGCAAAGGCGGCGCTCGACCCGGCGGCCGCACCCGCAGCGCCGTAGAGCTCCGGCAGGCTCAGGTGCGAGCTGGCAGCGGTTGCGCTCGCGCGCCTGACGGGAGCTTCGTTCACCCCGCGTCAGCGCTAGAGGCTCGCGACGAGGCGCAGCATTCCGTCGACGGCCTGCTTGCGCGAGAGGCTCTGGCGGCGCACGAGTGAGCGCCACGTCTCGAACTCGAGCGCGTGACCGATGGCGGCGCGCACGGCCTTCCGCCGCGGCCAGTCGCGGGCGAGGTCGTCCGCGAGCTCGCCCGTCGCCCGGTCAGCCTCGGCGAAGCTCGCGGCGCTCATCGGCACGAGCGGCGCGTCGCGGAGGAGGATCTCGAGGTCGAGCTCGACTTCCTCGTACCAGGCGTACAGATCCGAGAGCACGCCGCGGAGCCGGTCCTCGGGGACGTCGTGCTCGAGCCGGCGTCGGACGTCCGGCCGTGGGTGCCGGCCCTGCCAGTGCGTGCTGCAGGCGCGGAAGAGCGTCTCGTCGTCGGGGAAGTGGGCGTAGACCGTGTGCCGCTCGACGCCCGCGCGCTCCGCGATCGCCGAGATGGTGGTACGAGCCGTCCCGACGGAGGTATGCAGCTCGACCGTCGCCTCGACGATCCGCTGCCGCGTCTCCTCCTGGCGTCGTGCCCGTTCCTTGAGCTCATACTTACGCTTCATTGCACAACAGTGTACCTCGATCTTGACAAGCGCGCCAACACCTCCTACTATCGCTGCACATTGATGTGTAACGAAAGGAGTTTCGAGATGTATACGTTCGATCTGGACACCTTCGAGCTGGCGTCGGCCGGCCCGGGCCTGCGCGTGAGCTTCCCCGTCCACAGCGCCACGGGGACGGCCAGCACGGCCACCGTGCTCTTCGAGCTCGACCCCGGGGCTGAGCTGCCCGTGCACACGGACAGCGCCGAAGAGCTGCTGATCATCGTGCAGGGCACGGCGGAGGCGCGCGTCGGGGACGAGGTGGGCCGGATCGCGACGCACGAGGTCGCACTCGTGCCGCCGATGGCGCCGCACGGGATGCGGAACATCGGCGAGGACGTGCTGCGCGTCTTCGGGACGTTCTCGGCCTCGACCAACGTCGCCACCTTCGAGCGGCCGTTCGAGCCGGGCGGGCCGCAGGTGATCGTGATCGGGGCGCCGGTGCCGGTTGCGGTTCCCCTCGAGCAGCCGGTGCTCGCGTAGCCGCTGGATCACCCACAGCCTGAAGGCCACGAGCGCCCCGTCCCGACACTCGGACGAGGCTCTCGTGGCCTTCCAGGCGCTAGGTCAGCGCTTCGTGCCGACCGCGACGAGGTACTCCTGCTCGAAGCGACCGTTCTCCGTCCGTGCCGAGGTTCCACTCGTCACAGAAGGCGTCGAGCGCGTCGTCGAACTCCTGCGCACGACCCTCGCGCTCGGCATTCGCCCGCACGGCGATCGTCGGCCCGTAGTGCGCCTTGAAGTGCTCGCCGTACCCACGCGGGTTCGCGAAGGCGGTGATCTCCAGCATCTCCCGCTCGAGCGTCTCGAGCTCCACCTGGTCGCCGAGGAGCGACCTCAGGTAGTCCTCGCCGCCCCAGAGCGGCGGGGGCTGCACGCCGGGCGGGGGAGCAGGCGCGAACGGCTTCATCGTCGCGAAGAGCGCGCCGAGCATGCCGTCCGGCGTCCAGCTCAGGACCGCGACCTTCCCGCCCACGCGGCAGACGCGCACGAGCTCGTCGGCCGCCGCCTGGTGATGCGGCGCGAACATGACGCCGATCGCGGACATGACGACGTCGAACGACTCGTCCTCGAACGGCAGGTTCTCGGCGTCGGCCTCGACCCACTCGAGCTCGAGGCCCTCGGCCTCCGCGATCTCGCGGCCGGCGTCGAGCAGCGCCGGCGTCAGGTCGCTGGCGGTGACCTCGGCGCCGCGACGGGCGGCCGGCAGCGAGGCGTTGCCCGTCCCGGCCGCGACGTCGAGCACGCGCACTCCCGGGCCGAGGCCGCATGCTTCCGCGAGCCGCTCGCCGACGGGCAGCAGGAACGTGTCGACCATCAGGGGGTAGTTGCCGGAGCCCCACATCGCGCGATGGCGCGCCTTGAGCTCCGAGTCTGCGATCTGAACGCTCATCATCGTTCCTCCTTTTGTCGGTTTCGGCCAGTGTGCGCCGCCGCGGAGCCGCCACACATCGGGAGAACTCCCTACTTCGCGCCTATCTCCGCTCGCGCGCCGCGACCGCGGCCGCGGCCGCCCGGTTCCGGACGCCGAGCTTGGACAGGATGCGGCTGACGTGGTGCCCGGCCGTCTTCTCGCTGATCACGAGCGTCTCCGCGATCTGGCCGTTCGACATCCCGAGCCCGAGCAGGCCCAGCACCTCCTGCTCGCGGGCGGTGAGCTCACCGGCGGCGCGCGGCGGGGCGCCCGGTGGCGTGCCGAGCTCGCGCAGCACCGCTGCGGCCGCATCGCCGGCCCGCGCTGCGCCGAGCTCGCGGAAGGTCGCGTAGGAAGCCCGGGCCTCCTCGACCGCGAGCTCCGGGCTCTCGTGCACGAGCGCCCGGGAGAGCTCGAGCCGTGCCTCCGCCATCTCGTACGGCATCCCGAGCCGGCCGAACCCGGAGAGCGCCCGGCGGGCGGCCTCCACCGCTGCGTCCGCCCGATGCCCGGCGACGTGCGTGCGGGCTGCGGCGAGCTCGGCGCGCGCGCCGACGACGTCGGTGTTCGAGTCGCCGGGCCAGCTCCGCGAGCGTCCGCGCGGCGGCCTCGGCCGACTCGGTCTCGCCCTCGGCGAGGCGCGCGTCGACGAGGAGCGCGAGCAGCTGAGCGGACTGCATCGCGTCGCCCTCCGCCGCGAGCAGGCCGCGCTCGAGCAGCGACGCCGCCACCTGCGGCCGTCCCTGGGCCAGACGCAGGTGAGCGAGCGCCCGGAGCGACTCCGGGTGCTCCTCCCTGCCGACGAGGAGCTGCTCGGCCTCCGCCAGCCGGCCCTGGCGCACGCGCAGCTCGGCCAGGGCCGCCACCGTCGGCGCGGCAAGCTGAGGCACGTAGCGCGCGTGCACGTCGAGCGCGCTCTGCAGGGCGCGCTCCGCATCCTCCCACCGGCCCCGCGCGAGCAGGACGTCGGCATGGATCGTGCGGCACGCCCCGTAGAGCGGCGCCGTCTCGTGCTCGCGCGCGAACTCGTCCACGAGCTCGCACCACTCGGTCGCGCGCTCCCAGTCGCCGGCGCTCGTGCACGCTGCGATCAGGTTGCAGTACGCCTCCGCGAGGGTGTGGACGTTGCGGACGCGACCCGCCGAGGCGGCCGCCATCGCCTCCTCGAGCAGTCTCATCCCCTCGTCCCGACGGCCCGCGCTCACCTCGGCGCGCCCGAGGAGGCTGACGGCGAACACCTCGAGGTCGGTGGCGTCGGTCTGCCGCGCGATCTCCAGCGCCCGGCGCGCGTGCTCCGCGCACTCCTCGACGGTCTCGGCGTGGCGTGCCCGCTCGACTGCGACCCAGCCCTGCCCGGCGCAGAGGCCCGACTCGTCCACGGCCCGCTCGGCGCGCGCGAGCCAGCCGCGGGCAGCGGACGTCCGTCCGGCGACGAAGTGCTGATGCGAGACCCAGACGGCCATGCGGGCCGCGTCGTCGCAGCGCCCGATGCGGGCGTACCCCTCGACGGCGCGCTCGCGCGCGGCGACCCCTGCGGTCACGTCGCCGAGGAACCAGAGCGCCAGACCGAGCCCGTCGAGCGCCTCGGGCGTCTCCTCGTCGCCGAGAACGGACTCGAACGCCTCCCGGGCGGCGTCCCACCGAGCCTCGTCGAGCGCGCGCTGACCGTCGTCGGTCCGGCGGTCTCCCGGCTCGCTGCCCATCGAGCCATTGTAGGAGCCGGACGTCTGCCCCAGGGACAACCAGGGTCGGTCGAGAGGACGCCCGAGGAGGGTGAACTCGAACCATGGTCGCGACACACCCTCCGCCAGCCCTCTGCAGGGTCTCGGTTACAGCACCGGGCAGTTGACGACGATCGGCATCGCCTTGATTGTCACGTCGCCGGCACGCTGCGCTGCGCGCACGGCGGCTGCCGAGCGGAGCACGCGCGGCGTCTCGTTCGCCTTCCAGGTCACGAGGTTCACCGCCCACAGGGGCGTGTAATCCTTGCGTCCGGGCACGGTGTCGATGATGTTCCGCTGGCCCTCGTCGCCGTTCGTGAACGCCCAGATGGGTGCGACCTTGTTTCCGGCTCGCAGCTTCACCGGGCCGAAGTCGAGGTACGAGACGACCTGCCCGCGGTAGAAGCCGAGCGTCACGTTCTGCGAGAAGGTCTTCACGGGGCCGTCGGCGGCGAGCGCGGGAAGCGCCACGGCCGCCGCACAGGCCAGCACTACGAGCATGGCGGCGAATCGTTTCATGAGCGTCACTCCTCCTGTTCGATCGATTCCTGCGACCGTAGGACGCGCGTCTTTCGGACTGCTGGCATCCAGATGAACGGTCCGTGAACTCGTCGCGGGATTGGCTCGCGTTACACGTGCGCAATCGCCTCGTAAGGACTCCGCAAGGTTTGCGTGCGATCCTCGCCGGACCCGAATCCCGATCGCGCAGGAGGGCAGATGAACCATCCTCGTCGCTTGACGCTCGCAGCCGCCGCGACGGCGCTGATCGCAGTCCTCGCCGTTCCGGCGGCGATGTCGTTCGCCGACGCGAATCCGAAGCCGCCGGCGGTCAAGGTGAAGAACCGCCTCGTTCGGCGACATCCTGCAGAGCAAGAACAAGCTTCCGCTCTACTACTGGAGCGTCGAGAAGCGCGCCGGCGGCAGGATCCGATGCACGGGTGAGTGCGCGCGCGTGTGGCCGCCGCTCGTCGTCAAGTCGCGCGCAGCCGTACCGCCGACGATGCGCGGCGTGAAGGGGAGGTTCGGTGTCGTCAGGCGCGCCGACGGTCGGCTGCAGGTCACCTTCCGAGGCTTGCCTCTCTACGCGTACCACGACGACCCTCCGAACACGGTTCTCTGCGACAACGTCGACGGCTGGTTCGTCGTCCGCGTCTAGATGGTGGCAGACCAGCACCCGAGGCACACTTAAACGGTGAAGACCGTTCTCGTCGTCGACGACGAGCCCATCGTGCGCGAGGTGGTCGTCCGCTACCTCGAGCGCGAGGGGTACCGGACGATCGAGGCGGGCGACGGCGATGCGGCACGTGAAGCGCTCGCTCGAACCTCCCCGGATCTCGTGGTGCTCGACGTGATGCTGCCGGGAACGGACGGCCTCGAGCTCTGCCGTTGGATCCGCTCGACGTCGCAGCTTCCGGTGATCATGCTGACAGCCCGTGGCGAGGAGGCCGATCGGATCGTCGGCCTGGAGCTCGGGGCGGACGACTACGTGACGAAGCCGTTCTCGCCGCGCGAGCTCGCCGCGCGGGTCAAGAGCGTCCTGCGACGGTCCGATCGTGTCGACGAGTCGGCAGAACGCCTGGAGTTCGGTGACGTCGAGCTCGAACGGGCCTCGCGCGAGGTCCGCAAGGCCGGGATGGAGGTGCACCTGACAGCGCAGAGAGTTCGACCTGCTCTGGTTCCTTGCCAGCCATCCACGCCGGGTGTTCTCGAGAGATCAGCTCATGGCGAGCGTCTGGGGGTATACGGCCGCGCTCGACACGGGAACCGTGACCGTCCACGTGCGGCGATTGCGCGAGAAGGTCGAGGACGATCCGTCCGAGCCGAGGTACCTGGAGACGGTGTGGGGCATCGGCTACAGGCTGGCGGCATGACCGCGAACGCACTCATCGTCGCGCTCGCTACCCTCGGCATCGGGCTTGCACTCGCAGCTCTCCTGCGTCTGCTCCCAACCGTTCGGTTGCAGCTCGCCGGCCTCGCGCGTCCTCGCCGTCTTGCTCCCACTGGGCGCGGTGCTCGCGTCGGGATGGGTGATGTTTCACATGGGCGACGACGTGAAGATCCTCGCCGTTACCGCCACGTCGGCGTTGACGGCGCTCGTCGCAGCGCTGTTGATGGCGCGCGCGATCGCCGATTCGATCGACCGCGTACGCAAGGCGTCCGTCGAGTTCGCTCAGGGGGACCTTGACGCGCGTGCTCCCGAAGGAGGGCCGGCGGAAGTCGCCGAGCTGGCCGCGTCTTTCAACGAGATGGGCGAAAACCTTGGCCGCCTCTTCGACACGCGACGGGAGCTCGTTGCCTGGGCGAGCCACGACTTGCGCACGCCGCTCGCCAACATGCAGGCGATGCTCGAGGCGCTCGAGGACGGCCTCGGTGACCCCGCCGAGTACGTCCCTGTGCTCCGCGAGCAGGTACGAATCCTCTCGCTGCTCGTCGACGACATCTTCGAGCTCGCGCGCATCGACGCGGGTGCTCTTACGCTCGAGATGCACCGCCTTCCGGTAGCGCCGGTGATCTCGAGCAGCATCCGCAGCGTCGAAGCCGAGGCGCGGTCGCGCCACGTCACGCTTGCAGCAGAGGTCGAGGACGACGTCACCGCCCGCTTCGCACCCGAAAAGGTAGAGCGCGTGCTCATGAACCTTCTGACGAACGCGCTCCGACACACGCCGACCGATGGTGCGGTCGCGGTTCGCGTGGAGCCACGTGCGGGTGAGGTAACGGTCGCAGTGGAGGACACCGGTGAGGGTCTCGATGCTGAAGCACGAGAGCGGATGTTCGAGCGCTTCTGGCGAGGGGATCAGTCGCGCTCGTCTCGAGGCGCCGGCCTTGGCCTCGCCATCGCCCGTGGGCTCGTGGAGGCGCACGGCGGGCGAATCTGGGCCGAAGACCGCGAGGGCGGAGGCGCCAGAGTCTGCTTCACCCTGCCCGCGGGCTGATCGGCAATCTCGCCACCGTAGCGCCGCTTCCGTTCGCGCTGCGCTAGTCCTAACTGGTGCCGCGGGCTCGTGCCGAGCCGGTCCGCGTGGCCACATTGACAGACATCTGGGGGTGGAGAGCTAGCTCGCCGAGCCGAAGCGTCGCTTCAGGTTCTCGAATTCGCGCAGCAGCGAGGCGTGCTGGTGCT
Organism: uncultured Actinomycetes bacterium; assembly: GCA_963716605.1. GTDB lineage: Bacteria > Actinomycetota > Thermoleophilia > Gaiellales > Gaiellaceae > GMQP-bins7. The sequence continues at coordinate 924,566 of CAVQTO010000003.1, read as the reverse complement.
TCGAATTGCTCGTCGGGCTGGCCGGGTGCCTGGAACATGGTGAAGGTGTACGCGCTGCCGCCTGCCGGGGTGGCGAACGACGCGGGTGGGGAAGCAGAGGAGCGCGTCGTCGGCTGGGGCCGGCGAGCATGTCGATCACGCCTGACTGCGGGTCGGCGTGGATCTCGAAGAAGAACTCGCCGAGCCCGTTCACGACCTTGTGCCGGCCGTCGACGAGTCTCAGTTCGCGTGCGAACTCGGTCGCCCACTCGGGCAGCTTCTCGATGTCGGCGAGATAGGCGAAGACCTCGTCGCGCGGCGCGGTGAACGTGGTGGTGACGGTGTGATGCCTCATGTCTCGATCCACTCCTTCAGTCCGTGCTTGACAGAAGCGAGCCGCCGTTCGCCGAGCCGGTCGCGCGCGAGCGCACCGAGCTCGGCGAGCGTGCGCTCCGCGACCGGCTCGAACCTGCGCGCCTTGGCGGTGAGGACGATGCGAAACGCGCGCCCGTCCTCGGGGTCACGCTCGCGGCGCACCAACTGCTCACGCTCGAGCAGGCGCACCATCGTCGTCATCGTCTGCTTGCTCAGCCGCGCCCGGCGTGCGAGCTCGCCCATGCGCAGGCCGTCCTGCTCGAACAGCGGCACCAGGATCGAGCCGTAACTCGGCCGCACCTCACCCCAGCCGGCCGCGCGGAACCGCTCCTGCAGGAGATCGTTCCAGCGCTGCGTCGCCTTGGCGAGCAGGAAGCCGAGATCGTCTCGATCCACAGTTAGTCTTATATCAGACTATTTCGCTAAGCGTGGGCGTGTCTCGATCGGGCCCGACCCGGGTCAACTCCTAGCGGGTCTGGGCCGGGGAGGCTTGGGCGGCAGCGTTCGTGCGAAGCCGACGGCCTGTTCCACCCAGGGTCGGAGCGCCCTGCCGCGGAGTCCCTCCGGGGCGACGTAGGCCATGCCGCTCATGGGCCGGCCGGTGAAGTCCATCGGGTGCACGTGCGGTCGTTCAAGCGCCTTCTCCGCGAGCTCGGCGCCGAGTCGGAGCATGAGCCGGTCGTCGACGATGCCGCAGCACATGGGCCCTCCTCATCCTCGCGCGCTCTGTCGCGCTCGCGGGTGGGCGCGATGTGTTGGTGCGTCGGACGGCGCCCGAGGGCAGCTACGTCGAGGATGCGACCGGCGAGCGTCCTCTGCACGCGCCGACGAGCCTTTCGGCCCAAGCCAGTCGTCATTAGTCCCCAAAACCAGTCCCCAGCTTCGCAACGCCGGGGTCAAGGAAACGTCGTCGATTTCCAGCAACTCTTTGAGGTGTCGAGCCGCCGTTGACCCTCGACCCCCTCCTTGCGAAGGAGGTGCTCGGTTGTACCAGACCAGACAAACAAAAATCCACGTTTTGCGGGCATTTTAGAGCCCTCTGACGGACTCGAACCGTCGACCCCCTCCTTACCATGGAGGTGCTCTACCGACTGAGCTAAGAGGGCGAAGCCTGGACTGTAGCCAAGTATCGGCAGCCCGATTGTCGCCCGGTGCTCTTCGCCAGTGGGTTGGCGAGTCGAGGGCAAAGAGACTCGGTCACGCACGCCCTGGCCGCAGCTCGGCTCCCTCTGGGCGAAGGCGCTCTACGACGAGCGTAAGGTCGTGGCGCGAGACAACGGTCACGGTCTCCCCTGCGTCCGCGCCTTCCGCGCAGCGCGCCTCCCAGATCTCTCCATCGAGACGGACCTGGCCATCGGGGCGGCACGAGGACGCGACAGTCGCGGTCCTCCCGATCAGCGTCTCGACGCCCGTCTGGGCGCGGCGGTGCCGAACTGTGCGGTTCCAGAAGGCCAATTCGCCGAGGAAGAGCGGAATGCACACGGCGAAAGCGATGAGGTTCCACGGCGACGAAAGCAGCAGGAGAAGGACGAACCCGGCGATAAGGAACACGTGCGCAGAGCCTACTTCGCGAGCGTCGGCGCGCTGTGCGCGTGCCCTCTCCTTAGCGCGCTCAATTCGCGACCGGGCTCGGGAGCCGTGCTGCAACGACGCTGCCGGCGGCCTCCGCACTCGCCGCATGGCCGGTCACTGTCGAGACGAACGTCTCTCGGTCGAGGGCGAGGAGGAGCAGGCCGCTGATCGCCCGAACCGTCGCCGTCCGCGGCACGTCACGCAACAACGCGATCTCTCCGAAGAAGTCACCGGGCTCCAGCGTCCGAGCGGGCTCGCCCTCCACGTCCACCGCAGCGCGGCCTTCGGCGATCACGTAGAAGCGATCGCCGTGGTCGCCCGCTGAGAACACGACCGATCCGGGGTCGACCCGGACCTCCACGAGCGCTCGGGCCAGCCACTCGAGCTGAGGTGCCGGCAGGGGAGCGAAGATCGGGATGCCACGCAATAGCTCGACGAGCTCGGCAGGCGCGGGGGCCGAGGCGTCGACGGCGTCGAGGCGGCGCCAGAGCGGGAGAACGGTCGCGGGCATGATCAACCCGGCGACGAGCACTGCCCAGCGCCCGCCCAGAGCCGAGACGAGAACGGGGGCGAGCAGCGCGCCGATCCCCATCGCGAGCAGGGCAATGGCCTCGAAGGCGCCGAAGACGCGTCCGAGAACGTCGTCCGAAGCGGTTCTCTGCATGAGGGTGATCCCGGTGACGTCCACGAGCGTGTTCCCGACGCCGAGGAGCGCGAGCAGGAGGAACGCGGCCGCCGGCTCGGGCCAGGCCGCGATCAGTATCAGCGGGAAACCCCACAGCAGGAGCCCGAGAGCGAAATACCTCGAGATCGAGCTTCGTCCGGCGACTCCGGCGACGGCGAGCACACCGAGCGTCGCCCCGATCCCGATCACGCCGTTGAGCCAGCCGACGCCGGCGGTCCCGAGCGACAGGAGCTCGATCGCGAGGACGACGACGAGCACCTGCACCAGCCCGGCCACCAGCGTCTGCGCCGAGAAGAGGCCGATCACAACGCGGAGCTCGCGCTGGGAGACGATCGCCCTCCACCCGGCGAGAAGCGTGTCCTTCCGCGCGACTGTCGGCTCCGGCGCCGGCTCTCCGGCGACGCCGATCCGGGCGACGAGCGCGACGGAAGCGAGCAACAGCAGGCCGGTCACCGCGAACACCGTTCCGCTGCCGGCAACGACGAGCAAGAGCGCTCCCAATGCAGGCCCGGCGAACAGGCCGACGCTCTCGACGGCGCTCGCGACGACGTTCGCCGCGGTCAGCTCTTCGGGAGTCCGGACGAGCGACGGCGTGAGCGCCGCCTGCGCGGAACGGAACACCGGCTCGGCGACCGCGACGAGGACGGCGAGGATGTAGATGGAGAGCGAGCCTGCGTCGAGCGCGACGAGGAGCGCCATTCCTCCGAGCATCAGGCAGCGGACGAGATCGGACGCGATCAGGACGAGCCGGCGCGATCGCCGGTCGGCGAAGACGGAGAGCCAAGGTGATGCCGCGGCGGCGATGGCGAGCCGGAGGAACAAGATGATCCCGACCGCGCCGACGCCGTCCGCCTCGTAGGCGTAGACGGCGACCGCGACCGCCGAGGCGCGGCTTGCGAAGTTGGATGCCGCCCAGGCGAGCTCGAGTCGTCGGACGTCTGCGTTCCGCGCGATCCTGGCGAAGAGGTGAACCGGTTCCATGACGCTCTCGCGCAGACGCACGGCCCGAGCATCTCACGCCTTGTATCTCGGGTCCTCCGGGCGGAAGATTCAGGTCGTGGCGCGAGTCATGTAGTCGAAGGTGGCGGATGAGCCGTCACCGAGCGCGAGGAGGTCGGCATGTCCGACGAGAAGAAAGACGTTCGCGACGACGAGGACGTCGAGGCGCACAAGTTCATGACCGAGGAGCCCGGCGAGGACGACTCCGGCAAGACGAAGACGAAGTTCAAGACGAAGACGAAGACGGTCACGTCGGACGAGATCGACGACGACCTCGGAGACCGCGCGAAGTACTAACGTCGGCGGGGGCCATCTACTCGGCGACGCGGCCTCCCACGGGAGGTCGCGTCCTTTCGTGACACCTGCGGCCCGGCTCTAGCCGCCCCCTTCGGCGTCCACTTCCTGAGCGATCCGCTCCACGAGGCGGCGCGCGATCTCGTCTTCCGAGAGCTCCGCGGTCTCCTCGGCGGGTGACTCGGGCGGCGCATCGCCGTCGTCGTCCGCCGCCGCGCCGATCGTGAAGTCGAAGAGTCGTACGCTGCCGCCGAGGAGCTTCTGCGCCTCCTCGGCGGTGAGCTCGTCACGCTCGAGCCGCTCGAGCACGGACTGCTGCTCGGGCGAGAGCCGACCCTGGCCGACGTGCTTGCCGAACGTCAGAGTGAGCTTCACGAGGTGCAGGGAGGAGGATTCGAACCTCCGAAGGCTGAGCCAGCGGGTTTACAGCCCGCCCCCTTTGGCCACTCGGGAATCCCTGCGGGGTCGGCAATTGTAGCCCCGGTCACCGCGACAACGCGACGTGCCGCAGGCTGCGCGAGCGCCAGGCGGTGCGCGGGTTGGCGGCCAGCCAGAGGAGGAGCCGCCGGCGGGGAAAGCGCGACTCGAGGAGGTCGAGGACGAGGTCGGCCGGCATGCCGCGAAGCACATCCAGCGCCGAGCCCCACTCGCGGTCGCCGAACTTCGAGAGCCTCCGGTTGAGCACCTCGGCAGCACGGAAGCTGCGGCCGAGCTCGCTCTCGCACCACGTCTCGTACGGGAGCAGGGCGGCCCGGCTCGCCGAGCCGCGCTCGAGCGCCGCGTGGATGACCTCTCCGGCGACCTCGCCCGCGCGGATACCCGTCCGGATGCCCTCGCCGACCACGAGCGTCCCTTGGCCGGCCGCATCGCCGACCGCGACGAGCCCGTCCGCGACGACCCGCGCCGCGCGTCCCTCGGCCGGGATGAGCCCGAAGTGGGACTCGCGCACCGTGCTCCCGCTGAGGTCGAGGCCGAACGCGTCCGCCTCGGCATGCAGCGCCCGGAGCTGCACTCTCGGGTTGTCCCTGACGTCCGCGTGGTGCAGGCCGACGCCGAGCCGGACGCGCGCCTCGCCCCACGGAAACGCCCACGCGTAGCCCGCGGGCGCGACGCTCTCGTCGAGGACGAGGACTGCGTCCTCCTGCGATACGCGGTGCGCCACGAGCTCGTGCTCGGCCCCGACGCCGAAGCGGTCGAACCCTCCGTGCAGGCCGGCCTGCCTGGAGACCGAGGCGCGATAGCCGCTCGCGTCGACGACGACGGACGCCGAGACGACCGAGTCACGGCCGCCGGCTCGCCGGAGCCGGCACTCGACGAGCGCTGCGTCGTTCCTCCGAACGTCGGTCACGGTCGTGTCCGTCTCGACCCGAGCGTCGGCATCCTCGGCCCGCTTCGCCAGCCAGCGGTAGAACGACCTCACGTCGAGCACGCACAGGCGCCGCCGCTGGAGGCCGACGACGACCTCGTCGTCCCGCGTGCGGAAACGCACGCGCTGGAGCTCGTGCCGGAGCTCGGTCGGCGCGCCCAGGCGCTCCGCCGTCTCGAGCGCCGTGACGCCACTCGTCCGGACGTGCTCGCCGACGGTCGGCTGGCGCTCGACGACGAGCGTCTCGTGCCCGGCCGCGGCGACAGCGCGAGCCGCGGACAGTCCCGCAGGCCCGCCGCCGACGACGAGGACCTCGACGCGTTCCATTCCCGCTCGACAAACAGCTTCGCACCTCAAGCCGGGCTTCGCTCGCGCCGATGAACCCACGTGTCCATGGACCTGAACGCCGTGCTTCGGCACGCCGTCGACGCAGGCGCCAGCGACGTCCATCTGAAGGTCGGACAGCCGCCGGTGCTGAGGTACGACGGCGAGCTCGCTCCGGTGACGGAGCATGCGCCTCTGGGTGAGGCGGACCTCCAGGCCGTCCTCGATCAGGTCACCGCCTCCACGCCAAGGCGCAGGGAGATCTTCGAGAACACCGGAGAGGTCGACATCGCGTATGCCCAGCCCGGCCTGCCGCGCTTCCGCGTGAACGGCTTCCGACAGCGCGGCGCGATCTCGTTCGCGTTCCGCGTGATCCCGACCGAGATCGCGGGGTACTCGCGAGCTGCGCCTCCCGGAGGGCGTGGGCGTGCTCGCGGGCGAGCAGCGCGGGCTCGTGCTCGTGACCGGGGCGACCGGCTCGGGAAAGACGACGACGCTCGCAGCGATGCTCGACGACATCAACGCCAAGCGGCGCCAGCACATCGTGACCATCGAGGATCCGATCGAGATCCTCCACTCGGACAAGGGCTGCATCGTCAACCAGCGCGAGGTCGGTCTCGACACCGAGAGCTTCGGGCAGGCGCTGCGCCGCGTACTCCGCCAGGACCCGGACGTCATCCTGATCGGCGAGCTCCGCGACGCCGAGACCGCGCAGGTCGCGCTGCAGGCGGCCGAGTCGGGCCACCTCGTCTTCTCCACGCTGCACACGCTCGACGCCGCCGAGACGATCGGGCGCATGGTCGAGTTCTTCCCCGCCGAGAAGCAGCCGCAGGTCACCGCGATCATGGCGGGCGTCCTCCGGGGCGTGATCAGCCAGCGCCTGCTGCCGCGCATCGGCGGCGGCCGGATCCCCGCGGTCGAGGTGATGGTCAACAACGCGCGTATCGCGGAGCTGATCCGCGAGCGGAGGACCGAGGAGATCTCGGAGGCGATCGCCGAGGGGGAGTTCTTCCACATGCAGACGTTCGCGACGGCGCTCATCGATCTCGTGCTCGACGGCCTCGTCGATCGCGAGACGGCGGCCGACGCCGCGACGAACCGCCACGACTTCGAGATCGCCGTCGACCACGCGCTCAAGGCACGCGCCGCTGCGTCGGGCACTGACGAGTCCGCGGACGAGAGCCGCGAGCCCGAGCCTGCGCCCGTCCCGGAGGAGCCGCCGGTGCCCAACTTACGACTGGCTTCGTCGTAGCCATGAGACGACTGCGGCTCGGACTCGAAGGCGGCGAGGGAGGCTACTCGCTGCACGGAGCTGATCACGGTCATGGCGATCCTCGGGATCGTGCTCTCAGGGCTGGCCGCGATGTTCCACGCGGGCGTGCGGGCCGAGAGCGCGCGCGAACCGCGAGTTCCAGGCGCAGCAGAACGCCCGGCTCGGGCTCGATCGAATCCGCCGGGAGCTCCACTGCGCGAGCGCGATCTCGGCCACGAACGGGGTGGCCGTGAGCTCGATCGCGGTCACGCTGCCGGCGGTCTGCCAGGGCACCGACACGACGGTCACGTACGCGACCGCGAGCGTGGCGACGGGTCGCTGGAAGCTCACGCGGACCGGAAACGTCGACCTCCGCGACGGACGTGGCCGACTACCTGACGTCGAGCACGCCCTTCACCTACTACGTCCCGGCCTCCGGCACGCTCGGCTACCTCAGCGTCGACATCCCGGTGAACCTCAACCCGACGGACACGAGCACCGAATGGCGTCTCCAGAGACGACATCGTCCTCAGGAACACGACGCGGCTCTAGGCGTGGCGGCTCACGTGGACGAGGGACGCGTGCCCCGTTCGAGGGACGACCTCCGCGGGCCAGCCACTGACAGTGAGACGCGCGGCATCCCTGCGGAGGGAAGACATTTCATGCGGCTGACACCTCAGAGACGAGAGCGGCGTTGCGCTGGTCATGGCGATCGGGATCCTCGCGGTCCTGATGATCACCGGCTCGTCGCTCGTCTACTACGCGGGCTCGAACGTGCGCAGCGCCGAGCACTCCGTCGACGACACGCGGGCGCTCGCGCTCGGCGAGGCCGGGATGAACTACGCGCGCGCGATCCTCTGGAACGCCGGCGACCCCAACTCTCCCACCGCGGTGACCTCGGGAACGCTCACGCTCGAGGGCGGGACGGTCTCCTACTCGGCCTCGTACGACTCGGCGACGCAGACCTGGACGCTCACCGGCACCGGCACGCAGGCGAACCCGATCGCCGGCGGAGCGCCGCTGACCCGCACGGTCACGAGCCAGGTGCAGGTCGTCGGCAGCACGACCGCGTGGGATCCTGCCTGGGGCTACCTCTTCGCCGACACGACGAGCTGCACGAATCTCGAAGAACTCGATCACGATCGATGCCCCCGTCTACGTACGTGGCGACCTCTGCATGGAGAACTCGGCCCAGATCATCTCCGATCTCGTCCAGGTCCGGGGACGCGTGCAGACCAAGAACTCGGCCTCGATCGGCACCGTCTCGGACCCGGTGCAGCGAGGTCGCAGGTTGGCGGGGGGCTGCCGCTACCCCTGGAGCGGCTCGTACGCTCACCCCGTGCGGGTCCTCCCAGCAGGTGTACCTGGTCGAACTTCTCGAGCACTGTTCCCGAACATCCTGAAACCGGCGGTCAATCTCGGCCACTGGTACACGAACGCAAAGCCGGGGCCGACGAGCCCGGTCTGCACGACGGGCAGCTTCCCGGGTCAGTTCGACAACGACTCGACGCTCAACCGGTCGAACGGGACGCAGTACCTCTTCCCGAACACGGCGTACGACTGTCAGGTCAAGGACGCAACCGGCAACCTCCTCGGCCGGATCGCGTACACGCCCGGGAGCCCGGGGTCGTTCACGATCTACGGCGTCGTCTTCTTCGACGGGAAGCTCGAGCTCGCGGGAAACCGGGACGTCGTCTACTCGGGTCGCGGAACGATCTACGCGACGGACGAGATCAAGATCCAGAACTACGTCACGCTCTGCCCCGTCGCGGGCTGCAACTCGGCGGCATGGGACCCGGACACGACGATCCTCGGCTTCGTCGGCGGCGCGAGCTCGGACAGCGGCTTCCTGATCGAGAACAACACGACGTTCCACGGCTCGATCTACGTCGTCAACGACTACACGCAGCAGAACAGCGTGATCCTCTGCGGCCCGGTCATCGCGCAGGAGCTCATCATCGACAACAACTCGGCGAACTGCTACGTGCCTTTCAGCAGCCTTCCGCCGGGCGCTGCCCGGCGCGCCCACGGGGCCGACGGCGGTCTCGCTCGCGAACGTCCCGAACAGCTACACGAGCGACTGACTTGAGGAGTCGTGGTCCAGTGCCGATTCCTCGCACCGTGAGTCGTCTCCGACACCGGCTGCGCGTTCGCCTGCGTGACGAGCGAGGCTTCGGCCTCATCGAGCTCCTCGCGGCCATGATCGTGCTCGCGATCGGGATCCTCGCGCTCTTCGCGATGTTCGAGTCCGGGATCCGGCAGCTCACGCGCGCGAGCACGGTCACGACCGCCGGAGCGCTGGCGGACAAGGAGATGGAGAACTACCGCGCGATCAAGTACGCGTCGATCGGGCTGCCCGACAGCCTCGTGCTCGCGGCGGCGGCACCGTACTCGAGCGATGCCGCCTACTCGGCGAACGCCGCGACGCGCGTCAACCTCGTCGCCTGCGGGACCGCGCCCTGCACGACCAAGGTTCCGGTGCAGACGCTGACGGGCGCGGACGGCAAGAGCTATCGCGTCGACACGTACCTGACCTGGCAGACGGTCGGTGCGGGGAGGGCGGTCAAGCTCGTCACCATCGTCGTCCGCGACGGAACGGACACCTCGAAGGTGTGGGCGCGGACTGCCTCGGCGTTCGACCGCTCCACGGGGGAATGACGCTGTGAGCGCCGCCGCGGCCGCGTTCGTCCTGGCGCCGGCGCTCGCGTTCGGGAGCTTCCTCAACGTCGTCGCCGTGCGCGTGCCGGCGCGGCGGTCGCTCGTCCGGCCTCCGTCCTCGTGCGGCGCGTGCGGCCACGAGATCGGGTGGCGCGACAACGTCCCCGTCCTCTCCTGGCTCCTGCTGCGTGGGCGCTGCCGGCACTGCGCGGCCCCGATCTCGGCCGTCTACCCGCTCGTCGAGGCGCTCACGGCGGCTCTCGCCGTGGCCTGCGTCGCCGTGTTCGGGCTGACGGCCGTACGCGGCGCTCGCGTTCGGGTTCTGCGCCGTCCTCGTCACGTTGTCGGTGATCGACGCGCGGCTCCACACGGTTCCGGACCGCATCGTCCTGCCCGCCGCCGTGGTCACGCTCGTCGCGCACACGTTGATCGACCCGAGCCCGGAGTGGTTGCTCGGCGGCGGTCGGCGCGTCCGGCTTCCTGTTCCTCGCGGCGCTCGCGTATCCGAAGGGGCTCGGGCTCGGCGACGTCAAGCTCGCGCTGCTCCTCGGGGCGATGCTCGGAGCGACGGTCACGGTCGGGCTCATGGTCGGGCTCCTCGCCGCGCTCGTCCCGGCCGTCGTCCTCTTCGCGCGACACGGGACGGCCGCGCGGAAGATGGGCCTGCCGCTCGTGCCGTTCCTCTCCTTCGGCGGGATCGTGGCGCTCTTCCTCGGCGAGTGGCTGCTGGACGCGTACCTCGGGCTCTTCTGAGGGAGCGCGCCATCAAGGCGGGTTGCGGCCCCTGCCGATAACCCGTTCGAGGGATAGGACATGGACTTCGAGCGGATAACCAACCTGCGCCCGCCCGGCGCGTCGAGCGAGGGCGCTGCGCCCGCGCAGCCGCTGCGAGGCTCCCTCGACGTCAACGAGACCGCCGAGCTCGTCCTCGACCTCCTCGAGCACACGCGACTCGTCGCCCCCGACCAGCTCGCGCTCGTCCGAGGCCGGACCGCCGAGGGCGCGTCCGTCACCGACGCGCTCGTCGAGGAGGGCGCTGCGCCGCCCGACGGCGTCGCCCGGATGCTGGCGGTGCGGCACCACCTTCCGTTCGTCGACCTCGCGACAGCTGGAGTGGCAGCCGACGCGGCGCAGCTCGTTCCCGTGCAGACGCTCGAGCGCGCGGTCGCCGTTCCCTACGCCTTCGAGGACGACGTCCTCAAGATCGCGGTCGCGGATCCCGGGAACGTCCACGCGATCGACGAGCTCCGGCTCGCGACGCGGCACCCGCTCGAGCTCGCGGTGGCCTCTCGCGACGACATCGTCGTCGAGCTCCAGCGGCTCGTGCGCGCGGCGGAGGCCGTCGGAGTCGCCGTCCTCGAGGTCGACGAGCCGGAGGAGGGAGACGACCTCGAAGCCGACGACGGGATCTCGGACGGCCCGCTCGTCCGGCTCGTGAACGCCGTCATCTTCCAGGCCGCCGAGGAAGGCGCCTCCGACGTCCACTTCGAGCCGCAGGAGGAGGCGCTCGTCGTCCGCTTCCGGATCGACGGCGTGCTCCGCGAGATGCAGCGGATCCCGAAGCGCATGTCGGCGGGGGTCACGACGAGGCTGAAGGTCCTCGGCGAAGCTCGACATCGCCGAGCGGCGGAAGCCGCAGGACGGGCGCATCACGCTCTCCACCTCCGCGGTCGGTCGCACGCTCGACATCCGCCTCGCGACGCTCCCGACGGTCGAGGGCGAGAAGGTCGTCATGCGCCTCCTCGACAAGTCGAGGCGCGCGCCCACGCTCGTCGAGCTCGGGCTCTCGGAGGCGATGCGGGCGCGAGCTCAGCGAGATCGTCTCGCTGCCGACGGGCGCGCTGCTCGTGACCGGCCCGACGGGCTCGGGTAAGTCGACGACGCTCTACGCCTGCCTCGCGCAGATCAACCGGCCGGAGATCAACATCATCACCGTCGAGGACCCGGTCGAGTACCGGCTCGACCGGCGTCAACCAGGTGCAGATCAACGTGCGCGCCGGGCTGACGTTCGCATCGTCGCTGCGCTCGATCCTCCGCTCCGACCCCGACGTCGTGATGGTGGGGGAGATCCGCGACACGGAGACGGCCAAGATCTCGATCGAGGCGGCGCTGACCGGCCACTTCGTCCTCTCCACGCTGCACACGAACGACGCGCCCTCGACGATCACGAGGCTCGGCGAGATGGGGGTCGAGCCGTTCCTCACCGGCGCGGCGGTGTCGGCCGTGCTCGCCCAGCGGCTCGCGCGGAAGCTCTGCACGCACTGCTGCGAGGCGTACACGCCGAACGAGGCCGAGCTCCTGGAGTCCCGCGTCTCGCGCGAAGTCGCGCTGGCGTCGGACGGGGCGGTCTTCTACCGCAAGAAGGGCTGCCCGCGCTGCAACCACACCGGCTACCGCGGCCGGATCGGCATCTACCAGCTCCTGCGCATGTCGGAGGAGATCGCGGCGCTCGCCGTCCGGCACGCGAGCCGCGACGAGATCGCGCGCGCGGCGATGGGCAACGGCATGCGGACGATGTGGGACGACGGGCTCGAGAAGGTCGCGTCCGGCCTCACGTCGATCGAAGAGCTCGCCCGCGTGCTGGCCTAGCCGACGGACACGTCCGGCCCGGAGAGCTTTCTCCGGAACGAGACACGTCCGTCGAGGCCGCCAGCTGGCTCAGGCGCTCGGTTTCCGACCACGTCCAGGGACAGTCCCTCGACATGCCTCGCGCGGCCGAGGTTCGGTGTGACGAGAGTGCGCCAATCGACCCACAAGCGCCACGCCACGACAGAGCGCGCTGGACGGGCTGAAGCCCGACCCCCAGTGCTGTCTACGACGCGCGGACTTCGCAGCCGAGTGCGATGAGCGCCTCGACCGCGTGCGTGACGAACCGCGTCGCCTCGACCGGGCTGCGGAACGAGTACGGCCCCGGGCGAACTGACGCCGTGCCGATCGCCTCGTGCGGCCACACCTCGGCCTCGACGACGCAGCTCGAGCCGTGGTCGATCGCGCGCAGGACGGCGACGGAGCGACCGTCGCGGCGCGCGTGCCGGACGTACAGCTCGCGACCGGCCTGGAGCGGGAGTGCGGCCTCGGTCACTTGCGTGCCTGCGCGACTGCCTGGGAGATCGAGAGCCGGTCGGAGACGCTCAGCGTCGTCGCGACGACGCCCGGACGGCGAACGACGAGCACCGCCGGGTCCGGGAGCACGCCGGTCTTGCTCACGAGCGAGCCCGTCATGCGCTCGTTGAGCGCGCTCAGTGCGACGAAGCCGGCGCCTGCGGCCCGGGCCGCGGCCTTCGCGTCGGCGCGGACGAGCCGGTCGACGCTCGCACCGGGCATGTACACCATGACGACGACCACGCGCCGCTTGCCGAGCGCCTGGTTGATCGGGCGCGGGAAGCCGCTCGCGGTCGTGGTCGTCTCGACGGCTCGAGCCTGCGTGGGGGCGGGAGCTTTCGGGGTCGGAGTCGTGGGAGCCGTCCGCTCGACGGGAGTGACCGGCGTCGGCGTCGCGACCGACGCCTCTCCGCTGCTCAGGAACGTGAACGCAGCGAATCCGAGGGCGCCGATGACACCGAGGACGGCGAAGATCTGGACGGGTGGGCTCAGGGTCGTGGTCACGGTTCTCCTATCGGCAATCGGCTGGTTGGTCCTTACGCAAGTGCGCTGATCGGGCGATCGAATGCAGACGCGAAGTCATCGCGCGCCACTAGGCGGCAAACGAGGAGAAATTGCGCACATGACTTCCGCGGTCCGACTAGCCGATCCCGGTACTCCAAAGGAACGTGAAACCCGCGTAAAAGAGGCTGCTCCACGCGAACGGGATCCGCGCGAGCGGATCCCGTCCTTGCAGAAGGAAAAGGCGCGGTCTCCCGCGCCTTCTCCGTGTCCGACTCGACCGGCGACTAGGAGCAGGTCGCGGTCGTGTACCAGTCGTCCGTGGCGGAGCCGTCGTCGCTCGGGCCGGGGCCCTCGACGCTCCACGTCTTGCCGCTCACGGTGTCGGTGATGCAGTAGGTCGTCGCGGTCGGTGCCGCGGCGCCGCCTGCGACCGTCAGGCTCGGCGAGACGCCCGAGTCGATCGCGACGAGGTCGGTGGCGTCCATGCCGACGTACGTTCCGTTGTCCGCGAAGTACGCCTCTGCCGACGGCAGGGCCGCGCGGAGATTCGCCTTGGCGGCGTTGTTCGCTGCGCGGTCGCGGAACCCGAGGTACGACGGGACGGCGATCGCGAGCAGGATGCCGATGATGATGATGACGACGAGGAGCTCGATCAGGGTGAAGCCCTGCTCGTTGTTCCCGTCGAGTCGATGCCGGATCCGCTTGAACATTAGGTGGGTCTCCTTCCGCAGATGGATTGGGGGTGCGGTGCGATGCCTGATCACCATCGGTGAGGCGTTGGGGTGTCGATACCCCAGATTGGGTGATATGCGGGTGATTGCCGAGGGGGAAAACGGGACCTCAGAAGAGGTGTGTTTTCGGCTGCTCAAGGTCGCGGATTCACCTGCCGATAGCCACGCGTGTCCATGGACGACGCGCCGACCTCGATCGACGACCTGCTTGCACGTGCGGTGGAGGCAGGCGCCTCCGACCTGCACGTCGTCCCCGGCGCGCCGCCCGCGATCCGCGTGAACGGCGAGGTCACGTTCCTCGAGGGAGCCGAGAAGCTCAAGCCCGACGAGACCCGGACGCTCCTCTATCGCATCCTCTCGACCGAGCAGCAGAAGCAACTCGAGGTCGACCGCCAGCTCGACTCTCTCGCACGGCGTGCCCGGCCTCGGCCGCTTCCGCGTGAACGTCCACTTCCAGCGCGGCACGCTGGCCGCGGCCTTCCGGCACGTGCCCGAGGAGCTGCGCACGCTCGAGGAGCTCGGGCTGCCCGACTCACTGCAGGAGCTCGCGATGCGGCCGCGCGGACTCGTGCTCGTCACCGGGCCGACCGGCTCGGGCAAGTCGACGACGCTCGCCGCGATGGTCGACGAGGTCAACCGCGAGAAGCCTCACCACATCCTCACGGTCGAGGACCCGATCGAGTTCGTGCACCGGCACAAGCGCTGCGTCGTCACGCAGCGCGAGATCGGCCCGGACGCCCCGACCTTCGCCGACGCGCTCCGCGCCGGGCTCCGCCAGGACCCGGACGTGATCCTCCTCGGCGAGATGCGCGACCTCGAGACGATCGGGACCGCGCTCACCGCCGCCGAGACCGGCCACCTCGTGCTCGCGACTCTCCACACGCAGAGCGCGCCCTCGACCATCGACCGCGTCATCGACGTCTTTCCGCCGGCGCAGCAGGAGCAGGTCCGCATGCAGCTCGCGAACACGCTCCAGGGGATCGTCACCCAGACGCTGCTGCCGACCTCCGACAAGGCCGGCCGCGTCGCGTGCCTCGAGATCCTGCTTCCCCGACGATGCCGTCCGGAACCTCATCCGCCAGGGCAAGGTCGAGCAGATCTACTCCGTCATGCAGACGAGCACCGCGGCGCGGCATGCAGACGATGGAGCACGGCCTCGCCGAGCTCATCCGTAAGCACACGGTCACCGTCGAGAGCGCCCTCGCCGTCTCGAGCCGCAAGGAGCAGCTCGTCGGGATGCTCGAGCGGAGCGGCGTCTCCGTGAGTGCCCCGCTCTCGCCCGACGGCTCGTCGGCGTCGTCATTGAGGCTCGCCGGGAGCGGATGATGGACGACCGTCTGCGGCGCGATATGAACGACCAAGGCTTCGAGGGGAGTGAGGCGCCCGTCGAGCACGCCGAGACCTCCGAGCCGAGTTGGTCGGCGTTCCCGGTGCTCGAGCCGGACGCCGTTGCGCCGGCCGGGCAAAGCGCGGCGCCCGTTTTCGCGCCCGAGCCGGAGCCCGCCGCCGGCGAAGCCGACGTGGCGCAGGACCCGAAGCCCGAGAAGGCGCTCTTGCGCGCCCCCTCCGATGAGGAGCGCCGGCGCCGGCTTGCGGTCCAGCGCAGCAGCGAGCCGACGGCCGAGGACGCTCCGGAAGCCGAGGTCGACACTGCTCTCCGGCCGGAGGCCGAGGAGCCCGCGACCGAGGGCCGGAGGGAGCGCAAGCGGCGCGAGAAGTCCGAGCGCGAGGCGGAGAAGGCCGCGCTGAAGGCTGAGAAGGAAGCGCAGAAGGCGACCGAGAGCCGCAGGGAGCGCAAGCGGCGCGAGAAGGCCGAGCGCGAGGCCGAGAAGGCCGCGCTGAAGGCGGAGAAGGAAACGCAGAAGGCGACCGAGAGCCGCAGGGAGCGCAAGCGGCGCGAGAAGGCAGAGCGCGACGCCGAGAAGGCCGCGCTGAAGGCGGAGGAGGAACAGCGCAAGGCCGCGCTCGAGGCCGAGAAGGAAACGGCCAAGACCGAGAAGGCCGCCGCGAAGCACGCTGCCGAGGCCGAGAAAGAGGCTGCGAAGCACGCTCCGCCGAAAAGGCTCGAACGGCCAAGCCGAGAAGAGCGACAAGCCGGCGAAACCGAAGCGCGAGCCGAAGGCCAAGGACGACCATCGCGTCAAGAAGCTCGTCGGCCTGAAGATCGGCGCGTCGCAGATCGCCGCGGCGCGCGTGAACAACAACGGCGCCCCCGAGCTCGTCGAGGCGTTCCGCGAGCCGCTCGACCACGGTGTCGTGGTCTCCGGCGAGATTCGCGACACCGCCGCGCTCGCCGGCGCGCTCGACGCGCTTCTTCGAGCTGCACAAGCTGCCCAAGAAGGGCGTCCGGCTCGGCCTCTCCAACAACCGCATCGGCGTCCGCGTCTTCGAGATCGAAGGCGTCACCGACGAGCGCCAGCTCGAGAACGCCATTCGCTTCCGCGCGGAGGAGGTGCTCCCGATCCCGCTCGACGAGGCCGTGCTCGACTACGTCGTCCTCGACGACGAGGTGCGCGAGGACGACGCGCGTCCAACGGATTCTGCTCGTCGTCGCCTACAGGAAGTCGTCGACCGGTACCTCGAGGCGTGCCAGGGCGCGGGAATCGAGGTCGTCGGCATCGACCTCGAGGCCTTCGCGCTCCTCCGCTCGCTCTGCAGGAACCGTCGGACGAGCCTGCGGGCGACGGCGCGTTCGTCGCCGTCGCGGTCGGGCACGACCGGACGACGATCGCGGTCTCCGCCGGGCGCGTTTGCGAGTTCACGCGCGTCCTCGACTGGGGCGGCTGGTCGCTCAACGTCGCGATCGCGCGGGCGCTCGACAAGGCACCGAGCGAGGTCGAGTCGATCAAGCGTCACCTTTCCTTCACCGAGGTCGTTCCGGTCGAGGGGCTCGACTCCGACCAGGCCGCGAAGGCGCACGAGGCCGTCCAGCGGGCCCTCGCCGCGTTCGCGCGCGAGCTCGTCGCCTCGCTCCACTTCTACCAGGCTCAGCCCGGTGCGCTCGGTATCGGCGAGATCGTGCTGACCGGCGGCGCCGCGCACATGGCCGGCTTCGACGAGGCGGTCGGCCGGCTGATCGGCGCTCCGGTCCGGCTCGGTGACCCGTTCCGGCGAGTCCGGATCGGGCGAAGCACGCCGGAAGCGAGGACCAGGCGGGTCGTTCGCCGTCGCCATCGGCCTCGGGATCGAGGACTAGAGCGATGCGTGCCGTCAACCTCCTGCCGCAGGACGAGCGCCGCAAGGGCCTGGAGGAAGGCGCGCGGACGCCGCTGCTGCTCGCAGCGGGCGGGGTCGTCCTGGTCACGATCGCGGCGACGTTCGTCGGGTCGTGGCGTCCGTGAGCGCGTCGGGAACCCGCTCGGACGTGGACTCCGTCGAGGCCGCGATCACTGCGCTGCCGACGCCGCCCGACAAGGCCGTGAGTCAGAGCATGCTGATCCAGGAGCGCAGCGACCGCGTCTCGGCGCTCGCCCAGGCGCTGACCGGCCGAGCGTCGTTCGACCGGCTGTTCCGGCAGATCTCCTACGTCTTTCCCGAGGACGCCTGGCTGACGCAGCTCGACGCAACCGCGCCAGCCACCGGCGACCCAGCCGCGGCCGCCGCGCCGGGAACGCCCGCCGAGTCCACGAACCTCACCGTCCAGGGTGGGACGTGGTCGCACGAGAAGGTCGCGGTCGTGCTCGCGCGGCTGGCCGCCGTGCCCTCGCTCTCGAACGTCCGGCTCACGGCGAGCACTCGCGTCGAGCCTGGCCAGGGTGAAGGCGCCGAGGCTGGCGGGAAGCCCCCAACCGGCCGTTCGTCACGTTCGTCGTGTCGGCCGCGATCCGAACGGAGACGGCGTCGTGAGGGCGCGCGTCGAGTCCCTCTCCCCGCGTGTCCTGACCGTCGTCGCGATCGTCGCGGTGCTGTTGTACGCAGCCGTCGTCTGGTTCCTCGTCGTCTCGCCGAAGCGAGCCGACGCGAGCGCCGCGCGCATCGAGCTCGCGGCCGCGCAGACGCGCCTGGTCGAGGCGGAGCTCGCGCTCCACCAGGTCGGCAGGGCAGGCGCCCCCGTCGCAGACATGTTCCGGCTCGCCAAGGCGATGCCGTCGAGCGCCGAGCAGTCCGGCCTCGTCCTCGAGCTCACGAAGCTCGCCGGAGCCTCCGGCCTCACGCTCGAGTCGATCACCGCCGAGCCGCCGGCCGCCGCCGTCGGCGGCCCGCTGCTGATGCCGGTCTCCGTCGTCGTGCGCGGCCGGTACGCCGAGATCACGAAGTTCCTCATGCGCACGCGCACTCTCGTGACCGTGACGCGACGGCGAGATCGACGCGACCGGGCGCCTCCTGTCCGTGCGGAGCGTCACGCTCACGGAGTCGGACACCGGCGACTTCCCGGAGCTCGACGCGAACATCGGCTTCGACGCGTACGTCTACGACGGCCCGGTCGCCCCGGTCGAGGAGCCGGAGGAGTCCGAGGAGGAGCTGTCGACCGGAACGACGGCCGCGGGGAGCACGCCCTGATGGCTGCCACGGCAGACGCACGCGCGGCACGCGAGCGCAAGCAGAAGATCTTCGTCGTCGTCGGCGCGATCTTCCTCCTCGCCCTGCTCGCGTTCCAGCTTCCGAAGCTTCTCGGCGGGTCGGGCTCGACGCCCGCGGCGCCGGCCGCCGAGACGACTGTGGGAGGGGAGACGGAGCCCGAGGCGCCGGGGACGAGCGGCGCACGTCGGTCGCGCTCGTCGACACGGATCGCCCGCTCGTCCTCGGCCCCGGGCATCTCCGCTCCTTCTCCCGGTTCAAGCGCAAGGACCCCTTCGTGCAGCAGATCGTCCAGCGCAAGGCTTCGAAGATCGGAAGCGGTGGCGCCGCGACCGGCGCAGGCTCGTCCAAGCGCCGCGGGACCCGCCCGAAGGCTCCCTCCAGAAGCTTCTCCGTCGGCGAGGCCGCCGCCGGCGCGACGATCCTGTCCGTCAACGGTGTCGCGGCACGTGCTCGAGCCGGGCGGGTTCTTCCCGGCCTCCGATCCCGTCTTCGTCCTCGTCTCCGAGCAGCCCGGCGCGAAGACGGTCGTCGTCGGCCTCCGCGGCGGCAAGTACGCGAACGGCGACCGGCGGACGACGCTGCGGGTCGGCAAGAAGGTCGTGATCGTGAACTCGACGACCGGCGCTCGGTACCGGCTGACGCTCGTCAAAGTCGGCGACGGCAAGGCCAAGCCGCCCAAGCAGACAGGGCTAGCGATGGCGGCATTCGCCTACAGCGCGATCAACTCGCTCGGAGTCGAGTCGACGGGAGAGATCACCGCGACGGACTCCGCGTCCGCGCGCGACCTGCTTCGCCAGCGCGGCCTTCGCCCGGTTCAGCTGGAGCGAGGTCGGGCGGGGCGCGCTCGACCGTTCGCCGCAAGAAGGTCAAGCGCGCTCGCTCCAGGTCTTCTCGCGCCAGTTCGCGACGATGATCGACGCCGGCCTGAACGTCGTCGCCGCGCTCGTCATCCTCGAGCAGCAGACCGACGACAAGGCGCTCGCCGAGGTCATCCGCGAGGTGCGCTCGGACGTCGAGGGCGGGATGCTGCTCTCGCAGGCGATGGCGCGGCACCCGAAGGTCTTCGACCGCCTGTACATCGCGATGGTCGAGGCCGGCGAGGCGGCGGGCATCCTCGACACGGTCCTCGACCGCGTCGCCGTCCAGATCGAGAAGGAGATGAAGATCCAGCGCCGCGTGAAGGGCGCGATGATCTACCCGACGCTCGTCCTCTGCTTCGCGTTCCTCGTCCTCGCCGGGATGCTGCATGTTCCTCGTCCCGATCTTCGAGGACATCTTCAAGGACCTCGACGGGCGAGCTGCCGCTCGCTGACCAAGGTCATCGTCGCCGTGTCGGACGTCCTGAAGGGCTACTGGTTCATCATCTTCCCGGCGATCGGCGGCGGCATCTGGGGCTTCCGGCGCTGGAAGAAGACGCCCGCCGGCCGCCAGGTCTGGGATCGCTTCAAGCTGCGTGCGCCCGGCGGGCATCGGCAAGGTCGTGCTCAAGGTCACGATGGCGCGCTTCTCGCGCACGCTCGCGACTCTCGTCGCGGCCGGCGTCGACATCATCAAGGCGCTCGAGATCTCCGGTCAGACCGCCGGCAACTGGGTCATCGAGTCGGCGCTCGCGGACGTCCGGGCGAAGGTGCACCAGGGCATCCCGATCGCGCAGCCGCTGATCGAGGACCCCGTCTTTCCGCCGCTCGTCTCCCAGATGGTGAAGGTGGGGGAGGAGACCGGCGAGCTCGAGAAGATGCTCGACAAGATCGCCGACTTCTACGAGGACGAGGTCGACGCGTCGATCCAGGCGCTGACCTCGATCGTCGAGCCGCTGATGATGATCGGCGTCGGCGTCGTCGTCGGCGATGATCATCATCGCCATGTACATGCCGATGTTCAAGCTGCTCCAGCTCGTCGAGTAGAGGGCCGGTGTAGGGCCGGAGGGCCCCGAGTGGGGCCCTCCGTACGAACAGCGAGACGCGAGCTAGACGAGCTTTCGGCCCCTCCACTTGCGATGTAGCGCACGCGCCCTGCGATCGAACGCACTCACCGCGTCCGCCGGGCTGCTCTTCCCCTGAGCCACCTCGGCGAACATCTGCGGGATCAAGTACGTGTTGAAGATCTCGTCCATGACCGGCGTCGAGTTCCCCGGGAAGCCCGGGTTCGTCGTGTACTTCTCGGCGATCGCGGCCAGGATCGTGTACTTGCCCCTCGGCTTGTGCGTGTCCTGCGCGGTCATGCGGCGGATGGTGTTGAAGCCGCCTCTGATCGAGCCGGTCCAGGGCGGGAAGTTGTAGTACCCGCTCCGAACGAAGTGCTGGCGGTAGTTGATCATCTGGTCGACGAGGTACTTCTTCGCCGCCGCCTTGTTCCGGGCGAACTTCCAGATCACGTAGACGCCCATCACGTGCTCGTTGCCCATGCGCATGACGGGCCCCGCGGGGATCGAGGCGAGGAACGTGTCGTCGGACAGCGCGGTGTTCCCGGAGGCCTCGGCGGAGCGGACGATCGAGATCGCGTTCAGCGCGACCGAGAGCCGGCCGGCCAGGAACGCCTGGTTGTTGGACGCTGCCGTCCAGGCGAACACCTCGTCGGTCATGCCGGTGCGGTAGATCTCGCGCATAACCTGCAGCGCCTGGATCGCTCCCTTGCGGTTGCTCCCCTGGCCGATCACGATCTGGTTCCGCTCGTTCTGGATGAAGCCCCCGTAGCAGTAGAGGAGTGAGAGGAGCAGCATGTTCGAGTCGATCTCGTTTGACATGCCGAGGCCGACCGGATGTCCCTGTTGCTTCAGGCGGGCAGCGCCGCGGCGCAGGTCTCCCCACGTCTTGAGGCTCACGCCCGCTTCGTTCAGGTAGCTCCTGCGGTACTGCACCGGGTCGGGCGCGTACGACTCGGGGAACCCGTAGAACGTCCGTGTCCTCGGGTTGTACGTGCTCTTCCTGCACACGTCGGTCATCGGCCCGAACCGCCGCGTAACCTCCTGGACGAGGTCGTTCACGGGGACGGTCTGCCGCTGGAACGACGACGGCGGGGAGATGAACCAGAACAGGTCGTGGCCGCTCTGGGCGGCGACCTCGGAGGACCCCGTTCCGTAGAGGAGCGCGTTGTTGATGTGGTCGATCTTGACCTCGACGTCGTTCTCCTCGCCCCACCGCTTGGCGTACGTCTGGTCGAGCCATGCGTCGTAGGCCGGGACGAAGTGGGCCCACGTCAAGATCCGCAGCTCCCCGGCGAGCTGCTTGTCCTTGAACTTCAGTGGGCCGTAGAACCCGAGCGCCTTGTCCGAGAGGCCACCGAACATGCCGACGGCGAAGGCTGCAGCTGCCCCACGTTTGAGCAGCGCTTCCCGGGTCAGATCCGAGCTCGTGCGTTCGAGCTCATCGGCTACGTCTGCCACCGGTATCCCTCCTTTCGTGAGGAGTCTTTCACCTGAACGCGCCGCCCGTAAAGCCCTTGATGAAGCGGTCGAGGAACGCGTTGTAGAGCAGCGCGAGAATGATGCTCGGGATCAGCGTCGCGGCCATCAGCGATTGCCAGAAGAAGACGTCGCCGCGGATGAGCTCGTTGGGCACGCCCGCCGAGATCGTCCGGTTCTCCGTCGAGGAGATGAACGTGAACGCATAGATGAACTCGTTCACGCAGAGCGAGAAGGCGAAGATGACCACGGTGAGGATCCCGGGCAGCGAGATGGGAAACACGATCCGCGTGAGCGCCTTGAGCCGCGAGCAGCCGTCGACGAGGGCCGCGTCCTCGAGCTCCTGCGGAATGGTCTTGAAGAAACCCATGAGCAGCCAGGTCGAGAACGGGATCGTGATCGAGGGGTAGACGAGGATCAGCGAGAGCAGCGAGTCCTGGAGGCCGAGCCGCGCGACGAGCGGCGAGAGCGGCAGGAAGAGCAGGGTCGGCGGGATGAGATAGACGAGGAAGATCCCGATGCCCGCCGTCTGGCCCCAGCTGCCCGAGAGGCGCGCGAGCGCGTAGCCCGCCGGAAGCGATATGACGAGCGTGATGAGGACGACGACCGCCCCGACGATCGCCGTGTTGAGGAGCCAGTCCGGGTAGCTCGTGTCCTGGAACAGGAACTCGACGTGCTTCGTCGTCGCCGACTCCCAGAACTTCCACTGGACCGGGTTGTAGACGTAGGGGACGTTCTCGGTGTTGTAGAGGTCGAGGTCCTCCTTGAACATCGTCACGAGCATCCAGTAGAAGGGGAACGCGAGCAGGATCGCGAAGGGCCCGATGACCAGGTACGTCCCGAGGTTTCGGCGCGCCGCTCTCACCTACGACACCTGGGCCCGTTTTGCGAAGAAGAGCATCGCGATGCTGACGGCGGCGAGCAGCGGGAAGAGGTACAGCGAGATCGCGGCTCCCTGGCCGAGGTCGCCCGAGTTGATCCCGATCGCGAACGACCACGTCGTGAGCATCTGGGTGGAGTTGAAGGGCCCGCCCGCGGTGAGGATGTAGACGACGGCGAAGTCCGTGGCCGTGAACACGATCCCGAACAGAAGGGCGACGAGCGCGATCGGGAGCTGCAGCGGCAGGGTCACGTAGAACAGCTTCTTCACGCCCGTGGCGCCGTCGATCTTCGCCGCGTCGTCGACCTCGGTGGGGATCGACGCGAGCCCCGCGAGGAAGATGATCACCGCGAAGGGGAGGATCCGCCAGGCGTGCACGACGATGATCGCGAGCAGCGCCAGGTTCGGCCGCCCGAGCCACTGCGGCGGGTCGGTCGTGTCGACGACGCCGAGCGCGTGCCCGAGCGTCCAGTTGATGACGCTGAAGAGCGAGTCGAAGATCCACAGCCACCCGATCGTCCCGAGCGCGACCGGGGCCGCCCACGGGAGGATGATCAGGAACCGGAGGAACCACTTGAAGCGGAACTCGCGGACGAGGTAGTGCGAGATGATCGCGGCGCCGACGAGCACGATCGCCTGCGACGCCAACGTGAAGATGAGCGTGTTCCGGAGCGCCCGCCTGAAGTTGCTGTCGTCCCAGACGCCCGTGAAGTTGTCGAGCCCGACCCAGGTTCCCCGCAGCGAGCCGCCGATGGCGTCGGTCAGGCTCAGGTAGATCGCCCAGCCGAACGGCACGCCGACGACGAGGACGATGTAGATGACGGCCGGGGCGATGAGGAGCGGCGCGAGCACGCGGCGATCCTCGAGCGCACGCCGCCAGCGACGTGTGCCGGCTTTCAACCGCGGAGCGGCCTCGGCCTCCATCGGACCGGTTCGATCCTAGTAGATTCGGGTTGAACCACGCCCCTGTGGTGGGAGGCTGACGGTGGCCGATATCGCGCTCGAGAACCTGACCAAGGTCTACCCGGACGGCACCGAGGCCGTGACGGGCCTCGACCTCGACATCGGCGACGGCGAGTTCGTGGTCTTCGTCGGGCCGTCCGGCTGCGGGAAGACGACCGCACTGCGGATGATCGCCGGGCTCGAGTCGATCACGGACGGGACGGTGAAGATCGAAGGTGAGGTCGTCAACGACCTGCCGCCGAAGGACCGCGACGTCGCCATGGTGTTCCAGAACTACGCGCTCTACCCGCACATGAACGCGGCCGCAAACATGGGCTTCGCGCTCAAGATGCGGGGCCTCCCGAAGAGCGAGGTCTCGAGCCGTGTCCGGGAGGCGGCGGTGATCCTCGGGCTGACGGACGCGCTCGGGAAGAAGCCGCGGACGCTCTCGGGAGGCCAGCGCCAGCGCGTCGCGATGGGCCGCGCCATCGTCCGCCAGCCGCAGGCCTTCCTCATGGACGAGCCGCTCTCCAACCTCGACGCGAAGCTCCGGGTCGAGATGAGGGCGGAGATCGCGCGCATCCAGCGGGACCTGAGCGTCACGACCGTCTACGTCACCCACGACCAGACGGAAGCGATGACGATGGGCGACCGCGTCGCAGTGATGCGAAACGGCCTGCTCCAGCAGGTCGCGCCGCCGCAGGTCCTCTACGAGCGCCCGACGAACCTCTTCGTCGCCGAGTTCATCGGCTCACCGGCGATGAACCTGGTCCAGGCGGATCTCGAGACAGAGGACGGCGCGACGTGGGCGCGCTTCGCGGAACACCGGCTGCGCCTCGACGGATCGTCGTTCCAGAAGCGGCCGGCGCTCTCCCGGTTCCAGGGACGCCCTGTCGTCGTCGGCATCCGCCCCGAGGACATCGAGGATGCGGCCGTGCTCGGCGACACGAGCGAGGATCAGCGGATCTCGGTCGTCTGCGACATCCGGGAGGACATGGGCAGCGAGGTGTACATGCACTTCAACGTCGCCGGGGTGGCAGTCGCGACGAAGGAGGTCGTCGAGGCGCTCGTCGTGGACGCGCCCGAGGACGCGGAGACGAGGCAGGCGGCCGAGCGAGCCCGTGGCGCCGGGGTGTCGTTCGTGGCGCGCCTTCACCGCGACACGGAGGCACGCGAGCGCCGCCCGCTCGAGCTCGCCGTCGACGTCGCGAGGCTGCACTTCTTCGACCCCGAGACGGGCCTCGCGATCGACGAGGCATAGGCCGCCGAGTCTGGGTCCGCGGGGTCGGCGACGGCGACGAGGAGCTCGAGCTCGGGACGGGCTCGCTCGCTAGCGGCGCACGACGCCGGCCCGCTCGAGCTCGAGCTGGCGGAGCTCGATGCGCCGGATCTTCCCGGTCAGCGTCTTGGGCAGGTCGTCGACGAACTCGATCCGCCTCGGGTAGGCGTACGCGGACAGCCGCTCGCGGACGAACGCCTTGATCCCGTCGGCGAGCTCCTCGGACGGCTCGTTGCCCGCCGCCAGGACGATGAACGCCTTGACGACGTTGCCGCGCAGCTCGTCGGGCGAGGCGACGGCGGCCGCCTCGCGCACGGCCGGATGCTCGAGACAGACAGACTCGACCTCGAACGGGCCGACGCGGTAGCCGGCCGCGATGATCACGTCGTCGGCGCGCCCTTCGTACCAGACGTACCCGTCCTCGTCCTGGCTCGCGGCGTCCTTTGTGTGGAACCACTCGCCGCCGAACACCTCCTCGCTGTCCTCAGGCTGGTTCCAGTAACCGAGCGGGTAGTGCGGGTTCGTGCGGGCGCGCAGGCAGATCTCACCGCGCTCGCCCTGCGCGACGGGCCGCTCGTCCTCGTCCAGGATCTGGACGTCCCAGCCGGGCATCGGCTTGCCCATCGAGCCCTCGCGGACCTCCATGAACGGGTAATTCCCGACGAGCGGATACGACTCCGTCAGCCCGTAGTAGTCGAGCACGGTCAAGCCGTACTGCTCGCGGAACCAGCGAATCGCCTCCGGGTTCAGCGGCTCTCCCGCCGAGCAGACCCGCCGGAACTTCTGCGGATACCGCGTCCCGGCATCCTCGATCGCCATCATCGCGCGCATCGCCGTGGGCGTCGTGAAGACGTTCGTCACCTCGTGGCGGCTGAGGAAGTCGAGCTGCTTGTGCGGATCGAAGCCGGCCTCGCGCCGGTAGACGCATTGCACCGCGCCGCGCCGCCACGGGCCGAGCAGCGGCGCGATCCCGGCAGCCCAGGCCCACTCGCCCATGCCGTGGAACCGCTCGCCGTCGGCGACCTCGTGGCAGTACACGAACTCCTCGTGGCCGAGGATGTAGCGATGGGCATGGACGATGCCCTTCGCGAGCCCGGTCGTCCCCGACGTGTAGTAGAGCTGCGCGGGATCCTCGGCCGAGGTGTCGCCGGGAACGGGCTCGGTCGAGGCGCCGGCGAGCGTGTCGGCCTCCAGGACGAGCGTCGGCACACCTGAGTCGGCGAAGCGCGACGCGTTGTCCGCGTCCGTGACCACCAGCTTCGCGCCCGAGTCCGAGAGGCGATGGCGAATCGAGTCGTCGCCGTAGAGCACCGACATCGAGAGCAGCATCGCGCCCAGTTTCCAGACGCCGAAGAAGATCGCCGCGGCCTCCGGCGTCGCCGGCAGCACGACCGCCACGCGGTCGCCGCGCTCGACCCCCAAGTCGCGGAGCAGGTGCGCCGCCTGGTTCGAGAGGTCCTGGAGCTCTCCCCACGCCAGCTCGCGGTAGGAGCCGTCGAAGCTCTCCCACACCATCGCGAGCTTCTCGCGAGGGTGCTTGTCGCAGACGTCGGACGCGATGTTGTAGCGCGCGGGCACGTCCCAGCGATGCGCAGCACAGAGCTGCTCGTACGAGTTCGAGCTCATGACGGTACGAATCAGGATCTCACCGTTTCACGGGTGTCACAACTGCGTTGCCCGCGAAGGAGTCGGTGAGCGTCCGCTGCGCGCGGCCGCCGTGATCGCGAGCGCGGACCCCGTGGCGAAGAGGGCGCCGGCAACAAGCATTCCGATACCGATCCAGAGGATCGAGTCCAGCTCGGCGCCGATGCTCAGCTCGGCGGAGACCCCGCGCGACGCGTCCTCGTTCATCACGACCGCCTGCCAGTCCCCATCCTCCGGCTCCCATTCGAGCGTCTGCTCGCCGGTACCCGCCGTCGACGCGACCCAGAACGGCTCGTCGCCTGGGCGGCCGGTTGGCGCGCCGCCCGGACGCCGCGAGTACTCCGGGTCACCGCTCGAGTCGAGGTCGTCGATCACGTCGCGCTCGACGACTCCGAGGTACCGCGTGACGTCGTCGGCCGGCCCGATCCCGACGAACACCGGGCGGTCGCTCTCGCTGCGAATACGGACCGTGCCGAGGAACGTGTCGAGCGCCCAGTCGGCTCCTTCGGTGTCGAGGTCGGCGCGCTCGGACACGATCGCGTACGTCGGCGTCGAGAAGTCCTCCGTCGGGGACATGAGGAATCCGTCGTCGTCCCGTTGTGTCTGGTCGACGGCAGCGAGCGTGCAGCCGCCGACGAGGAGCCCGAGCGCGAGCAGGCCCGCGATAGTGCCGACGACCACGAGCACGACTCGTCCCACGGTCCAGCCTCGGCGGGCGGGAGGCTCGGCCGGCGCAGCCGGCTCGCCGGCGACTGCGGCGGCCGGGGACACGGCAGCCGGCTCGGCGAGCCTTTCGGTACCTCCCTGGTCGAGCCGGAACGGCGGGTACTCGTCGCGCATGAGCAGCACGTAGGCGGCCACGCGCGCGACCCACCGGTCGAGCCCCACGACGAAGTCGAAGATCCCGCCCGGGTACCGCGTGGTGAAGAGCAGCGCTACACCGGCGAAGAGCACGAGGATGCCGATCAGCCCGGTTTCGAAGCCGATGCCCCAGAACCACTGGTCGACCCGGGACGCCGCGTAGCTGCCGCCCCCCAGGAAGATTGCCGTGACGATGTACTGCGGTATGGCGAGGAGCCACCACTTCACCAGGACGAGGCCGCGGGAGAGCCGCTCCGGGTACGCGATCTCCAGGCGCGCCGGGTAGTCGGGCACGTCGTCGAGCGTGAACGGCGGATAGCGATCGGTGCCGAGCGCGGCGTAGGAGTAGAACGCGACCCGCCACGTCCAGCGGAGAACGCCGACGTTGAAGTCGAAGATGCCACGCGGGTAGCGGCCGGTGAAGAGGATCGCGAAGAACGCGACGATCGTCAGCACGAGCAGCGTCAGCCAGAGCAGCGCGAGCACGATGTAGTGCGGGATCGCGAGGATCCACTTCACGAGCCAGAGCCAGCGGCTCAGCTCCGGGTCGCGCCTTCCCTCGATGCGAACTGGATACGGCTGCGGTCCGTCCACCCTCTCTCCTTCGCGCTGGCTCGACCCTACGTGATTGGGCAGGCCGAGCCCGAAGCGGCGGCGATGTTAGGTTTGGGCCCGGCGAGCCCGATGGCAGTCACTCGTGAGGCGCGAAGCTGGAACGACCTCTTTGCGGCGCGAACGCGCGCTGGAGTCGGCGCCGGGTTGGCGGACATCCTCGCCCTGGCCGGCGATACGACGCTGATCCCGTTTGCAGGCGGCTTCCCGGACCCGCAAACGTTCCCGGGCGAAGCGGTCGCGAAGCTGCTCGGCGAGCTCGTGGCCGCCGGGGACGCAAGCGCCCTCCAGTACGCGCCGACTCAGGGACTGCCCGGACCACGGGAGGTCGTCGCCGACCGGCTCGCTGCCCACCAGGGGCGTCGCCCGGCCGACGACGAGGTGCTGATCACGAGCGGCACGGTCGAGGCGCTCGAGCTGATCGGCAAGTCGTTTCTGGACGCGGAAGACGTCGTCGTCGTGGAGGGCCCGACCTACCTGGGCGCGATCATGGCGTTCCGGAGCTTCGAGGCCGATGTCGTCGCCGTGCCGATGGACGGCGAGGGTCTGCGGATCGACGATCTCGATGGCCGGCTCGCGGCCGGGCTCCGGCCCAAGCTGCTCTACACGATCCCCGACTACCAGAACCCGGCGGGCCTGACCCTGGCACAGGACCGCAGAGAGGATGCTCGTCGAGTTGGCGCGCCGCTACGGCTTCCTGATCGTCGAAGACGTCGCCTACCGCGAGCTCGGCTTCGGGCGCGAGCCGCCGCCGAGCATCTGGAGCCTCGCGCCGGATGTCGTCGTCCAGGCCGGTACCACCTCGAAGACGTTCTTCCCCGGCGTCCGGCTGGGCTGGTCCGTCGGCCCGGCGACCGTCGTTGCCCAGCTGGTCGCAGCGAAGCAGAACACCGACCAGTGCGCAGGCGCGCTGGGCCAGCGGCTGTTCGAGGAGTACGCCCGCCGCGGCTGGATGGACGAGCAGCTCGAGCGTTCGCGCGAGCTCTACCGGCGGCGCTGCGAGCAGATGCTGGGCGCGCTCGAGCGACACATGCCGTCCGAGGTCGCCTGGACCCGGCCCGAAGGCGGGTTCTTCTCGTGGCTGACCCTGCCGGAAGGCATCGAGTCGGCCGGATTCACGAAGAGCGCCGCAGCGCGGGGAGTCGCGGTCGTCCCGGGCATCCCCTTCTTTCCGGACGGGCGCGGGGGAGCGAACGTGCGCCTGTCGTTCAGCAGGGTCGCGGACGAGCTCATCGACGAGGGCATCGGACGACTCGCCGCTCTCGTCGCCGACGAGACGAGACGGTAGACCTCGATCCGATCGTGCCGAAGCGCGGGTTCGACTACCGGCTCAGGGCGGGCTAGTCTTCGCCGGCTCGTCGGCCCGACTCCACGAGCCGACTTCGCGCTCCGCGATCTTTCTACCCAGAACCCCCTCGCTGACCGGCGAAGTCCGGCGCGCCGCGTCAGGACGCTTCGACGCCTGCGCCGCCCGCCGATCCGGATCGGGAGCAGCTTCGAAGTGACCGCCAAGCGCACGCGACATGATCCCGTCGTGGCGGAGGACGGGTTCGACTACCAGCCCACGCTGACCGGCGAGCTTCTCCGGCTGCGGCCGCTGCGCACGGACGACTTCGACGCGCTGTACGCCGCCGCGGCCGATCCAGGGATCTGGGAGCAGCATCCAGAGAAGGACCGCCACGAGGAAGCGGTCTTTCGGCCGTACTTCGAGTCGCTGCTGCGCTCGGGCGAGGCGGTCGTGGTCATCGACAGCGCGACGGACGGAATCGTCGGCCTGTCGCGGTCGGCGAGGAGGTCGACGTCATCTCCGCGCGACGACGGAATCGTCGGCATGTCGCGCTTCCACGGGTACGACGCGGGCCGGAGCGAGGTCGAGATCGGCTGGACGTTCCATCGGGTACGACGCGGAGCGGAGCGAGGTCGAGATCGGCTGGACGTTCCTCGCGCGGTCGCACTGGGGCGGGACGTACAACCGCGAGCTCAAGGACCTGATGCTGCGCTCGCGCGGTCGCACTGGGGCGGGACCTACAACCGCGAGCTCAAGGACGTGATGCTGCGCCATGCGTTCCGCTTCGTCCGCACGGCCATGCGTTCCGCTTCGCCCGCACGGTGGTCTTCCTCGTGGGCCCGGAGAACGTCCGCTCGCAGCGCTCGGTCGAGAAGATCGGAGACGCGGTCCGCTCCCGCCGGTTCCGTTGAGCGTGTCGTTTCCGGGCCCGCCCTCGACCCGGTCGAGGGCGCCGGCGCCGGAGACGAGCTCGTCGTCTCCCGACTGGCCCGCCAGGTTGTCGTCCCCGGCGAGCCCGAACAGGCGGTCGTTGCCGTCGCCGCCGAGCGCCGTGTCGTTCCCGTCACCGAGGTCGATTCGGTCCGCGCCGGCGCCACCCTCGCCGCGATCGGTGCCGCCGCCGGCGGCGAGGGTGTCGTTGCCGACGTCTCCGCGCAGGAGGTCGTTGCCGCCTCCTCCGTTGAGCTTGTCCGCTCCAGGCCCGCCGATCACGCTGTCGGCGCCCGAGCCCGCGACGAGCGAGTCGTTTCCGCCGCCGCCGTTCAGAACGTTGTTGCCGGCGCCTGAGAGGAGCGTGTCGCTCCCGTCACCGCCGAGGGCGGTGTCGTTCCCGGCGCCCCCGTCGATTCGGTCGGAGCCGGCGCCGCCGTCGGCTCGGTCCTTCCCAGCTCCCAGGCAGATTCGGTCGTTACCACCGCGCCCGTTGACCCTGTCGTTCCCGCCGCCGGCGACGATCACGTCCGCGCCCGGCGTCCCGGTCAGCGTGTTCGCGGCGTTCGTGCCCACGATGGTCGCCGCTTTCCCGAAGCACCGAGGCGCGGCGCTCGCGGCAGTCGGGATGACCAGGATGACGCACATGGCCACGAACGCGGACATCGCGCCGATCGACGCCGCGCGCTTCCGTCGCGTAGCGCCGCTACGCCGGTCCATCGCGGCGGTCGCCCGGGCAGCCGAACGCGCCCAAGGATCGCCAAGAACCCTGCCCCCGCCCTTCCCCATGTTTCCTCCGCCGCAGCTTGCGAGAGGGCTTGTACAACACTTGGGTCGCGAAAGTCAACCCCGCGGGCAACGCGGGAGGGGGTCCCGCAGGAGACTCACTCGCGTCTTCGCGCGGACCGCGACGGGTCAGCGCAGGGCCGTTCTCCCCGTGCTGCGCTCAGCAGCTCCTGGCGGCGGCCGCCGCCCGGGCCGACGTCGCACGTGTCGCTACCCGACGAGCCGACGAGCAGGTCGCGGCCTTCCTCTCCGCGGAGCATGTCGTTTCCCGGACCGCCGTTCAGGACGTCGGCACCGCCGCGTCCGAAGATCCGGTCGCCGCCTCCGCCGCCGTTCAGGACGTTGCGTGCGGAGTTGCCGATCAGCGTGTCGGCCGCGCCGGAGCCGGTCACGTTCTCGACCGCCAGGATGCGGTCGTTCCCCTCGCCGCGTGCGCGCGACTTCGACAGGTCGACAGTCACGCGTGAGCCGAAGACCACGTGGTCGGCGTCGCCTCCGCCCGAGAGCAGGTCGTTGCCGGCGCCGCCGGTGATGCGATCCGACCCGGAGAGCCCGAGGATCTGGTCGTTGCCGGGGCCGCCGTCGATGCGGTCGTTGTCGCCGCTGCCGTCGAGGAAGTCGTTGCCCGCCTCGCCCCGGAGTCGGTCGCTGCCGGCGCCGCCTTCGGACCGGTCGTTCCCGGCCGCGCCCGACATGACGTCGTTCCCCGGTCCTCCGTCGAGCACGTCGTCGCCGCCACCGCCGCGACCGACGTCGTTGCCGCTCCCGCCGTCCATCGTGTCGTCGCCGGCGCCGCCGTCGAGCACGTCGTTGCCGCTACCGCCCTCGAGCGAGTCGCCGCCGGCGCCCCCGGACAGCGTGTCGTTGCCCCGCCCGCCCTCGAGCGCGTCGCCGCCGGCGTCGCCCCTGAGCCGGTCGTTGCCGGCGTCGCCGAAGATCTCGTCGTCGCCGCCTCCGCCCGAGATCGTGTCGTTGCCGCCCAGGCCGCAGATCCGTTCACTCGCAGCGGTACCGGTCAGCGTGTCGGCGCCGGGGGTGCCGACGATGTCGCAGTTCATGCCGAGCTGGGCGTCGTTGTTCTGGATCGTCCCGACGGCCGAGCCGTCGGCGATCTCGGCGTTCACCGGGCTCCCGAGTGTGACCGTGAACGTCTCGTCGCCCTCGAACGTCGTGTCGCCGACGACGTTCACCGACGCGGGCTTCTGCGTCTCGCCGGCGGCGAACGTGACCTGGCCGGTCGTCGTCTGGTAGTCGGTGGGCGCCGACGCGCTTCCGTTCGAGGTCGAGTAGCCGACCGTCACCGCCTTGCCGCTCGCGGCGCCGAGCGTGACGTTGAACGAGGCGGGCGCCGAGCTCGCGTTCCCCTCGACCACCGTTGCGTCGCTCACCGAGACGGACACGAGCGGGTCCTCGTCCATGATCGTCGCCTGCGCCCTGGTCGTTCGGAACCAGAACCGCACCCTCGACTGCGCCGGAGAGATTGACGAAGAAGGTCTCGTCGGGCTCGTCCAAGGCGTCCGTGACGAGCGGGACGGAGAGCGGGGTCGTCGGGCTCGTCGACATCGGGTCGAACGTGAGCGTGCCCGAGGTCGTGATGTAGTCCGAGCCCGCGACCGCGGTGCCGTTCGCGGTCGTGTAGTTCACCGTCACCGTCTCGTCCGGATCGGCGGCGGAAAGCGTGACGTCGAGTGTCATGAACGTCGTGGTCGCCGGTCTCCTCTCCGGCGCTCTTGTCGGCGATCTGGATCTTCGGATCGACGTCGACCGTGACCGTCCCGGTGTCGCACGCGGGCGCGTCGCCTCGTCGTCGCACACCGTCGTAGTCGAAGGTGTCGTCTCCGACGAAGCCCGGTGCTCGGGAAGTACGAGATCGTGTGGTTGCTCGTTCACCTGGGACGATCCCGTTCGGCGGCTCCGGTGCGGTAGCGTGACGTCGAGGACCACCGTGCTCGACCTCGGTGTCGTCCGCGAGCACGTCGATGGCGACCGGCGTGTCCTGGACGGTCTGTCCCTGCTCGTCGTCGTCGCGCCACCGGCGGAACCGCGCCGGCGAACGGCGTCATGACCAGGAGCACGGCGAGCAGCGCAGCCACGAGGCCGGCTCCCGCGCGGGAGCGGCGCCAGCGCAGCCTGGATCGAGCCTTTGTGCTCTGTGTCATTTGATCCGGTGCTCTTCGGACGGTCTTCGAATTCCCTGCGACGCCAAACCGCCCCTCTGCTTACCGCGCGCACGGTACCGGCAGTCGCGGTCAGACGTCTACGTCAAATCCCGCAGGTTGCACCAAAAAGGGGCCTTCGCCCGAGTGACTTCGAGCGATCGGGACGGCGAGGAGGAGCGAGTCGGCTAGCTGATCAGCGCGGCCGCAGGTCGGGCTGGCCGCGTACTTCGCCTTGCGCTTCACCGGCCCGGAGAGGCTCCAGACCCTGCCGTGCACGTTCTCGGTCAGGCAGAAGCGACCACGCCCCGCCGCGGTGACGACGAGCGTCATCGAGACGCGCGGGTCGATCCGGGACAGGTCGGTGGTGTCGAAGCCCGCGTACGAGCCGTGCTGCGTACGGTAGGCCTCGGCCGCCGGAACGGCTGCGAGCAGGCGCGCCTGCGCCTCGCGGTCGGACTTGCCGTCCTGGTATCCGAACCATGCCGGGACGCCGACGGCGACGAGCGCGCCGAACAGGCCGAATACGACCAGGACCTCGATCACGCCCTGGCCAAAGCTCTCTTCTCTGAGCCGCCGCAGTAGCCGCAAGTTGACATTCCTTCCGCAGTTGGGTGCCCAAACCATCGGAGGCGCATGAGGGCGACGCCACATCAATAAGGGGGATGCGGGCTCGAACTACCCGATGGTCTAGCGGCAGTCGCCGCAGGCGCCGCGCAGGACGACGTCGTGCGCGGCGACGTCGTACCCGCGATCGCCCGCGACGCCGACGATCGCGGCCTCGAGCGCCTGGTCCTCGAACGGCTCCACCTTCCCGCAGTCGTCGCAGACGAAGTGGTGGTGGTGCTCGGTCCCGCGTGCGGGCTCGAATCGCGAGACCCCGTCGCCGAAGTCGATCCGCTGGACGAGGCCGCCGCGGTCGAGGCCCTCGAGCACGCGGTACACGCTTGCAATGCCGACCCGCGCGCCCCCGGCGCGAATGCCGTCGTGGATCTCGAGCGCGGAGAGGCAGCAGTCCTGCCGGCCGAGGTACTCGACCACCTCGCGCCGTGCGGTCCCGCTGCGGCCACTCGCAGTCCGCAGGCGGTCGAGCGCGTGCTCGGCCCAGGTGAGCTCCTTGGCCATGAACGATAATGATACCCGTTCTCAAAGACGTGCTAGCGTTGCGCGACGATGCGACGCGCTGGCCCTCCTGCTTCTCGTCTTCGCGTGCGGGGGCTGCGGCGCCGGCGACGAGGGCGACGCCGGGCGCACGGTCGTCGCGGGCTTCTATCCGCTCGCGTGGGCGGCGGAGCGCGTCGCCGGTCCGGACGTCGAGGTCGTGAACCTCACGCCCCCCGGCGCGGAGCCGCACGACCTCGAGCTCTCCGCGCAGGCGGTCGGCGACGTCGACGACGCCGAGCTCGTCGTGCTACCTCGGTGGCTTCCAGCCCGCACTCGAGGACGCCGTCGCCGCGCGCGACGGCGGCTCGCTCGACGTGCTCCCGCCCGGCGAGCGCGATCCTCACGTCTGGCTCGATCCGGTCCGGTTCTCGGGCGTCGTGCGGCGGGTCGCCGGCGCGCTCGGCGGCTCCGGGGCCGCGGACGGTGAAGACCCTCGGCGAGCTCGACGCCGACTACCGCCGCGGTCTCCGGCGCTGCGCGAGCCGCGTCCTCGTCACGACACATGCGGCGTTCGGCCACCTCGCCGCGCGCTACGACCTCGAGCAGCTGTCGCTGGCCGGCTCGTCGCCCGAGTCCGAGCCCGGCCCGCGTGAGCTCGAGCAGCTGATCGACGACGTCCGCGCGTCCGGCGCGACGACCGTCTTCGCCGAGCCGCTCGTCTCGGACCGCGTCGCGGAGACGGTCGCGCGGGAGGTCGGCGCCGAGGTCGCCGTCCTCGACCCGCTCGAGGGGCTCGAGCGAGGAGCGGCTGGAAACGGGCGCGGACTACGTCTCGGTCATGCGCGCGAACCTCGCGACGCTGCGCACGGCTCTCGGCTGCCGATGACGCCGGCCGTCGACCTCCGGGGAGTCTCGTTCGGCTACCGCCCGGGCCAGCGCGTGCTGGAGGACGTCGACCTGCGGATCGAAGAGGGGGAGTTCGTCGCGGTCGCCGGCCCGAACGGCGGCGGGAAGACGACCCTGATGCGGGTCCTGCTCGGTCTCGAGCGCCCGGCGGCGGGCACCGCGCTGCTCTTCGGTGAGCCTGCGCACCGGTTCTCGCGCCGGCGCCTGCTCGGCTACCTCGCGCAGCGCGCGGAGCTCGGCGGCGACGCGCCCGCGACCGTGCGGGAGGTCGTCTCCGCAGGGCGGGTCGCCGTCTCGGGGCTGTTCGGGCCGCTGCGGGCGGCGCGACCGCGAGGTCGTCGCGGGTGCGATCGCGCGGGTCGGGCTCGACGACGTGGCGGACGCGCCGCTCCGCACGCTCTCGGGTGGGATGCAGCAGCGCGCCTTCATCGCGAAGGCGCTCGCGGGCGAGCCGTCGCTCCTCGTTCTCGACGAGCCGACGACCGGGGTCGACGCCGAGTCGCAGGAGTCGCTCGCCGCGCTCCTGCACCGGCTCCACACCGACCTCGGCGTCACCGTCCTCTACGTCTCGCACGAGTTCGGCGCCGTCGAGCACTTCGTCGCAGCGCCTCGTGCTCGTACGCCGCCAGATCGTCTTCGACGGCGCCCCGTCGGCGCTGCCGGGCGTCTGGCACGACCCCTCGCACACGCATGCCTGAGCTGTTCGAGCACGAGTTCATGCGGCTCGCGCTCGGCGCCGGCGCCGTCGTCGGCGTGCTCGCGCCCGCGGTCGGCTTCTTCCTCGTGCAGCGCCGCCAGTCTCTCGTCGGAGACGGGATCGGCCACGTCGCGTTCGCGGGGGTCGCGGCCGGGATCCTGCTCGACGTCTCGCCGCTCCTCACCGCGCTCGTCGCGGCGATTCTCGGAGGCGTCGCGATCGAGCTCCTGCGCACGCGCGGCGGGACCGCCGGCGACCAGGCGCTCGCGCTCGTCTTCTACACGGGGATCGCCGCCGGGGTGGTGCTCGTGTCGAGCGCGGGCGCGCTCGACGTCGACCTCTTCCAGTACCTCTTCGGCTCGATCCTGACCGTCACGCGCGGCGACCTCCTCGTGATCGCCGCTCTCGGCGCCGTCGGGCTCGCGACCATCGGGCTGCTCTATCGCGCGCTCGCGGGCGTGGTCGTCGACGAGGAAGGCGCGCGCGTCGCGGGCGTGCCGATCGGGGCGCTGAACATCACGGTCGCCGCGCTCGCGGCGGTCACGGTCGCGCTCTCGATGCGCGTCGTCGGGATCCTGCTCGTGGCGGCGCTCATGGTGCTTCCGGTCAGCGCCGCGAGCCGTGTGGCGTGGAGCATGCGCTCGGCGCTCCTCCTGTCGATCGCGTTCGGGCTCGGCTCGGCGCTCGCGGGCCTCACGGTCTCCTACTACGCCGATCTACCGCCGGGCGGGACGATCGTCCTCGTCGCCGCGGGCGCGTTCGGGATCGCGGCCGGGGTCGCGCCGCTACGCGGCCGCTGAGACGGCGACGCGCTGCGTCCACGCCCGGCTCGTGGCACTCGCGGCAGCGGGCCTCGTACTGCTCCGCGGCGCCGACGACCACGGTCTCGCCCGAGTACGGCGCGGGCGTCCCGTCGACCAGCCGCTGCGTCGTCGTCGCCGGGCCGCCGCAGCGGTGGCAGACGGCCTGGAGCTTGTCGACGAACTCCGCGTGCGCGAGGAGGTCCGGCATCGGGACCGAAGGGCAGCCGCCGGAAGTCCTGGTCGAGCCCCGCGACGACGACGCGCAGCGCCGCGGTCCGCGAGCTCCAGCGCAGTCGCGACGACCTCCGGCTCGAAGAACTGGACCTCGTCGATCCCGACCACCTCGGACCCGTGCACACGCGCCTCGAGCTCGGCGACGGAGGACACGGGGATCGCGCGCATCCGCGCTCCCGCGTGGCTCACGACGTCGGCGACGCCGTAGCGGTCGTCGATCTGCGGCTTGAAGATCACGACCCGCTGGCCGGCGATCTCGGCGCGGCGCAGGCGGCGGATCATCTCCTCGCTCTTGCCGCTGAACATCGGGCCGCAGATGACCTCGAGCCAGCCGCCTTGGCGTGGGGGTATCCGAATCACGCGCGCGATCGTAGAATGTGCACCGGTCGGAGCGTCGGACCAGTGTCGATGGTGTAACGAAGGGGTAGCCGTCCCTTGCTCTCGAGTCCCAGCACAGGCACTTCTAGTCCGATGCGCTTCGCGCTGATCACGTGTCGGCCCACGCCGACGAACGACGCGCTCGCGGAGCGCTCGTCAACGGACGCCGTCTGGGAGCAGATGACGCCCGAAGCAGGCGCTCGAGCTCCTCGGCCCGGGCGACGCCGCCCTCGGCCGGCTCGACGTCCTCCCGACGCTGGACGGCATGGACGACGGGCTCTGGGCGCTCGGAGAGCTCGCGGCGCGCGGCGTCATCGTGTTGAACGATCCGCCCGCGCTCCTCGCCGCGCACGACAAGCTGCTGACGGCGCGCGTGCTCGCCCGTCACGACCTCCCGCATCCGCCGACCGCGCACATCCGCGGCTGGGGCTCCGTGCGTGCACCAAGCCGCTCGGTCGTCGTGAAGCCGCGCTTCGGGAGCTGGGGGAAGGACGTCTACCGATCGGACGGCCCCGCGGAGTTCGACGTCGCACTCGCTGCGGCCCGCGAGCGGGAGTGGTACCGCCGTCACGGCGTTCTCGTCCAGGAGCTCGTCAAGCCCCAGGGCTACGACCTCCGGGTCATCGTGGTCTCGGGCCGAGTCGTCGGCGCCGTGTATCGCGTCGCAGCTCCGGGCGAGTGGAGGACGAACATCGCGCTCGGCGGCGTGCGCCGACCGGTCGCGGAGCCTCCGCGCAATGCGGCCGCGCTCGCCATCGAGGCAGCCACCGCCGCGGGCATCGATCTCGCCGGAGTCGACCTCCTGCCGGATGGCCGCGGGGGCTGGGTCGTCGTCGAGCTGAACGGCGCCGTCGAGTTCAACGACGAGTACGCGGCCTGGGGCGACATCTTCTCGGAGACCGCCGCGATCCTCGCCGCAGCCGCGCGCGACCAGCTCGAACGAAGGGCCGCGGTAGCTGCCTGACGCTCGGAAACGCCCTCCTGTCGCTGCTACACTCAGGCGCGCGCGGCGGCGTAGCTCAGCTGGTTAGAGCGCCGGACTCATAATCCGGAGGTCGGTGGTTCGAGCCCTCCCGCCGCTACTCGCCGTCTTATCATCCTTTGGTCGAACTGAACTGAGTAGACATGGCAACCGGAGTACGAGTCGCGATCACGCTCGCGTGTAACGAGTGCAAGCGGCGCAACTATCAGACGCAGAAGTCGAAGCGGAACTCGCCCGACCGGGTCGAGTTCAATAAGTACTGCCGCTGGTGCGGCCGGCACACCGCGCACCGGGAGACGAGGTAGGCAGTGGCGCGTGAGACCCGCAGGCAGCGGCGCGCGGCTCGGAACGCCGCCGGAGACGGCGCCGCCACCGGCCGCCGCGGTCGCGCCGCCCAGGCCCGTCCGTCGCAGCAGCCGGTCAAGCAGCAGACGGGCCGGCGCGCAGAGCATCCGCGCGGCCAGTTCGTCCGCGAGTCGATCGCCGAGCTCAGGAAGGTCGACTGGCCCAACCGGCGGCAGACGTTCCAGGGCGTCGTCGTCGTCATCATCGCGTGCGTGATCGTCGGCGCGTACCTCTGGGGTCTCGACCAGATCTTCCGCCCCCTCGTCGACCGCGTTCTTCTCTAGGAGTCGGCGATGTTTCTCTGGTACGTCATCAACACCTACTCGGGGCACGAGAACAAGGTGAAGACCAACCTCGAGCACCGGATCGTGTCGATGAACCAGCAGCCCGCGTTCCGCCGCGTCGTCGTTCCGACCGAGCAGGTCATCGAGACGAAGGACGGGCAGAAGGTGCAGACCGAGAAGCGGGTGCTCCCGGGCTACGTGCTCGTCAACATGAACATGTCCGACGAGGCGTGGACCGTCGTCAAGGGGACGCCCGGCGTCACCGGCTTCGTCGGGGCGGGCACGAAGCCCGTTCCGCTCTCGCAGCCCGAGGTCGACCGCATCCTCCACCACGGCGCGCCCACCGGCCCGCACGGCCAGAAGGCGATCGTCGAGTTCTCGCTCGGCGAGTCGGTGAAGGTAACCTCGGGGCCGCTCTCCGACTTCGACGGCGAGATCGTCGACGTCAACGCGGACCAGCAGAAGCTCAAGGTGCTCGTCGACATCTTCGAGCGCCAGGTCCCCGTCGAGCTCAGCTTCGACCAGGTGAAGAAGATCGACTGATGGCCAAGAAGATTCTCACGCTCATCAAGCTCCAGATCCCCGGCGGGCAGGCCAACCCGGCGCCGCCGGTCGGTCCCGCGCTCGGCCAGCACGGGGTCAACATCATGGAGTTCTGCAAGGCGTTCAACGCGCAGACGGCGCAGGAGAACGGCCGCATCACCCCGGTCGAGATCACGGTCTTCGAGGACCGCTCGTTCACCTTCATCACGAAGACGCCGCCCGCGGCCGTGCTCATCAAGGAGGTCCTGAACCTCGAGTCCGGCTCCGGCGAGCCGAACCGGAACAAGGTCGGCCGGTTGACGCAGGCGCAGGTCCGGTCGATCGCCGAGACGAAGATGCCCGATCTGAACGCACGCGACATCGAGCAGGCGATGAAGATCATCGAGGGCACCGCGAGATCGATGGGGGTCGAGACCGTATGAGCCAACACGGGAAGCGGTACCGCGCCGCGCGCGACATCGTCGACCGCGAGCAGGCGTACTCGCCGCTCGAGGCCGTCCGGCTCCTCAAGGAGACCCCGGCCGCGAAGTTCGACGAGACCGTCGAGGCGCACTTCCGGCTCGGCCTCAACGTCAGGCACGCCGACCAGCAGCTGCGCGGGACGATCATGCTCCCGCACGGCATCGGGAAGGACGTGCGCGTCGCCGTCTTCGCCGAGGGCGAGAAGGCGCGCGAGGCGGAGGACGCGGGCGCCGACGTCGTCGGCTCGGCCGACCTCGCGACGAAGATCGAGGAGGGCTTCCTCGACTTCGACGTCGCGATCGCGACGCCCGACCAGATGGGCAACGTCGGCAAGCTCGGCCGCGTGCTCGGCCCGCGCGGGCTCATGCCGAACCCGAAGACGGGCACGGTCACCTTCGACATCGGCAAGGCCGTCTCCGACGCGAAGGCCGGCAAGCTCGAGTACCGCACCGACCGCGGCGGGAACGTCCACCTCCCGATCGGGAAGAAGAGCTTCGACGAGAAGGCGCTGCTCGAGAACTACGCCACGCTCGTCGAGGAGATCGTGCGCGCGAAGCCGTCCGCGGCGAAGGGGCGCTACATCAGGCAGATCACGCTCACGACGACGATGGGCCCGGGCATCCACGTCGACTCGACGAAGACCCGGGACATCGCGGAGGAGCTGGCGACCGCCGGCTCGCGGGAGGAAGCTACAGTTTCGGCCTAACCAGGACTAGCTCCCGCCAGAGACAGCCGGCAAGCACTCAGTGCTAGAGGTCCGGCCGAGGCAGGTTCACCAGGCGCTCTCGCCTGTTCTCGGACCCGCCTCAGTGCGGGTCTAGTCGTTTCCGGAGGGAATGACCGTGCTGAAATCGGACAAGGAGAGAGTGGTCGCGGCGCTCGCCGCTGAGCTGCAGGCGGCGGACACGCTGATCGTCGCCGACTACCGCGGCCTGACGAACAAGCAGCTCGAGGCGCTGCGCGACGAGCTGATCCCGCACGGCGCGCGGTTCCGCATCGTGAAGAACACGCTCACGCGCCGCGCGGCCGAGCAGGCGGGCGCGGAGTCGCTGCTCGTCATGCTCGAGGGCCCGACCGCGATCGCGTTCATCGAGTCGGACGGCGACCCGGCCGCGGTCGCGAAGGCGCTCGCGGCGACCGCGAAGCAGACGAACGTCCTCTCGCTGCGAGGCGGGGTGCTCGAGGGCAAGACGCTCTCGGGCGCGGAGGTCGACCGGCTCGCGACGCTGCCGCCGGTCGACGTGCTCCGCGGACAGCTCGTCGGCGCGATCATCGCGCCGGTCACGCAGCTCGCGGCGCTCCTGGCCGCACCGCTCCAGAACCTGGTCGGGCTCGTCGACGCGAGGATCAAGCAGCTCGAGGAGCAGGGCGAGGTCGTGACGCCGGCGCCGGAGGATGCGCCCGCGGAGGCGGCGGAGGAGCCTGCAGCCGAGGCCGAGCCAGCTGCCGCAGCGGAAGCTGAGGCCGACGCGCCGGCAGCAGAAGCCGCGGTCGAGGCGCCCCAGCCAGAAGCACGAGCCGGAGGCCGAGGAGCCGGAGGCCTCAGCCGAGCCGGAGGCCGCAGAAGACGTTGAAGAGTCAAACCCGGACGACGCCGCCGAGGCTCAGTCCGATGCTGAGGAAAGCGAGGAGCAGTAGATGGCAACCGAAGTCGCGAAGGTGCTCGACACGCTCGGCAAGATGACCGTGCTCGAGCTCGTCGAGCTCAAGAATGCGATCGAGGAGGAGTGGGGCGTCACCGCCGCTGCTCCCGTCGCGGTCGCCGCCCCCGGCGCAGCAGTCGGTGGTGACGGCGCCGCGGCCGAGGAGGAGAAGGACTCCTTCGACGTCGTGCTCACCGGTGCCGGCGACAAGAAGATCCAGGTGATCAAGGTCGTCCGCGCGGTGACCGGCCTCGGCCTCAAGGAGGCGAAGGACCTCGTCGACGGCGCGCCCAACGCCGTCAAGGAGGGCGCCGCCAAGGAGGAGGCCGAGTCGATCAAGGCGCAGCTCGAGGAGGCAGGAGCAGGAGTCGAGCTGAAGTAGGGGCGAGGCGTGCCTCGCCCCTCGTCTTGGGGCGGGGCTCGTTCGCCCGATCGCACCCGAGGGCGACCCAAGGGGTCGCCCCTCCGGGCCCCGTGTTCGTAACGCTTTCCGGCGACGGGCCGGAAGGCGCTTGCTATCATCCTCGGAGCACTCCTCCCGCTCCGAACAGCGGTTGCGGAGGAGTGTGCTCGTGCGCTATTCTTCCCGGTTCCGCCGAGGCTTGGTTCGTCCCACCCTGAGTACACCCCTGCACGCAGTCACAAGGGAGGCTGTCACATTTGAGCAGCGTCGCTGTCGCGCCCCGCGCGCGCAAGAGCTTTTCGCGCCTGAAGCACGTCCTTGACCTCCCCAACCTGATCGACATACAGAAGTCGTCCTTCGACTGGTTCATGAAGGACGGCCTGCGCGAGACGATCGACGACATCTCGCCGATCGAGGACTACACGGGCACGCTCGCCGTCGAGTTCGCCGAGTACGAGTTCGGCGAGCCGCAGTTCACAATCCAGGAATGCCGTGAGAAGGACCTGACCTACCAGGTCCCGCTCTCGATCACGGTCCGGTTCGTCAACAAGGAGACCGGCGAGATCCGCGAGCAGCGGGTCTTCATGGGCGACTTCCCGATGATGACCCCGTGGGGGACGTTCATCATCAACGGAACCGAGCGCGTGATCGTCACGCAGCTCGTCCGCAGTCCGGGCGCCTATCTCATGGAGCCGAAGGACGCGACGAAGCAGGTCTTCATGGCGAACCTGATGCCGTCGCGCGGCTCGTGGCTCGAGGTCGAGATCGACAAGAAGGGCCTCGTCTTCGCCCGCATCGACCGGAAGCGCAAGCTGCCGATCACGACCCTCCTGCGGGCGCTGCCGGCCGAGGACCCGACGACCGGGTTCCAGCTCGACACGACGTCGAACGAGAAGATCCTCGAGCTCTTCGACGGCTCGATCTACATCGCGAACACGCTCGAGAAGGACCCCTCCACGCGCGAGGAAGAGGCGCTGATCGAGGTGTTCAAGAAGCAGCGTCCCGGCGAGCCGCCGACGCTCGACAACGCGCGCAACCTCCTGCGGGCGCTCTTCTTCGACCCCAAGCGCTACGACCTCACGAAGGTCGGCCGCTACAAGCTGAACCAGCGGCTGAACGTCGGCGTCCCCGAGGACACGCGCGTGCTCACGACCGAGGACATCCTCGCGCTCGTGAAGCGGCTCGTCGACCTGCCGACGAAGCTCGGCGTGCCCGAGGACTCGCGCGACTACGCCGCGGACGCGGCGCAGCTCTCCCGCGACCCGATTCGCGGTGAGCTCGACGAGTACGAGGACTTCGGCAACCGGCGTCTGCGCACGACCGGCGAGCTGATCCAGGAGGCGTTCCGGGTCGGCCTCTACCGGATGGAGCGCGTCGTCCGCGAGCGGATGACGACGGAGGACGTCGACACGATCACGCCGCAGACGATCATCAACATCCGTCCGGTGGTCGCGGCGCTGAAGGAGTTCTTCGGCTCCTCGCAGCTGTCGCAGTTCATGGACCAGACGAACTCGCTGTCCGGTCTCACGCACCGTCGGCGCCTGAGCGCCCTCGGCGCGGGCGGCCTGACGCGGGAGCGGGCTCCGATCGAGGTGCGCGACGTGCACCCGACGCACTACGGGCGCATGTGCCCGATCGAGACGCCGGAGGGACCGAACATCGGCCTCATCGGCTCGCTCGCGTCCTATGCGACCGTCTCGGAGTTCGGTTTCATCCAGACGCCGTATCGGGTCGTGAAGGGCGGCAAGGTGACGGACGAGATCATCTACCTGGACGCCGCCGAGGAGCGCCAGTTCACGATCGCGCAGGCCTCGGAGCCGGTCGATCCGAAGACGGGCAAGTTCCTCCACGAGCAGGTTCTCTGCCGCTCGCGCGAGGGCGAGGCCGTCGCGGTGCTCCCGAAGGACGTCGAGTACATGGACGTCTCGCCGGCGCAGATCGTCTCCGTCGGGACCGCGCTCATCCCGTTCCTCGAGCACAACGACGCCAACCGCGCGCTCATGGGCGCGAACATGCAGAAGCAGGCCGTGCCGCTGATGATCCCGCAGGCGCCGCTCGTCGGCACCGGGCTCGAGTTCCGCGCGGCCGTGGACACGGGCGACGTCGTGCTCTCTCGTAGCGACGGCTCGGTGGTCGACGTCGATGCCGAGCGGATCGTGGTCGAGGGCCGCGGCTCGCGCGACGAGTACCCGCTGACGAAGTTCATGCGCTCGAACCAGGGCACCCTCATCCACCAGAAGCCGGTCGTCACGCTCGGCGACAAGGTGAAGACGGGCGAGGTGCTCGCGGACGGGAGCTCGACCGACGGCGGCGAGCTCGCGCTCGGCGCGAACCTCCTGGTCGCGTTCATGCCGTGGGAGGGCTTCAACTTCGAGGACGCAATCGTCATCTCCGAGCGGCTGGTCAAGGACGACGTGCTCAGCTCGATCCACATCCACGAGTACGAGATCGACGCACGCTCGACGAAGCTCGGCGACGAGGAGATCACCCGCGACATCCCGAACCGCTCGGAGGAGTCGCTCGCGAACCTCGACGAGCGCGGTGTCGTCCGCATCGGCGCCGAGGTCGGCTCCGGCGACCTGCTCGTCGGCAAGGTCACGCCCAAGGGCGAGACCGAGCTGACCGCGGAGGAGAAGCTGATCCGCGCGATCTTCAAGGAGAAGGCGCGCGAGGTCCGCGACACGTCGCTGAAGGTTCCGCACGGCGAGGGCGGCAAGGTCATCGGCGTCAAGACGTTCTC
Organism: uncultured Actinomycetes bacterium; assembly: GCA_963716605.1. GTDB lineage: Bacteria > Actinomycetota > Thermoleophilia > Gaiellales > Gaiellaceae > GMQP-bins7. The sequence continues at coordinate 879,902 of CAVQTO010000003.1, read as the reverse complement.
CCGCGACGCAGGCGACGACCTGCCGCCGGGCGTGAACGAGCTCGTCCGCGTCTACGTCGCCAAGAAGCGCAAGATCGCGGAGGGCGACAAGCTCGCCGGCCGCCACGGCAACAAGGGCGTCATCTCGAAGATCGTCCCCGAAGAGGACATGCCGTTCCTCGAGGACGGGCGCCCGGTCGACGTCGTGCTGAACCCGCTCGGCGTGCCGAGCCGGATGAACATCGGTCAGATCCTCGAGACGCATCTCGGGTGGGCGGCTGCCCACGGCGTCTTCGAGGACGGAGGCCACGTCAGCGAGCGGGCGCCGATCAACGCGCCCGACCCGCGCGCGGTCGCGACGCCGGTCTTCGACGGTGCGTCCGAGGGCGACGTGGACGACGCGCTCGTCGCGCTCGCGAAGATCATCGGCGACGACGTTCGGATGGACGTCGACCAGTCGGCGCCGGAAGGGAACCGGAGCTCCGGGAAGGTCACGCTGTACGACGGCAAGTCGGGCCAGCCGTTCGCCCAGGAGGTCACGGTCGGCTTCATGTACATCCTGAAGCTGCTGCATCTCGTGGACGACAAGATCCACGCGCGCTCGACCGGCCCCTACTCGCTCGTCACGCAGCAGCCGCTCGGCGGCAAGGCGCAGTTCGGCGGTCAGCGCTTCGGCGAGATGGAGGTGTGGGCGCTCGAGGCGTACGGCTCGGCCTACACGCTCCAGGAGATGCTCACGATCAAGTCCGACGACACGATCGGCCGCGTCAAGGCGTACGAGGCGATCGTGAAGGGCGAGAACATCGCCGAGCCGTCCATCCCCGAGAGCTTCAAGGTGCTGCTCAAGGAGATGCAGTCGCTCGCGCTCGACGTGCAGGTCCTCTCCGACGAGGGCCGCGAGGTCGAGGTGCGCGAGGAGGACGACGAGCTGCTGCGCGCAGCAGAGGAGCTCGGCATCGACCTCTCACCCGGGTCGCTTCGCGCAGCCGCGCGGCAGCCGACGGCCGAGGAGGTCGAGGAGGGCGCCGAGAGCCCCGACAGTGGGGCCGAGCTCGTGCTGGCGGCCGACGAGGAGCTGACCGAGGAGGCGCCCGCCGAGGTCGCCGAGGTCGAGGCGGCAGAGGAATAAGGCGAAGGAATTAGGGCGAGGCGGCGAGCCTCGCCCCTACGAGAAGAAATGAGGCGGATACACACGTGATCGACATCAACGAGTTCGACGCGATCCGGATCGGGCTCGCCTCGAGCAAGCAGATCCGCGACTGGTCGTCCGGCGAGGTCACGAAGCCCGAGACGATCAACTACCGCACGCTCAAGCCCGAGCGTGACGGTCTCTTCTGCGAGCGCATCTTCGGTCCGACGAAGGACTGGGAGTGCTACTGCGGCAAGTACAAGCGCGTCCGCTACAAGGGCATCATCTGCGAGCGCTGCGGCGTCGAGGTGACGCGGCAGAAGGTGCGCCGCGAGCGCATGGGCCACATCGACCTCGCGGCTCCGGTCTCGCACATCTGGTTCTTCAAGGGCGTGCCGAGCCGCATCGGCTACCTGCTCGACATCGCTCCGCGCGAGCTCGAGAAGGTCCTCTACTTCGCGGCGTCCATCGTCACCACGGTCGACCGCGAGAAGCGGCAGTCGGATCTCGCCGACCTCGAGGACAAGGTCGCCGGCGAGACCGAGCGGATCTACCTCGATCGCGACGAGGCGCTCTCGGCGCTCGACGACCGCCTCCAGCGCCGGCGCGACTACTTCGCGGCCGGCAAGGAGCGCAACTTCGACGAGGACGACGACTTCTGGGCCCGCGGCCTGTCGAACTGGGCCGAGGAGAACGCGCTTCCCCCGCTCGACGAGATCCGCACGATGGGCGGCAAGGTCTTCGTCGATCTCGCGAAGAAGATCACCAACGAGGATCCGCGGAGCTGCGTGAGCTCGTCCGGCAGACCGCGACCCGTGACGACCGCCGCCTCGCTCCGCGCGAGGTCGAGTCCGTCGCGGCGGCGGCGTTGCAGATCGAGGCCGCGCTCGAGCCGCTTCGCAACGACCTCGAGAAGGCGACCGGCTCGAAGAAGGGCGCGATCACGAAGCACATCAACCGGCTCCAGGAGGCCCTGCTCACGGGCGGCGAGCTGGCCGAGGAGGACGCGGCGCTCGTCGAGTCCGTCGACAAGAAGAACCTCGAGCGCGCCCGCGACGTCGGCGCCGGCCTGCTCGGCGCTGTCCTCGAAGCTGCCGACCCGGAGGCCGACGCGGCCGCGATCCGCGAGCTCGCGTACGACCTCTGCCTCGTCGAGGGGACTCGCAAGGAGGACCTCGACGCGATCGGGCAGTGGGCGCTGAAGGTCCGCGAGATGGTCGCGGACATGGACGTCCGCCGCGAGGACACGCGCGAGGCCGCGGTCGACGCGGTCCGCCGGCTCGAGCAGACGTGGCTCCTCTTCCGGGAGCTCGAGCCGAAGATGATCGTCGGCGACGAGCAGATCTTCCGGGAGCTCAAGGACCGCTTCGGCTCGCCGTACGGCTTCGGCGTGTACTTCCAGGGCGGCATGGGCGCGGAGGCGATCCGCGACCTGCTGCGCGCCCTCGACCTCGACGAGGAGTCGCTCTCGCTGCGCGACACGATCAAGACCTCGAAGGGGCAGAAGCAGCAGCGCGCGATCAAGCGCCTGAAGGTCGTCGAGGCCTTCATCAAGTCGGGGAACAAGCCCGAGTGGATGATCCTCGAGGCCGTTCCGGTGATCCCGCCGGAGCTGAGGCCGATGGTGCAGCTCGACGGCGGCCGCTTCGCCACGAGCGACCTGAACGACCTCTACCGGCGCGTCATCAACAGGAACAACCGCCTCAAGCGGCTCCTGGACCTCGGCGCGCCCGAGATCATCGTCAACAACGAGAAGCGCATGCTCCAGGAGGCCGTCGACGCGCTGTTCGACAACGGACGTCGCGGCCGCGCCGTAACTGGACCTGGCAACCGCCCGCTGAAGTCGCTCAGTGACATGCTCAAGGGCAAGCAGGGCCGCTTCCGGCAGAACCTGCTCGGCAAGCGCGTGGACTACTCGGGCCGCTCGGTGATCGTCGCCGGCCCGAACCTGAAGCTGCACCAGTGCGGGCTGCCGAAGCTCATGGCGCTCGAGCTCTTCAAGCCGTTCATCATGAGCCGGCTCGTCGAGCGCAAGGCCGTCCAGAACATCAAGGCGGCGAAGAAGATGGTCGAGTCGATGATCCCGGAGGTCTGGGACGTCCTCGAGGAGGTCATCGCCGAGCACCCGGTCCTCCTGAACCGGGCGCCGACGCTGCACCGCCTCGGGATCCAGGCGTTCGAGCCCGTGCTCGTCGAGGGCAAGGCGATCCAGGTACACCCGCTCGTCTGCCACGCCTTCAACGCGGACTTCGACGGCGACCAGATGGCGGTCCACCTGCCGCTCTCCGCGGAGGCGCAGGCGGAGGCGCGCGTGCTCATGCTCTCCGCCAACAACATCCTGTCCCCGGCGAGCGGGCGCCCGCTCGCGACGCCGACGCAGGACATGGTCCTGGGCGCCTACTTCCTGACCTACACCGAGCATGACCTGGAGACGATCGATCCGACCAAGCTCGCGAAGGAGCTCAAGGTCAAGGGCTTCCCGCGCTTCCGGACCGAGGAGGACGTCGAGTTCGCCCTCGAGTCGGGCGCGCTCCAGTTCCAGGATCCGGTCGAGTACGAGTGGGCAGGCGAGCGCGTGCTCACGACGCCCGGCCGCGTCATCTTCAACGCCGAGGTCGAGCGCGCGCTCGACGAGGCCCTGGGCGAAAACGCCGACGGCGACTCCGACGATGGTCACCCGTACCTGAACCGCACGCTCACGAAGCGCGAGCTGGACACGTTCATCGGCGACCTCGTCGAGCGCTACGGGCCGAACACGATCGCGGCGGCTCTCGACGTGATCAAGTCGCTCACCTTCCGGTTCGCGACGCGGGCCGGGATCACGATCTCGAAGAACGACATCGTCATCCCCGAGGAGAAGGAGCAGATCCTCGTCGGCTACGAGGAGGAGGTGGCCAAGGTCGGGCGCGAGTACGACCGCGGCCTCATGACCGAGGACGAGCGCCACGAGCGCATCGTCTCGATCTGGACCGACGCGACGAACGTCGTCGGGGACAGCATGATGCGGAACCTCTCCCCGACGAACCCGATCTACATGATGGCCAACTCCGGAGCGCGCGGATCGTTCAACCAGATCCGTCAGCTCGCCGGCATGCGCGGCCTCATGGCCGATCCGAAGGGGCAGATCATCGCCCGCCCGATCAAGGCGAACTTCATGGAGGGCCTGACCGTCCTCGAGTACTTCATGTCGACGCACGGCGCTCGGAAGGGAATGGCCGACACCGCGCTGCGCACGGCCGACTCCGGCTACCTCACGCGAAGGCTCGTCGACGTGTCGCAGGACGTCATCGTCCGCGAGGAGGACTGCGGGACGAAGGAGCACATCGAGCTCCCGCTCATCCTCGACGACTCCCCGAACAAGAGCGTCGCAGGGCGGGTCGCTGCGGAGGTCATCCACAAGCCCATCAAGGACGGGAAGCCGGGCAAGACCGTGGTGGTCGAGAAGGGCGAGGAGATCACGCCGAGCGCGCTGCGCAAGCTCGTCGAGGAGTTCGGCGAGTACGCCGAGACGGCGACCGTCCCGGTGCGCTCGGTGCTCAAGTGCCGCAGCGAGTACGGCCTCTGCCGGCGTTGCTACGGGACGTTCCTCGCGACCGGCGGTCTCACAGAGATCGGCGACGCGGTCGGCATCATCGCGGCGCAGTCGATCGGCGAGCCGGGCACCCAGCTCACGATGCGCACGTTCCACACGGGCGGCGTCGCCGGCGACGACATCACGCACGGCCTTCCGCGCGTCGTCGAGATCTTCGAGGCCCGTAACCCGAAGGGCGCGGGGACGCTCGCCGAGATCGGCGGCAAGGTCGACATCGACGACTCCGAGCGCACGATCAAGGTCACGATCACGCCGACGGCCGTCGACGCAAAGGGCGAGCTTCCCGATCCGAAGGAGTACTCGTTCCCGCGGCGGACGCGGCTGCGCGTCGTCGAAGGCCAGGTCGTGGAGCCGGGCGATGCCCTCAGCGAGGGCTCGCTCAGCCCGGCGGAGCTGCTCATGCTCAAGGGCGCGACTGCGACCGAGCTGTACCTCATCGGCGAGGTGCAGAAGGTCTACAAGTCGCAGGGCGTCGAGATCCACGACAAGCACATCGAGCTCGTCGTGCGGCAGATGCTCAAGAAGGTCCGCGTCGACACGAACGGCGACACGGAGCTTCTCCCCGGACAGCTGGTGGATCGCGTCGTGCTCGAGCGCGAGAACGCGCAGGTGAAGAAGGAGAAGGGCGAGCAGGCGACCTTCGAGCCGATCATCCTCGGCATCACGAAGGCGTCGCTCGCGACCGAGTCCTTCCTCTCCGCGGCCTCGTTCCAGGAGACGACCAAGGTGCTCACGGACGCGGCCATCGAGGGCAAGACCGACCGCCTGCACGGGCTCAAGGAGAACGTGATCATCGGCAAGCTGATCCCGGCCGCGACCGGGCTCAAGCAGTACCGGCAGATCTCGATCGAGCCGACCGAGCCGCTGCCGGTCACGTTCGCCCGGCCCGAGGCCGAGGCGGAGCTGCTCGCCGCGCTCGAGGAGATCGGCGAGGGCGACGGCTTCGACCTCGACGCCCTCGGCCTGTCGCTCGAGGAAGAGCTCCCGGCGGCCGACGTCCCGGATCCGGCCGAGGTCGAGCCCTCCGCGGACGAGGAGTAGGAACAGCGAGAGCGCGTGGGGCTTCCGGCCTCACGCGCTCGCGCTTGCCATGAGCCGCGGCTGGCCTTTCCGCGATGTGTTCGGATGGGGGACGACGGCATCGCCAGGAACGCGTTCACTCCGTACGCGACCGACGAGCTCGAAGCAGACCTCCGACGCCAGTAGCCCACACTGACGCGTTCGTCATATCTCTCTGCTACTCGTACCGCCTGTGCGTAGGGCGCTTCTCGCGACGGTTGCCGCGGCTCTCGCCGTGCTCGCCATTCCAGCGGGCGGGTCGAGTGCGCCGAGCGCGCTCTCCTGCGGCGTAGCCGAGGGCAAACCCGCGTGGATCGACTTCGCCGACGGTTCGACGCCGTTCTTCCGCGAGCGCTTCGCACGTCCGGGGGTGATCGTCGCCACCGGAGGGCCGGACGTCGCCCGCGAGGCGCGCGTGGCCGGCGCAGGGAACATCTTCTGGGACATGTGGCTGCGCAAGCGCATCGGGACGCCGCTCGCGCCGGTCGACAACGAGCTGATGGAGCAGCGCGCGGACGTGCTCATGGCGCGAGCGACCTTCGTCACCGGCTGCCAGCGGCCGTTCATCGCCCTCAACGAGCTCTCCGGCGCGCGCACGCCGTGGCCGCTGACGTCGACCGCCGAGCAGTACCGCGCGAACGTGCTCCGTTTCATGAAGCATCTCGTCGCGCGCGGTGCGCGGCCAGCGCTGCTCGTCGCCGGTCGCCCGTACACGGAGGGGGAGGCCGCAGAGTGGTGGAGGCAGGTCGGCGAGATCTCGGACGTCGTCCTCCAGCGCTACTCGAACGCGAACGTCATCTGGCGTGCCGGCCCCGTCAACGGGTCGCGAAAGCTTCGGAGCTTCTATCGCGACTCGGCGATCGAGCTCCTGCAGGTGGGCGTCCCGGCGTCGCGGCTCGGCCTCATGATCGGGTTCATGACCGGCCCGGGCGTCGGGGGGCGGGAAGGGCTGAAGCCGCGGTCGCGCTGGTTCGACGTCGTGAAGTGGCAGGCGTTCGCCTCCCATGAGATCGCGCGCGAGCTCCGGCTCGGCCACGTGTGGTCGTGGGGCTGGGCGCAGCGCAACGCACGCTCGACCGACCCCGACAAGACCTACGCCGCCTGCGTCTGGCTGTGGTCGCGCGACCCCAAGCTCTGCGACGCGCCCGGAACGCTCGGGAAGGAGCTCGACGCCGATCGCCACGAGGGTCAGATCGACCTGCCTGCGGGAGCGCGCTGTGCGTACGAGGACACCGTGTTCAGCTCGTCGCGTGTCTCGACGCTGGCGAGCCTCACCGGCGATCGCGAGGTTGCGCTGACCGCGCTCATGGTCCGCGCCGTCGAGAGCGCCCGCTTCGCCGTTGGCGGCGATCCGATCCTCGCCGCCGAGCAGCGCATCGTGACGTCGCGGTTCCGCGGCAGTCGCGCTGCGTATCGAGCCGCGCTCGGCGAGGCCGGAGCCGGCCTCGCGATCGCGCGGGCCATCATCGGAGACGAGCTACGGCGGCTCCAGATAATCGGGAGGCTCAGGATCGCCCGTCCGCGGTCCACGGACGTCACCCACTTCCGCGAGACGTTCGCCTCGGCTCTCGCCCGTCAGGTCGAGGTCTCGCCGGCGCCGAGCTGGCTTCCGGAGGGGAGGGGGCTCGCGATCGCGACGTCCGCTCCGCAACGGGTGTTCCGGGTCGCGGCAGGCCGCTGGGTGAGGCTCAGGACCGCCGAGGGCGTCTTCAGGCTCCGTGCGCTCGGCGCGGCGAGCCCGTTGGGGGCGGTCGCCGCAGGCGACGCGCGGCACGCGATCGTGCGGGAGATGCGGGGCGCGCTTCGGGTGGAGGCGTACAGCGCCTGGTCGATCCGCAAGCAGAAGGCGGCCGCGAGCCGCCTCGTCTGCAAGCGTGACCGGATGCCCGAGCTCGGCGTCGTCGCGCTCTCGAGCTTCGTGCCCTTCCTCTCACTGCACGAGGCGAGCTCCGAGCGCGTCTTCGCGGTCAGCTAGCGAGGTCGGATCAGCGCGACGCGTCCGCGCGGCGGTGCTCGTGCGACTCGTGCCCGCTTGCCTCCGACCCACGCTGCGCGGCGACGACGACCGTGTCGCGGCCCGAGACCTTCGCGAGCCCGAGCGCCGCGTCCGCCCGGCCGAGGAGCGCCGCGGAGTCGTCGTCCGGAAGGAGCGCCGCGACCCCGCCCGACAGCGTCACGACCCCGATGTCCGGGAAGGGGCGGGCATGCAGATTCGTCTGCACACGCTCGAAGAGGCGCTCGCCGTCGCGCGTCTCCTCCTGCGGGAGAAGCACGCCGAAGCGCCCGCCGGCGATGCGGCACGGAAGCTCGAACTTCCCCGCGACGTCGCGCAGCATGGCCGCGATGCGCGCTAGCACCTCGTCTGCGCCGAGATGCCCGATGTGCGCGTTGATCGTCGTCAGCCGGTCGACGTCGAGCATGAGCAGCGCAAAGCGGCTCGCGGGCGTTGCGGGCGCGCGCGATCTCGCGGTCGAGCAGGGCGTGGAACGCCCGCCGGTCGTAGAGCTCGGTCAGCGGATCGAGCTCGGGCACGGGATCCGGCTCGTGCAGCTCGAGCGCGGCCTCGAGCGCGAGGCGCGTTCCGTTGACGACGTCCTCGAGCGTCGTGATGTCCTGCTCGCTGAACCGGCGGTCGGGTGCGCGCGTCAGGACGGCGAGCATCCCCGGATTCGGCTCCTGGCGAAGAAGCGGGACGGCGAGCCCCGAGCGGATCGGCTGGCTGCCGGGCGGTGTCTCGGCCTCGCCGTTGAACGAGACCTGCAGCGCCCGCGCGCCGCGGTAGTCGGGGACGCCCATGCGTCCGACCTGCGCGACCTCGGCCTGGGACAGCCCGACCGTCGCGAGAATCGGCTCGCGCTTCGGATCGGCGACCACGGCCACGGCCGCGTCGACCCGCATGCGCTGTCGTGCGAGCTCGAGCAGGCGCATCACGCCGTGCTCGGGAATCGCGGACACGTCCCCTTCGGTGGTGACCGGCTGCTGTTGATGGTGGAGCTGGATGCGGGCGAGGCCGTCGTTCAGCGTCTGCGCGAACTGGGCGAGCCGGTCGTCGTAACGGCGCAGCAGCGTGACCACGACCTCCTCCTGGCGACCGAGCATCCTCCGGACTGCGACGAAGAACAGGCCGATGCACAGCAGTGCAAGAGCGACGGACAGGGCGTAGATCGCAATCGTCATGTGGTTGTTGGGGACCCCAAACTCTCCGATTCCCGACCGTAGTAATAACGCGCGCGTCGGTCGGCGGGGGTCCGACCGGCGCTAACGATAGCCTCGACGTCGTGGAAGCTTCGGCTTCACCCGTCCCCGTTCGCCTCGATCTACCCGCATCCAACGGCGACCAGCTGGCGCCCGCCGAGTCTCCCGACGGAGACACGGGAGAACGGGAGCACCTCTTCGAGCCGATCGAGCTGCCGCAGCGGCACCGGGTGTCGGGCGGTGACGATCGCGGCGCTCGCCGCGGTGGCGGGAGTGGCCGCGATCGCTCTCGGGATGTGGGCGTTCGTCTCGAGCGTTCGCGCCCAGGACGAGCCCGAGGTCGTCCGCTCGGCCCCGATCTACGGCGCGGCGCAGGCGATCTCGCTCCTCTCGAAGCCGACCACCGAGCGCATCCCGCTCGAGGGCTCGCAGCGGGACGCCGTCCTGGCCGTCGGCGCCAGGGGGCGCAGGCGTCCTCGTCCTCGACGGGCTCCCGCCTCGCCCCTGCCGGCAGGTCCTACCAGGCCTGGGTCGTCGACCCGAAGGTGCGGCCGCTCGAGCACCTGTCCGCGGCGGTCTTCACCGGCGTCGAGACGATCGTGCCCCTTGCCCAGCCGGTGCCCGAGGGCGGGTCGTCGGCGTCACGGTCGAGGAGGAAGGCGGCGTCGTCGCGCCCACGCGGGCGTTCCGCATCGGAGCTGAGCGTCCCGTCACTCGCGGCGGCTGAGCGTCAGTCCGCGCGCTCGACGATGCGCGAGATGTCCGCGCGGTCCTTGCCCTGGTCCTTCGCGCGGTAGAGCGCGGCGTCCGCGCGCTCGAACAGGCCCGCGGCGGTGTCGCCGTGCTGGAGCTCGGCGATCCCGGCAGAGAGCCGCAGACGGTCATCGTCCGCGCCGAGGGCCGTCCCGCGCATCGAGCTCTGCACCCTGCGGTAGAGCTGGTCGGCGTCCTCGGCGCTCGACTCGGGGAGGATCACGGCGAACTCGTCCCCGCCGATCCGGCAGGGGATGTCCACCGAGCGGACGGCGTCGCGAAGCCGGTCGGCGGCCTGCGCGAGCACGCGGTCGCCGGCGAGGTGCCCGATCTGGTCGTTGATCCCCTTGAAGTCGTCGACGTCGAAGACGATGAGGGCGAGGTTGCGCTCGTACCGCTGTGCGCGGAGCACCTCCCGCCGCAACGTCTCGTGGAAGAAGCGCTGGTTGTAGAGGCCGGTCAGCGCGTCGGTCTCGGCGAGCTTCCGCGCCTCGCCGTACCGGCGCGCGTTCTCGATCGCCGGGATGCTGCTCTCGGCGAGGTTCTCGGCCCGCTCGATGTGCTCGCCCGTCGGCTCGAAGTCCGGGTTGCGCCAGAAGAGCGAGAGCGTCCCGATCGGCGCGAGGTCGCGTCCGATGAGCGGGACGAAGAGGCCGCCGCAGATGCGGTGCGAGTCCGGGGACTCGCGGTCCCGTCCGTAGCGGTACGTGACCGTGATCGTCCCCGGCAGCGTGCCGACGACGCCCGACGTCGGCGGCTTCTCCGCCTCGTCCGGCGTCAGCGCGCGCGTCGCGACCGTCGGCGCGACCCCGTGCCCCTCGACGACCATCATCGCCGCGTCGAACCCGGGGAGCTCCATCGCCGCGTCCAGGACTCGGTCCATCAGCTCCTGGAGGTCGATCGAGCCTCCGAGCTCGCCGAACAGGCGGTTGCGGCGGCTCTCCCGCTCGGCGCGCTCGAGCGCCTGTGAGAGGTCCTGCGAGAGCTCGTCCATCTTCAGCCGCATCTCGTCCACCGCCCGCGCGAGGTGGTCGCTCGACTCGCTCGTGGTCGAATGCCGGCGTACGAGCGCGATCGTCGCAAGCGCTGCCGCGGCCGCGAAGGCCAGGACCGCAATCACTGCAGTTGTGGACACGCCAACATCCCTTCCCCTGTGACCCTCTTTGCTCCCGTCGCACAATCGGGGTACGACCCCTCGAATGGGGGCACCCTTTTTCGCACTGTACTCACCGATCTGGACGCTGACCAGACCCCGAGGCAAACACACGCTGACGTCGCCGGTTACTGGGGCCTGCGCTCGCAGATTCCGGTCTTTGCGGAGAGGTCAGCCCGGCGAGGTCAGCGCGGCGCGTCTGCCGCGCGGCCCGAGGCGTCGTCGGGCACGCGGCCTGCGACCGCCGCGCGAGCGCGCGCGTCGAACGCCTCGCCGTTCTCGTTCTCCTCGAGCTCGACGATGCCGGTGGAGAAGGTCGTGCCCGTGCCGGCGTCGAACGTCCGAGCCGCCTCGTCGCGGACCCGGCGGAAGAAGTGGCGTGCGCCGTCCCCGGCCGTCTCCGGCAGGAGGATCCCGAACGCGTCCCGGCGGCGCCGGCAGACGGTGTCGGTGACCCGCGTCACGCGCGAGAGAAGAGCGGCGAACTGGAGTAGGCGCTCGGCCGTCGGCTGGTCGACGTCCACGAGGACGAGGGAGAGCGGGCGCCCCGTCCGCCGGGCCCGAGCGATCTCGCGCTCGAGCTCGAGCTCGTAGCCGCTGCTGTCCCGGGAGCTCCGGCGGCCCGCCGAGACGACGCCCGGAGCGACCTCGCCCGCGAGCTGGCGGAATGCCACGACAGCCGAGCCGTCCGCGGCGATCCTCTCCAGCAGCTCCTCGAGCTTCGGGTCGAGCTCGTCGTGTCCCGTGTCGTCGGACGGCCTGCTGCGCTCGACCGAGCTGCGGATGCGCTGCGAGATCGGCTCGAGCTCACCCTCGAGCCGTTCGAGCGCAGCGGCGTACCGGTCGGCGCGGGCGCGGGCGCGAAGCGCCAGGACCCCCGCGACCCCGGCGAGCACCAGGCCTGCCACGGCGAGCGCGATCGGCATCTCTCAGGTCCTCATTACCAGATCCTGCTGCCACGGTACCCCGGCGACAGGACGTGGAAAGCCGAGGGGCCCGGTCTCCCGGCCCTCGAAAGTAGGCACTGTGAGAGAAGACTCACGAGCCGCTCGAGGCGGCGACATGCCGGGTTGGGCGGACAGGCGGTCTGCTACCATCCTGCGGCCTGTTTGGCGGGCGTAGCGTTGCCCGCCGATCCTCTGTGCACTACGTCATTCGACCTCGTAGGAGCAGCGTGCCCACCGTCAATCAGCTCGTGCGCAAGGGCCGAAAGAGCCCGAAAGCGAAGACCAAGACTCCCGCCCTTCGGGGGGCGCCGCAGAAGCGCGGCGTGTGCACGCGCGTCTACACGACGACGCCGAAGAAGCCGAACTCGGCGCTCCGCAAGGTCGCCCGCGTCCGGCTCACGAACGCGATGGAGGTCGGCGCGTACATCCCCGGCGAGGGCCACAACCTGCAGGAGCACTCCGTCGTGCTCGTCCGTGGCGGCCGCGTCAAGGACCTCCCGGGCTTCCGTTACAAGGTCATCCGCGGTGGGCTCGACTCCGCCGGCGTCACCGAGCGCCGCCAGGCCCGCTCGAAGTACGGCGCCAAGAAGCCCTAGTCGATGCCCCGCCGCGCAGAGATCCAGCCCCGCGAGATCCCGAGCCGACCCCGTCCACGGGTCGGTGCTCGTCACGCAGCTCGTCAACCGGCTGATGCTGGGCGGCAAGAAGTCGATCGCCGAGCAGATCGTCTACGACGCGCTCGCGATCGCGGCCGAGAAGTCCGGCAAGCCGCAGCTCGAGCTGCTCGAGGGCGCGGTCAAGAGCGTCACGCCGGTGCTCGAGGTGCGCTCGCGCCGTGTCGGCGGCGCGAACTACCAGGTGCCGATCGAGGTGCCGCAGCGCCGCGCGCGCACGCTCGCGCTGCGCTGGATCGTGCAGAACGCGCGGGAGCGGCGCGAGAAGGGCATGCCCGCGAAGCTCGCCGGCGAGCTCGTCGACGCGATCGCGCAGCAGGGCGGGGCGTACAAGAAGAAGGACGACATCTACCGGATGGCGCAGGCGAACAAGGCCTTCGCGCACTACCGCTGGTAACCAGATGAGCGCCGTCGCCACCTCAGTCGCGCTGGACCGCGTCCGCAACATCGGGATCATCGCCCACATCGACGCGGGCAAGACGACGACGACCGAGCGGATCCTCTACTACACCGGCCGCACCCACAAGATGGGCGAGGTGCACGAAGGTGCCGCGACGATGGACTGGATGGAGCAGGAGCAGGAGCGCGGCATCACCATCACGTCGGCGGCGACGACCGCGGAGTGGCGCGACTATCGGATCAACATTATCGATACGCCCGGCCACGTGGACTTTACCGTCGAGGTCGAGCGGAGCCTGCGCGTGCTCGACGGCGCGGTCGCGGTCTTCGACTCGGTCGCGGGCGTGCAGCCGCAGTCGGAGACGGTCTGGCGGCAGGCCGACCGCTATCGCGTACCGCGCATCGCGTTCATCAACAAGATGGACCGCACGGGCGCCGACTTCGAGGCGGCGGTGCAGTCCATGCGGGACCGCCTCGGCGCCACGCCCGTCCCCATCCACGTCCCGATCGGCCAGGAGGACTCGTTCTCCGGGATCGTCGACCTCGTCGAGATGAAGGCGATCTCGTACTTGAACGCGCTCGGGACCGAGCTTTCCACCGACGACGTCCCGTCGCAGCTCGCCGAGGCCGCCGAGACGGCCCACCACGCGCTCATCGACGCGATCGCCGAGTTCGACGACGAGCTCACGGAGACGTACCTCGACGACGAGAGCAAGGTGACGCCCGAGATGATCAAGCGCGCGCTGCGCGAGGGCACGCTCTCCGGCCGGATCACGCCGGTGCTCGCGGGCTCCGCCTTCAAGAACAAGGGCGTGCAGCCGCTCCTCGACGCGATCGTCGACTACCTTCCGAGCCCGCTCGACGTGCCGGCGGTCCACGGCGTCGACCCGAAGAGCTCGGAGGAGGACGCCCGCCCGCCGGCGCTCGAGGCGCCGTTTGCGGCGCTCGCGTTCAAGGTCATGACCGACCCCTACGTCGGCAAGCTCACGTACTTCCGCGTCTACTCGGGCCAGGTCAAGGCCGGCGGCCGGGTCCTCAACACGACGAACGGCAAGACCGAGCGCATCGGCCGCATCCTCCAGATGCACGCGAACCACCGCGAGGAGCGGGAGGAGATCGGCGCGGGCGAGATCGCGGCCGCCGTCGGGCTCAAGTTCACGACCACCGGCGACACGCTGGCCGTCGACTCCGCCCCGATCGTGCTCGAGTCGATGGCGTTCCCCGACCCGGTCATCTCGGTCGCGATCGAGCCGAAGACGAAGGCCGATCAGGACAAGCTCTCGGAGGGCGCTCCAGAAGCTCGCCGAGGAGGACCCGACGTTCCGCGTGTCGACCGACGAGGAGACGGGCCAGACGATCATCGCCGGCATGGGCGAGCTCTCGCTCGAGATCAAGGTCGACCGCCTCCTGCGCGAGTTCCGCGTCGGCGCGAACGTCGGTCGGCCGCAAGTGGCGTACCGCGAGACCATCGGCCGGTCCGCGGAGAAGATCCAGGGCCGGTTCGTCCGCCAGACCGGCGGCTCCGGCCAGTACGGCGACGTCATCATCAACATGTACCCGCAGGAGCCGGGCGCGGGGTACGCCTTCGAGGACAAGATCGTCGGCGGGAAGATCCCGCGCGAGTACATCTCGTCGGTGGACGCGGGCATCTCGGAGGCCATGAGCTCCGGCGTCCTCGCCGGGTACCCGGTCGTCGACATCAGGGTCGAGCTCGTCGACGGCTCGTACCACGACGTCGACTCGAGCGAGCGGGCGTTCAAGATCGCCGGCTCGATGGCGTTCAAGGAGGCCATGAAGCGGGCGAAGCCGAAGCTCCTCGAGCCCGTCATGTCGATCGAGATCAGCACGCCGGAGGAGTTCGTCGGCGACGTCATTGGTAACCTGAACGGCCGTCGCGGCCGGGTCGAGCACATCGAGCCGGACGCAGCGGGCCAGGTGATCAAGGCGAGCGTGCCGCTCGCGGAGATGTTCGGCTACGCGACCGACCTGCGCTCCATGACGCAAGGACGTGCGACGTTCCACATGGAGCCGGACCACTACGAGGAAGTTCCCGCCACGATCGCCGAGGCGCTCGTGCAGGGCGACAAGTCAGCGTCAAACCAGTAACCCGGAGGCATTCAGAATGGGCAAGCAGAAGTTCGAGCGCACCAAGCCTCACGTCAACGTCGGGACCATCGGTCACATCGACCACGGCAAGACGACGCTGACGGCGGCGATCACGAAGGTCCTCTCCGAGTCGGGCACGAACACGGAGATCGCGAGCTTCGACTCGATCGACAAGGCGCCCGAAGAGCGGCAGCGCGGCATCACCATCAACACGGCGCACGTCGAGTACGAGACGGAGAATCGCCACTACGCGCACGTCGACTGCCCGGGGCACGCCGACTACATCAAGAACATGATCACGGGCGCCGCGCAGATGGACGGCGCGATCCTCGTGGTCTCGGCGGCCGACGGCCCGATGCCGCAGACGCGGGAGCACATCCTGCTCGCGCGCCAGGTCGAGGTGCCGTCGATCGTCGTCGCGCTCAACAAGGCGGACATGGTCGACGACCCTGAGCTGCTCGAGCTCGTCGAGATGGAGGTGCGCGAGCTGCTCTCCAAGTACGAGTTCCCGGGCGACGACATCCCCGTGATCCAGGTCTCGGCGCTGAAGGCGCTCGAGGGCGACGCGGAGTGGACTCCGAAGATCCTCGAGCTCATGGCTGCCGTCGACTCGTACATCCCGGAGCCGGTACGCGACGTCGACAAGCCGTTCCTGATGCCGATCGAGGACGTCTTCACGATCACCGGCCGCGGGACCGTGGTCACGGGCCGGATCGAGCAGGGAAAGATGGTCGTCGGCGAGGAGGTCGAGATCATCGGGATCCACGAGCAGGTCGAGAAGACCGTCGTGACCGGGCTCGAGATGTTCCAGAAGACGCTCGACTACGCGCAGGCCGGCGACAACGCGGGCGCGCTGCTCCGCGGCATCAAGCGCGAGGACGTCGAGCGCGGCCAGGTGCTCGCGAAGCCGGGCTCGATCACGCCGCACACGCACTACAAGGCCGAGGTGTACGTCCTCTCGAAGGACGAGGGCGGGCGCCACACGCCGTTCTTCGACGGCTACCGGCCGCAGTTCTACTTCCGCACGACCGACGTGACGGGCTCGATCAAGCTGCCCGAGGGGCAGGAGATGGTCATGCCCGGCGACAACACGAACATGGAGATCGAGCTCATCCAGCCGATCGCCATGGACCAGGGCCTGCGCTTCGCGATTCGCGAGGGCGGCCGGACGGTCGGCGCCGGCGTCGTCACGGAGATCCTCAAGTAGGGGAGAGGCTTGCCTCTCCCCAACCACTGACATGGCGCAGCAGAAGATCCGCATCCGACTGAAGGGCTACGACCACAATCAGGTGGACAAGTCCGCCTCCCAGATCGTGGAGACGGCGCAGCGCACCGGCGCCACGATCACGGGGCCGGTTCCCCTGCCCACGGAGAAGAACGTCTACTGCGTCATCCGGAGCCCGTTCAAGGACAAGGACTCGCGCGAGCACTTCGAGGTGCGGACGCACAAGCGGCTGATCGACATCCACTCACCCACGCCGAAGACGGTCGACTCGCTCATGCGGCTCGACCTTCCGGCAGGGGTCGACATCGAGATCAAACTGTGAAGGGCATCCTCGGCAAGAAGCTCGGCATGAGCCAGGTCTTCGATCCGGAGACCGGGCAGATGACCCCCGTCACGGTGATCGAGGCGGGGCCGTGCCCCGTGGTCCAGGTGAAGACCGTCGACACGGACGGCTACGACGCGGTGCAGCTCGCGTTCGAGGCCGTCGCCGAGCGGAAGGTCTCGAAGCCTGAGATCGGCCATCTCGCGAAGGCGGGCGTGGGGCCGCACCGGCATCTCGTCGAGGTCCGCGGCCACATCGGGCTCGCCGTCGGCGACACCGTGACCGTCGAGGACTTCGAGCCGGGGGAGGCCATCAAGGTTTCGGGCGTCTCCGTCGGCAAGGGTTTCCAGGGCACGATCAAGCGACACAACTTCACGCGCGGGCCGGTCTCGCATGGCTCGCACAACGTGCGTGCGCCCGGCTCGATCGGCATGTCGGCGACCCCGTCCCGCGTCTTCAAGGGCAGGAAGATGCCCGGCCGCATGGGCGGAGTCCGCGTCACTCAGCCCGGGCTCGTCGTCCACGAGGTCGATCCGGAGCGGAACCTCCTGCTCATCCGGGGCTCGGTCCCCGGCCCGGCAAGCGGGATCGTGGAGATCCGGGGAGTCTGAGATGGCGGTCAAGGCACCAGTGCTCGGCGGCGCGAAGGCCAAGCAGGTCTCGCTGGAGGAGTCGGTGTTCGCGGCCGACGTGAAGCCGCACCTCGTGCACGAGACCGTGCGCGCGGAGATGAACGCCGCGCGGGCCGGCACGAAGGGCGGCAAGAGCCGCGGGCTCGTCGCCGGCGGCCGCTCGAAGCCGTGGCGGCAGAAGGGGACCGGGCGCGCTCGCGCAGGGACCACTCGCGCGCCGCAGTGGACCGGAGGCGGCCTCGCCTTCCCGCCGGGCGGGCGCAACTACGTGGTGAAGGTCAACCGGAAGGCGCGCCGCGCCGCGCTGCGGGGCGCGCTCTCGAGCCATGCCGGCAACGGCACGTTCGCGATCGTGGACGGGTCCGCGTTCGACACGCCCTCGACCCGTCAGGCTGCCGAGCTCCTGTCGGAGTTCTCCGAGCGCCCGACGCTCGTCGTCGTGACCGAGGACGAGGAAGCGGTGCAGAAGTCGTTCCGCAACCTCGAGAAGGTGCTCGTCACGGTTCCGGCCGAGCTCGAGGTCGCCGGCGTCGTCTGGGCGCGCTCGCTGCTCGTCAGCGAGGCCGCTCTCCCGGACGTGCTCGCGCGCGCCGGCGCCGGGCCGGCCGAGACGGAGGAGGAGGCAGCCGAGTGAGCCTTCACCCGAACCAGGTTCTGCTTGCGCCGGTCGTCTCCGAGAAGAGCTTCTCGCTCATCACCGACCGCAAGTACACGTTCCGCGTGCACGAGGACGCGCACAAGACGCAGATCCGCCAGGCCGTCGAGGAGCTCTTCGAGGTCGAGGTGCAGAGCGTCAACATCGTGAAGGTGCACTCGAAGCCGAAGCGGCGCGGGCTCACGGCCGGGCGCCGGCCGGGCTGGAAGAAGGCGATCGTGCAGCTGAAGCAGGGCCACGAGATCGAGATCTTCGAGGGGGCGAGCGTCTGATGGCTCTCAAGAAGTACAAGCCCACGAGCCCGGGCCGCCGCTTCATGGCCACGTCGGGCTTCGAGGAGGTCACGAAGTCCGAGCCGGAGAAGTCGCTCCTCGAGCCGCTGACGAAGAAGGGCGGGCGGAACAACCGCGGCCGCATCACGACGCGCCACAAGGGCGGCGGCCACAAGCGCCGCTTCCGCACGATCGACTTCAAGCGCACGAAGGACGGCGTGCCCGCGAAGGTGGCCGCGATCGAGTACGACCCCAACCGGTCGGCGAGGATCGCGCTGCTGCATTACGCGGACGGCGTGAAGTCGTACATCCTCGCGCCTGCGCGGCTTCGGGTCGGGGCGACGGTCGAGTCCGGCCCGAACGCCGACATCAAGCCCGGGAACGCGCTGCCGCTTGCGAACATCCCGACGGGAACGCTGCTCCACAACGTCGAGCTGAAGCCGGGGCAGGGCGGTCGTATGGCTCGCTCGGCCGGCTCGTCGCTCCAGCTCGTCGCGAAGGACGGCGACTACGGCGTGCTGCGCCTGCCGTCCGGCGAGTTGCGCCGCGTGCTCCTCGCGTGCCGGGGAACGGTCGGCCAGGTCGGGAACACGGATCACGCGAACCAGTCGAGCGGCAAGGCCGGGCGCAGCCGCTGGCTCGGCAAGCGGCCGACCGTGCGCGGCTCGGCGATGAACCCGGTCGACCACCCGCACGGCGGCGGCGAGGGGAAGACGAAGGGCGGCCGGCATCCGGTCACGCCCTGGGGCGTGCCGACCCTCGGCAAGCGCACGCGTCGAAAGCACAAGGACTCCGACAAGCTGATCGTCCGCGGCCGGCGCCGCGGCAAGGAGAGGAAGCGCTAAGTGTCAAGGTCTTCGAAGAAAGGGCCGTTCGTGCAGGACCGGCTGCTGAGCCGGATCGAGGCCATGAACGCGAGCGGGGAGAAGCGGATGATCCGCACCTGGTCGCGGTCCTCGACGGTCTTCCCCGAGATGGTCGGGCACACGATTGCCGTGCACGACGGCCGCAAGCACGTGCCCGTGTTCGTCACCGAGCAGATGGTCGGCCACAAGCTCGGGGAGTTCGCACCCACGCGGACCTTCCGCAGCCACGCGGGCGACCGCCAGGCCTCAGTGAGGCGATCGTGAGCAACGGAGCGGCAGCGACAGACGACCGCATGCGCGTTCGCGCGCAGGCGAAGTGGGTACGCACGTCCGCGCGCAAGGCGCGGCTCGTGCTCGACCACATCCGCGGCCGCTCGGTCCCGGAGGCGCGCACGATTCTCGCCTTCACCTCGCGCGCTGTCGCGACGGACATCGAGAAGGTGCTGAAGTCCGCGGTCGCGAACGCCGAGGCGAATCACGGCCTCGACGGTGACGAGCTCATCGTCGAGTCCGCCTACGCCGACGTCGGGCCGACGCTGAAGCGCTGGAAGCCCCGCGCGCGCGGACGCGTGAACCGGATCAAGAAGCGCACGTGCCACGTGACGCTCGTCCTCGTCGAGCAGCCCGAGGAGCAGACGCGGCGCCGCCGGCCGCAGGCACAGACCGAGACCGCGCAGGCGACCGGACCTAGTGCTTCGGAGCCGAAGGCTGCGAAGCGCCGACCAACGCGCAAGAAGAAGGAGGCTGTCGCCTAATGGGCCAGAAGGTGCATCCCGGAGGTTTCCGCGTCGGCGTCATCCACGACTGGAAGTCGAACTGGTGGACGGGCAAGGCGGAGTTCTCCGCCTACCTGCTCGAGGACGTGAAGATCCGCAAGCACATCCTCGGCAAGCTCTCGCATGCCGGCCTGTCCGACATCCTGATCCGAAAGGACAAGCAGCGGATCACCGTCGACATCTTCACTGCGCGCCCGGGGATCGTGATCGGCAAGTCGGGCGTCGAGGTCGACGCGCTCCGCCGCGACCTGCACGCCATCACGAAGAAGAACGTGCACATCAACATCAACGAGATCAAGCGCCCCGAGCTCGACGCGAAGCTCGTCGCGCAGTCGATCGCCGAGCAGCTCGAGAACCGCGTCAGCTTCCGGCGGGCGATGAAGCGCTCGCTCGCGTCGGCGATGCGCTCGGGTGCCCAGGGGATCAAGATCACGGCCGCGGGCCGGCTGACCGGCGGCGAGATGAGCCGCCGCGAGATGTACTCCGAGGGCCGCGTCCCGCTGCACACGATCCGCGCGGACATCGACTACGGCCAGGCGGAGGCGAAGACGACCTACGGCCAGATCGGCGTCAAGGTCTGGATCAACAAGGGCGAGATCATGCCGGAGGGCTTCGAGGGCGCCGGTCGCGGCGACTCGCGGCTCGGCGACCAGGATCAGGCCCGGCGCCGGCGTGGCACTTCGTCGGAGGGCCTCGGCGCGTCGCGCGAGGGTCGCGGCCGGAGCCAGGATCGCGAGGGCCTCGGCATCGTCCCGCGCAAGCGGGGACGCGGACAGCGGCCCGGCGGGCGCGCGACGCAGCGGCCGCGCCGCGAGGAGTCGGCGCCCGAGACGGCGGCACCCGAGACGGCGGCACCCGAGACGGCAGCCCCCGAGACGGCAGCCCCCGAGGCAGCTGCGCCCGAGGCCCAGCGGGCCGAGGCACCGCCGCAGACGCAACCCGAGACGCAGCCGGTGGAGCCGGAGGCTCAGGCGCCCGAGACGGCTCCCGAGGCACCCGCGGAGACGGAGGGCGATAGCTGATGCTCATGCCGCGCAAGACGAAGTTCCGGCGGCAGCACCGCGGCCGCCGCCGCGGGCTCTCGAAGGGGCAGACCGCCGTGCAGTTCGGCGAGTACGGCTTGAAGAGCCTCGAGGCGGGGTGGGTCACGAACCGCCAGATCGAGGCTGCCCGCATCGCGGCCACGCGCAAGATCCGCAGGAGCGGGAAGGTCTGGATCAACCTCTTCCCCGACAAGCCGTACACGAAGAAGCCGGCCGAGACGCGCATGGGCTCGGGCAAGGGCTCGCCGG
Source organism: uncultured Actinomycetes bacterium (assembly GCA_963716605.1). GTDB lineage: Bacteria > Actinomycetota > Thermoleophilia > Gaiellales > Gaiellaceae > GMQP-bins7. Next base: position 858,876 of record CAVQTO010000003.1, on the reverse strand, counting down.
AGGGCTGGGTCGCGGTCGTGAAGCCGGGGCGCGTCATGTTCGAGCTCGCCGGCGTCGACGAGCCGCTCGCGAAGGAAGCGCTCCGCCTCGCCGGCCAGAAGCTCCCGGTCAAGACCAAGTTCGTGAAGAGGGAGGCGGAACTCTTTGAGAGCTAGAGAGCTGAGGGCGATGACCGACGACGAGCTCGATCGCAAGATGGCGGAGACACGCCAGGAGCTCTTCAACCTCCACTTCCAGACCGCGACCGGCGTGCTGGAGAACAGCGCGCGCCTGCGCACGGCGAAGCGCGAGATCGCCCGAATCCTGACCGTCAAGAACGAACGAGCACAGGGACTGAATGTCAGTGGCTGACGAGAACGTGAACGAGACCGAAGAGACACCGGCCGAGCCGGAGGCGCCGGAGGCTGCCGCGGAGGAGGCCCCCGAGGCCGAGGTCGCGGACGCGCCCGCCGAGGAGGAGGCTCCCGCAGAGGAGGCACCCGCGGAGGAAGCTCCCGCCGAGGAAGCGCCGACCGCGGAGGCTCCCGCGGAGGAGGCTCCCGCCGAGGAAGCCCCGACCGCTGAGGCCGAGCCGGAGCCGGCCGCCGAGGAAGCGCCTGCCGCCGAGGAGGCGCCTGTCGCGGAGGCCGAGGAGCCGGCGGCCGAGGCCGCGCCTGCGACGAAGAAGAAGCGAAAGCGCCTCCCGCGCACGCTGCGCCCGCAGAAGGGACGGCCGAAGCGCGTGCGCGCGGCCGAGCGCAAGGCGATCACGCGGCTTCCGAAGCCGGAGCACGTCCCCGGGCGCCGGCAGGAGCGCCAGGGCACGGTCGTGTCGGCCGCCGCCGACAAGACGATCGTCGTCCGCGTCGACACCGCGAAGGTGCACCCGATGTACAAGAAGGTCATCCGCAGGAGCACGAAGCTCCACGCGCACGACGAGACGAACGAGGCGAAGGTGGGCGACATCGTCCGCATCGTCGAGACGCGCCCGCTCTCGCGCATGAAGCGCTGGCGGCTGCAGGAGGTCGTACAGGCAGCCAAATGATCCAGCAGGAGTCACGTCTCAAGGTCGCCGACAACACGGGAGCGCGTGAGCTCCTCTGCATCCGCGTGCTCGGCGGCTCCCACCGGCGCTACGCCCGAGTGGGCGACATCATCATTGCTACCGTGAAATCCGCCACGCCCCAGGGCGCGGTGAAGAAGGGCGAGGTCGTGCGGGCGGTCGTCGTCCGGACGAAGAAGCCCTACGGCAGGGACGACGGCACGCTCATCGGCTTCGACGAGAACGCCGCCGTCCTCATCGACCCACAGTCGAACCCTCGCGGAACGCGCATCTTCGGGCCGGTCGCGCGCGAGCTCCGCGAGAAGAACTTCATGAAGATCGTCAGCCTGGCCCCGGAGGTTCTCTAGCTCATGGCAACGAAGATGAAGGTCAAGAAGGGCGACGAGGTGCAGATCATCGCCGGCAAGGACCGCGGCAAGCGGGGCCGCGTCATCGAGGCGCGTCCCCGGGAGCGTCGCGTCCTCGTCGAGAACCTGAACGTCGCCAAGCGGCATCAGAGGCCGAAGCCGATCCGCGACAGCTCACGGATGGGCGGCGCCCAGATCATGCCCGGCGGGATCATGGAAAAGCCTGCGCCGGTGCCCGTCTCGAACGTCATGGTCGTGTGCCCGACCTGCGGGAACCCGACGCGCGTCGGGATTGCCGCGCGGGAGGCGAAGAGCGGAACCGTCCGCGTCCGCGTCTGCAAGCGCGAGGGCTGCGGGGAGGTGCTCGACAAGTGAGTACGACCGTTGCCGCCCCGACCCCGGAGACCTACGTCGCGCGCCTGAAAGAGCGGTACGAGACGGCGATCAAGCCGCAGCTGCACGAGGAGCTCGAGCTCTCGTCCGTCATGCAGGTGCCGCGCGTGACCAAGATCACGCTGAACATGGGCGTCGGCGAGGCGAAGACCGACGCAAAGGCGCTCGATGCGGCGCTCGAGGAGCTCACGCTCATCGCGGGCCAGCAGGCGCAGGTTCGGCGCGCGACCAAGTCCATCGCGAGCTTCAAGCTCCGCGAGGGCATGCCCGTCGGCGCGCGCGTGACGCTTCGCGGAACGCGCATGTACGAGTTCCTCGATCGCCTGAGCTCGATCGCGCTGCCGCGCATCCGGGACTTCCGCGGGCTCGACCCCGGCTCGTTCGACGGGCGCGGCAACTACTCGATCGGGATCCGGGAGCAGATCATCTTCCCCGAGATCGACTACGACAAGGTGCCGTCGATCCGTGGGCTCGACGTCGCGATCACGACCTCGGCGCAGACGGACGAGCACGGGCAGGCGCTTCTCGCCGCGCTCGGGCTGCCGTTCGCCGGAGAGAGAAGGACGGACTAGACGTGGCCAAGAAGTCGCTCGTCGTCAAGCAGCAGCGGAAGTCGAAGTACCCGGTCCGGGAGTACAGCCGCTGCACGAGGTGTGGCCGCCCGCGCGCGGTGTTCCGCAAGTTCGGCGTCTGCCGGATTTGCCTGCGGGAGCTCGCGCACCAGGGCGCCGTGCCTGGCATGACCAAGTCGAGCTGGTAGGAGGAGACGTGCTCACCGATCCGATCGCCGACATGCTCACGCGCATCCGCAACGCCAACCGGGCGCTGCACGCGACCGCCTCGATGCCGACCTCGAAGATGAAGGAGGAGATCGCCCGCATCCTCAAGGAGGAGGGCTACATCCAGGACTTCAGCGTGGTCGAGACGACGGACGCGAAGGACCAGCCGCTGCCGTTCCGCATGCTCGTCATCGAGCTCAAGTTCGCGCGCGACCGGCGGCGCGTGATCACCGACCTCAAGCGCGTCTCGAAGCCGGGCCGGCGCGTGTACGCGGGCAAGGACCGGCTGCCGCGCGTCCTCGGCGGGCTCGGCACCGCCATCATGTCCACCTCGACCGGCGTCATCACCCACCGCCAGGCCGCAGAGCGCGGCGTCGGCGGCGAGGTGATCGCCTTCGTCTGGTAAGGCGCCTCGCTTCGCGAAACGCCTAGGAAGAGCTAATGAGTCGAATTGGAAGACAACCGATCGAATTGCCCGCCGGGGTACTGGTGGCGCTCTCGCCCGGCCGCGTGCAGGTGAACGGGCCGCTGGGCGAGCTCTCCCAGACGGTGCCTGCCCGGATGCTCATCGAGAAGTCCGACAGCCAGATCACGGTCGCGCGCCCGACCGAGCGCGGGGAGGACCGGGCGCTGCACGGGCTCACGCGGACGCTCATCGCGAACATGGTCGAGGGCGTAACCAAGGGCTACGAGAAGCACCTCGAGATCCAGGGCGTCGGCTACCGCGCGCAGCTCAAGGGCTCGGACCTCGAGCTCGCGGTCGGCTATTCGCACCCGGTGACGATCACGCCGCGCGACGGGATCGTGTTCGAGGTCCCCATTCCCACGCAGATCGTGGTCAAAGGCATCGACAAGCAGAAGGTCGGGCAGACCGCGGCCGAGATCCGCAAGGTGCGACCCCCGGAGCCGTACAAGGGCAAGGGCATCCGCTACCGCGACGAGCAGGTGCGGAGGAAGGTCGGCAAGCGCGCATGAGCACTCTGACGAAACGAGAGGCTCGTATCCGGCGTCATCGCCGGGTCCGCGGCAAGATCGCGGGCACCGCCGAGCGCCCCCGCCTCGCGGTGTTCCGCTCGAACCGCGGTATCTTCGCGCAGCTCATCGACGACCAGAGCGGGCGCACGCTCGCCGCAGCGGGGTGGAACTCGCTCGGCAAGCTGCCGGGATCGAAGGTCGAGCAGGCCGGCGAGGTCGGGAAGGCCCTCGGCAAGGCCGCCAAGGCCGCGGGCGTGCAGACGTGCGTCTTCGACCGCGGCGGATACCTGTACCACGGACGCGTGAAGGCGCTCGCGGAGGGCGCGCGCGAGGAAGGACTCAAGTTTTGAGCACCAGGGAAGTTGCTGACTCCCGCGAGCTGAAGGAGCGGGTCATCGAGATCAACCGCGTCGCGAAGGTCGTCAAGGGCGGCCGGCGGTTCTCGTTCACCGCGCTCGTCGTCATCGGCGACGAGATCGACCGCGTCGGCCTCGGCTACGGCAAGGCGCGCGAGGTCCCCCTCGCGATCTCGAAGGCCGTGGAGGACGCAAAGAAGAACCTCTTCACGGTGCCGAAGCACGGGCAGACCATCACGCACGAGATCGTCGGCCGGTTCGACGCCGCGCGCGTCGTGCTGCGGCCGGCCAGCGAGGGAACCGGCGTCATCGCCGGCGGCGGCGTCCGCGCCGTGCTCGAGCTCGCGGGGATCCGCGACGTCCTCGCGAAGAGCATCGGGACGACCACCCCGATCAACATGACCCGCGCTACCGTCGCAGGCCTGCGCGGCCTCGTGCGCCCGGAGGACGTGGCGTTGCTCCGCGGCAAGACGATCGCCGAGGTGATACCCGTTCCGCGTCCCGCGACGCGAGCGCGCGCGGAGGCCGAAGCACAGGCCCAGGCCGAGGCTGAGGCCGGGCAGCAGGCTGCAGCGCCCGTCGCCGCCGTCGAGGCTCCGGCCGTCGAGCAGCAGGCCGAGGAGGCGCCCGCGGAGACTCCCGAGGCACCGGCCGAGGAGGCGCCCACCGAGGAGACGACCGAGTGAGCGAGCTGAAGATCACGCAAGTCCGGAGCACGGTCGGCCAGTCCGAGCGCCATCGCGGTACGCTCCGCGCGCTCGGGCTCGGCAAGATCGGCCGTTCCGCCGAGCACCGTGACTCTCCGCAGCTGCAGGGCATGCTGCGGCAGGTCCGCCACCTCGTCCGCATCGACGGGAAGGACGCCTGATGGCCGAAGAGCTCTCTCTCCACGATCTCCGGCCGGCGCAGCCGCGCAAGGAGCGCAAGCGCGTGGGACGCGGTCTCGGCTCCGGCAAGGGCCGGTACTCCGGCCGCGGGATCAAGGGCCAGAAGTCGCGCGCGGGCTCGAACAAGATGCCGGCCGGGTTCGAGGGCGGCCAGACGCCGATCGACATGCGCATGGGCAAGCTCCGCGGCAACACGTCGGCGGACGCGATGCCGGTCGGGCCGTTCCGGACGTACAGCCAGCCGGTCAACGTCCGCGATCTCGAGGGCCGCTTCGATGCGGGCTCTGAAGTGACACCGGAAACTCTCAAGGACGCAGCGCTGATCGCGAAGCTGAAGGTGGACGTGAAGATCCTCGGCCAGGGCGAGCTGACGAAAGCGCTCTCGGTCTCCGCCCACGGGTTCTCGAAGAGCGCGGTCGAGAAGATCGAGGCCGCCGGTGGCACGGTCACGTGGCTCCGCGGCGAGCCCGTCAAGAAGAAGCGGAAGCGGCACAAGGCCGCCAGGCCTGCGGCCGAGCAGCCCGAAGGTCCGTCCGAGGAGGCCGCCGAGCCCGCAGAGGCAGAAGCGGACGAGGCGCCCGCGGACGAGGGCGCGGAGCCGGAGGAGTAGCACGTGTTCTCATGGCTCTCGAACGCCTGGCGCGTCCCCGAGCTTCGGCGGCGCGTCCTCTTCACGGCGATGATCCTCGCCGTCTACCGGCTCGGCTCGTGGATCCCCGCGCCGGGTGTGAACTCGGAGACGATCGAGAACTACTTCTCCGGTCGCGGCGACACGATCCTCGGCCTGCTCGATCTCTTCTCGGGCGGCGCGCTGTCGCAGTTCTCGCTCTTCGCGCTCGGGATCATGCCGTACGTCACGGCGTCGATCATCCTGCAGCTCCTCACCGTCGTCATCCCGCGCCTCGGCGAGCTCCAGAAGGAGGGTGAGGCCGGCTACGCGAAGATCACGCAGTACACCCGCTACCTGACCGTCGTGCTCGCGGCTGCGCAGGCAACCGGGTACGCGTTCCTCTTCCGGAGCCAGGGCGCGCTCGACGCGGGCTCGGGCGAGCTGGTGCTGATCATCGTCACGCTCACCGCCGGCACGACCTTGCTCATGTGGATGGGCGAGCTGATCACGAAGCGCGGCATCGGGAACGGAATCTCGATCCTCATCTTCGCGTCGATCCTCGTCGGCGCGCCGATCGGCATTGCCGCCTGGTGGAACGGCGGGCCGATGGAGAAGCTCTTCTACCCGCTGATCGCGCTCGCGATCGTCGCCGCGGTCGTGTTCGTGCAGGAGGGCCAGCGGCGGATCCCGATCCAGTACGCGAAGCGCATGGTGGGGCGCCGCATGACGGCCGGCGGCTCGACGTACCTGCCGCTCCGCGTCAACATGGCGGGCGTCATCCCGATCATCTTCGCGGCCGCGATCCTCGCGTTCCCGCCGACGATGGCGCAGTACTTCCCGGCGACGCAGGACTTCGTGAACGAGCACTTCCAGCCGGGCGACTGGATCTACCTGGTCATCGAGGGCTTCATGATCGTGCTCTTCACCTACTTCTACACGGCGGTGCAGTTCAACCCGGTGGACCAGTCGGACAACCTGCGCCGGCACGGCGGCTACATCCCGGGCATCCGTCCAGGCCCGCCGACGGCGCAGTACCTCGACCGCGTCCTCTCGCGCCTTACGCTGCCGGGCTCGCTGTTCCTCGCGCTCATCGCGGTCCTGCCGAGCCTCTTCATTGCGTACGGCGGCTTCTCGCAGGCGAGCGCCGGCGCGCTCGGCGGCACGTCCGTGCTCATCGCCGTCGGCGTCGCCCTGGACACGATGCGGCAGATGGAGTCCCAGATGATGATGCGCTCCTACGAAGGCTTCCTCCGGTAGAGGCGCGCTCGCCTCGTCGACGAGCATGAGAATCCTCATCCTCGGGCCCCAGGGGTCAGGGAAGGGAACGCAGGCGGCCAAGATCGCGACCGCGTACGGCATCCCTCACGTCGCGACCGGAGACATCCTGCGTACGGCGGTCGCGAACGGCAGCGAGCTCGGGAAGCAGGTCAGGCCCATCCTCGACCGCGGGGATCTCGTTCCCGACGACCTCATGGTCGGTCTCATCCGCGAGCGGCTCGAGCACGAGGACGGTTTCGTGCTCGACGGCTTCCCGCGGACGGTCCCGCAGGCGGAGGCGCTCGACGCCATGCTCGAGGAGATCGAGAAGCCGCTCGACGTCGTGCTCCTGCTCGCGGTCTCGGACGACGTCGCGGTCGAGCGCCTGCTCCAGCGCGGAGCGATCGAGCACCGGGCGGACGACGAGCCGGAGGTCATCCGCAACCGGCTGCAGCTGTACCACCGGCTGACCGAGCCGGTCGTCGAGCGCTACCGCGCCGAGGGCACGCTCGTGCCCGTGAACGGCGAGCAGTCGGTCGAGGACGTCCACGACGAGATCGACGACGCCCTCACGCAGGTGCGCGCATGATCATCCGCAAGAGCCCGCGCGAGATCGAGAAGATGGCGCTCGCGGGCGCCCTCGTGGCCGAGACGATCGCCCACGTCGGCTCGCTGCTTCGCCCCGGCGTGACGACCGGCGAGCTCGACGATGCGGCCGGCGCCTTCATCCGCGAGCACGGCGGCATCCCCACCTCCGAGGGCTACAAGGGCTACCCGAGGGCGATCTGCATCTCGCCGAACGACGTCGTCGTGCACGGGATCCCCGGGGCGTACGAGGTCGGCGACGGAGACCTCGTGACGATCGACGTCGGGATCACGCTCGACGCGTACATCGCGGACAGCGCGTACACGTTCGGAGTCGGCGACATCGAGCCCGAGGCGCAGCGCCTCCTCGACGTCGCCCAGGACGCCCTCGCGGCCGGGATCGCCGAGGCCACGGTCGGAAACCGCGTCGGCGACATCTCGCACGCGGTGCAGGCGGTCGTCGAAGGCGCCGACTTCTCGGTCGTGCGCAGCCTGGTCGGGCACGGCGTCGGCCGCCACTACCACGAGGACCCGCACATCCCGAACTTCGGCGAGCCCGGGCGCGGGCCGCGGCTCTCCGAGGGCATGACGATCGCGATCGAGCCGATGATCACGGCCGGCGGCTCGGACATCGACATCGGCGACGACGGCTGGACGATCACGACCGCCGACGGCTCACTTTCTGCGCATTTCGAGCACACCGTCGCGATCACCGGCGACGGGCCGCGGATCCTCACCCCGCGGGTCGGCGTGCCGTCGAGGGTCTGAGCCGGGCGGCCGAAAGGCATTTGCTACGATGACCGGCCGCGGCGCGGCGGCTCGCTTGCGCCGCCGTTTTGCGCTCTTTTCCCGCTACAGAAAGGCATCGGAACGGTCCCAGAAGGTCGGGTAGTACACGTGGCAGTCAAGGAAGAGAAGATCGAGGTCGAAGGCGAGGTCGTCGAGGCGCTCCCGAGCATGATGTTCAGGGTGCAGCTCGAAGACGGACACAGCGTTCTCGCCAAGATCTCCGGGAAGATGAGGAAGCACTACATCCGCATCCTCCCGGGCGACCGTGTCAAGGTCGAGCTCTCTCCCTACGACCTGACTCGCGGCCGGATCACGTTCCGACTCAAGTAACCGAGATGAAAGTCCGCCCCTCCGTCAAGCCGATGTGTGAGCGCTGCCGCGTGATCAAGCGGCACGGCCGCACGCTGGTCATCTGCACGAACCCGCGACACAAGCAAAGGCAGGGCTGAGCCAGTGGCACGAATCGCCGGCGTCAACCTCCCGACCCAGAAGCGCCTGGAGATCGGGCTGACCTACATCTACGGCATCGGGCGCTCGACTGCGCAGAAGACCATCAAGGTGCTCGAGCTCGATCCCGAACCAGAAGATTCGCGACCTCACGGACGAGGAGGTCACGAAGCTCCGCACGTACATCGACTCGGAGCTCGAGGTGGAGGGTGACCTCCGCCGGAACCGCCAGCAGGCGATCAAGCGCCTGACCGAGATCGGGAGCTACCGGGGGATCCGCCACCGCCGCGGCCTTCCCGTGCGCGGCCAGCGGACGAAGACGAACGCCAGGACTCGCAAGGGTCCGGCGAAGACCGTCGGCCGCGGCAAGAAAGCGGCGGCGAAGTAGTGGCGCCTCCTCGCAGGTCCGCGGCTCGGGGTCGCACGAGACGCCGGGTCAAGAAGAACATCGCCATCGGGCAGGCGCACATCAAGACCTCGTTCAACAACACGATCGTCACGCTCACCGATCGCGAGGGCAACGTCATCGTGTGGGAGTCTGCCGGCTCGGCCGGCTTCAAGGGCTCCCGCAAGTCGACACCGTTCGCCGCGCAGGTGACCGCCGACAACGCCGCCCGCAAGGGCATGGAGCACGGCCTGCAGAAGGTCGAGGTGTTCGTCAAGGGCCCGGGCTCCGGCCGGGAGACGGCGATCCGGTCGCTCCAGGCCGCCGGCCTCGAGATCCTCGGCGTCCGCGACGTCACCCCGCAGGCCCACAACGGCGTCCGGCAGCGCAAGCGGAGGCGCGTCTAGTGGCTCGCGATCTCGGGCCGAAGTGCCGCCTCTGCCGCCGCGAGGGGCTCAAGCTCTTCCTCAAGGGCGAGCGCTGCCTGACCGAGAAGTGCGCGGTCGAGCGCCGGAGCTATCCGCCGGGCGAGCACGGGCGCGGCCGCATCAAGCAGAGCGAGTACCTGCTCCAGCTGCGTGAGAAGCAGAAGGCGCGCCGGTACTACGGCCTGCTCGAGAAGCAGTTCCGCAGAACCTACGAGAAGGCGAGCCGCGGGCAGGGGGCACCTGGCGAGAACCTGCTCCGGATGCTCGAGACGCGCCTCGACAACGTCGTCTACCGGCTCGGGTTCGCGGGCTCGCGCGCGCAGTCGCGCCAGCTCGTCCGCCACGGCCACTTCCGCGTCAACGGCCGGCGCGTCAACATCCCGAGCTACGGCGTGAAGCCCGACGACGTCATCTCGCTCAAGCCCGGCAGCCCGGTCGAGCAGCTCGTGCGCGACGCGACCGACCTCACGGCGTCGGTGGCGCCGTGGCTCCAGGCCGACCACGACGGCCTCACGGGCACCGTGCTCCGCTATCCCGAGCGCGACGAGATCGACGTTCCCGTCCAGGAATCGCTCATCGTGGAGCTGTATTCCAAGTAGCGTAGGGGCGAGCTCGCCTCGCCCTGAACTGAAGGCAGAAAGGATCGACTTGGCTACACGAACCAGCCTGATGGAGTTCCAGATCCCGCGGATCGCCCACGAGGAGGCCGACGACCATCGCGGCGTCTTCCAGATCGAGCCGCTCGACCGGGGCTTCGGCCACACGTTCGGCAACTCGCTGCGCCGCGTGCTGCTCTCCTCGCTCGAGGGCGCGGCGGTGACGGCCGTGAAGATCGAGGGCGTCGCCCACGAGTTCACGACCCTTCCCGGCGTCCGCGAGGACGTCATCGACATCATCCTCAACCTCAAGAACCTCATCGTGCTCCTGCACGGCGCGTCGCCCGAGATCGAGGTCTACATCGCGAAGAAGGGCCCGGGGATCGTCACGGCCGCCGACATCGAGGCGCCGGCCGACCTCGAGATCCTCAACCCGGACCTCGAGATCGCGCACATCTCCGACAAGGGCAAGCTCGAGATGACCCTCACCGTCGGTCGCGGCCGTGGCTACGTCCCGGCGGAGCTGAACCGCGGCCCGGAGACGTCGATCGGCGTCATCCCGATCGACTCGATCTTCTCGCCGGTCCGCCGCGTCGCGTACGAGGTCGAGGCCGCGCGCGTGGGGCAGCGCACCGACTACGACAAGCTCGTGCTCGACGTGACCACCGACGGCTCGATCGACCCGCGCGACGCGATCGGCCAGGCGGCCGAGATCCTCATCCGGCAGCTCGCGATCTTCACCGACCTCGACCGCATCGAGGGGCTCGGCGAGGTCACGGCCGAGGCGGCCGCGGAGGCGCCCACCACGCACGGGATGGAGAACTTCCCGATCGAGGAGCTCGAGCTCGGCGTCCGCTCGTACAACTGCCTGAAGCGAGTCGGCATCGAGACGATCGGCGACCTCACCTCGAAGTCCGAGTCCGAGCTCGTCGCCATCCCGAACTTCGGTCGCAAGTCGATCGAAGAGGTGCGGGCGGCGCTCGCGACGCACGGCCTCGTGCTCAAGGGCGAGGAGTAAGGCAGGGCGATGCGCCACGCGAAGTCGGGCAAGAAGCTGGGTCGGGACTCGGCCCATCGCAAGGCGCTCTACTCGAACCTCGCGGGCGCGCTGATCGAGCACGGCCGTATCGAGACGACCGCGGCGAAGGCCAAGGCCGTCAAACCGTTCGCGGAGAAGATGATCACGCTCGGCAAGCGCGGCGACCTGCACGCCCGCCGGCAGGCGCTGGCGGCGCTGCGCTCGAACGACGTGGTCCACCGCCTGTTCGCGGACGTCGCCCCGCGCTTCTCGGAGCGTCCCGGGGGCTACACGCGGATCATCCGGATCGGCCCGCGGCAAGGCGACGCCGCGGAGATGGTGTACCTCGAGCTCGTCGACCACGAGCCCGTCGCCACGCCGCTTGCTCCCCGCGCGCGCCCGGAGCCCGAGCAAGAGCCCGCCCCCGCCGAGGTCTCCTAGGGACTGTCCGGGCCGGGCAATGTCCGGCCCGGAGGGTCCGTACGCTTGCGGTCGTGCTCTTCCTCATCGCGCTTCTGCTCGCGATCTTCGTGCTCCCCTGGCCGTGGGGGCTCATCGCGGTCGTGGTCGCGGCGGCGCTCGACATCGCCGAGACCGGCGTCTTCATGTGGTGGTCGAAGCGACGGAAGTCGACCGTCGGCGTCGAGACGATCGTCGGCAGGCGCGGTGTCGCCGTCGGCCGGCTCTGGCCCGAGGGTCAGATCAAGGTCGACGGCGAGATCTGGCGCGCGCGCTGCCCCGGCGGATGCGACGCCGGGACGGATGTCGTCGTCCGCTCGGTCGAGGGTCTGACCCTCGTCGTCGATCCTGCGTGACCACTAGGAGGGCTTGGCCCTCCTAGCTACCCTGACCCCGTGCGGCTCGTGATCCTCGCCGTCGCCGGCCTCGCGCTCGTCCCGCTCGCGGGCGCCGCGTCGACGCAGTGGGACGAGCGGGCGCCGATGCCGCTCGCGCGCACCGAGGTCGTCGCTGCGACCGTCGGGAAGGAGATCTTCGTACTCGGCGGGATCCCGCCTCAGGGCGGCGCCTCGAACCGGGTCGACGCGTACGAGCCGGCCCGCAACAGGTGGCGACGCGTGCCGAATCTCCCGCAGGGCGTCCACCACGCGATGGCGGCGGCCGCCGGCGGGAAGCTCTACGTCTTCGGCGGCTACTCCGCCACCGGAGTCCCCCAGCGGACGGCCTGGGTGCTCGAGGCGCGGAGGTGGCGCGCGCTTCGCCCGATGCCGTTCCCGCGCGCCGCCGCCGGCGCTGCGTTCGCGAACGGGAAGATCGTCGTCGCCGGAGGGGTCGCTGCCGGGCCGCCTCGCGAAGTCCGCGCTCTCGTTCGACGTGCGGACGAGGCGCTGGAAGGCCGTCCCCGGGCCGACCCCGCGCGAGCACCTGGGCGTCACCTCGCTCGCCGGCACGGTCTATGCGGTCGCGGGACGCACGGGCGGGATCGACACCAACCTGCTCGACTTCGAGTCGTACCGGCCGGGTCAGCGGAGCTGGACGCGGCTTCCGCCGGTCCCCGATCCGCGCGGAGGAACGGGCGCGGCGGGTCTCAACGGGCAGATCGTCTCGGTGGGCGGCGAGGAGCCGCAAGGGGCGATCGCCGAGGTGCTCGCGTACCGCGTTGCCGAGCGCAGGTGGGTGCCGCTCGAGAACCTGCGCACGCCGCGGCACGGCGTCGGCGTGGCGGCGTTCGGCGGCCGCGTCTTCGTCATCGGGGGCGGGCCGCAGCCGGGCGCGACGTTCAGCACCGCCAACGAGTCGCTGCGCGTTCCGCGTTAGGGCGCGTCCCAGGCCACGGGCAGCGAGGCGAGGCTGCGGAAGAGCGGTATCGGGCGCCAGTAGAGGTCCTTCTCCTCGATCGCCAGCCGGAGCGACGGGAGCCGCGTCGAAGAGCGTTCGTAGAGCGATCTCGGCCTCGAGGCGCGCCAGCGGCGCACCGAGGCAGAAGTGAGGGCCCCGGCCGAAGCCGAGGTGCTTCGTGTCGCCGCGGGCGAGATCGAGCTTGTCGGCGGCCGGGAACCGGTCGGGGTCGCGGTTCGCCGAGCCGATGACGGCGATCACGAGGTCGCCGCGGCGGATCGTCTGCGAGCCGACCTCGACGTCGGTCGTCGCCCAGCGGGTGATCGAGCGCTCGACCGGGCTGTCGAAGCGGAGGAGCTCCTCGACGGCATCTGGAAGCCCAGCCGGGTTCGCTCGCAGCTTCTCCAGCTCGTCCGGATGCCTGAGCAGCGCGAGCACGCTGTTCCCGATGAGACTCACAGTCGTCTCGTGCCCGGCCACGATCAGGAGCACGACCATGCTGAAGAGCTCGTCCTCGCTCAGCGTGTCGCCGGCCTCCTCGGCCTGCACGAGCGCGCTGACGAGGTCCTCGCCCGGCTCGGCTCGGCGCTGCTCGAAGAGGCCGTGCAGGTACGCAAGGAACTGCTCGACGGCCGCGCCGAAGGCCTGCTGCTCATCCTCCGTCAGCGCGGGGCTGACGAACAGGTTCGACCACTGGCGGAACCGGTCGCGGTCCTCCGACGGGATGCCGAGCAACTCGCAGATCACGACGATCGGGAGCGGGAACGCGAAGTCGTCCACGAGGTTCATCTCCCCGCGCGGCTCGACCGCGTCGATCAGCTCGTCGGCGATCTCCTGGACGCGCGGGCGGAGCCCCTCGACCATGCGCGGCGTGAATGCCTTCGAGACGAGGCGCCGCAGGCGGCGGTGGTCGTCGCCGTCCTTCATCAGGAGGTGCGAGTTGATGCGCGGGTCGATCTGCAGCTCGAACGCGGTCGCGCGGGCCTCGAGCTCCTCGGGCGTGAGCGCGAGCGCTTGGTCGAGCACGAAGCGCTCGTCGTCGAGGAGGACCGCCATCGCGTCCTCGTGCCGGGTCACGAACCAGATCGGCGTCGTCCCGTCGAGACCGGGCTGCTTGAAGACGGGATCGTGCTCGCGCATCGCGGTGTACGTCTCGTGCGTCTGCTCGCGGAACTCGTACGAGTAGAGGTCGTACTTGCGCTCTTCCATAGGCTCATCCTCGCACGCGTGATCCTCAAGCTCACACTCGAGTACGACGGGACCGGGTTCCGCGGCTGGGCGCGCCAGCCCGGCGAGCGCACGGTCGAGGGAGTCGTGCGCGATGCGTTCGACGTGGTGTTTCCGCACTGGGAGGGGCTCGCGGTTGCGGGACGCACCGACGCGGGAGTCCACGCGACGGGGCAGGTCGCGAGCGTCGAGGTCGAGGGCGGGCCGCCGGTCGAGAGCGCCGCCGAGGCGCTCACCGCGGCGCTCCCAGAGGACGTGGCCGTGCTCGCCGCCGAGGAGGCGGACGCAGGCTTCCACGCGCGGTTCTCCGCGCAGAGTCGCTCGTACCGCTATCGGGTGCTGGCGGGGCGCCCGCGGTCGCCGCTGGAAGCCCGGCGGGCTCTCTGGTGGACGCGGCCCGTCGACGTCGACGCGCTGACCGCGGCGGCGGCGCTGCTCTCCGGCGAGCACGACTTCCGCGCGTTCACGCCGACCGAGACGCGGCACGACGCCTTCGTGCGCGACGTTCGGGCGGCGGCCTGGGAGCGTGACGGCGATCGTCTCGACTTCACGATCACCGCCGACAGCTTCCTCCGGCACATGGTGCGGACGCTCGTCGGGACGATGCTCGAGCTCGGGCCGGCGGCGCCCGAGCGGATGGCGGAGCTGCTCGAAGGCCGCCCGCGCGAGGAGGCGGCGCTGACCGCGCCACCGTGGGGCCTCTACCTCGAGCGGGTCGAGTACTGATGCCTGGCTACGATCGCGCCGTGCGCTTCCCCGTCGTCCTCTTCGACCTCGACGGCACGCTGATCGACTCGGGGCCGATCATCCTCGCGTCGATGCAGCACGCGACGCGCACCGTGCTCGAGCGCGAGATCGCGTACGAGGAGCTCGCGGCGACCGTGGGCGGACAGGGGCTGATCTCGCAGATGCAGGCGCTCGACGCCGGACCGCGTCGACGAGCTGCTCGAGGCGTACCGAGAGCACAACGACCCGCTCCACGACACGCTCGAGGCCTTCGACGACGTCCTGGCGCTGTTGCCGCGCCTCCGGGACGAAGGGCGGCAGCTCGGGATCGTGACCGCGAAGCGCCATCGCACGGTGGCGCTCGCGTTCGACCGCTTCCCGCAGCTCGACGAGCACTTCGACGTCGTGATCGCGTTCGAGGACACCGAGCGCCACAAGCCCGATCCGGACCCGGTTCTCGCGGGAGTCGCGCGCCTGGGCGCCGACCCGGCGCAGGCCGCCTACGTCGGCGACTCGCCCTTCGACATCCGCTCCGCGAAGGCGGCCGGCGTCTTCGCGGTCGCGGTCGGCTGGGGCGGGATCCACTCCGACGACCGCCTCCTCGACGAGGAGCCCGACGCGTTCGTCCGCGTCCCGGAGGAGCTGCTCGGTGTCCTCTAGAGGCGTGTCCTCTAGGACCACGTCCCCGGCGAAGCGCGCCGAGGAGCTGCGGCGCCTCGTTGCGCATCACAACTACCGCTACCACGTCCTCGACGACCCCGAGCTCTCCGACGCCGCGTACGACGTCCTCTACGACGAGCTGAAGGCGCTCGAGGAGGAGCACCCCGAGCTCGTCACGCCCGACTCTCCGACGCAGCGGGTCGGCGCGCCTCCGGCCGATGGCTTCCGCAAGGTCGCGCACCTGTCGCCGATGGGCTCGCTCGAGAAGGTCACGACCGCGGAGCTGCTCGAGAAGTGGGCCGACGACGTCCGCAAGCGCCTCGGCACGGACGAGCCGATCGCGTACGTGCTCGAGCCGAAGGTCGACGGCTCGGCGGTCTCGCTCGTGTACGAGAACGGCGTGCTCGTGCGCGGGGCCACGCGCGGGGACGGCCTGCGCGGCGAGGACGTGACCGGGAACCTGCGCACGCTCGAGTCGGTGCCGCTCCGCATGCTGCTTCCTGGCCGCGAGCGCCCGCCCGAGGTGCTCGAGGTGCGCGGCGAGGTCTTCTTTCCGCTCTCCGGCTTCGCGCGCTTCAACGAGGCGCAGGAGGAGGCCGGGCGCAAGCCGGCGCCGAATCCCAGGAACGCCGCCGCCGGCTCGCTGCGCCAGCTGAACCCCGCGATCACCGCCGAGCGGCCGCTCTCGATCTACGTCTACGGCGTGGGCGTGCGCGGCCCGAACGGCCCCACGACGCAGTGGGAGACCCTCGCCTGGCTGCGCGAGCGCGGCTTCCGGACGAACCCGCTCGCGCGAGCGCCTCGAGACGATCGAGGAGGTCGCGGAAGCGTGCGCCGCCTGGGAGGCCCGGCGCGGCGAGCTCGACTACGAGATCGACGGGATCGTGATCAAGATCGACTCGTTCGCGCAGCAGGAGGTGCTGGGCGCGCTCCACAGCCGCCCCCGCTTCGCGCGCGCGTACAAGTGGGCGCCGACCGCTGCGACGACGCGGCTCGTGAAGATCCATGTGCGCGTGGGGCGGACCGGCGTGCTCACCCCGCTCGCCGAGCTCGAGCCGGTGCAGATCGGCGGCGTCACCGTGTACGAGCGCGACGCTCCACAACGAGGACGACATCACGCGGAAGGACATCCGCGAGGGCGACCTCGTGATCGTGCAGCGTGCCGGCGACGTGATCCCGCAGGTCGTCGGGCCGGCGGGCGACGCACGAGCCGGGGACGAAGCCGTGGCGGATGCCGAAGCGCTGCCCGCTCTGCAACGCCGAGGTCGTGCAAGCCCGAGGGCGAGGTCATGCACCGCTGCCCGAACCGGGCCTGCCCCTCGCGCGGCCTGGAGACGCTGTACCACTGGGTCGGCCCCGCGCTCGACATCGAGAACGTCGGCAGCGAACACGATCAAGAAGCTCTGGGACGAGGGCATCGTCCGCTCGCTCCCCGATCTCTACCGGCTCACCACCGAGCAGCTGGAGGCGCTCGAGGGGTACGCGGAGATCTCGGCCGCGCGCGCGATCGAGTCGATCCAGCGTTCGAAGGAGCAGCCGTTCTGGCGCGTCCTCTTCGGCCTCAACATCCCGAAGGTCGGCTGGATCATCGCGCGCAACCTCGCGCAGCCACTTCGGATCGGCCGAGGCGCTCGCCGCGGCGACGCTCGGCGACCTCGAGGAGGTCGAGGGCATCGGCCCCGACCGGGCGGTGCTCATCGCCGAGTGGTTCGCCGACGAGGAGAACCTCGCGCTCGATCGAGGAGCTGCGCGAGCTCGGCGTCCAGATGGTCGGCGAGAAGGCGGAGCGCGTCGTCGAGGAGGGCCCGCTGACCGGGCAGCAGTACGTCATCACGGGCACGCTCGAGGGCTTCAAGCGCGAGGAGGCGAAGGCCGCGCTCGAGGCGCTCGGCGCCAAGGTCTCGGACTCCGTCTCGAAGAAGACGCTCGGGTGTGATCGTGGGGGAGAGCCCCGGCTCGAAGGCGCAGAAGGCCGAGAAGCTCGGCGTGCCGGTGCTCTCCGAGGACGACCTGACCGCCCTGCTGAAGAGCTAGGACCGCGCGAGAATCGTGACGAAGCGGTCCTGCGCCTGGCGTGCGTTCCAGTACGGCACCGGCGAGCCGTTCTGGATGATCGCGAAGACGTAGCGGTGCCGCACGAAGCCGGCGAGCGCAGAGGCGATCTGCGTCGTGCCGGTCTTCGCGATCACGCGACCGCGGGTCGGACGGCGGTCGAGGCGCCGCTTCGAGCGTTCCCGAGATCGCCGGCGACCGCGAGCGACGTCACGAACGCGTCGCGGATCTCCGGGTCGTCGAGACCCGCGCGGAGGATCGCGACGAGCGCCTGCGCGGTGAGCCGGTCGAGCAGCGACAGCCCCGAGCCGTCGGCGATGCGGACACCTGCGACCGGGACGCCCGCCGCGCGCAGCTCGCCGGCGACGACGCGCGCTCCCGCGGTCGTCGAGCCGTCTCGCGCGACGCTCGCGCCGAGCTCCTTGAGCAGCATCTCCGAGACGAAGTTGTCGCTGTCGCGGTTCATCGTCCGGACGATCGCGGACAGCGGCTCGGAGAGGTCCTGCGCAAGAGGCAGGGCGCTCGCGGGCGCGCGGCCCGTCGTGGGGCGCCGCCCGACCGCGATTCCGCGACGCTCGAGCGCGGCCGTGAACGCCTGTGCGGCGGCCGCGGCCGAGCCGTTCGCGCCGCGGGCGTCGACGTCGTCGACGGACAGGGCGGAGAGGGGCGCGCGACTCGAGGCCGAGGAAGCCACGGCTTCCAGCCGGGCGCGTCCCGCCGCGAGTCGAAGTGGCGCTCGTCGCCGACGATGCGACCGGTGACGCGGCGGACTGCCCCAGGCCGCGACGTCGCGCGCAAGCAGCCGCAGGTCGCGCGCCTCGAGCGTGGGGTCGCCGTGCCCGACGAGGAAGAGGTTGCCCCGCCAGACGCGGCCTACGAGCGCCCCGTCTCCGACGACCTCGGTCCGGAACCGGTACCCCGGGCCGAGGAGCCGCAGTGCGGCGAAGGAGACTGCGAGCTTCTCGGCCGAGGCCGGAGCGAGCGCCCGCGCGGCGTTCTGCTCGAACACGACCTCGCCCGTCCGCAGGTCGACAGCGAGCGCCGAAGTCCGGCTCGGGGCGACTCCGGGGGCCTGGAGCGCCCGCCCGAGCCGCGCCTCGAGGCTGGGCGCCTGAGCGTGCGCCGGCGACCAACCGGCAGCCACCGCCGTCACGACCGTCGCGAGCGCGGCGAGTGTCCTCCTGCGCATCCGCGGCAGCCTAGCCAGGCGGCCAGCTGGCCACCTGGACCCCCTCACCCACGCCCGGGGAACGTGTCTCATTAGGGCTGAGTGAACGTGTTTGAGAATGTGCCTCTTTGCAGAGATTTTGGCTTTCGGTTCTCGGTTGCAGGCGTCCGATGAGGCTGCTAGGCTCCCCGACTTGTGACGGGCCAGACCGCCACCGGCGGGTCTGTCCGGAGTCGATGCGGGATGGGAATTGGGGGCTCGACGACCGGATGGACGCCGATAGTCGTCCTTTTCGTGGCTCTCGCCGCGCTGCTCGCGTTCGCCGTCGGACCGGCGTCAGCCGATCCCGGAATTCGCGACAAACAGGCCCAGGCGCAGGCGATCATCGCCGAGCTCGACTCGCTCGACCAGAGCCTCGCGGTCGCGATCGAGGCGTACAACTACGCCAACGTCGAGCTCGACCGGATCGACGTCGACCTCGACAAGAACGCGCGGCATCTCGTCGCCGCGCGGAAGAGCCTCAACGTCTCGCAGAAGCGCATCGCGAAGCGGCTTCGCGACCTCTACGTCAACGGCGACGGCGACTCGACGCTCGAGGTGCTCCTCGGCTCGCGCAGCCTCGACGACGTCATCGCGCGGGTCGAGGCCATCCAGCGCGTGTCGAGCCAGGACGCCCGCATCCTCACCGAGGTCAAGCGCTACAAGGCGCGAGGTCGAGGCCCATCGCGAGTCGCTCAAGGACTCGCGGGCCGAGCAGGTGCGGATCGTCGACGAGCGCGCGAACCAGAAGGCGTCGATCGAGGGCCAGCTCGCCGAGCGGCAGGCGCTGCTACGAGTCGGTCAAGGACGAGATCGTCCAGATGCAGGAAGCCGAGGCCCGCCGCCAGGCCGCGCTCGCCGCCCAGGCCCGGGCGCGCGCCGGCCGCCGAGCTCGCCGCGGAGGCCGCTGCCGCCGCGCCGCAGACGAGCATCGCGACGACGACCTACGACCCCGGGATCATCCCCGTGGCCCCGCCGCCGGACGGGACGAGGGCTTCGCAGGTCGTCGCGATCGCGCTGCAGTACCTGGGCGTGCCGTACGTCTGGGGCGGCATGAGCCCGTCCGGGTTCGACTGCTCGGGGCTCACCGCGTACGTCTACGCGCAGATCGGGATCTCGCTGCCGCACCACGCGGCGTCGCAGTACAACTACGGCGTTCCAGTCTCCTACGACGACCTCCAGCCCGCCGACCTCGTCTTCTTCAGCGGCCTCGGGCACATGGGCATGTACATCGGCGGCGGCCAGTTCATCCACGCGCCGCACACCGGCGACGTCGTTAGGATCGCGTACATGTCCGAGCGCGCCGGCGACTTCGTCGGCGCCCGCCGCGTCCTCTAACGCTCAGCCGAACAGAGCGTTACGAGTAGAGCTTCTCGACGTCGTCCGAGAAGTGCTCGATCACCGCGCGGCGCCGGAGCTTCAGCGTCGGCGTGACCTCGCCGTGCTCCATGGAGAAGTCGCGCGGGAGGAGGACGAAGCGCTTGACCTGCTCGAAGCGGGAGCGGTCGCGGTTGACCTCGTCGACGACCTCCTGCAGCAGGTCGCGGACGCGCTCGTCGCTCGCGAGCGTCGCGATGTCGCCCTCGATGCCCTGCTCGCCGGCCCAGCGTCCGAGCTCGACCTCGTCGAGCGTGATCAGCGCGGCGACGTACGGCTTGCGGTCGCCGACCACGAGCGCCTGCGACACGTACTTCGACGTCTTCAGGTCGTTCTCGATGTTCTGGGGCGCGACGTTCTTGCCGCCGGCGGTGACGAGGATGTCCTTCTTGCGGTCGGTGATCGAGATGAAGCCGTCCTCGTCGATCTCGCCGATGTCGCCGGTCTTGAGCCAGCCGTCCTCGGACGAGCACGGCAGCGGTCGCCTCCGGATCCTTGAAGTAGCCCTGGAACACGGTCTCGCTGCGGACCAGGATCTCGCCGTCCTCGGCGAGCTTCACCTCGAAGCCGGGGAGCGCGCGGCCGACCGTGCCGAAGCGGTAGTTGGCCGGGCCGGTTCGTGCTCGCCGCGGTCGTGCACTCGGTCAGGCCGTAGCCCTCGAGGATGCGGATGCCGATCGCGTCGAAGAACTCGGCGATCTCGCTGCGCGAGCGGAGCCCCTCCCGAGATCGGCGATGCGCAGTCGCCCGCCGAGCCGCTCCTTGACCTTCGCGAAGACGAGCCGGTCGGCGACCTTGTGGCGGGCGGCAAGCACCGCGCGGGATCGGCTCTCCCCTCGCGCCTGCAGCCGGCTGACCTCGCGCCCGATCGGCAGCGCCCAGTCGATGAGCTTCCGCTTCATCCCGGTCGCCTCGTCGAAGCGCGCCTGCACCGCGGAGTACACCTTCTCGTACACCCGTGGGCACGCTCGGCAGCACGGTCGGCCGCACCTCGAGCATCGCCTCGCCGACGCGCAGCGGGTCGGGCAGGAACGCGATCGGGAACCCGACGTACGCGCCCGTCAGCAGCATCAGCCGCCCGAAGTTGTGGGCGAGCGGGAGATAGAGGAGCATCAGGTCGTCGTCGCGGTAGTGGTCCTCCATCGACGTCGACGACGCTCGTCATCGCGTAGTAGTTGCGATGGCGCAGCATGCAGCCCTTCGGCGGGCCGGTCGTCCCCGAGGTGTAGATGATGGTGTAGAGGTCCTCCTCGTCGATCGCGGCGGTGGCGTCGTCGAGCGCCGTCGGGTTCGCCGCCGCGAAGTCGCGCCCGTGCGCGGCGAGGCCCGGCGAGGTCGTGGTAGGTGAGGACGTGCTCGAGGTTCGGAAGCTCGTCGGCGACCGCCTCGACCTTCGCGAGCTGGTCGGCGTCCTCGCAGACGACCCCGACCGCCTCCGAATGCTCGAGCAGGTAGCCGACGTCGCGCGGCGCGTTGTTCGCGTAGATCGGGACCCCGACGGCGCCGATGCGCGCGAGCGCGAAGTCCATGAGCGCCCAGTCGAGGTCGTTCTGCGCGAGGATCCCGAACGCGTCGCCCTTCCGCACGCCGCGGGCGAGGAGACCGTTCGCGTAGGTCGCGGACGCGCTCGTCGGCCTCGTCCCAGGAGACCTCGCGCCCACCCTCCGTCCTCCTCGACGAGGTACGCGGGTCTCTGGCGCTTCGCCGCGACCGCGTCCCGCCAGAGCCGCGCGATCGTGCGTCGCCCGCCGGGCGGTCGCTCTCCGGAGCCGCCGATGCCGTCTCGGTCACGTCTCCTGAGCTTACTGAGAGGGGTTTGCACGTGGGCGACGAATTGCGTCTGACCCGGCCCTCTGTACCTAGACTTCTGCCAATGCGAACTTCCTGGAACGGATCCCTCAGCTTCGGCCTCGTCTCGATCCCCGTCGGGCTCGCGCCGGCGACGAAGCCGGCCGCCCGCCAGTCGGACGTGTCCTTCCGGCTCCTGCACCGCGAGTGCGCGACGCCGATCAAGCAGAAGCGCTGGTGCCCCGTCGCACGACCGCGAGGTCACGCAGGACGAGATCGTCCGCGGCTTCGAGTTCACGAAGGGCCAGTTCGTCATCGTCGAGGACGCCGACCTCGAGGCGCTCGAGCGCCACGACGACTCGCGCTCGATCGAGATCCGCCGCTTCGTTACGCAGGCCTCGGTCGACCCGATCTTCTTCGACCGCCACTACTACCTCGTGCCCGGATCCACGCGCGGCGCAGCGACGGCCCGTACGTGCTTCTGCTGGAGGCGATGCGCGAGACGGAGACCGCCGCGCATCGGCCGCTTCGTCCGCGGCGGGCCGCGAGAGCCTCTGCCTCGTGCGCGCGAAGGACGACGCGCTCACGCTCGAGACGCTGTTCGTCGCCGAGGACGTCTACTCGCCGGCCGAGATCGCCGAGGCCGTGTCGGAGACCGAGGTGAAGGAGCCGGAGCTCGAGCTCGCGCAGCCAGATCATCGAGAGCCTCGAGGGCGACTTCGACCCGTCCGAGCTGCACAGCGAGTACCGCCGCGACCTGCGCGCGCTGCTCGAGGCGAAGACGCGCGGCGAGGAGATCGCAGCGCCGGAGGAGCCCGAGGTCGAGGCGCCGGTGATCGACCTCATGGAGGCGCTCAAGGCGAGCGTCGCCGCGGCGAAGAAGCCCGCAAAGAGCGAAAAGAAGCCGGCAGCGACGTCGAAGGCGAAGTCGCGCAGTCGCGCAAAGGCTTCGTAGGGGCGAGGCTTGCCTCGCCTTCGCGCTGCCTAGACCTACGCCGGTGCGCTAGACCCGGCCGGCGGGTGTGGAGAGATCGGCGCAAACTCGGCACGCACCTGCGTGCCACGCGTTCGCACTTCGCCGTTACGCTCGAAGGCGGGTGGAGGGTGGCCCAAACGCCCCACCCAGGGTGGGGACGCGGACCGGTGTTGGGTGTTCCGTCCTGCTTAGGGTCGCGCGGCGGAGGTGGCCGTCCCGACCGCCTCGAGCGACGCCTGGAAGAGCGTCTTGTCGATCTTGCCGTGATAGATCGGCACGCCTTCCTCGACGCAGATGCGGATGACCTCTTCCCGGTCGATCCCCATCTCCTTGGCGAGCTCGTCGGGCGTCAGGTGGTTGGCCATCGAGAACCTCCTAGTGGCTCGTTCGCACGGCAACAAAAAGGCCCGCCGCGCTGCACGCGCGAGTCGGGCCGGGTACTTCCTTGTGGGACGAGCCTCAACCGACCCGTCCCTCACGTCCTTCACTCATCCCTGTGAGCATAGCCGCGCTCGGCGATGCCGTGCAACGCCGTTTTGCGTGCCGAGTCGCTACCCTTTCCCGCGCTCGGGGTGTGGCGCAGCCTGGTAGCGCGCTCCGTTCGGGTCGGAGAGGTCCCCAGTTCAAATCTGGGCACCCCGATCAAGCGTGGGGGAACCCATGGTTCCCCCGCGAACCCCCTCCTTCCGTGCACCGCACTCGGCGTGTTGCGTCAGGCCTCCCGGCCGGCGAAGCCGGCCTCCGGCCCGCTCGCTGCTCGGATCGAGTGGCGAGGTCCGCGGCCTATCCTCTGCTTCGTGCTGAGGGCCGTTCTGTTCGACGTCGACTTCACGCTCTTTCGGCCCGGGCCCGAGCTCGGGCCCGAGGGGTATCGGCGCCTCGGCGAGCGGTACGGGCTGACGCTCGACCCCGATCGCTACGCGGAGGCGCGGCTCGCGTCGATCCAGACGCTGAGCCGCGAAGCGCGAGCTCGTCCACGACGACGAGGTGTGGATCGCGTTCACGGAGCAGATCGTCCGCGGCATGGGCGGCGACGCGGACGGCGCGCGGGAGTGCGCGACCGACATGGTGCGCGAGTGGGAGCGGCACGAGAACTTCGCGCTCTACGAGGACGCGCTGCCGGCGATCCAGGAGCTGCGGCGTCACGACCTGAAGATCGGGCTCGTGACGAACGGCCAGCGCGACCTCGAGGAGTTCGTCGTCCACCACGGGCTCGAGGTGGACGCCATGGTCGGCTCGCGCGCGCACGGGAGGATCAAGCCGCACCCGTCGATCTTCGTCGCCGCGTTGCAGGCGCTCGGAGTCGAGCCGGACGAGACCGCGATGGTCGGCGACTCGTACGAGGACGACATCGAGGGCGCGCGGTCGCTCGGGATCCGCGCGATCCTCCTCGACCGGGACGAGCTGAGGCCCGACGAGCCCGACCGGATCGACACCTTGCTCGCGCTGCCGGCAGCGCTCGGGCTCTCGAGCGCCTGCTAGAGGCCGAGCTCGCGGCGCCAGATCTCAGTGTGCTCGCCGAGCTTCGGTGCGGGGCGCGCCGGCGCCGAACCGAGCTCCGCCGCCGCCTCTGCGCGCGTCCACACCGGCCCGACGCAGACGTCCTCGCCGTCGAAGACTTCGAGCCACTCCGCGAGCGGACGCTCAGCGAAGACGGCCTGGAGCTCGGCCGCGAGCCCCTCCTGGTCGTCGCCGTACTGCCGGTCTGCGAGCTCGGGCCGGCCGACGACCTCGACGAGGCGCGCGAAGAACTTCGGCTCGAGCGCGCCGACCGTGAGGTGTCGCCCGTCCGCCGTCTCGTACACGCGGTAGCACGCAAGGCCGCCGGTGAGCAGCCGAGGCAAGGGCTCGCCGCCGAGACGGTGCGCGACGAGATCGTGGGAGCCGTGCGTCATCGAGACGACGAGTCGCGCGCCCACGCCTCGTGCGCTCCCGCTCGACGAGCGCCGCGAGGATCTGCACGACGGCGCCGAGGGCGCCGGCGGAGAGGTCCGCGACCTGCACCGGCGGCCAGCCGGGCGCGGTGTCCTCGAGGACGCCCGCCCAGCCGAGGTAGTTGAGGTCGTGGCCCGCGCGCTGCTCGTGACGTCCGCCGAGGCCGAAGCCGGTGATCGAGCAGTACACGACCCCTTTGGGGACGTCATCCGGCCCGATCCCGAGCCGCGCCGCTACACCCGGCCGGAAGCTCTCAAGGACGACGTCCGCGCGGCTCGAGAGCGCCTGCGCGAACGCGCGCTCCGCCTTCAGGTCGCAGACGACCGACTCCGACCCGGCGCGTAGGGCCGCGTCCCAGGCAGGTGCGGTCTCGCGCATCGGGTCGCCGCCCGGCGCCTCGACGTGCACGACGCGCGCGCCGAGCCGGAGAAGCTCCCGGCTCGCGTACGCACCCGGGAGGTAGCGCGTGAAATCGACGACGAGGATTCCTGCGAGCGGTTGCAAGCCGGCTGAGACTATCTCTATCCTCCGTGCGCGTTGACTGACGGTTCAATCGCCCAGGCTCAAGAAGGGAAGCGAAAGCAGCTGCTCGACGCGGCCGTGCGCGTGTTCGCGCGCGCGGGCTACCACGGCTCCCGCGTCGGCGACATCGCGGCCGAGGCCGGCGTCGCGCACGGGCTCCTCTACCACTACTTCTCGTCGAAGGACGAGGTGCTGGAGACGATCTTCCGCGAGAACTTCGGCGAGCTGCTCGCGCGCTTCCGCGCCGTCGAGGCGTCCGACCAGCCCGCGGCCGACAAGCTCGAGGCGATCGCGAAGATCCTCCTCCGCACCTGGCGCAACGACCCCGACCTCGTCACGGTCATGGTCCGCGACGTCGCGCGCAGCCCGCAGCTGCAGGCGCAGGTCGACGAGGTGCGCGAGGCGTTCGCGATCGTGCAGCGCGTGATCGAGCAGGGCCAGGCGGAGGGGAGCTTCCGGACCGACCTCGACGCGCGCCTCGCGAGCTGGGTTGTGTACGGAGGCCTCGAGGAGGTGCTCACGGGCTGGGTGCTCGGCCAGCTCCCCGCCGGCGACGACGAGGTCGCGCGCGCCGAGCAGACGGTGGTCGAGCTGGCGCTCGGCGGCCTCGCCGTTCAGTAGGCTCGCGCCGTGCCCAAGATCTTCAATCTGCAAGGCGAAGTCGAGTGGGACCGCACCGAGGATCGTCCCGGGTGGAGGAGCAAGGACGCCTTTGTGGGGCACCACGTCGGCGCCGAGCTGCTCGGTGGGAGCATGTACGAGGTCGAGCCCGGCGACCGGCTCTGGCCGTACCACACGCATCACGCGAACGAGGAGTGGATGATCGTGCTCCGCGGACGGCCGACGCTGCGGACGCACGAAGGCGAGCAGGTTCTCGCCGAGGGTGACGTCGTCGCGTTCCCGCGCGGCAAAGAGGGCATGCATCAAGTCCGAAACGACTCCGACGCGCCGGTCCGCGTCCTCATGCTGTCCACGAGGATCATGCCCGATCTCGTCGAGTACCCGGACTCGGGCAAGGTCGGCGCCCGCAGCGCGGCCGGCGAGCGGGTCCTGCTGAGCCGCCCAGGCCCGATCCTCGACTACTGGGACGGCGAGGACTAGCTTCGGCCCTGCGCCTCGGCCGCGAGGCCGGTCGTCCGCGGCGAGGCGAGCTCGATCGCCTGTTCGCGGACCGCGAGCACGTTGAAGGCGGCGACCGGCCGCTGGAACCCTTTGAGCGTGAACTCGCCGACCGACTCGACCTCGATGTCGTCCTCGACCTCCGCGTGGAGGCGCTGGGTGATGAGGAGCTGTCCGCCGGTCGCCTCGTCCGCCAGCCGCGACGCGAGATTCGTCACCGCCCCGATGGCCGCGTAGTCGGAGCGCCCCTCGAACCCGACCTCGCCGCAGGTCGCGTAGCCGAGAGCGATGCCGGCGCCGAAGTCGAGGTCGTAACCGCGCTTCCTCCAGACGGGCATCAGCTCCGCCATCTCCGCGCGCAGCGCACAACCCAGCCGTATCGCCCGCAGCGCGGCGTCGGGAACCTCGATCGGATCGTTGAAGAAGAGCTGGACTCCGTCGCCCTCGATGAACCCGACCGTCGCGTCGAACCGCGAGACGAGCTCCCCGATCACGCCGTGGAACTCGCCGAGCACGCGCATCAGCTCCTCCGGCTCCACCGCGTCCACGAAGCTCGTCCAGCCGCGGAGATCGGCGAAGAACATCGCGACCTGCCGGCGGTGGCTGGCGAGGATCGACTCGTCCCCCGACGAGACGATCGCGTCCGCGAGCTGCGGGGAGAGGAACCTGCGCAGGCGCTGGAGCCGCTCGAGCTCCTCGAGCTGCGTCTGCACGCGCTCCTCCAGCGTCCGGTTCAGCTCGAGCAGCTCGGCGGCCTGCGCCTTGATCGTGTCGTGGTAGTGCTTGATGCGCAGCAACGAGCGCACGCGCGTCAGCAGCTCGTGGTGGTCGAACGGCTTCGGGATGAAGTCGTCTGCGCCGGCCTCGATCGCGTGCGTCTTCTCCGCGCCGTCGCTCGCGGTCAGCATGATCACCGGCAGCACGGCCGTCTCCTCCCGCTCGCGCAGGCGGCGGCACACCCCGTAGCCGTCCAGGCCGGGCATCACGACGTCGAGGAGCACCAGATCGGGGCGCGCCGACTC
The DNA here is from genome assembly GCA_963716605.1 of uncultured Actinomycetes bacterium. Classification (GTDB taxonomy): domain Bacteria; phylum Actinomycetota; class Thermoleophilia; order Gaiellales; family Gaiellaceae; genus GMQP-bins7. Next base: position 831,574 of record CAVQTO010000003.1, on the reverse strand, counting down.
GACGGTCTCGAGCGCCGTGGGACCGTCCGTCGCCGAGACGACGTCGTAGCCGTGCGCCTCGAGCACGGCCTCGAGCAGCCGGACGTTCTGAGGCACGTCGTCCACGACGAGGATCCGCGCAGCGCCGTCGCTCACGGGCTTCCCTCGCAGTAGCGCCTCACCGTTGCGACGAAGTCGGCGACGTTCACGGGCTTGGAGACGTAGCCGTCGAACCCCGCTGCGAGGAAGCGCTCGCGGTCCCCCTCCATCGCCTGCGCGGTCAGCGCGAGCACCGGCAATGTGGCAGTCCGCTCGTCCGCCCGCAGCCGGCCGAGCGCCTCGACGCCGTCGAAGTCCGGGAGCTGGATGTCCATGAGCACGAGGTCGGGCGCGTGCTCGGTGGCGAGTGCGACCGCCTGTGCGCCGGTGGACGCCTCGAGCGTGCGGTACCCCGTTGCCGCGAGGACTTCGCGGAAGAGCTTCATGTTCTTCTCGTTGTCCTCGACCACGAGGACCCGTGCTCCCGTCATCGCTCGACACCTCCCGCCGGCAGGCTGAAGACGAACGTGCTGCCCTTGCCGAGCGCGCTGTCGACCCAGATGCGGCCGCCGTGGAGCTCGACGAGCCGCTTCGAGAGCGCGAGCCCGAGCCCGGTTCCTTCGCGATGCTCGATCCCGGCGTCGGTCTGCTGAAACTCCTCGAAGATCCGCTCGAGATCCTCGGCTGCAATCCCGGGCCCGGTGTCGGTCACGGAGATCCTCACCTCGCCGTTGACCTGCAACGCGCTCACGTCGACGCTGCCGCCCGACGGTGTGAACTTCACGGCGTTCGAGAGCAGGTTGAAGATCACCTGCCTGACGCGCCGCTCGTCCCCGGTGACGGGGCCGACGTCCGTCGGCTCGAGTGTGATCCGGACGGCATCCTTCGTGGCGCGCCCGCGCACCATGACGACGCCGCTCTCGAGCGCGTCCTGCAGCGAGAACTGGGTGAGGTCGAGCTCGATCTGCCCGGCCTCCACCTTGGACAGGTCGAGCACGTCGTTGATGAGCGAGAGCAGGTGGTTGCCCGAGGAGAGGATGTCCTCCAGGTACTCCTTCTGCTTCTCGTTCACCTCGCCGACCATCCCCTCGCAGAGCACCTGCGAGAAGCCGATGATCGCGTTCAACGGCGTCCGCAGCTCGTGCGACATCGAGGCCAGGAAGTCCGACTTGTGCTGGCTCGCCGACTCGAGCTCCTGGTAGAGGCGCCGGAGCTCGTCGTTCATCCGGTTCACGTTCGCTGCGAGCGCGCCGAGCTCGTCCCGGTTCGTCACGTCGACGTGCCCGGTGAAGTCGCCTGATGCCGTGGCGGAAAGCCGAGCCCCGATTCGCTGGATGGGGCCGATGACCGACCACGAGAGGACGAACCCGAGCAACAGCGCGAGCCCGATCGCACCGGCCGCGGCGCCGATGAAGAGGTTTCGGGAGCTCGTGTAGGCACTCTCGTTCTGGGCGATCAGCGTGTTCGCCCTCTCCGTCGTCGTGTCGTCGAGCTCGCGGGCGTGGTCTCTGAGGACGGAGACGAGCGTCCTCTGCGTCCTGGCGATCAGCGTCCTCGACCTCCCGTCCCGCGACGCCGTCCTCGACGATCCTCGTCCATGACCCTCGACAGGTCGGATGCTCGTCTCGCGGATCCTCCTCAGCGACTCCTCGTCCTCGGCCGGAGGGACGAACCCGAGGTCTCTCGGGGTGCATCGCGGCCTTGAGCCTCTTGAGCGCGTCCACTGCCGCGAGATCCACGGCCCAGTCCCCCGCGTCTCGATCGGCGAACGGGAAGACCTTGCCGAAGCCTCCTGCGACGTTGCCGGTTAGGAGCACGCGGACGTCCTCGGCGTCGCTTCCGAGCTTGCTGTACGCGGCGGAGCGCCTCTGGAGCTCGCCGAGGGAGTCCACCCGCTCGTTCGACTGCCCGAGCAGGTGCACCCCGAGAACGCCGACGGCCACGACCAGCAGCGCAGTCGCCACGAAGGCGACGAGCAGCTTGGTGTGGACCTTCGCCGGCACGCGGCCGACGGCCCGGACGAGTGGGTTGTCGTCCGGGCTCAGGATGCGCCGCCTCGCGGCGTCGCCCTGCGTCTGGGGCTGGGGCACCTGGCGCTCCATGCTCCGCTCAGGGGCTCAACTCTGCTGTCCCCCCGACCATGTCGGTGATCAGCCAGTGGCCGTCGATCCGCGACACGTCCAGATCGCCCGCCGTGACCTGCTCCACCTTGCCGCGTGTTCACGTCGACGAAGTGGCATTCGAAGTGCAGCGTGCCCCGATCACCGCTGACCGTGGCCCGCAGCTTGTACGCCGGGTGGTCCGAGACCCACTCGGTCGAGGGCTTGAATGCCTCCGAGTTCAGCCAGAACTGCTCGATCTGCTGCTTCCCGGTCGCCGTGTTCCCGGCACCTGCGGTGAACGTCGCGTTCTGCGACCACAGGCTCATCATCTGGTCGATGTCCTTCGTCGAAAGGGCCTCGTGAAAGTCTTTCTCGATCTCGCCGATCAGGAACCTGTCGACCTGCTCTTGCAGTTCGCTGTTCACCGAGCTCGAGCCGCCACACGCCGAGAGCGCGAGGGCGAGGGCCCCCACCGCGACGGCGCCAGCCGTCAGCGCCCCTCCGAGCCACAGTCTGCGCAACATTCCGCCTCCTTCGTCCAGCCTGCCTGAACGACCCGTCCCGGCGCGCGACCATACACGCAGGGAGGGCGTCCGTCTAGGTCGCGGACGAACGTTGCATCGCGGACGAGCGCCTGCCAACCGTGCCCGCCGGTGAGTCGACGGGGTGCTGGCACACCGGTCGGCGGACGGGGTGCGCCCCTGGAGAAGACGGCGTCACCGCCGTATGCTCACCCCGTGCCCATCAGGATCGTGCTCGCTGACGACCAGTTCATCGTGCGCGAGGGCATCCGTCGTCTGCTCGAGACGTCGGACGAGGTCCAGATCGCGGCCGTCTGCGAAGACCTCGACTCTCTGCTCGCAGCGGTCGACGCCGAGCAGCCCGATGTCGTGGTGACCGACATCCGTATGCCGCCGGGCGACGCCGACGAAGGGATCCAGGCTGCCGTGCGGCTGCGAGAGTCACACCCGCAGATCGGCGTGGTCGTGCTCAGCCAGTACGCCACCCCCGGCTACGCGCTCGCGCTGCTCGAGGGCGGTTGCGAGGGCCGCGCGTACCTCCTCAAGGAGCGGGTGAAGGATCTCGACCAGCTCGTTTCGGCGATCCGTGAGGTCTCCGAGGGCGGTTCGGTGATGGACCCCAAGGTCGTCGATGCCCTCGTGGCGGCGAACGCTCGAGCCGAGGAGTCACCACTGAACGAGTTGACCCCGCGCGAGCTCGACGTGCTGCATGAGATGGCCGAGGGGAAGAACAACGCGGCGATCGCCGAAACGCTCGTACTGACCGAGCGGTCCGTCGAGAAGGTGATCCACTCGATCTTCCTCAAGCTCGGGCTGAGCTGGGAGGAGGCGACCCACAAGCGCGTCAAGGCGGTCGTCATGTACCTCGCCGAGAGCGGCTAGCTCACGCCGAGAGCGGCAGCGAGCCCGAGACCCGAACTCCGCCCGCCGGCTCTGACCGAACTGTCAGCCCGCCGCCGAGAGCCTCGACGCGGTCGCGCAGCCGGTCGAGCTCCGACTCGGACGGGTCCGCGCCCAGGACGACGTCGAAGAGCAGCGCGTCGTCGTCATCCCGCACTGTGATGGACGGCCGTATGTCGCCGTCGTGCTCGAGCGCGTCGAGCCAGCACGTGTATACCGTGTGCAGGAATTCGGGCGGGTAGCTCGAGACGGCGGACACCTCGACGGAGGCCGGGACCCCTGCGCTCACCGCCGCGGAACGGAGCGCGGCGGCGAGGCCGAGCTCGAGGAGAGGCACGTAGATCCGCTGGGCGAGCCGGGCCGCCTCGTCGAGGGCGTCCTGCACGTCGCGGCTCATCTCTTCGAGGAGCGCCTTGGCGCCGGCGGGGTCGGCTTCGAGCGCGGACTCCGCGAGCTGGAGCCTGACAGCGAGTGCGACGAGGTGCTGCTGCACGCCCCCGTGGAGGCTGCGCTCGATCCTGCGCCGGTCGGCGTCGGTCGGCCAGGACGAGCCGCTTGCGCGCAGCATGCAACTCGGCGACTTCCGTGCGTAGCCGTTCCAGCGTCTCGGGCGGCGCGTCGTCGTCGTGCGTCTCCGGCGTCATCGGGCTCCTGTCGTCGAGTACCGGAGTTCTCGGTCATCGCGCTGCCGGCGTCAAGCGGCTCACAACACAGCACGGCGGGAGGGCAGCCCCCTCTGCATTCACATGCTGGCGCCGTTCTCCCCTCGACAGCCGTGGACTAGCCTCGCGGCATCCCGCGACGGAGGAGGACGGTGCCAGGATCGCTCGCATTGCATCGAATCGAGGACGCCTTGCCACGTCCGCAGGTTGCGGCCATGGTTCCTTTCATGGGGGCGATCGTCGGACGGGATGACGAGCTCGGCCTGATCCGCGCCTTCCTCGACAGGGCCGCCCACGCGCCTCGCGCGCTGGTGCTCGACGGGGAGGCAGGGATCGGAAAGTCGACGCTCTGGCAGGCCGCAGTCGAGGAGGCGCGAGCACGCTCCGCCCGCGTTCTCATCTCCCAGCCGGCCGAGGCCGAGCACGGTCTCGCGTTCGCGGGGCTGGGCGACCTGCTCGAGCCTGTGCTCGACGACGCGCTGTCGGACCTGCCGCCGCCGCGGCGAAAGGCGCTGCGCGTGGCGCTCCTCGTCGAGGAGGCACAGGACCCTGTCGACCCTCGTGCGCTTGGGGTCGCCGTGCGCAGCGTCCTCGAGACGCTCGCTGCGGAGGGGCCGCTCGTGATCGCAATCGACGACGAGCAGTGGCTCGACCGCTCGTCGGCGAGCGCGCTCGCATTCGCCCTCCGACGCGCCGACGGCCCGGTGACCGCCCTCCTCGCACGGCGTGTCGGCGGGGGCGTCGAGTCCTCCGCGCCCGAGCCCGCGCTCCCCTCCCACCGCATCGCGCGGATGCACCTCGGGCCGCTCAGCGTCGGAGCGATCCAGGCGGTCCTGAGCGAGCAGCTCGGCCGCGTCTTCGCTCGCCCGACGCTCGTGCGCATCCACGAGACGTCGGGCGGCAACCCCTTCTACGCGCTCGAGTTGGCCCGCACGCTCGGGCCCGACGTGGACCCGACGCAGCCGCTGCCTGTCCCCGAGACGCTCGAGGAGCTCGTCGCGGCCAGGCTCGCCGACCTGCCGCCGGCCACGCGGCACGGCCTCGTCCTCGCCTCTTCGCTTGGCGACGCTCCGCTGAAGCTCCTGCATGCGGCCGGGGTCGGCGACGAGGCGCTCGAGCCGGCGCTGGCGGTCCAGGTGATCGAGGTCTCGAACGGGCTCGTCCGGTTCACGCACCCGCTGCTCTCGTCGGTGCTCTACCAGGGCCTCTCGAGCCAGGAGCGGCGGCGGGCGCATGCGGTCCTCGCCGAGGTCGTCGGCGACCCGCTGGAGCGGGCGCGTCACCTCGCGCTCGCCGCGGAGGAGCCTGACCGAGCGGTGTCTGCTGCGCTGGACGAGGCGGCCGCGCTCGCGCTCGAGCGCGGTGCGAGCGCCACGGCCGCGGAGCTCGCGGAGCACGCCGTTCGCCTGACGCCGGTCGGCGACCGTGGTGCCGAGCACATGCGCACGATCGCGGCCGGCCGTGCCCATCTCGCCGCGGGTGAGGTCGAGCGAGCCCGCTCGCTCGGCCGCGCGCTCCAGGAGCTCGACCCGGGCGGAGAGCAGCGCGTCGATGCGCTCCTCTTCCAGTCGGAGATCGAGCTCGGCCGGCTCGGAAAGCGGATCGCGCTGCGGCGGCAAGCACTCGCAGAGCCGACCCTCCAACCCGAGCTGCGGCAGCTGCTGCACCAGAAGCTCGCGCTGGAGACGCGGTTCTTCGAGGGCCGTGCCGCCGCCGAGGAGCATGCCAGCGCGGCGTGGGAGCTCGCGCAGTCGCTCGGAGACGACGCGGTCCGCGCGGTCTCGCTCTCGGTGCTCGCGCTTCTCCGGTTCATCGGGGGGGAGCCCGACGGCCGCGCGCTCGCGGAGGAGGCGCTGTCGCTCGCCCGCGCCGCACCCGACGACATCCGCTTCGTGGACACCGCGTTCTGTCTCGCGCACATCCTCGTCTGGACGGCGGAGCTCGAGGAGGCCCGCAGCGTGCTCGGGGAGCTCGAGCGCACGTGGGGCGAGCGGGACGAGCGCGTGAGCGCGCAGGTGTCGTGGTTCCTCGCATTCGTCGAGCTCTACGCCGGGAGCCTCGTGCTCGCCGGTCACCACGCCGAGCGTGCAAAAGAGCTTCAGGGGCTGTACGGCCGCGGTGAGGACGAAGACCCGCACAGCTATCTCCCCGTCGCCGTCGTGGCGGCGTACCGCGGCGACCTCGTCTTGGCCGGCGAGCTCGCGGCGACTGGCCGAGCGCTTGCGGAGGCGCACGAGGCGCTCCTGCCCGGCCTCGCTGCCGTCCCCGGCCTCGCCGCGCTCTGGGCCGGCGACGCCGCTGCGGCATCGGCGCACTTCGACGCGGCCGACCGAACGGCCGACGCGGCGGGCTGGAGCGAGCCGTGCATGCGCTGGTGGCGCCCGGAGCAGGCCGAGGCGCTGCTCGAGCTCGGCAGGCTCGACGACGCGGAGAAGCTCCTCGACGTTTGGGAGAGTGCCGCCTCGAGGCTCGAGCGCGGTCGAGCCCTCGCCCAGGGCGCACGTTCTCGAGGCCTCCTCGCGGCCACGCGCGGACAGGTCGACGAGTCGCTTGCGCTCCTGGACGGAGCCGCCAGTGCGCACGAAGCCGTCGGAGACCTGCTCGGCCGTGGTCGTGCGCTGCTCGCGCTTGGGGCTGTCCGTCGGCGCATGCGGCAGAAGCGGGCTGCGCGGGAGGCGATCGCGGAAGCGTTGGCGATCTTCGACGAGTGCGGCGCGGCGCTGTTCGCGGAGAGAGCGCGGGCAGAGCTGGGCCGGATCGGCGGGCGCACGCGCGAGGAGGGCTTGACCGCGGCCGAGCAGCGCGTGGCCGCGCTCGTCGCCGAAGGACGAACGAACCGCGAGGTCGCGGCCGCGCTCGTATTGGGCGAACGAACGGTCGAGACGCACCTCACGCGCATCTACGCGAAGCTCGGGGTCCGCTCCCGAACCGAGCTCGCGCGCGTTTACGACCACGTGACCTGAGCTTCGGCCCAAAGTTACGGGGTTCTCCCGATTTCAACGGGGCGTGCGCGGCGTAGCGTCGATCGGGTGCCGAGCTACCTCGTCGAGACATACCTCGCGCGCGGCGCGTCCGGGGAGCGCGCCGCGCGCGAGCGACGGGCTGGCGTGGCCGCCGAGGAGCGGACGCGGGAGGGGGCGCGTGTCCGCTTCGGGGGTTCCATCCACGTCCCCGAGGACGAGATCTGCTTCTTCACGTTCGAAGCCGGGTCGGGCAGCGAGGCCGCGCTCGTCGCGCACCGCGCAGGACTCGAGCCGCTTCGGGTCGTCGAGGCCGTCTCGTCCGGTTGAAATCAGACGAGAGGAGAGGGGCAATGCAACGCAAAGCGAAGTCCGCACGGGCGTTTGCTATCTGCGGGGTGCTCGTGACGGTCGTCGCCGTGCTGCTGGGGGGCGGACAGACGACTGCGCAGGCAGGGCCGCCGCACGAGGCGGTCCTGGACTGGAATCTCAACGCGCTCGACGCGCTGTTCAACTCGCCGGCGGCGGTGCCGCCGACGCGTCCGGGGGCCGGACAGACTCCGCCCGTCGCCGCCCAGCATCTGGCGATGGTTCACGGGGCGATATACGACGCCGTCAACATGATCGACCGCGGCCACGAGCCGTTCCTCAAGAACCTCCCGGGGGCGCCGAGGTGGGGCTCGAAGTCCGCGGCCGCGTCGACCGCCGCGTACAAGGTGCTCACCGGGCTGACGCCCGCGCAGGCGGCGCTGCCTGCGGCGACGCTGACGTGGGTCACCGACGCATACACGGCGTCGCTCGCGGCCATCCCGAACGGGCCGTCGAAGGACGCCGGAGTCGAGGCGGGCGAGAATGCCGCGGCCGCGATGCTCCTGAAGCGGACCGGCGACGGCCGCTATGTGCCGTTCTCGTTCACGTGCGGCGAGGGCGCCGGACAGTGGCGACCGGCGAACTCCCTCACCTGTCTCACTCCTCCTACTCCGGGCACCAGCGACCCGTTCGCTTGGGTCGCGAGGGTCACGCCGTTCACGCTCAAGAGCAACTCGCAGTTCAGGAGCGACGGCCCGCTGGCGCTCGGTAGCAGGAAGTACGCGAAGGAGTACGACGAGGTGAAGCGGCTGGGCGGCAACGGCACGACGACGCCGACCGAGCGGACCGCGGAGCAGCATGCGGCCGCACAGTTCTTCAGCGTCAACCCGATCGCGATCTACAGCGTGATGCTTCGCGGACTCGCGCAGGAGAAGGATCTGTCAAGCGCGGAGCAGGCACGTCTCTTCGCGATGGTCAACGTGGCCTACGCCGACGCGGCCATCAACTGCTGGGACGACAAGGTGTTCTGGAGCAACTGGCGGCCGATCACCGCGATCCGGCTCGGCGACTCCGACGGCAACTCGAAGACCGTCGGCGACGGGAACTGGACGCCATTGGCCGGGACCCCGCCGTACCCGGATGTGTCGTCCGGCTACAACTGCGTGACGGGGTCGGTCATGAACTCGGCGAAGGCGTTCTTCGGCAGGGACAGGATGAACTTCGACCTGACCGCGACCTTCAGCCTCGGGTTGCCGCCGGGGACGACGATGACGGCGACGCGGGAGTACAAGCGGTTCACCGACGTCGTCGAGGACACCATCGACGCTCGCATCTGGCAGGGCATCCACTTCCGGACCGCGGACGAGCACGGCGCCGAGATCGGGAAGAACGTCGCTCGCTGGATCGACGAGCGCTACTTCGAGCCGGTGCGCAAGAAGCATGGGCGCTGCGGCGACGACGACGACCACCACGACCACGACGACGACTGACATCCAGCCGACGATGGGGACGAACGGGCCGCGGCGACGCGGCCCGTTCCGTTACCGGAACGCGTTCTGGCCGGTCAGCGCCTCGCCCACGACGAGCGTGTGCACCTCGTGCGTGCCCTCGTACGTCAGCACCGACTCGAGGTTGTTCACGTGCCGGATGACCGGGTATTCGAGCGTCACGCCGTTCGCGCCGAGGATCGTGCGCGCGCTGCGGGCGACCTCGAGCGCGCCGCGGACGTTGCCGAGCTTCCCGAGGCTCACGTGCTCGGGCCGGAGGGTGCCCTGGTCCTTCATACGTCCGAGGTGGAGTGCGACGAGCAGGCCGCGGTTGAGCTCGAGCGCCATCTCCGCGAGCTTCTCCTGCGTGAGCTGGTAGCCGGCGATCGGCTTGCCGAAGACGATTCGCTCCTTCGCGTACTCGAGCGCCGACTCGAAGCAGGCGCGGCCGGAACCGACGGCGCCCCAGACGATCCCGAAGCGCGCCTCGTTCAGGCACGAGAGCGGGCCGCGGAGCGTCGTCGCGCCGGGAAGCACGTTCTCGTCGGGCACGCGGACGTCTTGCAGCACGAGCTCGGAGGTGACGGAGGCTCGGAGCGAGAGCTTCTTGTGGATCTCGGGCGCCGAGAACCCGGGCATGTCCTTCTCGACCAAGAAGCCGCGGATCGCGCCGTCGTCGGTGCGGGCCCAGACCACGGCGACGTCGGCGATCGTCCCGTTCGTGATCCACATCTTCGCGCCGTTCAGAACCCAGTCCGAGCCGTCGCGACGGGCATGAGTGCGCATCGAGCCCGGGTCGGAGCCGGCGTCGGGCTCGGTCAGCCCGAAGCAGCCGATCACCTCACCCGTGTGCATCGGCGGCAGCCAGCGTTCCTTCTGCTCCTCCGAGCCGAACTTCCAGATCGGGAACATCGCGAGCGAGCCCTGGACCGAGACAGCGCTGCGGACACCGGCGTCCCCGGCCTCGAGCTCCATGCACGTGATCCCGTACGCGACGGAGCTCGCGCCCGGCAGGCCGTAGCCCTCGAGGTGCATTCCGAGGAGGCCGAGCTTCGCGAGCTCCGCGAAGAGCTCGCGCGGGAAACGGCCCTCCTCGAACCAGTCGCCGACCTCCGGGAGGACGTTCTCCTTGACGAACTGCCGCACGGTGTCGCGGATCGCCCGCTCCTCGTCGTCGAGCAGCGCGTCGACGTCGAGGAAGTCGAGCGGGTCGAGCGCCGTCGGTCTCTCGGTCACGGCCACGGACTGAGCATAGCCCTGCCTGCCGCGCGCAGACCCATTCGTGCATGCAAGTGCTTGACCGGGGTCGCGTGGGTGCCTAGACTTGACTGACTAGTCAATCGACACCCAGGAGCCGAGCATGACTGCGATCGATGTCGGCGTCGCGGGCGGGGTCTCGTTCGCGCTGACGCCGGAGCAGCGCGAGCTGCGGGCCCTCGCGCGCGAGTTCGCCGAGAAGGAGATCCGCCCGAAGGCGGCCGAGTACGACGAGCACCAGACGCACCCGGCCGACGTGATCGCGAAGGCACACGAGCTCGGGCTCATGAACCTCCACGTCCCCGAGTCGCTCGGAGGCCCCGAGCTGCCGGCCTTCGACTCGATGCTCGTCGGCGAGGAGCTCTCGTGGGGCTGCTCCGGGATCGGCACCTCGATCAGCGCCAACGGCCTCGGCGCCGCACCCGTCCTCATCGCGGGCACGGACGAGCAGAAGGCCGAGTGGCTGCCGCCGCTCCTCGAGGAGCCGATCCTCTGTTCGTTCGGGCTCAGCGAGCCGGACGCGGGCTCCGACGTCGCGCGCATGAAGTCGACTGCCGTCCGCCGCGGGGACGAGTACGTCCTGAACGGGTCGAAGACCTTCATCACGAACGCGGGCCAGGCGGCGTGGACGGTCGTGTTCGCGAAGACCGATCCGGACAAGGGGCACAAGGGCATCTCCGCCTTCGTCGTGCCGATGGACACGCCGGGCGTCCAGATCGAGAAGCACCTGGACAAGATGGGGCAGCGCGCGACGGACACGTCCGCGTTCGCGCTGACCGACGTCGTCGTCCCCGCTTCGAGCAGGCTCGGGGAGGAGGGCGAGGGCTTCAAGATCGCGATGAAGACGCTCGACTTCACGCGTCCCGGCACCGCGGCGGGAGCGGTCGGCGTCGCGCAGGCCGCGTTCGAGCTCGCCGTCGAGTACGCGAAGGAGCGCGTCACCTTCGACGTGCCGATCGCGATGCACCAGGGCGTCAACTTCATGATCGCGGACATGGCCACGGAGATCGAGGCCGCGCGGCTCCTCGTCTGGCAGTCGGCGTGGCTGCACGACCAGGGCAAGCGCGCGACGCTCCAGTCCTCCTTCGCGAAGCGGTTCTCCGCAGACACGGCCATGAAGGTCACGACCGACGCGGTGCAGGTCTTCGGCGGCTACGGGTACATCAAGGAGTACCCGGTCGAGAAGCTCATGCGTGACGCGAAGCTGTTCCAGATCTACGAGGGCACGTCGCAGATCCAGCGCCTCGTGATCGCGAAGGAGATCTTCCTGCCGCGAGGCGACTAGCGTCGCCTCGGGGTTAGAGCTACGCGCTCAGCTCGCGCTGAAACGGCGGGAGGAAGCTCGGGGAGAAGCGCGCGTCGCCGATCCACGTCGCCGTGCGCGCTGCCTCCGCCTCGATCGCGGTGACGGCGTCCGCCCCGACGTCCTCGAGCAGGCGGAAGACGATCTCGCCGTCGCTTGCGCTGCGACCAGCCGCCGACGACGCGCCCGTCCCACCAGACGGTCGGGCCGGCGTTGCCGACCGAGTCGAAGAGCACGCGCTCGTGCGGGCCGAGGTACCACTCTCGCTCCTTCCAGCCCATCGTCGTCGGGTCGAGCGTCGGCAGCAGCGCGGCGGACGGCATCGGGGCGCTCGGTTGGCTCGAGGTCGTCGGCGAGCACGTAGCCCGTGGCACCGTCGAGATCGACCTCGGCGTGCGGGAAGGCGCCGAGCGCCGCACGCGTCTCCCGCGCCGTCCAGCCGGTCCACCAGCGCATGTCCGTCTCGGTCGCCGGGCCGAAGGCGGCGAGCCAGCGCTCGAGCAAGGCCGCCTGGGCCGGCGCCGGATCGAGCGGTTCGATCTCCGCGCCGAGCCATGCCGCAGTCGGGACCCAGCGGTACTGGCCGTTGACCCAGGTCGTGCGCGGCCGGCCGCGGACGACCCGTCGCTCCATCGCGAGCTGCGGGAGGATCCGCGAGCCGGCGCTCTGCGTGGCCTCCCATCGGCCCGATCCGAAGCGGAGGCGCTTCGCCGAGCGCGGGGACGGTCTTCGTGAGGTCGGACGTGAACGCCTCGCCGCGGTCCTCGACCTCGCGCAGCGCAGTCGTCCATGGCGCGCGTGAGCCAGGCACCTGGCTGCTTCGAGAGCTCGCTCTCCGCGATCATCTGCTCGAGCCGCCTTCGCTCGCGGGCCGCGATCGCGCGAGTCGCCGCAGCCTCGACGACGGGCACGAGCTCCCGCGGCACGACGAACAGCGTCCGGCGCATGCCGAGCATGCGGACGAGCGTGCGCTCCTCGTACAGCTCGCGCTCGATGTCGGACTGGGCGAGGTCCGAGCGCGCATGCAGCGAGAGAAACACGGTCGCTGCGTCGGTCGAGTGCAGAACGACGAGGCTGCGTGTCGCCTCGAGCGCGGAGGCGGCGCGGTCGGCGGCGGACAGGCGGTGCCGCCGGACGAGCCGTGCTCGTCGCTCCTCGACGCCGATCCGCTCCACGCGGCCCTTCTACCACTCGACCCTCAGTAGGATCGCCCGATGGCGATCGACATCGATCTCTCCGGCCGCGTCGCGCTCGTCACCGGCGGGTCGCGCGGGCTCGGGCGCGCCGACGCGCTCACGCTCGCGCGGGCCGGCGCCGACGTCGTCGATCGCGGACATCCTGGTCGAGTCCGAGCTCTCCGAGGAGACCGATCGCTGGGGGTCGCTCGCGACCGTCGCCCGTGCGCAAGGGCTCGTGCACACCGAGTCGACCGCCGACGAGATCCGGGCGATGGGCCGGCGCTCGCTCGCGCTCAAGTGCGACGTCACCGATCGCGAGCAGGTGGCCGCGGCGGTCGAGCGCACCGTCGAGGAGCTCGGCTCGGTCGACATCCTCGTGAACAACGCCGCGACGCTCGACCACGTCGGCCAGTTCCACGACCAGAGCCCCGAGCTCTGGGAGCGCGACCTGCGCGTGAACCTGACCGGCTCGTTCAACTGCGCGCAGGCGGTGTGGCCGCACATGCAGGAGCGCGGGTGGGGGCGTATCGTCAACATGGCGTCGGTCGCGGGGACGCTCGGCGGCTTCGGGCAGGCGAGCTACTCGACGACGAAGGCGGGCGTCCTCGGGCTCACGCGCACGCTGGCGATGGAGGGCGGCCGGCACGGGATCACCTGCAACGCGATCGTCCCGGGCGTCATCGGCACCGAGGCGTTCAACATGGCGAACCCCGTGATGAACGAGCGCATCGTCGCGCGGACGGTGCTCAAGCGGCCGGGCGAGCCGCAGGACATCGCGAACGCGATCGCCTTCCTCTGCTCCGACCTCGCCGCCTACATCACCGGCGTCGGGCTCTACGTCTCGGGGGGCGTGGAGCTGTTCGTGTTTTGAGCCGTGTCCGTCGGGGCACCCCAACCCACCACCCACTGCCGATTCTATCGGTGAAGCTCATGCGTGTGTTGACCTGAAGGCAAACGAAAGTGTGAAAGTCGAGGGCGGGAGCATGGCCGACAGGCGGCGCATGAGGCCGTATCCGCGAGGCGGTAGAATCTCCGGCTTCGTGCGGGCGGACTCACCGCTGTTCTCTCCCCGCGCGCGACCGCGAGCCAGGCACCTTTCGGCGCGCGCGACGCTCTTCATCGGGGCGGGCCTCGTCGTGGTCCTGGCTCTGCTCGTCGGCCTCGTGTTCGCGGGCTCGCGTCAGGAGCTCGCGCCGGGGACGTACGTCGCGGGCGTCGACGTCGGCGGGCTTCCGTCCCGGCAGGCGGTCGCGCAGCTCGAACAGGCCTTCGCCAAGGTCGAGGCCGAGCCGGTGAAGTTCGCGGCCGGCGACGAGACGTTCACGTTCGCGGCGAACCAGCTCGGCGTGGAGCCCGACTGGGGCGGCGCCGTCGCCGCTGCCGCACGGGCCGGCGACGGATTCGGCCCGATCCGGGGCTTCAGGCGACTGCACACGCGCTTCTTCGGCGCCGAGATCCTCCCGCGCGTCGCGGTATCGGACGGTGCGCTCGACTATCGCGCTCGAGGGCATGGCGGCGAGCGATCGACGGCGCCGCGAAGAACGCCGCGCTCGTTCGGCACGGCCTCCGGATCGAGAGCGTCCCCGATCGGGCCGGCCGCCGTCTCGAGCGCGAGGCGGCGGCGCGCACTGTCGTCCGCGCGCTCGGCTCTCTCGAACGGACGGCAGTCCCCGTCGCGCTCCCGGTGGCGAGCGCGGCCCCGGCCGTGACGGAAGAGATGCTCGCACCGGTCGCGCGCCGCGCGCGCCTTGCGCTCTCGGCCCCGGTCGTCCTCCAGGGCACGAAGCGGCGGTGGCGGCTACGTCCGGCGCCGTATCGCCGACGCTGCTCGACGCTTCCGAGTGACGGCGCGAGGCGCCTCTCGATCTCCGGCCCGCAGGCGGTGGCGTACTTCCGTGCGCTCGGCCGAATCGTCGGGAATCCGCCGGTGGATGCGCGCTTCGAGGCTTCGGGAGAAGGCATCCAGCTGGTGCCGGCGAGGAACGGCACCGAGCTCGACGTCGCGACGACGGCGCGTAGGCTCCTGCGCGCTGCGACGTCGCGCACCAATCGCACCGCGGAGGTCGCCATCGCCCGCGCGGTCCCGGAGCGCACGACGAAGGAGGCGCTCGCGATGGGCATCGACCGCCGGATGGCGTCCTACAAGACCTACAACTCGGGCACGTGGGACCGGATCACGAACCTCCGGCTCGGCGTGTCTGCGCTCGACGACACGCTCGTGCCGCCGGGTGGGACGTTCTCCCTCAACGACGCGATCGGCGAACGGACCGAGGAGCGCGGCTTCCGCTCGGCGCCCGTGATCATCGGAACGCGCTACGAGGAGGAGGTCGGGGGCGGAACGTCGCAGGTCGCGACGACGGTCTTCAACGCCGCCTGGGAGGCGGGCCTGAAGATCACCGAGCGCAACCCGCACTCGCTCTACATCGACCGCTACCAGCTCGGCCGCGACGCGACCGTCTACTGGCCGTCGCTCGACCTCAAGTTCGTCAACGACACGAAGACCTGGGTGTTGGTCAAGGGCTTCGTAGAGACGGACGGGATCAGCGTCGCGATCTACGGCGGCGAGGACCGCCGCGTCGACAGCTCGGAGGGGACGAGGGTCGTGTCGGGCGAGCCGCCGGTGCGGCGCGTGAACGACCGGACACTGGCGAAGGGCACGACGGTCGTCGAGGAGTACGGAACGTCACCGAGCCGGACGTCGGTCGAGCGGACGGTCTACGGCGCGAACGGCAACGTCCTCCACGACGAGACGTGGACCACGTCGTACCGCGGCGAGACGCGGGTCGTCCGCGTCGGCACGAAGGTCGAGGAGCCGGAGCCGCCCGAAGCCGCCGAAGAAGCCGCCTGCGGAGGAGCCTACGCCGCCGGCGCCTCTGCCCTAGTCACCGCCTCGGCGAGCCAGGCCGGCACCCGCGTCGGACGGTACGTCTCGCGATCGACCGTCGCGTGCCTGGTGAAGCCGTCTGCCACGAGCTCGCCGTCGCGCACGACGCGGTACTCGTAGCGGAAGCGCGCCCCGCGCATCTCCGCGCAGCGCGTCCACACCCTGAGCCGGTCGTCGAAGTACACCGCGCGGTGGTAGCGGACGTGGGCCTCGGTCGTGAGCGCTTCGAGCCCGCGTTCGCGAATGGCGCGATACCCGCCCGCGTGCTCCTCGAGGTACGCGACGCGGGCAACCTCGAACCAGACGAGGAACGAGGCGTGATGCGCGATGCCCTGCGCATCCGTCTCCGCGAAGCGCACCTGCACGTCCGTCGAGAACGAGAAGCCGTCCATGCACGCAACCCTAGAATCGTAGAGTGTCGGCCGCTCGGCTAGCCGCCCTGATTCGCGAGCGCCAGCCGTGCGTCGTGCTCACCGGAGCGGGCATCTCGACCGAGAGCGGGATCCCGGACTTCCGCTCGCCGACGGGGATCTGGGCCGACGTCGACCCGTTCGAGGTCGCGTCCATCGACGCCTTCCGGCGCGATCCCGAGCGCGTCTGGGACTTCTACCGGAAGCGGCTGGGAGTGCTCCTCGAGGCGGAGCCGAACGCCGGCCACCTCGCGCTCGCGGAGCTCGAGGAGCGCGGCCTCGTCGGCGCGGTCGTCACCCAGAACATCGACACCCTGCACTCGCGCGCCGGCAGCCGCGAGGTCGTCGAGGTGCACGGGTCGATCCGGTCGGCGGTGTGCCTTGCGTGTCTCTGGAGAGAGGGGAGCGACGGCGTGCTCGCGCAGCTCGCCGACCAGCCGGCGCCCCTCTGCCGCCACTGCGGCGAGATCCTGAAGCCGGACGTGACCCTCTTCGGCGAGCTGCTTCCACCGGGAGCGATCGAGCGCGCGACCGAGCTCGCGCGCGGCGCCGCGCTCCTGCTCGTCGTCGGCTCCACGCTCGAGGTGTGGCCGGTCGCGGGGCTGCCGCTCGAGGCCCGCGCGTTCGCGATCGTGAACCGCGGCCCGACGGCGCTCGACGACGGCGCGCTCGTGAAGATCGACGCTGCCGCGGGGGAGACGCTCGAGACCGTGGTCGCCGCGCTCTGATTGTGCGCAAGACCGGAATCCCCGAGTGGGGATTCCGGTCGCGCGGAAGAGCAAAGGACCTGAAGCGCGGCCGCTTCGCGGCCGCGGTCGCGCCGATCCACATCGACCTCTGATGAAGCTGCTATGACTGTCGCATGGCCGAGACGACAACGACCACGCGCCGCAAGTCCTCGAGCGCCAAGGAGAAGGACATCGTGAGCAGGCTCGCCGACGCCGGCGAGGAGGCGCTGCAACGGCTCACCGACCTCCCCGGCGGGCAACGGGCCGTGACAGCGTTCAACGACCTCCGTGCCCGGGTGGACGAAATGGGCAAGAAGGTCCGCGGGATCGACGCGCTGGAAGCGCGGGTGCAGGAGCTCGAGAAAGAGGTCGCGGTGCTGAAGAAGGCGAAAGCGCCGGCGCGCCGCACGACGACGAGCAAGCCGAAGCCGAAGCCGACCGCGACGTAGCGGGAACCGCCGAGCGCCGTGAGACGTAGGGAGAGCGTGGCCCTGCGCTCGCTCGCCGCCGTACCAGTGCTCGCCGTCCTGCTCGCCCTGTGGTCGCCGGCGGCGGGCGCGAAGGAGGGCGTGGTCGCGCGCGTGCTGACGCCGATCTCGCGCGACGTGAAGCCGGGCTCACGCGTCACGGTCGCGTGGACGCTCACGTATCTCGAAGCGGGGAAGCGCCGGCCCTTCGGCGCCGGATACGTGTTCGGCCGTCTCGTCGGCCCCGGCGGCTCGCGCTCGCCGCTCGCCTACGGGGTACACACGCACCGGCCGGGCGGCTACCGCGCGAGGGTGAAGGTCCCGCGAGGAGGCGTGAGGCGACTGGAGATCGGGATGATGGGAACGGTGTGCGACGGTGACGGCTGCCGGACGGGGCCCAAGCTCTTTCGGATCGCAGGCCCGGTCTTCCGCTAACGCGGGACGCGGAGCCGCAGCGCGCGCGGGACGACCTCGAAGCGCGCAGGCGTCGTGCCGGGCTGCTCGCCGTCGAGCTCGATCGGGAGCGGCTCGTCCGCGTCGACGGTCACGACCCGTCCGCGCAGCACCTCGAGCCGCGGGTGCGGGAGGTGCTTGCCCCGGTAGCTCTTCGGCAGCGTGAACATGAGATCGCGCTTCGTGACGTCCCCGATGACGAGGACGTCGAAGAGCCCGTCGTCGGGCTCGGCCTCGGGGAGCATCATCATCCCGCCGCCGAGGTAGCGGCCGTTTGCGACGAGCACGTCGATCACCTTCTGGGCGCGCGTCTCGTCGTCCACGGTGATCCGCATCTCGCCGGTCTGCCAGCGCACGAAGACGGCGAGCGTCGACCAGTAGTAGGAGACCTTGCCGCCGAGCGCCTTCGACGCCTCGTTCGCGCGCTGCGCGATCGCGCCGCTGATCCCCGCGCTCGCGACGTTCGCGAAGTGGGAGCGCCCCTCGTCGCCGGCCCAGGTCCGGAACGTGACGACGCCGAGGTCGATCTCCCGGATGTCGCCCGACAGCGCCACCTCCACCGCCTGTTCGAGATCGCGCGGGATGCCGTACGTCCGCACGAAGTCCCAGCCCGTGCCGCGCGCGATGACCGCGAGCTCGACGCCCTCGGCACCCGCGCAGCCGTTGACCACCTCGTTCACGGAGCCGTCCCCGCCGACGACCACGAGCCGCTGCGCTCCGCCCGCGATCGCCTCGCGCGCGAGCGCGGTGAGCCCGCCCGGCTCCTCCGAGATGAGCGCGTCTCCTGCGAGCCCGAGCGCGGCTGCCCGGTGCGCGAGCTCGGGCCAGCGCTTGCCGGTCGAGCCTCCTGCGGAGGCGGGGTTGACGAGGAAGACCGTGCGGACGGCGCTAATGGCCGTTCTGGGCGGCGGTCGCGGTCGCGAGGGCGATCTGTGTCATCCGGTCGACCGCGGCGCGCAGCTCGTCGTCCGAGATCCTGACGAACTCGCCCTCGACCACGATGTCGCTCACGGTCAGCAGGCAGCCCGACTGCACGCCGCGCAGGGCGCCGACCGTGAAGAGCGCCGAGGCCTCCATCTCGACTGCGAGGATGCCGCGCTTCGACCAGCGCTCGTACTGGCCCTCGTCGGGGTTGTAGAACAGGTCGCTCGAGACGATCGGGCCTACCCTGAGCGTCACGTCGCCGTGCTTCGCGACGTGCACCGCCTCGTGGATGAGCTCCCAGCTCGCGGTCGGGCAGTGCGGCTCGCCGCCGACGAGATGCGAGGCCGTCGAGTCGGCCGAGACCGCGGTCAGCGCGACGATGAGGTCGCCGAGCGCGTGGTCCGGCTGCAGCCCGCCGCAGGTCCCGACGCGCAGCAGTCTCTTCACGCCGAGCTGGATCAGCTCCTCGAAGACGATGGTCGCGCCCGGGCAGCCCATCCCGGTGCCCTGGACGGACACGCGCTTGCCCTCCCAGCTCCCCGTGAACCCGAGCAGGCCGCGCTCGCCGTTGACCTGTGTGACGTCCTCGAGGAACGTCTCGGCGATGTACTTCGCGCGCAGCGGGTCGCCGGGCAGGAGGCACGCCTCCGCGTAGTCGCCGGGGTTCGCGCGGAGGTGGATCGGCACGGCCAGAACCCTACGGGTTCTGGTTGGAGGGGATGCCCTGAACCGCGCTCTCCTAGAGTTTTCCGCGTGGGCGGAAAACTCGTCGAGCCGAAGCGGGAGCAGATCATGCGCTTCTGCGCCGAGGACCCGATCGAGCGAGTCTTCCTCGAGGACATGGCGCTGCGCTCGATCGGCCGCTTCGTCGCGGTCTCGACGCGCGGCCGGCTCGAGGCGCTCTGCCACGTGGGCGTCAACGCGGTGCCGTCGGGCGCCGGGTGCGGCGCGTTCGCCCGCGAGGTCGCGCGCGCGTCTCCGCGGATGCTGATCGGCGAGGCGAACGCGGTGTCGGACCTGTGGAGGGCGGTGCGCTCGCGACTTCCGCGACCGCGCGAGAACCGGCCCGGCCAGCCGGTATTCGTCATCCGGGACGCGCCCGCCGACGGAGACACCGGCCTGCGCCCGGCGACGCTCGACGACCTCGAGCTGCTCGTGCCGGCGTGCGCGGCGGCGCACGAGCAGGAGATCGGGATCGATCCGCTGCGCCGCGACCGAGAGGGCTTCCGCTGGCGCACGCGCAGCCAGATCGAGGACGGCCGGTCCTGGCTCTGGCTCGAGAACGGGACGATCCTGTTCAAGGCCGAGGCCTCCGCCTGGACGCCCTCGGCGGTGCAGCTCCAGCAGGTGTGGGTCGATCCTGCGGCGAGGCGCCGCGGGTACGGGGCCCGCGGGCTCCGCGACCTCTGCCGCCTGCTGCTCGGCGAGACCCCGGCGGTCTGCCTCTTCGTGCGAGCCGAGAACGCGGCCGCGATCCGGCTCTACGAGACGGTCGGGATGGAGCACGTCCTCGACTACCGCTCGGTTCTGCTCTGACGTGAAGGAGCTGGTCCTCGTCCGGCACGCGTTCGCGGCCTCGAACCGCGACGCGATCGCGACGCACGACGCTCCCGGTGACGGGCTCACGGACGAGGGGCGCGAGCAGGCGCTCCGCCTCAAGGAGCTCCTGGCGGAGGAACAGTTCGATCTCGGGGTCTCGAGCGGCTTCGCGCGGACGCTCGAGACGCTCGATCTCGCCCTCGGCGGCCGCGACGTCCCGCGCCTCGTCCTGCCCGAGCTGGGCGAGATCGGGTTCGGGGAGTACGGGGGCGGGCTGCTCGAGACCTACCGCACGTGGGCGGCGGCGGAATTGCCGACCGTTCCGGCGCCCGGAGGCGGGGAGAGCAGGGCCGACGCCGCGGCCCGCTTCGCGCGTGGCGCGCGACTGCTCCTCGAGCGGCCGGAGGAACGGGTGCTGGTCGTCACGCACGCGCTCGCGCTCCGGTACCTCTTCGATGCCGCCGACGGGCTCGAGCCGGCCTCGCGCATGGCTGCCGTCGAGCACGCGGCGCCGTATCGAATCAGCGCACAGGAGCTGGAGCAGGCGGCTGCGCTCCTCGAGGAATGGAGCCGGGCGCCCGTGTTCCGGGATCCCTCGGTGGAGGGGCGAGCGCGCCCGTGAGCGAACCGGTCACGATCGCCGTGCCTCCGGCCGACGAGGTCGTCGACTCGTCGGCGCTCTCCGGGTAGCCGGCGTCACAATTGGCGTATGGACGCGATCAGTGAACGCGTCGAGCGCTTCGTCCGAGAGCACGATCTGATCCCGCCCGGAGGCGAGGTCCTCTGCCTCGTGTCCGGCGGAGCCGACTCCACGTGCCTCTGGCACGTGCTCGGGGAGCTCGGCTACCGGGTCTCGGCGGTCCACGTGAACCACGGCCTGCGCGGCGAGGAGTCCGAGGAGGACGCTCGCCACTGCGCGGAGCTCATGGGCGCGGACGTCCTACAGCCCGTAGGGGCGCGTCTTGCCTCGCCCGCGACGGAGGCGTCGCTGAGGGAGGATCGCTACCTGCTGACGGCCGGCCGCGGGCTGCGCGCGACCGGCCACACCGCCTCGGACCAGGTCGAGACCGTCCTCTACCGCCTCGTCTCGTCCGGGATCGACGCGCGGGATCCGGGCTCGCCGCGACGACGGCGTCGTGCGCCCGCTCCTGCCGCTCTGGCGGGAGGAGACCGAGGCGTACTGCCGCGAGAACCGGCTCGCGTTCAGGGTCGACTCGTCCAACGCGGACACGAAGCGCGGGCTCGTGCGCGACGAGATCCTCCCGCTCCTGCGGCGCCTGCATCCGGGCGCCGAGAAGAACCTGCTCGCGCTCGCCTCGGAGCGGCCACGGCTCCCGCGGGCGCTCGAGGAGACCCTGCTCGAGCTTCTCTCCTCCACCGCGGGGACGAAGAGCGCCGACCTCGGCCGCGGCATCCGGGCGGTGCGCAGGTACGACACGCTGCGGCTCGAGGGCACCGTCGAGTTCGGGCCGTGGCGTCTCGAGAGCGACGTCGCCGGGCTGGAGGTGCGTGCCCGCCGGCCGGGAGACCGGCTCGCAGGACGGCGCAAGAAGGTGCAGGATCTGCTCGTGGACGCGAAGGTGCCGCGGGACGAGCGCGATGCCTGGCCGCTCGTCGTCTCCGGAGACGAGGTGGTGTCGGTTCCGGGGATCGCGGAGGCGCCTGGCTGGGAAGGCGCCGTCCGGGCATGGAAGGATGTACGCGATGACGCAGGCTGAGCTGGAACAGGGCGTCGGCGAGATCCTCATCGAGCAGGTCCCGCTGCAGTCGCGCATCTCCGAGCTCGGGGTCGAGATCTCGGCGGACTACGCGGGCCGCGACCTGCTCCTCGTCGGGGTGCTCAAGGGCGCGGTCTTCTTCATGGCCGACCTCATGCGCGAGCTGACGGTGCCATGCGAGATCGACTTCATGGCGATCTCGAGCTACGGCGCGGCAACCGACTCCTCCGGCGTCGTCCGGATCCTCAAGGACCTCGACATCAACGTCGCCGGGCGTGACGTGCTCGTCGTCGAGGACATCATCGACTCCGGGCTGACGCTCTCGTACCTCATGCGCAACCTGCGAGCGCGCGGGCCGGCGTCGCTCGAGGTCGTGACCCTGCTCACGAAGCCCGAGCGCCGCGAGATCGACGTGCCGGTGCGCTACGTGGGCTTCGAGATCCCCAACCGGTTCGTGATCGGGTACGGGCTCGACTTCGCGGAGCGCTACCGAAACCTCCCGTACGTCGCGGTTCTGCACCCGGACCTCGTACCGAACGCCACGTAGTAGCGTGGGGGAACCCATGGTTCCCCCACGAGCCCCCTCCTTCTGCGCCGGGCTGGGAGGACGTGACGCGAGGCCTCCCGGCCGGCGAAGCCGGCCTCCGGCCAGGACGCCGTGTCTGTTCCGCTCGCCTAGAGCCGAACCTGACTCCGCCGAGCGCTACCGAAACCTCCCGTAGTCGCCGTTCTGCACCCGGACCTCGTACCGAACGCCACGTAGAGAACAACTGGGCCCTAACGAGGCACAGGTCACGGCGCTTGGGTGCCGAAGAAACAGGGTGCTACCCTCCGATCAACCACCGTGAACAGATTCCTCCGAAGCGCACTTTTCCCCCTGATCGTCATCGTGCTGCTCGTCTACGTGGCGAGCCAGACGCTGCTCCCCGGCCGGAACGAGCAGCGGAAGTACACGTACTCGGAGGCGATCACCGCGGTCGAGACCGGGAACGTCAGCGAGGCGTTGTTCACGCCGACGCGCCAGTCGATAACGCTGACGCTCACCGTCCCCCCGGAAGGGGGCTCCGACAAGGTCAAGGTCAACTATCCGACGCCGGCATCGGCGACGAACTTCGAGAAGCTCCTCCGGGAGAACGGCATCAGGTTCGACTCCAAGGGCACGGGCTCGTCCGCGTGGTGGGCGCTCCTCATCAACGTGCTCCCGTTCGTGCTCCTGATCGCGATCTGGATCTTCCTCATGAACCAGGTGCAGGGCGGCGGCTCGAAGGTGATGAGCTTCGGGAAGTCGCGTGCGAAGCGGATGTCCCCGGACTCGCCGAAGGTGACCTTCAAGGACGTGGCCGGCGCGGACGAGGCTGTCGAGGAGCTGCACGAGATCAAGGAGTTCCTCGAGAACCCGAAGAAGTTCCAGGCGCTCGGCGCGAGGATTCCGAAGGGCGTGCTGCTGTACGGGCCGCCCGGCACCGGAAAGACGCTCCTGGCGCGCGCCGTCGCGGGTGAGGCCGGCGTACCGTTCTTCTCCATCTCGGGGTCCGACTTCGTCGAGATGTTCGTCGGCGTCGGCGCGTCGCGCGTCCGCGACCTCTTCGAGCAGGCCAAGCAGGCGTCTCCCTGCATCATCTTCATGGACGAGATCGACGCGGTCGGGCGGCACCGCGGCGCGGGTCTCGGAGGCGGCCACGACGAGCGTGAGCAGACGCTGAACCAGCTCCTCGTCGAGATGGACGGCTTCGAGATGAAGGACAACATCATTCTCATCGCGGCCACGAACCGCCCGGACATCCTCGATCCAGCCCTGCTCCGCCCGGGCCGCTTCGACCGGCAGATCGTCGTCGACCGGCCGGACCGCGCCGGGCGCCGGAAGATCCTCGAGGTGCACGCGCGCGGCAAGCCGCTCGCGCGCGAGATCGAGCTCGACACGCTCGCCGCCGGCACGCCCGGCTTCACGGGCGCCGACCTCTCGAACCTGATCAACGAGGCCGCCCTGCTCGCCGCGCGCCGCGGCAAGAAGATGATCGAGCAGGACGAGCTCGAGGAAGGGATCATGCGCGTGATCGCCGGCCCGGAGAAGAAGGCCCGCCTCCTCTCCGAGAAGGAGCGCAAGATCACGGCCTACCACGAGATGGGCCATGCGCTCGTCGGCCACTACCTCGAGAACACGAACCCGATCCACAAGATCACGATCGTCTCCCGTGGGCAGGCGCTCGGGCTCACGATCTCGCTCCCGACCGAGGACCGCTACCTGACGACGAAGTCGGCGCTCATGGACGAGCTCTCGATGACGCTCGGCGGGCGCGCGGCGGAGGAGCTCGTCTTCCACGAGGTGACGACGGGCGCCGCCAACGACCTCGAGCGGGTGACCGCGACGTCGAAGCAGATGGTCATGCGCTTCGGGATGAGCGAGAAGCTCGGCCCGCGCGTGCTCGGCCGGAGCCACGAGATGCCGTTCCTCGGCCGCGACATGGGCTCCGAGCCCGACTACTCCGACGAGATCGCGAAGGAGATCGACGACGAGATCCGCCGCGTGATCGAGGAGGCGCACCAGTCGGCGCACGCCGTTCTGCGCGCGCACATGGACGAGTTGCACCGGCTCTCGGCGATCCTCATCGAGCGCGAGACCATCGACAGGGACCAGTTCGAGCGCCTGCTCGCAGGCGAGACCGAGGAGTCGGTCTTCCCCGACGAGGAGCCCGCCGTGCCCGAGCTCGAGCCGGATGCCGAGAAGCGTCCGAAGCTCCGCCCGCAGCCGCGCCCGATCCCCGGCACCGCGATGCAGTCGCCGCCGCCTGAGGGCGCGCCGTCTTAGTGCGCAGGATCAGGATCGCCGAGCGGCGATCCTGATCGCGCGAAGAGCCTCCGTCCGCTTCGCGGACGCCACGCGGAAACCTCAGGCGCCGTGCGGTAACCCTCAGGGGCGCGATCGAGTGCGCCCGCCGGCCGCGAGGACGACGGCAAGCAGCACGGCTGCGGCCGCCATCGCGCCCAGGAGATCGATGGCCAGGCCGCGGGCGCGGACGGTGTCCACGAGCCCGAGCAGCACCGTCGCGATGACGGCGGCGGCGACGCCCAAGAACCCGACGAAGGCCAGCCGCTGGAGGCCTTCTCCGTGCTCGCCTTTGACCCTCTCCCGCTCCTCGAGCGACCAGTACGCGAGCTCGGCCGTCACCAGGACGCCGCCGGCGAAGACCGGGACCGCGAGGTCGAGCGGCGCGTCGTCGACCGCGAGCTGCATTCCGTAGACGCCTCCGAGGAGGAGCAGCGAGGCCGCGACGAGCCACGCCTGGGCGAGCACGAGCGCGGCGACGAGCGCCAGGAGCCCGACGATCGCGACTCGCAGGCCGACGCCAAGGACTTCGTCGCTCCCCCGGGCGAGCGGCAGCGCGGTCAGCGCGGCCGCTGTCGTCAGCGCGCCGAGGCCCGCCGCTAGACGCGTGCCACCCTTGCGTAGCGCCTGTATGTCCTCACCCCCTCGAGCGCCGCTTCGAGCGAGACCTCGTCGCCCCAGCGCGCGATGCCGATGCCGAGGCGCTCGAGGCGGGCGCGCAGGACCTCTCGCTCGAGGAGCCACAGGCGATACGCGAGCTTCTCGACGTCCGACCGTCCGCGCTCGACGAGGGCGATCGGGTCGATCTCGATCGTCGCGACGTCGAAGCCGCGAGCGCGCAGGTTCTCGAGCGCAGTCGTGAAGCGAGGGTCGACGAGCGGCGTGATGCCGAGCACGAGCGCTTTCGGCGGGAGGATCCTGGACGGGATCCGGTTCACGTCGCGCCAGGTGTAGTCGGGCGCGATGCCCGTCTCGAGCAGCGTCTCGATCAGCCGGTAGCGCTGCAGCGGCCCCAGCCCGGGCTGGAGCCAGCGCAGGATGCCGCCGAACGAGACGAGCCCGACGCGGTCGCGCCGCTCGAGGTAGAGGCTCGCCAGCGATGCGGTTGCGCGCACGGCGTCGTCGAGCGTGCTCCGCTGCTGGCCTCGCAGGTCGACGAAGCTGTCCACGAAGAGCACGACGTCCGTGTTCCGCTCAGGGTGGCGCTCGTTGACGACGAGCGAGCCCCGCCGTGCCGAGGCGCGCCAGTTGATCGCGCGCAGGCGGTCGCCGGGCACGTAGTCGCGGATGTCCGCGTACTCGATCCCGTCACCCTTGACGCGCGAGACCTCGCTTCCGGCGAACGCCTGCGTCTCGACCGGCGAGATGATCCGGGAGAGCGACTCCGGCGTGGGGTAGACCTTGAGCTCCACCGGGCGCTCGACGCGGTCCTCCCAGGTGACGATGCGGAGCCGGCCGTGGGCGCGGACCTCGATCTCGCCGATCTCGTAGACGCCCCAGCGCATGCAGCGGAGGGGGATCGTGAGCGTCTGCTCCTCGCCTGCGCTCAGCCTCACGGCACGGGCGTCCGCGCCGTCGGACGCCTCGATGCCCTGCGGGAGCTCCAGCAGCAACTCCAGCTGGTCGACGCGCGTCTCTGCGCGAAGCGTGAGCTCGGCCTCGACGTCGGCGCCTTCGACGCTGCGGCTCGTCTCGAGCGAGAAGCCGACTTCGACCTGCGGATCTCGAGCGCCTGTGGTCGCGAGGACGAGCAGGAGCGCGAGCGGCGCGACGGCGATCGCGAGCTCCGGCCGGCGCAGCGCCAGCGCGGCGACGAGACCGGCGCCGACGAGGACCGCGTACCCCTCCAGACGCGGGCCCGAGCGCCTCTTCACTGAACTGCGGTGAGGTCCTCGGCGCGCGGCGTGGGGACGCCCGCGATGACGTCCCGGACGACGTCGTCGGCCGAGACCCGCTGCACCCAGAGCTCCGGGTTCAGGACGAGGCGGTGGCCGAGGGCGGGCACCGCAATCGCCTTGACGTCGTCGGGCAGCACGTGGTCGCGGCCGGCGAGCGCGGCCTTGCAGCGAGCGAGCTTGAGCAGCGCGAGCGTCCCGCGCGGGCTCGCGCCGACTGCGACCCTCTGCGACGTGCGGGTCGCGGAGACGAGGTCGACGCAGTAGGCCTGGATGCTCTCCGCGACGTACACCTGCTCGACGGCGCGCTGCATCGCGAGCAGCGTCTCGCGGTCGACGATCGGCCGGAGCTCGACCTCGTCGGTCTGGCGCTCGATCCGGCGGCTCAGGACCTCGAGCTCGTCCTCGCGGTCCGGGTAGCCGAAGGCGGTGCGCAGGAGGAACCGGTCGAGCTGGGCTTCCGGGAGCGGGTACGTCCCTTCGTATTCGATGGGGTTCTGCGTCGCGATGACGAGAAACGGTCGCTCGAACCGATGCGTCTCGCCCTCGATCGTGACCTGCTGCTCCTGCATCGCCTCGAGCAGCGCCGCCTGCGTCTTCGGCGGGGCGCGGTTGATCTCGTCGGCGAGGAGGAGGTTCGTGAAGATCGGGCCGGGCCGGAACTCGAAGTCCGCGTCGCGCTGGTTCCAGATCGACGAGCCGGTCACGTCGGACGGCATCAGGTCTGGCGTGAACTGGATGCGCGAGAAGCGCATGCTCAGCACCTGCGCGAAGGAGCGGGCCGCAAGCGTCTTCGCGAGGCCGGGGTAGTCCTCGAGCAGGACGTGCCCGTCGGCGATGAAGCCGACGAGGACGAGCTCGAGCGACTCGCGCTTCCCGATGACCGCGCGCTCGACCTCGTCGAGCGCCTCAGCGCCGATCTGCTGGACGCGCTCGAGCTGCATCAGACGTTCTCCAGCGAGTCGACGACACGCCCGAGCTCGGCCGCGGGCAGCCCGCGCGCCAGCCGGTCCTGGGGCGGAGGACGGTCGTGACGCACCAGCTCGTAGGCCTCCCCGCCGAGCGCTGCGCGGGCGGCTTCGGGCTCATCGTCGAGCGATATGCGGCGCCTCGTGGTCGAGCAATCCCTGCGCGATGGTACGGAGTCGTGGCCGGAGGTGGTGGTAGAGGTCGAACGACCCTGCGATGCCGAGGGCGCACAGGTGCTCGAGCCGGGCGAGGTTGCCTGGTCGCTGCGCGCCGCCCTTCCTTCCCGGCCCGTGACGAAGCGGCGTGGCCGGCGGGTACGCGCGCCGCAACGCGGCCACCACGAGCACGAGGGTGACCGCGCAGAGCAGCAGCGCATAGGCCCGCCCGACGATGCCGAGCCGGCCGGGCAGGAAGGCTGCGACGATGAGGATGGCCAGCGTGGGGTAGAGCAGGAACCGCAGCGCCTTGAAGACGTCCCGCCTCACGGCTTCGCTCCGCCCGTCTCGGCCTCGAGCGCCAGGGAGGGGGCCGGCGCCGCCTGCGCCGCCTCACGGCGCGCCCGGAGCTCGTCTCGCACGGTCGTGAGGGCCTCGATCGCGTCGTCCTTCATCGCGCTATCGACCGCGTGGCTGGAGAACTTCGCCTCGGTGAACAGGTCGGTGAGACGGCGGACCGACCGTCGGTCGACGTCGAGGTCCCCGAGGATCCTCGCCAGGTACTCGTTCGGCGTCTCCGACTCCAGCCGTTCGAGCTTGTGCGCCGCGAGCACGCGCTCGAGCCGAGCGTAGGCGGCGATTACCGCCTTGCGCGGGTCCGGCTCGGCGCGCAGGGCGTCGAGGCTGTCGTCGAAGGCGATCGCCAGCTCCCTCGCGATGATCGCCTCCTGCGAGATCGGGCTGCGCCTCCGAGCGACGAGCATGGCCACCGCGACCCCGATCACCACGAGCGCGCCCACGACGAGGAGTGGAATCCAGGTGAACTGCGGCTCGTAGACGGTGCCTCCGGTCGGCGTCGGCTCGGTCGGGGTGGCCTCGCCCGAGAACGCATCCGTGATTCCGTCCTCGAACGGTGTGCGCTCCCAGTTGCGAAGACGGTAGTAGGTGACGCCCGCGAAGAGCGCCATCAGCACGACATACGTGACGAGGTTGCGACGTCTGTGGGGCATCGCGGCCGCCTGCCTCTGGATGTCCTTGCGCTGCATGAGGCCGTAGACGAGCAACGCGACGGCCGGGATGATCAGGACGATGAAGAAGCTCAGAAAAGTGTCGAGAACCCACGCGGCAGGGGGTCGCGACTCGTCCGTGCCCGTGGACGTCCTGCCGGTCGCCGCCACTGCGACCACGCCCACGAGCCCCAGCACCACGAGGGCGGGGACGAGGGCCCGCGCGTTACCGCGCATCGACTTTCCGAGTTACTGCGGGACGCCCGGCTCGTTCATCGGCGCGGAGGCCATCCCCGCGCTCTCCCAGTACCGGTTGAGCCCGCCCTGCACCTTCGCGAACCACACGATCGCGGGGATGATGAAGACCCCGAACGGGAAGAGCCAGAGCCCGGTCCAGCCGCTGACCGGCGACACTCTCCCGCTCTTCGCGTACATCTTCCCGACCTCGGACGGGATGACGAACGCGCTCACGGGGTTGATGAGAATCCAGATGACGAGGCCGAGGACGCCGCCGAGGCCCTCGCCCGTGTGCTCCTTCAGCTCCTCCTGCGTCTTGTACGCCCAGTACCAGCCGTAGATCGAGATCGTGATGATGAACATCAGGATCCCGAAGCCGATCCCGCGCCGCTGTCCGAGCGGTCCTGTTGCTGTCGCTTGTGTGCTCATCGCGGGAGAATGTCACGGATGCGGGCGGCGGCGCTACCCTCACCGCCGTGAGCGCACCGCGGACCTCGATCGAGGAGCGCTGGCCTCGTCCTTCGGTGATGGGCGTCCTCAACGTCACACCGGACAGTTTCTCCGATGGTGGACAGTTCGCGTCTGTTTCGGACGCCGTCGCGCACGGCCGCCGGCTGGTCGCGGAAGGTGCCGCGCTGGTGGACGTCGGCGGCGAGTCGACGCGGCCCGGTGCGGAAGCGGTCGACGCTGACGAGGAGCTCCGTCGCGTCGTCCCGGTGCTCGAGGGTCTCTCCGGAGCCCCGCTGTCGATCGACACGTCCAAGGCGGCGGTCGCGCGCCGCGCGCTCGAGGCCGGCGCCGAGCTCGTCAACGACGTCACGGCGCTACGCGGCGATCCCGAGCTGGCCGGCGTGGTCGCCGAGACGGGCGCGTATGTGTGTCTCATGCACATGCAGGGAGTGCCGCGGACGATGCAGGCTGCTCCCCAGTACGACGACGTCGCGGCCGAAGTGTTCGCGTTTCTCGAGGAGCGCATCGCGTTCGCGGTCGAGTCCGGCATCGCCGAGGAGCGGATCTGCGTGGATCCGGGCATCGGCTTCGGCAAGACCCCGGACCAGAACCTGGAGCTGATCAGCCGCCTCGACTCGCTGGTCGCACTCGGACGCCCGGTGGTCGTCGGCTTCTCCCGGAAGAGCACGCTCGCGCGCGCTGTGGGAGATCACGAGGGGAAGGTGGGCTCGCTCGCTGCTTCGCTCGCAGCGGCCGTGGCGGCGTTCGAGCGGGGCGCGTGGATGCTGCGCGCGCACGACGTTCGCGAGACGGTGGAGGCGCTCGAGGTTGCGGCGGCGGTCGAAAGAGGCAAGATCACGGCATGACGACGATTGAGCTCTCTGGCTTAGTCCTCTTCGGACATCACGGCTACCTGGAGGAGGAGCGGCGGCTCGGGCAGCGCTTCCTCGTCGACCTGTGGGTCGACGTCACGGACGACCGTGCCGTCGCGAGCGACGAGATCGAGCACACGGTCGACTACCGTCACCTCGCCGCCGCTGTCCGCGAGGTGTTCGCCGGGCCGGAGAAACAGCTCCTCGAGGGCCTCGCCGGAGACGTCGTCGACACGATCTTCGACCGGTTCGCAGAGGTCGAGCGCGTGCGCGTGCGGGTGCGCAAGCCGGACGTCGTGCTCGACCCGCCGGTGGAGCACGCTGCCGTCATTCTCGAGCGCCGCCGCACCTAGGTACCGACGGTGGCGCGCGCGTACGTCGGTCTCGGCGCCAACCTCGGACCGCGCGAGGCGACGATCCTCCGCGCGATCGACCTGCTCGCGGCCGAGCCGGGGATCGACGTGCTCGAGCTCTCCTCGCTGCGGGAGACCGAGCCCGTCGGGATCACGGACCAGCCGGCCTTCGTGAACGGCGCCGTCGCGATGGAGACCAGCCTTCCGCCGCGCGAGCTCCTCGACGCCCTCCTTCGCGTCGAGCGCGAGCTCGGACGGATGCGGACCGGCGAGCGCTGGGGGCCGCGCACGATCGACCTCGATCTCCTCCTCTACGCCGGCGAGGTCGTCGACGAGCCCGGGCTGACGGTGCCGCACCCGCGCCTCCACGAGCGCCGTTTCGCCCTGGAGCCGCTTGCCGAGCTAGAGCCCGAGCTCGAGATACCGGGGCGCGGGAAGGTGTCGAACCTCCTGACGGAGCTACACTGACGCCCCATGTCGCACCTCGACGATCTCGACGAATACGAGGCCGAGCTCGAGATCTCGCTCAAGCGGGAGTACTCGGCGGTTTTTGCGCTCTTCCGCTACTGCATCCTCACGCAGGACGCGACGTACCTCTGCAACCGCCTCGACGTCGAGTCCATGCCGCAGGCGAGCTACCCCTTCTTCCACATCCGGATGGATGACGTCTGGGTCTGGGACAAGAACCGCCCGACGAGGATGATCCCGCGCGCCGAGGTGTATACGTCCGGCGACGTGACGATCGAGGAGCTGCGCGGTGAGGGCGAGGAGCCGCATCTCACGGCCGAGGCGCTCGCCGAGCGCATCGGGCAGCAGTTCCCGGGCGACGACGAGTCCCTCTAAAGGGGACGACGCGTTCCCTCAAAAGGGAGAGCCGCGGTCTCCCGGCCAAGACCAAGGGCCACCAAGGTGGCCCTTTCCTGCGGTTGCCCCATCCCTCCCCTGCCCGAATCCAAATTGCCGGCCACAACAAGAGCGGTCGGGATAGGCACTTCAAGCCTAGCGCACTCTGCCTGGAATCACTAGGGGCCTGGATTCACTAGGGGCCTGGGTTACCTAGGGCCTCCGATCCGCTAGCCCTCTGATTCACTAGCGTGCGATGCTCCTCGCGGTCGACGTCGGCAACACGCAGACGGTGCTCGGTCTCTACGCGGGCGGTGAGCTCACGGACCACTGGCGGCTGGCGACGGAGCGCTCGACGACCGCCGACGAGCTCGGCGTCGTGCTCGGCGGGCTTCTCGAGCTCGACTCCGTCGACGGGATCTGCCTCTCGTGCACGGTGCCGGTCCTCATGCGCGAGTGGGGGATCCTTGCCGCGAAGTGGGCGCAGGCGCCGCTCCTCGCCGTCGGCCCCGGCGTCAAGACCGGGATCCCGATCCGCTACGACGACCCGCGCGAGGTCGGGCCGGACCGGATCGTGAACTCGGTCGCGGCCAAAGAGCGCTACGGCGCCCCGGTCATCGTGGTCGACTTCGGCACCTCCACGAACTTCGACGTCGTCTCGCCGGAGGGCGAGTACGTCGGCGGCGTGCTCGCGCCGGGGATCGAGATCTCCATGGATGCGCTCTTCGCGCGGGCCGCGCGGCTGGTCAAGGTCGACTACGCGGCGCCGCCGACGGTCATCGGGAAGACGACCGTGGGCGGGCTCCAGTCCGGCCTCGTGTACGGTTTTGCCGGGCAGGTGGACGGGATCGTCGGGCGGATTCGCGAGGAGCTCGAGGCCGACGCGCCGGCGGTGGCGACGGGAGGTCTCGCCGAGCTCGTCGCGCCGCACACACGCACGATCGAGACCGTCGACCCCTTCCTGACGCTCGACGGGCTACGCCTCGTCTGGGAGCTGAACCGGTGATCCGGTGATTCCCGACGTCTCGAGCCTCGCCGTCTTCGTCGTCGCGGCGCTGGCGCTCCTGGTCGTACCCGGCCCGGCCGTCGTCTACATCGTCGCGCGGTCGATCCACCAGGGCCGTCGCGCGGGTCTCGTGTCGGTGCTCGGAATCCATGTCGGGACGCTCGTGCACATCGCGGCTGCGACCGTCGGGCTCTCGGCGCTCGTCGTCTCCTCGGCGGTCGCGTTCACAGCGGTCAAGATCGCGGGTGCCGTCTACCTCGTCGGTCTGGGGCTGTGGACGCTCTTCGCGCGGCGCGCGGAGCAGGAGGTCGCGCTCGGGGGCGAGCGAAACCTCCGCCGGGCCTTCGCGCAGGGCATCGTCGTCAACGTCCTGAACCCGAAGACGGCGCTGTTCTTCCTCGCCTTCCTGCCGCAGTTCGTGGATCCGGACGCGTCGCACCCGGCCGTCCAGATCGCGTTTCTCGGCCTGCTCTTCGCGCTCCTCGGCCTTGTGACCGATTCGGTGTGGGCGCTTGCGGCCGGGACTGCGGGTGGCGTGCTGCGGCGCTCGCGCCGCTTCGCTCTCGGCCAGCGGTACGTCACGGGGACGGTCTACGTCGGGCTCGGCGTCGCGACCGCGTTCAGCGGCGGCTCGAGCGACGACTCGTAGGCGAGGCTCGCCTCGCCCTCGTCCTACCCTCCGCCGTAGATCGAAATGGGGAGCTCGAGCGTGACCTCGTCTCCCGGCGGGACCTCGGCCTCCAGCCGCTCCAGAATGTCGATTGCGCCCGGCGCCGCCGCGAGCAGCCGCCGCTCGACCTCGTCCACGGAGTCGAGCTGGAGAAGCTCCTGCTTGAACTGCTTCGGGAAGCGGCCGCCGCCGAGGTACCAGCCGTAGAACTTCTTCAGGAAGCTCGTCGCGCGGCGCTCTCCGAGCTCGCGCACCGTTTCCCGGACGAAGAGGATCAGCTCGGCCGCGACCTCCTCGCGGGACGGCGGGTCGCCGTCGCCGTCGACGATCTCCCGGAGCGCCCACGGGTTCCCCTGCGCGCCGCGCCCGACCATGACCGCCTCCGCGCCCGTCGTCGCGAGCACCGCCTGCGCGCGCGCCCGGGAGGTGACATCTCCGGACGCGACGACCGGCACGTCGACGAGCGAGACGAGCTCGGCGGTCAGCGCGTGGTCGGCCGTCCCCGTGTACATCTGCTGGGCCGAGCGCGGATGAAGCGCGATCGACGCCGCGCCGGCCTCGACGAGCTGCGGCCCGAGCTCGAGGCACGCGCGCGAGCCGTTCGCGACCCCGCGCCGCAGCTTCACCGTCACCGGGAGCTCGACCGCGTCGGCGACCGACTCGACGAGCCGGCACGCGAGTTCGGGCTCCTCGAGGAGGTGCGCGCCCGCGCCCGTCCGCGTCACCTTCTTCACGGGGCAGCCGAAGTTGAGGTCGACGATGTCCGCGCCCACGGACTCGACCATGCGCGCGGCCTCTGCCATCGGGCGCGGGGCCGAGCCGAAGAGCTGGATCGCGAGCGGATGCTCGTCCGCCGCGACCCGCAGGTACCCGAGCGTGCGCTCGTTCCCGTGCTCGATCCCTGCGCAGCTCACCATCTCGGAGCACACGAGGCCCGCTCCGTAGCGGCGTCCCTGGCGCCGGAACGCCTGCACGCTGACCCCCGCCATCGGCGCCAGCACGAGGCGCGTCGGCACGTCGACGGGGCCGATCCTCCACGATTCGCGCAGGTCGATCACGGCCTCGCATGGTACTCGGAGGCTCGTTGACCGGCCCTGGCGGCGGCAGCTACCATTCCCGGCCGTCCTGGGGGCCGGGCGGGCCTCAACATCTGGTTTGGAGGGTGGTTTCGTGAAGGATGTGATCCTCACACCCGATGGCTACGAACAGCTGAAGAGCGAGCTCGACGTGCTGCGAACGGACCGGCGCCGCGAGGTCGCCGAGCGCATCGCGGCCGCACGCGCGTTCGGGGAGATCGCCGAGAACGCCGAGTACGACGACGCGAAGAACGAGCAGATGATGCTCGAGCATCGCATCGCGCAGCTCGAGGATCGTCTGACGAACGCCCGCATCATCGACACGAAGGACGTCGACACGAGCGTCGTCTCCGTCGGCTCGGTCGTGCGGCTGCGCGACGTCGACGCGAAGGAGACGATCGAGTACTTCATCGTCGGCTCCGCCGAGGCGAACCCGATCGAGCGAAAGCTCTCGAACGAGTCCCCCGTCGGCAAGGCGATCATGGGCCGGAAGAAGGGCGAGACGGTCGAGGTCGTGACGCCTCGCGGCTCCAAGGTCAAGTTCAAGATCATGGAGATCAAGGCCGCGTAGGTCGTCTCGGGGCGGCGAACCGCCCCGTTCAGCGGGTACGCCACGATAGGCGCGTGCTGGCCGTTCTCGACCTGACCGGGCGGGAGGTCGATCTCGCGGTTCTCGGCCTCGCGGCGGGAGCGCTGTGGCTCGCCGGCGCGGCGTTCCTGTACGTGACGCGCCATCCGGCCGAGCCGTCGGTCGGCCCGCGCACCCTCGACCTCGGCCCGGAGCCGCCTGCAGTCGCGAACTTCGTCGTCAGCGACTTCAAGGTGACCTCCGACGCGGTCTCGGCCACGTTGATCGACCTTGCGGCGCGCCGCATGGTCGAGGTCGAGCAGCGCGGCCCGGGGGTCTTCTACATCCGGCTGCGCGCCGACCCGCGAGGGCCGCTGACCGCCTACGAGCAGCGAGTGCTCGACCATCTTCGGAAGGTCGCGAGCGACGGAGTCGTGCCGGCCGAGGCGCTGACGACGGGGACGGAGGACGAGTCCGGCCGCTGGCGGAAGGCCTTCGCCGGCGAGGTCGTCGCGGACGCGAAGGCGCGAGGGCTATCACGCGACGCGTTCGGCGAGTTGGAGCTCACGCTCCTGGGGGGCGCGGCGGTCGCGCCTGCGGTCGCCGTGATCCCGCTCGGCGGCTGGGAGGCCGCGCTCACGGTCATGGTCGTCGCCGTCGCGATCGTCGGCTGGATTCGCTCGCGGTATCCGCAGCGCGAGACGCCGGCCGGCCTCGAGGCGGCGTCGCGCTGGCTCGGCGTTCGGGCGGAGCTCGCCGAGAACGAGGTGTTCAAGAGCTACTCGCCGCTGACCGTGCCGCTCTGGGACCGGCTGCTCGCCTACGGCGCGGCGATGGGCGTCGCGTCGGGAGCGAGCGGGCCGCTGCCGATGGGGGCCGAGTCCGACACGCACGCGTGGAGCTCGCACGGCGGCCGCTGGCGTCCGGTCCGCGTCTCGTACCCGCGCGTGTGGCCGCCCGGCTGGGGGCTCGAGCCGCTCGCCGCGCTCGTCGCCGGAGCGGCCGTCGCGGTCGCGGGCGGGCTTGCTCTGAACCGGCAAGGCGACGGCCTGTTCGAGACGGCACAGGAGGGATGGTCGGGCATCGGAGCGGCGGCGACCCTCGCCGCCCTGTGCGCGGCCGTTCTTCTCGGGATCGCGGTCGCCGCGATGGCGCTCCAGGATCAGTGGTCGGCGGTCGAGGTGACTGGGCCCGTCCTGCGGCTCCGGAGGTTCGGCGGCGACGACAAGCGGTTCTACGCGGCAGTCGACGACGGCAAGTCGCGCGCGATCCGCGCCTGGCGTGTGAACGAGGGTCAGTACGCGGCGCTCCGGCAGGGGCAGTCCGTGACGGTCGCGGCGACCCGCAACCTCGGACGCGTGCGTTCCATCGTCGACGCGGACGGGAGCCCGATTCTCCGTCACCTCGCCTAGACTCGCGCGATGCCGGAGCCGAAGCGCTTTCCCGACCGCGACGAGGTCGCAGCCGTGCGCACGGCGACGGACTCTCTCGACGCAGGCGCGCAGTCGAACGAGCAGCGCCGGCTCGCCGGCCGCGTCCTCGCACGGCGCGAGATGGGGAAGCTCGTCTTCCTCGACCTCGCCGATCGCTCCGGCCGCATCCAGCTGATGTGCGATGTGGGTCGCATCGGCGAGCTCGACGTACATCTCGGGGACGTCGTCGGCGTCACCGGCTGCCCGGCGAAGTCGCGCCGCGGCGAGCCCTCGCTCGCCGTCGAGGAGCTCGAGGTGCTCGCGCGGAACCGGAGCCCGCTCCCGGACACGTTCCACGGCGTCACCGACCGCGAGACCCGCTACCGCAAGCGCTACCTCGACCTGCTCATGAACGAGGACTCGCGCGAGCTCTTCCTGCTCCGCACCCGGATCATCACCTCGATCAGGCGCTACCTCGACGAGCACGGCTTCGTCGAGGTCGAGACGCCGGTGCTGCAACCCCGCTACGGCGGCGCGTTCTCGCATCCGTTCGTGACGCACTCGAACGAGCTCGACGCCGACCTGTACCTGCGGATCGCGACCGAGCTCTATCTCAAGCGCCTCATCGTCGGCGGCCTCGAGCGCGTGTACGAGATCGGGAAGGACTTCCGCAACGAGAGCGTCTCGTACAAGCACCAGCCGGAGTTCACGATGCTCGAGTGGTACGAGGCGTACGCGGACTACCAGGACACGATGGTGCGGATCGAGGAGCTGCTCGAGCGGGTCGCGCTCGAGGTCCTCGGCACGACGGTCGCGCAGTTCCGGGGACACGAGGTCGACCTGAAGGCGCCGTGGAAGCGCGTCCGCTTCGTCGACGCGCTCGAGGAGCTCGAGCTCTGGACGCGCGACGCGGACGAGCTCCGGGCCTGGCTCGAGGAGCGGGGCGTCGACACGAGCGCCGACAAGGACTGGACGCAGCTCGTCGACCACGCCTTCGGCCACTTCGTCGAGCCGAGCCTGATCGAGCCCACGATCGTCTACGGCCATCCGGTCGAGCTCTCGCCGTTCGCGCGCGTCATGGACGACGACCCGACTCTGACCGAGCGATTCGAGTTCACCGCGGCGGGGATGGAGCTCGGGAACGCGTACTCGGAGATCAACGACCCGGACGAGCAGCAGCGCCGCTTCGACGAGCAGTCGCAGTACGTCGAAGGCGTTCGCGGCGACCCGGACTACGTGGAGGCGCTCTCGTACGGGATGCCGCCGACCGGCGGCCTCGGGCTCGGCATCGACCGGCTGGCGATGCTGCTCTCGGGCCGCGAGACGATCCGCGACGTGATCCTCTTTCCGGCGCTGCGCGCGAGCGAGTAGCGCGAGTCGTTCGGTCGGCCTACGCCGCCGCTTCGACCCGCTCGCGCTCGAACGCGATGACGTCCTCGAGGATGTCGTCGAGCGCCTGCGTCGGCGTCCAGCCGATCGCCGAGCCGATCCGCTCGAGCGAGGGCTCGCGGTGGAACATCTCCTCGATCGCGCCGTGCGGGTAGACGTCGTCGTACGGGACGAACGCGATCTCGGACGAGCTCCCGACCTTCGCGCGGACGCGCTCGGCGAGGTCGCGGATCGCGATCCGCTCCTGCGAGCCGACGTTGTAGAGCTCCCCCGAGGTCGCCGGCGAGCCCATGAGGCCGGTGAGCGCCCGGATCGCGTCCGAGACGTGGCAGAAGCAGCGCGTCTGGGTTCCGTCTCCGTGCACCTCGAGCGGGCGCCCCGCGAGGGCGGCCTGGACGAACCGGGGGATGACCATCCCGTACTGCCCGCTCTGGCGGGGCCCGACCGTGTTGAAGAGGCGCGCGATGACGCAGTCGAGGTCGCGCTCCTCGTGCCAGGCGAGCGCGAGGAACTCGTCGATCGCCTTCGAGTCGGCGTACGCCCAGCGGCGCGCCGTCGTCGGCCCGTAGATGCGGCGCGCGTCCTCGCGCAGCAGCTGCTCCTCCGGATGGTCCCCGTAGACCTCCGAGGACGACGCCACGAGCACGCGCTTCCCGAACGACGTGCAGTAGTCGAGCACGTTCTCGGTGCCCTGGATGTTCGTCAGCAGGGTGTGCCCCGGCTGCTCGACGATGAGCCGCACGCCGACGACCGCGGCGAGGTGGTAGACGACGTCGCACTTGTGGACGAGCTCGGAGACGACCGAGGGCGAGAGCACGGACTCGACCACGAGGTGGAACTCCGGCCGCTCGACGAGCGCGGCGACGTTCTCGTTCGACCCGGTGGAGAGGTCGTCGAGCGCCCAGACCTCCCAGCCCTCGTCGAGCAGGAGCTCCGCGAGATGCGAGCCGATGAAGCCCGCGCCGCCCGTGATCAACGCCTTCTGAGCCACGACCGCGGAAGGGTACCGGCCCCGCTTCGTCGAACCCGGACCGCGTGGAACCCGAACCAAGAGCTGTCGGCTACGATCAGTCGGGCACCTTCGGCCCGGAGTGCGGCAAAAGCGTCGGTCTCCGGTGAGCGCAGAGGAAGGAGGGTCGGAGGAGTTGTTCGAACGATTCACGGAGCGGGCCAGGCAGGTCGTCGTTCTCGCCCAAGACGAGGCGAGGGCGCTGAAGCACAACTACATCGGCACCGAGCACATCCTTCTCGGGCTGCTCCGCGAGGAGGAGGGCCTGGCAGCCCGCGTCCTCGAGTCGCTCGACATCACCGTGGAAGAGGTCCGCGCCCAGGTCGCGCGGATCGTCGGCCAGGGCGACGAGGTCACCACCGGGCAGATCCCGTTCACGCCGCGCGCCAAGAAGGTCCTCGAGCTGGCGCTGCGCGAAGCCCTCTCGCTCGGCCACAACTACATCGGCACCGAGCACATCCTCCTCGGCCTCGTGCGCGAGAACGAGGGCGTCGCCGCGCGCATCCTGCTCGACTTCGACGCGGATGCGGAAAAGATCCGGAATGAAATAATCAGGATGCTCTCAGGCCCGGGTCGCCGCCAGGCGGGAGCCGGGGCGCCGGCGGGCGAGAAGACGAAGAGCTCGAAGCTCCTCGACCAGTTCGGCCGGAACCTGACGAAGCTCGCGGTCGAAGGCAAGCTCGACCCCGTCGTGGGTCGCCAGACCGAGATCGAGCGCGTGATGCAGATCCTCTCGCGCCGCCAGAAGAACAACCCGGTGCTGATCGGCGAGCCGGGCGTCGGCAAGACCGCCGTCGTCGAGGGCCTCGCGTCGCGCATCTCCACGAACCAGGTGCCCGAGATCCTCAAGGGCAAGCAGATCTACACGCTCGACCTCGCCGCGCTCGTCGCCGGCTCGAAGTACCGCGGCGAGTTCGAGGAGCGGCTGAAGAAGGTGATGAAGGAGATCATGCAGCGGGGCGACATCGTCCTCTTCATCGACGAGCTCCACAACCTCGTCGGCGCCGGCGCCGCCGAAGGCGCGATCGACGCGGCCTCGATCCTCAAGCCTGCTCTCGCGCGCGGCGAGATCCAGACGATCGGCGCGACGACGCTCGACGAATACCGCAAGTACCTGGAGCGGGACGCCGCTCTCGAGCGCCGCTTCCAGCAGGTCCGCGTCGAGGAGCCGACGATCGACGAGACCGTGCAGATCCTGCGCGGCCTCCGCGACCGCTACGAGGCGCACCACCGCTGCAAGATCTCGGACGACGCGCTCGCCGCCGCTGCCATGCTCGCCGACCGCTACATCCAGGACCGCCACCTGCCGGACAAGGCGATCGACCTCATCGACGAGGCCGGCTCGCGCGTCCGCATCGCGACCATGGCCGCGCCGCCGCGCTACCGCGAGCTCGAGGACGAGATCGAGAAGGTGCGCGCGGACAAGGAAGCCGCGATCGAGGCGCAGGAGTTCGAGAAGGCCGCGCAGCTCCGCGACAAGGAGCGCAAGCTCTCGCAGAAGAAGAAGGACCTCGAGGACGAGTGGCGGAACCAGGCCGACGAGGAGCAGCCGGAGATCGGCGAGGACGAGATCGCAGAGATCGTCTCCATGTGGACGGGGATCCCGGTCTTCAAGCTCACCGAGGCCGAGTCGCAGCGGCTCATCAAGATGGAGGACGAGCTGCACAAGCGCGTGATCGGGCAGCACCAGGCGATCGTCGCCGTGTCCAAGGCGATCCGGCGCGCCCGCGCGGGGATCAAGGACCCGAAGCGTCCGACCGGCTCGTTCATCTTCCTCGGGCCGTCCGGCGTCGGGAAGACCGAGCTCGCGCGCACCCTCGCCGAGTTCCTGTTCGGGGACGAGGACGCGATGATCCAGGTGGACATGTCGGAGTACATGGAGAAGCACTCCGTGTCCCGGCTCGTCGGCTCACCGCCCGGCTACGTCGGCTACGACGAGGGCGGCCAGCTCACCGAGGCCGTCCGCCGCAAGCCGTACTCGGTCGTCCTCCTCGACGAGATCGAGAAGGCGCACCCCGACGTCTTCAACATCCTGCTCCAGATCCTCGAGGACGGGAAGCTCACGGACGCGCAGGGGCGGAAGGTCGACTTCCGCAACACGATCGCGATCATGACCTCGAACCTCGGCGCCGCGCAGATCTCGAAGAACCAGACGCTCGGCTTCTCGATCGGCGACGAGGGCGGCCTCTCGTACGACGAGATGAAGGAGCGCGTGATGTCGGAGCTCAAGAAGGTGTTCCGGCCCGAGCTCCTGAACCGCATCGACGAGGTCATCGTCTTCCACAAGCTCGAGCGCGAGGAGATCCTCCAGGTCGATCGACCTGCTCATGGCCCGCGTGCGCGAGGAGATGGCGAAGCACGGCACCGTCATCGACCTCACGCAGGAGGCCCGCGAGCTGCTCGTCGAGCAGGGCTACGACCCGGCGATGGGCGCACGGCCGCTGCGCCGCGCGATCCAGAGGCTGATCGAGGACCCGCTCGCCGACTTCATCCTCGGCCGCGAGCTCGCTCCGGGCTCGACGATCCTCGTCGACAAGCGCGCCGACCCGGAGGAGGGCGAGCCGCCGGTCGTGATCCGGGTCATCGAAGGCCCGCCGGTGCCCGCGACCGTGGGCGGGCCGGAAGACACGCCTGCGGACGACGACGTGCCCGAGACCGGCGATCCGAGCGATCCCCGCGGCGACGCGTAGGTAGCTCCTAGCTCGGCCGCCGGTCAGGCGAGAGTGCCGCGGCTCGATAGCCTCGGGCCGTGAGCGTCGACGTCAGGCATGCGAAGCCGTCCGACTACGGACGCGTGATCGGGAGGATCAACGTCTGGTGGGGAGGTCGCGAGATGGCCCCGATGCTGCCGCGGCTCTTCTTCCTGCACTTCGAAGGCACGAGCTTCGTCGCCGAGCAGGGCGAGGACCTCGCGGGCTTCCTGTGCGGCTTCCTCTCGCAGACGGATCCGGAGGAGGCCTACATCCACTTCATGGGCGTGTCGCCCGAGCATCGCGGCGAGGGAATCGGGCGGACGCTCTACGAGCGCTTCTTCGACGAGGTCTCGAGCCAGGGCCGGTCGGTCGTCCGCTGCGTCACCTCACCCGCGAACGAGGCGTCCGTCGCGTTTCACGAGGCGCTCGGCTTCGAGGTGGATCGCGTCGCGGAGGACTACGACGGGCCGGGCGAGGACCGCGTCCTTCTGCTGAAGCGCCTGCGCTGACGCCGCGTGGGCGCCCAGTTCAGGTACGCGCCGCAGAGCACGGCGCCCGCGAGCAGGACCCCGAAGTAGCTCGCCCACGCCGAGTCGTCGTCGGTGAGGTTCTTCAGGAGGGTCATCGCGAAGAGGGCGGCGGCCGCGACGAGGATCCAGAGCTCCCAGCGCACGTCCTCCGCGATCGCGACGTCCGACGCGTAGACGACGACCACGACCGTGATCAGGCCGATGCCCGTCAGGGCGATCAGGAGGCCCCACGCGTCCCAGCCGTCGAGCGGGTTGGTCGCCGTGCCCTGCGCATTGAAGTCGACCTGCAGGTTCTGCCAGGTGAAGAACAGGTCGATCACGAGCAGCGCTGCGGCCGAGAGCATCGACGACCTGGCCCCGGGTGAGGCTTCTCAGCCTCTCGACCACGGGCTCCTGCGGGGCGGTGTCCTCGAGTAGCGGATTCGTCTGGCGGCTCACGTGCTCACTCGGACGGTACTCGCGAAATCGCGTTTTGGGGAGGGGTGCAAGGGATAACGCACGCCCTCGGCATGTTCGCCGCGGGCGTGCGCACCCCTTCGCGCCTAGTTCGGCCGAGCTACGTGTCTACGCCTGGCGCTCTTCTTCGGGCGGCCCGTCCGGCTCGGACGTCGGCGGTGCCTCGGCCGGGTGGCGCCTCGGGCGCGGGTGGCGGCGGCGCGGTCTCCTGGCTCGGCGTGGCGGGAGGAGGCGGAGGCGGAGCCTGCGTCGCGCTCGGCTCCGGCGTCGATTGCGCCGGCATGCTCGGGATCTCGCTCTTCAGCTGGTCGACGCCGCCGGCTTCCTGCACGACCTGGAACGCGCCGACCGCGATCACCACCGCGAGCGCGAGCCCGATCCAGGCCCAGATCGTGGCCTCGTCGCCGAGGATGGTGAGGATCTTGATGATCGCGAAGATGAGGATCAGCACTCCGAGCAGGGCGCCCGTCATGGCGGTCGAGACCGGGAGCGGGATGTCGACGGACGCGAGCCGCACGATGAGCCACGCGAGCATGACGATCGTGAGGAGCCCGAGAACGACGCCTGCGAATCCGCGCCAGCCGCTGAACGACGCGTCGACGCCGAGCTCGTCGGCGATCCCTCCGACATCGAAGTCCTGCCAGGGCAGGAACAGGTCGATGAGCAGGAGCACGCCTCCCACGAGCATCATCTGTGCTCCGCGGCCGAGGGCGTTGAATCGATCCATGGGGCCGTCCTTTCAGTGGTCGTCTGCGCGGACTCCGGCACTCTTAACGACCCGTGCCTCAGTTTCAAGCGGATCGGCGCACTTTCGTGACGGAGGGCGTCGGGTCGCCTTCCTACACTGGCTCGGTGGCGAAGGTCCTCGTCAAGCACGTCTGCACCGACTGCGGAACGGCGAGCCCGCGGTGGCTCGGCAAATGCCCTGGATGTGGAGCATTCGGGACGCTCGCCGAGGAGCTGCACGCGACCGACGAACGTTCCTCGGCCGGCCACGCGCGGGCGCCGACACCGCTCGGCGAGGTCTCGGCGAGCGAGGGCGAGCGGATCTCGACCGGCGTGCCCGAGCTCGACCGCGTGCTCGGAGGCGGCCTCGTGCCCGCCTCGCTCGTGCTCGTCGGCGGCGAGCCCGGAGTCGGGAAGTCGACGCTCCTGCTGTCCGCGCTGTGCGCCATCAGCAAGAGCCGGCAAGGCGTTGCTGATCTCCGGTGAGGAGTCGGCGGCGCAGGTCTCGCTTCGCGCGGCCCGGCTCGGCGGCGCGGAGGCCGTCGGAATCCTGGCCGAGACCGATCTCGGCACGGTGTGCGCCACCCTCGAGCAGGAGCGACCGGACGTTTGCGTCATCGACTCGGTCCAGACCCTGCACGCGTCCGACGTCGGCTCGGCGCCGGGCTCGGTCGCGCAGGTGCGCGAGGCGGCGGGTCGCCTGCTCCGCGTCGCGAAGGAGGCGGGCGTCGCGACGATTCTCGTCGGGCACGTGACGAAGGACGGCGCGGTCGCAGGCCCGCGAGTCCTCGAGCACCTCGTCGACTGCGTGCTCCAGTTCGAGGGCGACCGCTACCACGAGCATCGCATCCTCCGCGCGACCAAGAATCGCTTCGGCTCGACGAACGAGCTCGGCGTCTTCGAGATGACAGGCGCGGGGCTCGTCGGAGTTCCCGACCCGTCGGAGCTCTTCGGCTCGACGCATCCGGGCGAGGTCGGGGCCGCCGTCGGTTGCGTGCTCGAGGGCACAAGGCCGCTCCTGCTCGAGATCCAGGCGCTCGTCTCCCCGACCGATCTCGCGATGCCGCGTCGCGTCGGGACCGGCGTCGACCCGAAGCGGCTGGCGATGATCGTCGCCGTGCTCGGCCGGCACGCGGGGCTCGCGCTCGGGACCGCGGACGTGTTCGTCAACGTCGCGGGCGGCGTCCGCATCGAGGAGCCGGGTGCCGACCTGGCCATCGCTCTCGCGATCGCGTCGGCCTCCAAGGGCGCTCCGCTGCGCGAGAGCTCCGCGGCTTTCGGCGAGATCGGTCTCACCGGCCGCCTGCGGGCTGCATCCCAGGCCGAGCGGCGGCTCGACGAGTGCGGGAAGCTCGGAATCGGCACGATCTTCGCTCCCGCGGGGACGGCGCCACGCGACGGCCTCCGGGTCTCCGCGGTCGACACGCTCCGCGCCGCGGTGGGCGCAGGTCTCGACGCTCGCGCGGCCTGACCGCAAAAACCGTTCGTTCGCAGCGGTCTTTCGGACGTTTAGTTCCCGTTAAGGGTCTGTGCAAAAACCGCTATCATGACCCCGTGGTCGGCAGTGAAAGACGCTGCCGGCGCTTTTTCGTTGTGGCGCGCGAAGAGGGTGACTGCCATGGAGAAATCGGCAATCGAGCACGGGGAGGCTGGCTTGTTCGACATCGGTGACAAGGTCGTGTATCCGCACCACGGTGCCGGGACGGTCGTCAAGAAAGAGAAGCAAGAGGTCCTGGGCGAGGTGCGCGAGTACCTGACGATCCAGAT
Organism: uncultured Actinomycetes bacterium; assembly: GCA_963716605.1. Taxonomy (GTDB): domain Bacteria; phylum Actinomycetota; class Thermoleophilia; order Gaiellales; family Gaiellaceae; genus GMQP-bins7. The sequence goes on along the minus strand of CAVQTO010000003.1, from coordinate 786,847 downwards.
CCTCCACAACGACATGACCGTGAACGTCCCGTGCGAGAACGCGGAGCTGGTTGGCTTGCGGCAGGTCATCGACCAGCGAACCGTGACGATGGTGGTACGGACGCTCTCCGGCGGCTCGACCGAGATGCCGAAGAACTGGAACCGCCGCTTCAAGCACAACCGCGACAAGATGAAGACCGGGAACATCTTCGAGCTCGCGGAGGTCGTGCGGAACCTCGCCGTCCGGAACAACGAGAAGGGCCTCTCGACGGGCGAGAAGCAGATGTTCGTCAAGGCGAAGAAGATCCTCGCCTCGGAGCTCATGTACGCGAAGGGCATGAACGAGGACGACGCGGCCGCCTGGCTCGACGACGTGCTCTCTCGCGCAGGGCAGACGAAGCCGAAGTCGTCGGCGAAGCCGAAGGCGGCAGCGGCCAGCGCGTAGCCTCCGCTGCTGCGCAGCGGAGGTCATGAACGCGGACTCGCCGACCAACCGCGCTGCCGGGGGCGCGGCGGCGTGGGCGCTCGTCGTCGCCGCGGGCACCGGCGCTCGGCTCGGGATCGATCGCCCCAAGGCGTTCGCTCAGCTCCGCGGCAGGCCTCTCCTCGCGGAGAGCCTCGACCGGCTCGACCGCTGCCCGGTCGTCGATGCGATCGTCGTCGCCGCGCCGGCCGGCTGGGAGGAGCCGGCGATCCTCCTCTCCGAGGAGCTCGCGGCGACCAAGGTCGTCGCCTGCGTAACCGGCGGCGACACGCGTGCGGAGTCGGTTCGCGCGGCACTCGGCGAGGTTCCCGAGGAGGCGCTCGTCGTGCTGGTCCACGACGCTGCCCGGCCCCTGGTCGACGACGCAGTGGTCGAGCGCGTGCTCGAGCCGCTCGGTCGCGGGTTCGACGGCGCGGTCCCGGCCCTGCCGCTCGAGGACACCGTCAAGCGGGTCTCGGGCGGGGTCGTCCTGGAGACCGTGCCGCGGGACGAGCTCGTCCGGGCGCAGACGCCGCAGGCGTTTCTGGCGCCGACGCTGCGCCGTGCGTTCGCCGGCGACCTCGGTGACGCGACCGACTGCGCGTCCCTCGTGGAGCGGGTCGGCGGCCGCGTCGCCGTCGTCGAAGGCGACCCGAAGCTCGTGAAGGTGACGACGGCGGCCGACCTGGAGCTCGTCGAGTCCCTCCTCCGGCAGCCGTGACGGAGGGTCTGCCTGTGGACTCATTGGCACGAAATCGTGACCTTTACAGGGCCAGGCCTTGTAAAGACCGCCGCCCGTGGCGCTGAAGGCCGTCTTCTTCGACGTCGGCGAGACGCTCGTCGACGAGGAGCGCTGGTGGCGGGAGCTGGCGCAGCGCTCCGGGCTCCAGCCGCACGTCGTCTGGGCCGCGCTCGGCGTCACGATCGAGCGCAGGGAGGAGCACGACGCGCTGTGGGGCCACCTCGGGATCGAGAAGCCGGCCGGCTGGTGGCACGGGCTCGCGTACGAGCTCGACGACCTCTACCCGGATGCCATCGCCTGTCTCGAGGAGCTCCGGGCGCTCGGGCTACGCGTGGGGATCGTCGGGAACCAGACGGAGGCGCTCGAGCGGTGGACGCGCGAGGCCGCGCTGCCGGCCGACGTGATCTCGTCCTCGGCGAGCCTCGGCGTACGGAAGCCCGATCTCCGCTTCTTCGAGAACGTGGTGGCGCTCGCGGGATGCGCGCCCGCGGAGGTCGCGTACGTCGGCGATCGCGTCGACAACGACGTCCTGCCCGCGGTCGCGGCAGGCCTGGTCGCGATCCACGTGCGCCGGGGCCCGTGGGGGCGCCTGCAGCCGACGCCGCCGGAAGCCGCCCTCGGCCTCGACGACCTCGCCTCGCTCCCGCAGGCGCTAGCCTCGCTCGCGTGACGCTCCGCATCGGGATCGGGGTCGATGCCCACGCCTTCGAGGAAGGAGTGCCGCTCGTGCTCGGAGGCGTCACGTTCGACTACCCGCGCGGGATGGCCGGACATTCGGACGGCGACGTCGTCACGCATGCGCTCATCGACGCGCTGCTCGGCGCGGCCGACCTCGGCGACATCGGCTCGTTCTTCCCGTCCGACGACGAGGCGTACCGCGGCGCGTCGTCGCTCGACCTCCTCTGGAAGGCATACCGCGAGGTGCGCGACGCGGGGTTCAGGCTCGTGAACGCGGACTGCGTGCTCGTCGGCGAGGAGCCGAGGATCGCCGACGTGCGCGCCGAGATGAGCGAGCGGCTCGCCGAGGCCCTCGACGTCGATCCGGGAAGCGTGACCGTGCGTGCGACGACGACCGACGGGCTCGGGTTCACCGGCCGCGGCGAAGGCCTGGCCGCGCACGCCGTCGCCCTGCTCGAGCGACCGTGAGCCTTCGCTTCTTCACCCACGACGAGCGCCCGGAGCTCTCCGACCGCAAGGGCCACCTCCTCGACGCCTGGCCGAGATTCATGCTCGAGGACGAGGTGTCGAATCGCTGCTGGGGACTGCTCTACGAGCGCTTCGGCGCGTTCCAGCACTTCCTCGTCTCCGAGGACGACGAGTTGGTCGCCGAGGTGAACGCCGTCCCGGTCGAGCTCGACGTCGACGCGTTGCCTGACCGCGGCTGGGACGAAGCGCTCGAGCGAGGCACGACCGGAACCGGCAGCCCGACCCTCGTCTCGGCGATCCAGGTGCTGATCGCGGCCGATCGGCAGGGACAGGGCCTCAGCAAGCTCTGCCTCGAGCGCATGCGCGAGACCGCCGTCGCGCACGGATTCGAGCACCTGGTCGCGCCCGTGCGGCCGAGCTTGAAGGACCGCTACCCGCTCGTCCCCATCGAGCGCTACATCCGCTGGACGCGCCCGGACGGGCGGCTCCTCGATCCCTGGCTTCGCGTGCACGCCGGGCTCGGCGCGGAGCTCGTCGGGCCGTGCCGCGAGTCGATGACCGTCAAGGGCTCCCTCGCGGACTGGGAGGAGTGGACGGGGCTTGTTTTTCCCGACAGCGGTGACTACGTCGTACGAGGCGCGCTCGAGCCGGTCCGCATCGACCGCGAAGCGGACCTGGGGACGTACGTCGAGCCGAACGTCTGGATGCACCACCGCCTCGGCTAGAATCGCGGACGGCGAGTTCCACGCCCAACCTCCACTCGGCGCTCACGCCGCCGGCTCTGAGGAGGCAAAGGGGATCCTTTCCTCGGGACGGCTCCATCCGATCCTGCTCCGCCGCGGCGGAGGAGCGTGAGTCCTCGCCGAGGCGTTGAAGGAGGATCGAGATGACCGAGCAGAAGAACCTCAAGCGCAGAGTCCGCGGGCGGATGGAGAAGACCGGCGAGCGGTACACGGCTGCCCGCAGGCATGTGGTGGCCGACGCCGACGAGCCCTTCGTCGCCGACCCGGGACTGTCGGACGAGACGTTGCGCGAGAAGACGGGCAAGAGCTGGAAGGAGTGGGTCGCGATCCTCGACGAGTGGGGCGCCCGCGAGCGCCCGCACGGCGAGATCGCCACGTACGTCGCCGAGGAGCACGGCATCCCGGGCTGGTGGGCGCAGACCGTGACCGTCGGCTACGAGCGGGCGCGCGGCCTGCGTGCGCCGGGCCAGCGACGGGGCGGCGGCTTCGAGGTGACCGTGTCGAAGACGGTCGCGGCTCCGCTCGAGCGGCTCGCCGCGGCCTTCACCGAGGACGACGAGCGGGAGCGCTGGTTCCCGGGCGCGCCGCTGCATCCGCGGCCGACGCAGTCCGCGCGGTCGGCCCGCTTCGACTGGGAGGACGGGCGGACGCGTGTCGTCGTGTACTTCACCGAGAAGGGGCCGGAGAAGACCTCGGTCGCGGTGCAGCACGAGCGTCTCGTCGATCCCGACGAGGCCGAGGCGATGCGCGGGCTCTGGAGGGAGCGACTCGCCGAGCTCGCGCGCGTTCTCTCCGGCTAGCCGGGAAGCGCAACCCGGCCGTCGCTGACTACGACGAGGCCGTCCCGCTCGAGCGAGCGGACGGCCTCGTCGTCGAGCGAGTCGAGGCTCCGCGTCGTCTCGGCGACGAGCCGCAGCGTGTCGGCGCGCCGCTGCCGGAACGAGCCCACGAACGGGCCCTGCTTGCGCAGCGGCTCGTCGCGGACGCCGCGCGACGGGCACTCCTCGGCGAGCGGGCACGTCTCGCACCGCGGAATCCGCGCGATGCAGACCGTCGCGCCGAGGTCCATCAGCGCGTGCGCGGCCGCTGACGAGAAGTGGCGGCCCGTCCGGCGAAGGACGCGCTCCACGTTCACGTCGACCGGAAGCACGTCCTCGTCGAACGCGAAGCGGCGGATCGCGGCCGCCGTGTACGCGCCGACACCGGGAAGCTCGGTCAGATCCTCGGGCCAGCCCGTCGCGGCGATCCGGCTCGCCGCTCGGTGGAGGCTCAGCGCGCGCCGGTTGTACCCGAGCCCCTGCCACTCGCGGATCGCGTCCGCCGGCGCCGCGGCCGCGAGCGCCTCGACGGTCGGCCAACGCTCGAGCCAGGCGAGGTAGCGCGGGACGACGCGCTCGACCTGCGTCTGCTGGAGCATGACCTCGCTGACGAGGATCGGGTACGGATCGCGAGTCCGCCGCCACGGGAGGTCGCGCCCGTTCCGCGCGTACCACGCGAGCAGCTGCGACTCCATCGCGCCGATCGTACGCAGCTCAGCCGTCGAGGAACCGGAGCACCGCGGCGCGTGCGATCTCGGGCCGCACCTCGTGGACACCCGCAAAGCGCCGGTACGTGACCTGGTAGCCGTCGTTCCGGAGCGAGCGCACGATCGCGTCGCTCAACGCGATCGGGAGCACCGGGTCGCCCGTGCCGTGTGCGACGAACACACGCGGCGCCCCGACTCGGCTGTCCGTGTGCGCTCCGCCGGGCGAGAGCGCGATGACGCCGCGGAACAGGTCTCCGTTCGTCAGGCCGAGCGTGAGCGCGTAGCTCGCGCCGTCCGAGAACCCGCCGACTGCGACGAGGCGCCGGTCGATGCGGCAACGTGCGAACGCCTGTGCCACGGCGCGCTCGAGGAACGGGACGTCGACGTCGCGGCCGCCGAGGAAGCTCCACGTGCTCCCCCTGGCCGCCGGTGCGACCATCACGACTCCCGGGACATCCCAGGCACCGCGAAACGCATTGAGCCCGTCGCGCGCCACGCCGCCTGCTCCGTGGAGGGCGAGGATCAGCGCCTTCCGGCCGCGCCGAGAGCCCGCGGTGACACGCATGAGCGCCTTCCGACCGCCACCGACGCGGAGCGAGTGCTCGCCGGGGCGGCAGTCTCCGCTTCCTCGCCCGGGCTGTGACGAGCTCCGCGACGGCGGAGCAGCGGCGGGCTCGGGTTCGTCGGCCGAGCCCGAGCATGCGGCGAGGACCACGACCGCGGCGATGGCTGCCAGGCGCGCGAGATGCACAGCCAGTACGACGCCGTTGCCTCGATTTGGATCGCGAAGCCCGAGTGACCCCCTCTCGTTTACTTCCACCGGTGACACACAGACCGCGGTAGCGTCCGCGCATGCTTCTCTACAACTCCGCGGTTTCGGGCAACTGCTACAAGGTGCGCCTGCTCCTGGCGCAGCTCGGGATCGAGTACGACGTCGAGCACGTGGACGTCGTCGACCGCTCGAATCGCAAGGAGCTCCTCGGCGAGCTGAACCCGGCGCTGCGCGTGCCCACGGTTGTCCTCGACGACGGCAGGCCGCTCGGCGAGTCGAACGCGATCCTCTGGTACTTCGGCGACGGGACCGCGTATGTGCCCGAGGACGATTACGACCGCGGGCAGGTGCTCCAATGGCTCTTCTTCGAGCAGTACAGCCACGAGCCGGCGATCGCGGTCGCGCGCTTCCTGCGCATGTACTCGGGTGAGCCGGACCGGTTCGAGCGCCAGAAGGAGCGCTTGCTGACGAGCGGGTACGCCGCGCTCGATGCGATGGAGAGCCGTCTCGGCGGCCGTGAGTTCCTCGTCGGCGAGCGGTACTCGATCGCGGACATCTCGCTGTACGCGTACACGCACGTCGCGCACGAGGGCGGCTTCGAGCTCGACTCGTACCCGGCCATTCGCGACTGGCTCGGGAAGGTCGCTGCCCAGCCGGGGCACGTCACGATCGACGCGTGAGCACGCGCGTCCGCTTCGCGCCGAGCCCGACGGGATCGCTGCATGTCGGCAATGCGCTGACAGCGGTCGCCAACCGTCGCTTCGCCGACGCGCGCGGCGGTGTGCTCGTGCTCCGGATCGACGACACGGACGCGTCGCGAACCGTGTCGGGTGGGGAGGAGGCGATCCTCGAGGACCTCGCGTGGATCGGCGTCTCCGTCGACGAGGGGCCGGTGCGGCAGAGCGAGCGCGGCTCGCTGTACGCGGCCGCAGCGGGGCGCGCGCTCGAGTCCGGAGGCGCCGAGCGCGACGCCGATGGCGCGGTGCGGCTCGGGACGACGACGCTCGTCCGTCCCGACGGGACCGCGACGTACCAGCTCGCCTCGGTCGTCGACGACCTCGAGCTCGGGATCACGCACGTGATCCGCGGCTCCGACCACCGCCCGAATCTCGAGCTCCACCGGCGCATCGCGCGCGCCGTCGGCGGCGAGCTGCCCGAGGTGATCCACCACGGCCTCGTGCTCGGTGAGGACGGAAAGAAGCTCTCGAAGCGGCACGGCCACTCGTCGATCGCAGAGCTGCGTGAGGAGGGACTCCCCGCCCGAGCCGTGCGGGAATACCTGGACGAGCTCGACCTCCCCGAGCACGACGTCCACCTCGACCTCGCGCGGCTTCGGCGGCTCGCGATCGACGCGATCGCGGCGATGCCGGACGAGGAGCTCGCCGCGGCGGCGGAGGCGCCGGTCGAGGCCGTGCCGGTCCTGCGCGGCGCCCGCTCCCTCGTCGAGGCCCGCGCGTACGCACGGCAGGTTCTCTCCCCCGAACGCGTCGAGCTCGCGGACGAGGCTGCGCCGACCCTCGAGCGTTTCTCCGAGCTCCGAGCGGGTGCGCCCGACCGGCTCGACTCCGAGGAAGCGCGCGCGATCCTGCGGGAGCTGAAGGCCGTCGGCGGCGACCTGCGCGCGCTTCGACTCGCGCTGACCGGAGCCGCGACCGGGCCTGAGCTCGCCGCCGTGCTCGTGGCTCTTCCGCGCGACGAGGCCCTCGCCCGCGCGCGCCGTGCCTGACTACGATCGGCTGATGCGCCTGTACGACACGTTCACCCGCGGTCTCGTCGAGCTGCCCGAGCCTCCAGGCCCGATCCGCATCTACTCCTGCGGCCCGACCGTGTACCAGCGCATCCACGTCGGCAACGCCGTTCCGTTCGTCGTCGCGATGTGGCTCAAGCGCTGGCTCGTCGAGACGGGTTACGACACGACCCTCGTCATCAACATCACCGACATCAACGACAAGATCTACGAGGCCGCGCCGGGCGCGAGCGCGAAGCTGGCCGCGGACGCATCTCGGTGGTATCTCGAGGACACCGAGGGCCTCGGCCTCGGCCGGCCCGATTTCGAGCCGACCGCCGTCGGGACGGTCGGCGACCAGATCGCGATGATCGAGGAGCTCATAGAACGCGGCTTCGCGTACAAGTCCGACGGGGATGTGTACTTCCGGGTGACGAGCTACCCGGAGTACGGGCGCCTGAGCGGGCAGCGGCTCGACCAGGTCGAGGAGCAGGAGCCCAATCCGCGCAAGGAGGATCCGCGCGACTTCGCGCTCTGGAAGGCGACCAAGGAGGGCGAGGACACGTCCTGGGACTCGCCCTGGGGGACGGGGAGGCCCGGCTGGCACATCGAGTGCTCGGTCATGTCCGAGAAGCACCTCGGCCCCGAGTTCGAGATCCACGGCGGTGGGCTCGACCTCGTGTTCCCGCACCACGAGAACGAGATCGCGCAGTCGCGCGCGCTCGGGCACCCGTTCGCGCAGATCTGGATGCACAACGGGCTGCTCACCTTCGGAGGGGAGGAGATGCACAAGTCGACCGGCAACGACGTGTCCCTGCGGGCCGCGCTCGACCACTGGGGCCCCGAGACGCTGCTCGTCTTCTACCTGACGGGTCAATACCGGAAGCCGCTCGAGTACTCGGACGCCACGCTCGAGTCGGCGGCCGCGCGCGCCGAGGGCTTCCGCGACGTCTTTCGCAATCCGTCGGAGCCTGGTCCGGAGGGCTCGTGGAAGCGCTTTGCGGCGGCGCTCGACGACGACTTCTCGACTCCGGCGGCGCTCGCGGTCATGCACGAGTGGCGGGATCACGACCTGCTTCGCCGCGCGCTCTCGGTCTTCGGGCTCGAGTCGCTAGCGGTGGCTGACGCGGCGCCCGCCGAGGTCGCCGAGCTGGCGGCGCGCCGGCAGGCGGCGCGCGAGGCGCGCGACTTCGGGGAGGCCGATCGCCTGCGCGACGAGCTCGAGGCGGCGGGTTGGGAAGCCCGCGACGCGCAGGGCGGCTACCGGCTCGTCAAGCTCCGGTCCAGGTGACGCGCGAGCTCGTCTACGGGCGGCGCGCGGCTCGCGAGCTCTACCGCGGTCCGCGCGCGGTGCTCGAGACGTGGGTCACCGAGCGCGCGGCGAGTCAGATCCCCTGGCTCGACTCGGGGCCGCGGGCTCACGTGAAGCCGGAGCGAGAGCTCACCGAGGCGGCCGGGACGCGCGACCACCAGGGCGTCGTCTGCTGGTGCGAGCCGTTTCGGTACGCGGACGCGTGGGAGCTTGCGCGGGAGGAGCGCCCGCTGCTCGTCTGCCTCGACCAGGTCACCGATCCACACAACCTCGGCGCCGTGGCTCGCAGCGCCGAGGGCGCGGGAGCGACGGGGATCGTTGTGCCGGCGCATGGCTCGGCGACCGTGACACCGGTCGTCTGCCGCTCGTCGGCGGGCGCGGTCGAGCATCTTCCGATCGCGGTCGTGCCGAACCTCGCGCGGTATCTGGCAGAGGTCAAGGGCGACGACCTCTGGGCCTATGCCGCCGACTCCGAGGGCACGGTCTCGCTCTGGAACGCCGACCTGACCGGCGGCGTCGCGCTCGTCCTGGGCGCCGAGGGGAAGGGAATCCGCCCGCTCGTACGGCGCACGTGCGACGCGGCGATCTCGATCCCGCTCGCGGGCAAGGTGGGCTCGCTCAACGTCAGCGTGGCCGCGGGGCTACTGCTGTTCGAGGCGCGTCGACAGAGGAGCCGCGATGCCTGAAACGACTCTGTACCTCTTCGACGGCTACAACCTCTTCAATGCAGGCTCGTTCGGCGACCCCGCCGAGCTCGTCGACTTGCTCGCGAGCTACGTCGCCGGAGAGGGCGCGAGGGGCGTCGTCGTCTTCGACGGTGCGGGCGAGGAGCGCGACATCGGCCCGCTTTCCGTCCGCTTCGCGAGCCACGCGGACGACCTCCTGGAACGTCTGGCGGCGGAGCATCGGCTGACCGAGCGAGTCGCGATCGTGTCTTCCGACGACGCCGTCCGTCGCGTCTCCGGGCAGGAGGTGCGGAAGCTGACGTCCAAGGGCTTCCTCTCAGACCTCGTCAAGAGCGAGCACCGCGACAACGAGCAGCGTGGCTCGGGGAGCAGGGTCGGCGACCGCCTCGACGACGAGACGCGCGCCCGCCTCGAGCGGCTGCGGCGCGGCGGCTCTTCCTGAACGTCGAAGGGGCGGGATCGCTCCCGCCCCTTCACTGCCGGTTGCGTGGAACCGCTACGCGGCGGCCTGCTGCGGCACAGGCTCTGCCGACCGCTCGTGCTCGAGACGGGGGAGCCACTCGAGCCAGCGAGGGAGGTACCAGTTCCAGCCGCCGAGCAGCTTCATCGTCGCGGGCAGGAGGACGGCCCGGACGATCGTTGCGTCGATGAGGATCGCGGCGGCGAGGCCGATCCCCATCTCCTTCATGTCGACGATCGGCATCAGCGCGAACACGCCGAAGACGAGCACCATCACGGCGGCCGCGCTAGTGACGACGCCCGCGGTCGACTTGATCCCCTGCGCGACCGCTTGCTCGGTCGAGAGACCGCGGTCGTAGTACTCGCGGATCCGGCTCAGGATGAACACGTGGTAGTCCATCGAGAGGCCGAACAGGATCACGAACAGGAACATCGGCAGCCAGGCTGCGATGCCGCCGTTCGAGTTGAAGTCGAGCAGGTTCTCGCCCCAGCCCCACTGGAACACCGCGACGACGACACCGTACGCGGCGGCGACCGAGAGCAGGTTCATCACGATCGCCTTCAGCGGGATGACGACGCTGCGGAACGTGACGAGAAGCAGCAGGAACGCGAACGCGAGCACGAACCCGAACACGATCGGCACCGCCGACTTCATCGCCTTGTTCCAGTCGCTCGAGGCCGCGGTGTCGCCGGTGACGGCGTACTCGATGCCGTCGACCTTCCCGAGCGTGGCCGGGATGACCTCCTCGCGGAGCGTTGCGAGCGCGGCGTTCGACTCCGCGTCCGTGCTCTTGCCGACGAGCGGGATCTCGACCTGCACGGCCTTCCCGCCGGGAGCGACCTCGACGTCGATCGGCTCGAGCGCCTGGCCGGTCGCCAGTGCTCGCTTCTCGAGGTCGGCGACTGCCGCCTGCAGCTCCGGATCCGACGCGTCGCCCGCGATCGCGACCACCGCGGGGGTCGCGCCGCCCGGGAAGGCGTCGTTCACCTTGTTGTACGACTGGACCTCCTTCAGTGACGCGGGGAGCGCGTCGATTCCCGACATCGCCGTGTTCAGAGTCAGCGCCGGCACTGCGAGAGCCAGAAGCACAGCCGTCGCCGCTGCGGCGGAGAGGGCGGGGCGCCGGAGGACACGATCGAGGATCGCACCCCAGACACGAGGCTCGCCGCCGTCTCGCCGGAGCCGGTGGATCAGCGGCACGCGCACCTTGTCGACGCGGTCGCCGAGCCAGGACAGCATGGCCGGGAGCACGGTCAGGGAGCCGATCATCGCGACCGCGACGACCATCATCGTTCCGATCGCGAAGGACATGAACGTCTTGTCCCCGGAGAAGAACATCCCCGCCATCGCGATCATCACCGTGATGCCGGAGATGAGCACGGCGCGGCCCGAGGTCGCGGCCGCGGCGTCGAGCGCCGCCGACTCGCTCCGCCCGGCCCGCCGCTCGTCACGCTCGCGGCGGATGTAGAAGAGCGAATAGTCGACTCCTACGGCTAGCCCGATCAGGAGGATGACGGCCGAGATGTTCTCGTCCATCGGGACGATCTGGCTCGGAAGCCCGACGAGGCCCATGGTCGCGAAGACGGACGTCAGGCCGAGCAGGAGCGGGATCGACGCGCCGACAACCGAGCCGAACACGACCAGCAGGATCGCGAGCGTGAGCGGGATGGAGAGCAAGCCGGCCATCGCGAGCTGCGACGAGAACAGCTCGTCGAGCGCCTTCCCCGTCGAGGCCGAGCCGGCCTGGCCGACGTAGTAGTCGGGATTCCGTGCCTGGACCTTGTCGGTCGCGGCGGTGACCGAGTCGATGTAGGTCACCGCCTCGTCGAAGGATCCCTCCGGGCTGAACTGGATCAGCGCCGAACGCCGGTCCTTCGAGATCTGGCCCTCGTTCCCCGCGGCGAGCGGCGAGCGAAGCTTCGTGACCTGGTCGAAGCGGCCGAGCGTGGCGACGGCGTCGGCAACCACCGCGCGGAAGGCGGCGTCGTCGATCGTCTGGGTATCCGATTGGACGAGCACGAACTCGGACTGCTCGTCGACCGCGAACCCGCCGTCGCGGATGATGTGGTCGCCTTTGCGGGCCTCGCCCACGTTGTAGTCGGACTCCTCGATCGTCTGCATCGGGAACGCGATCCCGACGGCGAACGCCGCAACGACGAACGCGAGCCAACCGAAGATCGCGGTCTTCCGGTGCGTCGCGCTCCAGCGACCCATTCGGGCCGCGACATTTTTCGAGTGCTTCAGCGGTGACATCTGCGGTTCCTTTCCTGGGTCGACTGGACGACCTCAGGCTGTCACCGGTTGCCTGTGCGGGCAGTGCGGCGGCCAGGCCTCTTCGAGTGCGGGAAACCACACCTCGAGTGCACCGGGAAGGTCGGCCCCGAGCCGCTGTCGATCGGGCTCGAACGGCGTAACTGTTGCCGCTAAGAGCGCCGTTTCAGAGGGGCACCCCGGCCCACCACCCACTGCGAGCATAACGACGGAATCCGTACGCGTGGGAGACGGAAGCGTGCCGAATGTGTGCCGATTGGCTACGAACGGATCGCGGCCAGCACGGCCAGCACGCGGCGGTGATCCTCGGTGCTCGCGGGCAAGTCGAGCTTCGTGAAGATGCTCGTCACGTGCTTCTCCACCGCGCGAAGCGTGACGAAGAGCCGGTCGGCAATGGCCTGATTGGAGCGGCCCTCGGCCATGAGCTCGAGGACCTCCCGCTCGCGCGGCGTGAGCTGGTCGAGCGGGTCGTCGCGGCGCCGGCGGCCGATGAGCTGGCTGACGACGTCCGGGTCGAGAACCGAGCCGCCCTCGGCGATCCGCCGTACGGATGCAGCGAACTGCTCCACGTCCGAGACGCGGTCCTTGAGCAGGTAGCCGACGCCCTCGGCGCTGTCGGAGAGCAGATCCATCGCGTACCCGGCCTCGACGTACTGCGAGAGCACGAGGACGCCCGTGCCCGGAAAGCGCTCGCGGATCTCGGCCGCGGCTCGGAGCCCCTCGTCCGTGTGCGTGGGCGGCATGCGGATGTCGACCACTGCGACCTGCGGCTTGTGCATGCCGACGTGACGGAGGAGATCCTCGGCCGTGCCCGATTGTGCGACGACGTCGAACCCGACCTCGCTGAGCAAGCGCACGATGCCCTCGCGGAGGAGCACCGAGTCGTCTGCGATGACGACCCTGATCGCGTGGCCGAGCGTCGAGCTCGTGTTGCGCAGCGGCGGGAAGTCGCGCGGGAGGTCGTCCGCGACGAGCTGGTGGATACGCTCCGGCTGGGAGAGACCCTCGATCGCGTGCTCGCCGAGGTCGGCGCTCGGCAGTGCGGCGATCGCCTCGACGGTCGCGGCCGAGGCGAGGACCTGTCCTCCGTGGCCCGCGTGCGAGATCCGGGCTGCGCGCACGATGTCGAGGCCTGTGTACCCCTCGTCGCCGAAGTCCGGCGTTGCCGGAGTGGATTCCGATGCGTAAGCGCACGCGCACGTCTTCGGGCCAGTCGGCGTCGCGGATCGCGCGCTGCGTTGCGAGCGCCGCGGCCGCGGCGTCCGAGGCTTCGCAGAACGCCGCGAGCAGCTCGTCGCCGACGGCGTCGACCTCGTGGCCGCCGTGGGCCGTGATCGCGCGTCGGAGGATCGAACGCACCGCCCCGATGATCGCGGGATAGTCGATGCGAGCGTCCTGCTGCAGGCTCGTCGAGCTCTCGACGTCCGCGATGAAGAACGTGACGTTGCCGGTGGGAAGCGAGGTCACGCTCGCGAGTCTAGGCTCGGCTGCGCCGAGCGTGGTGGCCGAGGCGGCCGTCGGCGCGCGGCCGTTGCGTCGCCAGCGCAGTCTCACGCGGCGACGTCGAGCAGTTGGCTCTCGCGGTTCGCGGCGTAGGCGTACGGGTGATTGAAGGCGTCGACGGCCTCGTTTGCCTCGACCGCGAGCTCGAACGCGTCGCCGATGTCGTCGATGACCGTGACGTAGAGCCGGTCGCCGGCGGGCTCCCATGACAGCGTCACGTCGATGCCGTTCGCGTGTCGATGGTCGAGCTCACGGCGGGCGCGCGAGTTGGACGTGGCGGTCATCGTGGGTCTCCTCCCGGTCGAGCGAATCACTGCTCGTGACTCTCTCACTCGATCGGCGCCGCCGCGCTACGGCGCACTCGCCTCTGCTCGGTACGGCTGACCCTACTTCTCGACGAGCGGAATCTCGGCGCGCACGGCCGTGCCGCCGCCCTCCGGGCTCGCGACCGACAGCGACCCGTCGAGCGCGGCCACCCTGTCGGCGAGTCCCCGGAGCCCGCTGCCGTCCGCCGGGTCCGCGCCCCCGATCCCGTCGTCGCCCACCGTGACGGCGAGCACGCTGTCCTCGCGCGCGATGCGGACGACCGCGGAAGAGGCCTGCGCGTACTTGACGATGTTCGTCAGCGCCTCGGCGACGACGTAGTACGCGGCGGCCTCGACCGCCGGCGGGAGCGGCAGCGGCTGGACGTCGGCCTCGACCGGAAGCGGCGAGCGCGCGACGAGGGCTTCCACGGCGGCGCCGAGGCCACGATCGGTCAGCACCGCCGGGTGGATGCCGCGGGCGAGCTCGCGCAGGTCCTCGAGCGCGTGCGTGAGCTCCTCGCGCGCGCCGGACAGGATCGAAACCGACCCGTCCGGATCGGTGGCCAGCTTCGACTCGGCGAGCCGCAGCGAGACCGAAAGCGCGACGAGCCGCTGCTGCGCGCCGTCGTGCAGGTTGCGCTCGAGCTTCCGGCGCGCGTCGTCCGCGGCCTCGACGAGCCGGGCGCGTGACGCCCGCAACTCCTCCTCCTGGCGCTTGCGGTCGCTGATGTCGCTGAAGACCGCCATGTGCGAGATGACGCGTCCCTGTCCGTCGTGCACGGGCGCAGTCGAGATGGACACCGGGACCTGGGACCCGTCGCGCCGGACGCGAACGGTCTCGTAGCCCTCGAGCCCCGATCCGGAGCGGACGCGGTCGACGAGCGTGTCGAACTCTCCGCGCCGGTCGGGCGGCACCATCGGCGCCTCGCCGCCGATGACGTCCTCCGGCGCCCAGCCGAAGATGTGCTCGGCAGCCGGGTTCCAGAGCTTGACCGTGTCGTCGAGGCCCAGCTCGACGATCGCGACCGGTGCGCTGTCGACGACGGCACGGAACCGTTCCTCGCTGGCGCGCGTCTCCTCCTCCCGGCGCCGGCGGACGGTCACGTCCGTGCCGGCGACGAGGACGATGTTCCGTCCCTGTGGATCGAGGACCGGCCTCGCCGTCCACGCCACGACTCGCGGCGTTCCCTCATGGGGCAGCCAGGAGGACTCGCGCTCCGCCTGCACGACGCCGTTCGCCGCGTTCGCGATCGTCATGCGGTCGCCGTACTGATACTCGGACGCGACGAGGTCGAGGAAGCTCTTGCCGCCCATCTCCTCCCTTGTCCATCCGAACACGGCCGTGAAGGCCGGGTTCACGCCGTCCTCCATCACGATCCCGTTCGGGTCGACCGTGATCAAGAAGCTCGGCATCGCGTCGGTGATCGCGTCGAGGAAGCCGCGGCGCAGCTCCGCCTCGCGCTCGCGCGCCTTGCGCTCGGTGATGTCGAGACCGCCCGCGACGATGCTCATGACCCGCCCGTGCTCGTCGAGCACGGGCGCGCTCCGCCAGTAGATGACGCGGCGCTCCCCGCGCGCGTTCGTGAACTCGTTCTCGTACTCGTTGGGCGGGAAGTCGGGCGCGGCGGCCCGGAAGCGCGCGATCATCTCCTCGCGCTCGTCCGGGTCGATGAACACGTCCCAGAAGTACTTCCCGCGGAGCTCGTCGTCGGTCGAGTAGCCGCTCGCCTTGAGCGTCGCGAGGTTGAGCTTGAGGATCCGTCCCTGCCGGTCGACGTTCGAAAGCAGGCCCGGCGTCGTGTCGGCGAGGGCGCCGGCGAGCCGGATCTCTGCGCGGAGCTCGGCCTGGAGCCGCTCGTTGTGGAAGGCGAGGGCGGCGGCCGCGGTCACGGCGTCGACGAGCTCCGGCTCGCCCTCGAGCGTGACGTCATAGACGATCGCGGCGACCGGCTCACCGCCGAGCTCGACGAGCCTCAGGGCGCGCAGCTCGTCAGCCTTGGGCTCCGGGACCTGATGCCCTTCGCGATCGACCCAGCCCGCCCCACCCAAGCCTCGCTGCGGATCGAGCCGGTACAGCACCTCCAGTGCCGGATCGCGAAGCGCGTCCGAGAGCGCGGTCTGGACGGGAGCGCCGCCCTGGAGCGCCAGCACGACGTCGGTCACCGACGAGCGCGCGAGCCGCATTCGCAGGATTCCGAACAGGAACGCCAGCGGCACCGTCGTGAACGACGCGAGGAAGAGCACGAAGAGCGCGTCGGTCGCGGGGTCGTAGACCTGATCCGCGACCACGACCAGCCCGATCGAGAAGAACGTCGCGGAGCCGGTCGCGAGCACCGGCAGCAGGAGCCTGCGCAGAGCCGGGCTGGCCCCACGCCACTTCCGCACGAGAGCCACGGCTGCGAGCACGATCAGCACCAGCCCGCCGAACGACGCGACGAAGCCCGCGAACGAGGCGACTCCGGGTCGCTCGGTGATGACGACGGGGCTGAGGACTCCGGAGTCCGTCTCCGGCGTCGAATCGAAGAGGAGCTCGGCCAAGGAGGTGAGCGTGAGCAGAGCTCCGACCGCGATCGGGATGAAGCGCTCGAGCCCCGTTCGCAGCTGTCCGGTCGGGTACGCGAAGACGAGTGCGCAGAACGGCGCCCAGATCAGCCCTTCCGACACCCACCCGACCGCGAACACCCACTCGTTCGTCGACGTCGCGAGGCCGTTCAGGAACAGCAGGTAGCCCACGGCGGCGAGGTAGATGCCAGTGCGGTTCTCGGGCCGGCGCGCGAGGGCGAAGAGGCCGCTGAGGACGAAAGTCACGCCGACGACGACGACGAGCACGATGTTGATCCAGCGTTCCGTGCCCTCGCCGGTCGCCGCGATCAGGGAGACGCTGACGGTCCCGACGACGGCGAGCAGCGCGAGCCCGAATGCGGACGTGAGTCGGGTCAAGCCAGGAGAGCGCGAACGGCGTCGCCCGTGAGGTCGGCCTTCGAGATGAACCCCTTGGCGGGGCTCGTGTCGATGAGCCCGTCGTAGTCCGCGGCGTCGCGGCTCGAGACGAGGACGATGCTGGGGAGGTGCAGGGGGTTCGCGCACATGAGGGCGCAGAGATCGAAGCCGTTCGCGTCCGGGAGCTGGACGTCGAGCAGGATCACGTCCGGCGAGAGGGCGCGGACGGCCTCGAGAGCGGACTCGCCGTCCTCGGCCTCGCCGACGACCTCGAAACCGTCCTCCTCGAGCACCGCCCGCGCCGACGCCCGGAAGCTCGGATGGTCGTCGACGATGAGGACTCTGGCCACAGGCTCATGGTGGCAAACCGCGTGCCTCCGTGCAGTGTGGTGAACCGCACTGCGCCGCACGAACATATGTTCTTAGCAATCTACAATTTTCGCAAAGGCCTTGTAACGACTACGGAATGGTGCTAGCTTCTCCCTCAAGCTCAAGGTGAGGCTTGCGCGTGAGGGGCGCTCCAGGCCACGGAAACACCGCCAACGTCAAGCCGTCGACCACGGGGGTACTCGAGAATGGCCGCTCGCACCGCGACCGCAACGAAGACAGCACAGAAGGTCCAACGAGAGCTCGAAGACCTCCAGCTCGTCCTCAAGGCCCGCAACGGCAGCACGGAGGCCCTCGATGCCCTGATGCGCAAGTACTCGGGCTTCGTCCGCCTGAAGGCGAGCTCGTACTTCCTCGCGGGCGGGGACGGGGACGACCTCGTCCAGGAGGGGATGATCGGCCTGTACAAGGCCGTGCGCGACTTCCGCTCGGACAAGGAGACGTCGTTCCGGAGCTTCGCGGAGCTCTGCGTGACGCGCCAGATCATCACGGCCATCAAGACGGCGACGCGCTTCAAGCACACGCCGCTCAACTCGTACGTCTCGTTCAGCCACACCCCCGCCGGCCAGGACTCGGACGGCGACTGCACGCTCGGCGACGCCCTGCCGGGGCCGACCGTCGACGACCCGTCGGTCTGCGTGATCTCGACCGAGGAGCTCGAGAGCCTCGTCTTCTGCCTCGGCACGGGCCTCTCGCAGCTCGAGTCCGAGGCGCTGCGCCGTTACCTCGAGGGAAGCTCCTACGAGGACATGGCCGAGGAGCTCGGCTGCGACACGAAGACGATCGACAACGCCCTCCAGCGGGTCAAGCGAAAGATCCTCGCGCATCAGAAGACCCGCGAAGTCCTCGCGTAAGGCGGAGTCGTAGGGCGACCCTCGGGTCGCCCGAGGACGCCACCGGCACGCGAGGTCGAGGCAAGCCTCGCCCTACGCTCACACGAAAGCGACGCAACGGCCGAGCCGGAGGCGGGCTTTGCACGCCGGGAGGCGTGGCGGCGCGTGCTCTGAGCCGGGTCTCAAGAGGGGGCTCGTGGGGGAACCATGGGTTCCCCCACGCAAAGAGCCGGAGGCGGGACTCGAACCCACGGCCTAGCGCTTACAAGGCGCTTGCTCTACCAGCTGAGCTACTCCGGCCCAGTCGGATCGTAGACATCGCCCTGCCGGAAAGGGGCTGCGACAGCAATTACTTCCGGAGATGAGGGCGCGATTCACTCGCCCGTAGACGGGCATCCCCCGGAACTCGATCCCACCGACTGAAGGAGGGGCTCGTAGGGAACCATGGGTTCCCCCACGTGAACAGACGGTGAATTTCCGCTGGGACAGGTGCATAATCGCGCGATGCCGGTTACGCAAGGAACGGAGACGGCTCGAATCGCGGCCGAGCGCGCGCGCTTCGTGTCGCCGGGCGTCGCGACGCCGCGCCTCGTCGTCGCCGAGGCCGAGGGCGCGCGGATCACCGACGTCGACGGGCGCACGTTCGTCGACTTCGCGGGCGGGATCGGCTGCCAGAACACGGGCCACCGGCATCCCGCGATCGTCGAAGCCGTCAAGGAGCAAGCCGACCGCTATCTGCACCAGTGCTTCATGGTCGGGATGTACGAGCCGTATGTCGAGGTGTGCCGGCGGCTGGCCGAGCTCTCGCCGTGCCGCGGCGACGAGCAGCGCTCGATCCTCGTCAACTCTGGCGCGGAGGCGGTCGAGAACGCGGTCAAGATCGCGCGCGCTGCGACCGGGCGGCAGGCGGTCGTCGTGTTCGACCACGCCTTCCACGGGCGGACGCTGCTCGCGATGACGATGACGAGCAAGGTGAAGCCGTACAAGGCCGGCTTCGGGCCGTTCGCGCCCGAGGTGTACCGCGCGCCGGCGCCGTACCCCTACCGCGGCGTCTCGTCGGCGGATGCGATCGCGGCCCTCGAGCAGCTGTTCAAGTCCGACGTCGACCCGTCGACGGTCGCGTGCGTCGTGCTCGAGCCGGTGCAGGGCGAGGGCGGCTTCATCCCGATGCCGCCCGACTACCTTCTACGGCTCCAGGAGCTCTGCGCGTCGAACGGCATCCTGTACGTGGACGATGAGGTGCAGTCCGGGGTCGGCCGCACGGGGCTCATGTGGGCGGTCGAGCACTACGAGGGCGTCGAGCCCGACCTGCTCGTCTCGGGCAAGTCGATCGGCGGCGGGCTTCCGCTTGCGGGTGTCACGGGACGTGCCGAGCTGATGGACGCCGTCCCGTCGGGCGGCCTCGGCGGGACCTTCGGAGGCAACCCGCTCGCCTGCGCGGCCGGGGTCGCGGTGCTCGAGCTCGTCGCCGAGGAGAGCTTCCTCGCGGAGGCCCGCGCGCTCGGCGAGACTCTGCGCGAGCGCCTCGAGGCGCTCGCCGCGCGCCACGCGGACATCGGCGAGGTGCGCGGGCTCGGCCCGATGCTCGCGTTCGAGTTCGAGCAGCGCTCACCGGACCGCGCGCAGGCCGTCGTCGCGGCCGCGTTCGAGCGCGGTCTCGTCCTGCTCTCCTGCGGTCTCTACGGGAACGTCATCCGCCTGCTCCCACCGCTCACGATCGCGTCCGACGAGCTCGACGAGGGTCTCTCGATCCTGGAGGACTCGCTTGCCGCCTGACGGCGTCCCGGACATCAGGGTCACGGGCTTGCGCAAGAGCTACGGAGACGTCGTCGCGGTCGACACGATCGACCTCGACATCGCGCCGGGTGAGTTCTTCACGATGCTCGGCCCCTCGGGGTCGGGCAAGACCACGACCCTGCGCATGATCGCCGGCTTCGAGACGCCCGACGAGGGCACGATCGAGCTCGCCGGCGAGGACGTGTCGCGGCTGCCGCCGTACGACCGGCCGGTGAACACCGTCTTCCAGGACTACGCCCTCTTCCCGCACATGAGCGTGCAGCAGAACGTCGAGTACGGGCTCCGGGTCAAGGGCGTGAGCAAGGACGAGCGGGGACGGCGCGCCGACGAGGCGCTCGAGATGGTGCGGCTGCAGGGGTACGGAGGGAGGAGGCCGTCCCAGCTCTCGGGAGGCCAGCGCCAGCGGGTCGCGCTCGCGCGCGCGATCGTGAATCGCCCGCGGGTCCTCCTCCTCGACGAGCCGCTCGGCGCGCTCGACCTGAAGCTGCGCCAGCACATGCAGATCGAGCTCAAGAGCATCCAGCGCGAGGTCGGGATCACGTTCGTGTACGTGACCCACGACCAGGAGGAGGCGCTGACGATGTCCGACCGGATCGCGGTCTTCAACGAGGGCCGGATCGAGCAGGTCGGACCGCCGGCCGACGTCTACGAGCACCCGCAGAGCGAGTTCATCGCCGGGTTCGTGGGCGTGTCCAACGTGCTCGAGCGGGACGGGCGCAGGTACACGGTGCGCCCGGAGAAGATCGACCTGCTCGAGGACGACCGCGAGCCGAGACCCGGCCTGCGCGTGGAGTCCGGGGTCGTACGCGACGTGCAGTACGTCGGGCCGGTCACGCGCTACCACGTGACGCTCGACCGCGGCGGCGAGCTGCAGGTGCTGGAGCAGAACCTCGAAGACGACTCGAGCCAGGTGCTCGAGGCGAAGGGACGTCGGGTCAGCGTCGGATGGCGTCCGGAGCAGGAGTCGGTGATCGACGAGATCGACGAGACAAAGGGAGGAACGGATGTCAAGACGTAGACGCGGGGCCCGGTGGCTCGCGTTCGGGCTGCTCGTGGCGGCGCTCAGCGTCGTCGCGGCGGGCTGCGGCGGGGACGACGGGGGGAGTGCGAGCACGGACCTCGAGGGGCTCGGCTCCTCGTTCGAGGAGATCCAGGAGCTCGCACGCGAGGAAGGCGAGGTCAACATCGTCCAGTGGCCGCTCTACGCCCAGCTCGTCGAAGAGTTCACGGCGGCGACGGGGTGCACGGTCACCCTGAAGGACGCCGGCACGTCCGACGACATGATCTCCTTCATGGGAACGGGGGAGTACGACGGCATCGTTGCGTCCGGAAACGCCACCGTCCGGCTCATGGCCACCGGTGAGGTCGCTCCGATCAACGAGGACCTCATTCCGAACTACGCCGACATCCACGACGGGCTCAAGGGCCAGGTGCACAACAGCCTCGACGGCGTCGCGATGGGCGTGCCGCACGGACGGGGCTACAACCCGCTCGCGTGGCGCACCGACGAGGTGACCGCGGCTCCGACGAGCTGGTCGGCGATCTGGGACAACCCGAACGACTACAAGGGGAAGATCTCGATCTACGACGACTCGATCTTCATCGCCGATGCGGCTCTGTACCTGAAGGCGACGCAGCCGGAGCTCGGGATCGACAATCCGTACGAGCTCGACGAGGAGCAGTTCAACGCTGCGGTCGACCTCATGAAGCAGCTGGCGCCGAACGTCGGCGAGTGGTGGGCGGACTACGCGAAGCAGATCCAGGCCTTCACCAACAAGGACAGCGTGATCGGCACGACGTGGCCGCTCCAGGTCAACCTCCTGAAGGCCGACGGCCAGCCGGTCGAGTCCGTCAAGCCCAGCGAGGGCTCGACCGGGTGGTCAGACACCTGGATGGTCTCCACGAAGGCCGCAGAACCCGAACTGCATGTACCTCTGGATGAACCACATGGCCTCGCCGGAGGCGCAGGCCGCCGTGGCGGAGGGCTTCGGCGAGGCGCCAGCCAACCTGAAGGCGTGCGACCTCACGAAGAACACGAACCACTGCACCGAGCAGCACGCCGACGACGAGGCGTTCTGGGAGGACATCTACTACTGGACGACCCCGGTCGCCGACTGCGGCGACGATCGTGGGGAGGTGTGCAAGACCCAGGAGGACTGGGAAGCCGCCTGGACCGAGATCAGGGGCTAGCCGTCTGACTTCGGTCCCGCACGTCGAGACGCCGCCCCGGGAAAGCCCGGGGCGGCGTCTTTCGACGCTTCTTCTACCGCCATCCCCGAGCGCGGCTCGCGGTGCTGCTCGCGCTGCCGGTCGGGCTGGATGGTCGTCGTCTACTTCGGGTCCCTCTTCGTCCTGCTCCTGTCGTCGATCTGGGAGACAGACCCGTTCACGCGCGAGGTCGTGCACGAGTTCACGCTCGACAACTTCCGGAGGATCATCGAGACGCCGGTCTACCGGACCGTCGCGTGGCGGACGATCCAGATGGCCGCTCCTCGTGACCGTCGCGTGACGCGATCATCGCGTTCCCGATCGCGTACTACATGGCGCGCATCGCCTCGCCGCGGACGCGCAACCTGCTCGTGGTCGCGGTGCTGATGCCGCTCTGGGCGAGCTACCTCGTCAAGGCGTACGCGTGGCGCACGATCCTCTCCGACGGAGGGATCATCAACTGGGCGCTCGAGCCGCTCGGGGTCACGTTCGACGGGTACTCGACCGTCGGTCTCTGGCTCGTCTTCACGTACCTGTGGCTGCCGTTCATGGTCCTGCCGATCTACGCCGGGCTCGAGCGGATCCCGAACTCGCTGCTCGAGGCGTCCGCGGACCTCGGCGGCCGGTCGTTCACCACCTTCACGCGCGTGATCCTCCCGCTCGCGCTTCCGGCGGTCGTCGCCGGGCTCGATCTTCACGTTCTCGCTCACGCTCGGCGACTACATCGCTCCCGGGCTGATCACGAGCGAGCAGTTCATCGGCACCGTCATCTACTCGATTCGCGGAGAAGCGCTGCCGGTCGCCGCGGCGTACTCGTTCGTCCCGATCGTCGTCATGATCCTCTACCTCCTGGTCGCGCGCAGGCTCGGCGCGTTCGAGTCGCTGTGAGCCGCTGATGGTCGAGTCGCGCGCTGACCCGCTACCTGCTGCGCGGCGCCGTCGGCCTGACGCTCGCGTTCATCTACGTGCCGCTCGTCGTGATCGGGCTCTACGCGTTCAACGAGAGCGTCACGCAGGGCTGGCCGATCGAGAACTTCAGCACGAAGTGGTTCTCGGTCGCGTTCGACAACGACGACGTCCGCGACGCGCTGAAGCTCTCCGTGCTCGCGGGTCTCGGGGCGACCGCGGTCGCGCTCGTGCTCGGCACGCTCGCCTCGCTGGCCGTCTCGCGGTATCGCTTCTTCGGCCGCGAGGTCGTCACGTTCGCCGTGATCCTCCCGATCGCGCTCCCGGGCATCATCACGGGCCTCGCGCTGCAGGCGACGATCATCGACGTCCTCGGCCCGCTTCGGGCTGAGCTTCGGGCTCGCGACGATCATCATCGGCCACGCGACGTTCTGCGTCGTGGTCGTCTACAACAACGCGCTCGCTCGACTGCGACGCACGGCCGGGTCGCTGGACGAGGCCTCGGCCGACCTCGGCGCGGACAGCTGGCAGACGTTCCGCTTCGTGACGTTCCCGCAGATGCGGACCGCGCTCCTCGCAGGCGCGCTGCTCGCGTTCGCACTCTCGTTCGACGAGGTCGTCGTGACCGTCTTCACCTCCGGCGCGGACCAGACGCTCCCGATCTGGATCTTCGCGAGCCTGTTCCGGCCCGCCGAGCAGCCGATCGTGAACGTCGTCGCGCTCTTCGTGATCATCGTCGTCGATCATTCCGATCTACTTCGCGCAGCGGCTGGCCGGCGGGTCGGGACTCACGTCGGAGCGACCGGTGAAGGGCACCGTCGCGGCGTCGATCGAGGCCGAGCCGTAGGGTCGTTCGGAGCGCAGGTCATGCGAACCACGGACGAGCTTGTGGTGCTGGCGAACGAGAACTTCGTCGCCTCGTACCTCAAGCTCGTCGAGCACTGCCCGGCCGGCGAGGCTCGCCGGTTCGGCGGTGTCTTCGCGTTCGTGACCGGTCTGCCGATCTCGATCTTCAACGGGTGCGTCGTCGTCGAGCCTGCGACTCCCGGCGACCTCGATGCGGCGCTCGCCTGGGTCGCCGGGTGTCGAGTGCCGCATCAAGTGTTCGTCGCGGCCGAGCTCGAAGCGGGGCTCGCGGCCGGCCCGACGGCCTCTCGCCTCGAACGCGAGCCCGTGCCGTTTCCGGGGATGGTGCTCCATCCGATCCCCGAGCCGCCCGAGGCCGCCGCCGGCGTCGTCGTCGTGCCGATCGACCGCTCCGGCCACGAAGAGTTTCTGGGTATCGGCGAGGCGCTCGGCCTGCCGCGCGAGCTGGCGGAGGCGCTCTTCCCCCGGTCGCTCGTCCTCGACGAAGACGTCCAGGCGTTCGTCGGGCGCCTCGACGGGCGCCCGGTCGGGTACTCGCTGGCGATCCGAAGCGCCGGCGCGAGCGGCGTGTACAACGTCGGGACGCTGCCGGCGGCGCGTCGGCGAGGCGTGGGAACCGCGTTGACCTGGGCAGCCGTCGCGGCGGGCCGGGAGCAGGGCTTCGACTGCGCCGTGCTCCAGTCGTCGGAGATGGCGGTCTCGATGTACGAGGCCATGGGCTTCCGGACGGTCGCGCCCTACGTGGTCTTCAGGCAGCCCGAGGCAGGAGGCGGGCGCGCGACGGGATGACTGCTCAGTGCGGAGTCGCGCTCGTATCCGCCGCGAGCCGACGGGGCAGGAGACGCCGGTGCCGCCGAGCCCGCAGTAGCCGTTCGGGTTCCGCGCGAGGTACTGCTGGTGGTAGCCCTCGGCGTAGTAGAACGGCCCCGCCTCGGCGATCTCGGTCGTGATCTCGCCGTAGCGGGCCTGGGACAGCTCGCGCTGGAACATCTCGCGCGTCGCCAGCACCGCGTCGCGCTCCCGGTCGTTCGCGTAGTAGATCGCGGACCGGTACTGCGTGCCGGCGTCGTTCCCCTGCCGCATGCCCTGGGTCGGGTCGTGGCCCTCCCAGAAGATCTTGAGCATCTCCTCGTAGCTCGTCCGGGCCGGGTCGAAGACGGCGAGGACGACCTCCGCGTGGCCGGTCCGGCCGGAGCAGACCTCCTCGTACGTCGGGTTCGGCGTGAAGCCGCCCGCATAGCCGGCTGCCGTCGTGTACACGCCCGCCGCCTGCCAGAACATCCGCTCGGCGCCCCAGAAGCAGCCCATGCCGACGACGATGGTCCCGAAGCCCTCGGGGAACGGCGGCGTCAGCGGAGTGCCGAGGACGAGGTGCGGCTCGCCCGGCACGATCGGCGTCTCGCGACCGGGCAGCGCGGACTCGCGCGTCGGCAGCTCGTGCTTTCGTGTGAAGAGCATGTCCCTAAAGGTATCCGCTGGCGGTCGGCTCGCTACGGCGTCCGCGCGGCCTCCCAGCCCTCGTACTCGCCGCCGTGCTCGGCCGCGAGCCGCTCGAACCACGTGCGAAACGCGGGCACCGTCGCCGCGCTCACGACCCGGTGGGCCTCGGCCCGCACCAGCCAGTGTGACGTCTCCTCGTCGGGCCTGGTGACCGTCACCTCGTAGCCGCCTCGCTCGAGCGCCGCCTGGGCCTCCTCGGCCGCGGCGCCGGACGCGAACTCGAGGTAGTGCAGGATCTGCCGCGGCTGCGACAGGTCGGCACCCATGCCCGCGAGCTTCTGGACCGTGAGCTGGTCGGCGTCCTCCGCCGTCGGAGGCGGCTTCCCTCTGAGCATGCGGTCCAAGCGGCCCACGCTCTTAGAGTGCCTGTTCGAGGTCGGCCCACAGCGCGTCAGGGTCCTCGAGCCCGATCGAGAGCCTGAGCAGTCCCGGCGGGACGCGGGGGCCCTCCCAGCGCGAGCGAGCCTCGATCCGTGACCGGACGCCTCCGAGGCTCGTCATGTTCGCGATCAGTCTCGTGCTCGTCTCCACGCGGCGCGCGGCCTCGGCGTCCGCGACGTCGAACGAGCAGAGGGCGCCGAAGCCCGGGTAGCGAACGGTCTGCACGCGCGGGTGAGCCTGCAGCTTCGCGACGATGGCCTGCGTGGTCGCGGTCTGGCGCGCCAGACGTACGTCGAGCGTCTCGAGGCCGCGGAGCAGGAGCCACGCGGTGTCCGGGCCCGGGAGCGGCCCCGTCCGGCGGCGGAACTCGAGCAGCCGCGCGGCGGTCGTCTCGTCGCGGCAGACGACGGCGCCGACGAGCGCGTCGTCGTGTCCCGAGAGGTACTTCGTCGCGGAGTGGAGCGCCAGGTCGCAGCCGAGCTCGAGCGGCTTGACCTCGAGCGGAGTGGCTGCGGTCGAGTCGCAGAGGACGCGGGCGGGGTGGGCGGCGGCGGCCTCGAAGTCGGGCATCGTCAGGAACGGGTTGGAGGGCGCCTCGAGCCAGACGAGGTCGACGCCGTCGGGCGGTGCTCCGGTCTGGTCGAACTCGAGATGCCGCACTCCCCAACGTCCGAGCTCGTCGAGGAGCACGCCGGTGCCGTAGTACGCGCCCTCGGCGAGCGCGACCGTCTGCCCTGGCTCGAGGAGGGCGAGGACGACCGCCGTGGACGCCGCGGCGCCCGACGCGAAGAGCAGCGCGTGCCCTCCGTCGAGCTCGCCGAGCCGGCGCTCGGCCTCCGCGACGGTCGGGCTCGAGAAGCGCGCGTACGAGAACTCTCCGGGCTCGCCGTCCTCGTACGGCCAAGTCGTCGAGCGGTCGAGCGGGACGGTCACACTCGTACGCTACTGCCATCTCGGCCGGGCATTCCGTCAAGGACATGTCGAGCGCGGCCGTCAGCGCGTACCAAGGACAGCGGTGGGGCTCGGCCTCCGAAATCGCGCGTTCCAGCGCTCTTAACAGGGCCTGGCCCTGTAAAGGTGACAACTTTGCGCCGATCGCTCCACAGTTAGGCTCCGCGGGCGGTGGCCGAGACGCACGACACGACGGAGGCGAAGCTCCGCTGGCTCGACGAGCTGAGCCGGGAGGCCGCGCACGCGGCCAGCGAGACGCACGTCGAGCGCCAGCGGGAGCGCGGCAAGCTCCTCGCGCGCGAGCGGCTCGAGAAGCTGCTCGACCCCGGCTCCTTCGTCGAGCTCGATCGCTTCGTGCGGCATCGTGAGATCGAGTTCGGGATGCGCGACAGCCGTCCGTGGGGAGACGCCGTCGTCACCGGCCACGGGACGATCTTCGGGCGTAAGGTCTTCGTCTTCTCGCAGGACTTCACGGTCTTCGGCGGCTCGCTCTCGGAGGTCTTCGCGGAGAAGGTCTGCAAGGTGATGGACCTGGCCGTGAAGTACGGGTGCCCGGTGATCGGGATCAACGACTCGGGCGGCGCCCGCATCCAGGAAGGTGTCGTCTCGCTTGCGGGCTACGCGGAGATCTTCTGGCGGAACGTCCAGGCGTCCGGCGTCGTGCCCCAGATCTCGCTGGTCATGGGGCCGTGCGCCGGAGGCGCCGTGTACTCGCCCGCGATCACGGACTTCGTGCTGATGGTGGAGGGGACGTCGTACATGTTCATCACCGGCCCCGACGTCGTGAAGACGGTGACCGGCGAGGACGTGAGCTTCGAGGAGCTCGGCGGCGCGGCGACGCACGCGACGAAGTCGGGAGTCGCGCACATGACGGCGCCGGACGAGGAGACGTGCCTCGAGGAGGCGCGCTATCTCCTCTCGTTCCTCCCGCAGAACAACCTCGAGCAGCCGCCGTACGCGGCCCCCGCCGATCCGGTCGAGCGCGAGGACGAGTCCCTCGACACGCTCGTTCCCGACAGCCCGAACAAGCCGTACGACATGAAGCAGGTGATCGAGCGGGTCGTGGACGCAGGCGAATTCCTCGAGGTCCAGCCGCACTTCGCCGAGAACGTCGTCTGCGGCTTCGCACGGCTCGGCGGCCATGCGGTCGGCGTCGTCGGCAATCAGCCGGCTGCGCTCGCCGGCGTCCTCGACATCGACGCCTCCGTGAAGGCGGCGCGCTTCGTGCGGACGTGCGACGCGTTCAACGTCCCGCTCGTCACCTTCGTCGACGTTCCGGGCTTTCTGCCGGGGACGGCGCAGGAGTGGGGCGGGATCATCCGGCACGGTGCCAAGCTCCTGTACGCCTACGCCGAGGCGACGGTGCCGAAGCTCACCGTGATCACGCGCAAGGCCTACGGCGGCGCGTACGACGTCATGTCGTCGAAGCACATCCGGGCCGACTTCAACGTCGCGTGGCCCACCGCCGAGGTCGCGGTGATGGGGCCCGAGGGCGCGGTGAACATCGTCTTCCGAAGCGAGCTGGCCGAGGCCGACGATCCGGACGCGCGGCGGGCCGAGCTCATCGCGGACTACAAGGAGCGCTTCGCGAACCCGTACACGGCGGCCGAGCGTGGCTACGTCGACGACGTCATCCAGCCGCGGCGGACGAGGCCCGTGCTCTGCGTCGCTCTCGAGACGGCGCTCTCGAAGCGGGAGCCGAAGCCCAAGCGAAAGCATGGGAACATCCCGCTCTGACATGACGGACACGGCGACCCAACCCCGCAGCGCAGTGCCGGTGGAGCGCACGTGGGACGCTGAGAGCGTCTTCGCGACGGTCGGAGACTGGGAGGCAGCGCTGGACGCGCTCATCGCGGACCTTCCGGCCCTCGAGGCGTTCGCCGGGCGGCTCGCGGAGGGGGCGTCGACGACTGTCGAGGCGCTCGCTGCACGTGACGACGTGATGCGCCGTCTGGGTCACGTCTTCGTCTATGCCGGAATCGGCTGGGCCGTCGAGACGACCGACCAGGAGGCGGTCGGCCGCTACGGGCGTGCACAGACGGCGTTTGGCCAGGTGCTGGCGGCGGTGTCCTTCGTCGAGCCCGAGCTGCTCGCCCTCGGGCGCGATCGGATGCGCGAGTTGTCGGAGGAGGAGCCCGGCCTGGCTCCGTACGACCACTACCTCGACGATCTCTTCCGGCGGGGAGAGCACGTCCGCTCGTCGGAGGTCGAGGAGCTGCTCGGCGTCCTCGTGGACGCGCACTCGGGCACGTTCGCGATCTATAGCGGGCTGGTCGACAGCGATCTCACCTTCGCGCCGGCGACGGGAGCGTCGGGGGAGACGGCCGAGGTCACACAGGGGTCGATCGAGACCCTGCTCGCCAGCCCTGACCGGGCTCTCCGGCGCAGCGCATGGGAAAGCTACGCCGACGGCTACCGCAGCGTGCGCAACGCGCTCACCGCGAACTACGCCACCGCCGTCAAGCAGGACGTCTTCACGGGCCGAGCCCGGCGTCATGCGTCGACCCGCGCCGCCGCGCTCGACGAGTCGAACATCCCGCTCGAGGTGTTCGACAACCTGCTCGCGACGTTCGAGCGCCACCTGCCGACCTGGCATCGGTACTGGCGCGTGCGGGCGGCGCTGCTCGGCGTCGACGCGTTGGAGCCCTACGACCTCTGGGCACCGCTGGCCGCCGAGCCGCCGCAGCTCGAGTACGACCAGTGCGTCGAGTGGGTCTGCGAGTCGCTTGCCCCGCTCGGCGACGAGTACGTGGCCACGGTGCGCCGCGGCTGCCTGGAAGAGCGCTGGATCGACGTGTACCCGAACCTGGGCAAGATGAACGGCGCGTTCTCCGCCGGTGCGCCCGGCACGCGTCCCTTCATCGTGATGAGCTTCGACGGCACCGCCGTCAGCCTCGGGACGCTCGCTCACGAGCTCGGGCACTCGATGCACTCGTACCTTGCGTGGCAGACGCAGCCGCAGATCTCGAGCCGCTACTCGCTGTTCGTGGCCGAGGTGGCGTCGAACTTCCACCAGGCTCTGCTACGCGCGCATCTCCTCGAGCTCATCACCGACCGCGACCTCCAGCTGGCCGTGCTCGACGAGGCGATGGCGAACTTCCACCGCTACTTCTTCATCATGCCGACGCTCGCACGCTTCGAGCGTGAGGTGCACGAGCGCGTCGAGCGCGGCGAGGGGCTGACCGCCGAGCTACTCGAGCAGCGAGCGGCGGATCTCTTCGCGGAGGCGTACGGACCCGACTTCGCGGTCGACCGCGAGCGGGTCGGGATCACCTGGGCGCAGTTCTCGCACCTGTACCAGCCGTTCTACGTCTTCCAGTATGCGACCGGCATCTCGGGCGCGCATGCGCTCGCTCGCGGGGTGCTCGGCGGCGAGCCCGCCGCGGCCGAGCGCTACCTCGACTTCCTGCGTGCAGGTGGGTCGGCGTACCCGCTCGACATCCTGCGCGAGGCCGGGGTCGACCTCACGTCGCCCCAGCCCGTCGAGGAGACATACGCGGTCCTCGCGTCGCTCGTCGACAGGCTCGAGGCGCTCGTGCGCTGACGCAGGCGTTACCCTCCTAGCCGTCCGCCGAGCCGGCGAGGGACTGGAGGCGACCGCTGCGTTCCGCGTCGTCCGCGAGCGAAGGATCGGCGTCGCGGAGCAGCGGAAGCGCGAGCCCGGCCTGAACGCGGGCGTCGCCGGAGCGCCCGACCGCGGCGTACTCCTCTGCGAGCTCCTCGTGGAACCAGCCGTCCGGCGCGCCTTCGCTCTCGGCCCACGCGACTGCGTGCTCGAGCAGCGGGATCGCCTCGTCGGAGCGACCGAGCGCTGCGAAGCGCTTTGCCGACCGCGTAGCGCGCGACCTCGATCGCGCCCGGGTTCGCCGGGTCGCGCTCGCGCGCGGCGAGAGCGCGCTCGAAGGCGTCGAGCGCGAGCTCGTGCTCGCCGGCCTCGTAGTGGTGCCAGCCGAGGTTGTTGAGCAGGGGGCCGGCCCAGTACGCGGCCGCCTCGTGCTCGTCGCCGAGCTCGATCCCCTGCTGCGTCCAGGCGACGAAGCCATCCGGGTCAGGTGCCGCAAGCGCGGCCATGTGGGCGGCGTCGGCGGCGAGGAACCAGTCGACCGCGTCCACGGCCTTCGCGAACGCCGACTCGAACAGAGGGAGCGCGGCTTCGCGGTCACCGGACGAGCGCCGGATACGGCCCCGCTCGAGGTCGACGCGCACGGCCGCCGCGCCCTGTGCGCCGGCCAGCTCCTCCGCCTCCACGACGAGCCGCTCGCCGGCTTCGAAGTCTCCGCGGAGCCCCTCGACCCGGGCGAGCTGCGTCAGGACCTCGGCACGGCCCTCGTCCGTCGCCTCGGCCGCGAGCTGCGCTCGGAGTCGCCCCTCGCTCCCGTCGAGGTCGGCGAAGTCCCACAGCTCACGCAGCCGGTCGGACACGGCCGCACTCTACGGCCCCGGCGCGTAGCCTCCACGCATGCGACTCGAGCTGACGCCCGGCATCGACGGCCTCGACGAGGGTGCGCTACGGAAGGCGCTCGCCTCCGCCGGGATCAGGCTCGATTCGCGGCCCGACGCGGCGGTCGGCGCCTGGACGCGAGCGGCGTTGCGCGAGGCCGTCGAGAACGAGCCGGCCTCGACCCGTCAGGCGCTCTCGCCGCGGAGCACGCGCGGCGCGACGCGCGCGTAGTCGAGGCCCGACACCCACGTCGCAACCACAGCAAAGAGCAGCGCCCACCACGCGACGTCCTCGCTCCACGCGCCGGCGGCCGCTAGCCCGGCGATGGTCGCCGCGACGGCCTGTGCCCAGGTCTTCACGCGGCCGAGATCTCGTGCTCCGAGCACGACGCCTCGCTCGACCGCCGCGAGCCGGAGACCGGAGACGAGGATCTCGCGCACGACGATGAGCGCGATCATCCACGCGGGCGCGACGCCCTCGCCGACGAGCATCACGAGCGCGGCCAGGACGAGCACCTTGTCCGCGACCGGGTCGAGCAGCGTGCCGAGCGGAGTGCTCGTTCCGCGGCGACGTGCGAGCCACCCGTCGATCTGATCCGTCGCCATCGCGACCGCAAACACCGCGGTCGCCCAGTACGCGTGATTCGGGAAGTCCCAGGCGAAGAGCAGCACGACGGCCGGCACCGCTGCGATGCGCGCGACCGTGAGCTGGTCCGGGAGGCTCATCGTCCGAGAGAATACGCCTCCGATGCCCGTATTCGAGAGGATTCTCGTTGCCAATCGCGGCGAGATCGCCGTTCGTGTGTTCCGGACGCTCCGCGAGCTCGGGATCGGGACGGTGGCCGTGTACTCCGATGCCGACCGGGCGGCCCTGCATGTCGCGCTCGCCGACGAGGCGCACCACATCGGCGCGGGGCCGGCGTCCGAGAGCTACCTGCGCGGCGACCGGATCGTCGAGGCCGCCCTCGCGAGCGGTGCTGCGGCGGTCCACCCCGGCTACGGCTTCCTGGCCGAGAACGCCGGCTTCGCGCGGCAGGTCGCCGCCGCGGGGCTCGTCTGGATCGGGCCTCCGCCGGAGGCGATCGAGGCGATGGGATCGAAGATCGCCGCGCGCGAGCGGATGCAGCAGGCCGGCATCCCGATCATCCCGGGATCGACGGAGCCGGCGGCGAGCGCCGAGGACGTCGCGCGCATCGCCGACGAGATCGGCTATCCGGTCGCGATCAAGGCATCCGCCGGAGGCGGTGGCAAGGGGCTCAAGATCGCCGGTTCGCCCGACGACATCCCCCGGGCGTTCGAAGCAGCGCGCCGCGAAGGTGAGGCGTACTTCGCCGACGCGACCGTGTACGTCGAGCGCTATCTCGACGATCCGCGCCACGTGGAGGTGCAGGTGCTCGCCGACGACCACGGCAACGTCGTGCACCTCGGCGAGCGCGACTGCACGATCCAGCGCCGGCACCAGAAGCTCGTCGAGGAGACGCCGTCGCCGGCGGTGACGCCGGAGCTCCGCGAGCGCATCGGCGGCATCGCCGTCGACGCCGCGCGCGCGGTCGGGTACCGGTCCGCAGGGACGATCGAGGGGCTTCTGACCGCGGACGGCGCGTACTACTTCCTCGAGATGAACACGCGTCTCCAGGTCGAGCACACGGTCACCGAGGAGGTGACGGGCATCGATCTCGTCCGCGAGCAGGTTCTCGTCGCCGCCGGCGAGCCGCTGTCGTTCGCGCAGGGGGACGTCGTCCTGCGCGGCCATGCGATCGAGTGCCGCGTGAACGCCGAGGACGCGGCCCGCGGCTTTCTTCCGTCCCCGGGACGGATCACGGCCTATCGCGAGCCCGGGGGCATCGGCGTCCGCGTCGACTCGGGCGTGACGGCAGGCGGCGAGGTCTCCGATCTCTACGACCCGCTCGTCGCCAAGCTCGTCGTCCACGACACGACGCGGGAGCTCGCCAGGCGGCGGATGCTGCGGGCGCTCGAGGAGTTCGTCATCGCCGGGCCGACGACGCTCCTCGGATTCCATCGTGCGCTCCTCGAGTCCCGCTGCTTCGCCGACGGCGAGACGTGTCACGGAGTCGTCGAGTCCGACGAGCTCGCGCAGCGCGCGCAGGAGCTGGACGAGGAGTTGACGCACCGAGCAGCACCGCCGGCCGCCGGATTGGACGGAGGTCTCCGGGAGCGCGTCGTGACGCTCGAGCTCGACGGGCGGCGCCACGAGCTGCGGCTCCACCAGCCGGAGCCGCCCTGGGCCGAGCTCGCTCGCCGGCACAAGGACCGCAGCAGAGGGCTCGCCGGCGGCGGCTCGGACGCGGTCGTCAGTCCGATGCAGGGCGTCGTGCTCGACGTGAAGGTGAGCGACGGCGACCGCCTCGAGGCCGGCGCGCTGATCTGTGTCGTGGAGGCGATGAAGATGGAGAACGAGATCACGGCGCATCGAGACGGCGTCGTGACGGGACTGAGTGTCGCGCCCGGCCAGCAGCTCGCGCACGGGCAGATCATCTGCGTGCTCGAGGGCGAGTGAAGGACACAGCGCCGCTTCGGTGCGCGGATGCCTCGCGCGTCGCGGAAGAGCCGCTCGCGGGCACGGCGGTCACGGCGACCAGCTGGCTCCTCGTCGAGGTCGCGGGCGGCTGGCCGCGCGACGTCTCGGATGCGGCGGCGCTACCCGCGGGCGCGCGCGACGCCGTCTCGTCCTGGCTCGCCCGCGCTCAGCCTTCCCGGCTTCTCTTCGTGCGCCGGCCCGGTCGCGTCCCCGAGCGGCCGCTCGCGTTCGTGGTGCGCGCCGAGGAGTCGGCCGCGGAGGTTCGCCGCTTCGAGCTCGAGAGCCTGGACGCGCTCGCCGCGGCCGATCTCGACGACGGCGGCGACCCCGTGCAGGAGCCGCTCGTCCTCGTCTGCGGCCACGGCAGCCGAGACCGGTGCTGCGCGCTTCGCGGTGCCTCCGTCTTCGCCGTGCTCGCGACCGAGCTCGAGGACGAAGCCCTGTGGCTCTCGTCGCACCAGGGCGGTCACCGCTTCGCCGGCAACGTCCTCGTGCTGCCGAGCGGGATCCAGCTGGGGCGGATCGACGCCGAGGACGCGGTCGCAATCACCGCGAGGGCGCTCGCCGGGCGCATCCAGCTCGACCGCTACCGCGGGCGCACGTGCTTCGAGCAGCCCGTGCAGGCGGCCGAGCACGCGCTTCGAGTCGAGCTCGGGCTCGAGGAGGTCGCCGCGCTCCGGTTCGTCACCGCCGACGGCTCGACCGCGCGTTTCCGGACCGCGGACGGCGTCGAGCACGCCGTGGAGGTCGAGGAGGCGGAGGGCCCGACCGTTCCCGCGAGCTGCGGCGCCGACCCCGAGCCGCAGCGAACCTTCGTCGCTCGTCTCGCGTGACGAGCTAGGCCTGCAGCTGGTACGTGCTGTCCGTGATCCAGGTGACGCGGTCGGAAAGATCGTTCGGCGGATCCCCGACCGAGACCAACGTGCCGAACACGACCCGAACCCAGCTGTCTGCCACGAGCGCACCGGGCGCCGAGATCGTGCCCGACCAGGACTCGCCGGGCTGGAGGATCCTGGGTGGCTCGGGCTGGAACCGCAGCGCCGGCCGGACCGCGGGAAGCGTGCCGCTCTCGTTCTTCTCCTCGAGCTCGGCGATCTCGCCACTCTGGAGGAGCATGAGCCCGAACGCGCGGTCGAGGGTCGTGCCCGTCCCGGTGACCTCGTACTGGATCGAGGTCTGGTTCTCGACCCCGATCCGGGCGCGCCAGCCGTCACGCAGGACCTCCAGCGTCTCGACCGAGAAGACGAGCTTCTCGCCCGTCGGTCCGAACGTCTCATGCCAGTGGAGGTTTGCCCGCTGCGGCCCTGCGGCGGGTCGCTCGCGTGGTGCAGCCTCGTCGTCCTGGAGGCGTCTCACGTTCGAGGAGAGCGCGAAGCCCGCGAGCGTGGCACCGGTCGCGAGGAGGACGATGATCGTCGTCCGACTCATCGAAGCATGCTCGCATACGTCGGGTCGCCGGCTTCGGGCCGCATCCCGGCGGTAGACTCGCCCCGCTTTGGACCTGTACGAGTTCCAGGGGAAGGAGCTCTTCCGGCGCTACGGGATCCCGGTCTCGGAGGGGCGCGTCGCGACGAGTCCCGCCGATGCCCGCGCGGCCGCCGAGGAGCTCGGCGGTCCAGTCGTCGTCAAGGCGCAGGTCCTGACGGGCGGTCGCGGGAAGGCGGGCGGCATCAAGCTCGCGTCGACGCCCGAGGAGGCCGAGGCGCGGGCGGGCGACATCCTCGGCATGGACATCCGCGGGCACACCGTCCGGAAGATCCTGGTCGAGCGTGCCTCGGACATCGAGCGCGAGTACTACCTCTCGATCACGTTCGACCGGAGCGCCAAGAAGCCGCTCTTCATGTTCACGACGCAGGGCGGCGTCGACATCGAGGAGGTCGCGGCCACGAGCCCGGAGGCACTCGTCCGGCTCCACGTCGACCCGCTCGAGGGCTGCCATCCGTGGCACGCGCGGCGCCTCGTGTACGGCGCGGGCGTCGAGGACCCGTCCGAGCAGAAGCAGATCGCCGCGATCGTCGCGAAGCTCTACGACGCGTTCATCGGTTGCGAGGCGATGCTCTGCGAGGTCAACCCGCTGATCGTGACGCCGGACGGCGAGGTGCGCGCGCTCGATGCGAAGTTCTCGGTGGACGAGAACGCGCTCTTCCGGCATCCGGACATCGCCGAGATGCGCGACGTCGACGCGGCCGATCCGCTCGAGGCGCTCGCGCGCGAGAAGGGCGTCACATACGTGCGGCTGGACGGCGAGGTGGGCGTGCTCGGGAACGGCGCGGGACTGACGATGGCGACCGTCGACGTCGTGACCTTCGTCGGCGGGCGCCCGGCCGACTTCTGCGATCTCGGCGGGGGCGGTGACGCCCAGGGCGTCGTGGATGCGCTCGAGGTGATCCTCGGCGATCCGCAGGTGCGCTCGATCTACTTCAACATCTTCGGCGGGATCACGCGCTGCGACGAGGTCGCGCGGGGGATCCTGCAGGCGCTCGAGCGGATGGGCATCGAGCATCCCATCGTCGTGCGCCTCGACGGCACGAACGCCGAGGAGGGCCGGCGCCTGCTCCAGGAGGCCGGTGCGGCGAACGTGCACACCGAGGCGACGATGCTCGACGGCGCGCGGCGTGTGGTGGAGCTGGCGGCGGGCTGATGGCCGTTCTCGTCGACAACGACACGCGGCTCGTCGTCCAGGGGCTGACGGGGTCGGAGGGGCGCTTCCACGGCCTGCGGAACCGGTCTCACGGCACGCAGGTCGTCGCCGGCGTGACGCCCGGGAAGGGCGGGCAGGACGTCGAGGGGATCCCCGTGTTCGACACTGTCTCGTCCGCGGTCGAGGAGACGGGCGCGAACACGGCGATGGTGTTCGTCCCGGCGCCGTTCGCCGCCGACGCGATGTACGAGGCGATCGACGCGGGCGTGGCGACCATCGTCTGCATCACGGAGGGCGTGCCCGCGCACGAGATGCTCCGCATCCACGCCTACATCCAGGCGCGCGAGGTCACGCTCATCGGGCCGAACTGCCCCGGCGTGCTCTCTCCGGGCAAGGCGAACGTCGGGATCATCCCGGCCGAGATCTTCCGCGAGGGCTCGATCGGCCTCGTGTCCCGTTCCGGGACGTTGACCTACCAGATCGGCCACGAGCTCGCCCAGCTCGGGCTCGGCAACTCGACCATCGTCGGGATCGGCGGCGATCCGATCGTGGGCTCCTCGTTCGTCGACATCCTGTCGCGGTTCGAGGCGGACTCCGAGACCGAGCAGGTGGTCATGGTCGGCGAGATCGGCGGCGACGAAGAGGAGAAGGCCGCCGCGTTCATCGAATCGGAGATGAGCAAGCCCATCGTCGCGTACATCGCGGGGTTCACCGCGCCGCCGGGCAAGACCATGGGCCACGCGGGCGCGATCATCTCGGGCTCCGCGGGAACGGCGCAGGCGAAGAAGGAAGCGCTCGAGGCGCGCGGGATCCGCGTCGGCACGACGCCGACCGAGGCCGCCGAGCTCGTCGCCGAGCTGGTCGCGGCCTCGGCCTGAAGCTCCGCCGCTGGACGGGTGGGGCGCCGTCCCGTTCGGCCGGTCTTCTTAACAGGGCCTGGCCCTCGAACGGCCACAAGTTCGTGCCAATCGCTCCACAGGCTAGGCTCGCGGACGTGTCCGGCGAAGCTCCCATCTCGTTCGCCCGCGGCGCGCCGGCCCCCGAGCTGATCCCGACCGACGAGCTCGCGGACTGCGCCCGCGAGGTCGGCCTGCGCGACGGCGCGCGCATCTTCTCGTACGGCCCCGGAAGCGGGTACGGGCCGCTGCGCGAGTGGGTCGCAGAACGCCACGGAGTCGACGTCGGGCGGGTCGTGCTCACGATCGGAGGTCTCCTCGGATTCGTCCTCTACGCAGGAGAGATGCTCGAGCGGCGGCCGGGTCGCGTCCTCGTCGAGGGGCCGACCTACGACCGGCCGCTCAAGGTCCTCGCCCGCGAGGGCGCCGAGGTGGTCTCCCTGGCCATGGACGGTGAAGGGCTCGACCCGGACGCGCTCCGCTCGGAGCTCGAGCGCACGCCCGATCCGCCCTCGTTCCTGTACACGATCCCGACGTTTCAGAACCCGAGCGGGCGGACGCTGTCGGCCGAGCGGCGGCGCGCGGTCGCGGAGATCGCGGCAACGCACGGACTGCCCGTGCTCGAGGACGACCCCTACGGCCTCGTGCGCTTCGACGGGGTCGCCCAGCCGACCTTGCACGAGCTCGCCGGCGGCGACCTCGTGACCTACACGTCCTCGTTCTCGAAGACCGTCGCGCCGGGGGTTCGGACCGGCTACTTCGTCCTGCCGGCCGCGGCCGCCTCCGCGTTCGAGGAGCGGGCCACCTCGACGTACATCTCTCCGCCCTTCATTGGGCAGGCGATCGTGTACGAGCTCATCCGCCGAGGCCGCTTCGAGCCGAATCTCGAGAGCGTGCGCGCCGAGCTCGGCGCGAGGCGGGACGCGATGCTGAAAGCGCTCGAGGCGCACTTCGACGGCGCCGCCTGGAGTCGCCCGGACGGCGGCTACTTCGTGTGGCTCGACCTGCCGGAGGAGCACGACGCGACGGCGCTCGCAGCCCGGGCCGCCGAGGACGGCGTCGCGATCGTCAAAGGCGAGGACTTCTTCCCGCGAGGCACGAGCGCGGGCCGGTCGTCGGCGCGGCTCGCGTACAGCTACGAGCCGCCGGACCGGATCGCCGAGGGAATCAGGCGCCTGGCCGCGGCGCTCTAGGAGGGTTCGGCGGAATGGGTCTCGTCGTCGGGGTGCCGCTGGTCGTCGCGAGGCAAGGACGCAGGGAGTGCCCGTACCGGGAAGGTACGGGTGCGACCGAGGACGCTGCATCGCGGCGAGCAGCGCTCCCCCGACGGCTCAGCACCTACTTCGTCGAACCCTCCTAAACGTTCCGCGCTTTACGCCGCTCGCGGATGCGGTCGGCGAGATACCCAGCCGCGAAGCCGATGCCGAGGCAGAGCACGATGAGGACGAGCAGCGAGATCTCGGCCGTGAAGAAGACGAAGCTGACGTCGACCTTGTCGTCGTTCAGGATGATCAGCAGGAGCGCGTAGACCGCGAGCGCCGCGAACAGCACCAGGGCCCAGGTGGAAGTGCCGCGCTTCTGCGGCGTCGGGCCCTGCGCTTCCATGCGGAGATCCTACGCCGCGTGACCGACGGCGAGGCGCGGCACCGGCCTCGGGACCAGCTGAGCCTGCCGCGGGGGCGAGAGCGCCCCGTTCTCCATCGCCCGAAATGTCGGACAGGGCGTGTTCCCGGCGAGGGCGCAGAGCCCTTCGCGGCGGAAATAGCAGTCGTCGCACGTGGCCGATGCGCGTGTCTTCATCAGCATTCGCCTCCCGATTGCTCCCGATCCTCCCGATACCGCTTCCCGGCCGCCCCTCAACGGCCACGAGGGATTCTCGTAGCCTGGTCCCGGAGGTACAACCCCCCAAAGGTCGGGGTCCTCTCGGAATTCGCCGCAATTTGCACTTGTTCTCAGTCGTGCAAAAAGCCCTGGAAAATCAGCACTTTCGATCCGAGGTTGCCAGCAGCCGCAACGCTTGTTGATAACTGTCCACAGCGACGATCTCGAGGTCCTCCGCATGGCTACGCGCCTCGGCCGCGTTCTCCCCAGCCGGCACGAGGAAGACATCCACACCTGTCTCCTCCGCGCCGATCGTCTTCTGCTTCAGGCCGCCGACAGGGAGGACGGAGCCGTCGAGCGCGAGCTCGCCCGTCGCGGCGACGTCACAGCCCTTCGTCACGTTCCGGCCGAGCATGCTCGCGATCTCGAGCGCGAAGGCAAGGCCCGCGGAGGGCCCGCCGACCTGGCCGAGATCGATCTCGACGTCGATCGGGAGCTCGATGTCGGCCTCCTGGGCGACGGTGATGCCGACGATCGGCCGGTTCGGCTGGCCGGGCGCTGCGACCGTCTCCGTTCGCACGCGCATGGTCTCCTTGCCGCGGCGCACGGTGAGCTCGACCGGATCGCCCGGCTCGCGCTTGCCGATCTGCGCGCGGAGGTCGTCGGGCGTACGGACCGAGACGCCGTCCACGGCCGTGATGACGTCGCCGGACTGGACCTTCCTCGCCGCCGGGACGTCGCGAGCCACGCCCACGACGAGCGCCCCGGTTGGCGTCGCCTCGACGTCGTACCCGAGCGCTTCGAGCGCGACGGCGGAGGCGATGCGCTCCGAGCGCTGCATGTCCGCCGCGGTCTGGCGGTCGCGGTCCGCCTCGGTCGTTCCGGGCGGCAGAACCTCCAGCTCGGGCACGACGTCGGAGCCGGCCGGGAGCACGAAGGGGAACAGGTCCTCGAGCCGCGACATGCGGCGCACGAACACGTCCACGTAGAAGACGCCTCCGACGGCCGGCGGCTTGCCGCCTTCGACCTCGACGCGGTCCGCGAGCGGCCTCGCGTTCCCGGGCTCGAAGACGAACTCGTCCGAGGGCAGCGTCCAGAGCACGAACGCGGCGGCCAGCCCGGCGATGCCGAGCGCCACGAGGATGCCGGCGAAGCGCTTCAACATGGCCCAGAGCTAGTGCAGCCCGCGCACGAGGCCGCCGTCGACCGGCACGACCGCCCCCGTGACGTAGGCGGCCCGGTCGGAGCAGAGAAACGCGACGACGTCGCCGATCTCTCGCGTCGTGCCGAGGCGGCGGAGCGGGATCCCCTGCAGGTCGGCCTCCGAGGGGCCGTCCGGATACACCTCGCGGATCCGGTCGGTGTCGATCCGGCCCGGCGCGATCGAGTTCACCGTGATCCCCTTCGGCCCGAGCTCGCGCGCGAGCGACTTCGCCCAGCCGATCACCGCCGGGCGGACGGCGTTGGAGAGCGCGAGGTTGTCGGTCGTCTCCTTCACGGTGCTCGAGGTGATGTTCACGATGCGGCCTGCAGGGCTGCGCTCGAGGTGGGGGAGGCAGAGACCGGTGAGCCGCACGACGGAGACGAGGAGAAGGCGGACCGTCGCCTCGATCTGCTCCGTCGTCAGGCCGACGGTGGGCGTGCGCGGCGGGCCGCCGGAGTTGTTCACGAGAATGTCGACGCCGCCGTGAGCGTCGACGGCAGCGTCGACGACCCGCACGAGGTCTTCGTCGACGGTGACGTCTCCCGGCACGGCCAGCGCACCGAGCCGCGTTGCCTCGCGCTCGAGCGGCTCGGGGCTGCGGGCGAGCAGGACGAGGTTCGCGCCCTCGGCCGCGAGCGCCTCGGCGACGCCGAGCCCGATCCCCGCGGAGCCGCCGCAGACGATCGCCGTCCGGCCGTCGAGGTTGAGGTCCATCAGGTTCCGAGGACCGAGACGACGTCGCGGACCGCCGCGGCCGAGTCGTCGAGCCAGGCTCGCTCCTGCTCCGTGAGGTCGAGCTCGACGATCTCCTCGATCCCGCCGGCGCCGAGCTTCACCGGCACGCCCATGTACAGGCCGTCGATCCCGTACTCGCCCTCGAGGTACGCCGTGCAGGGGAGGACGCGCTTCTGGTCGAGCAGGACGGCGTCCACCATCTGCGCCACCGACGCGCCCGGCGCGTACCACGCCGACGTCCCGAGGAGCTCCACGACCTCGCCGCCGCCCTTCCGGGTCCGCTCGACCATCGCGTCGATCCGCTCCTGCGAAGCGAGCTTCGCGAGCGGGACGCCGCCGACCGTCGTCGCGGAGACGACCGGGACCATCTGGTCTCCATGGCCGCCGAGGACGAGCGCCTGCACGTCCTTCACCGAGGCGCCGGTCTCCCAGGCGATGAAGGTGCGGAAGCGAGCGGTGTCGAGGATCCCCGCCTGTCCGAACACGCGCTCCTTGGGAAGCCCCGAAGCGGTCTTCGCGACGTGGCACATCGCGTCGAGCGGGTTCGAGAGGACGATGAAGATCGCGTCGGGCGAGTGCGCGAGCGCCTGCTTCGTGACCGAGCCGACGATCCTCTCGTTCGTCGTCACGAGGTCGTCGCGGCTCATGCCCGGCTTGCGCGGCACCCCGGCCGTGATCACCACGACGTCCGAGCCGGCCGTCGCGTCGTAGGTGTTCGACCCCGAGATCGTCGCCTCGTAGCCGAGCACGGGCGCGGCCTCGTTCAGGTCGAGCGCGATGCCCTGCGGCAGGTTCTCGACGATGTCGACGAGCACGACGTCCGCGTAGTCGCGCCGTGCGACCTCCTGGGCGATCGTCCGCCCGGTGAGGCCCGCGCCGACGACGGTGACCTTCGTTCTCACGTCCCCTCCAGCTTCTCGATGATGGCGTCTGCGTACTGAGACGTTCCGACGGCCGTCGGGTCGTCTCGGGTTGGCTTCAGGTCGTACGTGACGTGCGTGCCTTCCTCGATGACCGCGGCGACGGCGTGCTCCAGGCGCTGCGCCGCCTCGCGCTCGCCGAGGTGGTCGAGCATGAGCTTCCCGGAGAGGATCATCGCGGTCGGGTTCGCCCGGTTCATGCCCTTGTACTTCGGCGCCGAGCCGTGCGTCGCCTCGAAGACGGCCGCGTTCTCGCCGATGTTCGCGCCGGGAGCGACCCCGAGCCCGCCGACGAGGCCGGCGGTGAGGTCGCTCACGATGTCGCCGTACAGGTTCGGGAGCACGAGCACGTCGAACTCCTCCGGGCGCTGGACGAGCTGCATGCACGTCGCGTCGACGAGCACCTCGCGCGAGGCGATGTCCGGGTAGTCGCCGCACACGTCGCGAAAGGCGGAGAGGAAAAGGCCGTCCGTGAACTTCATGATGTTCGCCTTCGTGACGCAGGCGACCTCGCGGCGGCCGTTCGCGCGCGCGTAGTCGAACGCGAAGCGGACGATCCGCCGGGACGCTTCGGCGCTGATCGGCTTGACCGAGATCCCGGAGCCGCTCGCGATCTTCTTGTCCTGAAGCCCGTTCAGCGTCTCGATCGCCTTCTCGGCCTCCTCGCTGCCCGCCTCGTACTCGATCCCCGCGTACAGGTCCTCGGTGTTCTCGCGGACGATGACGAGGTCGACGTCCTCGTAGCGCGTCCGGACTCCCTTGAACGTCCTGCACGGGCGGAGGCAGGCGTACAGCCCGAGCTCGTGGCGGAGGGCGACGTTCACCGAGCGGAAGCCCGTGCCGATCGGCGTCGAGATCGGGCCCTTGAGCGCGACCCCGCTCTCACGGACCGAGGCGAGCGTGTCGTCGGGCAGCGGCGTCCCCTCGGATTCCATGACCTCGACGCCGGCGTGGTGCACGTCCCAGTCGAACGCGACGCCGGTCGCCTCGAGAACACGCCGGGTCGCTTCGGTGAGCTCGGGGCCGGTCCCGTCCCCGGGAATGAGGGTCACGCGATGGCCCATCCGCGCGGCGATCGTACCTGTGTGCGGGCAGAAACCCCGTCAGGTAGCGTCCTTTCCGTGAGCGAGGTCGCGGACTTCAAGCCCGGGCTCGAGGGCGTCGTCGCGGTCGAGACGGAGATCGCCGAGCCGGATCGCGAAGGCGGCTCGCTCCGCTACCGCGGCGTCGACATCAGGGAGCTCGTCGGCCGGGTGCCGTACGAGAAGGTCTGGGGGCTGCTCGTCGACGAGAGCCTCGAGCCGGGGATGCCGGATCCCGAGCCGTACGAGCCGCCCGCGTTGACCGGGAACGCCCCGGCCGACGCGCAGGCCGAGATCGCGCGCCTCTCCGGCGTCTGGGGGCTCGGGAAGATCCACGAGATCTCCGATCAGCAGGCACGCGACGACGTCGCGCGGCTCTCGGCGCAGGTGATGGCGATCGTGGCCCGCTCGGCGCGGGTCGCCGACGGAAACACGGACCCGGTTCCGGACGAGGTCGTCGCCGAGGGCAAGACCGCCGCGGAGAAGTTCCTGCTTCGCTGGCGCGGTGAGGCGGACCCGGCCCACGTGAAGGCGATCGACACGTACTGGATCTGCACGGCCGAGCACGGCCTGAACGCGTCCACGTTCACCGCCCGCATCGCCGCGTCCACCGGCGCCGACGCTGGCGCGGCTCTCTCCGCAGCGATCGGCACCCTCTCCGGCCCGCTGCACGGCGGCGCGCCCGCCCACGTCATCCCGATGATCGACGAGGTCGCGGAGATGGGCGATCCCGAGCGGTGGGTCAGCGATCTGCTCGACCGCGGGCGACCGGATCATGGGCTTCGGGCACCGCATCTACCGGGCGGAGGACCCGCGCGCGACGCTTCTCACCGGCACGGCGGCTGAGCTCGGCTCGCCGCGGGTCGAGACGGCAAAGGCGCTCGAGGAGGCGGCTCTGGCCGAGCTCAAGCGACGCCACCCCGAGCGGGAGCTGCCGACGAACGTCGAGTACTGGGCCGCCGTCGTCCTCGACGTCGCGCAGATCCCCGCCAAGCTCACGCCCGCGATGTTCGCCTGCGCGCGCGTCGCCGGCTGGTCGGCGCACATCCTCGAGCAGAAGCGCGTCGGGCGTCTGATCAGGCCGAGCGCGCGGTACGTCGGTCCGGGCGCTCGCTCGCTCTCCGGCATCTCGTGACCCTCGCCGACGCGGCGGCCCAGGCGGAAGAGCTCGCGCAGGCCGGTGACGAGCGCTCGCTCGCGGCACTGCGGGTGCAGTGGGACGAGGAGATCGAGTTCGCCGCACGCGATCCCGACTA
The DNA here is from genome assembly GCA_963716605.1 of uncultured Actinomycetes bacterium. Taxonomy (GTDB): domain Bacteria; phylum Actinomycetota; class Thermoleophilia; order Gaiellales; family Gaiellaceae; genus GMQP-bins7. The sequence goes on along the minus strand of CAVQTO010000003.1, from coordinate 742,910 downwards.
CCGCGTGCGGGCGCAGGCCTACCGTGCGATCGCGCAGTTTCGCTATCGACAGAAGCTCCAGCTCCTGCGACGTGGGCTCGAGGACGAGAGCCCGGCGGCGCGCGGGTCGGCGCTGATCGCGCTCGAGGTCCTTCTCGCGGGATCATCCCGGTGACGTGAACAGCGTCCGCCCGCTCCTGCACGAGCTCGCCGCGCGCGACCCGAACCTCGCGGTGCGGCGGCTTGCGGTCATCTGCCTGAAGAACGGCACCGCCCATCGCGACACGCTGCAGCTGCTCGAGGGCATGGCCGAGTCGGACGAGAACGACGCCGAGCTGCGGAAGACCGCGCGCGTCGTGCACACGGCGCTCAAGAGGAAGGCCTCGAGATGACGACGCCTCTCGTCGCGGTGGTCATGGGCTCGCAGTCGGACCTCGGACACGATGGAGCACTGCGTGACGACCCTCCGCGACCTCGAGATTCCGTTCGAGGTGAGCGTGCTCTCGGCGCATCGCACGCCCGGCGGCGCTCGAGGACTACGTCGCGGACGTCGGAGTCGCGCGGCGTGCAGGTGTTCGTCGCGGCGGCGGGCGGCGCGGCGCATCTCGCCGGGGTCGTCGCCTCGAAGACGCTCAAGCCCGTGCTCGGGATCCCGATGGGGACGCAGCTCGGCGGCCTCGACTCGCTGCTCTCGACCGTGCAGATGCCCGCGGGGATCCCGGTCGGGACGCTCGCGATCGGCCGTGCGGGCGCGGTCAACGCGGCGCTGCTGGCGGCCGCGATCCTCGCGCTCGACGACGACGCGGTCCGCGAGCGGCTGCGGAAGTTCCGGGAGGCGCAGACGGAGAAGATCCTCGCCGCGCCCGACCCGAGCGTCTGAGGCGGGCTGGGCGAGGCAAGCCTCGCCCCTACGACGCGTGAGACCAGGCTTCGTAGCGGCGACCGCGGGTCTTACGCGTTGACGACGGCGAGGAGGTCGTCGCCGTAGCGGTCGATCTTGACCGGGCCGAGGCCCTTCACCCCGGCCAGCTCCTCCCGTGAGCCGGGTCGCACGGCTGCGAGCTCGCGGAGGGTCGCGTCGTGCAGGACGACGTAGGCCGGGACCTCGTCCTCGCGCGAGCGCTCGAGGCGCCAGCCGCGCAGGCGCTCGACGAGGTCTTCGTCCACGTCGTCCGCCGACGCGGACGCCGATCTGATCTGCGGCCGCGGCGCGCTCGGGTCGGCGCGCAGCACCCGAAAGCCGTCCGGGGTCGTCGTCTCGACGAGCGCGCCCGATTGCTCGAGAAGCTGCACCCAGCGCTTGACCTCCGACTCGGAGGCGGCCGCGAGCAGCCGGTACGCGAGCGAGCGGCGCGCGGAGGGCGGCGCCTTCAGCGACCCGCGGAGCGTGAGCGACGAGGCTGCGGCGGCCGAGCGGCCACGTGAGCGACGCAACTGCCTCGACGATCGCCGCTCCGACGTCGTCGGGGAGGGGAGGAGGCGCTTCCGAGATGCGGGAGGCGGTCTCCCGCGGCGCGCAGACGTCGCAGGTCCCGCAGGGCGCAGAGAACACCTCGCCGAAGTGCTCGGCCACCTGCGCGTGCCGGCAGACGCGCGACTCGGCGAAGGCGACGATGCGGTCGGCGCGCGACTCGGCGACGAGCTTCGCGCGCATGAGCAGCGCCTCGACGCGTTCGGACGCGTCCTCCGGCGCCGGGAGCAGCTCGACCCGCATGCGCCGGCCCTCGTCGTAGCCGCGCGAGACGAGCTCGGCCTGCTCGAGCATCCCGACGAGCACGCGTGGATCGCGCTCGGGCGCGGCGGCCGCGAGCTCGTCCGGGTCGACGCTGCCTGCCGACTCGCGCAGCGCGCGGTACACCGCCCGCAGCTCCGTGGCCGCCGGGACGTCCGAGACGGTGAACCGCCGAAGCGCTGCCGCGTCGCTCGGGCTCGCGAGCAGGAGCGTGTCGCTCGGCACGCCGTCTCGCCCCGCGCGTCCGACCATCTGCACGTACTCCTCGAGCGAGCCCGGGTAGTTGACGAGGCAGACGAGGCGCACGTCGGGCTTGTCGATGCCCATCCCGAACGCGGTCGTCGCGACGACGGCCTGCGCGCGGCCCGCGACGAAGTCGTCCTGGACGCGCGTGCGCTCCTCCGCTTCGAGCCCGGCGTGGTAGTGCTCCGCCCGGAAGCCGTGTCCACGCAGGACGCGCGCGAGCTCCTCCGTCGAGCGGCGCGAGCGCGCGTAGACGATCGCCGAGCCGCCGCCGAGCCCGCGTAGGTGGTCGACGAGGATGCGTACGCGGTCCTCGGCGTTCGCGACCTCCTCGACGTCGTAGCGGAGGTTCGGCCGGACGACGCTGGTCGCGACCATCTCCGGCTTCCGGCCGAGCGCGCGGCTGATCTCCTGGGCGGTCTCGGGCGTCGCGGTGGCGGTCATCCCGAGCAGCGTCGGGCTCGCCGAGCTCCGCGAGCGCGCGGCGGATGAAGAGGTAGTCGGGGCGGAAGTCGTGCCCCCACATGCTCACGCAGTGCACCTCGTCGACCACGACGAGGCCGATGCCGATCGAGCGCAGCATCGTCGACGAACCCGGTCTGGCGCAGTCGCTCGGGTGCCGCGTAGACGAGGCGCTTCCTCCCCGCCGCGCACCTCTCCGAGCCGCGCCGCGCGTCTCTTCGCCCGTGAGCGAGGAGTTGACGAACGTCGCCGTCGGAGCGACCAGCGGCGGCAGCTTGTCGACCTGGTCCTTCATCAGCGCGATCAGCGGCGAGAGAACGAGCGTCGGCTCCTCGCGCAGCATCGCGGCGAGCTGGTAGGTCAGCGACTTGCCCGACCCCGTCGGCATGAGCGCGAGCGTGTCGCGGCCCTCGACGGCGGCGCGTACGACCTCCTCCTGCCCTGGCCGGAAGGCGTCGAAGCCGAAGAGCTCGCGCAGCGGTGTCTCGAGGTCCTTCAGGCGGGCGAGTATACGAGCGCGTGCCGGACGTTCCCGCCGATCGGCACGGAGTTGTTACCGATCGGGCTTCTCGCGTCGCGCGTCTTTGCGCCGGGCGTGCGGGTGCGCCTGGAAGTAGACCTCGCGCCGGCGCCGGTCGGAGATGTGCGTGTAGCGCTCGGTCGTCCCCAGGTCGGCGTGGCCGAGCATCTCCTGCACCGAGCGGAGGTCGGCGCCGCCCTCGAGGAGGTGCGTCGCGAACGAGTGGCGGAGGAGATGCGGATGGACGCGCTCGGGCTCGAGCCCCGCCTTGTCCGCGAGCTTGCGCAGGACGAGGAAGGCGCCGGCGCGGGTGAGCGCGCCACCTCGCGCGTTCAGGAACAGCTCCGGCCGGTAGCGGCGGTCGAGGTGGGGCCGCCCGAGCGCGAGGTACCGGCGGACGGCCTCCGCGGCGGGCCGGCCGAGCGGGACGAGGCGCTCCTTTCCGCCCTTGCCGACGACGCGGACGATGCGGTCGTCGAGGTCGACTGCGCCCTTCTCGAGGCCGACGGCCTCCGAGACGCGCAGACCCGCTCCGTACAGGAGCTCGACGAGGGCGTGGTCGCGAAGCGAGCGCGGCTGTGTCCCCGCGGCGGCCTCGATCAGCCGCTCCATCTCCGCCGGCGACAGCGCGCGGGGAAGCCGCTGCGCCCGACGGGGTAGCTGAATTGCGGCAGCGGGATTCTCGTCGCGGATGCCGATGACGGTGAGGTGGCGGAAGTAACTGCGGACTGCCGACACGCGCCTGGACAGGGTCGCCGGGGCGAGCCCGTCTGCTCGCATGGCCGCGAGCCAGCGCTCGATCTCGTCGAGCGTCGCCTCGCCGACGTGGCCGCCGCGGAAGCTCGCGAGCGAGGCCAGGTCGCGGCGGTACGCGTCGACCGTGCGCGGCGAGCGTCTCGCTGCGAGGAGCAGCAGGTAGCGCTCGACGTCGGTGTCGAGCCTGGTGTCTGGAAGGGCGGTCACGGGGCAAGGGCGGATTCGGTGGAAACGCGCCGGCTCCTTTCCCCGAGGGTCGCCGTCCCGCTCGCACTGGGTGTCCTGTGGCTCGTCGCAGCGCTGCTTCCGGCGACGGCTCAGGCCTCGCAGCTCATCGCGAGGAACACGTCGACCGAGCGGCTTCAGGTGTCAGCTGACGGGAAGGCGCTCGTCACGTATCACGCCGGCGGACGAGCGAAGCGCGTGCTCGCGTGGGGCGCAATCAACGCGCGCCCGCCGTCGAGGGGCGCGCGGCAGGTCGCGCTCGAGGTCGACTACTCGGGCGGCTGGGGAACCTTCGGACGGCCGGTCTGGAAGACGCTCCGCAACGTGTGTGGGCCGTACCGCGGTCCGCAGCTCGCCTTCCTCGTGACGGCGTGCACGGCACCCGATGGCTCGCACTGGGCGCTGCAGAAGTGGCAGCGCTCGCAGGCGAACCTCGGCCTGCCGCCGTTCAAGCCGGGCCACGGTGCGTACGAGCTCAGGCTCTCGCACTGGAGCGGCGACGTCGCGCGGATCGAGGCGTGGGTCGACTGGAGCTACAGCGGCCGGTGGCATCACCTCTTCGGGCGGCTGACGTACCGCGGGCAGCCCGTGCACGGCTACACCGCGACCTTCGACGGCGACCCCACGGACGCGTACGGCCGGGTCGTCAACCTCGACACCTTCAACTCGGCGTACGGGCCGGGCTGGAGGCGCGAGAACGCGTTCCTCGCGAGGCGTCCCGACGGCACCTTCTGTTACGGGTTCGTCCCGCACGGCAGGCGGCCGGCGGCGAACGGCAAGCGCTATCGGCTCGCGACGAGCGGCCCCGGCGTGACGCCCGACGTCACGTGGGAAGGGTCGGGGCTCCACGACTTCCGGCGCGGGCACGCCGACGACATGGCCCACGAGGCGGAGATGAACGCGCTCCAGCGGCGGATGATGCGGCAGTCCAAGGGCTGCCACGACTGAGCCGGAGCGGCGGCCTCAGGCTCTACGAGCAGCCGACGCTGCCGACGATTCCGGACTCCGCTGCGCCCCGCGATCCGACCAGAACGACCCCCAGGGGCACTCCCGTGTCCCTACAAGCACGCTATCGGTGAACTGCTCGCGCGTGTGTGCCGAATCTGCGCCGAGTCCGTGCCGGGTGAACTCGGCCTAGCTCCGCGGATGCGATCGGTCGTACACGCGCCGGAGTCGCTTCGCGTCGACGTGGCTGTAGATCTGGGTCGTCGAGAGCGACGAGTGCCCGAGCAGCTCCTGGATCGTCCGTAGGTCGGCGCCGCCCTCGAGGAGGTGCGTCGCGAAGGCGTGTCGCAGGCGATGCGGGTTCCGGACGAGACGGCGGACCGTGCTCGTGTCGAGGCGGCGGCCGCGCGTGGAGAGGAAGAAGGCGTCGACGGCGCCGCGGGCGAGCTGCGGGCGCGCGTCGCGGAGGTAGCGGGCGAGGTGATGCGCCGCCTCCTCACCGAGCGGGACGACCCGCTCCTTGCCGCCCTTCCCGCGCACGTGCACGGCCTCGCGCTCGAAGTCGACGTCGGCGAGGTCGAGCCCGACCGCCTCTGCGCTTCTCAGGCCCCCGGAGTAGAGGAGCTCGAGGAGCGCGCGGTTGCGGAGCGCGAGGGCGGAGTCGCCGTCCGCGAGCTCGAGGAGGTCGTCGATCTCCTGCTCCTTCGGCGCGTCGGGCAGCCGGCGTGGCCGACGCGGTGCGAGCGCCGCGTCGGGGACGCGCTCCGGGCCGAACGTGAACCGGAGGAACGCCCGGACCGCGGCGAGACGTCGCGCGATCGTCGTCGGGGCGAGTCGGCGATGCCCGCGCCCGAGGTCGCCGACCCACTCCGAGAGCACGCGTGCGTCCACGTCGTCGAGCGCGAGGCCGCGGCCGTCGAGCCAGCGCGCGAAGGCCGCGAGGTCGGTGCCGTACGCGCGCTGCGTCGCCTCGGAGAGCCCTCCGTGCTCGAGGTAGCGGTCCATCGCGGCGTCGGTGCTCCATGCGCTCCCGTTCTCGCCGCGCGGGCCGCGTCCTGCCGCGTCGGTGCCGCGGGCCCCGCGGACGTACAGAGAGCAGGGCCTAACCACTCGACAACGAGCTACGTCAAGGGGTTCAGGCATGAGCGTTCGCCCTGGTGGCTAGGCGGGATCCGCGCCGGCCCGGCCCCTGATGCGCGGGCTACCGTTCGGCGGTGCCTGGTCGCCGCTTCGGAGCGTTCACGACGGAGGATCCGCCCGAGCGGCCGGCCGACCCTGCCGTCCGGAAGGCGAACTTCCGGCGCATCGTCCGGCTCTTCGGGCCGTACAAGGCGCGGCTCTCCGCCGTCTGCACGCTGATCGTGTTCTCCGCGGGGATCGGCGTCGTGTCGCCGTTCCTGCTCCGCGAGGTGCTCGACGTGGCGATCCCGGAGGAGAACGTCGGCCTCCTGACCGCCCTCGTCGCGGGCATGGTCGCGATCCCGATCGTGACCGGCGTCCTCGGCGTCTGGCAGACGCTGCTGAGCAACCAGGTGGGCCAGAGCGTCATGCACGACTTACGCTCGCAGGTCTACCGGCACCTCCAGCGGCTCTCGCTCGCGTTCTTCACGCGCACGCGGACGGGCGAGGTGCAGAGCCGGATCGCGAACGACATCGGCGGCATCGAGACCGTCGTCACGTCGACCGCGACCTCGGTGCTCGCGAACGTCACGACCGTGCTCGCGACCGTCGTCGCGATGGTGCTCCTCGACTGGCGGCTCGCGCTCTTCTCGCTCGCGCTGCTGCCGCTCTTCGTCTGGCTCACGAAGCGCGTCGGCGCCCAGCGGAAGAAGGTGACGGCCGAGCGTCAGGCGTCCCTTGCGGACGTGTCCTCGATCGTGCAGGAGTCGCTCTCGGTCTCGGGGATCCTGCTCGGCAAGACCATGGGCCGGACCGAGGATCTCGCGCAGCGGTTCGAGGCGGAATCCGAGCGGCTGGCGGCGCTCGAGGTACGGAGTCGGATGACCGGGCGCTGGATGATGGCCGCGATCCAGACGTCCTTCGCGGTCATGCCCGCGCTCGTCTACTGGTTCGCGGGGTTCACGATCGCCCAGGGCTCGGCGACGATCACGATCGGGACGCTGGTCGCGTTCACGACGCTCCAGACGCGGCTGTTCTTCCCGATCGGGAGCCTGCTCGGCGTCCAGCTCGAGGTGCAGAGCTCGCTCGCGCTCTTCGACCGGATCTTCGAGTACCTCGACGAGGAGGTCGACGTCGAGGAGGGCACGAAGACGCTCGAGCGCGCGCGCGGCGAGGTGCGGCTCGACTCGGTCTGGTTCCGGTACGACGACGCTGCCTGGACGCTCGAGGACGTGTCCTTCTCCGTTCCGGCGGGCACGAAGACCGCGCTCGTCGGCGAGACCGGCTCGGGGAAGACGACCTGCGCATATCTCGTCGCGCGGCTCTACGACGCGACCGAGGGGATGGTCTCGATCGACGGCGTCGACGTGCGCGAGCTCAGCTTCGAGTCCCTGACCGCGGCTGTCGGCGTCGTCTCGCAGGAGACGTATCTCTTCCACGCCACCGTCCGGGAAAACCTCCGCTTCGCGAAGCCCGAGGCCACCGACGACGAGGTCGAAGAAGCAGCCCGCGCCGCCCAGATCCACGAGCTCGTCGCGACGTTGCCGGAGGGCTACGACACCGTGGTCGGGGAGCGTGGCTACCGGTTCTCCGGCGGCGAGAAGCAGCGGATCGCGATCGCGCGGACGATCCTCCGCAACCCGCCCGTGCTCGTCCTCGACGAGGCGACGTCGTCGCTCGACACCCAGACCGAGCGGCTCGTGCAGGAGGCGCTCGAGCGGCTCGCGGAGGGACGGACGACGATCGCGATCGCGCACCGGCTCTCGACCGTGCGCGACGCGGAGCAGATCGTCGTGCTCGACCGAGGCCGGATCGTCGAGGTCGGGACCTACGGCGAGCTCATCGCGCGCGGCGGACGCTTCGCCGAGCTTGCGGCGCGCGACGACGGTCTTCCGCCGACGGTTGCCGCGGATGACGTTGGGATCAGGGCTGAAGCCTGACCCCCGGCTGCTGACGCTCCCGACCGGCGCCGAGGCACGCGTCCGGAACGCGGACGCGCCAGACGCGGCCGTGCTCGTGAACGGCGGCACCGCCGGCCGCGTCCCCGGCACGTGGAGCGCGACCAGCGAGTGGCTCGCGGAGCGCCTCTCGCGAGCGGTTCCCCGACGTCGCCTTCGTCGAGGTCCGGTACCGGACGAAGAGCTGGCACGAGCTCCCCGCGTGCATCGAGGACGCGGAGTCGGCCGTCGAGGCGGCGGACCGCCCGACGATGCTCGTCGGCTTCTCGATGGGCGGCGCCGTCGCCATCGGGGCCGCGCGCGCACGACCGCGTCGGGCCGGTCCTCGGCCTCGCGCCGTGGATCCCGCCCGAGCTCGACCTCGCCCCGCTCGCGGACAGGAGATTCGACGTCGTCCAGGGCGCGTGGGACCGCTGGTTTCCGGGAGTTCCGGGCGTCAGCCCGACCCACTCGCGCGCCGGATTCGAGCGCGCGCTCGCCGCCGGTGCCACCGGGCACGTACACGCTGATTCCCCGCGGGCTGCACGGCGTCGCTGTCCGCGCCCGCCGCGGAGGCCTCGTGACGCTCCCCGGTGCCGCACGCTGGCTCGAGCCCGTCTCGCGTGCGCTCGAGCGCTTTTCCGGGCTACGACTGAGACGGCGCCTGCGCGGCGCGCATACGATAAGCCGGCGGCATCGAAACCATGACGACGACTCACAGACGATGATCGCGACCGTTCCGAATCGCGGAGGCCTCGCCGAGCACGGGCTCGACGTGAGCGGGCGCGTCTTCTGGCATCCCACGACATCTCAGCTCTACACGCATGCGCTCTCTCGCGGGGAGGCCCTGCTTGCGGAGGGCGGTGCGCTCGTCGTCGACACCGGCGTTCACACCGGCCGCTCTCCGAAGGACAAGCTGATCGTCAGAGAGCCCGGCTGCGAGGACAGGATCTGGTGGGGAGACGTCAACGCGGACATCTCGGAGAGCTCGTTCGAGCGGCTGCGCGACAAGCTCACCGCGCACCTGGAACAGGGCGACCTCTATGTCGTGGACGCGTACGCGGGCGCGGACCCCGAGCATCGGATCGCGGTGCGGGTCATCACCGAGAGCCCCTGGCACGCGCTGTTCGCGAAGACGCTCTTCATCGACCCGGAGCCGGAGGAGCTCGGCGCCATGGAGATCGACGCGCTCGTCCTGCACGGGCCGTCGCTGGAGGCCGTGCCCGAGGAGGACGGGACCCGGAGCGAGACCTTCGTCGTCCTGCACCCGACGCGCGCGGAGGTGCTGATCGGGGGCACCTTCTACGCGGGCGAGATCAAGAAGTCCATCTTCACGCTTCTGAACGACCGGATGCCGCTCGAGGGTGTGATGCCGATGCACTGCTCGGCGAACGTCGGCGACGACGGCTCGGTCGCGGTGTTCTTCGGGCTCTCCGGGACGGGCAAGACGACGCTCTCGGCCGATCCCGCTCGGCACCTCGTCGGCGACGACGAGCACGGCTGGGCCGACGCCGGTGTCTTCAACTTCGAGGGTGGCTGCTACGCGAAGGTGATCCGGCTCTCGCCGGAGGCCGAGCCCGAGATCTACTCCACGACGCGCACGTTCGGCACCGTCCTCGAGAACGTCGTCGTGGACGAGCGCGGCGTCCTCGACCTCGACGACGACTCGAAGACCGAGAACACGCGCGCCGCCTACAAGCTCGAGCAGATCGCGAACGCCCTGCCGGAGAAGCGCGCCGGCCACCCGCGGACCGTGCTCTTCCTGACTGCTGATGCCTTTGGCATCTTGCCGCCGATCGCGCGACTGACGCGCGACCAGGCGCTGTACTGGTTCCTCTCCGGGTTCACGTCGAAGCTCGCCGGCACGGAGATCGGCGTGCAGGAGCCGCAGCCGACGTTCTCGCCCTGCTTCGGGGCGCCGTTCCTCCCGCAGCCGCCGTCCGTCTACGCCGAGATGCTCGGAGAGCGCCTCGACCGCCACGGCGCGACGGTCTGGCTCGTGAACACGGGCTGGACGGGCGGGCCGCACGGGAAGGGCCACCGGATGCCGATCGACGCGACCCGCGCGCTCCTCCGCGCCGCGCTCGAGGGTGAGCTCGAGGGGGTCCGCTACCGCGTCGACGACGTTTTCGGCTTCGACGTCCCCGTCACCGTCCCCGGAGTGCAGCCGAGCCTGCTCGAGCCCAGGCTGACGTGGGCCGATCCCGACGCGTACGACCTGAAGGCGCGCGAGCTCGCGCAGATGTTCCGCAGGAACTTCGAGCGCTTCGAGGATGTCTCCCCGGGGGTCGCCGCGGCAGGCCCGCGGGCGTGACTCTTACGCCGCTCTCACGGGCGGCAGCTATAACCCGCTGATGGGGTGGTCGGTCGGAACGCGCCTCGCGGCGCCCTTCGTCCTCGTGCTCGTCCTCGTCGCGTGCGCCGTCGCAGGAGGCGCGAGCGCGACGTCGGCCGTCCCGGGCGACGCATACGCGCGCTCGCTCGACGGGCAGGTCGGCGCCGGCCCGCTCCGCCTCGACCGGCTTGCGCGCATCTCGGCAGCGACGCGTGGCGGGCCGATCACGACCTCGACGGGCGAGGTCGTCAACGTGTTCGTCTCGGACGCGCTCCCCGCGGAGACGCCGGAGAAGTGGGCCGAGTTCCTCGTCCACCTCGTCCACGGGCGCGAGCTCTCCCGGCTCACGACCACGATCGCGACACTCGACGAGGTGGCCGACATCTGCGGCAACCGCGCGCTGGGGTGCTACGGCGGGAACGAGATGATCGCGCTGGGCGAGCCGACGATCGACGGGACCACGCCCGAGGAGGTCGTCCGCCACGAGTACGGGCACCATGTCGGGTTCCACCGCCTGAACACACCCTGGCCCGCGGTCGACTGGGGGCCGAAGGCGTGGGCGACGTCGGCTTCGGTGTGCCGGAAGGTCGCCCGCAAAGAGGCGTTCCCGGGGGACTCAGGCCGGAACTACGCACAGAACCCGGCCGAGGCCTGGGCCGAGGTCTATCGCCTGATGGACGAGCGCAAGGCCGGGATCGCGACCTCGTCCTGGGAGATCGTCGACGACAGCTTCTTTCCGACCCCGGCCGCGATCGTCGCTGCCGAGCAGGACGTGCTCCGGCCGTGGACGAAGAACCGGACCGCCACCCACCGGCGCACGTTCCTGAAGCCGACCAGGAAGCCATGGTGGATACCCGTGCAGACTCCGCTCGACGGCGAGCTCAAGCTCTCCGCGCTGCTGCCGGCGCGGGGCGAGTTCGATGTCGCGCTCGTCGGGGCGAATCGCCGGTCCGTGCTCGCGCGCGCGCAGTGGGTGAGCCAGCGGCTCAAGCGGACGACGGCGACGGTCTGCGGGCAGCGTTCGCTCTTCGTCCGGCTGACTCCGAAGCAGGGCGCCGGGCGCGTCGCCGTCACCGTCTCGACTCCCTGAGGTGCACGGCCTCGAGATGCGCGGCCTAGCGCTGCTCGCGCTCGTTCTCGTCCTGCCCGCTGCGGGCGGGACGGGGTTGGGTACGAGTCGGCTCACGGAGATCCACGAGGTCACGGTTTCGGCCGGGCTCCCGGCCGTCCGCACGCCCGCAGCTGCCGCGGCGACGTGGTGCGGAGCCGCGACCGAGCGGGACCTGACGCCGAACGTCGTCGCCGGCCACGCGGTGCACTGGCTCTACGTGCTCCCGCTGAACGAGCCCGATCGCTTCTCGACGCTCGCGAACGTCATGCAGACCGATGCCGAGGCGATCGACGCCTGGTGGCGGCGGGAGGACGCGGCGCGCACGCCGCGGAACGACCTCGCCCGGCTCTCGTGCGGCACGCAGCTCGACCTGACGTCGCGTCGCTTCCAGGTGCCGGGCTCACAGCTCGCTCGGCGACTTCGGCTTCGGCCAGATCTTCGGGCAGCTCGAGGACGACGGCTTCGACTCTCCGTTCACGAAGTACGTCGTGTACTACGACGGCCCGGTGCCATCCTCCGAGCTGAACGTCTGCGGCCGCGGCGGCGGTGACGACGACGGGATCGGGCTCGCGGTCGTCTACCTCCGCGCGTGCGCCGGAGTTTCCACGGCGGCGGTCCTCGCGCACGAGGTCCTGCACACGCTCGGCGCCGTGCCCGACACCGCCCCCAACGCCTGCGACGGGCACGTCTGCGGGGACGCGAGCGATCTCATGAACCCGAACATCGGCGGCGAGCCGCTCGAGACGAAGGTGCTCGACGCGGGGCGCGACGACTACTACGGCCACTCCGGGGTCTTCGTCGACACCCAGGACGCGCCCTGGCTCGTGCAGCTCGACCGCCAGGCGCAGCTCCGGCTGAACGTCGCCGGCCCGGGCCGCGTCGTTGCCGACGTTCCCGGCCTCGAATGTGCTCGGAGCTGCACGACGACCTGGAACGCGAACACGCGCCTGACCCTCGCCGCGACTCCGGCCAGGGGCTCGAAGCTCGTTCGCTGGAGCGGGGCGTGCCGTGCAGCGGGGGCCTGCGGCGTCACGGTCGGCGCCGGGACGACGGTCGGCGTCCTCTTCGCGCCGCGTGCCTTCAAGCTCTCGGTCAGCGTCGCGGGACGCGGTCAGGTCCGCGCCTCGAAGGGCATCGCGTGCCGCCCGCGCTGTTCGGCGTCGCTCCCGTCGTACGTCCCGGTGCGCCTGACCGCGGCTCCGGCGAAAGGGTGGAAGCTCGAGAGGTGGACCGGCGCGTGCCGCGGGAAGAAGCGCACGTGCACGGTCCCGATGAGCAAGCAGACGAGCGCCCGAGCGGTCTTCGCGAGGGTCCCGGCGCGCACGCGGTAGGCGGCGGAAAGCCCCGTCCACCTGAGCGCGACCGCGAAGCGGTCAGCGCCTCAGGGGTTTATCGCACGATCGGGAATCGGCGCTAGCCGATTCCCGATCTGTGCACTACACCAGTCAGGTAGCGTCCTTCGAGATGGAGGCAAAACACGACGTCGTCGTCGTCGGTGCCGGCTGCGCGGGAATGCGCGCGGCGATCGAGGCTTTCGACGCCGGCGCGGACGTCGCGATGGTCTCCAAGATCCACCCGGTCCGGAGCCACTCCGGGGCTGCCGAGGGTGGCATCAACGCGGCGCTCGGGAACGCGTCCGAAGACGATCCCGAGAAGCACGCGTTCGACACCGTCAAGGGGTCGGACTACCTCGGCGACCAGGACGCGATCGAGATCCTCTGCGAGGAGGCGCCCGAGGACGTGTACCAGCTCGAGAACTGGGGCGCGGTCTTCTCGCGGACGCCCGACGGGAGGATCGCGCAGCGCCCGTTCGGCGCCGCCGGCGAGCCGCGGACGGCGTACGCGGCGGACATCACCGGACACGTCCTCATCCACGTCCTCTACGAGCAGGTGATGAAGCGCGACATCCGGACCTACGAGGAGTTCTTCGCGTGGCAGCTCGTCGTCGACGACGACCGCTGCCAGGGAGTCATCGCATGGGATCTCCTCGACGGCGGGCTCAAGTCGATCGGCGCGAAGACCGTGATCCTCGCGACGGGCGGCGCGGGGCGCCTGTACACCGGGACGACGAACGCGTACGCGTGCACGGGAGACGGGATGACGATGGCGCTCCGCGTGGGCGTCGCGCTCGAGGACATGGAGATGATGCAGTTCCACCCGACGACGCTCGCGCCGACAGGCGTGCTCATCACGGAGGGCTGCCGGGGCGAGGGCGCGTACCTGCTCAACTCCCAGGCCGAGCGCTTCCTCGTCCGCTACGCGCCGAACGCGATGGAGCTCGCCTCGCGCGACGTCATCTCGCGCGCGGAGCAGACCGAGATCGACGAGGGCCGCGGCATCGACGGGAACGTGCTGCTCGACCTGCGGCACCTCGGCGCCGAGAAGATCCTCGAGCGCCTGCACGGGACGCGCGAGCTCTCGATGACCTTCGCCGGCGTCGACCCGATCTACGAGCCGATCCCGGTTCGCCCGGGCGCCCACTACCACATGGGCGGCGTGGACACTGACGTCTGGGGCCGGACCGGCATGGACGGGCTCTACGCCGCCGGAGAGGTGGCATGCGTTTCCGTCCACGGCGCGAACCGCCTCGGCGGCAACGCGCTCATGGAGACGATCACGTACGGCAAGCGCGTGGGCTGGCACGCGGCCGACTGGGCCATGTCCAATACGACCGTGGCGGTCCCGCCCTCCGTCGAGGCCGACGCCGAGCGCGAGCTCCGGGCGCTCCTCGACCGCACCGAGGGCGAGCGGCCGTGGCAGATCCGCGACGAGCTCGCCGAGACGATGCACGAGAACTTCGGCGTCTTCCGGCGCGAGGAGCAGATGCTCGAGCAGGGCGAGATCGTGCAGGGGCTCCGCGAGCGCTACGAGCGGGTCGTCGTCGACGACAAGGGCGACGTCTTCAACTCCGACCTCACGCAGGCGCTCGAGCTCGGCTTCCTCCTCGAGCTCGCGGAGTGCATGATCGTCGCCGGCCTCGCGCGCAAGGAGAGCCGCGGCGCGCACGCGCGGCCGTACGACTACCCGGACCGTGACGACGAGAACTACCTGAAGCACACGATCGTGACCTGGGAGGACGGCGCGCCCAAGCTCGACTGGAAGCCGGTCACCATGACCAAGTGGACACCCGAGGAGCGAAAGTACTAGGTGCTGAGATGAAGGTCGCGCTCAAGATCCAGCGCTACGACCCGGTCGAGGGTCGGCGCAAGCTCGTCGACTACGAGGTCGACGCGCCCGACTGGGTCACGCTCCTCGACGTCCTCGACCTCGTGAAGGACAAGGTCGACGGCACGCTCGCGTACCGCAAGAGCTGCCGGATGATGATCTGCGGCTCGTGCGGGATGCGCATGGACGGCGCGGCGGTGCTCGCGTGCAAGACGCGGATGTACGACATCGTCGAGGCCGGTCACGTTCCCGTGATCTCGCCCATGGGGAACCTCCCGGTCGTCAAGGACCTCGTCGTCGACATGGAGCCCTTCTGGGGGAAGATCCGAGCCGTCAGCCCGTACCTCGACTCGGGCTACACCGATCCCGGCGAGAAGGAGTACGTCGTCTCGCAGGAGCAGATGGACGTGATCCACAAGGAGTCGCTCTGCATCATGTGCGGCTGCTGCGTCTCCGAGTGCAACTCGATGGAGGCCGACCCGGACTTCCTCGGCCCGGCCGCGCTCGCGAAGGGCATGCGCTTCGTCGGGGACGCGCGCGACCAGACGAAGGTCGAGCGGCTGCAGTCGTACTCGGAGGAGCACGGGATCTGGGACTGCACCCGCTGCTACTTCTGCAACGAACGCTGTCCCAAGGGCGTCGACCCGCGCGACGCGATCGCGAAGCTCGGCGCGGAGGCGATGAAGGAGGGCATCGACTCCGACATGGGCGCCAAGCATGCGAAGTGGTTCGTCACCTCGGCGAAGACGACCGGCTGGCTCCGTGAGACCGAGCTCGTGCCGAAGACCCAGGGCATCACGCGCTCGCTGAAGGAGGTCAAGTTCGCGATGGGGCTCGCCAAGCACGGCAAGGTGCCGCCTCCGGTCCCGCCGCACGTCGCCAAGCACGTCGAGGAGGCCCGCGCGCTGTACGACCTCGTGAAGCACGAGGGCGAGCAGGGCGCGAAGGGCATCGTGCAGGTCGAGCACGCGCTCGGCCGGCTCGAGTTCGAGGCCGAGGAGGAGCGCGACCCGTTCGGCGAGGGCTCCTTCCCACCGCCGAAGCCGATCCCCGGTCAGGAGGACGCGCAGGAATGAGGACGGTCGCGTACTACAAGGGTTGCCTCGCGTCGCTCTCGGCGAAGGAGCTCGACACGTCGACACAGGCGCTCGCGCCGAAGGTCGGGCTCGAGCTGATCGAGCTCGAGTCGGTGACGTGCTGCGGCGCGGGCGACATCCACGAGGCCGAGCCGGACTACTACCTCCACCTGAACGCGCGCATCCTGGCCTACGCCGAGGACACGGGCTCGGACACGCTCATGACCGTGTGCAACGTCTGCACGCTCAATCTCCGCCAGGCGAACCATGCGCTCAAGGGCGATCCCGCTCTGCTCGAGCGGGTGAACAGGAACCTGCTGAAGGTGGGGGCCCCCGCGTACTCGGGGAACGTCGACGTCCAGCATTTTCTCTGGCTGACCGCTGCCGGGGAGGGGTACGAGCTCCTGAAGCGCGTCGCGCACAAGGGCCTGCAGGGACTCAAGATCGCGCCCTTCTACGGCTGCCAGATCCTGCGCCCGTCGAAGCTTCTCGGCTTCGAGGACCCCGACAAGCCGTCGTCCCTCGAGCGGATCATCGAGGCTTGCGGCGGCGAGCCGATCGACTACCCCGCGAAGATCAAGTGCTGCGGCTTCCCGATCATCCAGGCGCGCGAGGACGTCGCGCTCGCCGAGCTCATCCAGCCGATCGAGCAGGCGAAGGAAGCCGGCGCGGACGCGATGGTGACCCCGTGCCCGCTCTGCCATCTCTCCCTCGACGCGTGGCAGCTGAAGCTGAAGGAGCAGACCGGAAAGGACTTCCAGATGCCCGTGCTCCATCTTTCGCAGCTGATCGGCGTCGCCGCCGGCCTCGACGGCTCGGAGCTGAAGTTCAAGCGCCACATCATCTCGGTCGATCCCGTGGTCGACCGGCTGTCGGTCTGAGCGCATCCGCTTCGCAGCTGCGCCAATGGTGGGCGACCGACCTGTTCGTCCATGCTGGCCAATCGAGACGCGGCCGAAAGGAGCGCCAAGTTACAAGTTGTAACTTGGCTTCTCGAGCGCCACGACCCATGCGGCGGACGGTCGCCATCGGCTGCCCGAGCGCGTTTCCGGGTCCAGCCGTCCGGCGAGGCGCGTCGAGAAAGGCGGCCAAGTTACACGTTGTAACTTGAACAGAATCCGCGGTACTGCGTGCTGATCGGGGGCATGGCTGCTCTGGCAGTGCTCGCCGCGGGCGTGCTCGCGTGGGGGTGGTTCGAGGCCGGGTGGTTGCGGAAGCGCGTGCTCGAGGTCGAGCTCGCCGGGGTTCCGGCGGCGCTCGACGGGCTGCGCGTCGCCCATCTCTCCGATCTCCACCTCGGTGTGCCGTCGCGGGGCGAGCGCGCCGCAAAGGATGCGGTCGCGTGGATCGCCGAGCGCAAGCCCGACCTCGTCTGCGTCACCGGCGACCTCGTGTCGCGACGCCGTGGCGAGAAGCTCCTCGCGCAGCTGCTCCGCGAACTCGGGCCCTGCCTCGTCGTGCTCGGGAACCACGACTTCGCGGACAGCCGCGACCCGTTCTCGCAGCGGATCGATCCGGCGGTTTTTGCTGCGATCGACGGGATCACGGTTCTCCGCGACGAGGCGCTCGAGCTCGAGATCCGTGGGCTCCCGGTGCAGGTCGTCGGCGTCGAGCCTCGGACGTATGCCCGGCGGCGGGCGCGACCGGCGGAGCTCGCCGATCCCGAGGCGGCGCTCCGGATCCTGCTCTGCCACTTCCCGGGAATCGTGCGCAGGATGCCTCCCGACGCCTTCCACCTCGTCCTCGCCGGACACCTCCACGGCGGCCAGATCGCGATCCCGTTCCCAGGTGGGAAGCTGCGACTCGCGCATCCGCGGGTCCGCGAGTCCGAGGGCGCCTTCCGGCACGGCGAGACCGTCTTGCACGTCTCGCCCGGCGTGGGCACGACGTTCGTTCCGTTCCGCTTCTTCGCTCGGCCCGAGGTGACCGAGCTGGTTGTACGATCGAGGCCGTGACCGACCAGACCGACCAGCCGTTCATCTCGCTCGACGTGCTGGCTCGCTATGCGGGAGAGGCGGCCCGCGAGGTCGACGGCGTGGCGGGGCTCGCCGAGGGCCCGCTCCACCGCGGGAAGGCGGTCGAGGTCTCCGGCGACGAGGACACGCTCGCGGTCGGGCTCAACCTCGAGCTCGCCTGGGGGCGGAGCTCCGCAGACGTCGCGGCCGAGGTCCAGAAGCGCGTCTCCGAGTACCTCGCGCGGATGGCGAGCATGACTCCTGCCTCGGTCGACGTCGTCTTCGACTCGGTCAGCGCGCCGCCGCCGAAGAGATGACCTCTCGCCTCGCGGGGCTCACGGGCGCGACGCTCGAGACCGTTCCGGGCGTGTGCCAGAGCTGCGTGTGGTGGCAGACGCGCGGCAACCGCGAGCCCGAGAAGCGGAAGTGGATTGAGCGCGCGGAGACGGAGTGGGGGGTGTGGGGGTCGGTCTACCGCGACGACGACGGCCGCGTGCTCGGCTCGATGCAGTACGGGCCGTCAGAGCTCTTCCCGCGTGCCGCCGTGCTCCCCGCAGGACCGCCCTCCGACGACGCTGTTCTCGTGACCTGCGCGTACCTCCTGTCCGAGTCGCAGCCGTGGGTCGAGCAGTCGCTCTTCCTCGCCGCGATCGGCGAGGCGCGCGACAAGGGCGCGAAGGCGCTCGAGGCGTTCGGGTACCGCTACCGTGAGGGCACGCCGCCGGCGGAGCGGTTTCTCGTACACCGGACCGTCTTCCCGCGGGACTTCCTTGCCGACTTCGGGTTCCGCACGGTCCGCTCGGTCGGGCGGATCGAGCTCGCGCGCCTCGAGCTCGGCGGCCTCATCACGGTCGAGGAGACGTCACGCGAGCGAGTCCTCCGCCGCGTGCAAGAGGTGCTGCAGCCGTCGCCGGCGCCCGCGCCGCCGGGTCCATAGCGGACATCTGGTGTGACCGCGCTGCGCGCGGCATCATCGAGCGACGCTGCGGAGACGGAGGCGCGAACCACCAATCACGTGGGACGATGTCAACAGCATCATTCGTAGACTGATGGCGATGGACGTGAAGCTGAATCCCGTCCCGGAGCTGCTCGAGGCGGAGGATGGCGAAGAAGCGGATCGATCCGGATGAGAAGGCGCGCTGGGCCGAGGAGGCGCGAGAGTTTCGCGCGATGTACGAGCGGCGCCTCCAGCGGATGGCCGAGTGGGAGGGCGCCGAGGAGCGCCGACGAGCGCGGCTGCGGCGCCTGACATTCGGCCTGCTCGGCCGCGCGTAGCTCTCAGGCGGTCGCGCGGGCGCCGAGGACGAGCTCGACGATCTGGATCGCGTTCAGCGCCGCGCCCTTGCGCAGGTTGTCGCAGGCGAGGAAGAGGGCGAGCGCCTCCGGGTTGGCAGCGTCGCGCCGGATCCGGCCCACGAGCGCCTCGTCGCCGCCCGCGGCCTTCATCGGCGTCGGGAACGGATCGAGATAGACGCCGGGGGCGTCCGCGAGGATCCGTTCGGCTTCTTCCGGTGAGATCGCCTCCTCCGTCTCGACCCAGACCGCTTCCGAGTGCCCGACGAGCACGGGGACGCGCACGCACGTCGCGCTGATCGGGAGGTCGGGCTCGTCGAGGATCTTCCGCGTCTCGGCGCGGATCTTCGCCTCCTCGTCGAACTCGACCCCGTCGAACGACCAGTCCATGCGCAGGTCGTGGCCGTCCGAGGGCTCGGCGCGAAGCCGTTCCATCGCGTCGCTGCCCGCGCCCGAGGCCGACTGGTAGGTCGCGACCCGGACACGCTTGAGCCCGGCCGCGTCGCGGAGCGGCCCCAGGACGAGCGTGAGCGGGATCGAGCTGCAGTTCGGGTTGGCGACGATGCCCGCGTGGTCCTTCGCCCGGTCGCCGTTCACCTCCGGAACGACGAGCGGGATCCCGTCCTGAAGGCGATACGCGGAGGACTTGTCCACGCAGAGCGCGCCCGCCTCGGCTGCCGGCGGCACGAGCTCGAGGCTGGTCTCGGTGCCGATGGAGAAGAGGCAGACGTCGAGATCACCTGCGCCGAGCGCCTCGGGCGTGGCCTCCTCGACCTCGAGCCCGTCGATCGTCGTCCCGGCGGAGCGCGACGACGCGAACGCGCGCACCTGGTCGTGGCCGCGCTCACGGAGAAGCGCGAGCGTGACGCGCCCGACGGCGCCGGTCGCGCCGACGACTCCGATCCTGGGCTGCGCTTCCATCGCGGAGAGTGTACGTAGGGGCGTGGCTTGCCTCGCCCGCGAAAACCTCCCCTAAAACACTGAACCGGCTGACCCGAAGGCCCGCCGGTTCAGTAGGTGCAATCTAGAAAGGACGGACACCGGATGCAAGTGGGTCGGAAACCGGAAGGACGCACTTTGCGGAGAAAACATCGCCGCGCCTTCCCCACCCTGGGTGGGGAGCTGGCCACCCTCCACCCGCTCCGAGCGTAGCGCCGAAACGCGCACAGGTGGGACACGGGTCTGCGTCTATTCCGTGCCAATCCCTCCACGCCCGCCTGGTCACGGACGCGCCGGGCGCTACATCTCCCGCCGGCCGGCGAGCGCGCGCCCGAGCGTGACCTCGTCCGCGTACTCGAGGTCGCCGCCGACGGGCAGCCCGCTCGCGAGCCGCGTCACGCGCACGCGGTCGCGAAGCCGATCGGCGAGGTAGGCGGCGGTCGCCTCTCCGGTCATCGTCGGGTTCGTCGCGAGGACGATCTCCTCGACCTCACCGCCGTCCAGCCGCGCGAGCAGGCCGGCGATCCGCAGGTCCGAGGGCTCGACGCCGTCGATCGGCGACAGCGCGCCCCCGAGGACGTGGTAGAGGCCGCGGAACTCGGCCGTGCGCTCGAGCGAGATGACGTCGACCGGCTGCTCGACGACGCAAATCACCGTGCGGTCGCGCCGCGTGTCCGCGCAGATCGGGCAGAGCTCCTCCTCGGTGAGGTTCCCACACTCGCGGCAGAAGCGGACACGGGTCTTCACATCCTCGATGGCGCGGGCGAGCTCGAGCGCGTCGTCCGGTCGCGCCGAGAGGAGGTGGAACGTGAGTCGCTGCGCCGTCCTGCGGCCGATTCCGGGGAGCTTCGTCAGCTGCGTGACGAGGTTCTCGACCGCCGGGCTGAGCATGCCCGGAGCCTAGCCATCCGTTTCGGACATGTCCTCGCCGCGGATGAAGCGGGCCACACGAGCCGACGTGGACTCCAGCGTGTGCCCGTCGACGAGCTCGAGGCCACGCTCGACGACGCGTTCGCGCAGCTCGGCATCCTCGGTGAGCCGGAGGATCGCCGCGACGAGGGCGTCGAGGTCGGAGGGAGGGACGAGGAGGCCCGCCTCGCCGCCGCCGAGCGCCGAGGGCACGCCGCCGACAGCCGTGGCCACGACCGGCAGCGCGTTCCCCTGTGCCTCGAGGATCGTGGCCGGCAAGCCCTCCGTCAGCGACACGTGGACGAAGAGGTGCGCCGACCGGTAGCGCTCCAGGAGCTCTGGGCCGAACAGGACCTGACCGAGGAGCTCGATCCGGTCGCGCACGCCGAGCTCCTCCGCGTGGCGCGCGACGGCGTCCGCGAGCGGCCCGGTGCCGGCCCAGACGAGCCGGAAGCGACCCGGATGTGCCTCCTCGAGCCGTGCGAATGCTTCGACCAGCAGCAGCGGGTTCTTCTCCGCGTCGATCCGCCCGACCGTGAGGAGCGTGATCGTGCCGCTCCAGTCGCGTGGGATCGGGGCGCGGACGAGATCCGCCTCGGGCAGCTGCGACACCGTCATCCGGAGGAGCTTCGGGCGCTGTCCCCCGTACTGGCGGACGAGGTCGTCCCCGACGACGGTCACCTTCAGGAAACGCGCGAACGCGCGGTATCCGAGATCCCAGGTCCACGCGAGGAGGAGCGAGGGTCGCCCGCGCCCGCCCCGCAGCCGCGCGCGGTAGTAGGTCATCGTGTCCTGGCGCGCACCGAGCACCACCGTCTTGCGCCGCGCGACGGCGAGCGGGACGAAGAACAGCGCGTAGGGATGGGGGCCGTCGATCCACACCGCGTCCACTCGCTCGAGGCCACGCCAGAACGCGCGAACCGACCCGGGAGTGGCGCGGAGAACGCCGCGGGCGTCGATCATGCTCTCGTAGAACGGCAGCGCGACGATGTCCACGTTCGCCGGTAGCAGGTGGTCGGTAACCTCACCGTTCGCGGGTTGCGCGCGCCCGAACAGCGTGAGCGAGTCGAACCCCCGGCCGACCGCGCAGACGAAAGTCAGGAACGGGACGTCGGTCGCGTGCGGCGCGAGTCGGGTGCCCTCGTCGGACTCGACGAGACGGCCGGGGCCGTCGTAGTAGACGCCGAGTCGGCCCGGCGGACGCCTATGCGAACGCATGATCCTTGGCGGCGCCTGCGTAGCGGTCGAACCACAGGCAGAACCCGACCAGCGCCAACATCGCGCGGCGATCGAACCAACGGCAAAACGTGACCAGCGCCCAGAGCTTGCGCGACTCGTCACTCCGCCCGGCGATGTGGTCATCGACGATCCGCTCGACGACGTCGGGATCGAAGTAGCCGTGCCTGCGGAGGCTCTCGGGCGAGAGCACGTCGCGGACGAGAGGTTGGAGCTCACCTCGGAGCCACGCGGCGAGCGGGATCGAGAGCCCACGCTTCTCGCCTTCGAGGATCTCGCGGGGAAGGAGCGGTTCCGCGGCCTTTCTGAGCAGGTACTTCTTCGTCCGCGACAGCGCTCGAACCTTCATCCTGCTCGGGAGCGCCAGCGCGAAGTCGGCGACGACGGGATCGAGAATCGGCACCCGCACCTCGAGCGAGTGCGCCATGCTTGCTCGGTCGGTCTTCACCAGCATGTCGTCGACCAGGAACACGCCGATGTCGAGGTCCATGACGCGCGCGAGCTCCTCGAGTCCCTCGCTCTCCGAGAAGCGCTCGGCCAGGAGCTCCCGCGGGCCGAGCGACCCGTTCCGCTCCGGCACCAACAGCCGCTCCCGCTCGTCGGGCGGCACCAGCGTCTTCCATGCGTAGTGGCGGTCGAGCGTCGGCAGGCACGCGCTGCGCGCGAACCGCTTCGCCCGCCAGTCGAACGTGCTCGCCTTGGAACTCGAGGAGGGTAGGCGCTCGACGAGCGGACGCGCCACGGTCGCCGCTCGGCCGAGGGCCGGAGCGAGCGCATGCGCGAGGTAGTAGTTGTAGCCCCCGAAGAGCTCGTCGCCTCCCTCGCCCGAGAGCGCCACCTTGACGTGCGCGCTTGCGAGCTCGGACACGAGGTACGTCGGCAGGGCGGAGTCGTCGGCGAAGGGCTCGTCGAAGACCTCGGCTATGCGCGGCAGCAGCGAGACCGCGTCGGGCGGCACCACGATCTCGTGGTGGTCGGTCCCGTACCGGTCGGCCACCAGCCGCGCCGGGCCGCGCTCGTCGAAGTGCTGCTCCTCGAAGCCGACGGTGAAGGTCCGAACCGGTTCCGAGCTCAGCTCCGCGGCGAGCGCGACGATCGTCGACGAGTCGAGGCCGCCGGAGAGGAGTACGCCCACTGGCACGTCGGCGATCAGGTGCGCCGCTACCGAGTCACGAAGGCGCTCGCGGAGCTCCTCGGCCAGCGTCGCGGCGTCCGTGGCCTCGAGCGGACGCTGCGACTCGGCCGCCGGCTTCGTGTACCGCTCGAGCCGCGCGTCCCGGCTCCCGTGGTCCCACACGAGCAGCGTCCCCGGCGGGAGCTTGCGGATCCCGCAGTAGATCGTGAGCGGCGCGGGGACGAACCCGAATGCGAGGTACGCGTCCAGCGCGTCGATGTCGATCTCACGCCCGATCCACGGCGCGACCAGCAGTGCCTTCAGCTCAGAGGCGAAGGCGAGCGAGCCGCCCTGGACGCTGTAGAAGAGCGGCTTGATGCCGTAGCGGTCGCGGGCGATGACGAGCCGCCGGGCCTTCCGATCCCAGACCGCGATCGCGAACATGCCGCGCAGGCGCTCGGCGAAGGCGAGGCCGTACTCCTCGTAGAGGTGAACGAGGACCTCGGTGTCGCCCTGCGTCCGGAACGTGTGGCCGCGTCCCGCGAGCTCGGCGCGCAGTTCGCGGTAGTTGTAGATCTCCCCGTTCTGGACGACGACCACCGATCCGTCCTCGTTCGTGATCGGCTGGTCGCCGGTGACGAGGTCGATGATCGCCAGCCGTCTTGCGGCGAGCCCGGCGGCCTCGTCGATGAAGACGCCCGCACTGTCCGGCCCGCGATGGACGAGCCGATCGTTCATCGACTCGAGCAGATCGCGGTCGACGCCGCGGCCATCCAGCGAGACGTATCCGCAGATCCCGCACACAGCTCAGACTCCGGCCCGCGCGGGGGCTGTTGAGTGCTCACGGCGCGCTTCGCGCCAGGAGCGAAGCTTGGCTTTCGAGCGACGGGCGGCGACGGCGCCTGTGAGGGCCGCGTGCGCGCGTCGGGTCCGCGTCGTCGCGAGCGTCACCACCTCGCGATCCTCGTTGGCGAAGCGGTATTTGTACGCCTCGCCGCCGAGGAGGAGCCGGTACTCGGCCATCCCGTCGGCCAGCGCCTCGCGGATCGCGTGGAGCAGGACGACGAATCCGATGGACAGGTCGTCGAGAGCCGGGTCCCGACCGCTCTGGTAGAAGGACTCGACGTCGCCTAGCCGGAAGCCATGGATCGCCGCGCGCGGGTGCCCGTCGACCTCGAGAATCCAGAGCCGAAGCCAGCCGCGCTCGAGCGCGCGCACCGCGAACTCGCGGTGGAACGCCTCGCGCCGGCCGAAGTTGGTCTGCGTCCCGGACCAGCGCGCGCGGTGCAGCGAGAAGAGCGCGTCGAGATCGCGGTCGAGTGTCTCCGGGTCGGTCGCGAGCCGGAGCCGGATCTCGTGCCGCTCGGCCAGCCTGCGCTCTCGCCGGCGAGCCTGGTCGCGGAAGTTTCGGCTCCGTTCCCGCAGGAAGTCCTCCCACGTCTCGACGTCGAAGCGGACGACCGGGCTGGGCTCCGAGCGGATCTCACCAGCGTCGAGGAGCGTGCTCCAGGCCTCCTCCTTCGGCAAGCGCTCGCCGAGGAAGACGTCGGCGCGGGCGTCGGCCAGGACGCCGCGGAGCGCGTCGGCGACCGCCCGACGGTCCTCCGGGAGGCAGATGGGACCGAGTTGGTCCGCTTCGCCGTGGCCCAGGAGGCGGACGACGCGGAACGGGCGTCGCTGCGAGACGTACAGGGGCAGGATCCCCAGCAGCCGGCCGTCCGCGGAGCGGCAGGCGTGGGCCAGGAGCGTACGCGACTCGCCGAAGCTCCGCCACCAGAGCGAGGCCCACTCCCACGTCGCGAAGACGTTCCGGGTCGCGCTTGCGAGCGCGTCCCACTCGTCTCGCAGGTCTTCGAGCGCTCTGATGCGTTCCACCTGCACCGGGGTGGACGCGACCGCGTCCGCGATCACCCGACCACGACGAAGCCGTCCGGAACGATCTCGTCCTCGACGAACTGGTTGACGAGCTCGGTGAGCTCCGCGTCGCGCGTTCGGTTGAGGCGGACGACCACGAGCACGGTTCCGACCCGCTTCGCGAGCGAGGCCGCGTCCGCCATCTCGTCGAGGGTCGGGCCGTCGACCACCACCGCATCCGCCATTTGCTCCGTCTCACGCAGGAGCGCGTCGGCCGACTCGAGCGACAGGCTGAGGGGCGCCGTGAGGTCGAGCTCCTGAGGCAGCACGCTGACGCCCTGGAGCTCGTCCGGCCGTGTCAGGGCCTTGCTGAGGAGCAGGCCGTCGTTGACGACGCGCCCCATTCCCACTACGGGCTGGTGCTCCAGGCTGCGGCTGAGGACGGCCTCGACCGGATCGCCGTCGATGAGTATCACGTCCCGACCCGTCGTCGCGAGGGTTGAGGCGAGGTTGATCGCGACCATCGTCTTCTCGTCCGACGACCTCGTGCTCGTGAGGAAGCCCGAGATACGGTCCTGCGCGGCTCGTTCCGAGAGCGTTCGGACGAGTCGGTGGAACGCGTCCGCGATCGGAGCCCGTCGAAGGTGCACCGTCCGGCGCGTGAACCGGTCCCACGGTCGCCGGGCCGGGATCCGGCCGAGGATCGGGATGCGATACCGACGGAGGTCCTCGTCACTGTAGATGCGTGGCGCGACGAGGTGCGAGCCCACGATGAAGCCGAAGACGAGGATCGAGGACGCGAGGAATGCGGCGACGATGCTCAACAGCGGCTTGGGCGAGATCGGTCCGGTGGGGAGGGTCGCCTTCGTCTGCAGGTGCAGGGTCGGGTCGACGAGCGCCCGTAGCGTCTCCCAGTCCTGCAGCCTCGTGCTGAGCGCCGCGCGGGCGTCGGCATCCCGTCTCCCGAGCTCCGCCAGCTGACTCCGTAGGCCTGGGATGGCCGAGTCGAGCAACTCGTGCAGTTGCTCGGTCCGCTCCGCGATCACGGCCGCGCCGAAGGTGTTGGCGAGCACGGCCGCGTCGCTCGCGGTCGGCGCGTCGGCGCTGATGGTGACGATCGAGCTCTGAGCCACCGGCCGTGCGGACACACGTGTCAGCAGGCTCCTGGGTGTCTCACGGAGGTCCAGGCGCCGGATGACGCGAGCGGCGACCTCGGGGGTCGTGATGAGCTTCGCGACCGTCTCGACGTCTCGTGCGGGGTCGCCGGACTCGGAGACGAGGCCGAACCCGAACAGGTTGGCATTGCTCCGCGGGGTCGGCGTGACGAGCATGTCGACCTCCGCCCGGTAGACGTTTTCGATCGTCGAGACCGCGAACGCCGTAGCGGCGACGCTCCCGCCGACGACGATGACGATCAGCCAGAGGCGGGCGCGCGCGAGCTGGAGGTAGAGCGACAGGCCTGCGGTCCGGGGCGGCGGCTCGACCCAGGGCGCGTCGCCAAGCGGGCCGCGTACCCGGTTCGGCGCAGGCTCCGGCCCGACGCGCGTGCGCGCGACAACTCCCCGACTATGCCTCGTAGCCCTCCCCGCCACGAAAGGAATCGTAGACGTAACCGCAAGCAGTGCCTACCGCCCGAAGGTCTGGACCGGCCGCGTCGCAGCCCTCTCTTCACCTAGCCGAGCAGCGCGCGACAGCGGCTGCCGGCCGCCAGTCGGTAGTCGCGCCGGGCCCGGTTGACGAACCGGGGGTCGGCCACCCTGTTCCCGGCTGCGACCAGGCCGCCATCCGAGGAGATGTTCCCCTTGCGCAGCGCCCCAGAGACAATTCGCGCGCGCGACGTTCCCCTGGCCGACGGCGTCCTCCCAGGTGGAGCTGACGCTGTACCAGCGTGCGTACGCGATCACGTTGTGCTCGATGACATTGCCGTTCGACGCGTGCTCGTCGTCGCCTCCGACCACGATGCCGCCTCGGACCGACGGCTCGGCTCCGTCCACGATGTTCCGCGAGACCAGCATGCGCTGCGAGTTCGGGTAGAGCTGTATGGCGTAGCCGGACGCGTTCCAGATCCGGTTCCCGACGATGCGGCCGCCCACAGCGTTCGCGGCGTAGATGCCGTGGTCCAGGCTGTCCCCGGTGCGTCCGCACTCGTGGATCCGGTTGCCGCGGATGACCGGGCGCACGGCCGTGCCCCAGCCGTCGTTGCTCCCGAGGAAGACGCAGTTGGTCCCGCGCCAGGCGTTGGTGACGTCACTGGACTGGAGGACGACGTCGGTGGCGTAGGCCTTGAAAGTGGAGTCTTCCCCTGTGCCCTCGAGGATCAGGTTCGAGACCGTCACGTGATTCGCACCCTCCGGCACGTAGATCGTGCCGCGGATCCTCGCGCGCTCGCCGGGATTGCTCCGGAGCGTGATCGGCGCGCCGGGCCGGCCGGCCCGGTCGAACCTGACGACGAACTCCTCGCCGTCGTCGCTGTACGTGCCGCTGCGCAGGCAGCCGGTCTGACCAGATCGGAGCGAGTCCACGAGCTGTTGCGCGGTCCGGAATGGCCGGAGCTTGGTTCCGCGCGCCGAGTCGCTCCCCTGCGGGGACGCGTACCGCGTGCACACGGGAGCGTCCTTCGCGAACGCGACCGACTCGTGCCCAGACGTCGCTCCGGCCCAGAGAGCGGCCGCCGCGAGAAGAAGCACGAGGGCAAGAGAAACGCTCTGCACTCTCATGATCCGCCGACCACTGTAGACGAGGTCGCTGACGCATGCCGCGTATGGCGAGGGCCGCATGTGAATCGGCCGCACGCGCTACGAGCGAGACGCCAACGCGCGCGCGGCCCGAGCTCCCCTCCGAAGCTCCCTCGTCGAGATCTCCCCAGTCAGGACGAGAGCCGCGCAGAACGCGAGCGTGCCCGCGGCCCCGCCGAGCACCCATTCGGCGAAGGACAGGGACTCCGTTCCCACCGCCACGAGGACGAGGGCCATCGCGGCCGCCGCGACGAGCGCGCGTGCGAGGGTCACGGCCAGCGGTCGCAGTGGGACGCCGAGCTCGCGCCGGCAGATGCGGAGGTGGGCCGGGACGTAGAGCGCGTAGGCGGCGCTCGATCCGAGGGCCGCGCCGACGACTCCGATGGCGGGGATGAGCGCGAGGTCGACGGCGACGTTGACCCCGAGCGCAAGCAGCACGATGGGGATCCGGCGCGCGGCCTGGCCGAGGTAGTTCACCGTCGTCGAGATCAGCGGGCTGGGGCCGGCGAGGAAGATGTAGATCGAGAGTGCACGCAGCACGTTCGCGGACTCGTCGTACTCCGCCCCGAACAGGAGGTCGACGATCGGGTCCGCCCAGACGATCAGTGGCGCCAGGATCGCAGCCTGGTACACGACAACCCAGCGCAGGCTCGTCCGGAATGCCTCCACGCTTCCAGGCTCCGTCCCGCCGCCCGCCTGCCGCGGCGCCACGCTGTTCGCGACGGCCTGGCCGACGTACCGGAGCGGGACGGAGAGGAGGAGCGGCGCCGAGAAGACCCCCACCGCCGTTGCTCCGAGCAGGGCGCCGATGAGGAGGATGTCGACCCGCGAGAACACGGTGTAGATGCTCGTCGTGACGAGGAGCGGCGCGGCGTACCGGGCGATCGCGCGCGTGTGTCCGCCATCGGGCCCGAACGGCCGTATGGCCCCGCGTCCGTACATGCGCGCCACGACCGCGACCGCGAGGACCGCGCCGACGAGGTAGGCTGCGGCTCGCCCGAAGGCCGCGCCGGCGGCGCCCGCCCCGAGCGCGACGAGCGCGATGCTCGAAGCGGTCTCGAGCGAGCTCTCGATGAGGATCAGCCGGAGGTTGACGCCGATCCGCGCGAGCCCGATGAACGCGGTCACGTAGAGCATGAACATGCTCTCCCCGAACACCGAGAAGGCGATGATGCGGAGCGGAAGGGTGAGATCGGGCTCGTCGAACAGGGCGGCGATCGGGCCGGCCGTCGCGAAGAGGACGCCCGACACGAGCGCCGAGGTCGCGACCTTGAGCCGCAGCGACGCACGCAGGAGCTCCGCGACCGTGGTCTCGTCACCGCGGCGCTCGGCGAGGAAGCGTGCGACCGAATGCTCGATGCCGAAGTCGGCCAGCAAGCCGACCATCGCGCCGATGCTCACAGCGAGCGCGAATAC
Source organism: uncultured Actinomycetes bacterium (assembly GCA_963716605.1). GTDB lineage: Bacteria > Actinomycetota > Thermoleophilia > Gaiellales > Gaiellaceae > GMQP-bins7. The sequence goes on along the minus strand of CAVQTO010000003.1, from coordinate 713,854 downwards.
GCCGTACTCGTTCGGCCCGAGCGCCCGCAGGAGGTACAGCGTCAGGACGGCGGTGAACGTCCCCGTGGAGAGCTGCGCCGCAAACGCGAGGACCGTGTTGCGCGCGATGCTCGCTTCCGCCGGCGCCCCGTTCGAGGAGGCGTCGGCACCCGTCACGCAGGCTCCTCGGTCACCGAGGGCAGAGGCACCAGTGCTAGCGGCGAAGTGGGCGAGCTAGCGGCATCGACCATCAGCGTCCCGCGCGGGCCCACGAGAGCCGCCTGCCGCCGAGCGGCGCGGGAATCCGCTCCTCGCCAGGAGCGCGTTGTGCGATCGCGAGCAGTGCGGGCGCGAGCGCGAGCAGGAGCCAGAGCTGCTTCTCGAACAGCTGCGAGGAGAAGAAGAGCGCCGCGAGATAGCCGACGAGCGCGATGAACAGGGTGCGCGAGAGCAGGTCCATCACGGGTTGGCCACGGCTCGTGAACTGTCGCGCCGCGTGGATGGCGGCGGCCAGGGCGGTGGCGAGGATCGTGACGAAGAGGAAGAGGCCTACGATCCCGAGCTCGGCGAGGACGGCGAGATAGATGTTGTGCGGCACCTTCGGCGTGTCGACGATGTACAGGTCGGACTCCGTCCTCCCGGGCCGAAGGAGGTAGTCGACCGAGCGCGCCGGGAAGTTGCCGGCGCCGACTCCGCGGATCGGGTGGTCCTCGACCATTCGCCACCCGACCGTCCACAGGTCGGTCCGGCCGGAGCCGCCGTCCGCCGAGGGATTCGTCACGCGATCCCTCGTGGTCTCCGAGGCGACGACGCCGAGCCAGGCGACTGCGCAGACCAGTGCAGCCGCGGCGGTGGCGGCAGCGGCGAGCCGGCGCCCCCGGCCGACGGCCAGCGGCGCGACGAGGAGCGCAACGGCCAGCCCGAACATCGCGCCGCGCGACTGCGTCAGGACGAGGCCGGCGATCGAGATCGCAACGCCCGCGAACGCGGCGGCGCGGGCGAGCGGGTGCCACGAGCGAACGAGCCCGAGCCCGACGCCGAGGACGATGGCGACGACGAGCACGTTGCCGAGCTCGTTCGGGTTGATGCCCGCGCCTGCGAGCCGACCCTCCGCGGGCGTGTCTGCAGACGGGTCGGTCAGGAGGCCGAACGCGACCGACGCAACCGATGCGGCGACGAAGACCGCGAGCAGCGCGACCACGTGGCGTCTCTCGACCACGAACGCGAGCACGATCGGGAAGAGCGCGAAGTTGAGCGCGAGCCGGGTCACCGACTCGGTTGCGAGCGCGAGGTCGCTCGCCCACACGTAGCTGACCACCATCCAGACCGTGAAGAGCGCCAGCGCGGCGGCGAGTACCGGCTGCCGCGCGACGAGCCCCAGCGGGCGCATGCCGGCCTTCGACGCCAACGCGATCGCCGCGAGCCACGCGACCCCGAGGAGCAGTCCCACGACCCTCGTCACGGACGGTCCTCCGCCCACGCTGTCGTACGCCTCGAAGAAGCTCAGCCCGAGCAGGACGCAGAGCCCGGCGATCGGGCTGAAGAGGACGATGGCGGCGAGCGCCGCGCCGAACGCGCCGGCGAGCGCGAGCGACGGGTCGACCGCGGCCGCAAGTCCGAGCATGACGCCGCCTGCTCCGATCGCGCCGTACGTTGCGCGCTGACGCGCGAGCGGCCGCCCGACCAGACCGTCGTCGAGTAGATAAATCTGCTCCGACATCGCCTCCGCCCGTTCCGAGGCCCTTCCCGGCCTCCCGTCCCTCCCCCCAAGCGTACGCACAGCCCTCGGTGTTGTCGAACCCGTGGCGGAGAGCGTCGAGTCTCCAGATGGGCAACCATCTAGCATCCCGCCGATGGCGAGCCGCGACGTCGCGATCTACTCGCCGCGCTCGGTGCACTGGTACGAGCGTGGCGGCAGCCGCGGCGGCGGCGCCGAGCGCCAGATGATGCTGCTCGCGCGCGCGCTCGCGGCCCGCGGTATCCACGTCGCCCATGTCGTGTTGCAGCCCCGCGATCCCGGACCGCTGCCGCCCGAGCTCGACCTCGTGATCCGGCCGCCGGAGCGCGAAGAGGGCTCGCCCGTCGGTGCGCTGCGCGAGGCCGTGCGCGTCTGGCGCGCGCTCGGCGCCGCGGATGCCCGCGTGACGATCGTTCGCATGGCGACCCCCGCGCTCGGCGTCGCCGGGGCCTGGTGCCGCCTCCGCCGCCGCCGCCTGGTGTTCTCGAGCGCGAACGACACCGACTTCACCGAGGCTGCGTCCCTCGGGCTGCCGAAGCGCCTGCTGTACCGCCTCGGGCTCCGACTCGCAGACGCCGTCGTCGTGCAGTCGGCCGACCAGGTACGCCTCGCGCGCGAGTCGCTTCCGAGGAGCCGCGACGTCGTTGCGATCCCCAGCTTCTGCGAGCCGCCCGGCGAGGACGGCGCGACCGAGGCGGAGCCGGACGCCTTCCTCTGGATCGGTCGCCTGACTGCGGTGAAGAGCCCCGAGCGCTTCGTCGATCTCGCCGCGGCCATGCCCGACGCGCGCTTCGTGCTCATCCCCGTTCCGCCGTCGGCGGCGCCCGTCGACTCGAGCGAGGTTCGCGAGGCGGCCCGCGACCTCCCGAACCTGACCGTCTCCGATGCACTTCCGCACCGCGAGTTGATGAGGCGCGTCGCACGCGCTGCGGCGATCGTGAACACGTCGAGCGCCGAGGGCATGCCGAACGTCTTCCTCGAAGCGTGGGCGCGTGGAGTCCCGGTGCTCACGCTCCGCTGCGACCCGGACGGCGTCGTCGCCGCGCGCGGGCTCGGCGTCGCGGCCGAGGGGTCCTGGGAGCGGTTCGTCGCAGGTGGCCGTGAGCTGTGGGACACGCGGGACGACCGCGTGGAGCTCTCGCAGCGCACGCGCTCGTACATCGAGGAGACGCACTCGATCGACGCGGTGGCCGCCCGCTGGGCCGAGGTCCTCGAGCGGGTCGCTCGCTGACCCCGCTAACTCGTTCCGGCGCCGCCGGCGCGACGTGGCCGCGAAGCGGCCACGCTTTTAGGGATCTTTCCGCGCGCCTGGAATCCGCACTCGCGCATTCCGGGCTTGCGCACTACGCAGCGCGTCGAGGCATCCGCGGAGGAAGCCGAGCCCGAAGCCGAGGTGCACGGTCGGATACACCGCGACGACCGTCGGGAGCAGTTGCGGGCTCTCATTCCGCGCACGGATGCTGAGCGTGCCGAACGCGACGGCCGAGCCGGCATAAGTGGCCACCTCGGCAGCGAGGAGCCTGCGAGCCGTCTTCGACCACGGAGCGATCGCTCCGAGCGCGAGCAGCGAGGTGACGAAGCCCACGGGCGCCAGGCTGCGAACGCTGTACACGCGCCGGTGCTTCAGCATCGCCGGGACCTTCCAGAAGCCGTACTGGTAGTACTGCCGGAAGGCGCTCGCGAACGATCCGCGCGGGACGTAGTACGAGCGGATTCGGGGGTCGTAGACGACGCGGCCGCCGCTCAGGCGGATCCGCATCGCGATCTCCTCGTCCTGGTCTCGCACGAGCTCCTCGTCGAAGAGCCCGGCGCGCTCGAACGCCTCCGCCCGGTAGATGCCGCAGCTCACCACGTCCACGTCGATCGGCTCCGCCGTCGCCCTCTTCCAGAGCGCGCCGCCGAACGGGCCGTCCGTGGCGCACGCGACGGCATGCTCCATGCGTGTCCGGCCGTTGGGCACGACCGGTCCGCCGGCGAGCCAAGCGCCCGACTCGCGAGACGCGACGACACAGCTCCGGAGGTGATCGGCCGGGTACCGCATGTGGCAGTCGAGGCGCACGATCAGATCGCCGGTCGCCTGCCTGATGCACGCGTTGAGCCCCGGCGACACGATGCGGCCGGGGTTCTCGAGCAGCGTGATGGAGATGCCGGCTTGCTCGGCGGCTTCGAGGAGCAGCTCCGGCGAGCCGTCCGTCGAGCCGCCGTCGGCGACGAGCACCTCGAGCTCACCCTCGTAGTCCTGGCTCGCGAGGTCGGCCACGAGGTTGGCGATGTGGTCCGCCTCGTTGAGCATCGGGATCATGACCGAGAGCGGACGCGCGTCCGCTTCGGAGCTCGGAGCAGCAGCTGGTTGTTTCGACGAGGCCCCCGCCATCGCGCGCAGTACCCTACCGGCGCGCGCCACCTGCCCATGACCCTTTCTCGTCCGCTCGTCCTCTGTTACCACGCGATCTCGGCCGAGTGGGAGCACCGGCTGGCGATCCGCCCGGAGGTCTTCGAGCGGCAGCTTCGCAGCCTCCTCCGGCGGCGCTTCCGGCCTGCGACCGCCGAGGCCGTCGCCGCTGGGCGCGGCCATCTGCTCCACGTCACCTTCGACGACGCCTACCGGAACATCGACCGTGCGGTCTCGATCGCCGCGCGCTTGTCGATCCCGGTGACGGTGTTCGCCTCCTCGGCGTACGCGGAGTCCGGTCGTCCGCTCGACGTCCCGGAGCTCGCCGAGGACGCGAAGACGCAGGGCGAGCACCTGGCCACGATGGACTGGAGCGCGCTCCGCGACCTCGCCGAGCGCGGCGTCGAGATCGGCTCGCACACGGTGAGCCACGCGCACCTCCCGGATCTCACGGACTCCGAGCTCGAGCGCGAGCTCCGCGACTCGCGCGCGCGCATCGAGGACGAGCTCGGCCGGCCGTGCCGCTTCCTCGCCTACCCGTACGGCGAGCATGACGTCCGCGTCCAGGCGGCGGCCGTCTCGGCGGGGTACGACGCGGCGTTCGCGCTCGGCCCGGGGTCCGCGCACGCGAACCGCTTCGCGATCCCGCGCGTCGACCTCTACCCGGGAGACACCACGCTCCGCGCCACGCTGAAGACGTCGTTCCTGAAGCGGCCGGCGTCGCGCCTGCTCGCGCTGGCGCATGGGCGCTGAGAGCCACCGCCGCGTATCCTGGCCGCCGTGGGGGCGGGCCCCGCATCCGTGCACGCGCGCACGGCCGGACTCCCGGCCACGACGCCGATCGCCCTGACCCCGGTCGCTCCGGGTCGTCCGCAGCACGCGCTGACGGTCGACGTCGAGGACTGGTTTCAGTCCTGCATCGACTACGACGCGCCGATCACCGAGCGGGTCGTCCGGAACGTCGAGCGGCTCCTCGCCGTCCTCGACGAGTGCGGGGTCAAGGCGACGTTCTTCGTCCAGGGCCTCGTCGCGGAGGCGTTCCCGAAGCTCGTGGAGACGCTCGTTAGGGAAGGCCACGAGGTGCAGGCGCACGGGTACAGCCACCGGCCCCTGTACGCGATGGACGAGAGCGCGCTGCGCGACGAGGTCGAGCGCTCGCGGAGCACCGTCGAGGCGGCGTCGGGGACGCGCGTGACCGCGTTCCGCGCCCAGGACTTCTCGATCCTCGAGGGCAACCTGTGGGCGCTCGACGTGATTGCCGACGTCGGTTTCACGGTCGACTCGTCGATCTTCCCGATGCGGACGAAGCGCTACGGCATCGCGGGCTGGGACGTCGCGCCCCACCACGTTGCGCTCTCCGATGGCCGCCCCCTGCTCGAGGTGCCGGTCGCGGTCCTGGGGAGCGGGCGCCGGCGATTCCCGGTCGCCGGAGGCGGGTACTTCCGCGTCCTCCCGTTCGAAGTGCTCGACCGCGCCATGCGGTCGATCGGCGCGGCCGGCAGGCCCGCCGTCGTCTACTGCCACCCGTACGAGTTCAACCCGACGGAGCTCGAGGACTACCGTGGCAAGGCACCGTCTCGCGTACTCCGCGCGCAGTCGCTCGGCCGGCGTCGGTTCGTCGCCAGGCTTCGCCGCCTGCTCGGCTCGCACGCCTTCGGCCGCTTCGACGAGGTCCTCGCCGCGCGGGGAGTGACGCCCGGGTAACCCGGGCTTACTCGCCGACGCTGACGCTCGGCTTGGGCGCGGGAGGCCGCGCCGGCACGGGCGGTGCGGCTGCGAACGCGGCCGCCGTGTGCACGAAGTCGTCGGGCTCGGTCGGGACGTCCACGATGAACGTCGTGAAGCCGAGGCTCATGTAGCGGCCGAGCTCCGCTCCGACGCTCTCGTAGCTCCCGACGAGATACGGGCAGAAGGTCTTGTAGTTCTCGAAGGGGCCGAGCCAGTACGGGTTCCGCTCCGAGAGCTGGCTCTCGCCGAGCTGCGAGAGCTGGTTGTGCCACTGCGAATCCGTCACCTTCATCGCGAGCGCGTGGGTGATCTGGCCCTTGCGGTCCTCGGGGAAGCGCTCGAACCCGACCCGCCATGCCTCGCTGCTCGTCTCGCGCGCGATGACGCCCACGCGGACCCCCGTGCGGACGGTGTCGGCGCGCTGGTCGACCTCTTCGCCCGGCGGCTTCGGGTACTTGACCGCCGTTGCCTGGAGCGCGCGGGCTGCTGCAAGACCAGCGGCTGACGAGCCCGAGATCGTCAATCCCGGGTAGAGCTCCTCCGGGACGCGCGGCTTCAGCGACAGGTTCCGGACCCGGTAGTAGTCGCCCTCGAAGGTCACGACCGAGCCCGCCAGGAGCTCCTTCACGATCGTGGTGAACTCGACGATGCGGTCGTAGCGGGCGTCGTGCTCCGTCTCGTCGCCGAGCGCGAGGAGATCCCCGCGAAAGCCGCCCGCAACCATGTTGAGCCAGATCTTCCGCTCGTGGAGGTGCGCGAGCGACGCGACCATCTTCGCGACCGAGTACGGGTGCATGTACACGGGCTGGACGGCCACGAGAGGGCAGAGCGCGGTAGTGCTCTGCAGCACCATCTGGGCGACCAGCCAGGGGTCGACGAGGCCGTTGTCCGTGTAGACGAGCATCCCCCGGCAGCCCGCCTCGTCGCTCCAGCGCGACACCTCTGCGACGCGCTCGAGGTAGGTGCCCTGAGAGAACCCGCTCGACGGAGGGCACGTCGAAAACAGCTCGATGCCGTCGCAACCACCCCAGCTCATCCCGATCTCCCCGTCCTCTCTCCCCCGACTGACCGACGGATTCTAGTCCGCGTCCGCGTTTCTTGTGGGCGATCTGTCGAACGGGTAGAGATGGTGGCCCATCCACCATTCGCCTTCGAGCCGCGTGAGCAGGGCTCGGCCGGAGTGGACGGCATGCAGGAGGTCGGTTCGGCGCGAGTGGACGAGGGCGATGGCGTCGCTCTTGCGCAGGACGCTGTCTCGGCTCGAGAGCGGCGCCCGCACGTGCGCCTCCACACGCCCCCGGAGCGCCGTGACGCCACGGGAGGCTGCATCGGAGAAGAGGTGGTCGAGCACGGGCTCGGCCGAGCGCTCGGAGCAGGCGATCTGGAGCACCCATCCGAGGCCCCCATCCGTCGCGTAGTAGACGAACCAGCCGGCGACGTCGCCCGAGTCGAGCCGCACGAGCTGCCGGACGAGCGTGCCTAGGTTCCGAACCGCCTCCACCTCGGGCAGCAGCCGACGGATGAAGTCCACGTCGTACGCGGGTCGCAGCCGGAAGTCCCGGGCGACCTGCGGGAGGTGCTCGACGACGAGCTCCGGTGTCAGCTCCTCGCGCGTCCCGGACGGCTCGGTGACATCGAGCCACGACGAGGCCGCGCGGGTGGTCGCATCGAGCGCCGGTGCGACCGGCCTGAGCACTCGGGCGAGCCGCGGGCGCGGGCCTTCGACGAGCTGGGCGGCCGCGAGGAAGGGCCGGAACGCGCGAATCCAGCCGATGCACTCGAGGTGCCGCGTCTCGCCGCCGAGCCCGACCCACATGCGCCGGACCTCCTCCGTCGCGCCGTCCGTGATCGTCAGGTCCTGCGGTCCTGAGAGATAGGTCTTCATGAGGAACGCCCCGGCCGCGCGGCTTCGCGCCTTCGGGTCGGTGACGAGCTGTCCCGATACCGCCACGCGGACCGGCTCGCCGTCGAAGTCCAGGCGGCGCACGCTCGATCCGAGGAACCCGGCGACGGCACCGTTCTCGTCGACGTAGACGAGCGACGGGATCTCGGGGTCCGTCCACGGTTGCTCGAAGAATGTTCGCTCGAAGTACTGTTCGAGCCCCGGGGGCGGTACGCGCGTCCCCGACCGGGCCACGAGCTCGTAGAGGCTCGTCACTACGGAGAGATCCGACCGCTCGAAGGGGCGGATCGTCACGCGCGCTCCGACTTTGGCAGCCGCTCGACGAACGCGGCGATGCTCTCGACGCTGCGGAACGCGTCGATCTCGAGCGCGTCGAGCGCGACCTCGACCTGGAACTCCTGCTCGATCGCCGCGAGCAGCTCGACGAGCGCGAGCGAGTCCAGGCGCCCCGTCTCGATCAGGTCGGTGGTGGGCGAGCCGACGTCGATCATGAGCTCGTCTCCGAGCAGGCGAAGGACGCGCTCGACGACGGTCTGGTGCTGCATTCCCGCGGCCCCGGTTATCGGGTCGGCCCCTCCGTGCCGACCCCTGCGACCGCCTCGTCATCCGAGGCTCCGAGCTGCTCTGCGAACCGGTCCGCGAGGTGCCGTCTGTCGATCTTGCCGTTGACGTTCTTCGGCAGCTCGCCGAGCTCCAGCCAGTGCGCCGGGATCATGTACGCGGGCAGCAGCTTGCGAAGCCGCCGGCGCAGGGCGGTGAGCTCGATCGATGCCCCCTCCGCTGGCGCGTACGCGCAGCAGATCGTCGTCCCTTCGAAGCCGCTCGTGTCCACGCCGACGACGGCGCACTCGCTCATCTCGTCGATCGTATTCAGCGCGACCTCGATCTCGCCCAGCTCGATGCGGAACCCGCGGCTCTTGATCTGGGAGTCTGCGCGACCCAGGAAGTACACGTAGCCGTCGTCGCCGAGACGCGCAAGGTCGCCCGTGCGGTAGATCCGAGCGCCGGTCTCCGGCGAGCGCGGATCGGGCAGGAACGCCGCCTGCGTCTTCTCCTCGTCGCGCCAGTAACCGGGGCTGAGCCCGACGCCGGCGATGAAGAGGTCGCCGGTCTCGCCTTCGGGCACCGGCAGCAGCTCCTCGTCGAGCACGAGCAGCTCCTCACCGGAGCACGGCGTCCCGATCGGGATCTCGGCCGTCTCGCTCGGCGGGAGCTCGGGGACGGCGTAGTAGCTGCTGGCGATCGTCGCCTCCGTCGGGCCGTACAGGTTCGTGAACGTCGCCTGGGGGATCGCCCGCATCCAGCTGATGAGGACCGGCGTCGGCAGGACCTCGCCGCACCAGATCACGCGCTGAAGCGACGGGAAGGCGCTCGCCTTGCCCTCACCGGGCTCGACGACCCCGAACTTGACCATGTGCGCCATGGTCGAGGGCACGGAGAACCACTGCGTCAGCTCTTCGGACCGGATGAGGTCGCCGATCTTCATCGGCAGGAGGTTGTGGGACGCCGGCACGAGGTGCAGCTCTGCGCCCGCGAGGAACGTCCCGTAGATGTCGAACGTCGAGAGGTCGAAGTGGAGTGGGGGATGTCCCGAGACACGGTCGTCCTCGGTGGTCCCGAAGTAGGACGTCGCCCACTCGACGAAGTGGAGGACGTTGTCGTGCGTGATCATCACGCCCTTCGGGATACCGGTCGAGCCCGACGTGAAGAGCAGGTGGGCGACGTCGTCCCGGCCGTTCGTGCGCGGGAGCGACTCGGCGTCGAAGCTCGCCCAGTCCGCGTCCGAGAAGGTCGGCTCGAACGGCCACTCGCGCGCCGAGTCACCCAGTACTCCGATCGCCGTCTCGGGCAGCGAGCCTGCCGCGTGGAGCTCGCCGACGAGCTCGGCTGCCTCCTCGGCCACGAGGATCATCCTCGGATCCGCGGACTCGAGGACCCGCGCAACGCGGGCCGACGGGCTCGCGATGTCGATCGGCACGTACGCGCAGTCCGCCTTCAGCACCCCGAGCATGCTCCGGATCGCCGCCGGCGACTTGGGCAGGAAGAGGCACACGCGGTCTCCCCGGCCGCAGCCCACCTCGCGGACCATGCGAGCGAGGCGGTTGCTCGAGAGCTCGAGCTCGCCGTACGTGAGGCGGCTCTCGCCCATGACGAGCGCCGTGCGTTGCGCGTCGCGCTCGGCCCGGTCCGTCACGAGGTCCTGAAGGAGCGCGGTCACAGCCCAGGCACGCGCGTGCCGACCGCGTCCAGAAGCGAGCCCGTGACGAGCTCGACCTGCTCTTCGGTGAGATGACCGAAGAGCGGCAGCGTCAGCAGGCGCGACGCGATCTCGTCCGTCCTCGGAAGCGGCCGCCCGGCAGCGAGCTCGCGGTAGGCGGCGAAGCGGTGGATCGGCGGGTAGTGCACGCTCGTCTGGACCCGCCGCTCCGCGAGCGTCGCGCGAACGTCGTCGCGCGAGACCCCCGGCGGCAGCAGCGCGACGACGAGATGGTGTGAAGACGATTCGTCGCCGATGCGGTCCGCAAAGGCGAGCGCCAGCCCGCGCTCACCCTGGAGAGCATCGCGATACCGACGCGCGATCTTCCGCCGCGCGGCGTTCTCGTCGTCGAGACGGGTGAGGGCGACGAGGCCGAGCGCGGCGCGGATCTCGTCGAGTCGGTAGTTGAACCCCGGCGTGACGACTTCGTAGCTCGATGCGTGGCCGCGATGCCGATCCCAGGTGAGCGTGGTCATCCCGTGCGAGCGGAGGAGCCGGAGGCGCTCGGCGAGCTCGTCGCTCGCGGTCACGATCATGCCGCCCTCGCCGAGGGGCATGTTCTTGTTCGAGAAGAAGCTGAAGCAGCCGATGTCGCCGATCGTCCCGCACGCCCGGCCCTCCCAGCGGGATCCGGGTGCGTGGGCCGCGTCCTCGATCACGGCGATCCCGCGCTCGCGAGCGAGCTCGAGCACGGGCCCGAGGTCGCACGGGAAGCCCGCGAAGTGGAGGAGCACGACAGCCTTCGTGTCCGGCCCGATCGCGGCCTCCAGGTCGGCCGGATCGTGATTCAGGTCGTCGCCGCCCCGGATGTCGCAGAACACCGGCCTCGCCCCGGTGTGGTGGATGGTGTTCGCGGCTGCGACGAAGTTGAGAGACGGCAGCACGACCTCGTCTCCCGGTCCGCAGCCGACCGCGAGCAATGCGAGGTGCAGCGCGGCCGTTCCGTTCGCGACCGCGAGCGCATGCGGCGCACCCGTGTACTCCGCGAACGCGCCCTCGAACTCGGCCACGCGAGGCCCCATGCTCCACCACCCCGACGCGACCGCCTGCTCGACCGCGGCGACCATCTCGTCGGTCACGCGCAGGTCGGCGAGAGGCACCTTCCAGGCGGAGTCGGCCTCCGCCGGCGGCGGGTTCGGGCTCGAGTCGGTCTGTGAAGGTTTCGGGCTAATGGTCGGATTTTTCTTGACGGCGCGTCATCCCTGTGTATATATCCCTGTGGGGGCAATCGGTGACCGGGTGGGGCCCGGTCGTCTTGGGGGAGGGTATGTGATGGGGAGCGGGCGGCCGAGAGGCCGGACGTCGGGGATTTGGGTTTCACGCACTCTGCGTTCGCTGGACGCGGCGTCGATGCGTGCGCTCGACATCGTCTTCGCGGCGTCGCTCTTGCTCGTGCTCGCGCTGCCGATCTGCGCGCTTGCCCTCGCAATCCGGCTCGAGAGCCCCGGACCGGCCTTCTACCGGTCACGGCGCGTGGGTGTCGACGGGCGCGTGTTCGTGATGCTGAAGTTCCGCAAGATGCCGGACGGCGCCGGCGGCTCTCCGCTCACCTCTCCGGAGGATCGACGCTTCACCCGCTTCGGCGGCTTCCTCGCGCGCACGAAGCTCGACGAGCTTCCGCAGCTCTGGAACGTCATCAAGGGCGATATGAGCCTGGTCGGGCCGCGGCCCGAGGATCCCCACTTCGTCGAGCGCGCCGGCGCCGAGATGGAGCAAGTCCTGCGCGTGCGACCGGGAATCACGGGGCTCTCGCAGATCGCCTTCGCACGCGAGTCGGAGATCCTCGACGCGGCGAACCGGGAGAGCGACTACGTGGACCGGATCCTCCCGGCGAAGGTTCGCCTGGACACGATGTACGTGGCGCTGCGCTCGACGAGGCTGAACCTGCGGGTCCTCACCTGGACGGCTGTTGCGGTGCTACTGCGGCACGAGGTCGCCGTCAACCGGCAGACGGCACGGATGGGCCTGCGTCGACGGCCGATCGGCGAGCTGGCTATTCAGCAGCCCAGTCCTGGCGAGATGGCCACTCTCGAGCCCATCACCGTCGACGCGGGCTCTCTCGAGGCGAGCCACGTTCCTCTACCGCAGACGGGATCCTGACGTGGCAGCCCCGCCTGCACGCGACGTCCGCGGCCGAGCTGCCGGGTCGCGAGCGCACCGTGCGCCTCGAGATCACGAGAGCCTGACGGGCACGAGTGCGGTCATCCTCGCGGGCGGGCGGGGCACGAGGCTCGCTCCGTACACGTCCATCCTGCCGAAGCCGCTGATGCCGGTCGGCGACCGCGCGATCCTCGAGATCGTGCTCGGTCAGCTCGCGACCTCGGGCGTGAACCGCGTCACGCTCTCGGTCGGGTACCTCTCGCATCTGATCCGGGCCGTGCTCAACGGCCATTGGGAGGAGCGCCTCCAGCTCGAGTACGTGCACGAGGACGAGCCGCTCGGGACGGCGGCCCCGCTGAAGCTCGTGAGCGGCCTCGACGACACGTTCATCGTCATGAACGGGGACGTGCTGACGGCGCTCGATCTTCGCGACCTCGTCAAAGACCACTGGCGAAACGGCAGCATGCTGACGATTGCCACGCACGAGCGGAGAGTGAAGATCGACTACGGGATCATCCACCGTGACGAGACGAACCGCATCATCGCCTTCGAGGAGAAGCCCGAGATCTCGGCGCAGGTCTCCATGGGCGTCTACGTCATGGAGCCCGAGGTCCTCGACTTCGTCTCCAACGAGCGCATGGACTTCCCGGATCTCGTGCAGGCGCTGCTCGAAGCCGGCTTGCCGGTCTCGAGCTACCCGTTCGACGGGCTGTGGTTCGACCTCGGGCGCCAGGACGACTTCCAGACAGCTGTCACGGCGTGGATGGGCCGCGACGAGGCCGAGCGCGAGCTCACCCAGGATCTCGCGCAGGCGGCCGACTCGGCTCGCGAAGGTGTCTCCGGTTGACGTGCCTGCGGCACGCGGTCGATGCGACGACGACTGAACGTCGTCCTTGTCGCGGACGAGGCGGCCGGCGCGCAGGCGTTCCGTAACCTCACGCGGACCGACAACAACGTCGTCGCGCTGCTGACCTCGGCGACCGGAGCAGGCGTGAGCGTCACGAGCCTCGCGAAGCGGCTCGAGGTTCCGGTCCTTCCGTCGGAGCTGGTGCGCGACGCCTCGACCGCGGACTGGCTGGAGCGCGAGGAGGTCGACGTCCTCCTCAACGTCCACTCGCTCTTCCGGATTCATCCTGCCGTGGTCACCGCGCCCCGGATCGGCAGCTTCAACCTGCACCCCGGCCCGCTGCCGGAGTACTCGGGCCTGAACGCGCCGAGCTGGGCGATCTACAACGGCGAGACGAGCCACGCAGTGACGCTCCACTGGATGGACGCGGAGATCGACACGGGCCCGATCGTGTACTCGTCCTCGTTCGAGATCACCGACCGCGACACCGGGCTTTCGGTGTCTGCCGCCGCCGCGCGCGAGGGCCTCCCGCTGCTGGCGCGGCTACTGGAGGACGCTTCCGGCGACCCGGCCTGGATCCCGACGACGCCGCAGGACCTGACGCACAGGCGCTACTACGGGCGCGAGGTGCCGGACGACGGCCGGATCAGGTGGTCGCACTCCGCGCGGCAGCTCGTGGACTTCGTCCGCGCCTGCGACTACCTGCCGTTCGTGTCCCCGTGGGGCCACCCGGTCGCGCGGCTGGGCGGCGAGGAGCTTGAGATCCTCAAGGCCTCCAGGACGTTCGAGCCCGGCGACGCGAAGCCCGGGACGATCGGGCACAACGACGAGGAGGGCAGCGTGTGCGTCGCGACGGCGGACGAGTGGATCAGGCTCCACCGGGTGCGCATCGACGACGAGACGTCGGATGCCGACGCGGTGCTCACGGTCGGCGACCGGTTGGAGGACGGCTAGCCGCCGAGGAGCCCGCCGAGGTCGCCCGGGATGAGCCCGGACATCTTCGACTCCATCAGGCCGCGGGCCGAGCGAAGCGCCTCGTTGACCGCGGCGAGCACCATGTCGGCCAGGAGCTCCGGGTCGTCCGGGTCGATCGCCTTCGGGTCGATCGCGATCTCGAGCACCTCGCCGGCGCCGTTCGCCTTCACGGTCACCATCCCGCCACCCGCGGAAGCCTCGACGACCTCGCTCGCCGCCTCCTCCTGCGCCTTCGCGAGCTGAGCCTGCATCTCCTGGGCCTGCTTGAGCATCTTGTTCATGTCGAAGCTCATTCGGTCTCCTCCACCTCCGTTGCATCGAAGGTCTGCTTGAGCGACTCGATCCAGTCCTCCTCGGACTGAGGTTCGTCCTCGGCTACCTCGGTGCCCGCTTCCTCGCCCGCTTCCAGCACCACAGCCAACCGGCGGCCCGTCACCTCGTAGAGCGCCTCGCGGAGGAGGCCGATGTTCTTCGGCTCGTCGAGTTGCTTGCGGTGGAAGTCGTTCCCGGGCGGGAACTCGACCGTCAGCGTGTCGCCTGCGAGCTCCGTCGGTTTGGCCTCGGTGAGGAGGCTCGCGACGGAGATCGAGCGGTCGCGCACCGCTTCCACGATCGTCCGCTGCCATGCGTCTGCGACCTGCTCGAGCCGGAGGTCGGGTCCGGGCGGCGCGTCGGGCGCTGCCTCGGCGGCGGGCTCGGCGACCGCAACCGTCGTCTGAGCCGGTCGCTCGACCGGCTCGGGCCTCGCGGCCGGTGCCGGCCCGCGACTCTCGAGCAGCTCGACACGGTGCGCCAGCGACTCGCGCGAGAGATCCGCGTGCGGGCGCGTCACCTTCACGAGCGCGAGCTCGAGCGGGAGCCTGGGATCCGCCCCTTGCCGCGTGTCCTCCACGGCCACCGCGAGCAGGTCGATGAGACGCAGCACCGTCGGCTCCGGAAGCTGGTTCGCCTGCTCGCGCAGGAGCTCCTTCGTCTCCTCGGTCACCGGGAGCGACTCGGGGACGTGGCCCATGTGCTGCACGAGCAGCAGGTGCCGCAGGTGCTCGAGGAGGTCGACGACGAGCCGCCCGAGATCCTGCCCGCGCTCCGCGAGCTCCTCGATGAAGACGAGCGCGCCCGCGGTGTCGCGGTCGACGACCATGTCGCAGAGGCGGAGCAGCGACTCCTCGTCGACGGCGCCGACGAGCTGGAGCACGGCCTGCGCGTCGACGGAGTTCGACGTCGCAGCCGCGAGCTGGTCGAGCGTCGACACCGCATCCCGGAACGACCCGCGCGCGCTTCGCGCGATCAGCGACAGCGCCGAGTCCTGCGCCTCGATCCCCTCGCCGTCGGCCACCCGCCGGAGCAGCGTCACGAGCTCGGCGAGCCGCGGCCGCTGGAAGACGAACGTCTGGCAGCGCGAGCGCACGGTCGGGATGACCTTGACGAGGTCCGTCGTGCAGAAGACGAAGACGAGGTGGGGAGGAGGCTCCTCGATCAGCTTCAGGAGCGCGTTCCACGCGGCGTCCGTGAGCTGATGCGCCTCGTCGAGGATGTAGACCTTGAACCGCCCCTCGACCGGCTGGAGCACGACGCGCTCGCGGATCTCGCGGATGTCGTCGATGCCGCGCTGCGAGGCCGCGTCCATCTCGACGACGTCGAGCGACGACCCGGCGGCGATACCGAGGCACGCATGGCACGTCTTGTCCGGATGCGCGCTCGGCCCGTCGGTGCCGGTGCAGTTGAGCGCCTTCGCGAGGATCCGCGCCATCGACGTCTTCCCGGTGCCGCGCGGACCGGCGAAGAGATACGCCTGCCGCACCTGGTCGTTCTCGATCGCGTTCGTCAGCGTCCGCACGACCGCCTCCTGCCCGACGACCTCGTCGAACCCCTGCGGGCGGTACTTCCGATAGAGCGCGCTCACTTCTCGGATTCAATCAGGTGCGGCAAGAGGAAAATGCCCGGCTGCGCGTTCCGTCGTCGAAACCAATTCACCGGAGGTACCTGCGTCGCCGGCTCGGATCGGGCGGTGCCGCGGCACCTGGGAGGGAGTCCTTAGCGCTGCTTCCTTCCGGACCTGACGCGGTTCGGACGCTCCCAGTGCGCGGAACCCGACCTGTCAACACCTCGTTCGCAGACCCAGTCCCGACGAACCGTCCCTCGGACGGCGTTCGGCCCCGCATGGAGCGGATTTCGGGTTCAGGGAACCGCTGACTCCCCACCTAGCGCGGCCGGGCACGGGGAGGGTACCAGCGTGACTACGATCGTTCTGTGACCGCGATCCGCACGACGCTCTACACCGACGCGGCGTGCCCGTGGGCGTACTCGGCGAACCCCGCGCTCCGCGTGCTCGAGTGGCGCTACGGCCCGCAGCTCGAGTGGCGGCTCGTGACGATCGGGTTGCGCGACGAGGTGACTCAGGGCGCCGCGGCGGCATACGACCCGGCGCGCCGCGCACAGGGACAGACTCGCTTCCGCGACCGCTACGGGATGCCGTTCGGGCTCGTTCCGAAGGCGCGCGCGTCCGCGAGCGGTCTCGGGTGCCGAGCCGTCGTCGCTGCGCGGCTCGACAACCCCGGAAGCGAGTGGCGCGTCCTCCGCGCGCTCCAGCTCGCCGTCTTCGCGACCGGGTTCCTGCTCGACGACGACGAGCAGATGCGCGACGTCCTCCGCGCGGTGCCCGGGCTCGACGCGAACGCGATCGTCGACCGCCTCGACGCCCCGGAGGTGCTGGCCGCATACGAGGCCGACAAGGCCGAGACCCGTTCGGCCGCGGGCTCGCCGGCCGAGGCTCAGGGGAAGACGTCGACCTCCGACGGCCCCGTGCGCTTCACGGCGCCGTCGATCGTCTTCGAGCGCGACGGGTCGCGTCTCGTCGCGGGCGGCTGGCAGCACATGCTCGCCTACGACGTCCTGCTCGCGAACCTCGACCCGAAGCTCGAGCGCACGCCGCCGCCCGAGACCCCGGAGCCGCTCCTCGAGCGCTTCCCGGACGGGCTGGTGACGGCCGAGGTCGCGCATCTCCTCGCCGACGGCGCCGACCCGGTGCCGGACCACGACGCTGCCGAGCGCGCGCTCGTCGAGCTCGTCGCCGAGGGACGCGCCGAGCGCATCCCGCTCGGGCAGGACGCGGTCTGGCGCCAGGCGAACTAGCTCAGCCCGACGCCACATCGCGGCGCCTCCGTCCGTAGTCGGAGTGCGAGCTCAGTCCTCGGGACGATGTCAAAGACGGAGACCGGCCAGTACAGTCGGTCCCGTGGCTCGAACGTCAGGTGAAGAGTGGTTCGAAGCTGACGATCTTCGCCGCTTCGTGCCCGCATTCGCGCTCGTGGTTGCCGTCGTCGCCGCGGTCGCGACGCCGTCCTCGCCGATCGACCTGCTCCTGGTGGCCGCGCCGGTAGCCGCCTTCGCTCTCTGGGCGTATGTGCCGAACGTGCCGCTCTGGGCCGTCTGCGTCGCCGTCGTCTTGCCAGTGGCCGTCGCGCAGCGCTCCGGAGAGCTCGAGCCGCTTCTGTTCGAGGCCACCCTGCTCGCGTTCGTCGTCGGGCGCTGGTCCCGCTCGCTCGCGACGGCCGTTGCTCTCGGGTTGCTCACCGCGGCGACTCCCGTGCTGGCGGCGGTCATCCAGGACCCGGCCGAGATCGCCGTCCAGATCTGGTTCCTGGGCATCGCCTTCCCCTGGATCGTCGGTCGCGCGCTGGCTCGCCAGGTGCACCTCGCGGCCGAGCTCGAGGGCACGAGGCGGGAGCTGGCCGAGCAGGCGCTTCTCGTCGAGCGGCGCAGGATTGCCCGTGACGTTCACGATTTCGTGGGGCACGGGCTGGCCGCAGTCATGCTCCAGGTGACGAGCGCCCGGCACGTGCTGCGTCGCGATCCTGCCGCAGCCGAGGAGGCGCTGCGGTCGGCCGAGGAGGTCGGCCGTCGCAGCATGCAGGAGTTGCGGCGCACGGTCGCGGTGCTCCGTAGCGACGACGAGGCGGGGGTCCTTCCGCCGCTTCCGACGGCCGAGGAGATCCCGGCCCTCGTCGACGAGGCGCGTGCCGGCGGCCTCGCCGTCGAGCTCCAGGCGGGGGCGGACCTGTCGCGGATCCCGCCCGGTGTCGGGGTCGCGATCTACCGCATCGCGCAGGAGGCGCTGGCGAATGCCGCTCGCCACGCCCCGCGAGCGCGAACAGTGCTCGGGCTCGAGCTGACCAACGGGCGCGTGGCGTTCGTCGCCGAGACGAGCGGGCCGGTCATCGCCGCCCCGCCGTCCGAGCGCGGGCGACCCCACTACGGGCTGATAGGGATGCAGGAGCGGGCCGCGGCACTCGGCGGCGAGCTCGAGGCCGGGCCGACGCGCGGTGGCTGGCGCGTGAGCTGCCGGCTGCCGCTCGAAGAGGAGCGGGAAGAGTGATCCGGGCCGCGCTCGTCGACGACCAGGCCATCGTCCGCGCCGGACTGGCGCGCATCCTCTCGCCCGCAGACGGCTTCGAGGTCGTCGCGGAGTGCGCGGACGGCCGGCAGGCGGTCACGGAGCTGCCCGCTCTGCGGCCGGACGTCGTCCTCATGGACATCCGCATGCCGGTGCTCGACGGGATCGCGGCAACCAAGCAGCTGCGCGACGCCGAGGACCCGCTCGACGTCCTCGTGCTCACGACGTTCGGCGAGGACGAGGTGCTGTGGGGCGCGATCGAGGCGGGCGCGGCCGGATTCGTGCTCAAGGACAGCACGGCGGAGGATCTGATCGCCGCGGTTCGCGCCGTCGCCGGTGGTGGAGCCTGGTTCGATCCGGCTGTCGCGCCGCGCGTGCTCGACCGCTACCGGCAGGTCGTGGCGCCCGCCGCGCGCGACGCGACGCGGCTCGACCTGCTGACCGAGCGCGAGCACGACGTCCTCCGCCTGATGGCCCGCGGCTCGACGAACGCCGAGATCGCGAGCGAGCTGTTCGTGGCCGAAGCGACGGTCAAGACCCACGTCGGCAGCATCTTCGGCAAGCTCGGCGTCCGCGACCGCGCGGCCGCGATCGTGTTCGCGTACGACCACGGTGTGGTCACTCCGGGCGCCGCGCCTCAGCCCTGACTCCACCCCTGGTCGGAGCGCAACTCGAGCCCGTGGGCCGATGTGCAGACCACCCGCCGAGGTCTACCGTCGACGGGGTGAGAGCTGTGACGGAGGCACCACGATGAAGATGAAAAGGATCGTCGCCGGTCTGTTCAGGACGCTGGACCGCGTCGTCTCCCATTCCTATGCGGCGGCCTTGGCCGGGAGCGCCGACGGATGAGGCTCTCGACCGGTTCCCTCGCGGCCGCCAGCGCCCGCCACCCGGGACGGGTGCTCGGGGCGTGGCTCGTCGTCTGCGTCCTCGCGGTCGTCGCGATCGTGACCCTTCTGAGCGGGCTCACCAGCGAGGGCGCTCCGACCAACAACCCCGAGTCGGAGCGTGCCGACGACGCACGGCTCGCGGCGTTCGGGGTCGACCCGTCGTCGACGGTCACGGACATCGTCGTCATCCGCTCCGCCACGCTCACGGTCGACTCGCCGCAGTTCGAGGCCTACGTGCGCGAGTTCGTCGGCGACGACGAGATCGCGGCGCTCGGCCGCGCGACGACGTTTCTCGAGGACGAGAGCGGCTCGCTGGTCTCGGAGGACCGGCACGCGACGATCGTCCCGATCGCTCTCTTCGGAGACGACGAGACGGAGGCGCTCGTGGAGAAGGTGGAGGCGCTCGAAGAGGGGAGCGCCTTCGACGTGTCAGTGACGGGCGACGAGACGCTCGATTACGACTTCAACCTTCTCTCCCAGGAAGATCTCGAGAACGGTGAGCTGAAGTTCGGCCTGCCCGCCGCACTGATCATCCTGCTCCTCGTGTTCGGCGCGGTCGTGGCCGGGCTCATTCCGCTCCTGATGTCGATCGTGTCCATCGTTGTCGCGCTCGGGCTGACGGCGCTCGTCCACCAGCAGTTCGAGCTCTCGATCTTCGTGGTCAACATGCTCACCGGCATGGGCCTCGCGCTCGGTATCGACTACTCGCTCTTCGTCGTTTCGCGCTTCCGCGAGGAACGCAGCCGTGGACGCCGCGAGCACGCCGCCATCGAGGTCTCGGGGGCGACCGCGAGTCGTGCCGTCCTCTTCAGCGGGACCGTGTTCGTGGTCGCGATGTTCGGGATGCTGCTCGTTCCGAACTCGATCATGCGCAGCCTCGCCGTCGGGGCGATCCTCGTCGGGATCGTCTCCGTGGTCGCAGCCCTCACGCTGCTTCCGGCCGTCCTCGGCCTGCTCGGGGACAAGGTCGACGCGCTCCGGATACCGATCGTCGGACGCCGCTCGGTCGAGGCGTCGAACCCCGAGGGGCGGTTCTGGGGAGCGATCGTGCGCCGCGTCCTCCGCCGGCCCGGGCTCAGCCTCGCGCTCTCCGCAAGCCTGCTCGTGGCCCTCGCGCTCCCGGTCTTCCGGATCGACGTCGGCACGAACGGCGTCACGACGCTGCCTGACCGCTTCGTCTCCAAGCAGGGGTTCGTTGCGCTCGAGCAGAGCTTCCCGGGCACGACCACCGACCCGGCCGAGATCGTGGTCTCGAACGCCTCCGAGGAGGACGTCACGCAGGCGATCGACGCGCTCCGTGCGAGCCTCGCCGCCGACGACCGGTTCGGCGCGGGCGAGCTCGAACGCTCGCTGGACGGCGAGGTGGCGGTGCTCTCGGTCTCGATCGTGGGCGACCCCTCCACGCCGGAGGCGGTCGACGCCGTGCGCGAGCTGCGCGCCGAGACGATCCCGGAGACGTTCGCCGGCACGGGTGCAGAAGTGCTCGTCGGAGGGACGACCTCCGAGAACATCGACTACTTCGACTCGGTGATCGACCCGGCCCCGTACGTCATCGCGTTCGTGCTGCTCCTGACCTTCCTCCTGCTGACCGTCGTCTTCCGCTCGGTGGTCGTCGCCGCGACGTCCGTGGGCCTGAACCTGCTCTCCGTGGGCGCGGCGTACGGCCTGCTGGTGCTCGTCTTCCAGGAGGGCTTCGGCGCCGGGTTGCTCGGCTTCCAGCAGGTGGACTCGATCGAGGCCTGGGTGCCGCTCTTTCTCTTCTCGGTGCTCTTCGGGCTCTCCATGGATTACCAGGTGTTCCTGCTCAGCCGAATCAAGGAGCGCTACGACGAGAGCAGGGACACAACGGATGCGGTGACGTTCGGCGTCGGCTCGACCGCGCGCATCATCACCGGAGCCGCCCTGATCATCGTCGCCGTCTTCTCAGGCTTCGCGCGCGGCGACCTCGTCATGTTCCAGCAGATGGGGTTCGGCGTGGCCATCGCGCTCCTGATCGACGCGACGATCATCCGCTCCGTCCTGCTGCCGAGCACGATGAAGCTCCTCGGCGAGTGGAACTGGTACCTCCCGCGCTGGCTCGAGTGGCTGCCGCGGCTGCACGTCGAAGGCGAGACGCGCGACGGGCGCGAGATGATAGGAAGCGGAGCGACGCACTCGTGAACCTGAGGGGGGTCGGATGACGCAGCAGAGCGAGGCGCGGCTAGAGAACGTCAGCCTCGACGAGCTACGAGCCGCGCTGGTCGGCACGGCACTCGGTCCCGCGGATCCGGAGTACGACGCCGCGCGCGTCTGCTTCAACGCGCTCGTCGACCGCCGCCCCGCGGTCATCGCGCGTTGCGCCGGGCCGGCCGACGTGGCGACCGCCTTCGACTTCGCGCGTCGACACGACCTCGAGGTCGCGGTGCGCGGCGGCGGGCACAACCCGGCCGGGCACTGCGTGCTCGACGGCGGGCTCGTCATCGACCTTTCGCAGCTGCGCCGTGTGGAGGTGGACGCTGACGCGCGGATCGCCCGCGCCGGGGGCGGATCCACATGGCTCGACTTCGACAACGCGACCCAGGCCTTCGGTCTCGTGACGCCGGGAGGCATCGTGGGCTCGACCGGCGTCTGCGGGCTCACGCTCGGAGGCGGGATCGGCCACCTGACCGCCCAGCACGGCCTCACCTGCGACAACCTCACAGGAGCAACGCTCGTCACGCCGGACGGGACGATCGTCCGCGCGAGCCCCGACGAGAACGAGGAATTGCTGTGGGGGCTCCGAGGCGGCGGCGGGAACTTCGGCGTCGCGACCGAGCTCGAATTCCGACTGCACCCACTCGAGACCGTGATCGGCGGGCGGCTGGTGTTCCGCGCAAGCGGCGTGCGCGACGCGCTACGCCGCTTCCGCGACCTCGTCGCGAGCGCACCGCGCGACGTGAGCTGCCAGGCGATTCTCGTCGTCGACGACTCGCTCGAGCCGATGCTCGTCGTCGCGCCCTGTTACACGGGCCCGGCGGCCGAGCCCGCGGAGCTCCAAGCGCTGCGCTCGGGTCCCGGGCTTGCCGACGACGGCGTCCGCGCGCACGCCTTCCTCGATCAGCAGCGCGTGTTCGACTCGCCCTACGGGGAGAGCCGCCACTACTGGAAGGGCCACTTCGTGCGCGAGCTTCCGGACGAGCTGATCGACGAGCTTCTCCTCCGCATCGTCGCGCTCGGCCGCCCGCCCGGCGATCTCCTGATCGAGTCGTTGCACGGCGGGCCGCACAGCGCCGATGCCCCTGCCAGCGCGCTCGGCTGGCGCGAGGCGGCGTTCAACGTCAGCGCGACTGCGACGTGGAGCGACGCCGCCGTCGACGACGAGCACATCGCGTGGGCGCGCGACACGGCGGCGGCGATCGAGCCGTGGTCGCTCGGTGGCGGCTACGTGAACTACATGCAGGCCGACGAGCCGATCGAGCGCGTGCGTGCCGCGTTCGGGGACGAGTCGTTCGCGCGGCTGCAGGCGCTCAAGCGGCGCTACGACCCGACGAACGTCCTGCACCGCAACCAGAACATCCCGCCGGGCGAGGCCGGCTGAGCGTCAGAGCGGCCGGACGCGGACGCGGTACGAGCCGTCGCGCAGCTTGGCCAGGATGTCCAGGCGAACCCCGAAGGACGAAAGCCGGTACGTCCTCACCTCCCCGCGCGCGACGTCGAACGGTGCGTTCCACTTCGACGCGCAGCCGCGCCGCGGGCGGTCGCGCTGCGCGGCGTGGATCCGTACGGGCGCGCGCTTGAACGCCGTCTGATCGACCTCGTAGACGAGCACTCCGGTGTCGCAGAGCGTCCGGTCGTAGCCGACCCTGGCCCGGACCTCGACCGCGAGAACCTTCGCCCCGCGCTTGAGGAAGAGGGCCTTCTTGCCGGCTGCTCTCTCGATCGGCGAGAGCGTGACCGTGCGTCGTGCGCGCCGCCCGGTGACGCAGACGATCCGGCGCGCGTCGATCCAGCCGAGCTTCCAGCGATGCCACGCGAGCAGCTCGGCGGGATAGCGAGCGGCCATGACGTCCCAGGTGTGGAACGTGCTCACCGCGCCGCTGCTGTAGAGGTCGGGAAGCCCGAGCAGGTGGCCGGTCTCGTGGATCACGATCCATGGGTTGGTGTTCGTCTCGTGCGTGAAGCCCGCTTGCCACGGCACCCACAGTCGGATCTCGCGGCCGTCCGCCCGGACGCCGAACCCGTTGAGGATGGCCGAGGTCCGGGTCTCGGGCGTCCGGGATGCGGGCGCGAGGTAGACGACGTCGACCTGGGAGAAGTCGACGTGGGGGTCGGCGGCAGCGACCGAGTCGGCGAGGAACCGGGCGGGGTCGTCCAGGTACACCGCCGAACGCGCCGGTAGCGCCAGCCAGCGCGGAGGCGTCTCCACCTCGAGCTCGAGCTTGCCGTACGACATGGACCGGAACCAGTCGGCCGCGTCCTCGAACATCCCGGGCGGAGGAGTCACGGAGGCGTCGGGTGGGACGTCGGCCGCATGCACGAGGAGGAGGACCGCTCGCAGCTTGCCGACCGACGGCGCGACGGTCCCGGGAAGGCTGTGGCCCTCGGTCACGCCGATGACGGTCGGCGCGGGGGCGCATGGGCCCGACGCGCTCGTCGCGTTCTCCACGGCGGACGTCGAGGCGGCGTGCACGCCGCAGACGAGGACGGCAACGACGAGGAAGAGCCTTCCGATACTGGCTCAGACTCCCGCTGCAGCGCGCCGGTTAGCCCTGGTGGACATCGCGGCCGCGCCCTTGTTCCTCTACCTTCGACAGGAAGTGACGCAAGTGTGCGGCGACCGTGCTTCGAGCCAGCCCGAGCGGGAAGATAGGTGCCAGGAGCAGTCCTCTCCCTCTCAGGTGGCGAATCCCGATCAGCTCGACCCGGCTGCCACCGCCATCGCGCGGCGTCGCCCGTAGCTCCCAGCTGCTTCCAGGCTTGAAGATGTTGGAGTCGACGACGGTTCCTGTGAGCACGCCTGGCTGTGACCAGTCGTAGCGCAGACGCTCCCAGACGAAGCCGATCGGCCACGGGTTGCCCTCGGTCACGTCAGCCCACGTGTCTCCCTGCTCGTGAACCTCGAGATGCTCGATGTACACGTCCGGCCACATGTCCGCCCGCCGCTCCGAGAAGTCGCGCGCGGCCTCGAGGACGCTTTCGGGAGAGGCGCTGGTCTGGTCGACCACGCGAACACGGGGCACATGCACGATCGTAAGCTGAACGCGGTGGACGCGAGAGAGGAGACAAGCACATGACCGCCCACGCGCGATCGCCCGTTCACGGGACCAACAGCGGGGAGGCGTACTGGGGCCCTGGCGACCGGTACGTCTTCCACGTCACAGGCGCCGAGTCGGGCGACTCCATGTTCGCGTTCGACTGCCTCGTCGGGCCTGGTGGTGGACCGCCGCCGCACCGCCACCTTGCCGAGGACGAGCTCTTCTTCCTCTACGAGGGGTCGATCGAGTTCAACGCTGCCCAAAGGACGCACGTCGTATCGGCGGGCGAGGCGATCTTCATACCCAGGGGAACGACCCACAGCTACCGGAACGTCGGCGAGGGCAATGCGCTCATGTACACGATCTATACGCCCGCCGGAATGGAGGGCTGGTTCCGCGAGGTCTTCGAGCGCGTCCGACCGGGCGAGCTCGACGAGGCTCCCCCGCCTGCCGACGAGGCGATGATCGCGCGGATGCTGGATGCCGGGCCGCGCTACAACGTCGAGTGGGTCGCTGAGTAGCTGAGCACGCCACCTCCGGGTACGCAGTGTCTGGGCTAGACTCGCCGCTATGGCGCCTCCGGCGTAGTTGATCCCGCCTCTCTGACCGTCGGCCGCACATCGGTGCCGGCTGACGTGGACTGCCTTACAGGCACCGGCCGTTGGTGGCATCCGTCGGCGGCCGGCGAGATCAACGAAGGAGGAAACGTGATCACTGAAGCACGCTTCGAGCGTGTGGCGTCCGGGCTGGCACCCGTCACGCCCGGATGGTTCATCGTCAACACGGCCGACGCCGCGTGGACACACAACGAATCGTACGGCGGCGTCTGCATCTTCGAGTCGGACAACGTCGTGCTCCAGGGTCGGCCCGATCTGACGGCGTACGAGAAGCCGGGCGCCGGGTTCACGATCCGCGTCGTGCCGCCGGGGAAACCATCATGTCTCTATCACGCCGAGTCGGTCCAGGAGGACTTCCTCGTCTTGATGGGCGAGTGCGTGCTCATCATCGAAGACCAGGAGCGACACCTGCGGACATGGGACTTCGTGCATTGCCCGCCGATGACCGCTCACGCGTTCGTCGCAAAGGAACCAGGGCCATGCGTGATCCTCGCCACGGGAAACCGGCGCGACGACTCCGAGATCGTGCACCCCGGATCGGAGGTCGCGCTCCGCCATGACGCGGGATCCGAGGTCGATACCGAGACTCCCGAGCGCCGAGGCACGTGGGAGGTTCGGCGTCCCGCAAACTGGGACGAGCTGCCGTGGGCTGAACGGTCATAGCTGGAGACCGTCGTCTGCGCGAGTGCATGAGGAGCGAGTCATGAAGAGAGCGATCCTGGTCGAAGGCATCACCGACGCCGCCGCGGTGCGGGCGATGGCGAGCCGCGCCGGACGCGACCTCGGCGCGGAGGGAGTCGCGGTCGTGTGGCTGGGCGGCGGAGGCGGGCTCGAGGCGCACCTGAGGCGTCTCGGGCCCGACGGCCTGGGCCTCGAGCTGCTCGGTCTCTGCGACGCGGATCACGAGGCGCGCTGGGCGCGCCGGCTCGAGCGGGCCGGACTCGGCTCCGACCTCGACCGCGAGGCCATGGAGGCCATCGGCTTCTTCGTGTGCGACCGCGACCTCGAGGACGAGCTGATCAAGGCGCTCGGCGTCGACGTGGTCGAGAGCCTGATCGCAGAGCAGGGAGAGCTGCACGCATTCCAGACGCTCACGAAGCAGCCGTATCACCGCGACGGGAATCGCCTCGACCAGCTCCGCAGGTTCCTTACGAGCAAGTCGGGGCGGAAGCGCTACATCCCGCTGCTCGTCGAGTCGTTCGAGCCGGGCGCCGAGCCGCGTCCGCTCCGCGAGTTGCTCGCGCGCGTGTGAGCTGCCCGGTGTCATGATCGACACGCTGGTCGTCGTCAGCAGACATAGGAGGGGGAGCGAATGACGCTCGGACGTTGGAAGATCGCGAGCGCGGTCGCAGTCCTGACCGCGGTGCTCGCGGGAGCCACGGGCGCAGCAGGCGGGTCGGCCCACGGCCAGCACAAGAAGCTCGAGATCCGGGTCGTGTCGAGCGCGGCGCACCTCGTATCCGGCGGGGACGCGCGCATCGAGGTGGCCGTGCCCGCGAAGTCGTCGCTCGCCGACGTCGAGATCGAGCTCGACGGAACGGACGTGACCGGATCGTTTCGCCCGGACCCCGAGGGCAACCACCAGCTCGAGGGCGTCGTGAGCGGGCTGCCGCTGGGACCGAGCAAGCTCTCGGCGAGCATCTGGGGCCACGGGAAGTCGAAGCACAAGCGCGCGCGGGTGACGCTCGTCAACCATTCGCTCGACGGCCCGATGTTCTCGGGCACTCGGCAGCAGGTGTTCCTGTGCGCGACCGCGGGCAACGCCGCGAACGCGTTCCTGCCGCCGATCCCGCAGTCCGAGACGTGCGCGACCCCGACGCTGACCGGCTACGTGTACCGGACCGCCTCCGGCTGGTCGCCGTACACGCCCGGCACGACGCCTGCGGACGCGGTCGCGGTGCCTCCGTTCGGCAGCCCGTTCGTCGTCTTCCTCGAGCGCGGCGTGATCAACCGCTTCATCTACACGATCGCGATCCCGGTGCCGACTCCGGCCGCGGGCGGCCAGCCGGTCGACCTCTCACGGTGGAACGACGTGCTGATCTACAAGTTCCAGGGCGGCGTCGCCATCGGTCACTACCAGGGGAACCCGTCGCGGAGCGAGCTCTTGTACGACCCCGGCCTCGCGATGGGCTACGCGATCGCGTACTCGACGGGGACGCGCACCGGCACCCACTACAACCTGCAGCTCGGCGGCGAGACGGCGATCATGGTCAAGGACCGCTTCGTCTCCGAGTTCGCCGAGCCGCGGTACACCGTCGGTGTCGGCGGTTCCGGCGGCGCGATCCAGCAGTACGTCTATGGGCAGAACCATCGGGGGCTGATCGATGCCGGGATCCCGCAGTACTCGTACCCGGACATGGTCACGCAGACGATTCACGTCGGCGACTGCGAGCTCCTGGAGCGGTACCTGGACTCGAAGGTGATCGCGGACCCGACCTCGAAGTGGCGCACGTGGCCGAATAGGTCGCTGGTCGAGGGCCTCAACTCGTCAGCGACGTGGCCCAACGGCTTCGCGCCGTTCATGCCGTACATGCCGGTGCCCGGGAACACGGAGTGCATCGCCGGCTGGCGGGGCCTGTCGCCGCTCGCGCTGAACCCGCACTTCGGCACGGCCCCGGGCATTTCGCCCGCAGACCAGGCGGCGACCGAGTGGACGCACTGGGCCGACCTCGTGAACATCTACGGCGAGGACGAGGCGGGCTTCGCCCGCACGCCGTGGAGCAACGTCGGCGTGCAGTACGGCCTGCAGGCGCTCCGCGACGGCGCGATCACTCCCGCCGAGTTCCTCGACCTGAACGCGAACGTCGGGTCCTGGAAGGAGTCGAAGGACATGATCCAGGAGGTGTGTCCCTACCTCTCGACCAACCCGGCGGTATGCGCCTCGATCGGCGTCGATGTCTGGAGTGCCCGCAACCAGAACCTCTCGCCGGACGGAGGAGCGACGCCGGCGGCGCGGCGGGCGGGCGACCGCCAGGCGGGGTTCGCGGCGTACCGCTCGGGGATGGTTTTTCGCGGGAAGATCGACATCCCGCTGATCGACTGGCGTAACTACTTGGAGCCAAGGCTCGACATGCACAACTCGCACCAGTCGTTCGCGGCCCGCCAGCGGTTGCTGGACTACGACGGCGACGCGTCGAACCAGGTCGTCTGGTTCACGGACTCGCCGCCGACGGGCAATCCCTTCGACCAGACGCCGATGGCGCTCGAGGTCATGGACGAGTGGATGGCGAGCATCGCCGCCCATCCGGAGCGTGGCGTCGCTCGCAACAAGCCGGCGGAAGCGGTCGACAGCTGCTTCGCGACGGACGGCTCCCTGATCGCCCGCGGCAAGGGGGTGTGGGCCGGGATCCTGGACGACCGCACGGCGGGCGTCTGCACGCAGAGGTTCCCCGTATACAAGACGTCACGGATCGTGGCCGGCGGGCCGATCACGGGCAACGTGTTCCAGTGCAAGCTGCAGCCCGTCGAGCGCGCCGTGGCAAAGGGGCTGTACGGGTCGTGGAAGCCGACGCCGACCGAGGTCGCCCGGGTCGAGCAGATCTTCGCGACCGGGGTCTGCGACTACACGAAGCGCGACCGCGCCCTTCCGCCCGAGCTTCGCGGGAAGAAGCGGTAGTCGAACGAGGGCCGGCGCCGCATCAGCGCGGCGCCGGCCCTCCTCCGCTCGCTTGGGTCGGTTCGCTTAGGATCGGACCGTAGACTCCGCTCGACCTATCGGCGTGGGGAGGAGACTGGCATGCGCCTCGAGATCGGCATTCGTGTCCGCTGCACCGATGGGGTGTACGGCGAGCTGGCGGACATCGTCATCGACCCGCTCGAGAAGCGCGTGACGCATCTCGTGGTCCACCCGGAACATGGCGAGCGAGAGGCACGGCTGGTGCCCATCGAACTGGCGAAGGGCAGAGACGACGAGCAGCGCGAGATCGAGCTGGCGTGCACCCTGGACGAGGCGCAGGAGTTCGAGTCCGTGCGCGAGAGCGCCTACCTCCGGCTCGGAGAGATTCCCGCCGAGGACCCCGACTGGGACGTCGGCGTCCAGGACTTCCTCGCGATGCCGTACTACCCAGGTCTCGACGCAGGTGCGTATCCGGGGGGCGACCTCGACTCCCACGTGACAATGTCCTACGACCGCGTGCCGAAGGGCGAAGTCGAGGTCCGGCGGGCGAGCGCTGTGATCTCTGCGGACGGCCATTCACTGGGCGAGGTGGACGGCTTCGTGGTCGACGCGGACGAGCACATCACGCACTTCGTGCTCGAGCGCGGCCACCTCTGGGGACGGAAGGAGGTCACCATCCCGATCGGGGCCGTCGCCAGGGTCGAGAGCGACGCGGTGCACGTCGCCCTGTCCAAGGACGAAGTCGGCGCCCTTCGCGCCGTTCGCGTCGGCCGACACGGCTGACGTCCTCGAATGACGGGTTCTGACGGTCGGCCCGGCGCTCGAAGCCGCCGTTCCTCCTAGTACCAGCGGCCCCGGGCGAAGCCGCCAAAGGCGAGCAACCCGACGAGCGCAACGATGACTCCGACGATGATGCTCCAGAAGATCGCGATCAGGATCCCGGCGATCACGATTCCTCCGCCGAGCGTTAGACCAATGCCACTTGAGGCGGTTCGGTCGGCCATGAGTCCCCCTTTTTGCCAGAGCCGCAGGAATGAAGTGGGGGCAATAGTTCCCGTGAGGCTTCCGACTCAAACTAGCTCGCTGAACTCGACGACCATGGGCCGCGCGTGGCAAGGATCCCGCTCACGTGAGGCCAGACTCCTAGCGGTTCGGCGTAGTGCTGCGGCGAGCCTCCAGGAGGTATTCGCTCCACCACCGCAGCGCCGCTTGCGTCCCCCTCGCACGTCGTATCCGCTCATCCCAAAGTCTCCGCAGTTCGCTCATTTCGCTTTCGTCGAGCGCGGGCCAACGACGGAAGAGCGCCGTTATCCGGCGCTCTCGTGCGTGCGTTGCCCCGTCGAGACGCTCCCCGGGATGACCCGTCGTCGAATCGTCGGCAGGAAGCGTCTCCACGAGGGCTACCTGCGGTAGTACCCGAAGCCGCCGAAGAGGGCGAGAACGAGCAGGACGATGATGAGAACCAGGAGCCAGGTTGGCATGCCGGCTGCGTTCCCGGCGCAAGACGAACGCAAACGTGGGCGCCGGAGTTTGCACTCCCTCCGAGTCGGGCACCTTGACCCTGGCATGAACAAGTGGATCTCAGGTGAGTGGGTCGTCGCAAAGAGCAATGCGCGCCAGCGGCGCATCCTCCATTACTGGTTCACGATTCTCTGGTTCACGCTCGGACTCGTGCTCTGGCTCATGCTCCGCAACGAACTCTGGTTCGTCGGCTTCATGTCGCTGTACGCGATCTGGATCACGCACCTGGCGGGATGGGCCGCGGAGACCCCCGTCGAGTCCGAGGAAGAATTGGGCGTTTCGGCGCCGGCGGAGAACACCCCCACCACCACACCGGCGGTCGCGTCCGAGGCAGAGCACTAGCACTCGCGGCGACCTTGGGCAACCTCGTTGCATGCCCGCCACACCGGCTCGCCGCCGGCTCAGCCTTCAGGGACGAGCTTTAGCGTAAGCACGTCTGATGACCCATTCGTCCGCGACACGACTCGCCAGCGGCTGCCCATGTACGAAACGCGCTCGCCGATCTGCCAGCTGACCATGTCGTCCCTCGGGGAAGGCCACACGAACTCGCGCCCGCCCGGCACTTCGACAACGACAACAGTCTGCTCGGATCCGCTTCCCGTGGAAGAGCCAGAGATGCCCGTCATTTCATGACCCCGACGAAGATGTGGTAGACTGCTGACCCGTAATATACGACTTACAGTTCATGTATGTCAAGACCCGAATCGAATAGCTGGCACTTCCTGACGAATCACGCGCAGGTGCTCCTCTGCATCGAGAACGACTCGGACGTACGAATGCGTGACATCGCGGAGACCGTGGGCGTCACCGAACGGGCCGCCCAGCGCATCACCAACGATCTCGTCGAAGCTGGCTACCTAACACGCGAGCGAATCGGCAGGCGCAACCGCTACCGCATCAATCGCAAGGCGCGCATGCGCCATCCAGCTCAGCGGGAGCAGCCCATCGGAGAGCTCCTTGGCTTGTTGAGCTCAGACGAGGAGACGAGTCCCTAGAGCGGCGTCGCAAGCGAGGCTAGTTCGGCAACTCGCTGATCGAGCTCACGCTTCCTCGATCCGCAGGTAGCTCGCGAGCTCGGGATCGTCGCCGCGCACTTCCTCGATGAACCGTTCGGCGTCCTCGCGGCGGATGAACGTCTCGACGGCGTCGCCGAGCGGGTTGTCGGAGCTCGAGCGGGCGTCGACAATCACGTAGACGCGCACGCCTCAAGCATTGCCACTGCGGGGCAGATACGTGGTCTGGATCGAGCTTGGCTGGCTAAGTCGTCGCGTCCCTGGCGCGGAGCTCGTCAGCGATCTGCCTGATCTCTGCGGCCACCTCGTCCAATTCGAGTGGATCCGCGCCCTCGATGCTGACGAACGCAGCGGGCTTCCCCCACCCATACGCGAGCACGAGCTCAGAGGCGCGAATCTGGTCGGCCGCGCGAACAGGCTTGCCGTTCGTACTTTCCCCTCGTGCGATCGCGAGCAGTGTTTGGATGAGTGTCTCGGGGTCGCCGCCGCAGGCTTTCCGAACCGTGGATGCGATTCCTTTGGGTCGGCCCGAGGGGTTGCCGCTTTGGCCGGGCAGGAAGCCTGCGCCGCTGACGCCGCCGAGTTGCGTTGTTTCACCGTTGTTACCAACGAGTTCCATGCTTTCAAGTATCGCGGCTGCTGCGGTCGTCAGTGGAGCCCTCCCCGTCTCAAGTGAGAGCACATTCGCGCAAGCGAAAGTGCTTCGCCACGCTCCCGCGGCGTAGCATCGAACCGAGATGGGAAAGATCGTGATCAGCGAGAACGTCACGCTCGACGGAGTCGTTCAGGACCCGGCCGGTGCGGAAGGGTTCGGGCGCGGCGGCTGGGTCGGTCGTGTCGGCGATCGGGGTCGCGAAGAGGCGGCCAAGGTCCTGCTCGACGAGGCGCTCGGCGCCGAGGCCCAGCTGTTCGGTCGCCGAACCTACGAGTTCCTCGCGGCGCGGTGGCCATCCCGGAGTGGCGAATTGGCGGACAGGTTGAACGACATGCCCAAATACGTCGTGTCCTCGACTCTGAAGGATCCCGACTGGAACAACTCGACGGTGCTTGCGGGCGACGTCATACAGGAGGTCTCGAAGCTGAAGGAGGAGCTAGGCGGAGAGATCGTCGTCGCCGGCAGCATCCGGCTCGTCCGCACACTGATGGAGAACGACCTGGTCGACGAGCTGCGGCTGATGATCTACCCCGTCCTGCTCGGAGCCGGCGAGCGTCTCTTCGGCGAGACCAGCGACCAAAGGCCGGTGCGCCTCGTCGAAACGCGGACCGTCGACGACCTCGCCTACCTCACCTACGCGTCCGTCTGAAACGTCTAGCCCGGGTGGACGCGCCGCCGAATGGGGCTAGGCGCCTCGGGGGACACTCCCGAACACTGGCCCAGACGAGCGTGACCCTGCCTCGACGACGAGCTTCTTGCATCGACTCACGGAGCGGGCCGTCAGTGCTCCACTCGTCGAGCCGGCCTTCTCGAGAACCGCGTAGAACTCACCGGGCTCGCCCTCCACAAGATCAGCAAATTGCCACCCCGCCTGGGCGGCCAACTCTTCGAGCTCAGGGGCGGACAGGTTGAGGAGGTCGTACCAGGGCGTGGCCAAGTCGCCATAGCGAAGGCGGATCGTCACCTGTCCGGGCCACCGCCCAAGGGCCCGGTTCCTCTCCTGGTACGCAATCTCCGCCGCGTCGGCGTCTTGGTGGGGATCGACAGAGTCAAGAATGATCCTTCCGCTCGGCGCCATGAGGTCGTGAAGCACTCGAAGAACGAGTACGGCGTCTTCTCCCGTCCCGACAAGACCGAAGTTGCCGCACATCATCAGCGCGGTGTCGAAGGCACCGAGCGTCGCATCGACAGCGGCGAGGGAACGGAGGCGCACATCCCGCACTCCTCGCTGCTGGCAGACCTCGACGGCACCCGGAGAGATGTCGATGGCGACGACGTCGAGCCCGCGTTTCTGTGCTTCAAGGCTGTGCCTTCCGGCGCCACACCCGATGTCGAGAACGCGTCCTTGCACGGACTCGAAGACACGCTGCTCCTCGGCGGGCCACTCGCGGTGCTCCGCGAAGAACACATCCGCGGGAAGCGCTGGGCCGGCACGGCCGTCGTCGAGCTCGAGGATCAGTTGACCAGCCTCGCCGGCCATATGATCGAGCAGGAGACGTCCGAAGGCGTCATCCCCCATGGAAAGGACTCCGCTCACGATGCGGGCATCGTAGGGCGACGCCGGCGAGCGACACACAAGGCGACGTACCGAACTCAGAGTCGGTGCGTCGAGCGACATGGGGGCTCAAGCGACAATCCCGCACACTCGCGCAGGCGGGCCTGTTGTCGCATCAGCTCGCGAGCTGAGTCCGCCACGATGAGGCCGATGCGCGGCATGGCTGCCGTCGACGTCGAGGCGCGGACGCGTCGGCTGTTGGTCTGGTCGGCGATACGCTGGCAGGGAACGCGCAGGCACCGAAGGGGTGAGACATCCCTCGTCAGCTCGGAGTCCCTCTGACCCGCGACCACGAAGAGACAACGCTCCTGTGTGCCGAGAGTGACGGGCCTCGAGTTCGTGGGCGGCGTGGCAGGCCCGAAGTCGTTCTGATCGGCCCCGCGTGCGCTGGCAAGAGCACAGTCGGCGACCTCCTGGGAGAGGCTCTCTCCACCGCGCACGTGGACGCTGACCACGTCGCCGAGCGCTACTACCTCGAGGCCGGATGGAGCGTGGAGCGCTTCCGATCCGTCGAACTGCAAAGTGGACTCTTGGAGGCTTATCGAGACGGTGAGCAGGCGATGGTGTCTGCCCTCGAGCAGGTCCTCGGTAACCACCGCGGCTGCGTATTCAGTCTCGGCGCCGCACATACGCATTTCGTCACGCCGGCGATCATCGAGCGTGCCCGCCAGATACTCGCACCGTTCGCGCATGTCATATTGCTCCTTCCATCACCGGACCCCGCGCGGTCGGTCGCGATCCTCCGCGACCGCTGCCGCGCCGTCGGCCTTCATAGCTGGCGTGACGCTGGCTGCGACCTGATCGAGCGATGGGTTACCGACGACTGCAACCGAGAGTTCGCGACGCTGACCGTGCACACGGAGGGACAGGACGCCGAGGGCACCAGGGACGAGATCATGAGCGCTCTAGCGCTCTAGCGCTCTAGAGCCGCAGATCCAAACCGAACGCCGAGATCCTACGGTCACGGTTCAGAGGGACATTTCTGAATACTTGCGCACGCTAGTGACCCAGTGGGTACAGCGAAGCTCGTCGCTCCGAATCCTGAAATTGATGCATGCAGGGCGCGGGTTCTCGTGAGCAATTTCCGCGCTCCAAATCTCAAATTGATGTATGCAGGCTGCGGGTTTGCGCCCCTCTGAAACCACCCCACTCCTCGCGGTAGCAGTCGAGTTTCGGGCATGGCTGCACACCCGGATGCACACCTGAGGGGAGAAAGACGTCAGTTTGCAGGGATGTTCGAGTCCACTACGGACGCGAACGGCGCTCCTGCACGCCCGGCGGACCACCATCCGGAGGAAGCGTTAGGCTGCGATCCCGGGAGACCGAAACGCCCCTCTACGGGCATGTAGGTCTCTCTTTCCCTCCCCGCAGGCGGTCAGAGCCTGGGCCAAGACACGATGCCGGGCGGATCCTCCGGATGATCGAGTCGGGCGAGGTAGTTCGCATCTTCGTAGATCGCTCCTCCCAACTCGTGCCACATCCGATGCGGGACGATCGGCGTGTGCCGAGGAGGGGGAGGGTGGATTCTGCGGAACGCGGCGTACGCGCTGAGGTCAGCCACCTGAATGAAGTAGGACTGCTGCGAATCTCGCGAGACAGGGTCGTCGATGAGCAGCCGCGCAGGACGTGACAGGTGTCCAGTCCCGAACGCGCTCCCGGCCGATCCGGCTCGACGAGCCTTCCGAGCTAGCTTCCGAACGACCGCGCCCTCCCCCTCGTCGTGTATGAGCAGCGCCGGGACCCCAGTCGTCGTCGTCTCCCGCTCGATTCTCTGCAGTAGGAACTCCCACGCAACCTCCCGTGGGTTTTCGTCCCTGCCACGGTCGGCGAGTTCCTGTTTGTTGATGACAACGCCGAACGTCCGGAAGCCGAGTTCGTCTTGGGCCCGCATCAATCGCAGGTAGATCTCGTGTCGTTCGGCCTCGCTGAGTCGAAGTCTCCAGATCGGTCCCTTCCCACGCAGGAGGTAGTTCGCCTTCAGCTCAGCTCGCACCGGCACGCCGAAATCATTGCGCAGAGCTCGTCGAATTCCGATCATGGAGTCGAACACATCGGGCCAGGTCCGGCCGTCGAAGAACAGGCAACCGAGCGTGTAAGTTCGCGAGCCAGGCAGTCCCGTGTTCCCCGACTCATCGACGTACGCGAGATACACAAGCGAAGCCTAGTGCTGTACGTGACTTCTGTCTGTCTGTCTGTCTGTCGGGGTGTGCACCTGGGTGTGCAGCAAGCGAGCAAGCGCGACACCCCCGACACACCTGACCCGCGTAGCTAAGCCAAACCGGCTCGGCTACGCCATGTCAGATGGGCGCACCTGGGATCGAACCAGGGACCTCTCGCGTGTGAAGCGAGCGCTCTCCCGCTGAGCTATGCGCCCTCGAGGGCCTTAGCGTACCGCCCTTGGTACGTTCTCGCGCATGAGCCCGGCGACCAAGACACCGCCTCGCGAGCGCATCTCGCGGGGTACCGGGACAGGGCTCGGGAAGCCCTGGAGAGTCATCGTGCGCAACGACGACCACAACACGTTCCAGGGGGTCGCGTTCGCGCTCTCGAGCGTGCTTCCGGGCATCAGCTACGACCATGGGATGGATCTCGCGAACCGGATCCACAGCTCCGGGCAGGCCATCGTCTGGTCGGGCGAGAAGGAGACGGCGGAGCTCTACTGGGCGCAGCTCGAGGGCTACGGGCTGACGATGGCGCCGCTCGAGCAGTAGGCGGCGAAGGCGCGCAGGCGCCGTGGTAGCGTCACTCTCGTGCTGCTCGCGCTGACCGGCTGGGAGTGGGGGCTCTTCGCCACGGCCGCCGTGTTCATCGTCTTCGCGCTCGTGGTTGCGCTCGTCGTCCCGCGCTCGCGGCCCACGTTTCCGGCGGTACATCTGGGCTGGTTCATCGCGGCCTGCATCGTCCTCTTCGTGGCGCAGATGACCTCGGTCGTGCTGCTCGCCGAGGTGGGGGAGACGCACGAGGCCGTCCCGCACGAGCCCGAGCCGACCGAGACCGAGACGACACCCACGGAGACCGAGCCGACCGAGACGACTCCGACGGAGACCACCGAGACGGAGACGACAGATACGACGGAGACCACCGAGACCGGGCCGCCGACCGAGACCGAGCCGACCGAGACCACGGAGACCGAGACGACGCCACCACCGCAGGCGGGCGGCGACTCCGCGGCCGGGAGCCAGGTCTTCGAGGAGGCCGCGTGCGGCGGCTGCCACACGCTGGCCGACGCGGGCGCGACCGGCGTCATCGGGCCCAATCTCGACGCGGCCATGCCCTCGTTCGACCTCGTCGTCGAGCGCGTCACGAACGGCATGGGCGTGATGCCGTCCTTCGAGGGCGAGCTGACCCCGCAGCAGATCCAGGACGTGGCCGCATACGTCTCGTCCGTCGCCGGCGGCTGACGCAAAGCGGTCGTCTAACCTGTAGCGGCTTGGAGAGGTGTCCGAGCGGCCTAAGGAGCGCGACTGGAAATCGCGTACGTGCTGAGAGGTGCGTCGCGGGTTCAAATCCCGCCCTCTCCGCTTTCGACGAGGGGTCAGGCCAGGAATCAGACCCGTGGGGTCTGACCCCGTATGCCGCGACCAGAGGGGGATGGGATGAGCGCTGAGGGACCTGTCGTCGTACTCGGAGCGGGCGCCAGCGGCGAGCACTTCGTCGGCGCGCTCCGCCGGCTCGACTCCGAGGTGGAGATCGTCGTCGCGGAGCGCGGCCTCGTCGGCGGCGAGTGCTCGTTCTACGCCTGCATGCCGACGAAGACGCTGCTCCGGCCGGGCGAGGCGTTGGAGGCAGCGCGGCATGCGCCCGGAGCCGCCGAGGCGGTGACGGGCGAGCTCGACGTCGCGAAGGTCCTCGAGTTTCGCGACGAGGTGACCAGCAACCGCGACGACTCCTGGTACGCAGACTGGCTCGCCGAGGAGGGACGCGCGGAGCTCGTTCGCGGCGAGGCTCGCGTCGTGCGCCCCGGCTTGGTCGAGGTCGACGGTCGCGAGCTCGAGTACGCGCACCTCGTCGTCGCGACCGGATCGGAGCCCGCGGTGCCGCCGATCGACGGCATCGAGGAGGTCGAGTACTGGACGAACCGCGAGGCGGTCTGGGCCGACGCTCCTCCGAAGAGCCTCGTCGTCCTCGGCGCCGGGCCCGTCGGCTGCGAGCTCGCGCAGTACTTCCATCGGCTCGGCGCGAGCGTCACCCTCGTCGCCTCCGCGCGGCTCCTCGATAGGGCCGACCCCGAGGCGGCCGAGCTTCTGCGCGAGCGCTTCGAGGACGAGGGAATCCACCTTCGCTTCGAGACCAGGGCGGAACGGGTCGAGAAGACGGGCTCCGGAGTGCGCATCCACACGTCGACCGGCGACGCGATCGAGGCGGAGCGGCTCCTCGTCGCCACCGGGCGCACGTTGAACGTCGAGGGCTTCGGCCTCGAGCAGCTCGACGTCTCGATCTCGCCGCGAGGGATCGCCGTCGACGAGCGCATGCGCGCCGGCGATCGCGTCTGGGCGATCGGCGACCCGACCGGTGTCCAGCTCCTAACGCACGTCGGGAAGTACCAGGCACGCGTCGCGGCGGCGAACATCGCGGGACAGGACTACGTCGCCGACTACCGCGCGATCCCGGCTGCGGTCTTCACCGACCCGCCGGTCGCTTCGGTGGGGCGGCGCACCGACGCCGAGGGCCTCGTCACCGCGACCTACCGCATCGAGGGCGGGAGGCTCTCGACGTACGAGCGACCGAAACGGTCAGGCCTGCTGAAGCTCGCCGCCGACCCGGAGGCCGGAGTTCTCGTCGGCGCCGTCGCGGTCGGCCCCGAGGCGGGCGAGTGGCTGGGTCAGCTCACGCTCGCAATACGCGCTCGCGTGCCCGTGGACGTCCTCCTCGACACGATCCAGCCGTACCCGACGTTCTCGGAGGCGATCTTCGACGCGCTGCTCGAGCTCGAGGATCGGCTGTAAGAGAGAGCGGCTCCGGTTAGGCCGGAGCCGCTCTTTCTTTGGCGCGACGGAGGCGGTAGCGGCGACGGGTGACGACTCCGGAGGCGGCGACACGTGACTAAGCTGAACACCGAGCTGGCCCCGCGGCTGCCCGATCCCCGCCCCCAGCCCGGGGCTCGCAGGCCGGCCTTCCCGAAGAGCACGCTCCGAGGGAGGCCGGCCGCCTATTCGCCTTTACGGCCCGCCCGGTACACCTCGGAGACGTAGCCCGAATAGACGGACGAGCGAGACCACCCCAGAAGAGCCGGTCGGTAGGGACCGGGCAGCGCCAGCCCCCGGACACCGAAGCCGAGGCCTTGCGGCGTATACCGAGCGCGCGTAGGGTCTCGGCCGGTGGGGACTCGGACTCGACGGGCGGCGCTCTGCGCTGTCGTAGTGCTGTGTCTGGCGATCTTCGCCGGGGTAGCGAGCGGGCTCGCTGCCGGCGACCTCGATCCGACGTTCTCGTCGGACGGGAAGTTCACCGACCCGCTCGGCGAGGGCGAGTCGGCCCGGCGGGTCGTTCGGCACGGTCGCGCTGCAGCCCGACGGCAAGGTCGTCACCGCCGGCGGGGCCAGCAACAGCGTGAACCTCGTCGCCCGGCTGAACCCGGACGGCACGCTCGATCCCACTTTTGACTTGGACGGCAAGCTGCTGCATCCGCTCGGGGCCGGCCCGGGCGAGGGGATGTCTGTGGCGGCGATCGCGGTCCAAGCCGACGGGAAGATCGTCGTCGTTGGGTGGGTCGCGGACTTCGCGACGCAGATCCAGCGGGCGGTCGTGGTCCGTCTGACTCCGGGAGGAGCCCTCGACGGCACGCTGGACGGCGACGGCATCCTCGTCACCCAGTTCGGAGCCGGCGCGAACCCGGACTCGAGCATATTCGCGGTCAATGTCCTGCCCGACGGCCGGATCCTCCTGGCCGGGGGCGCGACGAACAGCAGCGGCGGCTTCGAAACCCTCCTCGCACGCCGCAACGCGGATGGCAGCCCCGACCCATCGTTCGGCAGCGGCGGCAAGAGCATGATCCAGTTGGGCGCGGGCACGAACGCGAGCTCGGCGGCGATCGACATGGAGCTCCAGCCGGACGGAAAGATCGTCGTCGCCGGCCCCGCGACCGACACGAACGCCGTGCAGCAGGACGCTGGGTTCGTTGCGCGCTTCGATGCGGGCGGCCAGGCCCTCGATCCGTCGTTCGGCACCGGCGGCAAGTACCTCGGCCGGTTCGGCACGACCGACCACCAGATCAGCGTTCTCGCTCTCAGCCTGCAGCCCGACGGCAAGCCGGTGGTCGTGGGAGACTCACACGACACCACTCAGAACTTCCCGAGCTCCGAGGCGATGGTCGCCCGCCTGAACGTCAACGGAGCGGGCCCCGACTCCGGGTTCGGCACGAACGGCGCCTTCCTGCGGACGTTCGAGGGAGCGGCCGGTGACGCCCGCCTCGCCGACGTGGTCGTGCAGCCCGACGGCAAGCTCGTCGCGGTCGGCAGCGGGGAGGGCCAGGGCTTCACCGTCCTGGTGCTCCGCCTGACAGCCGGCGGAGCACTCGACCCGTCGTTCTCGGGCGACGGCCGCGACCTCACACAGCTCGGGCAGCTCTCATCGGGGTTCGGTGCGGTCGCGCTCGTACCCGACGGCAAGATCCTCGCCGCCGGCTCGTCCTTGAACAGCGTGAACAACAACCTCGATACGCATCCGCTCATGGCGCGCTACATCCTCGACCTGCCGCCGACAGCGTCGTTCACGGCAGCCCCGAACCCCGTCGGCGCGGCCCGAGCGGTCGCCTTCGACGGCAGCGCGTCGGCCGACCCCGACGGCACGATCGTGAACCACGCGTGGGACTTCGGCGACGGATCGACCGGCACGGGCGCGACGGCGAGCCACAGCTACGCGAAAGCCGGGAGCTACAACGCCAGGCTCACAGTGCGCGATGACTACGGGCTCACCACCTCGTCGACACGGGCGATCACGGTGAGCGCGCCGCCTGCGCCGATCCTGACCGGTCTCGCGATCAAGCCGGCGAAGTTCCCGGCAGCGCTGCGTGGCGGGAGCATCTCCCGCACGACCGGAGCGAAGGTCAGCTACAGGGACTCGCAGGCTGCGACGACCGCGTTCACGGTCGCGCGTGCTCTTCCGGGCCGCAGGAGCGGCAAGCGTTGCGTCCAGCCGACGGCCCGCAACCGCGGCGCGAAGCGCTGTACTCGCTTCGTGGGGGTGCGCGGAAGCTTCAGTCACGTGGACGTCGCCGGCAGGAACTCGTTCCGCTTCACGGGCCGCGTCCGCGCGAAGGCACTGAAGCCCGGTCCTTATCGCCTCAGCGCGCGGCCACGGGCGGGCGGGAAGGTCGGAACGACCGTCTCGGTGCGCTTCCGGATCGTCGCCAGGAGCGTTTGACGGAATGGGTCTCGTCGCCGGTGTGCTCGCCCGGCTGCACAGCGCCTCCTAAGACCGACCTCAAGCGGAGGGGGAGGGATTTGAACCCTCGAGACGCTTGCACGTCTAACGGTTTTCGAGACCGCCCCGTTCGACCGCTCCGGCACCCCTCCGAGCGGGTAAGCGTAGCCGGGTCGCAGGGGCGACGTTCACGGAGTGCGCGGACGAGTCCGATATCCTCGGAGGCCCACGGAGAAGTGGCCGAGTGGCTGAAGGCGGCGCCCTGCTAAGGCGTTAGGTGGGGTAATCCCTGCCTCGAGGGTTCGAATCCCTCCTTCTCCGTATCGACGAAGCGTCGTGTCCGCGAAGCGGGCCAGCGTAGGGCCTTGGGGGAACCGGGAGGTTCCCCCAACCGCGACTACGAGCTCAGCGCGAGCGGTCGGGATTCGCCGCCTGCCAGAGGTAGAAGACGAGCAGGCCGAGGAACGGCAGGACGAGCAGCACGACGACCCACAGCGCCTTGCCGAGAACTCCGAGGTCACCACGGCGGAGGACGGCGACCACGCCAACCGCCCAGGCGACGAGCCAGGCTGCGACGACGGCGTAGACGATGAGCTCCATGGCTCAGTCGTGGATCCGGGCGATGAGCTCCTCGCGCCGGAGCACCTTCACGTCGATCCCGCCGAGCCGGACGTCGTAGCCGGCGTCGCGGGGATAGAGGACCTTGTCGCCGGCCTCGACTCCGCCCACGTCGGCGCCGACCGCGGTGACGATCCCGGTGCGGCAAGGCGCGGCCTCGGCGGCCGAAGCGGGGAGGATGAGCCCGGCTCTCGTCTCCGTCTCGTCGGAGACCGGCTGGATGACGACGAACTCGTCGAGCGGCTCGAGCGTCACGTCGATGCTGCGCGATTCTTCGATCACAGGGGAAAGATAGTCGTCGCGGGACGCAGTTCCATCAGTGGCGATCGGTTGCACCGCGCTCACGGGACGCTAACGGAGGATGCGCTGTCCGCCGGCGGGATTCAGCCAGCGCGTCTGCAGCTTCTTGATCGTGCCGTTGTTCGTGAGTTGGGCGAGCGCCTTGTTCACGCACGCGCGGAGCTTCGAGCCCTGCGCGAAGACGAGGGCGAAGCGGGGAGGCGTTCCCTTCTTCGGGAACTGACCGACGATGACGCCCCCGCCCGCCACCCGCGGACGCAGCGTGTACGCCGTCGCGAGGTCGGTGGCGATGCCGCTGACCTGGTCGAAGGCCAACCCCGAGAGCGCGGACTCGTAGCTGTCGTAGTAGATCGGCCCCTGGCTCGGCTTGATGTGCCGAAGGACGTAGTTGTGGGCCGGGGTGCCGGCCACGATGCCGAAGTACGCGAGATGCTTGAGGGTGGCGAGGGTTCGGGCCCTCGAGTAGGGGTTCGTGCGCCGCGCCAGGAACGCCATCGGAACGGCGTAGTACCCGTACGAGAAGTCGACGTCCCGGTCCCGCACAGACCCGTACGTCACCTGCCCGAGGTAGAAGTCGAAGGGCTTCGCTCCGGGCTGCAGCGCCTGAGCCTGGGGGACAGGCGTCCAGGTGACCTGCCGACCGGCGAACCCGAGGCGCTTCGCGATCGCGTACGCGACCGCCGACTCGTAGCCCTTCGCGGTGTACGGGTTCGCGCCCCGCCACGGCGAGCGGGTCGCCCGACCGTTCCACCAGGGCTTCCGGAGCGGGTTGTCGGTGGCCAGCGTGAGCTGCCCCGGCGTCACGAGCGGGAGGGTCGCCTTGGCGCAACCGCGGACCTGGCTCGTCGCGTCGGGGCCGCCCGTCGCGGTCGCCGCCAGCGCGAGCGCGAGGGCCGTCAGGCCGAGGCCGAGCCGGAGGATGTTCGCGCCGCAGTTCACCGTTCGGAGATCGGAATCGACCACGCGACGGTAGACCCTCGTTCGGATGTTCCCGGCACGCGATCGTCTAGCGTGACGCGCGTGGCCAGCCCGTTCGTGGAGCTCGAGGTGGGGGAGCGCGTCGTCAAGCTGACGAACCCGGACAAGGTTCTCTTCCCGAAGGCGAAGAAGACGAAGCTCGACCTCGCCGAGTACTACCTCGCGGTCGAGGACGGGATCGTGCGCACGCTCTACGAGCGGCCGACCCAGCTCCGCCGGTTCGTGGACGGGGTCGAGGGCGAGGCGATCTACCAGAAGCGCGTCCCGAAGTCGCGGCCGGAGTGGGTCGAGACGGCTCGGGTCACGTTCCCGTCGGGCCGGCACGCGGACGAGCTCTGCGTGACCGAGGTGGCCCAGGTCGTGTGGGCGGCCAACCTCGCGACGATCGACTTCCATCCGTGGCCGTCCCGCCGGAGCGACACCGAGCACCCCGACGAGCTCCGCATCGACATCGACCCGCAGCCGGGGACGACGTTCGCGGACGGCAAGCGCGTCGCGGCGCTCGTCCGCGAGGTGCTCGCCGAGATCGGCTACGTCGGCTGGCCGAAGACGTCGGGCAACCGCGGGATCCACGTCTTCTGCCGTATCGAGCCGAACTGGGAGTTCCCGGTGGTCAGGCGGGCGGCATTGGCGTTCGCGAGGGAAGTCGAGCGGCGGCTCCCGCGCAAGGTGACGACCGCGTGGTGGAAGGAGGAGCGCGGCAAGAAGGTGTTCATCGACTTCAATCAGAACGCGCGCGACCGCACCGTCGCCTCCGCGTACTCGGTCCGGGCGCGAAGCGACGCAACCGTCTCCGCGCCGGTGACCTGGGACGAGCTGCCCGACGTCGAGACCGAGGACTTCACGATGTCGACGATGCCGCCGCGGGTCGCGAAGCTCGGCGACGTCCAGGCCGGGATGGACGACGCCGTCTGCGATCTGCGCGTCCTTCTCGAGTGGGTCGAGCGCGACGAGAAGGAGGGTGTCGGCGAGGCGGCGTACCCGCCGAACTTCCCGAAGATGCCCGGCGAGCCTCCGCGCGTGCAGCCGTCGCGCGCGCGTCGTGACAAGGACACTTGACAACCCTCACGTGACAAGCTAACTTGTCAGTCAAGTGAACTTGACATGAGAGGAGACGATCATGAGTCGAATCAGGCTGGCCCACGTCGCGCTCGCGTCGTCGGCGATCGTGGCATCCGCACTGTGGTTCGGAGCCGCTGTCTCGACCACGACCGCGGTGGTGTTCATGGTGCTCTACGCGCTGCAGGCGTGGAGGACGACCTGAGCCGTGGAGAACGACGTTCGCGAGCGGCGTCGAGCGCGTGGCCTTTCGCAGGCCGATCTCGCGGCGGCGCTCGGGGTGTCCCGGCAGTCGATCAACTCGATCGAGACCGGCCGTTACGTCCCGTCGCTGCCGCTCGCGATCGCCCTCGCGCGCTTCTTCGAGACGACCGTGGAGGAGATGTTCGATGCGGACGCTGACTAGGACGCGCTGGTTCCTGCCGCTCTTCTCACTCGGCCTGGGAGTGCTGTGCCTCGTTGCGTTCTGGGTCGGCGACGACCTGCGGTCGGGCCTGTTTGCATTCGCGGTCATGGCCGGCGCAGGGCTCGTGTTCCTGCTGGGCGGGCGGAGCGAAATGGTCCGCGGTTTGCGCGGAGACGGCCGGGACGAGTACTGGGAGCGGATCGACGTGCACGCGACCTACCTCGCAGGTCTCGCCACGTTCGGGCTGATCATCGGGATGTGCCTGTGGGAGTGGGCCCACGGCCGAAGCGGCACGCCGTACACACAGCTCGGTGCGCTTGCGGGCGTGAGCTATCTCGGGGCGCTCGCGCTCCTCAGGTTTCGAAGCTGAGGAGCGCGTCGACCCCCGGGTCCTTGGGGCCGCGCGCCGGGAGCAGCTCGCTCCACGTGCACTGCTTCGGGTTCTTGTCGTCGCGGAAGCGGATCAGCTTCGTCCCGTGCCGGAAGCGGTGCGACTGCACCTTGTCGTAGCGCACCTCGACCACGAGCTCCGGTCGCACCGCGCTCTCCTCGAGCTCGCCGCCGCCCCAGCGGTTCGGCTCCGAGAAGCGGCGGTCGGGGGCGTTCTTCAGCAACGGCTGGACGCGCTCCGCGATCTCGGCGTGACGCGCCGGGGCGACCGCGGCAGTGCCGACGTAGTCGATCTCGCCGTCGTCCCCGTACAGGCCGAGCAGGAGCGTCGCGATCCGGTCGGGCTTCGACTTCCAGCGGAGGCCGACGACGACGCAGTCGGCCGTCTTCTCGGGCTTGACCTTGGCGACGCCCTCGCGCGAGCCGGGAAGGTACGGGAGATCGAGCCGTTTTGCGATCACGCCGTCGAGCCCGATCGCCTCGAAGCGGT
The DNA here is from genome assembly GCA_963716605.1 of uncultured Actinomycetes bacterium. GTDB lineage: Bacteria > Actinomycetota > Thermoleophilia > Gaiellales > Gaiellaceae > GMQP-bins7. Next base: position 668,859 of record CAVQTO010000003.1, on the reverse strand, counting down.
CGAGCCAGTCGAGTGCCTGCTCGAGGTCGTTCGTGGCGGGAGAGAGCTCGAAGCGCTTCGCGCTCCGCTCGAGCTTCGAGCGGCGCTTGGCAAGCGGCAGCGGCCACACCTCGTCGCCCTTCCAGACGAGCATGTCGAACGCGATGAAGCGGGCCGGGATCTCGGCGGAGAGTTTCCTGACGCGGGACTCGGCCGGGTGCAGGCGCGTCTGCATGGCGTCGAAGTCGAGGACGCCGTCGCGCTCGATGACGATCTCGCCGTCGAGCGCCGAGCCGGGCGGGAGGAGCTTGCCGAGCTCCTGCAGCTCGGGGAAGTAACGGAGCAGTGGCCGCGCGTTCCGCGACCACAGGCGGAGCTCGCCCGAAGCGTTCTCGAGCAGGCCGCGGAAGCCGTCCCACTTCGGCTCGAACTGCCACCCGTCTCCTGCGGGAAGCTCGCGGACGAGCTCGGCCTCCATGGGCGGGAAGGGGACGGCGGGGTCGAGCTCGGGCGGGCGCTCGACTGGCTCGTTGCTCGGCAGCCGGCGGCGGCGGGCCATGTTCGCAACCTACCTTGTGTCTGCGACTAGGCTCCTCGCCATGCGCCGCGTCGCCGTGACGGGTCTCGGGGCGGTCACGCCGCTCGGGCACGACGCGCGCTCGACGTGGGAGGCCGCGGCCGCCGGTCGGAGCGGCGTCGGGTTCATCGAGTCGTTCGACGCGTCCGGATTCCCCGTGCGCATCGCCGCGGAGGTGAGAGGCTTCGACCCGGAGGAGGTCGTCGGAAAGAAGGACGCGCGCCGGCTCGAGCGCAACGTCGTCCTCGCGGTCGCGGCCGCGCGGGAGGCGTGGGCGGACGCCGGCGTGGACGGGATCGACCCCGCGCGCGCGGGCATCCTCGTCGGCTCGGCGATCGGCGGGGTCATGGGCGTTCTCGCGCAGAACGAGGTTCTCGCGGAGCGCGGCCCCGGCCGTGTCTCACCGTGGTTCCTCCCGAACGTGCTCGTCGACTCGGCGAGTGGTCAGGTCGCGATCGACCTTGGCCTCCGCGGGCCGAACTATGCGCCCGTCTCTGCCTGCGCGACCGGGTCGCACGCGGTCGGCGAGGGAGCCGAGCTGATCCGCCGCGGGGGCGCGGACGTCGTCCTCGCGGGTGGCACCGAGGCGTGCATGCATCCCGTGATCCTTGCCGGGTTTTGCGCGATGCGCGGTCTCGTCGCCGAGGAGGAGGATCCGACGCTGGCGTCGCGGCCGTTCGATGCGACCCGCGCGGGTTTCGTCATGGGCGAGGGGGCGTGCGTGCTCGCGCTCGAGGATCTCGACCAGGCGCGAGCGCGGGGAGCGCGCGTGTATGCCGAGGTGCTCGCGTACGGGACCTCGAACGACGCGCACCACATGGCGCAGCCGGACCCGGAGTCGGTCGGTGTCGCGGAGATGATGCGCGCGGCGCTCGAGAGCGCGGGGCTCGAGCCCGAGCAGGTCGGATACATCAACGCGCACGGGACATCGACCCCGCAGGGCGACCTCGCGGAGACGAAGGCGCTGAAGGACGTGTTCGGCGACCACGCGTACTCGCTCGCGGTGTCCTCGACCAAATCCGTGATGGGGCATCTGTTCGGGGCCGCCGGTGCGGTCGAGGCCATGATGTGCGTCCGCGCGCTGCACGAGGGCCTGCTGCCGCCGACGATCAACTACCGCACGCCCGACCCGGAGCTCGACCTCGACTACGTGCCGAACGAGGCGCGGCCGCAGCAGGTCGAGGTCGCGCTTTCGAACGCGATGGGCCTGGGCGGGCACAACGCGTGCGTGCTGCTCGGTCGCGGCGTGGATTGAGCTGAGTCCAGGCGACGCGGCGCAGTTTCAACCTCTTGGCACAGATCCGTGTCCCACGCGTGAGCGCTTCGACGCTACGCTCGCGGTGGGGAGGAGGTTGGAGGCCCCGGCGACAGGTCCTGGCCGGTCAGGGTTGCGGGCGTCAGCTCGTCCAGCGACTCGAGCACGACGTCCGCCAGCGCGAGCGCATCGGGCGGCGGCGGATAGCGGCGGTTCGGGATCGCGACCACGCGCATGCCGGCGGCGCGGGCGGCGCGGATTCCGTTCGCCGAGTCCTCGACAGCGGCGCAGCGCTCCGGCGGGACACCGAGCCGCCGAGCCGCCTCGAGGAACACGTCCGGAGCCGGCTTCCCGCGTTCGACTTCCTCCGACGACACGGTCGCCTCGAACGACGAAGCGACTCCTCCCAGCTCCAAGACCAGATCGATCAGCGGCCGGTTCGACGACGACGCGACGGCGAGCCTGAACGAGTCGCCCGCCCGCTTCACCGCCTCGACTGCGCCGTCGATCAGTGGAAGCTCGGCCTCGTAGCGCGCCTGCATGCGCCGCACCACCTCGGCGTCGATCTCCCCGGGCGGCTGCACGAGTCCGATCACGTCGTGCATGTAGCGCGACCACTCGGTGGAGCTCATGCCCATCATCTCCGCCTGCGCTCGGTCGTGCCAGCGCCCGCCTCGCTCCCGCGCGAGGGTCTCCCGCACCTCGTCCCACACGTGCTCGGAATCGACGAGCACGCCGTCGAGGTCGAAGACGACCGCGTCGACCGTCACACGCTGGTGTACTCGCCGCGAACGCGGACCAGCGCCGGCGCGTCCTCGCCGAGCTCGACCCGCCGCACGTCGCAGACGAAGAACGTGTGAGACCCCGTAGCCACCTCCTGCCCGACGGTGCACTCGAGCCAGCCGAGCGCGCCGACCAGCAGCGGAGCCCCGTTCGCGCCCTCCTCCATCCCGACCTTTTGCCACATCGCTATCGGCGGCACGCCGCGAGCGAAGTGCTGAGCGAGCCACTCCTGTCCGGCGGCGAGAATCGAGACCGCGCACCCACCCGCCTCCCGCAGGAGCTCGTGCATCGCCGCCTCCCGCGAGACGGCGAAGCCCACGAGCGGTGGGCTCAGCGACAGGGAGACGAGCGAGCCGACCGTGAGCCCGAGCTTCTGCTCGCCCGAGGCGACCGTGACCACGCAGACGCCCGAGGGGTGCCGGCTGAGCAGGGCGCGGAGGAGCTCGGGATCGACCATCGCGGCGCGACGCACCCTAACGGCGGAGGGAGACAGACGGAGGCCGCGCCTCGGAGGGAAAGCGAGGCGTTCAGGCGGCGGGGGTGGGATTCGAACCCACGGGGCGCTTGCACACCCATCGGTTTTCAAGACCGACCCGTTCGACCGCTCCGGCACCCCGCCGGGAGGCTGATGGTAACGGTGGCCTAGGCGGGTGACCCGATGCGGCCGAGGCGCTCGGGCGCGCCGAACTCCCACAGCGGCTGCGGCACCGCGATCGAGCCGCCCTCGTCCTGGAAGTTCTCCAGGAGCGCGATCATCGCGCGGCCGGTGACCGCGGTCCCGTTGAGCGTGTGCACGGGCTCGAGGTTCTTGTCGGAGCGCCGGTGCCGTACCTTCAGGCGCCGCGCCTGGAAGTCGGTCGTGTTCGACGTCGACGTGATCTCGCGGAAGCGCTCCTGGCCCGGGAACCACGCCTCGATGTCGTACTTCTTGGAGGCCGAGGCGCCGAGATCGCCCGCGGCCACGTTGACGACGCGGTACGGGATCTCGAGCTCCTTGACGAGCTCCTCCTCGATCGCCAGCAGGTTCTCGTGCTCGTCGCGCGACGCCTCCGGGACCGTGAAGACGAACATCTCGACCTTGTCGAACTGGTGGACCCGGAACATCCCGCGCGTGTCCTTGCCCGCGGCGCCCGCCTCGCGGCGGAAGCAGGTCGAGTAGCCCGCGTAGCGGATCGGGAGGTCCTCGACGATCTCGCCCATGTGCAACGCCGCGAGCGAGACCTCGGACGTGCCGACGAGATAGAGACCGTCGCGCTCGACGGCGTAGATGTTCACCTCGTCGGTCGGGAAGAAACCGGTGCCGTACATCGCCTCCTCGCGGACGAGGACCGGCGGGAGCACCGGCGTGAAGCCCTTCTGCACCAGTCGGTCGATCGCGAACCGGTAGAGCGCGAGCTCGAGGAGCGCGACGTCGCCGATCCGGTACACGAACCGCGAGCCCGACACGCGCGCCGCCCGCTCGAGGTCGATCCAGCCGTACGCGGCCGCGAGATCGACGTGGTCCTGCACCGGGAAGTCGAACGAGCGCGGCTCGCCCTCCCTGCGGATCTCGACCGCGTCCTCCTCGGTGAACCCGTCGGGAGCCGACACGTCCGGCGGATTCGGGACCTGGATGAGCAGCGCGTCCCGCGCGGCCTCGGCTTGCGCGTACGCGTCCTCGAGGCGCTTGAGGTCGACCTTGACCTGCTGCAGCTCCTCGAGCTCCTCCGGCGAGGGCTTCCCCTTCAGCTTCGTCCGCGACCGGAGCGCCTCGACCTGCGGCCCGAGCTCGCGCCACCGCGCGTCCGCCTCGAGCATCTCGTCGAACACGCGCGCGGCCTCGTCACCCTTGCGGACGAGGGCCGAGCGAAACGCCTCCGGGTCGGCGCGAGCCGCCTTGAGATCGATCACTACCGAGAGTCTAAGACGGTGCTAGCTGCCGGCGACCGACGAGACGTACGCGGCGACGTCCGCGATGTCCTGCTCGGAGAGCGAGTCCGAGAAGGACGGCATCGCGCCCGCGCCGTTCGTCACGCGTTCGACGACCAAGAGCGGCGTCCGGCTGCGCATCGTCGAGGTTCGGCCCGACCGCGCCGGTCGTGCCCGCGTCCGCGAGCGTGTGGCAGGTCCCGCAGGCCGACGCGCCCAGAAAGACCTGCTCGCCCGCCACGGGATCGCCTTCGACGGCCCCACCGGTGTCGGTCGTCTCGGTGGTGTCGGTCTCGTCGTCTCCGTCGTCTCGGTCGTCCCGGTGACCGTGTCGGGCGTCGGCGACACCTCCTCCTCGCCGCCGCAACCGGCCGCAAAGGCGACCGCGAGCACGAGGAGCACGAGTGCGAGGGCGGTCCGACGCATCCGGTCCGATCCTACCGATCGAGGTGTCGCAGCCGGCCGGCGAAGCGTCCGGCTACGCCGCGCGCACTTCGTTCCGGAGGCCCTTGAGCTTGAACGCGAGGAAGAGCTCGGAGATCCCCTTCGAGAGCGCGACCAGGCCCGTGTAGACGATGAGCAGGATCGCCTTCTGGTGGAAGTTGCCGGCCACCCAGAACGCGAGGCCGATCTCGATCAGCCCCGCGACGAGCTGGAGCCACCAGAGGTCGAACTCGCCTCTCGTCGCGAACGCGAGCGTGATGTCGAAGATGCCCTTGAAGAGGAAGAAGAAGCCGATGATCGACGCGAGCGCGGCGAATGCGGAACCCGGCTCGATGAACGCGAAGACCCCGACGACGACGAAGATCACTCCCAGGATCCCGTGTGCGATCTTCCAGCCGGTCGTCGACACCATGACCGCCATGAACTCGTTGATGCCGGCCATGATCGCGACGACGCCGAAGAGGATCCCGATCGTCGTCACGCTCGTGATGTCGAAGCGGAAGATGATCAGCGAGAAGACGAGCCAGGCGATTCCCGTCACGAGGAAGATCCACCAGCGGCCGGCGGCCTCGCGCACGACCTCGCGCTCCTCGAACATCGTGTCCATCGTCGTCATCGGTTCCCTCCTCTACTGAGCCGGGGTGTCGGGGACGCGTCGATTCTCCCAGCCGGCTCGGCTGCCGTACGATGGTGTCCGCATGCTCGTCGAGCGCAGCCTGCATCCGTCCTGGCTCTCGAACGCGTATCTCCTCGCCGATGCCGAAGGCGGCACCGCGGTCTTCGTCGACAGCGGCGCGCCGCTCGAGCCGCTGGTCGAGGCCGTCGAGCGGTACGGCCTCACGCCGACGCACCTGCTCGTGACGCACGGCCACGCCGATCACGTGGCCGGAAACGACGAGCTCGTGGAGCGATACGGGCTCGAAGTCACGGCTGGCTCGGTGGAAACCGGCGGGTTGAAGATCGAGGTCTACGCGACGCCCGGTCACTCGGACGACGGCGTCTCGTTCGTCGCCGGCGGCGAGCTCTGCTTCACGGGAGACACGCTCTTCAAGGACGCGGTCGGAGGAGGCCCGGCCGGCGAGGTGCGGCAGTCGGTGATGGACGTGCTGATGAAGCTCCCGCACGAGCTTCGCGTGCTGCCCGGGCACACCGACGAGACCACGCTCGCGCGCGAGTGGGAGGAGAACCCGTTCGTTCGCTACTGGCGCGGAATCGACGACGAGGACGGACGCGCCTGCACCGTGTACGGCGAGGACGCGACCGTCGTCGTCTGGTCGCCCGACTACGACGGAAAGGGGAAGGCACTCGTCCGCCTCGCGAACGGGGACGAGGCGATCGTCGGCGCATCCCGCATCGAAGGGCTCTGACGGCCGTCAAGCTGCACCGCTGCCGCTTCCTCTGGTACCGCTTCCGGCATCCCTGCTGGACCGTGCAGGAGGCCCTCGACGCGCAGGGCGTGGAGTACGAGGTCGTGAAGGCGCCGACCTTTCCGCGCGGTCGGCGGAAGGAGGTCATCGAGCACACCGGGCAGCACTTCCTGCCCGCGATCGAGCTCGAGGACGGCACCTGGTGGCGCGAGGACTCGAAGGACATGGCTGCCGCCATCCGCTCCGGCAAGCTCTCCTGATAGGCAGATTTCATACCCTGGCGGGGTATACTGTGCTCAACCTGTCGAGAGGAGAGCCGTGAGCGAGACCGTCACCTACACCGTCCCCGCGATCCATTGCGAGCACTGCGCGATGTCCATTCGCGAGGAGGTGTCCGAGGTCGAGGGCGTCGACGCGGTCGATGTCGACCTCGAGTCCAAGGTCGTATCGATCCGCGGGCGCGAGCTCGACGACGCGGCGCTCCGGGCAGCGATCGAGGAAGCGGGGTACGAGGCCGCGTGACGACGGCGACCGAGCCGCAGCAGGTCCGCCTCGAGCTCGAGGGGATGACGTGCGCCTCGTGCGTGAACCGCATCGAGCGGAAGCTGAACAAGCTCGACGGGGTCGAGGCGTCCGTGAACTTCGCGACCGAGCAGGCGACCGTGCGCTACGACGCGTCCGTCTCCGTCGACGAGCTCGTCGGCGCGGTCGAGGCCGCGGGCTATCGCGCGCGCCCCGCCACGGCAGGCGCCCATCACCACGAGGATTCGAGCGCGCTGTCGCTCCGGCTCGCCGTCGCGGCCGCGTTCACCGCGCCGCTCGTGCTCCTCGCGATGGTGCCTCCGCTGCAGTTCTCCGGCTGGGAGTGGGCCGCCCTCGGGCTCGCGACCCCGGTTGTCTTCTGGAGCGGGCTCGGCTTCCACCGCGCCGCGCTCGCGAGCGCGCGCCACCTCGCCGCGACGATGGACACGCTGATCTCGATCGGCACGCTGGCCGCCTGGGGGTGGTCGGCGGTCGTGCTGCTCGCTGGTGTCGAGGAGGAGACGTACTTCGAGGTCGCGGCCGTGATCACGACGCTCATCCTTCTCGGCCGCTGGCTCGAGGCCCGTGCGAAGCGCCGCTCGGGCGACGCGATCCGGAGGCTCCTCGAGCTCGGCGCGAAGGACGCGCTAGTGCTCCGCGACGGGGTCGAGGTCGCGGTCCCGATCGAGGACGTCACCGTCGGCGATCTCTTCGTCGTCCGGCCCGGCGAGAAGGTGGCCACGGACGGGGAGGTCGTCGACGGGCGCTCGGCGGTGGACGTCTCGCTGCTGACCGGCGAGTCCGTGCCCGTCGAGGTGGAGCCGGGCTCGGAGGTCGCAGGGGCGACGGTCAACACGTACGGCCGCCTCGTCGTGCGCGCTACGAAGGTCGGCGCGGATACGGCCGTCGCCCAGATCGCACGGCTCGTCGAGGAGGCGCAGTCGGGGAAGGCCCCGGTGCAGCGTCTGGCCGACCGCGTCTCGGCAGTCTTCGTTCCGATCGTGATCGTGCTCGCGGGCGCGACGCTCGCCGGCTGGCTGCTCGCCGGCGCGTCCGCCGCGGATGCGTTCACGGCCGCGGTCGCGGTGCTCATCATCGCCTGCCCGTGCGCGCTCGGCCTCGCGACTCCGACCGCGCTCATGGTCGGCACCGGGCGGGGCGCGCAGCTCGGGATCCTCGTCAGAGGCCCCGAGGTGCTCGAGCAGACGCGCCGCATCGGCACCGTCGTTCTCGACAAGACCGGGACCGTCACGGAAGGCCGGATGACCTTGGTCGACGTGACCCCGCTCGACGGCGCGACGCGAAGGGACGTGCTCCGGCTGGCCGGCGCCGTCGAGGACGCGTCCGAGCATCCGATCGCCCGGGCGGTCGCGGTTGCCGCGCGCGCTGAGGTGGGCGAGCTGCCGCCGGTCAGCGACTTCCGGAACATTCCCGGCGAGGGCGTCGTCGGGCTCGTCGACGGGCACGAGGTGGCAGTCGGCCGGCTCGGCGGCGCGATCACGGTCTCCTGGGACGGGCGCCCGCGGGCGACGCTGACCGTGCGCGACACGGTCAAGCCGACGAGCCGCGAGGCGGTCGAGGAGCTCCGGCGACTCGGCCTCACGCCGGTGCTCCTGACGGGCGACAGCGCCGAGACGGCCAGTACGGTCGCGGCCATGGTCGGGATCGAGCGCGTGCTCGCCGAGGTCTATCCGCAGGACAAGGTCGCCGAGGTCCGACGTCTCCAGGACGCGGGGGAGGTCGTGGCAATGGTCGGCGACGGCGTCAACGACGCGCCGGCTCTCGCGCAGGCGGATCTCGGTCTCGCGATCGGCACCGGCACCGACGTCGCGATCGAGGCGTCCGATCTCACGCTCGTGTCCGGCGACCTGCGTGCCGCCGGCGACGCGATCCGGCTCGCGCGCCGGACGTTGCGGACGATCGAGGGCAACCTCTTCTGGGCGTTCGCCTACAACGTCGCCGCGATCCCGCTTGCGGTCGCCGGCCTGCTGAACCCGATCATCGCGGCTGCCGCGATGGCCGCCTCGAGCCTGTTCGTGGTCACGAACAGCTTGCGGCTGCGGCGGTTCCGCTCGGCGAGAGAGGTGGCAACGTGAGCAACGCGCGCCTTCGGCTTGCGTTCGCGGGGGAAACCATGTTTCCCCCGCGTGCCCCCTTCTTCTTGAGCGGGGGAACCTCCCGGTTCCCCACACCCCTCCACGCTCATGGGCCGCGGGGCGGCCAATGAGCGAGCAGCACGGCTACGTCGCGGACAAGGAGGCGCTCGTGCGCCGCCTCCACCGGATCGAGGGCCAGGTGCGCGGAATCGAGCGGATGATCGAGGAGGACCGGTACTGCATCGACGTCCTCACGCAGATCTCCGCGGCGACGACGGCGCTCGAGAGCCTTGCCTTCGTCGTGCTCGACGACCATGTGAGCCACTGCGTCGCAGACGCGCTCGCGTCGGGCGACCAGGCGGCGGCGAAGGAGAAGAGCAAGGAGCTTCTCGAGGCCGTACACCGCTTCTCGCGGGCGCGCTGACTCGGCGCCGAGGCGTTGCTCCCCGCGGGCGCGCTCGCGCGCCGAAGTTGGCACACAATCGCGACCCACGCGTGAAGCCGTTCCCGGTACGGTCCGTCTAGGGACACGGGAGTGCCCCCGGGGCCGGTTGGGGAGGCGGGGGAAGCCTCGCCCACTACGAGCGAGTCTCGGCTGCGAGCCGCGCGCCGAGGAGGACGAGTACGAGGCCGGTGACCGCGTCGAGTGCCCGGCGCACCCTGCCGGCGAGCAGGCGGCGCGCCTTCGACACCGCGACCGCGTACAGCGTCAGCCAGCCGAGGGTCAGCGAGCAGAAGAGCAGGCCGAGGGCGAGCAGCACCAGGAACGCGTCGCTCCCGCCCGGCGCGAACTGCGGCAGGAGGCTCGCAAAGAAGACGGCCATCTTCGGGTTGCCGAGGTTGCTGAGGACTCCCTGTCGGAGCGCTCGGGACGGGGCGAGCTTCGTCGGCGTCCCCGTGGTCGGCGAGGCTGCCGCGGGTCGACGGCGAAGCGCCGCGTACAGAGACTGCGCTCCGAGGAAGACGAGGTATGCGGCGCCCGCGAGCTTGAGCGCGCGGAAGGCGGGCTCGGAGGCAGCGAGGAGCGTGACGACCCCGGCGCTCGCGGCGACCGTCCAGACCGCCTGCCCGAGCGCGACCCCCGCTGCCGTAGCGATCCCGCTCGCTCGACCGCCTGCGAGCGTGTTCCGGATCGTGAGCGCCGTGTCCTGGCCCGGAGTACAGATGACGACGGCGGAGACGGCGAGAAACGCGGCAAGGCTCTCGAGCACGACGAGAGTATGGCCACGGCCATCGCTACGATCGCTCGGTGCCCGTGGCGCCGGCCTGCGGTGAGTACCGCCGTCTTCTTCTCGCCGCGGTGCTCGCGTGCGTCGGCAGTCTTCTCGCGTCCGTCGTGCCGAGCTCGGCGAGCTCTGCCGGTACGAGCTTCAACGCCGGCATCGTGTGGGCGGGGGACGGCATCTTCGCCGCGCGCGTCGACGGGAGCGACATCCACCGCCTGGTGCCGAGCATCGCGGACGGCCACCATGATCCCGCGTGGTCGCCGAGCGGCGGCAGGCTCGTCTTCAGCACGCGAAACAGCGACAGCGTGGAGCTCCAGATGCTGAAGCCGGCCACCGGAACACTTCGGGCTCTCACCCTCAAGGGGCGGTGGAGGTGGCCCCGGCAGGGACGAACCTTCAGCTACGTCCTCGAGTCGTCCTGGGCTCCCGACGAGCAGCACCTCGCGGTGAGCGACAGCCCGAACCCCGTGAGCTCGACGATCAGGATCGTGTCGCTGCGGGCGGGGCGGCTGCTTCGTCCTCTGACGAGGCCGAACGGCAGTCGCGCAGACTCGTCGCCGGCGTGGTCGCCGGACGGACGGACGATCGCATTCGTCCGCCAGCGGGTGCAGCCGAACCTCGTCTACGGGCCGGCCGCGATCTTCCTCATCGGCCGAGACGGGAACGGGCTGCGGAGGCTCGCGCGCGGCACGTCGCCGTCCTGGTCGCCGGACGGGCGGCACATCGTGTACGCCAAGGGCGACGGGATCTACAGCATCGAGGCCGACGGCGACGGGAGGACGCGCATCGCCGGTGGCCTGGCAGGGCGTGGCGCCGTCCTCCAGCCGCAGTGGTCGCCGGACGGGCGCAAGATCCTCTACGTCACGAGGCCCGGCGGCATCTGGATCATGGACGCCGACGGCACCGACCAGGTTCGGGTGATCCGGCGGCCCGGGGTCAGCGGCGCCGGCTGGCAGCCCGGATAGCGCCCGGAAGCATCGCCCGGCATCGCTCGTTGCCATCTCACAATGCGGCCCATGTCAGCGTTGTCCGTTCCGATGGCCGCCCGCGCGCACGTCTCGCTGCTCGTCGTGGTGGTCCTGTGGGCGACCTCGTTCTCGATGATCAAGACGCTGCTCGAGGACGACGTCGCGGCCGTCGACATCGCGCTCCTCCGCTATGCGATCGCGCTTCCGGGCTTCGCGTTCGTCCTCTGGCGCGCCGGCGGGCTACCCGGCCTCACCCGCGCGGATGCAGCGCGTGTCGTCGCGGCCGGGATCCTCATCGTCGTCGGCTACCACGTCTTCCTGAACGTCGGAGCCGAGCGCACGACCTCGGGAATCGCCGCGCTCGTGGTTGCGCTCTCTCCGGGGATGACACTGGTGCTGGCGCTCGCTCTCGGCCTCGACCGGATCCGTTTGCGGCACGTGCTCGGGCTCGCGATCGCGTTCGTCGGGGTGGCCGTCGTGATCGCGTTCGGAACGGGGGAGACGCTCTCGCTCGACGGCGCCGCCGGCCCGCTCATCGTCCTCGGGGCGCCGCTCTCGTTCGCGCTCTACAACGTCATCCTGAAACCGCTGCTCGGGCGTTACGACCTGCTCGCCCTGACCGCCGCGACGAGCCTCGTCGGGACGGTCGGGCTCCTCCCGTTCGTGCGCGGGTCGACCGTGGACACGATCACGAACGGCTCGGCGGCCGACGCGCTCAGGCTCCTGTACCTCGGGATCTTCGCGACGTTCCTCGGGTACATCCTCTGGAACGTCGGTCTCCGCGGCCTCGGCCCGACGCGCGCGGTGACGTACACCTACGCGATCTCGCCGCTGGCCGTCGTCATCGGCGCGCTCGTGCTCGACGAGACGGTGACAGTCTGGCTCGCTCTCGGCGCCGCCCTGGTCGTCGGCGGGATCGCGCTCGCGCAACGCACGCCTCCGCGAGAGCGGGCATCTAACGTGCCTGCGTGGCGGAGCGCACCCTCGGCCAGCGAGACCTGAACCTCGCGCTCCTCGCGCGTCAGCTCCTCCTCGAGCGCGTGCGGCTGCCGCTTCCGCGGGTGCTCGAGCGCGTCGGCGGCATCCAGAACCAGTACGCACCGAACGCGTACATCCGGCTCTTCTCGTGCGTCGACGAGTTCCGCCGGGAGGACCTGACGCGCGCCCTCGAGCGGCGGTCCGTCGTCCAGGCGACGCTCATGCGCCAGACGATCCACGTCGTCTCGAAGCGTGACTTCTGGCCGTTCGCCGTTGCCGTTCGAGCGTCGCATCGCGAGTGGCTGTTACGGGTCCGCAAGCCTCGTCCCGACGAGCGCGAGCTCGAGCGGACAGTCGGCGAGCTACGCGCGGCGCTGGCGGGCGGGCCGCGCCGCTACGGCGAGCTCAACGAGATCACCGAGGGCCGCTGGCACGATGCCGGGCCGTGGCTCGAGCTCGTGCGCGTGCCGCCGTCCGGCACGTGGGAGCAGCGACGCGCCCACCTGTTCGGGACGGCCGAGGCGTGGGTGGGTCCCGAGACCGGGACGCCCGACGATGCGCTCGACCACCTCGTCCGCCGCTACCTGGGCGCGTTCGGCCCCGCGACGCGAGGGGACATTGCGAGCTGGGCGGGCGTGAACGCGCGCGACGTGGCGCCCGCGCTCGAGCGGCTCAGGATCCGACGCTTCCGTGCCGACGACGGGAGCGAGCTTCTCGACCTCCCTCGTGCACCGTTGCCATCTCCTGAAACCCCCGCACCAGTGCGCTTCCTTCCGACGTGGGATGCGATCCTCCTCGTTCACGCGCGACGCAGCGGCATCCTTCCCGAGAAGTACCGTGCGCTGGTGTTCGATGTGAAAACACCGCACTCCGTCGGAACCTTCCTCGTGGACGGCGCCGTCGCCGGGACGTGGCGTTTCGAGCGAGATCGCGTCCGGACCGAGCCGTTCGAGCGGCTCGATCGCGCGGCCGCGCGCGACGTCGCCGAGGAAGGCGAGAGGCTGGCCGCGTTCCATGGGTGACTTCTGGTGGCGACTACGGGTAGGCATTGGGTGAATTTGCCGTAACACCCCAAAGAGAGTGACGCCGAGGGAGGTCGTGCTCCCCCTCGACCAGTGGCACGGCACGCCCTTTTCGGTTAGTTCAGCCCCTTGACGAGGGCCTCGAACGCCGGCTGGTCCCAGCCGTTGATGAAGTCGGCGTGCGTCGCGAACTTCCCGGACGAGACCCGCGCGTACCGCGAGACCGGCGGGTAGAGCAGGACGATCGCGATCCGCGGGACCGCGACCGGGTGGCTCTTCGGACAGTTGCCGGCCACCGCGTACTTCATGTGCGACTTGTGGTTGCCGCTGTCGCGCGCCTTGCCGTTCCAGCAGTCCGGGAAGTTCACCTGCAGCTGGAGCAGGTCGTCCTCGTGGCACTGCGGGATGACGGCGTAGCGTGCCTTGCGCCCGCCGCTGCAGCTCCACGCCACGACCTCCTTCGCCTGCCGCTTCCGCGCCTTGGCGTTGCCGGCGACGATCTTCATCCCGGCGGGCAAGGCCGTGACGTCGGCCCACGTCCGCTTGACGTAGTAGACGATGCCGCTGAGCGGCTCGACCTCTCGCGTGTGCTCGAAGAGGGTCGGGAACCAGTACGTCGATGCGTCGGCATCCGACTCGCACGTCGTGGGCTTCCCGAGGAGCGACGCGGGCGTCGAGCTCGCGTTCGTCGTGCGGTTGCCGATGTACGTGTGGTTGTGCGAGCGGCCGGGGCGGCCGGCGAAGACGATCGCGTCGTCGTTGTTCGTGTGGCTCGAGCTGCAGCCGAAGACGAAGTAGGGGCCGCCGGGGAAGCCGGGCTTGATCGCCTGAGTCGCCGACCGTCCGGCAGGAGCGAGGAACGCGGCGCCGGCGACCGCGAGCGCGATGCCGCCCGCGACGACCACGGCGGCGATGCGCCTCTGACGGGTACCCCCTCGGCTGGACGAGCCATCCGGCGGTGACCCCGCGGACGACCGGTGTGGGCTCACGGCCCTGTCACTTCGATCGCGGCGAACGCTACCGCATCTTCAGGCCGGATAACAGCCCGGCAACGGGTTACGCGACGAGCGCCGGCTTCTGCTTCGAGCGTGGGCGAGACGCGCGGAGCGCCGCGAGCTCCAAGAGGTGGTGCGCGACACGCCGGCCGCCGCCGAGGTCGACCTTCGCCCGTGGACGGAACGCGCGGCTGATCAGCGCGGCGTCGATCTCGGTGCGCAGGACGTCGGGCGTGAGCCGGTCGGGCTCGACGAGGCGAATCAGGCCCCGCCTCGCGAACGCCTCGGCCCGGATGAGCTGCTCGCGCCGCGGCCGGACGCGCGGGACGCAGACCGTCGGGACGCCGTGCGCCACGGACTCGGCGAGCGTGTTGTAGCCGCCCATGCAGACGAGCGCGTCGAGTGACCAGAACTCCGAGGTGAGGCTCGGCACGAAGTGCCTGAACGTGACGTCCGCTTCGACTGCCATCTCCTCGAGGCGCCGGATGTGCCCGGGCGGGCACTCGTTTCCGGCGACGATGGTCGCGTGCCAGTCCGCGTTCTTCGCCGTCTCGAGGAAGGCCTCGAGGAGAGGAAAGCCGTCAGCCCCTCCGCCCGCCGTCGCGAGAACGCGGGGGCGCGCCTTCTTCAGCAAGCCGGCGTCCTCGAGCACGACCGGCTCGGGGCGCTCTCTCTCGCTCGATGCGACGTAGCCGCAGAACGAGGTGATCGCCCTCACGTCCTCGGGGAAGCTGCAGTCGCGGACCGGGTCGAGGACGTCGGGCTGCCCGTAGACGAGCACGCGCGAGTAGTACGCGGAGATGCGCTCGAACACCCCGCGCGCATGCCATTCGACGTCGACCGTGGCCGGGTCGTCGATCACGTCGCAGAGCCCGAGCGCGGCGCGCGCCCCGAAGGCGCGTGCGATCTCGAGCGCAGGGCCGAGCTCGCCGCCGATGCCGAACGGGTGCCCGTCCGTGAGCACCACCTCCGGCTGGAACGTCTCGGCCGTCGCCGCGAGCAGGCGCTCGCGGAGCATCCGGACCTCCCCACGAGGAATCTGGAGCCTTCCACCTGTCGCGCGGTCGTCGCGCTCCTGGAAACCCGGCAGCTTCAGGATGCCGACGCTCGCCGGCACTCCCAGGCTCTCGACCTCGTCGGTGCCCGTGACCAGCAGCACCGACGCACCCGGATTGAGCTCCGCGAGCTCTCTCGCAATGCTCAGGCTGCGGCGAACGTCCCCGAGGCCGAGCCCGTCGTTCGAGTAGAACAGAAAGCGTCGCGGTTGGATGCTCTCGGTGTACGTGGCCAGGGTAAATATCCTCTCAAGTGGGAATGAGAACGCTCTCATTCTGATAGATAGCAGCGGTTTCGGCGGCCGCGGCAGCGATTCTCTCACGAAGCTCGGGCGGAGCGAGCACTTCTGCCGCGGGACCGTACGAGAGCAGGCTGTGGAAGGCCTGGTCGAGCCCGTCGTACCGCGCGGCAACCGTCGCCCGTTCGCCGTCCTCGAGCACGCGCGCTCCCCGCAGGTACTGGACCTCGCCCCTGGGAACGCGCACGGTGACCTCGACCTGGCGGCGGCTCCGCTCGAAGGCCTCGGAGCGCTGCGTCCAGGCCGTCGCGAGGTCGAAGCCTTCGGGCCGTGAGCACTGGTCGGGACGTTCCCGCGCGGAGACGACGCGCGAGACGCGATACACGCGCTCCTCGCCGCGGCGCCGCGCGAGCAGGTACCAGACGCCCGCCTTGAGGACGAGCCCGAGCGGGTCGAGCCGTCGCGAGACCACCGTCGGCCCCTCGCGGTAGCGAATGTCGACGCGCTGGCCGCGCCAGAGCGCGCCCGCGATGACCGGCAGGCAGGGCGCGCGATCCTCCTCCCGGAACCAGCCGCGTGTGTCGACGTGGAAGAGCTCGGACGCCCGGCTCGCGCGCTCCTGCAGCTCGGCCGGCAGCGACGCGAGGAGCTTGAGGCGCGCGGCGGCCAGCTCGCGTCCGAGCCCGAGCTCCGCCGCCGGCCCGACGAAGAGCGCCTCCGCCTCCATCGAGTCGAGCCCGGTCAGCTTCGTCCGGTACCCGCGCTCGAGCCGGTAGCCGCCCGCAGGCCCGCGCATGGACGCAATCGGGACTCCAGCCGCGGCGAGGGCCTGCGCGTCGCGCTGCACCGTGCGCTCGGACACTTCGAGGTGCCCGGCGAGCTCGGCGGCGGTGAGGTGGCCGCGGGTCTGGAGCAGGAGCAGGAACGTGACGAGGCGGCTCGCGCGCACGCTTCTGACTCTATGTGGTGAACACGACAGAAGGTGGCGGGAATGTTGGATAGCGTCGTCGGCGTGAAGCTGCGCATCACCGAAGAGCACCTCTCCATCGGCCTCGGACGGCGCGTGGCCGTCCACCGCTCGGCTCCGCTCGAGGATGCACGGGTCATCGTCGTCTGCCATCCGGCGCCCGGCGCGGGCCTCTTCGATCCGGATCCCACGGCGACTCGCGACCGCGGCGTGGCGCTGATCTCGGTCGACCGGCCCGGGTACGGCGGGTCGGATCCGCTGCCCGCCGGACGGTGGGCGACCGTCGGATCGGCCGTCGACGATCTCGAGGCCGTCCTCGACGCCTTCGACGTGAGCCAGGTCGGCGTCGCCGGCTGGTCGGCCGGCGGGCGCGTCGCGCTCGCCCTCGCCGCGCGCCGCCCCGAGCTCGTCGATCGCGTCGTGGTGCTCGCGACGCCGGCGCCGGACAAGGAGGTCGAGTGGGTTCCACGGGACGTGCGCGGCGTGCTCGAGACTCTCCGCGGCCTCGCGCCGGAGAAGGCCCAGGCCGAGCTCGAGGCCGGGTTCGGCGACGTCTCCGCCATCGACGTGCGCTTCGAAGAGGTGCTCTGGTGGCTCGGCGCCGGCTCCGCGGACAGCGCCGCGCTCGAGGATGCGGACACCCGCGAGCGGCTCCGCTGTATGGTCGACGACGGCTTCGCCCAGGGCGCCGCGGGCCTCGCGTCCGACATCGCCGGGCAGATGCTCAGGCCGTGGGGATTCGAGCCCGAGGACGTGCGCGCGAAGACGCTCCTTCTCTACGGGTCGCTCGACGTCGTCGCGCCGCCCAGGCACGGGCGTTGGTGGCAGCGACGTCTCCCGCGGGCGCGGCTCGAGACGTGCCCGGGCACGGGGCACCTGCTTGCTCTCCCGATGTGGCCGCGGGTGCTCTCGCACCTCGCCCCCGGCCGGAGCCAGAGGAATAGCGCGGTCGGGGCGGGCGTTGACGAGTTTTCCGCCGCATGAACCGACTTCGAGGAAACGGATTCGCGGCCCGCGCGATCGAGGCGACCGGGTTGCGCAAGCGCTACGGCGAGATCGAGGCTCTCGGCGGCGTCGACCTGAGCGTCGACGCGGGCACCGTGTACGGCCTGCTCGGCCCGAACGGCGCCGGCAAGACGACCGCCGTCCGGATCCTCACGACCCTCATTCCTCCGGACGCGGGCGAAGGGCGTGTGGCGGGCGCGGACGTCCTCCGTGAGCCCGGGCTGGTGCGCGCGCGGATCGGCCTCGCGGGGCAGTACGCCGCGGTCGACGAGAACCTCACCGGGTTCGAGAACCTCGAGCTGGTGGGGCGCCTGTACCACCTCGGCCGTCGCCGGTCACGCGAGCGCGCCGACGAGCTCCTGCGGCAATTCGAGCTCGACGAGGCGGGCGCGCGGCTCGTCAAGACGTATTCCGGCGGCATGCGACGGCGCCTCGATCTGGCCGCGGCGCTCGTCGCGCGGCCGCCGGTGCTCTTCCTCGACGAGCCGACGACCGGGCTCGACATCCGAAGCCGGATGGGGCTCTGGGACACGATCGGGTCGCTCGTCGCCGACGGCACGACCGTACTTCTGACGACGCAGTACCTCGACGAGGCCGATCGCCTCGCCGACCGGATCGCGGTGATCGACCACGGACTCGTCATCGCCGAGGGCACCTCGGACGAGTTGAAGGCGCAGGTCGGCGGCGACCGGCTCGAGATCAGGCTCGACGACGACTGCGACGAGGAGGCCGCGGTGGCCGCGCTCCGTTCGGTCGCCGACGGTCGCGTCCAGTTCGAGGACGGCCTCGTGCGGCTGACGATGACCCGCCGCCGCGGCGAGATCGCCGAGGTCGTGCGGGTGCTCGACGACGCGGGCGTCGGCATCGACGACATCGCGGTCGGGCGCCCGACCCTCGACGACGTCTTCCTCACGCTGACCGGCCGCCGCGCTGAGAGCGGGGAGGGTGAGGCTGCCGTCGAGGAAGCCGAGCGCGAGACGCAGAGGGCGGCCTAGGTGTCGACGGTCGAGTACGCGGTCTCGGACACGCTCGTCCTCGCGAAGCGGAGCATCCTTCGGATCCGCCGCCAGCCCGATCTGCTCGTCAGTTTCACCGTCCAGCCGATCATGTTCGTGCTGCTGTTCGTGTACGTGTTCGGCGGCGCGATCGAGACGCCGGGGTTCGACAGCTACACCGACTTCCTGATCCCCGGGATCATCGTGCAGTCGATGGTCTTCGGCGGCTTCGTCACGGCACTCGGTCTCTCCGAGGACCTCAAGAAGGGCTTGATCGACCGCTTCCGGTCGCTGCCGATGTGGGGGCCGGCGGTCCTGACCGGGCGGATCTTCGCCGACATCGGGACGAACGCGATCCAGCTGGCGGTCATGCTCGTCGTCGGGTTCCTGATCGGGTTCCGTTTCTCGTCGACCGCGCCCGAGATCCTGGCGGGCATCCTGCTGCTCTTCCTCATCGGGTACGCGTTCTCGTGGGTGTTCGCGTTCATCGGGTTGACCGCGTCGTCGCCCGAGGCCGCGAACGCGTACGGCTTCACCATCATCTTCCCGATCACGTTCATCTCTTCCGCGTTCGTGCCGGTCGAGACGATGCCGGGCTGGCTCCAGCCGTTTGCGGAGCACAACCCGTTCACGACGATGGTCGACGCGGCGCGGGCTCTCTTCGTCGACGCGCCTGCGGGCAACGACGTTTGGCTTTCGGTGGTGTGGTGCTTCGCGATCATCGCCGTGTTCGCACCGCTCTCAGCGTGGCGTTACCGCCGCGCGGTCACCCACTAGGTCACGACCAAGCCCTCGACGCCCGGCTCCGGGTCCGGGAGCCTCGGATCCATGCGCTCGAGCGTGTCCACGAGGAGCTGTGCGACGAGCAGGGACTTCAGCCAGTTGCGGTCGGCCGGGACGACGTGCCAGGGCGCCCACTCGGTCGACGTCTCCGTGAGCGTGTCCTCGTACGCCGCGACGTAGTCGTCGAAGCGCTCCCGCGCCTCGAGATCCTCGAGCTGGAACTTCCACCGCTTCTCGGGATCGTCGATGCGCTCCTGGAGGCGCGTGCGCTGCTCCTCCTTCGAGACGTGGAGGAAGACCTTCACGATCGTCGTTCCCTCGTCCGTGAGCATGCGCTCGAACTCGCGGATGTGGCCGGGGCGGCGGCTGCCACACCTCCTCGGGCGCGAGCTCGCGGAGGCGAACCGCGACGATGTCCTCGTAGTGCGAGCGGTTGAAGATCCCGAGCTCGCCGCGGGCCGGAAGCTGCGCGTGGACGCGCCAGAGGTAGTCGTGCGCGAGCTCGGCTCCCACCGGGGCGCGGAACGAGACGACGCGGCACCCCTGCGGGCTGACGCCGGCGAAGACGGAGCGGATGACACCGTCCTTTCCGGACGCGTCCTGGCCCTGAAGAACAAGCAGCAGGCTACGCGTGCCCTCGGCGTAGAGACGTCGCTGGAGGACGTCGAGGCGCGGGATCAACTTGCGGCGCAGCTCCGCTGCGAGCCGTTTGTCGAGACCGAGTGTGTCTCGTGGGTCGCGCTCCGAGATGCGCGCCGCCGTCCCGGGCTCGACGCGGAACGGCGCGATCATGGTGCCAGCCTAGTGATGCGTGCTACCGCCGCCCGCGTGGCACGAGCAGGAGCAGCGCGATCGGCGCCGCGAGGAGCGGCCAGAGCGCGACCGCGAGGCCGAACCGCTCGGCGAGCACGGCGATCCCGAGCGGGAGCACGGCGTTCAGCGGGAAGAGCGCGCCGACGGTCAGCGCGAGCCCGCTCGCCTCGCCGAGCGCGTCGTACAGGCGAGCCTGGAGCACCGGGTACCAGCCGGCGTTGACGACCGCGATCGCCGCGACGAGGGCGAGCTTGACCGCCGGTGTCGGCACGAGCAGGAACCCGACGAAGAGCACCCCGGTCAAGACCGCGCTCACCCGCAGGTAGCGAAGGCCGCTCACGCGGCGCAGGAACGGGATCATGGCGGCCGAGCCGAGGAGCCCCGCACCCGTGAACACGGCGACGGCGATTCCGGCAGAACCGGTGGACGTCCCTACCTCGTCCACGAAGTAGAGCGCGAGGAAGCCGAGCAAGACGTCGAGCAGGAGATCCGAGAGCTCGAGCAGGAACAACCAGCGAAAGACCTCGCCCCGGAGGAGGACGCGCAGCGCGGCGCGGACGTGCGGACGCTCGCCGTCGGTCCCGTCGTCCGGCGCGCGCCGCACGAGCAGCACGAGCCCGACCGCGAGCACCGCGAAGCACACGAAGAGCTCCCGCCAGCCGAGGCCCACCCAGACGAAGCCGGCCAGGAGCACGGGCCCGAGGACCGCACCGACCGCCCCTGCGAACGTCCAGCGCGCCAGGTTGTGCTCGCGCTGCTCGGGCTCGAGGTCCATCAGTGACGCCTGCGAGAGCGACACGAACGCGCCCGACGCGGGGTAGAGCAGGCTGAACGCCACGAGCAGCACCCAGAACGTCGGCGCCCCGGCCGCGAGCGCGAGCCCTATTGCGAACGCGGCGCCGCCGGCCAGGACGAGCACGCGACGCCGCCACGTCACCGCGACGACTCCGAGCACGGGCTCGACCACGAGCGCGACGACGCTCGGGACCGAGAGCAGGAGCCCGATCTGGGTGTACGAGAGCCCGAGGTCGGTGCGGACGAGCGGCCATGCGGCCTCGCGCGCGCCGAACACGAGCTCGTCGAGGAGCTCGATCGCGAGCAGCGTCGCGACGACGCCGCCGAGCGACCTACGGATCAGGAGTTACCAGGGAGGGTGCGTGCCCATTTGTCTCAGTCTAGGGTCGTCAATTGGGCTGAGAGACGATCCGAATGTACGGCTTCGGCTCCTCCCAGCCGTCCGGCCAGATCTCCTTCGCCTCGTCGTTCGAGACCGATCCGGCGATGATGACGTCCTCGCCCTGCTTCCAGTTCACGGGCGTCGCGACGCGATGCTTCGCCGTCAGCTGCAGCGAGTCGATCACGCGCAGCACCTCGTCGAAGTTGCGCCCGGTCGTCATCGGGTACACGAGGACGAGCTTGATCTTCTTGTCCGGGCCGACCACGAACACGTTGCGCACGGTCTGGTTGTCCGCAGGAGTGCGCTCCGTGGGATCGCCGTCGACGCTCGCCGGCAGCATCCCGTACTGCTTCGAGACCTCGAAGTCGGAGTCGGCGATGATCGGGAAGTTGGGCGCATGCCCCTGGGTCTCTTCGATGTCCGCCAGCCAACCCGAGTGGTTGTCCATGGGGTCGACCGAGAGCCCGATCACCTTCACGTTTCGCTTGTCGAACTCGGGCTTGATCTTCGCCATGTAGCCGAGCTCGGTCGTGCACACGGGTGTGAAGTCCTTCGGATGCGAGAAGAGCACCGCCCACGAGTCGCCGATCCAGTCGTGGAAGGTGATGGGGCCCTCCGTCGTCTCCGCCCGGAAGTCCGGGGCCGTGTCGTTGATCTGTAGCGCCATGCGCCTACCTCCTTCTCGAACTGTCTCCGAGTCCAACGTCGCCATTTTCCCGAATCTTCCCTGCAGGTGGCGGTTCTCCACGGACGGGCTCCGTCGAGTTCGCCTCACCCTCACACACCTGACACCAGTCCGTTTCCCATGCCGACGCCGATCGTGCGGAGACTGGCCGCGTCCGGAGGGGGATCCCCCGGTGAAATCCGACCAGGAGGAACAATGCGCAAGGGGAGAGTTTTGGCGCTCGTAGGCATGGCCGCGTGCGCCGCTGTCGTCGTATCGGCCACGGTGGCCGGCGCGGCGATCCAGAACGTCAAGCGATACACCGTGCCGTTGCCGGGTAGCGGGTACGAGACGAAGCGCCTGCTCTCGGTCGGCGACACCGTTCCCGTGACGGGGAATCCGTCCAAGCAGTACCAGATGGTCGGGATTCCCGACGGCACCGGAGCGCACCGGAACGAGAACGGGTCGCGGACGATCTTCATGAACCACGAGCTGCCCGTCTCGCCGATCGTGGCGACGTCGCAGCCGATCATCGGCGACCCGCTGAACCGGGGCGCCATCGCGTCGAAGCTCATCGTCGACCGGCGCGGGAACGTCATCTCGGGCGATCGCGCGTACGACGTCGTCTACGACGAGAGCGCGGCCAGCCCGGTGCCGCTGCCGCCTGCCGACACGACCAACACGACGCGCCCGTTCTCGCGCTTCTGCTCGGCGACGCTGGTCGGGCCGCCGGAGGGCTTCGACCGCTGGATCTACATGCCGAACGAGGAAGAGGGGACAGAGGGCAACACCTTCGACGGGAAGGGCGGCGTCGCGGTCGCGATCTTCGACAACGAGGCGCACACGCTGCCGAAGATGGGGCGCTTCGCCTGGGAGAACACCGTTCCCCAGCCGAACAAGGGCTCGCGCACCGTCGTCATGGGGCTCGAGGACGGCCCATTCGCCGTCGATCCGGCCGTCGAGAACAGCCAGCTCTACATGTATGTCGGCAAGAAGGAGAAAGGCCCCGGCGTGAGCGTGCTCAACCGGAACGGGCTCGACAACGGCAGCCTCTTCGTGCTCGCACCTGTGAACCCGGCGCAGAGGCTCGAGCCGAGCTTCGGCGACGAGAGCGGCGCGATCCCGGTCAAGTGGGTTCTCGTCCCGAACGCGGACTCGACGACCGAGGCGCAGCTCGAGGCCGCCAGCGACGCGGCCGGCGCGATCAACTTCGCGCGGCCGGAGGACGGCGCGTTCAACAAGAGGAACAAGAACCAGTTCTTCTTCGTGACGACGGGCGGTCTCACCGGCGGGAACGAGCTCGGCCGGCTCTACTCGCTGAACATCGACCGTGAGGACCCGACCGCCCAGGGCACGCTGCGCGTGGTCTACGAGGCGGACGAGGTGATCGCGGCCGGCGGCGACACGGCGATCAGCCCGGACAACATCGACACGAGCAAGAAGTACCTGATGATCAACGAGGACGGGACGGTCGAGAGCCGGCTCGTCATGGGCGCCAAGAACCGCGACGGCTCGATCTGGCGCTTCAAGATCACGGGCGGCCCGATCGGCGTCAAGGCGAGCTCCGCCAAGCGGATCGCCGAGCTCGACCCGCCCGGCCAGCTCGGCGGCGGCACGGTCGGTCCCGGCATCTGGGAGACGAGTGGGATCACGGACACGTCGCATCTCTTCGGTGACGGGAGCTGGATCTTCGACGTCCAGGCGCACCCGCCGACGATCGCGCCCGGAGTCAACACCGTGGAGGACGGGCAGCTCCTGCTCCTGACCGAGCTCGACGATGACGACGACGACGAGGGGGACGACGACTAGCTCGAGCGCGCTCGGGGAGGGGATCGGAACGACCGAGGGCCGGCCAGCGTCGTCACTGGGCGGCCCTCAGTCCTTGTACGGGTCGTGCACGTCCCGACCGGCCATGGCGACGCCGAGTGGGCGCAGTGTGTGCTTCACGCGGATCGTGTCGCCGTGGGCGGCGAGGACGTCCGGCAGGCGCTTGTACACCTCCGGAGCCTCGTCCGCACCGCCGCCGAGGAGGACGATGCCCTGCTCGTGCAGCCGCGACTGCACGGCCGGCCAGTCGACGACGCCGCGGCGCACGACCTCTTCCGAGCGCACCTTGCGCATCTTGGAAGTCGGGTGCTCCGGGCACGTCTCGCCGGCGTAGCCCTTGGCCGGCACGGTGAAGTCACAGTCACGGACCGAGCAGGCGTACACGCTCAGGCGACGGACTCGGCCCGCGGCCTGCGTGCGGCTCATCACACGACCGGCGCCGTGCACGGTCGAGAAGAGCGCCTGCTCGTTCTCGTCCGACTCGACGCCCTCGAGGATGACCGACTCGTCGCCCATCGAGCCGCCGACGAAGCCCTCCTGGCCCGGGCGGGCCGGCGTGCAGCCCTTCCGGATCACCCAGTACGTGCGGCCGAAGTGCTCCTCCCGCCACGCGAAGTTGTGGTGGTTGTGCACCTCGTGGACGGCCTCGGCGCCGAGGATCTCGAGCACCTTGCTGACGACCGTGTCGCGACCGGCGTAGGCGTACTCGCCCGCGAGCCCCATCGCCGAGACATAGGACTCACCGAGCTCCGAGCCGACCTCGAACAGCACCGGCGGCGAGTCCATCTCGCCCGCGACCGCCCGCTCGCCGAAGCGCTTGCCCTCCGCGAGCGCGAGGAAGCCGGACGCCGTCTTGTGGCCGAAGCCGCGCGAGCCGAAGTGGACGCCGACCCAAATCCGGCCCTGCTCGTCCTCCATGAGGTTGACGTAGTGGTTGCCGGAGCCGACCGTGCCGAGCTGCGACTCCGCCAGCTGCGACAGCTTCCGCTGCGGCCGGAACTCGGCCTTCTGGATCTTGTCCAGCACCGGGTGGTCGACCCGCTCCTGCGCCGGCACTCCCATGCCGAACGAGATCCGCCGTGTGATCTCGCGCATGATCGACTCGACGCCGCCGAGCGCGTCGAGGTCGGCACGCGTGAGGTGGGTCAGCGCTGCCTTGTTGCCGCAGCCGATGTCGTAACCGACACCCGAGGGCGACACGTAGCCCTCGTACGCGATGCCGCCGCCGATCGGCTGCGAGTAGCCCGGGTGATGGTCGGCGCAGAGGACGCCGAGCTCGGCGTCACCCGCCTCCATGCAGCGCTCGAGCTGCGCGAGGCTCCGCTCGTCCACGGCGCCGAAGGTCTTGATCCGGGTCATGCGCCTTCAGAAGTCGAACGTGGCGACCACCGCCGCATGGTCGGAGCCGGGCTTCCCCTGGCGAGCGTTCGGGTCGTCCTCGATCGACGGCATCCCCGGCAGCGCGACGACGGTCGTCACGTTCGTCGTCCGCGTCTCGGTGACGAGGAAGTGGCTCACGAAGATGTGGTCGATGACCTCCATGCGGCCCCGGTAGAGCCGCGTGAACCGTCGCTCCTCGGGGATCAGCGGCGTGAGGTTCCACATGCGATCTCCGTCGCGGAGATCGGGCTGGTCGAAGCCGTCCGTCCCGATCTCCGAGCCGGGCGGGCCGTTGAGGATCAGCGTCGTGGCTGAGTCGACCTCGTCGTTCATGTCGCCGGTGAGGATGACGGCGAGGCCGCGGCCCTGTCCGGCGAGGAGATCGTCGACGTGGACGCGCAACGTGGTCGACTCGGACGCGCGCCGGTAGAGCGCATACGACGAGAACCGGGCTCGCTCGTCCTCGTCGATCGGGGCAAACCTGCCGCCGGGGAAGGTCAGGAGCTTCGACTTCAGGTGTGCCGTGACGATGTGGACGTCACGGTCGTTCGCCCGCACCGTCACGCCCAGGGCGGCGCGCCCCATCTGGTTCATTGTGCGAGCGCCGGCCGGCCCCTCCGGGTCGTCGCCCACCTGGACCGGCAGGAACATCGGCGGAAACGGCCTGATCTCGGTGCGGTCGTGGAGCACCCGCCGGCTGATGAACCCGACGCGGATGCCTCGGTCGTCAGGTGCCGCGATCTCCCGGTGCGGCATCGGCACGGCGAGGGCCGCCTGGAGTCGCGCGAGCGCGCTCTCCGACCCGATCTCCTGGAGGGCGAGTACGTGCGGCTCCTCCTGGTCGATCACTGCCGTCAGCGACGCGATCTTCGTGGTGAGCTGGGCCTGGGTCTCGGGTCCGTCGTCGTCGCCGACGTCGAACAGGTTCTCGACGTTCCACGACATCACCCGAAACTCGCCCACTATGCCCGGTCCCTTGATCGACGGCTGGTTACAGAGTGCCGCGTTCACCCGCCCGGCGCCACACGGCGCGCGAGGTGCATGAGGTACTCCGCGCGGTTGAGCGGGTTCGGGGTCGTCCGCGGCCGGGTCGGCGGCGTGCCGGTGACCGCCTCGTAGCCGCCGAACTCGGACTCGAGGACGCCTTCGCCGGCCGACAGGGCCGGCAGCTGGCGCTGAAGGTCCGGCACTCGCGCTGCGGGCACGACCGTCTCGATGGTGGCGAGCTCCCCTCGCATGGACGGCGTCTGGGCGCTTGCCCCGAGCTGCGCAAGCGCGGCCAGGCTCGCGCCGATCGCCGCCACCGGTAGCTCGAGCCTCACGCGGAGGACCGGCTCGCAGACCACGGTCCCCGCCCGCTCGAGCGCCCGCATGACGACGAGCGGCGTGAGCTTCCGGAAGTCCGCGGCCGTGCTGGGCGGCCCCCGCCGCGAGGGAGGGCCGTCCGGGATGCTGTACATGCACCGGGTCATCGTCACGATGCAGTCGGTGACCTGCCAGCCGTACAGGCCCTCCTGCAGCGGCTGTCGGACGTACTGACTCATGTGCTCCTCGAAGCTCCCGAGGGTCTTGTAGAGGTACAGCGGCGTCACGCGGGGATCGACGTGCAGCCGGAACTCGATACCCGAGCCGAACGGCGCAGGCTCGACGTGCAACCCGATCGTGGCGAGAAACGGGTTCGACTCCGCGTGCAGGATCTCGACTGCCTCACCCGTCGCGATCGGCCGTTCCACGCAGATCGTCGTCGTCTCTCGGAACTCGACGTCGAGGCCGAAGTCGTCGGCCAGCGTGGCCTGGATCACCTCCTTCTGCACCTCTCCGTAGAGCGACACGGAGATCTCCTGCCGCGTGTCGTCCTGCCGGACGTCGATGAGCGGGTCCTGCTCGGCCAGCTGCGCGAGCGCGACCCGCAGTGCTCCCTTGTCCTCGGGATGGCGGGGAAGGACGGCCGATTCCAGGGTCGGCGGCGCGAACTGGTGTCGTGTCGCGACCGTGCCCTCGTCGCCGATCTTGTCGCCGATCTGGATCTCGGCGAGGCCCCAGAGCTTCCCGATCTCGCCCGCCGAGACGGCGGTGCGTTGCTCGTCCGACCCGCTCTCGAAGACGCGGATCGCCGTCACCTTTCCCTCGACGTCCGGGCCGAAGCGCAGCCGGTCGCGCGTTCGCACCGTCCCCGTGAACATCCGGACGAAGGCGATCTTCTGTCCGGAGGAGCCTCGCTCGATCTTGAAGACCGTGCCCGCGACGGTGCCGTCGCTGTCGCCTTCGGCAGCGGGCAGGAGCTCGGGGATGGCGGCCAGGACCGCGTCGACTCCGGCTCCGGTCAGCGCGGAGCCGAAGAGCACCGGATGCACCAGCGCCCGCCCTGTTTGGGCGGCGAGCTCTGCACGGAGCCGGGAGTAGGGGAGGCTCTGCTCGTCATCGACGAACGCGGCCAAGAGGCGGTCGTCCTGCTCGGCGAGCGCGGACGCGAGGCTGGCCGCGAAGTCGGCGTCGTCCTCTCCCGAAGGCGCGAAGTCGGCCGCGCGCATTCCGAGCGCTTGCGGGCGACCGAGCGGGACGATCGCGGGCGTCAGCCGCTCCGAGATCGCCTGCAGCACGCGCTCGTCGTCCGCCCCGGCGCGGTCGATCTTGTTCACGAACACGAGCGTCGGCACCTTCAGTCGTTGCAGCGCCCGCATCAGCACGCGCGTCTGCGGCTGCACGCCCTCGACCGCGGAGACCACGAGCACGGCGCCGTCGAGGACGCTCAACACCCGCTCCACCTCGGCGATGAAGTCCGGGTGGCCGGGCGTGTCGATGAGGTTGACGGTTACGCCGCCGATCGCGAACGACACGACGGCGGACTTGATCGTGATCCCGCGCTGCCGCTCGAGCGCGAGGAAGTCGGTCTGGGTCGTGCCCTTGTCGACGCTGCCGATCTCGTCGATGACGCCGGCGGCGTGCAGGAGCCGCTCGGTGAGCGTCGTCTTACCGGCGTCTACATGCGCCAGGATTCCCAAGTTCAGCGTTTTTCGTGCCACGCGTCATGCCCTCCGAAGTCGTAAAGCGCTTCTCGATGGACATGACGTACGGCATCTCCGCTCCTTGGTCGCTCGGCGCCAGCGTGGTGCTGGGTCGGATCATAGGCGCGGTTGACGGCTCGGCGCGACGGCCTAACGTGAGAGAAGCAGGCGACGTCGTTTAGGCGTCGCGTGCAAGGGGGAGGGGAAGAACGGGTGACCAGGATCTACGAGATTCGGTCGGGGCGCCAGAGCGTCGCCCTTCAGGATGCGAGCTCGGAGCAGGAGGCGCTCTTCGACTACCTGCGGTCGCTCGGGTGCCGTGACGACGAGATCGTGAGGTTGGGCGCGACCGCCGCCGCGTGGCGCGGTGCGGTCTACAGCGTCCGCCGCCGCCGACCCCGTGCGACGCCTGATCCTCTACGCCGCAGTAGGCGGTCCGAACCGCGTGGTTAGCGCGTCGACCAGCCCCCGTTGGGCGAGGTCTCCAACCCATGCCACATATCCGTCGGGCCGAATCAACACGGCAGTGGGAGCAGTGACGGCCCCGAGTGCCGGAAGCTCCCATGGACCGACGTACTCGGCGTCGATCGACTGAACCCGATCTGCCCAGGGAGTGATGTCGAAGCCGCCGGGCTCGCCGAGGTTGAGGAGCACCGGCCGGGCATCGTGCAGCAGGGTGAAGAACCGCAGCGGGCCGTCGGCGGTGACCAGGTCGAGATCGGGCGCACGTCCTGGCTCCGGACGCAGTCGATCGCTCGTTGCAGCCGGCCGCCTGACAGCCGATCGACTCAGGCGGCCGACCACGGCTCCTCGGAAACGTGCCTGCGACTTGCGGCGTGCTATGGACCAAGATTGACCAACAGAGAAGGCCCGCTGCTAACGCGGAGACTCTCGCCTGCCAGCAGGTCGAGGCCGGCTAGCTCGGCGTGGCCGGGACGAACCGCTTGACGAAGTCGAGCGCGGTCTGCGCGACCTCCTGCCAGCCGTGGTCGATGGTCAGCGAGTGGCCGCGGTTGGGCATCTCCTTGATCTCGGTGACGCTCGGGTTGCGCTTCTGCCGCTTGTAGGACGCGTTGGCGATCGCCCAGGGAACCGTGTGGTCCTTCTCCCCGTCGAGGATCAGCAGGGGGCCCCGATCGGGGCTCTTCGTGTCGACCTTCGACTCCGTCCAGGGGTTGAGGTTGGCGTTGGCCATCTGGGCCAGGGCGATCCCCGACCCGGCCACGTGGTAGGTGTCGTAAAGGCGCTTCGCCTCGTCCTCGTCGAGCGCGTTCGTCCAGCCGTATTTGAACTGGTCGAAGGTGAGCGTGATTGCGCGGCCTCGATTCCGGGGGTTCAACAGGAAAGGTCCACTCGCCTTGAGCGTGGAGCGGGGCAGCGGCAGGACGCCGCGAAACACGCCCGGGTCGATGGCAACCGTGGCTGCCGAGAGCCCACGGCCGGCGAGCATCTGGGCGAACAATCCGCCGGTCGAGTGCCCCATCACGGCGGGCTTCTTCTCGAGCTTGCCGATCACGTCGGCCGTGTGGTCGGCAACCTGCTTCAGCGTCTTCTTGGCGAGGACGTCCGGGTTCGCCCGCGCCTCTTCAACTGTTTCCGGATCGTCTGGCCAGTCCGGCGTCAGCGGCGCGTAACCGGCCTGCTCGAAGAAGTCCGCCCAGTTGGCCCAAGAGCTCGGCAGCAGCCAGAGGCCGTGGATGAAGACGACCGGAGTGGCGCCGGAGGCGTTCGCCGCCTCGATCTCCCTGCTTTCCCGCTCCGAAATGGACGCCATGCCCGACTCCTCTCGGTCGCAGTGGAAGGTCAGCCGACCCTAGCGAACCGACGACGAGCTCATCCAGAGCGGGTCGGCGCCGCGACTGTGCTAGCCGGTGAGGGGCGGCTGAAAGACGGCGACGACACCGATCCTCTTTGTCGCGCACGAGCCGGGCTCCCCCGTGATCCGGAGCTGGACAATGCCCACCCTCGCGGGCTTCACCGAGATCCTCACCATCCCCTGCTTGCCCGAGACGCCCTTCTTGAGGATGCCCGGACCGCGCGCGAGGACGCGCACGCCGGGGACACGCTTGCCACGGAGGGTCACCAGGGCCTTGATGGTGCTCCGCTTGCCGACGCTGAGCGCATTCGTCGAGACCGTCAGCCTCGGGCACACCGGCGCCGCCGCCGCCGGCGCCACCGCGACCGCCGTGACACGCGTGGGCTCCTCGTCACGGTTGTTGGCCGTGTTCGTCTCCGCCTCGGCGCCCACGATCACCGTCACGTTCCGGATCGTGCCCGGCTGCAGCGGGCGCACCCTGATCGTGACCGTGACGGTCGCACCGACCGGCATCGTGCCGATCGCGCAGGTCACGACCTTCCCCGAGACGGAGCACGTCCCCTGTGTCGAGCTCGACGAGAGGTAGGTCACCGTCGCCGGCAGCGAGTCGGTGATCACGACCTGGGTCGCAGTGCTCGGCCCGTTGTTGCGGGCGGTGAGTGTGTACGTGAGCGTCCCGCCGACGTCCACCGGATTCGGCCTGTCCGTCTTCTGTATCTGGAGATCGATCGTCGGAGGCGGAGGAGGAAGCGGCTGCGTAACCGTCACGGCCGCCGTGTCGGTGTCAGTCACGTCCGGCCCCACCGGCGGCGTTCCCGTCGCGGTGGCGCTGTTCGTGAAGTCAGCCGTCACATTCGCCTGCGTGCACTCGTAGCTGAACGAGGCGCCCGCAGCGAGCGTCGCATTCGCGCCGAGCTGCGCGGACGTTCGTGCGCAGCCGGGCGCCAGGGCGTCCATGACCGTCACGTTCGTCAGCGGCACGTCCCCCGTGTTGGTCACCGTGATCGTGAACGTCGCCGTGCCGCCAGTCTGGAACGTCTGGCTATCCGGCGTCTTCTCGATATTGATCGCCGGAGCGATGACGTCCACTGCCGCCGTGTCGGTATCAGTCACGTCTGCCCCCACCGGCGGCGTTCCCGTCACCGTGGCGCTGTTCGTGAAATCAGCCGTCACATTCGCCCGCGTGCACTCGTAGCCGACGGAGGCACCGGGTGCCAACGACGCGAGCCCCGCTATGTCGTCGCTCGTCCTCGCGCAGCCGGGCGCCAGAGCGTCCGTGACTGTCACGTTCGTCAGCGTCACATTGCCGGTGTTCTCCACCGTGATCGTGAAGCTCGCAGTCCCGCCGCTCGGGAACGTCTGCGAAGCCGGGTCCTTGGTGATGCTGATTGCCGGGCTCTGGACCGCCGGCACTTCCTCGCTGTCACACGCCTGAATCGTCCTCGCCGCGCCTACGCACGAGGTGTTGAGGTAGCTACCGGCATCGATGTTCGCCTGCGTGATCGTGTGACTCGCCGTACACGTCATCGACGTGCCAGGAGCCACCGACGAACCATTCGCCGGCGTGCAGGCCAGATCACTCACGTTCGGATCCGTCACCGTCACCGCCAACGTCGTGTTGCCCGTGTTCGTCGCCACGATCGTGTAATGGATGACGTCACCGACCGAGTCATAGCTCGACTCCGTCCCCACCTTCGTGATCGACAGCGCCGGGCTCAGATCGAGCGGCACGTCAGCCGAGGCGCTCGCGGGGCCGGTCTGGTCGCTGTCAGCGGTGGCGGTGTTGTCGATGTCGCCGTCGCCGCCGCCGTTGTTGTCGATCTCGGCCTGCGTCACCGCGTACGTCCCAGTGCAGGTCAGCGTCCCGCTCGGGGCGAGCGTGAACCCGCTCGTCTGGTTGCCGGCCGTACCGGGGTCACAGTCCAGGTTCGCGATCCGCGTGTCCAAGACCGCCACCGCGGTCAACGTCTGGTTACCGGTGTTGGTGACCAGGATTGAGTACGAGATCACATCACCCGCCGCATCAACCAGGAACGGCGGCGTCGTATCGCCATCGACCTCCGTAATCGCCTTCTCGATCGTCATCGACGGGTTCTGCGAGATCGGGATCTCGAGGTCGTCGGTGTCAGGGCCGGTCTCGTTGGAGTCGGCGGTGACCGTGTTGTCGAGGTCGCCGTCGCCGCCGCCGTTGCCGTCGATCTCCGCCTGCGTCACCGTGTGCTGCGCCGTGCACGTCATCGACTCGCCGATAGCCAACGTCGTCTGTGGACAGCTCACCCCCGGCGGCGTAGTCGATGTTGTCGATCCGTCACCGTCACCCCGGTCAGCGTCACGTTGCCGGTGTTCGTGACCAGGTAGCGTGTACGGCACTACCTGACCCGCCGCCGTGATCGAGGTCGTCGTCGACGACTTGGCGACGTTCAACGCCGGGTTCTGCACGATCGGGATCGCGAGGCTGTCGGTGTCAGGGCCGGTCTCGTTCGAGTCGGCGGTGACCGTGTTGTCGAGGTCGCCGTCGCCGCCACCGTTGCCGTCGATTTCCCCCTGCGTGACCGTGTGCGAGCACGTGTACACCCACGTCTCGGTGGTCTGCAGCAGCCCGTCGCTGTTGCTGTCACCGGTCGGGCCGCTGATCGCCGAGGTGCAGTCCGGGTCCGACACCGTCACGCCGGTCAGCGTCACGTTGCCGGTGTTGGTGACCGTGAACGTGTACGGCACGACCTGACCCGCCGCCGTGATCGAGGTCGTCGTCGACGACTTGGCGACGTTCAACGCCGGGTTCTGCAAGATCGGGATCGCGAGGTCGTCGGTGTCAGGGCCGGTCTCGTTGGAGTCGGCCGTGACCGTGTTGTCGAGGTCGCCGTCGCCGCCGCCGTTGCCGTCGATCTCTGCCTGCGTGACCGTGTGCGAGCACGTGTACACCCACGTCTCGGTGGTCTGCAGTAGTCCGTCGCTGTTGCTGTCACCGGTCGGGCCGCTGATCGCCGAGGTGCAGTTCGGATCGGCGACCGTGATCACGCTCAGCGTCACGTTGCCGTCGTTGGTGACCGTGAACGTGTACGGCACCACCTGACCCGCCGCCGTGATCGAGGGCGTCGTCGACGACTTCTCGACGTTCAACGCCGGCGTCCGCGCGATCGGGATCGCGA
This sequence comes from uncultured Actinomycetes bacterium, assembly GCA_963716605.1. Lineage (GTDB taxonomy): Bacteria > Actinomycetota > Thermoleophilia > Gaiellales > Gaiellaceae > GMQP-bins7. The sequence continues at coordinate 635,864 of CAVQTO010000003.1, read as the reverse complement.
GGTCATCAGCGTCAGGCCCAGTCTCGTTGGAGTCGACCGTGACCGTGTTGTCGAGGTCGCCGTCGCCGCCGCCGTTGCCGTCGATCTCTGCCTGCGTGACCGTGTGCGAGCACGTGTACACCCACGTCTCGGTGGTCTGCAGTAGTCCGTCGCTGTTGCTGTCACCGGTCGGGCCGCTGATCGCCGAGGTGCAGTTCGGATCGGCGACCGTGATCACGCTCAGCGTCACGTTGCCGTCGTTGGTGACCGTGAACGTGTACGGCACCACCTGACCCGCCGCCGTGATCGAGGGCGTCGTCGACGACTTCTCGACGTTCAACGCCGGCGTCCGCGCGATCGGGATCGCGAGGTCATCAGCGTCAGGCCCAGTCTCGTTGGAGTCGGCCGTGACCGTATTGTCGAGGTCGCCGTCGCCGCCGCCGTTGCCGTCGATCTCTCCTTGCGTCACCGTGTGCGAGCACGTGTACACCCACGTCTCCGTGGTCTGCAGCAGCCCGTCGCTGTTGCTGTCACCGGTCGGGCCGCTGATCGCCGAGGTGCAGTTCGGATCGGCGACCGTGACACCCGTCAGCGTCTGGTTGCCGGTGTTCGTGACCGTGAACGTGTACGGCACCACCTGACCCGCCGCCGTGATCGAGGACGTCGTCGACGACTTCTCGACGTCCAAGGCTGCCGACTGCCCGATCGGGATCTCGAGGTCGTCGCTAACGGGCTGGGTCTCGTTGGAGTCCGCGGTGACCGTGTTGTCGAGGTCGCCGTCGCCGCCGCCGTTGCCGTCGATCTCCGCCTGCGTCACCGTGTGCTGCGCCGTGCACGTCATCGACGCGCCAACAGCCAGCGTCGTCTGCGGACAGCTCACCCCCGGCGGCGTGTCGATGTTGTTGTCCGTCACCGTCACCCCGGTCAGCGTCACGTTGCCGTTGTTCGAGACCAGATAGCTGTACGGGACGACCTGACCCGCGGCCGTGATCGAGGTCGTCGTCGAGCGACTTGACGACGTTCAACGCCGGAGTCCGCGAGATCGGGATCTCGAGGTCGTCGGTGTCAGCCCCGGTCTCGTTCGAGTCCGCGGTGACCGTGTTGTCGAGGTCGCCGTCGCCGCCACCGTTGCTGTCGATCTCCGCCTGCGTGACCGTGTGCTGCGCCGTGCACGTCATCGACGCGCCAACAGCCAGCGTCGTCTGCGGACAGCTCACCCCCGGCGGCGTGTCGATGTTGTTGTCCGTCACCGTCACCCCGGTCAGCGTCACGTTGCCGTTGTTCGAGACCAGGATAGCTGTACGGGACGACCTGACCCGCGGCCGTGATCGAGGTCGTCGTCGAGGACTTGACGACGTTCAACGCCGGAGTCCGCGAGATCGGGATCTCGAGGTCGTCGGTGTCAGCCCCGGTCTCGTTCGAGTCCGCGGTGACCGTGTTGTCGAGGTCGCCGTCGCCGCCGCCGTTGCTGTCGATCTCCGCCTGCGTGACCGTGTGCTGCGCCGTGCACGTCATCGACGCGCCAACAGCCAGCGTCGTCTGCGGACAGCTCACCCCCGGCGGCGTGTCGATGTTGTTGTCCGTCACCGTCACCCCGGTCAGCGTCACGTTGCCGTTGTTCGAGACCAGATAGCTGTACGGCACGACCTGACCCGCGGCCGTGATCGAGGTCGTCGTCGACGACTTGACGACGTTCAACGCCGGAGTCCGCGAGATCGGGATCTCGAGGTCGTCGGTGTCAGCCCCGGTCTCGTTCGAGTCCGCGGTGACCGTGTTGTCGAGGTCGCCGTCGCCGCCGCCGTTGCTGTCGATCTCCGCCTGCGTGACCGTGTGCTGCGCCGTGCACGTCATCGACGCGCCAACAGCCAGCGTCGTCTGCGGACAGCTCACCCCCGGCGGCGTGTCGATGTTGTTGTCCGTCACCGTCACCCCGGTCAGCGTCACGTTGCCGTTGTTCGAGACCAGATAGCTGTACGGCACGACCTGACCCGCGGCCGTGATCGAGGTCGTCGTCGAGCGACTTGACGACGTTCAACGCCGGAGTCCGCGAGATCGGGATCTCGAGGTCGTCGGTGTCAGCCCCGGTCTCGTTCGAGTCCGCGGTGACCGTGTTGTCGAGGTCGCCGTCGCCGCCGCCGTTGCCGTCGATCTCCGCCTGCGTCGACCGTGTGCGAACACGTGTACACCCACGTCTCCGTGAGCTGCAGCAGCCCGTCACCGTTGGTGTCACCGGTCGGGCCGGTGATCGCCGAGGTGCAGTTCGGATCGGCGACCGTGACACCCGTCAGCGTCTGGTTGCCCGTCATTGGTGACCGTGAACGTGTACGGCACCACCTGACCCGCTGTCGTGATCGAGGACGTCGTCGACGACTTCACCACGTTCAGCTCCGGCGCCAGCTGCGTGTCGGTGAAGGTGCAGATCGTCTCGAGGCCCGACTGGATCGTGAAGTTGTCGACTCCGGCTCCGCCGGTTGGCACGGTTGGCGTCCCCGTCGGCGTCGGCGTCGCCGTCTGGAGCAAGCAGGAGGCCGAGTCGAGCCGCCACCCTGCCGGGACGACCTCGTTCAGATCGAGCGTCTGTTGTGGAGGCATACGGGATCAGCTGCTCCGAATCGCTGCCGTTGAGCGTCCACGTCGAGACGCCGGCGGTCGAGGCGGCCGTCGCGTTGAAGACGAACGGCGTGGTGCCGTCATCCGGATTCGCGACCTTGACGATCGTCAGGAAGCCTGAGTCCGGTGTCACGACGCAGTCCGAGGGGTCCGACCCTGGGCCCGACGGATAGCTGCAGACGTTCAACAGGAAGGGATCCTCCGACCCCACGAAGTCACTGAGCACGACCGTGATGTCGGCGACCATGTCACCCGTGTTGCACTCCGGGTTCGCGTCGCAGTCGTTGGTCTGCTGGTGGATGAGGAGGGTGCGGAACGGATCCGAATTCGCGACGAACCCCGCGTCGCCGGCGGAGTCCGGATTCTGGACGATCGTGCGAGGAGGCGGGCACCTGTCACTCGCGTCGTCTCCGCACGTGAACAGCACCCCCGCCGTGTCCCCATTCGACGTCACGGGTTACGCAGAGCGAGTAGTTCGCGAAGCCGTCTGCGTCGCGTGTCGAAGAGCGCACAGCCGTCCAGGTTGTTCGCGCCCGTCGTGGCGGTGTCGTCCCAGCCAAACTGGAGGTCGATCGTCCCGGTCGGCGGAAGGCGCGTAGTCGACGGTGAGGAAGTTGAGGTCCTTCTGCCCGGGCTCGTCGTCCGGGCCGTCGTCGTCCACCAACATGACCGGCTCCGCCGAGGCGGCACCCAGGAAGATCGCGCTCGTCCCGACGGCGAGGATCAGCGCCAGCAACGCGAAGACGGCCAGCCGACGCCGCCCTGTGTTGGCGGAAACACGTACGCGTGCCTTACGACGCCGCAGGATCGTGGCCAAGCCCGTCATGCCATGACTCCCTTCCCTCTCCGGTGGGCCTGGCCCGCACCTGGCGCTCGGGACATACCGACCCGACCTTCGCCGAAGACGTCGCCCTACGTGGCGTGGAACGTGCCGAACCTCCTCGCTCGAGCCTTCGTCACCGACCGAGCGGTTGAGGTCGGCTGCTGCTGCTCCAACCTGCCTGCTGAGGATGGACGTTCGGCGGGATCGATCAGTGTGACCCGCCTCTGCCTGGCTGCGCCGAGGGTCGTGGCGCTCCGATCCGACCGTAGCAGCTTTCGTCGGATTCGGCCGGAAACGCCTAGGAAAGAGACGCTACACTTGTGCCGTTCTCACGCACCGCGTGGGGTGAGATTGATGGTGTTTCGGAGAACATTCGGAGTTCGAGAATTACGGTTTCTCTCCAGTGCTCCTTTGGAGCGCGGAGGACACCCTGGAATGGTCGAGAGCGAGCCGCAGCATCTCCGCGTTCTGATCGCGAACGAGAAGCGCGACCGGCTCGAGCTGCTTGCGCAGGTCGTGACAGGGCTGGGCCACGACGTGATCGCGCGCGAGATCTACGTCAAGGAAGTCGGCGCCGCGACCGAGCGGGAACGGCCAGACGTGGCCCTCGTCGGGCTCGGACTAAGCTCGGAGCACGCACTCGGGCTGATTGCCGAGATCGTCCGTGAGGCCTCCTGCCCTGTGATCGCGTTGCTGTCCGCGAAGGACCCGGGATACGTGCGCGAAGCCGCGAAGCGCGGTGTGTTCGCCTACATCGTGGATGGCGATGCCGCGGAGCTCCAGAGCGCGATCGACATCACCTTGCAGCGGTTCGCGGAGTATCAGAGCCTTCAGGGCGCCTTCGGCCGGCGGGCGCTCATCGAGCAAGCGAAGGGGATCCTGATGGCGCGGCATGCGATCGACGCCGACCGGGCCTTCGGGATGATGCGAGACCATTCACAGCACAACGGCCACAAGGTGGTCGACGTCGCGCAGGCGATCGTCGACAGCCATCTCCTCCTGCTACCGCCGCGGCCTCAGCCCGCGGCGAATCGCGAGCCGGCCTCGTAGCCTCCAGCGGGTTCTGACATGGAGCTAGGCGGACTCGAACCGCCGACCTCCTGGGTGCGATCCAGGCGCTCTCCCAACTGAGCTATAGCCCCGCGAGGGGCCGATTGTAGCGACCGTCCGGGCGACGGAGGCCGTCACGAGTTCGCGCCGACGTGTCCACAGCGCCGCACAGCCGTGCGCTTCTGCGGGCGCCTGTCCCGGCGGGACATCTGGTGCGCCGGGGTGCCCGCGAGTACCACCGGTCGCGACATCGACGAAGGGAGGATGCGTGCACGCACGCACCATCGCGGTCGGGGTGGCCGCATTCGTACTCGCCGGAGGGACAGCGGCGTTCGCGACGCACGGGTCGCCGATCCCGGCGGCGGACGGGACGATCACGGCCTGCTTCAAGTCGGACGGGGACGATCTCCGGATCGTCTCGAGCGCGTCGAAGTGCACGCGCAGGGAGCGCGTCCTGACGTGGAACGTGCAGGGGCCGGCCGGACCGGCAGGACCAGCGGGGCCGGCCGGCGAGCCGGGGCCGGCAGGCTCGGCGGGAGCCGACGGCGCGCAGGGGCCGATGGGCCCCGCAGGCCCGGCCGGACCAGCCGGTCCGGCGGGCGCCCAGGGTCCGCAGGGGCCCGCGGGCGAGTCGCTCGAGAGGCTCGATGCACTCCAGGGCTCGGCCTGTGTCCGGGGCGACGGCTCCGCCGGGACGGTCGACGTGACCACCGGCACGGACAACGTCATCGCGTTCAGCTGCGGGGGCGCGGTGCCTCCGCCGCCTCCTCCTCCGGAGCCGAGGCTCGGCCTCGTCCTGAACGAGGTCGACTACGACCAGGTGGGCGCGGACGGCGGCGGCTTCGTCGAGATCACGAACACGAGCATCGGCGGCCTCTCGCTCGAGGGCGTCGCGGTCGTGCTCGTGAACGGCGGCGACGGCCTCGAGTACGAGAGGGTCGCGCTGACCGGCTCGCTCGTCGCGCACGGCCATCTCTCGATCCCGGTCGAGGCGCAGAACGGCGCGCCCGACGGTGTCGCGCTCGTCGACACGGCAAGCGGGCTGCTCCTCGACTCGCTCTCCTACGAAGGCGAGATCACGGCCGCCGTCATCGACGGCCAGACGTTCGACCTCACCGAGGGAACGCCGCTCGAGGCCGCGGACTCGAACACCGTGACGGGGTCGCTCTCGCGCATTCCGGACGGGGAGGACCGGAACGACTCCGGGTCGGACTGGGAGTTCACGACGACGATCACGCCGGGAGCGGCGAACGTCGCGTCCGGCTAGCCGATCACGAGCCTCCCGTGCCCGGCCGTCTGCGCCGGGCGCGGGAGCGCTCGCGGCGTGCGAGCCGCTCCTCGAGCTCGGCGAGCTCGCGCTCCAGCTCGCGGTAGCTCGCGAACCGCTCGGGGTCGAGAGTCCCTGCCGCGATGGCTTCCGCCACTGCGCATCCCGGTTCGCCTTCGTGGCGGCAGTCCGAGAACCGGCAGCGCGCGGCGAGCTCGACGATGTCCTCGAACGCGTCGTCGAGCCCCTCGTCGGCAAGCCAGAGGTGGAGCTCGCGCATGCCAGGGTTGTCCACGACGAGACCACCGCCGGGAAGAGGGATCAGCTCTCGGCGGGTCGTCGTGTGCCTGCCCGAGCCGTCTCGCGCGACCTCGCCCGTCTCGAGCAGGTCGTCGGCGACGAGCGCATTCACCAACGTCGACTTGCCGACGCCCGACGGCCCGAGCAGCGCGCCAGTCACGCCGGGGCCGAGATGGCTGAGGACGGCGTCGAGGCCGACGCCGGTGCGCGCCGAGATCGCGTGCACGGCGACGTCGCCGAGGCCGTCGAGGTCGCGGACGGCGCGCTCTGGATCCGGTACGACGTCGGCCTTCGTCAGCAGGATCACGGGTCGCGCGCCGCTCTCCCAGACGAGCGTGAGGTAGCGCTCGAGCACGCGCAGGTTCACGTCGTCGGCGAGCGAGGCCACGACGAAGACGACGTCGACGTTCGCCGCGACGACCTGCTCGCGCGCGACGTCGGCTCCGGGGTCGTGGGCGGCGCGGCGTGAGAACTTCGTGCGTCGTGGGAGGACGGCCCGGATCGCGGGCACCGCCTCGCTCCGCGCGTCGAGCGCGACCCAGTCTCCGACCACGGGGACCTCCGCGGCCTCGAGATCACGCCGCGCTCGGCCCGGCAGCTGCGCGCGGGTCTCGCCTTCGGCGGTGAGCACGTCGTATGCGCCCCGGTGCGGGACCGCGATCCGGCCCGGGACGAGGCCCGCGGCGGCGTGCTGCTCGAAGGCGTCGCTCCAGCCCTCGTCCCAACCGAGCGTCGCCAGATCGGGCACGCGCGAGCAGCTACCTCTCGAGTGCGCGCTCGAGCGCGGCGTCGAGCTCCGGATACCGAAACGTGAACCCCGCCTCGAGGAGCCGCGCCGGCAGCACTCGCTGGCCCTGGAGGAGCGCGGCGTCGGCCATCTCCCCGAAGACGGTCTTCAGGGCGAAGGCAGGGGCCGGGATCGCCGTCGGGCGGTGGAGCGCCCGCCCGAGCGCCTTGACGAACTGCGCGTTCGGGACGGGGCTCGGCGACGTGAGGTTCACAGTGCCCGCCAGGTCGCTCTCCAGCGCGAAGCGAAAGCCGGCGACGGAGTCGTCGAGCGCGATCCAGCTCCACCACTGTCTTCCGCTGCCGACACGGCCGCCCAGGCCGAGCCGGAACGGCGTGAGCATGCGCTCGAGCGCACCGCCGCGGCGGCTGAGCACCACGCCCTGGCGGAAGCTGACGACACGGATACCGGCCTCACGCGCGGGCTCGGCGGCGGCTTCCCAGGCGCGACCCACGTCCGCGAGGAACCCCGAGCCGAGCTCCGACTCCTCCGTGAGGACCTCGTCGCCGCGATCGCCGTAGATCCCCACTCCTCCCGAGCTCACGAGCGCCGAGGGCCGCGGGTCGAGCGACGCCGCGGTTCGCGCGAGGAGGTCGGTCGCATGCACGCGCGACTCGAGGATCTCGGCCTTTCGCCGGTCGCTCCAGCGGCGCCCGATGTTCGCTCCGCTGAGGTTCACGAACGCGTCGACGCCTCTGAGCGCTGCGGTGTCGATCGCCCCGACGGACGGGTCCCATGCGATCTCGTCCGCGCCGTGCGGGCTCCCTGCGGACGAGCTTCACGACGTCGTGGCCTGCAGACTCGAGCGCGGGGACGAGCGCGGATCCGAGAAGCCCCGATGCTCCGCTGACCGCCACCTTCATGCCCGGATTGTGGCAGCGGCGGGTGTTACGTTCGCGCGGTGACCGAGACCAGCGACCCCACGCCGCGCGTGCGCGACGGCGTCCGGGCGGCACTTCCGCTCGCGCCGAGCCCGATCCTCTTTGGCCTCTCGTTCGGCGTCCTGGCGAAAACGGCCGGGATGAGCCTCGGCGCCGCGGTGGTCATGTCCGCGACGACATTCGCTGGCGCTGCGCAGTTCGCCGCGGTGTCGGTCCTCGACGCGGGCGGCACCGTCCTCGCCGCGGTCGCGGCCGCTGTCTTCCTCAACGCGCGCTACATGGCGATCAGCATCACCGTGTCGTCGATCTTCCCCGGCGGGAAGCTTCGCCGCCTCGTCGAGTCGCAGGCGATCGTCGACGAGTCGTGGGCGCTCGCCGGGCGTCGCGGAAGCTTCGAGCGAAACATCCTCCTGGGCTCGGGGATCGTCTTCTACGTGCTCTGGGTCGCGAGCACCGCGGCGGGGACGTTCGTCGGAGACCTCCTCGAGGACCCGGACGCGCTCGGGCTCGATGCGGCCTTCGCCGCGCTCTTCCTTGCGATCCTCGTCCCGTACCTGAAGGACCGGCGCGCGATCCGTGCGGCGGCGCTGGCGGGCGCGATCACGCTCGTGCTCACCCCTGTCGCGCCTGCGGGCGTCCCGATCGTCGCGGCTGCCGCGGCCTGCCTGCTGGGGCTTCGGCGGTGACATTTTGGATCGTCGTCCTGGCGGTCGGTGCGGCCACGATCGCGTTCAAGGCGTCCGGCCCCGTCCTCCTGGGCGGGCGGCCGCTCGGGCCACGTGTGCAGTCGGTGGTCGACCTCCTCGCGCCGGTCATGCTCGCGGCGCTCGTCGTGACGCAGACGTTCGCCGGCGACCAGGAGATCGTGGTCGACGCGCGTGTCCCCGGCGTTGCGGCCGCCGCGGTTGCGGTCTGGCGCGGGGCGCCGATCATCGTCGCGATGGTGATCGCCGGGGTGGTGACCGCACTCGTTCGCGTTGCTGGAGGCTGACGCCGGCTCAGGCGTGACGGCTGCGTCGGGGCAGACCGCGCCAGAAGACCGCGGCAGCCGCGAGTGCCTCGGCGACGAGGCTGAGCAGGCCGATCACGAGAAGCCACAGATGAAAGTGCCGCATGCGACCAGAGATCGACCGCAGACGGCCCGGTCTTGAGCGCCGCAGGCGACTCGGGAACCCCACGCTGCGAGTGTTCCCGATGCGCCGGATGGCCACACCTCGCAGCGGGCTACGCCGTCGGCGGGCGCAGCACGGCGAACGGATCGGTCACTTCGAGCCGGCTCGTCCGGAAGCGGAAGACCTCGGCCGGCCGTCCGCCCGCCGGCCCGTGCGCGCGCCGCTCGCCGGTGGCCTCGAGAACACCGCGGCGGAGAAGAACGCGCTTGAGGTTCGTCGCGGAGACGTCGTGTCCGAGCGCGGCGGCGTAGATGTCCCGAAGCTGCGCGAGTGTGAAGCTCGGCGGCGCGAGCGCGAAGCCGACGTTCGAGTACGAGAGCTTCCCGCGTAGCCGCTCGCGGCCGGCGAGCACGATCGCGCCGTGGTCGAACGCGGTCTCCGGGAGCGCGTCGACGCGGTGCCAGCTCGTGTCCGCAGGGACGCGCGGGTCGATGCCGAGAGGGACGAGGCCGAGATACGCCGTCGCGAGCTCCCACCGGTCCGGATGGCGGCGAGGGTCGCTCCAGGTGCCGAGCTGCTCGAGGTGCGCGACCTCGCTCACGTCGACCTTCGTCTCGAGGTGGCGAAGGATCGACGCCTCGAGCGTCTCGCCGGGGTCGAGGGTGCCGCCGGGAAGGGACCACGCGCCGCGGAACGGCTTGCGGGCGCGTTCCCAGAGGAGAACCTGAAGCACGTCTTCCCGCACCTGGAAGACGACGGCGAGCACCGCATGTGCGGGGAGTTGGGTCTGGGTGGTAGACTCGGCCACGAGGTTATTGACTCAGAGGCGAAAACTACCATGAGCCGACTTCCGAAGACCTCCCCGGACGCAGACTTCGACCTCCTCGTGGTCGGTGGAGGCGTTGCCGGTCTCTTCGCAGCCCTCTGCGCCGCCTCCGAGAGTCGCGTCCTCGTCCTCGCCAAGGGCCCGCTGCTCGCGTCGACCAGCTTGCTTGCCCAGGGCGGGATCGCGGCCGCCGTCGGCGCCGACGACACGTCTGCGCTCCATGCGGACGACACGCTCCGCACCGGACGCGGGCTCTCGCGGCCGAGCGCGGTCGCAGCGCTCACGGGAGAGGCAGCCGCGCGGATCCGGGATCTCGTGGAGCTCGGGGTCGAGTTCGACGACGACCTCGGCCTCGAGGGTGGCCACAGCCGCCGCCGCGTCGTGCATGCGGGCGGTGCGGCGACGGGCGACCGCGTCGCGAGGCGGCTTGCGGAGCGCGTGCTCGAGCATCCGCGGATCCAGGTTGCCGAGGGGGAGCGGATGCAGGCCGTGTGGGAGTCCGGCGGCCGCTGCGTGGGCGTCGTCACCGAGTCCCGCACCGTGACCGCGCGCGCGACCCTGCTCGCGACCGGAGGCGCGGCCGCTCTCTGGCAGCGCTCGACGAACCCGCCCGGCGCAGTGGGCGAGGGCATAGCGGCCGCTTACCGAGCCGGCGCGGCCGTCGCCGACCTCGAGTTCACGCAGTTCCACCCGACGACTCTCGTCGATTCCTCGCTCCTGCTGAGCGAGGCGCTGCGCGGCGAGGGCGCGACGCTCCTCGACGAGCGCGGCGAGCGCTTCACCGACGAGCTCGCCCCGCGCGATGTCGTCGCGCGCGAGATCGCCGCGCGCGGCACCGCGCTCCTCGACCTGCGGGAGATCGACCGCGGTCGCTTCCCGGCGCTCATGGGCCGGCTTGCCGATCAGGGCTACGACCCGGCCGAGAGCCCGATCCCGGTCGCGCCTGCCGCGCACTACACGATCGGCGGCATCGTCACCGACCTCGACGGGCGCACCGAGCTTCCCGGCCTCTACGCCGCGGGCGAGTGCGCAGCGACCGGCGTGCACGGGGCGAACCGCCTCGCCTCGAACTCGCTCCTCGAGTGCCTGGTCTTCGGACGGCGCGCGGCGCTCGCAGCGCTCGCGGAGCCGGGCCTTCCCGCGAAGCTGTCCTCACCCCACGCCATGCGACGCCATGGAGACCGCGACCCCGGAGCTGCGTGCCGCGCTCTGGCGCGACTGCGGCCTCGTGCGCGACGCGGCCGGGCTCGAGCGACTTCGCTCGGCCCCTCATCTGCTCACGCGCCTGACCGCCGAGAGCGCTCTTGTCCGAGAGGAGAGCCGCGGGGCGCACTTCCGCGTCGACCATCCCGCCGAGGACGAGGCGTTCGAACAGCACGTCGTCCTTCGCCGCGGCGACGAGCCGAGGCTGGAGACATGGCTGTAGCCGTCGACACCCTCCGCGTCGTCTACGCCGCGCTCGCCGAGGACGTGGGCGCGGGGGACGTCACGACCGAGGCGACGGTGGACGCCGACGCCTCGGGCGAGGCCGAGCTCCTGGTGAAGGAGCCCGGCGTCGTCTGCGGGCTCGATGCAGCCGAGGCCGTGTTCCGCGCCCTCGACGAGGACATCCGCTTCGAGGCGCTCCTCGACGAAGGCGCGGCGGTCGAGGGCATGACCGTCGTTGCCCGGGTGGCGGGCCTCCAGCGGGCGATCCTGACGGGCGAGCGGACGGCTCTCAACTTCCTCGGTCGCCTCTCGGGGATCGCGACCCTCACTCGCCGCTATGTCGACGCAGTCGAAGGGACCGGCGCGGCCATCCTCGACACGCGCAAGACGACACCCGGTCTTCGCGTCCTCGAGAAGCACGCCGTCGCGTGCGGCGGCGGCCGAAACCATCGCCTTGCGCCTCGACGACGGCGTCCTCGTCAAGGACAACCACCTGCGCGCCGCCGGGTCGATCCACGCAGCCGTCGAACGCCTCCGCGACGTGACGCCCCTCCCGATCGAAGTCGAGTGCGACACGCTCGAGCAGGTGTCCGAAGCGCTGGACGCGGGCGCCGACGGGATCCTGCTCGACAACATGACGCTCGACGACCTCCGCGCGGCCGTCGCGCTCACACGCGGCCGCGCGCGGCTCGAGGCCTCGGGCGGGATCACGCTCGAGAACGTCCGCGCCGTCGCCGAGACCGGGGTCGACGAGATCTCGATCGGCGCGCTCACGCACTCTGCCCGTTCCCTCGACGTCTCCTTGGAGCTGACATGACCACTGCCGAGATCACCACGATGCAAGAGGAGATCCGCGCGCTCGCGGCCGAGCGCGACACGGTGATCCTCGCCCACAACTACCAGGTGCCGGAAGTCCAAGACTGTGCTGACTTCGTCGGAGATTCGCTCGGGCTCTCGCAGGAAGCCGCGCGCACCGAGGCCGAGGCGATCGCCTTCTGCGGCGTCCACTTCATGGCCGAGACGGCCGCGATCCTCTGTCCCGAGAAGACGGTGCTCATCCCCGACCTCGACGCGGGCTGCTCGCTCGCCGCGTCGATCACGGCCGACCAGCTTCGCACCTGGAAGGCCGAGAACCCGGGCGCCGTCGTCGTGTCCTACGTGAACACGACCGCCGAGGTGAAGGCCGAGAGCGACTACTGCTGCACGTCGGGGAACGCGAAGGCGATCGTCGACTCGATTCCCGAGGACACGGAGATCCTGTTCCTTCCGGACATGTACCTCGGGCTCTGGCTCGAGAAGGTCACCGGGCGCTCGCTCCGGATCTGGATGGGCGAGTGCCACGTGCACGCGGGCATCCGGCCGCAGGACATCGAGCGCTGGCAGGACGAGGCGCCGGACGCCGAGTTGCTCGTGCATCCAGAGTGCGGTTGCGCGAGCCAGTGCATGGCCTTCGGGAACGGCCGAACGCACATCCTCTCGACGGAGGGGATGATCCGCTTCGCGCGGCAGTCGCCGAAGGAGCGCTTCCTCGTCGCGACCGAGACCGGGATCATCCATCGCCTGAACAAGGAGGCGCCCGAGAAGCGCTTCGAGGCCGTGTCCGAGAAGGCCATCTGCCGGTACATGAAGATGATCACGCTCGAGAAGCTCCGCGACTCGCTGCGCGACTGGAAGCACGTCGTGACGGTGGAGCCGGAGATCGCCGAGCGGGCGCGCGGCGCGATCGACCGCATGGTCGCGATCGTCTGATGCGCGACCTGCCGGCGAGCGCCGCCTGGCGGCACGTCGGTGCGCGGGACGGATTCGAGGCGCTGTTCATCGAGCGGGACGACGCGGGCTATCGCTTCGCTGGACACACGACAGCGGTTGAGGAGGGGGTGACCTGGAGTGTCGGCTACGTGATCGTGGTCGACTCAGCGTGGAGGACCCGGGCGGAGGTCGCTTGCCGATCGGCGGCAGGTGAGCGTGCGACCGTCCTCGTCGGAGACGGGAGCGGCGCGTGGTCGGTCGATGGCCGTGCCGCGCCCGCGCTCGAAGGCTGCCTCGACGTCGATCTCGAGGCGTCGGCGTTCACGAACGCGCTCCCCGTGCACCGACTCGGCCTCGCCGTGGGTGAGGACGCAGAGGCGCCCGCGGCATACGTTCGCGCACCGAGCCTCGCCGTGGAGCGCCTCGAGCAGCGGTACGTCAGGCTGCCCGACGAAGGCGGCCGCCGCCGCTACGACTACGAGGCGCCGGCGTTCGGGTATCGAGACGTCCTCGTGTACGACGGGGTCGGCCTCGTCCTCGACTACCCGGGCCTCGCCGAACGGGTCTCGTAACCGGAGAACGGTGCCGGAGCTTTCCGCCGCTGAGCGCGCGTTTCTCGAGAACCCGTTCGTGGGGATTCTGACGACCCTGAATCGCGACGGCTCGCCGCAGTCGACGGTGATCTGGGTCGATGTGGACGACGAGGGCGTCTCGATCAACACCGCCCACGGTCGCGTGAAGCCGCACAACCTCGCGCGCGATCCACACGTATCGCTCGTGGTCGTCGATCCGGCCGATCCGTACCGCTGGCTCAAGGTCAACGGGACCGGGACGCTCGTCGACGAGGGCGCCGACGCACAAATCGACCGGCTGTCGAAGAAGTACACGGGCCGCGAGGTCTACGCCTCGCGGCAGCCCGGCGAGCGGCGCGTCACCGTGCGGATCGAGATCGACCGGATCCTGAGCCGCGGGCTCGACTGACCGGGCGCCCGCTACGCCACGCGCACCGAGTGCACCGGCGGGAGGTTCTCGGCCGCGGTGAACCACGACGCGCCCGCGTCGCGCGAGCCGAAGACGTGACCCGAGGTTGCCCCGAAGTAGAGCCCCATCGACTCGCCCGAGCCCTCGCGGCCGAAGGCCTGCCGCAGGATCGTCAGGTACGCGTCCTCTGCGGGGAGTCCGTCGCCGCGCGGAGTCCAGGACGCGCCCGCGTCACGCGTCTCGTAGACGCGCACGCGTCCGTCCGGCGTCACGCGGTCCAGGTCGGCCACGAGCGGGATGACGTAGGCGCTGTCGGGATCGGCCGGGTCGATCACGAGTGGGAAGCCGAAGTCGGAGGGGAGCCCGGTGTCCGTCCCGATGTCGATCCAACTCTCGCCCGCATCGTCGGAGCGATAGACGCCGCCGTGGAACTGCATGAACAGGCGCTCGGGCTTCGCCGGGTGCCGGTGCATGTTGTGGACGCAGAGGTCGATCGTGTCCTCGCGCTTCTCCTCGGGCATGTACCGCGGGTACAGGCCCTTGTTGCCGTGCCGCCAGGTCACGCCGCCGTCCTCGGAGATCCAGACGCCGACTGCCGAGACTCCCATCGCGATCCGCGACGGGTCACCCGGCCAGGTCGCGATCGAGTGCAGGCACATGCCGCCGGCGCCGGGGCTCCAGTCCGGGCGCGTCGGCTGATCCCAGAAGCCCTGGTTCAGCTCCCACGTGAGCCCGCCGTCGCGGCTCTCGAAGAGGACGCCGGGCGCGCCGCCCGCGTACAGAAGCCCGTCTTCCTCTCCGGCCACCACCGCCCACAGCCGCTCGAGCGGCTTCTCCTGGTCCTCGGGCAGCGCGAGACCCTCCGCCTGCTCCCACTCCTCCTGACCGAGGTCGTCGGTGTAGAAGACCTTCGGCCCGTAGAACGCGGAGGTCACGCACGCCAAGTAGCGACCGCTCCGCGGGTCGCGCATCGCGAACTCGACGGGCTCGCCCGCGAACGCGCGTGCGGTGATCTCGAACGCGCCGTCGTCGCCCTCGAGCGCGAACAGGCCCTTCTTCGTGCCGACGAGAAGCTCGGTCATCGTCGTGCTACCCCCCGCTGATCGATGGAATGACGTGGATGCGGTCGTCGGCGCGAAGCGCGGTCTCCTCGCGGCTCTTCTCACCGTTGACGAAGACGTTGATGTGCTCGCGGATCGTCGTCTGCTCGTCGAGGATCCAGCCGGCGATCGCGGGGTGCTCGCGCTCGAGCGCGCGCAGGACCTCGCGCACCGTCGCGCCGTCCAGCTCGAGCTCTCTCCTGCCGCCCGTGAGCTCGGAGAGCGGGGCGCGCAGCCTCACGACCGCCATGACTCGATCCTAGACCGCATCACTCGTTAGACGACGAACGAGGCGGGAACTCATCGACAGGTCCGGAAGGGCGGCCAAGTTACAAGTTGTAACTTGGCGTGCGCCTGCTGCCGGCTTTCGCGCAGATGCGCGCTGCGCCGCAGGATCCGGGAACGCGAGGCCTGCAGGACGTGGCGGAACAAGACGCCAAGTTACAAGTTGTAACTTGGCGTTCTGTCTCGTCCGTCGGGGGCTGTGCGCATCGCCTCTGAACCGCTTAGCGGTCGGGCTCGAGCTCGAGGACGCCGTGCGGGGCGCCGTACTCCTCGAGCTTGGCGAGGAACGGCTGCGGCGGGAAGGCCTCCGGGCCGAGGACGCCGGCGCCCTGCCACTCGCCCGCGGCGAGCAGCTCGAGCGCGATGACGGGGTTGATCGCCGTCTGCCAGACGACTGCCTGCGAGCCGTACTCGCGCATCGTCGTGTCGTTGTCGGCGACGTGGTAGAGGTAGGTCTTCCGCGGCGCGCCGTCCTTGCCGAGGCCGGTGACGAGCGTTCCCGCGCACGTCTTTCCGGTCATGCGGTCGCCGAGCGTCGCGGGGTCGGGGAGCGCGGCTGCGACGACGTCGCGCGGCGCGACCTCGACGCCCTTCACCGGGATCTTCTTCGTCGAGTCGAGCCCGAGCTTGTGCAGCGTCCTCAGCACCTCGATGAACTCGTCGCCGAGCCCGTACTTGAACGTCACCCGGCGGCACTCCACCCAGCGCGGGACGAGCAGCACTTCCTCGTGCTCGACGTTGACGCACTCGACGGGGCCGATGCCCTCCGGGAAGTCGAAGACCTCCGGCTCCGAGAAGGGCGCGGTCGTGTACCAGCCGCGCTCGCGCTCCCAGATCACCGGCGGGTTGAGGCACTCCTCGATCGTCGTCCAGATCGAGAAGGTGGGCGCGAAGTCGTAGCCCTCGACGACGAGGTTCGCGCCGTCGCGGACCCCGACCTCGTCGATCTCGGAGAAGAGCTCGTCGGCCGCGTAGCGCGCGAACACGTCCGCGGCGCCCGGCTCGATCCCGATGCCGACGAGCGCGAGCAGGTCGCGCTCCTCCCAGGCCCCCGAACGCTGGAACTGGTAGTCGCCGAGCTTCACGCCGACCTCCTCGTACGGGCGCACGGGATGCGGCTCGGAGAGCGTCATCGCCATGTCCAGGTACGTGACGCCGCTGTCGAAGCACGCGTCGAAGATCGGGACGTTGAAGACGCGGATCGACGGCGTTCAGCACGACGTCCGCGTTCGTCTCGCGGATCAGGCGGACGACGTCGTCCTTGCTCGACGCGTCGATCCGGTGGGCGCTGAAGCGGTCGGTCGTCGAGCGTGCGGAGCGAGGGCCGCCGGGCGCTCCGGGTCGTAGTCCGCGAGAGCGCAGCTCTCGAAGAACGACCGCCGGCGCGCGATCGGGGCGAAGGCCGACCCGACACCGCCGGTTCCGACGACGAGGATTCTCACGGCAGCGCGGTTCTACACGAGGCGGAAAGGGCGCGTCGGCGGTATGTTCACCGGGACTCGAGCGAGGGAGGTCGGCCGTGAGCGTGTCCGTGACGAAGCAGAAGCACTTCATCGCCGGGGAGTTCGTCGACTCGGCGTCGGGCGAGACGATGGAGGTCCTGAACCCGGCGACCGGCGAGGTGATCGCCGAGGTCCCGCGCGGCAGCGCCGAGGACGTCGACCGCGCCGTCGACGCGGCCAAGAAGGCATGGGGCGACTGGCAGGGGAAGACCCCGAAGGACCGGATGGAGCTCCTGCTCGGTCTCGCGGACGTGCTCGACGAGAACGCCGAGGAGCTCGCTCGGCTCGAGTCCGTCAACGTCGGCAAGCCATGGTGGGTCGCGAAGGACGAGCCGCCGGCGATGTCCGACTGCCTCCGCTTCTTCGCGGGCGCGGCGCGGAACCTCGAGGGCAAGTCGGCCGGCGAGTACGTCGAGGGCTACACGTCGATGATCCGGCGCGAGCCGCTCGGGATCGTCGCCGGAATCTGCCCCTGGAACTACCCGCTGTACATGGCGATCTGGAAGATCGGGCCGGCGCTCGCCGCGGGCAACGTCCAGATCATCAAGCCGGCCGAGCAGACGCCGCTCACCCTGCTCCGCTTCATGGAGCTCGCGCAGGACGTCATCCCCGCCGGCGTCCTCCAGGTCGTGACCGGGGACGGGATCCCCGCGGGCGACGCGCTCGTGCGGCATCCCGAGATCAGGCTCGTCTCCCTGACCGGGGACACGGCGACCGGGAAGATCATCGCGAAAAATGCGGCCGACACCGTCAAGCGGCTGCATCTCGAGCTCGGCGGGAAGGCGCCCATGGTCGTGCTCGACGACGCCGACCCGGCCACGGTCGCGGAGGCGATCAAGATCGGCGGCTACTTCAACTCGGGTCAGGACTGCACGGCCTCCTCGCGGATCCTCGTCTCGGGCGGGATCTACGACGACGTGCTGTCGGAGACGGTCAAGGCCGTCGACGGCATGTCCGTGGGCGACCCGGCGACCGACGACGAGATCGAGATGGGACCGGTCATCTCGGCAAGAGCAGCAGGAGCGCGTTCTCGGCTTCCTCGAGCGCGCGACGGACGCGAAGGCGACCATCGTCACGGGCGGCGGCGCGCTCGGCGACCGCGGGTTCTTCGTGAAGCCGGCGATCGTGACCGACGTCGGCCAGGACGCCGAGATCGTGCAGAACGAGGTCTTCGGTCCCGTCGTCACCATCCAGCCGTTCTCGTCGGACGACGAGGCGATCGAGATGGCCAACGGCGTCCGCTACGGGCTCGCGGCGTCGGTGTTCTCGGAGAATGTCGGGCGCGCGATGAAGGTCGCGGCGAGGCTCGACTTCGGCACGGTCTGGATCAACGAGCACCTGTTCCCGCTGACGCCGGAGATGCCGCACGGCGGCTTCAAGGAGTCCGGCTACGGCAAGGACATGTCGATCTACTCGATGGAGGAGTACACCCGCGTCAAGCACGTCGTCGTGAAGCTCGCCGAGTGACGGATCGGCGAGAGCCGGCCGACCGTCGTTTTGCCCATGCCCGACAACCACTGAGCATCCGCTTCCTCCATTGCCACGCGGTCGGAGGCCGCGTTACGCTCGCCCCATGAGCGCGACCGAGGGGGTCGTGACCCCCGACGTGCGGCTGGAAAACGTCGTCAAGACCTTCGACGGCACGACTGCGGTGGACGGGATCACGCTCGAGGTGCCGCGCGGGTCGTTCTTCGCACTCCTCGGGCCGTCCGGTTGCGGGAAGACGACGACGCTGCGCATGATCGGCGGCTTCGAGGAGCCGACGGAAGGGCGCATCTTCCTCGGCGACCGTGACGTCGTCGGGCTGCCGCCGTACAAGCGCGACGTCAACACCGTCTTCCAGAGCTACGCGCTCTTCCCGCACATGTCGATCGAGGACAACGTCGCGTTCGGGCTCGAGCGGAAGGGCGTTCCGAAGGGCGAGCGCCAGGGCCGCGTCGCGGAGATCCTCGAGCTCGTCGGCCTGACCGGGCTCGCGCAGCGGAAGCCGAGGCAGCTCTCCGGAGGGCAGCAGCAGCGGGTCGCGCTCGCGCGCGCGCTCGTGAACCACCCGCAGGTGCTCCTGCTCGACGAGCCGCTCGGGGCGCTCGACCTCAAGCTCCGCAAGCAGATGCAGCTCGAGCTCAAGCGCATCCAGAACGAGGTCGGGATCACGTTCGTCCACGTCACGCACGACCAGGAGGAGGCGATGACGATGGCGGACGCGATCGCGGTCATGAACCACGGCCGCATCGAGCAGCTCGGGCCGCCGCAGGAGCTGTACGAGCGCCCGAGCTCGGCGTTCGTCGCGGGATTCCTGGGAGCCTCGAACCTGCTTCCGGGCACCGTCGAGGGGGACGGCGTCCGGCTCTCGAGCGGCGACCTCGATCCGCGTGCGCCTGAACGGCCGAACGGGCGAGGTCGCCGTCGGCGTGCGGCCGGAGAAGATCTCGATCGGGCCGCGCGGCGGCGAGAACCAGCTCGCACGGGACCGTCGTCCGAGACGGCCTACCTCGGCGTCGCGACCCAGGTCGTCGTCTCGACGTCCGCGGGGACGGTCGAGGTCTTCGCGCAGAACATCGACTCCGGCACGCGCGATTCCGGCGACGCGGCCTGCCGGTCACGCTCAGCTGGGACCCGGAGTCGACGTTCGTCGTCGCCCGGGACGCGACCACGATGACCACTAGGAGGGGACATGAGTCGGACTACCACCACGAGGATGACCCGGGACGAGCTGCTGCGGCGCGGTGCGGCCGCGAGCGTGCTGCTCTCGGTTCCGTCGCTCCTCGCGGCCTGCGGCGGCGGTGACGGCAACGGGGACGGAGACGGAGGCGAGCTCCTCGACGTCCTCAACTTCTCGAACTGGCCCTACTGACATGGACGTCGAAGGCCAGCGGCATCCCACGCTCGATCAGTTCACCCAGCAGACGGGCATCAAGGTGAACTACTTCGAGGACATCAACTCGAACGACGAGTACTTCGCGACGATCCAGGGCCGACTCGCGCAGGGCGAGGGGATCGACCGCGACATCATCGTCGCCACCGACAACTCTCGCTTCCCGGCGCTCTACGTCGACCAGGGCTGGGTGCAGGAGCTCGACAAGGACCTGATCCCGAACTTCGAGAACCTCATCGACGCTCAGGCCAGCGCCGCCGTTCGACCCCGACCGAACGTACTCGCTGCCGTGGCTCTCGGGCATGGACGGGATCGCGTGGAACGAGGAGATCACCGGCCCGGTGACGAGCGATCACGCAGCTCTTCGAGGACCCGAAGCTGAAGGGGAAGGTCACGGTGTTCAGCGAGATGGCCGACACGCTCGGCCTGGTCATGCTCGACAACGACGACGACCCGCAGTCGGTGACGGACGAGACGTTCGACCGCGCGCTCGCGAGCGTCCAGGCGGCGGTCGACTCGGAGCAGATCCGGCGCTTCACGGGCAACGACTACGTCCAGCCGCTCGCGAACGGTGACCTCGGCGGCGTGCATCGCGTGGTCGGGCGACATCGCCGCGGTCGGTGGCCGACAACCCGAACCTCAAGTGGGCGATCCCCGAGAAGGGCGGGATCATCTGGACCGACAACATGATGATCCCGACCGGCGGGAGCGTACCGACGGCGTCGACCTACATGAACTTCGTCTACGACCCGAAGATCGCGGCCCAGATCGCCGTCGGGACGAGCTACATCTCGTCCGTCACGGGGCGTCAAGGAAGAGGCCGTGAAGCTCGATCCCGCCTCGGCGAACAACCAGCTCATCTTCCCGAACGACGACACGCTGTCGCGCGTCTACTTCAACGACCCGGCGATGGTGAACAACGACGACTACATCACGACGCTGGCAGGAGGTCCAGGGCCAGTAGCAGGACGAGCCCGGTAACGGATGGGGAGCTTCTTTCACCGCCACCGCTGGGTCGACGCCGTACCTCCTGCTGGCACCCGGGATCCTCTGGCTGGCCTTCTTCTTCCTCGTCCCGCTCGGGTACCTCGGCTACCAGTCGCTCCAGTCCGGGGTCTTCCCGAACTTCGAGTTCACCTGGGAGTTCTCGAACTTCAGCGACGCGATCACCGACTACCACGAGCAGCTGGTGCGCTCGTTCCTGTACGCCGGGCTCGCGACCGTGGCGTGCTTCGTCCTCGCGTACCCGCTCGTCTACTGGATCGCGTTCCGCGCGGGCGTGTGGCGGAACCTCTTCCTGCTCCTCATCGTCGCGCCGTTCTTCGTCACGTACCTCATCCGCACGCTCGCCTGGCTCAACATCCTCGCGGACGAGGGGCCGGTGGTCGGGGTGCTCCGCGGCCTGCACATCCTGGACGAGGACGGCCGGCTCCTGGCGACGACGTTCGCGGTCGTCGCGGGCATCACCTACAACTTCCTCCCCTTCATGGCGCTCCCGATCTACGTCTCGCTCGAGCAGATCGACGCACGCTTGCTCGAGGCGGCGAAGGATCTCTACGCGAGCCCGACCCAGGCGTTCCTGCGGGTCACGCTGCCGCTGTCCGCCCCGGGGATCGTCGCGGGAACGCTCCTCACGTTCATCCCCGCCGCCGGCGACTTCATCAACGCGGAGCTGCTCGGGACCCCGAACCAGCAGATGATCGGGAACGTCATCCAGGCGAAGTTCCTCGAGTCGCTCGACTACCCGACTGCCGCGTCGCTCTCGTTCGTCCTCATGGCCGCGATCCTCGTCGCGCTGCTCGTCTACGCACGCATCGTCGGCCCGGAGAGGCTCACGGGATGAGCCTCGTCAAGCGCCACGCCCTCACGGTCTACGCCCTTCTGGTGGTCGCCTACCTGCTGCTGCCGATTGCGGTCGTCATCCTCTTCTCGTTCAACGACCTCGAGGGCCGCTTCAACTACGTCTGGCAGGGCTTCACGCTCGACCACTGGCGGAGCTGGGACGACGTCCTCGGGCTGCGCGACGCCCTGGTGACCTCGCTCGAGGTCGGCCTCCTCGCGACGATCGTCGCGACTGCGCTCGGCACGCTCGTCGCGCTCGCGATCGTGCGGCACGACTTCCGCGGCCGCGGCTCCGCGAACGTCCTCATCTTTCTGCCCATGTCCACGCCCGAGATCGTCCTCGGGGCCTCGCTTCTGACGCTGTTTCTCAACCTCACAAGCGTGTTCTCGCTCGGGCTCTGGACGATCTTCATCGCCCACGTGATGTTCATCGTGAGCTTCATCGTCGTGACGGTGAAGGCGCGGCTGATCGACTTCGACCGGCACCTCGAGGAGGCCGCGATGGATCTCGGCGCGAACGAGTGGACGACCTTCCGGAAGATCACGCTGCCGCTGCTCGCGCCCGCGATGCTGGCCGCGGCGCTGCTCGGGTTCGCGCTCTCGATCGACGACTTCGTCATCACGTACTTCGCCGCCGGCGCCGAGAAGACGTTCCCCGTCTTCGTGTGGGGCATCGCCCGGGTGGCGGTGCCGCCGCAGGTGAATGTCGTCGCGAGCGCGATCTTCCTGGTGGCCATCGCCATCGCGCTCGGTAACGTCCTCTGGCAGTACCGAACCGCGAAGCGACAGCGAGGTGCCGTGTGACCGAGGTGAGCGTCCCGAAGATCGACCTGCAGAAGGCCGCGAAGGAGCATCTGTGGATGCACTTCACCCGCATGGGCGAGTACGCGACGCAGGACGTCCCGATCATCGTCCGCGGCGACGGGTGCTACCTCGAGGACACGAACGGGAAGCGCTACCTGGACGCGCTCGCCGGCCTGTTCTCGGTCAACATCGGCTACTCGTTCGGTGAGGAGATCGGCCAGGCCGCGCTCGAGCAGATGCGCGAGCTGCCCTTCTACACGAACTGGTCGTACGCGCATCCGCGGGCGATCGAGCTCGCCGCCGAGGTCGCGTCGCTCGCGCCTGGCGACCTGAACCGCGTCTTCTTCTGCAACGGGGGCTCCGAGGCGGTCGAGTCGGCGTGGAAGCTCGCGCGGCAGTACTACCAGGCGCGCGGCGTCGGTGAGCCTCGCGGTCTCGTCGTGCCCGGCGGACGTGCCGGCGCGCAGGAGCCCGACGGATCGGGGGCCGGTTCCGGCGCCGGCCGGCGCTACAAGGCGATCGCCCGCCACGTCGCCTACCACGGGACGACCTTCGGCGCGCTCGCGATCAACGGCATCCCCGCCATCCGCGAGCCGTTCGAGCCGCTCGTCCCCGAGGTGCGGCACGTCTCGAACACGAACCGCTACCACCGCCCGCCGGACGAGACGGAGGAGCAGTTCACGCGCTTCCTCCTCGACGAGCTCGAGCAGGCGATCCGGGAGCTCGGCCCCGAGACCGTGTGCCTCGTGCACATGGAGCCGGTGCAGAACGCGGGCGGCTGCTTCACGCCGCCGGAGGGCTACTGGCCGGGCGTGCGCGAGATCTGCGACCGGTACGAGATCCTGCTCTCCGCCGACGAAGTGATCACCGCCTTCGGCCGGGTCGGCCACTGGTTCGGCTCCGAGCGCTACGACATCCGGCCGGACATCGTCACGTCGGCGAAGGGGCTCTCCTCGTCCTACGCCGCGATCGGCGCGGTGATCGCGACCGACCGGGTCATGGAGCCGTTCCTGGCCGACACCTCGATGTTCTCGCACGGGATCACCTTCGGCGGGCATCCGGTGCAGTGCGCGATCGCGCTCAAGAACATCGAGATCATGAAGCGGGAGCGGATCATCGAGCACGTCCGTGCCAATGAGGACGCCTTCCGCGCGACGCTCGCTCAGCTCCTCGACCTGCCGATCGTGGGCGATCTGCGGGGGACGGGCTTCTTCTGGGCGCTCGAGCTCGTGAAGGACAAGGACACCCGCGAGACGTTCTCGGAGGAGGAGTGCGAGAAGCTCCTGCGCGGCTACCTGTCGAACGCGCTCTTCGACGCCGGGCTCATCTGCCGCGCGGACGACCGCGGCGATCCGGTGCTCCAGATCTCGCCGCCGCTCGTCGCCGGCCAGGCCGAGATCGACGAGATCGCCGGCATCCTCGGGGACGTTCTCGGCGAGGCTGCGACGTTGATGCGCTGAGCCGCCGGCTCAGTCGTCGACCGGCGCCGCTCCGTACTCCTCGTCGCTGACGTGGTCGCCCCACGTCGCCCCGGTGCCTTCGTCGTCGACCTCGAGCAGCGCGAGATGTGCCATGAAGCGCGTCGGCGCGGCGCCGTGCCAGTGCTCCTCGCCCGGCTCGAAGAACACTCGGTCGCCGGGGCGGATCACCTCCAGCGGTCCGCCACGGCGCTGCGCGCGCCCGACGCCCTCCAGCACGTAGATCGTCTGGCCGTTCGGATGCGTGTGCCACGCGGTGCGTGCGCCGGGCGTGAAGTGGACACGGCTCGCGCTCAGGCGCGACGCGTCCGACGGCGCTGCGACCGCGTCCAGGTAGACCGCGCCGGTGAACCACTCGGTCGGGCCGGTCGTCGTCTCGATGGTGTTCCTCGTGATGTGCATGGTCGTCCTCCTTGGTCAGGCCGCGAGCTCCGGGTGGCGGACCACAGTCCGATGTCCGCGGTAGCGGATCGCCTCGTACGCCACCACCAGCGAGCACACGCCGCTCACGAGGGCGAGCGCCGCGAGCGCCGGGATCGCGAGCGCGGCCGGGACGAGGGCGAGCAACACGAGTCCGCCGATCGTCCGCCTCCGGAAGATTCGGCCGGTCGCTCGGAAGAGAAACGCGACGTGCGCGAGGAGATACAGCGCCGCGCCGCCGCAAAGCGCCACCGCAGGCACCGTCTCGAGCGTCTCACTCACGTGGTCGAGCGTGGTCTTGAGGCCGAGCGCGAAGAGCACGATGCCCGCGATCATCGGCAGGTGGAGATAGCTGTAGGAGTGCAGCGCCAGCCGATGCAGCTCGAGGCCCGTGACCTGCATGAGGCGTGTCCGCACGAAGATCGCGGCCACGTCGAAGTAGAGCCACCAGAGCGCCGAGACGACGACGACTCCGAGCACCGCCCCCACGATCGCCCCCATGCTCAGCTCGAACCCGGCGCCGACTCCGATCGCGATGATCGACTCGCCGAGCGCGATCAGGATGATCAGGCCGTGGCGGTCGGCGAAGTGCTCCGGCGCTACCCGCCAGCCGCGCCCCACGCCGACGACGGCCGGGCCGGAGTAGTCGATCGCGAGCGCGACGACCCAGACCGCGATCCGCTCGTCCCCTTCGAGGAACCCGGCCAGCACTAGCAGCACGGCGCCGAGGAGCGCGGTCGGCGCGTACCGAAGCAGCGCGCCGAGGCGGTCGGGATCGTCGCGAGCGAGGATGGCGGAGAGGACGAGATGAAGGATGCGCACGAGGAGGTAGGCGACACCGAAGATCACCGCGTCGTCTCCGAAGGCGCCCGGCACCGCCAACGCGACGACGAGCATCGCGGCGATCGAGGCGAGCATCGTAAGCCGGACGCCGCCCTCGTCGACGTCCATGGCGCTGGTCAGCCACGTGTATGCGGTCCACGCCCACCAGAGCGCCGCCAGCACCAGCATCCCGCGGAGCACTCCGCCCCACGTCGGATCGTCCGCCAGCAGGCTCGTGACCTGGGTCATCGCGAACACGAAGACGAGGTCGAAGAAGAGCTCGAGCGGGGTTACCTGGTGCTCGTCGCTCGGTTCGAGCTCGCGCTCGGCGTCGGACACGTGCCGACACTAGCCCAGCGGCGGGGTTGCGCTACGCGTCCTTCGCGCAGCGGAAGCCCGCGAAGATGTGCCGCCTCGAGGGGTGCTCCCAGTTCCGGAAGCTCCCGCGGGCGACGAGCGGGTCGGTCGCCCACGAGCCGCCGCGGAGCACGCGGTACTCCTCGCCGAAGAAGACCTCCGAGTACTCGGGATACGGGTACGAGAGGAAACCCGGATACGGCTGGAAGTACGAGCTCGTCCACTCCCACACGTCTCCCGACAGCTGGACGCACCCGGTCGGGCTCTCGCCGCCCGCGTACGAGCCGACGGGCGCGGGGGAGAAGCGCGTGTGGCCGAGGTTCGCCTCGTACCCCATGAACTCGCGACCCCACGGGTACCGGCTCTTGCCGCGGCGCTCGTCCCACGTGGCCGCTCGCTCCCACTCGGCCTCGGTGGGAAGCCGCTTGCCGGCCCAGCGCGCGAACGCCTCGGCCTCGAAGTAGGAGACGTGCTGGACGGGCTCGTCCGGAGGAGAAGGCTCGCGGTGGCCGAAGCGGACGCGTTCCCAGCCGTTACCGCTGCGCACCCAGTGGAGCGGCGCGGACGCCTCGTCGGCCTGGCGCCACTCCCAGCCGGCGGCGCTCCACCACTTCGGCGACTCGTAGCCCCCGTCGTCGACGAACCTCGCGAAGGCCGCGTTCGTCACCGGCGCACGATCCATGAGGAAAGGCCGGACCTCGACCTCGTGCGGGACGAGCTCGTTGTCGTAGGCCCAGGGCTCGTCGGTCGCGCCGAGGACGAACGAGCCGCCGCCGATCTCGACCTCGTCCGGCCCGTCGGGCGCCCGGTCCGGCGGGTCGGCCTCACGCAGCGGGTACTCGACGTCGGTCCTGAGCGCGAGCGTCTGCAGCATCGTCTCCTGGTGCTCCAGCTCGTGCTGGAGCACGAGCCCGAACACGAAGCCCTTCCGCAGCAGTGGATTCGGCGCGTCGAAGTCGACGTGGTCGAGCTCGCGGAGGACGCGCTCGCGGACGTCGGCCGCGTAGGCTCGCGCCGCGTCGGGGCGTACAGACGGCAGCTCGCCTCCCGGCGCGCGCTCACGGCGGAGAGCGTCGTACACCTCGTCGTGCGCGTCTGCGAGCGGTGCGTGGCCGTGGAGGTTCCGCAGCAGCCACAGCTCCTCGAAGTGCGCAATGTGCACGAGGTCCCAGACCAGCGGGGACTGGAGCGGAGAAATCTGCGCGCCGAGCTCGGCCTCGGAGACCGGCTCGAGGAGGTACTCCGTCGCCGTGCGTGCCTGTTCGAGCGCGTGACGGATCTCCACCCTCGAGTCCATCCGGTAACTCTGACGTACCGCCACCGATTCGGTATCGCCAATCGGGGTACGGGGCTGTAGCCTTGGGCCGGATCGACAAGTGGGGATCATCCGCTGGGCCGATGCGGGTTCGTCCGCGAGAACGATGCGCGACCCGCCTGGCTCGTGGAGACTGACGCCGGAAGCGAAGGAGAGGAGCTGGAGCTCGTGAGCAGCAACGGAGATGGGGCGGTCGTCGTCGCGGCCGACGTGGCCAGGCGCTACGGGGAGGGCGAGACCGCGGTCGACGCGCTCAGAGGCGTCTCGGTCGACATCCAGGGCGGGCAACTGACCGCCGTCATGGGGCCTTCCGGGTCGGGGAAGTCGACGCTGATGCACATCCTCGCCGGGCTCGACAAGCCGACGAGCGGGACGGTGCAGGTCGCCGGGACGGAGATCACGACCCTCGGCGACAACGACCTGACGAAGCTTCGCCGGCGGCATATCGGCTTCGTGTTCCAGTTCTTCAATCTGTTGCCGATGCTGAACGCGCGCGAGAACATCACGCTCCCGTTGACGATCTCGGGCGAGAAGCCCGACGACGGGTGGGTCGACCAGGTCGTCGCCGACGTCGGTCTCGGCGACCGACTCGGGCACCGGCCCTCGGAGCTCTCCGGCGGCCAGCAGCAGCGCGTCGCGATCGCGCGCGCCCTGGTGTCCCGACCGACTGT
Organism: uncultured Actinomycetes bacterium; assembly: GCA_963716605.1. Lineage (GTDB taxonomy): Bacteria > Actinomycetota > Thermoleophilia > Gaiellales > Gaiellaceae > GMQP-bins7. The sequence continues at coordinate 608,600 of CAVQTO010000003.1, read as the reverse complement.
CTTGTTCGCGGACGAGCCGACGGGCAACCTCGACTCGAAGACGGGCCAGGAGATCCTCGATCTCCTCCGCACGTCCGTCGATACCCGCGACCAGACGACGGTCATGGTCACGCACGAGCCACGGGCAGCGGCGATCGCCGACCGCATCCTCTTCCTCGCCGACGGCCTGATCGTGCGTGAGATGCGCGAGGCGACCGCGCACGACGTCGTCGAGGCAATGGAGCAGCTGGGCGAGTGACGCGCTTCGCCATCCGCGGCCTGCTCGGCCGCAAGCTCCGCGCTCTGCTCACGGGCATCGCGATCATCCTCGGCGTCGCGATGATCAGCGGCACCTACATCCTCACGGACACGATCGACAGGGCGTTCTCGACCCTCTTCACGCAGTCGTACGCTGGGACGGATGCCGTCGTCCAGGGCGAAGGTCCCGACATCAGCATCGACGGCGCCGCGGCTCCGACGCCGCCGGTCGACGAGTCGGTGCTCGAGACAGTGAGAGGGGTCGACGAGGTCGCGCTCGCGACCGGCGGCATCTACGACGAGACGAACACCAAGATCCTCCAACCCGACGGCGACGCCGTCTCGACAGGCGGCGCGCCCAGCTTCGGGTTCGGGATCGACACCGATCCGGAGTTCGCTCAGTTCAACCCGCTGAATCTCCTCGAGGGCCGCTGGCCGTCCTCGCCGGACGAGGTCGTGATCGACGCGGGTACCGCGGACGGGCAGAACTACGCGCTCGGCGACACCGTGGAGATCGCCACGCTCATGCCGAAACGGGCGTTCGAGCTGGTCGGCGTCGGGCAGTACGGCGGCGTGGACAGCCTCGGGACGGCGACGTTCGCCGTGTTCACGGTCCCGGCGGCACAGGAGCTCCTCGATCGCGAGGGCCAGTTCGACGCGATCTCCGTCTCCGCGACGGAGGGCACGACCGAGGAGGATCTCGTCAGTGCGATCCAGTCCGTGCTCCCGGCCGGGGTGGCCGCGCAGACGGCGACCGCGGAAACCGAAGAGGCGCAGGACGAGATCGGCCAGTTCACGTCGATCATCCGCTACTTCCTGCTCACGTTCGCCGCCATCGCACTCTTCGTCGGCGCGTTCGTCATCTTCAACACGTTCTCGATCACGGTCGCGCAGAGGACGCGCGAGTTTGCGACCCTGCGGACGATCGGCGCGTCGCGCCGGCAGGTGCTTGCCGCGGTGATCCTCGAGTCGCTCGTCATCGGCATCGTCGCGTCGCTGATCGGTCTCGCGCTGGGCCTCCTTCTCGCGGAGGGGATCCAGGCTCTGTTCGGGACGCTGGGCTTCGAGCTGCCGTCCGCGGAGCGCGTCTTCGCGCTGCGCACGGTCATCGTCTCGATGCTCGTCGGCGTTCTCGTGACGCTTGCCGCCGGGCTCTTCCCGGCCATCCGCGCGACACGCGTGCCGCCGATCGCGGCAGTGCGGGAGGGAGCGACGCTTCCGCGCTCGCGCATCGCGCCTTTCGTCCCGTGGATCGCCGGCCTCGTCGTCGTCGGAGCGCTGCTCCTGCTCGGGCGGGCGATGTTCACCGACGACCTTGGCACTGCCGACCGCCTGATCGGTCTCGCTGGGGGTGTCCTGCTCCTGTTCGTCGGCATTGCGATGCTCTCGTCGCGGCTCGTGCGGCCGATCGCCGCGCTCGTCGGCTTCCCAGCCCGACGCGTCGGAGGTGTGGCGGGCAAGCTCGCGAGCGGAAACTCCGTGCGCAACCCCGGCCGGACGGCCGCTACTGCCGCGGCGCTCATGATCGGGATCGCGCTCGTCGCCTTCATCGCGACACTCGCGAACGGCCTGAAGACGTCGAACCGCGAGGCGATCGAGGAGCAGGTGTCCGCCGACTACGTGATCACGGCGCAGGACGGCTACACGCCGTACCCGGCTGCGATCGGCGACGCCGTGGCCGCATCAGAAACGCCGCCGGAGGTCGTGACGCCAGTGCGGGCAGGGGCGGCGCTCGTGAACGACGACCAGGCGGAGGTCGGAGGCATCGATCCCGACACGATCGCGTCCGCGTACACGTTCGACTGGACCGAAGGAAGCGACGAAGTACTCGCCGACCTCGGCACGACCGGCGCGATCGTGAGCGAGAACTACGCGGACGATCACGGGGTGGAGATCGGCACCCGCCTCCGGCTCACCTCGATCGACAACAAGACCGCCGACGCCAGGGTCGTCGGCCTGTACGAGCCGCATCCCTTCTATCCGCTGCTCGAGAGCGTCACCGTCTCGACCGAGCTCTTCGACGAGCTCTACGAGCGCCCGCAGAACCGCTGGACGTGGGCGAACGTCGCGGGCGAGCCGTCCGATGCGGGCAAGGCGCAGCTCGAGGAGGCAGTCGCGGGCTTCCCGGACGCTCAGGTCGAGACGCGTGAGGAGTGGATCCAGCGCGAGGACGACGACATCAGCGAGTTCCTCACGTTCCTCTACGTGCTCCTCGCACTCGCGGTCCTCATCAGCATCTTCGGGATGATCAACACGCTCGTGCTCTCGGTCTACGAGCGGACGCGTGAGATCGGGATGCTCAGGGCGATCGGCATGACGCGCCGGCAGACCCGCCGCATGGTCAGGCACGAGAGCATCATCACCGCGCTCATCGGCGCGGCGATCGGGCTCCCGCTCGGGATCTTCCTGGCCGCGCTCGTGACGAGAGCGCTAGGGGACTACAACCTGACCTTCTCCATCCCCTGGTTCCAGCTGATCCTCATGACCGTCATCGCGATCGTGGTCGGCATCCTCGCCGCGATCATGCCCGCGCGCCGCGCGGCCAAGCTCGATCCGCTTCGCGCGATCGCGTACGAATGACCCGCTTCGCTCTCCGCGGCCTGCTCGGCAGGAAGTTGCGGACGGCGCTCACGGCTCTGGCGATCGTCCTCGGTGTCGCGATGATCAGCGGCACCTACGTCCTGACGGACTCGATCGACCAGGCGTTCGACAGGATCTTCACGGGGATCCGCGCCGGGTCGGACGCCGTGATCACCGGCAAGTCGCCGTTCGACATCGGCGAGCAGACCGGCGTCGACGAGCCTCCCTTGCCCGAGTCGCTCCTCGCCGAGGTGCGGGCCTTGTCCGGGGTCGCCGAGGCGGAAGGGAGCGTGAACTCGGACACGACGCAGCTGATCGACGAGGACGGCGACGCGATCGTCTACGGCGGCGCGCCGAACCTCGGCTTCTCGATCGCCGACCCCGACTCGCCGTTCAACCCGCTGACGCTGGTCCAGGGGCGATGGCCCGGACCGAACGAGGTGGTCGTGGACAAGGGGACGGCCGCCAAAGAGGATTTCGAGGTCGGGGACACGATCGGCGTGCAGGCCGAGGGACCGGTCGAGCGGCTCCGCATCTCCGGGACCATCGAGCTCGACTTGGGCCTGACGATCGGCGGCGCGACGCTCGCCGGCTTCGACCTGGAGACGGCGCAGCGCCTGATGGGCAAGGAGGGCCAGCTCGACGAGATCGCCGTCGAGGCGAGGCCGAGCGTCACGCCACAAGAGGTTATCGAGCAGATCCGCGAGATCCTTCCTCCGACCGCGCAGGTGCGGAGCGGTGCCATCCAGGCCGCGGAGGACGCCGCCGAGACGAACGAGTTCATCGGGTTCCTGCAGGCGTTCCTGCTCGCGTTCGGCGGGATCGCGCTCTTCGTCGGCTCGTTCGTCATCGCCAACTCGCTCTCGATCACGATCGCGCAGCGGACGCGGGAGCTCGCCACGCTCCGCACGCTCGGCGCCTCCCGGCGGCAAGTGCTGGCCTCGATCGTCGTCGAGGCGCTCGTCGTCGGGATCGTCGCATCGGTCATCGGGCTCTTCCTCGGGCTCCTTCTCGCCGAGGCGCTCTTCTGGCTGTTCGACGCCGTCGGGTTCACGCTCCCGAACACGGGTCTCGTCTTCGAGACACGTACCGTCGTCGTCGCGCTCCTCGCGGGGGTCCTCGTCACGCTGCTCGCGAGCCTGCGGCCCGCCGTCCGTGCGACACGCGTTCCGCCGATCGCCGCGGTGCGCGAGGGCGCCACGATCCCCGCCACACGCTATTCGCGCTTGCGTGGCGCCGGCGCGCTCCTGATGACGGCGTTCGGGTTCGCGGCGCTCCTGTACGGCCTCTTCGCCAGCGGTCTCGACACGACCGCGGTCCTCGTCTGGATGGGCCTCGGCGCCTTGCTCGTCTTCCTCGGCACCGCGCTCTTCTCCTCGAGGCTGGTCCGGCCGCTCGCGCAGGTGCTGGGGACGCCGGGCGCGCGGATTGGCGGAGTGGCCGGGTCGCTCGCGCGCGACAACGCCCGCCGCAACCCGCAGCGCACGGCCTCGACCGCGGCGGCGCTGATGATCGGGCTCGCGCTCGTCACGCTCGTGGCGACGCTCGCGGCCGGCATCACGCGCTCGTTCGAGGACGCGGTGAACCGGATCTTCGTCGGCGACTTCGCGATCACCGCGCAGAACAACTTCTCGCCGATCCCGACCGAGGCCGCGGACGCCGCCGCCCAGGTCGACGGCGTCACCGCCGTCGGGAACGTGCGCACGGGCGAGACGCTCGTGCTGGACGAGGTCGAGTTCTCGACCGCCGTGAGCGAGCAGGCCGGCGAGGTGATCAACCTCGAGTGGGTCGCGGGCTCGCAGCGGGTCTTCGCCGAGCTCGGCGAGGACGGCGCCTTCGTCGACGACGAGTACGCGGAGGACAATGGCCTCAGGCAGGGATCGCCGATCGAGGTCACGTTCCCGAACGGGCAGACGAGATCGTTCCGGATCGAGGGGATCTTCGACCCGGGGTCCGGCGGCTCACCGTTCGGGGCGGTCACGATCTCGGCGGCCGTCTGGGACGAGGAGGTGCCCCGGCCGCGCAACCTCTACTCGTTCCTGAAGATGGAGGGCGGCCCGACCGAGGAGAACCTGGCGCGGCTCGACCGTGCGCTCGGGCCGTTCCCGAACGCGAAAGTGCAGACGCGCCAGGAGTTCATCGACAACCAGATCGCCGGGCTCAGCTCGATCCTCAACATCCTCTACGTGCTGCTTGCGCTCTCGATCGTCGTCAGTCTGTTCGGGATCGTGAACACGCTCGTCCTCACCGTGTTCGAGCGCACGCGGGAGATCGGGATGCTGCGCGCGATCGGGATGACGCGCCGCCAGATCCGACGGATGATCCGGCACGAGAGCGTCATCACAGCGCTGATCGGGGCTGCCATCGGGATCGTCCTCGGCCTCGTCCTCGCGGCACTCCTGATCTGGCGGGTCGACTTCATCGTCTTCGCCTTCCCGACCGTGCAGCTCGTCGTCTTCGTGATCGCCGCGATCGTCGTCGGCATCCTCGCGGCGATCTTCCCGGCGCGAAGAGCGGCGAAGCTGGACCCGCTGGAGGCGATCTCCTACGAGTAGGGGCGAGGCGGCTCTCAGTCGTGCTCGACGCGGATGTTGCCGATGCCGACCTCGAGCTCGAGGTCGACCTCCTGCGTCCCCGAGGTGCCGGAGATCGTCGTGAGCCGGACGTCGACGCCGTTCTCGTTCTCGCCGAAGGCGTCGATGTTCCCCGCGCCGACGTGGGCGTCGACGGACGCGTCCGTCCCGACGGGGACGAGCACGAGCAGATCGCCGATGCCGACGCTCGCTTCCACCGTGCGGCCGTCGAGGTCGAGCGCCGGATCCGTGAGGTCGACGGTGAGCTTGCCGATGCCCTGGCGGAACGGATCGAGCTCGAACGAGGACTCGGGTGCCTCCTCCGCGTCCCCGATCCCGCCCTCGAGCACGTCACCTTCGACGACGAGGGCCGGCAGCCCGGCGAGCACCACGAGGACGCCGACGAGCACGAGCAGGCCATAGCGGCCGCGGGTGAGAGCGAGCGCGAAGCCGATCCCGATCAGGATCAGGCCGATCCAGGTCGCGTACGCGAGGTCGACGACGTCTGCGACCTCCAGGGCCCAGAGGACGCCCGCGCCGACGAGCAGCAGGCCGAGAGCGCTCCGGCCTCTCATCTCCTGCCACGAAGGACGATCGCGAAGCCGACGGCGATTAGCGCGACCGGCCAGACGTAGCGCCACGACAGGTCGGGCCAAACCTCGTCGAGCAGGAAGAAGATGCCGAGGACGACGAACACGAGGCCGAGAATGGCCGCTCCGCGCCTCCGCTCGAGCTCGTTCTCGGTGGGTGCGGTCTCGTCCTCCGCGACGGGTTCGTCGCCGGACTCCTCGGGCATCGCGATCCAGCCGATCACGTAGAGCACGATTCCGACCCCGCCCGCGAAGATCAGCAGCAGCGCCGCGATCCGCACGAGGACCGCGTCGATGCCGAGGTACCTCGCGAGCCCGCCGCAGACGCCTGCGAGCACGCGGTCGTCGCGGCTCCGCGCGAGACGCGGCTCTGCGCGCGGCGCCGGGGCCACCGGCTCGGCAGCCGGCTCTTCCGCGACGGTCTCCTCGGTCGCGGGCTCGTCCTCAGCCGTTGCGCTCGGCTCGGGCTCTTCCTCCGGCTCCACGACCTCCGTGGGCTCCTCGACCTCCGTGACCTCGGTCGGCTCCTCGGGCTCGGAGACCTCGGTCGGCTCCTCTGGCTCGCCGGCCTCCTCGGGCTCGGGCGGTCGCTCCGTCACGTGGCCATCCTAGAGCCCGGCACCCTCCGCGAGACGCACCACGCCGTCGGCTGCGAGCGCTGCGATCTGCTCGTCGGTGTACCCGGTCTCGCGCAGCACCTCCGCCGAGTGCTCGCCGAGTCGCGGGGGCGGAAGGCGGTGCTCGGCGCGCGTTCCGTCGATGGAGATTGGCAGCGCGGCGAGACGCAGCCCAGGGATCGCCGGGTGCGGAACCGCCTGCAGCATCCCGAGTGCCTCCGTCTGCTCCGAGTCCACGATGTCTGCGACGTCGGCAACCGGGGCGGCCGGGACTCCCGCCTTCGCGAGCCGAGCCTGCCAGTCTCCGCTGTCCCGCTCTCGCAGCCTGTCGGAGAGGAGCGCGACGAGCTCCTCCCGGTTCCGCACGCGGTCAGGGTTCGTCTGGAAGCGAGGGTCGTCCGCGAGCTCGGGAAGGTCGAGCGCGTCGCAGAGTGCGATGAAGATCCGGTCGTTTCCCCCGCCGACCATGAGCTCCCCGTCCCGAGTCTCGAAGACCTGGTACGGCGCCACCATCGGGAAGACCGTGCCCTGGCCGCTCGGCACCGTCCCGTCCGCGAGGAAGCCGACGAGGTGGTAGCCGACGTACGCGAGGGCGGTCTCGTATAGCGACGTGTCCACGAGGGCGCCCTCGCCGGTCCGCTCGCGCTCGAGGAGGGCTGCGACGACGCCGAGCGCCGACCACATCCCGGTCCCCATGTCGATCAGGGACGACCCGACCCGCACTCCCGGGCGGCCCGGCTCGCCAGTCATGCTCACGAGCCCGCCGGCGGCCTGCATGAGGGCGTCGTACCCCGGCTCCGAGGAGAGCGGCCCGGTGCGCCCGTACGCGCCGATCGAGCAGTAGACGATCCGCGTGCTCCGCTCGCGTACGACGTCCGGCCCGAGCCCGAGCTTCCCCGCGAGGCCGGGTCGCAGGCTCTGCAGGAAGACGTCCGCGCGCTCCGCCAGGCGGAGCACGGCCTCGCGCCCGCGCTCGTCTCGCAGCGAGACGGCGAGTGACCGCTTGCCTGCGTTGACGGAGAGGAACATCGCGCTCTCCCCGTTCCAGAACGGCGGTCCCCAGGCGCGACCGTCGTCGCCCGTGTCCGGACGCTCGACCTTGATCACGTCCGCGCCGAGCGCGCCGAGGATCTCCGCGCAGAACGGCCCGGCGATCGAGGTCGTGACGTCGACGACGCGCGTACCCGCGAGCGGAAGGAAGGGCATCGCCGAATCATTCCTTGCTGAGAAGATGCGCCGATGCCGGACTGGCTCGACTTCGACCGCCTGACCGACGCGGTCTCCGGGCAATGGTGGAGCTATCTCGTGATCTTCGCGGTCGCGGTCGTCGACGCGTTCTTCCCACTCGTCCCGAGCGAGACCCTCGTCGTCATCGGCGGGAACCTCGCGTCGTCGGGCGATCTGCACCTCCTGCTCGTGATCCTCGCCGGGGCCACCGGCGCCATCGTCGGCGACAACATCTCGTACTGGATCGGCCACTTCGTCGGGGAGAAGACGGTCAAGCGCGTCTTCCGCAGCGAGAAGTGGCACAAGCGCCTGGACTGGGCGGAGCGCACGCTCGACGAGCGCGGGGCGTACATCATCCTCATCGCCCGGTTCATCCCCGGGGGCCGCACCGCCGTGACCTTCTCGGCCGGGTACGTGCAGACGTTCCCCTGGCGGCGTTTCATCGTCTACGACGTGATCGCCGGCGTCCTCTGGGCGACGTACGCCGCGTCACTGGGGTACTTCGGAGGCAAGACGTTCGAGGATCACCCGTTCTGGGCGATCGCGCTTGCGCTCGGGATCGCGTTGACCCTCGGCTTCGTCGTCGAGGCGGTAAGGCACCTCCGGGAGCGCCGGAAACCCGCCTCCTGACCTCCCTCCGCTAGGCCGCTGCAGCCGGCGGCGGCGGTCGTCGCCGGCGTCGCCTTGAGTGCGAGCCAGGCCGTGTAGGCGACGTAGAGGGCGACCACGAACACGACCGGCGCCAGCATTCCGTGGAACGCGTGCACGGCTGCGTCGCTGCCACCGACGTCTCCGCCTCCCGCGAGGAACGCCTGGACCGATCCGAGCGCTGCAAGCACGAACGGCCAGAGCGTCGCCCGCCAGTTCGGCCACGCGGCGACCAGTGCGGAAAGGAAGGTGAGGATGTAGGTGAGGTGCACGGCCTTGCCCAGGTCCTTGTGCGTGTCGAGCCAACCCGGCTCGCCGAATATGAATCCGGCGATCAGGTAGACCTGGATCGCCATCCCGATGGCGGCAAGCGAAGCGAAGATCACCGTGCCCCAGAGTCCAAGACGCTGTCTGTCCATGAGCGGGACCCTAAAACGGGCGGCGGACGGAGTCAACTCGACACCACGGGTCGCGGTCGACTGTGAGCGCCGCGCCTGCGACGTCGGAGCGCGTAGCTTTTCGACGTGAACCGGCTCGTCGACGCGACCAGCCCCTACCTCTTGCAGCACGCCGAGAATCCCGTGGACTGGTACCCGTGGGGCGACGAGGCGTTCGAGCGCGCTCGCGACGAGGACCGGCCGCTGCTCGTCTCGGTCGGCTACAGCTCGTGCCACTGGTGCCACGTGATGGCGCACGAGTCGTTCGAGGACCCCGCGACCGCGGCGGTCATGAACGACCTGTTCGTGAACGTCAAGGTCGATCGCGAGGAGCGGCCCGACGTCGACGCGGTCACCATGGAGGCGACCGTCGGGATGACCCAGTCGGGCGGCTGGCCGACGACGGTCTTCATGACGCCGGACGGCAAGCCGTTCTACGCGGGGACGTACTTCCCGCCCGAGCCGCGCCACGGCATGCCGAGCTTCCGCGACGTCCTCCGGGCCGTCGCCGAGACGTGGCGCGAGCGCCGCGGCGACGTCGAGCGGCAGGCGAGCCGGATCGACGACGCGCTCCGGAGCGTCGCGAAGGCGCCTGCGTCGAGCGAGCCGCTGACGGAGTCGCTCCTCGCCGAGGCCGCCCGCGGCATCGCCCGGACCTTCGATCCGGCCTTCGGCGGCTTCGGGAGCGCGCCGAAGTTCCCGGCCGCCTCGACGCTCGAGTTCCTGCTGCGCCGCGGCGACGAGGAGTCGCTCGCGATGGTCACCGCCACGCTCGACGCCATGGCCGCGGGCGGGATGTACGACGTCGTCGGCGGCGGCTTCCATCGCTACTCCGTGGACGACCGCTGGCTCGTGCCGCACTTCGAGAAGATGCTGTACGACAACGCCGTCCTCGCCTCGGCGTACCTCCACGCCTGGGTCGTCACCGGGACGCCGCGCTACCGGCAGGTCGTCGAGGAGACGATCGAGTACGTCCTCCGGGAGCTGTCGCTCGAGGGCGGCGGTCTCGCCTCCGCGCAGGACGCGGACACCGACGGCGTCGAGGGGCTGACCCACACGTGGACGCTCGAGGAGGCCGCCGGAGCCGGGCTTCCGCGCGAGCTGCTCGAGCCGTTCGAGCACGGGCGCCACGTCGTGCGGGGCGAGCTCGAGCCCGAGCTCCGGGCCCATCTGCTCGACCTGCGCGCGACGCGGCCGCAGCCGGATCGGGACGACAAGGCGCTCGCGTCCTGGAACGGCCTCATGCTCGCGGCGATCGCGGAGGCGGGCTACCGACTCGAGCGCGACGACTGGCACGACGAGGCGCGCGGCGCTCGGGGAGTTCCTGCTCGGCCCGCTGTCGAGCGCCGACGGCCGTCTGCTGCGCTCGATCCGCGACGGGCGTGCGAGCGGCCACGGCTTCCTCGACGACTACGCGAACGTCGCGTACGGGCTCCTCGAGCTGCACGTGGCGACGGGCGAGCTCCGCTGGCTCCTCGAAGCCCGGAGGCTGGCGCTCCTCGCGGTCGAGCTCTTCGGGGACGACGCGAACGGCGGCTTCTTCCTCGCGCCCGCCGACGGCGACGAGCGCGTCGCACGCACGAAGGACCTCCAGGACACGCCGATCCCGTCCGGGAACGCGATGCTCGCGTGGGTGCTCCTGCGCCTCGCGCGCCTGTGGGGCGACGACGATCTCGAGCACCGCGCGGTGTCGGTGTTCCGGCTCGTCGAGCCCGCGCTCCGGCGCGCGCCCGGGGCTTTCGCGTGGGCGCTCTGCGGGCTCGACCTCTGGTTCAGCCCTCCGCGCGAAATCGCGATCGTCGGCCCGGTCGAGTCGCCGGTCGCACGCGCGGCGCTCGAGCCGTTCCAGCCGCGGACAGTGGTCGCGGTTGGGCCATCCGACGAGGTCCCGCTCCTCGCCGGCAAGAACCTGGTCGCCGGCCACCCAGCGGTGTACGTCTGCGAGCGCTTCGCGTGCCAGGCGCCCGTGACGGACGCGTCGCTGATCGGCGCAGGACACGCCGGATGACGCAGTCGCAGGAACCGCCGCTGGAACCGCGCAGCGCACCCCCGCACGCACCGCGCTCGCACGCACCCCCAGGGGCACTCCCGTGTCCCTGAAGACACGCTAGCGAGGATCCGCTCACGCGTGGTTTCCGACTTCGTGTCGTCTTCGCAACAGACTTCGCAACAGGAGGCGCGATGAGGGTCTGTCTGATGATCGAGGGGCAGGAGGGCGTCACCTGGGACGACTGGGTGCGGATCGCCGGCCTCGTCGAGCAGCACGGGCTCGAAGGGCTCTTCCGCTCGGATCACTACACCGCGATCATCCGCGCACGAGCCGACGGGCTCGACGCGTGGACGACGCTCGCGGGCCTCGCTGCGATCACGAACCGGATCCGGCTCGGGACGCTCGTCTCGCCGGCCACCTTCCGGCATCCCAGCGTGCTCGCGCGGTCGGCGGTCACCGTCGACCACGTCTCGGGAGGGCGCGTCGAGGTCGGGATGGGGGCGGGTTGGTACGAGCGCGAGCACATCGAGCACGGCTTCCCGTTCCTCGACGCGCGCAGGCGGTTCGACCTCTTCGCCGAGCAGGTCGAGGTCGTGGTCAGGTCCTGGACGGAGGAAGGCTTCGACCACACCGGGCCGGCCTACGAGCTGCGCGGCCAGACCGCGCTTCCGCGGCCGCTGCAGCAACCGCACCCGCCGCTCGTCCTCGGCGGCACCGTCAAGCCGCGGTTCGCGGCCCTCGCGGCGCGCTACGCCACCGAGGTGAACACGCTCGGCGCCCCTGTCGACGAGCTGCGCGAGCGGAAGGAGCGGCTCGACCGGGCCTGCGTCGAGGCGGGACGCGACCCGGCGACGCTCGACTACTCGGTGATGACCGCCTGCTTCCTAGGAGCCGATCACGCAGAAGCGGTGGAGCGGGTCGGCCGCTTCCTCGCGATCCGCGGCGACGGAGCCGACCCGGAGACGCTTCTCGCCGAGCGCTCCGACCGCTGGCTCGCCGGCTCCGTCGACGAGGTCGTTGCGCGGCTCGAGGAGTTGCGCTCGATCGGCGTGACGCGCGTCTTCCTCCAGCACCTGAACCACGACGACGACGCGATGATCGAGCTCGTCGGAGAGCGGCTGTTGGCCGCGGTCTCGCGAGTAGAGTCCCGACCATGACGACTACAGAGCTGACAGGCGCGGAAGAGGTCGCGTGGGACCTCTCCGACCTCTTCGAGGGCACGGACGATCCACGCATCGAGGTCGAGATCGAGCAGGCGGAGGCCGCGGCCGACGCCTTCCGCGAGCGACTACTACGGGAAGGTCGCCGAGCTCGACGCCGCGGGCCTGGCCGGGGCCATCGCAGAGCGCGAGCGGATCGAGGCGGCCTTCACGCGCGTCGGCTACTTCGCACAGCTCTACTTCTCGACGGACATGGCCGACCCGCCGCGCGGGGCGCTCGTCGCGCGCGTCATGGAGAAGGGCGCCGCGATCGACACGCAGCTCCTCTTCTTCGGGCTGGAGATCGCCGCGCTCGACGACGAGGCCGCGGACGCGCTCAGCGCGAGCCCGGAGCTCGAGAACTGGCGCCACTGGCTGCAGTCGCTGCGGAAGTACCGGCCGTACCTGCTTTCGGAGCCAGAGGAGAAGATCATCACGGAGAAGGCGGTCTCGGGCTTTGGCGCCTGGGACCGACTCTACGACGAGCTTCTCGGCGCGATTCGCGTCGACCTCGACGGCGACCAGATCTCCTTCGAGGATGCGATGTCGCGGCTCTACTCGGGCGATCGCGACGTCCGCCGCACCGCCGCCGAAGCGGTGACCGAGGCGCTTGCTCCGGGACTGCGCACGCGCGCCTTCATCTTCAACACGCTGGTCGTCGACAAGTCGATCGACGACCGGCTGCGCGGCTACGAGTCGTGGATCTCGGCACGCAACCTCGGGAACGACACGACCGACGAGGAGGTGCAGGCGCTGATCGACGCGACGACGTCCCGGTACGACGTCGTCCAGCGCTACTACAAGCTGAAGGCGAAGCTGATCGGAGTCGACCAGCTCGCGCACTACGACCGGTTCGCTCCCGTCGGCGACGACCCGAGCAAGGTGCCGTGGGACGAGGCTCGGGAGCTGGTCACGAACGCGTACTCCGACTTCGCGCAGGAGGCAGGAGACGTCGCTGAGCGGTTCTTCAGCGCGCGGTGGATCGACGCTCCGGTGCGCGACAACAAGCGGACCGGCGCGTTCTGTGCGACGAACGTCCCCGGCGTCCACCCGTACATCCTCATGAACTACACGGGCGACCGGCGCTCGATCCTGACCCTCGCGCACGAGCTCGGGCACGGCCTGCACGGCTACCTCGCGCAACCGCTCGGCCTCTTCAACGCATCGACCCCGCTGACGACGGCAGAGACCGCGTCCGTCTTCGGCGAGGCGCTCACGTTCAAGCGGCTGCTCGCGCTCGAGGAGGATCCGCAGCGGCGGCTGAACCTCCTGGCGGGGAGGATCGAGGACTCGATCGCGACGGTCTTCCGGCAGATCGCGATGAACCGCTTCGAGGACACCGTGCACAACGGGCGGCGGCAGGAGGGCGAGCTCGCAGTCGACCGGTTCGAGGAACTCTGGCTCGAAGCTCAGCGCGACCTCTTCGCGGACTCGGTCGACATCGAAAGCTACGGCACGTGGTGGAGCTACATACCGCACTTCATGGGCACTCCCGGCTACGTCTACGCGTACGCGTACGGGTTCCTGTTCGCGCTCACGATCTTCCGCAAGTACGAGGTGGAGGGCGAGTCGCTGGTCGAGCCCGTACTTCGACCTGCTCCGTGCGGGCGGGTCGAAGACCGCCTCAGGAGCTCGCCGAGATCGTCGGGCTCGACCTCAACGACCCGGAGATCTGGGCGAGCGGGATCGACGCGATCTCGGTGGAGATGGACGAGGCGGAGGCGCTCGCCACCGAGATCGGGCTCGGCTGAGCGAAGCCGCCAACAACGACGACCGAAGACCGTCCTAAACCCTGGCAGAGCGCGCGTCCCGGCGGTACTCTCGCGCCTGACAGGCAGGAATCGGAGTGGAGAGAAGGAGGGCGTAGAGGTGCGAAAGCTCATCGCGTGCGGCGTCGGCCTCGTTGCGGCGCTCGCGTTCACCGTCCCCGGCGCGTTCGGTGGCGCGGAACAGACACCTGGCGTCACCGCCAAGATCGATCACGATCGGCGGCACGTTCCCGCTGACCGGCGCCGGCGGCGGCGTATGCGCCGATCCCGCTCGGCATGAAGGCGTACTTCGCGTATGTCAACGCCACGCGGACCGGGCCGGACAACAAGCGCGGCGTCTTCGGCCGCCAGATCATCTGGAAGTACTACGACGACGAGTTCAACCCGGCGAACACGCGTGCAGCTCACGAGAAGGCTCGTCGAGGAGGACAAGGTCTTCGCGACGGTCGGCCAGCTCGGCACGGAGCAGATCCTCGCCGTGCGCGGCCGTACCTGAACCAGCAGAAGGTGCCGCAGCCGCTCGTCTCGACGGGCGCCTCGTACTGGGGAACGCAGGGCAAGGAGTACCCGTGGACGATCGGCTGGCAGCCTGACTACATCGCGGAGGGCCGGCTGTACGGGCTCCACATCAAGCGAACCATCCCCGGCAAGAAGATCGCGATCCTCTACCAGAACGACGACTACGGTAAGGACTACCTGTACGGCGTCCGCTACGCGCTCGGCCCGACGTACGCGCGACGCGAACATCGTCGCGCCACGAGGCGTTCGAGGTCGCGGCGCACGAACCTGGCGTCGCAGATGGCGCAGGATCCGGGCGAGCGGAGCCGCGGTCCTCGTGATCCTCGGCATCACCACGCCGACGGTCACGGCCGTTCGCGACCGCGGCGGGCACTCGGCTACAGGCCCGAGCAGATCTACATGAACTCCGTCTCGGCGATCCAGCCGGTGGTGGACGCGATCAGTCGCAGCGCGCCGGGCAGGCCTACGTCAACGGCACGCTCTCGGTCGCGTACGCTCAAGGACCCGGCAGGACCCGAGGTGGGACAACGACCCGGCGATGAAGCTGTACCGCGAGATCATCGCAGAAGTACGGCCCGGGCGAGAACGCGAACGACCCGCAGGTCATGTACGGGGTGGCGAAGGCGGAGACGTTCGTGCAGGCGCCTCTACAAGGCCGGGAAGAACCTCACGCGGGCGAAGCTCATGAACGCGCTCCTGAACATGAACGCGACGAACAAGTTCCTGCTTCCGGGCGTCAAGCAGAAGACGGGGAAGAAGGACCACTTCATCATCAGCCAGATGCAGCTCCAGCGGCAAACGAGAACGGCGTCTGGATGCCGGTCGGCGGCCTTGATCGAGGGGCGTCCTCGCGCGCTAGGTAACGCGCATCGACTCTCGTTCGACGAGTAGGGGCCGGGCATCGCCCGGCCCCTACTGCGTTCCGGCCTGGAACTCCGCCCAGTACCCCTCCATCGTCGTCAGCCGCGACGACGCGTGGAGGAGGTCGAGCGGGGCGACGTTGACCGCCCGCACGATCCGCTGCCGGCCACTCGTCGCCGACGTCGAGCACGTTGACGCAGCCCGGCGCCTGCTCGAAGTGGCCGAGGAACATGCGCTCGCCGGTCAGCGCGTAGGAGAGGATCGCGCGGTTGACGGCGCCGTGCAGGACGGCGAGCACCGTGTCCCAGCTCTCGTCGGCGAGCAGTCGGTCGAGCGCGGGGAGGACGCGGTCGAAGAGCTCGCCGATCGTCTCGCCGCCGAGGAAGCGCTTGTCGTTCGGGACGACGCCGCGGAACGCGTGGACGAACTCCTCTCGAGCTGCTCGGTCGGGATGCTCGCGAGCTTGTCTCCGCGCAGCTCGCGAAGCTCGGGCCACTCCTCGAGCTCCGCGCTCGGCGCGACGATGCGCGCCGTCTCGACGGTTCGGCGGAGCCCGCTCGTGAGCACGCGGTCGAAGCTGACCGGCTCGAGCAGCGCGCGTGCCGCCATCGGCCTGCTCGCGGCCCTCGTCGTTCAGGCCGACGCCGTCCTCCTGGACCGGGCGTCCGTCCGGGTCGAAGTACGACACGGCGCCGTGCCGCATGAGGTAGAGCCGGCGTCGCATCGGGGCATACGATCGCACGATGTCGTCCGGCGACATCGTCGAGACGGTTTCCGCCGCCGAGACCTCGAAGCCGCCGCTGCTCGTGCTCGACCGCGTGCGCGCGTTCCTCGACGAGCACGGGCTCGGCTCGGGCGACGTGCGCGCGCGGCGGATCGGCGAGGGCGGCGGCTCGAACTTCACGTTCCTGCTCGAGCGCGACGACGGGCTGTTCGTCCTGCGGCGCCCGCCGCGGCCGCCGCTTCCGCCGTCGGCGCACGACGTCGTCCGCGAGGCGAGGCTCCAGCTCGCCCTGCGCGAGGCGGGCTTCTCGCGCCTGCCGACGATCGTCGCGGTCGGCGAGGACGAGAGCATCCTCGGCGTCCCCTTCTACGTCATGACGTACCTCGAGGGCTCCGTCCCGACCGACGAGCTGCCGGCGGGGCTCGAGAGCGAGGCGGCGCGGCGCCGGCTCGGCGGACGATCTCGTCGACACGCTCGTCGAGATCCACGCACGCCGACGTGTCCACACCGGACCTCGCCGCGTTCGCCCGTCCCGGGAGCTACAACGAGCGCCAGGTCCGGCGCTTCACGCAGCTCTGGGAGATCAACAAGACGCGCGAGATCCCGACCGTGGAGCGGGTCGGCGCCTGGCTCGCGGACAACGTGCCGCCGCCGCTGCCGGAGACCGTCGTGCACGGCGACTTTCGCCTCGGCAACACGATGGTCGCGCCGGACGAGCCGTCCCGGATCGCTCGCCGTGCTCGACTGGGAGATGGGCGCGATCGGCGATCCGCGCGCGGACGTCGGCTACCTGCTCGCGACGTACAGCGAGCCGGGCGGGCCGCCGAACCCGCTCGGCACGTCGCCGGTGACGGCGCTGCCCGGCTTCCCGTCGAAGGCGGAGCTCGTCGAGCGCTACGTCGTCGGGCAGCGGCCGTGACGTCGAGCCGCTCCGCTGGTTCGAGGGACTCGCGCTCTGGAAGGCGGCGGTCTTCTGCGAGGCGATCTACGGGCGGTACCTGCGCGGCGAGCTCGGAGCCGAAGACGAGCGCGCCGTGCGTTTCGAGCAAGGCGTCCCGTATCTCGCCGAGGCGGCCGCCGACGCGATCGCGAGGCGTTGAGGCGTAGGCGTGCAGGCTCGCGCTGCAGCCGCGCTACGGCCGATCAAGCGCGCTCAGAGCGCGATCTCGGCGAGCGCGCGCAGCGCCTCGGGCTGCTGCGTCGAGACGAGGAGCGAGGTCGCGCCCGACTCGCGCCACGCGTCGACCCGCTCGGCGAGGCGCTCCTTCGGCCCGACGAGCGCGACCTCGTCGACGAACGAGTCGGGAATCGCCGCGGCCGCGTCGCGCTTGTTCCCGGCGAGGTAGAGATCCTGGATCTCGCGCGCCTCCGCCTCGTAGCCGTAGCGCGCGAAGAGGTCGTTGTAGAAGTTCTTGCCGCGCGCGCCCATGCCGCCGATGTAGAGCGCGTAGTACGGCTTGAGGAACTCGCGGCCGGCCTCGACGTCGTCGATCAGGATCGCGGGCGCGGTCGGCGCGATGTCGAAACCGTCGCGTCGCGCCGGCGATCGCGGGGCCCGAAGACATCGCGTGCCCTCTCGGGCGACCAGAAGAGCGGCAGCCAGCCGTCGGCGATCTCGAGCGCCTGCGCGACCGCCTTCGGCCCCATCGCCGCGAGGTAGATCGGGATGTCCGCGCGCAGCGGGCGCGCCATCAGCTTCAGCGGCTTCCCGAGCCCCGTGCCGTTCGAGAACGGGATGTCGTAGTGCTCGCCGTGGTGCTCGACGAGCTCGCGGCGAAGCGCGGTGCGCACGATCTCGACGTACTCGCGCGTCTTCAGGAGCGGCTTGCCCCAGGGCTGGCCGTGCCAGCCCTCGACCACCTGGGGCCCGGACGTGCCGAGCCCGAGCAGGAAGCGCCCGCCCGAGAGGAGGTCGAGCGTCGCCGCGGTCATCGCCGTGTTCGCGGGCGAGCGGCCGGGGATCTGCATGATCGCGCTAGCCGAGCTTGATCTTCTCGGTCGTCGCGCCGAGCCACGCGAGAACGGTCACGCAGTCCGTTCCCCAGGCCTCGGCCGCCCACGCCGAGTCGTAGCCGAGGCGCTCGGCCTCCTGCGCGAGCGCGATCGGGTCGAGCGGGCTCGTTCCCGGACGGCGCGTACCCCATGTAGAACCCGAGCTTCATCGCCGTGCGATGCTAACGCCGTGACGATCACCGATCTCCGTCCGACCGAGGAGGTGCTCGAGCTCCGCGCGCGCGTGCGCGCGTTCATGGAGGAGCACGTCTATCCCAACGAGGCGATCCTCGACCGCGAGGACGACGAGGCCGACGCGCTCGTCGCCCGGCTGAGAGCCGTCGCGCAAGGAACGAGGGCCTGTGGGCGCCGCACCTCCCGCCCGAAGCCGGCGGCTCGAACGGGAGCTTCCTCGTCTACGCGCACCTGAACGAGGAGATCGGGCGCTCGCTCTGGGGCCAGCTCGTCTTCGGCTGCCAGGCACCCGACGCCGGGAACGGCGAGATCCTCTGGCACTTCGGGACCGACGAGCAGAAGGAGCGCTTCCTCAGGCCGCTCGTCGCGGGCGAGGTCAGGTCCTTCTTCTCGATGACCGAGCCGGACGTGTCCGGATCGGACCCGACCGGGCTGCGGACCCGCGCCGTCCGCGACGGCGACGAGTGGGTGATCGACGGCCACAAGTGGTTCTCGTCGGGCGCGGAGGGCGCCGCGTTCGGGATCGTCATGGCGGTCACCGACCCGGACGCCGACCCGCACCGGCGTGCGAGCCAGATCATCGTCCCCGCGGAGACGCCGGGGGTCGAGGTCGTCCGCGCGATCCCGACGATGGGTCACCGCGGGCGCGGCTGGACGACGCACTGCGAGGTGCGCTACACGGGCGTCCGCGTCCCGGTCGAGAACACGCTCGGCGAGGCGGGCGACGGGTTCCGGATCGCGCAGAAGCGCCTCGGTCCGGGGCGGATCCACCACGTCATGCGCTGGCTCGGGCAGATGCAGCGCGCGTTCGAGCTCATGTGCTCGTACTCGCTCGAACGAGAGACGTTCGGCGAGAAGCTGGCGGAGAAGCAGACGATCCAGAACTGGATCGCGGACTCGGCGGCCGAGATCCAGGCGTGCCGGCTGATGACCCTCGACGCGGCGCACAAGATCGACCAGGGCGACGAGGCGCGCGTCGAGGTCTCGCTGATCAAGTTCTTCGCCGCGCGCGTGCTGCACGACGTCATCGACCGAGCCGTGCAGACGCACGGTGCGCGCGGGCTCACCGACGAGACGCCGCTCGCGGGGATGCTCTCGCATGGCGCGGGGCGCGCGTATCTACGACGGCCCGGACGAGGTGCACCGCATGGTCGTCGCGCGGCGCATCCTCAAGTCGTTCGCCCAGGGCGACGGCTGGCGCTTCGACTGACGCGACTCGCCTCTTTCCTCGTCGGCAGCCTCCTGTTCGGGCTACTCGCGGTCGCACTGCTGGTGGGCCTCGACTCCGGGCACACCTGGCTCGGTGGCGCGGCGATGATGGCGCTCGGCCTCGTCGCGCTGGTCGTGATCATCTACCGGCGCTGACCCGGTGGATGGCGTCAGCGCGGCCCCGGGACGCCCTTGAACTCGTAGAGGAGCGGCTCGCGGCCGGGTTGGACGATCCAGGCCTCGCCGGTGCCCTCGCTCTTGTACGCGGCCCAGACCCCGTCGGCGACGTCCTCGGGGCGCAGCAGGCGGTAGCCGCGGTCGGTCAGGTCCTGCTTGAACTCGATCGGCATCAGCCCCGTGTCCGCCCAGCCCGGGCACACCGCCTGGATCCGGATCCCGCGCTTCTCGAGCTGCGGCGCCACGGAGCGCACGAAGCCGACGACCGCGTGCTTCGTGAGCCCGTAGATCGGGTCGTCGGGGATGCCCACCAGCCCGGCGAGCGACGCGGTCACGACGATCGTGCTCCCCGGCGGCATCACGCGGTCGAGCCGGCGGACGCCGAAGACGACGCCGTCGACGTTGACGCCGACCGCCCGACGGTACTCCTCGTCGGTCAGCTCCGTGATGTCGTCGCGAGCCGGTGAGCACGCCCGCGTTCAGGCACGCGAGGTCGACCGAGCCGACGTGCTCCCACGCCTCCGGGTCGGTGACGTCGAAGCCGTTGACGAGGTCGAGCTCCTTCACGTCGAGCCCCTCCGCGGTCAGCTTCCGCACGATCGCGCTGCCGATCCCGCCCGCGGAGCCCGTCACTAGAGCTGTCACGGAATCAGCACCACCTTTCCTGTCGACTTGCGTTCCTCGATGAGCCTGTGCGCGTCACCGGCCTCCTCGAGCGGGAACTCGGCTCCGACGACCGGCTTGACGACGCCGCCCTCCCAGAGCCGCAGTACGTCCTGCCCGGCGCGCTCGACGAGCTCCGGGTTCCGGCCGAGCAGCCGGCCGAGATAGAAGCCGTGCACGCCGATGTTCCGGCCGACGAGCCAGGTCGGGCTCACGTCCTGCCAGAGCCCGCCCGCGTAGCCGACTGCGATCGCGGTTCCCATCGGCTTGAGCAGCGAGAGCGACTGCGCGAACACGTCGCCGCCGACGAGGTCGAAGACGACGTCGACCTGCTCGAGCTCGCCGAGCTCCTCGTAGGTCACCGCCTGCGACCGCGCCGAGCGAGAGCGGCAGCTCGCTCTTCTCCGAGCTTCCGACGGCGGCCACCGGGACGCCGTTCAGCGTGCGCACGACCTGGACGGCGGCCGTGCCGACCGCGCCAGCGGCCGCGGTCACGAGGACGCGCGCGCCGAAGCCGATGCGGACGAGCTCGGTGAGCGGGATCCAGGCCGTGAGGAACGCGGTCGCGAACGCGGCGCCCTCGGCGAAGCTGGCGCTCGAGCGGCAGAGGAAGGAGCCAGCGCCGGTCGACGGCGACGCGCTCGGCGTACCCGCCGCTCCCTCGCCGGCACGAAGCCCATGACGCGGTTCCCGTCGAGCTCGCCGGCGATCTCCGAGCCGAGCACCGTCGGGAGCTCGGGCATCTGCGGATACCGGCCGAGCCGGACGAGGACGTCGGCGAAGTTGATCCCGCCGCGCGGACGTCGACGACGGTGCCGCTCGCGCGGAGTCGGGCTCCGGAACGTCCTGGACGACGAGCTGCTCCGGCCCTCCCGTCGCGGTGAGGACGACCGCCCTCATGCGGCCGCCTCCTGAGACAAGGCCGCAAAGGACGCCAAGTTACAACTTGTAACTTGCGCGAAAAGCGCACGCGTGCCTGGGGGCGGGACGGTTTTCACGGGGTGGTTGTGCGCTCGGCGGCGGCGAGGACGGCGGGAGATCGAGCCAAGTTACAAGTTGTAACTTGGGCTGGAGACGCGCGGATGGGGGAGCGAGGTCGGGATCTCACCGGCCGGTGAACTGCGGCTCGCGCTTCTCGAGGAACGCGGCCACGCCCTCGGCGCCGTCCTCCGACTCGCAGGCAGCGTCGGAAGCCGTCCGCCTCGCGGCGCAGGCCCTCCTCGAGCGGGAGGTCGCGCGTCGTCCGCGCGAGCTCGCGCAGGATGCCGATCGCGACCGGCGAGCGCGCCGCGATCGTGCCGGCGATCCCGGTCGCCGCGTCGAGCAGCTCCTCGCGGGGGACGACCTTCTCCACGAGCCCCCAGTCGTACGCCGTCTGCGCGTCGATGAAGTCGCCGGTCATGTTCAGGAGCAGCGCCCGCCCGAGCCCGACGAGCCGCGGGAGCCGCTGCGTGCCGCCGCCTCCCGGGATCAGCCCGAGCTTGATCTCCGGCTGCCCGAGCTGCGCGTCCTCGGACGCGACCCGGATGTCGCAGCACATCGCGAGCTCGAGGCCTCCTCCGAGGCAGAACCCGTGGATCGCGGCGACGAACGGCGTGCGCGCCTTGTCCATCCGCGCGCCGAGCTTCTGGATCCCGCGCGCCGAGCCGGACTCCTGCGCCTCCGCTGCCGCCTCGCGCAGAGCCGGGAACTCGGAGATGTCCGCGCCCGCGACGAACGCCCGATCGCCGGCGCCCCGCAACACGATCGCGCGCACGCGAGTCGTCCGCGTCGAGCCGGTCGATCTCGGCCTCGAGCTCCTCGAGCAGCGGCGCCGAGAGCGCGTTGACGGGCGGATGGTCGATGGTGACGACGGCGACGAAGCCGTCCTGCTCCGTCGAGACGAAGTCAGCCACTACGCGGTCTCCGCCGGCTCGGCTCGGCCGCGAACTGCTCGCGGAGCGCGGTCTTGCGGAACTTGCCGACCGCGGTCTTCGGGATCTCCTCGACGAACTCGAAGCGGTCCGGCAGCCACCACTTCGCGAAGTCGGGCGCGAGGAACTCGC
Source organism: uncultured Actinomycetes bacterium (assembly GCA_963716605.1). Lineage (GTDB taxonomy): Bacteria > Actinomycetota > Thermoleophilia > Gaiellales > Gaiellaceae > GMQP-bins7. The sequence continues at coordinate 586,348 of CAVQTO010000003.1, read as the reverse complement.
GGAGCTCGTCGTCCGTCGCCGACTGCCCCTCTTTGAGGACGACCACCGCCAGCGGCCGCTCGGCCCACTTCTCGTCCGGCACCGCGATCACAGCAGCCTCCGCGACTGCGGGATGGCCCATGAGCGCGTTCTCGAGCGCGACTGTCGAGATCCACTCGCCGCCCGACTTCACGAGGTCCTTCGAGCGGTCCTGGATCTCGATGTAGCCGTGCGGCTCGATGGTGACGATGTCGCCGGTCTTGAACCAGCCGTCGTCCGTCCAGCGATCCGCGCCCTCAGGGCTGTCGTAGTAGGAGCTCGAGATCCACGCGCCGCGCACCTCGAGCTCGCCCATCGTGGAGCCGTCCCACGGCACGAGGCCCTCGGCGCCACGCGCCCTGATCTCGACGAACGGTGCGGGGATGCCCTGCTTCGCGCGGTAGCGGAACTGCTCGTCCTCGGACAGGCCCATCTCGCGGCTCGTCAGCTCCGAGACGGTCCCGAGCGGGCACATCTCGGTCATGCCCCAGGCGTGCAGGATGCGCAGCCCGTGGCGCTTCTCGAACGCCTCGATCATCGACTGCGGCGCCGCGGACCCGCCGACGACCATCGCCCGCACCGTCGACGTGTCGTACTTGTCGCCGTTCGCGTCGAGCTCGGCGAGGATCCCCATCCAGATCGTCGGCACGCCCGCCGTGATGGTGACCTTCTCCTGCTCGAAGGCCTCGAGCAGGCTCGGGCCGTCGAGGAACGGGCCGGGGAAGACCTGCTTCGCGCCGACGAACGTGCACGTGAACGGGAAGCCCCAGGCGTTCGCGTGGAACATCGGGACGACGGGGAGCACCGTGTCCTTCTCCGTCACCGCGAGCACACCCGCGATCGCGCACGCCATCGTGTGCACCGCGATCGCCCTGTGCGAGTACACCGCGCCCTTCGGCTGACCGGTGGTGCCGCTCGTGTAGCACATGGCCGCGGCGGCCCTCTCGTCGATCTCCCGGTCGGGAAGGTCGCCCGGCTCGGCGCTCGCGAGCAGGTCTTCGTACTCGATCGCCCCGTCGGGAGTGGGGCCGTCGCCGACCGCGACGACGTGCTCGAAGCCGACCCGCTCGCGGAAGTTGTCGACGAGCGGCCACAGCACCTTGTCCGCGATGAGCACGCGGTCGCCCGCGTGCGTCGCGATGTACGTCAGGTCGTCGGGGTGCAGCCGCAGGTTGAGCGTGTGCGTGACCATCCCGCCGACCGGCACGCCGAGGTAGGTCTCGAGGTGCTGGTAGTGGTTCCAGCCGAAGGTCGCGACGCGGTCGCCGTCCTCCGAGGCCGAGCTCGTTGCGGAGCGCCGCGGCGAGGCGGCGCGCGCGGGGCGCGAAGTCGGCGTACGTGTAGCGGTGCCAGCTCCGGTCGGGAAGGCGCGTGACGATCTCGCGGTCGCCGAAGAGCTGCTCGCCGCGGCGCAGGATCGCCGGCACGTTGAGCTCGTAGTCCATGATCAGGCCTTCCACTCTCAGCCTCCTTGGGTCACGGGTACCTGCTGGGATTCCAGGAGCGACGCCGCGACCTCGGCCCGCAGGCTCGAGCCCGACGCCGCGAAGCTCTCGATCCAGAGCGCGCGCTTGTACAGGCGGTGGAGCACGTGCTCCCACGTGAACCCGATGCCGCCGTGCACCTGGATCGCGGTCTCGCAGACCTGCACTGCGGCCTCGGCCGCGAACGACTTGGCCGCTGCGGCGGCCACCGGCGCCTGCTCGTCCTGCTCGGCGACGCACCACGCCGCCCAGAGCGAGAGCGAGCGCGCGAGCTCGAGCCGCGTGTACGCGTCCGCGAGCGGGTGGGACACGGCCTGGTAGACGCCGATGCGCTTGCCGAACTGCTCGCGCGCTCGCCGCGTGCTCGATCGCGTACTCGAGTGCGCGCCGCGCGACCCCGCACGCCTCGATCGCGAGCGCGGCGAGCGACCGCGGCCGGATCTCGTCGAGGACGTCCGCCTCTGCGAGCCGGCGTCCGGGCTCGCCTCCGCGGACGACTCCCAGCGGGCCTGGTCTCGTCAGTCGTCTCGAGGACCTCGCGCTCGGCTCCCTCGAGCTCGTAGACGCCGTCGCCGGCGACGATCGCGATGCGGTCGGCGGTGTCGAGATCGGGGACGAGCGGCCCGAACGCGAGCGTCCAGCTCGCGTCACCGGCGGCGACCTCCGCCTGCAGCTCGGCGGGAAGCGCGGGAAGCACGAGACCGATCGTCGAGAGGTACGGGCCCTTGTACAGCGCGCGGCCGAGCTCCTCGAGCAGCACGGCCTCCTCGACGAAGCCGAGCCCCGCCCCGCCGTCCTCCTCCGCCACCGAGACGCCCGTCCAGCCGAGCTCAGCGAGGTCCTTCCAGGACGGCTCGGGATGCGCTGCGAGGTAGGCGCGGGCCTCGCTCGCGAAGCGCCTCCTGCTCGGGGTGAAGGTGAAGTCCATCAGCGCGGCTCCGTCATCTTGACCGGGGCAGGCCGAGCACGCGCTCGGCGACGATGTTCCGGAGCACCTCCGAGGTCCCGGCCTCGATCGTGTTCCCGCGGCTTCGGAGCTGCTGGTACTGCCAGTAGCCGCCGTACGGGGCGTTCTCGTCCCAGAGCGACGCGTCCGGGCCGAGGAGCTCGAGCGCGAGCTTCGTCACGCGCTGGTTCGCCTCCGACCAGACGAGCTTCGAGATCGAGCCCTCCGGGCCGGGCATCCCCGTCTTCACGAGCTGCGAGAGCGCGCGGTAGTTCGTGAACCGGACCGCCTGCATCTCGATCCACTCGCGCGCGATCCGGTCGCGCTGCAGCGGGTCGGCGCCGCGGTCGCGGGCGAGCGCGGCGAGCTTGCGGATCTGCACCTCGAGCGCGGCCTGGAGCGCGAAGCCGAGCGTCCCGCGCTCGTGCAGGAGCGTCGTCATCGCCACCTGCCAGCCGCCGCCGACCTCGCCGAGGAGGTTCTCGGCCGGGCACCTGCACGCCCGAGAAGAAGATCTCGTTGAACTCTGCTTCCCCGGTGATCTGCGTCAGCGGCCGCACCTCGACGCCCGGCGCCTTCATGTCCACGATCAGGTACGTGAGCCCGGCGTGGCGCGTCGACTCGGGGTCGCTGCGCGTGAGCAGGATGCAGAAGCTCGCGAGGTGCGCGAACGACGACCACACCTTCTGGCCGTCGACGACGAAGTGCCCGTTCTCCTGGCGCGCGCTCGTGCGGACGCCCGCGAGGTCGGAGCCCGCGCCCGGCTCCGAGAAGCCCTGGCACCAGATCTCCTCGGCGGAGAGGATCGGCGCGAGGTAGCGCGCCTTCTGCTCCTCCGTGCCGTGCGCCATGATCGTCGGCCCGGCCATGCCGAGCCCGATCACGCCCACGTGCGGCGGCGCCTCCGCGCGTGCCATCTCCTCGAGGAAGATCGCCTGGTGCGTGTACGGCGCGCCGCCGCCGCCGTACTCCTTCGGCCAGGTCAGCCCGGCGTAGCCCGCGTCGTAGAGTGCGCGGCTCCACGCGCGCATCTCCTCGCCCTCGAAGCGGGCCGCGCCGCCGCGGTGCCCCTGGAGCTCCTCGGGCAAGGTTCTCCTCGATCCAGGTGCGAAGCTCGGCGCGAAAGGCGGCCTCGTCGGGCGTGTCCCGCAGGTCCATCGCACCGATCGTAATGCGTTCTCGCTGATCGCGTTCGCGCAGACCATTGCCAGCATGAACGGGGCCCGTTTAGGGTAGGACGCCGATGGCGCTCCTCTCCGTCCGGGACGTCACACTCCGCTTCGGGGGCATCGTCGCCCTCGACGGGGTCTCGCTCGACGTCGAGGAAGGGCAGATCTCGGGGCTGATCGGGCCGAACGGCGCCGGGAAGACGACCGCCTTCAACGTCATCACGCGTCTGTACAAGCCCGACTCCGGCGCGGTCGAGTACGACGGCTCGTCGCTCTTGCGGGCGTCGGCGCACTCGATCGTGCGCAAGGGCATTGCGCGGACGTTCCAGAACCTCCAGCTCTTCCGCACGATGTCGGTGCTCGAGAATGTCCTCATCGGCGCGCACTCACTCGGGCGCAAGGCGGGCGAGGAGGACGCGTTCGCCGTCCTGGATGTCGTCGGGCTCGCGCGAGCGCGCATACCACCCGGCGGCCGCGCTGCCTTACGGGATCCAGAAGCGTGTCGAGCTCGCGCGGGCGCTCGCGGCGAAGCCGCGGCTGCTCCTGCTCGACGAGCCGGCGGGCGGCCTGAGCCACGAGGAGGTCGGCGAGCTCGGCACTTTCATCCAGAAGATCCGCGACGACTTCTCTCTCACAGTGCTCCTCGTCGAGCACCACATGAACCTCGTGATGACGATCTCGGACCACGTGAATGTGCTCAGCTTCGGGCGCAAGATCGCGGACGGAGCGCCGGCACAGGTGCAGGCCGACCCTGCGGTGATAGAGGCCTACCTCGGGGCAGACGACCTCGACGAGCCGGAGCCTGCCGCGCAACCGCCACCCGCCGAGGAAACCGAGCAGACCGCCGTGATCGAAGCACCTGAGAAGGACACCGAGTGAAGACGCTCCTCGAGCTCGACTCGATCGAGGCCCGCTACGGGCCGGTGCAGGCGCTCCGCGGCGTCTCGCTCACGGTCGGCGAGGGCGAGGTCGTGTCCGTCCTCGGCGCGAACGGCGCCGGGAAGACGACGACGCTCCGGGCGATCTCGGGCACGGTCTCGCGCGGGGGCGTGATCGAGCTCGACGGGAGGACGCTCCGCGGCGGTCCCGAGGTCGCGGCGCGAGCCGGAATCGCGCACGTGCCCGAAGGCAGGGGCACGTTCGTCGAGCTCACGGTTGACCGAGAACCTCCGCCTCGGCGCGCACGTGCGCCGCGACCGCTCGAGCGTAAAGGCGGACATGGAGCGCGTGGCCGGCTTCTTCCCGTGGATGGCCGAGCGCGGGCGCCAGCGAGCGGGCACGCTCTCAGGCGGCGAGCAGCAGATGCTCGCGCTCGCGCGAGCGCTGATGAGCCGGCCCCGGCTGCTCCTCCTCGACGAGCCCTCGCTTGGCCTGGCGCCGATGATCGTGCGCGACTTCTTCCAGACGGTGCGGCGGCTGAACGAGGAGGAAGGCCTCACGGTGCTCGTCGTCGAGCAGGACGCGCGGATCGCCCTCGCGAGCTCGTCGCGCGCGTACGTGCTCGAGGTCGGTCGCGTCGCGCTCTCGGGGACGAGCGCCGAGCTCCAGGGAGACGAGTCGGTACGCCGCTCGTACCTCGGGTACTGATGGTCGCGTCCGCATTCACCGACTTCGCGCAGCAGGTCGTCTCGGGCCTCGCCCTGGGCGGGATCTTCGCCTCGCTCGCGCTGGCCCTGGTGATCATCCATCGCTCGACGGGCGTCATCAACTTCGCGCAGGGCGAGATGGCAACGCTCAGCGCGTACATCGCGTGGACGTTGACGTTCAACCACGGCTGGAGCTATTGGCCGGCGGCCGCTGCCACGCTAGCGCTGTCGTTCGTCGGCGGGGTCGCGACTCACCGCATCGTGATTCGCCCCGTCGAGCGCGGAACCGTACTGCGAGTCGTCGTCGTCACGATCGGCCTGCTCGTCGCCATCAACGGCTTCATCCTCTGGCAGTGGGGTGGCGAGCCGAAGTTTCTCCAGAGCCCGTTCGGCACGGACACGTACGAGATCGGCGGTGTCTTTGTGACGGCGCACGACATCGGGTCGATCTGCACGATTCTCGTGATAGTGCTCCTACTCTGGCTCCTCTTCCGGTTCACGAAGCTCGGCCTCGCGCTCGGGCAGCCGCCGTGAACCCGGACGAGGCCCGGCTCGTCGGCGTCCGCGTCACGTGGATGCTTGCGTTCGGCTGGGGGCTCGCGGCGACTCTCGGCGCCGTCGCGGGCCTTCTGACTGCGCCCACCGTCCTCCTCGACCCGGCGATGATGCAGCCGGTCTTGCTCTACGCGTTCGCCGCGGCCGTGCTGGGCGGGATCGACTCCCCGGTTGGTGCGGTCGTCGGTGGGCTCGCGATCGGTGTCCTGCTCAACATGCTCAGCTTCCTGAGCCAATACGGCGCCTTCGACTGGTTTACCGAAGAGCTCCGGCTGCCCGCCGCGCTCGCCATCATCCTCGTGGTCCTCCTCGTGCGACCGGCAGGCATCTTCGGAAAGCCGGAGGTGAAGCGCGTATGACGCCTCGGACCACACGGATCGTCGGGCTCGTTGCCTTCGCCGCGTTCGTCGTCGTCGTCGCTGTTTTGCCTGCCTTCATCAGTGACTTCAACACGCGCGAGTACGCGTACGTCGCCATCTACCTCATCGCCCTCCTCGGGCTCAACATCCTGACGGGCTACACCGGGCAGATCTCGCTCGGGCACGGGGCGTTCATGGCCATCGGCGCATACACGACCGCGATCCTCATGGCGGGCAACGAGCAGTATGGAGGCCCGATCTCCGGCGGCATGACGGACGTCTGGACGATCCCCCTCGCGGGGCTCGTCGCCGGTGTCTTCGGGTACGCGTTCGGAGTGCCCGCCCTGCGCCTCTCCGGGCTCTACCTTGCGCTCGCGACTTTCGCGATCGCCGTCGCGACGCCGGCCACCTTGAGGCGCTTCGAGGAGTGGACAGGCGCGAGCCAGGGAATCCAGCTCTCAGGGCTTCCGGAGCTGACGGGATCCACTACGAACGTCGACGTTCTCGGCAGGTCGCTGAGTCCGAACGAGTGGCTGTACTACCTCTGCTGGTCGATCGCGCTCGTCGGGTTCGTGGTCGCGTGGCTCGTTCGTGCGCGGGCGCACGGGCCGGGCGTTTCGTTCGGTGCGGGACAGCGAGACCGCCGCGATCTCGTCGGGGGTGAGCCTCGCACGCTACAAGACGCTCGCGTTCGGGATCAGCGCCGCGTTCGCAGGCGTCGCAGGCTCGCTCCTCGCTCTGGCCACGGCGTCCGTCAGTCCGGGCTCCTTCACGATCACGCTCTCCATCTACCTCCTGGTCGGCATCGTCATCGGCGGGCTGGGCGGACTGTCGGGCCTTGTCTTCGGGGCGATCGTGATCGCGTTCCTCCAGCTCTGGGCGCAGGGGCAGGACCTGGGTTCGCTGCTCCCGGACCGGATCATCGAGGAGACGCAGAAGCCGGGAGGCTCCGCGATCGTCTTCGGCGTCGTCCTCATCCTGCTCATGTTCGTCCTGCCGAACGGCGTGGCCGGGCTGTTCAGACGCGTGGGCCAGATCATCACGAGCCGCCGCTACTCTCGGTCCGAGCAGGGCTGACGCGAGATCGGCGCGCCGGCGCGGGATGACGCGCGCAGACGTCACGAGCTTCTGACACGAACTTCTGACCCATGCGTGAGCGAATCGCGGATAGCGTGTCCTCAGGGACACGGGAGTGCCCCTGGGGGAGGTTGGGAGCTCTCTGGCGGTCGGCGCGACACGGTGACGATCGGCGCAGGACGGCGACGGTGAGTCGACCTCGTGCGCTCGCGGCGTCGGTGCTCGTCTGGCGCCGCCGCTCTCGTCGCCCTTCCGGGCGCGTTCGCCGGAGCTGCCGCCGACCCGGGGGTCACGCCCGCGTCGATCCACCTCGGAACGACCGCCCCCCTAACCGGTGCCGGTGCCGGGGCCGCCGTCGCTCGGGGCGCCAGGGCCTATTTCGCGCATGTCAGCGCACGGGGCGGCATCGCGGGCCGGAGGCTCGAGTACACGATCGCGGACGACGGCGGCGATCCGGGCGCGGCCGAGGACGCGACCCGGCAGCTCGTCGAGGAAGCCGAGGTCTTCGCGATCGTCTCGCCCGCCGGCACGGAGCAGAGCCTCGGCGCGCGCGGTTACCTGAACTCGGCGAAGGTGCCGCAGCTCTTCGCCGCCTCTGGGGCGACGACGTGGGGGCGGGACCGGCGGACCTTCCCGTGGTCGATCGGCTTCCAGCCGAGCTGCCAGGCCGAGGGCTGGATCTACGGACGCTACGTCGCACGCACGCTCACCCGGGCCAGAGTCGCGGTTCTGTACGAGGACGGCGTCGACGGCAGAGACCTCCTGCGCGGCCTCAGGAGCGGCGTCGCCGGCTCCGCCGCGCGGTTCGTCGCAGCCGCGTCGTTCGACCCGACGGCCACGAGCGTCCAGCAGGAGCTCGCGAGGCTGAAGGCGTCGCGCGCGGACGTGCTCGCGGTCTTCGCGACGTCTGCTTCCGCGAACAGGGCGTACGCGTCGCTCGGACGGCTCCGCTGGAAGCCGCAGGTCCTCGTCAGCGCCATGGCCGCGTCCGCGAGCGGGACGCCTCGGGGGTCGATCTCGCTCGCCTTCCTCAAGGACCCGGGAGACGCGCAGTGGAAGGACGACCCGGGCATGCGTCTCTACCGGACGCTGATGCGGCGGTACGCGAGGGGCGCGAACGTGCTCGACGTCCGGCACGTCCACGGCATGGCCGTCGCGTACGAGACGGTCTCGCTCCTCGAGCGTCTCGGATCGAGCCCCACCCGCGCGAAGCTGATGGCCCGCGCACGCTCGATAACGAGCGCCGGGAACCCGTTCCTGCTCCCCGGGATCGCGGTGCGGACCTCGCCCACGGACGGCTTCCCGGTCCAGCAGGGCCGGCTGCGGCGCTTCGCGGGCAGCAGGTGGGTGCAGTTCGGCGGGCTCTGGTCCGCGGGTTAGACCTCCGCGACCAGGAACACTTCGACCGCGAGGCCAGGGCTTTGTGGGACGTGTCCCGCGAGGCGTATCGCCTCGTCGCGATCGGGCACGTCCACGACGTAGAAGCCGCCGACCGCCTCCTTCGTCTCGGCGAACGGGCCGTCGGTGACGATCGGCGCCTCGCCAGGCCGGACGACAGCCGTGGCCGCGCCGTCGAGCGCTTCTCCCGATACGTAGACGCCGAGCTCGCGGAGCATCGCCGCGTACACCATGTGCTCCTCGATGATGTGCATGCGCTCCTCATGCGGGAGCGCGGCCTCGCCGTCGGCGTCTCCGTGCAGCAGGAACAGGAACTTCACGGCTTCCTCCTTCGCGTCGGTGTCGCTCTGAGACGAACGTGAGTGCGGCCCATCGACATGTCGACATCCAAGCGCAAAGAGAGGCGACACCCGCGCCGCAAGCGGGTGTCGCCTCTGCCGGAGGCGGTAGGTGGCTCCGGCGCCCAACGCTGCAGATGCGAGCCCGGAACGGCGCTTTCGGTTCCCTAGGTTCTTGAAACCGCCTACGGCGTCCGTGGGTAGCCCGACGCGGCCAGGAAGGCGTTCGCCATCGCGCGGTAGCCCGCGTTGGTCGGATGCGGGTCGCCCTTGCAGGAGAAGGTGAGCCTGCAGAGCCGAGCTCGCTGCTGACTCGCAGTCCCGGGCCCGTTGAACGCCTTGAGCATGTTCGCGACGTGGGCGTCCGACTTCGCCGCCGTTCGTGCGATGGCCTTGTCGAGCGAGCGGTAGAGCGCCTGGGTCTGCTTGAGTTGGTCAGCCTCGGGGTTCCAGGCTCCAATCACGACGATCTCGGCGGTCGGCGCGGCGGCACGAAGCTGCCGAAGGATCGAGTCGAGGCGCGAGGCGAACGTCGCGATCGCGCTCGGCGCGCGCTTTCCCTTCGCGGACAACGGGGCGAGATCGCCGCCCCACAGCGCCAGCGTGATTGGACTGACCTCCCCGGGATGAGCTTTCAGGAAGGACACAGCCGCCTTGAGCTGGGACCCGCGAAACGGGTCGTGCAGTTTCATGCCTCCGGCGAGCCAGGGGCAGCCACCGCGGGTGAAGGTCACACTGGACTCGCCAGGACACCCGTAGTTGACGACGCGGATCGTCGGAGAGAGCTTCCGTAGCCGCACGGCGAGGACATCGACGTACCCGGTGTCGAATGCCGATGGTCGAGCCGACGGCGGCTTGGTCGGCTGGGAGCCGTAGGTCATCGAGTCCCCGAGAGCCAGGAAGTAGCTCCCCGGGCTCGACGTTTGACTCCCCACAGCCGTGGTGCCCGTCAGGGCGAGAGCGGCGGCCGCGGCGAGGAAGGCCGCTGCAGGAACCAAAACGAACCTCACCATATGAGCCTCCTTGAGCGAACTTGCGGTTCGATGCTTGTCATGGGAAGCCATCTTCCGGCCGGAGCTTTGGGTTGCCTTAATCCGTGCTCGAGGAATGCTCGGTGCCGTTTTTGCGCGGCGCGTCGAGCGCGATCCTGAGGATCTCGAGGAGGTCGTCGCCGTTCGTGAACGGTCGGCTGTCCTTCGAGCCGACGTGCTCCACGCTCCCGTGCAGCTCGCCCGGAGAGATCTCCTCCGCGAGGTCGGGCGATGGCGCCCAGAGCCGGACGATGAACGTCTCCACCGGCAGAGTCTCGCCGGGCGTGCTTCAGCTTCTCTTAAGCCGTGGCACCGGGGAACGCCGCGGGAGTCGCCCCGATCTCTTCCGTGCGCGCGACGTACGTGCGATACGAGCGGCGAGCCTCGCCCCTCCGTCCGAGTCGCTCGAGCGTCGACACGACGCCCAGATGGGCGCCCTCGTCGTACGAATCGCGGCTGAGAATGCGAAGGAAGTACCGCAGCGCGTCCTCGTCGCGCCCGGCCCCCGACGCATCCCGAGCAAGTGCATGGGCCACCGAGATGTACGTCGCCCGAGCTTCCTCCCTCAGGGAGATGGCCCACTCGCTGTAGGGATCCTCCTCGAGGACGTCGCCCGCGTACGCCGATTCCGCCTGCGCCAGCCACTCGTCGGCGTCGGCCTGGTCGCCGGAACGCAGCGAGAGGCCGGTCTCCGCCTCGTGCAGGAACACCTCGACGTCCACGAGCACTGCCTCCTGGTCAAGCGCGATCGAGTCGCGATCGGCCCGGAGGTAGTGCTCGGCTCCGAAACGGCGCTCCGGGTCGAGGACGGTGCGGAGCGTGCTGAGCGCGACGGAGAGCCGGTTTCCGAGCTTCTGCGGATCCTCGCCGGGCCACAGTGCCTCCATCACGAGCTCTCTCGGGGTGGGTCGGCCCCTGCGGCAGACGAGGATCTTCAGCAGCTCGCGCGGCTTCTTCGTCTGCCACGCGGACAGCGGTACGGGCACGCCGTCCCGCAGAACCGCGAAGCCGCCGAGCACCTGAACCGCGAGGGGCGTCGGCGCGGGGGTGGCAATCGTGCGCAGCAGACCGGCCGGGCCCGTCGCGCTGACCCGGACGCCGAGCGCACGCAGCCTCCGCTCCGCGCGATCCTCGGCTGCGCGAGCCTCTGCGCCCGAGGAGAGGCTCGCCAGCGCGAGCTCGCACACGGCGCTGCGCACCCGGCTCTCGATCTCGCGCCAGATCGAGAGCGCCTCCTCGAGCCGCGTCTTCCGCGTCGCCGGCTCGGCGTCCGCGAACACCTCGAGCTCGAGCGCTTCGGCGAGGTTGTAGCGATCCTGCAACTCCTGAGCCTGGGCGACCGCAGCCGCAGCCGCCGCTGTCGCCTCCTCCCGGTCGCCCGCGGCGAGCGCAAGCCAGCCCACGGTGTTCAACGCCGCCGCCGGGTAGGCCGAGTGGAGAGGTAGTGCCTGCTCGCCGAGGGCCTTGGCGCGCGACGGCGCATCATCGACGAGGATCCTCGCGAGACCGCACAGCGCCGGAGCGACAACGTCGGGGTTGAGGTCCTGCTCGATCCTCTCGAGAGCATCCTCGTATGCGATTCGCGCCAGCACGAGATTGCCTCGCTCACTGTGGACGTCGCCGAGCCCCGACACGCCGAGCCCTGCCTCGGTGCTGCCGCTTTCGAGCGACAGCTCGACGACCCTCGTGAAGTCGGCCGCCGCCTCGTCGAGGAGACCGAGTCTGAATTGCGCGACTCCACGTGCGATCAGCGTCCGCTCGAAGAACTTGAGCCCAGGGCTGGCCGAGACTCGGAACGCCTCTTCTAGCTCGAGGAGGGCCGCACGATAGTGGCCGCGTTCCGTGAGACCGGCGGCACGGTTCGTCCGGATGCGACCGAGGATGATCCGATCGCCGGAACGCTCCGCCGGGCCGAGGGCGGCCTCGAGATGGCGGTCAGAGTCCGCGTTTCGACCCTCTCGACCGGCGACCATGGCCGCGCCGGCGTGCGCTGCAGCGAGCGCCCGGTCGTCTCCGGAGCGCTCCGCGACCTCCAGGGCCTGACGGGCGAGCGGTGCCGCCTCCTCTACGTCGGCCATCAGCCCCCAGGTGCCGGCCGACCAGGCCAGCAGTAGCGCGTCGTCGGCCCCGTCGCCCGGGGCGGGTTCCGCGCGCGAGTAGCTCTCGAGCGCGCACCTGAGATCGCCTCGGCAGTGATGGGCCATCCCGAGCCGCCAAGCCAGCGCGGTGTCGATGGGGCCGTCGGCGGACGCCGCCCGCTCGAAGGCCGCGATCGCACCCTTGAAGTCCGACCGCTCGAGCAGGGCATCGCCGATCAGCCGCCAGATCCCAGGTGTACGGACCGATGGCAAGCCTTCGGCGAGCCGGAGAACCGTGTCCGCATGTCCCGAGCCGAGGAGCTCCGGTCCGCGTGCCTCGAGCAGGCGCGCGACCTCGCCCTCCGCCGACACCGCTGCGAACGCCGCGAGCGCCGAGTCGACGCGGCCCTCCGCTTCGAACCACTCGGCCGCGCGGACGAGGATCGAATGTCGCTCGTCCTCCGTCAGCGGCCACGTCGCATGGGCGAACTCGCGGATGAGTGCGTGGAGCGTGAAGTCGTCTCCGACCCCGCGGACGAAGAGCCCGCGCTGAACGAGCGCGTCGATGACCTCGTTCGCGCGGGCGACACCGAGCTCCTCGCAGAGCTCCGGGGAGAAGTTGTCGAGGGGCGCGACCGTGCGGATGAACGACTGCACGTCTGGGGGCTGACGCTCGAAGACCTCGTGCGCGAGGAACGCGAAGAGCGGGCTCCCCGGACGGTTGACGAGGTCGCGTAGGGCTCGCTCACGATCGGCGACGGGCATCGCGCTCATGGCCTCGACCGCGAGCCGGACGGCCGCGGGCCAGCCGCCGGTGGCTTCGAGGATGACCGCGGCGAGCTCGGTGTCCCGACCGAGACGGGAAGCCACGAGCTCATCGACCTCGTCAGCCGTGAAAGCCAGGTCGGACGAGCTCAGGTCGAGCACCTGACCCTGCGCACGGAGCCGGTCGACCCGCAGGTCGAGCGTCTCACGCGAGAGCAGCACGAGCCGCAGTCCCGCAGGGCCCTGCCGGCTGAGGCTCTCGACCAGACGAAGCGAGGCGGGCGACGGAGCCAGCTCGTGGGCGTCGTCGACGACCAGCACGAGGTCGTGCTCGAGAGCGGGCTCGAGCGCCTCGCTCAGCCGGGCTGCGAGCGTCTCGGCCTGCGCGAGCTGGTCGTCGGCCGAGGACAGCGCCGCGACGAGCTCCGCGGAGTCGGCCACCACGGGCCGGATCGCCTCGGCGATCCCCACCGCGAACGACGACAGACGACGGTCCTCCGCGGTCGCCGTGTGCCACGCCGAGACGACGTCCTCCGTCCAGCCCGCGACGAGCGTGGACTTGCCGTAGCCGGCTCCGGCGATCACGAGCGTCAGGCGCCTACCGAACGCGTCGTCGAGCCGCTTCTCGAGCAGAGGTCGCCGAAGAAGTGATGTCGCCGCAGTGCTCCCCGCCATCGGCCCATGATGCCGTGGAGGTCCCGCCAGGGCCAGCACGCGGGGGAAACGTATGCTCGCGGACGACATGACCAACGCCGCCGAGCTGCTCTCTGCACCGTTCGACGAACTGCTCGCCGAGGCTCGCCGGCTGCGGCCGGGGCCGCTCGTCACGTACTCGCCGAAGGTCTTCGTCCCGCTGACCACGTTATGCCGCGACGTCTGCGGCTACTGCACGTTCGCGCGGCCGCCGCGTCGCGGCGAGAAGGCGTACCTGTCGGAGGAACAGGTGCTAGAGATCGCGCGCGCGGGCGCCGCGGCGGGCTGCCGCGAGGCCCTGTTCACGCTGGGCGACCGGCCCGAGCTCCGGTACAAGGTCGCCCGCGAGGAACTGCGGGCGCTCGGCTGCGAGACGACGCTCGAGTACCTCGCGCGCTGCGCTCGCCTCGTCCTCGACGAGACCGGCCTGCTGCCGCACCTCAACCCGGGCGTGATGACGCGCGAGGAGCTCGCGGCGCTGCGGCCGGTCTCCGCCTCGATGGGGATCATGCTCGAGACGACCGCGGAGCGGCTGGGGGGGAAAGGCGGGCCGCACTGGGCCTCGCCGGACAAGGTTCCCGCGCGCCGCCTGGAGACGATCCGGCTCGCGGGCGAGCTCGCGATCCCCTTCACGAGCGGGATCCTCATCGGGATCGGCGAGACGCGCGAGGAGCGGATCGACGCCCTGCTGGCGCTGCGCGCCCTCGGCGAGGAGCACGGACACGTCCAGGAGGTCATCGTCCAGAACTTCCGCGCGAAGGCCAGGACGCGGATGGCGTCGCATCCGGAGCCCTCGCTCGACGAGCACCTGTGGACGATCGCGGTCGCCCGCATCCTCCTCGGCCCGCGCTGGCACGTGCAGGCGCCGCCGAACCTCGCGTTCGCGGACTTCCCGCGGCTGCTCGACGCGGGGATCGACGACTGGGGCGGCGTCTCCCCCGTGACGATCGACCACGTCAACCCCGAGGCGCCCTGGCCGGACCTCGAACGGTTGGAGGAGGCGACGCGCAGCCGCGGGCTCGAGCTCGCGCCGCGCCTGCCCGTGTACCCGGAGTACGTGGAGGACCTCGAGCGGTGGGTCGATCCCGCGGTCGCGCCGCTCGTGCGCCGCGCGTCCGACGCGGCCGGTCTCGCGCGCGACGACTCCTGGGCACCCGGCGAGCCGGGGCGCATCCCGTTCGTGCGCCGAGACGCGCTCCCGCTCGGAGTGGCGAGCGACGACCTCGGCGAGGACGAGCTCACGAGGCTGCTCTCCGCCCGTGGGGATGAGCTCCAGCGCGTGCTCGCGTCTGCGGACCGGCTCCGACGACACGTCTGCGGCGACGAGGTGACGTACGTCGTCACCCGGAACGTCCAGTACACGAACGTCTGCTACTTCCGCTGCGGCTTCTGCGCCTTCTCGAAGGGGCGGCTCGCGCGGAACCTCCGCGGCGCGCCGTACCTCGTGCCGCTCGCCGAGATCGTGCGCCGCGCGGAGGAGGCGTGGGAGCGCGGCGCGACCGAGATCTGCCTCCAGGGTGGGATCCATCCCGCGTTCACCGGCGACTACTACGCCGACGTCGTCCGTTCGATCAAGCAGGCGGTGCCGGGGATCCACGTGCACGCGTTCTCCGCGCTCGAGATCTGGCAGGGCGCGGCGACGCTCGGGCTCGCGCTCGACGACTACCTCGCGCTGCTCCGCGACCTCGGGCTCGGGTCGCTCCCGGGCACGGCGGCAGAAGTCCTCGACGACGAGGTGCGTCGCGTGATCTGCCCGGACAAGGTCACGACCGCGCAGTGGCTCGAGGTGCACGACGCCGCGCACAGGGTGGGGCTCCGCTCGAACGTCACGCTCATGTTCGGGCACGCGGACTCGCCGCGGAGCTGGGCGCGGCACCTGGTTCGCACGCGCGAGCAGCAGCAGCGGTCGAGTGGGTTCACCGAATTCGTTCCGCTGCCGTTCGTGCCGATGGAGGCGCCGATGTACGTGCAGGGGCGCGCGCGGCGGGGGCCGACCTTCCGCGAGACCCTCCTCGTGCACGCGGTCGCGCGTCTGGCGCTGCATCCGTGGATCACGAACATCCAGGCGTCGTGGGTGAAGCTCGGCCCGGATGGCACGCGGGAGGCGCTGCTCGCCGGGGTGAACGATCTCGGCGGGACGCTGATGAACGAGTCGATCTCGCGTTCCGCGGGCGCCGCGTACGGGCAGGAGCTGCCTCCCGAGGGCATGGAGGAGCTCATCCGCTCGGCGGGGCGGATCCCGCGCCAGCGGACCACGACGTACGGCGAGCCGTCCGAGGAGCGCGTGCGCGCGTCGTTCGGGGCTGAGCCGCTCGCGGAGCCGCTGAACCCGCCGGTCAAGGACGCCGGCCTCGTCGCGCCGCCGCGCCTCGTCCGGCCGGGGCTCGTCGGGGCCCGGGCGCGGTAGTGGACCACCTCGCGCTCGCGGTCTCCGATCAGGCGCGCTCGATCCGCTTCTACGAGCGGTACTTCGGCTTCGAGGCCGAGCCCGAGCCGCGCGAGGACGGCGTGTTCATCCTCCACGACGCCGCCGGCTTCTCTCTGGCAATCGGCCAGATCGATGAGCCGGTCGTCTTGCCGCCGTTCTTCCACTTCGGCCGCGGCGCGGGCACCCCGGCGGACGTGCGCGCGTTCCGCGACCGCGTCGAGGCGGACGGGCTCGAGATCGTGGAGTGGTGGGACGAGCCCGACTACGTGAGCGTGAAGTTCCGCGATCCCGACGGCTACGTGATCGAGGTCGGCTGGGAGCCGCGCTGACAGCTACGCTCCGGGCGTCATGAACACAGGCATCTGCCGGGCGCCGGAGCGCGCCTGGCACGCGACCATCACCGACAAGACCGGCTAGTCCGCCGCTTCCGGTAACGCGCCGAGGAAGCGGCGGGACAGGCGCGACTCGCGGACCTCGACGAGGCCGCCGCGCCGCCTGCACGAGTCGAAGGAGATGGATCGATGCCGATGCCTCACCGAACGTTCGCCCAGGTCGCCAAGAGGCGGCTGGTCGGGAAGGAAGGAAGCGAACGAGTACACGCGATCCGCGGCCTGCTCGCGGAGCTGCCCGACTACCGCAGCGGCCCGTACGCGGACCTCCGCAAGTGGCTCAACGGGGAGCTCGAGCAGACCCGCGCCCGGGCGAAGGTGGTCCACCGCGACTCCATCCAGATCCGTCGCGAGGGCGCGGCGCAGATCGCGTTCGTCGGCCCGCCGAACGCGGGGAAGTCGTCGCTGCTGCAGGCACTCTCCGCGATCCAGATCAAGACCGGCGACTACGCATTCACGACGACGCGGCCGGTCGCGGCGCTGACGCGGATCGGCGGCGTGCTGGTGCAACTCGTCGAGATCCCGGGGCTGATCGAGGGCGCGAACGAGGATCGGGGAGGAGGCCGGGCGCTGCTCGGTGTCCTGCGCAACGCAGATGCGATCGTGTTCTGTCACGCGGCGACGGCTCCGGCCGCAGAGCTCGCCGTGGTGCGGGCCGAGGTCGAGGCCGCGGGCATCGTGCTGCCGTCGCTGCTGGCGCTGACCAAGTCCGACGAGGTCGAAGACGCACCGCTCGTCTCGGAGCTCGACGTCGTGGCGGTTTCGGTGCTCGACGACGAGAGCCTCGACCGCCTCCGCGAGGCGATCTGGGGGTTGACGGGACTCGTGCGCGTCCACCTCCGGCACGCGGGCGAGGTCGACGACGAGCCCGTCGCGCTGCACCCCGGAGCCACGGTCGAGGACGTCGCGGACTCGATTCACCACGACCTCGCGGAGACGTTCTCGGCCGCGCGCGTCTGGGGCCCGTCGGCGCGCTTCGAAGGCCAGCGCGTCGGTCGCGCCCATCCGGTCGAGGACGGCGACGTCGTCGAGATCCTCCGCTAGAGCCGCAGCGAGTCGAAGTCGGTCGCGAGGACGAGGCGGAGCCAGTGCGGCAGCGCCCAGTCGAGGTTCTGCGTGGAGCCGCGCTCGATGCTCGCGAAGATGTGCCGGTAGCTGACCGCCTGGTTGAGCGAGGCGAGCGGCGCCGACAGGTTCCAGAGCGCGAGCAGGTCGTCCGGAGAGGCGTAGTCCGCCCAGACCGAGAGATACGCGTCGCGCAGCCGGGTCCGAACGGCCTTGTCCTCCTCGCTGTGAATGTCGATCAGGTCGAGGAAGGGGTGCGCGACGCAGGCGTCCGACCAGTCGAAGAAGACGTAGCTGCCGCCGACGCGAGCGACGTTGTCCAGGTGCAGGTCGCCGTGGACGAGAGCGTCCGGCACGGGCCCCTCGGCGAGGCGGTGACAGGCCGCGACGAGCAGCGGCTCGAGCGAGCGCAGCCTCGCGATCTCGTGCTCCTCGAGCCCGGCGAGCGCTTCGTCGTCGCGGAGTAGCTCACTTGCCGCCCGCGCGAGCCACGCGGGCCGGCGGTCGATGCAGCCCATGTCGAGCAGCGCCGTCGGGATCTCCGGACGACGCCACCTGCATGAACGCGAAGACGCGGAGAACGGACTCGCGCTCCTCGATCGGGGCGCTCCAGCCGATCGACGCGCCGACGTCGTCGAGGAGCATCCAGCGGCGCGGCCCGTCGATCGCGAGCGGCCTCGGCACCTCGCGGCGGAAGAGTCGCGCGAGCCCCTGCATCACGCGTCCCTCGTCGACGAAGAGCGGCATCGTCGACGTCGCCTTGAAGTACACGGGGCCGTTATCCGTCGGGACCCGGAGCACCGCCGAGAGCGGCCACGTACGCACCTGCTCCAACGGCCCGGTCGGGCGGCGTCCGAGGTCCTCGAGCGACGACTCGATCCACGCGGTCGCCTCGGCGAGCCATCCTTCCTGCGCCCAGGGCGCGCGCTTGGCGGGAACATGCGCCTCCTCCGGCACGAGGTCGCGAAGCTGCCCGTCGAGTGCGCCGCGGTCGAGCCACGACGCGCCGGGAGGCGGATCCCAGTCGACATCGAGCCCGTCGAGCGCGTACACGATGTCGAGCTGCTTGCTCTCACTGTCGGAGGACCGCGCGACGTAGCGGAGGATCGCGACTCGCGTTCCCACCAGCTCCTCGAACCCGCGCCGGACGTCCTCGAGCGCATGCTCGGCGTACCCGTCGAGCTCGAGCGGTCGGCAGGCGCAGCGCCGAGGACGAGGACGCGTCCCTCCCGGTCGGTCAGCACACCACGGACGCGCGAGCGCCAGCCTTCGGTCGTCACACGTCCTCGAACGCGAGCAGGTCGTCGACGGTCTCGCGCCGGCGGATGACCCGTGCGTCGCCGTCGCGCACGAAGACCGCCGCCGGACGCGGCGTCGCGTTGTAGTTCGAGCTCATCCCGAGCGTGTATGCGCCGGTGGCCGGGACCGCGACCAGGTCGCCGATACGCGCCGGCGGCAGCGTCACGTCGTCGATGAGGACGTCGCCCGACTCGCAGTGGAGCCCGGCGAGGCTCACGGTCTCGGTCGCCGGCTCGTCGGCGCGCGCCGCGAGCAGCGCCGTGTACCGCGCGCCGTAGAGCGCGGGTCGTGGATTGTCGGACATTCCACCGTCGACAGCGACCCAGCTCACGCCGTCGAGCCGCTTCACCGACCGGACGCGGTAGAGCGTGACGCCTGCGCGCCCGACGAGCGCGCGCCCGGGCTCCAGGAGCAGTCGCGGCTGCGAGAGGCCGTGCTCGCCGAAGGCGCGCGAGACCGCGTCCGCGACCCTCTGCGCGAGCTCGCCGAGCGGCGTGTCCGGCTCGTCGAGGACGTGGCGGACAGCGAACCCGCCGCCCGCGTCGACGAGCTCCGGCTCCCAGCCGAGCTCGTCGCGGCAGCGCGCGGCGAGCGCGCCCAGGAGCGCGATCGTCTCCTCGTGCGAGGCCGTGTCGTCGAGTTGCGAGCCGACGTGGACGTGGAGTCCGGCGACCTCGAGGCCGAGCTCCCGCGCCGCGGCGACGGTGCGCAGGACGGCGTCGGGAGGGAGCCCGAACTTCGACCCGTGGTGCCCGGTCTGGATCGCCTCGTGCGTGTCCGCCTCGACGCCGAGCGTCGCGCGGACGAGCACCCGTCGAACGCCCGCCGCGGCGGCGCGCGCGGCCTCGCCCTCGGCGTCGAGCACGACGAGCGCCCCGACCTCGGCGGCTGCGCGCAGCTGCTCGTCCGGCTTCGCGTTGCCGTGCACGACGAGCCGCTCGCCCGAGAGACCGGCAGCGCGCGCGAACGCGAGCTCGCCGAGCGACGCGACGAGCGCGCCGAGCCCCTCCTCCGCGACGAGCCGCAGCACGGCGACGTTGGGGAACGACTTCGCCGCCCAGAAGACGTCAGCGTCCGGCACGGCCTCTCGAACGTCCCGCGCCCGCGCCCGGATCGTCTGCTCGCAGTACACGACGAGGGGCGTCCCGAAGCGCTCTGCGAGCTCCGACGCGCGCACGCCTCCGACGCTCAGCTCGCCGCGCTCGATGCGCGCAGAGTCCGGGAAAAGCTCCAGCATGCTGCGAGTTTGCCTGTTACCCTGAGTACCTCATGAAGCAGCTTCTTCCGTAGGCCAGGGAACGAGCGTGGCGAGAGCCGCGGGCGTTTCCACGAAGCCTCTCGCCCGAGAGGCTTTTTTTGTTCCCCGAGGTGGAGCGAGACGGCGATGGAGCCATACGACTCACAGAAGATCGAGCTGAAGTGGCAGCAGGTCTGGGCCGACGAGAAGGCCTTCGAGGTTCCTAACCCGGAGCCGGACGACGCCAGCGCGCAGCCGAAGAGCTATGTGCTCGAGATGCTGCCCTACCCCTCGGGCACGCTGCACATGGGGCACATGCTCGTCTACACGATCGGCGACGTCGTCACGCGCTTCCGGGCGCGGAACGGCATGCGCGTCCTCCATCCGCAGGGCTTCGACTCGTTCGGCCTGCCTGCCGAGAACGCGGCCATCAGCGAGGGCGTCCACCCGCGCGTGAGCACGGAGCGCAACATCGCCACCATCACCCGGTCGATGCGCCGCATCGGATGGGCGTACGACTGGTCGAGGCTGCTCTCGACGCACCAGCCCGACTACTACCGCTGGCAGCAGTCGCAGTTCCTCGACTTCTACGAGCGCGGGCTCGCCTACAGGAAGGGAGCCCCGGTCAAGTGGTGTCCCAACGACCAGACGGTCCTCGCGAACGAGCAGGTCCGCGACGGCCGCTGCGAGCGGTGCGGCGCCGAGGTCGAGTCGCGCGTCATGGAGCAGTGGTTCTTCCGGATCACGGACTATGCGCAGGCGCTGCTCGACGACCTCGACACCGTGGACTGGCCCGACTCGATCAAGGCGCGGCAGCGAAACTGGATCGGCCGCTCGGAGGGCGCGGAGATCCTGTTCCGCGTCGAGGAGCTCGACGAGGACGTGGCGGTGTTCACCACCCGTCCGGACACGCTGTTCGGCGCCACGTTCTTCGTGCTCGCCCCGGAGCACGAGCTGGTCGCGCGGATCGAGTCACCGGAGGTGGCCGACTACGTGATGCGCGCCTCGGCGAAGAAGACCGTGGAGCGCGCCGCAGCCGCCGAGAAGACTGGTGTCTTCACCGGCCTGCACGTGGTCAACCCGGTCAACAGCGAGCGGCTGCCCGTGTACGTGGCGGAGTACGTGCTCACCGACTACGGGACCGGCGCGATCATGGCCGTGCCGGCTCACGACCAGCGCGACTTCGACTTCGCCGAGGCGTACGGCCTGCCGGTCCGCCCAGTCGTGCGGCCGGCGGACGGAGACGCCGCCGACGGCACCGCGTATGTCGAGCACACTGAGGGCGAGATCCTGGTCAACTCGAGCGAGTTCGACGGGCTGCCCGCGCCCGAGGGAGGGCGCCGCATCGTCGAGAAGCTCGCCGCCGAGGGTCGTGGTCGGTTCGCGATCAACTTCCGCCTGCGCGACTGGGGGTTCTCGAGGCAGCGGTACTGGGGGTGCCCGATCCCGATCGTCTACTGCGACGAGTGCGGGATCGTCACGGTGCCGAGGGAGGACCTGCCTGTCGTCCTGCCCGAGATCGAGGACTACAAGCCGAAAGGGCAGCCGCCGCTCGCGCAGGCCGAGGAGTGGGTGAACGTGCCTTGCCCGCGCTGTGGAGGGCCGGCGAAGCGCGAGACCGAGACGATGGACACGTTCGTCGACTCGTCCTGGTACTTCCTGCGCTACTGCGACGCTCACAACGACGCGGCGCCGTTCGAGCGGGCGCCGGTCGACTACTGGAACCCGATCGACCTCTACATCGGCGGCGTCGACCACGCGACGGTGCACATGATCTACGCGCGGTTCTGGGTCAAGGTCTTGAACGACATGGGCCGCGTCGGCTTCCGCGAGCCGTTCGCGCGCTTCTTCTCCAACGGCTGGGTGACGCTCGGGAAGACGAAGATGTCGAAGCGCGCAGGGAACGTCGTCGGGCCGGACGACTTCGCCGAGCGGTACGGCGCGGACGCCTGCCGCCTGAACATCCTCTTCCTCGGCCCGGCGAACGAGGACATGGAGTGGACCGAGTCGAGCGTCGAGGCGATGGCGCGGTTCGTGCGGCGGCTGTGGAGGGTCGTGAACGAGGTCGCGGAAGGCGAGCCGGCGGGGCCGCCGGAGGGCGGGTCGCTGGCTCGGAAGGCGCACGCGACGATCGCGAAGGTCACCGACGACATCGGGCGCCGGTACACGTTCAACACGGCGATCGCCGCGGTGATGGAGCTGGTCAACGAGCTGTCGAAGGAGCCCGCGGGGGCGGACTCACGCTTCGCGGCGGAGACCGTAGTCTCGCTCGTGCAGCCGTACGCGCCGCACGTCGCGGAGGAGCTCTGGGAGCGGCTGGGTCACGAGCGGTTGTGGGAGCAGCCCTGGCCGGAAGCCGATCCCACGATGCTCGAGGTGGACACCGTCGAGGTGGTCGTGCAGGTCAACGGCCGGATCCGCGACCGGCTGTCGGTCGCGCCGGATCTCTCGGACACGGAGCTGGTGGCGCTGGCGCGCGCGTCGGAGAAGGTGCAGGCCCATCTCGACGGCGGAGACGTGGCCCGGACCGTCGTCGTCCCGGGCAAGCTCGTCAACTTCGTGACGTAGTCGGGTTGGGGGAAACCTGCGGTTCCCCCACCACCAGCTCCCTTCCCTTTGTGCCTGGGTCACGAGCATCGCTCTGACATGCCTACGGGCGCGTGAATCGCCCCCCGGCCTCCCGTCTTCCAGTCGACTCGGTGTGACTCTTTCCTTGCCCTCGGGTCAGGCTCGAGAGTGGGCTTGCTTCCGGTGTCTCGTCGTGGCGACTCGACGCCGGGGAGGCTCTGCCGGTTGGCACACACTTGTGACGGAGCCGTTTCCCATGCGTGAGCGGATCACCGCCACGCTGGCCTCGTGCCCTCGCTACCGGTCTCGCGACCCGTTGCGCTTGCGCTCGTCGGCGGTGTCGTCGCGCTGCTCGTCGTCGCGGGTCAGCGGCTGTCGCAGGTCGGCGCCGCGCGCGCACCCGAGGTCGTCGCGCCGCTCGAGCCCGTGTCCGACGCGTCGAAACCGACCGCGCAGCCCGTCCTCGTCGTTCATGTCGTCGGCGCAGTCCGGCGGCCGGGGCTCTTCCGGCTTCGGGAGGGCTCGCGGGTCGCGGACGCCGTGGCGCGCGCGGGCGGCGCGACCGGCAAGGCGTACCTCGCGGGGCTGAATCTCGCCGCGCCGCTCGTCGACGGCATTCAGGTGGTGGTGCCAACGAGGGCGGCTACTGGTGCGGGGGCTGGTGGATCGAGTGCGGGCGGGCTGCCGGCGGAGCCCGGGGCAGCAGGCGCGCTCGGTCCGATGCTGAGCCTCGCGACGGCGACGGCGGAGGAGCTCGACGAGCTGCCCGGGGTGGGGCCTGTCACTGCGCAGACGATCATCGACTATCGCACCGAGCACGGGCCGTTCCGGTCTGTGGACGACCTGGACGCGGTTCCCGGAATCGGGCCGACGCGGGTCGAGCAGCTGCGTGGGCTAGTGACCCCGTGAGGCGAGCTCTCGAGCTCCACTGGCCGTCGCTCCTCGTCGGCGCCGCGTGCGCGGGGCTCGCGGCCTCGAACTGGATCGAGCCGCGAGTGTTCGTGCTCGCTGCCATGTGCCTCGGCGCGCTCGCTGTGCTCGTCGTCGTCGACGGTAACGCTCGCGTCGTTGCGTTCGGCGTCGCGCTCGCCGCGGTCGGTCTGTGGTGGGGCTCGTTGCGCGTGGAGTCGCTGGAGCAGAGCGTACTCGTTGCCGAGCTGGGCGAGTCGGGACCGGCGCGCCTCGTCGTCACCGGTCCGGCGCGCACCACGTCGTGGGCGGTACGCGTCCCGTCCGAGATCCGCCGGTTTCGCGAGCAGCGCCTCCGTGAGCGCGTCCTGCTCGTCCTGCCCGTCGGCCGCTCCCCGCCGAGAGGCGCCATCCTCGAGACGGTCGTCCGGGTCACCGAGCCGCGCGAAGCCCGCGACGGCGGCTTCGACGAGCGCGCCTGGCTGGCGCGCCAGGGAGTCCATGTCGTGCTCCGTGGCGCCGCGTGGCGGCAGGTCGGTCGTCGCGGCGGTGTCGCGGGCGTCGGGGACCGGCTGCGCGATCGTGTCGAGCGTGCGGTCAATCGAGGCACCGAGGGCGTTCGGAGGGCGCTCGTTCTCGGGGTCGTCGTCGGCGAGGACGAGGGCTTGCCCGAGCGCGTACGCGAAGAGTTCCGCGCGTCCGGTCTCGCCCACCTGCTCGCCGTCTCGGGACAGAACGTCGCCTTCATCGTGGCCGGCGTGTTCGGAATCGGCTGGCTGCTCCGGCTGTCGAGAGCCGTGCGCGAGCTGTTGGCGATCGGCGCAGTCGGCGCGTACGTGCTCGCCGTCGGCTGGCAGCCGTCGGTCGCACGCGCGGGTGTGGCGGGCGTGCTGGCGTCGCTCGCCTGGCTCGTCGCGCGGCCGCGGGATCGCTGGCACTTCCTCGCGCTCGGGGCGCTCGTGCTCCTCGTGTGGACGCCGACCTCGCTTCTCGAGCCGGGGTTCCAGCTCTCGTTCGTGGCGGTCGCGGGCATCTTCGTCGGGGTTCCCAGGGTCCGAGGCACGCTCGAGGGGTACCCGCTTCCCAGGGGTGCGGCGGACGCTGTCAGCATCGCGGCGGTCTGCGGGCTGGCGACGGCGCCGGTCGTGCTCGTCCACTTCGGGGAGGCGCCCGTCTACACCGTGCTCGCGAACACGCTCGCATTTCCCGCGGTGCCGGCCGTCCTCGGGCTGGGGCTGCTTGCAGCCGTCGTCGACCCTGTCGCACCCGCCGCGGCCGCGTCGCTCGCCTGGCTCGCGGGCTGGGCTGCCGCCTGGCTCGAGCTCGTCGCGCACGTCGTCGCCTCGCTTCCTGGAGCCCAGATCGGCACGCGGACGGTCCTCGCCGGCGCGCTCGTGCTCGTCGTCTGCTGGGCTGCGGTTCGGTGGTCCGGGATTCGCATCGCCGGACGGCCCGCGCCGGTCGTCCTCGCGACCGGCGGATCGGTGCTCGTACTGCTCGCCGCGGGCTGGCTCTGGGCGCGGCCGGCGCCCGCGTGGGAAGCGCCGGGCGGCCTCCGGGTCACGTTCCTCGACGTCGGGCAGGGGGACGCCGTCCTGCTCGAGACGCCGAGCGCGCGCGTCCTCGTCGACCAGGGACCGCCGGAGGCGAACGTCGCGGGACAGCTGGCGGGCATGGGGATCCGGTCGCTCTCGGCGCTGGTCCTCACACACCCGCAGCGGGACCACGTCGGCGGAGCGGCAGACGTGATCCGTCAGCTTCACGTCGGCGTCGTGCTCGATCCCGACCTCGCCGCGACGGGGCCCGAGCACGACGAGGCGATCGCCGCCGCCGCAGCGCGTCGAACTGCCGTCCGAACTGTCCGGGCCGGCTCGGAGCTCAAGGCCGGCGGGCTCCGCCTCCGGGTGCTGTGGCCGCCGGATCCGGGCCTCCCGACCGAGGACCCGAACCTCAACGCCGTCGTCCTCGCCGCCTCGTTCGGCGAAGCGGACGTCTTCCTTCCCGCCGATGCTGAGTCCGACGTCACGCGGAGCCTCCACCTCGGTCAGTTCGAGGTGCTGAAGGTCGCACACCATGGCTCGGAGGACCCCGGGCTGGAGGCCGGTCTCCGCATCCTCCGTCCGCAGGTCGCCGTCATCTCGGCGGGCCGCGGGAACGACTACGGCCACCCTCGACCTGAGACACTCGCGGCGCTTGCGACCGTGTCCGGTCTGGCCGTGTATCGGACCGACCAGCACGGCCGGGTTGTGATCGAGTCGGACGGCCGCGGTCTGAGGGTGCGAACGGAGGGGTAGGGTTGAGCCGTGTCCGAGGCAGCGGACAAGACTCCGCCGACGAAACCCGTGTACCTGCTCACGGGCAGCGACCGCCCGAAGATCGAGACCGCGCTCGCGCGCCTCCGCGTCCACTTCTCGCCGGACGCGACCGAGATCCGGAGTGCGCTCGACACGCCCGCGGAGCCGGCGATCGCCCTCTGCAACGCTGCGAGCCTCTTCGGCGACGCGCGGCTCGTGATCGTCGAGGACGTCGACGGGCGGCGCGACTCGGACAACCGCATGAAGGGCGGCTGGAAGGCCGCGGACGCCGACGCGGTGCTGGCATACCTCGCCGACCCGGCGCCCGCGACGGTGCTCGCGCTCGTCGGCGAGGACGTGAAGAAGTCGTCTGCGCTCAGGAAGGCCTGCGCGAAGGCGGGCGACGTTCTCGAGTACAGCGTCGAGAAGAAGGAGCTCCAGCGTTGGGTCGCGGATCGGTTCGCCCGGCAGGGCGTCCGCGCCGAGCCCGAGGCGTGCGCTGTGTTGATCCAGATCGTCGGCGACGACCTCCACCGGCTCGCGAACGAGGTCGACAAGCTCGCGACCTGGGCCGCAGGCGAGCCGCTCGGGGAGCGCGAGGTCGAGCTGCTCGCCGTGCCTGCCGCCGACACGCCCACGTACACGCTCACCGACGCCTGGGCGGCGCACGAGCCCGCCCGCGCGCTCGCCGCGAGCGAGACTCTCTTCGAGCGCGATTCGAAGCCCCGCCGAGACACAGCCGCGCGTCTCGCCGCCGCCCTCGGTGGCCACGTCGGCCGCCTCCGCGCGCTCAAGCAGTACGCGGCCGAAGGAATCAGGCCCCGAGACGCCGCCGGCAAGCTACGGCTGCATCCGTACTACGCCGAGAAGCTCGGTCGCCAAGCCGACGGGTTCTCGCCCGAGCAGCTCCGAGACGCGGTCGCCCGCATCGCCGACCTCGACGGCGCCCTCAAGGGGCAGAGCAGGCTTGCGCCCGACCTCGAGGTCCAGCGCGCGCTCGTCGATCTCACCCGCCGCCCGGGGCCGCGCTCGCAGAGCTCGTAGCGCCGAGCGGCGTCAAGACGTGCGCTCGTCCGTCTCGGGCGGCTCCAGCGTCGCGACACCGCCCGAGGCGGACGGCTTCGGCCGGCGCGGCTCGCGCACCCCGCTGTCCGGCGGCGGCTTGCGCAGACCGAGAAACTGGAGGAACCGCTGCCAGAGCCCGGGCTTCGGTGCCATCGAGCGAGTGTACGGCGCGTCGTCGACTTCTCGAGGTGGTGAGCACGCGTGATGAGCTGTGCGCTGCCGCGCTCGCGAGCTGTGGAACGATCGGCGCGAAACTGGCACAGAGCTTTGTCCCATGCGTTCGCATTCCGGCGGTACGCTCGAAAGCGGGTGGAGGGCGGCCAAGCTCCCCACCCAGGGTGGGGGTACGGACCGCGGATGGCGCCTGAGGCGGTTACCAGCCGAGCCGGCTCCGTGACGGATCCCGCGAACCTGTCCAGCTCAAGGGCTCAACGTGACTTCCGTCGTCGGTTGCGCGGCGGGCGCTCGAGGACTGTGCCGTCGGCGCCTGACCGCCTGCCGCAGGTGCGTGTCGCGGCCGACGCCGCGTGCCCGAGGGAAGCTACGCGCCGACGCCGGCCGAGAGCCGCGCCGCCTGCGACTTCTTGCGCGCCGCGGTATTCGCGTGCAGGGCGCCGCGCGCCGAAGCCCGGTCGATCGTCCGCACGAGCTCGCGATGCTCGACCGCGGCCTGCTCGGAATCCCCCGCGCTCGCCGCTGCTTCGAGGCGCTTCGTCAGCGTCTTGATCGTCGACCGGTAGCGCAGGTTCTCGAGGCGCTGACGCGCCTGGATCCGGACCCGCTTCTTCTGCTGCTTGATGTTCGCCATAGAAGAGAACGCCCGCGGCTCGCGGGCGGCGCGATGGTAGCAGGACCTACTGGGAGAATCGCCCGTGCACACGATGGATCCACCCTCCGAAACGACCCCGAACACCACGAGCGTCGACGACGCCGGCCACGGCCGCCGCCTCGCGCGCTCGACCGCCGTCTTCTCCCTCGCGACGGCGATCTCGCGCGTGCTCGGGCTCGTCCGCGAGATGGTCAGCGCGTACTACTTCGGCGTCGCGGGGAAGATCAACGCCTTCACGGTCGCGATCCAGATCCCGAACCTCATCCGCGCACTGCTCGCCGACGCCGCGCTCTCGGGCGCGTTCGTGCCGGTCTTCAGCGAGCTCCTCGAACGCGGCGAGAAGCAGCGCGCGTGGCGCGTCGCCTCGACCCTCTTCTGGCTGACGCTCCTCGGGCTCGGCGGCCTGACCGCGCTCTTCATCCTCGCCGCCCCGCTGCTCATGCGGCCGTTCGGCGATCCCGGCGGCGACTTCGACCTCGCGGTCGGGCTCTCCCGCGTGCTCTTCCCGATCGTCGTCCTGCTCGGGCTCTCGGGGATCGTCGTCGGGATCCTCAACACGTACCACCACTTCGCGCTGCCTGCGCTCGCTCCGGTCGCCTGGAACCTCGTGATCATCCTCGGCCTCGTCCTCGGCGTGCCGCGCGTGGACGGGGAAGACGCCGAGCTCTACCTCTACGCCGGCGTCGTCGTGCTCGGCACGCTCGTGCAGCTCCTCCTCCCGATCCCGTGGCTGCGGAAGCTCGACGGCAGTCTGACGATGGCGATCGACTGGCGCGATCCCGCGGTTCGACGCGTGCTCGCGCTGATGCTCCCGGTGACGCTGACGATCGGGCTCATCAACGTGAACTTCCTCGTCGGGACGATCTTCGCGTCGCGCCTCCTCGACCCCGAGCTCGCGCCGACCGCGATCGACAAGGCGTTCCGCCTGTACATGCTCCCGCAGGGCATCTTCGCGGTCGCGGTCACGACCGTCCTCTTCCCGACGCTCGCGCGCTTCGCCGCGCGCGCCGACCTCGCGGGCCTCCGGCGCGCGCTCGACAACGGGCTCCGCCAGATCGCGTTCCTGCTCATTCCCGCGTGCCTCGTCTCGATCGTCCTCGCGGAGCCGATCGTGCGGCTGGTCTACCAGCGCGGGGAGTTCACGGCGAGCGACACGACGATCGTCGCGCAATGCCTGCAGGCGTTCTCGATCGGCCTCGTCTTCAACGGCTGGATGCTGATCCTGAACCGGAGCTTCTACGCGGTGCAGACGAACTGGATCCCGACCGCCGTCGCGCTCGGCGCGGTGGCGCTGAACGCGGGCCTGAGCGCGGTCTTCTACCGCTTCGGGATCTGGGGGATCCCGCTCGCTACCGCGGTCGTGAACATCGCCGGGGCGGCGACCCTGTTCGTGATGATGCGACGGCGTGTTGGCCTCGAGCCGGTCGCGCGGACTGCGGGAGTCGTGGTGCGGATCGCGCTCGCCGGAGCGCCTCGCGGCCGGAGCCGCGTTTGCGGTCTGGTACGGGCTCGACGAGTGGCTCGGCCGCTCGGCCGGGGCGCAGGTCGTCTCCGTCGGAGCTGCGCTCGTCGCAGCCGGCCTCGTCTACGCCGGAGCAGCGCGGGCGCTCGGAGTTCGCGAATTGGAAGCGCTGCTACTGTTGCGAGCCCGCTAGGCGCAAGACCGGAATCCGCTACGCAGATTCCGATCGCGCGAAGATCCCTGAAGGCGTCCGCTTCGCGGCCGCGATATCGGTGGCTTGTGACGTCTAGCCTCTGAGCCTCATGCAGCAAGAACGCATCCGGAACTTCGCGATCATCGCGCACATCGACCACGGCAAGTCGACGCTCGCCGATCGCGTCCTCGAGCTGACGGGCGCCCTCACCGAGCGCGAGATGCGCGAGCAGGTGCTCGACACGATGGAGCTCGAACGCGAGCGCGGGATCACGATCAAGGCCCAGGCCGTCCGCGTCCTCTGGAAAGGGCACCAGCTCAACCTCATCGACACGCCCGGCCACGTCGACTTCACGTACGAGGTGTCGCGCTCGCTCCAGGCCTGCGAGGGAGCGCTCCTGCTCGTCGACGCGTCGCAGGGGATCGAGGCGCAGACCCTCGCCAACGCGTACCTCGCACTCGAGAACGAGCTCGAGATCGTGCCGGTCGCGAACAAGATCGACCTCGCGCAGTCCGATCCGGAGGGCGCGGCCGCCGAGCTCGCGCAGCTCGTCGGCGAGACGCCCGAGCGCGTGCTCCGCATCTCGGCGAAGACCGGCGACGGCGTCGCCGACGTGCTCGACGCGATCGTCGAGCGGATCAGCCCGCCGGCAGGCGACCCGGACGCTCCCGCACGCGCCCTCGTCTTCGACTCCTCGTACGACCAGTACCGCGGCGTCGTCGCGTTCGTCCGCGTCGTCGACGGGACCTTCGAGACGCGCGAGCCGCTCGTTGCGATGGCGCAGGGGACGACGTTCGAGGCCGAGGAGCTCGGCTATCTCTCTCCGGCGCGCACGCCCGTTCCCTCGCTCGGCGCGGGCGAGGTCGGGTACGTGATCACCGGCTTGAAGGACGTGTCGCGGCTCCGCGTCGGGGACACGCTGACCTCTCGCAGGCGGCGCGCGGCAGAGCCGCTCCCCGGCTACCAGGACGTGAAGCCGATGGTCTTCGCCGGCATCTTCCCGACCGACTCCGACGACTATCCGGAGCTCCGCGACGCGCTCGAGCGGCTGCGGCTGAACGACGCGTCTCTGTCCTACGAGCCCGAGACTTCGCAGGCACTCGGGTTCGGCTTCCGCTGCGGCTTCCTCGGGCTCCTGCACATGGAGATCGTCCGCGAGCGGCTCGAGCGTGAGTTCGATCTCGACCTCCTGATTACCGCCCCGAACGTCGCGTATCGCGCCACCGAGCGTGACGGGGACGTCGTCGAGGTGCACAACCCCGCGGACATGCCCGCCGAGGTCGAGCTCGTCGAGGAGCCGTACGTGAAGGCCTCGGTCATCGTCCCCAAGGACTACGTGGGGGCCGTGATGGAGCTCGCGAACGAGCGCCGCGGCGGCTTCGACCACCTCGAGTACCTGAGCGAGGACCGTGTCCTCCTCGTCTACGAGCTGCCGCTCGGCGAGATCGTGTTCGATTTCTACGACCAGCTGAAGTCGCGGACACGCGGCTACGCGAGCTTCGACTACGAGCTCGCCGGGTTCCGGCCCGGGGAGCTGTCGCGTGTCGACATCCTCGTCGGCGGCGAGCAGGTGGACGCGCTGTCGCTCATCGTCCACCGCTCGAATGCGTACGACCGCGGGAAGCAGCTCGTGGAGCGGCTGCGGCAGGAGATCCCGCGCCAGATGTTCGACGTGCCCGTGCAGGCTGCGATCGGGTCTCGCGTCATCGCGCGCGAGACGATCAAGGCTCGGAGGAAGGACGTGCTCGCGAAGTGCTACGGCGGCGACGTCACGCGCAAGCGGAAGCTGCTCGAGAAGCAGAAGAAGGGCAAGAAGCGGATGAAGCAGGTGGGCGGGGTGGAGGTCCCGCAAGAAGCCTTCCTGGCCGTGCTCAACCTCGACCAGGAGCGGAAGAAGTGAGTGGGGTCAGGCACTTGTACGTGCATCTGCCGTTCTGCGCGCACCGCTGCGGGTACTGCGACTTCGTGACCGTGGTCGGGCGCCGCGGGCAGCACGCGGCGTACGTGGACGCGCTGCTCGCCGAGCTCGCGCTCGAGCGGCACGTTCTCGCGGAGCGTGTCGAGACGATCTTCCTCGGCGGCGGCACACCGACGTTCACCGAACGCGCGGAGCTCGCGCGATTGCTCGCCGCGCTTCCGCCGGCGGAGGAGCTGACGGTTGAGGCGAACCCGGAGACGGTCACGCCCGAGCTCGCCGAGCTGCTTCTCGAGGGAGGCGTGAATCGCGTGTCGCTCGGCGCGCAGAGCTTCCGGCCACACCTGCTCTCCGTGCTCGAGCGCGGTGCCTCACCGGACGACGTCCGGCGCGCCGTGCACACTCTCCGGGATGCCGGATGCGACAACATCTCGCTTGATCTCATCTACGGGATCCCCGGCCAGAGCGCCTCCGACCTCGACGCCGACATAGCTGACGCGCTCGCGCTGGAGCCGGAGCACCTCTCCTGCTACGAGCTCGAGGCGAAGCCGGGCACGCGCTTCACGCACGCCCACGGGTCCGAGCTCGAGCGACAGGCCGAGGCGATGGAGGGCTATTTCGAGCAGGTCGTCGACGCGCTGACCGGCGCCGGTTATCGCTGGTACGAGACGGCGAACTTCTGCCTCGAGCCCGAGGCGGTGCGCGCGAAGGGCCGGGACCTTCGCGCCCGTCACAACCTCGGCTACTGGCTGAGCCGGGACTACCTCGGCCTCGGGATCGGCGCCGTGTCCACGGTCGACGGGCTGCGCTGGAGGAACCTCCCGTCGCTCGGGCGGTATGTCACGGCGCTCGGGGCCGGTGCGGAGTCGCCGCCGCGAGAGCTCGAGGTGATCGATACAGGGACGAGGACCCGCGAACGTCTCATGCTCGGCCTCCGCCTCGACGAGCCGCTCGCGCTCGGGAGCGTCGCGGACGCGGTCGATCGCGACGCGGCGGAGCGGCTCGCGGCCGGGGGCCTCGTGGAGCTCACGGGGGACTTCGGGGGCACGGCGACGGTCGCACTCACGCGACGCGGGCGCTTCCTCGGCGGTGGCGTCACCGTCGAGCTCCTCGCCTGAGGCGTTGCCGAGCCGGCGCCGCAGCCGGGAACCGCGGAGCGCGTCGCTACCATCGGATGCCGTGACCGACCTTTCTGCCCGGAAACGCGAGATTCTGCGTCGCGTCGTGGAGGAGTACGTCGCGACCGGCCAGCCGGTCGGCTCGCGCGCGCTCGTCGCGCGCTCCGGGCTTCGGGTCTCGTCGTCGACGGTGCGGAGCGAGCTCGCCGAGCTCGAGTCGCTCGGTCTCCTGACCCACCCGCACACGTCCGCGGGCCGGATGCCGACGCAGAGCGGGTATCGGCTCTACGCCGAGGAGCTCGTCGACACACTGGAGGGGCGCCCAGGCGAGCTCGGAGTCGATCTGCGCTCGATGCGCGACGAGATCGAAGACGCGCTGCGGACGACGACCGAGTCGCTGTCGCGAGCGACACGGCTGCTCGCGCTCGTGTCGGCGCCGACGCTCGAGACGGCGACCATCCGCCATGTCGAGGTGCTCGCGCTCCAGCCGACGAGCGTGATGGTCGTCGTGATCACGTCGACCGGCGGCGTGACGAAGCGAGTCTTCCGCCTCGAGCAGCCGGTCGACCGCGGGCTGCTCGCGTGGGCCGGCGAGTACCTGAACGATCGCCTGGTCGGCCAGCGGCTCGGCGCGAGCTCGGTCCGACGGCGGCTCCAGGCAGCCGATCTGGGAGCGCGCGAGCGGGCGTTTCTCCAGATCGTCGGCCCTGCGATGCTCGAGATCGGAGGCGAGGAGGGGCCTCAGGTGTACGTCGGCGGCGCCGCCGGGCTCCTCGAGGAGGCCCGGACGGAGGAGCTCGAGGCGACCATGCGCCTGCTCGAGCTCCTCGAGCGGCGTGCGGCCGTGCTCGAGCTCGTGAGCGAGGCGCTCGAGCCGCGTCGCCCGGTCGTCCACATCGGCCCGGCCGTCGGAGGCGGGCAGCTCCACGACGTCTCCCTCGTCGGAGCGACGTACGGGATTCGGTCCACGCCGCTCGGCGCGGTCGGCCTGATCGGCCCGCTGCGCATGGACTACGAGAAGGCGATCCGCACCGTGCGGGCGGCGGCGTTCGAGCTCTCGCGCTTCGTCGAGGACGTCTACGAGGAAGTCTGAGCCGCGAGATGGCCACGACCGAACGCGACTACTACGAGGTGCTCGGCGTCCAGCGCGGCGCGTCGGGCGCGCAGATCAAGCGTGCGTTCCGCGCCCTCGCGCGCGAGCTCCATCCCGACGTCTCGACCGAGCCCGAGGCGGAGCGGCGTTTCCGCGAGGTCGCCGAGGCGTACGAGATCCTGTCCGATCCCGAGCGCCGCGCGACCTACGACCGGCTCGGGCACGCGGGACTGCGCCGCGGCGGCTTCGAGCCGACGTTCGCGCACTTCGGCGACCTGTCCGACGTCTTCGCGGCCTTCTTCGGGGAGGACCTCTTCGGAAGCGCCTCTGAACGCCGGAGAGCCGCGAGGGGCAACGATCTCCAGGTACTCGTCGAGATCGACCTCGAGGACGCGTTCGCCGGTGTCTCGGTGACGGTCCCGATCGAGGTCGCGTCGCCGTGCGAGCGGTGCGGCGCGACCGGGTCGGAGCCTGGCACGCAGGCGCGCGAGTGCTCGACCTGCGGCGGCGGCGGCGTGGTGCGGCGCGTGTCGCAGAACGTCTTCGGGCAGTTCGTCCACCAGCGCTCGTGCCCCGAGTGCGGTGGACGGGGCAACGTCGCGGAGAGCCCGTGCCTGCAGTGCCGCGGTGACCGCGTCGCACTCATGCGGCGGCAGATCGACGTCGACGTCCCGGCGGGAATCCACGATGGCCAGCGCATCCGCATCCGTGGCGCCGGTCACATGAGCGACGGAGAAGGGGAGCGCGGGAGTGTGTTCGTCGTCGTGCGCGTGCGCCCCGACCCGCGCTTCGTGCGCGACGGAGACGACCTGCACACGGCGCACCGGCTGACGATGACCGAGGCGGCTCTCGGTACGACGCTGCTCGTGCCCACGCCGGCCGGTGACGCAGAGCTCGAGGTCTCCGCCGGGACGCAGCCGGGTGAGGTTCGCGTGCTCTACGGCAAGGGGATGCCGTCGGTCCAGGGCGCGCGGCAGGGCAACCTGTACGTTCGGCTCGACGTGGCCGTGCCGACGCGCATGACGGACGAGCAGCGCGGCCTCCTCGAGGACTTCGGCCGTCACGCGGGGCCCGAGACCTACGCGGGCGGCGACGAGGACGAGGGCTTCTTCCAGCGCCTGAAGAGCGCCTTGCGCTGACGCTGCGACGCGTCTCCGTGCGTGTGCCGGCGGCGGACGCGGAGGTCGCTCGTGCGCACATGCTCGAGCTCGCTCCGACCGGCTTCGAGGAGGTGGAGCTCGACGAGACGCTCGAGCTCGCGGTCTACACCGACGCCGCGGGCGAGGAGCGCATCGCCGCGTCCTTCGCGTCGTCATCGTCGATCGGGATCGAGCCGGGCTGGGAAGAGCGCTGGCGCGAGTTCCACCGGCCGGCCCGCGCGGGCGGGCTCTGGATCGGGCCGCCGTGGGAGGACCCACCCGCAGGCGAGCCGGCCGTCGTCGTCGATCCCGGTCGCGCATTCGGCACCGGCGCGCATCCGACGACGCGTGCCTGCATCGAGCTTTTGGCCGGGCGGGCCCGAGGCAGCCTCCTCGACGCCGGATGCGGGTCGGGCGTGATCGCGGTCGCCGCCGCCCGTCTCGGCTTCGGGCCCGTGCTCGCCATCGACTCGGACCCGGTCGCGGTCGACGTCGCGCTGGAGACCGCGCGCCTGAACGGCGTCGAGATCGAGGCGTGGGCGGCGGACGCGTTGACCGACGAGCTGCCGACCGTCGACCTCGTGGTCGCGAACATCGAGCTGCGCGCGGTCGAGCAGCTCCTTGTGCGCCGCCCGGCCGGCGTGGTGATCACGTCCGGGTATCTCGGAGACGACACGCCGTCCGCGCCCGGCTGGGCGAGCGTCGGGCGACTCGAGCTCGACGGCTGGGCCGCGGACGACTTTCACGCCGTGACCTGATCTTGCCCCGTCACCGCGCCGTGTGCGCGACGACCGCAGGCGCTTCGGGACGGACGGTGTCGGTGCTCGCACTGGGACGATCACCCGACGTCGCGCGGGCTTCGAGGCTCGCGACCGTCCCTTGACGGCGGAGGCGCGCCTCCACCGGCCATGATCCAGACGCCGTCGCTGCGTCGCCCGAGCGCGAGGTGATCCCAGGCGCGGGCGGCGTTTGCAGGCTCGAGGTGACCCGGCTGCGGAGCCGCCGCGGCAGAGTGCAGCGGAAGTGACCGAGTTGCCACAGTTTCGACAACCACGCGTAGCGACGTCCTCGATACCGTTGGTCCAGGGACACGGGAGTGGCCCTGGGGGAGGTTGGGATCTCGGCGCGTGTAGATCGCCGGCCGCGCAACGGCACTAAGCTAGCCCCTCGATGGCCTCGTTCTCGACGCGGTTCCTGGGCTGCAAGGTCTCGTTCGCGGACGCGCAGGCCGTCCGCGAGCGCCTGCTCGCCGACGGGCACGCCGAGGTCGCGGGCGGCGCGGACGTCGCCGTCGTGAACACCTGCTGCGTGACGAACGAGGCGGTCTCGAAGTCGCGGCAAGCGGTCTCCCGCGCGGCCCGGACGCACCGGCGCGTCTACGTCACCGGCTGCGCCGCGAATCTCGCTGGGGCCTTCGCCGAGACCGCCCCGAACGTGACCGTCGTCGCGCGCCCGAGTGAGGAGACACCTGCTGCCGTCGCCGGGGACGTCGGCGCGATCGGCTGCGTCGATGCCAGCGCGCGGCTCGAGCGCACGCGGGCGTTCGTGAAGATCCAGGACGGCTGCTCGTTCTCGTGCGCGTTCTGCGTCATCCCGCTCGTCCGCGGCGGGACGCGGAGCCGCCGAGCATCGGCGGTCCTCTCCGAGATCGAGCGCCGGGTCGCGCAGGGGCATCGTGAGATCGTCCTGACCGGAGTCAACCTCGGCTGCTTCCGCGACCGTGAGTCCGGGTACACGCTCGCGCGCCTCGTCCGCGAGGCGGGAGAGCTGCCGGGCGTGAGCCGCCTGCGGCTCTCGTCGATCGAGGTCAACCACGTCACCGACGAGCTCGTCGCGGCGCTTCGGGAGACGCCCACGGTCTCGGCGCACCTGCACGTTCCGTTGCAGTCCGGGGACGACGCCGTGCTCCGCGCGATGCGGCGGCGCTACACGGCCGCGCAGTTCCTCGCGA
Organism: uncultured Actinomycetes bacterium; assembly: GCA_963716605.1. GTDB lineage: Bacteria > Actinomycetota > Thermoleophilia > Gaiellales > Gaiellaceae > GMQP-bins7. The sequence goes on along the minus strand of CAVQTO010000003.1, from coordinate 549,897 downwards.
AGGTGGAGCCGCTCGCCGACTTCAACCTCACCACGGACGTCATCGTCGGCTTTCCCGCAGAGGACGACGCAGCGTTCGAGCGGACGCTCGAGGTCGTCGAGGCGGCCGGGATGACGAAGGTGCACGTGTTCCCGTACTCGCCGCGGCCCGGGACCGCGACCGCCGAGGACGACGCGGTGCCGCCGCCCGTCAAGAAGGAGCGGGGCGCGCGCCTCCGCGTGCTCTCGGGCGAGCTCTGCCGGCGCCGGTGGCGCGAGAGGCTCGGGACGACCGATCGCGTCCTCGTCGACCGCCCGGGACGCGGGTACGCCGACGACTACACGCCGTGGCTCCTCGACGCCGAGGTCGGAGAGCTCGTCACGGCCCGGGCGGTCGCGCTCTCGGACGAGGGGATCCTCGCGGTTGCCGCCTGAGGACTGCCTCTTCTGCCGGCTCGTCGCCGAAGGTGACCACGTTCGCAAGGACGACGGGTTCGTCGCGATCCGTGACATCAACCCGCTCGCGGAGACACACCTACTCGTGCTCCCCGAGCGTCACATCGACACGTTCAAGGACATCGACGCGTTCCCGGACGACGAGGCTGGGAGCATGCTTCGCTTCGTCGCGGACACGGCGAAAGCGGCCGGTCTCGACAACTATCGGGTGCTCGTGAACGTCGGAGCAGGTGCCGGACAGACAATCTTCCACCTGCACTGGCACGTGCTCGGCGGGCGACCCGACGCGGCCAGGATCGCGAGCGCGCTCGCGGAGGAGAGTGCATGAGCTTGATCGCTCGGATCGAGGAGGAGCTGAAGGAGGCGCGCCTCGCGCGCGACGCCGACCGGCGCGACGCGCTCAGCCTCGTGCTGAACGCGCTCCGCGCGGCCGAGAAGGAGCTCGCCCGCGCGCTCTCCGACGACGAGGAGCTCCAGGTGCTCCAGCGGGAGCGCAAGCGGCGGCTCGAGGCGGCCGAGGCGTTTCGCGCCGGCGGCCGCGAGGAGCAGGCCGAGGACGAGGAGTACGAGCTCGAGGTGCTCGAGGAGTTCATGCCCGAGCCGCTCTCGGAGGACGAGCTGGAGGAGATCATCGACGACGTCATCTCGGAAGTGGGCGCGACGAGCATCCGCGACCTCGGCCGCGTCATGGCGGCCGTCATGCACCAGGTGTCTGGGCAGCGCAGACGGGTCGACGGTCAGCCAGCTCGTGAAGGAGAAGCTCGCCTGACGACGGGCTGGGCTCCGCGGCCCGCCTAGACTGAGCCTGTGCCACAGCAGGTGCTGGACGTCTCGAACGAGGTCGCGGCCGAGCTCGCGGGGGTCGAGGACGGCGTCCTCGACGCGCTGCGCGAGCGCCTCGGCTGCACCATCGCTCTGCGAGGGAACCGCCTGACGCTCGGCGGTGACGACGAGCACGTCGCGGCGGCGCGCGCGGTCGTCGACGAGCTCGTGGAGCTCGTCGAGGGCGGCCACCAGATCGGCCCCGACACGGTCGGCGCCGTCGTCGCGGCGCTCGACCAGGCCGAGGACGTGCGCGACGTGTTCGAGGACGTCGTCTGGCGCCACCGCGGCAAGAAGATCGCGCCCAAGACCGTCAACCAGAAGCGCTACGTGGACGCGATCCGCGAGCGCACGGTCACGTTCGCGGTCGGTCCGGCGGGGACCGGGAAGACGTACCTCGCGATGGCGCTCGCGGTCGCCGCGCTCTCGGAGGGCGCGGTCGGGCGGATCATCCTCACGCGGCCCGCGGTCGAGGCCGGCGAGCGGCTCGGCTTCCTGCCGGGCGACATGCTCGCGAAGGTCGACCCGTACCTGCGGCCGCTGTACGACGCGCTCTACGACATGATCGAGGCCGAGCGGCTCGCCGGGCTACATGGAGCGCGGGACGATCGAGGTCGCGCCGCTCGCCTTCATGCGCGGGCGCACGCTGAACGACTCGTTCATCGTCCTCGACGAGGCGCAGAACACGTCGCCCGAGCAGATGCAGATGTTCCTGACGCGGCTCGGCTTCGGCTCGAAGATGGTCGTGACGGGCGACATCACGCAGATCGACCTACCGCGCGAGCAGGCGTCCGGCCTCATCCAGGTGCGAGAGATCCTGCGCGGGCATCGACGGCATCGGCTTCGTCGAGTTCGGGCACGAGGACGTCGTCCGGCACAAGCTCGTCCAGCGGATCGTCGAGGCCTACAAGCGTCACGCCGAGGAGACCGGCACGGCGCGCAGCCGCTGAGGCGCGGGGCGGTGATCACGGTCGAGATCGAGAACCGCAGCGGGCTGGAGGTCGGCGAGGACGAGGCGGTCGCGCTCGCGCGGCGCGTGCTCGAGGACGAGGGCGTCGGGCGAAGGCGAGCTCGGGCATCGCGTTCGTGGGGCCGGACGAGATGCGGGCGCTCAAGCGCGAGCATCTCGGCCTCGACGAGGAGACCGACGTCCTCTCGTTCCCGCTCGACGGACGCGACGAGCTGCCGGAGGGCGTGCCGCGCGCGCTCGGGGACGTCGTCCTCTGCCCGGCGGTCGTCGGCGACGCGTGGCGAGCGCCGCTCGTGCACGGCCTGCTGCACCTGCTCGGATACGACCACGGCGCGGAGATGGACGTCGCGCGAGCGCGAGCACGCGGGAGGGTCGCGTGAGCCCCCAGCGCAGCCAGTCCGTCTTCGAGAGCTTCAACTACGCCGCCGAAGGCGTGATCCACGCGCTGCGGACGCAGCGGAACCTCTGGATCCACTTCACGATCGCGGCCGCCGTGCTGGTGGCGGCCGTCGGCTTCGGCGTATCGAGGATCGAGCTGATGGTGCTGCTGCTCGCGATCACGTTCGTGCTCGTGGCGGAGCTCGTGAACACGGCAGTCGAGGCCGCGGTCGACGTCGCGTCGACGTCGTTCGACCCGATGGCGAAGATCGCCAAGGACATCGCGGCCGGCGCCGTCCTCGTCGCGACGTTGAACGCCGTCGCCGTCGGCTACCTCGTTTTCTCGGGAGAGGTCGCGGATCGGAGCTCGCGCTTCCTCGACCGGCTGAGCGACGCACCGGCCGAGCTCACGCTCGTCGCGCTCGCGGTGACCGTGATCATCGTGATCGCGATCAAGGCGTACACGGGTCGCGGCACGCCGCTCCGCGGCGGGCTGCCGTCGGGCCACGCGGCGGTGGCCTTCGCGGGCTGGATGGCGGTGACGCTCGTGCTCGACGACTCCGGCCACCGCTTCCTGATCTCGTCCGCTGACCTTCATCATGGCGTTGCTCGTGGCCCAGACCCGCGTCGAGACCGGTGTGCACTCAGCGTCCGAGGTGGCGAGCGGCGGCCTCGTCGGCGCGCTCGTGACGCTCGTACTGTTTCAGGCGTTCGGATGACGCGACGACGCCGAGCTCCTCGCGCGGGCGGACGCCGTCGCGTCGCGCGCGTACGCGCCGTACTCGCACTTCCACGTCGGCTGCGCCGTGCTCGCGCGGGACGGACGCGGTCGTCGAGGGCGTGAACGTCGAGAACGCCGCCTACCCGCTCGGGGTGTGCGCCGAGCGGACCGCGTTCTCGCGCGCGGTCGCCGAGGGGTACCGGCCGGGCGACTTCGTCGCCGCCGCGATCACCGCGGCACCGTGCGGCGGCTGCCGCCAGTGGCTGCTCGAGATGGGAGTCGAGCGAGTCGTCTTCCGGAACGGCGGCCGGGTCGTCACGATGACCCCGGACGAGCTCCTACCGGAGTCGTTCGACGCGTCGAGACCTCGCATGAGCCTGGGGAGAGCTCGGCACGGTTTCGGCACGCATCCGTGTCCCACGCGTACGCATTTCCTCGTTACGATCGCAGCGGGTGGTGGGATGGGGTGCCCCGATGGAAGGTGGCCGTGAAGAGCGGGATCGTCGCCGTCGCGGGCCGGCCGAACGTCGGGAAGTCGACGCTCGTCAACGCGCTCTGCGGCGAGAAGGTCGCGATCACCTCGACCGTGCCGAACACGACGCGCCGACGGCTCTTCGGTGTCGCGAACGGGCCCGACTACCAGCTCGCGCTCGTCGACCTCCCCGGCTTCCAGCGTCCGCTCGATGCGCTCACCGAGCGGATGCAGGAGACCGTCGACGCGTCGTTCGAGGACGTCGACGCAGTGCTCCTCGTCGTCGACGCGCGGGCGCGCATCGGCGCCGGCGACCGCTTCGTCGCGCGGCGCGTCTTCGGACTCGACAAGCCGGTCATCATCGCGCTCAACAAGATCGACCGCCTGAAGAAAGGACATGTCCTCTCACAGATGCAGGCGGCCTCGCGCCTGGGCGACTTCCACGCGCTCCATCCCGTGAGCGCGCTGACGAAGGACGGCGTCGACGAGCTGCGCGACGACCTCGTCTTCCTCCTACCCGAAGGGCCGGCGTACTTCCCGGACGGGCAGAAGACCGACCTCACGCTCGATGAGCGCGTCGCGCGAGGTGATCCGCGAGAAGGCGCTGCAGCTCGACGCGCGAGGAGGTTCCGCACGCGGTGTTCGTCGAGGTCGAGGAGATCGGCGAGAAGCGTCGTGACGGCGATTCTCTACGTCGAGACCGAGTCGCAGAAGGGCATCCTCGTCGGCAAGCGCGGCGCGATGGTGCGCGAGATCGGCACGCGCGCGCGGCCGGAGGTCGAGGCGCTCGTCGGCCACTCGGTCTTCCTCGAGCTCACCGTCAAGGTGCGGCCGAAGTGGCGGCGCGACCCGAAGCTGCTCGAGCGGCTCGGGCTCTGAGCGAAGTCCTCGCGCGTCGTCGACTGGAGACGGCCAGGCGTCGAGGCGGCAGGCCCGGTCTAGACTGGGCTCATGGCCAAGGCGCCCGCCGTCATCGGCGGTTTCGAGCTCCCGGCCGGCCCGCGACTCCCGCGCGTCGGCTCGGTCGACGCGGTCGCGCTCGAGGAGCGAGCAGCGACGCTCGCGAAGCGCTCGATCAAGCGCGAGTCGAAGCTCCAGGCGCTCGATCTCGCGATCCGGATGATGGACCTGACCACGCTCGAGGGCCAGGACACGCCCGGGAAGATCGCCGCTCTCTGCTCGAAGGCGATGCGCCCGGACCCGGTCGATGTCGAGCGTGCCCCCGGTCGCCGCGGTCTGCGTGTACCCGAACCTCGTCGAGGCCGCGAAGGAGCATGTCGCGGGGAGCGGCGTCAAGGTCGCGTCCGTCGCGACGGCGTTCCCGTCCGGCCAGTCGCCGACCGAGCTGAAGGTGGCTGAGGCACGAGCCGTCGTCGAGCTCGGCGCGGACGAGATCGACATGGTCATCGACCGCGGGGCCTTCCTCTCCGGGCGCTACTCGAAGGTGTACGACGAGATCGTCCAGGTCAAGGAGGCCTGCGGCGACGCGCACCTCAAGGTGATCCTCGAGACCGGCGAGCTCGGCACGTACGACAACGTGCGGCGCGCGTCCCTGCTCGCGATCGCTGCCGGCGCCGACTTCATCAAGACCTCGACCGGGAAGATCAGCCCGGCCGCGACGCTGCCGGTGACGCTCTGCATGATGGAGGTCGTCCGCGACGTCTACGTCGAGACCGGGTCGCAAGGTCGGGATCAAGCCGGCCGGCGGCATCCGCGCGTCGAAGCAGGCGGTCCAGTACCTCGTCACGCTGTACGAGACGCTCGGCCCGGAGTGGATGACGCCCGACCTCTTCCGCTTCGGCGCCTCGTCGCTCCTGAACGACGTGCTCATGCAGATCCGCAAGGAGAAGACGGGGCGCTATCAGTCCGGCGACTACTTCACGATCGACTGATGGCACAGGTCGAGAAGCGCGAGTCGACGGTCCCGTCGCTCCTCGAGTGGGAGTACGCGCCCGCGCCCGAGGCGCGCGACATCGTCCAGATCCGCGAGCGGTACGGCCTGTTCGTCGGCGGCGAGGAGGTGGAGCCGAGGTCGGGCGAGTGGTTCGAGTCGATCTCGCCTGCGACCGAGGAGACGCTGTTCGAGGTCGCGCAGGCCGGAGCGGAGGACGTCGACCTCGCCGTCGACGCCGCACGCAGCGCGTTCGAGAACGGGTGGGCGGAGCTCGCTCCGTCCGAGCGCGCGAAGTACCTCTACCGCATCGCGCGCATCCTCCAGGAGCGTTCGCGCGAGCTCGCGGTCGCGGAGTCGCTCGACGGCGGGCAAGCCGATTCGCGAGTCGCGCGACGTCGACCTGCCGCTCGCGGCCGCGCACTTCTTCTACTACGCCGGCTGGGCGGACAAGCTCGAGTACGCATTCCCGAACCGCAGCGCCGCGGCCGCTCGGCGTCGCGGCGCAGATCATCCCCTGGAACTTCCCGCTGCTCATGCTCGCGTGGAAGATCGCGCCTGCGCTCGCGTGTGGGAACACGGTCGTCCTGAAGCCGGCCGAGACGACGCCGCTCACGGCGATGCTGTTCGCGGACGTCTGCCGGCAGGCGGAGCTTCCTGCCGGGCGTCGTCAACATCGTCACGGGCGACGGGACGACCGGCGCGCACCTCGTGAAGCACGAGGGCATCGACAAGCTCGCGTTCACTGGGTCGACCGAGGTCGGGAAGCTGCTCATGCGCGAGCTCGCAGGCCGCGACGTGCGGCTGACGCTCGAGCTCGGCGGCAAGGCGGCGAACATCGTCTTCGACGACGCCGCGCTCGATCAGGCGGTGGAGGGGATCGTGAACGGCATCTACTTCAACCAGGGGCACGTGTGCTGCGCCGGCTCGCGGCTGCTGCTCCAGGAGTCGGTGTACGAGCCGGTGATCGAGAAGCTGAAGCGCCGCCTGGCGAACGCTGCGCGTCGGCGATCCGCTCGACAAGAACACGGACGTCGGCGCGATCAACTCGAAGGCGCAGCTCGAGCGGATCAAGGAGCTCGTCGCGAGCGGGGAGGAGGAGGGCGCAGAGATCTACCAGCCGCCGTGCGAGCTGCCCGAGCGCGGATACTGGTTCGTGCCCACGCTCTTCACGAACGTCGCGCAGAGCCACCGGATCGCGCAGGAGGAGATCTTCGGGCCGGTGCTGTCGGTGCTCACGTTCCGCACGCCCGAGGAGGCGGTCGAGAAGGCGAACAACACGCCGTACGGGCTGTCCGCAGGGGTGTGGACGGAGAAGGGCTCGCGCATTCTGTGGATGGTCGAGCGGTTGCGGGCGGGCGTCGTGTGGGCGAACACGTTCAACCGCTTCGACCCGACGTCGCCCTTCGGCGGCTACAAGGAGTCGGGCTTCGGGCGCGAAGGTGGCCGCCACGGGCTCGAGCCGTACCTGCGGTTCGACGAATGACGAGCATGTTCGCTCGGTCTGCGCGGCACTTGGCGCAGTTCCCCACCCTGGGTGGGGTGCTTGGCCACCCTCCACCCGCCTTCGAGCGTACCGCCGGACCGCAAACACGTGGGACACGGCTCTGCGCCGATTTCGAGCCGATCGCTCCACAGCCAGGGGGCGAGGCGCTGTGAGCCGCCTGCCCGTCAAGAAGACGTACAAGCTCTACATCGGAGGCCAGTTCCCGCGCTCCGAGTCAGGGCGCACGTACCAGGCGGAGGGGCAGAACGTTGCCCGCGCCTCGCGCAAGGACGCACGGGACGCGGTCCGCGCGGCCCGCGCCGCGTTTCCCGCCTGGGCCGGCGCGACCGCCTACAACCGCGGCCAGGTCCTGTACCGGCTCGCCGAGATGATGGAGACCCGCGCCGCCGACCTCGCCCGGGTGTGCAGCGGGCCGGAGGAGGTGGCCGCGGCGATCGACCGTGTCATCTGGTACGCGGGCTGGGCAGACAAGCTCCCGCAGGTCCTCGGCGGCTCGAACCCTGTCGCCGGGCCGTACTTCGACTTCACCGTCCCCGAGCCGACCGGCGTGGTCGCGATCCTCGCGCCCCCCGAGCCCGCGCTCGGCGGCCTCGTCTCCCGGATCGCCCCCGCCCTCGTGGGCGGCAACGCCGTAGTCGCCGTCGCCTCGGAAGCACACCCGCTCGCAGCCGTCGAGCTCGCGGAGGCGCTCGCGACCTCGGACATCCCGGGTGGCGCGGTCAACATCCTCACGGGCCTCCGCGACGAGCTCGCGCCGTGGCTCGCCGGTCACATGGACGTGAACGCAATCGACCTCACAGGGGCCGACGGCGCCGTCGCCGACCTCGAGCGGCTCGCGGCGGAGAACGTCAAGCGGGTCGTGCGCTCGTCGGCCGACAGCCAGAGCCCCTGGGAGATCGAGTCGTTTCTCGAGCTGAAGACGGTCTGGCATCCCATCGGCCTTTGATCGGCGGACGGGCCGCGCTTGGACACAGGAGGATCGCGGCCGGCGACCATCTAGCATGCCGCGCGTGAGCTGTACGTGAGCAGGCTGAGCCAGGCGATCGCGGAGGGCGACGGCATCTCGATCCTCGTCGAGGTGGCGGACGCCGAGGCTGCCGGGAGCGCGGAGCAGGACGGCGCGGAAGGCGTCGCCGTGCGCAGGGGCGCCGACGCCGTTCGCGCAGCGACGCAGCTTCCGGTCCTCCATCTCGGCGGCACCGCCGCGGCACGGGAGGCGTCGTCGGACGCGGTCGTCGTCGCGCCGGATGTGGACGCCTGGGACGAGGCCCGTGCGCTCGGCCTCGAGTGCGTCGTCCGGGTGCGGAACGCCGACGACGTCGAGCGCGCGCTCATGGAGCTCGACCCCGAGATCTTCCTGCTCTCGGCCTCGGCAGGCTCCGACGACGACCCGCTCGAGGTCCTGCTCGCGCTGCTGCACGACGTCCCCGCCGGAAAGCTCGCGATCGCCGAGCTCTCCGACGCCACCGCCGACGACGTCGCCGAGCTCGAGCGCGCCGGGGTGGACGGCGTCCTGGTCGCCGCGGGGGACGTCGCCGCGCTCGTCGGCGCCGAGCCGCCGGACGTGTAGGGGCGAGGTTCGCCTCGCCCATGGACATGCGTATCGGGATCCTCACAGGCGGCGGGGACTGCCCGGGGTTGAACGCCGTGATTCGTGCGGTCGTCCGGCGCGCGACCGACCGCGGGCACGAGGTCGTCGGAGTCCGCGACGGCTGGAGGGGCCTGACGGACAACGTCCTCATGCCGCTCGGGCGCCGCGAGGTCTCGGGAATCCTCCCGCGGGGCGGCACGATCCTCGGCACGACCCGCACGAACCCTTACAAGGTCGAGGGCGGGGTCGAGGCGGTGCTCCGGAACTTCGCCGAGAACCGGCTCGACGCGCTCGTCGCCGTGGGAGGGGAGGACACGCTCGGCGTCGCCATACGGCTGCACTCGGAGCACGCGCTTCCGATAGTCGGCGTCCCGAAGACGATCGATAACGACGTCTCCGGGACGGACTACACGTTCGGCTTCGACACGGCGGTCACGATTGCGACAGAGGCCATCGACCGGCTGCACACGACGGCGGAGTCGCACAACCGTGTCATGGTCGTCGAGGTGATGGGGCGGCACACGGGCTGGATCGCCGTCGTGAGCGGCATCGCCGGCGGAGCGGACGTGATCCTCATCCCCGAGCAGGCGATCACGGTGGAGGACGCGTGCCGCGATCTCGTCAAGCGTCACGAGTCGGGCAAGGACTTCTCGATCGTCGTCGTGAGCGAGGGGTACGAGCTGACGTACGAGTCGGGCGAGCACCGTCTCGTGGCGGACCTCGCGCGCGAGAGCGACCAGTTCGGACATGTCGTGCTGGGCGGGGTGGGGGAGGCGCTCGGACGCGACATCGAGGAGCGCACCGGATTCGAGACTCGGGTCACCGTGCTCGGGCACGTGCAGCGCGGCGGATCGCCGACGCCGCGCGACCGCGTCCTCGCGACCCGGTTCGGCCTCGAGGCCGCGGATCTCGTCGAGCGTGGGGGCTTCGGTCGCATGGCCGCGCTCCGGGGCGACAGCATCGTCGACGTCCCGCTCGAGGAGGCGACCCGCGAGCTCAAGACGGTGCCCGCCGAGTGGTACGACGTCGCGCGCGCATTCTTCGGTTAGACGCGGAGCGTCACGTCTCCGAGACGGGTCCGGGGCGCTGTGGGCCGATCGTCACACAATCGACGCAGACCCGTGCCCCACGCGTTCGCACTTCGGCGTTACGCTCGAAGCGGGTGGAGGGTGGCCGAACACCCCACCCAGGGTGGGGAGAGCAGGTATGGCGGCTCGGGCGACCTGCTCGACTCGTGTCTCTGCGCCGAGCTCAGGGCTACGATCCGGCAAGGCCGGAGTGGCGGAACTGGCAGACGCGCGGGACTCAAAATCCCGTGTCCTTCGGGACGTGTGGGTTCGACCCCCACCTCCGGCATCACGCTTGGGAGCGATCGGTATCGGGCGCGACCACCGGGGCCCGAGGCCGGCTTCGCCGGCCGGGAGGCCTCACGTCGCGTTCCGAGAGCAACGGGCAGAAGGAGGGGGCGCGTGGGGAAACCGAGGGTTCCCCTACGGGATTGCGGGCGTGTTGCGCCGGGTTGGGTGACGGTTGCGCTCGCCTACCCGAGCACAGATACTTGCCCCCACGCCGGCGGCGCCGGCGCGCAGTCACGCAATCCAAGGTGAGGAGGAAAGATTGACTGTGAGAAAGCGAAGTGTGCTCGTCATCTTCGGGCTGCTCGTGGCCGTGCTGGCGCTCGTGGCCTCGGGCTGCGGCGGTGGGGACGACGGAGGCGGCGATGTCACCGCGCTGCCCACATCCTCGTGCGGACCGCTCCAGTTCGAAGGCGAGGGAGACCCGGACTACATCCTGGCTTCCGACTTCCCGCTCCAGGGCTCGTCGCGCACGCAGACCGAGCAGATCGTTGCCGCGATCCAGTACGAGCTCGAGCAGCGTCAATGGAAGGTCGGCGACTACAACATTGCGTTCCAGTCGTGCGACGACGCGACGGCGCAAGCCGCCAAGTGGGACTCCGGAAAGTGCTCCCAGAACGCGAATGCCTATGCCGCGAACGACGCGGTGATCGCCGTGATCGGGACGTTCAACTCCGGCTGTGCCGCGATCGAGATCCCCGTGCTGAACGAGGCGCCGGACGGCGGGATCGCGATGATGTCCCCGGCGAACACGTACCCCTGTCTGACCGTGAACCTGCCGGGCGGCTGTGAGGCTTCCGAGCCGGCCCAGTACTACCCGTCGGGCACGCGCAACTACGCGCGCGTCGCTCCCGCGGACGACTACCAGGGCGCATTCGTCGCCGAGTTCATGCAGAAGCAGGGCATCAAGAGCGTCTACATCCTCAACGACCGGGAGGCCTACGGTCTCGGCGTCGCGACGACGACGCGGAAGGCCGCCGAGTCTCTCGGGATCGAGGTCAAGGGCTTCGAGGCCTGGGATCCGAGGGCGTCGAGCTACGAGGCGCTCATGAACAAGATCAAGGGCACGGGCGCGGAGGCCGTCTTCCTCGGCGGTCTCATCGACGAGAACGGCGCCCAGGTGATCAAGGACAAGGTCGACGTGCTCGGGCCGAACGACGGCGCGGTCAAGCTGATCGCTCCTGACGGCTTCACCACGCAGGCCACGATCGACGAGGCCGGCGCGGCGTCACGCGGCATGTTCATGTCCGTGGCGGGCGTTCCGATCGACGCGTTCACCGGCACCGCCGCGGAGTTCGCCGCAGCGCTCGAGGCCGGTCCGCTCCAGGGCAAGGCGATCGATCCGTACGCGATCTACGGCGGACAGGCCGCCCAGATCGTGCTCGACGCGATCGGGGAATCGGACGGCAGCCGCGCCGACGTGATCGCGAAGATGTTCGCGACCGAGGTCACGGACGGCCTGCTCGGGTCGTTCAAGTTCAACGAGAACGGGGATCCGGAGGACGCGGAAGGCGCGGTCGTCGGATTCACGATGTACGTCGCGACCGACAAGCTGACGACGGAGGACAACTTCTCTCCGAAACCGGAGACCGTCACCGCCGCAGGCGCGTAGGTCGAAGTCGAAGCAACACGCGTTCGAGGCGAGAGGCGTTGCCCTCTCGCCTCGACGCGTTTAGAGTCGCGCGATGGCGCAGGCCACCGCCGTCTTGCAGCGGGTCCGCAGCTCGAGCCTGATCGACCTGACCGGGCTCACACTCCTCGGCGTCGTCCTCCTCTTCCTGCTCCTGAAGTTCATCGAGGATCCGACGCGGTTCCTGAACGTCGCGATCATCGGGGCAACGAACGGCGCGGTCTACGGCCTCGTCGCCCTCGGATACACGCTCGTGTACGGGATCCTGCAGCTGATCAACTTCGCGCACGGCGACGTCTTCGCGCTGTCCGGCCTCGTTGCGAGCACGATGATCATCTCGGTACTCGACATCGGCGAGGACGCGAGCGTGCTCTTCATCGTCGTCGGGCTGCTGATCACCCTCGCGGTGACCGTGCCGATGTTCGCGTTGATCAACGGCACGATCGAGCGCGTTGCGTACAAGCCGCTGCGAGCCGCGCCTCGACTCGCTGCCCTCATCACGGCCGTCGGCGTCTCGTTCATCGTCCAGAACATCTCGCTCGCGATCTACGGCGTCGACTTCGAGTCGGTCCCGCCCTTCATCCCGCGAACCGCGGCGATCGACATCGGCGGTGTGGTGATCCAGTGGAACAAGCTCGCGGTCTTCATGATCGTCATCCCCGTGCTGCTTGTCCTGACGTGGTTCGTGCGCTCCACGCAGCAGGGGAAGGCGATGCGTGCCGTCGCGCAGGACATGGAGGCCTCGGCGATGATGGGCATCTCCGTCAACCGGACGATCTCGGTGACGTTCTTCCTCGCCGGCGCACTCGCCGCGGTCGCCGGGCTCATCTACCTCCTTCAGTTCAACATCCGCTACGACACCGGCTTCGAGCTCGGGTTGCTCGCGTTCACCGCGGCCGTGCTCGGGGGCATCGGCAACCTCACGGGCGCGGTCCTCGGCGCGCTGATCATCGGAATGGTGCAGGCCTTCAACGAGGGGCTCGACGGGACGCCGGGCGGCGACTGGACGCGCTCGATCGTGTTCGGGATCCTGATCGCGGTCCTCGTCTTCCGGCCGCAGGGGATCCTCGGCGAGCGAACGCCGGAGGGGGCGTGACCGCCGTGGCGAACGACTTCGTCGCGCGTTTCCGCACCGAGCGCGCGTGGTGGGTCGCCGCGGCCCTGATCGTGCTCGCGGGCGTCTACCCCTTCATCGTCGAGACGCTGCGGGAGCTCCCGATCCTCGGGGAGTTCGTGCCCGAGATCCGCTCGACGGTCGTGATGCTGATCGTCACGATGATGGCGCTCGGGCTGAACGTCGTCGTCGGCTACGCGGGCCTGCTCGACCTCGGGTACGTCGCCTTCTACGCCGCCGGCGCGTACGTCGCCGCCTGGTTCGCGTCGCTCCAGTTCGACCAGGTGACGGTCCACGTCTGGTCGACGATCTCCGGCGACGTGCCGGGCATCCACCTGTCGATGTGGCTCGTCCTCGCGCTCGCCGGCGCCTTCACGATGCTCGTCGGCATCCTCATCGGGTTGCCGACGCTGCGTCTACGCGGCGACTATCTCGCGATCGTGACGCTCGGCTTCGGCGAGATCATCCCGCAGGTCGTGCGGAACGCGGACGAGGAGGGAATCGGCTTCGACCTCACGAACGGCTCGTTCGGGATCGCGCCGATCGACTCGCTCGGCTTCGGCAGCGGGTTCTCCTTCCGCTCGGAGTCCAACGCCGCCGACCTCTACTACTGGACTGCGGTCCTGCTCCTCCTCTTCACCGTCTTCTGCTGCATCCGGCTGCGGGACTCGAGGCTCGGCCGGGCGTGGATCGCGATCCGGGAGGACGAGACGGCTGCGGCCGCGATGGGCGTCCCCCTGATGCGGACGAAGACCTGGTCGTACGCGATCGGCGCGTTTTTCGGCGGCGTCGCCGGCGCGTTCTACGCGAGCTTTCGGGCCGGCGCCTTCCCGGCGGACTTCTACTTCAACTTCTCGATCTTCCTGCTCTGCATGGTCATCCTCGGTGGCATGGGCTCGATCTGGGGCGTGATCCTCGGCGGGTTGATTCTCGGGTACCTCAACGTCCAGGGGCTGTCGGTGATCGGCGGGAAGCTGCAGTCGGACGTGGGCATCGACTTCGACCCGACGAAGTACCAGTTCGGGATCTACGGCGCGATCATCGTCGCGATGATGCTCATACGGCCGACCGGGCTCTTACCCGAGCGCCGGCACAAGATCGAGCTCGAGGAGGGCGTGCACGACACGCCGTTCTACGATGTGCAGACGGAAGGCACCCTCACCGACCGCGACCCGTCGGACGACTGATGGAGGGCGCGCCCGACAACCTGCTCGTCGCGGGGAAGGTCCGCAAGGAGTTCGGCGGCCTCGTCGCGACGGACGACGTCGACTTCACGATTCCGCGCGGCTCGATCGTCGCGCTCATCGGCCCGAACGGCGCCGGCAAGACGACGTTCTTCAACCAGATCACCGGTGTCTACATGCCGACCTCCGGCTCGATCGTCTTCGACGGCACCGAGGTCGTCGGGAAGCCGCCGCATGCGATCGTCGAGCTCGGCGTCGGCCGGACGTTCCAGAACATCCGTCTCTTCGCGCAGATGACGGCGATCGAGAACGTCCTCGTCGGCATGCACTGCCGCCTGAAGGGCGGCATCGTCAGCTCGGTCGTCCGCACGCCGCGCGTGCGGCGCGAGGAGAAGGACGCGCGCGAGCTCGCGCGCGAGATCCTCACGTACTGCGGCCTTCCGCGCCGGCACGAGGAGTACGCCGGCACCCTCCCGTACGGCGACCAGCGACGCCTCGAGGTCGCGCGCGCGCTCGCGACCGACCCCAAGCTCATCCTGCTCGACGAGCCGACCGCCGGCATGAACCCGCAGGAGACCGCGGCGTTCACCGGCTTCGTCCGGCAGCTGCGCGACGAGAAGGACCTCACCGTGCTCCTCATCGAGCACGACATGAAGGTCGTCATGGGCGTGTCCGAGCGCATCACCGTGCTCGAGTACGGGGCGAAGATCGCAGAGGGCACGCCCGGCCGAGATCCAGGCCGACGAGCGCGTGATCGAGGCGTACCTCGGGCGGGGAGCGGCCGCGTGAGCACGACGCCGGCTCCTGCTCCCGCCGCCGGCCCGGTCCTCGAGATCGACGGCGTGCACGTCTACTACGGCGCGATCCACGCGCTCAAGGGCGTGTCGCTCCACGTCCGGGAGGGTGAGATCGTGACGCTGATCGGTGCGAACGGCGCCGGGAAGTCGACGACGCTGCGCGCGATCAACGGCCTGAACCGCCCGCGGCAGGGAACGATCCGCTTCCAGGGACGTGAGATCTCCGGCTCGGCGCCGCACTCGATCGTGAAGAGCGGCATCGCGCAGAGCCCGGAGGGGCGAAGGCTCTTCCCGCGCATGTCCGTCACGGAGAACCTCGAGATGGGCGCGTTCCAGCGCAGCGACCGCGAGAACGTCTCGGAGGACATGGACCGTGTGTTCGATCTCTTCCCGCGCCTGCAGGAGCGGCGCTCGCAAAAGGCGGGGACGCTCTCCGGCGGCGAGCAGCAGATGTGCGCGATCGGCCGCGCGCTCATGGCCCGGCCGAAGCTGCTCCTGCTCGACGAGCCGTCGATGGGGCTCGCGCCGATCTTCGTCGAGCGGATCTTCGAGACGATCGTGGAGGTCAACAAGCAGGGCACCCCGGTGCTCCTCGTCGAGCAGAACGCGCTCATGGCGCTCGACGTCGCGCAGCGGGGCTACGTGATGGAGACCGGGCGCATCGCGATCGAGGGCCCGGCGGGCGAGCTGAAGACGAACGAGCAGGTCCGCATGACGTATCTTGGGGAAGGTTGATCTGCCGGAGAACGTGGGTACGATTTGTCCTCCGGCTGGGAAACCGGTAGCAAATCGAGGAGGGGGAAGGCGATGGGTGGAACCCGGGAGAAGGCGGTCGACCGTTCTCGACCGGCGCCGCGCTGGCTCGCGCTCGCCGCGGTCGCAGCCGCAGTCGTCGCGATCGACCAGTTCACCAAGGAAGCCGTGCGCACGGCGTTCGAGCCGGGCGAAGGCGTGCACGCCTGGGGGACGTACTGGATCCAGCACTTCCAGAACACCGGCGTCGCGGGAGGAGGGCTCGAGGGGCGCGCGCTGCCACTCGCGGTCCTCTCGATGCTGGCCGTGGTCCTGCTCTACGAGTTCCTCGCTCAGCGCTCCGGCGCGCGGCTGACGCTCGCGGTCGGCTTCGGGCTCCTCGTCGGAGGCGGGCTGGGCAACCTCGTCGACCGCTGGCGCCTCGGCTGGGTGACGGACTTCATCCGGAACGGCGAGCGCGCGTTCAACATCGCAGACGTGGCCATCTTCGCCGGCGGCCTGATCGTCCTCACGGCGCTCGTCGCGACGCTCATCCGGATCCTCGTGCAGGCGGTCGCGGCTCAGCCGACGAGCAGGGGCGGGTAGGGCGGCGCGAGCAGGATCCCGACCCGGGCGCGGCCGCCGGCCACGCCGTGGGCCATCTCGAGCGCGCTCCCGATCCCGTGGCTGGGGACGAAGCCGAGCGTGCGTGCCGCCGTCGCGTCACGGCAGCCCGCGACGACCACACGGCCGAGGCGTGAGAGGGCGGGCCGGCATCCGGCCCAGTCCGCGTACGGGAGCAGGGGGTGGCACGTCTTCCCCGCTCGGTACTCGCCGAGCGCGCTCTCGTCGCGCGACGTCACCCGCTCGACGACCTCCAGCTCGCCCGGGCTCTCGGTCGCGCGCAGCGCGTTGAACATCGCCGCGTAAGGCGCCTGCGTGACGGGCGCGAACGTACGCGTGAAGGGATGGACGAGAACGAGCGTCCCGCCGGGCCGGATCGGGAACGCGCCGCGGCGCGAGCGCAACGCGAAGCCGAGCGCAACCGCCGCCGCCGTGAGCGGGTTCACCGGCTCGCGCGGCACGTGCGGCCCGTTCCAGGGTATGCCGACGACGAGCGCGTCCACCGGCTCGGCCAGGTGGGCGCCGCGGCGGGCGACCCCGCGCAGGAGCGCCTCGGCGTGGGCCTCGGACGGCGTTCCCGCGAACGCCCCGAGCGCGTCCAGGCGGCGGCGCTGTCGGGATACCACCTCCTGTCGGAGAAAGTCAGGCAGGAAGGAGAGCGCCGCGCGGACTGGCGAGCGGGCGAGACGCTCCACCGCCTCGTCCGAGGTCGGATATCCCCGGTAGCGACCGGTGAGCCGGGGAAGATCGAGCGCGAGGGACACGCCCGCGACCGCGACCCGCTCGGCGAGCGCGGCCTCCAGCCGGAGCCCGAGCGCCCACGCGGGCGAGCTCGGCGCCTCGAGCAGCGAGTCGATCTCCGCGACCCCGCGGATCGTGGCCGCGTCGGAGGCGGCGACGAGCGCAGCGGGGCCGCCGTGCAGCACCGACTCGGCGGCCGTGACCGCCAGCACCAGGTCCGTGTCCACCAGCGCAGGGCTGACCCGCGTGTCCCCGCTCAGCTCGAGCAGCCGCTCGTCCTCGGTGTCGTGGACGACGACCCGCCCCCGGAACTCCCGTGCGCGCGGCGGCGACAGCAGTCGCTCGAGGGCCTGCCGGCCGAAGCGGCGCCCGAGACCGCCTGCGACGAGGATCGTCTGCCGCTCGTCGGGGACTCCGCAGCGCTCGAGCTCCTCGATCGCAACCGCGATCGCGGTCTGCCGCGCATCTTGCGGTGCGCCGGGAAAGGGGAGCGCGGCGGGCTCGACGAGCACCGTCGCGCGTCCGCCTCGCGTGACGAGGCCCGCGAGCGGCGGCCCGGAGAGCGGGAACCGGAGCGCGTCGCGCACGGCGCCGGCGACGTCGACCACCTGGTCCGGGGCCGGAGGCGCCCGCAAGACGACGTCTCCCTCGTCCACGGGCACGAGGACGACCCGCGAGCCCGAGAGCAGGGGAACACGCCGCACGTCGCGTCACGCTACTCGTGACGCGGAGGTCGAGGGGCCGGCAGGAAGACCGGCCCCTCGCGCCAGACCTAGGCCGTACCCGGCTCCCGCCGCCGGGTGGCGAACGCGGCCGCCGCGATGAGCAGTGCTGCGCCGGCAGCTCCGCCGGCGATTCCGGCAACGGTGGCCGAATCGACCGACGGGAACTCGAACCCGGACTCGCCACCGGTGGCCGGGGCCGGGAGCGTTCCCGGCTCGATGCCCCGTGCGGCGAGCGTGGACTCGTCGTGGATGATCGGTGTGGCCGTGTCCTGGACGGCCGGAAGCGTCCCCGGCTCGATGCCGCGTGCAGCGAGCGTCGCCTCGTCGTGGACGGCCGGGAGTGTTCCCGGCTCGATGCCGCGTGCGGCGAGCGTCGCCTCGTCGTGGACGGCCGGGAGTGTTCCCGGCTCGATGCCGCGTGCGGCGAGCGTCGCCTCGTCGTGGACGGCCGGGAGTGTTCCCGGCTCGATGCCGCGTGCCGGCGAGCGTCGCCTCGTCGTGGACCGCAGGTGGCGTCCCCGCGTCGATCCCTCGTGCAGTGGCCGTCATCTCGTCGTGCACCGGAGGCACGGCCTGGATGCCGATGCCACGCTCGGTCAGGCCCGCTTCCGTGTGAATCGGAGCGGCTGCCTCGACCGCGATGCCGCGTTCCGCGAGCGACCGCTCGTCGGGGATCGCACCGAAGGCGCCCGATGCTCCCGCCGCGGCCGCCGCGGCCGCGATGGTCAGGACCGCCGCAGTCTCACGAAGGCCGTGGCCTTCGACCTCCGACCCCGCAATGGCCCGCTCGAGCTCGTCCGCGTCGAACGAGAAGGTGATCGCGTCTGCGGCGGGATGGTCGAGCAGGGACTCGAGGTCCTTTCGGGTCCACGCCACGTTCACGGTCCGTCGCTCGAAGCCGTCCGTTCCTTCGGGTTTCCGGTCGACGTCGAGGATCAGCTCGGCCGGCGGGTCGAGAGCCAACGCCTCTTCGATCTCGCTGCGTGACACCGTCGCCGCCAGCACGTTCGACCGTGTGCCGAACATCTCGCGCGTGCCGACGAGCATCGCCGTCGTGCTCGTCTCGCTCATAAGGCTCCTTCCTCGAAAGCCCCTACGAGTGGGGCCCTGTCCACCTGACGCCGCAAACGGTGCGGATCTTCCGCTTCATGAGCACCCTTTCAGATTCCGTCGGCGATTCCGCGCGCCTGTTCCACGCCCGGCGCGCCAGACAACGCGCCAGCTGCGGCTTCTCGAGTTATCTGCCACCCGGCGCACGGGGACGGGAAGCCACAGCGGCGCAACTCGTCTGCCACCCGGCCACGGGACGGGAGGCCACACGGCGCAGCTCGAGAGTTGAGGCATGCCGAAGACCCTGACCGGCGAGGAGCTGCAGCTGGACGACGGGCCGGTTCGCGACGCCGAGCTCTTCCTCGTCGACGGCAACAACCTCGCCTACCGCGCCTTCTTCGCGCTCCCGGAGGAGCTGCAGACGACGGACGGCCAGTTCACGAACGCGCTTCTCGGCTTCACGAACATGCTCTTCAAGCTCCTGTCCGACTACACGCCGCGCGGCGTCGCGGTCGCCTGGGACACGAGGCCGGTGCACCGGACCGAGATCTCGGCCGAGTACAAGTCCGAGCGCCGCCCGATGCCCGACCTCCTGCGCGAGCAGTTCCCGCACTTCCGCCCGATCGTCGAGGCGTTCGGCTACCGGAACCTCGAGTTCGAGGGCTGGGAGGCGGACGACGTGATCGCGACGCTTGCGACGCTCGCCGACGAGGCCGGGATCAAGACGTGCGTCGTCTCCACCGACCGCGACGCGTTCCAGCTCGTGTCGGAGAACGTCTGCCTGATGATGACGCCGCGCGGCGTCGCCGACGTCCACGTGTACACGCCGGAGCGAGTCGAGCTGCGCTACGGCGTCCGCCCCGACCAGGTCCCCGACTTCATAGGGCTCAAGGGCGACACGAGCGACAACATCCCGGGTATCCCGGGGATCGGTGACAAGACCGCCGGCCAGCTGATCTCCCAGTACGGCTCGGTCGACGCCGTGATCGAGCACGCGGACGAGCTCTCCCCGGCGCGCTCGCGTGCGATCAAGGAGAACGCGGACATCGCCCGGGAGTCGAAGGTGCTCGCGACGATGCGCCGCGACCTCGAGCTCGGATGCGACCCGAGCGAGCTCGTCTCGCGCCCGCCGGACCGGTCGAAGCTGAAGGAGATCTTCCGCCGCTTCGAGTTCCGGGGGCTGCTCTCGCGCGTCGACACGCTCGACGAGGCGCTGCCCGCGGCCGAGCTCCCGAAGGCCGAGCTGCAGTCGGTTCCGTGGCGCGAGGGCGACATCCCGAAGCTGCGCGGGCGCGTCGGTCTCGCCGCGGACTCTGACCGAGTGGCGGTCGCGACGGAGGACGGAGTCGTCGTCTCCCCGCGTCCCGGCCACCTCGTCGTCCAGGGTGACTTGGCCGTGCACGATGCGAAGGCTCTTCGTGTGCAGGCGGTCGACGACACGCTGATCGCCGCGTACCTCATCGACCCGGGCCGCGCCGAGTACTCCCTCGACGACCTGTCGGCCGAGCAGGGCCTCGAGCTCGAGCCCGAGCCCGCGGCCGAGGAGGAGACAGCCGCGCTCGTCCGCAACGCCGAGGCAGCGCGTCGACTCGCTCCGATCCTGCGCGAGCGCGTCCGCGAACGCGGCCTCGAGAAGCTGTACGACGAGATCGAGCTTCCGCTGACAGCCGTACTCGCGGCGATGGAGGACGCCGGCGTCCGCATCGACACGTACCGCATGGGGGAGATCACCGCCCGCCTGTCCGACCGGGTCGAGGAGCTCGAGGCGCGCGCCTACCAGCTCGCCGGCGAGGAGTTCGTGCTCGGCTCGCCGATGCAGCTCGGACAGGTCCTCTTCGAGAAGCTCGGCCTCACACCGGGCCGTAAGGGCAAGACGGGCTACTCGACCGACGGCAAGGTCCTGCGCGCGATCCGCGCCGACCACGAGATCGTCCCCGTGATCGAGGAGTGGCGCGAGCTGACGAAGCTCGTGAACACGTACCTCGGGCCGCTGCCGACGCTGATCGGCGAGGACGGGCGCCTGCACACGACCATCAACCAGCACGTCGCCGCGACCGGTCGGCTCTCGACCTCGAGCCCGAACCTGCAGGCGATCCCGATCCGCACCGAGCTCGGCCGCGAGATCCGGTCGGCGTTCGTCGCCGAGCCGGGTCACCGCCTGCTCTCGGCCGACTACTCGCAGATCGAGCTCCGGATCCTCGCGCACGTCTCCGGCGAGCCGAAGCTGCGCGAAGCGTTCCTGCGCGGCGAGGACATCCACACCGCGACCGCCGCGGAGGTGCTCGAGAAGGACCCCGCGACGCTCACGAAGGACGAGCGCGCCGTCGCGAAGATGATCAACTTCGGGATCGTCTACGGGATCTCCGCCTTCGGGCTCTCCGAGAACCTCGACATCCCGAAGGAGCAGGCGCAGGCGTACATCGACTCCTACCTCGCCCGTTTCCCGCACGTGCAGGCGTTCATCGCGCGCACGATCACGCAGGCCGCGGAGGACGGCTACGCGTCCAGCCTGCTCGGGCGGCGACGGCCCGTCCCCGAGCTCCGCGCCTCGAACCGGCAAACGCGCGGCTTCGGCGAGCGCGTCGCCGTCAACTTCGTGATGCAGGGGTCGAACGCGGATATCATCAAGGTCGCGATGGTGGCGATCCACTCGCGGCTGCGCGACGAGGGCCGCGGCGCGCGGCTCGTCCTCCAGGTGCACGACGAGCTGCTGCTCGAGGTGCCGGAGACCGAGGTCTCCGCGGTGCGCGACCTCGTACGGGAGGAGATGGTCGGCGCGTACCCGCTCGATCCTCCGCTCGCCGTCGACGTGGGCATGGGCGACGACTGGGCCGAGGCGAAAGGGTGAGCCGCTCAGGCGTCCTGCCCGTGGCAGTCGCGGCGGCGGTCGCATCGATCCTCGTTCTTCCGGCTTCGGCCCCGTCCGCTCCGACGGCGACGCCTGCGTCCTATCCATCGTGCGGCCTCTACTGGATCCGCATGCGCGTCACGGCGGCGCAACGTCGAGTGACCGCCTGCATCGTCGAGGCTGCGCGGGAAGGGAAGCGCGCCCGAGCTGTAGTGGTGGGGGAGAGCTCGCCTCAGTCGGGCGAGGTGATCGCCACCTATGTGTTCGTGCGTGGCCTGCGAAACGTGCTCGTCGTCACCGACACGACCCGATGGACTTCGGGCCCGGCGGTGTGGTCGCGTTTCCGCTGCGACGGACTGGAGCTCTATCGCGGCGTGCACCTTCGCTGGAGAGACTGCGTCGACCTCGGGCGCGGCAAGCCCACCTGGCTGAAGCCGATCAAGCTGCCGCGCTGAGCTCGAGCGTCTCGCCGTCCTCGGGCACGAGCACGCCGGGAACCGCCTCGCGCAGCTCCGCCCGCCTCAGGAAGCAGTGGTTCAGCGCCTCCAGGTGCACGGCGACCACGACAGGGACGCGGGCCGCGACCTCGCGCACGTCGTCGATCCCCATGACGATGAGCCCGCCCTCGAGGAACTCCGCGCCGGCGGCGTTCACGACCGCGACGCGCGGCCGGTGCCGCTCGATCGTGTCCTCGACGCCCTCGTACCAGACCGTGTCGCCCGCGAGATAGAGGTCGTCGAGCACGAACCCGCTGACGGGCCCGAGCAGCGCCGCCATCTCCTCCGAGCCGTGACGGGCGGTTGTGCGGGCGATCGTCAGTCCGTCCCAGTCAACGCTGTCACCGACGGCCCTGGCGTCGAAGCCGAGGCCGCGAAGCGCGTCCTCGTCCTCCGGTTGGCAGAAGAGCGGCACGTCGCGCGGGAGCAGCTCCTCGGCCCGCGCGTCGAAGTGATCGCGGTGCCGGTGCGTGACGAGAATCGCGTCGAGGTCGCGAACCACCTCCTCGGCCGGGAAGGGCAGCGGGACGGTCGGGTTTCGCATCGGATTCGCCGTCTGCTCGACCGGCGGCCGCGTGCCGGCGTCGTCGAGCATGGGGTCGACGAGGATCCGCCTCGCGCCTAGCTCGAGGATGACCGTCGCGCTCCGAACGAGCGTCAGCCGCATAGCAGGGTTTCTACCGCACAAACCGGCCTGGACCTAGCCATTCGCGCCGCGAATGGCTGGCTATACTCCCCGATCCGATGTCGAACGACACCGTTGAAAAGCCCGTGTCGATAGAAGAGGGGGCGGCGCCGGAAGCGGGGGTCTGGGTAACCGGCCCCGACGGCGAGCTCATCCCCGACTACGATTCCGCGTTCCCCGAGATCAACGAGGGGGAGGTCGTCCACGGCACGGTCGTACGCGTGGACAAGGACGAGGTGCTCGTCGACATCGGCTACAAGTCGGAGGGCGTCATCCCCGTTGCCGAGCTCACCATCCGCCGCTCGGTCAATCCGGCCGACGAGGTGTCGGTCGGAGACGAGATCGACGCGCTCGTCCTCACGAAGGAGGACACCGAGGGCCGGCTCATCCTTTCCAAGAAGCGCGCGCGCTTCGAGCTCGCCTGGAAGAAGATCGAGGGCGCGGCCGAGTCCGGCGAGCCGGTGACCGGCAAGGTCATCGAGGTGGTCAAGGGAGGCCTCATCCTCGACCTCGGCGTACGCGGCTTCCTGCCCGCGTCGCTCGTCGACATCAGGCGCGTGCAGGACCTCGACGAGTTCCTCGGACGCGAGCTGCGCTGCAAGGTCATCGAGCTGAACCGCTCGCGCAACAACGTCGTCCTCTCCCGTCGCGCCGTCCTCGAGGACGAGCGCAAGGAGATGCGGCAGGCGATCCTCGACCGCCTGAGCGCGGGCGACGTGATCGAGGGCCAGATCTCCAACATCGTCGACTTCGGCGCGTTCGTCGACCTCGACGGGATGGACGGCCTGATCCACATCTCCGAGCTCTCGTGGAGCCACGTGAACCACCCCTCCGAGGTGCTCGACATCGGCCAGACGGTCAAGGTCAAGGTGCTCGACATCGACCGCGACCGGCAGCGGATCTCGCTCGGCCTGAAGCAGACGCAGAGCGACCCGTGGCAGCAGGTGCTCGACTCGTACCGAGAGGATGACGTCGTCGAGGGACGTGTCGCGAAGGTCGTCACGTTCGGCGCGTTCGTCGAGATCCTCCCGGGCGTCGAAGGGCTCGTGCACATCTCCGAGCTCGCGCCGCACCACGTCGAGAACCCACGCGAGGTCGTTGCCCAGGGCCAGGCCGTGAACGTTCGCATCCTCGAGATCGACGGCGAGCGCCGCAGGCTCTCGCTCTCGCTGAAGCGCGTCGAGGAGGGCGAGCAGCCCGTTCCGCGTGCCGACGGCGCCGAGTCCGTGCACGAGACGCCGGACCTGATCCTTTCCGAGGAGGCCTTCCCGACCGGCGGCACCGCGGTGGCCGAGGAAGCCGAGGCGGAGGAGGCGGGGGCCGAGGCCGCCGACGCCCAGGTCGCCGAGGCGGAGCCGGTAGACGAAGTCGCGGACGAGCCCGAGGCGCCCGCGGAGCCTGAGATGCCCGCCGAATCGGAGACCTCCGTCGAGCCGGAGATGTCAGTCGAGGCGGAAGCGCCGGCCGAAGAGCCCGCCGAGCAGGCCGAGGAGGCCGCCGTCGAGGCGGAGCCCGAGCCCGCGACCGAGCTCGAAGAAGAGACCGCCTAGGCCCGCGTTGCGCCCGATCGCGGTCGCGATCACCGGAGGCATCGGGGCCGGCAAGTCGACTGCGCTCGCGAGCTTTCGGCGGCACGGGGCGGCCACCGTCTCGAGCGACGAGATCGTCCACCACCTCCTCGCGACCAGCCCCGAGGTGAAGGAGGCGCTCGTCGAAAGGCTGGGGGAGGGGATCCTCGGCGAGGACGGCGCGCCGGATCGCGAGCTGATTGCGTTCCGCGTGTTCAAGGACCCCGAGGCGCTCGACTTCCTCGAGAAGCTGCTGCACCCGCTCGTGTCCCGCGAGTACCTCACCTGGCGCGAGCAGCTCGCGCAGCTGCCGAATCCTCCCAGGGTCTGCGTCACGGAGGTCCCGCTCCTGTACGAGGTCGGCGCCGAGGAGCGGTTCGACAAGGTGGTCGTGATCACGGCGCCCGCCAAGCTCCGGGACGCGCGGAGCGGAGGGAAGAAGGACGACCGCGAGTCGCGCCTGCTCCCGGACAAGGAGAAGGCCAAGCGAGCGGACTTCGTCTACGTGAACACCGGGACGCCCGAGGCGCTCGACGCCTGGGTCGCCGGCGTGATGGCTACCCTGTCCGCCGAAGCCACGTCCCCTGCGGTCGGCTGAAACGCCAAGTTACAACTTGTAACTTGGCGCCTGTCGGCCCGTAGCCATGCGGCGCTCGTGCGGATTCTGATCCTTTTAGCCATCGCCGTTCTCGCCCTGGCCGCCGTCGGCGCCTGGGTCGTCGAGACCGAGCCCGACGTCTACCTCCGCGCCCGCTACCCGCTCGAGTACGAGCACATCGTCCGGACGCACGCGCGCAACCACGACCTCGACCCCGCGCTCGTCGCGGCTGTCGTGTACGTCGAGAGCCGCTTCGACCCGAACGCCCAATCCGCGGCGGGCGCGATCGGGCTCATGCAGCTCCTGCCGGACACGGCGAAGGGGATCGCGCTGCGGACGGGAGGAGCCCGCTTCGTCGTCGCCGACCTCCGCGACCCCGAGATCAACGTCCGCTACGGCACGTGGTACCTCGACCACATGCGCGAACGCTACGGGGCGTTGAGCCTCGCGCTCGCCGCGTACCACGCCGGCCAGGGGAACGTCGACCACTGGCGTGCGGAAGGCCTCGGGATCGTGTTCCCCGAGACGCGCGCCTACGTGGAAGAGGTCGAGCGGCTCAGGCAGGTGTACGCGGACGCGTACCCGTCCGAGTTAGGCGGCTGATCGGAAATTCGCGCGGGCCGGATGACGGCGGCGCGCCAATTTCCGATCAGCCGCGCCCGCCGATAGCGTCCTCGAGCAGGCCAAGGACGAGCTCGACCGGAGGCGGCTCCTCGCCCGACGCGCGCTGGAGCGCCAGCCCGTTGAGCACGAGGTTCACGAACGCGCCGATCTGCCTCGGCTCGAGGTCGTCTCGGAACACGCCCTCGCGCTGCGCCTCTTCGACGCGCGTGCGGTTGACGGGGATGAACGCCTGTTGTCGTTCCTCGATCCGCTTGTGGAAGGAGACGTCAGTGCGGACTCGACGGATGACCTCGAGGTTCACGTTGAGCCAGGCGGGGTCGAGCTCGAGGATCGCCCGCAGGATCGCCTCGAGACCTTCGTTGACCCAGACCTCCGACAAACGGGCACTGTCCTGCACCGCCAGCTCGATGAACAGGTCCTCCTTGGAGGAGAAGTAGTTGAAGATCGCGCCGCGCGAGAGCCCGATCTCCGCCTCGAGCCGTGCGACCGTCGCGCCCTCGTAGCCGTGCTCGGCGAAGCAGCGCCTCGCGCCGGCAAGGATCTGCTCGCGCCTCGCGGTCCTCTTTTCCAGGGAGATCTTCGGCATGTCAGGCTCCCACTTTACAAAACCGTACGGACGTTTTATATTAGTCGCGCCATGGAAAGCGCCGAGGCGGCCAGCTCAGTGACACGAGTGAAGAAGACGGCCGTCTCGGCGCTCGTCTCCGCCGAGGTCATCTCCGTTCTCGGCACGCGGATGACGTACCTGGCGCTGCCGTGGTTCGTGCTCGTCACGACCGGGTCGGCCGCGAAGATGACGCTCGTCCTCGCGGCCGAGATCGCGCCGATGGTCGTCCTCGGCATACCCAGCGGGCTCCTCGTGCAGCGCATCGGCGCGCGGAACACGATGCTGATCGCGGACTTCGCGCGCGCGCCGATCCTCGCCTCGATCCCGCTCCTGCACTCGCTCGACATGCTCTCGTTCCCGCTTCTGCTCGTCATCGTGGCGCTGCTCGGCTCCTTCATGCCGCCGTACTTCGCCTCGCAGCGGACGATCCTGCCGGAGCTCGTTGGCGAGGACGAGCGGCGCATGTCGCAGGGGAACAGCCTCATCGAGGGCGGAGCCGCGTTCGCGGCCCTCATCGGGCCGGCGATCGCGGGCCTGCTCATCCCGTTCATCGGCGCGCCGAACGTGCTGTACGTCGACGCCGCCACGTACGCCGTCGCCTTCCTCCTCGTGCTCGTCTTCGTCCCGCGCCGGAAGCCGATCGCCGCCGCGGTGCGGCCGAAGGTCCTCGCAGGGGTGCGCTTCCTCTTTCAGGATCGCCTCCTCGGCCCGATCGCCGGCGTGGTCGTCGGATTCGGGTTCCTGAGCGCGGGAATGTCGGCCGGACTGGTGTTCTACGCGTACGACGAGCTCGACAACGCGCGAGTCGCGGGCCTCTTCTACGCGGCGCTCGGAGCGGGCGCGCTGGTCGGAACCTTCGCGGCCATCGCGGCCGTGCGGAAAGTGCCGCCGCTCAGGCTGTCGGGGCTGGCGATCCTCGCGTTCGCGGTGCCGCTGTGGGTGCTGCCGTTCCTGCCGCCGTGGCCGGTCGTCTTCCTCGCGCTCTTCGTGGCGACCTTCTTCACCCCGCTCATCAACGGGCCGCTCATCGCGGTGCTCACCCACCGGACTCCGGAGGACCTGCGCGCCATGGCGATCACCGCCGTCGTCTCGATCAACACGCTCGCCGCGCCGCTCGGCTTCCTCGTCGCGGGTCAGGTCATCGAGCACTGGGGCGTCGCGCCGCTCTTCGCTGCGACGGTCGCTGGGGTCACATGCATGGCGCTCGCCTACTCCGCCATCGTCCTTCGCCACCGCGACGAGGATCTCCCGCCGGAGATCGTCGCGCCCGCGGCGGTCGCGGCCGAGCCGGTCGCGTCCTAAGCGGCGCGCCGGTCGCCGGCGCGCCCGAAGACGCGCCGGAGACCGCTGCCCGCCTCACTTCAGGCAGGTGACGTACACGTCCCCGGTCGTGGCCGTCGGGGGATCGCTCACGTTCTCGAGATCGAGGCGCCAAGCCGTACCGTTGTTCGCCGGGAACGAGCCGAGCGCGATGACGACTCCGAACGTGGAGTAGCCGCCGCCGAGCGCCTTCTGCCCGCCGTCGCAGGAGACGGTGAACCCCTCTCGCTGCGTCGCGCCGAGCGCGATCGAGGACGTCTTCACGGTGACGAGCCCGGCAGCCGTGCTCGCGGGCCGCGGGCCCTCGGGAGAGAGCTCGAGCGCCGCCTCGGCGCCCAGGATCGCCGCCGTCGTGACGACCTGCTCGAGTGTCCCGCCGCCGAACCGCTGGGCGTTCTGGGCGACCCGAGCGGTCTTGGCCGTGGTCGCGGTCTTCGCGGTGGTGGCCGTCTTGGCCGTGGTCGCGGTCTTCGCCTTGTCGGCGACGAGCGCGCGCTTGGCGAGCGGAACCATCTGAGTCGCGACCGCGCCGGCGGTTCCGCCGAGCGCGATGAAGAGCGCGATCATCGCGACCACGAACGCAGGGCTCAGCCGCATGCCTGTCCGTAGGTGCATGGAGACTCCCTCCTTGCGCCGCCGCAGTCGGAGGCGCCTCGTCGATGTCTGTGCGCACGATGCTAGGCGCGGCTCAAGGAACACTCAATACTCGCTCTTCGAGCTAGGCCGCGACTGGCAGCAGCGACCGGTCCTGGCGGAGGATTGCCGCCTCGAGCGCTCTGAGCGCCGGCCCCGGCTCGATCCCGACGTCCTCGACCAGCGTCTTGCGGGCCCGGCGATAGGCCGCGAGAGCCTCGGCCTGCCGGCCGGAGCGATAGAGCGCGAGCATGTGTTGCTCTCGCAGACGCTCGCGGAGCGGCTGCGTGTGGACGAGCCCTTCGAGCTCCGACACGAGCGCGGCGTGACGGCCGAGCTCGAGATCCGCCGCGACCCGCTCCTCGAGCGCGACCAGCCGGAGCTCCTCGAGGCGCGCGATCTCGGCCTGCGCGAAGGGCTCGTACGTGAAGTCCGCGAGCGCCGGTCCGCGCCAGAGCGCGAGCGCATCTCGCAGCGCGCGCTCCGCGGCGATCGGATCGCCCGCCTGGAGCGCTGCACGACCCTGGTCGGCGAGCCTCGCGAAGCGGGCGACGTCGATGCGGTCCGGGTCGAGCTCGAGGACGTATCCGGGCCTGCGCGTCGAGA
Source organism: uncultured Actinomycetes bacterium (assembly GCA_963716605.1). Classification (GTDB taxonomy): domain Bacteria; phylum Actinomycetota; class Thermoleophilia; order Gaiellales; family Gaiellaceae; genus GMQP-bins7. The sequence goes on along the minus strand of CAVQTO010000003.1, from coordinate 521,173 downwards.
TCGCGTCAGCGCCGAGCGCCTTGCGCAGCTGCGAGACGTAGACCTGGACGGCGTGGGCGGCGGTGCCGGGCGGCTCTTCCGGCCAGAGCTCTTCGACGAGGCGGTCAGCCGAGACGACGTGCCCGACCTCGAGCGCGAGGATCGTGAGAAGCGCACGCGGCTTGGATCCGCCGATGGCGATCCTCTGTCCCCCGTTGGACACGACGAGAGGGCCGAGCAGGGAGAGATCGAGCTTCGAGTCGGTTGCGGCCCGGCGTGCGGTGCTGCGCGCGGCGCCTCGCGTCCAGGCGGCGGTCATCCCGAGCTCGCGGCAGGAACCCACACCGCAAGGCTGCGTTCGAGGATGTGGATTCCAATGGGCGAGCGTCATCGGATCGTCCCAGCGACGATCTCGGCCTGCCAGGTCGGCTCGTGGCCCTCTTGCCGGAAGGCGTCCACGGCCTCGAGGTAGGTGGCGATCTCGGCGAAGAGCGTCTCGAGAGGGTCGCGCTCGTGGCGCCTGACGGCGAGACAGGCGCCCGATCCGATGCGGATGACATGTGTCTCGGTCATGCGTCCATGCTGCGTCGTGGCGCGTGTCGCGGTAACCGGGCGGACCTGGGACTCGTCTCGGGCTTTTCCCGATCCTCGGATCGGGCTTCGCCCTCTGGTCAGCGTCTGCCGGCTGTGTGACGATCCGAGCGATGTTCACGCCCCGCGTTCTCCAGGCGCTCGTCGGCGCCTGCGGCCTCGTGCTGGGCGTGTTCGCGTACAGGGTGCAGGTCGACAACCTCCCTGACGGCTTCACGACGAACGCGAGGGCGCTCGCGTCGGTCGGCACGGCGTGGGCCTTCCTCGTCGCCGGCCTCGTCGCGTGGGCAAGGCGACCCGGCAACCATCTCGGCCCGCTCATGCTGGCGGCCGGCTTCGCGCTCCTCGCGCGCCAGCTCCGCTACAGCCACGACGAGCTCGTCTTCACCGTGTTCTTCCTCGTCGGGGAGATCGCCTACGTCCTCGTCGCCCATGTTGCGCTCGCCTACCCGACCGGCCACGTGACGGACCGGATCGAGCGCGCATTCCTCGCGGTCGCGTACTCGGTCGCGGTCGCGTTCCCGCTCGCGATCCTCCTGTTCTACGACGGCAACGAGCGCCTCGAGTACTTCGACACGTCGGCGCGTGAGAGCCTCCTGCTCGTCTCCGGCAACACCGACGTCGTCGCGGCGCTGCAGACCGCGTTCGCCGTGTGCGGCTACGGGCTCCTCGCCACGTTCTTCGTCGGCCTGATCGCCCGCAAGCTCTGGCACGCGACGCCACGGGCGCGTCGCATCCTCGCGCCGCTCCTGATCGTTGCCGCCGTCGCGGCCCTGCGCGCGGTGCTCGACGGCGCGCTGACGTTCGTCGACCTGCCGTCAGGGCTCCTCTACGACCTCTACTGGTGGCAGGTGATCGGTCTCACGGCGTTGCCGCTCGCGCTCCTCGCCGGGCTCCTGCGCGCACGCCTCGCGCGCGTCCACGTCGGCGAGCTCGTCGTCCATCTCGAGCGCACGCCGGTGCACGAGATCCGGGGCGAGCTCGCGAACGCTCTCGGAGACCAGTCCTTGGAAGTCGCGTTCTGGCTGCCCGAGCGCGACGAGTACGTCGACGCGGCCGGCGTCACCTTCCCGGTCCCCGAGGACGGGCCGCAGCGGGCGGTGACGCCGATCGAGTACGAGGGCGAGCCGCTCGCAGTGCTCGTCCACGATCCGACACTGCGGGACGAGCCGATGCTGGTCGAGGGCGTGGTGGCCGCGGCCCGCCTCGCCCTCGTGAACGCGAGACTCCACGCCGAGCTGCGTGCGCAGCTGGAGACGGTGCGGGAGTCTCGCGCGCGCATCGTCGCGGCCGCTGACGACGAGCGGCGGCGGATCGAGCGCGACCTGCACGACGGCGCGCAGCAGCGGCTCGTCGCGCTCGCTCTGGAGCTTCGGAGCGCACAGCGCAAGCTCGACTCCGAGAGCGCACCCGAGGTGGATCAGCTGCTCTCGACGACTGCGGACGAGCTCCAGGTCGCCGTGGAAGAGCTGCGCGAGCTCGCGCACGGGATCCACCCGGGAATCCTCACGCAGGGTGGGCTGGCGCCGGCGCTCGAGTCGCTCGCGGCCCGAATGCCGCTGCCCGTTACGGTCGAGGCCACCGCGGAGCGCCTGCCGCCCGACGTCGAGGCCACGGCCTACTTCGTCGCGAGCGAGGCGCTCACGAATGTCGCCAAGCACGCGCATGCGTCGAGCGCGGCCGTGCGCGCGCGGCATGCGGACGGCGTGCTCGTGGTCGAGGTCGAGGACGACGGCGCGGGCGGAGCGCGGTCGGGCTCGGGGTCGGGGCTCCGCGGCCTCGCCGACCGGCTCGAGTCGCGCGGCGGCCGTCTTCGCGTCGAGAGCGCTCCCGGCTCGGGCACGCGCGTGATAGGGGAGATCCCGTGCGCGTCGTGATCGCAGAGGACTCGGTGCTCCTGCGGGAGGGGCTCGCCCGAGTGCTCGCCGACGGAGGCTTCGAGGTCGTCGCGCAGGCGGGCGACGCGGACGAGCTGCGCCGCCACGTGCGGATGCAGAAGCCCGACGTCGCGATCGTGGACATCCGTATGCCGCCGACGCAGACCGACGAGGGCGCGCGCGCCGCGATCGAGCTCCGCGCGGAGCAGCCCGAGGTCGCGGTTCTCCTCCTGTCGCAGATCGTCGAGGCGACGCACGCGCTCGCGCTCGCGAGCGAGAACCCGTCCGGCTTCGGCTACCTGCTCAAGGATCGCGTCCTCGAGATCGACGACTTCCTGGAGGCGGTGCGCCGCGTGGCGAAGGGCGGCACCGCGATCGACCCGGAGGTCATCGCGCAACTCCTCGGCCGCCGGCGCGAGGAGGACCCGCTCGGCGTGCTGACCCCGCGCGAGCGGGAGGTGCTCACGCTCATGGCCGAGGGCCTTTCGAACCGCGGGATCTGCGAGAAGCTCGTCGTCAGCCCGAAGACGGTCGAGACGCACGTGAACTCGATCTTCTGGAAGCTCGATCTCGTGCCCGCGCCGGACGAGCACCGCCGGGTCCTGGCGGTGCTCGCCTTCCTGCGCGCGTAGCCGCCTCGGTCGCTCAGGCTGCGGGCCAGCCGAGGATCGTGCTCGCGTTCCAGTTCGCCTGTAGCGCCGGACTCGCGGGCGCGATCCCCACTGGCACCGCGCCTGCGGGGACGGGCCCGAGCGGGATGGGGGTGAAGAAGTACTCGGACTCGCCCCAGCGTCCGCCGAACGTCGACCAGGTCTTTCCTTCGATCCGGCGGATCGTCGCCCGCTTGGCGTGCGGGCCGTCGAGCACCTGGTCGGCGGCCTGGAGGAACGGCAGCAACGGCAGGATCGGCGCCACCGCGGCGGGGATGCACGCCGGGCTGATCGGAATGGTCCCGAGTTGCCCGACGCCGGGCGCGAAGTAGTTCGCATGCGAGCCGAGCGCGACGTACGCGACCGCGTGTGTGCTTCCGGCCGGATGCTTCGCGACGTCGTCCCACACCCGCCGCTGGCCCGTGCAGTGCTGGCTGTACGCCGCCTCGAGTGGCTGCCGATCGTGGCCGAGGACGACGTTCACGACCTCCCAGTCGCCTTCGTGCGACTGCCAGAACGTGCCGACCGGCGTCGGCGGGAGGAGGAGCGGGTTGTCGTAGTAGAAGAGCCAGTACTGGAGGACGATCCGCGTGTCCGTGCGGACCACGCGGCCGTACATCGCCACGTCGCGACCGTGCTTCTTACGAGCGGCCGCGGCGGCGTAGCAATCTCGGCCTGCGAGCGGAGCGTCGGCCTCGCAGCCGGTCTGGTCGAGGCGGAAGAACGCGCCGGGAGCCGGAGCGGGGAGCTCGCCGGGCCCCGGGTCCGGATCGACGACGGTCCAGGCGGCGTCGAGCGGAAGCTGTTGCGGGCTCGAGCCGACGAACCGCTCGAGCTCGGAGTCCTCGATGAAGCGCTGGACCTTCATTGGCCGGAACTGCTCGTCGGGATGGAAGACGAGCGCCGGCTGGTACTTCCGTAGGAGCTTCGAGTCGGGGTTGCCGTCATCCGCGAGACTCGCTCCGCCGCCCACGAACAGGGCGAGCAGGCCGAGCACGACGAGCGCGGACGAGGCACGGACAACTCCGCGAATGCCATGCGTTGTAGGCGTAGGGGACATTGCCTCTCCTTTCCAGGTGATTGAGCGGCGATCGTGACGCGACCCGCTCAAGGGACGCTCAACGCCCGGCGGCTACATTTGGCCTGGTGCCCCGCGAGTTCCGGACGACCGACACCTACAGGCCCACCGGCGACCAGCCGCGCGCGATCGACGAGATCGCGGCTTCCGTGGCCGAGGGCAACCGCTTCCAGACGCTGCTCGGCGCCACCGGGACCGGCAAGACGGCGACGATGGCCTGGATCATCGAGAAGACGCAGCGCCCGGCGCTCGTCATCGCGCACAACAAGACGCTCGCCGCGCAGCTCTGCAACGAGTTCCGCGAGTTCTTCCCGGAGAACGCGGTCGAGTACTTCGTCTCGTACTACGACTACTACCAGCCCGAGGCGTACATCCCGCAGGCCGACCTCTACATCGAGAAGGACTCGTCCCAGAACGACGACATCGCGCGCCTCCGGCTGTCCGCGACCTCGTCGCTTCTCACGCGCCGCGACACCGTCGTCGTCGCGTCCGTGTCGTGCATCTACGGCCTCGGGTCGCCGGAGGAGTGGCGCGAGCGCGTGCTGATCATGGAGGTGGGGGAGGAGCACGACCGCGACGCGGCCCTCCGCAAGTTGATCGAGAGCCAGTACGTCCGCAACGACACGGTCCTCGGGCGCGGCCGCTTCCGCGTGAAGGGCGACATCGTCGAGATCCAGCCCGCGAACCTCGAGACCGCGTACCGCGTGTCCTTCTTCGGGGACGAGGTCGAGCAGATCACGCACTTCCACCCGCTCACGGGCGAGGTGTACGCGAAGCTCGACAACCTCGTCATCTGGCCCGCGACCGAGTACGTCACCTCGCGGCCGACGGTCGAGCGCGCGGTCGACGAGATCAAGGCGGAGCTCGAGGAGCAGGTCGCCCTCTTCGAGTCTCAAGGTCGCATGCTCGAGGCGCACCGGATCCGGCAGCGCACCGAGTACGACATGGAGATGCTGAAGGAGCTCGGCTTCACGAGCGGGATCGAGAACTACTCGAGGATCCTCGAGGGCCGGCCGCCGGGCTCGCACCCGTTCACGCTCATCGACTACTTCCCGGACGATCTCGTCGTCTTCGTGGACGAGTCGCACCAGACCGTCCCGCAGCTCGGCGGCATGTACGAGGGCGACCGCTCGCGCAAGCAGACGCTCGTGGAATACGGCTTCCGGTTGCCCTCGGCGCTCGACAACCGCCCGCTCCGCTTCGACGAGTTCCTCGGCAAGGTGGACCAGCTCGTGTTCGTGTCCGCGACCCCGGGCCCGTTCGAGCTGTCGCGCTCGAAGGTCATCTCCGAGCAGCTCATTCGCCCGACCGGCATCGTCGATCCCGAGGTCGAGCTGCGCCCGACGCGCAACCAGATCGACGACCTCCTGAACGAGATCCGCAAGCGCGAGGAGGTCGGGGAGCGCACGCTCGTGACGACGTTGACCAAGAAGATGGCCGAGGACCTGACCGACTACCTGCTCGAGGCGGGAGTGCGCGCGCGCTACCTGCACTCCGAGATCGACACCCTCGACCGCATCGCGATCATCCGCGAGCTCCGGCTCGGCGAGTACGACGTCCTCGTCGGCGTCAACCTCCTGCGCGAGGGGCTCGACCTGCCCGAGGTGTCTCTGGTCGCCGTGCTGGACGCCGACAAGGAGGGCTTCCTGCGCGGGAAGACCGCGCTCGTGCAGACGACCGGCCGCGCAGCGCGGAACGTCAACGGCAAGGTGCTCCTCTACGCCGACAAGCGGACGGAGGCGATCATCGGCGCGCTCGAGGAGACGAACCGCCGCCGCGCGTACCAGATCGAGTACAACGAGGAGCACGGGATCGTGCCGGAGACGATCGTGAAAGGCGTCTCCGACATCGCGGAGCTGCTGGCCCTCGAGTCCCCGCACGTTCCCGCCTCGCGCCGCCGCCGAGGCAAGGCCGAGGTCGAGGGCATGACGCCTGACGAGCTCGAGAAGCTCGTCGTCACGCTCGAGGAGGAGATGTACCTCGCCGCCGAGGAGCTCCGCTTCGAGTACGCGGCGAAGCTCCGCGACGAGATCAAGGACCTGCGGCGCGAGCTGAGCGCCCTGGCCGAGACCGTCTAAGCCCAACCGGTTTGGCCGACACGGCGCCGGGTACGCACCCTCGTACTTACGAACCAGAACGAGGAGGCGGACCTTGGCCACGAAGGCCCACGACAAGATCCAGGAGAAGCTCTACGACTACATCGAGGACACGCACGTGCTCGAGCAGGCCGCGGTCGACAGCGTCGGCTCGATGATCGACTCGCTCGACGGCAGCGAGCTGCAGGCGCTGCTCGAGCGACAGCGCCAGGTGAGCCGGCTGCATGCCGAGCGCCTCGCCAACCGGCTCGACGTGATCGGTCGCGACGCGTCGATGCGCAAGCGTCTCGAGGGGATGGCGGTCACGCTCATGAAGAGCGTGAGCGACGCCGTCCGAACGGACGTGCCGGGGAAGGTCGGGCGCGACGCCTACGTCCTCGCGCACGCACAGATCGCGGCGTACGAGCTGCTGCACAGGCTCGCGGAGTACGCCGGCGACACCGAGACGGTCGAGATCGCGCGGACGAACCTCACCGAGGATCGCGAGCTCGGCGACGAGCTCGCTACGCACTGGGACGGCTTCATGCGGCTGACGGTCGCCGAGTGGGACGAGCGCTCGGTACGCGAGCCGTCCTCCAACGACTTCGTCTAGCTCGCTCGGGGGAGGAGAACGGAAGGCCGGGCCGACCCGGACGCGGCCCGGCCTATCCGACTACGGATCCAGCCGGGTCGTCTCTATCAAGCGTGCTCGCGTGCCGCGAGGATCATCTTCGCCTCGATGACGGAGTGCGTCGGAGTGGAGCGCCGCAGCAGGCCGTCCGAGAACTCGAGCGCCCACACGATCGGATCGTCCCGGAGCACGCGCTCCTCGTCCAGCCAGCGGATGCGGCCCTCGACCACGACGCGCGTCTCGTCGAGCGGCTCGAACACCTCCGCGTTCGTCTCGAAGAGCCGCTCCGACTGCTCGCGCGCGAATGCGACGACCGCCGTTCGCCCGCGCAGCACCTCGCCGGGACGCCTCGTCTTCAGGACGAGCTCGATCTCCGGGTGCATCAGCTCCAGCAGCTGCGCGAGGTCGCCCTCCTCGACGAGCGCGAAGTAGCGGCGCGCCAGGCGTTCGGACTCCGATCCCCTCTCGTCGGCGATGGGGGGAATCTACGCGGCGGTGCGGCAAGCCGTCCAGGGGGATTCCTCCCGTTCCGGGCTGGCTGCGGCGGACGGGTCCCCGCCGCCCGCCGCAGCACGGTTGCTGATTACCCCGGATTGCCGGCGCGCAACCACAGCCGATTCCAGGAAGTCGCAGCGCCGCCCCGAAGAGTGCCTCCATGTCCACGCCCGAGGTGCGGGTCGTCACGGTTCGTCCGCGGACGGTGCTCGTCGTCCTCGGAATCACCGTCCTCGTGGGCGTCGTGCTCCTCCTCGGCTACCTCGCCCTGCACGTCCTCACCTGGATCGTGATCGCGGCGCTGCTCGCCGCGGCGCTCAACCCGGCGGTCGAGGCGCTCGAGCGGCGCGGCCTCGGCCGCGGATGGGCGGCGTCGATCGTGTTCGTGCTCGCGCTCCTCGGCCTGACGGCGATCGGGTTCCTCGTCATCCCGCCCCTGATCGAGCAGGTCTCGGACTTCATCGACGCGGTCCCCGAGTTCATCGACGACCTCGTCGCTGGGCGCGGGCCGCTCGGGTTCCTCCAGGACGACTACGAGATCGTGGATCGCGTCCGCGACACGATCGAGGCCGAGGGCGCCGCCGGCGTGCTCGGGCTGAGCGAGCCAGTCCTCGAGATCGTGCGCAGCGTCGTGACCGCCGTCGTCGGCGCGATCACGATCATCTTCCTGACCTACTTCATGCTGCTCGAAGGCCCTCGCACCATCGAGCGCATGCTCGCGCAGCTCCCGGACCCCACGCGCGTCCGCTACGAGCGCGTCGGGCACGAGATCTACCGCACGATCAGCGGCTACGTCTCTGGGAACCTCCTCATCTCGCTCATTGCCGGCACGGTCTCGGCGGCGGTGCTGTTCGGGGTAGGGAGCGAGTACGCGATCGCGCTCGGCGTCATCGTCGCGGTCCTCGACCTGATTCCGCTCGCGGGCGCGACGCTGGCGGCCATCATCGTCTCGACGGTGATCTTCGTCGAGACGGACTGGATCCGGACGCTGATCGTGATCGGCTTCTTCATCGGGTACCAGCAGTTCGAGAACCACGTGCTGCAGCCGCTCGTGTACGGGAGGACGGTGCAGATGTCGCCGCTCGCGGTTCTCTGCGCTGTGCTGATCGGCGCCGAGCTCGCCGGGATCCTCGGCGCGCTGTTCGCGATCCCGATCGCCGGCACGCTCCTCGCGATCACGCGCGAGCTGCTCCTGTACAGGCGCGAGGCGGCGATCGAGACGCCGCCGGGAGTCAGCATCGCGCCCGAGGAGCCGGCCGACTAGCCGGCTCCCCAGGTCGCCTGTTCGTGACGGCTAGAAGCCGTCGTCCGGGTCGCGATACGCGCGGCCGCCCGGGCCGTAGTACGTGCCGAGCTGGTCGCGGTACGCCTCTTCGGACGCGCCGGCCTCCTCGAGGCTCGGGGCGCTCTTGATCTCGTCCTTCGTCCGATTGACGAAGACCTTCTCGTCGGTGACGTCGATCGAGCGGATGACCCCGGCGGGGAGCATGACCTTCTTGCCGAAGATCCACGGGCCGGTGTCGACCACGACGTAGCTCGCGCCGACGTCGTAGGTCGCCTCGTCGACGTGTCCGATCGAGCCGTCGAGGGCCTCCACGTCGAAGCCGACGAGGTCGATGTCGGCTTCCATCACGTTCGAGCCGAGCCTCGACGTCTCCCGATAGGTCCAGACGTCTGGGTTCATGGCGAGTCCTCCTGTCGATTGCGGGTGGACTTCGGCGGTACCCGCGTCCCGACGGCCGGAAACCCCCGTTTCGACGCCCCTGGCTGGGGGTACTCGAACTGGTTGTGACGCGAGCTGGACCGATGCCGTTGCGTAGCCCGCCGAGCAGGGCTCGGACGGCGGGTCCTGCGTAGGCTTGAAGTCGAGCGCGATGACACAAGCCTGTCTCCATGCCGTCTAGCCCGTTCGGCGCCAGCCCGCAGGATGCGGAGAATGGCCTCGCCGCGGAGGGTCGGCATGCCGGGAAAGACCGTCCTGCCCTCCGCCGCTACGGCGTCGCGCTGCTGTTCGCGCTCGGGGCGGCAGTCATCTTCCTGCTCCTGCTCGAGGTCGCAGACGCCCCGCTCTACGCCCCGCTCGTGGGCATCGTCCCCGTCGTCGTCATGGTTTGCGGGCCTGGGCCAGCGTTCGCCGCGATCGGCGTGGGCTGGGCGCTCGCGTTCGTGACCGTGGTCGAGCCCGTCGGCGGGCTCCCCGAAGCCGAGTCCGACGCCTTCACGCGCTGGGGCGTCAACCTCGCCGTCGCGCTCGGCATCGTGTGGGTGACCGAGGTCATGCGCCGCGGCCGCCGGCGTGCGGCCATCGCCGCAGACACGGCGGAGGCGTCCATCCGCGAGATGGCGGGCGTGCAGGATCTCGCCGCGGCACTCTCGGCCGCGGTCACGCCCTCCGACGTCGCGCACGCGCTCATCGAGCGGACGCCGTCGCTGGTCGGGGCGCGCGGAGGCGCGCTCGGTCTGATCGACGGCGACTCCGTCGTCGTCGTCGACCCCCAGGGCGTCGGGTCGCAGACGCACGAGCCCGGGCTGCGGCTCCCGCTCACGGCGCGGGCGCCGATCGCGCAGGCGGCCCGCTCCGGGACGATCGTCCGCGTGCAGGACCGGGAGACGTTCGAGCGCGACTTCTCCGAGGGCGCCGCGCTCACCCTGTACGCGCACGGGGCGGTCGCGGTTCCCGTGTGGGCCGGGCGCGAGGTCGTGGGTGCGCTCAGCCTTCTGTTCGATGAGCACGGATCTCCGCACGAGGACACGGAGGCGATCGCTGCGCTGGCGGCGCACCTCGGCGGGCAGGCGCTCGAGCGTGCGCAGCTGTACGCACGCGAGCTCGAGTCGCGGGAGGGGCTCGACCGGATCCTCCGAGTGGCGCCGCGCTTCCACACGGACAGCCCCGAGAGCGCGAGTGCCGCGATCTGCATCGAGGCGCGGCGGACGTTCGGCGCCGACCTCGCAGTGCTTTGGCGGCTGCGTGACCATCGGCTCGAGCTCGTCGGGTCGGACCCGCACTCGGAGCACCTCCCGCCGGGGCTCACGGGCGATCTCGCCGACTTCCCGACGCTGCACGATGCCGTCGACCGGCTCGAGGTCTCCTTCGTCCCCGACGTCCAGGAGGAAGCGCGGGGCGCCGGGCTCGAGCGCATACGCGCGCTCGGGATCCACTCGTCCCTGCGGGTGCCGATCGCGATCGGTGGGGGCGACGCCGAGCTCGTCCTCGTCGTCTCGTGGGATCGCGTGGTCTCGGAGCCGGACAGCTCGACGATCGCGCTCCTCGGCCGCTTCGCCGACCAGGCGGGCTTCGCCCTCGAGCAGGTCGAGCGACGGCGAGCCCAGGCCGAAGCCGCGACGCGAGCGGAGGAGACGCGGAGGCTGCAGGAGATCACGGCCGCCCTGTCGCAGGCCGCGACGGCCGCGGACGTGAGCTCGACGTGCGTCGAGCACGCGCTCGTCGCGGTGGGCGCCGACGCGGGGTTCGTCGTGCTCTCGAGGCCCGACGACCGGGCGATCGAGCTCTCCGCGAGCAGCGGCCACTCCGCCGCCGAGCTCGAGGCCTGGGGCGGCTTCTCCCTCGACTCCGACGTCCCCTACTCGCGGGCGATCGCGACCGGGGAGGCCGTGTGGGCGCTGACGCCCGACGAGCGCGCGTCATTCTCGGGTGTCAGGGCCGAGGGCGGCGAGGCCGGCTGGGTCGCGCTTCCGCTGCTGACCGGGAGCGGGACCGGAGGCGCGCTGCAGCTCCTGTTCCGGACGGCGCGCACGCTGAGCGACGGCGAGCGACGGTGGCTCCAGACCGTCGTCTCGCAGTGCGCGCAGGCGCTCGAGCGCAGCCGGCTCTTCGACGAGGAGCAGCTCCTGCGTCGGCGGTCGGAGCGCCTCCAGGGCATGACGGCCGCGCTCTCGAACGCCCTGACCCGGTCGGAGGTCGCCGAGGTGGCCGTCGAGCAGCTCACGGAAGCCGTGGGCGCCGCGGGAGTCGCGGTCGCGGTCGTGGCCCAGGAGCGCCAGCTCGTGCAGCCGCTTGCGTGGGGCGGTTACGGGGACGCGGTCGTGGGGCCGTGGCTCGAGGTCCCGCTCGACGACACGACGCCGGGGAATCGCGCGATCCGGCGGCGGGCGACGGCCTTCTACGCCACGGCCGCGGAGATCGCCGCGGAGTTCCCGGAGCTCGCGTGGCCGTTCGCGGACACCGCGCACACCTCGTTCCTGTTCGTCCCGCTGGTGGCGGGCCGGCGCGCGAACGGGCTCCTCGTCATGTCCTGGGACGAGTTGCACCCCGTGTCCCTGGACGAGCTCAGGTTCGTCGAGGCGCTCGCCGGCCAGACGGCTCAGGCGCTCGATCGCGCGACCCACTTCGAGACCGAGCAGACGATCGCGGTGACGCTCCAGCGAAGCGTGCTGCCCGCCTCGCTCCCGCGCATCGAGGGCGCGCAGCTTGCGGCTCGCTACCTGCCCGGCACCGCGGAGCTCGACGTCGGCGGCGACTGGTTCGACGCAATCCCGCTGGCAGACGGCCGGCTCGGGCTCGTCGTCGGAGACGTCGTCGGCAAGGGCGTCGAGGCCGCGGCGGCGATGGCGCAGCTCCGGAATGGCCTGCGTGCGTTCGCGCTCGACCGCCTGAAGCCGGCCTCGGCGCTCGCCCGGCTCAACCGGCTCGCGGGCGAGTCGCTGGAGACCACTTTCGCGACGCTCGTGTACGCGGTCATCGATCCGCAGAGACGCATCTGTCGCCTCGCCTCGGCCGGCCACCCGCCGCCGATCGTGGCGTTCGCGGACGGCCGCGTGGAGCTCCTCGAGGGCGGTCGCGGACTTCCCCTCGGCGTCGCCCCGGACACGCGCTACCGGCAGACGACCGTCGAGCTTCCTGCCGGATCGGTGCTGCTTCTCTACTCCGACGGCCTCGTCGAGCGCCGCGGGCGCTCGATCGACGAGGGGCTGGACCGGGTCCGCGAGGCGGTCGCCGACGGGCCCAGACACCCCGAGCAGCTCGTCGAGCACGTCGTCGAGCGGCTGGTCGGCACGACCGAGCGCGGGGACGACATCGCGCTCCTCGCCTTCCGCCTGCTCGCGGTCGCACCCGAGCCGCTCGACCTGCGCGTCCCGAGCGACGTGGACGCTCTCGGGCTCGTGCGGGACTCACTGCGCATCTGGCTCGAGGGCACGCCGGCCACTCCGGCGGACGCCCATGATCTCGTCCTCGCCGCCTGGGAGGCGTGCGCGAACGCGGTCGAGCACGCACGCGCGCCGACGGGGGAGCACGTCTACGTCCAGGCGAACGTCTTCGACAACGCGGTGCGGATCGTCGTCGAGGACTCGGGCAGCTGGTCGCCGCCCGTGGAGCGGTCGGACCGCGGCCTCGGCCTCCGGCTCATGCACTCGCTGATGTCGTCCGTCGACATCGCGCGCCACGAGTCGGGGACCCGCGTCACGCTCGAGAAGGTGCTTGCCGGGGCCGAGTGACCGCCGATCCCTCCCTGCTCGGGAAGCCGCTTAGAAAAGCCAGATCAGGAGCAGGATGATGAGGATGAGTGCGAGTACGCCTCCACCGATGTACATGTCCCACCTCCGTTCCCAGTTCGCCTGCGTGGTGAATGGAGATTCCACGTACGCGACGGATTGAAACGTTTGTGGCCGTCCTCCGCGGGTACCGATCGGCAGGTACCCCACGAAACGAGGAGGGTGGAGATGCCGCCACGCGGAGTGAAGAAGGGCACGAAGCGCGCACGCCAGTACGAGCACGTCAAGGACTCGCTCCTCGATCGCGGCTCGTCGGAGGATCGCGCCGAGGAGATCGCCGCGCGGACCGTGAACAAGGAGCGCGCGCGGTCGGGCGAGGCGCGCGAGCCGTCGAGGCTGTCGAAGACCGACATCTCGTCGGGCCGTCGGGGCGGAATCCGCAGTCATCGGCGAAGCCCGCGCGGGCGCACGAAGGACCAGCTGTACGAGGAGGCCCGTCGGCGGAACGTCAGGGGCCGTTCGAAGATGACGAAGGCGCAGCTCGCGCGCGCGCTCGGCGCCCGCGGCTAGCGACGACAACGTGTAGGGGAGCCGCCGGGCCAGGCGTTTTGGCCCGGCCGGGCGCGGGTATCGGGGCTCTGTGAGCCGTGCCGACACCGAGAGGCTCGCCACCCACGAGGTCGCGTCGGTTCGCGACCCGCTGGTGGCTGTCGAGCTCGAGCTTCCGAGGGGCAACCGGTTTGCCGCGGTCGCGAGGCTCGTGGCGGCAGGGGTCGGGGCACGGCTCGGCCTCCGGGTCGACCGCCTCGAGGATCTGAAGCTCGCGGTCGACGCGACGCTCCGGCAGCCGCAATCGAAGGACACGCTCACGCTCGCGATGACGCCGACGCCGGACGACCTCCACGTGGAGGTCGGGCCGCTGGCTGCGACCGGGCTGGATTCGCGCGGTCTCGAAGCCGTACTCTCCACGCTCGTGGACGAAACCCGGACCCGGCGGTCCGGCGGCGACGTCTGGGTCGCGCTGCGAATCGCCCGACCGCGTGTCGTCGCGAGCCGATGACAGATGTGATGGAACGAGCAAACGTCGACGCACTTCTCCGCGCCTACCATCGCGAGGGCGATACTGAGGCCCGCGACCAGGCGCTCGTCGAGCTCATGCCGCTCGTGCGCGCACTCGCCTCACGCTACGCGGGCCGCGGCGAGCCGCTCGAGGACCTCGTCCAGGTGGGCGCGCTCGGCCTGATCAAGGCCGTGGACCGCTTCGACGTCGATCGCGGGGTCGAGTTCTCGAGCTACGCCGTTCCGACCATCGTCGGCGAGATCCGCAGGCACTTCCGCGACAAGGCGTGGGCGATGCACGTTCCCCGACGCCTGAAGGAGCTCAGCGTCCGTCTCTCGCGCGTCCTCGACGAGCTCACGACCGAGCTCGGGCGCTCGCCCACGATCGCGGAGCTCGCCGCGGCGACGCAGGTCGAGGAGGAGGACGTGATCGACGCGCTCGACTCCGCGAACGCATACTCGACGCGCTCCCTGCACGCGCCCTTCGACGACGGGGACGAGACGAGCCTGGCCGACAAGCTCGGCGAGGACGACGCCGGCTTCGCGGAGGTCGAGGACGGCTCCGTCGTCGCCGCCGGCCTCGACGCGCTCGACGAGCGCGAACGCCGGATCGTCGAGCTTCGCTTCTTCGAGGAGAAGACGCAGTCGCAGATCGCTGCCGAGGTCGGGATCTCGCAGATGCACGTGTCGCGCCTGTTACGGAGCGCGCTCGCGACGATGCGTGGCAGGATCGAGGAGGTGGCGACTACTGATGGCTGAGCACATCGTTCGACTGTCCTTCCCCGCGAAGGCGGACTACCTGCTCCTCGCCCGCCTCGCGCTCGCCGGCCTTGCACGCCGCGTGCCGCTCGGGGAGGAGAGCCTCGCCGACCTGAAGCTCGCGGTCACCGAGGCGTGCGGAAACGTCGTGCGCCACGCATATGCGTCCGGAGAGGGCTCCGTCGGCGTCGTCTTCGTCGTGGGGGACGAGAAGCTCGAGATGATCGTCGAGGACCAGGGCTCGGGGGTCGCACCCGGCGACGTGAGCCGCGTGCTCGAGAACGGCGCGACACCTGCCGAGCTCGAGCCGTTCGAGGGCGGCATGGGCATGGCGATCATCCGCGCGGTCGTCGACGAGCTCGACGTCCAGGACGGAGCGGACGGCCGCGGGACGGTCGTCCGCATGACGAAGTACCTCACTCCGGCTCCCGCCGAGTAGCGCTCACTCGCTTTCGGCCAGCTCGGCGAGCGCGTCCTCGCGCGTCGCTGCGAGCGGGAGCGCCTGGTCGAGCATCGTGATCTCGAAGATGCGCCGGGCGGCCGTTTTCGGCAGGACGACCCGGGCGGCGCCGCGGCGCTCCCCGATCTCGCGGAGTGCGCGGACGACGACCCCAAGCGCGGTCGAGTCCATGAACGAGACTGCGCTGAGGTCGGCCACGACGTAGCGAGCGGCGCCCACGTTCTCGAAGCAGGAGGTGAGCTCGGGCGCGGCGTACGCGTCCAGCTCGCCCTCGGCGCTCACGACCGCGGGCCCCTCGGGCGTGATCTCCACGCGAATGCGATTCATCGAAAGAGCAGGAAACCACCTCGGCCGGGGGAGCGGGGCAAGAGTCCCGGCCGAGGTGGCGTTACGTGAGCTTTCTGCCGCGGATCGCGTTCCAGACGGCGAGGATGATCACTGCGCCGGCGACCGCGGCGAGCCACGTGCTGAGGTCGAAGAACTCGTCGATCGGGTCGCCGAAGCCGAGCGCGGTGGCGAGGAAGCCTCCGAGCAGCGCTCCGGCGATCCCGACCAGGGTGGTGACGATCAAGCCCACGGACTCCGCACCCGGCAAGATCGCTTTCGCGATCAGCCCGGCGAGGAGCCCGAGGACGATCCAGCCGACGATCCCCATCGGCTAGGTGCGGCTGTCCCGCTCGACGATCGTGGTGTTCTGTCCACCACTGTCGCGCGCGCCGAAGCCGCCCCAGCTCGACCAGAAGATCATCGAGACGACGAGCCCGACGGCGCCGACGATCATCAGGATCACGCCGACGGCGGTGATGTCGATCCCGCTGACCTCTGCCGAGACGGCCCATGTGAGGATCGCGCCGACAGCGACAAGCAGGATGCTCAGACTGATGCCCATGTCACTCCTTTCGCTGGTCGCCGGCGGCGAGTAGTCCCACCGGCGATCCGTGAAGTACCCGAAACGCCGTTCGGGGAAACGTCAGCCGACGGGTGCGGCGAGCAGTTGCGCGACGTCGTCGACGGTCGACCGCACCGGGACCGCGTTCGTCAGACCGACGATCGTGAGCGTCCGCGTGATGGCTGCCGCCGGCGCTACCGCGATCCCGAAACGGCCCGCGCCGAGCCGGCGCGCGGTGCGGAAGAGCGCGTGCAGCGCCGCGCTGTCGACGAACGTGACGCGGTTCAGGTCGAGCACCAGGCGCTCGCCGTCCGCGGGCAGCTCCGCCAGCCGCTCCTCCAGATGCCGTGCGTTGGTGAGGTCGAGCTCACCGGAGGCGTCGGCGACGATCGTCCCGGGCACGTCGGTCTCTCGCCGGTCGAGCTCGTAGGACGTCATCTGCCCTTCCTGTGGTGCTGACGGACGCGCGAAGCGTGAGCATACGGTGTTTCCGCCTCATGTTTGAGCGCCGCAGGGAGCGGGTACGCCCGCGCGATGAACCATTCCGCGTCGCGTCATGCTGCCGCGCGGGAGTTTCAGATCGAGGAGAGGCTCTCCTGGCACGGCACGGTAGTCCTGGCCGTATCCGGCGACGTGGACCTGTACGTGGCCGGGGAGCTCGAGGACCGCATGGCGGAGGCCACGGACGACGGCGCCAGGGTGCTCGTCCTCGACTTCGCGGACGTGAACTTCGTCGACTCGATGGGCCTCGGCGTGGTCGTCGGCGGGATGAAGCGCCTGCGCGCGGAAAGCGGGGAGCTCCATCTCGTCGTGCACGGCCCCGAGCTGCTGCGGATTCTCGAGATCACGCGCATGGACCGGGTCATCCCGCTCCACGAGACACTCGCCGACGCGCTCACCGCGGTCGGGTATCCCGGCTCGCTGTCGGGCTAGAGCGCAGCGTCGAGCGACGGATGGACGGTCGTCATCGTGTCCACCGACGCGATCTCGAGCACGCGGGCGACGCCGGGATCAGGAGCCACGAGGGTGACCGCTCCGCCACGCTCGCCCGCGTCCCTGATCGTGGTGATGAGGAGGCGCACCGCGGACGAGTCGAGAAACGTGCACGGTGAGAGATCGATCACGAGACGTTCGCCGAGGTTCACATCGGCGAGCAGCTTCTCGAGCTCGGGCGCCGTCGCGAGGTCGAGCTCGCCGTCCACGTGCACGACAGCGCCCCCCTCCGAGAGCGTCTCGAGACCCAACTCGAGCCCACCTTCCCTTGCCACCGCCGCGAGTGTAGGCGAAGGTGAAGGCCGGCACATTCGATGACCGATCAGATCACGCTCACGATCCCAGCCGACGAGGCCTCGCGAGGCGTCGCGACGCTCGTCCTCGGTGGCGTCGGCAGTCGGCTCGACGTGCCGTACGAGCGCCTCGACGATCTCCAGCTCGCCGTCCTGAGCGTGCTCGGCGCCGGGGCCGGCGACGAGGTAACCGTGGAGCTCGTCGCGGACGGCGACGCATTCCTCGTCTCCGTCGGCCCGCTCGTCGCGGGGAGCGGGACGAACGGCGCGCTCGCGCGCGTCCTCGACCCGCTGGTCGACGCGGTGACGCCGTCGATCCGCGACGGGGACGAGTGGCTCACGCTGCGCCTCATGCGCTAGCGCGATTTCGGTCGAGCGGCGACCGATCCTGTTTGGAGAGCGAGCGAAGCGGGCAGCCCTTGGGAGATGAATCCCTCGGAGAGAACGCCCTCCGAGGCGCCGTCCGAGCTTCCCGCGCTCCTGTTCGTCAGTCGGCGACAGTGCGGCGCCTCGCGGCGGATGGAGAGCCTCGTGGCCTGGGTTCGAGTCACCCAGAAGAAGCGCCTGCGCGTCGTCGACGTGGACGCCGACGAGAGCCCCGAGATCGCCGGCAAGCTCGGAGTCACCGAGACGCCGTCGCTCGTCCTGATCAAGGACCGAAACGTCGTCGGCCGGCTGGACGGCCGCGTGACCGGGCGCGAGATCGACGACCTCATCCGCCCGCACCTCGCTGCCTGACTCGCTCCACGTCCGGGCCCGTCGTTAGGAACCCGTAAGGGACCTCTTAGGGAGTAAGGAAGCCGTAAGGACTTTTCGGTCACGGCGAGGGCAGGTGGGGACTTCCCGGGTACACAGGTCTACGATCCGAGCCACTTCGACGGTCTGAAAGGAGCACCGGTACATGAAAGCCCTGCGCAGGTTGAGAGTTTCCCCGGCGCTGGTGGTTGCGTCGCTCGCGTTGCTCGTCGCCCTCGGCGAGACGGGCTGGGCGGCTTACCAGCAGGTTCGGCCGAACAGCGTCGGGACGCAGCAGCTGCGGGCCGGAGCAGTCACGGCACCGAAGATCAAGACGTCTGCCGTCACGTCGAACAAGATTCGGAACCGCACCATCAGGCGTGCGGACCTCGCTGCCGGGACCCTGCGTCCCGGACCGCCTGGCCCGGCCGGGCCCGCGGGTCCCGCCGGAACGGTCACGAGGCTCTGGGGCATCATCAACGCGAGCGGCAGCATCGCGCGCGGAGTCGGTGTCACGTCGGCGGGCCGGATGGGCCTCGGGCAGTACGAGGTCATCTTCGCCCAGGACGTGCAGAACTGCGTCTTCCACGCGACGGTGGGCGATCCCACCAATCTCACGGGAGGCACGGTTGGCTTCGCCATGACCGGCCGCCGGGCCAACAACGTCGCGGGCGTGCGAGTGAACACGCGCAATGCCCAGGGCGGGGCCGCGGACCGAAGCTTCCACCTCCTCGTCGTCTGCTGAGCAGGAACCGACGAGTGAACGGAGGGCTCGACGCGCACGATCTCGCTCGCACCCGCAGGGCGCGAGCGCTTACCGAGGGGACCAAGCGAAAGCACGAACAGGAGGTCTCACGATGCGAAAGATCATGATCCTGGCGCTCTCGGCCGCACTGGTCGGGACCGCCATGTTCGCGACCGGCGCGGCCGGCAAGGGCAAGCCGCTCCGTGAGTGTGCGGGCATGACGCCCACGATCGTCGGCACGCACAAGGCGGACACCCTGACCGGGACGCCCGGCAACGACGTCATCGCGGCCGGCGCCGGGAAGGACTCGGTCACGGGTGAGGGCGGCAACGACGTCATCTGCGGCGGCCCCGGCCGGGACACGCTGCAGGGCGGCGACGGCACCGACGTGCTGCTCGGCGGACAGCAGGCCGATCTCATGGACGGCGGCGTCCTCGGATGCTGCGGCGCCGGCAACACCGGTGACGACCTCCTGCGAGGCGGTCCCGGGCCGGACGTTCTGCACGCCAGCGACTTCGGCAACAACACGCTCTTCGGAGGCCAGGGTGCCGACGAGCTGCACGGCTGGGGTGGCAACGACGCGCTCCACGGCGGCTGGGGCCCCGACGTGCTCGAGTCCTTCACCGGGAACGACACGGTGACGGGCGGCAACGGCCGCGATCGGCTCGACGGCGGCGACGGCACGGACACGCTCGACGGTGGACGCGCCACCGACGCGTGCGCGAACGGCGAAGTCGACCGTTCGCTGCGAGGCGTAGCCTCGACCAGGAACGAACGAGCGACGGGCCGCCCAGTTCGATCGGGCGGCCCGTTCGCTTTCCCTGCTAACCCTCGTCGGTCCGAGGGTCGAGGTCCTCGCTGACGTCCCCCGCGTGCCCGAGCTTCTCGACGACCCAGTACCTCTCGTTGCGCTCGACGACTTGCTCGACCCCGGGAACGAGATGGTCATCGCTCGGCGCGATCAGGAAGCGCGCCGGATCGGATCGGACTGACTCGTACTCGGCGATCGTGAGCCGGACCGCGACGGAACAGTCCGTCCGCGCGCACTCGCAGACCCAGTCCGGGAAGGGAGGATCGACCCAGTGGTGAGCCGCGTTGCTCGGCTCCATGCGCTCGTTGATCTCGCGAAAGAGACTTTGGTTCTTGGCTACACGATCCTCGATGACATCGGCGCCCATGCCGTCACCCTACTCCCCGATTCGCTGATTGCCGGCGAAGACGGGCTCAGGGTTCTGGGCCGGCACCGGGAAGCGCCTCCCCGAGCTGGAAGAGCCCCGGTGAGCTTCCTCCACCGCCCGACGTGCCCGTCGCGCGCGGTCGCTTCAGGAGCGCGGCCCAGGTCTTGGGGCCGATGACGCCCGTTCCGGCGAGCCCCCGCCTGCGCTGGAACTTGACGACCGCGGCCTTCGTCTCGGGGCCGAAGATGCCGTCGGCGGCGATCTGGATTCCCGGCTTCTCGTTCAGGAGCCGCTGCGCGCGCTTGACCTGGAAGCCTCTGTCACCTTCGCGCAGGGTCGGGCGTGGTTTCGGGCGCGGCTTCGGCTTCGGCGGCCCGGACCCGCGGAGTTCCTTCGCGCGGGCGAGAACCTTGCCGAGCGGGAACGCACGGCCCGGGTCGGTGTGGTCCGAGCGCCCCCAGGCCCGCGAGACGGCGACATGGGTCGTCACGCCCCGCCGGTCGGCGCGCAGGTCGGCGGCGTCGAGCGGGACGATGGGGATCGCGTAGCGCTTCGAGATCTCCGCGATGAGCCTGGCCGTTCGCTCGAGGAGCGCCTTCGAGTAGGCGTCGTTCCAGCCGGACGCGGTCTGACGCGCGAAGCCCGACTGCTCGATCTGGATCCCGTTCCAGTTGTTGCCGGGCGCGGCATAGGCGACGTCGTCCTCGCGGACGCACTGAACGACGGAGTTGTTGTCGACGTTGTAGTGCGCCGACACCTCACGACTCGTCGTCTGGAAGTAGCGCGCGACCCGCTCGGCGGCGTCGGGGGTCTCCGGAAACTCCATCGTGTGGAGCACGATCACGTCGATGTCCGCCCTGCCACGAGAGGCCGGCGTGAAGTGGCGGGCGCGGATGAACGGGTAGCTCATGCGTGACGAGGAGCAGGGGCGACAGGACTCGAACCTGCAACCCCTGGTTTTGGAGACCAGTGCTCTACCAATTGAGCTACGCCCCTGGGTTGCGGCAACGAGTGTAGCCGCGCCTCCGGGATACGCTCCCCGCGTGCACCGGCGCGCGCTCGGGCTCCTGTTCTGCGTGCTCGCTGCGGGTCTCGGGGCGATCGCGGTCGCCTCGGCCCTCGCTGGCGGGCGGGCGTGGGTGCTCGCGCTAGCGGCTGGCGCCGTCGCGCTCTGGATGGCCGACCTCGCGCGGCGCGCGCTCGTCCGTCGCTGACTGAGGAATCCGGCTCTTTGCGGCGTATTCTCTCTCCGTGGCTGTGGCCAACGAGACGCACGCCCTCTGGCTCGAGTATCGGAAGTCGCGGGATCAGCTTCTCCGTGACCGACTCATCCTGACCTATGCGCCTCTGGTCAAGTTCGTCGCAGGCCGGGTCGGCGCGAGCCTCCCGTCGCACGTCGACGAGCAGGATCTCGTCTCGTACGGGTTGCTCGGGCTGATCGGCGCGATCGAGCGCTTCGACCCCGACCGCGAGATCAAGTTCGAGACCTTCGCGATGGCCCGGATCCGCGGGGCGATCATCGACGAGCTGCGCTCTCTCGACTGGGTGCCCCGGTCGGTGCGGACGCGCGCCCGCCAGATCGAGCGCGCGATCCAGGCGCTGGAGAAGGAGCTCATGCGCGCCCCGACCGACGAGGAGATCGCGAAGAAGCTCGGCGTGACGCACGAGGAGCTCGAGGAGAGCCTGCACGAGATCTCCCGCACCACCGTTGCCGCGCTCGACGAGCTCTGGTCCCCGTCGGGCGGCGGCGACCAGATCGCGCTCATCGACACGATCGAGGACGAGTCGGGGCCGGACCCGGAGTTCTCGCTCGAGCAGGCCGAGATCAAGGAGGCCCTCGCCGAGGCGATCTCGGGCCTCCCGGAGCGGGAGAAGCTCGTCGTCACGCTCTACTACTACGAGGAGCTCACGCTGCGGGAGATCGGCGAGGTCCTCGGCGTCACCGAGTCACGAGTCTCGCAGCTCCACACGAAGGCGATCCTCCGTCTGAAAGCGCACCTCGCGGGCGCGCAGCGCGAGGCAGCCGAGACGTAACGACGACCTGGACAGGCCCGTAGGGGGCGAGGCTTATCTCGCCCACGTCGTCCACCGTCAGTGGAGGGCGAGGCGAGCCTCGCCCCTACAATCCCGGCGTAACCCAGCGCCCGAGGAGGACGAGAGACCCATGCCCGAGCCCGCCAGGATCCGTAACGTCGCCGTCGTCGGCCACCGCGGGACGGGAAAGACGTCGCTCGTCGAGGCGCTCCTCTTCCAGTCCGGCGCCGTCAACCGCCTCGGCACCGTCCAGGCGGGGACGACCGTCTCCGACGCCGACGAGGACGAGCACCATCGGCAGCTTTCGATCGCGATGTCGCTCACGCACGTGCCCTGGCAGGAGCGGAAGCTCAACCTGCTCGACATTCCCGGCGACCCCGCCTTCCAGGGCGAGCTGCGGACGGCCGCGCGCGTCGTCGACGGCATGCTCGTCACCGTCTCGGGAGTGATGGGCGTCGAGGTCGGGACGTCGCGCGCGTGGCGCCTCGGCGAGGAGCTCGGGCTCGCGCGCCTCGTCGTCGTGAACATGCTCGACCGCGAGCGCGCGGACTTCTTCCGCACGCTCGAGGCGCTCCGCTCGCAGCTCTCGACGCAGTGTGTCGCTGTGCACATCCCGATCGGCGTCGAGCACGAGCTCACCGGCATCGTCGACGTGCTGCACATGTGCGCGTACACGTCTCCCGAGGGCGAGAAGGAGGGCGAGCCGGGCGAGATCCCGGCCGACATGGCCGACGAGGTCGCGGAGTATCGCGAGAAGCTCCTCGACGCGGTCGTCGAGACGGACGAGGGCCTCATGGAGCGATACCTCGACGGGCAGGAGCTCGACGCGCACGAGGTCGCCTCGGCGCTCAAGGCTGCGGTCATGAACGGCGAGGTCTTCCCCGTCGCCTGTGGCGTCGCGTCGAAGAACCTCGGTACGCACGCGCTCCTCGACCTCCTCGTGGAGGGCGTCCCCTCGCCGGCGAAGAAGGGCTCGCCGATCGACGTCGACGGCGCCTCGACCGCGGTCTTCGTCTTCAAGACCGTCGCCGATCCGTTCGCCGGCCGCATCAACCTCTTCCGAGTGCTCGCGGGCACGGTGACCGCTGAGACGACCCTGATCAATCTTCGATCAAAGGGCAAGGAGCGCATGGGCTCGCTGCTCGAGCTCCAGGGGAAGGAGCACAAGCCCGCGCTCGACTTCGTGGAAGGCGACATCGGGGCGGTCGCGAAGCTCAAGGACGCGCAGACCGGCGACCTCCTCGCCGACAAGGAGGTCCCGATCGAGGCGCCCGACTTCGGCTTCCCCGAGCCCGTGATGAGCTTTGCGATCACGCCGAAGGCGAAGGGCGACGAGGAGAAGGTCGCGACCGCGATCCGCAGGCTCGCAGAAGAGGACCAGACCCTGCGGCTCCGGCGAGACCCGCAGACCGGCGAAGAGATCCTCTCCGGCATGAGCCAGATGCACGTCGAGGTTGCGCTCGAGCGTGCGCAGCGTCGCTTCGGCGTGGAGGTCGAGCTGCATCCGCCGCGCGTCCCGTACCGCGAGACCATCCGCAAGGAGGCGCGCGCGCAGGGGCGGTACAAGAAGCAGACGGGCGGGCGCGGCCAGTTCGGCGACTGTCATATCGTCATCGCGCCGGCCGAGGGCGAGTACGAGTTCGTGGACAAGATCGTCGGCGGCGTCATCCCGCAGAGCTACCGGCCCGCCGTGGACAAGGGCATCCAGGAAGCGATGCACCAGGGTGAGCTCGCGGGCGCGCCGGTGCAGGGCGTCCGCGTGGAGCTCGTCGACGGCTCGTACCACACCGTCGACTCCTCGGAGATGGCGTTCAAGATCGCCGGCTCGATGGCCTGGAAGGACGCGTACATGAAGGCCGAGCCCGTCTTGCTCGAGCCGATCATGGAGGTCGACGTCACCGTGCCGGACGACGCCGTGGGCGCGGTCAACGGCGACCTCAACTCGCGCCGCGGGCGGCTTCTGGGGATGGAGCCGCTCGGCGGCATGACCCAGATCAAGGCCGAGGTGCCGATGTCCGAGATCCTCACGTACGCGCAGTCGCTGACCTCGATGACGGGTGGCCGCGGCGACTACGCGATGCACTTCCTGCGCTACGAGGAGGTGCCCGCGCACGTGGCCCAGAAGGTGATCGAGGAGACGAAGCGGGAGCGCGAAGAGGCAGCCACCCACTAGCGACGTTGTCCACATTGTCCACAGCTGTGGATAACTTCGGACCCTGCTAGGGTGGCCGCCATGCGAGTGACGAAGTCGACCGTCATCCGGTCGTGCGCCGTCTGCGAGCGCACCCTGCTCCAGGGCGAGTTCGCGAGCAGGTTTTCCCCGGACGGCGTGGACTTCGTCGACGTGTGCCAGCTCTGCCAGGAGGCGGCTCTGGACTACGGCTGGGTGCGCGAGGGAGGCCCGATGTCGCGCGCGCTCTCGCCGCACCAGCGCAGGAAGCGCCCGCGGTGGGCGCAGCTCCTCGGCGTCGGCGCGCCCGAGGCCGAGCAGCCCGTCGTGCCCGAGCCGGTCTTGCGGCGACTCTCGGATGGGGAGGCTGCGCTCGTGGAGGCGGCCGACCTCTTCAACTCGAGCCTCTTCCGGCGGACGATCGAGGGGGTCGCCCGCGCCCTCGGCGCGCCGCTCGTGTCCATCGTCCCGCTCTCGGGCGTGAACAGCGAGCTCGTGCTCACGTTCGCGTGGGAGATCACCTGGTACCAGTACCGCGTGATGCCCGAGGCCGGCCAGCCGATCCGGCTCGCCGACCGCGGCGCCGACATCTCCGAGATCGAGCCCGTGTTCACGGACTGGAACGCGCAACTCGACGACTCGGGCCGCGTCGTTCCCGCGATCGCGAAGTAGCCTCCGCGCGTCGCCGGCGGCTATCGTGACGCGATGATCTCGCACGCCGCTCTCCGTTCGATGATGGCCCTGCGCTCAGGGCCTTCCGGCGTGCTCTAGACCTCGTCGTCGAAGTCGGCCCCACGCTCGGGGTCGCGACTCGTCGGTTGCTCGGCCCCCAGGGCCGAGGAAGGAGGCACCGATGAGCAAGCGACGCCGCTTCTACGTCACGACTGCCATTCCGTATGTCAACGGTGACCCGCACCTCGGGTTCGCTCTCGAGCTCGTGCAGGCCGACGTCCTCGCACGGCACCGCCGCCTGCGCGGGGAGGACGTCCGCTTCCTGAGCGGCACGGACGACAACTCGCTCAAGAACGTCGAGGCGGCCGAGGCCGCCGGCCTTCCCGTCGACGAGTTCGTGCGGGAGAAGGCGCGGCGCTTCGCTGAGCTCCGGGACGTGCTGTCGCTCTCGTACGACGACTTCATCCGGACGAGCGTCGACCCGCGTCACGCGCCCGGCGTCGAACGGCTGTGGCGCGC
This sequence comes from uncultured Actinomycetes bacterium, assembly GCA_963716605.1. Taxonomy (GTDB): domain Bacteria; phylum Actinomycetota; class Thermoleophilia; order Gaiellales; family Gaiellaceae; genus GMQP-bins7. The sequence goes on along the minus strand of CAVQTO010000003.1, from coordinate 495,840 downwards.
GTGCTCCGAAGCCGGCGATCTCTACGAGCGCGACTACGAAGGGCTCTACTGCACCGGCTGCGAGGCGTTCCTCGCGCCCGGCGAGCTCGCGGACGGGCTCTGCCCCGAGCACGCCGAGCCGCCGGTGCCGGTGGCCGAGCGCAACTGGTTCTTCCGCCTCTCGCGCTACGGCGACAGGCTGCTCGAGGAGATCGAGAGCGGGCGGCTCCGCATCACGCCTGAGCATCGCCGGAACGAGGCGCTGAGCTTCGTCCGCGGCGGGCTCGCCGACTTCAGCGTCTCGCGCTCCCGCGAGCGTGCGCGCGGCTGGGGGATTCCCGTGCCCGGAGACCCGACGCAGGTCGTCTACGTCTGGTTCGACGCGCTCGGCAACTACGTCACCGCGCTCGACTACGGGAGCGGGGGCGAGCGCTATCGCACGTGGTGGGAGGGCTCCGACGAACGCCTACACGTCATCGGAAAGGGGATCATCCGCTTCCACGCGGTCTACTGGCCCGCGATCCTGCTCTCCGCTGGCGAGCCGCTGCCGACGGCGATCGTCGTTCACGACTACCTGACCGTCGACGGGCGCAGGATCTCGAAGTCGGCGGGCGGAAGCGCCGACCCGGTCGCGCTGGCCGCCCGCTACAGCGTCGACGCGCTGCGGTGGTGGTTGGTTCGCGACGTGCCGCGCTCCGGCGACGTCGACTTCCGTGAGGAGCTGCTCGCCGCCCGGGCGAACGAGCTCGCCGACGGTCTCGGCAACCTCGTCAACCGCACGATCGCGCTCGCGCGGCCGGGAGTTGCGCCCGCGGCTCCGCCGGAGGAAGCGGGCGCGCTCGTCGATGCCCTCGGGCGCGTGGGCGGCTCCATCGACGAGGCGCTCGCCGCCGTCGACTTCCGAGCCGGGACGGATGCGCTCTGGGACGTCGTGACGGAGGCCAACCGGCTCGTATCCGCCGCTCGCCCTTGGGAAGCGACGGGCGAACGGCGCGACGGCATCCTCGCCGTGCTCCTCGAGGCCTGCGAGCAGATCGCCCACGAGCTCCACCCGTTCCTGCCCGATGCCTCCGCGCGCATCGAGGCCGCGCTCGAGCGGCGCGTCCCCGAGCTCGGCCGGTCGCTCTTCCGCAAGGTGGCAGCTCGCGCATAGCTCCGCCATCCTTCGGCGATGGAAGGGCTGATCGAGCGTGTCGACGGGCTTTTGGGCGCGCGTCCCGTGTGGTGGGAAGCCCGGTCGGCGCCGTGGCAGCCCTCCAGCCGGGTCGAGGGCGGGAACGAGCGCTTCTCGGTGCTCCTCGACGACGGCCGGCGCGTATTCGTCAAGGCCGCACAGGCCGAGCACACCGCCGGGTGGGTTCGCCGGGAGCACGAGGTGTACGCGAACCTGCGCGGATCGTTCATGCCGGAGCTCGTTGCCTTCGACGACGACCCGATCTACCCGGTGCTCGTGCTCGAGGACCTGAGCGACGCCGACTGGGGGACACGCTGGGACGCGCAGCGGGTAGAGCTCGTGCGCTCGGCGCTCGGCGAGCTGGCCGCTTCGGAGCCGCCTCCGAACACCGGACCGGTGCGCGAGACGTTCGCCGACCTCTTCGGCCGGTGGCGCTCCGTCGAACAGGATCCCGAGCCGTTCCTCTCCACCGGCATCCGTACTCGGGAATGGCTCGAGCATGCGCTGCCGACGCTGATCGCAGCTGCCGACGACGTTCCGGCCGACGGCGAGGACCTCCTGCACCTCGACGTCCGCAGCGACAACCTCTGCACTCGCGGGGACGCCGCGCTCTTCGTCGACTGGAACTGGTGCTCCACCGGGAACGCGGATCTCGACGTCGCAGCCTGGCTGCCGAGCCTCGCCCTCGAAGGCGGCCCGCAGCCGTGGGAGGTGCTGCCTGGTGCGGGGGAGTACGCGGCGTTCCTCGGCGGTGTCTGGGCTGCCGTGGTGGGTTTGCCGCCGCCCGCGACGGCGCCCACCGTTCGCCCGGGGCAGCGCAGGCAGCTCGAAGTCGCGCTCGAGTGGTCGGAGCGCGAGCTCGGGCTCTGAGCACGGACGCCTAGAATCGAGCGCATGGCTACCACAGGCGTACGCGAGTTCCAGAACTTCATCGGCGGCGAGTGGGTGGACGCCGCCTCCGGCGAGACCTTCGAGTCCACGAGCCCGGCCGACGGCGAGCCGATCGGCGTCTTCCCGAAGTCAGGTGCCGAGGACGTCGACCGTGCCGTCGACGCTGCGAAGAAGGCGTACGAGGACTGGCGCCTCGTGCCGGCCCCGAAGCGCGGCGAGCTCCTCTTCCGCTTCGCGCTGCTCCTCGTCGAGCACAAGGCCGAGCTCACCGACCTGATGACGCACGAGATGGGGAAGGTGACAGCCGAGGCCGGCGGCGACGTCCAGGAAGCGATCGACATGAGCTACTACATGGGCGGCGAGGGCCGGCGGCTGTATGGACAGACGACGCCCTCCGAGCTGCGCGACAAGTTCCAGATGTCGGTGCGGATGCCGATCGGAGTCATCGGCGTGATCACGCCGTGGAACTTCCCGATCGCGATCCCGTCCTGGAAGATCGCGCCCGCGCTCGTCTCCGGGAACACGGTCGTCTTCAAGCCCGCGACCGACACGCCCGCGCTCGGCCAGCGGTTCGTGGAGCTGCTCGACGAGGCCGGCGTGCCGAAGGGCGTGGTGAACATCGTCCACGGAGGTGGCGGACAGGTCGGAGAGCGGCTCGTCGCGCATCCGGACGTGCGGGTCATCTCGCTGACCGGGTCCCGCGAGACGGGCGTGAAGGTGCTCGAGGCCGCGGCCGAGGGGCTGAAGCACGTCCACCTCGAGCTCGGCGGCAAGAACGCCATCATCGTCATGGAGGACGCGGACCTCGACCTCGCGGTCGACGGGATCGTGTGGTCGGCGTTCGGCACCTCGGGCCAGCGCTGCACGGCCGCGAGCCGCGTGATCGCGCACGAGAGCGTCTACGGGGAGCTCTCGAAGCGTCTCGTCGAGCGTGCCGAGTCGCTGCGCCTCGGCGTCGGCTGGGATGACGAGACCGACGTCGGCCCGGTGATCAACGGCGCCGCGCTCGAGAAGATCCACTCGTACGTGCAGATCGGGAAGGACGAGGGCGCGACGCTCCTCACCGGCGGCGAGATCGCGAGCGAGGGCGACCTCGCGAGGGGCTTCTACTACCGACCGACGATCTTCGGCGACGTGAAGCCGGACATGCGAATCGCGCAGGAGGAGATCTTCGGGCCCGTGCTCTCGCTCATCTCGGTGAAGGACGAGGCCGAGGCGGTGCGCGTCTCGAACGGCATCCGCTACGGGCTCTCGTCCTCGATCTTCACGCGCGACGTGAACCGGGCCTTCCGCGCGATGCGCGACCTCGAGGCCGGGATCACGTACGTCAACGCGGGGACGATCGGCGCCGAGGTGCACCTCCCCTTCGGCGGTGTGAAGGAGACCGGGAACGGCCACCGCGAAGCGGGTCAGGCCGCGCTCGACGTCTTCACCGAGTGGAAGTCGGTGTACGTCGACTACTCGGGGACGCTCCAGCGCGCGCAAATCGACAACACATGAGCCGTAGGCTCGACGGAGGCGACGAAGGAGCGGAGGTGCCGGCTCCGCCGGCGCTGGAGCGGGCACGAGCCGGGAAGGTCGATCTGGCGGCCGCGCTGGCGAGCTTCGACGAGCCGTTCCAGCCGTGGATCGTCGGCCGCTACAACGACAACAAGGTGTTCGTCACGAAGGTCCGCGGCGAGTTCGTCTGGCACTCCCATCCGGACACGGACGATTTCTTCCTCGTGCTGGACGGACGGCTGACGATCCAGTTGCGAGACGGCGACGTCGAGCTCGGGCCGGGCGAGATGCTCGTCGTCCCGGCGGGTGTCGAGCATTGCCCGAAAGCCGACGACGAAGCGCACGTCCTCCTGATCGAGCCGATGGGCACTCCGAACACCGGCGACTCGACGGAGCGGGAGGCGGCTCCCGAGCGAGAGCTCTGACGAACGTCAAGCTCGTCTGGTTCGTGCCCGCCGAAGCCCTCGACGCGACGCGGAACGCGGTCTTCGAGGCGGGCGCGGGCCGGATCGGCGAGTACGAGCGCTGCTCCTGGTACACGGCCGGGACGGGGACGTTCCTCGGCGGGGAGGAGACCGATCCCGCGGTCGGGGAGCGGGGGAGGGAGGAGCACGTGCCCGAGCTCCGCGTCGAGACTCTCGTTCCCGCCGACCGGCTCGACGACGTGCTCGAGGCGCTGCGCGTCGCGCACCCCTACGACGAGCCCGCGTACGACGTCTACCCGCTCGAGGACGCGTGAAGGCCACGCTCTACACCGACGGCGGCTCGCGCGGGAACCCGGGCCCGGCGGCTTCCGCGTTCGTGCTGGAGGCCGACGATGGAACCGTGCTCGACGCGCGCGGCGACACGATCGGGGTCGCGACGAACAACGTCGCCGAGTACCGCGCGCTTCTCGCCGGTCTCGCGCGGGCGGCCGAGGTGGGCGTCGACGAGCTCGAGGTCGTCTCCGACTCCGAGCTCCTCGTGAAGCAGATGCGCGGCGAGTACAAAGTGAAGAACGTGGCGTTGCGCGAGCTCTCCCTGCAGGCGGCGAGACTCGCGCGCGAGATCGGGAAGGTGACCTACCGCGCCGTCCGCCGCGAGCACAACGAGCTCGCCGACCGCCTCGTGAACGAGGCGCTCGACCGCGCCGCGTCCTGATCCAAAGGCAAGCGGCTCCCCCGCCGCCAGAGACGATGAAGAGCCGCCGGACCCGCTGATGGGCTCCGCCCTTCACGACACACCCCCGTATCCCCCAGTGTGTCGTGAACCCGATGCCCGACTGGGAGTCTGTCGTGTGTCAGCCGTCTTGGCACCGCCCGCGCGGGCGGTTCGAGCAGGACCCAGGTCTAGTCCTTGCGGCCGGAAGGGGGCCGCGGAGGGCTGGCTATACTTGCCCCCCTCGCGGATGTAGCTCAGTTGGCTAGAGCGTCTGCTTGCCATGCAGAAGGTCGCGGGTTCGAGTCCCGCCATCCGCTCACAGAAAAGCCCCGGAAAACGGGGCTTTTTCTTTGGAGCTCCGATCGACCATCTCCGCTCGGCTGAGACGCTGGTTGCAACGAGGAAGAAGAGCTGGCGACTCGACGATCACAAGCTGGACCGTCAGCGCGACTGGCTCGGTGTTTCCAAGACCACTCTATCTCATCCGCTCGGTTGACGAAGGCTCGAAGTAGCCGAGCAGACGCCCTGTCGGGTGGACGAGTGATCAGATATGTCTCTTGAGCGGGAGTTCTCGAACGAACAATCAGACTGCTTGTCGAAGTGCCTCTGCCGCGGCTTGCAGACGATCACTGACGTCCGCTCGCTCTCGCGCCGCAAGGTCAATGCGCTCTTGTTGCATTTGCGTGCGCTCTTGCTGGGTGTCAGCGCGCCTTTGCTGGCTGTCGACGCGTGCTTGCTGGCTGTCGGCGCGCTCGCTAACCGCCGTGAGCTGTTTCGCCATTGCCTCGACCGTGCGAGTCAGCTCGGCCAACTGGCGACATTGGCGATGTCCTCTTTGGTCGTCACATTGGGCTGGAGTCTATGCCGAGCGGTACTTCCCGTGCCCGGCCGGGCATCGTGAGGTCGGCATGACGCTCGCCATTCGAACTAGCCCACTACCGAAATGCCGCTCGTTTCGCTCGGGCGTGCCTGCGGTCTCAGCGCCCAGCGCGGGCTGCACGCTCCTGGGTCGGCACGAGCAGCTCCTCGTACAGTGACGCCAGGCGGCGAGCGATCGCCGGCCAACCGTAGCGGCGGCTCTCGGCGTAGGCACGCTCGCCGCGGGCGCGTCGCTCCTCGCGATCACTTGCGGCCGCGACGAGCGCGTCGGTGAGCGCGTCTACGCCGTCGGGAGGGACGAGCCAGCCGGTCTTGCCGTCGGCGACGATCGCCGCCGGTCCGTGCGAAGCACAGGCCACGACCGGCAGCCCGCAGGCCATCGCCTCGACGAGCACGAGGCCGAACGCCTCACCGACGGAGGGGAGGACGAGGAGATCGGCCGCGTTCACGGCCTCGGGGAGCAGCTCGTGCGCTCGCCAGCCGGCGAGGAACACGTGCTGGTTCCCGAGGCGGGCTGCCGCGGCAAGCGGATGCTCGCCTTCCCACTCGCCGGGATGGCCGCCGACCAGCACGAGCGGCGTGGGCGTGCCGAGCCGCTCGTTCGCGCGCGCGTGGGCGGCGATCAGGAGCGGAAGCCGCTTCACGGCAGTGAAGCGGCCGACGTAGAGCAAGACCGGCGCTCCGGTCTGGAAGGGGGCGAGGTCCTGCTCGTCGTAGGCGACGCTTCCCGGGCGGCCGCTCATGTCCCAGCCGCGCGGCTCGTCGACGAGCCAGCGGCGCCAGAAGGCGAAGCGGTCTGTCTGGGCGAGCGGGAGGCGTGTGAAGCGGGCGGGATCGACGCCGCCCGGCACGCTGCGCAGCCTTCCGCGCTCGAGGCCGAGCAGCAGAGCCGCCTCCGCCTCCGCCCCCGGCGGCACGAGCACGAGCTCGCACTGCTGCGCCCAGCCGCGCATCCGCTCCGCCCAGCGAGCGGCGTAGTGCCAACCCGCTGGTTGCCCGGCCTCGACCGTGCGCAGGAAAGCGAGCTCGGTCCCGTGCAGGTGGCCGAGGATCGGCAGCGAGGGGAGGCAGCGGATCGCCGCCTCGTTCGCCGGCGTCAGATGGTGGACATGGAGAAGGTCGGCCGCGCCGGCAGCGGCGCGCACGAGCGCCTCGCTCCAAGCGCCGACCAGCCGCTCGTAGACCGCGTCGTCGACAGTCGCGAAGACGCGGTCGGGCGCGCCCGGCCGATCCTCGTAGGACGGCTGGAAGGGAAGCGGAGCGGCGAGCGGATCCGGAAGGTCGAGCGCGGGCGAGTAATCGACCGGGCTCACCTCGAGGCCGCTGAAGAAGCTCCCGGCGTTCGTCTCTTCTCCCTGGTGCCCGAGCGAGCCGGCGGCGAGCGTCGTCTGCCAGCCCACGGCAGGAAGCGCTCGAGCGAACGCCCGCGCGACCTGCGCCGAACCACCGCGGGGGAAGAAGAACAGCGCCGAAACCACCCGGCCGCGCGCCGCCAGGCTCCCGGCCTCGCTCCCACGCCGTCGCCGTTGGTCGCCTGCCCCCTGCACCGGGACGATTCTCTACCTATCCGGACACCAACGGGGCCTCTAACCTCGTTCCGCGGACATCTCTCGCCCATCAAGGATTCCGCTCAGCGCCGCTCAGTGAGGGCCGTTCAGCTCGCGGCACAGGCGGCTGGGTTCGCCCGTGAAGAATCACCCGAACTCCGAAACGGTTGTCGCGGGGCTGGAGGTTGTGGCTATTGCGACGTACTGAGCCGGCGGCGTCGTAGACTCATGTCTCGGCGACAGTCGCCCCGCGAACGGGGAACCCAGGACCTCTCTGGCGGGGTCTGGCGGCATCGCGGGGCGGCTGCTTGACGGAGGCCGGGCGGGGCGGTGGGCCTCCGCAGTCGCGCTAACGACTCGTTGTCCTCCTGCGCTAACGCGAGACCCGAACAGAGCCCCAGTGCCGAGGCGCAAGACCTGTGTCCGACGCATGGCCCCACTGTGAGCCCGAACGCCAAGATCGATCTTACCGCGTTGCAGCCGAAGTCAATGTTGCGGCGCCGTCGGGAGCTCGAGCCGGCGGCTACCTGAACGCCTGAGCTGCTCACTCCAGCGAGCTCATCCACTACCTCGACCACGAGAAGTCGGGCGCCAGCGGCTTCCAGGACATGGGTCGTGCGTGGGTGACAGTCCGTGACGGAGCGCGGCAAGGGACGCTGTGGGCGAGTGACGCCGGCGTTCGGGAGGTCGCGCAGAGTTGGGAGCAGTTGGTCGAGTATCTCGCGCTGGGGCTCTCGCAGGAGCTCGGCCGCGAGGTCACACCAGCCCGGCCCCGCAAACAGGCGCACGCCGAGCGAGTCGGGGAGCATATTCGTCGGCTTGCGACCAATGGCGAGCTGGCGGCTTCGATGCGTGTTCCCGATGCCGTCGCGCCGATCGAGGTAGTCGCGAACCTCCGGTCGCGCCAGGTCACCACGAGCGTCGTGCTGGCGGCACCGAGCGACGGTCGGCAACAGACCCGAATCAACTGGCTCCTCCGGCAACTGCGCGGGGCTGACCCCAGGCTTCGTGTGACGTCGGCGTTCGCCAACAGCCGCGATACGAGCAGCGTGCTTCTCGGAGAGGCGAACGAGCAGCCTGACCGTCTGCTGTCCGCTACCGACAGCCGGCGAGAGATTCGGAGCTTCGAGGTCGCACTGAGAGTGCCGGTCCTCCGCTCGGACCAGTCAATTGTCGCGTGGGTGCCTGAGCGCGTTGGCTGGGCAACGAGCCGTGAGAACATATGTTCGTGACTGCGGAAGCTAACGCCCATGTCCGCTTCCGCCGAGCGATCGAGCGCCGAGCGCTGTGGATGGCGGAAGATGCCGCCCGCGAGCTACCTAGGCTCACGCTCGAGGAGGCGCTGCAGCTCGTACATCTGTACGCCGAGCGCGGGTCTCCCAAGTTCGAGCCGGCCGCGAGACGGTGGCTTGTTCGCTATCTCAGCGAGGGCACGCCGAGCCTGCGAGATGTCGCGAAGGTCACGGCGAGCTTGGGCGAGCGTGAGCTCGAGGCGGACGAGAACAGCACTTCCCCTCCCTGCTAAAAGCAGAAAGCCCCGGTCTTTGCCGGGGCTTTCTCGTGGAGTCCAGGCGCCACAACGGGGCTTGGCACCCTCCTCCGTGCGTTGTCGAGCTACGCGGCGGCGGGGAAGTGGCAGTTCAGGGTCCAGGCGCCGTTCGCCTCGATCGTCATCTGCCAGTCGGCGGTGGTGTTTGCGGTGTCAAAGTCGTGGCACTTCTGGCCGGCCGGGATCGGCCCACCGCTCGTGGGCGAGTAGATGACCGGCCTGGTTGGGCGCACCTACCGTGACGCAAACGGTGAGTCCGGCGCTGGAAGATTGGTCTCTCCGCGCACCCCTGGTTGGGGCCTGACGGGCTCGCCACACTGTGCGAGAGACTCGATCTCGATTCCCCGAGTCTCTCGCGCAGCATTGTTGAGCGGACAACGAGCCGGTGGGCCCGTTCGGTAGCGCGGCGGCTAGTCGCGCTCGAGTCGGTCAACGAATAGACCCAAACGTGTCCTAGCGGGCGAGGCGAGTGCAGGACACGCTCTCACTACGGATGGAGGGGGAAACGCCTGCCTCTCCCTCCATCCTCTCTCGTCCACTACTCCACCGAGGGCACTCCCGGCCTGCGGGACGTCGCCAGGGTGACGGCGGGTCTTGCGGAGCGCGAGCCCGGACACGAGGACGTGGCATTCCGACGGTAGAAGATGAGCCCAAACCTCGTCGCACGCTTGACGCAACCGTCACATTCGTCCCCACCCCGCGGGGCGACGACACAGTGACACCGAAGGCGCCCCCTCGCGAGAGCCCCCCAGCTACTTCATCCATGCGCTCCGCAGGCTACCGCCGCGAAGCTGACGACGCCAAACGGCCAAGCGCTCGCGGCGGCTGCCCGCGCGGGGCCCGAGATGGCCGTCGAAGACGCGGGCGGCCTAGACGGTGACTTGCAGCGTGCGGACTCCCGCGAGGCCGATCCACATGCGCGCGCCGTCCTTGACGATCGTCGCGAGGGCGTTGTCGCAGTGCGGGCAGCGCATGACGATCCCGGCGCCTCGAAAGACGTGGAGCGCCCCGACCGCCTCAGTCGCACCGCACCCGTTGCACGTCCCGATCGCGGTGGTCATCTCGACCGCGAACACCTCCTGGAGAAGACCGGCGACGGCGTTGCCGTCCAGCATCAGTGGGTCCATCTCATCCTCCCGTGGGTCCGAAGCGCTCGGTCTTGACCATCTGCGGATCGTGCCCGAGCTGCACCAATCCTTGCGCCACTGCCTCGACGAACGGCGTCGGGCCGCAGACGTAGACACGCGGCTTCTCGGCCGGGCTCGGGCCGACCTCGGCGAGCATCTCGGCGTCCACGCGGCGCGCGTGGCCGGTCCAGCCGGGCGGCTGCGAGCGCGTCAGCGTGTGGACGACGCGGAGGCCGCCGCCGTCGAGTCGCTCGAGCTCGTCGCGGAAGATGACGTCGTCCCAGCCGCGCGACGAGAACAGGAGCCGCGTCTCGGCATCGCTCCCGGCGGCTTCGCGGACGCGGATCATCGCCATCAGCGGCACGACGCCCGAGCCGCCGGCGACGAGCAGCAGCGGTCCGCCCTGTGGAGGCTCCCAGACGAAGTAGCCGCCGACAGGGCCACGGAGCTCGATCCGGTCGCCCCGCCGGAGCTCGTCGGTGAGGTAGGGCGAGACCTCGCCGTCGTCGAGGCGTTCGACGGTGAGCTCGATGCGGGTGCCGTTGGGCGCCGACCCGATGGAGTAGCTTCGCTGCGCCTGGTAGCCGTCCTCGGCGGTGAGGCGCACGTCGACGTGCTGGCCGGCCCGATGTCCGGGCCATCCGGTCACGTCGAAGGCGATCGTCTTGACGCGCGGCGTTTCGGTGAGGACGTCGACGACCTCCGCGACCCGCCAGGTCAGTCGCCCCAGTACCGCTGCTCCTGCCACGGATCGCCGTAGTTGTGGTAGCCGTTCAGTTCCCAGAAGCCCGGCTCGTCGGTCGCCGAGAGGCTCAGCCCACGGACCCATTTCGCGCTCTTCCAGAAATAGAGGTGCGGCACGAGGATGCGTGCCGGGCCGCCGTGCTCGGGCTCGAGCGGCTCGCCGTCGTAGGCGAATGCGACCCATGCCTTGCCGCCCGTTACGTCCTCGAGCGGCAGGTTGGTCGTGTAGCCGCCGTCGCTGAACTCGACGACGTACTCCGCCGAGGTCTCGATCCCGTCGAGCAGCGTGTCGACCGAGACGCCCTCCCACACGGTGTCCAGCTTCGACCACTTGGTCACGCAGTGGATGTCGACGGTGACCTCTTCGCTCGGCAGCGCGCGAAACTCGTCCCAGGTCCAGCGGCGCGGCTCGTCGACTTCGCCGACGATCGAGAAATCCCAGCGGTCGAGCGGCGTGTGCGGCGTCGGACCGGCGGAGAGCACGGGGAAGTCGTCGGTGAGGTACTGGCCCGGAGGGGTTCGCGACGCATCGGCGTCCGACTCCCTCCGGCGTCCGCGAAAGCCGCGAGAGACGAAGCTCATCTCCTACTTCCTATGCCGTGTCTCGAGTACCGCGGAGAGTGCACGCTTGGACTCGTTCTCGCCGACGCAGATCTAGCCGAAGGTGAAGACATACGCCTCGACTCCGGGCTCGAGGAACGTGATCTCGAAGGTGCGCTCGTCGACTTCTCCGGGCTGACGAACGAGCTGATAGAGGCGCCGATCGGCGGCGGTGCCCTCGCCGCGCTCGTCGACGTCGACTCCCCGTGCGGCGCCCGGCTCGTCTCCGTCGACACGAACGCGGAATCGAACACGCTGTCCGCCTTGCGCCGGCCCCATGACGAGGTTGACGTCGCGGGCGCGAAAGCGGTACGCGAGCTGCCCGCCGGCCTCGTGCAGTTGCGCCGCCTTTCCGCCGATCGTCCACTCGCCGGAGAGAGCCCAGGCGTTGAGCCCTAAGGGGTCGGGCGTGCTGAAGCTCCGACGCTCCTCCCACGCGCCGCCGCCCGGCGAGGCGAACCGCTCGCCCCGTTCGGTGCCGAGGTAGGTCTCGGGGGACTGCAAGGTGGCCCAGTCGGCGGGCGCCTCGACCCCTTCTGTCTCGACAGCGACGGGGTCGGTCCGGGGCACGTCGAGGAGGTCCTGGATGGCTCGCTCCGACTCCTCGTAGCCCTCTTCGCCGTAGCGGTGGAAGCGAATCGCCCCCTCGGTGTCGGCGATGTAGAGAGCCGGCCAGTAGTTGTTCGCGAAGGCGGTCCAGATCGCGTAGTCGCTGTCGACGGCGACGGGATATGCAATTCCCATCTCCTCGATGTGTGCGCGGATGCTGTCGAGGTCCCTCTCGAACGGGAACTCGGGCGTGTGGACGCCGATCAGGATGAAGCCCTGATCGCGGTACTTCTCGTACCACGCGCGGCGATAGGGAGCGGTCCGGATCCAGTTGATGCAGGTGAAGGTCCAGAAGTCGAATGCGACGACGTGCCCGCGTAGGTCGGCGGGGCCGCGGGGCTCGGAGTTGAGCCATTCGGCTGCGCCGTCCAGCGACGGCACTGTGCCCTCGGAAGAGAGGCGAAGCCGGTCAAGGATGCCCATGAGATTCATCTCCTTCGCCGACATCGAGCAGGCCGAGGGGTCTGTTCACCTCGGCCCGCTCCGTTTGCATCGTGGTCGTCAGTGCCCCGGTTCGGTCGACCGCAGCGGCCGGAACGCCGCCCGCACTTCCTCGGAGAAGAGCTCCGGCTGCTCCCAGGCGGCGAAGTGCCCGCCCTTCTCGACCCGGTTGTAGTAGATGAGGTTGGGATACGCGCGCTCTGTCCAACTCCGTGGCGCCTCGTATTGCTCGCCGGGAAAGACGCTCACGGCCACCGGGATGGAGACGCCCTTGGCGTTGAAGAAGCCGCCCTTGTACTCCCAGTAGAGGCGAGACGCAGAGACCCCGGTGTTGGTCAGCCAGTAGAGCGTGACGTTGTCCAGAACCTCGTCGCGCGTCAGTTCGCCCGTGTCGCTTGCGGTCCGGTCCAGCGCAGCGACGACCGCCGCGGCCGGCTGGCCGTCGGCGTCGTTGTGGTCCAGTAGCCAGGCGGCGAGGCCCACGGGCGAGTCCGCGATGCCGTACAGGGTTTGTGGCCGCGTCGCCATCATCCTGGCGTACTCGACCTGCTGGTACGTCCTGAGCAGCTGCTCGTAGGCGCGTCGTTCCTCGGCCGAGAGACCGGCCGGCGGCGGGTCGCCGGCCAGCGAGGCCCGGTCGAGGTCGGCCGGGACCGTGGCGGGCATGTTGGTGTGGATCGCGAGCAGCCCTTCGGGTGCCTGCAGGCCCATCTGGTCGACGACGAACGCACCCCAGTCGCCGCCCTGGGCGACGTAGTGGGTGTAGCCGAGTCGCTCCATCAGTTCCGCCCAGGCTCGGCCCATGCGCTCGGGGCCCCAGCCGGTGCTCGTCGGCTTGCCCGAGAACCCGTAGCCGGGCATCGACGGAATCACCACATGGAAAGCGTCTGCTGCGCTCGCGCCATGTGCCGTGGGGTCGGTCAGTCGATCGATGATCTTCAGCTGCTCGATGATCGAGCCGGGCCAGCCGTGATTGACGATCAGCGGAAGCGCGTCGTCATGCTGCGAGCGAACGTGGATGAAGTGGATGTCCAGCCCGTCGATCTCGGTCATGAACTGCGGGAGCGCGTTCAGGTTCGCCTCGACGGTGCGCCAGTCGTAGTCCGTCATCCAGTAGCGCGCGAGCTTCTGGATCATTGCCAGCGGCACGCCCTGAGACTGATCCGCGACGGTTTCCTTCTCGGGCCAGTTCGTGGCCGCAATGCGTCGACGGAGGTCGTCCAATGCCTCCTCCGTGATGTCGACGTGGAAGGGGCGGATGTCGGTGGCGGTCTCGACGGTGCTGCTCACGCCGTGCTTCCCTCGTCACGCAGCGACCTGAACGCCGCGCGCAATTCCTCGGAGAACAGCTGTGGCTCCTCCCAGGCGGCGAAGTGGCCGCCCCTGTCGGCCTCGTTGAAGTAGGCGAGGTCGGGGTAGACCGCCTCGACCCAGCTGCGCGGGGAAGCCCAGATCTCGCCGGGGAACGTCGTGAAGCCGACCGGAACCGAGACCGCCGGAGGAGCCTGGCCACTCGCAAGCGCTGCGGCCAGCGCGCGTCCGTCCTCCCAGTACGACCGGGCCGCCGACGCTGCGGTGCCGGTCAGCCAGTACAGCGTGATGTTGTCGACGATGGTGTCCCGGGTGAGATTGCCCACGGGCTCGCCGTCGACGAACGCGCGGGAGATCTTGTAGTAGCTATCCGTGTCGTGGTCGAGCAACCAGGCCGCCAGCGCAACGGGTGAATCCAGCAGGGCGTAGCCGATCGTCTGCGGCCGCGTTGCCATCTCGAGGAAGTAGCCGAAGCCGTCCTCCTTGAACGTCGCGAGCGCGCCGGCCGCTGCGGCTTCCTGTTCGGACTCCTTGGGCAGGTGATCGCCGATTGCGAGCACCGCCGTCAGCAGGTTCAGGTGGTAGCCGACCAAACCCTCGACCGCCTGGCGACCCATCAGGTCCGTGACGAGGGCGCCCACGTCGCCGCCCTGGGCGACGTAGCGTGTGTAGCCGAGGCGGTGCATCAGCTCCGCCCACGCGCGTCCGGTGCGGGCGGCGTCCCAACCGAGCTCGGTCGGCTCGCCCGAGAAGCCGTAGCCGGGCAGGGACGGCAGCACCAGGTGGAATGCGTCCTCGGGGGTGCCGCCGTGCGCAGTCGGGTCGGTCAGCGGGCCGACGGTCTCGAGCAGCTCGATGACCGAACCGGGCCAACCGTGCGTCATGATCAGCGGCAACGCATCCTCGTGCTTCGAGCGCACGTGGATGAAATGGATCTCGACCCCGTCGATCTCGGTCACGAATTGCGGGAGCGCGTTCAGCTGCGCCTCGATTCGGCCGAAGTCGTAGTCAGTCGCCCAGTAGCGGGCGAGTTCCTGGAGCGTCGCCAGCTGGACACCCTGCGACCGGTCTGCGACGAGCTCCTTGGTGGGCCAGCGCGTCAGCCTGATGCGCCGGCGCAGGTCGTCGAGCTGTTCCTCCTGAATCTCGACCTGGAAGGTACGGATGTCGGTGGCGGTGGCGGTCGTACTCATGAGGACCTCCGTGGTTGTGCGGGCGAGTGGCGATGACCTCCTCTCGGGTTGGGGGCCTCATCGACACTACTCCTGTCCGGCGGGCCTGAACAACCGCTGGGCTGTCTAGGTGGCCCGACTGGGTGGCTTGCAGGGCCGCACAACATCGCCTGGACGCATCCAGAGGAGGTCAACCGCGCGCTGCTCGCGTTCCTCGCGGAGTAGGGTGAAGCGCCGCGATGACGAGACCGGCCCGAATCGCAGTCGTCTACTACAGCGCGACCGGCAACGTGCACCGCCTCGCGCACGAGCTCGCCGAGGGAGCCGGAGGTGAGGGGTCCGAGGTGCGCCTCCGCCACGTCGAGGAGCTCTTCTCGGAGCTGGTCATCTCGCAGAACCAACACTGGGGCAGGCACCGCTCGGAGGTCGAGGACGAGCCGGTCGCAAGCCTCGAGGACCTGGAGTGGGCGGACGGCGTCGCCTTCGGCACCCCGACGCGATTCGGCAACGTGGCCGCACAGCTGAAGCAGTTCATGGACCAGGCGGGACGGCTCTGGCAGGAGGGCAAGCTCGCCGACAAGGTGGGAACCGCCTTCACCGCCTCGATGACGACACACGGCGGGCAGGAGTCGACGATCCTCGCCCTCAACAACACCCTCTACCACTGGGGCATGCTCATCCTCCCGCTCGGCTACACGGCGAGCGAGGTGTTCAACGCCGGGGGCAACCCGTATGGCACCTCGTACACGAGCGGGAACAGGGTCGAGGGCCCCGACGAAGAAGCGCTCGCGGTCGCCCGCTACCAGGGCCAGCGTCTGGCCCGCTACGCTGCGGTCGTCGCCGCCGCCCGCGAGGCGGACGCCTTCCGCGTCCAGCGGCCGAGGCCCGAGGACTTCCGGGCGGCCGCGCTCGACTGAGCCGCGCTGCGAGCGACCGGCGGCCGCCGAGGAGGCCGTCTCTTTGCAGAGGCAGGGAGGGGGCCCCTCCGATTCCTTATGTTGTGTGGCGCACTCACCGAAAGCCGAGGAGGTCCGCCTGATGAGCCCTGTGAGCGTCCGCTACATCGTGGACGACGTCGAGTCCGCCACGGCGTTCTACCGCGACAACCTCGGGTTCACCGTCGAGGCGGCCCCAGCCCCGGGCTTTGCGGTGCTGTCCCGCGGTGAGCTGCGGCTCCTGCTCAACGCGCCAGGCAGCGGTGGAGCCGGCGAGGCGATGCCCGACGGCCGGCTGCCCGAGGCGGGGGGATGGAACCGGATCCAGATCGAAGTGGAGGATCTGGCTGGTGAGGTGGAGGCCCTGCGTAAGACGGGTGCGCGCTTTCGCAACGAGATCGTCGTCGGTCGGGGCGGCATGCAGATTCTGCTCGACGACCCATCCGGTAACCCGATCGAGCTCTTCCAGCCGGCTTGATTTAGGCCCCCGTGACTTCGCTGCGTTCCGATCGGGCGCTTTGGGGCATCATGGCTGCATGTGGAGACGCAGGTCGACGCTGAAGCTCCTCGTGGCGGACCCGAGCCCGCGGAAGCGCCGCAGACGCCTGCGGAGGTTGAGCAGGAGGAGCTGGATCCCCGGGAGGAGGAGCTCGGTACGGGCGACGGTCAAGCGCTCCCAGCGATCTGGTCAGGACGGGACATCGTCGCCCGAGACGCGCGCCCCGGAGACTGCGCGCCTCGAGCAGGACTCGAGGGCGTTCGTCGAAGCGCTCGAGGTGCCGACGAGCGGAACGCTGCAGCCGGCGCGAAAGCGCGAAGCCGCCGGAGCAAGGCTCGAGCTCGCGCGGCTAGCGGCCACAGCGGATGCCATGGCGGACGATCTCCACGCCCTGAAGGGGGCGATGGCCGTGGGCGACTATTCCCGCCTACCCGCCAGGCGGCGGCTCCGGTCCGGCCGGCGTCCGGCGGCTTTCGAGGAGGAGGTAAAGGCCGTTCAGCGGCGTCTCGTGCGCAAGCAAGAGGAGGTTCAGGCGCAGCGCATCTGGACGGAGGCACTCGAACGCGAGGCCCAAGAACCGTCGAAACCACACAGCGCGACCGCCTATCGCCTGCACTCCGCCAACCACTATGTGAGCTGCACGAGTGGGCAGTACGAGTACCTGTCGACCGTCCAGTCCACTATCCCCGTCCTGCTTACGGAGAACGACGGGTGGCACTGGTGGTGGTACCGCGACCGCTTCTGGTGGGCCGACCGAGCGTTGAGCGCGCACGAGATCGAGTCGACGATCCTCGCGATGGACCTCTCGAGCGAGTCGCAGCGCGAGGCGTTCGAGCGGGCTCAGGCCAGTCTTGCCGGTCTCGACGACGCCGGCTCGGCAGAGGACGCGGTGCCGGACCATGTCCGCCGCGAGGTCTGGATCCGCGACCGGGGCCGCTGCGTCGACTGCGGCGTCGCATCGAGTCTCGCATTCGACCGTGTCCTCCCACTCGCGGTGGGCGGCTCGAACACGGCGCCGAATATCGAGCTTCGGTGCCGTCCGTGCCAGCTACGACGCCGCGCCAACGAGTCGAGGGCGACCGTAGGGAAGGCTCGAATCGGCGCTCACGCGGCGAAGGAGTGGGGCGTCGAGGTGAAGGACATCAGCTGGCCGAGACCTGTTGACGGCCCGGAGGGTTGATGCTCACGCCCCCGAGCACTCCGTACGAGACCTATCGCAGAGCCGAGCTTCGGTTGCGCATGCTGCTCTTCGGTGACGAGAGCGACACTCCGGGCATGATCCGCGGCAGCGACGAGGCGCGGCTCCGCGTTCGAGCCGAGCTCCGCCACATGCGGCATGCCCTTGACGACCTTGCGTCGGCCCAGGAGGAGGCTGCGGCCGCGAAGCCGGCGGCGGTCGGCCTCGCGGAGGAGCTCCACCGCGCGGCCACGGCGAGGGGCCAGGGACCCGATCCCGCCCTGCTCAGGCCCGCGGAAGCCGCCAGCGCACTCGGCGTCAGCGTGAGCTCGATCTACCGCGCGGTCAGAAGCGGCGACCTGAGGGCCGTACGGCTCCCGGCGAAGAAGCGCGGCGGCATGCGGATCCCGGCCAGCGAGGTCGACCGGCTCGTCCGGGAATCCACGCGGTGACGCTCGATCGCCAGAAGCTCAAGGAGCAGATCCACGAGCTGTATCGCTCCGAGCACGACGAGCTGGGGGAGCGCGGAACGCTCGAGCGCCTGGAGCGCGGCCGCGAATGGGATCTCGCGCCGACGCTCGCGTCCGGAGGCGTCGTCGTCTTTCCGCACGCCGGCGTGCTGGACTGCGGGCATCAGGTCGCGGCCGCGGTCCACGGCTGTCTCGACAGCGGCGCCGAGCGCGTGCTCGTGATCAGCGTCCTGCACGCGTTCACGGACGAGATGGAGGACGCTCGCAAGAGCGTCTCGGCCGGGGGCGATCCGTCTGAGTGGCCCTTCTGGGGAATCCAAGGGCCGGGGATCGACGGGCGGGAGGAGTGGCGCGAGGATCACGCGCTCATCAGCTGGCGGCACTTCTGGGCGGCGGAGACGAAGCGGCGGGGGATCCGCGGCCCCGAGGTCGTCGAGCGCTACCCGTACCTTGCGGGCGGCCACCCCGAGCGGCTGCCGGGTATCGAGGAGCTCGCCGCGCTCGCCGAGGATGCGGCGATCGTCTCCACCGCCGACCCGTTCCATCACGGGATCGGCTACGGCGATCCACCGGAGCGCGCACTCGCTCCCGACGATGGTGGGCTCGAGCTCGCCCGCGCGACGATCGAGGAAGGCATGGCGGTGCTCGGCCGCGGCGACTACGCCGGCTACGACGCGCACTGCGTCGAGGCGAAGAGCGACGCACGCGATGCGGGAGTCGTCTTCCGGTATCTCCGCGGGGAGCTGAACGGCTCGATCATCGACATGGTGTACACCGACGCCGCAGGGCTGTACGAGGCGCCGGACCCGACCTGGGTCGCCGCGCCGCTCGTCGAGTGGCGAGCGGGCACCGACGCCGCGTAGCTACCGTCGGTCAGTCGTGCTCCTGCGAGCCCTGGCAGCTGTCGTCCTCCCGCTGGTCCTCGTCGCCGGCGCGGCGGCGCGACCCGCGCAGGAGCCGCAGCCGGTCACGCTCCGGATCATCTTCCCGGAGGGCTTCACCGCGGCGCAGATGGCCGACCGCGTCTCCGCGGTCCGGCGCATCGCGATCGAGAAGCGGCACGTCACGCCGCGGCTGACCGGCGTCGCGTACACGGCGGCGGTCAAGGCTGCACGCCCGCCGCGCGCGTTCGCCCGCTCCGTCAAGCGCCGCGGTGTCGAGGGCTTCCTCTTTCCCGCGCTGTACGAGTTCACACCGGAGACGACGGCGGCGACGCTCCTGGCGAATCAGCTCGCCGCGTTCACGGAGCGGTGGCGGACGGTCGACCTGCGCGCGGCCAAGCGGCGCGGGCTGACGCCGTACGAGGTGCTCATCATCGCCTCCATGATCGAGCGCGAGACCGCCGCTCCCGAGGAGCGGAAGCTCGTGTCCGCGGTCATCTACAACCGCCTCGACCGCGACATGGTGCTCGGGATCGACGCCACGCTGCGGTACGGCCTCGGCATCCCCAACAACCGGTCGATCACCAGGAAACATCTGCGGAGCAACTCGCCGTACAACACGCGCCGCTTCCAGGGCCTGCCTCCGACGCCCATCGGCAACCCCGGCCTGGCCTCGATTCGTGCCGCCGCCCGGCCCGCCCGGGTCGACTACCTCTACTACGTGCGCAAGCCCGACCGCATCCATCACTTCTTCACGGCCGACGAGGAGGAGTTCTGCAGGAAGGCGCGCGAGTACGGCTACAGCTGCTAGCGGCCACTCGCTAGGTTTGGGCTATGAACTCGATACCGATCGTCTTGGTCCCTGGTTTCTGGCTCGGCGCGTGGGCGTGGGACGAGGTCGCGGACGCGCTGCGCGCGGATGGGCACGACGTCACCGCGCTGACGCTGCCCGGTCTCGAGTCGGCTGACGCCGACCGGTCCTCGATCACGCTCTCCGACCACATCGACGCGATCTGCGACGCGGTGACGGCCGCGGGGTCTCCGGTCGTGCTCGCGGTACACAGCGCGTCCGGGTTCTCCGGATACGCGGCGAGCGACCGTCTCCCTGAGCGGATCGCGGCGATGGTCTACGTCGACTCCGCTCCGGGGAAGGGCGCGCTCGACCCCGACTTCGCCGGCCTCGAGAAGCCGCTCGTTTGGGCGGACATCGAAGCGGAGGAGAACCTCGACGGGCTCAGCGAGGAGCAGAACGAGACCTTCAGGCAGCGGGCCGTCCCGGTCCCCGGCGGCGTCCTGCGTGAGGCTGTCGAGCTGACGAACGACGCGCGCCGCGACATCCCGAGCACGATCATCTGCACCGGGTTCACGTCCGAGCAGTACAAGGAGGCGGCGAAGGAGGGCTACTCGTTCCTCGCCGGCCTGCCCGAGCTGCGCAACGTGACCTGGATCGACCTGCCGACGAGCCACTGGCCGATGTGGTCGCGCCCGCAGGAGATCGCCGAGATCATCGGCGACGTCGCGAAGGGCGCATCCCGGGCCTGACGGATCACGAGCCCGGTGCAGGGCCGGGTTTTCCCTGCTCGCTCGAGGGGGATCCTTCCAGCGATGGAGCTCGCGAAGCGCCTGCGGCACAAGACGCCGCTGCCGGCGGAGGCGCCGCGGCCGCAGCCCGAGCGTGAGGAGCCGACGATCGCGGATCCCACGCCGGCCGATCTCACGAAGCGCGACTACGGAGCGATCCTCGTTCGGGCGGCGCGCAAGTCGCTGGACGACCACGTCACGAACCTCGCCGCCGCCCTCGCGTACTACGCGTTCCTCGCGATTCCGTCGCTGCTGCTCGTCGCGGTCGGCGTCTTCGGCCTCGTCGGCGGTGAGGACGCGATCACGAGCATCGTCAGCAGGCTCGAAGGAGTCGTCCCGAGCGAAGCGGTCACGCTCGTCGAGGAGAGCCTCCGCCGTGTGACGGAGCAGCAGGCGAGCTCCGGGATCGCGCTGGCAGTCGGAGGCGCCGTGCTTGCGCTCTGGTCGCTGACGGGAGCGATGGAGACGCTGATGTGGTCGCTCAACGCCGCGTACGACCGCGAGGAGACGCGCGGCTTCGTCAAGCGCCGGCTGACCGCGCTCGCGATGGTCGTGCTGATGCTCGTCGCGTTCGGGCTCTGCTTCGGGCTGCTCGTCCTCGGCCCGCACCTCTCCGGTTGGATCGGTTCCGCGGTCGGTCTCGAAGCGGTCGTGCAGTGGCTCTGGTGGACGGCGCAGTGGCCGGTGCTCGTCCTCGGGCTCCTCCTCGCGTTCGCGGCGATCCTTTACCTCGGACCGAACGTGGAGCATCCGCGCTGGCGGTTCCTCACGTTCGGCACGGCCTTCGCCGTCGTCGTCTGGCTCCTCGCCTCCGGGGCGTTCGCCTTGTTCGTGAGCCGGATCGGCACGTACGAGAAGGCATGGGGCTCGCTGGCGGCGGTGATCGTCATGCTCACGTGGCTCTGGCTGAGCGCGCTCGCGCTGCTCTTCGGCGCCGAGATCAACGCCGAGGCCGAGCGGAGTCGCGAGCTGCGCCGCGGCGAACCGGCCGAGGTCGGGCTCCAGGCGCCGAGCAAGCGCTAGCCCGTCCCGCCGCAGCTCGCCCTACAGTCCGCGCATGGACGAACGCGTGCTCCTCGTCGAGGACGACGCCTCGATTCGCGAGCTGACCTCGGCAGGGCTCGAGCGGGCAGGATTTCGCGTCGAGTCCGCCGCTGACGGGCGCGACGCGCTCGCTCGCTTCGACGGCTCGGCCCTCGACGTCGTCGTGCTCGACCTGATGCTCCCCGAGCTCGACGGGTACGAGGTGTGCCGCGAGATCCGCGGCCGCAGTCAGGTGCCGATCGTGATGCTCTCGGCGCGGACCGACACGGTGGACGTGATCGTCGGGCTCGAGCTCGGCGCGGACGACTACGTGACGAAGCCGTTCGAGGTCGGCGAGCTCGTCGCGCGCATCCGGGCGGTCCTGCGCCGGAGCGCGACCGCGGCCTCGGACGGCGTGATCCAGGTACGCGACGTCGAGATCGACCCAGCGGCGTTCCGCGTGCGCAAGGGCGGGGAGGAGGTCGCGCTCACGGCCACCGAGCTCCGGCTCCTGCTCGAGCTCGCGCGGCGTCCGAACCAGGTGTTCACGCGCGAGCTCCTGCTCGAGCTCGTCTGGAACTACGACTACCTCGGCGACTCCCGTCTCGTCGACGTCGCCGTGCAGCGACTACGCGGGAAGATCGAGGACGACCCGCGTGCGCCGAAGCTGATCCAGACCGTGCGCGGCGTCGGCTACCGGCTCGATCCGGGATAGAGGGATGCGGCTCCGTCGTCGCCTCACCGTGGCCTTCGCGCTCGTCGGCGGGCTCGCCGCGCTCGCGCTCGCGGTCGGCTCGTATGCGGTGGTGCGCGAGACGCGGCTCGACGACTCGACCGAGCGCGCGCTCGACCAGGCGCGCTTCAACCTCGTGCTCGCGCAGGACGTCGGCGACGACCCGGACGCCCTGCTGGAGGCGCTCGAGCTGCGCGGCCTCTTCGACACCGTCGGCGTGAGCGGACGGGAGACCTTCTCGTCGAGCGTCTCGCTCGGCGCGGATCAGGTGCCGGACGACGTCCAGCAGCTCGTCGAGGACGGCGAGCTGGCGTACAAGCGCGTCGACGTCGGGAGCGCGCGCTACGTCCTCGTCGGGGGAGGCGTGTCCGGAACGGACGTCGACCTCTACTTCTTCTTCCCCGAGGACGAGCTGTGGAGCGAGCTCGCCGACCTGCGGAACATCCTCGTCGGCGGCACGCTGCTGCTCGTGCTCCTCTCCGCCGCTGCAGGCGCGTTCGTCGCTCGTCGCACGCTGGCGCCCGTTGCACGCGCCAGCGACGCAGCGCGCTCGCTGGCCGAGGGACTTCTGGAGACACGGCTGCCGGTCGAGCGGGAGGACGAGTTCGGCGCCTGGGCGCGCTCGTTCAACGAGATGGCGGAGGCGCTCGACGCGAAGATCTCGGCGCTCGCCGCGGCGCAGGAAAGAGAGCGGCGGTTCACCTCCGACGTCGCGCACGAGCTGCGCACGCCGCTGACCGCGCTCGTCGCGCGAGGCCGAGGCGCTGGAGGCGCACATCGGGGCGATGCCGACGGACGCGCAGCGGCCGGCCGAGCTCCTCGTGCGCGACGTCGCCCGGCTGCGGCGGCTCGTGGAGGACCTGATGGAGATCTCGCGACTCGACTCCGAGAGCGAGATCGTGCGGGTCGAGCCGGTTCGGTTGCATGCCCTCGTGGACGCGGTGGTGCGCGCGCGAGGCTGGCAGCAGGTCGTCGAGACCACCGGGGACGACGTCACGGTCGAGAGCGACCGTAGGAGGCTCGAGCGGATCGTCACCAACCTCATCGGAAACGCCCTCGAGCACGGAGGCGAGTCGGCGCACGTTCGTGTGAGCTCGAACGGCGACCAGGCGTCGGTCGAGGTCGAGGATCACGGGCCCGGCATCGACCCTGAGGACCTTCCGCACGTCTTCGAGCGCTTCTACAAGGCCGACCCCGCGCGCGGCGGCTCCGGGAGCGGTCTCGGCCTCGCGATCGCGCGCGAGCACGCTCGGCTGCTCGGCGGCGAGATCGCGGTCGCGAGCGAGGCGGGCGCGGGCACCACGTTCGCGCTACGCCTGCCGATCGTTGCCGAATCGTTACACGACCGTGACGTGGCCGTTTCGCCGCCTAGCGACCATCGTGAGGCACCCGACACGGAGGACTGACGATGAAGCTCTACGGAACCCTCGCGATCCTCACTCTCGCCGTCTCGCTGGCGTTTGTCGCCGCTGGTTGCGGCAGCGAGACGGCCGAGTCTGCGGGCCCGGTCCCGTCGGACAGCACCGAGACCGAGACCGAGACGACCCCGGAGGGCTCCGGGACGTACCGCGTCTGGCTCACGAGCGGCGAGCACCTGTACCCGCGTATGGCGCGAGGGCGCCGAGACAGAAGGCGTCGGCGCCGAGGCCACGCGGCTCCTGCTCGAAGGCCCCACCGCCGCGGAGACGGAGGCGGGCGTCTCGTCGGCGATCCCGGCGGGCACGCGCTTCCTGGGCCTCGACATCGACGGCACGACGGCCACGGTCGACCTCACGTCCGAGTACGAGTCGGGCGGCGGCTCGGCGTCGATGTTCGCGCGGCTCGCGCAGGTCGTCTACACGCTGACCGAGTTCGACACGGTCAAGGACGTGCGCTTCAT
Source organism: uncultured Actinomycetes bacterium (assembly GCA_963716605.1). Taxonomy (GTDB): domain Bacteria; phylum Actinomycetota; class Thermoleophilia; order Gaiellales; family Gaiellaceae; genus GMQP-bins7. The sequence goes on along the minus strand of CAVQTO010000003.1, from coordinate 471,999 downwards.
GCTCGACGGCGAGCCGGTCGACGTCTTCTCGGGCGAGGGCATCCTCCTCGAGGAGCCTGTCGGGCGGCAGGCAGTACTCCGAGCTCATGCCGCCGATCCTGATCGAGTCGCCCCGCTTCGGAGCCGTGGTCCATAGCCCAGTCGAGGTGAAGGGCAGCGCGAACGTCTTCGAGGCGAACGTGACCGTGCGCCTCCTCGACCAGAACGGGAAGGAGCTCGTCAGCCGCTTCACGACCGCGACGTGTGGAACCGGCTGCCGCGGCCGCTACGCGATCGAGATCCCGTACCAGGTGGCCGTCGAGCAGCCCGGCACCCTCGTCGCGCAGGACGACGACGCGGACGGCGACGGGAAGCCGAGCTTCGAGGTGCGGATCCCGGTCACCATCTCGCAGGGCTGAGGAGCCGGCTCTCGGACAACGAGTAAGGGCCCGGCGATCGCCGGGCCCTCTCCGTCGAGCTGCGGTGCGGTCGCGTTACGCGGCGGCCTTGACCTGACCGTTGCGATGAGCGACGACCTTGCCGGTCGTGATCTTGGGCTCGTTCGGGATCATCGTGTCGAGCTTCTCGTCACGGATCCAGGTCGCGACGACGTTCGTCGAGTCCTTGCCCTGCTCGAGAGTCTCGAAGAGACCGATCGAGCTGAAGACGCCGTTGCCGGCATCGACGAGGAAGTAGCCGTTGAACCCGGGGAGCTCGCTGAGCTTCGGGACGAGGCTCTCGTTGACCTTGCGGGTCAGCTCGTCCGTGCGATTCTGGTCCACACCGTCGTAGCGGCGAATGGTCGCATGCATATGGTGCTCCTTGCTTTCCGATCAGGACAGGGAACTCGAACGAACTCCCTGTTGCGCTCGGCGATGTAACAGTCGAAGAGGCAAGTCGAACGCCTCAACGGCTTCTAAAGACAACCAACGCGCTCAGCCAGTGTAGCTGCGATCCGCGCCAGCCGTCGCCGGGACGCACTCACGGTCGCACTCCTCCTGCGACCCTCACGCGCACGACCGGAACGGGAATCGGCTGATACAGCGGCGCCGGCCGCCAACGGATGCGAGAGACCGCTGCGACGAGAAAGATCGAGCCGCCGACGAGGATCCCTACTGCCTGCACGGCCACGGCAACGCTGACAGCCTCGGAGGCTCCGACCCCGGATGCGATCAGCACCGCGGCTCCGGCTCCGGCCTGGGTGGCGCTCCCTCCGGGACCGAGCGGCAGCGCCGCTGCCGCCGAGCTCGCGCAGAGGAAAAGGAGCACGAGCGTCAACGAGAAGCCGACTCCGAGCGCAGCGAGGAGGACGAGAAGTCCTGCGACGCGGGTGAGCCAGCATGCGGTCAGGAGTGCCCATGCCTGCAGGGCCTCTCGCCACGACGGGGTCCGAGGCTGCAGCCAGCGACCGAGTCGGAAGCGGAGGAGCCGTTTGCTTGCGGCGATTCGCGGCAGCGCGATGACGAGCGCTGCGGCCACGAGACCAGCGCCTCCGAGAAGCCCGAGCCCAAGGCGCACCCCGATCGGGTGGCCGGGGAGGACGGCAGCGGTGAGAGCCAGCGGAGCCAGGGCCACCGTGTCGATCAGTCCGAGCATCGCGAGGGAGAGGCAGAGTGTCTTGACTCCTGCCGGACACTCCCGGAAGCGGCGGACGATGGCGATCCGTACGACATCGTCGAACCGTCCGGGGAGCGCAAGTCCGGTGATCGAAGCCCCGCCGTTCGCAGCCGCGAGCGCGAGCGCCTGCGGACGCTCGTCCATTGCGAAGAGCTGCCGCCAGCCGTAGGCCTTGAACGCGTACCCGAGCAGGGAGAGAGCTCCTGCCGCGGCCAACAGACCGGGGTGGCCGCGAGAGAGCGGCAAGGGGATCTCGGCGAAGCGCCGGGCGGCCACGAACGCGAGAGCGAGCGCCACGAGTCCCGCGCCCACAGTGACGACGAGCCTGGCGCTACGCGATCGCCGGAGGTGCACGACGCGGCTCGAAGCCGTCGAGCTTCGGAGACGGTGAAGTGACGCTCCTATCGCCACGTCTCGGCCGGCACCCAGCGGGCGAACGTATACGAGCGCTCGCCGAGCCACATCTCCACGGATCCGACCTCGGCCTGGTCGTACCAGCGCTCGACCGCATCCAGGACATGAAGAACACCGCGGTCCGACTCGTGCTCGACGAGAATGTCGACTTCCCGGCCGTCCCCGTTGACCGAGACGCGCTCGGCGCCGAGCGCAGCACTGAGGCGCTCGGCGAGCGCGAGCACACTGGCCGCGTCCGGTACCACGACCCGCATCTCCATGGCTCGCTCCTCAGCATCGCGTTACTCGCGGCCATGGGCTAGGGCCTGAAATGCTTTCCGCCCGGGTTGCTGAGGGCGGACGTTCGCGGTGGGAGCAATTGTGACGCTCCGCACGAGCAGCCTATCACCGCAACGGCAATCGCACGAGGTCGAGCCGAGTCGACTTGACTCTCTCGCGAGGCGGGTTGCCGAGCGGCGCGGCACGGTACGTCCGCGCCACCAGCTTCCGGCTTGACCGGACGGCATGCAAGCTGCCATGGTCGGCGTGGTCGCTCGGTGGCGGGAGGTGTCGTGGCGCGCGAGTCACTCAATTCGGGGAGCAGTGCTGCTGCCTTCGACAACCCGGAGGCCTACATCTCGCGCGACCGCAGGCGCGCGCTCGCCGAGGGCCGCGAGCTGCCGGACCGCGTTCAGGGCGCGGCGCTCTTCGCGGACATCTCCGGGTACACGCCGGTGACGGAGGCCCTTGCGGAGGAGCTGGGCTCGCAGCGGGGCTCCGAGGAGCTCACCGCGAACCTGAACCGCGTCTTCCACGCCGTCATCGAGGAGCTCGACCGCGTCGACGGCGACGTCATCTACTTCAGCGGCGACGCGATCACGTGCTGGATCGACGGCGACGACGGCGTTCGCGCCACCGCATGCGGGTTCGCGATGCAGGAGGCGATCGCGCGCGTCGGCGAGGTCCGCACTCCGGGCGGGCAGACGTTCGAGCTGGCGCTGAAGGTCGCCATCGCGGTCGGCCCGGCCCGTCGGTTCGTCGTCGGCGATCCGGAGATCCAGCTGATCGAGGTGCTCGCGGGCCAGCTCATCGACGCGCTCGCTGCCGCCGAGCACCTCGCGAACGAGGGCGAGGTCGTGCTCGAGCAGTCCGCGTTCGAGGCGCTCGACGGCCGCGTCGACGTCGTCGAGCGTCGCGAGGACGTGGAGAGCGGACGCACGGCCGCCGTCATCCGGGAGCTCACGGTTCCGGTCCCGGAGACGCCGGACGTCGAAGCCCACCACGCGCTCCCCGTCGAGCTCGTGCGGCCGTGGCTCCTGCCCGCCGTCTACGAGCGCCTGCGGACGGGGCGCGGCGAGTTCCTCGCGGAGCTGCGTCCCGCGACTCCGGTCTTCGTGCGCTTCACGGGGATCGACTACGACACCGACGACGACGCGATCGAGAAGCTGGACGAGTTCATCCGACGCTCGCAGAGCGTCTTCGAGGAGCACGGCGGCCACCTGCTGCAGCTGACGCTCGGCGACAAGGGCGCGTATCTATACGGCGGTCTTCGGCTCGCCGCAGGCGCACGAGGACGACGCCGCGCGCGCCGCCGCCGCCGCGCTCGGGCTGCTCGAGCTCGACGGCGCGACCGCCGCCCGGGAGATCCAGGTCGGCATCGCGAACGGCCGCCTGCGCAGCGGCACCTACGGCCATGCGCTGCGCCGGACGTTCGTCTGCCTCGGCGACGCGGTGAACCTCGCCGCCCGCCTCATGTCGCACGCGTGGCCGGGGCAGGTGCTCACGACCGAGGACGTGCGGAACGAGGCGGGCGAGGCGTTCACCTGGGAGCAGCTCGACGACCTCACGGTCAAGGGCAAGGAGGAGCCCGTGGCCGCGTTCGCGCTCACGGGGAGGTCGGAGACGACGAGCGCGCGGCATGTCAGGTACGAGCTCCCGATGGTCGGGCGGCGAGAGGAGCTCGCCGCGCTCGAGGACGCGCTCTCGCGCGCCGAGGAGGCGCAGGGATCGGTCGTCGGGATCGTGGCCGACGCCGGCGTCGGCAAGTCGCGTCTCGTGGCCGAGTTCGTTCGCGGCGCCCGCGCGCGCGGCGAGGTCGTCGCCTTCGGCGAGACCGAGGCGTTCGGCGGGAGGGCGAGCTACGGCATCTGGCGGGAGATCTGGCAGACGCTCTTCCGGATCGCCGAGGGACGACCGGAGGAGGAGCAGCGCGCGACGCTCGAGCGCGAGCTGGCGGCGGTCGATCCGGGGCTCGTCCCGCGCGCGCCGCTCCTGGAGCCGGTCCTCGGGCTCTCCATCCCGGACAACGAGCTGACCAGCTCGCTCGACGCAGAGGTCCGCAAGTCCTCGCTCGAAGCCCTGCTCGCGGACTGCCTGCGTGCTCGGGCCGCCGAGGAGCCGCTCGTGCTCGTCCTCGAGGACTGCCACTGGATCGACCCGCTCTCGCGCGACCTGCTGCGCGTCCTCGCGCGTGCCGCTGCGGAGCTGCGCGTGGTCATCGTGCTCGCGTATCGGCCCGACGACGCCGAGCCGGCCGGTGGGCTCGGCCTCGAAGCGCTCGCGCACTTCAGCGAGCTTCCGCTCGCTCCGCTCGGTCCCGAGGAGGCCGAGGAGCTGATCCGGGCGAAGCTGACGCAGGACACCGCCAAGCAGACGGCTGCGCTGCCGGCGCTCGTCGAGCTCGTCACGGGACGTGCGGAGGGGAACGCGTTCTACCTCGAGGAGCTCCTCAACTACATCGACGGCCAGGGGATCGACGTCGGCGACACGGGCGCGCTCGCGAAGGTGGAGCTCCCCGAGAGCCTGCACAGCCTCGTCCTGAGCCGCGTCGACACGCTGCCGCGAGGCGCCGCGCCGCACGCTCAAGGTCGCGAGCGTCATCGGCCGCGCGTTCGACGTGCCGACGCTCGTCCGTGTCTACCCCGAGCTCGGCTCGGAGGGCGAGGTCGGCGGGCAGCTGCGCAGGCTGAAGACGCTCGACCTCGTCGCGCCGGACCGCGGCGACGACTCGTACATCTTCAAGCACGCCGTCACGCACGAGGTGACGTACGAGAGCATGCCGTTCGGGTTCCGGGCGGACCTCCACGAGCGCGCCGGCGCCGACATCGAGGCGACGGCCGCGGACGCGATCGACCTCCACCTCGACCTGCTCGCGCATCACTACTGGCTGAGCGAGAACGTTCCCAAGAAGTGCGAGTACCTCGTCCGCGCCGGCGACGCGGCCAAGGCGAACTACGCGAACGAGGCGGCGATCGACTACCTCGAGCGCGCAGCACCTCTGCTCGAGGCGGCCGAGCGGTGGCGCGTGACGCGCGGCCGTCGGCGAGGTGCGCGAGGTGATCGGCGACTGGCCGGCCGCCGAGAGCACGTATCGCGACGCCGTCGAGCTCGCGGAGGATGCGGGAGACGTCGCCGCGGTCGCATGGGTGCACACGTCGCTCGCCGACCTCGAGCGCAAGCGCGGCGAATACGACAACGCGTCACGCTGGCTCGAGACGGCGCAGCGGCACTTCGAGGAATTGGTGGACAAGGTCGGCCTCGGGCGCGTGCTCCAGATCTCGGGCACGGTCGCGGCCACCCGCGGCGACTTCGCGACCGCGAGGGAGAAGCTCGAGGAGAGCCTGGAGATCCGACGTGCAGCTCGGAGACGCCGCCGGCGCGGGCGCGCTGCTCTCGAACCTCGGCGTCATGGCGGAGTACGAGGCGGACTACGAGCGCTCGGAGGCGCTCCACCGAGGAGGGACTTGCGCTCCGGATCGAGGCGGGCGACAAGGGCGCGATCGCGATCTCGCAGATGAACCTCGGCAACGTGCTCCTGCTCCAGGGGCGCGCTGAGGAGGCGCGCGCGTGTCACGAGGAGAGCCTGCAGGCTTCGGCGCGAGACCGGCGACCCGTGGATGATCGCGCTCGGCGAGCACAACCTCGGCATCCTCACGCGGGCGGAAGGCGACTACGACGCGACTCGCGAGCTGTACGCGAGCGCGCTCGAAGACGTTCCGCGACCACGGCGACAAGTGGGCGCTCGCGTTCATCCTCGAGGACGTCGCCGTGCTCGCGGTGCTCGTCGACGAGCCGGCGGTCGCGCTTCGCCTCGGCGGCGCGGGCGCTGCCGTGCGCGAGGAGACGGGCTCGCCGCGCGGAGCCGGCTGACCAGGAGGAGCTCGACGCGCAGCTCGCGCCCGCCCGCGAGGCGCTCGGCGAGCGGGCCGACGCGCTCTGGGAGGCCGGAAGGATGGGTGGGCTCGACGAGGCGATCCGGACGGCGCTGCGGCTCTGCGAGAGAAGATAAGGCCGGCCTCGCGCGTCTTGTATTCGTGGTGCCAGCCGCGTAGGGTGGGCACGCATTCGACGAGGGGAGGGTGGTTGCGGCACCTGGGGATTCGCAGTGGCCTGCTCGCGCTGGCGAGTCTCGGCGTGCTCGTGCTCATCCGGCGAGGCGCGCGAGACCGGCGCGCACGAGGAGCCGCAGCCACGCGTGCCGACGCCCTCCGCACCGCTCGCTTCGCCTGAGCCGGTGTGGACAGCCCCGGCGGTTCTCACTACAGTGCCCGCGGGCGCTCGGTCAGTCGGCCGGGCACGGAGGACAAGGGGAAGGCGAATGCGGCGGGGAATCGCTGTCGTGCTGGTAGCACTCGGAGGCGTGACGCGAGCCGTTCTCGGCGCGCAGGGAAGCGCCTGAGCCTCGCCGGGCTCGCGTGCCTCGCCTTCCTCGCACTCGTCATCCCGGCGCGCTGGCGCCGACCAGACGTTCGTCGTCGAACACCGCCGACCGACGCGCGACGGCACGTGCGACGCCGCGCACTGCAGCCTCCGCGAGGCGATCAACGCCGCGAACGCTGCACGCGGGTCACGACACGATCGAGTTCGAGATCAGCGGCGCCGGCGTCGCACACGATCCTGCTGTCCTGTCGCCGCCGATCATCACGCAGCCCGGTGACGATCGACGCGACGACCGAGGACGGACTACGACGGCGTCGCCGCGCTCGAGCTTCGACGGCATCGGCGTGCCCGACCAACGGCCTGTGGTTCACCGTCGGCAGCGGCGACGTCGACGGTCCGGGGCATGGCGCTCACGCGCTGGCAGTCGGGATCGCGGCGTCACGACGCAGGACCGGCGTCAGGCTCACGTCGCAGGACAACTACATCGGCATCAGCCCGGAACGGCTCGACCGCGCGGCCGAACCTCACCGGGATCGCCTTCCTCGGCGGGTCGAACCACGTCGTCGACGGGAACCTGATCTCGGGCAACACCGCGGCGGGCTCCGCTTCCAGGACGTCACGGGCGCGACGGTGCGAGGCAACCGGATCGGCACGAACGCCGCCGGCACCGCGGTCCGCGGGAACGGCTCGAGCGGCCTCGGGAGCGGCATCGAGATCGCCCCGACGACCGCGACCGGCGCGTCGGGGATCGTCATCGGAGGCTCCGGCGCCGGACGAGGGCAACCTGATCTCCGGGAACACACGAAGCGGGATCGACATCTATCCGAGCGTCGGACCGTACCGTCGACGACACCACGATCCAGGGGAACCTGATCGGCACGAACGTCGCGGGCGACGCCGCAATCGCGAACGCCTGGCACGGCATCCACATCCGCGGCTTCAGCGGCTCAACGGGCCGACGACGGACACGACGATCGGCGGCACGGCGGCGGGCGAGGGCAACACGATCGCGTTCAACGGCCGCGACGGCGTGGCCATCGAGTCGAACGACCCGAGCCCCGAGAATCTCCGCAACAGCATCCGCGGCAACTCGATCCACTCGAACGACACACCGTTCGGATTCCCCGACCTCGGCATCGACCTCGGCCCGACCGGTGTGACTGCCGAACGACCTGCCCGCGAGCCTCGACGCCGACGTCGGCGCGAACGACCTCCAGAACTTCCCGCAGCTCGTGATCCAGGTGCAACACGACGCATCGCGGGCGAGCTGGACTCGGAGCCGAGCCAGGACTACGCGATCGACATCTACTCGAGCCCGGCCTGCGACCCGAGCGGGAACGGCGAGGGGCAGGCCGCTCGTCGACACCGCTAGAACGTCACGACGAACGGGTCGGGACACGCGAACTTCTCGACCACCCCGACGCTCCCGTTCCCGACGGCGTGGTCACGGCGACCGCGACGCGACGCGGACGGGAACACGTCCGAGTTCTCCGCCCTGCTTCGACGTCGTGGGCGGCCCGCAGCCGGGGCCGACGTTCACCGTCAACAAGACCGCAGACCTGGGCGTCGACGTCGGCTGTACGTTCGCCGACTGCACGCTGCGCGAGGCGATCGAGGCCGCGAACCTGGACGCGGGCACGAACACGATCGGGTTCGACATCGCCGGCTCCGAGCCGTACACGATCACGCCCGCCACCGCGCTGCCGCCGATCCTGGAGACCCTGACGATCGACGGCGAGACCGAGCCGCAGTTCGCCGGCTCGCCGATCATCGAGATCGACGGCACGGTCGTGTCCGGCGCCGCGGAGCCCCCGCGCGACGGGCTCCGGGTCGAGGCGGACAACAGCGTCATCCGCGGACTCGTCGTCAACCGCTTCTCCGATGGCGCCGGGATCGTGATCGAGAGCGCGGGCAGTTCCGTCGAGGGCAGCTTCGTCGGGACGAACGTCGCCGGGACGGCGGCCCTGCCGAACTTCAAGGGGATCGAGATCCTCGGCGCGAACAACACGATCGGCGGCGCCACCGACGACGAACGGAACGTGATCTCGGGCAACGAGAGCGAGAACGTCGTCATGGACAGCGACGGCGCATTCGGGAACGACGTCGCCGGGAACTACGTCGGGCTGGACGTGACCGGGATGGACCCGCTCGGCGGCGACGGGATCGGGATCAGAGACGGGGCGACGGACAACACCATCGGCGGGAACGCCGCTGCGCTGGGGAACTTCATCGCCGGGAACATCGGCAACGGCGTCGAGATCTTCGGCAGCGCCACGTCCGGGAACGTCGTCGAGGGGAACGTGATCGGGCTCGACCAGACGGTCCTCGATGGACCGGGCAACCAGGGCGCCGGCGTCGAGATCGTCGGTCCCGTCGCGGCGAACACGATCCGCGACAACCGGATCTCGCTGAACGCCCACGGAGTCGTTCTCGGCGGAATCGACCTTGGCGCCTCGAACCAGCTCGTCGAGCTCAATGGCATCGGCCAGGCCATATCCGGCGCGCTCCTCGGGAACACCGGCCACGGCATCTCTGATCGACGGCTCGGGCGGCGCGAGCTCGAACAACCTCATCTCCGCGAACGGAATTGTCGGCTCCGGCGGCGCGGGCGTCCGCGTCGACGCGGCCACTGGGACGGCCGACGGGAACAGGATCACGAACAACACCATCAGGGACAACGACGGGCTCGGCATCGATCTCGCGGACGACACCGATCCAGCCGGCGTCACGCCGAACGACCTGGACGACACCGACGGCGGCGCGAATCGGTTCCAGAACTTCCCGGAGCTCACCTCGGTCAACGTGGCTGCGGGCGAGACGACGTTCACCGGCACCCTGAACAGCACCGCCGGGCGGACGTTCAGGATCGAGTACTACAGAAGCGGGGAGTGCGACCCGAGCGAGTTCGGCGAAGGGACGGACCCGATCGCCGGGAACGACGTCACGACGGACGCGGGCGGGGACGTCTCGTTCGAGCATACGTTCCCGTTCGTGCTCGACGCGGGCGCGGTCATGACCGCGATCGCAATCGACCTGACGACCCAGGACACGTCGGAGTTCTCGCACTGCACGGACGTCACGGTGGCGCCGTCTGACGGGGTCTACATCGTCAACTACGAACGACGACCTGCTCCGTCGACATCGGCTGCACCGTGGCGGACTGCACGCTGCGCGAGGCGATCGTGGCGGCGAACGGCGACGGCACGCGAGCACGATCGAGTTCGACCCTGACCGACACGGACATCCTCCTCGCGGGGCCGCTTCCGACGATCACCGCGCCGGTGACGCTCGACGGGACGAGCCAGGGGCCTGGGACGGTCTCGATCGACGGCGACCGCGAGCGGGAGTATGCGCGCGGAATCGTCCTCGCACCGGGCTCCGGCGGCTCGTTCGTCGAGGAGCTCTGGCTGCACGACTTCTCGTCCGGAGCGGCGCTCCAGTCGAGTCGAACGGGAACACGTCCAGGGCCTCCAGATCTGGGACGTCAGACCGGGGCATCGTGTCCATACGGCGCGTGCCGGCAACACGTCGGCGGCGTCGTTCGCGGCGGCGCCGGCAACCAGATCTGGGACTTCGTGTCGTCCGGGATCGAGCTCCGAGGCGGCAGGCCCCGGGAACTGATCGCCGGCAACACGATCGGGATCGACTCGGCGGGACGCCGCAGACGCTGCCGGCCGGGAACTCGGGCATCTTCGTCGACGGGACGCCGGGCACGGTGATCGGGCACAACGTCGGTCCCGGCGGGCTCGGCGCGATCGACTACGACCGCGGTCGAACGTCGATCGTCCGGAGCGCGGGCAGTTCGGCATCTTCATCTCGAGAGCGAGCGTCACCGGCTCGATCGTCGCGGGCAACATCGTCGGCGATGAACCGCACGGGCGAGGACCGACCTCGGCAATGCCGTCAACGGCGTGGCGGTCGCGAGCTCCGACAACAACCAGCTCGGCCCCGGGAACGTCATCGCCCACAACGGCCTGCACGGCATCGCGGTGAGCCAGCTCGATCGGCAACCGGATCGTCGCGAACTCGATCCACTCGAACGGCGGCAAGGGCATCTCGCTCAACAGCGCGAACCCGACTGCGCCGACGCCGACGCTCGACGCGGCGACGCCTTCGGCAGCCAGACGAGGCTCGACGTCTTCGTCGAGGGCGCTCCCCCGGCGCGTCGTACTTCATGGAGATCTTCACGAACTCGAGCTGCGCGCCGGACGGCGAGGGCGAGTTCGTTCCTCGACTTCGTGACCGTGACCCCGGACGCGGACGGCGAGGTCAGCGCGTACATGGGCGCCGCTCGCGACCGGCACGCTGCTCACGGTGACGCTCACGAACACCGCGACGGGCGAGACGTCGGAGTTCTCGAACTGCGTCACGGTCATCGGACGGCGGCAACCAGCAGGGCGGGCCGACGTTCACGGTCAACGTCTCCACGGACACGCTCACCCCGGCCGACGAGGGCTGCACGATCGACGAGTGCACGCTGCGCGAGGCGATCGTCGCGGCGAACGCCGTCGCCGGGCCTGAACACGATCGTCTTCGACTTCGCCGGCGTCGCAGATCCCGCTCGTCACCGCGCTGCCCGACATCACCGGCCCGTCGTGATCGACGGCACGCTCGCAGCTGGGCGGCGTCCAGATCGACGGCTCGGCCGCGGGGCCGCCGACGGCTTCGTCCTCGCGCCTGGCTCGAGCGGCTCGACGATCCGGGGCCTCGAGATCCAGGACTTCACGCTGTACCGGACGAGGCCGCGATCCGGATCCTCTCGAGCGGCAACACCATCGAGGGCAACTTCATCCACGACGTCTGACGACGGCATCGTCGTCAGCGGGCGCCGGGGCGACGAACAACGTCATCGGCGGCTCGTTCGGCGCCGGCGCGGGCAACGCGATCTGGGACTTCGACGACCCGCGGCGTCGAGATCGCGAGCGCGGGAGCCGGCAACCGCATCTCGGGCAACGTCATCGGGATCGATCCCCTCGGGGCAACCGGCCGGAGGCATCGCCGCCATCGGCGTCAGCGGCACGACGGGCACGGTGATCGGCGCGGACATCGGTCTCGGAGGCACGCCGAACGCCGACCTCGGGAACGTCGTCGTCGGCTCGGGCGGCGGCATCGTGATCGGCGGCGGCAGCACCGGCACCAGGGTCAACTCGAACTTCGTCGGCGTCCACCGGGTCGCCGACCGACCCGGTCGGCAACGGCACGCCGGGATCCTGGTCACGAACTCTCACGAGGAACCGCATCGGCCCCGGGAACACGGATCTCGGAGAACGGCGATCCGGCGTCGAGGTCGCGGGCGAGGGCGCAACGGCAACCGGATCACGCGCAACTCGATCTTCGACAACGGCGGCCTCGGGATCGACCTCGCCCCCGGCGCGAACGGCGGAATCGCGGCGCCGCCCCTGTTCAGCGCCACCTCCGACGTGGACTCGACCACGATCGAGGGCGAGCACAACGGCACTCACGGCCGCGACTACGTCGTCGAGATCTTCTCCAACACGACGTGCGACCCGTCCGAGTCGGGCGAGGGCGAGACGTTCCTCGTCAACATCGCCTACACGGCCACCGAGGAATTCCAGGACTTCTCGACCGTCGTCGAGGGTGTCTTCCCCGGCGACGTGATCACGGCGACCGTCACCGACGTCACCGACCCGCCCGAAGACCTCATGGTCAACCCGGCCGACAACACGTCCGAGTTCTCGAACTGCGTCCCGCTCTCCGACGTCGCCCCGCCGTCGGCGCCGATCCTCTTCGGCGCCGTCGTCGACGCCACTCCGGGCACGCTCGGAGTCGCGGGCCTCGTCGACAGCGGGGAGCCGACCGCCGGTCAGCTCTTCGACGTCCAGTTCTACTCGGTGCCGGCGTGCGACCCGATCGCTCCGACGAACGCCCCTTGGCGTCGGTGCGAACTTCGCCACCAACCCGACGGGAATCGCGGGCTTCGCGAAGGACGGACTTACGAGCGTTCCCGCCGGGACGATCGTGCTCGCGACGGCGAGCCGCGGTGGGTTGACATCCACGATCTCGAACTGCGTCGTCGCGGACTTCAACAACACGTCCTGGCACACGGCGCGCACGCTCACCGCCGACGACACGAAGACAGGCCACCTCCGCGCGTCGGGCGAGGGGCGCTGGTTCAAGGTGCCGGTGCTCGCGTCGAGCCGGGTCGACGTCCGGCTGACGGGCCTCCCCTCGGACTACGACCTGATCGTCTTCAACGACATCCAGGCGGCGTACGACGAGATCCTCGGCGGCGCAGACCCGACGGTCGGCCCGAACCTCGCGATCACCGACCTCAACCGGCAGGCGGCCGAGACGCCCACCGACGCGTTCAACACATCGCAGTACAACTCGTCGTCCTGGGATCCGACGAACTGGGAGCCGGAGCTCAACACCTCGATGTTCAGCGCGTCGCAGTGGTCGGCGAGTCAGTGGTCTGCGTCTCAGTGGTCTGCGTCTCAGTGGTCGGCGTCTCAGTGGTCGGCGTCTCAGTGGTCTGCGTCCCAGTGGTCGGCGAGCCAGTGGTCCGCCTCCCAGTGGTCTGCGTCCCAGTGGTCTGCCAGCCAGTGGTCCGCGTCGCAGTGGTCTGACTCGTACCCGGCCCACCCGAAGACGTTCGCCGACGCCCAGACCCGAAGCCTGCTCGCGGTGTCGGCAGGACCGGGGACGGGCGACGAGAGCGTCTCCGTCAACACCTGGAACAACACCGGCCACTTCTACATCCGCGTCCAGGGCAAGAACGGCTCGTTCGACGCGGCGAACCCGTTCACGATCCAGGTGTCGCGCACGGGCAACCTGTGCTCCGGCGTCGTCGACCAGCCGTTCACTGCGCCCACCATCGCGGCGGGCGACACCAAGTCGTTGATCCTCGTGGACGACAGCCGCCTGAGCTTCAACGCGAGCCTGTCCGCGAAGCTGAACGAGTTCAGGGATCGCCCCGAGGTCAACGGCGAGATCGTCGACGTGAGCTCGTTCCCGGCGCTGAACACGCTGAACGAGCAGGCCGACTCCCCCGCGCTCCGCGGCTGCCCGTACGCGAAGAACCTCGTCGCGATGGGGATCAAGAAGCTCGTCGACGCGTATCGGAAATCCAACCCGATCGAGTACCTGGTCGTCATCGGCGACGACGACGTCATCCCGTTCTTCCGCTCTCCCGACCCGGCGCTGATGGCGAACGAGACCCTGTACACGCCGCCGGTGCGGGACGACACGGCGTCGCAGGCGAGCTTGCGCCTCGGCTACGTGCTGACCGACGACTTCCTCGCCTCGAGCGACAGCGTCTCGCAGCACGGCAACAAGTTCCCGGTGCCGGATATCGCGGCCGGACGCCTCGTCGAGACGCCGGGCGAGATCGAGGGGATGCTCGATGCGTATCTCGGGACGACGAACGGCGTCGTGGCGACTCCGACCTCGTCGCTGGTCACCGGCTACGACTTTCTCCAGGACGCCGCGGACGTGATCGGGGAGCATCTGGCAGAGGGAGTCGGTCCCGGGACTCACACGCGGCTGATCACTGACCAGGGCGTCTCGCCCGCGACGACGACGGTCGGGACCACACCCGACCGCAACCACAGCTGGACCGGCGAGGACCTCCGCCGCGCGCTGCTCCAGTCGGGCAGGCACGACATGATCTTCCTCTCCGGCCACTTCAGCGCGAACGACGCGCTCGGAGCCGACTACAAGACGAACGTGCTCTCGACCGAGCTCCCGGCCTCGCCGGTCGACTTCACGAACACGATCGTCTTCAGCGCGGGCTGCCACGCCGGCTACAACATCGTCAACGACCACGCCACCCAGTGGACGGAGCCCGTGGACTGGGTGCAGGCGTTCGCCCAGAAGCGCGCGACCCTGATCGCGGGCACCGGATACCAGTACGGCGAGACCGAGTTCCTCGCCCACAGCGAGCGGATCTACGCCGAGTTCGCGCGGCAGCTCCGCCTGACGCACACGACGGGCGTCGCGGTGCCGGTCGACGTCGGCGGAGCGCTCCTGCGCTCGAAGCAGGACTTCCTGAAGACCACTCCGGGGCTCACCGCGCTCGACGAGAAGGCACTCCTGCAGACGACGCTGTTCGGCTTCCCGATGCTCAGCGTGAACCTGCCGAACGGCCGTTTCGTCGATCCGCCGGACGCGTCGGTCGTCCCGGAGACCGATCCCGTCGACTCCGGGCCTGGCGCGGGTCTCGGGCTTCGCACCGCTCCCGTCGAGTTCGGCTCGAACCTCACGCCGCAGGAGCTCCAGCTCCAGCTCACGAGCGATGGGCTTCCGAACGGCCCGCTCGCGACCTACCTGACAGGCCCCTCCGGCGTCGCCGTCCGGCCGACGCAGCCGATCCTGCCGCTCCAGAGCGTGAACGTCACGCTGCCGGGGACGGAGGCCCCGGCCTCGCTACGGGGCGTCGGCTTCCGCAGCGGCACGTACACGGACGAGCTCGGCACGACGCCGCTGACGGCCGCGCCAGCGACCGAGCTGCGCGGCATCCACGCGCCGTTCTTCGCCGATGTCTTCTTCCCGACGCAGACGTGGACGCCGAACTACTTCGACGCCCTCGGGCCGGGCGGCGGTGACACGCGGCTGCTCGTGACGCCGGTACAGCACCGCTCCGAGTCGCCGACCATGACGCGGCGCGTGTTCTCCGACCTCGACTTCCAGCTGTTCTACAGCGGAAACGTCGCCTCGTACTGCCCGGGGACGACGCCGCTCGCGCTCGCGCCCTGCCCGCCGGGGCCGTTCGGACAGCCGACGTTCGCCGCGACTCCGGCGCTCTCGGCGCCGCCGACCATCTCTGGCGTCACGACGTCCTTCGACGAGGACACGCGCATCCTCACGTTCAACGCGCGTGTCGTGGGCGACCCCGTCGCCGGCATCCAGACGGTGTGGGTGACGTGGACGATCCCGCCGGTGGCGGGACTGACCGGTTTCTGGGACTCGATCGACCTGACGCTCGATCCGGACGACTCCACCCTCTGGACCGGTCAGCTCGTAGTGCCGGAAGGGGACGACCCCGGCGACGTCCACTTCCTGGTGCAGGCGGTCAGCGGCGTCGGACGCCTGACGATCGACGACAACGTGGGCGCGTTCTACCGGCCGGGCTCGATCCCGGGCGTCGGCCAGACGGTGCCGGGCGCGCCGGATCCCGTCGCGACGACGATGACCATCACGACTCCCACGACTCCGCCGCCGGCGAGCGTCACGTTCGGCGGGAGCTTCCAGGTCGCGGTTCGGCTCACCTCAGGCGGCAACCCGGTCGCGAACAAGTTCGTTCGCATCGGGCTGGGCTCGACGGGGCTGCCCGCGAGGACGGACACGGACGGCCGAGCGACGGTGGAGCTGCTCGCGTCCCTTACTCCCTCCACCTATCCGATGACCGCGAGCTTCCCCGGCGATGCCATGCATGCGTCCTCGAGCGCCACCTTGCCGGTGACGGTGACCGCGAGGCCGACGACACTGACCCTCGGTGGGACCGTCAACACCACCGCGAACGTCGGGCTTGCGACGGTACACGCGATCCTCCAGGCCACAGCCCCGACGACGCCGCTGCACCAACGCTCGGTGTTCCTGATCTTCCGCGGAACCGGGCCGGCGAACGTGGGCCACACCAACGTCTTCTCGGGCAAGACCGATCCGACGGGCCGCGTCGACGTCAGCAGCGCGTTCCTGTCGTCCCTGCCGGTCGGTGACTACGACATCGACGCCTACTTCAACGGCGTGAACGTCCCTGGTGTGCTCGTGCTCCCGCCGGACAGCCCCGGGTATCAGCCGGCGACGGCCCACGCGACGTTCGGCTTGCGCTGGCCGTTCTCGGGGTTCTTCAGCCCCGTCGCCAATCCGCCCGCACTGAACCAGGTGAACCCGGGCAGCACGATTCCGGTCAAGTTCGGCCTTGGCGGAAACCGCGGCCTTGCGATCTTCGCGGCCGGATATCCGCGCGTCACCCCGATCAACTGCTCGACGCGGGCGGCGACGGGGCCGAGCCAGCCCGCGACTCCGAACCGTCCCCTCCAGTACGACCCGATTCTTCAGCGGTACACGTTCGAGTGGAAGACGCCGAAGTCGTTCGCGAACACGTGTCGCCAGCTAACCCTGCGTTTCGTGGACGGCAGCAGCGACCGGTTCGCCTTCTTCAAGTTCGGCAAGTAGGACGGCGACCGAGGATCTAGCGCACGAGCCAGAGCTCGCGCTGCGGCGTCGAGAGCCACTCGACACCGTCGGCGGTGACGAGGACGTCCTCCTCCAGCCCGACGTAGCCGCGGTTCGGAACCGACGTGCCGAACTCGAGCGTGTAGACGTTCCCCTCCTCGACGAGGCCGTACGGCGCCTGCCCGTAGCGGTCCCAGCGCGGCCCGAGGAGCGTCCCGCCGTCATGCGCCGACCGCCCGAGCTGGTGGCCGAGCGAGTACATCGGCTCGGGGTAGCCGGTCGCGACGAGGTGTGAGCGGGCCGCCTCGTCGACCTTCCACCCGACGGCTCCGGGCCGCAGCGCGTCGACGCCGGCGTCGACCGCGGCCCAGACTGCGTCCCACGCCTGGACGACGTCCGGCGGCGCCTCGGTCTCGCCCTCGTCGAGGAGGTACCAGACGCGCTGGAGGTCGCTGGCGTAATCCGCCTTCGAGACGCCGAAGTCCATGTGCAGGAGCTCACCGCGCTTCGTACGGAGCTCGCCCGGGCTGCTGTGGCCGACCTCCTTGTCGGGGCCTGCGTTGACCGCCGGGCAGTGCACCGGCTCCCACGCGTACCCGAGCCCGCGCCGCTTGACCTCGTCGTGCATCACGGCGGCGATCTCGAGCTCGCTCAGGTCCGGGCCCGAGCATCCGCGACGCGACGTCGAAGATCTCCTCGGTCTCGCGGACGGCGGCGCGGACGCGCTCGATCTCGGCGGGCGACTTGCGGCCGCGAAGCGCGTTGACGATCGCCTCGGAGGACGTGAGCCGGTCCGCGTACGGCGTGCCCGCGAGCGTCTCGGAGAGCACGAGCCACATCCCGTGCGTGAGACCGTCGGCTGCGGGGTCGCTCTCGGAGTAGTTGATCGCGATCGACGTCGGGTCGAGCCGCTCGATCGCGTCGCGTAGGAGCGGCCGTATGCTCTCGTCGTACGGGACGACCTCGTCGTAGGCGCCGAGCGCGACGACGTTCGGGGCGTCGAAGCGGCCGACGATCGCGGTGTGCTCGCCCGAGCGCGAGACGAGGAATGCGGCCTGCCACGCGCAGTACGTGCCGGCGACGAGGTCGAGGCTCGGGTCGGTCGTGAGCAGCGTCTCGCGGACGAACGTGAGCCAGAGGTCGACGTCCTGCTCCCCGAGGATCTCGACGGCCTGTCCGAGCTTCTCGCGAGCGATGCTCTCGGTCGCGACCACGCTCGGACGCTATCAGGGCGATGCGGGCCGGCAGTCGCCGGTCTCGCCCTCGCAGCAGCCGATCTTGAACCGGCAACGAGGGCACTGCCACGTGCCGTGCCGCCACTCCATCGCGGCGCCGCAGCGGAGGCAGATCTCGACGATGACCTCGGCTGCTTTCGCGCTCACCGGCCAACCGTATCCAGGAGAGAGGACGGCTACGATGCGCCCGTCGCGGCGCCGTGGCCGAGAGGTTAGGCAGAGGCCTGCAAAGCCTCGTACAGCGGTTCGAGTCCGCTCGGCGCCTTCGCCCCTCACGAACTTCCCGCAAATTGCACGGTTCTTTGTGAGGCTCCTCAGTGGCCCCGGCCGGCCTGGCACGACGCCACTCCTCCGGACTGGCGTCGTGGCGCCTTGAAGGTTTCGGCGACGTGGAGTAGCTTGGAGTGAGACGAAATCGACGAGTTGGGGGCGGCTCGTGAGGGCCGAGTCCGGGAGGCTTCTGCGGCCTTGCCGCCGGCCGTTGTGGCCGGTTGGAGGAGGTGCGGCCCGGGCGCGGCAGTCGCGCTGGCTCGTCCTCGCAATCGCGTTTCTGGCGGTCGCTACGGGGCGCCCGCTCCTCTTCGGGGTGCTCGGGCTGGTCGCGCTGGCGCTCGCGAGCGGGAGCCTTCTCTACCTCGTCAGCCGCACGGGCGGTTGGGAGCCGCGGACGTGAGCGCGCGGCGGCTCGCGGTGCTCGTCGCCGTCGTGCTGGCCGGCACGCTGGGAGTTTCGGGCTCCGCAGGCTCGGCTCCACCACCCGCTCCGCCGGATCCGACATGCTCGCCCGGCCCCGCGGACTGCGCCGCGTGGCACACCGCGCAGACGGTCACCGTCACCTGGGCGTCGCCTCCGCCCGACGTTCAGACCAGCGGGTGCTCGACGTCCACAATCACGATCGACACGGCGGGAGCGCCCGTCTCCTGCACGTGGTGGAACAACGACGGCGCGCGTACGACCTCTGTCAACGTCCGGCGCGACGCGACCGCGCCGACGGCCACTGCAAGCCCCAGTCGAGCTCCCGACAGTAACGGGTGGTACAACGACGAGCTCACCGTCGCCTTCTCCGGCAGTGACGGGACCTCGGGGCTCGCGGGATGCACCGCCCCTCGGAGCTACGCGGGGCCGGACACCGCCTCCGTCACCATCACCGGCAGCTGCTCCGATGTCGCTGGCAATTCGAGGGGCGCGTCCGTGAGCTTCAAGTACGACGCGACGACTCCGTCCGCGAGCGGGAGCGTGAGCAGAGGGCCGGACCACAACGGCTGGTACAACCAGGGTCTCAGCGTCGCCTTCGCCGGGAGTGATGGGGTCTCCGGGCCCGTCGCCTGCACCGGCGGTCGGAACTACACCGGTCCGGACTCCGCCTCCGTCACCATCAACGGCAGTTGCTCCGACCAGGCCGGCAACTCGAGGGGCGCGTCCGTGAGCTTCAAGTACGACGCGACGGCTCCGTCCGCGAGCGGGAGCGCGAGCCGAGGGCCTGACAGCAACGGGTGGTACAACGACGACCTCACCCTCGCCTTCTCCGGCAGTGACGGGACCTCGGGGCCGGTCGCCTGCACCGGCGGTCGGAACTACACCGGGCCGGACTCCGCCTCCGTCACCGTCACCGGCAGCTGCTCCGACCAGGCCGGCAACTCGAGGGGCGCTTCCGTGAGCTTCAAGTTCGACGCGACCGGGCCGGCCGCCACTGCAAGCCCCAGTCGAGCTCCCGACAGCAACGGGTGGTACAACGACGAGCTCACCGTCGCCTTCTCCGGCAGTGACGGGATCTCGGGGCTCGCGGGCTGCACCGCCCCTCGGAGCTACGCGGGGCCGGACACCGCCTCCGGCACCATCACCGGCAGCTGCTCCGACCAGGCCGGCAACACGAACGGTGCGTCGTTCCCGCTCAAGTTCGACGCGACGGCTCCGTCTGCGAGCGGGGGCGTGAGCAGAGGGCCGGACCACAACGGCTGGTACAACCAGGGTGTCAGCGTCGCCTTCGCCGGGAGTGACGGGGTCTCCGGGCCCGTTGCCTGCACAGGCGGTCGGAACTACACCGGGCCGGACTCCGCCTCCGTCACGATCACCGGCAGCTGCTCCGACCAGGCCGGCAACTCGAGAGGCGCTTCCTTGAGCTTCAAGTACGACTCGACCCCGCCGGCCGTCACCGCAAGCCCCAGCCGCGGGCCGGACAGCAACGGCTGGTACAACCACGACCTCACCCTCGCCTTCTCCGGCAGTGACGGGACCTCGGGGCTCGCGGGCTGCATCGCCCCCCGCAGCTACGCGGGGCCGGACACCGCCTCCATCACCATCAACGGCAGCTGCACCGACGTCGCCGGCAACACGAGCGACGCGTCCTTCCCCCTCAAGTACGACGCGACGGCTCCGTCCGCGAGCGGGAGCGCGAGCCGAGGGCCGGACAGCAACGGCTGGTACAACCACGGTCTCACGATCAACTTCGTCGGCAGTGACGGGCCGTCGGGGGTCGCCGGTTGCGCCGGCCACCGGAGCTACACGGGGCCCGATTCCGGCTCGATCACGATCAACGGCAGCTGCACCGACGTCGCCGGCAACACCGGAAGTGCGCCTTTCACTTTCCGGTACGACGCGACGGCGCCGTCAGCTGACGCCCGCCTCACGCGGGAGCCAGACAGCAACGGGTGGTACAACCAGGGGCTCACGATCGACTTCTCGGGCGGTGACGGGCTGTCCGGCCTCGCCGCCTGCACAGCCGATCGGAACTACACCGGGCCCGACTCCGCCTCTGTCACCATCAACGGCAGTTGCTCCGACCAGGCGGGCAATCCGAGCGGCGCTTCCGTGAGCTTCAAGTACGACGCGACGCCGCCGGACGTCGAGGCGAGGCCCGATCGCAAGCCGAACGCGAAGGGCTGGTACAACCGCGAGGTCCGCGTGAGCTTCGTCGGCACGGACGCGATCTCGGGCGTCGAGTCGTGTGCGCCCGCGGCGACCTACGACGGCCCGGACGCGAAGCACACCGGCATCTCGGGCACCTGTCGCGACAGAGCCGCGAACGTCAGCGGCGAGGCACGGTTCCAGCTGAAGTACGACGCGACGGCGCCGGAGCTCACGCACCTGCGCCGCGCCAAGCTCCGCGGTCGAGGCATCCTCCTGCGCTGGGCCTCGGACGACGCAAGCACATTCGTCGTCGTCCGCCGGCCGGGTCGCGAGGGTGCCCGCTCCTCGACGGTGTACAGGGGCCCGGAGCACAGCCTGGTCGATCGCGAAGTGACCGCGGGCGTCGAGTACCGGTATGCGGTCACGGCCACGGACGAGGCCGGCAACTCGACGGCGAAGGATCTGGTCGTCCGAAGCGAGTCGAGAGCGAACCCCACGCGAGTTACGTCCGCGGCGCGTCCGACGCTCACGCGCCCCGCGCAGGGAGCGCGCGTCTCGGTTGCCCCGCTCCTCGACTGGGAGGCAGTCCCGAAGGCGACCTACTACAACGTCCAGCTCTTCCGCGACGGCAAGAAGGTCCTCACGGCCTGGCCGGCCGCCACCTCGCTCCGGCTCGAGCGGTCGTGGAGGTTCGGCGGGCAGGTGCAGCGCCTGGAGCCGGGCCGCTACCGCTGGTACGTCTGGCCGGGCTTCGGGAAGCGCGCCGTCGGCCAGTTCGGGAAGCTGCTCGGCTCGCGCACGTTCGTCGTCACCCGCGGCTGACGCACGACGTCACGCGGCGGCCAGGCCGTGCAGCGGCGGAACCTTGGCCGGAGAGCTCGCAGCGCGTCCGCCGATCCCCCGCGAAGGAGGGACGCCGGCACTGCTGGCTGCGTCGTCGTATGAAGACCCTGAGATCACTCACTCAGCGGTTCGGTGCGTCGCCCCTCCCGCTACGGCTGACCCTTGCCTTCCTTCTCCTGGCCGTGGGCTTCGCCCTTGCCTTGGGCGTTCGGCGCGGTGTCGTCGTTCGCGGACCCCTGCTGCTGGCCGGCACCCTCGCTCCCGCCTGGAGCATCCGCTGTGGGACCGGTCTCGCCGTTCGTGTCCTCGGGGCGCGCCGGGTCATTCTTGTCTGTCTCCGACGGGGGTTGTCGCTCTTCCTTCTCCGGACTCCCGCCCTTGCCGTGCCCGACTCCTGGAGTCTGGCCCTCGGGCGACTTATCGGACTTGGTGTGGCCCGGCGCGTAAGCCGAACGCCCTCTCTCGCCCTTCGGTTGGTGGCCGGGCGGGAGGGCTCTGCTGTCCGATCGTCCGTCGTCTGCCGCCGCGTCCTCCTCGCGCTGCTCGTCGCCGCCGGCAGTCAGCGCAGGCTCGCCCGCCGGCTCGCCCCCAGGCTCCGTGCCGTCGACGCTCGGCAGGGTATCGGTGCCCCCCGCGGGAGCGGCGTCGCCCGTCGGCAGATCCTGCGCCGCGGGGACGACCTCCGCCGGAACCGGGGTCGCGGGGACCGGCTCGGGCTCCAGGCCGTATGTCGCCCCGAGCTGGAAGTGGCCTCCTGCGCGGATGACCTGCACACGCGCTCCTCCGGCCGGGCTCGTTCCCGTGGTGGCGTGCGTCACCGCGCGCGACGACGGCCGAGCCTGGACCGTCGAGGAGACCACGTGGTGGGCGCCGAGCACGAGCGCCGCGGCATCGGCCGAGGGTGACGGCGACGCGGGTGAGGCAGGCGAGAGGCCGGCGAGCGGCGCGACAGCGATGGCCACCGCCGCTGCGCCCGCCGCAACATGAGCGCCGCCGCCCTCGACGAAGGTGCGCAGGAATGCCGGGGTGGTCGGGACGAGCGCGGCGACCCCGCGCCGCGCGTCGCTGAGCCTGTCGGCGACCGTCAGCCGAGCTCGGTGCAGGAGCGCCGCCACAGAAGCTCGCGAGACGCCGAGCTCGGCGCCGATCTCGTCGTACGAATAGCCCTGGAGCTCACGCCGGAGCAGCGCCTCCCGCTGTCGGTCCGGAAGCGCGCGCAGCGCCGCGGCCAGGCCCGCGGTTACGTGAGTCGGCTCCGGGAGCTCGACCCGCTCCTCGGCCGAGAGCGCCGTCGTGGCGATCCGGGCGCCGCGGGCGCGGAAGCGGCTCACGCACACGTTGTCGGCGATCGTCAGGAGCCAGGGAAGCGGATACCGGACCTGCGTGCCGTTGCGCAGGGCGAGCCACGCCCGCAGAAACGTGTCCTGCACCGCGTCGGCGGCCTCGTGGGGGTCGTCGAGCCTCCGAGCGCAGAAGCTGCGGATCCGCTCCGCGTAGCTCTCGTACATGACGGCGGCCACAGCTCCCGCCGTTCGCTCATGCGGCGCCCCGACTCCATTGCCCCCGTCCCGTCCCCGCGGCACTCCAGGACAGTACGCGCCCTGACGGGCGCTGTCCACTCCCCGCTCGACGATCGACCGAAAGTTTTCGAGCCCGCGTGCGTCTTAGTCTAGTAGGGCGGGTTTTTGCATCGGGGGCGGGGCGGATCGAAGCTAGGCCGCCCCGATGGGGGAAGGCCGCTGGGGATGGGGTCGGGCAAGCGCGCGGCGTTCCGGGGAGACGCCGCGCGCTTCCCAGCGTGCGAGGTACCCGAGACGTGGCGGGTGAGAGAGAGCACCCCTCTGCTCCCTCTCACCCCCCGACCGTGCCGCCTCGCCGACGGCTTGACATGTGACTCTTTGGTCACGTATCCTGAGAACGTGACCGACGACGACCGTGTGTTCAAGGCGCTCGCCGACCCGACTCGGCGGTTCCTGCTCGACCGGCTCTTCGCGCGTGACGGCCGCACGCTGACGGAGCTCGAGTCGGAGCTGGACATGACCCGCTTCGGCGTCATGAAGCACCTGCGGGTCCTCGAAGACGCGAACCTCGTGGTCACGCGACGCTCGGGGCGGGAGAAGCTGCACTTCCTGAACCCGGTGCCGATCCGGCTCGTGCACGACCGCTGGATCGACAAGTACACCGAGCGCCAAGTGTCGGCGCTCGCGGATCTCAAGACGGAACTGGAGGCAACGGCATGACCACGCAGACCGAGACGGCGGTGGCCACGCAGGTCTACCGCGTCTACATCAAGGCGTCCCCGGAGGCGATCTGGGACGCGATCACGAAGCCCGAGTGGACTCAGCGCTACGGCTACCGCGGCGCCGTCGAGTTCGACTCCTTCGAGCCGGGAGCCAAGATCCGGTTCGTCGCACCCCCGGAGATGCAGGCGATGGGCATGCCCGAGGTCGTCGTCGACGGGGAGGTCATCGAGGCCGACCCGCCGCGCAGGCTCGTCCAGACCTGGCACCCGCTCTGGGCGGAGGACATCGCGGCCGAGACCTCGCGCGTGATCTACGACATCGAGGAGGACGACGCCGGCGTCACCCGGCTGACCGTGACGCACGAGCTCGAGGGCACGCCGATCACCGGAGCGCAGGTCGGGCTCACGGACGCCCGCATGCACGAGGGCGGCGGCGGCTGGCCGATGATCCTCAGCGACCTGAAGACCCTGCTCGAGACCGGCGAGGGCTTCTGAGCCATCGAGTGCGACGGAGGTCCCGCGCGAGCGGGGCCTCCGAGCCTTGTGCGGCCGCCCGATCCGAGGGAAGATCCGGCCAGACAACGCCGTCTTGTGGTGTATGGAGCCCCTAGGGGAAGGAGCGGCGATGGAGGACCTGCGGACGACGGCCAACCTGATCGACGCATTCGAGAACGGGAACCCCGTGGCGGTGCTCCCACGCAGCGAGCTCGACGAGATGCTCGCGACCGGCGAGCCGGCGCAGCTGTGGCTCGAGCTCGGCCGCGAGAACGACGACGACATCCGGCTCCTCTCGGTCGACCTGTCCACTGCGGACATGGAGCAGATGCTCGGCCGCTCGACCGGCGACGACGTGCTGCTGGCGCTCGACGGCTACGCGCTGCACGGTCTCTTCGACGAGGCCGAAGTCGAGGCGCACGGGCTCCGCGGCGCGCTGGCGGTCGCGGTCGTGGCAGGTGCGATCGCGGCGCCGGCAGGCATGGCGGCGAACCCGCTGGTGTCGACGGCGTCGAACCAGGTCGCCGCGTCCTCGCACGTCCAGGCTGCGAAGCCGGCGGCGAAGGCACAGGTGTCGGCGGCCTCGAACCTGGCCGCGAACAGGCCGGCCTCGAAGGCGCAGGCCGTGAAGCCTGCCACCAAGGCCCAGGTCGTGCAGGCGGCGTCGCGAGCCCTCGCGGCGAAGCCCGCGACTGCGAAGGCACAGGTCTCGAAGGGGGCCTCGAAGGCCCAGTTCAGCAAGACGCTCATCGTCCGGGCGAGCGGTCTTCGCCTGCTGAGCGCCGGGCGCCCCTTCTAGAACGACCATCGGGAGGCCGTCTCGACGCGCGAAGTACGCTTCGCGCGATGACGGCTGTCACGATCGACGGGAAGGCGATCGCGGAGAAGGTCCGCGCGGAGGTCGCGAAGGACGTGGAGGCGTTCGGCGGCCCGGTCTGCCTCGCGACGATCCTCGTCGGCGAGGACCCCGCGTCGCACATCTACGTCGGCTGGAAGCACAAGGCGGCGGAGGAGGCGGGCATCGAGACGCGCGACCACCGCCTGCCCGAGTCGACGCCCGAGAGCGACGTGCTCGAGCTGCTCGCGGAGCTGAACGCGGACGACGCCGTGGACGGGATCCTCGTCCAGCTCCCGCTGCCGGAGCACATGGACGAGGCGCGGGTGATTCGCGCGATCGACCCGGAGAAGGACGTCGACGGCCTGCATCCGCTCAACTCCGGCCGCCTCTTCCTCGGCGAGCCGCTGCACGTGCCCGCAACCCCTTCGGGGGTCATGGTCATGCTCGCGGAGCACGGCATCGACCTCGAGGGCAAGGAGGCCGTCGTGATCGGGCGGAGCGAGCTCGCCGGGAAGCCGATGGCGATGCTCCTGCTCGCGGAGAACGCGACCGTCACGATCTGCCATTCGCGCACCGTCGACCTGTCCGCGCACACCCGCCGCGCGGACGTGCTGGTCGCGGCTGTCGGCCGGCCGGGAATCGTCAAGCCGGACATGGTCAAGCCGGGCGCGGCCGTCGTCGACATCGGCGTGAACCGAACGGAGAACGGGGTCGTCGGCGACGTCGACCCGGCCGTGTCGGAGGTGGCCGGGTACCTCACGCCGGTGCCGGGCGGTGTCGGCCCGATGACCATCGCAATGCTTCTTAGAAATACGCTCACAGCGGCGCAACATCGTGCCTCCGGGGTTGCGGTCCCCGGCCCGTAGGCGCTACGGTTCGCGAGTTGTAATCACCGACGTCGGCCGCATCACGGGTCGGCGTCATTCGCTGTAGGAGGACGTACGTGGAGCAGGGCACCGTCAAGTGGTTTTCCAACGAGAAGGGGTACGGATTCATCGAGCGCGAGGGGGGCGACGACGTGTTCGTCCACTTCTCCGCGATCGCGATGGAGGGCTTCAAGACCCTGACCGAAGGCCAGCGTGTCGAATTCGAGGTCGTGCAGGGTCCCAAGGGTGCCCAGGCCGCGAACGTGATGGCAGCCGCGAGCTGACCTGAGACGTATCGAACGTTGCGGACGGGCTCCCGAGAGGGGGCCCGTTCTCTTTGAAAGGATCACCCGGATGGCGATTTCACGAGAAGAGGTGCTCCACGTCGCGGGCCTCGCGTGGCTCGCGCTGACCGACGAGGAGGTCGAGCGGCTCACGACCGAGCTCGACGCGATCCTCGAGGCGGTCGGCGTCGTCTCGGAGCTCGATCTCGTGGACGTGCCGCCGACCTCGCACCCGCTCGATCTCGTGAACGTCTGGGACGAGGACGTGCCGCACGAGCCGCTGCCCCTCGAGGACGCCCTCGCGAACGCTCCCGACGTCGACGACGGCCTGTTCCGGGTTCCGCCGTGGGGCGAGTAGTCGACACGCTGCGCTTGACCGCGGAGGAGGCGAAGGGCCTCCTCGAGCGGCGCGAGCTCTCGGCCGCGGAGCTCCGCAGCGCGTACCTCGACGCGATCGCCGAGCGCGACGGGGAGCTGCACTGTTACTTGCGCACCGTCGAAGATCCCGAGGGCGACGGCGTGCCGATCGCGCTCAAGGACGTCATCTCGACGAAGGGCGTCGAGACGACCGCCGGGTCGAAGATCCTCGCCGGGTACGTCCCGGTGTTCGACGCGACCGTCGCAGCGCGCGTGAAGGGTGCAGGCCTCTCGCTCCTCGGCAAGACGAACACGGACGAGTTCGCGATGGGCTCCTCGACCGAGAACTCGGCGTACGGGCCGTCGCGGAACCCGTGGGATCCCTCGCGTGTGCCCGGCGGCTCGGGCGGAGGCTCGGCGGCGGCGGTCACGGCCGGGCTGGCGCCGTGGGCCCTCGGCTCGGACACGGGCGGCTCGATCAAGCAGCCGTCGGCGCTCTGCGGGAACGTCGGCCTCCGGCCGACTTAC
Source organism: uncultured Actinomycetes bacterium (assembly GCA_963716605.1). Classification (GTDB taxonomy): domain Bacteria; phylum Actinomycetota; class Thermoleophilia; order Gaiellales; family Gaiellaceae; genus GMQP-bins7. Next base: position 444,679 of record CAVQTO010000003.1, on the reverse strand, counting down.
GGAAGCGTCTCGCGTTATGGCGTCGTCGCCTTCGCCTCGAGCCTCGACCAGATCGGCCCGGTCGCGAAGACCGTGCGCGACGTCGCGCTCCTCTACTCGATCATCGCCGGGCGCGACCCGCTCGACTCCACCTCGACCGAGCTGCCGGAGCCGGTCCGGCTTCCGGAGGGCGACTCGCTGGCGGGGCTCAGGATCGGCGTTCCGACCGAGCTGAACGAGGCGGAGGGAATCGAGCCCGGAGTGCGCGACGCCGTGTCGAAGGCGATCTCGGTCGCGGAGGAGCTCGGCGCGGAGGTGGGGGAGTGCTCGCTCCCGCGCTCCGTCCGCTACGGGCTGCCCTGCTACTACCTCATCGCGCCGGCGGAGGCGTCGTCGAACCTCTCGCGCTACGACGGCGTCCGCTACGGGCCGCGCGCAGAGGGCTCGAGCTACCAGGAGCTCGTCGAGCGGACGCGCGACGAGGGCTTCGGCGCCGAGCCGAAGCGCCGGATCATGCTCGGCACGTACGCGCTCTCGGCGGGGTACTACGACGCGTTCTACGGTCAGGCGCAGCGGGTGCGGACGCTCATCATTCGCGAGCACCGCGAGGCGCTCGAGCAGTTCGACCTGCTCGTCTCGCCGACCTCGCCCACGGTCGCGTTCCCGATCGGCGAGCGCGCCGCGGATCCGCTCGCGATGTACGCGAGCGACCTGCTCACGATCCCGTCGTGCCTCGCGGGCCTGCCCGGGCTCTCGATCCCGTGCGGGCTCTCGGAGGGTCTGCCGGTCGGGCTGCAGCTGATCGGCCCGCAGTTCGGGGAGAACACACTCTTCCGAGCAGGGCACGCGCTCGAGCAGGCGCTCGCGTTCGACACCGTGCCGGAGAGGTTGCGCTCGTGACCTGGGAGCCCGTCATCGGCCTCGAGATCCACGTCCACCTGAAGACGCGGTCGAAGATGTTCTGCCGCTGCCCGGTCGGGTTCGGCGGCGAGCCGAACACGCAGACCTGCCCGGTCTGCCTCGCCTTTCCGGGAGCGCTGCCGGTCGCGAACCGCACGGCGATCGAGTGGACGATCCTGCTCGGGCTCGCCCTCGAGTGTGAGATCGCGCCGCAAGCGGTCTTCTCGCGCAAGAACTACTTCTACTTCGACAACCCGAAGGGCTATCAGATCTCCCAGTACGATCTGCCGCTTTGCATAGGCGGCAAAGTGCTAGTGCCGAGCGCAGACGGCGACCAGGAGATCGGGATCGTGCGCGCGCACCTCGAGGAGGACGCGGCGAAGACCGTGCACGTCGGCGGGCGCACGGGGCGGATCAGGGGCGCGGACTACTCGCTCGTCGACTTCAACCGCGGCGGGACGCCGCTCGTCGAGATCGTCACCGAGCCGGACCTCCGCTCCGCCGAGGACGCGAAGCGCTTCCTCCAGCTGCTCCGACAGACGATCGTCGAGCTCGGGATCTCGGACGCCGAGATGGAGAAGGGGACGCTGCGTGTGGACGCGAACGTCTCCGTCCGGCCGGCGGGCTCGGACGAGCTGCGCACGCGCACGGAGCTCAAGAACATGAACTCGTTCAACTTCGTCGCGCGCGGGATCGAGGCGGAGATCGCGCGCCAGATCGGCGTGTGGGAGTCCGGCGGCGCGGTCAAGCAGGAGACGTACGACTTCGACGCCGCGACCGGTGCGCTGACGCCGCACCGCGAGAAGGAGGAGGCGGACGACTACCGCTACTTCCCGGAGCCGGATCTGGTCCCGGTCGAGCCGCCCGCCGAGCTCGTCGAGCGGCTGCGCGGCGAGCTTCCGGAGCTGCCGGCGGCCCGGATCCGGCGGATCGAGGCGGAGCTCGACCTCGAGCGCGCGACGGTGCTCGTGACCGGCGGGCTCGACGCGGCTCTGGCAGGAGACGATCTCGGCCGGCGCCGACAAGGTCGCGGCCGCGAACGTCATCGCGAACGCGCTCGTCGGGGCCGGGGTCGATCCCGCTGCGGTCTCGGGCAAGGAGCTCGCGCGGCTCGTCGAGGCCCGCGACCGCATTCCGCGGGCCGCGTTGGACGAGGCGATCTCGAAGCTCGCCGAGCCGGGGTTCTCGGCCGACCCGTACCTCGCGCAGGAGGCGGTCTCGGACGAGTCCGAGCTCGAGCCGGTGATCGCGCGCATCCTCGAGGCCAACCCCGGTCAGGTCGAGGCGTACCGCGGCGGCAAGGAGGGCCTGCTCGGCTTCTTCGTCGGCCAGGTGATGAAGGAGACTCAGGGGAAGGCGAACCCGCGCGTCGTCTCCGAGCTCGTCAAGGCGAAGCTTTCGGGGTAGGCGAGGGCGAGGCAAGCCTCGCCCCTGCGCGAACGCGTATCGAGAGGCACCTCGGGGCGACCCTTTCGCCCTCGGATGCCGCGATCTCGTGCGCCACGGTACGAACCGCATGCGCCCTCCCGCCGAATGAGCGCCAACTGCCCTCGCTCGAAAGGAGACACACATGCAGAGGGGACCACTGCTGCTCGCACTCGTGGGCGCCGTCGTCGCCGCAGTCGCGGCCGCGGCGTTCGTGGGCGCGACCGGTCCACCCGGCGCCACGGCGTCGAGCCACCGGGAGGCCCCGCTCATCGCGGACGACCCGGCGGCCGACAACACGGACGTCTACGCGTTCGTGAGCCCGGACGCGCCGAACACCGTCACGATCCTCGCGAACTACATTCCGTTCGAGGATCCGGCGGGCGGGCCGAACTACTACCGCTTCGACCCGACGGCGCTGTACGAGCTCCACGTCGACAACGACGGGGACGCGAAGGACGACGTCACGTACCAGTTCCGGTTCAAGACGACCGTCTCGAACCCGAACACGTTCCTCTACAACACGGGCCAGGTCACCTCGCCGACCGACGCCGACCTGAGCGTGAAGCAGACCTACTCGGTCACTCGCGTCATGGGCGGCGGCCGGGGCTGGGACGACGACGATGACGACGACGGCTGGGGCAAGCGGGCGAAGGTGCTCGTGGCGAACGCCCCCGTCCCGCCGGCGAACATCGGTCCTCGGTCGAACCCGACGTACGGGGCGACCGACGGCGTCGTCGACCTCGGCGGCGGCCGCAAGGCCTTCGCGGGGCCGCGGGACGACCCGTTCTTCGTCGACCTCGGGTCGATCTTCGACCTCGGCGGGCTCAGGCCGTTCAACGCGGCGCACGTGATCCCGCTCGGGACCGAGGCCGGCCAGGACGGCGTCCTCAACTACAACACGCACACGATCGCGATCCAGGTCCCGAAGACGGACCTGCTCCGTGCGCCTGCGGCGGACGGGACGATCGGGGTCTACGCGAGCACGAGCAGGCGCGAGATCAGCGTCCTGCGCGGGAACGGCAAGGTCGACTCGAAGGGCGACTGGGTGCAGGTCTCGCGGCTCGGGAACCCGCTGGTCAACGAAGTCGTGATTCCGATGGGGCAGAAGGACCGCTGGAACGGGTCCGCTCCGCGGAACGACTCGCAGTTCCTGAATCGGTACACGAGCCCGGAGCTCGCGGGTCTCGTGAACTTCCTGTACCCGACGCTTCCGGACACGCCGACGATGGGTCGTGACGACCTCGTCGCGGTGCTGCTCACGGGGGTGCCGGGGCTGAACTTCACGGGAGACCGCAAGGCCGACCTGCTCCGGCTGAACACGGCCATCCCGCCCACGGCGAGCCCGAACCGGCTCGGCGTGCTCGCGGGCGACTTCCAGGGCTTCCCGAACGGCCGTCGGCTCGCCGACGACGTGACGGACATCGAGCTCCGGGCGGTCGCGTGCGGCTACGGGGCGATCCTCGAGGGTGCGCTCGGGCTGTGCAACTTCACGCCGAACAACATGATCGGCGACGGAGTCGACGCGAACGAGAACGCGTTCCTCTCGACCTTCCCGTACGTGGCCACGCCGAATCGCGGCTACGAGCACACGGGACACAGGTAGGAGACAAGGGGCCGGCTCGGCGATGCGACGGCGGACGACATGGCTCGTGGGTTGCGTGACTGCGGTCGCGCTCGCCCTCGGCGCTCTCGTCGGCGGCGTCCTCGCCGAGCCTTCCTCCTCGCTGCCGGCTGTCGCTCCACGGGCGCTCCAGGACGGGGCGCCCGTGGGGCCGGGCGGCGGCGTGACGGCTCAGGCCGTCGCCGACCTCGAGGCGTCGGTCCGCGCCGCCCCCACCGATCCGAAGGCGCTGACACAGCTCGGGTTCGCATACCAGCTGCGCTGGCGCGAGACCGCGGACGCGTCGTTCCTGCCGCGCTCCGAGACGGCGCTTCGGCGGGCGCTCCGGCTCGAACCGCGTCATGGCAACGCGGTGCTCGGACTCGGCTCGCTCGCGCTCATCCGGCACGAGTTCCGCGCGGCGCTGTCGTACGGGCGTCGCGCGCAGCGACTCCTCGTGGATTCAGGCAGGCCACAGGGCGTGATCGGGGACGCGCTCGTCGAGCTCGGCCGCTACGACGAGGCGTTCCACGCATTCGAGCTGATGGTCAAGCGGCTTCCCGGACTCGCCTCGTACGCGCGGGTCGCGTATGCGCGCGAGCTCACCGGCGATCCGGAGGGGGCGATCGCGGCGATGCGTCTCGCGCTCGCCGCAGCGGCCGGTCAGCCGGAGTCGACGGCCTGGGCGCACGTCCAGCTCGCCAAGCTGGAGCTCGGGCTGGGCAGAGTGGCCGCCGCTGCGCGCGGGGCGCGGCGGGCACTGCGCGCGTTCCCCGGATATCCGGCCGCGCGGATCACGCTCGCCCGCGCCGATGCTGCGCGCGGCCGGCTCGACCGCGCTGTCGGAGAGGCGCAGCGCGCCGCCGAGGCGGTCCCGACAGTCGAGAGCGTCGCCCTCCTCGCAGACCTGCTCGACCGCGCCGGCCGGACGGCCGAGGCGCGGCAGCAGCGGGAGACGGTCGTGATCCTCGAGAAGCTGCTGGGAGCGAATGGCGTGCAGGTCGATCTCGAGTCGGCTGTCCATCGCGCGGACCAGCGCATTCGCCCGGCCGAGACCGTCCGGCTCGCCCGCCGGGCGCGGGAGGCGCGGCCATCGATCTACGGGGACGACGCCCTCGCGTGGGCGCTTGCCCGTGCCGGACGCTGCGCCGAGTCACTCCCGCTCGCCGAGCGCGCGCTCCGCCTCGGCACGAAGGACCCGCTGCTCTACTTCCACCGCGGCTACGCGGAGGGGTGCGCCGGCAACCGGGTCGCGATGCGCGAGTGGTACGGCCGTGCGCTCGTGCAGAGCGAGGCCTTCTCGGTGCGCTGGGCGCCGGTCGCCCGCGCGGCGCTTCGGTCCTGATCTGCAAACTCCCGCGGCGGTGCCGACCGTATGATCGGGCGCAGCCGTGCTCGCGAAGCTCATCCCGCTCCTCGTGGCGCTCGTCGTCGCGCTCCCGCTAGCCCTGGTCGCGACGGGGTGCGGCGACGACGAGACGACGCCGACCACCGAACCGACGACGACGACCACGACCACCGAGCCGCCGACCACCACGACGACCACGCCACCGCCGCCACCGCCCGGGCCGACGGTCGTGCGCGTGCGGGTCGTCGGCGGCGTCCCCAAGGGCGGGATCGTCCGCGAGAGGGTCTCGCAGGGCGACCGCGTCGTGATTGTCGTCACGGCGGACGTCTCCGACCACGTCCACCTGCACGGGTACGACATCATGCGCGACGTCGCGCCCGGACAGGTCGCGCGTCTCCCGTTCCGTGCGACCGTCCCGGGTCGGTTCGAGGTCGAGCTCGAGGATCGCATGCTGCAGATAGCGGACATCACGGTCACGCCGTAGCGTGGGAATCGTCGCGCACGGAATCGGCGTCGTCCGGGATCTCCCCGTTCCCGCGTCGTTCTTCTACACCACCGCCGCGGTCGTACTCGTCGTGTCGTTCGTGCTGCTCGGCGCACTCTGGCGGCGCCCGCTGCTCGAGCGGGCGGGTGCGGGGCGCGGGCTCGGAAGAATGGTCAGCGCGGTCGTCCTGTCGCGTGCCGTGCGGATCGCGCTCGGGGCAGCGTCGGTCGGGCTGCTCGCGCTCACGCTCGCGACGGCGCTCTTCGGGACGACGATCGAGCTCCTCAACTTCGCGCCGACGTTCATCTACGTGATCTTCTGGCTCGGGCTGCCGCTGCTGTCGGTGACGCTCGGGAACGTCTGGAGCGTCCTCAGCCCGTGGCGGGCGATCGCGGACGCCACCGTCTGGGTCATCGAGCGCACCGGACGCGAGGCCCGCCCGCTGCTCGAGCCGACCGAGCGCTTCGGGCGCTACCCGGCCGCAGCGGCGGTCTTCGCGTTCGTGGCCCTCGAGCTCGCGCATCCGCGCCCCGCGTACCCGCGCACGCTCGGGGTCGCGGTGGCGCTGTACAGCTACTGGGCGCTCGCCGGGATGGCGATCTACGGTCGTGACACGTGGACGCGATGCGGGGAGGGCTTCGCTGTCGCGTTCAAGCTCCTCTCGGGGATCGCGCCCTTCGCGGTCCGGGAGGGTCGCGTCGTCGTCCGCTGGCCGTTCGCCGGGCTCGCCGGCGCCGACCGGATGCGCGGTGCGCTCGTCTTCGTCGCGGTGCTGCTCGGCTCGACGAGCTTCGACGGGTTCAGCCGCACGTCCACCTGGCAGAACCTGCTTGCCGACGTTCGCGCCCGTCTCGTGGACGAGCCGGGCTGGTTGATCGATCTCACGACGACGCTCGTGAACATCGCCGGCCTGGCCGGCTTCGTCGCAGCGGTCGTGCTGACGTACGCCGGTGCGACCGAGGCCGCGCGCCGGCTCGTGCGAGCGCCGCGCTCACTCGTCCCCGACTTCGTCCTCTCGCTCGTCCCGATCGCGTTCGCGTACCTCGTCGCGCACTACTTCACGTCGTTCGTGATCACGGGCCAGTTCATGATCTCGCTGATCTCGGACCCGTTCGGGCGCGAGTGGGACCTGTTCGGGACGATCGACTACGCGCCGAACCTCGCGATCGTGTCGCCCGCGACCGTCTGGTACGTGCAGGTCGCCTCGCTCACGGTCGGCCACGTCGCGGGGCTCGCGATCGCGCACGATCGCGCGGTCGCGCTCTTCCAGAACCGCGGCGACGCTCTACGCTCTCAGTACCCGATGCTCGCGCTCATGGTGCTCTACACGGTCGGAGGGTTGTGGCTCTTGTCCCAGGGATAGGCGCTACGTTGATCGCGCACGGAGGCGTCGGCGGGGCCATTGCCGAGTCGCTGGTCGTCGTCGCGGTCGCGAGCGTGTTCGTCGCCGTGTGGTTCCGGGAGCGGCGCGCGCGGAGGGAGCACGGCCACGAAGGGCCCGCGGTCCTCAGGGATCGCGACGAGGGGTAGGCGCGACGAAGCCGGCGTAGAGCAGGAGCGCCGCGGCAGCGAGGATCGGCGCGAGCGCGCCGACTCCGAGGCCTGCGAGGCCGCTTCCGACCGCGGCGACCCCGACGCCCGCGAGGATGAGCCCGTTCCCGAGCGGTCGCCGACGGATGGTCAGCAGCGCGACGGCGACGACGGCGAGCGTGCCGAGCGAGTTCCCCGCGATCGCGAGGATCCGTGCCGGCCACAGCTCGAGGACGTCCTGCGCTTCGGGGACGTCCGTGCCGCCGAGCTCCGCCTCGAGCGGCATCGCGAGCGCGACGCCGACGGCGAGGCCCGAGTAGACGAGCGCCAGCGGGGCCGCCCACCGGCGTCCCACGAGAAGCAGCGAGCCCGCGCCGAGTAGCGGCGCGGTGAGGAGCGCGCCCCCGAGGTAGTAGACGCGGAACGCGGCCTCGCTCCACCCGGCCGCGGCGCCCCAGGCGAGCGCCCCGGCCGCGATCGCGAAGGCCGCGAGCGCCGCAGCCCAGGCGAGGAACTGCGTCGCGCGCAGCCTCCGATATCGCCGCACGAGCTCGGCGGAGAGTCGCAGCGTGATCAGCGCCGCTGCGAAGGCGAGGAGAGCATCCACGGCGCCGGACTGTACTTCTCGGCAGCCCAATTCCTGGCGAAGCTCGGAATCGCTCCGGTCTTGGGCCTGGCGGTCGAGCCGGAGGCCGGCTTTGCCGGCCGGGAGGCGTCACGGCACGAGCTGAGAGCCCGGGACAGAAGGAGGGGGCCCGCGGGGGAACCACGGGTTCCCCCGCGAAGGGAGCGGTACGCTCCCGATGTGGCGGGCAAGCGGTACTTGATGGCGCCCGGGCCGACGCCCGTTCCGCCCGAGGTGCTCGCGGCTGGCGCCGAGCCGGTGGTCCACCACCGCGGGCCTGACTTTCGCGAGCTGATGCTGCGCTGTCTCGGGCGGCTCCAGGAGGTCTGTCGCACGAAGAGCGACGTTCTGCTCCTCACGGCCTCGGGCTCGGGCGCGTTCGAATCGGCGATCGTGAACCTGCTCTCGCCCGGCGACCGGGCGCTCGCGGTCACGGCCGGCGAATTCGGAGACCGTTGGGGGAACCTCGCGCGCGCGTACGGCGTGGACGTGCACGAGCTCCGGTACGCGTGGGGCGAGACGCCGGAGCCCGACGACGTGCGCACTCGGCTGGAGGAAACCGGTGCCGAGGTCGCGTTCCTCGTCCATTCGGAGACGTCGACCGGCGTCGTCGCCGACATCCAGGCGCTCGCGCAGGCCGCGCGAGACGCAGGCGCGCTCCCGGTCGTGGACGCGGTCTCGAGCCTCGGCGCGGTTCGGCTCGAGACCGACGCGTGGGGCCTCGACGTCGTGATCTCCGGATCGCAGAAGGCTCTCATGACGCCGCCGGGGCTCTCGCTCGCGGTCGTCTCCGCCGCCGCCTGGGAGCGGAGCGCGCGTGCGTCGCTCCCGCGCTTCTACTTCGACTGGGCGAAGCTCCGAGACTCGCTCGCCTCCGGCACGACCCCGTTCACGCCTGCGGTCACGCTCGTCGCCTCGCTCGACCGCGCGCTCTCGCTCCTGCTCGAGGAGGGGCTCGAGGCGGCGTTCACGCGGCATGCCGCGCTCGGTCGCGCCTGCCGGGAAGGAGCGAAGGCGATGGGGCTCACGCTCTTCTCTCCCGACGAGGAGCGCTCCGCGATCGTGACCGCGATCCTCACTCCGGAGGGGGTCGACGCGCGGGAGCTCGTGCTCGAGCTGCGCGACCGCTTCGGGATCACGGTGGCCGGCGGGCACGGGGAGCTCGGCGCGCGCATGTTCCGCATCGGCCACATCGGCTACTACGACGTGTTCGACATCACGACCGCGCTCGCCGCGGTCGAGGTCCTCCTCGCCGAGCGCGGCGCGGACGTCGAGCGCGGTGTCGCGGTCGCGAGCGCGGTCGAGGCGTACCGCGCGGCTCTCCGTGTCTGAGCGAAGACAGCGCGTGCTCGTGCGGGAGCCGATCGCCGAGTCCGGCCTCGCTCTCCTGCGTAAGAGCTTCGACGTCGTCGAGGACTCGGAGAGCGACCTCGGCGAGATCATCGGCGAGTTCGACGCTGTCATCGTGCGGTCGGGAACGCGCCTCGATGCCGAGCTGATCGAGCAGGCGATCCGGCTGAAGGTGATCGGTCGGGCGGGCGTGGGGCTCGACAACGTCGACGTCGACGCAGCGACGAGGCACGGCATCGTCGTCGCGAACGCGCCCGAGGCGACCGTCGTCTCGGCCGCGGAGCACACGATCGCGCTCCTGCTCGCGGTCGCGCGCAACGTCCCGCAGGCGCACGCGGCTCTCCGGGCGGGGAGCTGGGAGCGAGAGCGGTTCGCGGGGATCGAGCTCGCGGGCAAGACGCTCGGCGTGCTCGGCCTCGGCCGCATCGGCTGGCAGGTCGCCCGCCGCGCGGCGGCCCTCGGATTGCGGGTCGTCGCGTACGACCCGTTCGTAGCGCCGGAGCGTTTCCGTGAGCTGGGGATCGAGCCGGTCGCGACGCCGGAGGATCTCTATCCGCAGGCGGACTTCATCACGCTCCACCTGCCGCTGAACGACGAGACGCGCGGGATTCTCGACGCCGCTGCGTTCGGACGCATGCGCGACGGCGTTCGGGTCGTGAACGCGGCGCGGGGCGGTCTTGTCGACGAGGCGGCGCTCGAGGCAGCCATCGGCTCGGGCAAGGTCGCCGGCGCCGCGCTCGACGTCTTCGAGTCCGAGCCGTACGCGGGCTCGCTGCTCGAGCTCGAGCAGGTGGTCGTGACGCCGCATCTCGCCGGGTCGACGACCGAGGCTCAGGATCGCGCCGGCGTGATCATCGCCGAGCAAGTCGCGGCGGCGCTCGAGGGCGAGCTCGTGCAGACCGCCGTGAACATCCCCGTGGTCGACCAGACGGATCTCGAAGTGCTGGGGCCGTTCATCCCGCTGGCCGCGAAGCTCGGTCAGCTTGCGACCGCGCTCGAGGCGGGGAGGTCGTCCCGCATCGTCGTCGCGGTGCACGGGCCGCTCTCCGAGTCGGACACGAGGCTGCTCACGGTCGCTGCGCTGAACGGCGCGTTCCGGGATCGCGTCGACCAGACCGTGAACTACGTGAACGCCCCCGTGATCGCCGCCGAGCGCGGGATCGAGGTGTCCGAGCAGCGTTTCGCCGCGTCGCGGCACTTCACCAACCTCGTGCGCGTGGTGGTCAGCGGGGAGGGGGAGGAGATCGAGGTCTCGGGGACGACCGTCGGCCCGGAGCACCGCGTGTTCCTCGCCGGAGCCCTCGGGTTCGCGATCGACATCGAGATCGCGCCGCACATGGCGTTCCTCGTCTACGACGACATGCCGGGCGTCATCGGGCGGGTCGGGACGATGTTCGGGGACGCGGGGGTGAACATCGCGAATCTCGCGGTCTCGCGGACGAAGGAGGGCGGGAAGGCCCTCATGGCCTTCTCGATCGACACGCCCGCGCCGCCGGATCTCGTCGAGCGTGTGGTCGCGTCCGGCTTCGACGACACCCGCTTCATCACGCTGTCCTAGGGGGTCGGGGAGCTCGTCACGAGCGGATCGCCGCACGGTCTCCCCACCCTGGGTGGGGTGTTCGGCCACCCTCCACCCGCAATCGAGCGTAACGCCAAAGTGCGAACGCGTGGTGCGCTGATTGGTGGAGAGTTCGTGCCGATCGTTCCACACCCACACTGCGTGCAGACCCGCGGCGCAGACGTGCCGGACGAGCGCGCGACAGCCCCCGAACGGTAGATTTCCGCCCGTGGTAGCGGCCTGGCCGGAGCCCGTGCAGCGGGTTTCCTCGTTCCTGCGCGACGCCGGAGCAGAGGCCCGCATCGAGGAGTTCTCGGCCGGAGCGACCGCCGCCGAGGCGGCGGACGCGGTCGGCGTCGGGCTCGATCAGATCGTGAAGTCGCTGGTGCTCCTCTGCGACGGCCGGCCGGTCGTCGCGCTCGTGCCCGGCGACCGGCGCGGCGACCCCGAGAAGATCGCACGCGCCGCGGGCGCGGAGAGCGCTCGGATCGCGAAGGCCGACGAGGTCGAACGCGCGACTGGCTTCGCACCGGGGGCCGTCGCGCCGTTCCCGCTGCCCACGATCGAGACCGTCCTCATGGAGCGAACGCTCCTCCGCCATCCCCTCGTGTGGGCAGGCGCAGGCTCGCCCAACCACCTCGTAGGGCTCGCGCCGATCGAGCTCGGCCGGCTCGCGCGCGCACAGCCCACCGACGTCGTCACGGACTACCATTCGACCAACTCCAAGGAGAGCTGACTCGATGCAAGAGACCGACAAGATCTGGGTGAACGGCGAGCTCGTCGACTGGGCCGACGCGAAGTTCCACGTCGGTATCCACGGGCTCCACTACGGATCCGGGATATTTGAGGGGATCCGCTGCTACGAGACCGAGAAGGGCCCCGCGGTCTTTCGTCTGAACGACCATCTGCGGCGCTTCGACGACTCCGCGAAGGTGCTCTTCATGGACCTCCCGTACTCGGTACCGGAGCTCCGCGAGGCGACGCATGAGCTGGTGGCGACGAACGGCCTCGCGACCTGCTACTTGCGCCCGATTGCCTTCTACGGGTACGGCGAGCTGGGCGTGGCGTGCGACGGCAATCCGGTCGACGTCGTGATCATGAGCTTCCCGTGGGGCGCGTACCTCGGCGAGGAAGGCCAGCGCACCGGGATCTCCACGATGATCTCGAGCTGGGAGCGGGTCGGCCCGAACGTGATTCCGCACGTCGCCAAGGCGACCGGGATCTATCTGAACTCGATGCTGGCGACGACCGAGGCGAAGCGGGCCGGATACGACGAGGCGATCATGCTCACCCGCGACGGCTACGTCGCCGACGGGCCGGGCGAGAACATCTTCGTCGTCAAGGACGGGCGGGTCATCACGCCGCCGCTCTCGATGTCGATCCTGCCGGGCGTCACGCGCGACACGATCATCAATCTCGCGGGCGCGCTTGGCTACCCGGTCGAGGAGAAGCTCATCATCCGCACCGACCTCTACCTCGCGGATGAGGTGTTCATGGTCGGGACCGCGACCGAGGTCGCGCCGGTGCGGGCGATCGACGGGCGCGAGATCGGCGTCGGCCCGGTCACGCTCGAGCTCCAGAAGGCGTACCTCGACGTCGTGTACGGCCGGGACGCGCGCTGGAGCGACTGGCTCGACGTCGTGGAGAACTCGCGCCTGACCGCCGAAGTTTGAGTGTGACGAGGCAGATCCCGCTCTCGGGCGCGTGGCTCGACGAGCGGGAGGAGGAGCTCGTCCTCGAGGTCATGCGCTCGGGCCGGCTCTCGCTCGGCCCGACGATCGACCGCTTCGAGGAGGCGTTCGCGGAGGCGGTGGACGCGCCGTTCGCGGCCGCGGTGTCGAGCGGAACGGCGGGCCTCCACATGCTCTGCCACATGGCCGGCTTCGGCCCGGGCGACGAGGTGATCACGTCCCCGATCTCGTTCGTGGCCTCGGCCAACTGCTTCATCTTCGAGGGCGCGAGGCCGGTCTTCGCGGACGTCGACCCGCGGACGCTCAACGTCGACCCGGCCGCGGTCGAGGCCGCGATCACGCCGCGTACGCGAGGGATCGTCGCAGTCGACATGTTCGGGTACCCGTGCGAGCTCGACGAGCTGCGCGCGATCGCCGAGCGGCACGGCCTCACGCTCGTCGAGGACTCGGCGGAGGCGCTCGGCGCCGAGTACAAGGGTCGGCCGATCGGCTCGCACGGGCCGGCCGCGGTCTTCGGCTTCTACCCCAACAAGCAGATGACCGCAGGCGAGGGCGGCGTCGTCACGACGCACTCGGAGGAGGAGCACCGCCGCCTCGTGAGCCTCCGAAACCAGGGTCGCTCGTACGACGGAGGCGGCTGGTTCAACCATGTCCGCCTCGGCTTCAACTATCGCTGGACGGACATCCAGGCCGCGATCGGGCTCGGCCAACTCGAGAAGCTCGAGCGCATCCTCGAGCTCCGGCGGGCCGCGGCCGAGCGGTACCACGACCTTCTCTCCGGCGTTGCCGGCGTGTCGACCCTGGCCGACGACGACGAGGACCATCGCCGGTCCTGGTTCGTCTACGTCATCGCCCTCGACCCGACCGTGGATCGCGCGCGGGTCATCGAGGAGCTCCGCGCGCGCGGCGTGGGAACGGCCGAGTACGTGCCCTGCGTGCACCTCCAGCCGTACATGCGCGAGCGCTACGGGTTCGCCGAGGGCATGTGCCCGGTCGCCGAGGGGATCAGCGCGCGCACGCTCGCCCTCCCGTTCCACACGCGGGTCGACCCCGGCGACCAGGAGTTCGTGGTCGAGACGCTGGCCGCCGCGCTCGCCTGAATGGAACGCCCAGGCCAGGGGGAGGCCCTGGCTGTCTGGGCTATGTGGGGCGCGGTGTCGCTCGCCGTGCTCGTCACGTACAGCTGGGTCGACACCGACGAGCTCTACAACGTCTCGCGACAGGGGCTCGGAGGCGGCCTCGGACGTAGCGTCGTGCTGTTCAACTTCCCGATCGCGTTCGTGGCCGTCGCGACGACGCTCGTTGCGGTCGCCGCGCTGCCGAAGCGCGCCTGGCTGGTGGCCGCGCCCGCGCTCGCGTCCTGCGCGCTCGTGCCATTCGTGGTGACAGAGGACGACCTCGACGCCCGCCCCGCGAACGCGATCCCCGCGCTCGGAGTCCTCGTCGCGGTCGTGCTGACGATCCTCGCCGCGCGCCGCGCCGGCGTCTCCTTCGCCCCTCGCCGCCGTGGCGACCCCGTCCGTCTCGTCGTCGCCGCCGTCGTCCTCCTGTTCTCGCTCCCGTGGATCACGGCCGCGCTCGGCTTCCACTTCCCCGGCGACCTGTTCATGGGCGAGGAGTTGCGCCGCGAGGACGACGGGACGCTGCTCGCGGCCGTCCACCTGGGCCACCACCACGGCACCGACGGCGCCCTACTCGTCCTCACCGCGCTCCTGCTCTCACGCGTCCACCCGCCGCAGCAGTGGCTTCGCCTCGCGCTCACGGGCTATCTCGGGCTGATGCTCGCCTACGGCGCGGTGAACATGACGCAGGACTTCTGGCTCGAGCAGATCGTGAAGCGCGGCTGGACGGACACGGAGATCCCTCATGCGCTTCTGCCCGGCTTCCGTCCGATCTGGGGCGTGATCCTCGCGCTCGGCGTCCTTTCGGCGGTCGCGCTGGTACGGGAGACGCGCTCGCCGGCGTCATACTCCACGCCGTGACCGCGGACAAGATGATCTTCCTCGGCTTCGGGAAGTACGCGCGCGCGGACAAGATCTACGCGCTCGAGCCGATTACGGGCGAGGACCGGGGGCACGGCCGGCGGACGCTCGTGTGGGTGGACGGGATCTCCGAGCCGATCGTCGCATCGCGGACCGAGCAGACGATCCTCGACGACATGGTCGAGGCGTCGGCCGTCGTCGCGGAGGTGCGCCGCAGACGCGGCCGCGCGGCGAGAGAGCACCCGCAGCTCTTCGAGGAGTGACGCCCGCCCTCGCGGCTGCGCTCTCGGAAGGCGTGCACCAGGCTGCCCGCGCACTCGTCGGTTGCACGCTGCTCGTGGACGGCGTCGGCGGCACGATCGTGGAGGTCGAGGCGTACGCGCCCGACGATCCCGCAAGCCATTCCTTTCGAGGAGAGAACGCGCGCAACGCCACGATGTTCGGGCCTCCGGGGAACCTCTACGTCTACCGCTCCTACGGCGTCCACTGGTGCGCGAACGTCGTCTGCTGCGAGGCGGGGACGGGCGCAGCGGTGCTCCTGCGCGCGCTCGAGCCAACGCACGGAGTCGACGACATGCGCGTCCGCCGAGGGCTCGACGACGTGCGGCTTCTCTGCTCGGGACCGGGACGCCTCACGCAGGCGCTCGGTGTCTCCGGAGCGCACGACGGGCGCGCCCTCGACCGCCCTCCGTTCCACCTCGAGCCACCGCCTGATCCGCCGGACCTCGTCACCGGGCCGCGTATCGGCATCTCGCGCGCGGCCGAGCTGCCCTGGCGCTACTCGGTCAGCGGTTCTCCCTTTGTGAGCCGTCCCCGACCACGAGCCTGATACGGAGGCCGGGCGCGGTGGCGACGCCCGGGTCGAGGCTCTGCCGGAGAATCGTGCCCATCGGCCCCGGCCCGCTCGTGACGCGTACGTCGAGCTTCAGCCGCCGCACCTCCTGGCCCGCGGCCTCGAGGCTCGAGCCGACGAAGTTCGGAATGAGCCCGTGGCGCGCCTTCGTGACCGAGAGGCGCACGACGTCGCCCGCCGACAGCCCGCCGCCCCGCGGATCCTGGGAGACGACCACGCCGGGCCGGCGGCCGGGCCGGGCGGGGACGTACGCGGACTCGGCGTCGAGAGGCTGCGCCGAGAGCTGCGCCCGCGCGACGTCCTCGGTCAGGCCGATGACGCGCGGGACCGACACCTCGTTCGGCTTGCAGTCCGCCGTCCGGTCGGGGCTCTCGCCCGAGAAGTAGACGAGCACGCGCGCGCCGCGACAGAAGCCGTTGTCGAGGCTCCAGCGGCCTCCGCGCTTGACGACCCAGGACGGCGTGGAGCCGAGGTACGGCGGGTAGTCGAAGCCCGCGTCGTCCGCCTTCGTCGCCCTCGCCATGAACTCCCGCCAGATCTGCGCAGGCAGCGTCCCACCGGCCACCGGGTCGCCCTCGAACTCCGTGAGCATCGGACGCAGTCCGTCCGGGTAGCCGACCCAGACCGCGACGACGAGCTCCGGCGTGTAGCCGACGAACCACGCGTCCGCGTAGTTGTCGGTGGTGCCGGTCTTGCCCGCGATGCTCCTGCCCTGCCAGGTTCGCGCGCTTGCCGGTGCCGGACCGAACGACGTCCTCGAGGATGTCGGTCAGCACCGCGGCCTGGCCGGAGTCGAGCACCCGCTTCGGATGCGGGACGTTCTCTTCCACGCGGCCCCCGCGCGTGAACTCGACGCGCTCGACGACGCGAGGCCGGTCGCCGAGCACCGCCCCGTCGACCCGCCGCCCCTCGTTGGCGATCGTCGCATAGGCGCGCGCCATCTCCAGCGGGTTGACCGCGGCCGAGCCGAGACCGATCGAGAAGTACGCGTCGAGCGGGCTCTTGATGCCGAGATCGTGAGCCGTCGTGACGATCGCCTTGGGGCCGACGATGTCCGTCAGCTGGGCATAGACGGAGTTGTCCGAGGTGACCATCGCCTCGTCGAGCCGGACGCGCCCGAGGTATGTCTTGTCGTAGTTCGTCACCGTCCAGATCCGGTCGCCCGCGTCGATCGAGACCTTCCTCGACTCGATCTCGGTGAGCGGGGAGATCCCCTCGCGCATCGCGGTCGCGAGGACGAGCGGCTTGAACGCGGACCCCGGCTGGCGCTCGGCCTGCGCGGCGAGGTTGAACTGGCTCTCGCGGAAGTTCCGGCCGCCGAACATCGCCTTGACCGCGCCGGTCTGCGGGTCGATCGCGACGAGCGCGGCTGCAGGCCCGTCCGGGTTCCTCAGGACCTTCTCGATGGCGACCCGCCCCTTGGCCTGGAGATCGAGGTCGATCGTGGTCGTCACATGCAGGCCGTTGCCGAAGACGTTGCCCGCGCCGTAGTTGTCGACGAGCTGGTCCTTGACGTAGTTCACGAAGTACGGCGTCCGCGAGCCGGTCCCGGGGAGCCGGATGTCCTCGGGGTCGGGCAGCGGCGCCTTGTCGGCCCGATCGAAGTCTCTCTGCGGGATCTTCCCCTGGTCGAGCATCATCGACAGCACGTGCCGGCGCCGCTCCTTCGCGCGTCGCGGGCTCGTGGCGGGGTCGTAGCGCGACGGGTCCGCGGGCAGCCCGGCGAGCAGCGCCGCCTCGTGCAGGTCGAGGTACTTCGCGCTCTTGCGGAAGTAGACGCGCGCAGCCTGCTGGATGCCGTACGCGCCGTTCCCGAAGTAGATCGTGTTCAGGTACGCGGTGAGGATCCGGTCCTTGCTATTCCACTGCTTCTCGAGCTGCCACGCGAGCGCGGCCTCGCGCACCTTGCGCGCGAGCGTCTGCTCGTTCCGGATGTACGCGTTCTTCACGAACTGCTGGGTGATGGTCGACCCGCCCTCGACGATCGACTGGCTGCGGACGTCTGCCCAGAGAGCCCTGGCCACGCCGCGGAGATCGATGCCGTTGTGCTCGTAGAAGCGCTGGTCCTCGACCGAGACGATCGCCTGCCGCATGATCGGCGCGATGTCCTCGGTCTTGAGGAGGACGCGGTTCTCGTCTCCGCGCAGAACGGCGAGCACCGTCCGTCCGTTCGACGCATAGAGAACCGTGTTGATGTCGGCGCGGTGCGCGGCGGGATCGAGGTTCGGGATCTCGCTCGCGACCGCGCGCACGAGCCCGAACGTGAAGGACAGCATCGAGAGTGCGAGCAGCACGCACAGCAGCGCCGCCAGGCGCAGCTTGCGAACCCGGCGCCGTTTGCGCGGCATCCCCTTCTCTCTCCGAACTCGCAAGCCCCCGAGTCTAACCCCGGCACGACGAACCGCCCGCAAAGACCCTGTTACGTGGTTACGGGCTCCGAGGCCACGATCGGCTGCGTCGTCGGCGCATCCACGCCGCCCGCGTCCTCGACCGTCACCAGGACCGCCTCTCCGGGCTCGACGGCGCCCTCGAGTGCGACGAGCTCTGGCTCGTCCTCACCGGAGAAGAGGCCCGCAGGAGTCGGGTCGACGCCTTCGGCGGCGATCCAGAGCTCGTAGGTCTTCCCCGCCGGTGCGGGGTCGAGCCCGTTGAGCACGATGGCCGCGCGCCCGTCCTCCGCGACGACGAGCCTGCCCTCGCCCATCGCGAGCGGCACGGTCCGCGCCTCCGGGTCTGCCAGCACCGCTACCGCGGCGCGCGTCTCGTCGAGCGCGAGGCGCGTGTCGTCGAGGTCGCCCGAGACCTGCGCCGCCCAAAGGCCGACCGCGAGGGCGACGGCGGCTGCGATCGCTGCGGCCGCCCCGAGCACCGGAGTCAGCGACCGGCGTCGCGACTCGAGCGGCACCACGACCTGCCGCTCGGAGCGTGCGTCCGCGAGGATGCGGTCGCGCAGCTCCGGGCTCGGCGCCACGCTCGGCTGAGCGCCCGTGGCGGCGATGGCCAGGGCCTCCGTCGTCTGCCAGAACGAGGCGAGCTCATCCCGGCAGCGCTCGCAGCCTTCGAGGTGCTCCTCGTAGGCGCGCCGCTCGTCCGCGTCGAGCGCGTCGAGCGCGTACGGGACCGTCAACCCGTGAGCTCGGGCTTCCATGACCCTTCCTCCGAAGACTCGTCGAGGAGCTCGCGCAGCCGGGAGAGGCCCGCGAACATCCGGCTCTTGATGGTGCCGATCGGGACTCCGAGCCGGTCCGCGAGCTCCGACTGCGTGAACCCGCCGTAGTACGCCAGCTCCAGCGCTTCCCGTTGGACATCTGGGAGCTTGCCGAGCGCCGCCTGCACACGCTCGCGCTCGAAGCGGAGCCATGCCGCCTCCTCGGTCGAGGCTCGAGGATCGCCGATGCCTGCGGCCACCTCGTCGCCGAGCGGCTCGGCGCGGCGGCGCTCCTCGCGGCGGACCGCGTCCACCGCGCGCCGGTGGACGAGCGTCAGGATCCAGGTGCTCGCCTTCGCCCGCTCCGCGCGAAAGCCGGCTGCGCTCTTCCAGACGGCGAGGAACCCTTCCTGCACCGCGTCTTCCGCGAGCTGCTCGTCCCGCAGGACGCGGAGCGCGAGGCCGTAGGCGATGCGGCCGACGCGATCGTAGAGCTCACCGAGCGCGTGTTCGTCGCCCCGCGCAACAAGAGCGACCAGGGCCTCGTCCGAGAGATGAGCGTGCTGCCGGCGCATGGCGGAACGGGGCTCGACGCCAAACGCTAGCAGGGTGTCCGACGCCGCATTCATCGGTCTTCTTCGCATAGAGGGCGCGATCGGTTCGGTCGTCAAGGGAGTCGAACCGCACATCGGTCACGGGCGAATAGGCGCCGTCCAACCCGACCGAAGGAGATGGCATGAAACGTGCGATCCTCGTGGCGCTCGCGAGCACCGCCCTCGTCGCAGCCGCGCTCGCCGCGGCAGTCGGCGGCGGGCCGGGCAGCTCGGCCGCCGCCGATCACGTCGACGCTCCGGGGCTGATGCCGCCGGGCGGCAACCTCCAGCTCGACCTCACGGACGTCTACGCCTGGCGCGCTCGCAACGGGAACACCGTGCTCGCGATGAACGTGAACGGGCTGACGGCACCGGGCAAGCGGCCGGTGTTCGCGAGCGGCGCCCCGTCCGTTGCGCGGACGAAGGCCGTCACGTACTGGTTCCGTGTCGACTCGAACGGCGATGCCGTCGCAGACGTGAACCTCGCGGTCTCGTTCTCGAAGCCGAACGCCGCCGGCGTCCAGACCATGACCGTGAAGCGGAACGGCAAGCAGCTGCTTACGGGCAGGACGAGCCCGGGCAAGGGCGTGACGATCAACCGCGCGGGCGCGGTCCGTGCCTACGCAGGGCTTCGTGACGACCCGTTCTTCTTCGACCTCGACGGCTATATCAACATCCTCTCGCGGGAGGCGGGCAAGTCGTTCCTCGGGTGCAAGTCCCCGCGGACGGACTTCTTCGCCGGGAAGAACGTGTCCGCGATCGTGCTCGAGCTCCCGTCGGCAATGCTGACGCGGTCGGGCTCGTCGCAGATCGGGGTCTGGTCGGCGACGGCGATCGGCCAGAGGCAGATCGACCGGATGGGCCGGCCCGCCATCAACACGGTCTTCCTTCCGCAGAACCCGTTCGAGAAGGACGAGGCGTACAAGAAGAACCAGTTCAACGCCGCTCAGCCGAAGGCCGACAAGGCGCGGTTCCGCGCAGAGGTCGTGGACTCGCTGCGGGTGCTGTTCTCACTCAACGACATGTCCGGCGACAACAAGGCAGACGACGCCGGGAAGATCAACGGGCTCGCCGATGTCCTCCTGCCCGACATCCTCACGTTCGACACTGCGAAGTCGGCCGGCTTCCTGAACGGCCGCCGGCTCGCCGACGACGTGATCGACGCAGAGCTCGACCTCATCACCGAGGGCGCGGTCAAGACCGACTGCGTTCGGAAGAACGACCGCGCGTTCCGCACGGCGTTCCCGTATCTCGCGAATCCGCGCTGACCCGCTACTCGGGAAAAGCGCACAGGGGCGGCCCTCGGGGCCGCCCCTTATCGCGCTACGCGGCCTTCGGGCCGCCCCTGTGCGCGTCCGAACCGACCGCCGCGACGGCGCGAACAACCCTCGTGAGGCTGCGCATCGCATTCGGGCTCGCCGCGCTCGTCGGTGCCCTCGGTGTCGCCGTGGGGGGAGACTTCGGCGGCGACGTCGCGGCCCGGCCGCTGCCGGACGCCGATCTGGCGCAGCTCGTCGAGCAGTTCTCGGCCGGTTCGAGCGCTGCGGTCGTGCGCCGGCTCGAGAGTGCACGCGCGGCCCGGCCGGACGATGCCCGCGTGCCGGCGCTCCTCGGTCTCGGCTACCAGCAGCTCGCGCGCGAGACCGCCGACGCCTCCTGGCTGGCGCGCTCGCACGAGGCACTCCTCCGCGCGGATGCGGCGTCCGAGGGGCGCGATCCGCTGGCCGTCTCGGGTCGTGCACAGCTCGCGGTGACCCAGCATCGGTTCCGAGCCGCGATCCCGCTGGCGCGGCGCGGCCTGCGGCTGGATCCCGGAAACGCCGTCTCGCTCGGCGCGCTCGGCGATGCGCTGATCGCGACCGGACGAGAGCGGGAGGGGTTCCGCGTCTACGACCGCCTCGCCGCGCTGGGGCCGAGCGTCGGCGCGTACGCCCGTGTCTCGACCGCCCGCCAGCTCCTCGGCCGCAGGGAAGCGGCGCTCGAGGCGATGGAGCTCGCGGTCGAGGCGGGCTCCGCAATCCCGGAGCAAGAGGCGTGGGCGCTCACGCGGTACGGCACGCTGCTCGTCGCGGCCGGTCGGCTCGACGACGCGGCGTCGGCCTTCCGGCGGGCGCTTCGGCTGAGCCCGCGCTACGTCCATGCCCGTGCGGGCCAGGCTCGGGTCGCGGTGGCCCAAGGCAGGCTCGATGACGCCGCGCGGCGTCTGCAGCGGGTCGTCGATCGGCTTCCGCTTCCCGAGTACGGGATCCTGCTGGGGGACGTCCTGGCGCGCGCCGGACGCCAGCTCGCCGCCCAGCGCGCCTACGACCTGGTCGCGACTCTCGACCGCGTCCTGCAGGCGAACGGCGTTCGAACGGAGCTCTCGACGGCGCTCTTCGACCTCGACCGCGGGGTTCGGGTGCACGATGCGCTCGCGCGGGCGAGGGAGGCGTTTCGCACGGCCCCCGGGCTCGTTGCAGCCGACGCCGTCGCCTGGGGCCTCTACCGCACGGGCCGCTGCGGCGAAGCTGCGCGCTGGTCCCGGCGAGCGCTCGCACTCGGGACCGAGGACGCGCTACTCCTCTTCCACCGCGGGATGATCGAGCGCTGCCTCCGCGGAGCATCCGCCGGACGCCCGTGGTTCCGGCGCGCACTGGCTGCGAATCGGACGTTCTCCGTGCGCTGGGCGCCCGTGGCGCAGAGGCTCGGCGCATGAAGCGCGTGGCCGTCATCGTCGCGGCCCTGGTCGCGCTCGCCGCATCGGTCGCCCTCGTCGCGCCCGGGAAGGCGTCGGCCCACCCGCTCGGCAACTTCACCGTCAACCGGTACGCGGGGATCGAGCTCGCCGGCAACACGATCTACGTCCGCTACGCCCTCGATCTCGCGGAGATTCCCTCGTACCAGCTCCGCGACGATGTCCGGCGACCCGCGTTCGCCGCGCGTCTGGCGCGAGATCTCGAGCTCGTTCTCGACGGGAAGCGCGTGCCGCTGCGGGTGGTCGAGCGGCGGCTGGCGACGAGCCCAGGCGCCGGCGGGCTCGAGACCGTCCGCCTCGATGTCGTCTACGCGGCGGAAGGGGGCGGCACCGCGCTTCGCTTCCGGGATCGCGCGTTTCCGGGTCGTATCGGCTGGCGCGAGGTGACCGTCTCGGGCCGCGACGGCGCGCGCGTGCTCGAATCGACCGTGCCTGTGACGAGCGAGAGCGATGCGCTGCGCGCGTATCCCTCGGACCTGCTGCGGTCGCCGTTGGACACTGCGAGCGCCGAGGCGACGATCCGTCTCGGCGGCGATCCCGGGAGCCCGGCGACGATCGAGGCGCGTCCGGAGCCGGCGCACGACTCGAGAGGCTTCGAAGGCGCTGATCGAGCGCGGAGAGCTGTCGCTCGGGGTCCTCGCCCTGTCGCTTCTGATCGCGGCCTTCTGGGGCGCCGCGCACGCGCTGACCCCAGGTCACGGCAAGGCGCTCGTCGCCGCGTATCTCGTGGGGACGAAGGGAACGCCGAGGCACGCCTTCATGCTCGGCGCGACGGTCACGGTCGCCCACACCGCCGGGGTCTTCGGAATCGGTCTCGTGACCCTCGCGCTGTCGCAGTTCATCCTCCCCGAGCAGCTCTATCCCTGGCTGACACTCGCCTCGGGACTCCTCGTCGTCGCGGTCGGCGCGTCGGTGCTGCGCCACCGGCTGCGAACGCGGGGACAGGGCCACGCACACCACGACCATGACCACGGCCACGATCACCATCACGACCACGGCCTCACCTCAAAGGGAATCCTCGGCGTCGGGGTCGCGGCCGGGCTTCTGCCGTGCCCGTCCGCGCTCGTCGTCCTGCTCTCAGCGATCGCGCTCCACCGCGTAGGGCTCGGGCTCGCGCTCATCGTCGCGTTCTCGGTCGGTCTCGCGGCGACGATCACCGGGATCGGGCTCGTGGCCGTATACGCCCGCCGCGCGTTCGGCCGCCTCTCGCTCGAAGGCCCGATCGTGCGCGCCCTGCCCTCCGTGAGCGCCGCGCTGATTCTCGCCGTGGGGGTCGCAATCACTGCCCGCGCACTTCCGGGCGTCCTGTAGATCGAACCGAACGCACAAGGACGACGAACCAGCACCATGTTCGGGCTCGACGATTGGATCGCAGGCTTCTCGGACGGTGCGTCGGTGGCGGTCGTCCTCCTCGTCGGAGTCCTCCTCGGGCTGCGCCACGCGACCGACCCCGACCACATCGCCGCGATGACCACGCTGGTCGCCTCGGGCCGCGAGAAGGCGGCGCGTTCCGGTGCGGCGCTCGGCGCGTGGTGGGGCATCGGGCACGGGCTGACCCTGGTCGCCTTCGGGATCCCGATCCTGCTCGCCGAGCGGTTCGTGCCCGAGCGCGTGCAGCAGGGTGCCGAGACCGCCGTGGCGGTGCTGATCGTCTTCCTCGCGATCCGGCTCCTCGTCCGCTGGCGGCACGGCTACTTCGACCTGCACGCCCACCCGCACTCCGATCGCGACCACCGGCACGCCGTACGCACGCCGCTCGGCGCGCTCGGAATCGGCCTCGTGCACGGAATCGGCGGAAGCGCGGGCGTCGGCCTCCTACTCCTGGCCTCGATCCCATCGGAGACGCTTGCGGTCGCGTCGCTCGTCCTGCTCGCGCTGTTCACGGCGGTCTCCATGGCCGTCGTGACCGCGGGCTTCGGCCTGACCCTCTCGGCGCACCGGATCGCCGCAGCCCCGAACGTGGTCGTCCCTGCCCTCGGCGTGGCGAGCCTCGCGTTCGGCCTCTGGTACGCCGCGGCCGCCTGGAGCCTCGCGACGTATCCGTTCTGAGGGCTGTCGCCGCGGGGTTAGGCTCCGCGCGTGGACCAACAGCTCCTGACCCTCGACGACGCAGAGCGGCTCGCGGAGCAGGTCGTCGCGCCGGAGGCCTGGGGATACATCGCCGGCGGCGCTGGAGACGAGCGGACGCTGCACCTGGAACCGCGAGGCGTTCTCGCGCTGTCGGCTTCGCCCACGCGTCCTCGTCGACGTGTCCGCGGTCACGACCGAGACGACCGTGCTCGGGACGCCGGTCTCGATGCCCGTGCTCGTGGCGCCGATGGCGTTCCAGCAGCTCGCGCACGAGGAGCACGAGCTCGCGACCGCACGCGGGAGCGCCGCGGCGCAGACGCTCATGTGCCTCTCGACGGTGGCAACGGCGACTCCGTCCGAGGTGGCCGAGGCCGCGCCCGGTGCGCCCCGCTGGCTCCAGATCTACGTCTTCCGCGATCGGGAGGTGAGCGACGACGTCATCGAGGAGGCGCTCGAGGCCGGGTTCTCGGCGCTCGTGCTGACGGCCGACCTTCCCGTCTACGGGATCCGGCATCGCGAGCTGCGGGCGGGCTTCGAGCTTCCGGACGACAACGTGCCCGCGATCGCCGCCGCCCGCGTCCGGGGCGAAGAGGGCACGGCCGACCTCGGGCTGATCGAGTCCGGCCTCGAGTGGGACTACGTCACGGAGCTCCGCGAGCGGTGGGGTGTCCCGGTCGTCGTCAAGGGCCTCGTCACCGCCGAGGACGCAAGGCTCGCCTGTGAGCACGGCGCAGCCGCGGTCGTCGTCTCGAATCACGGCGGGCGCCAGCTCGACGGCGCCATCGCGTCGCTGGAAGCGCTGCCCGAGGTCGTCGAAGCGGTCGGACGGACGAGCGGAGGTGTACCTCGACGGCGGCGTGCGCCGAGGCACCGACGTCGTGACCGCGCTCGCCCTCGGCGCCCGAGCCGTCCTCGTCGGCCGGCCGGTGATGTACGGCCTCGCCTTCGGCGGGGCGAAGGGCGTCGAGCAGGTGCTCGACATCCTGCGCGACGAGACCGAGAACGCGCTCGCGCTCCTCGGCTGCCGCTCGCCGGAGGAAGTGACGCGCGCCCACGTCTCGACATCGTGCTCGGCGTGAGCGTCGACGAGCTCACCCGCAACGCCGTCGACGTCCTGCCCGAGGGCGCGCTCGAGGCGAAGCTGCGACTCGGCCGGCCGCTCCGCATCAAGCTCGGCATCGACCCAACCGGCCCGGACATCCACCTCGGCTTCGCGGTCGTGCTCAGCCGTCTGCGGGCGTTCCAGGACGCGGGCCACACGGCGGTGCTGATCGTCGGCGACTACACCGCGCGCATCGGCGACCCGTCGGGACGGTCGAGGGAGCGGCTCGTGCTGCCGGACGAGGTGCTCGACGAGAACGCGAAGCTCTTCGCCGCGCAGGCGTACCGGATCCTCGACGAGGAGCGGACCGAGATCCGCTTCAACGGCGAATGGCTCGGCAAGCTCGACTACGCCGAGCTCGTCCGTCTGACGCGCACGGGCACCGTCGCGCAGCTTCTCGAGCGCAACGACTTCCGCGAGCGGTTCGCGGGCGGGGCTCCGATCTCGGTCTCGGAGCTCCTGTACCCGTTCGCGCAGGGCTACGACTCCGTCGCGGTCGAGGCTGACGTCGAGGTCGGGGGCACCGACCAGCTCTACAACCTGCTCATGGGTCGCGACGTGATGGCCGCACTACGGCCTCGAGCCGCAGGCGGTCGTCACCTACGAGCTCCTGGTCGGCACGGACGGTGTCGAGAAGATGTCGAAATCGGTCGGCAACTACATCGGGCTCGACGAGGCGCCCGAGGAGCAGTTCGGGAAGGTCATGTCGATTCCCGACAGCGCCCTCGACCAGTGGTGGCGGCTCTGCCTGGACGCGGATCGGCCGGTGGGCGACGCGATGGACGCGAAGCTCGCGCTCGCGCGCGGCATCGTCGAGCGCTACCACGGTCCGGACGCCGCGGAGCGGGCGGGGACGCACTTCACGCGTGTCGTCCGCGAGGGACAGGCTCCCGACGAGGTCGCAGAGGCCGTGCTCCCGGCGGGCGACCCCGTTCACCTGCCGGCGCTCCTCGCCCAGCAGTTCGGGATCTCGACGAGCGACGCGAGACGTCTCATCGCGCAGGGCGCCGTCAGGGTCGACGGCGAGCCGGTCGTCGATCTCGACGTGCCCCGGGCGCTGCTCGCCGGATCCGTCGTGCAGGCTGGGAGGCGGCGCTTCGTACGGTTCTCGGAGGGGCCGGAGTAGCGCAAAACGGCGTCGTTGACACGAGAAACGGGTGTGCTACGATCCCCGAGCCGCCCGAGAGGGTGGCACATGAAGCCTGTTACTCGACGAACGGAGAGCCTTCGAGCGAACGGATACGACCAGTTTGTTTCCGTCATCGAAGGCCTCTGGTGCGAGTCAGAGGCTTTTTGTTGCCCTCCAACGGCTCGGTCTTTGAAAACTCAACAGCGTAACGTCGAGACCTCTCGTGGACGGGCTCCGCTTGCTTGCAAGCAACGTCCGGCCGGCGAGAGGCATGAACCCGTCGATCCATCTCACCGCCGCTCGGTTTTACGACCGGCCGGTGGTGAAGGAGAAGACGATCGAGCATCAAGCTCGAACTGAAGATCCGTGCTCTGCCCGATGGCCGCTCCGCGGCGCCTCCTTCGGAGGTGCTGCTACGCGACTACCAGGTTAGGGCGCGAAGCGATCTCTTCACGGAGAGTTTGATCCTGGCTCAGGACGAACGCTGGCGGCGCGCTTAACACATGCAAGTCGAGCGAGAACCGGGGCTTCGGCCCCGGGGACAGCGGCGAACGGGTGAGTAACACGTGGGTAATCTGCCCTCGGCACCGGAATAGCCCGGGGAAACCCGGATTAATGCCGGATAGCCCGCCCGCCTTTCGAGGCGGTCGGAAAAGGTAGCTTTGGCCTCTGGCCGAGGATGAGCCCGCGGCGGATTAGCTTGTTGGTGGGGTAATGGCCCACCAAGGCGACGATCCGTAGCTGGTCTGAGAGGACGATCAGCCACACTGGGACTGAGACACGGCCCAGACTCCTACGGGAGGCAGCAGTGGGGAATCTTGCCCAATGGGCGCAAGCCTGAGGCAGCGACGCCGCGTGAGGGAAGAAGGCCTTCGGGTTGTAAACCTCTTTCAGGAGGGACGAAGCTACTCGGGTTAATAGCCCAGAGGGTGACGGTACCTCCAGAAGAAGCCCCGGCTAACTACGTGCCAGCAGCCGCGGTAATACGTAGGGGGCAAGCGTTGTCCGGATTTACTGGGCGTAAAGAGCGTGTAGGCGGCCAGGCAGGTCTGTTGTGAAAACTGGAGGCTTAACCTCCAGACGTCGACAGAAACCGCTTGGCTAGAGTCCGGAAGAGGAGAGTGGAATTCCTGGTGTAGCGGTGAAATGCGCAGATATCAGGAAGAACACCAATGGCGAAGGCAGCTCTCTGGGACGGTACTGACGCTGAGACGCGAAAGCGTGGGGAGCGAACAGGATTAGATACCCTGGTAGTCCACGCCGTAAACGATGGGTGCTAGGTGTGGGAGGTGTCGACTCCTTCCGTGCCGCAGCTAACGCATTAAGCACCCCGCCTGGGGAGTACGGCCGCAAGGCTAAAACTCAAAGGAATTGACGGGGACCCGCACAAGCAGCGGAGCATGTGGTTTAATTCGATGCAACGCGAAGAACCTTACCAGGGCTTGACATGCACTGGAAATCCGTAGAAATACGGCCCTCCTTCGGGACCAGTGCACAGGTGGTGCATGGCTGTCGTCAGCTCGTGTCGTGAGATGTTGGGTTAAGTCCCGCAACGAGCGCAACCCCTGTCCCATGTTGCCAGCGAGTAATGTCGGGGACTCATGGGAGACTGCCGGTGACAAATCGGAGGAAGGTGGGGCTGAAGTCAAGTCATCATGCCCCTTATGTCCTGGGCTACACACGTGCTACATTGGCCGGTACAAAGGGCTGCAAACCTGCGAGGGTGAGCGAATCCCAAAAAGCCGGTCCCGGTTCGGATTGAAGGCTGAAACTCGCCTTCATGAAGGCGGAGTTGCTAGTAATCGCGGATCAGCAACGCCGCGGTGAATACGTACACGGGTCTTGTACACACCGCCCGTCACACCACGAAAGTCGGCAATACCCGAAGCCGGTGAGCTAACCCCTCGGGGAGGCAGCCGTCGAAGGTAGGGTTGATGATTGGGGTGAAGTCGTAACAAGGTAGCCGTACCGGAAGGTGCGGCTGGATCACCTCCTTTCTAGGGAAAATCGGAGCTGATGCTCCGATGGGCGTCGGAACTCGTCGATGGCTTCGGCCGTCCGAGGAGCCGGCTCGCCTAGAACAACGTCGAGCTCGGCGTTCACGCTGTTGAGTTTTGAGAGATCGTCCGGCTCTGCTTATAGAGCGCGAGGGCGACCTTCTCGTGGGCGTACGTCTCGAGCCCGCGTGCACCTTGAAAACTCCATAGCGGCAGTAAAACGTGTTCTTTCGAGTCAAGTGACGAAGGGCACACGGTGGATGCCTTGGCGCCAAGAGCCGATGAAGGACGTGGGCGGCTGCGATAAGCCTCGGGAAGGAGCTGACCATCCGTTGATCCGAGGATTTCCGAATGGGGAAACCTGCGCGTGGTAATGCGCGCGTACTCCTGCCTGAATAAAATAGGGCAGCGAGAGGCAAGCCGGGGAACTGAAACATCTTAGTACCCGGAGGAAAGGAAAGAAACCTCGACTCCCTGAGTAGTGGCGAGCGAAAAGGGATCTAGCCCAAACCTGTGCGACGTGATAGACGGCAGTCGTTGTCGTGCAGGGGTTGTAGGGCTCGTCTTGATCCGTCTGCCGGCGGGTCGGGAAGTTACAAAGCTGCGTGTTAGCCGAATCGACTGGAACGTCGAACCACAGCGGGTAACAGTCCCGTAGGCGAAAACTCGTAGCCTTCCTTGACGAGCTCCTGAGTACGGCCGGGCACGGGAAACCTGGTCGGAACCCGCGGGGACCACCCCGCAAGGCTAAGTACTCCTTGGCGACCGATAGTGAACTAGTACCGTGAGGGAAAGGTGAAAAGCACCCCGGAAGGGGAGTGAAATAGTACCTGAAACCGTGTGCTTACAAGCGGTCGGAGCAGGCTTGTCCTGTGACG
Source organism: uncultured Actinomycetes bacterium (assembly GCA_963716605.1). Taxonomy (GTDB): domain Bacteria; phylum Actinomycetota; class Thermoleophilia; order Gaiellales; family Gaiellaceae; genus GMQP-bins7. Next base: position 415,700 of record CAVQTO010000003.1, on the reverse strand, counting down.
GCGTGCCTTTTGCATAATGAGCCAGCGAGTTGCTCTTCAACGGCAAGGTTAAGGAAACGGAGCCGTAGCGAAAGCGAGTCTGAATAGGGCGTTCAGTCGTTGGAGGCAGACCCGAAACTGAGTGATCTACCCATGGGCAGGTTGAAGCGGAGGTAAGACTCCGTGGAGGACCGAACCGACGTCGGTTGAAAACGGCGCGGATGACCTGTGGGTCGGAGTGAAAGGCTAATCAAACTCAGAGATATCTGGTTCTCCCCGAAATATATTTAGGTATAGCGTCACGTGTTCACTGCCGGTTGTAGAGCACTGCTTGGTCTAGGGGGCCCACCAGCTTACCGAAATCAGGCAAACTCCGAATGCCGGCAGTTCAGAGCGTGGCAGTCAGACTGTGGGGGATAAGCTCCATGGTCGAAAGGGAAACAGCCCAGACCGTCAGCTAAGGCCCCTAATTCCCGGCTAAGTGGGAAACGATGTTCGATTGCCCAGACAACCAGGATGTTGGCTTAGAAGCAGCCATCATTTAAAGACTGCGTAACAGCTCACTGGTCAAGTGGTCGAGCGCGGACAATTCAACGGGGCTCAAGTCGGGAGCCGAAGCTACGGACTTCTCTTCTAGAGGAGTGGTAGGGGAGCGTTCCCATGCCCGCGAAGCGGCGGCGTAAGCCAGCCGTGGAGGCATGGGAAGTGAGAATGCTGGCATGAGTAACGAAAGAGGGGTGAGAAACCCCTCCGCCGAATGCCCAAGGGTTCCTGAGTAAAGCTAATCTGCTCAGGGTTAGTCGGGACCTAAGCCGAGGCCGAAAGGCGTAGGCGATGGCCAACCGGTTGATATTCCGGTACCACGTACCCACCGCTATTACCGATGGCGGGACGGGGTAGGATAAGGGATCCCAGGCGCTGGTCGACCTGGGGCAACCGCGTAGGGCGGACGATAGGCAAATCCGTCGTCCATCAAGCCTGAGACGGGAGGCCCACCCCAGAAATGGGGGAAGTCCCTGAATCCATGCCTCCTAGAAAAGCGTCTAGGGAGGTGGGGCGTGCCCGTACCAAAACCGACACAGGTGGGCAGGTAGAGAATACCAAGGCGATCGGAAGAACCCTCGTTAAGGAACTCGGCAAAATGGCCCCGTAACTTCGGGAGAAGGGGCGCCCCAGTAGAGTGACCGGACTTGCTTCGGAAGCTCGAGGGGGCCGCAGTGAAACGGCCCAAGCGACTGTTTACCAAAAACACAGGTCTCTGCTAAGTCGCAAGACGACGTATAGGGGCTGACGCCTGCCCGGTGCCGGAAGGTCACGAGGAGAGGTTAGCCTTCGGGCGAAGCTTTGAATCCAAGCCCCGGTAAACGGCGGCGGTAACTATAACCGTCCTAAGGTAGCGAAATTCCTTGTCGGGTAAGTTCCGACCTGCACGAATGGCGTAACGACTTGGGCGCTGTCTCAACGAGGGATCCGGTGAAATTGTAGTCTCGGTGAAGATGCCGAGTACCCGTGGCTGGACGGAAAGACCCCGTGAACCTTTACTGCAGCTTTGCGTTGAAGTCTGGGATACGTCGTCCAGGATAGGTGGGAGGCTGTGAAGCAGGAGCGCCAGCTTCTGTGGAGCCACCCTTGGGATACCACCCTTCGTGTTCGGGGCTTCTAACCCGGCACCGTGATCCGGGCCGGGGACAGCGTGAGGTGGGCAGTTTGACTGGGGCGGTCGCCTCCTAAAATGTAACGGAGGCGCGCAAAGGTTCCCTCAGCACGGTTGGAAATCGTGCGTAGAGCGCAAAGGCATAAGGGAGCTTGACTGCGAGACTGACAAGTCGAGCAGGGACGAAAGTCGGCCTTAGTGATCCGGCGGTGGAGAGTGGAATCGCCGTCGGTCAACGGATAAAAGGTACTCCGGGGATAACAGGCTCATCCTTCCCAAGAGTTCACATCGACGGAAGGGTCTGGCACCTCGATGTCGGCTCGTCGCATCCTGGGGCTGAAGCAGGTCCCAAGGGTTGGGCTGTCCGCCCATTAAAGCGGCACGCGAGCTGGGTTCAGAACGTCGTGAGACAGTTCGGTCCCTATCCGCCATGGGCGTTGGAGGTTTGAGAGGAGTCGTCTCTAGTACGAGAGGACCGAGATGAACAGGCCTCTGGTGTATCAGTTGTCCTGCCAAGGGCACTGCTGATTAGCCACGCCTGGATGGGATAACCGCTGAAAGCATCTAAGCGGGAAGCCCACCTCGAGATGAGACCTCCCATCCCCTCGAGGGAGTAAGGGCCGTGGTAGACCACCACGTTGATAGGCGGGACGTGCAAGCGCAGCAATGCGTTCAGCGGACCCGTACTAATCGCCCGAGGTCTTGACTTTGAACACGTCGATGCCGCTATGGAGTTTTGAAGGTGCGCGCGCGAGCTCACTTGCAGCGCCCACCCTCGACAATTTGGGCGGTCATAGCGGCGGGGGTACACCTCTTCCCATTCCGAACAGAGAAGTTAAGCCCGCCAGCGCCGATGGTACTCGGGGCGCAAGCCCCCGGGAGAGTAGGACGCCGCCCAGCCTTTCTGCAAGACCAGAATCCGCCTAGCGGCGGATTCTGGTCGCACAACCGGAAGACCCCTTTATGGGGAGCCAACCACGGCTGCCACGAAGTGTGAAGTCGACTGCGGGTCCCTGTCCTACGTTCGCCCTTGGTTCCTAGACTGCCTTCCGTGGAGCTTCGCGAGGGCGACGTCTTGCTTCGAGAGTGGCGGTTGGACGACGTCGACGCTGTCGCTGCCGCTTGCCGCGACCCGGAGGTTCCGCGCTGGATTCCTTGGGTTCCGGTCCCGTACACGCGCGACCACGCCGAGGCGTACGTGCAGGCGTGCATCGACGCCGGCCAGGATCGGTATCCGCTCGCGATCGCGGACGCCGCGAGCGACAGCGCCGTCGGGTCGATCGATCTCCGGCTGAACTCGCACGCCTACCGCGGTCACGTCGGGTACTGGGTGGCGGCGCCTGCCCGCGGGCGCGGTGTGTGCACGCGGGCGCTGCGCGTGCTCTCGCGCTGGGCTCTCGAGGAGCTCGAGCTCCAGCGCATGGAGCTGATCACGGATCCGGCGAACATCGCCTCGCAGCGGGTCGCGGAGAAGGTCGGATACCGCCGTGAGGGCGTCATGCGGGCGCACCTCCGGCACCTGGACGGCCGCATTCGCGATTCCGTCCTGTTCTCGCTGCTGCCGGGCGAGCTGCTCGAGTAGTCACGGCCGCGGTAGCGGCACGGCCGCGGGCCCGCGCCCGTTCCGGCCGGCGCCGAGCTCGCGAAGCCGGTTGATGCGTCCCGCGAGCGGAGGATGCGTCTTGAACATGCGCGCGAGGCCCTCGTTCTCGAACGGATCGATCGCGTAAAGGGGCTCCGTCGCCGCCGACGCGGCGAACGCGACGAGCTCGGAGGCGTGGTCGAGCCGGAGGAGCGCGTCCGCGAGATCGTGGGCGCCCCCGGTCGCCCGCGCGGCGAGCTCGTCGGCGGCGAGCTCCCGCTTCGGCGAGAGCAGGACGTGCACGAAGGCCGACGCGATCGGGGCGAGGACGTACAGAAGCGCGCGTGAGAACCAGCCTCCGAGCCGGCTCGCCTCGACGAGGGTCGCTGCGAAGAGGACGACGAAGGTCTGCACGAGGACGTCTCGGCGCCGAACGTGTGCGAGCTCGTGCGCGACGATCGCCTCGAGCTCGTCGCGGCGGAGCGCCTCGACCGCCCCCGTCGACAGCGCGAGCGTCGAGCTCGAGGGGCCACGGCCGACGACGAAGACCCGCGGGAAGCCGTCATCGACGAGGTAGAGCCGCGGCGGGCGGACGCCGAGCTTGGCCGCGACCGTGTCGACCATCGAGCGCAGGCCCGGGTCCTCCGCGAGCGCGAACGGCCGTGCGCCGAGCATTCCGAGCAGAGCCGCGTCGCCGTAACGGTAGAACCCCATCGCGGCGAGGATCGAGCAGAAGACGAAGAGGAGCGCGGTCGTCGGTCCACCGATCGCCCAGCCGAGGCTGCCGAGGACGATGGCCAGGGCCGCCGACGAGGAACCAGGCCTTCACGAGGTTCAGCGCTGCCGCTCCGCGCGGCATCAACGGTCGCTACGAGTCGCCGAGGTCGTCCTCGGTGAGGCCGCGTGGAGGCCAGTCGGGTTCCGGGGCGTCGCACCGGCTCGAGCAGTGGAGCGAGGCGACGTTCTGGAGGGGGATCAGGATGTGGCCGTTGAGCTCGACGTGGGGGACGTCCTCGATCGAGCAGTACGCCGTCAGGACGCCCTCCTGGTACTCCCCGCCGAACAGGGCGACCTCGACCTGCTCGCCCTTGTACTTGTTCGTGTAGTCCTCCACGAGGCGGTCAGTCTACTGTCTCGATCACGCCCTCCCGGATCGCGATCCGGACGACTTCGCAGTTGTCCACGAACCTTCCGCGAGACGGACGACAGGCCTGCGGCAGCGGCCAGAACGCACCGGATCGGCCCACCGTGCGTGACCGCCAGGACGTGCTCTCCCGGGTGCCGCGCCGCGATGCCGACGAGCTCGGCGACGACGCGCACGCCGAGCTCGTCGTACGTCTCGCCGTCCGTCCAGCCGCCTGCGTGGGTCTCCGTCCAGCTGGAGAAACCGTCCGGAAACCGCTGTTCGACCTCCGTCGTCGTGAGACCCGACCACGAGCCGACGTCGACCTCCATGAGACCGTCGCTCGGCTCCACGACGACTCCGAGCCGTGCCGCGACGATCTCCGCTGTCTCGAGCGCTCGCCGGAGCGGGCTCGAGTAGGCCGCGGCGAAGCGCTTGCCCGCGAGCGCGTCCGCGAGCGCCCGCGCCTGACGGCGGCCGGCCTCGTTCAGCGAGACGTCCGCGTGACCCTGGAACCGGCGCTCGCGGTTCCAGTCCGTCTCGCCGTGCCGCGCGAGGACGAAGGTAGTCGCCACCGGGGATACGCTAGCCCCGCATGGACCTCGGGCTCGACGGCAAGCGCTGCCTCGTCACCGGCTCGACGGGCGGCATCGGTCGCGAGACCGCCCGCGAGCTCACGCGGGAGGGCGCGCGAGTGGTCACCTGTGGCCGGAGTGGTGCCCCGGACATCGGCGAGACGCTCCACGTCTCGGCCGAGCTCTCGCGGGCGACCGAGCCCGAGCGGGTCGTCGGTGAGGCGGCTGCCGCGCTCGGCGGCCTCGACGTCATCGTCAACAACGTCGGGATCGCGCGGCAGGCGCGGTTCGAAGACGTTCCCGACGAGGAGTGGGACGCGTACTGGCAGCTGAACGTCATGAGCTACGTGCGCACGATCCGCGCCGCACTGCCGCACCTCCGCGACGGCGGGGGCGCGATCGTGAACGTCTCGTCGACCGCCGGGAAGCGTCCCTCCACGGGCATGCCGCACTACTCCGTCACGAAGGCGGCGGTCCTATCCCTTTCGCGGCTCGTCGCCGACCTGTACGCGAAGGACGCGATTCGCTGCAACGCCGTGACGCCCGGGCCGACGGCGACGGACGCCTGGCTCGGCGAGGGAGGGCTCGCGGATCAGCAGGGCGACCGGGACGAGGTGCTCGCGCGCGTCGGTGCGGGGCGGCCGCTCGGCCGGCTCGCGCGACCGGAGGAGATCGCGGCCGTGATCGTCTTCCTCTGCTCCGACCGCGCGTCGTACGTGACCGGCGCGGCGTGGAGCGCCGACGGCGGCACGGTGCCGATCATCGTCTGATGCGCGATGCGCCGCGAGTCGTCGGCGTCACGCTGCTGGCGGCTCTCGCCGCGTCGCAGGCTGCGCTCGTCGTCCTCAACCCGCTGCTTCCGGACGTCGCGCGCGACCTCGGAGTCTCGATCGCGGCAGCCGGTCAGCTGCGGACGGTCTCGGGGCTCGCAGCCGGGCTGGCGGCTCTTGCGACCGGCCTCCTGGCTGGACGGCTCGGGCTCCAGGAGCTGCTGGTGGGGGGAATCGCCGTCCTCGCGTGCGGGTCCCTCCTGAGCGCCGCAGCTCCCTCGTTCGCCGTGCTCGTGGTCGCGCAGGCTCTCGCGGGCGTCGGGATCGGCGTCTCGTACTCGGCAGCAGTCGCCGCGGCGGCGGAGTGGACCCTGCCGGCGGAGCGGTCTCGCGTCCTCGCGCTCGCGCTTCTGGGACCGCCGCTTGCGTGGATCGTCGGGATGCCGCTCGTCGGGCTGCTCGGCGAGGTCAGCTGGCGACTGGCCTGGCTCGTCGTCCCGACTGCGTTGGCCGCCGCTTCCCTCGCGCTCCTTCGGGGTCGGCCGGCGACACCTCCCGCAGGCAACCGTGCCGGGCTGCGATCGGTGTTGACGTATCCGGGGGTCGCACGCTGGTCGGTCGGCGAGCTCCTCGCGTTCTCGGGGTGGGCCGGCGCCCTCGTCTACATGGGCGCCCTCCTCGTCGAGTCGTACGACCTCTCGCTGGCCGCGACCGGGCTCGCACTCGGCTTCGGCGCACTCGTCTACGTGCCGGGAAACCTGCTGTTCAGACGCTGGGTCGACGACCACGGCCGGCTTCTCCTCGTCGTCCTCGCGCTCGCAGCCGCCGTGACGGTCGCTCTGCTCGGCGCAGTTCGCCCCTCGGTCTGGCTCAGCATTGGGCTGTTCTCGCTCCTGTGCTTCATCGCAGGAGGCAGGACGCTCGCGGGAAGCGCACGCGGCCTCGGTCTCGCTCCTGAGCTGCGCCTCGGCGTGACGGGGGTGCGGACGGCGGCTCTGCAGTCCGGCTACTTCGTCGGTGCGGCCGTGGGTGGCGCCGCCCTGGCGGCAGGAGGATACGACGCGCTCGGGCTCGCGTTCGCCGCGCTCTTTGCGGGTGCTGCGATCCCGCACCTCTGGCCGGTGGCGATCGAGGCTCCGGCCGCGCCACTACCCTGAGCCCGTGGAAGTCTCCGGCCCCGCACGCACGGCTTTCGAGGAGCGCATCCGCGCGCTCGAGGAGTCGCTCTCGCCGTTCGCCGTCCGCTCGTTCGAGACGCGCGGGCGGGCGCTTCCGGAGGACGAGAGCGCCGTGCGGACGCCGTTCCAACGCGACCGGGACCGGATCGTGCACTCGAAGCCGTTTCGCCGCCTCAAGGGGAAGACGCAGGTCTTCATCGACCCCGACGGCGACCACTACCGCACGCGGATGACCCACACGCTCGAGACGACCGCGATCTCGCGCGTCGTCGCCCGGGCGCTGCGGCTGAACGAGGATCTCGTGGAGGCGATCGGCCTCGGGCACGACATGGGGCACACGCCGTTCGGGCACGCGGGCGAGGACGCCCTCGACGACGCGCTCCGGGCGCGCTCCGGGCGGCGGTTCCGCCACAACGAGCAGTCGCTGCGGATCGCGCGCTCGCTGAACCTCACGCACGAGGTGTGCGACGGGATCCTCACCCACACCGGCGAGCAGGAGCCGGCCACGCTCGAGGGTCAGATCGTCCGGCTCGTCGACCGCGTCGCGTACATCAACCACGACATCGACGACGCGCTGCGCTACGGGCTCCTGCGCGAGGGCGACCTGCCCATGGACGAGATCAGCGTTCTCGGGACGACGGGCTCCGCGCGGATCGACCGTCTCGTGCAGGACATCGTGGACAGCTCGGACGGCATGGGGGAGATCCGGCAGTCCGCGGAGGTCGCCGAGGCGATGCTCTCGCTCCGCGCGTTCATGTTCGAACGGGTGTACCTCGGGCCGCAGGCGGCGCCGGAGCACGACCGCGCGCACGAGGTCGTGCGCGCGATCTTCGATCACCTCGCCGAGCGCGGTGACGACCCGGACGAGATCGTCGATTACATCGCGGGCATGACGGACCGCTTCGCGCTCACGTACGCCGAATCGGTGTAAGAGAAGCGCGCCGAGACGCCGAGTAGTCTCAGCGCATGGCGCGGATCAAGGACTCCTCCAAGCACGACGTCCGCGCTGCCGCCGACATGGTCGAGGTCGTCTCCGGGCGGACGCAGCTGCGCCGCGCCTCCGGAACGCGCTACACGGGCCGCTGTCCGTTCCACGAGGAGCGGACGCCGAGCTTCTCGGTCAACCCCGTGGACAAGCTCTACTTCTGCTTCGGCTGCGGCGAGGGCGGCGACCTCTTCGACTTCGTGATGAAGACCGAGAACGTCGACTTCGTCGGCGCGATCGAGTGGCTCGCGGAGCGCTTTCGCGTGCCGATCGAGTACGAGGAGGCCTCGCCGCGCATCGAGGCGGAGCGGCGAAAGCGCGAGCGGCTGCTCGCGGTCCTCGAGTCGACGACTGCGTACTTCGAGCGCCTGCTCTGGGAAGGCGACGCGGGCCGGCCCGTGCGCGAGTACCTCGCCGGCCGGGGGCTGGGGGAGGAGATCTCGCGCGAGTTCCGGCTCGGGCTCTCGCCCGGGCGCGGGCTCGCCGCGAAGGCCAAGGAGAAGGGGTTCACGCTCGACGAGCTGCGTGGGGCCGGGCTCGCAACGGTGCGCGGGGGCGACTACTTCCCACCGCGGCTCATGTTCCCGCTGAGCGACGCCCGCGGACGCATCGTCGGGTTCCAGGCGCGCAAGCTCCACGACGACGATCCGCTGCGCGGGAAGTACGTGAACTCGCCCGAGGGCGACCTCTTCAAGAAGAGCGCGATCCTGTACGGGCTGCACCTCGCCCGCACGGCGATCGCGAAGCAGGACCGCGCGGCCGTCGTCGAGGGGAACACGGACGTGATCGCGCTCCGGCAGGCGGGCTTCGAGCCGGTCGTCGCGTCGATGGGAACGGCTCTGACCGAGCGTCAGCTGCGCGAGCTCGGACGGCTCACGCGCCGCATCTTCCTCTGCTTCGACGCCGACGCCGCCGGGCAGGAGGCGACGCTGCGCGGGATGGAGCTCGCGGCCGCCCAGGGCTTCGACGTCAAGGTCGTCACGCTCCCGCGCGGGCAGGACCCGGCCGATGCGCCGGACGGCTTCGAGGACCGGCTCGACGGCGCGGAGAGTTACCTCCTCTACCGCGTGCGGCTCGAGCTCGACCGCTCCACGGACCGGCAGGAGGGCTTCGTTCGCGTTCGCGAGGTGCTCGCCAAGGCCGAGGACTCGCCCGAGCGGCAGGAGGCTCTTCGCCTCGTCGCCGATCGTCTCGACCTCCCGCGCGAGACGCTCTCCGGGCTCGCGCCCGCACGCTCGGGCGCCGCCGGAGGCGGGGCGGTGGCCGATGCGCCGCGACTGCTCGAAGCCGGGGACCGGCTCGAGCGCGATGCCCTCGCCGCCTGCCTCGCGCATCCCTCGCTCGTGCGCGGCCTCGCCGAGCTCGGCCCCGAGTACTTCGACTCCGACGTCGCGCGCAGGTTCCAGGCGGCGCTCGTCGCGGGGAAGGACGATCCGGAGCTGACGGCGCTCCGAGCGGAGCTGGACGCGCGCGCCGCCCGCGAGGCGATCGACGAGCGGACGGGCAAGGAGCTCCTGCTGCGCCTCCGCGAGCGGAAGCTCAAGCGCGACCTCGCGGGCGCCGACCTCGCCCGGACGACCGAGCTGCAGGCGCATCTAGCGAGAGTTCGCCAGGCCCTGGCGGAGCTGACCTAGGACGTAGGCGAGGCAAGCATCGCCCCTACGACTGCTCGTGCTCCATGTGCGGGTCCGGGAGCCAGCTCAGCCAGCTCGGCAGGTACCAGTTCCACTCGCCGAGCAGCTTCATGCTCGACGGGACGAGCACACAGCGGACGATCGTCGCGTCGATGAGGAGCGCGATGCCGACGCCGAAGCCGACCTGCTGCGTCTCCGCGAGGTTGCCGCTCGCGAAGCCGGCAAAGACGACGACGATGATCAGAGCGGCGCCGGTGATCACCCTGGCCGTCGTCGCGACGGCGAAGGCGACAGCCTCCTCGTTGTCGCCGCTCTGCAGGTAGCGCTCGCGGATCCGCGAGAGCAGGAAGACGTGGTAGTCCATCGAGAGCCCGAAGAGCACGCAGAACAGGAAGAGCGGCACCCACGTGCTCACGACCTCCGTTTCACGGAGCCCGAAGAGCTCGTTCCCGATCCCGTGCTGGAAGACGAGCACCATGAGGCCGTACGCGGCGCCGACCGACAGCAGGTTGAGGAGGATCGCCTTCAGCGCAAGCACGATCGAGCGGAAGGCGATCGTGAGCAGGACGAAGCTCAGGATGAGGACGAACGCGATGATCCTCGGCAGCCAGGTCTCGATGACCGCCGTGTAGTCGAGCTCCTCGGCGGTCTCGCCTGTGACGTAGACCGTCGCGTCGACGTTCTCGAAGAGCGCCGGGACGTCCTCCCGGAGCTGCTCGACCGCGTCGAGCGCGCGACGGTCGCGGCTGTCTCCGACGACGAGCGCCTCGACGACCGCCAGCCTCCCGTCGGGAGCCTCCTCGATCTCGGGATCACGGAAGGCAGGGCTCGACTCGAGATGGCCCGCGAGGCTCCGTACAGCCGAACGCACCTCCGGGTCGCCGGTGTCGGCCTCGACGGCCACGATCACGCTGTCGACGGTGCCGACGCCGAACTCCTCCTCGAGCGCGGCGAAGCCCATCCTCGAGGGCGCGTTCTCGGGGAACGAGCGGATGCCCGGCTCCGACAGCCGGAGCTGGAGGGCGGGGGCGGCTGCAGCCAGGAGCAGCGCCGCCGAGGCGACGAGGCTGACCACGGGGCGGCGCATGACCGCGCGGGCGATCTTCGACCAGAACCGGCCCTCGGTCCCCGCGGAGTCGACGGCGCGGCCGAGATACGGAATGCGGAGCGCGTTCACGCGGTCGCCGAGGAGCCCGAGGAGCGCGGGCACGAGGGTCAGCGCCGCCACCATCGCGACGAGCCCGACCGTCATCGCGCCGACGCCGAGGCTGCGCAGGATCGAGTCGGGGACGAGCAGGAGACCCGACATGGCGAGGACGAACGCGATGCCGCTGAAGAAGACCGCGCGGTTGGCGGTCGCCCCCGCGCCTCCGATGGCGTCGATCTTCTCCTTTCCCCTCGCGCGCTCCTCGCGGTAGCGCGAGACGATGAAGAGCCCGTAGTCGGTCGCGATCGCGAGCCCCATCACCGTCGTCATCTGGAACAGGAACACCGAGAGGTCGAACCCCTGGCTGAGCATCGCGGCGAGGCCGAGCGCGATGCCGATGGAGAAGAACGCGACGACGAGCGGCACGAGCGCCGCGACGAGCGCGCCGAAGACGAGGACGAGGACGACGAGCGCCGCGGGAAGGCCGAAGTAGAGCTCACCCGTCTTCAGGTCCTCGTCGAGGATCGCGTTGAGGTCGTTGTCGGCGCTGCACTCCCCGGAGAGGAAGACCTCGAACTCGTCGCCGCCGGCAGCGTCCGCGATTCCGGCGAGGACGCTTGCGCCCTCCTCGCAGTCGCCGGCGAGGCCGACCGGGACGAGAGTCGCGTCGCGTTCCTCCGAGACGAGCGACTCGTCTCCGCTCGAGTAGAAGCTCTCAGCGTTGTTCGCGACACGGCTTCGCTGCACGTCGGCAAGGACGGCGTCGACCTTGTCGCGGAAGGCTGGGTCGTCCACGGTCAGGCTCGCGGAGCGGACGAGGATCAGCTCGTTGACGAACTCCGCGTTGGGGTCGGGCGGGAAGTGGCTGCCGATCGCCTCGTATCCCTGCTCGGACTCGGGGTCCGAGGTCAGCTCGCCTTCGCTCGTCAGATCGAGGAGCGCCACGATCGTCGCCGTCGCGAGAACGAGCGCGAGCACCCACGCGCCGACCGTCCGCCACGGGCGCCGGGCACAGGCTCTCGCGAGGCGCTCCGTCGACAGCATCAACCATCTACGGGATAGCCGAGCTCGCGCAGCAGAGCGCCTGCCTCGGCCTCCACGTCCTCGAGCTGCTCGTCGTTCAGGTCGCGGCGAAAGCGACCGATCGAGGAGGCATGCGCATGGCCGAGCGCCGCCGCCAGCGGCTCCGCGGGAGCGTCGAGATACGCGGCGATGCCTTCGGCGACCTCGGCGGGGCGTGCCGCGACGTCCTCGTAGCGGAGCTCGTGCACCGGTGTCTCGGCGGAGCGTGCGGCGGTCACGTAGCTCCTCCACACCCAGGCCGCGCGGCGGGCATCGCTCACCTCCTCGAACTCGCGCCGGCGCTCGGGCTCCACCCAGAACCGCGCGTACGCGCCGTACGCGACGCCGGCATCGTCGAGCTCGCGCTGCTGCGGCCGGAGCCAGGGCTTGTCGAGGAGCGAGCAGACGACGTCGCGGCCGTCGCGGACGATGTGGACGATCCTCGCCTCCGGATATGCGAGCGCCGCGACTTCCACGAGGTGAGCGAGCTCCGGCGTCTGCTCCACCGCCCGCACGGAGCCGACGAGCCCGACGCGACGGGCGACGGCGAGCGTCCGTCGCAGCCGCTGCGCCGCCTCGCGCGGCTCCAGCCTTGCAAGCTCCGGCACGGAGGCCTTGACGGGGGCGACCTCGCCGAGGTCGACGAAGCCGGGGAGCGACCCGATCGCGCCCGCGAGAAAGGTCGTGCCCGAGCGCGGTGAGCCGACGACGAACACGAGTCGGTCGTCGAGCCGTCCGAGCCGTTCGTGCAGCGGCGCGCCCCGCCGCGGCGCGAGGCGCTTGGCCACTCTCAGCTGGAGGACGGCCGATTCGAGGAGACCTGGCACGCGCGCGATTCTCGCAGGAGGCGGGGCCGCCGAATTGACAGAGCAGCGCTCGTGGCCCAGATTACGGGTACTGGATCGCGGCGCAACCCACCGAGGCGGGCGTAGGAGCCAAGCGATGATGGTGAGCGTCGTGGGCGGAGCCTTGGGCGCGCTCCTGCTCCTGACCGGGGTCGCATCCGGGGCCGCGTCGTTCTCGGACTCGGTCGGTGACGACAACGCGTCGCCCGACATCACGGCGGTGGCCGTGACCGAGCCGGTCGCCGGCACGCTGTCGGTGGCGGTCACGGTCGGCAACTACCAGGCACTCCCGCCGGAGAGCTGGTTCAACCTCTGGTTCGACCTCGACCGCAACTCCAACACCGGCGACTCGTCGGGGGACGAAGCGCTCGTCCGCTTCCTCGCAGACGGCGGGGTGGAGCACTATCTCTGGAACGGAAGCCAGATGGCGGAGACGCCTGCGACCGGAATGACCGGCGCGTTCAACGCCGGCGTCGCGACGGTCACGATTCCGAAGAGCGGCGCCTTCGCGGTCTCGACCTTCGGGATCCTCGCGGTCAGCGCGCGCGGTCAGACGCTCTCCGGCGACATGTACATCAGCTCGGACTTCGCCCCGAACTCGGGGCGCTCGCCGTGGACGAGCCCCACGCCGGGGAACTTCCCGGACGCCGCGAACGACCACGGGACGGTCCCCGACATCGCGCAGGTGAGAGTCACCGACGCGAAGACCGGCTGGATCCGCTTCGAGGTCGCGACCCCGAATCGCCAGGCGCTGTCCGCGGAGTCGGGGATCTTCGTGACCATCGACGCGGACAACAAGCCCCGGACCGGGAGTGGCGGAGCCGACGTGTCGATCAGCGACGTCGGCGGCCGGCTCCTGCTCGAGAAGTGGAATGCGACCCGGCGGGCGTGGCGGCGGGACACGGCGCCGACGCGCGTCCGCGAGCGGAGTCGGCCGAACATGGTCGTCGTCGAGATCCACTCGAGCGAGCTCGCGAGTAGCCCGCGCTTCGGATTCAAGGTCGCCTCCGTGCAGGTCGACGCCGTGGCGGGCGAGGCCCTGGGCTTCGACTTCGCGCCGAACAACCTCTCCTGGTGGCGGTACCGGCTCGCGAACCCGGTCGCGGTACGGCTTCTCATTGGGGCGGCCGTCGGCGCCCCGGCGCAGCCGCGTGCGGGTGCCCCGTTCACGATCAGCGTCCCCGTGCGGCGATCCGACACGAACAGCGCGATCGCCTCCGGGACGGTGTCCTGCAACGTGACCGTCGCCGGGAAGCGCGTGTCCGCGCAGGGGCGGATCCGCAGAGGCAAGGCGCAGTGCACGCTGCGCGTCCCGAACGCCGGCGCCACGGTCCGCGGCTCCCTGACCGTTCGCTCCGGTGGCGCGACGGTCACCTCGCGCTTCTCGTTCCGCGTGCGCTAGCTGTCCCCGCCGACAGTTTTCGCGCCAGGCGGGTACATCTCTGGACAGAGGGGCGCGCTTGGCGGTCTGGCCCGTCACAAGTCCAGCCGGCAGTTCGCTCCTCTTGTCTTGCCTTCCCCTCGGATCCGCAGCGCGACCGTGATCGAATAGGCGCTGCGCGGCGGAAGCGTGCCGCGCGCGATCGGCCCGAGGAGAGACCGATTCCCGCAATCACCGTCCCGAACGACTCCATCCGCGAGCACGCCCAGCGCCTCCTGGCAGGCCCGGTCGGCCGGGGCGCGCTCAGTCTCTCGTTCTCCGAGAGCCGCGCGTCGTCGGCGGAGGTGCTCGTCGGCGGGCCGAGCTTCTATCCGTCGATGCTCGAGGACATCCGAAGTGCGTCCTCGTCGGTGCACATCAACCAGTTCGGATTCCGGCCAGGTCGGATCGGCGACGCGTTCGCAGAGGCGCTCGTTGCGAAAGCGGCGGAAGGCGTTCCCGTTCGTCTTCTCGTGGACCGGAACGGCACGGACCCGGAGCGATCCTCGAAAGAGCTGTTCGACCGGCTCGTCGCCGCCGGGATCCAGGTCTGCACCGTGCGGGCGACGCGGCTGCGCGCGCCGGCCGGGCCGCTCGGAGGTGACGGGCCTGATGGCTGGAACTTCGGTGCCCTCGGCCATATCGACCATCGCAAGGTCACGATCGTCGACGGCCGGATCGGCTGGGTCGGCGGCGCCGGAGTCGCGGACCACTTCCAGGACGGCCGCTTCCACGACCTGTTCGTGCGCGTCGAGGGCCCCGTGGTCGCGCAACTCCAGCTCGTATTTCTCGCGAGCCTGCGCTGGCTCGGCGGCGCCGTTCCCGGCGCCGAGGTCGACTCGCTCTTCCCCTCGCTCGAGGATGGCCCGGGCTCTGTGCCGGCGGTCGTCCTGCACAACGCTCCCGGCAGATACCGGCCGATCACGGACGCGATCGCGCGCCTGCTCGAGAGCGCGACGGGGACGCTCGACATCGTCAACCCGTACGTGACCGACCGCGAGATGATCCGACGCACCGAGCAGGCGGCTCGGCGCGGCGTTCGCGTCCGCCTCTTCGTCCCTGCGAACGCGAACAACTGGGCCTGGCCGCCGCACAGCAGTTCCATCACGCGACGCTCCTCGATGCGGGAGTCCGGATCCTCGAGCACCCGGCGATGCTGCATGCGAAGGCGTTCGTCCGCGACGGCGAGGAAGTGCTCGCGGGGACGTGCAACCTCGAGGCATGGAGCCTGAAGCGCTTCTTCGAGATCGATCTCCAGATTCGATCGAGCGCCCTGGCGACTCAGTTCGACGAACGCTTCAGCGCGCCGGCCGAGGAGGTGTCGTCTCCGGGTCGTCGGCTTACCGGGGCCAAGGAGCGCGCGAGGGCAACCGTATTCGCCGCACTCTCGCCGCTGCTCTGACGCGCCGCAGGGCCCCCGGCACCGGTCGGTCTCGCTGAGGTGACGCCCTAGCCTGATACGGTCGCGACCACCGAAAGGCTTGTCACGTGACCAGACGGGGGACGCGGGGGTGTCGACCGAGACGACAGTGCTGACGGGACTCGAGCCCCGCTCGTTCTGGGGGCACTTCGAGGCGCTCACGAGGATCCCGCGCCCGTCGCGTCACGAGGAACCGGTGATCGAGCACGTTCGCGCGTGGGCCGCCGAGCACGGCTTCGAGCTGCAGCAGGATGCCGGGCGAAACCTCGTGATCCGCGTCCCGGCGACCGCAGGGCGCGAGGGCGCCTCAACGGTGACGCTCCAGGGTCACCTGGACATGGTCTGCGAGCGCGACCCGTCGAGCGCGTACGACCCGGCCGAAGGGCGGATCGGGCTCGTCCGGGACGGCGAGTGGCTGACCGCGGACGGGACGACGCTCGGCGCGGACGACGGCGTCGCGATCGCGGCGATGATGGCCCTGGTCGAGGACGAGTCGCTGCCCCACGGCCCGCTCGAGCTGCTCATGACGGTGGCGGAGGAGGTCGGGCTCGAGGGCGCCAACGCGCTCGATCCTGCGCTCGTCACGGGCTCGATCCTCGTCAACCTCGACAGCGAAGAGGACGGTCGGCTGACGGTGGGCTGCGCCGGCAGCACCGACACGTGGATCCGGGTCACGGCGCCGCGAGAGGCGCCGTCGGCCGACGCCGTCACGCTCGCCGTGACGGCCGGCGGCGGTCAGGGAGGCCATTCGGGGTCGGGTATCGCGCTCGGGCGCTCCAACGCGATCAAGGTCCTCGGTCGCGCGCTGCGTGAGGCGTACGCGAGCGCGCCGTACAGGCTCGTGTCGCTCAACGGCGGCAAGAGCAGGAACGCGATCCCGCGTGACGCGTCCGCGGTGATCTCGGTTGCCTCGGCCGACGAGGCGGCGCTTCGTGAAGCGCTCGCCGCCGCCAACGCCACGATTCGCGACGCCTTCGCCAAGACCGACGCGGGCATTTCGGTCGCGGTCTCGTCCGCCGAGCCCTCCGAGCAGCCCTGGACGAACGAGTCGACGACACGGCTACTCGATGCGATCGCCCTCGTGCCGACCGGGCCGCTGGCGCTGAGCCCCGACTTCGACGATCTCGTCGAGACGAGCACGTCGCTCGGCGAGGCGATCACCGAAGGCGACCGGCTGACGCTGCACAGCCTCTCGCGCTCGTCCAACGACGCGGCTCTTCCCGAGGTGATCGGCGCGCTCGACGCAGCCGCACGGCTCGCGGGCGGCGAGCTCGAGGTCAAGCACAACTACAACGGCTGGCGCCCGGATCTCGACTCTCCCGCGCTGGCGGCGGCGAAGTCCGTCTACGAGCGCCTCTTCGGTGAGCCCGCGATCGTCACCGCGGTCCACGCAGGGCTCGAGACCGCTGTGATCGGCAGCAAGGTCCCCGGTCTCGACATGCTGTCGTTCGGACCGCAGATCGAGTTCCCTCACTCCCCCGATGAGCGTGTCAGTATTCCGACGGTGGACCGCTTCTGGAAGCTGCTCGTCGCCTTCGTCGACGAGATGTCGGTGCCGGAGCGGTAGCCGGTGCGCGGCGCGGTCACCTGGATCGTCGTCGTCGCGGGCATCGTGCTGGTGATCGCCGTCACGGCGGCGATCGGGACGGGCGAGGACAGCGGTGAGACCGTGACGGCGGGCGAGTGGGCGCAGAGCACGTGTGGCGCCGTGGGCGTCTGGCGCGGTGAGATGGAGGACATCGTCGAGGAGCTCCGTACCCCGAGTACCTTCCCGGCCGCGGGCAGCGAGGAACCCCAGTCGGAGACCCCGCAGGGAAGGACTGGCTTCATCCGGGTCGGGCTCGAGCGCGCCGTGCAAGCCACCGACACGATGATCGAGGGGGTCGACAACGCCGGGACCCCCGACACGCCCGAGGGGGCGGAGGCCGCGAGCCTCATCTCCGACTGGTCCGACGCCGCCTTCGACGACCTCGAGGACGCGCAGGACTCCCTCGACGAGGAGGCGGACAGCATCGAGGAGTCGATCACGCAGCTGGGTGACGCCGCCCGCGCGATCGGAGCCGCGCTCGCCAGCGGCGTAGAGACGATCGCGGAAGTCGCACGCGCCGATCCTGAGCTCGCGCAAGCACTGCAGGAATCGAGCACGTGTCAGCAGCTTCAGGAGGAGACGGGCGAGTGAGCACGATGGACTGGATCCTCGTCGCGGTTCAGGGCCTCGTCGTCATCGGCTTCATCGCCCTCGGCGTGCGCTCGGGCGGAATCGGGCTCGGCCTCTGGGGCGGCGTCGGCACCCTCGTGCTCGTCTTCGTGTTCGGCCTCGATCCCGGAGAGCCGCCGATCAGCGCCATCCTGATCATCATCGCCGTGATCTCGGCGGCGGCCGCGATGCAGGCCGCCGGCGGCGTCGACTACATGGTCCAGATCGCGAGCGGCGCGCTGCGGGCGCGTCCGAAAGCGCTCAACTTCGTCGCCCCGTACGTCTCGTACGTCCTCACGATCCTGACGGGTACGAGCAACACCTTCTTCTCGATCATCCCGGTGATCAACGAGGTCGCCTACGCGAACAAGATCAGGCCGGAACGGGCGCTGGCGGGTTCGACCGTGGCCAACGCGCTCGGGATCACCTCGAGCCCCGTGGCCGCCGCAATGGCGACGATGCTGCCGTTGGTCGAGGTCTACAACTACGACCTCGTCGACGTCCTGCTCATCACGATCCCGGCGAGCATCATCGGCATCTTCGCCATGTCGGTCGTGATGAGCCGGCATGGGAAGGACCTGGACGGCGACGTCGAGTACCAGCGCCGGCTCGCCGCCGGCGAAGTGGCGCCGCCTGCCCCTCCGGCCGACATCGTGCTGCTTCCGTACGCGAAGCGCAGCGTCGCGATCTTCCTCGCGGGCGTTGCAGCGATCTGCATCTTCGGCTTCGTCGAGAGCATCAGGCCGACGGTCGCGGCCGAGGGCGGCGGCGTCGAGCCGATGTCCGTGACGCCCCTGATTCAGATGTTCATGCTGACCGCAGCCGCGCTGATCCTGGTCCTCTGTCATGTCAAGGCGACCGAGGTCCCGGGTACGCCGATCTTCCGATCCGGGATGATCTCGATGATCGCGCTGTTCGGGATCGCGTGGATGGCGGACACGTTCATCGCCAACAACGAGGACGCGATCGTCACGGCGCTCGGCAGCCTGGCCGAGAACTGGCCGTTCATGATCGCGGTTGCGATCTTCCTCGTTGGAGCGCTCACCACGAGCCAGTCGGCTGCAACGCGCACGATGGTCCCGCTCGGGCTCGCTCTGGGAATCGGTGCGGGCTACATGATCGCCATGTGGACAGCCGTCGTGGGCGTGCTCTTCCTCCCTGCGAACGGAACGCAGATCGCCGCCGCCGAGGCCGATACGACAGGCACGACGTCGCTCGGCAAGCGTGTCGTCGACCACTCCTTCCAGCTCCCGCTCCAGGTCTGCTGGGTGGTGACCGCGCTCGCCGGGATCGTGATCGTCTGGCTCTTCTTCGGTGGCCACACGCCGGCGCCGCCCGCGCCGACGACCGCTCCCTGACGTGAGCGTCCGCGGCGCGGCCTTCCTGGGCATCGGCGCCATGGTCGGCGCCGGGATCTTCGCGCTGCTCGGCGAGGCCGGGACCGTCGCCGGGTCCGCCGTCTGGCTCTCGTTCCTGCTCGCCGGGATCGTGGCCTCGCTCCTCGGCTACACGGTCGTGAAGCTCGGCGTCCGGTATCCCTCTTCGGGTGGGCTGATCGCCTATCTCATGGCGGGGTTCGGGAACGGCCGCCTGGTCGGCATCGCCTCCTGGCTCGGCTACTTCGCCGCGATCGTGATCGTCTGCTCCATGGTCGCGGTCTCGTTCGGGAGCTACGCGACCTCGCTGTTCGTCGGAGACGATGCTGCGGCCGGTTGGGACAACGTCTTCACCACGGCGGTCGTGCTCGCGATGGTGCTCGTGAACCTCGTCGGCTCCCGGCTGGTCGATCGCGCGCAGTCCCTGATCGTGATCGTGCTACTCGGCGTCTTCGCGGTTTTCATCGCGGTCACGATCGCCGACATCGACCTCGACCTGCTCGCGTTCGACACCTACCCGTCCTTCTCCGCCATCATCGCGAGCGTCGCCCTCACGTTCTTCGCCTATCTCGGCTTCAGCGTGATCACCTTCGCCGCCGGCGACCTCCGCGACCCGACCCGGGAGCTGCCGAAGGCGATGTACAGCGCGCTCGGCGTGACGACGGTGCTGTACGTGCTGATCGCGCTCGGCGTCTTCGGGACGCTGACCGTCACCGAGGTGATCGGCTACGGGGAGACGGCCATCGCCGAGGCCGCGCGGCCGGCGCTCGGCGACGCGGGGTTCACGATCATGGCGATCGCCGCCATGCTCGCGACGGCGTCCTCGGTGCTCGCCACGCTCTACGCCTCGGGTGGCCTTACGAGGATGCTGGCCGGAGCCGGCCAGTTCCCGCCGTTCTTCGGGCCTGGCTCGCGGCTCGGGCCGAACGGCGGGATGCTCATCACAGCGGCGATCGTCCTCGTCGTCTCGAACGTCGTCGACCTCTCCGCGATCGCGTCCGTCGGCAGCGCCTGCTCGCTCGTGATCTTCCTCCTGGTCGGGATCAGCGCGTACCGGCTGCGGGCCGAGATCGGCGCGCACGTCGCGATCGTCCTCGTCGCGCTGGCCGCGACGGCGATCGTGCTCGTCTTCTTCGCCGTCGACACGCTCCGCAACGCGCCGGAGACCTTCGTGGCCATCGTCGCGATCACCCTCCTGGCCGTGGCGCTCGATTTCGTGTGGAAGCGCATGCGGCACGAGCCGCCGCCGTCGACGGCCGAAGCGCAGGTCACGCCGTCGTCGTGACCACCTCGGTCGAGAACGGGCGGGCCGCCGCCGCGGCCGGCGCAACCCTCGTGCTGTTCACACTCGCGTCGGGCCAGTTCCTGATGACGCTCGACAGTTCGGTGATGAACGTCTCGATCGCGACGGTCGCGAAGGACGTGGGCACGACCGTGACCGGGATCCAGGGCGCGATCACGGCCTACACGCTGGTGATGGCCGCGCTGATGATCACGGGAGCCAAGGTCGGCGCCATGATCGGCCGGAAGCGGGCGTTCGCGATCGGCTGCGTGATCTACGGCTGCGGATCGTTCACGACGTCGATCGCGCAGAGCCTTCCCGTGCTGCTCTTCGGCTGGTCGCTGCTCGAGGGGATCGGCGCAGCGCTGATCCTGCCGGCCATCGTCGCCCTCGTCGCCGGGAACTTCCCGGCCGAGCGGAGGCCGGCCGCCTACGGGCTCGTCGCAGCGGCTGGCGCCATCGCCGTCGCCGTCGGCCCGCTGATCGGCGGCTTCTGCACGACCTACTTCTCCTGGCGCTGGGTGTTCGCGGGCGAGGTGGTGATCGTGTTCGCGATCCTGCTTCTGACGCGCCGGATCGCCGACGCGCCGGTCGAGAAGCGACCCCAGCTGGACATCGTCGGCGCGGTCCTCTCGGCGCTCGGCCTGGGGCTGCTCGTGTTCGGCGTCCTTCGCTCGGCGGAGTGGGGCTGGATCCAGCCCAAGGCCGGCGGGCCGGAATGGGCAGGGCTCTCGCCGACGATCTGGCTGATCCTCGGCGGCCTCTTCGTCATCTGGGTCTTCTTCCGCTGGCAGGCGCGTCGCGAGTCGCGCGGCGAGGAGCCGCTCGTGCGACCGGCGATGCTCGCGCAACCGTCAGCTGACCGGCGGGCTCACCATGTTCTTCTTCCAGTTCCTGGTGCAGGCGGGGTTCTTCTTCGTCGTCCCGCTCTATCCTCTCGGTCGCCCTCGGCCTGTCGGCGATCGAGACCGGCGTCCGGCTGCTGCCACTCTCGGTCACGCTGCTCGCGGCCGCGATCGGGATCCCGCGTTTTCTGCCCGAACGTCTCGCCGCGGCTCGTCGTCCGTTCGCGGCCTGCTCGCGCTGCTCGCGGGCACGGTCGTGCTGCTCGGAGCGCTCGACCCGGACGCAGGGCCCGAGATCGTCTTCGTGCCGATGCTCCTGATCGGGCTCGGGATCGGCGCGCTCGCTTCGCAGCTCGGCGCGGTGACCGTCTCTGCGGTGCCGGACGACGAGAGCCCGGAGGTCGGCGGCCTCCAGAACACGATGACGAACCTCGGGGCCTCGCTCGGCACCGCGCTCGCCGGCTCGCTGCTGATCGCGACCATGACCGCGGCGTTCCTGACCAACGTCGAGCAGAGCCCTGCCATCCCGCCCGGAATCACGCAGCAGGCCGAGGTCGAGCTCGCGGGCGGCGTGCCGTTCATCTCCGATGCCGACCTCCAGGCTGCCCTCGAGGAGAGAGAGGTCGACCCCGAGGCGACGGACGCGACGCTCGACGCCTACGCCGACGCGCGAATCGACGGGCTCCGCTCGGCGCTCGCGATCCTCGCTCTGCTCGCGCTCGTCGCCCTGTTCCTGGCGCAGAGCATCCCGACGAGGCAGCCCGGTGCGGAGAGGGCAGCTGAGGGCTGACCTCGCCCGAGACCCCGCGGTAGAACGCGACGCGGCGGTACGGTGATGGCGCCGGGTCGCTGACGGGTTTGAACCGCCGTGCTGTAGACAGCCACGGCGGTGCGATCGGGGACCGACCCGGCTTCACGCCCGCCCGTGCCGAGCGTGCCGAGGAGCGCCTCTTTGCTCGGATAGCCTCCGACGACGAGCCAACCGGACGGAAGGAGCACACATGTCGCTAGCTCGTGTCGTCACCTTTACCGGCGTCTCCTCGGACCGCATCGAGGAGCTCAAGCGGGAGATGGATGAAGGCGAACAGCCCGAAGGACTCAACCCGTCTGAGATGTTCGTGCTTCACGACCCGGACTCGAACGAGGCGGTCGCGATCCTCCTTTTCGATAGCGATGAGGACTACCAGCGCGGGCACGAGGTGCTCGAGGCAATGCCGGCGCCCGAAACCCCTGGGCAGCGGACAGCGGTCAAGCGCTACGACGTCGCGATTCGAAGGAGCAGGTAGCTGGGGCGGAGGTACGAAGTTCGGTACGAAATGAGGGCGCCTCACCGGGCGCCCTCGTCGTATCTAGCCGTTTTGCAGGACGTTCCTGACTCCCCGGGTTGGACTCGAACCAACAACCCTCCGGTTAACAGCCGGATGCTCTGCCAATTGAGCTACCGGGGAAGGCAGCCGGCGGATTGTACCGGGCGCTTCCGCGGCTTCCGGGACGAGAGCCGGCGAAGCAGGAGGGCGCACGCCCGACGCGAAGGACCCCGCCCATGTGTCGTATCGCCGTCTTCGGCGCGGCGCTGCTCGTCGGCGTCCTCGCAGGCGGCCACCAGGCGCTCGCCGCGAGCGCCCCGACGGCCGCGCTGCAGGTAGGGCTCCGCGCGCACGGGTACAGCCCTGGTCCGGTCGACGGAGTCCGGGGGCCGCAGACGACGAGCGCGCTCGTCGCCTTCCAGCGCCAGAAGGGCCTCCGGCCCGACGGCCGGCTCGGGCCCGCGACACGGCGCGCGCTCGGTCGCCGCGGAGCGCCGCTCCTCGGCCGGCGCGAGCTCGGCGTCGGCGCCGTCGGCTGGGACGTGGCCGTGCTCGAGTTCCGGCTCCGGAGACACGGCCTGAACGAGACACGCGATCGACGGCCGCTTCGGGCCGGCGACCGCGGCCGCGCTCCGTCGCTACCAGCGGCGGCACGGCGCTCGTGCCGGACGGGATCGCGGGGCCGCAGACGTACCGGGCGCTCGCGCGCCGCGGCCCGGTACGCGTCCACGTCGTGCAGCGCGGAGAGAGCTTCTTCTCGATCGCGGCTCGCTACTGCGTGACTCCCGCGGAGCTCGCGCGGACGAACGGCCTCCCGCTGACGGACGTGATCGTCCCGGGGCAGCGGTTCGTCCTCCCGCGGCGTGCTCACAAGGCTCGGGCGGGAGCCCCGAGTCGCGACGCCGTGCGTCGCGCGCTCGACTACTGGGCGCGCCGGAACGGCCTCGACCCGGCGCTCGTCCGCGCGCTCGCCTGGATGGAGTCCGGGTTCCAGCAGGACGTCGTCTCGGACGTGGGCGCGATCGGCGTCATGCAGCTCCTGCCCGAGACGTGGGAGTTCGTGGACACGGTCCTGCTCGGGATCAGGACTCCGCGCACGTACGCGGGGAACATCCGCGCCGGCGTGCGCTACCTGCGCTGGCAGCTCGACGAGTTCGGAGGCAACCGGCGGCTTGCGCTCGCGGGCTGGTACCAGGGCGCGCGGGCGGTGCGAGAGATCGGTATCTACCGCGAGACGAAGCAGTTCGTCAAGGTCGTCCAGGCGCTCTACGGCACGGTCTGAGCGGCTTCAGCTACGGCTGCGGATCAGCTCGTTCAGCGGTCGCGCTCGCGGATCGAGGACGTTCTCGGCCTGTTCGGCGCCGGTGACCGGGAGCCCGGCCGGGTCGAGCAGACCGACCTGCACGAGGAGCGACGCCTGGTCCCAGTAGATGTGCTCGTGCGCGAGCTTGTCGTCGTCGAACTTCGCGACCACGCAGAACGCGAGCTGCACCTGCCTGCCCGTCGGCGCGACGCCCGGCAGGAGCTGATCCATCTCGATGTCGTGAGTGAACGAGAGGACGAGCTCGTCGACGACCTGCTCGTCGCCGACCGTCCGCGAGACCGGCGTGATCGCGATGTCGGCCGGCCACTTCCCGATGAAGTGCTGTCCGTAGAACCGGCGCACGTCCTCCAGACCGACTCCTCCGGTCATCACGGGCACGTGGTTGACGTACGGGTCCTCGGTCATCGTCGCCATCGTCGCGTCGAGGTCCAGGTGGACGAACTCCGCAGCGACGTGCTCGTCGAAGACCGCTCCTATGTCGGGATCACGTTCCATCTGCTTGCCTGCGGAAACTATCGTCCGCTCTCGCTTACTCGGCGGGCCGTGATTGAATCCACGGCATGCTCCTCCGCGAGGTCGATTACGCGCGGCCGGCGACCGTGGAGGAGGCGATCTCGCTGCTCGCTGCGCACGACGGAGCGCGGCCACTCGCGGGCGGGCAGACGCTCGTGAACGTGATGAAGGCGCGCGCGGCGGCCCCCGATGTGCTCGTCGACCTCGCCGACCTCGAGGAGTTGCGCGCGATCGGGTTCTCCTCCGACGGCCTGCTCGAGATCGGCGCGATGGTGACGTACGCGCAGCTCGTCGCCTCTTCGGAGGTCGAGGTCGCACGGCCGATCCTTGCCGAGGTCGCGGCCACGATCGCCGACGTGCAGGTGCGAAACCGCGGCACGGTCGGCGGGAACGTCTGCGTGTCCGATCCCACGAACCACCTGCCGCCGGTCTTCGCGGCGCTCGGCGCGACCTTCACGATCCGTGGCGAGGGCGGCGAGCGCACCGTCCCCGCGGAGGAGTTCTTCGTGGGCGTGTACATGACCGCGGTCGGGGAAGGCGAGCTGCTGACGAAGGTGGCGGTCCCGCCGTCGGCCGGTGCGGGCGACGGCTTCTCGGGAGTCACGATCGGCGTGCACGGGACGTACATCGCGAACGCGGCGGCCACGGTCTCGGACGACGGCGTGCGGATCGCGCTCGGCTGCGTCGACGCGGTGCCGGTGCGTGCGACGGCGATGGAGGAGAAGCTCGCCGGTGGCGACCTCTCGGAGGAAGCCGTCCGTGCCGCCGCGGAGGGTCTCGGCGCGACGCTCGACCCGCCGGCCGACGCCCACGGCTCCGCCGACTACCGCCGACGGCTCGCGGAGGTCTCCGCGACTCGCGCGGTGCTCCAGGCTGCGTCGAGGAGGAAGGCATGAGCGCTCCGCTCTCACACCGAACGATCGCACTCGACGTCAACGGCGAGCAGATCGAGTACGACGTCCCCGCGCGGCGGCTCCTCGTCCACTTCCTGCGCGACGACCTCGGGCTGACCGGCACGCACATCGGCTGCGACACCGGGAACTGCGGCGCGTGCACGGTCCACCTGGACGGTGAGCCTGTGAAGAGCTGCATGCTGCTCGCGGTGCAGGCCGACGGCGCGACGATCGCGACCGTCGAGGCACTTGCCGCCGACGGCGAGCTGACCCCGCTCCAGCAGTCGTTCAACGCGCACCACGCGCTCCAGTGCGGCTACTGCACGCCGGGGATGCTGATGAGCGCGACGGCCCTCCTCGCGAAGAACCCGAGGCCGTCGGAGGACGAGGTCCGGATCGCGCTCCAGGGGAACATCTGCCGCTGCACGGGCTACGTGAACATCGTCGAGGCCGTCGTCGCGGCGGGAGGAGGCAAGTGAGCACCACCGTCACCGATCAGCAGGCCGCGAAAACCCTGGAAAAGGGCTACATCGGCCAGTCGATCCCGCGCCGCGAGGACAAGCGCCTCGTCCAGGGCCTCGGGACGTTCTTCGACGACGTGCGCAGACACGGGATGGGCTACGTGCATTTCGTGCGCTCACCGTACGGGCACGCGAAGATCGTCTCCATCGACGTCTCCAAGGCGCTCGCGCTCGAGGGCGTGTACGGGACGATCACCGGCGACGAGGTCGCGATCCAGACCGACCCCTTCTTCGAGATGTCGGTCGAGCCGGGCGGGAACATCAAGGACTACGCGCTCGCCGTCGGGCGCGTGCGGCACATGGGCGAGCCGGTTGCCGCCGTGTGCGCCGCGACCCGCGAGCTCGCGCGCGACGCCGCCGACCTGGTCGAGGTCGAGTACGAGCCGCTGCCGGTGCTCACCGACGCCGAGGAGTCGCTGAAGGACGAGGTCGTGCTGCACGACGATGCGGGCTCGAACGTGGTGTGGTCGGGGGTCTTCGACTGGGGCGACGTCGACACCGCGCTCGCCGAGGCCGACCACGTCGTGAAGATCGAGCGCCTGCACTTCCACCGCTTCTCCTCGACGCCGCTCGAGTGCGCGGGCGCGCTCGTCGAGTACGACCAGGGCACCGGCGAGTGGACGCTCACCTGCAACCACCAGATGCCCGGCGTCGGCGCGATCTGGATGGCCCCGGCGCTCCGCACGGGCATCGACAAGCTGCGCTTCGTCACGCACGACATCGGCGGCGGCTTCGGCAACAAGATCTGCCTGCACCCGCAGTTCGTCGTCCTCTGCCTCATGGCGCGGAAGCTCGGCCGGCCGGTGCAGTGGACCGAATGGCGCACCGACCAGCACACGGCGAACGCGCACGGGAACGAGCGCACGTTCCTCGACGTCGAGGTCGCCGTGAAAGCGGACGGCGAGATGACCGGCTTCAAGGTGCGCGCGCTCGACGACTGCGGCGCGTTCCCGCGCTACGAGCCGCTCGGCTGCATCATCTGGGCGCAGGTGACGCCCGGGATGTACGCCTGGCGGAACATCCGCGTCGACTTCACGCAGGTGTGCACGAACAAATCGCCGGTGTCGCCGAACCGCGGCTACTCGCGGATGCAGCACCTCTGGCTGACCGAGCGGATCATCGACGTCGTCGCGGCCGAGCTCGGCTTCGACCCCGTGGAGCTCCGCAAGAAGAACTACGTGAAGACCGAGCAGATGCCGTACGAGACGCCGAACGGCTGCGTCTACGACTCCGGCGACTACGCGGCTGCGCTCGATCTCGCGCTCGAGCTGATCGACCATGGCTCGATCGAGGAGCGGCGGCGCGACGCGGAAGCGCGCGGCAAGCTCCTCGGCTTCGGGATCGGCTCGACGCTCGACTCGGGGACGAACAACTTCGGGCAGTCGACGCTCCTGAATCCGGACCTCCAGTTCTCGGGGAACAACGAGGCGGCGTCCGTGAAGCTCGACATCTTCGGCGAGGTCGTGGTCACGCTCGGCACGGTGCCGCAGGGACAGGGCCACGAGACCACCGCTGCACAGGTCGTGGCCGACATCCTCGGCTGCCCGCCCGACCAGGTGAACGTGCGGCGCGGCCACGACACGTGGTTCAACTCGCACGCGGGCTTCTCGGGGACGTACGCGAGCCAGTTCGCATTCACGGGGCTCGGCGCGGTGAAGGGGGCGGCTGAGCTCGTGCGCGACGACATGGTCAAGCTCGCCGCGGCCGTGCTCCAGTGCCCGGAGGAGGCGATCGAGCTCGCTGACGGATTTGCGCGGATCAAGGACGGGCCGGAGGAGGCCGCGCTCCCGTTCATGGCGCTCGGTGCGATCGTGAACGCGAACAACGCCTTCCTCCCGCCGGACTTCAACCCGACCCTGAACCACCGCTACGTCTGCCGCCCGTACTTCGGGATGGTGGACACGGAGAAGAAGACGGGTCAGCTCACGCTTACGTATGCGACGCAGATCCACGCGGCGGTGGTCGAGGTCGACCCGGAGACCGGGGTCGTGGACCTCGTCGACTACGCGGCCGTGGACGACTGCGGTGTGCGGATCAACCCGCAGATCGTCGAGGGCCAGGTGCACGGCGCGACCGCGCACGCGATCGGAGCGGCGCTCTCGGAGGCCTTCGTCTACGACGAGGAAGGCACGCTCCTGACCTCCAACTTCTACGACTACCACGTGCCGCATGCCATGGACATGCCGCCGCTGAAGACGGGCGCCATGGAGTCGCCCTCGCCGGTGGCGCCGCTTGGCGCGAAGGGCATGGGCGAGGGCGGCGGCGGGGGAATCCACTGCATCTGCGCCGCGATCCAGGACGCGCTGTCCTCCGCGGGCAAGGCGATCGTGTACGACAGCTGCAACCCGCCGCACCGCGTCTGGTCGATGCTCCAGGACCCGGAAGCGACGCGCGCGAACGTGTCCGTGGTCTCCAGGTGATCGTCTCCGGGACGAAGGAGCTCGCGGCGCCGCGCGAGACGGTGTGGGGCGTGATCTCGGAGCCGTCGGAGATGGCGACGCTCATGCCGGGCGTCGAGAGCTTCGAGATCACGGACGAGAAGCACTGGACCGCGAAGGTCAAGGTGCCGCTCGGCCTCGGCGGGCTGAAGATGACGATCAACTTCGAGCGGCTCGAGGAGCGCGCGCCCGAGTTCGCGTCGATGCGCGCGAAGGGCCAGGGCGTCGGCGCGCTCATGGACATGACCACGTCGTTCACGCTCTCCGAGGCGGGCGAGGGGACGTCGATGGCGTGGGAGGCCGACGTCAAGATCGCCGGCCCGGTCGGCGCGATGGGCCAGCGCGTGCTGCAGCCGATCGTGAACCAGCAGGTGCAGCAGGTGCTCGCGGCGCTCGAGACGCGCGTGACCGAGGCCGCGTCCACGGCCGCCGAGTAGGCGCCGAGGGAAGCTCCGATGGCCGTGCCGTTCCGCATCGGCGTCATGCAGCTCACGATGGAGCCGCTCGAGGAGATGCTCGAGTCGGCCCGCGTGATGGACGAGGCCGGGCTGGACACGATCTGGCTCGCGGAGGCGTACCCGTGGTGGCGCAAGCACGGGATGGAGGCGCGCTCGTCGACGGTCGTGTCGGCGCTCATGGCTCGCGAGACCGAGCGGCTGACGATCGGCTGGGGGATCATCTCGCCCTTCACACGCCACCCCGTGCAGGTCGCGATGGACGCGCGGGTCGTCCAGGAGGCAGCCGGGCCGGGGCGGTTCCTGCTCGGCTTCGGGACCTCGAAGATCTTCCTCAACAACATCCGCTCGCAGACGAAGCGGACGCTCGGGCCGATGCGGGACGCGGTCGCGATCGTGCGCGGCGTTCTCGGCGGCGAGCCGTTCGAGTACGAGGGCGAGGCGTGGAGCGCGTCGGTTCCCGGCCTGCTCGACGAGGCCGAGACGCCGCGCGACGTCCCGCCCGTGTACGTCGCCGCGACCGCGCCGAAGATGCAGGCGCTCGCGGGCGAGATCGCCGACGGGTGTCTGACACCGTCGATCACGACGCCCGCGTTCGTCCGCTACACGCGCGAGAACGTCGCCGCCGACATCGACATCGGCTGCACGATCGTGGCCTCGATCCACGAGTCGGACCGCGCCGCCGGCCGCGACGGCGCCCGCGAGATCGCCGGGATGTACCTCGCGAACAAGTTCCAGAACATCAAAGGCGCCGCGGACACGCTGCTCGAGCTCGCCGAGATCGAGATGGACGAGCTCGCGTCCGTGGCCGACGCGATGGAGCGGGGAGGGCGGCTCGCGGCGAAGGCCGAGGTCACGGACTCCCTGCTCGACCGGTGCAAGCCGATCGCGGGCACACCGGACGACTGCATCGCCGCGATCGAGGAGTACCGCGAGGCAGGCTGCACGCACGTGATGCTCGAGCTCTGGGGCGACCGCCGGCACGACCAGATCCGGCTCTTCGGCGAGAAGGTCCTTTCATACTTCAGGTCGTGACCGACTACGACCCTGCCGCGTTCGACGCGTTCGAGGAGGTCGGCTGGACGACGAAGGACGCGGACGCGTACGACGCGCTCGCGGGTCGTGTGACCTCACAGGTCGCCACGCCCCTCCTCGATGCGGTGCGCGCGGGCCAGGGGACAAGGCTCCTCGATGTCGCCACTGGGCCCGGCTACGTCGCGGCGAAAGCCGCCGAGCGCGGAGCCGAGCCGGTCGGTGTCGACTTCTCCGAGACCATGCTCGCTCATGCGCGCACGCATGTGGCGGGCGTCGACTTCGTGCAGGGAGATGCAACTGCGCTGCCGTTCGAGGATGCGTCGTTCGACGCGGTCGTCGCTGCCTTTCTCTTGCTGCACGTCGGTATGCCCGAGCGAGTGGTCGCGGAAGCGGCCCGGGTGCTGAGACCGGGCGGCCGGGCGGCGTTCAGCGTGTGGGACGAGCCGTCCCGCGGTCGTTGGATCGGTGTCTTCTTCGAAGCGTTCATGGCGACGGGGGCGCACGCGCCGGCCGAGGTGCCTGCCGGGCCGAACTTCTTCCGGCTCGCGGACGAAGTGGAATTTGCCGCGCTGGTCGAGGGAGCCGGGCTCGTCGACGTCGAGGTCGACACCGTCGAGTTCGGGCTCCGGCTCGAGGACCGAGACGAGCTGTGGGACGGTCTCGTTCAGGGATCCGTGCGGGTCGGCCCGATGATCCTCGGCCAGACCGAGGAGCTACAACGCCAGATCCGCGAGCGCTACGACGAGCTCCTCGAGGAGTACCGCACGGAGGACGGGTACGACGTACCCGTTTCGGTCAAGCTCGCCGCCGGAACCAAGGCGTGACGATCGCGATCGACCGCGACCGGCTCATCGAGTGGGCCTCGCGCGCCATCGGCACGCCCAGCTTCACCGGCTCCGAGCAGGCGATGGCCGAGCTGATGGCGCAGACGCTCGCCGACATGGGGCTCCAGGTGCAGTGGCAGCAGGTCGAGGACGGGCGGGCGAACGTGCTCGGGACGCGACCGGGCGCCGGCGGCGGGCCGAGCCTCATGTTCAACGGGCACATGGACACGTCGTACTCCGGTCGCGAGGCCTGGCTCGCGCACGTCCCCGGCTTCCAGCCGAAGGCGTTCGTCGAGGACGGGCGCCTGTACGGGCTCGGGATCTCGAACATGAAGGGAGCGCTCGCGTGCTACGTGGAGGCGCTGCGCGCGCTGGACGACGCCGGCGTACGCCTCCTGGGCGACGTGATGATCGCAGCCGTCTCGGGCGAGATCGAGAAGGCGCAGTGGGGAGAGGCCCAGGGCGCCGAGTTCCGCGGCTACGCCGCCGGGACGCGCCACCTCGTCACGCACGGCGGCGTCGCCGACATGTGCATCCTCGGCGAGCCGACGGAGAACAAAGTCGTGCTCGGCCACTTCGGCTCGCTCTGGCTCCGCATCTCGACCCAGGGGCAGTTCGTGCACACGGCGTTCGCGAATCCGCGCGTCGAACTCGATCTTGCGCATGCGCGAGGTGCTCGACGCGGTGCTCGAGTGGATTCCGACGTGGGAGGCCGACCCGGAGAACGCATATCGCGGCGCGAACGCGATCGTCAACGTGGGCGGCATCGACGGCGGCTTCGGCTGGCGCGTCTCGCGGACACCGCACAGGACGGATCTCTTCCTCGATGTCAGGGTGCCGCCGACGAAGGAGATGGCGACCGCACGCGGCCAGGTGCTCGACTTCGTGCGCTCGCTCCAGAAGCGCTTCCCGGAGCACGGTGTCGAGGGCGAGGTGTACGTCACGGCGCCCGGCGCGGAGATCGCGGAGGACCACCCACTGGTCGAGGCTCTGGACGGGGCGCACGCGGAGGTCTTCGGCGCGCCGCCGGAGCGCGACGTGACGCGCTGGTTCTCGGACGCGTCTGCACTCACCCGCTACGGGGTCGCGACCGTGAACTACGGGACCTCCTCCGGCCTGCTCGACACCGTGAAGGGCGAGAATCTCGAGATCGACGGCCTCGTGGCCACCGCCGAGGTCTACGCTCGTGCGGCGATGAAGGTCTGCGGGGTGGCATGAAGCCGCTCGACGACTTCCTGCCGGCGTACGAGTTCGTCGAGCGCCACTCGCTCGCGATCGACGCGCCGGCCGGGCGGATCGACGCAGCGTTCCGTGCGGTGTCGATCGCCGACATTCCCGTGGCCCGCGCGCTCTGGTGGATGCGACGGCTCGGCCGGCCGTCCGGAGACCTGACGAAGCCATTCGTCAGCAGCGAGCTTCCCGGGCTCGTGCTCGAGGACGCTCCGGGCCAGGGGATCGTGCTCGGGCTCACCGGTCAGTTCTGGAAGATCCGCGGCGGCTACCGCGACCCCACGCGCCCGCGCACTGCCGACGAGTTCGTCGCGTACGCCCGCCCGGACGTGTGCAAGGCGGTCATCGACTTCCGGGTCGGTGAGTCCTCGCTCTCGACCGAGACCCGAGTCCACGTTGCCGACCCCGCCGCACGCCGCAAGTTCCGCCGCTACTGGTTCGTCATCAGACCGTTCAGCGGGCTGATCCGGATCCTGTTCCTGCGTGCGGCGCGCCGGAGGGCGGAGGCGTGAGCGACGAGCGGTCGAGGCTCACGATCCTCGAGCGGATGGCGGCTGCTTTCAACCGCCATGACCTCGACGAGATCATGTCGCTCTTCTCCGACGACTGCGTCTTCGAGTCGCCGCGCGGCGCAGAGCCCTGGGGGACGCGCTTCGTCGGCAGAGCGCAGGTGCGCGAGGGCCTGGCCGCCCGCTTCAGTGGGATCCCGGACGTGCACTACGGCGACTACAACAACTTCGTGGCCGGCGACCGCGGCGTATCGGAGTGGACGCTCACCGGCACGACAACGGAGGGCGAGCGTCTCGAGGTCCGCGGCTGCGACCTGTGGACGTTCGACGGCGATCGCATCGCCCGCAAGGACGCGTACTGGAAGATCGTGGCCTCGTGAAGCTCGTCACCTTCGGAGACGACCCCGGCCGCGTGGGGGTGCTGGACGGCGACGAGATCGCCGTCCTCGACGTTCCGACGATGCGGGAGTACTTCGAGCGCGGCGGTGCCGAGGAAACCGGCGAGCGCGTCCCTCTCGCCGAGACCCGTCTCCGCGCGCCGATCGTGCCGAGGAAGTTCTTCCACACCGCGGGCAACTTCCGCGAGCACGAGGAGGAGTCGAAGCAGGTCGGCTGGGCGCACGAGATCGCGCCGTGGATCGTGTTCTTCCAGAACGTGGACGCGATCATTGGGCCGGACGAGCCAGTCGTCTACCCGGAGCACCTGACCGAGGAGCTCGACTACGAGCTCGAGCTCGCGGTCGTCATCTCGAAGCCGGGGAAGTGGTTCTCGCCGGAGGAGGCCGCCGACTACATCGGCGGCTACGTGATCTTCAACGACATCACGGCCCGCGACATCCAGCGGCGCGAGATGCGTTCGGGCGTCTTCTCCTTCTGCAAGGCGATCGACACCTTCTGCCCGCTCGGCCCCTGGATCGTGACCCCGGACGAGATCCCCGACCCGCACGACCTCGCGATGGAGCTTCGCGTGAACGGCGAAGCGCGCCAGACGTCGCACTCGGGGCGCATGAGCGTGACGATCCCGGAGATCCTCAGCCACTACTCGGCGCTCGGCTACTCGGCCGGAGACGTCGTGTCCACGGGCACCGTGTCCGGAGTGGCCGGGTTCTCGCCGGACGCGGCCTCCCTGTACCTGAAGCCGGGCGACGTGATGGAGGCCGAGATCGAGCGCATCGGCGTCCTGCGCAACCCGGTGAGCTCGTGGGAGCAGGCGCACGGCGCGCCCGCGCCTCCGCGGGTGCGCTGGTAGCGTCGCGCGCATGGACGACGAGTTCCGCGTCGAGGTCGAGCTCGACGACGACGAGCACGGGTATTCGATCGGCGAGCACCTGCGGGCGCTCGATCTCGACGACGACGCGCGCGACCGGCTCGGCTCGAACGTGC
This sequence comes from uncultured Actinomycetes bacterium, assembly GCA_963716605.1. Classification (GTDB taxonomy): domain Bacteria; phylum Actinomycetota; class Thermoleophilia; order Gaiellales; family Gaiellaceae; genus GMQP-bins7. The sequence continues at coordinate 382,194 of CAVQTO010000003.1, read as the reverse complement.
TCGTCACCCGCGACGGCTCGCGGCTCTTCCTGTACGGGGCGAGCGAGCCGCAGGCGCGCGAGGCTGAGCGGGTCGTCCGGGAGCTCGTTGCCGCCGACAACCTGACCGCCGAGATCGGGGTCACGCGCTGGCATCCGATCGAGGAGGAGTGGAAGGACGTGTCGATTCCGCTGCCGGCGACGACTGAGGAGGAGCAGGCGGAGGAGGCGGCGCGCGACGCCGCCGAGGCGGAGGAGGCCCGCGCCGAGGGCAGCTACGACTGGGAGGTCGTCGTCCACCTGCCGTCCCGTGACGAGGCGTTCGACCTCGCCGAGCGGCTCACGGCGGAAGGGATTCCGGTCACGCGGCGCTGGCGCTACGTCGTCGCGGGCGCCGTGTCGGAGGACGAGGCGTTCGCGCTCGCCGACCGCCTGCGCGCCGAGCTCACGGAGGACGCAGACGTCCGCGTCGACGTCGATCTCTCCGACCTCGAGCGCGGGCCGCTGCAGTTTCTCCCGTTCTAGGTGCGCTCGATGGCCTGGCCGCGGGACGACACGAAGCTCGAGCGCGTGCGCGCGCTCATGGGCGAGCGCGGGCTCGACGCGCTCGTCGTGCGTGCGCCCGACAACGTCCTCTACCTGACGAACTTCTGGGGGATGAAGGGCTACGACGCATGCGTCTTCCCGCGCGAGGGCGAGCCCGTCCTGATCTGCCTCGAGGCGTCTGCGGAAGATGCCGGGCGCACGGCCTGGACCGGCGACGTGCGCTTCTTCCGCGGCTACGACCCGGGCGATCCGCGACCGCCGACCGCGCGCGTGCTCGAGCTCGCGAAGGCCGCCTCAGCGGACTACGGCCGCATCGGGCTGGAGCTCTCCCTCGGGACACAGGCCGCCGACCGCATGGTCGGGGAGCCGACGACCTTCACACGCGACTGGTTCGAGGCCTTCGGCGAGGTCGAGGACGCGACTCCGCTTCTCGCCGAGGCCCGCGCGGTCAAGACCGGGCAGGAGATCGAGCGCATGCGGCTCGCGAACGAGATCGCCGCAGCCGCGATGGAGCACTGCCGCCTGATCCTCGAACCCGGGATGACCGAGGCCGAGATCGCCGCGGAGTGGGAGGGCTTCGTCCACGGCGAGGGCACGGGCTGGGAGGGGAAGGTCGAGCTCGCGCTCGGGTTCTCGCTCGTGTGGTCGGGGCCGGGGATCAAGACGTTCACCGCGACGACCTCGCGCCCGGTCGTCGAGGGCGAGCCGACGCTGTTCGAGATCTGGGTCTGCGCCGACGGCTACTGGTGCGACCACACGAAGAACCTCGTCGCCGGCGAGCTGACCCCGCGCTACCTCGAGCTCGAGCAGGGGCTCATGGCGGTGTACGAGGACGCGATCGCGTTCTTGCGGCCCGGTGCGAGCCTCGCGGAGCTCGACCGGCGCATCCGGACGGGGATCGACGAGATGGGCTTCCCCGGCCAGCCGTCGCATCCGATCGCGCACGGCGTCGGCGCCCGTGCGCACGAGCCGCCGTACGCCCACCAGGCCGGCGGCGGCGAGATCGCCGAGGGCATGGTTCTTGCAATCGAGCCAGGATGCTATATCGAGGGCGGCGGCGGGCTCAGGGTCGAGGACAACTTCCTGATCACCGCGGACGGTGCGGAGAAGCTCTCGCCCTTTCCCGACGGGATCGTCGCCTGCGGTTGACGAGGGCGCCGCTTCTCGTCCGGCGATGAGATAGTCCAGGCGTGACGCTCGACCGCTCGAAGCTCTGGACCGGCGATCTGAATCAGAAGGCGCTCGAGCCGCAGCCGCGCGCGACGATCGGCCTCTACGACACGACGCTGCGGGACGGCGAACAGACGGTCGGCGTCGTGCTGACGCCGGTGGACAAGCTCGAGATCGCGACTGCGCTCGCCCAGGCCGGGGTCGACCGGATCGAGGCCGGCTTCCCGCGTGTGTCGGAGGACGACGCCAAGGCGATCGAGCTCATCCTCGGCGCCGGCCTCGAGGCCGAGATCTGGGGCTTCTCGCGCGCCGTGCAGGCCGACGTCGAGGCGCTCGTCGGCCTCGGGCTGCCGGCGTCGGTGATCGAGAGCCCGCTTTCCGACGGCAAGCTCGCGGCGCTCGGCGTATCGCGCGACACGATGCTCGAGCGGATTCGCGCGGCCGTCTCCTTCGCCGCCTCGCGAGGAATCAAGGTCTGCTTCTTCGGCGTCGACTCGACGCGCGCCGACCTCGAGTTCGTGCGCGTCGCGTACGAGAGCGCGGTCGAGGCGGGCGCGGCGGAAGTGGCGGTCGTGGACACGCTCGGGATCGCCTCGCCGGAGGCGGCCGCGTTCCTCGTCAACCAGGTCGTCGAGCGGCTGCACTACGAGGTTCCCGTCCACTGGCACGGCCACGACGACTTCGGCCTCGCCACCGCCGCCGCAGTTGCGGCCGTCCAGGCCGGGGCGACCTGGGTGCAGGGGACGGTCAACGGGATGGGGGAGCGGGCAGGAAACGCCGACCTCGTCGAGGTCGCGCTCGCGCTCGAGGCGCTGTACGGGATCCCGACGCGCCTCGACCTCGAGCAGGCGCGCAAGCTCTCGCAGCTCGTGCAGCGACTCGCCGGGACGCCGCTCCCGCCGTGGAAGGCGGTCACCGGCGACAACCTCTTCACGCGCGAGTCGGGCGCGGTCGCGGCCCAGTTCCACGACCCGCCGGCGATCGAGCCCTACGCCTCCGAGCTCGTCGGGGCGAGCCGGGGGATCGTGCTCGGCAAGAAGAGCGGCCTCGACTCGATCCGGATCAAGGTCGAGGAGCTGGGGCTCGACGTCCCCGAGGCCGAGTACCCGGAGCTGCTCGAAGCCGTCAAGCAGGCAGGAACGCAGAAGCGCGGGCTCGTGTCCGACGACGAGCTCCGGCGGCTCGCGAACCGGACTCGCGAGGAGCCGAGTATTGACTGACGTGGAGCCGCACGGGATACTCGACCGCATGGCGGGCCGCGCAGCGGCGTCGGGGAGACGCGCCCCCGGGCGCAATCGAGTGCACGAGTGATCGAGCGGATCTGCGTGGTCGGTGGGGGTGTCATCGGCAGCCTCTTCGCCGGTCATCTCGCGCAGGTTTCGGAGGTCTCGGTCCTCACGCGCAGGCGCGAGCACGCCGACGCGCTCAACCGGGACGGCCTGCGGGTGAGCGGCAAGAGCGACTTGCACGCAACCGTCGTCGCGTCCACTGACCCGGGCGAGCTCCCTGCTCCGGAGATGGCGATCGTCGCGACGAAGGCAGGCGGGCTTCGTGACGCGATGCAGACCCTCGAGGGACACTTCCACGAGGCGGCGCTCGCGACCGTTCTGAACGGGCTCGGCGCCGAGGAGATCGTCCGCGAGCACGGCGACTGGCAGATCGTCTCCGGCGTCACCTTCATGAGCGGCACGCGTCACTCCGACACGCACGTCGAGTACATCCTCGATACGGAAACGTGGCTCGGCCCGTACGAGGAGACGCCGTTCGAGCTCGTGCAGGAGCTCGCGGACATGATCGTCGCCTCCGGATTGAAGGCGGAGGCGCTGCCGGACCTGCGTCCCGCGCAGTGGTCGAAGCTCCTCTTCAACGCCGCGGTGAACCCGGTCGCGGCGCTGACCGGGCTCCCGCACGACCCGCACTTCGCGGCAGAGGCCGAGCCCGGCGATCTCGGGCATCTCGTGCACGGCCTCGTGGACGAGGGCAAGGCCGTAGCGGCGGCCGCCGGGGTCGCGCTCCACGACGACCCGTGGGAGATGAACGTGCTCGCGACGCAGCGGGGATCGGCGCACTACCCGTCGATGCTCGAGGACGTCGACGCGCAGCGGCAGACCGAGATCGAGCTGATCACGGGCTCGGTCGTCCGAGAGGCGGAACAGCACGACGTTCCGGTTCCGTTGCACACGGCACTTCTCGCGCTCGTGAAGGCGAAGGAGGCCTCGTGGTGAGGCAGGCAACCCGTCAAACCTCAGGAGGGCGCAAGATGACTCGAGCAGGAAAAGCGGTGGTCACGCTCGTCGTGGTCACGCTCGTCGCGGCGGCTGCGGTTGCCGGTAGCGGCGCGGCACCGCAGCAGAACGCGACGGTGACCATCGGCTACGCCTACGACAGTTCAGGCGCGATGGCGCCGTTCGACGGACCGGCGCTCGCGACAGCGCAGACCCGGATCGCCCAGGTCAACAGAGGCCCCGGCGTGAATCTGCGGCTGATCACGTGCAACACGCAGGGCAACAAGCCCGCCGTGGCCAAGTCGTGCGCGGCGCGTCTGCTCGGCCGCGGAGCGAGCGTCATCATGACCACCTGCGACGTCGACCTGGCGGCTCCGGTCGTCCAGGAGTCGATCAACGCCGGCAAGTTGACCGTTGCTCCGTGCATCGGCACCGACCAGATGGGCCCGAAGCGCTTCGGCGCAAAGGGACGGCTCGCGTTCTCGTACGGGAACGTTGCGCAGGACGAGGGCTCGGCGATGGCGGAGTTCGCCTGGAGGCGCGGCTGGAGGAGCGCCTCGCTCGCGACGGACACGGTCATCGTCTACTTCCGGAACGTCGTGCAGGCGTTCGAGGCGCGCTGGCGCCAGCTCGGCGGCCGGATCGTCACCGAGGAGACGTACCAGTCGCTCGGCGGCAACCCGGCGTCGTACCAGAACGTCGTCACGCGGCTCAACGCCCGCGATGCCGACGTCATCGTCACCTCGACCGCCGCGGCGTTCGGCGCGCAGGTGCCGATCCTCAACGGCCTGCGCACGCTCGGGAACAACACGCCCGTGCTCAACTCGTGGGCCGGTGACGGCAACTACTGGTACGGGAGCGCGAGCCCGGCGGTCTCGAACTACTACTACGTGACGTTCGCCTCGGCATTCGGCGACGATCCGTCGAAGGCCGTGAACGCCCTGGCGAAGCGGAACCGGGCGGCGATCGCGAAGGCCGGGTCGACCGGCGGCTTCGTCACCGGGTCGGCGGCAATCGACGGGATCGTCACGGCCATCCGCCGCACCGGTGGCTCGACGAACGGGGCTCGGCTTGCGACGGCGATGGAGAAGTTCAAGAACGTGAACACGCTGTCGGGCAAGGTGAGCTTCTCCCGGCAGCTGCACACGGTGTTCGGGCGCACCTATCGCGTCATTCGCGTGGAGAACAACCGCCCGCGCGTCCTGACGACGGTGAAGGCCAGGGTCGTTCCGAAGATCTGACCGACGCCTTGCCATCCGCGGAGGACACGAGGCGGCCCGGGGAAACGCTCCGGGCCGCCTCGGTCTCGCGCGCGTTCGAGGGCGTTCAGGCGCTGCGGGAGGTCACGCTCGAGCTGCACCGGCGCGAGGTGCTCGGCCTCATCGGGCCGAACGGCGCCGGGAAGTCGACGCTCGTCAACGTCCTCAGCGGGTTCGACCTGCCGGATGCCGGCGCGGTCGAGCTCGAAGGCCGCGACATCACTCGCTGGACGCCGCACCGCCGCGGCAGACACGGGCTCGCGCGGACGTTCCAGCACAGCCGGTCGTTCCGCGAGCTCTCGGTGCGTGAGAACGTCGAAGTCGCGGCTCTCGGCGCCGGAGTCGGCCCGCGAGCCGCCCGCCGTCGCGCGGACGACCTGCTCGAGCGGCTCTCGCTCACGCCGTATGCGTCCGCACCGGCAGGGTCGCTCGCGCACGGTGACGAGCGGCGTCTGGGCGTGGCGCGGGCGCTCGCGGCCGAGCCGCGTTTCGTGCTCATGGACGAGCCGGCCGCGGGCCTGCCGGAGGCGGAGGTGCCGGACTTCGCCGCCGTCGTCCGCTCCGTGTGCGAGGAGCACGACGCGGGCGTGCTCCTGATCGACCACAACATGGCGCTCGTCATGGACGTCTGCGACCGGATCCAGGTGCTCGACCACGGTGCGACGCTCGCCGAGGGGGCTCCGGGCGAGATCAGGGCGAACCTCGACGTCGCGGCGGCGTACCTCGGCGAGAGCGCGGTGCACGAGGAGGCCGAGTGACGCCGCCGGCGCTCCGCGTCTCCGGGCTCGACGTCTCGTACGGCGGCGTTGCGGCCGTGCGGGGGCTCTCGCTCGAGGTCGGGGCCTCGGAGATCGTCGGGCTCATCGGCCCGAACGGGGCCGGCAAGTCGACGACGCTGCACGCCATCATGGGCCTCGTTCCGGCGCAGGAGGGAGAGATCGCGCTCGACGGCGTCGGGATCAGGGGCAAGCCACCGGAGGCGATCGCGCGCGCCGGCATCGCGCTCGTGCCCGAGGGACGACGGCTCTTCGGCGAGCTCACCGTTCGCGAGAACCTCCAGCTCGGGCTCGCGGGGCGCCGCGGCCGGGAGAACGGCGAGCTGGACGAGGTCTTCGACCTCTTCCCGATCCTCCGCGACTTCGCCCGCAGGCGGGCGGGCTCACTCTCCGGCGGCCAGCAGCAGCAGCTCGCGATCGCGCGGGCACTCGTCGCGCAACCGTCCGTGCTGCTCCTCGACGAGCCGTCGCTCGGGCTCGCCCCGACGATCGTCGACCTCGTCTTCTCGACCCTCGAGGCGATCAGGGAGCGCGGGCTCGCGATCCTCCTCGTCGAGCAGCGCGCCCAGCGGACGGTCGCGCTCGCCGACCGGACGCACGTGCTCGCGAACGGCGAGTTGCGGCTGACCCTGACGCGCGACGACGCCGCCGACACCGACCGGATGATCGCCGCGTACCTCTCGTGACCGCGAGCGCGCTCACCGACTTCCTCCGCGACGCCGTCGACCTCCAGGTGCAGGTTGACGCAATCGGGCTCGGCGCGATCTTCGCGCTCATGGCCGTCGGCATCGGCCTCGTCTTCGGCGTGCTTCGCCTCGTGAACTTCGCCTACGGCCAGCTGATCATGGCCGGCGGCTTCGCGCTCGCGTTCGCGGGCGAGCGGGGCTGGCCGGTCGCGGTCGGGATCGCGCTCTGCGTCATCGTGGTCGTGCTGCTGTCGCTCGCAATGGAGCGAGTCGTCTTCCGCCCGCTGCGGTCGCAATCGCCGGCGGTGATGCTCGTCGCGACGTTCGCCGTCGCGTTTCTCTTGCAGTCGATCGCGCTCATCTGGTTCGGGCCGCTCGGCAAGAACGCGATCTCGCTCGTCTCGCTGAACCGGCCGGTCTCGATCGGCGACATCGAGATCAGGAAGATCACGATCGTCGCGATCGTGACGGCGGCGGTCTGCCTCGCGCTGCTCATGCTGCTGCTGAACCGGACCTCGATCGGGCTACACATGCGCGCGGCGGCGATGGACTTCTCGACGGCGCGACTCGTGGGCGTGCGCGCGGGCCTCGTCAGCATGGTCGCCGTCCTGCTCTCGGGGATCCTCGCGGCCGTCGTCGCCGTGCTCCTGACCGTGCAGTTCCCGACGGTCACGCCGACCTTTGCGTTGCGGGAGACGATCGCCGTCCTCGCCGGCGTCGTCGTGGGCGGGATGACGCGCCTGCTCCCGGCGACCCTCGGCGGCTTCGCGATCGGGTACGTCTCCGGCGTTCTCGGCGCCGCGCTTCCGTCCGCGCAGAGCCAGTACCTGCCCTCGCTCGTGTTCGGGCTCGTGATCCTCGTGCTCCTCGTGCGGCCGGGCGGCTTGTTCATCCGCGGCGCGCAGGCGGTGGAGCGCGTATGACTCCACGCGCGCTCGTGCAGCTCGCGGGGCCGGTGGCGCTCGTCGTCGGCGCGGCGCTCGTCGGCACGACCGTGACGCGCTCGACGGAGATCTACTTCATCAACGCGCTCGTCTCCGTCGCGATCGTCGTCGCGCTCTATGTCTTCGTCGGGAACTCGGGCGTGCTCTCGTTCGGGCACATCAGCTTCGTCGCCGTCGGCGCGTGGGCGGCCGGGGTGCTCTCGGTGCCGGAGCAGGAGAAGCCCGCGTTCATGCCGTTTCTGTTCGACTTCCTCAGCGACACCACGGTCGGGAACGTGCCGTCGCTCGTCATCGCCGGCGTCGTGGGCGGCGTGTTCGCGCTCATCGTCGGACTGCCGCTGATGCGTCTCTCGGGGCTTGCGGCAGGCATCGCCACGTTCGCCGTGCTCGAGATCACGAGCAACATCCTTCGCTACTACGAGAAGATCGGCCCCGGCCTGAACACGTTCTCATCCGTCCCGGAGACCACCGACCTCGATCAGGCAGCGATCGGCGCGCTCGTGGTCATCGTCGCCGCGTTCGCGTACCAGCGCAGCCGCTTCGGGAGGCAGCTCCGCGCCACGCGGGAGGACCCGCCGGCGGCGCGTGCGGTCGGGATCTCGATCTACCGGCAGCGGTTGGGCGCGTTCGCGCTCTCGGGCTTCCTCGCCGGGCTGGCGGGCGGGCTGTACGTCCACTTCCTGCCCATCAACGTGGACGTGGTCTATCTCGACCTGACGTTCATCACGCTCGCGATGCTCGTGATCGGGGGCATGACGAGCCTGTGGGGCGCTGTCGTCGGCGCTCTCGCGGTGAGCGCCCTCGACTCCGTGCTCGCGAATGCGGAGAACGGGCTCGACGTCCTCGGCCGGACGGTCGAGGTGCCCGCGGGGACGCGGATCGTCGTCGTCAGCGCGCTGATGGCGCTCGTGCTCATCCTGCGGCCGAGCGGGCTGACCGGCGGCCGCGAGCTGTCGCTCGGCTGGATCCGGCGACTTCGGCCCGCGACGGAGGCGGTCGAGTGAGGATCTGCGTCGTCGGCTGCGGCGCTGTCGGCTCGCTCTTCGCCGCGAACCTCGCGCAGCTCGAGGACGTAGAGGTCTCGGCGTACGACCTCGACCGCGCGCACGTGGACGCGATCAACTCTCAGGGGCTCCGGCTGACCGGTGCGGGCGACGTCGTTGGCCGCGTCCACGCGACCACCGACGCGGGCGAGCTCCCGTCGTGCGACTTCGGGATCGTCGCGACCAAGGCGATGCACACGGAGTCGGCGATCGCGGCGACCGCCGCCGCGTTCGCCGATGGCGCGGTTGCGTCGGTTCAGAACGGCATCGGGAACGAGGAGGTGCTCGCGCGGCACGTCGCGCGAGTCATCCGCGGGACGACGTTCCCGGCGGGGAAGCTCCTGGAGCCGGGCGTCGTGCAGTGGGACGTCAAGGGCGACACCGTCTTCGGACCGTTCGAGCCCGCGCCCGCGCCGCTCGAGGAGGTCGAGCGACTCGCCGACGCCTGCACGCGCGCGGGGATGCCGACGGAGGCGGTTTCCGACGCCCGTCCCGCACAGTGGCGGAAAGTCATCTTCAACGCGGCGACGAACCCGATCGGCGCACTGACCGGGCTGACGCACGGCCGCGTGTGCGAGCGTCCGGACCTGCGCGCCCTGGTGACCGCCCTCGTCGACGAGGGGAGGGCGGTCGCGGCGGCGCAGGAGGTCGTCCTCGACGCGGACCCCGAGGAGCTGATCGACCACGCCGCGCGACCGGACGTCGCTTACGGGCACAAGGCGAGCATGCTGCAGGACGTGGAAGCGCACCGCTCGACCGAGATCGACGCCCTGAACGGCGGCATCGGCCGCTTCGGCCGCGAGCTCGGCGTCCCGACACCGCTGAACGACGCCGTCACCCAACTCGTCAAGGCACTGGAGGATTCCTGGTGAACTCCGAGCTCGAACGCCGTCACGCCAACGTCCGCTCGGCCATGGCAGAGCACGATCTCGATGCGCTCGTCGTCTCCGGGAGCGAATACTCGGGCTTCGAGGGCGCGGTCACGTACCTCTCCGGCTTCCAGATCGTGCACCGCTACGCGTACGTCGTCGTCCCGGCCGACGGCGACGCGTTCGTCGTCTTCCCGAGCGAGGCCCGCTACGTCGGCGAGCACGGGACCGCCCAGCTCGAGCAGATCTTCCACGACCGCCCGGGCGAGCTCGTCGCGGACCGGGGAGCGCGGTGGAGGCGCGTCGGCGTGTACGGGCTCGACTACGTCATGCCCGTGCGCGACTACCGCGCGCTCCAGGAGCTCGAGCTCGTCCCGTTCGACGTCGAGCTCGACCTCGCCCGTGCGGTGAAGAGCGAGGCCGAGCTCGTCTCCGTGCGCGACTCGGTGCGGATCAACGAGCGCGGGTTCGAGGTCTTCCTCGATGCCTACGCGCCCGGGAAGAGCGCCGCCGAGGTCATGGCCGCCGCCGAGGAGTGGTTCGTCGCCGAGGGCTGCGGCCGGCTGACGATGAACATGGTCCTGACCGGGAGCGACGCGTTCGCGCGACCGGAGTTCAAGATCGCGAGGCGCGAGGAGATGCTGGGTGAGTTCGTGCTCCCGTCGCTCGAGGTCGCAGGCCCGGGGATGCACTGGGTCGAGATCTCGCGTGCGATCGCCGCCGACGGCACGACGCTCTCCGACGACACGCTGCGGATGCTCGAGGCGTATCAGGAGCACTTCGAGGTTGCGCGTGACGCTCTCCGCCCCGGCGCGACCTGCCACGACGTGCACCGGGCGGTCTCGGCGGGCTTCGTCGAGCGCGGGTACCACCTCGGCCACGTGACCGGGCACTCGATCGGGATGACGATGATCGAGTTCCCGAAGCTCGGCGAGGGCGTCGAGACCGAGCTCCGGGAGAACATGGTCTTCTCGCTCCACCCGCACGCGATCGCGCCGAACGGGGAGGACTGCCTGTACATGCAGGAGACCTGGCTCGTGACGGCCGAGGGCGGAGTACCCCTGTCCAGCCTGCCCATGCGTGTGTTCACCGTGTGACCCGGCGAGGGTCCGAGGCCCGCGCCATGGCTACAATCGAGCGGTGAGCTGGCCGTGGCTCGTGTTGCTCGTCTTCGCGGCCGCACTCCTCGTCGCGGTCGAATGGCCGCGCCTCGGGAGGCGCTTCGGCGCCGACGCGCGCCGTGCGCGACAGCGGAAGCAACGTAAAGCGCAGCTCCGGGTCGTCTCCTCCGACGACGAGGAGAGCGACGAGTTCATCCGCTCCGTCCAGCACGACCTCGACCAGCTCCCGACGATCGAGGAGCACGACCGAAAGACCTGACTTTGCGCAAGACCGGGATCCCCGAGTGGGGATTCCGGTCGCGCGGTAGAGCAAAGGACCTAAAGGCGGCCGGCTGTCGCGCGGCCGCGGCGCCTTGCAGCTCGAGCTTCTACGCTCTGCACGTACCGGAGGGAGACGCGATTCACCGCGCCGCGGCGCGCATCCGCCCGCTCGTCGGCGACCGGATCGAGGCGGAGAGCCCGAATCCGCGCGGCGAGGCGACCGGTGTCGCGCGCGTGGTCGACGGACGTGTGCTCGAGAGCGTCGACGCCGTCGGCAAACACCTGCTTCTCCACTTCGAGGGCGGCGTCGTGCTGCGGAGCCACCTGCGGATGAACGGCCGCTGGCGGCTCGAGCCGCGTGGTAGCCAGCGGCGCGGTAGGCCGTGGCTCGTCCTCCGCGGTCGCGAGTGGGAGGCGACCCAGTGGAACGGCCCGGTGCTCACGCTCGAGAAGCGTCCGCTCAGTCGGCTTGGCCCGGACCTGCTCGCCGACGAGACCGAGGTCGCTGCGGTGGTCGAGCGCCTGCGCCGGAGCGATCAGTCGCGGCTCGTCGGAGAGGCGCTGCTCGACCAGCGTCTCGTCGCGGGCATCGGGAACATGTGGCTCGCGGAGACGCTGTGGGCCGTCCGGGTCAGCCCGTGGCGGCGGCTCGGCGAGGTCTCGGAAGCGGAGCTGACCGACGCGCTGACGTGGGCGCGCGAGCGGATGCGCGGGTCAGTCGCCGGAGCCCGCGCGCCGCGCAACGTCTACCGGCGAGCCGGCCGCCCGTGCCCTCGCTGCGGAACGCCGGTCAGCTCCCGCGGCCTCGGCGACGCCAACCGCACCGCCTACTGGTGCGAGAGCTGCCAGCCGCCCTGATGCCGTTCCGTTGTTGACACACGCGCGGCGATGTGCACAGATCACGTGACCCCGGTCGCATGAACGCCCTCCGCCGCCCTCGAATGTTCCCGCGCCGACGCCAGCGGCCGGAGGACGAGGATCCCCTGGTCTTCGCGGGAAGCGCGAGCCCCCGTCTGACGGCAGCGATCTGCCGCGAGCTCGGAGTCGACGTCGGACAGGGGGAGGTCATCACCTTCTCGGAGGGGACGCTCTTCGTGCGCGTGCTCGAGAACGTGCGCGGCCGCAGCGTCTACGTCGTGCAGTCGACGGTCTATCCGACGAATGCGAACTTCATGGAGCTGCTGTTCTGGATCGACGCGCTCTCGCGTGCGAGCGCCGACTCGGTCACGGTCGTCGTGCCGTACTTCAGCTACGCCAAGGGCGACAAGAAGGACGAGCCGCGTGTCTCGATTCGCGCACGCGTCTGCGCCGATGCGATCGAGGCGGCGGGTGCCGATCGGGTCGTGACACTCGACCTGCACGCGCCCCAGATCCAGGGCTTCTTCCGGGTGCCCGTGGACGACCTCTACGCGATGCCCTACCTCTGCCGCGCGATCGAGCGCGCGAGCCTGCAGGATCCCGTCGTCGTCTCACCCGATGCCGGCTTCGCGAAGCGGGCGCGGAGATACGCGAAGCTGCTCGGGGCGCCGCTCGCGATCGCCGACAAGGTTCGTGAAGGGCATGGCGAGACCGCCGAGCTCGTGGAGATCATCGGCGAGGTGGCGGATCGCGACGCGATCGTCGTCGACGACTTCACGATCAGCGCCGGCACGCTGGTCGAGGCCGCCGAGCAGCTGGTCGCGCGCGGCGCGCGCTCCGTCACCGCTGTCGTGACCCACGGCGTCTTCGCAGAGGGATCGATGGCGCGTCTTGAGCGAAGCCCGATCGAGCGCCTGATCGTCACCGACTCGATCGAGACGCAGCCGGTCGAGCTCTCGAAGAAGGTGACGGTCGTCTCGGTCGCGCCGCTGTTCGCGGAGGCGATCAGCCGCATCCACCGACGCGAGAGCGTCAGCGTCCTCTTCCAGTAGCGCTACGACCGGCGGAGCTTGTTCGCGCTGACAGCGGCCGCGCGCAGACCGAAGCGCTTCCGCGCGGCCGACGTTCCGCGATACGTGTAGACGGCCGAGAGCACGTTGCCGCGCACCTGGTAGACGAAGAGCACCTCGTCGACGACCGGCTTCCCGTTCCTCGTGCCGCTGATGCGCGCGACCACGGCCACGGACGCCGGCAGCAAGCGCGGGTCACGGACGCGTGTGACCCTCCACGGGCTCACGCACCGCGCCAGGGCGAACTCGAGCTCGCTCAGCGCCTGTTGAGCCCCGGTGCCGCGATACCGGACGACCTCGTTGGAAAGGACGAGAACGTCTCGCGGATGCTGGTACAGCATCTGAACACGTGACGCGCGGAGGGCGTCGCTCGGGTACCTGAAGCCGCAGAGATCGAGCGTCACCTGGCCCTTGACCTTCCGCCCGCCGGGAATGACCCGCGCGCGGTAGCCCGGGCCGACCTCGGATGCGCGCAGCGCGAGCTCCGTCACGGGTCGAACCGCGACGCCGTCGGCATGGCGGCCGCTCGCGTCGGCCAGCGGAAGGCAGACCGCGCATCCGAACACGATTCCGAGCACTGCCAACATTCGCTTCAACTGGTCGCTCCTTGGTCGATCGCTGATCGAGGCCTAGCGGATGGTGAACGCGCCCGTCAGCACGCGCGTGTTCGGGAGGATGCGGGCGACGTTCTCGGTGTTCTTCGACTCCTGGTAGTCGGAGACGCGGAGCCGGATGCGGTGGGCGCCTGCCGAGTACCCGCCGGTCTGGATGCGGATGACGCCGCGCGCGTACTGCGCACCGACCCGCTCGCCGTCGATCGAGGCGACGATGGAGTCGGGATCGACGCCCGCGCCCGCGTCCGTCGCCGCGACGTAGCAGCGGCGCTCCTGCCCGCACGACAGGTGCGAGCACGCGTACGCGAGGCGCATCGACGTCGTGCACCCAGAAGCGGAACGTGAAGCGTCCCGCGCTCGCCCGGGTCGCGCTGTCGAAGACGACGGCGTACTCGCCCGGAACCGGCGAGAGCGCTCCGGCCGCGGGGACGCGCGTGCGGAAGCGGTCGTCGTAGGGGTTGTGGTTCACCGGAAGGCCCGCGTACCCGGTCAGCCGGTTCTCGTCGAGCCCGGCGAGGACGCGTGGCTCGACCCGGCTCCCGCGACCGCGGCTCGTGATGACGACGCCGAAGTTCGCGACCCGCCTGTTCAGGCGGAAGCGATAGACGCGCTCCGGGCCGCGCAGGACGGTGGTCACGCCGATGCCGCTCGGGCTCGCGGGATAGCGGTAGCGCGTCACGAGCGCGGGCCGGCCGCGCGTCGACCCGCTGAAGACACCGGGTCGCGCGAGCCTCGACGCGCGCTGACGGGCGATCGCCGCGACAGTCACGCGGCCCCAGAACGGGACGCGGCGCACGTCGTCTGCGCGCCGGAGCACGAGGTAGCCGGTTACGTCTCCCTGCGCCGCGCGGGCGGGCACCGCGGCCTCGAACGTCAGCGTGCCCGGCACCGCGACGGTCGCCGGCACTGTCATGTTCGCGCGCGCCGTCTTCGGCGCCAGCCGGAGCGCCGACACCTGCCACTGCCCGGCGCCACCCGTTGCGTCGTCGAGCCTGATCGTGCGCCGGACGGTCTTTCCGCGGGCGAGCAGCCCGAGCGAGACGCCACTCGGCGTCGCGAAGAGGAGCGGCCTGTCGGCCGCGGCCAGGCTGACCACGCCGCCGCCCTGGAAGACCGGCCCTGAACGTGCTCCGGTCAAGGTCACGCTGTCCACGCCCGTCTGCACGAGCGCCGACTTCACCTGCGCGACGGTCCACGCGGGATGGCGCTGCACCAGAAGCGCCGCGGCGCCGGCGATGTGCGGCGACGCCATGCTCGTCCCCGTCCAGCCGGCCCAGCCGTCCGGGACGCTCGAGGTGACGTCGACGCCGGGCGCGGCGACGTCCGGCTTCATCCGGAGCGACATCGCGGTCGGTCCGACCGACGAGAAGTCGGCGTGGACTCTCCTCGCGCCGGTGATGTCGACGGCTGCGACCGTGATCGCACGCTCGGAGTTCGCGGGCGACGAGACCGAGCCCGCGCCGAGGTCGTTGAAGTCGTTCCCCGCGGCGACGACCGGGACGACACCGGCTGCGGCGGCTGCATCGAGCGCGAGCGCGACGACGTCGCGGCGCGGCTCGATCTCGGGCTCGCCGATGGAGAGGTTGAGCACGTCCATCCCGTCTCGCACCGCGGCCTCGATCGCCGCGACGAGCTCGGGCGAGTTCCCGTTCGGGCTGAGGCCCGAGTCCGTGCGCACGAGCGCCTTGTAGTTCCCGATGTAGGCGCGCGGGGCGACTCCCGAGACCGCCGGCCCGCCCGTCTTCGTGCCCGCGTTCCCGGCGGCGATCCCCGCGACGTGCGTGCCGTGGTCGGAGTTCAGGCCGTCGAACGCGAGCCGCGCCGCCTGCGTCTTCGCGGTCGGAGGCGCGAACGCGCGCGCGACGATGACCTTCGCGCTCGTGAACCGCCGCTGCCCCTTCGGGAAGCCTGCGGGCATCGTGTATCCGGCCGGGTTGAAGAACGCGTGCGAGTTGTCGACGCCGCTGTCGATGATCCCGATCTTCACGCCCTGGCCCGCGGTCGAGAGGCCGGCGCCCCAGAGCACATTCGCCCCGATCTGCTGCGGGGTCGAGTCGAGCTGGACGCCGTATCCGCTCGAGGAGAAGACCTCGCGGACGCCGCCGAGCTCGCGGAGGCTCGGAACCTGGTTCTCTGGAAGCACGACCGAGACGCCGTTCGCGACCAGGCGGTAACTCCACTGGACGTGCGCCTCGGGGAGGTGCGCCGCGAGCTCGCGCCGGAACGCGCGCTGCTCGGCGTCGATGCGGGCCCCGCCTCCGGGTGCGTGCGCGAGCGGCGGCGCGGACAGGTGGACGACGACGTGTGCGCGCTGCCCGTTGCCGAGCGCGACCTGGTCGCTGCGATCGCCGAGTGGCGAGGACGGCTAAGGCGAGGGTCAGAAGTGCTGCAGCGCGGGTCATCGAGGAGTGAGACGAGCCGGAGCTAGAATCGGAAGGCCGCGCGGATGTGGCGGAATTGGTAGACGCGCACGGTTCAGGTCCGTGTGCCCGTAAGGGCGTGGAGGTTCAAGTCCTCTCATCCGCATCAGTGCAGTGTGCCCGCGGACCGTGTGGCGGTCCGTTGCCTTCCGTTTCAGTCGGCGAGGACGGCGAGGACGTCGTCCGCGTGCTCGTCGGGCTTCACGCGGCGCATGACCTTCGCCACGTCCCCGTTCTCGTCGATGACGAAGGTCGAGCGCTCGACTCCCATGTACGTCTTGCCGGCGTAGTTCTTCTCGACCCACGTGCCGTACGCCTCGGAGACGCTGTGGTCCTCGTCGGCGAGGAGGGCGAACGGCAGGTCGTACTTGTCCCGGAACTGCACGTGGCTCTCGGCGCTGTCCGGGCTCACGCCGAGGACGACCGCGCCGCTCCGCTCGAACTCACCCCACGCGTCGCGGATCCCGCACGCCTGCACCGTGCAGCCGGGCGTGTCGTCCTTGGGATAGAAGTAGAGGACGACCGGCTGCCCCCGGAGCGACTCGAGCGAGACGATGTCTCCGCTGTCACTCGGCAGCGAGAACGAGGGTGCGGGTTTTCCCTTCTCGACCACGTCGCGATCGTAACCGGGGTGAAGCCGTAGCTGCGGAGGGAGCCCGCCTCGGGAGCTAGCTGCCCGTAAGCCGGTCGTAATACGCGCTTGCGATCTCCAGAGCCTGCTCCTCAGACACAGACCCGGGCGGGCCGAACAGATTCACGGTGTAAGCGAATGCACCGTTGGTGAACCCGATCCAGTACTCCTCGGAGGGCTGTTCGTCTGCGTTCCCGACCCTCTGGATGTCCTCGGCCGTTGCGATCCGCTGGACGCCGCGTGCATCCGGAATGTCCTCCACGTCGAAGGTGTCTATCTGCGCGGCACAACTCATTGGGCATGGCTTCTTCGCGTCCGTCTCGAGCCAGTCGAGTGCGCTCGTCGCCCCGTCTTCAGACTCGAGTTCGATAAACGAACTGACGACATGGGGAGATTGACCCGGTGTATGCGTCTCACCGAAGAAGCGCGTGTCGACACCCGAACCTTTGAAGCCGGCGTCCTGAAAGACCGTGCTCATCTCCTCCTTGTCGGGATCGATCGAAGCCTCGCTGAGTGCCGCGATGAACTCGTCGAAGTCCTCAGTCATCTGCCGCTTCTCGACAGGATCGGGCTTCGAGCCGGGTGCATCCTCGGCCGTAACGAATCGCTCCGCGACCGGGACGGGTGCGGCTGTCTCGTCATCACCGGCGCAGGCGACGAGCGTGATCATCGCCAGTACTGCAAGGAGTGGGATGGCGAGGCGCATCGCCGTCGATCCTATGGGACGGAGCAGGGGCCTACAAACGACGGAGAGTCGCCCAGTTACTTCAATAACGTGTGCGCGTGTCGTCCTTGGGATGGAAGTAGAGGACGATCGGTCGGGCCGTCGGGGTGGTTCAAGACGGCAGCCATCCCTCCCGGTATGCCGACCGCTCCTCCGGCCCGAAGTGGGCGTAGGCCTCGTCCGGTTTCGACGTCTCCTCGAGCACGCTCGCCCCGTGCTTGGCCGCCACGTCGCTCACGGCGTAGACGACCTCGAAGCCGCCCGCCCGGCTGCCGGCCATGACGATCACGCACGGCCCGTCACCGGCGCCGACGAAGGTGTGCTTCGTCCACGGCGGGCAGTGGAAGAAGTCCCAGGCCTTCAGGTGGCGCTCCTCACCTTCGATCACGAGCACACACTCGCCGGAGACGACGAGGAAGTCCTCCTGGCCCCGCTCGCCGTGGTACAGGCCGCGCTGACCGGGCGAGAGAATCTGGATGCGGAAGCCGAGGTCCGTCCACTCCTGACGCCCCTCGAAGTCAGTGTCCTGCCCGCGCTCCTCGCTTCGAATCCACGACACGTCGCGCGCGTTGACGACGAACCAGCCCTCGCTCTCGACCACAAGCCCGACCTCGGTCTTCTTCAGCTCTGCCTCGGGCACGGAGGACGTCGGTGCGGGCTTGCCTTCCTCGATCACGCGCAGCTCCTCTGGGTAGGGTGCGCGCGATGGTATCGGCGCATGTGGTCCTGGGCGTCGCTGTGGTGGCGATCTGCGTCGGCGCCGCCGGGCTCGGCTTCGTCTCCTACCGCCGCGGTGGCGGCGCGGGCCCGCTCGTGGCGCACGCGCTCACCCTCGCGCAGACCGCGCTGATCGCGCAGGCGGCGCTCGGTCTTCTGCTGCTGTCGGACGGGCGGCGCTCGCCGGAACGGCTCCACTACACGTACGGCGCGCTCGCGCTCGGCGTCGCGCTCTCTCCCTGGTTCTACGCGCCGGGCGAGGGGCCGCGACGGCTGCTCTGGTTCGCGGGGACGACGCTCGTCGCGGGGGCGCTCGGGGTGCGGGCGTTCATGACCGGGTCATGAGGCGCCTGTGGGACAGCATCCCGCCGCTCGCCCGCGGAATCGGGATCGTCGCGCTCATCGCGACCGTCGTCGTCGTGCTCCAGCTGCAGGCCGTGGTCGCGACCGTGGGCGGTCTCCTCAGCATCGCGTTCTTCCTCGCGGTCGCGTTCTTCCTCTTCCTCCTCTGGCGCGAGCGGCGCGCCGACTTCGAGGTGTGGTCGGACTGGAACCGCAGGCTCTTCTACGCCGCGATCATCCTCGCGGTGGTCGCGATCGGCCTGTTCATCGGCTACGGCCTGCCTGGAACGCGGGATGCGCTCGCGCTCGTGGCCACGATCGCTGCCTGTGCCATCGTCGTCTTCCGCACGTGGCGCCTCGAGCACCGGTACTGACAGTCTGAAGCTCTGACCCCCAGGGCTACGCTTGGCTCCAGATGCAAGCTGCGCTCCAGGAGAAGCTGAAGACGCTGCCGCGCGGGCCGGGGGTCTACCTCTTCCGCGACCGCGAGGGCGAGGTCATCTACGTCGGCAAGGCGAAGACGCTGCGTACGCGCGTCCGGAACTACTTCCAGCGCGGCAGCGACGGCCGCGCGGGGATGGTCCAGCTCGTGGGGAAGATCGCAGACGTCGAGGTGATCGTGACCCGTACCGAGGCGGAGGCGCTCCACCTCGAGCAGAACCTCGTCAAGCGCTACCGGCCGCCCTTCAACGTGCGGCTGCGCGATGACAAGTCGTTCCCGTACATCGCGGTGACGCTTACCGACGAGTACCCGCGCGTCATGTTCACACGCGAGCGACATCGTCGCGGGACGGTCTACTTCGGGCCGTACGCGAACGCGAAGAAGGTGCGCGAGACGCTCGACGTCCTCAACCGCGTGTTCAAGTTCCGGCCCTGCGAGGGGCCGAAGCCCGGCCGGCACTCCGGCATTCCGTGCCTCGACTTCCACATCGACCGCTGCTTCGCGCCCTGCGTCGGAAACATCAGTCCGGAGGGGTACGGAGACGTGATCGACGGCGTCATCGGGTTCCTGTCCGGCGACACCCAGCCGATCCAGCGCGAGCTCGAGGAGCGCATGCGCGAGGCCGCGGCGGACGAGCGCTTCGAGGAGGCGGCGCGCTACCGGAACCGGCTCAACTCCATCCGCCATCTCGCCGAGCGGCAGGCGACCGAGCAGCGCGCGGTCGGCACCGTCGACGTGATCGGGCTCGCGATCGAAGGCGACTGCGCGGCCGTGCAGATCTTCCCGCTACGCGACGGCAAGATGATCGACCGCTACGGCTTCCACCTCGAGAACGTCGTCGAGGACGACCCGCTCGCGGTGCTGGAGGCCTTCGCGGTCGAGTACTACGGCTCGGCGCCCAGCGTCCCGCCGCAGGTGCTCGTCCCGGCGGCGATGACCGACACGGGTGCGCTTGCGGAGTTCCTCAGCGAGCGGCGTGGGTCGCGCGTCGAGGTGCGCGCCCCGGCCCGCGGCGAGAAGCGGCGTCTCGTCGAGCTCGCGGTCGAGAACGCGCGGCTCGCGCTCGAGGCCGACACCGTGAACCGCGAGGCGCAGCGGCTGCGACGCGTCGCGGCGCTCGAGGAGCTGCGCGAATGCCTGAACCTCGAAAGCCTGCCGCTGCGGATCGAGTGCTTCGACGTCTCGAACATCCAGGGCGAGTCGATCGTCGCGTCGATGACCGTCTTCGTGGACGCGAGACCGAAGAACGCGCACTACAGGACGTTCGGGATCCGCGGCCTCGACGGGCAGGACGACGTCGGCGCGATGCGCGAGGCGATCTCGCGCAGGTTTGCGCGCGCCCGCGCCGTGGAGGTGGACGAGAGCTTCTCGCAGATCCCGAACCTCGTCGTCGTCGACGGCGGGAGAGGGCAGTTGGCAGCTGCGCTGTCGGCAATGGAGAGCCTCGATCTCCCGCGCGTGGCCGTGATCGCGCTCGCGAAGCGCGAGGAGGTGGTGTTCGTTCCCGGGGCGGTGGAGCCGATTCGCCTCGACCCGCACGGGCCCGGGCTCCAGCTGCTCCAGCGGATCCGCGACGAGGCGCACCGGGTCGCCTTGCGGTTCCATCGCAAGCGGCGCGGGTCGAAGTCCATGGAGACGATCTTCGAGGGGCTCGTCGGCGTCGGCCCGGCGCGGAGGCGCGCCCTCCTACGGCACTTCGGCTCGGCGGAGCGCTTCCTCGACGCGACGCAGGAGGAGCTCGAAGGCGTCCCCGGCCTCCCGCAGAAGACCGCGCGCGCGCTCTACGCGCAGCTGCACAAGGCGGGCCCGTCGTAGGGGCGAGGCTTGCCTCGCCCTCTACGGGCTTCGGGCATTGATCGCATCCGAGTAGCGGAACGTGCGAAGCGTCAGCGCGATCGCCGTGAACCCGACGACGACGTTCGTCGCGACCGTGGTCAGCTTCATGCCGACGCTGAAGGCGAGCAGGTCCGAGGAAGAGACCGCGCCCTGGAAGACGTAGAGAAGGAACGCCTGCTCGGTGCCGATTCCCGCCGGCGTGAGCGGGACGAGGGTCGCGACACTCGAGGTCACCTGCACGAGGAGGACGTTCTCCAGGGACTGCGGGATGCCGAAGGCGTCGAGCAGGAACCAGATCGTCACGAGACGCAGGCCCCAGTCCGCGGCCTGCCACGAGGCGACCGAGCTCAGGTAGCGCGCGGGGCTGCGGAAGACGGCGAAGCCCTGGCGTACACGATCGCGGAAGTTCGCGACGTGCCCGCTGATCCAGAAGCCGACGCCGACGAGCACCACGATGAGCCCGGCGAGAACGAGCTGGAACGTGAGCGGGCGGTCGAGCAGCCAGGCGAAGTCGAAGCTCGCGAGGTTCGGAAGGTCACCGAAGCCCGGCAGTGCGTCCTGCGTCAGCGCCGCCCAGATGAGCAGCGACGCGGCGGCCGTCATGTCGAAGATCGTCAGCACGAGCGTGCTCGAGACGATCGTCGTGTACGTGCTTCCCTCGACTGCGCGGTGGGCGATCACGACGCGGACCGCGTCGCCCGCGCGAACCGGGACGATCGCGTTGACGCCGACTCCGGCGAGGTAGGCGCCGAAGATCGGGAGCCGCGCGACGCGCTGGTTCGGATAGGCGGCCGCGAGGACGTTCCGCCAGGCGAGACTGGTGCATCCGAGCTTCGCGATGTGCGCGACGATCGCCAGCAGCGCCGGCAGGACCTCGATCGACGTCAGCTGGTCGAGGAAGGCATCGATCCCGTCGAGGACGCGGGCCATGCGCCTCGCCGGGCCTGGCTAGCTCGGCCGGTCGCCGTCGGGGCCGAGGAACGGGTACCGGTAGTCGGTCGGCGGGACGAAGGTCTCCTTGATCGTGCGCGGCGAGACCCAGCGGATGAGGTTCCACATCGACCCGGCCTTGTCGTTCGTCCCGCTCGCGCGCGAGCCGCCGAAGGGCTGCTGCCCGACGACCGCGCCGGTCGGCTTGTCGTTGACGTAGAAGTTCCCGGCCGCGTAGCGAAGCGTGTCCTGCGCCTCCTCGATCGCCCCTCGCTCGGTCGCGAAGACCGCGCCCGTGAGGCCGTACGGCGCGGTCTGGTCGACGAGCTGGAGCGTGTCGCCCCAGCGCTTCTCGTCGTACACGTACGCGGTGACGATCGGGCCGAAGAGCTCGTCGCGCAGAAGGCGGAAGCCCTTGTCCTCGGTCGTGATCACCGTCGGCTGCACGAAGTAGCCCTCGGAGTCGTCCGCCTCGCCGCCGGTGACGATCTCGGCGCCCGCCGAGCGCGCCTCCTTGATCGCGTCGGCGTGCGTCTTGAACGCGCTCGAGTCGATGACCGCGCCCATGAAGTTCTCGAAGTCGGAGACGTCGCCCATCTTGATCGTGCCGACGTCCTCGACGAGCCGCTCCTTCACCTCCGGCCAGATGTTCGAGGGGATGTAGAGCCGTGACGCGGCCGAGCACTTCTGGCCCTGGTACTCGAAGGAGCCGCGCACGACCGCTGTTGCGACGGCCTCGGCTTCGGCGGAGGGGTGCGCGAGGATGAAGTCCTTGCCGCCGGTCTCGCCGACGATGCGCGGGTAGTTCCGGTACGAGCCCACGTTCTTCCCGACGGTCTCCCACATGCCGTTGAAGACCCCTGTGGAGCCCGTGAAGTGGATCCCCGCGAGCTCGGGGCTCGCGAGCGCGGCGCCGCCGATCGTCGCGCCGGAGCCGTGGACGAGGTTGATCACGCCGTCCGGGAGCCCGGCGGCCTGCATCAGCCGCATGAGGTAGTAGGCGGAGAGGGCCGCGGTCGAGGCCGGCTTCCACACGATCGTGTTCCCCATCAGCGCGGGCGACGACGAGAGATTCCCGCCGATGCACGTGAAGTTGAACGGGCTCACCGCGAAGACGAAGCCCTCGAGCGGGCGGTACTCCATGCGGTTCCAGGTGCCGGTCGGGGAGTCCGGCTGCTCGGAGTAGATCCTCGTGACGAACTCGGCGTTGAAGCGCCAGAAGTCGATCATCTCGCAGACTGCGTCGATCTCGGCCTGGTGCGCGGTCTTCGACTGGTTCAGCATCGTGGCGGCGTTCACCGTGGTGCGCCACGGTCCGGAGAGGAGCTCGCCGGCGCGCAGGAAGATCGCGGCGCGCTCGTGCCACGGCATGCGCGACCAGTCCGCGTGCGCCTCGCGGGCGGCGTCGATCGCCTGCTGGACGTGCTCGGGGCCGCCCTTCGCGACGTCGGCCAGGACATGGCTCTTGCGGTGCGGCATGACCGCCTCGAACGTCTCTCCCGACTCGACGTCCTTGCCGCCGATGACCATCGGGATGGAGATCCGCTCGCGCTCCATCTGGCGCAGGCGGGCCTGGAGCTCCTCGCGCTCGGGCGAGCCGGGCGCGTAGGTCTTGACGGGCTCGTTGACGGGCGGCGGCGGCTTGAAGATCCCGGGAGCGCTCATGGGCCGATTGTATGGTCGGCGGGATGCGCGCGGCGAGGACGGAGTACGAGGTCGCGGGGTGGGGCGTCGGCGAGCTCTGGATCGCGGGCGAGGGCGACGTGGTGCTCGCGCACGAGTTCGCTTTCGACGCCGATGCGGGCAGCCGGCGCGAGCGAGCTGTCGGTGCACGCCCCCCCAAGGGGGCGCACGCCCCCCCAACCAGCACGGTACCCGGGAAGTCCGCACGGGTGGATCACGACTTTGCGCCAACTTCGGCGCGGGCAGAACGGCAGGACGGCCGCGGCACCGGCGCTCGGCCGAGCGTGCACGGCGCCGCGGTCGACGCCGGCGACCTGGTCGAGCGGTTCACCGCCTTCTTCGCCGGCGAGGATCCGGGCCTCGGCGAGGTTCCGGTCGACCTCGGCTGGGCGACGCCGTTCCAGCACGCGGTCGCTCTCACCCTCCGCGCCGTGCCGCGCGGCGAGGTCGTCAGCTACGGGGAGCTCGCGGCGCTCGCCGGCTACCCCGGAGCCGCCCGCGCGGCCGGCAGCTTCTGCGCCCAGAACCGGCTCATGCTCCTCGTCCCCTGCCACCGCGTGGTCGGCGCGTCCGGGCTCGGCGGCTACGGCTCGGCCGGTCTCGGCGTCAAGCGCCGGCTGCTCGAGCTCGAGGGCGTGCGCCTGTGACGTCCGAGGACGTGCGCGAGGAGCTCGCCCGCATCGCCCCGGAGCGCCCCTGCGACCGGCTTGCCGAGCTGTCGGCGCTCTTCCACTCCGCGGGCAGCCTCCGCCTCCACGGCCGGGGCGGCTGGTCGCTCCAGCTCGATCTCGGGAGCGGAGCCGCCGCGCGCCGCGCCTTCCAGCTGCTCCGTGACGAGGAGATCCGCTCCCAGATCCGGACCTATCGGCGTCGCGCGTTCGACCGCGCGACCCGCTACCAGCTCCACGTCGACGGCACCGACGAGGCGCTTCGGGCGTTCGTCGCCGCGGGCGTCCTCGATCGCCGGCACGCGCCGCTCGAACGCCCGCCGCGCCGAGTCGTCGCGCGCGCCTGCTGCCGGGCCGCGTACCTGCGGGGCGCCTTCCTCGGCGGCGGCTCGCTCACGGTGCAGCGGTCTCCACACCTCGAGCTGCGGACAGCGACCGCGGAGTCCGCCGGGTTCCTCGTGCGCGTCGCCGAGGAGGACGAGATCCGCCTCGCGGTCGTCGAGCGCCCGACCCACGCGGCCGCGTACGCGAAGAGCTGGGACGCGATCGAGTCGGTGCTCGCCCTCGCGGGCGCCGCGGAGTCCGTCCTCGCGCTCGAGGAGCGCGCGGTCGTCGCGGCGACGAGCGAGCGCGCGAACCGGCTCGCGAACGCGGATCACGCGAACCTCGTGCGCACGAGCGCGGCCGCCCGGCTGCAGCTCGAGGCCGTCCGCCGCCTGCGTGCAGAGGGTCGCATCGAGAAGCTCCCGGCCCAGCTTCGCGAAGCCGCGGAGCTCCGCCGCCGCCATCCGTCCGACTCGCTGCGCGAGCTCGCCTCCCGCACCGATCCGCCGGCCTCGAAGGCCGCGATGCACCGTCGCCTGCGGCGACTCGAGGAGCTTGCGGGCGCTTAGACTCGGCACCAGACCAACGAATCGAGAGAGGGAGCCAGAGAGATGGGGATTCGCGTCGGCATCAACGGGTTCGGCCGCATCGGCCGGAACTTCTTCCGCGCCCAGCACGCGCTCGGCTCGGACATCGAGATCGTCGCGCTGAACGACCTCGGGGACGCGAAGACGATGGCCCACCTGCTCAAGTACGACTCCAACCTCGGCCCCT
Source organism: uncultured Actinomycetes bacterium (assembly GCA_963716605.1). Taxonomy (GTDB): domain Bacteria; phylum Actinomycetota; class Thermoleophilia; order Gaiellales; family Gaiellaceae; genus GMQP-bins7. The sequence continues at coordinate 357,283 of CAVQTO010000003.1, read as the reverse complement.
TCGCGGGCGAGGTCGAGCTCGGCGACGGCGTGCTCCGCGCCGCCGGGGAAGAGGTCAAGATCCTGAGCGAGCGGGACCCGGCGGCGCTGCCGTGGGGCGAACTCGGCGTCGACATCGTGCTCGAGTCCACGGGCTTCTTCACCGACCGCGAGGGCGCGCAGAAGCACCTCGACGCCGGCGCGAAGAAGGTGATCATCTCCGCCCCCGCGACCGACCCGGACGTGACCATCGTGCTCGGCGTCAACGACGACGTGTACGACGCGGGCGCGCACCACATCGTCTCGAACGCGTCCTGCACGACGAACTGCGTGGCACCGATGGCCAAGGTTCTGCACGAGCTCGGCGAGATCCAGTCGGGCTTCATGACGACGATTCACGCGTACACGAACGACCAGGTGATCCTCGACTACCCGCACAAGGACCTCCGCCGCGCGCGGGCGGCCGCGATCAACCTCATCCCCACGTCCACGGGCGCCGCGAAGGCGATCGGTGTGGTCATGCCCGAGCTCCAGGGCAAGGTCGACGGCATCTCGGTACGCGCGCCCGTTGCGACGGGCTCGATCACCGATCTCGTCGTCTCGCTCGGGCGGGAGACGAGTGTGGACGAGGTCAACGGCGCGTTTCGCGCGGCGGCCGGTGGGAGCCTCGCCGGGCTCCTGCAGTACTGCGAGGACCCGATCGTCTCGACCGACATCAACGAAAGCAGCTACTCGTGCATCTACGACAGCGAGCTGACGATGGTGCACGGAAGCATGGTCAAGGTGTTCGGCTGGTACGACAACGAGTGGGGCTACTCGTGCCGCCTCGTCGATCTCATCGCCAAGCTTCTCGCGTGAGGTGAGGCGGCCGCGCTCGGTTCGTGACGCGGACGTCGCCGGGAAGCACGTCCTCGTCCGCGCCGACCTCAACGTCCCGCTCGAGGACGGGCGGGTCGCCGACGACACGCGCATCCGGGCGTCGCTCCCGACCCTCGAGCTGCTGCTCGAGCGCGACGCGGCGACCGTCGCCGTCTGCTCGCATCTCGGGCGGCCGAAGGGCGAGGACCCGGCCTTCTCCATGGCGCCGGTCGCCGAGCGCCTGCGCGAGCTGCTCCCCGACGAGCGCGTCGAGGTGCTCGAGAACACGCGCTTCGACCCCGGCGAGACGAAGAACGACCCGGAGAGCGCCAGGCGGCTCGCCGAGGGCCGCGACCTGTTCGTCAACGACGCCTTCGGCTCGTCGCACCGGGCGCACGCGTCGACCGTCGGCGTCGCGAGCCTTCTCCCCGCGTATGCCGGTCTGCTGCTCGAGCAGGAGCTCGAGATGCTCGGGCGCCTGCTGGGCGAGGTCGAGCGGCCGTTCGTCCTCGTCGCGGGCGGGGCGAAGGTCGAGGACAAGCTCGGCGTCCTCGTCAACCTCGGCGGCCGCGCGGACACGGTGCTGGTGGGCGGCAAGATGGCGGAGGAGCTGCGCGAGGAGAACCCGCTGCCGTACGACGCCCAGCTGCCGGTGGACGTCGTCGCGGCGGCCGCGTTCGAGCCCGACGCCGAGACGCGGATCGTCCCCTACGACGACGTGCCCGACGGCTGGCTGGGGCTCGACATCGGCCCGGAGACGCGTGAGCGCTTCGGCGCGGAGATCCGCGTCGGCGAAGACCCTGTTCTGGAACGGGCCGATGGGGGTCTTCGAGTGGCCGCGGTTCGCGGAGGGCACCGAGGCGGTCGCGAAAGCAGTCGCCGAGATGAACGGCTTCTCGGTCGTCGGCGGAGGCGACTCCGTGCGCGCCGTCCAGGAGCTCGGCCTTGCGGACAGCGTGTCATGGGTCTCGACGGGCGGCGGTGCCGCGCTCGAGCTGCTCGAGGGGAAGGAGCTTCCGGGAGTGGCCGCTATTCCGAGCGCGTAGCGCTCAGGGCAGCCGAAGCGCGCACGCCGTCGACGTGCCGCGCGAGGAAGTCCAGGATCATCGCCACCTGGCGCACGCGTTCGTCGACGTCGAACGTCCCGTGCCCGGTCTCGAACACGTACACCTCGTGTGGGTGCTCGCGCGCGGCGAGCTTGTCCACGTACCGCATCGCCTGGCCGTACGGGCAGCGGCTGTCGTTGCGCCCGATGACGAAGAACACGGGCGCGCGTACCTCGTCCGTGAAGTTGAGCGGGTTGCGCTCGAGCATCAGCTCGGGGAGCTCCTTCGGCTCCTTCCCGCCGAGGAGCGCGCGGTCGTAGGCCTGGAGAAGCGGCGACATCTCCTCGAACCCGCCCTCGTAGTCCGCCGACCGGCACGCCTGCCATCCCGCATGCCCACAGCTCGGGATGCTTTCCGAGCTCGAGCAGCGTGATGTACCCGCCCCACGACCAACCTGCGATCACGGCGCGCTCGGGGTCGGCGATCCCGCGGGCGACGAGATCCGCGAGGCCGGCGTTCACGTCCTCGACCTCCGGGCCGCCGATGTTGGCGATCAGGACGTCTCGCCACTCGCGCCCGTACCCGATGGAGCCGCGGTAGTTGACCATCCCGACCGCGAAGCCCGCGTCGACGTACGCCTGCACCTCCGGCTGCCAGCGGTCGAGGTCGAGCCAGGTCGGGCCGCCGTGGACGAACATCATCACCGGGAACGGCCCGCCCGAGTCGTCCGGGGTCACGTAGAAGCCGTGCACGCGCTGGCCGTGCGGGTTCTCGAAGTGCCACGACTCGTACGGCCGGCTTTCCGGGGCCCACGACGCCGGCGCCAAGAGCTCGGCGCCCGTGTCGTCGAGCGCGAGCCGCTGCCGGTCTCCCTGCTCCTGGATGAGCCACACGCGCCCGTCGGGTCGCACGCGCGCCTTCCAGACGAAGCCGGGGTCGCTCGGGACCTGCTCGAGCGCGCCCGTCGCGAGCTCGTAGCGGAAGAGCCGGGACCGGCCCTCGTGGAGGTTCACGAGCAGGAGCGCGGAGGCGTCGGGCCACCAGTCGTGGACGTGCACCTCCCCCTCGAGGTCGATGTCGAGGTCGGTCCGCTCCCCGGTCGCCAGGTTCCAGATGCCGGGCCTCGACTCACCCGCGCGCTCGTGCCCGAAAGCGAGCCGCTGGTCGCCCGGGACCGGTGACCAGCACATCGCTTGCAGCGACATCTGCTCGTCGAGGAGGTCGCCGCGGGTCTCGCCGGTCCGCGGATCGACGACGCGGAGCGCCGGATGGATGAGGTCGCCGTGCTCGGCGTGCTCGAGGCAGAGGAGCGTGCCGTCGGCGGAGAGCGCGCCGAGGAGGAAGCCGCCCTCGTCCACGCTTCCGAGGCGAACCGACTCGGACGAGCGGTGGAGCTCGCGGGCGGGGCCGCCGTCGAGCGACACGTGCACGGCGAAACCGTCCCGGTCGCTGACCCCGGCGACGACGATCCCGGGCGCCTGCGCGAGGCCTTCGTTCCAGCCGTGCGGGACGCCCTCGAGGAACGGCCGCGCCTCGCCGCCGGAGAACGGCTCCACGTGCCACTGACCGGACTCGTCGCCGGTCTCGTCCTGGAACCAGAGGACGCCTTCGCCGTCGAGCGTGGGCAGGCCCTCCATCAGGCCGACGGGGTGGTCCGTGACCTGCCGGCGCGTGTCCTGCGCGAGGTCCCAGGCGTGCACCTGCCAGACGCCCGACTCGTTCGAGGAGTACACGATCCGGCCGGGCGCCTCCGGAGACCACTCCGGGAGGAACGTCAGGGGCGCGCGAAAGCGCTGCTCCCACGCCGCCGACCCGTTCTCGCCGCTCACCGCCCCTGAGGCTAACAGGCATGGGAAAATCCGGGCGTGCTGATCGCGGGCAACTGGAAGATGTTCAAGGGGCCGCACGAGGCGCGGGTCTTCGCGGCGACGATCCGCGGGCTCGCCGAGCTGGCGCACGGCGTCGATGTCGTCGTGTGCCCGCCGTACGTGTCCCTCGCCGCGGTCGTGCAGGAGCTCGGCGCGAACAGCAACGTGCGTGTGTACGCGCAGAACGTGCACTGGGAGCTCGAGGGCGCGTTCACGGGCGAGATCTCCGCGCCGATGCTGCTCGAGATCGGCTGCACGGGCACGCTCGTCGGCCACTCCGAGCGCCGGCAGCACTTCGGCGAGACCGACGAGACGGTGCGCATGCGCGCGGAAACCGCGCTCGAGCAGGGGCTTTCCGTGATCGCGTGCGTCGGCGAGACGGAGGCCGAGCGCGACGCGGGAGAGACGGAGGCCGTGCTCCGACGACAGGTCACGGTGCTTCCCCGCCACCCCGCGCTCGCGATCGCGTACGAGCCGGTGTGGGCGATCGGCACCGGCAAGACCGCGACCCCAGACACCGCGCAGGAGGCGCATGCCTTCGTGAAGTCCCTGCACCCGACCCGTGTTCTCTACGGTGGGTCGGTGAAGCCGGAGAACGCGGCGGTCCTCCTCGCGCAGCCCGACGTCGACGGCGCGCTCGTCGGCGGCGCGTCCCTCGAGGCCGCGTCCTTCGAGGCGATCTGCCTCGCCGGCGCCCAGGCCGCCCAGCAGTGAACGAGCTGGTCGTTCTCGTCATCCTCGACGGCTGGGGGCTCGCGCCGCCGGGGCCGGGGAACGCGATCGAGCTCGCGGACACGCCCGTCTTCGACGCGTTCTGGGAGCGCTACCCGCACACGGAGCTCGCGGCGTCGGGCCCCGCGGTGGGGCTGCCGCCGGGACAGATGGGGAACTCCGAGGTCGGGCACCTGACGATCGGCTCAGGCCGCGTCCTCTTGCAGGACCTCGTCCGCGTGAACCGCGCGATCGCGAACGGGCCCTTCTTCGAGAATCCGGCCCTCGTCTCCGCGGTGCAGCGAGCGCGTGACCACCGCGGCGACGTCCACTTGCTCGGGCTCGTCTCCTCGGGAGGGGTCCACTCGCACATCGACCACCTGCGCGCGCTCCTCGGGCTCGCCGAGCGGGAGGGGATGGACGGGCACACGTGGATCCACGCGTTCACCGACGGCCGCGACGTCTCGCCGCACTCGGCCGCCGACGACCTCGCGCAGCTCCCCGCCGACCGGATCGCGACCGTCAGCGGGCGCTACTACGCGATGGACCGTGACGAGCGCTGGGAAAGGACAGATCGCGCCTTCGGCGCGATCTGCCTAGGTGAAGGCAGCACTGCCGAAGACCCCGTCGAAGCGGTGCGGCAGAGCTACGAGAGCGGAGTCACCGACGAGTTCATCGAGCCGGTCGTCCTCGCGGGGCGGCCTCGCCTCGATCCGGCGAAGGACACCGCGATCTTCTTCAACTTCCGGCCCGACCGCGCGCGGCAGCTCTCGCAGCGGCTGCTCGAAGCCGGGGTCGACCTGACCACGATGACGCGCTACCGCGCTGACTTCCCGTGCCCGGTCGCGTTCGACGAGCAGCGCGTGGAGAACACGCTCGCCGAGGTGTTGTCGGAGGCGGGCGCGCGCCAGCTCCACGTCGCGGAGACCGAGAAGTACGCGCACGTGACGTACTTCTTCAACGGCGGCGAGGAGCGGGAGTGGGAGGGGGAGACGCGCATCCTCGTGCCCTCGCCGCGCGACGTCCCGAGCTACGACCTGAAGCCGGAGATGTCCGCCGACGAGGTCGCCGAGCGCTTCTGCGCCGAGATCGGCGGCGGCTACCGGTTCGCCGTGGTCAACTTCGCGAACCCGGACATGGTCGGGCATACCGGCTCGATCCCCGCTGTCGTCGCGGCCGTCGAGGCCGTGGACAGGTGCCTCGGCCGTGTCGTCGAATGCGTGGAGCGTGCAGGAGGCGTGTGCCTGATCACCTCGGATCACGGGAATGCCGAGGTAATGCTCGAGCCGGACGGCACAAGCCCGCACACTGCGCACACCTCGAACCCGGTGCCGTTCGTCGTTACTAACGAAGCGTTAAGTGCCCGGGACGGCGGCGAGCTCTCGGATATCGCCCCGACAATCCTGGAGTTGCTGGGACTTCCCGCGCCGGCCGAGATGACCGGCGCATCGCTCGCAATCCGTTTGTAAAGCCCCGCGCACATTCTCTTTACCAAGCACCCTCTATACTCGCCTCCTCGTGTCGCTGCCTCAGCCCGATCTCGGTGTCCTGCGCAAAGCACAGCGCGGCGACGAGCGCGCCTTCGCGATCATCGTCCGGACGTACGAGCAGCCGGTTTACAACTACATCGTCCGGCTGACGGGTGACAGGAACATGGCAGAGGACCTGACGCAGGAAGTCTTCCTGCGGGTCTTCCAGGGTCTTCCCGGCTTCTCGCTCCGTTCGCGCTTCACGACGTGGCTCTTCCAGGTGACGAAGAACCGCGTGCTCGACGAGCTGCGCGCGCTCGAGCGGAGGCCGCGCGCGGTCGTCCCGCTCGAGGACATCCCGCCGCTCGAGGTCGCGGACGCCCCCGCCGAGCGCGCGGAGACGATGGACGCCGTCTGGCGGTCCGTAGAGCGTCTCAACCCCGATCTCAAGATGGCGCTGCTTCTCCGCGACGTCGTCGGGCTCTCGTACACGGAGATCGCGGAGACGCTCGAGATCACGCTTGCGACAGTCAAGTGGCGGATCTACAAGGCGCGCGAAGAAGTCCAGCTCGCGCTCCACCGGGACGGCGTAGTCGTCCCGATCAGCTCGGCGCCGTCCGCCGCCAAGAGCACCAGCGGCTAGCGCCGCAACTCGACGAGCCCGATGGCCGTAGTGACGCCGCCGGCGCCGTCGGTTCCGATCGCGTTGAAGCCGTTCCCGTTGACCTTCACCCGGGAGGCCGCAGATCGCGCCTTCAGAGGACGACGATGCTCTCGCGCTCGTCCGGCGGCCAGCTCGCACCCGGCGCGGCGCACGGCCGCAGTCGTGCTGCGCCGCGCGCGCCGCGTCCGAGCACCAGGCTCGTCTCCGAGCGCTTCCCCGGCCCCATATCCCCATTCCCCAGCCTGGAGTCTTACTGACGGTTGAGACGCGTCTCCACGGACCAATGGCCGGTCCGTCCAGGACCAACGTCTCGACCTCGAGCGCGCGCCCGGTTTGGGCGGCGATCGGTACCCGTAGCGGCTGGACTACTCGACCAGGTTCGACACGCAGAGAGTGCCGTTTCCGAACGAGCACGGCGTGTCGGAGGGGATCGTCTGTCCGAAGCCAGGCGTGATGAAGCTCATGAAGTGTCCCCAGATCTCCTCCTTGCCGTTCTGCACGGGGAGGGGATCGTCGTCGGGATTCGTACAGTTCAGGCCGCTGACCGCGGTGACGTAGAACATGCCGAACCGCCGAATCGGGTACGTCCTCTTCCCTGAGACTTGGAACGCCATCTGGTCGAGGACGAAGAGCGGCATCCAGCGCTTGTCCGTTGCCGGCGGGATGTTCGTACCGTCCCAGCGGTTGGGGTTGGCAGCGCACGGAGTCAGCATTGAGACGACGCGATTCTCGTTGAAGTTGCCGTTCTGCGAATCGATGCAGTCCCGGGCGACTACTTCCGGAACGCACTTTGAAGTGTGCTTGGTGTCGTCGTAGATCTGGTAGGCGTCGGGGCATCCGTTCAACATGGCGCCGGCCCAGCCGTTCGGACCCGAGCCACTTACGTCGCAGTCGAGGGCCTGGCTCTGGGACGGCTGGCCCCAGCCTCTCAGCACGATCGGCGGATCGGTCAGCACGGGGGGCTCCTGAAGCGGCGGGGTCAGCCCCACCGTCACCTTGAGGCTCGCCGTGCCCTGGACGATCGAGTTTGCGAACCCGGCCCCGCCCGCCCTTTCGACCGTGAGGTACTGGACGGGGCCCGAGGCGGCGTCCGACACGTACGGCTTCGCAACCTCGTCGAAGTTTCCGCTCTCCGTCTCTTGGCCATTGCAGCTGCCGTTCGTGTCCGTGGACCACGACAGGTCGATCCGGGTTGTCCCCGGACCCGGCGGCTGGCGTGAACGAACCCGTCCAAACCTCGTCCACAGGATCCCAACTCAGGTTGCCCCCCGGCGATGCCGAGACCTCCGCGCACACGCCTCCTTGCGAGGCGCTGTCGCGTCGGATCAACACCTGCTGCCGGTGCCGAAGTCGATCGTGGCAGAGATCGTGATCGACGCAGCCACCTCCGAAGTTGAAGTACGGACGCGAGTCGTCGGACGGGCAACCGCCGCCGAGCGTGACCCCACGGATGCGCGGCACGCTCGCGCTTCCACCAGGGGTCGTCGCGAACGCATGGATGAACGAGATTCCGCTGTTGGGCGTCCCTCCCCCGAAGCACTGCACCTGTCCCGAGGCCGGGCTGCAGATCTGGCTGAGGGTTCGGTTCGGCGGGATCGGAGTCGTACTCCGATTCGCGACGATGATCACGCCGAAGTCCGTGTTGCCGCTGAGGTCGACGGGCGCGATGAAGTCCCTGGACCACTCGGAGAGCCCGTTCACAATCGACTGGGGGTCGAGATTCGATCTCCCTCGGATCGTTCCCAGCACGTCTGGATTACCGTCCTCGTCCACAATCAGCACTAGAACCTCTTCAGGGTCGAGCTCGGGCACGCCGAGAGGCTTCATTCCGTTCGAGCTCTGGATCTCGGTGACCTCGACCCGAGCCCGAGTCTTGAGGTCCGGGAAGAACGGGAGCCACCCCCAGAGGAGTGGCGCGTCGTCGTCCGTCGCCTTGACGTCGAGGAACTTCGTGTCGCAGGGCATCCCCGCCGTCCAGTCGAGCGTGCTGCCATCGGACGGATCACCGTTGGCCCAGAAGGTGTTGCTGTTCAGCACTGCATGGACATCAGTTGTCCCCTCCTCCATCAGCGGGTTGTGCGCCAACGGGTCCCTGGAGGGGTTGCGGTCGCCGGCATACGCGAGCGCCTGCAACGCGATCGCGTCCCTCGCCGCAAGCGGGTTCTGGAAGCAGCCCGTGAAGGCCGGGCCTCCGGCGAGTGCTGCGGCGTCGACCTGCGTCTGGAGGTGCCGCTTGAGCACGTACCAGTTCCCCACGTCGATCACGAGCGATCCGATCACCATGAGCACTGGAATGAAGAATGCGACCAGGACGAGGACTTGGCCGCGCTCGTGCTCCCTCTGCCGTCGGACGCCGCCGATCATGCGCATGCCGGGCCCAGTGCGCCGGTGATCAAGGTCGGTTGCTGCTCGAGTCTCATCGTCGCGCTACCGGTCAACGTGATGCTCAGCGAGTTCATGAAGAAGAACCTGAAGGGTGCGGTGAGCCTCACCTTGACCGGATCGCCGATGGTTGCAGCCCCCGGCAGCTTTCCCGGGTAGCAAACCGTCGCCGTCGCATTGTTGCGTGTCTCGCAGCGCAGGACGTCCTGCAGGCGCGCCTTCGAGTTCGTGGCCAGAACGGTGCCGCACGGGGTTGTTGCGCTGGAGTTGACACACCCGGGCGAGGGCGCCTCACCCCGCGGGCATTGGGTCGGCCAGTGGTTGACGGCCGCCTGCCGAGCTCCCTGGTTGGCGACGCGGTTCATGTCGAGCCAGTAGTTCAGCCCGATCCCGAAGTAGATGATCCCGAAGACGATCATCAGCAGAAGAGGCACGATGAGCGCGAACTCCACGAGTCCCTGTCCGTCCTCGCGGCCGCGCAGGCGCGCACGAAGCCGGCCATCGGCCCGTGCACACCCGTTGTCACGCGAGCTTGCGCCCTTCGCCGTACGACGCCCCGACCCCAATGTCGCCTCCGTCTCAGATGTTGAGAGAACTCTCATCAGATCGTAGAGAGAACTCTTATCGGATTGTGTAGAAAAAGCTTTATAGGCGCCAGTCCGGACGTGCCTGGACGAATGTCCAGAAGCCATGCCCCCCGCCCGCTGGCAGCGGTGCCTACGATGCCCGCTCGTGGCTGTCCAGGACCCCGTCTCGACGCTCGCCGCTTCACTCGTTGAGGTGACCGGAGCGCCCGTGGAGCTCGAGCGCCCCGCCGAGTCCGAGCACGGCGACTACGCGACGAACGTCGCGCTCCGGCTTGCGCCGACGCGTGCGAGATCCCCGCTCGAGCTCGCGGCCGAGATCGCGGCGGAAGTCGTCGAGCGCGGGCTGGCCGCGTCGGCGGAAGCTGCCGGCCCGGGCTTCGTCAACCTCCACGTCTCGGACGCATGGATCGCCGGCGCGCTCGGCGAGATCCTCGAAGCCGGGGAGTCCTTCGGCGCGGGCACGGCCGGCGAGCGGAAGCGGATCCAGGTGGAGATGGTCTCCGCGAACCCGACCGGCCCGATCACCGTCGCGCACGCGCGGAACGGCGCCTACGGCGACTCGGTCGCCCGGCTCCTCGAGCTGGCCGGCCACGAGGTCGAGCGCGAGTACTACTACAACGACGCGGGCGCGCAGATGGAGCGGTTCTACGCGTCGATCGAGGCGATCCGGCGTGGGGAGGAGCCGCCCGAGGACGGCTACCACGGAGCCTACGTCGCGGACCTCGCAGCTCTACGAGGCGACCCGGTGCCGCCGATGCTCGCGCAGATCGAGAACACGCTCGAGCGCTTCCGCGTCCACTTCGACACGTGGGCGAAGCAGCGCGAGCTCGAGGAGCGGCTCCCGGAGTTCCTCCCGCGCCTCGACACGTACGAGGAGGGCGGCGCGCTCTGGGCGCGCTCGTCCGCGTACGGAGACGAGCAGGACCGCGTCCTTCTGCGCTCCGAGACGCGCACGCCCACGTACCGGGCGGCCGACGTCGTCTACCTCGCGGACAAGCTCGATCGCGGCTTCGAGCGGGCGATCTACGTCCTCGGCGCCGACCACCACGGGACGCGCAACTGGTACGCGGCGATCGCGCGCATGCTCGGCGAGGACCCGGAGCGCGTGGAGGTTCTCCTGTACCAGCTCGTCCACCTCGTCGAGGGTGGCGAGGCGAAGAAGGTCTCGAAGCGGCGCGGGGACGTCGTCTTCCTGGACGAGCTCCTGGACACGATCGGCGTGGACGCGGCCCGCTGGTACCTCGTCTCGCGCGGGCACGACCAGACCATCGAGCTCGACGTCGACCTCGCGAAGCAGCGGACGCAGAAGAACCCCGTCTACTACGTCCAGTACGCGCACGCCCGGATCGCCGGGATCCTCCGCAACGCGGAGGACGCCGAGCTCGAGGTCGGCGAGCTCGACTCCGCGCTAGGCGCTCCGCTGGCGCCGGAGGAGCGCGACCTCGTCAAGCGGCTGCTCGAGTTCCCCGAGGTCGTCGCGGAGGCCGCCGAGCGCCGTGGGCCGCACGCGATCCCGACCTATGCGATCCGCGTCGCCGACGACTTCCACCGCTTCTACCACCACCACCGCGTCCTCGAGTCCGAGCAGCAGGCGTTCCGGCTCGCGCTCGTGCGGGCGACGCAGCTCGTCGTGGCGCGCTCGCTCGACCTGATCGGGGTCGAAGCGCCCGAGCGCATGTAGGGCGGCCACCGGCGCCTGTGCGCGAGGCATGCCCGCGCCTACGCCTCGTGGAACGGACGGTCATAGAATTGCCGCATGAGTGCGATTCCTCCCGATCGGAACCTCGCGCTCGAGCTCGTCCGCGTCACCGAGTCCGCAGCCACCTTCGCGTCGCGGTGGATCGGGCGCGGCGACAAGATCGCCGCCGACCAGGCCGCGGTGGACGCGATGCGGCTCATGCTCGACACCGTGTCGATGCGCGGCGTCGTCGTCATCGGCGAGGGCGAGAAGGACGAGGCGCCGATGCTCTTCAACGGCGAGGAGGTGGGGGACGGCTCCGGGCCCGAGGTCGACGTCGCCGTCGACCCGCTCGAGGGCACCCGGCTCACCGCCTTGGGCATGCCGAATGCCATCGCGGTCATCGCAGTCGCGGAAAGGGGCACGATGTTCTTCCCCGGCGCCGCGATGTACATGGACAAGATCGCCGTCGGCCCCGAGGCCGCGGACGCGATCGACATCGAGGCGACGCCGACCGAGAACCTCGAGCGCGTCGCGGAGGCAAAACGCGTGGACGTGAACGACCTCACGGTCGTCGTCCTCGAGCGCGACCGCCACGACGACCTCATCGCCGAGCTGCGTGAGGCCGGAGCGCGCGTGAACCTCATCCGCGACGGCGACGTCGCCCCCGCGATCGCGGCGGCGCAGTCGGTGCGCGGCATCGACCTGCTGATGGGCATCGGCGGGACGCCCGAGGGCGTCATCTCCGCGGCGGCGATCAAGTGCCTCGGCGGCGCGATGCAGGGCAAGCTGTGGCCGCGGGACGACGACGAGCGCACACGGCTCGTCGAGGCCGGGTTCGACATCGACCGCGTCCTGACCCACGACGATCTCGTGCAGGGCGACGACGTCTTCGTCGCCGCGACCGGGGTCACGACCGGTGCCCTCCTCCGCGGAGTCCGGGTCGTCCGCGACCACGTCGAGACGGAGTCGATCGTCATGCGCTCGCGCTCGGGCACGGTCCGCCGCATCGCGGCCACGCACCCGCTGTCGAAGATCCAGGCCTTGACGAAAGGAGCAGTCCGATGAAGTCCCAGCTGCACGAGACCGCTCGCGCGATCGTCGCCGACCACAAGGGCATCCTCGCGGCGGACGAGAGCACGGGGACGATGACGAAGCGACTCGACTCGGTCGGCGTCGAGTCGACCGAGGAGAACCGCCGCTTCTACCGCCAGCTCCTCTTCGCCGCGCCCGGGATGGAGGAGTACATCGGGGGCGTGATCCTGTACGACGAGACGATCCGCCAGTCCGCCGACGACGGCATGCCCTTTGCCGAGCTGCTCGCCTCGAAGGGTGTCATCCCCGGGATCAAGGTGGACACGGGCGCGCACGACATGGCGCTCTTCCCCGGTGAGAAGGTGACGGAAGGCCTCGACGGGCTCCGCGCCCGGCTCGAGGAGTACCGCGAGCTCGGAGCGCGCTTCGCGAAGTGGCGCGCCGTGATCACGATCGGGGACGGCATCCCGACGGACGCGTGCATCTCGGCCAACGCGCACGCGCTCGCGCGCTACGCGGCGCTCTGCCAGGAGGCCGGCATCGTGCCGATCGTCGAGCCCGAGGTGCTCATGGACGCCGACAACTCGCTCGAGGTGTGCTGGGAGGTGACCACGCGCACGCTCCACGAGACGTTCGACGCGCTCTACGACCTCGCGCTCGACCTCGAGGGCACGCTGCTGAAGCCGAACATGGTCATCGCGGGCAAGGGCTCCCCGGACCAGGCCACCACGGAGCGGATCGCGGAGGCGACCATCGCCTGCTTCCGCGGTGTCGTCCCGGCTGCCGTCCCCGGGATCGTGTTCCTGTCCGGCGGCCAGTCCGAGGTGCAGGCGACCGAGAACCTGAACGCGATCAACCGCGTCGGCGGGCCGTGGGCGCTCTCGTTCTCGTACGGGCGCGCGCTTCAGGCTTCGGCACTCGCCGCCTGGGGCGGAGACCCTGCGAACGCGGAGGCCGCGCAGGCAGCCTTCGTACACCGGGCGCGCATGAACTCGCTCGCGGTCGCCGGGGAGTGGTCGGCGGAGCTGGAGCAGCCGGTCACCGCGTGACCGACCCGCCGGGCGACGTCGTCGACAACCCGATCGAGCGCCTCGAGCTGCTCGCGGGCGACGACGAGGCGATCGCCTCGTTCCTCGACCGGATCGAGGTCACCGGCCCGCGCGAGCGCCAGATGCTGGGCGAGCTCGCGCGCACGACCACGCTCGCCGACCCCGAGCGTTTCACCATCGCGCACCGGCGGGTCGCGTCCGCGCTCGAGACGCTCGGCCGGCACGGCTACCACGGGTCGAGCGCGGCCGCGGGAGCGGGAGCGGCGACAACGGTCGTTCGCTGGTTCGTGCAGCTGGTCGCGCGGTACGTCGTCGTCTCGCACTTGCGGCAGGTCGCGCTCGACCTGCGGAACCTGTACTGGCTCCGCGAGATGGAGTCCGAGACGCTCGCGCCCGAGCGCGTGGACCTCCGGCGCGCGCGCTACGACGCGGAGGGGCTGGTCGACATCTTCCGTCGGCGCGAGATCGGCCTCCCGTCCTTCGTCATCGGGGGGTTGCTCATCCCGATCGTCGCCACGGGCTACCGGCTCGCGCAGGGGATCGCGTTCCAGAACGTGTGGGTGGCGCTCGTCACCGGTCTCGTGACCGTGCTCGTGGTCGTCGGCGTCTCGTGGGTCGTCCTCCGCGGTGCCGCCCTCGCGAGCCGCCGGATCCGCCTCTCGACGCGCGCCCCGCTCCAGGATCTCTGGCAGGCGGTCGGCAACTGCGGCACGCCGCCGAAGGACCACAGCCGGAGATTCACGATCGTCGCCATCTCGCTGACGGTCGGCGCGTGGGTCGTCCTGCCGCTCGCGGTGGCACTTGCCGTCGCGAGCTCGTGATCGAAGCCGCGCTCTGGTCCCTCGTCGCGAGCTCCTCGCTCCTCGTCGGCGGGCTCATCGTCATCCGCTGGGATATGTCGCTTCGGACGATCGGGCTCGTCATGGGCTTCGGCGCGGGCGTGCTCATCGCAGTCCTCTCGGTCGACCTCGCGGTCGACGCCTTCGAGCGCTCGAACGGGATCGTCGTCGCCGCGGGCGTCCTCGCCGGCGGCCTCACGTTCTACGCCGGCGATGTCGTCCTCGATCGCATGGGCGCGGGAGATCGCAAGAGCATGGGAGGAGGGCAGGCCGAAGGGAACCCACTCGCCATCGTCCTCGGCATCGTCCTCGATGGCATCCCGGAGTCGGCGGCGATCGGGGTGACACTCATCGAAGGCGACAAGATCGGGGTCGCGTTCGTCTTCGCGGTGTTCCTCTCGAACCTCCCCGAGTCGCTGTCGGCGTCGAGCGGGCTGCGCAAGGCCGGCCACTCGACGGGCTGGATCCTCGGGCTCTGGATCCTCGTCGCGGCCGTGTGCGCGCTCGCCACCCTGCTCGCGTTCGCGCTCCTCGACGACTCGCAGCAGAACTTGATCGCTCTCACCCTGTCCTTCGCCGCGGGAGCGATCCTCGCCATGCTCGCGAGCACGATGATGCCGGAGGCGTTCCAGCACGCGGGACGCGCCGCCGCGCTCGTCACCGTCGCAGGCTTCGCGCTCGGCTTCGCGATCACGGAGGAGGACGCTGCATCGGCGGGTGCGCCCGCCTCAGAACAGCGTCTCCTCACCGGGACGGAGGACGCGCGCCTCGATCTCGGGCGCGATCCCCCGTAGGTGCTCCACGAACTCCTCGGCCGGCCGTTCGGCGAGCACCGGCTCGCCACGGAGCGTCTTGTGCATCTGGAACAGCGTCCCCCAGTGGATCGGGATCGCCGTCGCCGCCCGTAGGAGCTGCGCCGCCTCGGCCGCATCGATCGGGCCCATGTGCCCGGGGCCGAGGTTCGGGCCCCAGCCCGCGACCGGGAGCAGCGCGACGTCGACCGGGCCGAGGTCGGCCATCCCGTCGAAGCGCTCCGTGTCCCCCGCGAAGTACACGGAGCGCGAGCCTGCGATCAGGTGCCCCATCGGGTCGGCCTTCGTCCCGAACGGCATCCGCTCCGCCGGGTGCAGCGCGGGGGTTCCACGGATCGAGAGCTCGCCGATGCGGAGCTCGTCGCCGACGTCGAGCTCGGTCACCGCGCGGAACCCTCGCCGGCGTAACAGTCCGCCCGCTCCGCGCGGCACGATCACCGGCAGCTCGCGCCCGAGCCGCTCGAGCGACGGGAGATCGAGGTGGTCGAAGTGCGCGTGCGAGACGAGCACCGCGTCGACGCCCCGGAGCACGCTCGTGTCCACCTTGCCCACGCGGCGGAGATGCATCAGCCTCGGGCGCAGTACCGGGTCCGTGAGCAACCGCACGCCGTCGAGGTCGACGAGCACGGTGGCGTGGCCGACGTACACGATCCGCGCGGCTCGAGAGGCCATGAGCCCGTGATCGTATGCGCGCGTCTCGGCGACGGGTCTCGGGCCGGCTCCGGCGCGTTGCTCAGCTCCCGTCCGGCCAGCCGCCGCGGTGGAGCACCATCGGGTAGTGCGGCAGCCGCCCGAGCGGGTCGGCGACCACGGCCTTCGTCTGCTGCTCGTAGCGCTTGGTCGCGCGCCAGCCGTCGGGATGCGGCTCGAGCCCGCGGGAGAGGGCGTCGCGCTGCTCGAGCACGCCTTGGAGCGCCGTCCGCAGCCGGCGAACCGCGTCCGCGCCGAACCGCGTCTTCCAGCGCTGCTCGACCACGGGATGAAGCACGCGCGCCGCCTCCTGCGCCTCCATGCCCTTCGGCGTGAGCCGCGCGACCTTCGCCTCGACGACGACGTCGCCCGTCTTCGTCAGGTACCTGAGCGCCATCGACGTCGCCTCGGCTGACACGCCGGCTGCGAGGGGCACGTCGCGAACGTCCATTCCCGTCTCGTCGAGGACGCGCAGGAAGTTCGCGCTCAGGGGCAACCCTTGCTCGGAGTCGCTTTCGAGCCTCTAAGGTGTAGGCCAGAAGGACCTGGGGAAGGAGTGGGTACAGGTGGGTGTTTCGGGGATCCCCTTCTGCCGGGTCTCGCCGTTGGCGGGGCTCGATTTCAGTCCTCATCCCGTTCACGCTGCCCACGATCGGGAGGTACTCGGGGAGCTCGACGTCGATCTGCCCGAGGAGCGCGGCCAGCGATCCCCGGAGCTCGTCGACCACCTCCTTTCCGAAGCGCTCCTCCCAGCCGCGCTCGGTGTGGTCGCGCACCGCAGGCCAGATCTCGAGCGCTTTCCTGCCGGCCTCCGTAGGACGGATGACCCAGTCGCCCCGAAGACCGCGGGCGCTTCCGTAGCCGTCCCGCTTCGCCGTCGGCGGCTGATCGTCCGCGGCAGGCCCGACGAACACGTAGCGCCAGCGCTCCATGCCTCCGAGCGTGGAGAGCATCTTGTTCTTGGGAAGCCCGGCGACGGCGGGAAGCTCGCCCACGCCGATCCCCTCGTCGCCGACGAAGCGCAGGAAGTTCGACCACATCACCAGGGAGATCCCGAACCGGCGGCCGAGGCCGGTCTCGGCGAGCCGGCGCTCGAACTCGTTGTCGAGCTCGATCGTGAACGCGACAAGAGCGTGGGACAGCGGCGTCGAGAGCGGCGTCTGGGACATGTCCAGGGATGCTATGACGACGGCCGACGGGGGCGCACTTCGATGTCCGCAGCGCTCTCAACGTTGAAACCCGTGCGCAGGGCCCAGCCCCGCGGCCGTCGCGGCCAGGCCGGTCAGGGGCTCGCCGAGTACGAGTTGCTCATCGCCGGTGGAGCGCTCCTCGTCATCATCGCGATGTTGTTCCTCGCCGGGAAAGTCGACGGTCTCGTCGGGCGCGCTGGCGAAAGCACCACTCAGAGGGTCTTCACACCGCCCGTCGCGACGAAGAAGTGCGACGCGAGCTACCAGGGCGTCTGCATCCCGCCGGCGCCGCCCGACCTCGACTGTGCAGACCTGGCGGCCATGGGCATCCCGCTTCCGGTGACGATCATCGGGGGCAAGGACCCGCACGGCCTCGATCCCGACGGCGACGGCCTCGGCTGTTGACGTCGTAGATCGGTGTCTGACACCGGTTCTCGCTGCGGTCGGCTCGGGCCCCGTGCGAGAATCGCCCCAAGGCGGCTTCTGCCGAATTGAGGGGGGAACTCACATGACCAAGACGAGGATCGCGCTCCTCGCACTTGCCGCATTGTTCTTCTTGCCGAGCGCCTCGCTCGCGCACCACCCGAAGACCGAGAAGGTGAACGTCCCCGGTCTCGAGCGAACCACCAAGGTGCTGCGCGACACGTTCGGCGTCCCGCACGTCTTCGCCAAGAGCGAGCACGACGCGTACTTCCTAGTCGGCTGGCTCCACGCGCAGGACCGGATGTTCCAGATGGACTCGAGCCGACGCCAGGCCAGCGGCACGCTCGCAGAGCTGCTCGGCGCTGGCGCGCTCCCGAGCGACGTCCAGCTGAGGACCCTCGGCCTTCGCCGTGCGGCGGTGCGCTCGATGGCGGCGATCTCGCCCGAGAGCCGCGCGACCCTCGAGGCGTACGCAGAGGGCGTCAACGCCTGGCTCGCCGCGAATCCGCTCCCGTCCGAGTACGCCGCGCTCGAGCTGACGAAGGCGAACGTGCCCGCGTGGACGGCGCTCGACTCGCTGGCGCTCTCGAAGCTGCTCTCGTTCGGCCTCTCGTTCGAGACGAACGACATCTCGAACACCCAGCGGCTGCTGACCTACCAGGGCACGGGCGCAGCGCTCGGCTTCGACGGACGGAAGCTGTTCTTCGAGGACGTGATGCGCAGCGAGCCGTTCGCGCACGCGCCGTCGGTCCTGCCCGGAGAGACCTCCGGGTCGACGAAGAAGAAGCACGGCGGCGATGACGACTGGTCGTCCTCCCTCGCGCCGGGCATCGCGAAGGCGGCGAGCGAGGCGCTCGAGAACGTCAACGGCGCGAACCTCCCGACGGCGCCGTCGGACCAGGGCTCGAACATCTGGGTCGTCTCCGGAAAGGAGTCCTCGAGCGGGCGGGCGATGGTCGCGAGCGATCCGCACCTCTCGCTCGGATCGCCGGCGACGTTCTACGAGGTCGGCGTCGACGTCGACGCCAGGCGCAGCGACCTGACGCTGTACGGCGTCACGTTCCCGGGCACGCCGGCGGTGGTGCACGGGACGAACGGGGACGTCTCCTGGGGCTCGACGGTCAACCCGACCGACGTCACCGACGTCTACTCCGAACAGCTCACGATCGCAGGCGGCGTGCCCGTTGCGACGACGTACCAGGGAAACCTCGAGCCGACGCAGATCATCCCCGAGACGTACCGGACGAATCAGCCGGGTAACGGCACCGGCGACGACGTCGTGGTCGTGCCGCCCTCGGCGACCGTCCCGCCGGCGACGATTGTCGTTCCGCGCCGGAACAACGGACCGCTGATCAGCGTCACCGGCACGACCGGCCTGTCCGTCCAGTTCACCGGCTTCAGCCCGACCCGCGAGGTCGACTTCTTCCGCCTGCTCTCGCGTGCGGAGACCGTCGCCGAGGCGATCGACGCGCAGCGCTACTTCGACTTCGGCGCGCAGAACTGGATGTACGCCGACGATCGCGGCTCGATCGGCTACAAGACGAGCGGCGAGATCCCGCTGCGCGAGGACCTCCAGGCAGGCACCGTCAACGGCACGCCGCCGTACTTCATCCGGAGCGGGCTCGGCGGCAACGAGTGGATCCAGGACCCGACGCCCGCGGAGGACCAGGCCTCGGCGTACGAGATCCTCCCCGTCGCCGAGATGGACGGCCTCGTGAACCCGAAGCGCGGCTGGATCGCGAACGCGAACCAGGACCCGAACGGCCAGACCTTCGACAACGACCCGCTGAACGAGCTCCGGCCGGGCGGCGGCATCCGCTACATCACGCCGGGCCACGAGGACGGCAACCGGAACGCGAGAGTCACGGCGCGCCTGCTCGAGGAGACCGCCGGGCGCCGCGAGGTGTCGTTCAAGGAGATGCAGTCGATCCAGGCCGACGTCCGGCTGAACGACGCCGCGGTGCTCGTCCCATACATCACGGCCGCGCTCCAGGCGGCGCAGACGCCGGGTGCCCCGGCACCGCTCGCTGCGCTCGGGGCAGACCCGAAGGTCCAGGAGGCGGTCGCACGCCTCGCAGCGTGGGACTTCTCGACGCCGACCGGCGTCCCCGAAGGCTACGACGCGAGCGACCCGAACGGCTTCCGGCTCCCGCCGACGCAAGCGGAGATCGACGCGAGCGTCGCGGCGACGATCTACAGCCTCTGGCGCTCGCGTGCGCTGGCCGCGATCGTGGACGGCCCGCTCCAGGCTCGCGGCCTCGGCGGCGTCCTGCCGGGAAGCAACCAGGCGATGAGCTCCCTCAGGCACCTGCTCGAGACGAACGGCACGGGCGCCTCCGGGATCGTCTTCTTCGCCGGGCCGGTCGGGCGCGACACTGCCGTGCTCGGGGCGCTCAAGGCCGCGCTCGACCTCGCCGCGAGCCCGGGCTTCGCGGCGGCGTTCGGCGGCTCGACGAACCTCGCCGACTACCGCTGGGGCAAGCTGCACCGCATCGTCTTCCGGCACCCGCTCGGCGGGCCGTTCTCGCTTCCGCCCGGCGCCGGGTTCACTGATCTTTCGGCGGCCCTGCCGGGAGTCGCGACCGACGGTGGCTTCAGCGTGCCCGACGCGTCGTCGCACAACCCGCGCGCGTCGACCGTGAATGGGTTCATGTTCGGGAGCGGCCCGGCGCGGCGCTTCGTCGCCGAGGCGCGGCGCTCGCACCCGAAGGCCGTGCAGGTGATCCCGGGCGGCGAGAGCGGCAATCCCGCAGGCCCGTGGTTCGGCAACCAGCTAGGCCGCTGGCTGACGAACGACTACCACGAGGCCACGACCCGTCGTGGCGACATCGACGTCGCGCTGCGGCTGGAGTTCAAGCCGGCGCCGTAAGAGGCGTTGCGGGCGAGCTTGCCTCGCCCTCGGCCGCACGAATGGAGAGCCCCGCACGCGCGGGGCTCTCGTCACGTGGTCCGCCGGACGAGCGTCGCGAGCGCGACCGCGGCGAGCCAGCCGGTCCCTGCAACGATCCCGATCCGCTGCATGAGACCGGGATTCTGGCCGCCCGTCGCCAGAAACGCCCCGGCCGTGACGGCGGCTACCGCGAGGGACGCCGCGCCCGGGATCTTCCGACCGCGGCGGATCAGCGCGACCCCGGTCACCGCGATGCCTCCGATCAGGAGGATCGAGGAGACCGTCGTCGCGGTCCAGTGGCCGATCTCGGTGGAGCCCGAGACCTCGAAGCGCCCGCCGAGACCGCACGCGGCCGCACCGTTCGCGCACTCGAGGCGCGTGAAGGCGGCGATGACGAAACCGACGCCCGGCGAGCGCGATGGCGGCGCCGGCGAGGCGCGAGACCCGGCGCACGAGAAGCGACGCGAACAGCATCGCCGCCGCTGCGGCGACGATCGCGAACATCGCCAGCCCCGCGTGCTCTGCGCCGCGTGCGGCAAGCGTGCTGACGTAGTCGCGCCGGTGGGTGTAGCCGGGCTCGAGCGCCGCCGCGATGAGGATGGCGCCCCAGAAGCAGCCGATGCCTGCGAGCGCCAGGACGGCAACCATCGCAGCTGAGCTTCGTCTTCTCACGACGGCAAGAGATACCTCAGCGGCGCGACGTAGGATCGTCGCGTGCCTCTCAGCAAGAACGAGAAGGTCGCGCTCCTCAAGCGGATTCCGCTCTTCGCGGAGTGCACGAAGGCGGAGCTCCTCGAGATTGCGATGAACGCGGACGAGCGTGAGGCACCGGAGGGAGACAGACTGACGGAGGAGGGAGGGCGCGGCCGCGAGTTCTTCATCCTCGTCGAGGGAACGGTCGCCGTCAGGCGCGGCCGCAGGAAGCTGGCTGACCTCGGTCCCGGAGACTGGTTCGGCGAAATAGCGATCCTCACGTACAAACCGCGTACGGCGACGGTGACGGCGACCTCACCCGTCCGCGTGCTCGTGATCAGCGATCGCACGTTCCGACGAATCGTCGAGACGATGCCTCGGATCGCGCTCAAGGTGCTTCGGAACGTGGCAGAGCGCCTCGAGCGCGACGCGCGCAGCTAACGGGTCGCACCCGAGCGAATCCGTTAGAGTTCAAACCCCGAACGGAAAACTCGAAGGCCCGCCTTTTGCGGGCCTTTTTCTTGGAAGCGGTCGATGGGACTCGAACCCACGTCGTATGGTTCGGGACATGCTTTCGCGAGTTGCCTGTGTCGTACGCGGTGGGCATCGATGGGAGACGATCACCGACTCGGCCAGTTCGATCGTGTTCTGCGAACGGTGCGGACACCAGCGCCATGCTCGTCCCGTCGTAGCGGACATCGATCATCGAACCCATGCGAACCTCGGGTACGAAGTCACGCTCCGAGAGGAACCTGGCGCCGACGCCATCGAGGAGAGGACGGGGTCGAAGTGAGGTCGACGCCCAGGCCAAGCGGTGAGAAACGGGCGGTTCGCGGGGGCGCTCGTAAGGACGAAATTCCTGCCAAGCGCGCGAAGCGGACGATGGGACTCGAACCCACGACACCTGGCTTGGGAAGCCAGTGCTCTACCAACTGAGCTACGTCCGCGAGACGAGGATTCTAGCGGCGTAGCTCCAGCCGCCCTCCGACGCCGACGCCAACTCAGCACCAACTCGACGGCATCGGAGTAGGGTCGGCGGTACCCCCGAGCGGAGAGGAGCACCGCATGAGCATCGTCGTTCGCTTCAACCCGACGAACGTGACTACGGAGAAGTACGAGGAGAGTCTGCGACGGCTCAAGGACGCCGGGGAGTGGCCTCCGGACGGTATGGCGTACCACGTTCTCTTTGGGACGGAAGGGAACCTGCGCGTCAGCGAGATTTGGGACTCGAGGGAGAAGCTGCAGGCGTTCGGTGAGCGGCTCATGCCCATACTCGCTGACATCGGTATCGAGTTCACCGGCGACCCCGATGTCTTCGAGGTTCACAACATCGTCAGCCGCTAACCGACGCGCGGCGGGGCCGTTTGTTGCGCTTTCGGTGACGCCATTTACACACCAAGAAAGCGCGCCTACGATCTGACCTAGGGAAGGGAGACTGGGGGCAGTGCCGGGGGTGACGCTGGAGCGAGCGCGCCGTAGGTGGAGCCCAAGGAAAGCTGGCGCGCGCAGGGGAAGGTGCCTCTGGTCTCCCTTCGCTCCCTCGTGCTTTGTGGGCAGCCGCAGGCTCACGCGGCACCCCACGTCGAAAGGTCAGGCCAGCCGTCCGGCTCCCCACAGACATCGCAGTCGACGCGACTCACGCCTGACCGCTCCTTCCTGGGCTACCTGAACGCCTGAGCTCCACCGATCGGGCCGACCCGGGCTGTCGAGACGTCTGGCACGCGGTTCAAGCAGATCCGTTAGCCTCGCGAGCGGAGGAACGTCCGTGGCATCAGCTGATCGAGTCTCTGCGGTTGCACCACACGGCTTGACGCAGGGCGACTCGACGCCGGGCATCGTCCGGGAGGTCGCATTCGCGACGGATCGCGCGCTCCACGTCCGCGGTCGTGTCAACGGTGGTGTCGTGTCGGGCTGGCATCACCACGGAGATCGCGAAGTGCTCGGGTACGTCGTCCGGGGTCGCCTCCGCTTCGAATTCGGCCCGGGCGGCGCGGAGAGCACGGAGGTGGAGGAGGGCGGTTTCTTCCACGTGCCCGTCGGGCTCGTCCACCGAGACGTGAACCCGCTCGACGAGCCGCAGGAGTTCGTCATCGCGTTCGTCGGAGAAGGGCCGCTCGTCGTCAACCTGGACGGCCCGGAGCCTGCCTGAGGCACGGCTGCTTTCCCTGCGATGGACGACCGGCCGCGGCTCGATGAGGCCGCGGGGCCGGCGGGCTTCCTGTGTCGAGATGCCCGTTCAAGAGAGAGAGCGGCGAGCAGCCCAGGCGGCCCGCCGCTCAATACACCCCTGAGGTGCGGACAGCGAGCATGGCCCGCTCCCTCCGCAGACGCGTCCCCCGTACGGGTCAGAGCGCCCGAGGCTTCAGCCACCCCTGCCGCCGCAGATCGGGCGCGCCTGGAAGCCAGTGCTCTACCAACTGAGCTACGTCCGCGCGAACACTCGATTCTAGCTTCGCGTTGACAGAGCCTTCACAGACTCCCGGTACCGTCTCGGGCGTGCGCGCGCTCGCCGCAGTCCTCGCACTCACGTTCGTCGTCGCATCCGCCGCGGCCGCCTCGGCGCCCGCCGCGAAGCAGGCGGACGCAGCCGTCTTCGGCGGGCTCGGCACGTGGGTGGACATCTACGACGGCGGGGTCTTCAAGGCCCCGGAGCGCACGGCGTCGCTCATGGCGGCTCGCGGGATCGAGACGGTCTGGGTCGAGACGGCCAACTACAACGCGCGGACGGACGTCGTCCGGCCGAAGGAGCTCGGCCGCTTCGTGGATGCGCTGCACGCGCGCGGGATCCGCGCCGTCGCGTGGTACCTGCCCGGCCACCTGAAGCACACGCTCGACATCCGCCGTGGACTTGCCATGCTCTCGTTCAGAACTCCGACCGGGGGCGCCTTCGACGGGATCGCGCTCAACATCGAGGGCACGTCCCTCAGGAACGCATCGGTCCGCTCGCAGCGTGCGGTCGCGCTGACACGCGCGGTGCGGGCAATCTCGGGGGAGATGCCGCTCGCGATCGTGCCCATCGACCCGCGCGCGCTCGAACGCCGGCCCTCGCGCTGGCCTCGCTTCCCGTGGGCCGCGCTCACGAAGGAGGTCGACGCCGTCGCCCCGATGATCTACACGGGAAGCTCCTTCCGAGGGTTCGAGGCCACGTACGGCTATGTCACACGCTCGCTGCGACTTGTGCGCAAGCTCACGCGGAGCCCCGACGTCCCGATCCACGTCGCCGGCGGCGTCGCGAACCGCATGGGCAGCGAGGAGCTCGCGGGCTTCGTCGCGGCCGTGCAGGACGACGGCGCGACGATCGGCGTCAGCCTCTACGACTGGGACACGATGACCTCGAGCGCGTGGCGCGCGCTCGCGCGGCTCAAGAGCTCTTAGGCCAGGCCGCGCGCAAACGGTCGCGCGTCTCGAGCAGGTGCTCCGGAAGCACCTTCACGTCCGCCAGCACGGGCATGAAGTTCGTGTCGCCCGACCAGCGCGGGACGACGTGCAGGTGGACGTGGTCGGCGATGCCGGCGCCTGCCGCGCGACCGAGATTCCAGCCGAGGTTGAAGCCGTCCGGCGCATAGAGCGACGTGAGAGCCTCGACGCCCGGCGACGGCGAGCCGGTGGAGCTCCAATGCCTCCTCGGCGGAGAGCTCGCCGAGAGTGCCCACGTGCCGAAGCGGCGCGGCCATGAGGTGCCCGGACGAGTACGGGTACTTGTTCAGGATCGCGGCTGCGGACTCGCCGCGGTGGACGAGCAGCGACTCCGCCTCGGGTAGCTCGCCCGAGCCCTCCGCGCAGAAGATGCAGCCCGGCAGCTCGTCCGCTTGGACGATGTACTCGAGCCGCCACGGCGCCCAGAGAGGTCTGGTCACGCCGCTGTTTCTACCGTAGACTCGCGCTCATGACGAGCTACTTCCTCAAGATCGGCGGCGCCATGCTCCTGCTGCTCGCGGCCGGAATGTTCGGGATCATCATCTTCGGGAACATCTGGGCTCGCGTCGGCATCGGTGCCGCGATCGTGGTCGTCATCGGCGGTCTCCTGTTCTGGGCGTGGAGCGTCGATCGCAAGGGCCGCGAGGCTCGCGCGGATCTGCCACCGATCTAGGGTCGACCGGCGCACAACGAACGATCGGGCGTCGGAGATGTCCCCGCGCGCCCTACGCTCCTTCGTCGCCGCCTCGCTCGTCGCCCTCGTCGCATTCGCGGCGTGTGTCGGCGCAGACGGCTCCGCGGTCGAACGGCTGATCGTCGTCGGGCGGATCGTCGACGGCGACACGCTCCTGGTTCGTGGAGGCGGACTGGTTCGGCTCGTCCAGATCGACGCGCCCGAAGCGGGTGGAGAGTGCATCCGCGGCTCGACCGCGTCGACTTCTACGGGCGCCTCCTCCAGTACGCGCAGGTCAAGGGCATGAACGTGAACATCGAGCTCGTCCGGCGCGGCGCGGCGACGCCGTACTTCTTCGACCGAGATCGCGGAAAACACGCGGGAGAGCTGCTCTCGGCGGTCTCGTCGGCCCGCACGGCGAAGCGCGGGATGTGGCGAGCGTGCCGGGTCTTCTGGCGTCCCCCCGCCCCTGTCGAGACGTGGCCGCGCTAGTCATCCCCCGACCGGGGGACGACCAGTACCAGCAACCGAACTTTTGGCCTGCCAGGTCAGGACCTCAAGAGGGCGCGGCGGCGCGCCGATGAGGGTCAACTGTGACCTCGAAAGCCGACAACAGAGGGAGGGCGGCGATGACTGCGGCCCAGTTCGAGCTAATCGACGAGTCCGAGGCAGAAGCGATCCTTCGCTGGCGCTTCGAGGCGCTTGTTCGCTCCGGTTACGACATCGGCTCGGCGCTCGTGCTCGCCTCTCACGTCGAGGTCGACCTCCACCAGGCGACCGGTCTTGCGGACCGCGGCTGTCCCGCGGACACCGCGCTTCGAATCCTGCTGTAGGGCGGGGAACAGGGCAGATGGGCCGGGTCCCTATGCGGCGGGGCACCCGGCCCGAGCCGCTTCAGCTAGGCCCAGGGCAGGCGGTCCCAGTACGGGGGCCGCTCCCGCTTGAACCACTCGAACCCGACGTACGCCTGCATGAGGTCGGACGTCTCCTCCTTCGCGCTCGCGCCGTAGCGCGCCGCGAGCTCCGACACCGGGTAGAGCACGTGCCAGTCCTGCGCGCCGCGTGCGCCGGCCATGAGGATCGCGCACGGCGCGTCGCCGGCGCCCACGAAGATGTGCTCGGTCCCGGGGGGACAGTGGAAGAAGTCCCACGGCCTCAGGAGCCGCTCCTCGCCCTCGACGAGCAGCCTGCACTCTCCGGACAGGACGAGGAACGCCTCCTCATCCGACTCGGCGTGGTAGAGGCCGTTCGGCTCGCCGGGCTCCAACACGTGGACGCAGATGCCGAGTTGCGGGAACTCGGCCTCCTCCTCGCTCTCGAAGCCGCACCTCGACCCGCGTGACCGCTTTCCGGTGTCGTCCGACGTCCACCACTCGGCGTCCCGCACGTTCACGACGAACCAGCCGTCGCTCGAGGGTACGAGGCCCGAGCCGGCGTCCTGGAGATGCGCCTCGGCCACGTCAGAACCAGCGCCTGAGGTCGTCTGACGTCGGCTCATCCGGGGTAGAGCATGGAGAACCGTCGAACGCCACGGCGGTGACGCGCGCTGCCCGACGGATCATCGGCGCCTGACTCGCCCGAAGCGGGATGTGACCGTTCACCCGTTCCCCTTTTCCGCAGTGCGGCGGAACCTAATACGGTCGAGCCGGAGCGGTCAAGGCACCGTGACGATCGCGCAACCGTCGCGCGCGCTCGGTTCGAGCTGCCCAGGGTCGCTACTCGACGTTGCCGATCGTCGTGATTCGAGGCTCGAGCGATGTCGGGTCGCTATCTGGGAAGAATGCCTCGATCAGCCGAGCCTGGCGAGCCGTGTCCTGTGAACGCGTCGGGCCGAACGCGCCGGTCGCCATCCCACCTGACCGGATCTGGATGAGCGCCAGTGGGCTGAGCGTATGGATGGGCACTCCGCTGACGATCGTCGGTGGCCACTCGAACAAGTCGCCTGGCACAGCGACTGCCACGACACCTGCGTCCGCCGGTAGCGCGAAGTACGGCATACCGGCAGAGTCGTAGTCGACCACGCTGAGTTCGAGCGAGAGATCGTCGCGAGTGCTGCCATACACCAGGGGGAGGTCCGGGCGCGGCTCGAAGTACACCTCGAAGGGCGCGAACCCGAAGTCACCGAGCTGCTCGATGCGCTGTTCGACTTCCGTCCGCGGAGTCAGGATGTCGACGTCGCCGTGAGACGGGTCGAGCCGACCGTCGAGCAAGGCGGCCTCGGCAACGCCCCCGAACACGAAGAGGGGCGGCTCGATGGTGGCCAGCTCGCGAAGCAATGCCAGGTAGTCGGCGATGGCCGAGCCTAGATTCCCCGGCGCTCGCTTGGGTATGTCGTCACCGGCGTGACCGACAATGACATCGAGCGCGAGGTCGCGAGACTGGTGAGGCGTCGTGCCGGCGTCGGCGACGAGCCGCGTGACGGATTGAGGGCTGCGCGAGAGACTCGGGTGAGGCGAGTCTCTCGCGCAGCGGCAGCGAGCCCGCGCAGGCCCCACCTGCTACAGGGGTGCGCCGAGTGCCCTCTCCCCAGCGCCGGACTCACCGTGGCGTCACGGTATGTGCGGGCCGACAGGCCGTACAGGACACAATCGGGTCAACTCGCGACGGAGTGGACCTGGGCTGGGGTACGCCGAAGATCCGCGCGGAAGCACGCTGGAACCCGCACCGTTGAGCGGAAAACCCTAGAGCCAGCGCTTCCAGCGGAAGAAGCCGACCATCCCCACGAGGACGGCCACGAGCGCCGCGACGATCACCCAGAACGCCTCGCGCGTGCCCTCGCCCGGGAAGGCGACGTTCATCCCGAAGACGCCCGTGAGCATCGTCAGCGGCAGCACGATCACGGTGAAGACGGTGAGCAGCCGCAGCACGTCCGCCTGCCGGTGCGAGATCACCGACTCGTTCGTCGACTCGAGCCCCTCGACGACCTCCTTGTAGTTGTCGAGGAGGTCCCAGATGCGCTCGGCGGCGTCGACGATGTCGTCGAAGTAGAGCTCCAGCTCCTCCGGCAGGAACGCCTCGACACGCCGCTCCAGCACGCGCAGGGTCGAGCGCTCGGGCTTCACGATCTTGCGGTAGGAGATGATCTCCTGCTTCACGTTGGAGATGTCGCGGACGACGTCCTCTGCGCGCCCCTCGAACATCTCGTCCTCGATCACGTCGAGCTTGTGGGCGATCTTGTCGAGGATCGGGAAGCAGTAGTCGAAGAGGTCGTCGAGGATCTCGTACAGGAGCCGGCCGGAGCCGCGCGCGAAGAGCTGGTCGCGGAAGACCTCGTCCTCCTCGCAGCGCCGGAAGAGCCGCGTGACCGGGTGCAGCTCGCGGTTCGGGATCGTGACGACGTAGTCGTGCCCGATGAAGAGGTCGAGCTCGGCCGCGTTCAGGCGCTGGACCTGCTTGTCGTAGAACGGGAAGTGGAGGACGGCGAAGAGGTAGCCCTCGTCCTCGTAGTCGTCGACCTTCGGGCGCTGTCGCTTCGAGACGATGTCCTCGACGTCGAGCGGGTGCCAGCCGAAGCGCTCGGCGAGCGCCAGCGCCGTCTCCACGTCTGGCGCGACGACGTTGAGCCAGGTGAGGCCGTTAGCGGAGAGCTCGTGGACGACCGGCGCCGGGCGCGGGGCGATCTGACCCGTGCCGCGGGCCGAACGGAGCCGCCGGATGCGGGGAAGGCTCGGCATCGGTACTCAGAGGGTCGTCCAGGTTTGGAGCCATGTTCGCGATTCTAGCCCCGGAGCCTTCCGCAGGCCTGTTGCGCTAGGCGGAAGCCGGTGCCGGCTCCGGAGCGGGAGTGCGCCGCGCGCGAGCGGGCAGCGTCGATTCCACGAAGAACGCGAGCACCCCGCCGACCGCGCAGCACACCGCTGCGCCGATCCACACGCCGGTTGCGGAGAACTCGAGGACGAAGCCGCCCACCGCCGGCCCGAGCGCGAACCCGACCTGCCACGACAGCGCGGACAGGGCCATGTAGCGGCCGAGGAGGCGCGGCTCCGCGAGGTCCGACACGAGTGGGGCCTGTACCGCGCCGTGCAGGCACTGCCCGGCGGCGAAGATCGCCATCGCGCCC
Organism: uncultured Actinomycetes bacterium; assembly: GCA_963716605.1. GTDB lineage: Bacteria > Actinomycetota > Thermoleophilia > Gaiellales > Gaiellaceae > GMQP-bins7. Next base: position 328,271 of record CAVQTO010000003.1, on the reverse strand, counting down.
ATGAGCAGGAGCGTCGCCGTCGCCGCGGTCTCCGCGCCCGCGATCGGCACGACGAGCCACGCGAGCGCCCACAGCAGTCCGAGAAGGCCCAGTGCAGGCATCCGCCGGCGCCCCTGTGCGAGACGCGCGACGGGAAGCTGGAGCAGCACGATCACCACCGTGTTCACGAGGAAGACGATCCCGATCTGCGTCTCCGAGACCGCGGCTTCGTTCTTCGCATAGACGGGGATGAGCTCGAAGCCCGAGAAGCCCGCGAAGATGAACAGCGCATTGAGCCCGATCACGGCGACGAAGGCGCGGTGGCGGAGGACGTCGCGGTACGTGCCCGCGCGCTCGGCTCCTTCTCCCGAGTGCCGCGCGAGATCGGGCGACGGCACGAGCGCGAGCATCACGACCGCGTACACGACGAACGTCACCGCGTTCAGCAGGAAGAGCACGGTGAACGAGCCCGGTGACTCCGTCGTCGCGATGAGGCCGCCCGCGAGCGCGCCGAGCCCGATGCCGAGGTTCATCACGACGCGCTGCATCGCGAACGCCGCCGGGCGCTCGGCCGGCGCCGTGAGACCGGCGATGAGCGTCGACTGCGAGGGCCAGAAGCCGCCGACACCGACTCCCGTGATCATCGCTACCGCGAATCCCTGCCACGTCTCGTGCACGAACGGGTACAGCGCGTAGCCGCCGGCGAGGATCCCCAGCGCCGTCGCGAGCATTCTCCGTCCGCCGACGCGGTCGATGAGGATGCCGAAGACCGGCCCGGCGACGATGCTCGCGACCGCGTGCGAGCCGACGATCAGCCCGACGACGCCGAGCCCGATCCCGCGCACGTTGTGCAGGTAGATGAAGAGGAACGGCAGCGTGATGCCGTTGCCGAAGGAGTTCACGAGCCCGCCGACCTGGAGGGTCGTCACCGAGCGCGGGAGAGGCGGGAAGTACGTCCGGAGGAGGCCGCGCACCGTGAGACACTAACCGCGCCGATGCGCGACGGGTTCCTCCTCGATCCGGACGTCGTCCAGCTGAACCACGGGAGCTTCGGCGCGTGCCCCGTCGATGTCTTCGACGAGTACCAGCGCATCCAGCGCGAGCTCGAGACGGGGCCGACGGACTTCTTCACGCGCAAGGTCGCGAAGTGGTTCTGGGGCGAGGCGGAGCGGCCCGGTCGGATGGCGGAGGCGCGCGCGGCGCTCGCGGCGTTTCTCGGCGTGCGAGCGCGAGGATCTCGTCTTCGTCCCGAACGCGACCTCCGGCCTCAACGCGGTCATCCGCTCGCTGCAGCTCGAGCCCGGGGACGAGGTGCTGACGACCGCGCACGAGTACGGCGCGATCTCGATGACCTGGGAGTTCGCCGGCGCGACCCTCGTCGTCTGCGAGCCCGAGGAGATCGCCGAGCGCATCGGGCCGCGGACGCGCGCGGTCTCGCTGTCGCACGTGACCTCGGCGACCACGCTCGTCTTCGGGGTGCAGGAGATCTGCGCGGCGGCGCGTGCGGCCGGCGTGCTGGCGGTCGTGGACGGCGCCCACGCGCCGGGCCAGCTCCCGCTCGACGTCGAGTCGGTCGGGGCGGACGTGTACGCCGGGAACTGCCACAAGTGGATGTGCGCGCCGAAAGGCGCGGGGTTTCTGTGGGTGCGTCCGGAGCACCAGGAATGGGTCGAGCCGCTCGTCGTGAGCTGGGGCTGGCGCGACGACGCCGACTTCGCGGAGCGCCACGGCTGGGCCGGGACGCGCGACCCGGCCGCCTACCTCACCGTGCCGAAGGCGATCGAGGTGCACGCGACCTTCGACGCGGAGCGCCAGCGCGCGGTCGCGGACCTCGCGGAGTCGCGGCTCGCGGAGCTGGGCCTGCCGCGGCTTTCGGGCGAGCCGGCGCCGTTCATGCGCGCCGTCGAGCTGCCGCCGCGGCGACCCGGACGAGCTCTGGCGGCGGTTGTTCGACGAGTACCGCATCGAGGCGCCCGTGTACGAGTGGGACGGGCGGCACTTCCTTCGCGTCTCCATCGGCCCGTACAACGACGAGGACGACGTCGAGCGGCTCGGCGACGCATTGCGCGCGCTGCTCTAGAAGTAGTGGTCTAGCTGACCGGGTAGTACTGCACCGGTACGACGACGGAGGTGCTCATCTTGTCGTACCAGGTCTGCTTCTCCTTGTCCCAGAGCATCCACAGATACCCCAGATAGCAGGGAATTGCCGACACGATCCTCCCGAGGTACCTGATCACGGCTCGCCCGTAGCCGATAGGCCCGCCGGTCGTGAAGTCGATCACTCGGATGCCGAGCGCCATCTTGCCCGGCGTCTGGCCTCTCGGCCTTCCCTCGAAGAATGGGTAGTAAGCGACAGAGAGGAAGAGCGCGAGAACGACGAGGAGTGCTCCGAGCGCGTCGGGCAGCGGCTCGGAGATGAGCGCGATGATCACGACCCCGGCGATGACGATCAACGAGTCGAGGAGATACGCGACGAGTCGCCGGCCGAAGCTCGCTCGCGGGCCGCTCGGGCCCTGCGGCGTCCACATGGGCTGAGCGGGCGGAGGCGGCGTCCCGGGCGCAGGTGGCTCCTGCGCTGGAACCTGCGCTGGGACCTGGGGGTCTTGCTCGCTCATGCGCGCCTCCTCAGAGGATCGAGAACCGGTTCAACTCCCATAGCCACAGGACGGCCAGCGCCAAGTAAACAAGACCTGACCGGACGACGAGGCGCCGGCCAGGCCCGACGAGGATCGCGAGCGCGAGGAGAACGAGCGCCGGGCCGCCCGGGTTGGCCGCGACCGCCTCCACGGGGTCGAGCTCGACGGTGGCGGTCACGCTCGTCGTCATGCCGCAGAAGGGACAGGGGATGCCGGTCAGCTCGCGGAGCGGGCACGGGACACCTACCTCTCCGGGAGCGGCGGCGCGGAGGGCGGCGCAGCCGAGGAGGAGCGCGGACGCGGTGCGGAGATCGGTGTCGTCGAGCGGGATTCGGTGACCGGCGAGCGCTCTCACGAGCGGGCGCCCTTCACGCGGGCGAGCTGCTCCAGGAAGGCCTCGTCCGAAAGCGTGGCGGACGCGGAGAGCCCGCCGACGCGCGGCCGAAGCCGGCTCGCCATCGTCTGCGCGAGCTCGGTGCGTGCTCCCCACTCGAGCGAGGCGCGCCGCTCGAGGAAGGAACGGACGGTCGCGATGTCGGACGCCGTGATCGCGCTGACGTCCCAGGCCACGAGCGAGGCCGGGAGCTGGGCCGGGGCAGGGGCGGCGGGTGGCTGCGCCGGTCGGGTGCTCTTGAGCGGCGCCCGCTCGACGACCGTCCCGGCGGCGAGGTCGCCGAGTCGCTGATTCCGCTTGGTCGCGAGGATGGACGCGATCCCGATGAGATAGCCGGAGGGGAGGAAGTCGATCGGCCGGATGAGGTTGCGGATCGCGCTCGGCACGAAGGTGATCGGCTGCCCGCCCGCGAGGACGACCCGCAGGCCCGTCCAGCGCTTGCCCGGCGTGCGGCCGTTCGCGAGCACCTCGAAGGCGACGTCGTATGCGAAGAACGTGAGGAAGACCACGATCGCGAAGATGCCGGGCCCGACGGCGCCGCCGACCCCGTAGCCGACGAACACGATCAGGGCCAGGACGACGATCGTCGCCTGGATCGCGAAGTCGATCGTCGCCGCGATGAAGCGCGAGCCGACACCGGCGAGCCGCACGGAGACCGAGAGGCCTTCCGGCGTCTCGATCGTCATGCGATCCTCGTATGGCACTTCCATGACCCTCGAGCATTTTCTCCGGAATCGGAGCGAGTCGTGGCGCGAGCTCGACGAGCTGACGCGGCGAGCGGGGCGCAGCGCGGGCCGTCTCGGCGGCGACGGCGTCCTCCGGCTCGGAGAGCTGTATCGCGGCGCGGCGGCCGACCTCGCCCTCGCGCGGCGCCGCTGGCCGGGAGATCCGGTGGTCGCCCGGCTCGAGGATCTCGTCGGCCGCGCCCGACATCTCGTGTACTCGGCGTCGCGCCGGCGCTTCTCGGCGGTCCGCTTCCTCGCGACGGACTACTGGCGGCTCGTGGCCGAGCGCCCCCTGTTCCTCGGCATCTCGGCCCTGCTTCTCTTCGCGCCGGCGGTGCTCGCGGCCGGGTGGGCGCTCGACGATCCCGGCGCGGCGGGCGGCCTCGTCCCCGAGGAGTACCGGAGCGTCACCGAGCCGCGCACGTCGACCGATCTCGGCTTCTCGGCGAGCCAGCAGGCCGGGTTCGCGGCGGAGATCTTCACGAACAACATCCGCGTGACGTTCGTCGCATTCGCCGGCGGGATGACTGCGGGGCTGGTCACGGCCGGCGTGCTGCTCCTGAACGGCGTCCTTCTCGGCACCGTGGCCGGGCTCGCGTGGGGCGCCGGAAACGGCGAGCCCTTCGTCGAGCTGGTCGCCGCGCACGGGATCCTCGAGCTCTCGTGCATCGTCGTCGCCGGCGCCGCGGGCTTGCGGCTGGGGTGGGCGATCGTGGCGCCTGGCCGGCTACCGCGCGGGACCGCGCTGCGACGGGAGGCGAGGCGGACGGTGCTGATCGCGGTCGGCACCGCGCCGTGGCTCGTGCTGGCAGGGCTCGTAGAGGGCTTCCTGACGCCGACGGGCCTCGGACTGGTCCCAGCCCTCGTGATCGGGCTCGCGCTCGGGGCGGCCTACTGGACGCTGCTCGCATGGCGCGGCGTCAGCCGCCCCGTCACAGCCGAGCTCGAGCTTTCGCTGTGAGGTAGGCCCGCACGCACGCGGCGCCGAGGCGCTCCGGCGAAGCCTCGACCACTCGCGCGCCCGCCCCGCGTAGTGCCGTGCTCGCGCGCTCGCGTGCGTCGAGGACGTCGGCCGCCGCAACTGCGCGGTACACGTCGACCTCGGTCTCGGGCTCCGCTTCGAGGAGCGCCTCCAGGTCGGGGTCGGTGGCGCCCGCGACCACGACGTGATGCCGGCGGGCGAGGATCGGGATCGCGTCGACGAGCGGTTGCGCCGCCGCGGGCTCGAGCAGGTCGGTGAGCACGAGCACGAATGCTCGCTTCGAGCTCCCGACGCGGTGGAACGCGAGCGCGTAGTCGCTCTCCTGGCGGGTCGGCTCGAGGTCGAAGAGGGCCGCGACGACGGCGCGTGCGGCGCGGCGGCTCGGGCGGACGTGCCGGCGCACCTGCCCGTCGAACGCGACGAGACCGCAGCGGTCGCCGAGCTCGTCGGCCACCGCCGCCACCGCGGCCACGGCGTCGACCGCGACGTCGAGCCTCGTGCCGCCCGCGAGCGGCGCCGCCATCAGTCGCCCGGCGTCGAGCGCGACGACGATGTCGCGATCCTGCTCGATCCGGTACTGGTTGCTCATCGGCCGCCCGAGGCGGTCGGTCGCGGCCCAGTTCACCTGGCGGATGTCGTCGTCCGGGAGGTAGTCGCGGATCGACTCGAAGTCGGTGCCGAGGCCGAGCGCGCCGCGCGTCCGCAGCCCGGTCTCGCGGAAGCGCCCGCGGCGGACGGAGTCGACGAGGCGGCTCGCCGCCGGCAGGTCCGGGTAGACGTGGAGCTCGGCGTCCTCGAGCAGCATGAAATCGCGCCGGCCGAGCCCGAGCGGGCCCGTGCGGCGGGCGGCGGGACCGGGGACGACGTGGCGCCCGCGCCGCCTCGCGACCAGCGTCGCCTCGAGCTGCTCGTCAGCCTCGGAAAGATCGAGCTCGACGTCCGGCGGCACTGGCTGGCGGAGCCGCACGTCGCCGGCGACTGCGACTCGCTGGGTTACGCCGACGCGCGCGGGGACGCCGCGGGCCGCCGCGCGGGGAAGCTCCCGCCGGACCGCGGGCGGCTCGCGTATCGCGCGGAGGTCGACCACGGCCGCGCCGGCGAGCGCGACGAGGGCGATGGCGACGAGCGGCAGCGGGAGCACGAGCGCGGCGAGGGCGAGCACCGCGACCGCGAACGCCGTACGGAGGGTCGGGCTCACCGTGGAATGGGAACCGCCGCGAGCGCCGACTCGACCGCGTCCGCGGCCGTGTAGCGCTCGAGCTCGGCCTCCGGGCGAAGCACGAGGCGGTGCCGCAGGACCGGCCGCGCGGCGTCGACGACGTCGTCGGGCGTCACGAAGTCGCGCCCCGCGAGCCGCGCGAGCGCCCGCGACGCCGCCAGGAGGTGCACCGCGGCGCGCGGGCTCGCTCCGAGCTCCACGCCGGGAAGCTCACGCGTCCGGCGCACCAACGCGACGACGAAGGCTACGACCTCGTCCGCGACCGTCGCCGCGTCGACGTCGCGGCGCACCGACTCGAGCTCGTCGGCCTGGACGACGGCCTGAACCGCGTCGAGTGACGGAGGCGCCACCCCGCGGTGCGCGAGCCGAAGCACGGCGATCTCGCGGTCCTCCGGCAGGTAGCCGAGCTCGAGCTTGAAGAGGAAGCGGTCGAGCTGCGCCTCGGGGAGCGGGTAGGTGCCCTCGTATTCGATCGGGTTCTGCGTCGCGAGGACGAGAAACGGCGAGCGCAGAGGGTGCGTCTCGCCGTCGATCGAGACCTGACGCTCCTGCATCGCCTCGAGCAGCGCGGCCTGCGTCTTCGGCGGCGTGCGGTTGATCTCGTCCGCGAGGAGGACGTTCGTGAACACCGGGCCGGGCCGGAAGACGAGCTCGCCGCCGCGGAGCGCGGTGGTGCCCGTGAGGTCGGACGGGAGCATGTCCGGCGTGAACTGCACCCGCCGGAACTCGACGTCGAGTGCCCGCGCGAGTGCGTTCGCGAGCAGGGTCTTCGCGGTTCCCGGCGGGCCTTCGAGCAGCACGTGGCCGCCGACGACCGCCGCGGCGAGCAGGAGCTCCACTGTCCCCTCCTGCCCGACGACGACCTTGCCGACCTCCGCGTGCACGCGCTCCGCGAGCTCTTTCATGTCTTCGCCTCCGTTCGCTCGAGGTTTCGCAGCGCCCGTCCCGCGGCGAGCAGGTCGGGCTGGGGGCCGACGAGAGCCGCGTCGACGATCCCGGGATCGACTCCACGCGCATCGGCCGCCGCGCGGACGTCGTCCTCACCCGCGTCGGGCGGGAGTCGCAGCCTGCGCAGGAGCCGCTCCCGGACGAGCCGGTGCGCGGTGCGGGCGGCGTCGCCACGTGGCCGCGTGCGCGCGAGCTGGGTCGCGAGCGCCTCCGCGAACTCCACGCGCGCGGGTGGGAGGGGGCGTCCGGGCAGCTCCGGAGGACCGAGCCGCCGGCCCTGTGCGAGCGCGAGCACGAGCGCCGCGAGGAGCAGGCCGCCGATGACCCACCACCAGCGGGTCGGCACCGCGTCGAGCCCGCTCGCCTCGCCGTAGCCGTGGAAGCTCTCCGCGAAGACGACCGGACGGCCCGGCGGCCCTGCGACCGCGAGCCCGAACGCCGCGTTGTCGGCCGACGCGAGCAGCCGGTTCTGGAGCGGCGACGCGTCCGAGAGGAGCACGATCTCACCACGACCGACTGCCCTCCGGAGTGCGAGCGCGCCGCGGCCTCGCCCCGCTTCCAGGAGCACGCCCTCATCCGACAGCCAGACCCCGCGCGCGTCCGCCCTCACCGTGCTCACGTCGCCGAGCCCGGTCGTTCCCGCAGGCACGCGCGCCGTGCCCGCAAAGCGCTCGCGCCAGGCGAGCTCGCCGTCCACCTCGCTGAGCCACGCGACGTCGTCTCCCGCGTAGACCACCCGCCCGCCCTCGCGAAGGTGGGCCTTCGCCGCGATCCAGTCGTCCGTCGTCAGCCCCTCTGCGTCGAGCAGCACGAGCGTGCTCTCGGGGGAGAGCTCGGCCTCCGAGGGCGTCTTGCGCAGGCGGATCACGGGCCGGTCGAAGCGCTCGAGCAGCTCGGCGTACGCGGCGGCGCCGTCGGGAGCCGTCGCGAAGGACGAGGAGGCGGGGCCGCCCGGCGGTCGCGTCCTCTGGTCGACCTCCCGCAGGGCGAGGTTCACGGCGACGACCGCCACTGCGATCGCGCCGACGACCGTCCACCACGATCTGCTCATTGCGCGAGCACCGCCTGCCAGCCCTCGCGCACGCGGCGGACGTCCTCGGGCGTGGCCGCGCGGCGGCCGTAGACGACCTCCTCGAACGCGCGTGCGCCCGCCGAGAACGGCTCGGACCGGTGCGTCCGCACGAGCGAGCCCGTCGTCACGACGTCGGGGTCGTCCAGCTGCCGTCGCTCGACCAGGCGCAGGATCCCCGCGCGGAAACGGAGCCGGAGCGCGCGCTCGAGGTCGCCGCCGCGCTCCGCCGCGTCCGCGAGGTGCTCGAGCGTCGCCGCGTCCGCGGACTCCTCCTCGGCCCGGCTCCCGGCGCGAGGCCGAGGTGCCGCCGGGCCGTGGCGGAGCACGAGGCGGGTCGCGAGCCACACCGCGACCAGGAGCACGAGACCGGCGAGAACGAGCCAGACGAGCGAGGTGTCGCCGGGCAAGGGCTCCAGGATGCGCTCGAAGAAGTCCCCGATCGGCTCGAGCCGGTCGCCGAGCCACTCGAGAGGCCGGCGCAGCGGGCGCGGGAGCTCGGTCTCGTGGAAGCGGTCCTCGGCGAGGATCCGGCGTGCCTCCTCGCGGACCTCCGCCGGCGTCTCCTGGATCGCGCTCATGGGTTCTCGGGATCGGAGCTCGAGCTGGGCTTCCAGCCGGGTGGCGGCGGCCAGAACGGCGGCTGCTCGCCCCCCTCGTAAGTCGGCATCGGCGTCGGGAGGGCCGGCGGTGCGGGAAGCACCGTCGGCAGCGGTGCTTCGCCCGGCTCGCCGCCCTCGCCGAGACGCGCAGCGAGCAGGGCGAGGTCGAAGCCCTCCTTGCGGACGCGGAGGTCGATGTAGAGGACGATCGTGATCGCGGCGATGAACGGCGTCGTCAGGACTCCGGCCGCGACGGACGCGACGAAGTTCGCGATCACGGCCGCGAGCGTGCTGTCGCTCGTGAACGTGACCGCGGTCAGCACACCGACGAGCACGCCCGAGACGATGCCCGCGAGGATCGCCCCGAGGATGATGATGGCGAACGTCCGCCACCAGAAGTGACGCACGAGCCGGAACGAGCGGCCGAGCGCGCGCCGGCCCTTGACCTCCTCCGTCAGGAACGCGGGGATCGCGACCGTCCAGGCGATGAAGAGCCAGACGCCGGGGAGGATGCAGGCGAGGAACGCCAGGCCGCCGAGGAAGTACGTCAGGAACGAGATCCACAGGATCGAGTGCAGTCGGCGGAGCACGTGCCCGGTCGAGCCTTGCCACGAGGGCGTGCGACCGAGGTAGGCGTCGGTGACCGCCTTGAAGCAGGCGCCCGTGGCGATCGTCTGTGCGAGCAGGCCGAGGACGGTGGACACGAGCACGGCCGCGAAGACCGTCCAGATCTCATCCGTCTCGAGCTGCGGGTTCCCGAACTCGTCCGTCTCGAGGCTCGAGCCGCCGCTCGACAGCGTCCCTTCGGCGGCGGAGAGGTCGATGATCGACGCCAGGAGCTGGAGCGGCACCACGACGACCAGAACCGCGCGTGCGAGCGTCCAGAAGTGGCGCGTGGTGATCTTGATGCCAACATCGAGGATCTCCCCGATCCCGAGCGGGCGGAGCTGCGGGACAGCGGGCGTCTCGGCGCTCTCCACGGGCGGGAGTCTGCACGCTTGCGCCGCCTGTGGCGACCGGAGGTCCGAGGTACTGTCTTCGCGCGTGGGAGAGATCGCTAGCAGCGGCTCGGTCCGCCTGGCGACCGGCTGGGCGGTCCTGACGGCCGTCTTCCTGTCCGGCGCGGTGCTGCTGGGTGTCGAGATCGCCGCGAGCCGCGTGCTCGCCCCGTACTTCGGGAACTCGCTCTTCGTCTGGGGCGCGATCATCGGGGTGATCCTGGCCGGACTCGCCGCGGGCTACTGGCTCGGCGGCGTCGCGGGTGATCGGCGGCCGGTGCCGCTGCTCCTCGTCGCCACGATCGCGCTCGGCGGCGTGATCGTCGGGCTGATTCCGGCCGTCGACTCGGCGGTGATCGAGGCGGTGCTCGACTGGGACCCGGGCCCGAGGCTCGATCCGCTGGTCTGCGCGCTCGTGCTCTTCGGCCCCCCGAGCCTCGTCCTGTCCGCGGTCGGGCCGATCGTGGTCCGGCTACAGGCGACCTCGGTCGAGAGGGCGGGCGCCACCGCGGGACGCACGTTCGCGATCTCGACCGCCGGCAGCATCGTCGGCACGTTCGCGACGGCCTTCTGGCTGATTCCGATCTTCGGCACCGAGCAGCTCCTCGTGCTCGGCGCGGCGGTGCTCCTCGGGACCTCGGCCTTCCTCGCCCTCGCGACCGGGGCCCCGCGGTGGGCTCTCGTGGCGGCCGGCGCGGCGACGCTCGCCGGATTCGCCGCGTTCGCGGTCGGCACCGACCGCACGGGCCAGCTGTCCGTGGCGGAGAGCCGCAACTGGTCGCCGATCTTCCGCGAGCGCGGGCAGACCTACCGCGATCCGCGCAACCCGTCGAACGGAATCGAGGACCCGAGCCTGCGGCTCGTGCACGCCGAGGACACGCGCTACCACCGGCTCGCCGTGGTCGAGGACGAGGACACGCGCTACCTGCGCTTCGACAACTCGCTGCAGAGCGCGATGTACATCGACGATCCGTATCGCACGCGCTTCCGCTACACCGACCTCTTCCACCTCGGGTTCGCGTACAACGGGGCCGCGCGCGATGTCCTCTTCATCGGGCTCGGCGCGGGCTCGTCGCAGAAGCGGATGCTCCGTGAGCTCCCGCGCGCTCGTCTGACGACAGTCGAGCTCGACCCAGCGGTCGTCGAGGCGGCGTACCGCTGGTTCGCCCTCCCGCGGAGCCCGCGCCACCGCGTCGAGGTCGGGGACGGGCGGAGGTTCCTCGCCGGCGACGATGCGCGCTACGACGTGATCGTGATCGACGCGTTCTTCGCGGACGCGATCCCCGCCCATCTCGTCACGCAGGAGTTCCTCGAGCTCGCGCGCTCGCGCCTCGAGCCTGGCGGCGTGATCGTGATGAACGCCATCGGCGCCCTCGCCGGCCGCGGCTCGCGCCTCTTCCGCGCGATCTACAAGACGTACCAGAGCGTCTTCCCGACCGTCCTCGTCCATCCCACGATCCTCGAGGGCGACAAGGGAGACGAGGCCTTTCGCAACCTCATCCTCGTCGCGACGGACAAGGCCGCGCCGCAGCCCGCGACCGTGGCCGCCAGGTGGGCTGACTTCCGGCAGCGAAGCCCGCTCGTGCCGGACCTCCGCAAGCCGATCCTCGACCGGCACGACGCGGTGGTCCCGACCGACGACGTGCCGATCCTGACCGACGACTACGCGCCGACGGACGCGCTGCTGCTCCTCTTCCAGTAGCGAATGGTCTCGCTCCGGCCGATCACCGACGCGAACCGGGACGCGGTCTTCGCGCTGCGCGTCTCCGAGGCGCAGCAACAATTCGTGAGCAACGTGCCTGAGTCGCTCGCGGAAGCCGCCGAGGAGCCTGATGGGCGAGCGATCCACTGGGCGGTCTACGACGGCGAGACCCCGGTCGGGTTCGTGATGATCAGCGACGAGGTCGGAGGCCCCGGCTACATCGCGCAGTACCTCTGGAAGCTGCTCATCGACGAGCGGTACCAGCGGCGGGGCCTCGGCACTGCGACGCTCGACCTGATCGTGGAGTACTTCCGCAACCGCCCCGGGGTCGAGGTGATGTGGACGAGCGCCGGCCAGGGCGACGGGAGCCCGATCCCGTTCTACGAGCGCTACGGCTTCGTTCAGACCGGCGACCTCGTGTTCGACGACGAGGTCCTGCTTCGGCTCAGCCTGCACTGAAGTCGAGGTTGGTCTGCACTGAAGTCGAGCTTGACGCGCGACGCGACGCCCTATCGTAAGAACGGAGGGCAACTGGGACCGCGGGCATGGGGATGTCTTCGCGGGGAATGGGGATCTGAGGTGACATCGAGCTTCGAAGTTCGGTCCAACGGGCGTCGCGTCGCGCTCCAGGTCGCGTCGACGGCGTACGAGGCGCTGCACGACTATCTGCGGGGTCTCGGCTGCGCCGACGCAGAGGTCGTCAGGCTCGGCGGTGACGCCGCCGCCTGGCGTGGGGCGGTCTATCGCGCGGTGCCGGCTGTCGAGCCCGAGCTCCGCGTCGCGTTCCTGAGCGGACGCTGAGGGCGGCGGATCCGCTCGAGGGTCGCGGATCCTCGAGCTCGTACGTCAGGCGCGCGTGCTGTCGAGGAGCTGCAGGAGGTCGTGCGCGGCCAGTTCGACCTCCTTGTGCCGCCATTCCGCCGCGCGGTAGTGGCAGGCGATGACGCCTGAGCGATGGATGCGCCGGAAGTCGCCGTAGACGAACGCGTACCGCGCCTTCGTCTCGTCCGTGGCACCCTGCGTGAGGCCGAGATGCCACTCCGCGTACTCCTCCCAGGAGTGGGTCTCGAGAAAGGCGTTCTCGTCCGCGGCGCGGGGCTGGACGTCTCCCCAGTCGCTCTCGAGGACGTACTGGCGGCTCTCGATGAGCTGCCGGGCGCGTGCCACAGCGCGGTCGTTCACGTCGTACGAGGCCACGTCAGCGCATTCCCGCGGAGCGGAGCGCGGCAAACCGAGTCGTGCGCCCGCAGGAAGGAACCGCCGCAAACGGGCGGTCGTGGTGTCACCCATTCGGGGCTGGCAGGGCGCGCAGCCAGGGCGCAAGCTGTGTTGTTCCCATCGCCCCCATCCCCGACCCGAGGCCCGTGTTGAGCGGGCCTCGCCCCGTCAATCGGCGTCCTCTAAGACCGATTCGGTTGGTTCCAGGCTGGGGGTGAACAGTCTCCATTGCCCCTCGGAGACGACCTCGACGGCACCGTCGACCACCTTGATCGCGGTCTCGTCGTCGATCGCGTACGCCGGACCCGCGATGTCGGTGGCCCATCTCTCCGCCTCGGCCATGGTGTTCCCCGGCATCAGCTCGTGATCCAGGTGCGGGAAGATCGAGAAGTCGACAACCCCGAGGGTTCGGTCGTCTGGCGCGGACGGCCACTCCACGAAGTAGTCACCGATCCGTGGGGTCATCACCATGCTTCCGGCGCTCACCCCCACCCAAACCGTCTCGGGCCGCGATGCCAGGAGGTCGGCCACCCCGGACTGCCGCATCCAGTGGCACAGGTACGTCGCATCGCCGCCGTCAACCAGCAGGACGTCGGCCTCCCGAACCCAGGGGACCCAACGTTCCTCGCCGACGGTGGGGAGCGCAGTCAGCTCGAGGACGCCCAGCGACTTCCACTCCATTGAGGTCATCACCCCACGGGAGCACGCCGCCGATGAAGCCCCGCACCGAAGCCGGGCCGCACATCGGGTGTCCCCACTGCGCGGTGGGGATGCAGAGGGCAGTGGAGTGGGCGATCGGCTTGCCGAGCAGGTCGACCAGTGCGTCGCGGATGCTCGCGTTCGTGACGCCCCCGGACGTAAGAAGAAACTTCATGCCACCTCCCGAAGTCACTACTGCAGGCGAGAACATTCCAGGCGCTTACGGATCCGTTCGCGGTTAGAGACGGGCAGACCAGCGAGAACTCATCGGCTCCAGGCAGATCCAGCCTCACCTCTTCAGGGGTCCTTCCCGACCACTGACCCAGGCGAGGCCCGACCCGCCTACCCGTCGGCGACCCACAGATACGGCGTCGTCGCCGAGACCTTGACCAGTCCCGCTCGTTCGAGGATCGGGCGCGAGGCTTCGGTCGAGTCGCTGTGGATTAGCCTTTTGCCAAGCACGAGCGCTGATCGTGCACGGGCCGCCGTGAGCGCTCGGTAGATCCCGCGACCACGCCATTCCGGTCGTGTGGCGCCACCCCAGATCCCGGCGAACTCCGTGGTTGGCACCGGCTCCAGGCGGCCGGAGCTGACGATCTCCCCGTCGGCCTCTGCCACCCAGAGTTCCATCCCATCCCCGAACCCCAGCCTTCGGAGCAGAGCATCTGCCATCTCCTGGGCGAACCCGCCCCCGAAGACCTCTTCCTGCATCGCACTGAGCGCGCGGACGTCCGACTCGCTCGTGACCCGCCGGAGGCGGATCCCCTTCGGCAATGGAACGTCAACCGCCAGGAGAGCGGCTTCGCCGATCATGATCGACTCCGGCTCCTCGGGCACGAACCCGTTTCGTACGAGTGCGTCGTGAAGCGCCGGCGCGCGATCGTGCGCGCGCGTCTTCCACTCGACGCGGGTTATCCCGGGATCCTCACGGTAGTGCGCAAGAGCGCCCTCCACCCACCGGGCGATCACCGCGCCATCCGCACCTCCGAGATCCCGGTAGGTGACAAAACCCCGACCGCCCGCGAACGTCACGAGCCTCAGCGGGCCGAGACGCGTCACGGCCACCGCACTCGGGGTCTCGGCGTCCGTACGAAGCTGCCGGTCGTACGCCTCGAGGTACTCCTGCACAGTTGCCATCGACTGCCATTCTTCAGGCTCGTCCAGCTCGGGTGACATTCCCGCACGCTGGCATCCGAGCGACGTCGCTCGGACTCGGTGCCGAGCACTACGGAGTCGCAGAACGATCTCGTACCTGATGCGCCGTGCGCTGCGCCAGTACCTCGAGTGCGCCGACGATCCACCTGCGGGGTCAAGGCGGCCTCGGTGCCTCGGTCATCGACGACGTAGGTGCGCCCGACCTGACCCGACTCGGCCGATCGCACCTCAGCCCCGAGAGATCGCACCGCTCGAGGCTCGCCCGTACTGGCTCACGCCCCGAGTACGCGCCGCACACATGGCCGGGCGAGTCACGCGGCCGTCAGATCGTGCTCGTCCACACCCGCGCTGGTACGAGGTCGACCAGAACCGACCTCGTGGCGCGCAACCGCCGGCCGCTTGTTCGTATCGGCGATGACTGACGCGGTCTACCAACGGGTGCCAGGCACCGTGTTCGTGCCCGACTCGGTCGAAGTAGTCGACGAGCGGGAGCTCGCCTTCTACGGCGCGTGGTAGTCGGCGAGGACGACGTCGACGACGATTTGTAGAGGCGTTCCCGCCAGTCGTCGCGGAACCTCGGTAAACAAGCGGAATATGCGCCCGGCAGGAATCGAACCTGCGACCTCTCGCTCCGGAGGCGAGCGCTCTATCCCCTGAGCTACGAGCGCGCGAGCGGAAGTCTAGCGCGGCGGCCTTGTCGCTCCTCGCGCCGAGTCGTAGGCTGCGGCCGTGCCGCTCGGCGACGTCAACGAGACCTACACCGACCTCGTCACGGTGTTCTTCTCGACGACGATCGCCGCCAAGGCGTGGCTCGCCACGGCCGCGATCGTGCTCGCGCTCGTCCAGGTGACGACGGCGTCGCGAATGTACGGAAAGCTCGGGTTCCTGCGCTTCGGTGGCTCGTGGCTCGCGCCTGTGCACCGCTGGTCGGGCCGCCTCGCGTTCCTCTGCACGCTGCCGGTGTTCTTCCACTGCGTCACGATCCTCGGCTTCCAGACGCCGGACGCGCGCGTCGCCGTGCACTCGCTCGCGGGGTCGTTCGTGTACGGGGTCTTCGCGGCGAAGGTGCTGATCGTCCGTGACCGCGGGCTTCCCGCCTGGGCGCTCCCGGCGGCCGGGATCACGATGGCCTCCGTCCTCGCGCTCGTCTGGGCGACGTCGAGCCTCTGGTACTTCACGAACGTGGAGTTCGCCTTCTGATGGGGCGCCTCTGGCGGCCGGTGCTCGTTGGCGCCGCCATCGTCTGCGCGACCCTGCTCGTCGCGCAGTCGCCGGTCTTCGAGCCGGACGCTCCCGCGAGCCCCGTTGCGGAAGGCGATGCGGAGGCCGGGCTGCTGGTATTCGAACGCGACTGCGCCGCCTGCCACGGCGCCGGCGGCGCCGGTGGCACCGGACCGCGACTCGCCGACAGCGGCCTCGACGCCGAGACGGTCGCGGCGACGATCGAACAGGGCGCGGGGATCATGCCGCCCGGGCTCGTGACCGGCGACGAGCAGGCCGACGTCGTCGCCTACGTCGTGGCGATCGCCTCACCGTAGGCTCTCGGCATGGAGGTGGAGGCCCGGATCGCCCGTGTGGAGCTCGCCGAGACCTTCGTCATCTCGCGTGAGGCCGCCGACTACGCCGACGTCTTGGAGGTCGCCGTGAGTCACGACGGCGTGACCGGCTTCGGCGAGGGGGCGCCGATCAGCCGCTACGGCGAGTCCGGCGAGTCGGCGAAGGCGTTCGTGGACGCGCACGCCGAGCTCCTCGGCGACGATCCGTTCGCGCTCGAGGAACTCGGGGCGAGGCTGGGGGAGATCCCCGGCGAACAGGCGGCGAAGGCAGCGCTCGACGGCGCGCTCCACGATCTCCAGGGCAAGCTCCTCGGCGCGCCGGTGTTCCGGCTTCTCGGGCTCCCGCGCGCCGGCCCGCCGACCTCGTGGACGGTCTGGCTCGGCGACCCCGACGAGATGGCGCGGCGTGCGGAGAAGGCGGCGCCCTCGTTCCTGCGTCTGAAGCTCAAGCTCGGAGGCGGCGACGGCCTCGACGTCGAGCGCGTGCGCGCGGTGCGCGGGGTGACCGAGCTGCCGCTCCAGGTGGACGTCAACGAGTGGTGGTCGCTCGACGAGGCGGTGGAAGCGCTCCCCGAGCTTCGGCGGTTGGGGGTGGAGTACTGCGAGCAACCGCTGCGGGCCGGCGACGAGGGCGGCCGCGTGCTCCGCGAGCGCTCTCCCGTCCCGATCTACGTCGACGAGGACTGCCACGTGCTCGGGGACGTCGCGTCCTGCGCGGAGATCGCGCACGGGATCAACATCAAGCTCTCGAAGTCTGGGGGGATCCGCGAGGCGATCCGGATGGCGCACGCGGCGCGCGCGCTCGGGCTCGGCGTGATGCTCGGGTGCATGCTCGAGTCCGGGCTGAGCACGGCCGCGGGCTGCTGCGTCGCGCCCCTGTGCGACCACGTCGACCTCGACGGGAACCTGCTCCTGCGCGAGGACCCGTGGCCGGGCGTAACGTTCGCGGATGGCGTCCAGATCCCGTCCGAGTCGCCGGGCCTCGGCGTCGCGCCCCGTGCGTGACGCGCTCGTCAGCGGCCTCTCGCGGGACTACGGCGGCCACGCGTACGAGAAGTGGCGCGGCGCGTTCTGGCGGCTGCTCTCGCTCGTCGATCTCGGTGTCGAGCCAGGGCACCGGGGCGCCATGGCGGCGACGGAGCAGACGCTCGCGTGGGTCGCCGATCCGGACCGGCTGGCCGAGGTCCACGAGCTGCGCATCGACGGGCGTGTGCGCCGCCACGCGTCGCAGGAAGGTCGCGCGCTGCAGGCCTGTCTCGATCTCGGTTTGCGCGGAGATCCGCGGCTCGACACGCTCGCCGAGTCGCTCGTCGAGACGCAGTGGCCCGACGGCGGTTGGAACTGCGACCGACACCGTGAGTGCACGCACTCGTCGTTCCACGAGAGCTGGGGGCCGATCTTCGGTCTCGCGCGGTACGGAGACGCCGAGGATGCCGTCGCGCGCGGCGCCGAGTTCCTCCTGCAGCATCGCGTGGTGTTCTCGCACCGCACGGGCGAGCCGGCGCATCCCACGTTCCTGAAGCTCCGCTTTCCCGCGTACTGGCACTACGACCTGCTCGCGGGGCTCCGGACGCTCGCGGCCGCGGATGCGCTCGGCGACCCGCGTGCGGCCGACGCGCTCGACCTCCTCGAGTCGAAGAGACGCCCGGACGGCACGTGGCGCACGGAGGGACGCTGGTGGAAGCGGCCGGGGTCGAAGGACAGCAACGTCGAGGCGGTCGACTGGGCGAATGCGGCGAACGAGGTCCTGACCGGGCAGGCAGAGGGCGTGCTCCGGGCGGCGGGACGGGGCTAGATGGCCGAGCGGCGCATCCTGATCCTCGGCGAGGGCTACTCGCACGACCCGCACCACGGGAAGACGATGCGCGGGATCATCCGCTACGGGCCCGATCCGGTCGTCGCCATCGTCGATTCTGCGCGCGCCGGCGAAGCGCACGAGGGCATCCCGATCGTCGCGTCGGTCGCGGACGCGCTCGCGCTCTCCCCGACGGTCGCGGTCGTCGGCGTCGCGACCACAGGTGGCCGGTTTCCGCCTGCGTGGCGCGAGCTTCTGAAGGACTCGCTTGTCCACGGTCTCGACGTCGAGAGCGGGCTCCACGAGTTCGTTTCCGACGATCCCGAGCTCGTCGAGCTCGCACGCGAGCACGGTGCGGCTCTTCGCGACCTGCGGAAGCCGCCGGAGGGCCTGAACGTGCCCACGGGCGCGAACCTCGAGGTCGACGCGACGATCGTCCTCACGGTCGGCTCCGACTGCGCGATCGGGAAGAAGACGGTCGCCGTCGAGCTCGATCTCGAGGCGCGGCGCCGAGGGCTGGCGTCCGTCTTCGTCCCCACCGGGCAGACGGGGATCGCGATCGCGGGCTGGGGGATAGCGGTAGACGCCGTCGTCGCGGACTTCCTCGCGGGCGCGGCCGAGCGGCTCGTGGTCGACGGGGCACAGCGGGTCAAGGGGGCCGAGCGGGGCGGAAAGCTCCTCTTCGTCGAGGGGCAGGGATCGCTGATCCATCCGCTCTACTCGGGCGTGACCCTCGGTCTCGTCCACGGCGCCGCACCGCACCTCTTCGTGCTCTGCCACCGCGCCGGTGCAACCGAGATCGAGGACTCGCCGGGCCATCCGATACCGCCGCTCCGGGAGCTCGTCGACCTCCATGAGCGAATCTCGCTCCCCGCGCGGAAGGCGAAGGTGGCGTGCCTCGCGCTCAACACGGCCGGCATCGAGTCGGACGAGGAGGCGCGCGGCGTCATCGAGTCAGAGACGGCGGCCGTGGGCCTGCCGGCGGACGACCCCGTGCGCTTCGGAGCCGCCGACCTCCTCGACGCGATCCTGGCGCGCTCCGAGGGAGCGGCTTGACAATCGAACACATGTTCGTGCATACTAGAACACATGTTCGGGCGGATCGCCATCGTCGTGCTCGTCGCAGTCTTCCTGTGGGCCGTCTTCGCGCGCGACACGGGCGCCGGCGCGCACCCGACGCACTACCGCGTCAAGACGGGTGACACGCTCTGGTCGATTGCGATCTCGCACCTCCCAGGGGATCCGCGGGAGGGCGTCTGGAGGATCCAGCGGGTCAACGGGCTCCACGGCGCGACGATCGTCCCCGGACAGCGCCTCGTGCTTCCCTGAGGCTCGACGGGGAGTGGTATGAACTCGCTACCGACCTCCCGAAAGGAGCTTCATGGCCAGCGAGCGCATCCTCGAGCTTCTCCGCCGCCCGGTGGACGCGGACGAATACCAGGAGATCCGTGAGCTCTGGAAGACCCACTCGATCGCGGAGGACAACCGCGACCTGCCGGGCCTGATCTCGACGCTCACCGAGGACTGTGTATACGAGGTCCTCGGCACGGGCGCCCGCTGGGAGGGCCACGAGGGCGCCGCGCGCTTCTACACCGAGCTCCTGACCGCGTTCCCGGACATCCACTTCGACCTCGAGTACATCGTCATCGGGCCGCAAGGCGTGTGCGAGGAGGCGAGCGTGACCGGCACCCACGAGGCCCGCTGGCTCGACCACGAGCCCACGGGGGAGCGCCTCGCGTGGCGCAACGCGATCTTCTTCCCGTGGGATCCCGCCGCACGCAAGTTCAAGGGCGAGATGGTGTACACCGACCTCGCCTTTCCGGACGCTTAGGAGGGATTTGGCGGAACACGCCTCGTCGCCGAGGTTGGCACCTGGCGACGTCGAACGACGGCGTCGACCACCGGTGGGCTGAAGAGGTTCCCCGGCCGGAGCCAGGGACGATCGAGAGCTCGGACGGGAGTAGAATCGGCCGCCGTGGACCTCGACGTCGTCTTCCTCGGGACGTCCGGGTCAACACCGACCGCGCAGCGCGCGCTCTCGGCCACGCTCGTCCGCCGCGGCGGGGACAAGCTCCTGTTCGACTGCGCCGAGGGCACGCAGCGGCAGCTGCTGCGCTCGGACGTGGGCCTCGTCGAGCTCGAGGAGGTCTTCCTCACGCACTTCCACGCGGATCACTACCTCGGCCTACCCGGGATGTTCAAGACGTTCTCACTGCGCGGCCGCGAGCTCCCGCTCACGCTCTACGGGCCGCGAGGGCTCGACGACCTCCTCGCGAGCCTGCGGCGCATCTTCGGGCGGCTCACGTATCCCGTCCGGACCGTCGAGCTCGAGCCCGGCGCCGTGCTCGAACGCGGTGAGTATCGGCTCGAGACGTTCGCGGTACACCACGGCGTGACCGCGATCGGCTACGCCCTCGTCGAGTTCGAGCGTCCAGGCCGCTTCGACGTCGAGACCGCGAACCGCCTGGGCGTGCCCGACGGCCCGGAGCGCGGCCGGCTCCAGGCCGGCGAGCCGGTCGTCCTGCCGGACGGGCGCGAGGTGAAGCCGGAGGACGTGCTCGGGCCGCCGAGGGCAGGGAGAAAACTCGTGCTCTCCGGCGACACCGCGCCCGCGGCCTCGGTCGTCGAGGCCGCCGCCGGCGCCGACGTTCTCGTCCACGAGGCGACGTTCCTCGCGGACGAGCGCGAGCGTGCGCGGGAGACGCTGCACTCGACCGCGGGCGAGGCGGCGCTGGCCGCGCGCGAGGCCGGTGTGCGGATGCTCGCGCTCACGCACGTCTCGACGCGCTACTTCGGCCACCAGGTGGTCGAGGAGGCGCGCGAGCTCTTCGCGGAGACGGTCGTACCGCGCGACTTCGACGTCATCGAGATCCCGTTCCCCGAGCGCGGAGTGCCTGAGCTCGTCCGCTCGGGCGCGCGCACGCGTAGGGCTGTTGTAGGGTCCGAGGAGGTGTGACGAGGCTCGTTCAGGTGGCGGTCGCAGGCGACGTCGCCGAGGCGGAGGAGCTCCAGGAGCTGCTCTCCGCCGCGGGGATCGAGTCGCAGCTCGAGCCCGCCGCCGAACACGATCCGGATGCGCACGACGACCCTCCGCTCAAGGTGCTCGTGTCCGAGTCGGAGGTCGAGGAGGCACGGGACGCGATCGAGGCGCTGACCGAGCTGGAGGACGAGGACGCCGAGTCGTAGGGGCGAGACTCATCTCGCCCAGGTGGTCTCTGGCGGCGTCTCGCCCGCGGGCTATAGTGGGCGTCCGAACCTTTAACCCGGTCCAGCGAGGCCGGAAAGGAGCGAGATGACGATGCACGTCCCGGGCCGCGCCCCCGAGCGCCCGAAGCAGCTTCTCGACGCAGACGCGATCTCGCGCTCGCTGGCGCGCATCTCCCACGAGCTGATCGAGGGAAACGAGGATCTCGACCGCCTCGCCCTCGTCGGGATCCAGACCCGCGGCGTCCCGCTCGCCGCCCGCCTGCGCGCGCTCGTCGCCGAGCGAACCGGCGTCGAGCTCCCGCTCGGCGCGCTCGACATCACCTTCCACCGCGACGACGTCCACGTCCGCGACGGCGGCCGGCCGCCCGGCCGACAGCCGGTCGTGCGGGCGACGAGCATCCCCTTCTCGCTCGAAGGCAAGACGGTCGTGCTCGTGGACGACGTGCTCTACACGGGGCGCACGATCCGCGCCGCGATCGACGCGCTTCTCGAGTTCGGGAGGCCTGCGCGCGTCCAACTTGCCGTCCTCGTCGACCGAGGCCACCGCGAGCTCCCGATCCGGCCCGACTACGTCGGCAAGAACCTCCCGACCGCGCGTCGCGAGCGGATCCAGGTCGAGCTCGTCGAGGTGGACGAGGTCGACGGCGTGCTCCTCGTCGGCGAGAGCGAGGACGGCGATGTCTGAGCTCCGCCCGCCCGCCGCGCCTCGCAGGCACCTGCTGTCGATCGCCGATCTCTCGCGCGACGACATTCAGCGGATCCTCGCGACGGCCCGCAGCCTCGCCGCCTCGCTCGACCGCGAGGTGAAGAAGCTGCCGACGCTGCGCGGAAGGACGGTCGTGAACCTCTTCTACGAGTCCTCCACGCGCACGCTGGCGAGCTTCGAGCTTGCTGCGAAGCGACTTTCGGCGGACACGATGTCGCTCCGCTCCTCCGGCTCCTCGGCCGACAAGGGCGAGTCGCTGAAGGACACGGCGACGACGCTCGCCGCGTACGACCCCGACGTCATCGTCGTGCGCCACCCGTCGATCGGCGCGCCGCAGCTCGTCGCGCGCTCGACGCAAGCGCACGTGGTCAACGCGGGCGACGGGAAGCACCAGCACCCGACTCAGGCACTGCTCGACCTGTACGCGATGGAGGAGGCGCTCGGCCGGCTCGAGGGCCTCCAGGTCGCGATCGTCGGCGACGTCGCGCACTCGCGCGTCGCGCGCTCCCTCGTGCAGGCGCTCGCGCTCGTCGGGGCACGCTCGACGCTCGTCGCGCCGCCGACCCTCCTGCCGCGCGGGATCGAGGAGCTCGGCTGCGAGGTCTCGACGGACGTCGCAGACGTGGCCGAGGCGGACGTGATCTACGTCCTCCGCATGCAGAAGGAGCGCATGGAGGCGGGGGAGGCGTTCGTGCCGTCACTCCGCGAGTACTCGGCGCTGTACGGGATCACGCCCGAGCGCGTGCGCCCCGGACAGGTCGTCATGCATCCGGGGCCGATGAACCGCGGGATCGAGATCGACCCGCGCGTCGCGGACTCCGAGGCCGCGCTCGTCGGCGACCAGGTGCGCGCAGGGCTCGTCGTGCGGATGGCGGTGCTGTACGACCTGATGACGGCGACACCGGTTCCCGCACGCGTCGCGGAGGCAGTCGCCTGATGCTCTTCTGCAGCAACGGCCGGAGCGATTCGCTGACGGTCGAGGGCCGCGTGGTGGCTCCTGTTCAGCGAATCGACGAGTGCCTGGCGATCACGATCGAGGAGGGCGTGATCACGCGAATCGAGCCATCGGGCTCGAGTCGCGTCGTCGTCGCGCCTGCGTTCGTCGATCCGCACGTCCACCTTCGCACTCCCGGGCGCGAGGACGAGGAGACGCTCGCGTCGGGCACGCGCGCGGCCGCTGCGGGCGGCTACTGCGCGATCCTCGCGATGCCGAACACCGACCCGGTCGTGGACTCGGCGGCGGTGCTCGGAGCGCTCGTCGAGCGGGCGCGCTCCGAGGCGGTCGTCCCGACCGGCTTCATGGCCGCGATCAGCAAGGGACAGCGTGGGGAGGAGCTCGCCGAGCTGGCAGAGCTCGCGGCCGCGGGAGCGGCCGCCTTCACGGACGACGGGCTGCCGGTCGTCTCCGCCGGCCTGCTCCGGCGAGCGCTCCAGTACAGCGCCCTCGCCGGGCGGCCGCTCGCCCTCCACTGCGAGGAGCCGTCGCTCTCTCGCGGCGGGCACGCGCACGAGGGTGCGGTCTCGGCCGAGCTCGGGCTCGGGCCCTATCCGTCGCAGGCCGAGAGCGTCATGGTCGAGCGCGACCTCGCGCTCGCCGGCGCAGAGGACCGCCAGTTGCACGTGATGCACATCTCCGCGCGCGAGTCGGTCGACGCGCTGCGACGCGCGCGGGCGGCAGGCGTCGACGCCACCGGCGAGGTCACTCCGCACCATCTCGTCCTCACCGACGAGGCGGTCCGCTCGCTCGACCCGAACGTGAAGATGAACCCGCCGCTGCGCGCCGACTACGACCGCCGCGCGCTGATCGACGCGCTACGCGACGGGACGCTGAGCGTCGTCGCCACCGACCACGCGCCGCACGCGCGGCACGAGAAGGACGTCCCCTTCGAGGAGGCGCCGTTCGGCGTCACCGGGCTCGAGACCGCGTTCTCCGCGCTCCACACACACCTCGTGGTCCCCGGCGAGCTGACCCTCGAGACGCTCCTCGAGCGCATGTCGGCCGGCCCGGCGCGCGTCTTCGGCCTGCCCGAGCCGCGGATCGAGGTCGGCGAGCGCGCGAACCTCGTCGTCCTCGACCTCGACGCGGAATGGGAGGTCACCGAGGACGGGTTCCGCTCGCTGTCGGCGAACTCGTGGCTCCTCGGCAAGACGCTCCGCGGCCGCGTGCTGCGCACGATCGCCGACGGGCGGGAGGTGTTCCAGGCGTGAGCGCGGGCTACCTCCTGCTCGAGGACGGGACGGTCTATCGCGGGCGCTCGGTCGCAGCGCGAGGCGCAGCCTTCGGCGAGGCGGTCTTCACGACCGCGATGAGCGGCTACCAGGAGACAGTCACCGACCCGAGCTACGCGGAGCAGCTCGTCTGCTTCACGGCGCCGATGGTCGGGAACTACGGCGTCGCGGACGAGCGCGGCGAGTCCGACCGCCCGCACGCGAAGGCCGTGCTCATGCGCCGGCTCGGAGGCGACGAGTGGGCCGACTGGCTGCGCGCGCACGACCTCGTCGCGCTCGAGGAGCTCGACACGCGGGCGCTCGTCCTGCGCCTGCGCGACGCGGGCGCAATGCGCGCCGTAGCCGTGGCGGACGAGGCCGCGCTCCCCGTCGACGAAGCGCTCGAGCAGGTCCGCGCGCAGCCCGCGATGGAGGGCCAGGCGCTCGTGGCGGCCGTCTCGACGCAGGAGCCGTACGCGCTCCGCCACTCGCCGGGCACCTCCGGTGGGCCTCGCGTCGCTCTCGTCGACTACGGGACGAAGCGCTCGATCGCCCGCCGGCTTGCCGCGGCGGGCGCCGACGTGACCGTCTTCCCGCACTCGGCCGAGCCCGACGAGCTCGCGGGCTTCGACGGCGTCGTGCTCTCGAACGGCCCTGGCGACCCGGAGCCGCTCGAGGCCGAGGTGGAGGCCGTGCGCGGCCTGCTCGGACGCACGCCGATCCTCGGAATCTGCCTCGGCCACCAGCTCCTCGGCCTCGCGACCGGCCACGACACGTTCAAGCTCCCGTTCGGCCACCGCGGCGCGAACCATCCGGTCCTCGACCGCCGTACCGGCCGCGTGCTCGTCACGAGCCAGAACCACGGCTTCGCGGTCGAGCCCTCGGACGCGACCGAGGCCACGCACGTCTCGCTGTACGACGGCACGGTCGAGGGCTTCGACTTCCCCGAGCTCCGCGCGCGCTCCGTCCAGTTCCACCCCGAGGCCGGCCCGGGCCCGCACGACGCGTGGCCGATCCTCGAGACCTGGGTCGAGGGCCTGCGCTCCTGATGCCCGCGAGACGCGACCTCCACAGCATCTGCGTCATCGGCTCCGGCCCGATCGTCATCGGGCAGGCGTGCGAGTTCGACTACGCAGGCTGCCAGGCGCTGAAGGTGCTGCGCGAGGACGGATACCGGACGATCGTCGTCAACTCGAACCCGGCGACGATCATGACCGACCCGGGTTTCGCGGACCGGACGTACATCGAGCCTCTCGATCTCGAAAGCGTCGCCTCGGTGCTCGAGCGCGAACGCCCGGACGCGCTCCTGCCGACGCTCGGCGGGCAGACGGCGCTGAACCTCGCGATCGCGCTCTCGGAGGCGGGTGTGCTCGAGGACCTCGGCGTGGAGCTGATCGGCGCGCCGGTCGAGGTGATCCGGCGCGCGGAGGACCGCGAGGAGTTCAAGCACGCGGTCGAGTCGTGCGGCCTCCGCGTCCCGTCGTCCCTGATCGTGACCTCCGCCGACGAGGTCGACGCGCTGCAGGTGCCGGCCGTCGTACGCCCGGCATTCACCCTCGGCGGCCACGGTGGAGGCTTCGCGGAGGACCTAGCCGCGTTGCACCGCCAGGTGGAACGTGGCTTGGCGGAGTCTCCGATCGGGCAGG
This sequence comes from uncultured Actinomycetes bacterium, assembly GCA_963716605.1. Lineage (GTDB taxonomy): Bacteria > Actinomycetota > Thermoleophilia > Gaiellales > Gaiellaceae > GMQP-bins7. Next base: position 302,827 of record CAVQTO010000003.1, on the reverse strand, counting down.
TGCTCGTGGAGGAGTCGGTGCGGGGCTGGGACGAGTTCGAGCTCGAGGTGATCCGCGATCGCGCGGACAACGTCGTCGTCGTCTGCTCGATCGAGAACCTCGACCCGATGGGCGTCCACACGGGCGACTCGGTGACGGTCGCGCCGCAGATGACGCTTTCCGACGAGGCGTACCAGGAGCTCCGTGACGCGGCGGCGGCCGTGATCCGGGCAGTCGGAGTCGAGACCGGCGGCTCGAACATCCAGTTCGCGCGGAGTCGCGAGACGGGCGAGCTCCGCGTCATCGAGATGAACCCGCGCGTGTCGCGCTCGTCCGCGCTCGCGTCGAAGGCGACCGGCTACCCGATCGCGAAGGTCGCGGCGAAGCTCGCGGTCGGCTACACGCTGGACGAGATCCCGAACGACCTCACCAAGACGACGCCCGCGAGCTTCGAGCCGACGCTCGACTACGTCGTCGTCAAGTTCCCGCGCTTCGCTTTCGAGAAGTTCCCGGGCGCCGACCAGCGGCTCGGGACGCAGATGAAGTCGGTCGGCGAGGCGATGGGCATCGGCAGGACGTTCTCGGAGGCATTCCTGAAGGCGTTCGGCTCCCGGGAGCTCGACGAAGGGGCGCCGAGCCCGTGGGCGGGCCTCGACGACGAGCATCTCCCCGACGACCTCCATCCGTGGTTCCGCGAGCAGATCGCCGCCGCGAAGCGCGAGCTGGCGGCAAACGACCTGCTGCGCGCGAAGCGCGCGGGCTGGGGAGACGACTCGATCGGCGCCGCGTGGGGGCTCACCGGGGTCGAGGTGCGGCAGCGACGTCACGACGAGGGCGTGCTGCCGTCGTTCCGGCGCGTCGACTCGTGCGCGGGCGAGGTCGAGGCGGGCTCGAACTACTTCTACTCCACGTGGGGTGAGGAAGACGAGGCGCTGCCCGAGGCGGACAAGCCTCGCGTCGTGATCATCGGCTCGGGCCCGAACCGCATCGGGCAGGGGATCGAGTTCGACTACTGCTGCGTCCACGCCGCGCAGACCTTCCGCGAGCTCGGATACGAGGCGATCATGGTCAACTGCAACCCGGAGACGGTCTCGACGGACTACGACACGTCCGATCGCCTGTACTTCGAGCCGCTCTCGCCCGAGGAAGTCCTCGCGGTGTGCGATCGCGAGCAACCGGTCGGCGTCGTCACGCAGTTCGGCGGGCAGACGCCGCTCCGGCTCGCGCGCCACATCGAGGAGGCCGGCTACCGGATCCTCGGCACGCCGCATGCCGCAATCGACCTCGCGGAGGACCGCGAGCGGTTCGGCTCGCTCGTCGAGGAGCTCGGCGTGCACTGCCCGCCGTGGGCGATCGCGTCGGACGCGGGCGAGGCCCTCGCCGCGGCGGAGGCGATCGGATATCCCGTGCTCGTGCGGCCCTCGTACGTGCTCGGAGGGCGCGCGATGCGGGTCTGCTACGACGACGAGCAGCTCGTATCGGCGATGGCAGCGGTGCGTGGCTCGGTCCTGCTGGACCGCTTCGTGGAGAACGCGATCGAGCTCGACGTCGACGTGCTCTGCGACGGCGAGGAGGTGTACATCGCGGCCGTCATGCAGCACGTCGAGGAGGCGGGAATCCACTCCGGCGACTCGGCTTGCGTGCTCCCCGCGCCCTCGCTCACGCTGGCCGCTGCGCTCGAGGTCGAGCACGTCGTGAAACGGCTCGGGCCGGCGCTGGGCGTCGTCGGCCTGCTCAACGTCCAGCTCGCGATCGCCGAGGGCATCGCCTACGTCCTCGAGGCGAATCCGCGCGCGTCGCGCACCGTCCCCTTCGCGAGCAAGGCGATCGGCGTGAATCTCGTCGCGGCCGCCTGTCGCCTCGCGGCGGGGGAGAAGCTGCGCGAGCTCGACCTTCCGACGCCGCGCCCCGCGCAGGTGAGCGTGAAGGCCGCGGTGCTGCCGTTCGCGCGCTTCCCGGGCGCGGATCCCGTGCTCGGCCCCGAGATGCGATCGACGGGCGAGGTGATGGCCAGCGCGGCCGACCTCCCGACGGCGCTCGCGAAGGCCGAGCGCGCCGCGGGGCGGCCGCTGCCCACCTCAGGGACCGCGTTCCTCTCCGTGCGCGACGAGGACAAGCCGGCCGCGGTCGCTGTGGCGGCGGCGCTCGCGGGGCTCGGGTTCGAGCTCGTCGCGACCGAGGGGACCGCGCGGACGTTGCGCGCGGCGGGCCTCGAGATCGGGGACGTCGCGAAGGTCGCGGACGCAGTCGACGACGAGGCGACGGTCGTCGACCTCGTTCGGCGCGGGCGCTGCGACCTCGTCATCAACACGCCGCAGGGAAGCGGCGCGCGGGCAGACGGCTACCTCATCCGCGAGGCCGCGCTGGTCGCCCGCGTGCCGTGCGTGACGACGATCTCGGGAGCGGCCGCGGCAGTGCACGCGATCGCGAACGCGCGCGCCGAGTCGGCGCTCTCGCTCCAGGAGCGGATCGGGATCGAGGCGTGACGGCGACCGAGACGGCTCGCGCCGCTTTCGTGCTCGGTGGGCGAGAGGCGCGCCGTGAGCGGCTGCGCGTCCTCGGAACCGAGCACGTGGGGCCGTACACGCTGCTTCGCCTCGACCGGGGAGGGCTCGAGCCCGGAATCCCCGGCCAGTTCTTCATGCTCGAGGCGCCGGGGAGGCTGCTTCCGCGCCCGATGAGCCTCTGCCAGGCGCCGGCCGGGGAGCTCGGGTTCCTCATGGAGGCGATCGGGCCGGGGACGCGTGCGCTCTGCGATCTTCGTCCGGGAGACGCGATCCACGTGCTCGGGCCGCTCGGGAACGGCTTCGACCTAGAGGTCGCCCGGCCGCTCCTCGTCGCCGGCGGCATCGGGATCGCGCCGATGCCGTACCTCCGGCAGGCGCTCGTGGACGCCCCGGCGCTGCTCGGATTCCGCAGCGAGCACCACGCGGAGGCCGCGATCCTCGTCCCGGGCGCCGAGGTTGCGGTCGAGCCGACGCTCGTCACCGACTTGCTCCCGACCGATCCAGGAGACGTGCTCGCATGCGGCCCCGAGCCGATGCTCGAGGCCGTTCGCGCGCGCGTCCCGGACGCGCAGCTCGCGTGGGAGGCTCCGATGGCTTGCGGCTACGGCGCATGCTACGGCTGCGTTGTGGAAGTTTCGGGGAGATACGTTCGAATTTGCATAGACGGCCCGGTACTTAGATAGCTTGCACAACTTTGATTATGAAACATATGGGGTCAGACCCTCGACATGTCCGCCGCGGGCGTGAGAAGTGCGCCAAGAGCGTGACGGTTCGTCCACAGGCGGCGACGGCGTGAGCGCCGGCGTCCCGATCCTCAACGCCAGCGGGTGCCTGGACGCGCTGACGGCCCCCGGCGTCGCGCAGAGCCTCGACGCGTTCGTGACGAAGACGGTCACGCCACTCCCGCGCGAAGGGAACCCGCCGACGCGGATCGCGGAGACGGACGAGTGGATGCTGAACTCGATCGGCCTCCAGAACCCCGGCATCGACGCCTGGATCGCCGACAGCTATCCGCGGCTCCGCGAGCTCGGGGTGCCTTTGTGGGTCTCGGTCGGCGGCTTCTCGGCCGCCGACTACGCGCTGGTCTGCGGACGCCTCGACATGCTGGACGACGTCGATGTGCTCGAGCTCAACCTTTCGTGCCCGAACGTCGACGAGGCGCCCGAGACTGCCGCCGAGCTGACCGCAGCCGCGCGAGCCGTCACCCGCAAGCCGCTGTACGCGAAGCTCTCGCCGCAGCTCTCGGACATCGCCGAGGTGGCCAAAGCCGTCGGGGCGGCAGGGGCGGACGGGCTCTCGCTGGTCAACACTCTGAAAGGGCTCGCGCTCGACCCGGCAACGCTCCGTCCGCGCCTCGCGCGGGGGGCGGGAGGCGCCTCCGGCCCCGCTCTCCGGCCGATCGCGCTCGCGTGCGTCCACGCCTGCCGGAGCGCCGTCGAGCTGCCGATCGTCGGCATGGGCGGGATCGGCTCGGGGCGTGACGCAGTCGACTTTCTGGCAGCCGGCGCGACGGCTCTCGCGCTCGGAACGGTCCTCTTCTCCGACCCCGCGGCGCCCGGACGCGTGCGGGCGGAGCTTCACGCCGACGCCGCCGCCCGCGGGTACGCGTCGGCGGCCGAGATTTTCGAAGGAGCGCACGAAACGCGGACCTCCCCGATCTAGTCGGCTGAGTAGACAACGCCAAAACCCCTGCAAATCGGCCAAAACATTACCGCTTGACCACAATCCTCATCTTGGTAGACTCGTGCGGCTCATGGTCACGTCGAAGACGCACGCCCAGGCACCGGCCCGCTCCCTCGACCAGCGGATGGAAGCCCTTCAGCGAGCGAACGACGTCCGAGTCCGCCGCGCGAAGCTCAAGAGAGACCTGAAAGCCGGGCGGGTCCAGATCGAGTCGATCCTCCTCGATCCGCCCGAGTTCGTCTCGACCGCGAAGGTGTTCGACATGCTGATGGCGGTGCCGAAGTTCGGGCGCGTGAAGGCCGCGCGGCTCTTGAACCAGTGCCGCATCAGCCAGTCGAAGACCGTCGGTGGCCTCTCCGAACGCCAGCGAACCGAGCTCGTCGAGCTGTTCAACCACCGGTCGTAGATTTCGTGCGCAGACCGGGTCCGCACAGGCGGATCCCGGTCACCGAGAACCGGAAGGCGTCCGTCTCGCGGCCGCAGTGCCGCAGCGTCGTCAGGCGCCGTGCCGTCGGGGGAGCAGCCACCCCGACGACGAGGCATGTTCCGCCAAAGCCTCCTTAGTAGGGTTCGACTGTGTCGACGCGGCCCGTCTTCGTTGTCACCGGGCCCTCAGGCGCCGGCAAGGGCACGCTGATCAAGCGGCTGATCGACCGCGTGCCGGGAATCGAGGTCGCCGTCTCGGCGACTACCCGACCGCAGCGGCCCGGCGAGGTGGACGGGCGTGAGTACTGGTTCCTGACCGAAGACGAGTTCAGCGAGCGGGAGAGCGCCGGCGAGTTCCTCGAGTGGGTGGCGTACGTCTCCGGGCACCGCTACGGGACGCTCCGGCCGGAGATCGAGCGGATCTCGGAGGAGGGGAGGGTCTGCATCCTCGAGCTCGAGCTCGACGGCGCCCTGAGGGTTCAGTCCGAGGTCCCGGGGAGTGTCACGATCTTCATCGCGGCCGACGTCCCCGAGCTCGAGCGCCGGCTGCGAGGTCGGGCGACGGAGAGCACCGGCGAGATCGAAGACCGGATCGTGCTCGCGCGGAGGCAGCTCGAGCAAGCGCATCGCTTCCGCTACATGGTGCGAAACGACGAGCTCGAGCGCGCGGCTGCGGCGCTGGCGGCGATCGTGGAATGCGAGCTGGCGCTGAGCGAACGCTCAGCGCCGCGGCTGCGAAGCAGCCGCCTTTAGGGGCGTTCGCGCGACCGCGATCCACGCATGTGGATTGCGGTCTTGTGCAGTAGGGCGCTGAGCGAACGCTCGGCGCCGCGGCTGCGAAGCAGCCGCCTTTAGGGGTGTCCGCGCGACCGCGATCCACCCTCGTGGATTGCGGTCTTGCGCACAAGCTGGCACAGGTACTATGAGCCGCCCATGATCCATCCACGTATCGACTCGCTGCTCGACAAGACCGACGGTTCGCGCTACGCGCTCGTGATCGTCGCCGCGAAGCGCGCCCGTCAGATCAACAACTACCACCACCAGCTCGGCGAGGGCATCGGCTTCGACGAAGCTCCGCCGCCCCTGATCGAGTCCCGCTCGAAGAACTACCTCACGATGGCGATGGAAGAGATCGCGGGCGGCAAGATCACGTTCCAGACGCCTAGCTAACCGGGAGAGGGCATGGCTCGCATCCTGCTCGGAGTCACCGGGGGGATCGCGGCCTACAAGGCGTGCACGCTCGTTCGCCTGCTCGTGCGGGCGGGGCACGACGTCATGCCCGTCGTCACCTCCGGCGCGGAGCGGTTCGTGACGGCGGAGACCTTCTACGCACTCGCGCGGAAGTCCCCGCAAGGCCCGTACCCGCACCTCGAGCGCGCCGATCTCCTGGTCATCGCGCCGCTGACGGCGAACACGCTCGCGCGGCTCGCGCACGGGCTCGCCGACGACGTCCTCACCGAGGCGGCGCTCGCCCACGACGGGCCGGTGCTCGTCGCGCCGGCGATGAACGTCCGCATGTGGGAGCACCCGGCGACCCAGGCGAACGCAGCGCGCCTGCGCGAGCGAGGCGTCGAGATCCTGGGCCCGGCCGAGGGTGAGCTCGCCGAAGGCGAGGTCGGCGCGGGGCGCATGGTCGAGCCGGACGCGATCGCCGCGCGCATCACGGAGTTGCTGGGCGAGGCCGCAGCGCCCGGGGCGTTTGCAGGCCGCAGGGTCGTCATCTCCGCCGGCGGAACGCGCGAGCCGCTCGACGCGGTCCGCTTCGTGGGAAACCGCTCCTCGGGGAAGATGGGCGTCGCGCTCGCCGAAGAGGCGGTCGCGCGCGGGGCGGACGTGACGCTCCTGGCGGCGAACCTCTCCGTCACACCGCCTGCCGGAGTGACGGTCGTGGAGACCCCGACTGCCGCCGACCTCGAGCGCGAGGCCCTGGCGCGCGCGGATGCGGACGTGATCCTCATGGCCGCGGCCGTCGCGGACTACGCGCCGGCCGCTGCTCTCCCCGGCAAGCGGCCGAAGGACGACGAGCGCTGGACGGTCGAGCTGGAGCCGACGGCCGACGTCCTCGCCGGGCTCGGCGCCAAGCGGCAGCCGGGACAGGTTCTCGTCGGCTTCGCGGCGGACGGTGCCGAGGAGGGTCTCGAGCGCGCGAGAGCGAAGCGCATCGCCAAAAGTGCCGATCTCATCGTCTACAACGATGTGAGCCGCGGGGACATCGGTTTCGACACCGAGGAGAACGAGGTCGTCGTCGTGTCCGAGGACGGCGAGCGAAGGGTCCCGAAGGCGCCCAAGCGGGAGATCGCGGCGGCGGTTTTGGACGAGGTGGAGCGGCTACTCTCGAACAGATGACGGAGTCCATTCCGGCTCGCGAGGCGACGTCTCCGGCCGAGGCCGCACGCGTGGTCGAGCGCGTGGTACGGAACCTCGAGCTTGCCGTCCGCGCGCCGCGTGAGACGCTCGAGCTCTGCGTCTTAGGCCTGCTCGCGGAGGGGCACCTGATCATCGAGGACTTCCCGGGAGTGGGGAAGACCGTGCTGGCGAAGTCGCTCGCGCGCTCGCTCCACCTCTCGTTCTCGCGCCTCCAGTTCACGCCGGACCTGCTGCCGTCGGACGTGACCGGCGTGAACGTCTTCAGCCAGAAGACGAACGAGTTCGAGTTCCGGCCGGGGCCGGTGTTCACCCACGTCCTTCTCGTGGACGAGATCAACCGCGCGTCGCCGAAGACGCAGTCCGCGCTGCTCGAGGCGATGCAGGAGTCCCAGGTGACGATCGACGGGCTCACGTACCCGCTCGAGCTGCCGTTCTTGGTCGTCGCGACCCAGAACCCCATTGAATACGAAGGTACGTACCCGCTCCCAGAAGCGCAGCTCGACCGCTTCACGGCGCGGCTCTCGCTCGGCTACCCGCCGCTCGCCGAGGAGGCGCGGATGCTCGCGGAACAGACGACCGATCCTCCGCTCGATCACCTCGAAGCCGTCGCCGACCGCGACGACGTCCTCGCCGCGATCGATGCAGCGCGCAGCGTGTATGTCGAGGACAGCGTCGGAAGGTACGTCGTCACGCTGCTCCACCACACGCGCGAGAGCCCGCGGCTCGCGCTCGGGGCGAGCCCGCGGGCCGGAATCGCGCTGCTCCGCATGGCAAAGGCGCGCTCCGTCGCGCACGGGCGCGATTACGTGCTCCCTGAGGATGTGCAGGCGGTCGCAGTGCCCGTGCTCGAGCACCGGCTGATCGTCGCGCCGGAGGCGAGAGCGGCGGGCGTCGCGGGCGCCGAGGTGGTACGAGAGGCCCTCGAGCGGACGCCGGCTCCGGCATGAGGCTCGGCGGCGCGTTCCTGCTCGGGCTCGGCGTGACCGCCGCAGCTCTGGCGTTCGGATCGCGCCCGCTCGGAGTCGCCGGTGTCGGCTTGCTCCTGGCCGCGGGCACGTCTCGCGTATGGGCCGGCTTCGTTCGCGGCCCGGTGTCGGTCGCGTTTACGCCCGGCCGGAAGGAGGCGACGGAGGGAGAGCGGGTCAAGATGCGCATCGGCATCCGGCGCGCCTCGCGCGTGCCGGCGGCATCTGTCGTCGTGCATGGCGTCTTCGGGCGGCGCGGCCCGTTCGAGGTTTGCTTGAAGGGTCGCGGACGTCACTGCTCGTCGACGCTCGACCTCGGGCGCCTGCCGCGCGGGCGGTACGCGATCTCGGAGACGAGGCTCGTGCTCGGAGACTTCCTCGGGCTCGAGCCCGTCACACTCCCGGTGGACGTAACCGGCGAGGCGCTCGTCGTCTACCCGCGCCTCGTCGAGCTCCGGACGCTCTTCTGCGACGCCGGCCGCTTCGGCGGGAACGGACGCCGCCTGCTGCTGCGGAGGCCCGCGGGCTTCGACTTCCACTCGGTGCGCGAGTACGCGCAAGGCGAGTCGTTGCGGCGCGTCCACTGGCCGACGACGGCGCGGCGGGGCCAGCTGATGGTCAAGGAGCTCGAGGACACGCCGCACGACGCCGTTGCGGTCGTTCTCGACTGCGATCCCGCCGGGGTCGCCGGCGAGCCGCCGGACGCGAGCTTCGACGCCGCCGTGCGGGCCGCCGGGTCCGTTCTCCGTGCCTACGTCACTCGCGGACGGCGCGCAGTGCTCGTGACGACGGGCGCCGACGCGGCCGCCCAGCCCGTCCGCTCTCTCGAGGGCGACTTCACGGCCGCGCTCGGCGTGCTCGCCGGGGCGGAGGCCGACGCGACGCATGGGGTCGGGCGCTGGCTCCGGGGCGCGCAAACGCCTGCGGCGAGCGCCGGCGAGCTCGTGGTCGTGACCGCGAACCTGGACGCGGCCGCCGTCGAAGCCGTCCTCGCTCTCGCAGGACGACGGCTCGTCTCCGTCGTCTGGGTGGATGCGGCGAGCTATGTGGGCCGCCCGACCCGGACCGCGACAGGCCCGCTCAGGCTCTCCGGAGCAGGGATTCCGGTCACGGCGGTTCGGAACGGGGAAGATCTCGCGGCAGCCCTGGGCTCCTTCACGCCGGAAGAAGTGGGCGCGTATGCGTAGGACACTCGCGGCGAGCCTGCTGCCGACCTTCGCGATCGCGCTTTCGTGGCTGCGGATCGAGGAGCCTGCGCGCGTCGGCGAGGCGCTCGCGGTCATCGCGCTCGCCCTCACTCCTGCGCTCATTCCCCACGGGTGGCTGCGCTGGCTCGCCGTCGCGGCCGCGGCCGTCGGCACGGCCTGGGTCGCTTTCGCGGCGAAGAGCTGGGAGCTGCTGCCGTTTCGCGACGAGCGCGTGCTCGTCCCGCTCGGCGAGGAGGTCGGCACCGGGATCGCCGACTTCTACCGCGTCGTGCTGCCCTTCCAGCCCGGGGTGAACCCGGGGATGCACGGGCTCATGCTGGCGGCGATCTTCGCGTTCGTCCTCGCCGTCTCGCTGCTTACGACGATGTCGCGACCCGTCGCCGCGGCCGCAGTGACCGTCGTGGGCGTGGGCTGGCCGGCGACGCTCGTCGACGGGGGCTCGGTCGCAATCGGGGCGCTGGCGCTGGCGGCCGCTCTCTCGATCCCGCTGGTCCTGCGCGTCCGCACGGGCAGGGCGTTGGTCGCAGGCGTCGCGGCGACCGCGCTCGTCGTTCTCGGTGCCGCGTGGGCCTCGGCCGCGACCACCATCGCCCGCGAGGCCGCTCTCGACTGGGAGAGCTGGGACCTCTACGGCGTGTCGGCGCGTGCGACGGGTGTCAGGTTCGCGTGGGACTCGAACTACGAGGGCATCAGCTTCCCGCCCACGAAGACCACCGTCCTCAGCGTGCGAGGGCCCGAGAGCGCGACGTACTGGCGAACCTCGACACTCGATCTCTTCACCGACGACCACTGGTTCGAGGATCCGTCCGTGATCTCGCGGCTCGACGACGACGTCGTGCGGATGCCGCCCGATGCGCTGAGCCCGACGCGCGCGAGGAATCCGGACAACTGGCTCCAGCAGGAGATCGAGGTGCAGGCGCTCGTCGACGAGCACCTCGCCGCCGCGGGTACGCCGGTCGCGATCGACTCGCGTAGGCTGGGCGCGGTCTTCAGGCGCGCCAGCGGCGGCCTCAGCGTGCTCAACGCGCTCGGGGACGGACAGCGGTACCGAGTCTGGAGCTACGCGCCGGATCCCGCGCCCAGGGCGCTCGCGCGCTCGAAGCCGCGCTATCCGCTCCACGCGCTGGCGTATCTCGACATCGGTGGCCGGGAGTTCCCGGCGTTCGGTCGGTCCGGCCGCGAGGCCGTCGTGCGCTCGCTCTTCAACGACCCCTCGTACGAGTACTTCTTCCCCTATCGGCGGGTGTACAACGTCGCGCGACGGGTCGTCGGCACGCCGGGGAGCCCGTACGAGGCCGTTCTCGCGCTCGAAGCCTGGTTCAGGCAGAAGGGCGGCTTCCGGTACGTCGAGCGGCCGCCGAAGCTGCGTGGTGCGCCGCTCGTCAACTTCGTCACCCAGACCAAGGCGGGCTACTGCCAGCACTACGCCGGCGCGATGGCCGTGATGCTGCGGATGCTCGGGATCCCGGCGCGCGTCGCGGTCGGATTCACGAGTGGGACGTACGACGGAGACGCGTGGACCGTCACCGACCACGACGCCCATGCGTGGGTCGAGGCCTGGTTCCGAGGCTACGGCTGGGTGCCGTTCGACCCGACGCCGGGGCGCGGGACGTTCGGCGGCAGCTATTCGGTGGCCTCGAACTCCGCGGCCGTGGTCGAGGCCCTGGGTCGGGGGGACTTGAGCAGCACGGCGCTGCTCGAGAGGCCGGTTCCCGACAGCGCCGACATCCTGCGCGGCGCGACGGGCGCCGAGAGCCGCGGTCGCTCGTTCTTCGCCGTCGCGCTGGGCCTCGGCGCGCTGTGGATGTTCGCCGTCGGGCTCGGGAAGACGCTCTTGCGCCGGGTGCGGTATCTCACGAGAGATCCACGCCGGGCCGCGACGGCGAGCCGGCGCGAGCTCGAGGAGTATCTGCGCGACCAGGGCATCGCACTTCCGCCGAGCGCGACGCTCGACGACGTACGGCGTGCGGTCTACGAGGAGCTCGGCGTCGACGCACGGATGTATGCGGACGCGGCTGCGCGTGCCCGGTTCGGGCGGCCCGGCGACGTGCGGCAGGGTGCGGAGAACGCGCGCCGCGAGCTCCGGGCGTTGCTCCGACGTGCGCGCGACGAGCTCTCGCTGTGGGCACGCTTCCGCGGCTTCGTGTCGCTGCGCTCGCTCCGGAAAGGTTGGCAACCGTGACGGACACGTACGAGCTCTTCCAGCGCGGGCGCGCGCACCTGCGAGGCGGTCGGCCGGCGCAGGCGACGGTCTCGCTCGAGCAGGCGAAGCGACGTGAGCCGGCGTCGCGCTCGATCCGCGAGGCGCTCGGGATCGCGTACTTCCGGCTCGGGCGCTGGGAGGAGGCGGCCGTGGAGTTCCAGGCGCTCGTCGATCTCTCGCCCGACGACGAGTTCGCGCACCGCGCGCTGGGGCGCGCGCTCGCGAAGCAGGGACGCGGCGACGAGGCCAAGCCTCACTTCAAGCTCGCGCGCTCGCTTCGCCCGCGCCCGGCCTCCGGCGCGGAATCGCTGTAGGGGCGAGGCTTGCCTCGCCCGCGCGTGCCCGACGCGCCGCTCCGGACGACGAAGCACGGCCTCGTCCACGACGGCGACGGCTGGTTCGTGCTCAACGCGCGTGTGAGCCGCTGGCGCGACTACGGCCCGCTTGGCTCGGTCTGTGACTTCGAGGGAACCGGCCGTTCCGGCAGCCGGCCTCCGGGGTTAGCGGCGTGAGCCCACCGAAGCGTGGATTGGAGCACGATCTCGGCGCAGGGCCTGCGCCGAGCTAGGTCTCACCGGTCCGCGTGCGTCGGAACGCGGACTGCCTCAACCGCGGTCGTCGCGCCCTCGAGGCAGAGCTGGACTGCGCCCTCGCGGAGCGTCTGCATCCCCGCCTCGACAGCGGCCCTCTCGATCTCCGCCGCCGACCCGCCGGCCGCGATGGCCGCTCGCACGTCCTCGTCGAGCGGCAGAACCTCGAAGACCGCGACCACCCCGCGATGCCCGGTCCCGCCACAGCTGGCGCAACCCCGGCCGCGGCCGAGCAACCGCCGGCCGCCCTCCTCGACTCCGAGGCCCAGCGCGACGAGCTCCTCCGCGGAGGCGTAATACGGCTCGCGGCAGTCGAGGCAGAACCGGCGGAGGAGGCGCTGCGAGACGACACCGCCCAGCGCCTGAGCGAGCGCATGGGGCTGGACTCCGAGGTCGAGCAAGCGCCGGACCGAACCTGCAACGCCCTCAGCCTCGACCGTCGACAGGACTCGGTGGCCGTCGAGCGCCGCGCGAACGGCGAGCCGTGACGCGTCGGGGTCGAGTAGCTCCCCGACTGCGACGACGTCGGGATCGGACTGGAGAATCGCGTGGAGGCCGGTCCCGTAGGTCAGCCCTGCCCTCGGGTCGACCTCCGTCTGGTCGACTCCGGGGACCTTGCGCTCGACGGGATCCTCGATGGTCAAAACGGCTCCAGTGAAGGCGAGATCGTCGAGAGCGGTGTAAAGCGTGGTCGTGCGCCCGCTGCGGCGCGGACCGCCGACGACGAGCAGTCCGGGTCGTTCGAGAGCATCCGCGATCGCCGCGGCCGCCGTTTCCTGGAGGCGCGCTTCGAGATGCCCGTCGGCTCTACCGTTCCCGACCACGTGGAACGTCACCCGCTGGCCGAGCACGGTCGGGAGCGCGACCGCCCGGAGCTCGACCGAGTGCTCTCCTGCCTGGACGGAGACCCGCCCTCGGGAGACGAGCTCGGCGAGATCCTTCTCTGCGTCGCGCGCGACGATCTCGATGTCGTCCAGGGTCCCGCTGACGCGCGCCCGGACGACGATGCCGTTCAGGGCCGGCGTGAAGTGCACGGCGGAGGCGCGAAGCGCGAGGGCGTTCTGGAGTACCTCGACGAGTGAGGGCTCGGTGGCGCGGACGGGCTCGGCTGCGGGCTCGACGGACTCGTCGAGCTCGGACTCCTCGTCGTCTCGGTTAACGACGGGCTCCGCCTCCGACTCGGCCTCGAGCTCGGCTCCCTCGGTGCTGGCGTCAAGCGCTACGACGCTCTCGAGTGGATCGAAGAGAGCAAATGCAGGTTCGGCCTCGAGCTCGACCTCTTCGATCACCTCGGGCGTCGCGTCGACCTCGGGCTCGATCTCGGGCTCCGCCTCCGCGTCGGCCTCCGTCATGTCCTCGAACGCCACTTCCGCTTCCGGCCACGTGTCGACTTCGGCCTCCGCCTCGACGTCGACTCCCGCCTCGACCTCGTACTCGATCTCGTTCTCCAGTGCAATCTCTGCTTCGACCTCGGCCTCTGTCACGTCCTCGACCGCGACCTCCGCGTCCGGCTCGGAGTCGAGCTCGACGACGGCCTCGGGCTCCATGGCGTCGAGCGCCCGGTCTAAGGCCGTCTCGAGATCGGCGACCCGCTCGACCTCGGCCTCTGCATGCGCGTGCGGGAGCGTTTCGAGATCGCTGGCGATCTCGCTGCGGAACGTGACGTCCGCTGCCGCTACTTCCTCGCCCTCGACGACGTCGTGCACCGGCTCCGGCTCCGCCTCGAAATCGTCTACCAAATCGACGATGGGCTTTCCTTCCGGCTCCGTTTCGAGCTCGCCGAACCAGTCGTCGGCTTCGGCTTCGACATCCGACTCGGCGTCGACCTCGACTTCCATGTCCGCTTCGAGCACCACGTCTGCCTCGGCGTCCACGACGACTTCCGTCGCCTCTTCCTCCGTCGTGCCCACTGCCTCGGCCTCGACGACGTCGAGCATCGGCTCCACGTCCGCGTCGAGATCGCGGACGATCTCGGCTGCGGGCTGTTCCGCTTCATCCGCCTCCGCTTCGAGCTCGCCGTGGTCGTCGTTGCCGTCCTCGACCAGCAGGAGCGGCGGGACGCTGTGCCAGAGGGAAACGCCACCGTGCTGCGTTGCCGACCCCTCAGGAGTCACCGTGTCCTCGGGCTCGGGGTCGGGGACCGCGTGGACACGGCCCGTGACGAGGTCGATCGCTTCGTCGATCGCGTCCGGCGTCGCCACTGCAAACTGGAGCGGGGACTCGAGGGCAGCCCGGAGCTCCTCGTTCAGGAGCGCGCTCGCCGGATCGGCGACCGCGACGAGGAGCGACCCGTCCGGCAGGCTCGAGATCGGGAGGGCCAAGTGGCGCCGTGCCAGCTCGGTCGGAAGGCGCTTCCCCGCCGCGACGTCCGGCGGACGGCTCCGCAGGTCGACGAACGGGAGCTCGTGCTGCTCCGCGAGCACGCGGGCGACCTGGTCATCCGTGAGCGCGCCGCGCGAGATGAGAATCTCACCCAGCCGCCTCGTGCTCGAGAGCCGCTGCTGGGCCAGGGAGGCCTCGAGCTCCGACTCGCTCACAAGCTCGTCGCGCAAGAGAAGTGATCCGAACACGGGCCACGAGTGCTGCTCGGCGTTCAGCGCGTTCCCTCCGAGCTCGGTCGGCTCGTCCGCCTCTTCCGGGCGTCCGTCCTCGGCGTCGCCGACGTCCGCTGCGGCATCCGCCAAGAAGAGCCCTCGCGTCGCGGCGTCGTCGATCGCAGCCACGATTGCCTCGGGCGCGCCGACGGCGAACCGGACCGGGACGCCCGCCTCCCGTCGGATGTCGTCGAAACACGCCTGCTTCGTCGGGTCGCTGATGGCGACGAGCAGCGATCCGTCCGGGAAGGTACGGATCGGCAGCGCGGTGTGGTGGCGCGCCAGGATCTCCGAGACACGGCTGGAGACCGGAACGATCGCGTCCGGGCTCTCGAGGTCGATGAACGGGAGCTCGTGCTGCTCGGCCACGAGGCGCGCCACTTGCGCGCTCGTGACCAGTCCGTTCTCGACGAGTGCCTCTCCCAGGCGACGGCTCGAGACGCGTCGCCCGCGGTCGTCGCCCTGCAGGGTCAGGACACGCTGGAGCGCTTCGGTGCTGACGAGGCCGTCACGAACCAGGAGCACGCCCAGTGCGGGCCAGGGAAAGCGTGCCGCCTCCATTATGAGAGTCCTTTCGTCATTTACGCTCGTTTATCGGACGCGGCACAAATTTCCTTAGCGCGGGTGAGAATTCGGTCGTGCGAGCGGTGTTGCAGCGCGTCTCCGAGTCGTCGGTCGCCGTCGACGGCGCGGTTCTCGGCGCGGCCGGGCGCGGGCTGGCGGTCCTGCTCGGGGTCGCGGAAGGCGATGACCTGGCCACAGCCGAACGCCTCGCCGGAAAGGTCGCGCGGTTGCGTGTGTTCGAGAACGAGGACGGGCGCTTCGACCGGTCGCTTCTCGACGTCGGCGGCGAGGCGCTCGTCGTGAGCCAGTTCACGCTGATCGCGGACACGCGCAAGGGCAACCGCCCGAGCTTCAGCGGTGCCGCGGCGCCCGAAGCCGCCGAGCCCCTCTACGAGGCCTTCTGCGCAGCGCTCGAGCGGGAGGGCGTGCGGGTGTCGCGCGGCGTCTTCGGTGCGCGCATGGAGGTCTCGCTGGTGAACGACGGCCCGGTGACGATCGTCCTCGACGCCTAGTGTCGGGCTCGGCGCTCGCTCTCGCGCTCGGCGCGGCGGTCTTGCACGCGGCGTGGAACGTCCTCCTCGCACGCGCCGACGACGTTCGCGCGGCGACGACCGTCGCGCTCGGGCTCTCGGTCGTCCTCTTCGCGCCGGTCGCCGTCGTGACATGGGACGTGGAGGCCGCCGCGGTGCCCTGGATCGCGGCCTCGGCAGGGCTCGAGCTCCTGTACTTCGTCCTGCTCACGGCGGCGTACGGCAGGTCGGATCTGAGCCTTGTGTACCCGGTGTCGCGCGGGATGGCGCCCGTGCTCGTCCTCGTCGGAGCAGCCGCCACGGGGTCGGCGCTGGGCGTGTGGGGCGCGCTCGGTGTTCTGCTGGTCGGGCTCGGCGTCGTCCTCGTCCGCGGCATGCGGCGGCCCGTGGACACGCCCGGGCTCCTGCTCGCCCTCGCGATCGCCGCGACGATCGCCGGCTACACGCTCGTGGACAAGGAGGGGATCGAGCACGCCTCTCCGATCGCGTACCTCGAGCTCGTGCTGCTACCCGTCGCGCTCGCGGCGGTCGGCTCGCATCTGGTGGGGTCTCGTCGCGCCGCGCTTCGTACCGAGGCCGGGATGGCCACCGTCGTCGCTGCCGCCTGCTCGTTCGGTGCGTACGCGCTCGTCCTCGCGGCGCTGTCGCTCGCTCCTGCCGCGGCGGTCGCGGCGGTTCGCGAGACGAGCATCCTCTTCGCGGTCGCACTCGCGGCCGTGGTGCTCCGAGAGCGCGTCAGTGCGTTCAGGGTCGGGGGAGCGATCCTCATGGTCGTGGGCGTTGCGCTCGTCGCGAGCGCCTGACGCGCGTTGCGCCGCAGACCGCGGCGAGGGAGAATGCCCCAGGCGGATTGCGGAGCCGACTGCGGAGGAAGTGCGGGGGAACGGCGGACCGTGACGGCGATCGAGTGCTCGCCGTAGATTCCTGAGACCATGCGTACCGTTCTCGCTCTTCTCGTCGTCGCAATCGCGCTCGCGTCCGCCGGGTGGCTGGTAGCCGTCTACGAGGGCGACACCCAGCAGGCGGGCGGCGGCGGCCCCGCCGGGAACGTGCTGCCCGGAGAGCAGACGCGCAAGGCCGAGTGGCAGAACCCACTCGCCGTGCTCGTCGGCGTGACGGGAGGCGCCATAGCGATCGCGATCCTCGTCGGGGAGCATCGCCCGGCGTCCCGCCGGAGAGGCGAGCCGTCGCCCGACTGAGGTAGCTCCGTCGCGGGGGTCGCCGGCGTCTCCGGTGCTATCCTTCGACCACCACATTTCACCGGCTTCACGAAATGGGCGCGAGGCGCCCATTTGTTTTGAGGGGGCGCATTACATGGCCATGACGACGACCTTCACGCGTGAAAAGACCCTGCAGGACGAGATCGCACCCGCGGTCGAGCAGACCCTGCCCGGGGTCGAGGTGCTCGCGGTGGAGCTCCTGTCGCCGAGCCGCTTCTGCGTGTACGTCGACCATCCGGAAGGTGTCGACCACGCGCTCTGCGCACGGGTGACGCGCCTGCTCGACCCCTATCGCGTGGACTACACGATCGACGTCTCGTCGCCGGGGCCCGAGCGCCCGCTCAGGAAGCCGAGCCACTTCGAGAACGCAATCGGCAGGCGTGTCTCCGTGCGCACCGACCGTGCGCTCGGCGGCGGCAAGAACCGCTTCAAGGGCGAGGTCGTCGAGGCCGCCGACGGTGCCGTCACGCTCGCGGCGGCCGGTGACGAGCTGCGTATCCCGTACGAGTCCATCGTCCGGGCCAACTTGATCGACGAGGGGTAGACATGAGCCAGGAGATCATCGAAGGAATCCACACGATCGAGCGCGAGAAGGGGATCGAGGAGGGCATCCTCATCTCCGCGCTCGAGGACGCGCTGCTCGCCGCGTACAAGAAGACGCCCGGATCGACCCGGCACGCCGAGGTCAAGCTCGACGGCGACGGGGAGTTCCGCGTGTACGGGATCGAGATCCCGGGCGACATCGAGGTCCGGCTCGTGGAGGATGCGCGCGAGGCGCGCATCACCGAGCTCGAGAAGATCGAGGAGGAGACGGGCGAGCGCCAGCACACCCTCGTCGCCGACGAGGACCTCGACCTCGACTGGTCGCAGGTCCCGCCGGATCAGATCCACCGTACGGACGTCACTCCCGACAACTTCGGACGCATCGCCGCGCAGACCGCGAAGCAGGTCATCCAGCAGCGCATCCGCGAGGCCGAGCGCGCGATCATGTACGAGGAGTACGTCGACCGGCAGGGCGAGGTCGTGACCGGCATCGTCCAGCAGGCGGGCGACCGCAACAACGTCCTCGTCGATCTCGGACGCGTCGAGGCGCTGCTTCCGCGCTCGGAGCAGGTCGACGGCGAGCGCTACGAGCAGGGCTCGCGGATCAAGGCCGTCATCGCCGAGGTGCGCTCAGGGACGAAAGGCCCGCAGGTGATCCTCTCGAGGCGTGACCCGGAGCTCATCCGCGCGCTCTTCGAGCTCGAGGTACCCGAGATCGCCGACGGCCTCGTGGAGATCAGGGGCGTCGCCCGCGAGCCGGGCTACCGCTCGAAGATCGCGGTCGAGTCGCACATGCAGGGCGTCGACCCGGTCGGCGCGTGTGTCGGCCCGCGTGGCTCACGCGTCCGCATGGTCGTGTCCGAGCTCCGCGGCGAGAAGATCGACATCATCCCCTGGAACACCGAGCCCGCCCGCTTCGTCGCGAAGGCGCTCTCGCCGGCGCGCGTGCGCGAGGTCTACATCGACGACGAGACGAAGGAAGCGACCGTCATCGTCCCCGACGACCAGCTCGCGCTCGCGATCGGCAAGGAGGGGCTGAACGCCAGGCTTGCCACGAGGCTCTGCGGCTGGAAGATCGACATCCAGTCGGAGACGGAGTTCGCGCAGGCCGAGGCCGAGGCCGCATTCGCGGGCGACGCCGACAACGAGGAGTACTCGGGCCGGTGTGGCGCGATCCTCTCGAACGGCAAGCGCTGCCCGAACGCCGCGCTCCTGGGGTCGCCGTACTGCGGCGTCCCGGCACATCAGGCGCTCGCGACGGCCGAGCCCGCGGCATCCAACGGCGACGGCGGGGCCGCGGACGACGAGCCGGCCGAGGAGACCGAGGCCGTGGAAGCGCACTCCGAGTCGGCGACCGTGGCCGAGGCCGAGATCGCGGAGTCCGAGGAGGTCGCGCTCGAGGCGGTGTCCGAGCCCCCGGAGGCCGAAGTCGAGATCGCGGAGGCCGAGGACGTCGCGGCCGAGGCGGTAGCAGTCACCTCCGAGCCCGAGACGGCCGAGACTGGCGACGAGGCGGCTCCCGAGGGCGAGTCCCGGCAGGACGAGTCCTGAGAAACGCCGACGGTCTCTACACTTGACGGCTGATGGCCGACGGACGGAACAGACCGAACCGCCCGATCCGGCCCCGCGGAGGCTCCGCGGGGCGGAAGCGCCGTGTCGTCATCGAGGGCGGTGGCGCCCGCAGCAGGGAAGGCCGCCAGCCGCGTGACCGCTCGGGCGGGGGAGCAGCGCCGCCCCGCCAGCCGCCGGCTCCGCAGCCAACCGGCCCCGTCACCGTCGAGTCCGGCGTCACGGTCAAGGACCTCTCGCAGGCGCTCGGCGTCCCGATGGGGGAGCTCATCAAGATCCTCATGGGGCTCGGCCAGATGCGGACGGCGACGCAGTCGCTCTCCGACGAGGAGGTCGAGCTGATCGCGACCGAGGTGAAGCGCGAGGTCACGATCAAGCACGCCGCCGACGAGGAGCTCGAGCCAACCGAGTACGAGGACGCCGAGGAGGATCTCGTCCCGCGGCCGCCGGTGGTGACGATCATGGGCCACGTCGACCACGGCAAGACGACGCTCCTCGACGCGATCCGCGAGGCGTCGGTCGTCGAGACCGAGGCAGGCGGGATCACGCAGCACATCGGCGCGTACCAGGCCGACGTCGACGGGCGCAAGATCACCTTCCTCGACACGCCCGGCCACGAAGCCTTCACGGCCATGCGGGCGCGCGGGGCGAAGGTCACGGACATTGCGGTGCTCGTCGTAGCGGCGGACGACGGTGTCATGCCGCAGACGAAGGAGTCGATCTCGCACGCGCGCGCGGCCGAGGTGCCGATCGTCGTCGCGGTGAACAAGATCGACGTGCCGGACGCGAACGCCGACCGCGTTCGCAGCGAGCTCGCCACCGAGGGCCTCCAGCCCGAGGAGTGGGGCGGCACGACGCAGTTCTCGGAAGTGTCGGCGAAGCAGCGGACCAACCTCGAGGATCTGCTCGAGCGGATCCTCCTCGTCGCGGACGCCGAGCTCGATCTCCGTGCGAACGCGGGCGCCGAGGCCTCCGGCGTCGTCATCGAGTCTCGCCTCGACGTCGGGCGCGGCCCCGTGGCAACCGTGCTCGTGCACCGGGGAACGCTGCGCGTCGGCGACGCGGCCGTCGCGGGCGACGCGGCCGGCAAGGTGCGCGCGCTCTACGACTACCGCGGCGAGAAGGTGAAGGAGGCGATGCCCGGCGATCCGGTCGAGGTTCTCGGCTTCGACAAGCCGCCGGTCGCGGGTGAGTTCGTCCGCGTCGTCGAGCACGAGCGCCAGGCGAAGCATCTCGCGAACATGCGCGCCGAGCGGCTCCGCCGCGAGCAGCTCGCGCAGCGTCCGCGCCGCCGCGTCTCGCTCGAGACGCTTCACCAGGACCTCCTCGCGGGCGAGATCCAGGACCTGAACATCGTTCTGAAGGGCGACGTCCAGGGATCGGTCGAGGCGCTCCTCGGTGAGCTGCAGAAGATCCAGCACAGCGAGGTGCGGGTCAACGTGATCCACACCGGCGTCGGCGGCATCACCGAGAACGACGTCAACCTCGCGTCCGCGTCGGACGCGCTCGTGATCGGCTTCAACGTTCGCCCGAGCGCGGAGGCGCGGCAGCTCGCGGAGCGCGAGGGCGTCGACGTCCGCACCTACCGCGTCATCTACCAGCTCACCGACGACATCGAGCAGGCGCTCGTCGGGATGCTCTCGCCGGTGCAGACCGAGGAGACGCTCGGCGAGGCGGAGGTGCGCGCGCTCTTCAAGGTCTCGCGGCTCGGCACGATCGCGGGCTGCATGGTCACGACCGGCGTCGTCCGCCGCGGCGCGCGGGTGCGGGTCGTGCGCGACGGGACGGTCATCATCGAGACGTCGATCGCGCAGCTGAAACGATTCAAGGACGACGTGCGCGAGGTGGCCGAGGGCTTCGAGTGCGGGATCCTGCTCGAGAACTTCAACGACGTGAAAGAGGGCGACATCCTCGAGGCGTACGAGACGCGCGAGATCGAGCGCACCGACCTCGACGAGCCGGCGCCCGTCGCTGCCTCGGCTCCGGCCGAGGAAGACGCGTAACCACGCGGGCGAGGCAAGCCTCGCCCCTACGATGCCCACCATGGCGACCGGGTACGTGGGCATCCTCTCCGTCGAGCTCCACTTCCCCGAGTCCGGGTCGCTGAAGGGGAAGCGCAAGCACGTGAAGTCCACGAAGGCGCAACTGCGCGAGCGCTTCGGGGCGTCCGTCGCGGAGGTCGACCACCAAGAGCTCTGGCAGCGCGCGGCGCTCACCGTCGTGTGTGCGTCGAGCGGGCACAAGGAGCTCCAGGAGCACCTCGATGCGGTCGTCCGCTACCTCGGAGCGCAGGAATACGAGCTCATGCGCGCGGAGCGCGAGGTCGTGGTGCCCGGTGAGTAGCGGTCGTGGCCGCAGAGTGGACGAGGCGATCCGGCAGGTGCTCTCCGACGCGCTGCCGTCGCTCAAGGATCCGCGTATCGGCTTCGTGACCGTGACGGGCGTGAAGGCGTCGAAGGACTTCGCCTATGCGACCGTCTACGTGAGCGTCTTCGGGTCGGAGAGCGATCAGGAGCGGACCCTCGAGGGGCTCGACGCCGCCCGCGGTGTGCTCCAGGCGCAAGTCGCCCGCGCGCTCCAGCTTCGGCGAACCCCGGTTCTCACCTTCGAATACGATCCCACGGTCGAACGGGGCGTGCGCCTCGGAAAGTTGATCGACGATCTCGCACCCGAGGATCCCCCGGATGACCCAGAGTGACATGGACGCGGTCGTTGCGGCGCTCCGCGAGCGCGACCGTTTCCTCGTCGCGTCCCACGAGAACCCGGACGGCGACGCGCTCGGCTCCCTGCTCGCGATGCACCTCGCGCTCCAGCAGCTCGGAAAGGACAGCGCGATGTTCGTCCCCGGGCAGGCGCCGCTCCCGGGTGAGTACACGTTCCTCGCGCTCGACGGCGTCCACCGTGAGCCTCCGGCCGACCACGCCGAGCGCGTGCTCGTCGCCGTCGACTGCGCCAAGGAAGAGCGGCTCGGGCCGGACCCGTCACTCCTCGCCGACGCGCCGTTCACCGTCGACATCGACCACCACCACGACAACACGCGCTTCGGCGACGTCAACCTGATCGTCCCGGACGCGTCCTCGACTGGCGAGATCCTCGCGGACGTTTTCCGCGAGCTCGGGGTCGAGATCACGCCCCAGATCGCGGAGCCGCTCTACGTCGCGCTCGTCACCGACACTGGTCGCTTTCAGTACGCGAACACGAGCCCGAAGTCTCTCCGTCTCGCCGCCGACCTGATCGAGGCGGGCGCGGACTGGCACAAGGTCTTCCAGACCGTCTACGAGTCCGTCCAGTTCGCGAAGCTGAAGCTGCTCGCGCGGGCGCTCGAGCGCGCGGAGGTGCACTCGGGCGGCCGGCTCGTGATCTCGCATCTCCGCAAGGACGACTTCGGTGAGGTGGGGGCGGTCGAGCCGTACTCCGAGGGAATCATCGACTACCTGCGTGCGGTGGAAGGAGCGATGGTGGCGGCGCTGATCCGTCAGCCGCCGTCGGGGAACGGGCCACGGCACCGCGTCTCGCTGCGCGCATCCGTCGATGAGATCGACGTCTCCGTGATCGCGCGGAAGAGCGCGGGTGGGGGACACCGTCAGGCCGCGGGCTTCTCGAGCGAGCTCTCCCTCGAGGAGCTCAAGGCGTTCATCGTCGAGGAGTTCGAGGATGCCGCCGCGCGCGCTTTCGCCTAGCGGGATCCTCCTCGTCGACAAGCCCGTGGGGCCGACCTCGTTCGACATCGTGGCGGCGACGCGTCGCCGGACGGGCGCGCGGACCGGGCACGCGGGGACACTCGACCCCTTCGCGAGCGGGCTGCTCCTGCTGCTCTCGGGAGCGACGACGCGGTTGCAGGGGCGCTTCGTGGGGCTCGACAAGCGCTACCTGACGGAGATCGACCTGACGGGGAGGACCTCGACAGGTGACCCCGAGGGCGAGGTCGTCGAGGAGCACGACCCGCCTACGGCGGACGAGCTGGAGGAGAAGCTGGCGTCGCTGCGCGGAGTGGTGGAGCTTCCGATCCCGGCCGCCTCGGCGGTGAAGATCGGCGGCGAGCGCGCCTACAAGCTGCATCGCCGCGGAGTCGCGGTCGAGATGCCCGTGCGGCGGATGACCGTCCACGAGCTTGCTCTCGACGGCTACGACGACGGGGTCGCTCGGCTCGGTCTCCTCGTCTCCTCGGGCACCTACGTGCGCGCGATCGCCGAGGCGCTCGGCGGCCACTGCCGGACGCTGCGCCGCACCGAGATCGGGCCGTTCTCGATCGACGAGGCGGACGCGGAGCGGATCATCCCGCCCGAGGAGGCGCTCGGGAGGCTCGACGGGTGAACATCGTCCGCAGCACAGAGCAGGTCGAGCGAAGGCCCCGCGCCGTCGCCATCGGGAGCTTCGACGGCGTCCATCGCGGGCACCGGGCGGTTCTCGAGGCTGCGAAGGAGACCGGCTTGGCTCCCACGGTGATCACGTTCGACCCGCACCCGCGGATCGCGCTCGGGAACAAGGTCGACCTGCTGACCACGCTCGAGCGCCGGCTCGAGCTGCTCGGCGAAGCCGGCGTCGCCGACACCCTCGTCGCCGCGTTCACGCGGGAGCTCCAGCGGCTCGAGCCCGAGGAGTTCGTGGAGCGGTACCTGCGCGCGATCGGGACCGTTGCGGTCGTCGCGGGGGAGGACTTCCGCTTCGGCGTCCGCCGCTCGGGCGATCTCGCGCTCCTCGAGCGGCTCGGGTTCACGGTCGTCGTCCCGCAGGAGGTCGCCGGCGTCTCCTCGACCGCCATCCGCGCGGCGCTCGGCGAGGGCGACGTCGTCGGGGCTGCGTCGATGCTCGGCCGGCCGTTCGAGCTCGACGGCATCGTCGTGGCCGGAGATCAGCGCGGCGGCACGCTCGGATATCCGACCGCGAACCTCATGCTCGAGCCCGAGCTCGCCGTTCCGCAGTACGGGATCTACGCGGGCGGGGCGCTCGACCACCGGGCTGCGATCTCGATCGGCACGAACCCGCACTACGGCGGCACCGAGCGCCGCATCGAGCCGTACCTGCTCGACTTCGACGGCGACCTCTACGGCAAGCGGCTCGTCGTGGAGCTGTGGGAGCGGCTGCGCGACGAAGCCGTCTTCGAGTCGGAGGACGAGCTCGTCGCCCAGATTGCGCGAGACGTCGAAGCGACGCGGGCGGCCGTCCGCCCAGCGGCGTAGCGCGTCAGACGCCGAAGAGCGTCAGCTCGGGCTCGCGCTCACCGCGGAGGACCTCGAGGTCGACTTCGACACAGCGGATGTCGCGCGCCTCGGCCAGGGTCGCGGCCTGCGGCTTGATGCGCTGAGCTGCGAGCACGCCGCGGCAATCGGAGCGTGCGGGGTCGAGGCGAATGCGCTCGAGGTAGCGGGAGAGCTGCTCGACGGAGTCGATCTCCGCGATGCGCTTTATCTCCACGGCGACCCAGCCTCCTTCCTCGTCGCGGCACATGAGGTCGACCGGGCCGACGTCGGTCGGCCACTCGCGCCGCATGAGGCGCAGGGGCTCGCCGAGCGCGCCCGGATTCGCGGCCAGCAGCTCCTGCAGGTGAGCCTCGACTCCGTCCTTCTCCAGCGGAGCCGCCTCGCCCATCTCCTGCTCGACGTCGCTCAGGACCTCGAGGAGGCGGATCTCCAGACGGTCCTCCGACTTCCCCGCGCGCTTCCGTACGACGAGGAGGCCGGGCTCTTCCTCGATCGCGGTCGGGGGCGTCATCCAATTCAAAGGCTTGTATCCACCCGCGTCGGCGTGGACGAGGACGGACCCGTCCGCCTTCACGAGCACGAGCCGCGTGGACTCGGGAAGGAACGCCGACAGGCGGCCGGTGTAGACGACCTCGCAACGCGCGACGATGAGGCGCACGCGGGGGAACCTACTGTCCGTTTCGGACAGGTCCGGACAGAGGGTGAAGCTCGCCTCCGGGACCCCCTGGGGCTTCGACTAGCTTTCGGTGGTGGAAGCGAACGGCGGGCAGGCGTTGATTCACGCCCGCGGGCTCGTGAAGACGTTCGGCGAGCTCACGGCGGTGGACGCGATCGACTTCGACCTCAAGCGCGGCGAGGCCTTCGGCTTCCTCGGCCCGAACGGGGCGGGGAAGACGTCGACGATGCGCATGATCGGCTGCGTCTCGCCGGTGACGGACGGGACGCTGCGCGTGTTCGGGCTCGACCCGGCGAAGGACGGCGTCGAGATCCGCGCCCGGCTCGGCGTCGTGCCGCAGCTCGACACGCTCGACATGGAGCTGACCGTGCGCGAGAACGTCGTCATCTACGGGCGCTACTTCGGGTTGCCGCGGAAGGAGCTCAGGAAGCGCGCGGACGAGCTGCTCGAGTTCGTGCAGCTCACCGAGCGGGCGGACAGCAAGGTCGAGCCGCTGTCTGGAGGCATGAAGCGGCGGCTGACGATCGCGCGCTCGCTCGTCAACGACCCGGACGTCATGCTCCTCGACGAGCCGACGACCGGCCTCGACCCGCAGGCGCGCCACGTCGTCTGGGACCGCCTCTACCGACTCAAGCAGTCGGGCGTGACGCTCGTCCTCACGACGCACTACATGGACGAGGCCGAGCAGCTCTGCGACCGGCTCGTGGTCATGGACAAGGGCAAGATCGTCGCCGAGGGCTCGCCGCGCGAGCTGATCGAGCGCTACTCGACGCGCGAGGTCGTCGAGCTTCGCTTCGAGGCGAACCGGCCGGAGGACTTCAGCCACTGGACGGACGGGCACGTGTCCCGCGTCGAGTCGCTGCCGGATCGCGTCCTGCTGTACACGGACGACGGCGACGCGGCCGCGCACACGCTGCACGAGCGAGGGCTCGTCCCGGACACCGTTCTCGTTCGCAGAAGCTCGCTCGAGGACGTATTCCTGCACCTCACGGGCAGAAGCTTGATCGAGTGACGTCGCTCGCGCTCGCACTCCGTCCACTCGAGTTCTTCTTCACGCAGTACAAGCGCGTCTGGCGCGGCACGGCGGTCACGAGCGTGGTCACCCCGGTCGTCTACCTGCTCGCGCTCGGCGTGGGTCTCGGCGTGTTCGTCGACCGTTCGGCCGAGCTTCCGGGCGGCATCTCGTTCCTCGAGTTCGTCGCGCCGGGCCTGCTCGCGGGGACGGCGATGCAGCTCGCGACGTTCGAGGCGTCCTTCCCCGTGCTCGCCGCCATCAAGTGGGACCGCCAGTACCACGCGATGCTCGCGACGCCGCTGCGCGTGACCGACATCGTCCTCGGCCACCAGGCGTACTTCGCGCTGCGCCTGCTCAGCACGTCCGCGATCTACCTCGTCGTCATCGCCGCCTTCGGTGCCGTGAGCTCGCCGCTCGGGATCCTCGCGATCCCGGTCGGCGTGCTCGTCGGGCTCGCGTTCTCATGCCCGCTCGCCGCGTGGGCTGCGCATACCGAGACCGAGGTGTCGTTCATCGCGATCTTCCGGTTCGTGATCCTGCCCATGTTCCTGTTCTCGGGCACGTTCTTCCCGGTCGAGGAGCTGCCCGCGCCGCTGGAGGTGGTCGCGTACTTCACGCCGCTGTACCACGGGGTCGAGCTCTGCCGCTCGCTCACGCTCGGCACCGCGGAGCTGCTGCCCTCGCTCGGGCACCTGGCATTCCTGCTCGCGGTCATCGGCGTGGGGCTGGCTGCGGCGCACGTGACGTACCGGCGGAGGCTGGTCCTGTGACGGACTACGTCGTTCGCGTGCCGATCGCCGCCGACGCGCGACCGTGGATCGGCGGGCTCCTGATCATCGAGCGCAACGTCCTCGTGTACAGGCGCACGTGGATGATCCTCTTCTCCGGCTTCTTCGAGCCGCTCTTCTACCTCTTCTTCTTCGTCTACCCGCTCGAGTCGTTCATCGGGACGATCACGTTCGAGGGGGAAACGCTCGAGTACGCCGCCTTCGTCGCGCCGGCGCTGCTGGCGGCGTCGGCGATGAACGGTGCGTTCTACGACGCGACGAACGTCTTCTGGAAGCTGCGCTACGGGAAGGTCTACGACGCGATGCTCGCGACGCCGGTGAGCCCCAAGGACGTCGCGGTCGGGCGAGACGCTGTGGGCGGTCGTGCGGTCGATGCTGTACTCGGCTGCGTTCCTCATCGTCATCGTCGCGCTCGGGCTCGTGACCTCGTGGTGGGCGCTGCTCGTGCTGCCGGCGTGCTTCGTCATCGGGTTCGGCTTCGCGGGAGCGGGCATCGCGGCGGTGACCTGGATGCGGAACTGGAAGGACTTCGACCTGCTCCAGCTCCTGATGCTGCCGATGTTCCTGTTCTCCGCGACCTTCTATCCGATCTCGGTGTATCCCGAGGCTCTCGAGTGGGTCGTGCGCGTGCTGCCGCTGTACCACGGGATCGAGCTGATCCGGACGCTCGCGACGGGGACGCCGGGGGCCATGCAGCTCCTCAACGTCGCGTATCTGCTGACGATGGGGCTCGTGGGGATGGGCCTCGCGTCGAAGCGCATCGACGGGCTGCTCTTGAAGTAGGGCGAGGCTCGCCTCGCCCTCCGTCTGCCACCGGCCCGCGAGGGCGACGCAGCGTCGCCCCTACGACAGGATCGCTGCTCCGCTGCGGCGTGGATCTCCGGCCGCGCCCGCCCGGCCGACGCAGCTGACGCCGCCGAAGTAGTGGTGGAGCCGGTCCCAGCGGCGGACCGTGCGGCCCCGCGCTTCCAGCTCCTCGAGCGCCTGCTCGTCGACGCCCGGCTCGGCGTCGACGAGGTCGGGCGTGGGGTGGAGGCGCGGGCGAGCGACCGCCTCCTCGGCGTCGAGGCCCTCGTCGAGGATGCCGCCGAGCACGGTCGAGAGCGCCGTCCGCAGGCGGGTCGCGCCTGCTGAGCCGATCGCGAGCTCGAGCCCGTCCGAGTCGAACGCGAGCGCAGGCGCCATCCGGCTCTGGAGGTGGTCGCCGGGCGCGGGCTCGCCGAACGCGATGTCCGACTCGCCGAGCAGGTTGTTGAGCTGGACGTCGAAGCCGGGGATCCAGACGCCGGCTCCGACTCCGAGGGAGTGCGTGAGGACGCACGCGCGGCCGTGGGCGTCGACCGCGACCATGTTCGTCGTGTGCTCGCCGCCCTCGTCGGCGGTCTCGAGGGCCGAGACGAGCGCGAGCGCGCGGTCCGTCTCCGACAGCCCTGCGAGCGCCGGCAGCCGGGGGAGTAGCCCGGGGACCCCGGAGAGGCCGCCGCGCGTGGCGACGCGTCGGCCGCGGTACTCGACGAGCACGGGATCCGACCAGACGGCGCGGTACTCGCGCAGCTCCTCCGCCGTCAGCACGACCCCATCGACGCCGAGCAGCACCTCGGCGAGCGTGCCGCGGTACACGCTCGCGGCGCCCTCCTCGGCGAGCACCTCGAGGCACTCGACGAGCCCCGGCTGCTCGAGGACATCGCCCGGTTGCAGCACCCGCCCGTCGCGAGTGAAGATCGCCTCGCCGCGCTCGAGCGAGAGGACGGCGGCGAGCATGTCGAGCGAGTGGTGGTGCATCTCGGGCAGCGCGACGCCCGCGCGCGCGAGAGCGAGCGCGGGCTCGACGAGGCGCTTCCACGGCAGCCGGCCGAGTCGCTCCCAGAGCTCGCCGAGCGCGGCCGGAAGGCCTGGAATCGCGCACGAGGCGGCCCCGATCTCGTACACGACGACCTCGTCGCCGAACGGCACCGGCACCTCGAGCATGTCGCCGCGCTCGGCCGGGACCGCCGCGAAGCCGTCCAGGTTCGACACCCTGGAGCCGTCGAAGGCAATAGCGTGGCAGCCGGCGAGGAGCCCGCTCATGACCGACTCGGCGACGCACGAGGCGAGCCCCATCGCGACGACCGCGTCCGCCGCGGTGCCGCCGTCCGCGAGGATCTCGGCACCGACCTCGGCGGTCGCGGGGTGGCCAGCTGCAACGCCTGCTCTCATCGTGCCGCCGAATGGTGCCCGGAATCGGCCCCACGCACCCCCAGGGGCACTCCCGTGTCCCTACACGAACGCTATCGAGGAACCCGTCACACCTGGTTCACGATGGAGCCTCGAAACAGATGCAGGGACGACACTCTCGACTCCGGCACCCGCGTGAGAGGCGCTCCTTGCGGCTCACAAGCGGTCTCGAAGGTGGCGTCGCGCGATCACGGGCTGCCGTTCGGCGGCGGCCGGAGCGATAGGCGCGCGGCTGACTCGGCGATCGGGCCGAGGTCCGACCCCAACGGTCTCCCGCAGGTACCATCCCGCGAGACCGCGGTCGCGGCTCCGGCGTGCAACTTCCTTCACGCGGAGCGGGGATGGCGGAGTCGTTCTACGAGAGGAGCTCCATGAGCCTCACCAAGGAAGTGAAGCTGGAAGTCATCGAGAAACACGGTTCCGGTCCCGCCGACACCGGGTCGCCGCAGGTGCAGATCGCCCTCCTCACGCGAAGGATCAACGATCTCACCGAGCACCTGCGCACCCATCCGAAAGACCACTACTCCCGACGCGGCCTTCTGAAGCTCGTCGGCCGGCGGCGCCGGTTTCTCGACTACCTGCAGCGAAAGGACATCGAGGGCTACCGTGCCCTCATCCAGGAGCTCGGTCTGAGAAGGTAGAGCTCCATTAGGGGAGGTGGAAGTTTGAGCGAGCTTCGGCAACGAAGCTGACTCAAACCTCCACCTTCCGAACACGACGAAAGGTGAAGGGATACCTCACATGACCACAGTAACCGGGCCTAGCACGGCCACGGTGTCCGTCGACGTGGGCGGTCAGGAGATCGTCTTCGAGACGGGCAAGCTCGCCAAGCAGGCCGACGGCGCAGTCGCCGTCCGCTCGGGCGACACGATGATCCTCGCGACGGCCGTAGGACGGCCGGACGCACGGCCCGACGCGGACTTCTTCCCGCTCACGATCGACGTCGAGGAGCGGATGTACGCCGCCGGGAAGATCCCCGGCGGTTTCTTCAAGCGGGAGGGGCGCGCCTCGGAGCGCGCGACGCTCACCGCACGCATGATCGACCGGCCGATCAGGCCGCTCTGGCCGAAGGGCTTCCGCAACGAGGTGCAGGTCATCTGCACCGTCCTCTCCGCGGATCTCGTGACGCCGCACGACATCCTCTGCATCAACGGCGCCTCAGCGGCGCTGATGATCTCGCATCTGCCCTTCATGGGGCCGATCGGCGCAGTGCGCGTCGGCCGGATCGACGGCGAGCTCGTCCTCAACCCGTCGCTCGAGGACCTCGAGGAGTCGACGCTCGACCTCATCGTCGTCGGAACGAAGGACGGGCTGACGATGGTCGAGGCGGGCGCGGACGCGATCCCCGAGGAGACGATCCTCGAGGCGCTCGAGCTCGCACACACGGAGATCCGCGACGATCTGCGAGGCGCTCGAGGACCTGCGCGAGCAGGTCGGGAAGCCGAAGTGGGTCGACGTCGAGCTCACGGCGGAGCTCGAAGAGGCTCACGGGGACGCGGTTCGCGTCGCGATCTCCGAGCGCGGCCTCCGCGAGGCGGCGGCCGTGGTGGACGAGCTCGTCTCGGAGCTCGCGCCGCCGATCTCGATGTCGACCACCGAGGACGACGTCGTCAAGCGCACCCAGATCCGCGCCGGATTCGCCGCCATCTTCGAGAAGGCGCGGCTGGCGGCCGTCGAAGCGCCCTTGCGGGAGCAGTTCCTCGCCGACCTCCAGGAGCTGACGGACGCCGAGCAGGACTCGAAGGAGCTCAAGTCGGCGAAGCGCGACCTCCTCTACGAGCGGATCCAGGAGACCATCGAGCTGCCGTTCCCGGTCGGCCCGGCGCCGCCCGAGGGCGAGCCGGCGGTGAAGGACTCGCAGACGCGCCAGTACATCAAGCGCGCGTCCGAGGCCGTCTACAAGGACCTCGTCCGCAAGAAGATCGCGGTCGAGAAGCGGCGCCCGGACGGCCGCTCGGCCGAGGAGATCCGCCCGATCGAGTGCGAGGTGGGCGTCAGCCCGCGGACGCACGGGTCGGGGCTCTTCACCCGCGGCCAGACCCAGATCATGTCCCTGCTCACGCTCGGGACGGTGAAGGAGGGCCAGAAGATCGACGACCTCTCCCGCGAGCAGAACCGCAGGTTCCTGCACCACTACAACTTCCCGCCCTACTCGGTCGGGGAGACGGGCTTCATGCGCGGGCCGAAGCGCCGCGACATCGGCCACGGCGCGCTCGCGCAGCGGGCGCTCCAGGCGATCGATCCCGTCCGTCGAGGACTTCCCGTACACGGTGCGGATCGTCTCCGAGACGCTCGAGTCGAACGGCTCCTCGTCGATGGGCTCGGTCTGCGGCTCGACCCTCGCGCTCATGGACGCGGGCGTCCCGATCAAGGCGCCGGTCTCCGGCATCGCGATGGGACTCGTGAAGGAGGGCGACGACTACGTCATCCTCACCGACATCCAGGGAGCGGAGGACCACCTCGGCGACATGGACTTCAAGGTCGCCGGCACGAGGCGACGGGATCACCGCCTTGCAGATGGACATCAAGATCACCGGCGTCACGCAGGAGATCATGCGCTCGGCCCTCGCCCAGGCGAAGGAGGCGCGCGTCGCCATCCTCGAGAAGATGCTCGCCGTGCTCCCGGAGCCCCGTGAGGCGCTCGCCGGGCACGCGCCGCGCATCTCGACGGTCAAGATCGACCCCGAGCAGATCGGCCTCGTCATCGGCAAGGGCGGCGAGACGATCCGCGGGCTCGAGTCCGACTACGAGGTGCAGATCGACATCGAGGAGGACGGCACGATCCTCATCTACGCGACCGAGGGCACCAAGGCGGAGGCCGCAATCTCCGCCGTGGAGGCGCTCACGAAGTCGCCGGAGGTCGGAGACTCGTACACGGGCAAGGTCGTGAAGACGACGCAGTTCGGCGCCTTCGTCGAGCTGAAGAAGGGCACGGACGGCCTGCTCCACGTCTCGAACGTCGGCCCCGGGCGGGTCGGCCACATCGAGGATGTGATCACGCGGGGCGACGTGCTCGACGTGCTCGTGCAGGAGGTCGACAAGGACCGCGGGCGCATCGGGCTCAAGCTCGTCGCGAAGCACGAGAACGACGGGCTCGTCATGCCCGAGGAGCTGATCGAGCGGGCGAAGAACGCGCCGCCGCGCGAGGAGCGCGAGGACCGGCCGCGCGGCGACCGCCGCGGAGGACGCGATCGCGGACGCTCGCGGGAGCGCGAGCGCTCGTAGACGATCGCGTCGTCCTACCGCTTGACAGACGAAGGGGGGCGGCTTGCGCCGCCCCCTCGTCGTTCGGCCCTTGTGACCGGCGAGAGTCGTCCTAAGAAGTGGGGGGAAGCGAGGCTCCGGGCCCACCGAAGCCGAACGTCGCGTGGACGTGGTAGAAGCCCGGCGGCACGGCTGGGCCTCGGCGTTTGCGTTCAGCCGAGGCCCAGCCGGGCTGTCAATCCTGTGGCGGCGGCACCGCGCCTGGCGTGTGAAAAGCGACCGACGTGGTCACGTTGTAGAAGCCCGGGGGCACCTCGATGCTGGCAACGACCCCACCCGGACCACCCCCAGGGATACCGAAGCAGTCGGCCGTTCCGCCGATGTCAAGTGGCACGGCCTCATACGTCGGGGTCGCGGATTTCGGCTGCTTCGTGAGCGTCACGAAGCCGGTGAGGTCGGAGCCGTCCGCGTACTCGCAGTAGGTCCGATCCTGCGGCGCAGTTTCCTGCGTTCCATCCTTCGAGATCGAAACGCGCGGATAGAAGAGCACGGTCCCGGCGCCGTCCGACAGCGCCGCCGCCTTCACCGCCACGAAGCACTCTGCGTGCGCGGTGGTGCACGTGAAGCGGAACGTGCCGCCTGTGGTGTCGGCGAGCGGCGATCCCAGCGCAGTCGAATACACGCTCCAGGTCGAGGTCGAGTCGCCTCGCGTCACATCGACGGCGGCAACGCCGTACTCCGAAGCCGGGGCGTTCTGTCCGGGCGGGCCTCCGCCGACCGCGCCGGCTGGGCCGACTGCGCCGGCAGGACCGGCTGGGCCAGCTGATCCTTGAGGCCCTGCGGGGCCGCGTGCGCCCTGCGGGCCGGCGGGGCCGCGCAGCCCACGCGGAAGAACGATCTTCCGCTCCCCGGCCGCGCAGCTGCTCCCGTTGCGGAGCTTGACGTCGCGGCGCGTCTCCGCATTGCCTGTGAGCTCGACACAGAGGACCGATGCCTGGGTCCGCTGCGAGCCCGCGATGGCGGATGGAACGAGAAGTACCAGAGTCAAAACGCCCACGAGGAACGCCTTGTTCATGGTCAGAACACCCCCTCGGGTGAGAGTTGCCTCCCCCCGCCCCTGGTGCCATCCTAGAGGGTGAGCCTAAGATGTCAACGCGCGGATCCCAGTAGAGCGAGTCATCTCCGAGCGCGTTGCGGGCGTGCGTTCTGGGTCGGTGCGGCGCTAGAGGCCGTCCAGCCCCCGATACGCATGGGCGGGACGGCCTCGCTGACCCGTGTAGCCCTCCTTAGCTGCCGAGCAGGAATACGTTCTCGTTGACGCTGAGTGTTCGCAGGCACCCGGTCAGGTTCGTGCCTGCGGAGAAGCCCACCGTGACGAAGATGCCGGAGATGATCTCGTCGGCGTGCTGAGCCACGATCACTTCCCAGGGCGAGTCGGGGAGATTCCCCGCGTCGTCGTCGTAGCGGATGGTCCCTTCGGACACGTCCCACCGGTGGAGCACGCCTTCCGTAGTCAACGGGAAGGGCTGCGTGTTCGGAGAGAAGATGACACTGTGATCATCGTTCGGATTTCCTGGTGTGCCATTGTCTGTAAACACCCGGAGGTACGGAGCGCCTACTCCGGCCGTGTCGGTGTCGGACGCGAAGCTAGCGGTGTACACCAGGTTGACGATGTCGCCGAGCGTCTCGCCATTGAGACCGCCGTAGAACACCGAGCCTCCGGTCCCACCACCGTCGTCGTAAGGGCCGAATTCCGCACAGGCCGCGGTCATGCTCACGGTGTCATTAGTGGGCTCGAAGTCGCCGCCGAATGCGGTGACGTCGGTGTATGTGACCGGGGGCAGACCCGGCGGGCCCTGCGGACCGATCGCACCCTGCGGACCTTGGGAGCCTGCTGGGCCGGCAGCACCGGCTGGGCCGGCTGATCCTTGAGGCCCTGCGGGGCCGCGGGCGCCCTGCGGGCCGGCGGGGCCGCGTGCACCCCGCGGGCCGGCGGGCCCACGCAGCCCACGCGGAAGAACGATCTTCCGCTCCCCGGCCGCGCATCTGCTCCCGTTGCGGAGCTTGACGTCGCGGCGCGTCTCCGGGTCGCCTGTGAGCTCTACGCAGAGGACCGATGCCTGGGTCCGCTGCGACCCGGCGATGGCGGATGGAACGAGGAGCACCAGAGTCAAGACGCCCACGAGGAACGCTTTGTTCATTGACAACCACCCCCTCAGGTGAGTTACCGCCCCCGATACCCTGGAATCCTAGATAGTAAACGCTAGGTGTCAACGCGACGATCCGAGTACGATCCTGCGCGTGTCGAAGCACCAGCTGACCGAGCTTCAGACCGGCGAGCGCGTCATCTCCGAGCGCATCCCGGGCGTCCGCTCGGTCGCGCTCGGGTTCTGGGTGGGCGCGGGCTCGCGCGACGAGCCGGACTCCCGCGCGGGCGTGTCCCACTTCATCGAGCACCTGCTCTTCAAGGGCTCGTCGCGGTACTCGGCGCAGGAGATCGCCGAGCTCTTCGACGAGCTCGGCGGCGAGCTGAACGCCGCCACCTCGCGCGAGACGACCGTCGTCTACGCGCGCATCCCGGACGTGCGCCTGGAGACCGCGCTCGACGTCATGGCGGACATGCTCTACCGGCCGGCGTTCGAGGACGTGGACTCCGAGCGCGAGGTCGTCCTCGAGGAGATCGCGATGGTCGAGGACACGCCGCACGACCTCGTCCACGACCTCGCAGCGCGGGCGGTGTTCGGCTCGCACCCGCTGGGGCGGCCCGTGATCGGCCGTGCCGAGGTCATCTCGACCGTGTCGCGGCGCGCGCTCTCCGCGTACCACCACCGCGCGTACTCCGGCGAGCACATCGTCCTCGCGGCCGCGGGGAACGTGAAGCACGAGCGCCTCGTCGAGCTCATCGAGGAGCGGCGGAACGGCGCGGCCGCACGCGTGGGGCTGCCGGTGCGCAAGCCGCTGCGACGCATGCCCGCGCCCGGCCTGGAGTTCCTGCGCAAGGACACCGAGCAGTACCACGTGTGCCTGAGCGCGCCCGGGATCCCGCGCGGCGACGAGCGGCGCTTCGCGGCCTCGATCCTGGACGCGATCCTGGGCGGCTCGGCGTCCTCGCGGCTGTTTCAGGAGATCAGGGAGAAGCGCGGCATGGCGTACTCCGTCTACAGCTACTCGGCGCAGTACCAGGACGCCGGCCAGACCGGGCTCTACGTCGGCACGCGCGAGGAGAACCTTGCGTCGTGCCTCGAGATCGCGGTCGCGGAGGTCGGCGACGTCGCGGCCGGGAACGTCACCGACGAGGAGCTCGCCCGCGCGAAGGAGAACCTCAAGGGCCGGCTCCTGCTCTCGCTCGAGTCGACGGCGAACCGGATGACGCGGCTCGGCAAGGCGCTCGTGACGAACACGCCGCTGCTCGGTGTGGAGGAGATCGTGCGCCGGCTCGAGAGCGTCACCGGGGACGACGTCGCGGCGCTCGCGGGCGAGCTGCTCGCGGTCGGGAAGCTCTCGGCGGCGGGCATCGGCCCGGACGAAAGCCGCTTCCGCGAAGCCGTCGAGCGCGTGAACCCGTCGCTGCTCGAGGCAGCGTGAGGGTCGCGCTCTTCGGCATCGACGGGAAGGTCGGCTCCGTGCTCGCGCCGGGGCTGGAGGCGGCCGGGTCACGAGGTCGTGGACGCGCGCGCGGCGGGGCCGGAGGGCTGCGACGCGGCGGTCGACTTCACGCGGCCCGAGGCCGTCGTCGCGAACGTCGAGAGTTGCGTCGCGGCGGGGGTTCCGGTCGTGATCGGGACGTCGGGCTTCGACACCGAGGCAGTCGCCGCGGCGGCGGAGGCGGCGGGCGTTCCCTGCTTCTTCGCGCCGAACTTCGCCCAGGGTGCGGTGCTGATGATGCGCTTCGCCGAGGAGGCGGCCCGCGTGTTCCCGCGCGCCGAGATCGTGGAGCTCCACAACGAGGCGAAGCGGGACGCGCCCTCCGGTACCGCGAAGGCGACCGCCGCGCGCATGGGAACCGACCCGGAGATCCACTCCGTCCGCCTGCCCGGCCTCGTCGCGCACCAGGAGGTGATCTTCGGCGGGCAGGGGGAGACGCTGACGATCCGGCACGACACGATCTCGCGAGAGGCCTTCGTCCCGGGCGTGCTGCTCGCGCTCGAGAAGGTGCGCGATCTGCCTCCCGGCCTCACGGTCGGCCTCGACGCACTGCGATGAGCGTGACCTTCGTCGTCGGCGACCTCACCGCGCAGGAGGTCGACGCGATCGTCAACGCGGCGAACGAGGAGCTCGCGCCGGGCGGCGGCGTCTGCGGCGCGATCCGGCGCGCGGGCGGCGACGAGATCTTCGAGGAGTGCGCGCGGCTCGGCGGGTGCGCGACCGGCGACGCGAAGGCGACCGGCGCGGGGCGCCTACCTGCGCGCCACGTGATTCATGCCGTCGGCCCGAGGTGGCGTGGGGGAGAGGCCGGCGAGGCGGAGCTCCTCGCGTCGGCCTACCGCCGCTCGCTCGAGGTTGCGGAGGAGCTCGGCTGCCGGACCGTGGCCTTTCCGGCGCTGTCCACCGGGATCTACGGCTATCCGCTCGAGCTCGCGGCACCCGTCGCCGTGGGCGCAGCGCGCGGGCTCGCGGAGCGCTTCGACGAGGTGCGCTTCGTCTTCCTCGACGAAGCGAGCCGCGACCTCTTCGTCAGCGCGGCAGAGGCGTAAGATTCCGAGAGTGCTCGGCGAGATCCTGACCGCGATCGTCACGCCGTTCAAGGCGGACGGGTCGGTCGACATCGAGCGCTTCCGGGCGCTCGCGTCGCATCTGGTCGAGAACGGGTCGGACGGGCTGGTCGTGACCGGGACCACCGGCGAGGGGCCGACGTTGTCGGACGACGAGCGCTACGCGCTCTACGAGGCCGCGCTCGACGAGGTCGGGGACCGGGCGTCGGTCGTGGCGGGCACCGGGACGTACTCGACCGAGCACTCGGTGCACCTCACGAAGCGGGCGCACGAGATCGGCGTCGACGCGTTCCTCGTCGTGACTCCGTACTACAACAAGCCGCCGGTGCGCGGCATCGTGGCGCACTTCCAGGCGATCGCGGCCGTCTCCGACCGGCCGATCATGGTCTACAACATCCCGGGCCGCGTCGTCCTCAACCTCGAGTCGGAGACCATTGCGCAGCTCGCCGAGATCCCGACCGTGCGGGCGGTCAAGCAGGCGAACGCGGACATCGAGCAGGCACGGCGCATCGTCGAGATCGGCCTCGACCTGTACGCGGGCGACGACGACATCGTCCTCCCGTTCGTCGAGATCGGCGGGCTCGGGGGCGTCTGCGTGCACACGCACGTCGTCGGCCCGCAGGTGAAGGAGATGGTCAGGCTCTTCCGGAGCGGCGACGTCGAGGGCGCGCGCTCGCTCGACCGGGAGCTGCGGCCTTCGATCGACCTCCTTCGCGTGGCACCGAACCCGATCGCGATCAAGGCCGCGCTCTCGCTCCTCGGGCACGAGGTCGGGGGATGCCGCCTGCCGCTCGTCGAGGCGACCGCCGACGAACGTGAGGCCGTGCGCGGCTGCCTCGAGCGCCTGGGCCTGCTCCAGCCGGCGCACGCCTGAGTGTCGCGTAGTCGCAAGCTCCTCGCGGCACACGCATAGACTCACCCGATGAGCGACGTGCTCCGGATCATCCCGCTCGGCGGCCTCGGCGAGGTGGGGAAGAACATGACCGTGTACGAGACGGGCGGGGAGCTGCTTATCGTCGACGCGGGCCTCGCGTTCCCGCGCGACGAGCACCTCGGCGTCGACCTCCTGCTGCCGGACGTGGGCTACCTGCTCGGCCGCCGCGTCCGCGCGGTAGTGCTCACGCACGGCCACGAGGACCACGTCGGCGGGCTCCCGTACCTGCTCCGCGAGGTCGAGGTCGCAGACGATCGTCGCCACGCGCCTGACGCTCGGCCTGATCAAGTCGAAGCTCGACGAGCACGGCGTCGGCCAGGCGGCGGAGCTCCTCGAGGCGGGGCCCGACGACGAGCCGCTCGAGCTCGGCCCGTTCCGGCTCGAGCTGATCCGCGTCGCGCACTCGATCCCGGACTCGGTCGCGCTCGTCCTCGAGACGGGCGCCGGGCGGGTCGTCCACACCGGCGACTGGAAGCTCGACCACACGCCCGTCGACGGCCTGCGCACGGACGTCGGCAAGCTCGCCGAGGTCGGAAACCGGGGCGTCGACCT
Source organism: uncultured Actinomycetes bacterium (assembly GCA_963716605.1). Lineage (GTDB taxonomy): Bacteria > Actinomycetota > Thermoleophilia > Gaiellales > Gaiellaceae > GMQP-bins7. Next base: position 264,583 of record CAVQTO010000003.1, on the reverse strand, counting down.
CCTGCTCGGGGACTCGACGAACGCCGAGCGGCCCGGCTCGACCGGCTCCGAGCGCCTCGTCGGCGAGGCCTTCCGCACGCTCTTTCCCCTGCGTACGGGCCGGATCCTCGTCGCGTCGCTTCGCGTCCAACATCCACCGGATGCAGCAGGCCGCCGACGTCGCGATCGAGTGCGGCCGCAAGATCACCGTCGTCGGCCGCTCGATGCGCAAGAACCTGAACATCGCGCGGAACCTCGGCTACGTCGACATTCCCGAGGCCGAGATCCTCTCTCCGGGCGAGGCTGCGCAGCTCCCTCCCGGCGACGTGCTCGCGCTGTGCACCGGGAGCCAGGGCGAGCCGATGTCGGCACTCACCCGCGTGGCGTACGGCGACCACCCGACGCTCGCGGTCGAGCCGGGCGACACCGTGATCATCTCCGCGAAGCCCGTTCCGGGGAACGAGCTCCGCGTGCACGATTCGATCAATCAGCTTGCGCGCGCGGGCGCGGAGGTCCTACATGAGGAGATCGCACCCGTTCACGTATCAGGCCATGCATGCCAGGAGGAGCTGCGGACGATGCTCTCGCTCCTCCGCCCGCGCTACGCGATGCCGATCCACGGCGAATACCGGATGCTCGCGGCGCACGCGAAGCTCGCGCGCGAGGCCGGCGTCCCGGAGGACCGGATCATCCTCGCCGAGAACGGCTCCGTGGTCGAGCTGGCGCGCGGCGGCGCCCGGCTCGTGGACAAGGTCGACGCCGGCGTGACCTTCGTGGACGGTCTGCGTGTCGGCGACGTCCAGGACGTCGCATTGCGCGACCGGCGCCGGCTGGCCGACGACGGCGTGCTCATCGTCGTGACGACGCTCGTGTCGTCGGACGGCGGCGAGATCGCGCCGCCGGAGCTCATCGCGCGGGGCTTCGCGGAGTCCGACGAGCTGCTGGACGAGCTGAGAGCGGAGGCCGACCGCGTGGTCCGCTCGCTCGTCGCCGAGCACACGACCGAGATCAAGCTCCTGCAGGAGCACATCCACGACGCGGTCGGCCAGATCGTGTACGACCGCACGCGGCGGAGACCGATGGTTCTTCCCGTGGTGATCGAGGTCTGATGGCCGGTTGGGCGGAGGTGATCGAGTTGAACGCGGCCACACAGCCGACGGCGACCCGGCTCATCCGCCAGCTGCGCGCGTGCGAGGCCGCGGCTCTGTCTTTCTGCCGGCTGCTCGAGCGCTGGGGACGCGGAGACGCCATGCCTGCGACCGCCGGCGCGCGCGAGGCGGCGCTCCGCCGGGCCGCCGATCGCGTCGAGACCGCGATCGCCGGGCTCGAGGGCCCGCTCTCGCGCTACCTGCTCGAGCTCGAGCCGGAGCGCGCGGAGGGCCGCTCCTGGTACGGCGGGCCCGGCGCGGCCGAGCTCGTCGAGTGGCGCCCCGTCCTCGACCGCGCAGGCGTCCGCGCGAGCCCGGACCGCGTCACGGCCGTCTATCTCGAGCTCGCCGTGCTCGTGCGTGCCCTCGAAGGTCTCGCAGCTGCCGCGAGCATCGGCGCGATCCCGGACCGCTCGTCGCTCTGGGCCGGCCTCTTCGACCTCCGTGACACGCTGCTCGGCTCGACCGTGGACGACCTGCGGGCGCTCGCCGCGTAGAGCTACAACGCGGCGTAGAGGTCGATCGGGTTGCCGTCGGGGTCGAGCAGCTGCGCGTAACGCTGGCCCCAGAAGGCGTCCCACGGCGCCTTCTCGCCCTGGAACCCTGCGTCCACGGCCCGCGCGTACAGCTCGTCCACCTCGGCCGGGCTACCGCACTGGAACGCGAGCGCGAGCTGGTTGCCGACCGCGCGCTCCCAGTCCGGCCGGAAGCTCCGCACGGTCGCTTCGGAGTCGAGCATGAGGCGCGCGCCGCCCGCGAGCGGCGCCTCGAGATGACCCTCGTCGGGCGTCTCCGGAAAGTCGAGCCCGAGTAGGCGGTAGAACCGGATCGACCGCGCCATGTCCGACACGACGATGCCGATGGCGTTGAGGTCAGCCATGCTCCGACTCTAGCCTGAGGGGTGATGGCAGCGCCGCGCATCACCGTCGTCGGGTCGATCAACCTCGACCTCGTCGCGCGCTGCGAGCGGCTTCCGCGGGTCGGCGAGACGATCTCCGGCGCAACGCTGGCGCGCGTGCCGGGCGGCAAGGGCGCGAACCAGGCCGTCGCGTGCGCGCGTCTCGGCGCCGAGGTCACGATGGTCGGCGCCGTCGGCCGCGACACGTTCGCCGAGGAGGCGCTTGCCGGATTGCGAGAGGCGGATGTGGTGCTCGACCTCACCGTGCTGGACGAGCCGACCGGCGTCGCGCTCGTCTACGTCGACGGCGCGGGGGAGACGGAGATCGTCGTCGCGCCCGGCGCGAACGCGGCGCTCACCGCCGTCGCGATCCCGGAGCACGACGCAGTGCTCTGCCAGCTCGAGATCCCGGACGAGGCGCTGCTCTCGGCGTGGGAGGGTTGCAGCGGCGTCTTCTGCCTGAACGCGGCGCCCGCTCGGCCGTTCCCGGTCGACCCGGACCTGACCGTCGTCAACCGGCTCGAGCTCGAGACGCTCGTGCGCCGCGACGGCCTCGTCGCCGTCACGCTCGGGGCCGAGGGCGCGTACCTGCTCGAGGACGGGGAGGAGGTCGCCCGGGCGGCGGCGCCTCGCGTCCATGTCGTCGACGGGACGGGCGCCGGGGACGCCTTCACCGCCTGCCTGCTCGTGTCGCTCCTCGAGGAACGCGACTACGACGAGGCGCTGGAGCGCGCCTGCGCCGCAGGCGCGCTCGCAGCATCCCGGTTCGGCGCGCAGCCATCGCTGCCGACCGCGGCGGAGGTGGACGCGATCCTGTCCTGAACCTCCGCCGCGGCCGTCGAGCCCTACCTCTCGAGAGGCACCGTGACGGTCGCCGACGCCGTCGTCGAATTCCCGCAGTCGTCGGTGACGCGATAGGTGATCGTGTAGACGCGACCCGTGCCGGACCCGCTTCGCTCGGCGCGGAGCTTGAACGTGTCCTGGTCGACGATGACGATGTCGTCGACGGTGTTCCCGTCGTCGGCGCCGTTGTCGGGCTCGTTCGAGGTGACCGAGACGGGCTCCAGCGTCGGGCTCGCGTCGAAGTTGTCGTCGAAGTCGACGTCGGCCTGCACGGTGACGTACGTGTGGTTCGGCGGCCACAGCGTGGTCGGAGTCACGTCCACCGAGAGCGTCGGGTCGACGTCGTCGCATGCGCCGAGCCCGACGACGAGCGGGTCGTGGTCCGCCGAGCGGAACTGGTTCTCCTCGAAGAACGCGTCCTGTGTCGCGGACTTGAACGACGTGTCGTAGTCGAAGATGTCCGGCTCGTCCGCGTTGATGTGCCACTCCGTCGCCCCGAGCACCTGCGCCGCCAGCGTTGCGCTCGCGAGGCCGTGGTCGAGGTAGCCGGCCATCCCGTCGAAGACGAACGAATACGCGTGCTCGCCCTCGAACTGCTCGATGAGGTTGGTGTAGTCGTCGTCGGTGCCGAGGACGTCGTCCGGGCCGGCCAGGACCGCGTCGATCGGGTCCTCCTTCGCGTACGAGTTGAGGTCGCCGACGATCAGGAAGTCGGGGTCGCCGCTCCCGGTCGGGTCGCTCGCCAGCCAGTCGACGAGTGCCTGGGCCGCGAGCTTCCGCGTCTGGTTGCAGTTCCCCTGCCCGTCGCCCGTATCAGGGTCGCCGACGGAGTTGCAGTCCGAGCCCTTCGACTTGAGGTGGTTCACGGCGACCGTGAAGAGGGCGCCCGTTTCGTTCACCTGGAAGGTCTGCGCGAGCACCGGCCGGTTCAGGTTGTCGCGGAAGCGCGGGTCGACCGCGGTCGTCAGCACCTCGAAGTCGCCGACCGGCGTCACGACGCCCGGCTTGTAGATCAGGCCGACCTTGATCGCGTCGCCGCCGATCGTGCCCGGTCGTGATCGCAGCGTACGGGCCGACGCCCGGCATGGCGTTCAGCCCGGGGACGATCCCACCGGCATCGCTCAGCGGGTCGACGCCCGTCGTGTTCTCGAGCTCGTTGAGGCCGATGACGTCGGCCTCCAGCCCGGAGAGTGCGGCGAGCAGCTTCGTCCGCTGCCGGTCGAGCTCGTCGGGCTGGTCGGCGTCCCAGCCACGGCACTCGAAGTCCTGCAGCGGCCCGCAACTGTTGTCGAGCGGGTGCGGATCCTGCCCCTGCGGCGGCGGGGGCTGGTCCGGCGTGAGGAAGAAGTTGAGCGTGTTCATCGCTGCGACGCGGACCCCGTCGGGCGCCTCAATCGGTCCAGGCCGTGGGTTCATGGACGTGTAGTCGGCGGCGCCGGTCGGCTGGATGCGCCAGAGGTTGAAGTCCCAGCTCATGACGCCGACGGTGTTCCCGACGGTGTCACCGCCCCGGAACGAGTTCGTGAGCGAGAAGCCGGCGCCGTTCGGGTGCCGCGTGAAGTCCGGGTTCTGCACGCCGAGCCCGTCGTCGAGCGTGATCCGGCGGACGAGGTACTCCGCGAAGCGCTCCTGCGCAGGAAGGCCCGGCTCGACGACCGAGGTCGGTGTGAAGTGCCGCGACTCGCCCTCGAGCGGTAGCCCGAGCACCAGCTCGCCGAAGCGCTCGTAGTTGAAGTACTCGGAGATGACGAGCGTCTGCGGCAGCCGCACCTGCATGCCCTCGAGCGGCTCGAACGCGGCCGGCGCGTTCGTGGGCGAGGGCGCGGGCAGGGAGACGTCGGTCGTCGTCACGGCATTGCCGCTCGAGCAGAACGCCATGCCGCGTCACGCTCCCGAGCCGCGTCATGCTGTTGTTTCCGACACCGGAGTCGGGCGGGCCTTCGCCCACCGTCCCGCGAACGCGTACGAGGTCGCCCACGACCGAGGTGCCGGTGGCGAGGACGAAGATGCCCTCGGAGGTGAGCGGATTCGCGTCGCGGTCGGCGTCCTGCTCCTGCACGAAGAAGCCGTTCAGCCCGCCGGGCCCGTCGAAGTCGCCGATCACGACGCCCTCGATCGTGTGCACCGTGCCGGGGACGGGCGTGAGCCCGCCCGGGCCCTGGAGGGTGGAGATGAGCGTCGCCGGGTCGCCGCAGGCCCCGACCGGGTCGGGCGGCGCAGGACAGTTGTTCGTCACGCCTGGGGTGATCGGACGCAGCTCGAAGTCAGCGTCGTTGTCGTTCGGTGTCGACGCCGTCCGCGCAGCGCGAGAGGCCGTCGATGGTGCCGGCGTCGACCAGACCGGCCCCGGAGCCCTCGGTGTACGGCGCGGCCGTGTTCCCCTCGTAGCTCACCGCGTCGACGAGGTTGCCGCTCTCGCGCAGGCCGACGGCGTCCGGGCGGGCCGTTCTGGATGAGGTCGGTGTTCGGGAGTGACGTCGAGGTCGCAGTTCGCGGTGGTCGCGGCGTTCGCGCACACGACGAAGTAGTCGCCGGCGGCGAGCACGACGTTCGGGAGGTCGATGCTCTGGACGACCGTCGCCGGCGTCGTCGCGCCGTTCACGATCTCGAGCGCGAAGGTGTCGAGGTTCGTCGGCGACGTCGACGACGTTCTTCAGCTCGACGAACTCGGCCGTGTCGGTGCCCGGCTGGTCGTAGTCCAGCTCGTTGATCACGACCGACCCGGGCGGAGGCGGGCAGTCGTTGGCGACGCCAGGAGTGATCGCGGCGGGTCCGAAGTCGACATTGTTCAGGTCCGAGTCGGAGCCGTCCGGGCAGCGGGAGAGTCCGCCGGTCGTTGAGCTGGCGTCGTCGATGAGACCCACGCCAGAGCCCTCGGTGTACGGAGCGGCGGAGTCGCCCTCGTAGCTCACCGCATCGACGAGCGCTCCGGTGTTGCGCAGGCCGATCGCATCTGGGGCGCCGTTCTGGATCAGGTCCGTGTCGGGGCCACCGTCGAGATCGCAGTTCGTCGTCGTCGCCGGATTCGAGCAGATCACGAAGTAGTCGCCCGCAGCGAGACTGACGTCCGGGAGCGGAATCGTCCGGTAGACCGCACTGACGGTGCCCGCACCGTTGAACAGCTCGACCGTCCATCCATTGAGCGAGATCGCCGAGCCGCTGACGTTCTTGAGCTCGAGGAACTCGGCCGTGTCGGTCGACGGCTGGTCGTAGTCGACCTCGTTGATGACGAGCGTCGTCGAGACGGCTCCGGCATTCGGCGCCACGAATACGAGCGGGACGAGCACGACTAGTAGCAACCTGCGCAGGCGACGAGACACGTGTTTCCCCCCTTGGTCGACCCGAACTTGGCTTGCGCGCGAGTCTAAGGGACATGTCCAAGAAGGACAGGGAGAAGGGGAGCGTGCCGGAGAAGATCCTGCGAATTTGCGGCTACTAGTTCCTGTCGTCGAGCTGTGCGGCGAGCCGCTTCGGCGCGACGATCCGGTAGCTCTCCTCGACCCAGTCGCGGAGGAGCGCGATCGCGATCCCCTCGGCACGCAGCGGCACCGTCACCCAGCCGGACGGCCCCAGGCCGTAGCCCGTCGGCTCGGCGCCGTCGATCGAGAGCGCGTGCGCATGCGACTCGTCGAGCTTCACCGTCATCCGCCTCGACGTGCTCCCGCCGAGGAAGACGAAGATCTTCCCGCGCACCTTCACGACGTCCTCGCCCCACGGCTGGTCGGGGAACGTCTCCGGCAGCGAGAGCGCGAAGTCGCGCACCTTGTCGCGAACGCCGGCCATGGCCGCACCGGACGATACTGGGCGGGGTAGGGTCAGCCCGTGGCCGACGTCGTCGTCTTCGTCGAGGTCCCGATGGGCTCGCGCAACAAGTACGAGCTCGACACCGGGCTCGGCGAGATCGTCCTCGACCGGCGTCTCTTCACCTCGATGACGTACCCGGCGGACTACGGCTTCATCGAGGGCACCATGGGCGGCGACGGCGACCCTCTGGACGCGCTGGTGCTCGTCGGCGAGCCGACCTTCCCCGGCTGCCGCATCCGCGGACGCGTCGTCGGCGTCTTCCACATGCGCGACGAGAAGGGGCCGGACGAGAAGATCATCTGCGTGCCGCTCAAGGACACGGCGTGGATGCGCGTCACCGACGTCCACGACATCCCGGCCGAGCTCCGCAACGAGATCGAGCACTTCTTCCAGGTGTACAAGGACCTCGAGGAGGCGAAGGTGGAGACGTTCGGCTACGGGAACCGGGACGACGCCGAGCGCGTCGTCGCCGAGGCGCGCGCCCGGCACGCCTCCTGAAGCTCGGAGGAGCCGGTAGCCGGGCGTCGAATCGGCGCTCATGGCGAGCCGCAGGAGGAAGAAGCGGCCGCTTCGGCCACGCGTGCCGTCGCGTGTCAAGAAGCGGACGACGAAGCGCCGAGCGCAGTCCCGGCACGAGAGCGAGCTGCTCGGACTCGCGCTGACCGCCCTCGGTCTCGTCCTCGCCGCGATCCTGTACCTCGGCTTCGACGGCGGCTCCGTCGGCTCGTGGCTCGCGGACGCGCTCGATGCCGCGATCGGCAGTGCGGCGTTCGTGCTTCCGGCCGCGCTCCTCCTGCTCGGGGGGCTGCTGCTCGCGCGGAGCGACCTCGTCGACGTCCGGCCCTTCCGGCTCGGCGTCGGCGTGAGCTTCCTCGGGCTGATGATCCTGCTCGGCCGCGACTCGGGCGGCTTCGTCGGGCTCGCGCTCGGCGGCGTCGCCGCGGGGCTCATCGGAGACACGGGAGCGGCGATCGTCGGCGGCGCGATCCTGCTCGGCGGCGCGCTGCTCGTGAGCGGGGCCTCGACGGGCGCGATCCTCCGTCGCACCGGGCACGTCGTCCGCCGCGCGGGAACGGAAGCCCGACGCGCGTTCGACTGGGTCTCGTTGGAGACGCAGTCGGAGGAGGTGCTGGCGCCCGTGCGTGCATCCGAGCCCGTGCACGAGCGTCACATCGTCGATGGCGCGGAGGCGTACCCGGATCTCGTGTCGCTCGCCTCGGTGACCGACGCTCCGCTGGTCCCCGAACCGGCCGAGCTACAGCCGGACAGCGTCGAGAGCGTCTTCGAGATGTCGCGCGAGCACGCCGAGTACCGGCTCCCGGACCGCAAGCTCCTGCAGCGCTCGCCCGCGGCGGCCGCGAAGGGCGGCGAGGCGGACGGGCGCATCGCCGACCTGCTCGTTCGGACGCTCACCGAGTTCGGCGTCGACGCGACCGTCCTCGGACAGATCTCCGGCCCGCGCGTGACGCGCTACGAGCTCCAGCTCGCGCCGGGGACGAAGGTGGCCAAGGTCGCCGCGCTGAAGGACGATCTCTCGTACGCGCTCGCGACGACTGAAATACGCATTCTCGCGCCGATCCCCGGCAAGCAGGCGGTCGGCGTCGAGGTGCCCAACCTCTCGCCGCGTCTGGTCACGCTCGGGGACATCTACGACGAGCTGCCGGCGACGGCGAGCCCGCTCGCCGTCTGGCTCGGGAAGGACATCTCCGGGAACGCGATCTGGACCGACCTCGCGCGCATGCCGCACCTGCTCATCGCGGGCACGACCGGATCGGGCAAGTCCGGCTGCATCAACACGATCCTCACCTCGACGCTCCTGCGTGCGACGCCCGACGACGTGCGGATGATCCTCATCGACCCGAAGCGGATCGAGCTCGGCTACTACGAGTCGATCCCGCACCTGTTGACGCCGGTCGTCTCGAGTCCGAAGGAGGCTGCGACCGTCCTCATGAACGTCGTCCAGGAGATGGAACGGCGCTACGAGCGCCTCTCGTTCGTGCGTGCGCGCAGCCTTCCTGAGGCGAATCGGGCGCTGCGGGCGAGGGGGGAGGACCAGCTGCCGTACCTCCTCGTCGTCATCGACGAGCTCGCCGACCTGATGATGGTCTCGCCGCAGGCGGTCGAGGACTGCGTGATCCGGCTTGCGCAGAAGTCGCGCGCGGTCGGGATCCACCTCGTGCTCGCCACCCAGCGCCCGTCCGTCGACGTCATCACCGGGATGATCAAGGCCAACGTCCCGTCGCGCATTGCCTTTGCCGTCTCGAGCCAGACCGACTCGCGCGTGATTCTCGACACCGCCGGGGCCGAGAGCCTCCTCGGTCAGGGCGACATGCTCTTCAAGCCGCTCGGAACCTCCCGTTTGCAGCGACTTCAGGGCGCCTACGTGAGCGAGGAGGAAGTCGCGCTCGTCGTCGAGCAGTGCCGCGCACAGCGGGGCCAGGACCTCGACGAGTCGCTCCTCGAGGCCCGTGAGGCCGCCGTCGAGGAGGGCGACGAGGACTCCGAGTTCGACCCGGACGAGGATCCGCTGCTCGACCGGGCGATCGAGGTCGTCGTGCAGACGCAAACCGCGTCTGTGTCACTTCTCCAGCGTCGGCTGCGGGTCGGCTACACCCGTGCCGGCCGCCTCATCGACATGCTCGAGCGGCGGGCGATCATCTCCGGCTACGAGGGATCGAAGCCTCGGCGCGTGCTCGTGTCCGAAGCCGAGGTCCACAACGCCTGAGCAGCGCCTGGCTCGCCCCGATCGTCCCTATGTAAAGTCTCACCGGCGACTTGAGAACCCGCCCAACTTGCGGTTAGATCAAGCGTCCAAACAGGGCGGCAGGCAATCCGGTAAGGAGGGCAAGTGACTGGAGGTAAGTTCTCGCTCGGCGCGCTCGTTGCGCTGGGCGCAATGGTCGCGCTCGTGATGAGCTCGACCGGCGCAGCAAACCACAACGACTTCAAGATGGCGCTCGTAACCGACATCGGGAGTCTGCAGGACAAGTCGTTCAACCAGCTCGCCAACGAGGGCCGGCTTCGTGTACAGAGGCAGCTCAAGATCCCGACTCGCGTGTACGTGACCAACAAGGCCGAGGATCGCCTGCCGAACCTGCTGGCCGCGGCCAGCGCCGGCTACGACCTCGTGCTCGCGAACGGCTTCTTCATGGCGGAGCACCTCGACGCCGTCGCCCCGCGCTACCCGGGGACGAAGTTCGTCGGGGTCGACGTGACGAGGTTCCTCGTGCCGTCGAACCCGCGCAACTACACGGGCATCGTGTTCGCTGAGCACGAGGCGGGCTATCTCGTCGGCTACCTCGCCGCCCTCGTCGCCAAGCGTCAGGGTGGGAGGCAGGTCATCAGCGCTGTCGGCGCGAACCCCGTGCCTGCGATCGTCAAGTTCATCAGCGGGTACATCCAGGGCGCCAAGAGGGCGAACCCGGGCATCACCGTACTCGCGAACTACGCGAACGACCCGACCTTCTCCGACCAGGCGAAGTGCAAGGAAGTCGCGCTGCGGCAGATCGCACGCGGCTCGCAGGCGGTCTTCCAGGTCGCCGGTGGCTGTGGCCTCGGCGCGCTGTCGGCCGCGAAGGAGAAGAAGGTCTGGGGCATCGGCGTCGACGCCGACCAGGCCTACCTCGGCGCTCACATGCTGACGAGCGCGACGAAGAAGGTCGACATCGCGGTCGCGACGATGACGCGGCTCGCCCACGTCGGGCGCATCCCGCGCGGCCCCGTGGACCGGCTCTTCAGCGTGAAGAACGCCGGCGTCGGTCTCGGCAAGGTCAGCTCGAAGGTGAACAGGCTGGACCTCGCCAAGACGAAGGCGATCCAGCGGTTGATGGTCAGAGGCAGGATCAAGGTCAAGCAGACGATCAAGTTCTAAGGCGACACCGATCGTCGAAGACGAAGGGGGGTGGGCGCAGGCCCACCCCCTTCTTTGCAGGTAGGTGCTTTCGGTCGGCGAGCCTCATAGAATCGCGCGAGCATGAGCGAGCAGCGCAGCGTCCCCGAGCGTCCCGTTGTCCTCGAGCTTCGGGGGATCACCAAGCGCTTTCCCGGCGTCGTCGCCAACGACCACGTCGACTTCGATCTCCGCCGGGGCGAGGTGCACGCGCTGCTCGGGGAGAACGGCGCCGGCAAGTCGACGCTCATGAACGTCCTCTACGGGCTCTACCACCCGGACGAGGGCGAGATTCTGGTCAACGGTGAGCCCGTGCGCATGAGCTCGGCGCAGGAGGCGATCGCGCGCGGCATCGGCATGGTCCACCAGCACTTCATGCTGATCCCCGTGATGACGGTGGCCGAGAACATCGTCCTCGCGATCGAGCCGAAGCAGGCCGGCGTCCTCCTCGACTACGACCAGGCGCGCGCACGCGTCCGCGAGCTTGCAGCGTCGTTCGGCTTCGCGATCGACCCGGACGCGCGGATCGAGGACATCACCGTCGGGCAGCAGCAGCGCGTCGAGATCCTGAAGGCGCTCTACCGGAGAGCGGACATCCTCATCCTCGACGAGCCCACCGCGGTCCTCACCCCGCAGGAGGCCGTGGAGCTGTTCGGGATCCTGCGCGCGCTCCAGCGCGAGGGGATGTCGATCATCTTCATCACGCACAAGCTGAACGAGGTCCTCGACATCGCCGACCGCGTCACCGTCCTCCGGCGCGGGAAGATCATCGAGACGCTGCCGGCGCAGGGCGCGACGGAGGAGAGCCTGGCCAAGCTCATGGTGGGGCGCGAGGTCCTGCTCCGCGTCGAGAAGGGTCAGGCCGCCCCCGGCGAGCCGCTGCTAAGGGTCGAGGACCTGCACGTTCGGGACGATCGCGGCCTGGAGAAGGTGCGCGGGCTCTCGTTCGACGTGAAAGCGGGGGAGATCGTGGGCATCGCGGGCGTGGACGGGAACGGCCAGACGGAGCTCATCGACGCGCTCGCGGGCCTGCGCAAGGTCGAGTCCGGGCGCGTCGTCCTCGGCGAGCGGGACATCACGTCCGAGAGCGCGAGGGAGCACCTCGAGGACGGGCTCGGCCACGTCCCGGAGGACCGCCAGCACCGGGGTCTCGTCCTCGACTTCAGCCTCGCCGAGAACATCGCGCTGCACGACTACCGCAAACCACCTGCGTCCCGTCTCGGCTGGCTCTTCCCGCGCCGGCTCGTCGAGCGCGCGCGCCGGCTGCTCAAGGAGTTCGACGTGCGGGGCGGAGGGCCGCAGACGCGCGCGAGCGCCCTCTCCGGCGGGAATCAGCAGAAGGTCATCCTCGCGCGGGAGATCGACCGGAACCCGCACGTGCTCATCGCCGCGCAGCCGACGCGCGGGCTCGACGTCGGCGCCATCGAGTTCGTGCACCGGCGCCTCGTCGAGGAGCGCTCGGAGGGACGCGCGGTCCTGCTCGTCTCGCTCGAGCTCGAGGAGGTGCTCTCGCTCTCGGACCGGATCCTCGTGATGTACGAGGGCGAGATCGTGGGTGAGTTCCCGCCGACGGCGACCGAAGAGGAGCTCGGCGTCGCGATGACGGGCGGCGGGCGGCGAGAGGTCGAGGTCGCGTGAGCAACGCGCGCCTTCGGCTCGCGTTCGCGGGGGAAACCATGTTTCCCGATGTCTTGCCGCGATCGGGATTCGCACTAGCGCATCCCGATCTTGCGAGAGGACCGCGTGCCCCGTTCTTCCTGAGAGCGTGGGGAACCTCCCGGTTCCCCACACCCCTCCCCGCTCATAGGCCGAGGTTCTTTCTATGAGCAGCACCGTCCACCAGCCCGCGCCGCTGCCGGAGGAGCCGGGCTCGGAGAGCGCCCTCGGGCGCTACTTCCTCCTGCAGAAGGCCGGAGGCCTCATCGCGCCGCTCCTGACGACCCTCCTCGCCTTCCTCCTCTCCGGCGTCGTCGTCTTCGCGACGACGAAGAGCCTGGGGGACACGGTCCAGACCTACCGGGCGATCTTCGAGGGCGCGGGGCTCAACTGGTTCCTGCCCTGGGAGACGTGCAAGGACCCGTGCGGCCCTGCGATCCAGCTCCAGCAGACGCTTCTCGTGTGGGTGCCGCTCGTGCTTACCGGGATTGCGGTTGCATTCGCGTTCCGCTGCGGGCTCTTCAACATCGGCGGCCAGGGCCAGTACCTCGCGGGCGCGACCGCGGCCGTCATCATCGCCGCCGAGCTGCCGCTGCACGTCGACCTCTCGCCGGTGCCGCTCGTACTGCTCTCGGTCGCCGCGGCGATGCTCGCCGGTGCGGTGCTCGCGGGGATCGCCGGCTTCCTCAAGGCCGCGGTCGGCGCGCACGAGGTGATCACGACGATCATGCTCAACTGGATCGTCATCTGGGTGGGGACGTACCTGTTCGGCTTCCAGGGCCCGCTCCAGAACGACCAGCGCTCGGAGATCCCGGCCTCGAACACGATCGCTGACGACGGGAAGATCTCCGAGGCCGGCGTGTGGGGGCATCCCGACCTCCAGGGCCTCCCGTGGATCAGCCTCGGGATCGCGATCGTCTCCCTGGTCATCTACACGCTCGTCCTCAACCGGACGACGCTCGGCTACGAGGTGCGCGCGGTGGGGTACAACCCGGAGGCCGCCCGCTACGGGGGGATCAGCGTGGCCCGGAGCTACGTCCTCGCCATGGGAATCGCCGGGTCGTTCGCGGGGCTCGCGGGCGCACTCGACGTGCTGGGCTGGAAGTTCCGGCTCGACACGACGGACTTCACTTCGACGATCGGCTTCATCGGCATCGCCGTCGCGCTGCTCGGCCGGAACACCGCGCTCGGCATCGGCCTGGCGGCGCTCCTCTTCGCGGCGCTGCAGACCGGAACGTCCACGCGGAACCTCGACCCCGAGATCTTCCCGCCCGAGCTCGCGACCCCGCTGACGATCATCATCCAGGGGCTCATCGTCCTCCTCGTCGGCGCGGACCTCATCGTGCTCGTGCTCTTGCGGCGGTTACGACGCGGACGCAAGGCGGTCGCGACGTGAGCGTCATGGTCCAGGAGCGGCTGCCGGAAGGCTGGAAGGCCGTCGCGTGGGCGGGCGTGCTCGTCGGGATCGTGGCGGCGCTCGCATCGCTGCCGCCGATCGGGAACCGCAGCCCGGTCGTCCCCGTCGTCATCGGCCTCATCGCCATGACGGTCGGGATCGGGTCCTGGATCCGCGGCGAGCGGCGGATTGGCGCGTATGCCGCGGCGGCCGGGGCGGCGGGACTCGTCATCGGCTTCCTCGCGACCCGGTCGAGCGTGGAGAACCTCGATGCCGTCGTCGTCTGGGGCGCGCTCCTCGCGTCGACCCTGCGGTTCGCGACACCGCTCATCTTCGCGTCCCTCGGCGGCCTCTTCTCCGAGCGCTCGGGCGTCGTGAACATCGGTCTCGAGGGGATGATGCTGATGGGCGCGTTCTTCTCCGTCTGGGGCGCCGACAAGACGGGATCGTGGCAGCTCGGGATCGTCATCGGCCTCGCCGCCGGCGGCGCAATGGGGCTCCTACACGCGTTCTTCTCGATCACCCTGCGCGCGGACCAGATCGTCGGCGGCACCGCGATCAACTTCCTCGCGCTCGGCATCACCGGTTACCTCTTCATCCGGATCTACGGCGAGACGGGCACGCCGTCGGAGGGCCTCTCGACGATCCCGGACACCTCGCTCGGGTTCCTCTACGACGTCCCGCCCGACCGGCTCGGAGGGTTCCTGGGCGATGCGTTCGCGGGGCAGGACTGGATGATCTGGGCCGCCTTCGCGATGGTCTTCGTGACGTGGGTTGCGGTGTTCAAGACGCCGAGCGGCCTGCGCCTGCGGAGCGTCGGCGAGCATCCTCGCGCGGCCGACACGGTCGGGATCAACGTCTTCCTCACCCGCTACGCGGCAGTGATCCTGTCCGGAGTCCTCGCCTCGGCGGGGGGCGTGTACCTCGCGCTCGGCTTCGTGAACAGCTTCGAGCCGAACCAGACCGCTGGGCGCGGCTTCATCGCGCTTGCGGCGCTCATCTTCGGAAACTGGCGGCCGTTCGGCGCCGCGATCGCGTGTCTCCTGTTCGGCTTCTCGAGCGCGCTCGCGCAGAGCCTGCAGGAGTACTCCCTCTCGGTCTCGACGCTGTTCGAGGCACTCCCATACGTCCTCACGATCATCGCGGTCGCGGGGGTGATCGGCCGCTCAAGACCGCCCGCCGCCGTTGGCCGTCCGTACACGAGACAGTGATGGTCGCCGCCCCGCGCGGGCGGCGATCGTCGCAGGGCTGGCGTCCGTCGTCACGCTGCCGCTTGCGATCTACGCGACGCGCTTCAGCGACGCGTACGAGCTCCTGCACGCGGCGTTCGCGATCCCGGTCGCGGGCGGGCTGGCGCTCGCGGCGCTCTCGTTCGCGAAGCGCGCACGGCGCGTGGACACGCTCCGGCTCGACGGCGCAGTCTCGCGCGCGGCGCGCTGGGGGTGGGTGCTGGGGGTTCTGGGACTCTGCCTCGCGACGAGCGCGCTCGTAGCGCTCGCGGTGTACGGCCTGCTCGAGTACGTCGGCAGCCGCGACTGAGCGACCTCCGAGGCCGTGTCCGGACCGGCCGGGCGCGACCGTCTACAATCCCGCGCGTGTTCGACATCGGCTCCAGCCTCCGCGAGGCCAGAATGCGCCAAGAGCTCGACTTCGCGGCGCTCGAGGAGCGGACGAAGATCCGGCCGAAGTACCTGCGCGCGCTCGAGGACGAGCAGTTCGACATCCTCCCGGCGCCGACGTACGTCAAGGGCTTCCTCCGCTCGTACGCCGAGGCGCTCGGCCTCGACGGCCAGCCCTTCGTCGACGAGTACAACTCCCGCTTCGCGGTTGGCGGTGACGACGAGATCGTCGTGCGCACGCGGCGGATGCCCGTGCAGCAGCGGCACAACCGGCCGGTTCGCGAGTCGCGGATCGCCGTCGTCGCCCTCCTCGCTATCGCGATCCTCACGGCGCTCGTGATCGCCGCCTGGAAGTTCGGCAGCCCCGATCAGGAGATCCCGCCTGGGCTCGACCGCGATGAGCAGACGAAGGTCATCGGTCCCAACGCACGGCTCGTCAACCTCGTCGTGCGCGCAGCCGCCGGGGACTCGTGGATGGAAGTCCGGCCCGCGCGCGTGACTCACGACCCGCTGTACAGCGGCACGCTCGAGCGGGGCCAGAAGAAGACGTTCACAGGACGCGGCCTCCGGCTCGCGCTCAGGAACCCCGAGAACGTCCTGGTCAAGGTGAACGGAAGCCGGGTGGAGCTCCCCGCCGGGACCGCGTTCGTCGTCACCGCGCGCAGGATCGCCACCGCGTCTTCGTGAGCCGCCCGCGGGCGGCGATCGTCGTCACGGGCAGCGAGCTGGTCCGCGGGGACCGCGAGGACAAGAACGGCCCCTTCCTCGCTTCGGAGGCGCTCCGGCTCGGGCTCGAGCCCGAGCGGATCACGATCGTCGGCGACCGCGCCGAAGACCTCGAGCGCGCGCTCCGGGAAGGGTTCGCGGCCGACCTCTGTCTCGTTTCCGGCGGCCTCGGTCCGACCCACGACGATCGCACCGTGGAGATGGTTGCGCGGGCGGCCGGGCAGGGGTTGCGAGTCGACGAGCAGCTGGAGACGCAGATCGAGGCGGTCTCTCGCCTGGTCGCGGAGCGCTTGCGCAGGCCGTACTCAGAGTTCGAGACGGGGGTACGCAAGCAGGCGACCCTGCCCGAGGGAGCGGTCTCGCTCGGCCTGGCGGGGACGGCTCCGGGGCTCGTCCTCGAAGCCGGGTCGTGTGCCGTGGTGGTCCTGCCGGGGCCTCCACGGGAGCTCCGCAGGCTGTGGCCGCGGGCGCTCGAGACGGACATCGTGGGTCGCGTGCTCGCTCGCGCGCCCGGTGTGGAACGGCGAGTGCTGCGCTTCTTCGGCACTCCCGAGTCGTCGGTCGCGAAGGCGCTCGCGGAGGCAGGGGGCGACGGCGACGGCGTCGAGGCGACGATCTGCGCCCGCGAGTTCGAGATCCATGTCGACCTCGTGGTGGAGCCCGGCGCCGAGGAGCGGGCGAGCAAGATCGCCGCGGCGCTGCGCGCATCGCTCGGCCGGCATCTCTTCACGGAGGACGGCCGGACGATCTCGGAGATCGTCCTCGACCTCTGCCGCGCGCGCGGGCTCACGCTCGCGACCGCGGAGTCCTGCACGGGCGGGCTCGTCTCGGCGCGCCTCACGGCAATACCCGGATCGAGCGAGGTCTACGTCGGGGGCGTCGTCGCGTACTCCGACGACGTGAAGGAGCGCGAGCTCGGGGTTCGGGCCAGCGTCCTGGAGGCGCACGGTGCGGTCTCGGCCGAGGCGGCCCAGGCCATGGCCGCGGGCGTTCGGGAAAGGCTGGGAGCGGACATCGGCGTGGCCGTGACGGGCGTCGCCGGGCCGGGCGGAGGGACCGAGGAGAAGCCGGTGGGGCTCGTCTTCGTGCACGCAGCAGGGCCGGACGGGGAGGAGGCGCGGCGCACGGAGCTCCCCGGCGACCGGGAGATGGTGCGAGGACGTGCGACGGCCGCCGCGCTCCATCTCGTGCGCAGGTTGTTGGAGAATCGGCACACATCTGTGTGAGTCGTGGCGAGCGGAGCCGGTACCGTCGAGGGAGATGAACGGCTCAGGCTCTTCCTCGCGCTCGAGCTCGACGCTGACGTCACAACCGTGCTCAGCAGCTGGGTCGATGACCATGTCTCCGGCGAGGGACGGCGTCGCGTCGACGGCTTCCACGTCACGCTCGCGTTCCTCGGCTCGCGGCCCGCTCGCGAGCTCGACGGCATCGCCGGCGCGCTGCGCGAGTCTGCCGCCGAGTGCGCGCCGTTCACGCTCGAGCCCGTGCGCTACCGGGAGACCCGCGCCGTCGGCATGCTCGTGCTCGCCGATCCCTCCGGGGAAGCGACACGGCTCGCGGAGCGCCTCCACGGGCGTCTGGAGGCGCTCGGCGTGTACGAGCGGGAGCGGAGGCCGTGGCTTCCGCACGTCACCGTCGTGCGCTTCCGGGAGCGTCAGCGGCTATCGCCGCCGATGCCGGAGCTCGGGGCGTTCGCTCCGTCCGGCGCCGCTGCTTTCCTTTCACGTCTGCGCCGGACCGGCGCGCACTACGAGGCACTCGAGTCGTGCCCTCTGGGAGAGTGATCGCCGGAGGACGCGGGCAGGGAGGTTGATCGCATGAAGCGGGAGGAAGCGCTCGACGTCGCGCTCGGCCAGATCGAGCGGAATTTCGGCAAAGGGGCAGTCATGCGCATGAGCGACCGGCCGCAGGTCGCAATCGGGGCGGTCTCGACCGGCTCGCTCGCGCTCGACCTGGCGCTCGGCATCGGGGGCCTCCCACGCGGCCGGATCATCGAGATCTTCGGCCCGGAAGCGTCCGGAAAGACGACCCTCGTGTACCACGCGATGGCCGAGGCCCAGCGCCGCGGCGGCATCTGCGCCTTCATCGACGCGGAGCACGCGATGGATCCTCAGTACGCCCGCCGGATCGGGGTGGACATCGACAACCTCCTCGTCTCGCAGCCGGACACGGGCGAGCAGGCGCTCGAGATCGCCGAGCTCTTGATCCGCTCCGGCGCGCTCGACATCGTCGCGGTCGACTCCGTCGCCGCGCTCGTCCCGAAGGCCGAGATCGAGGGCGAGATGGGGGACAGCCACGTCGGGCTGCAGGCGAGGCTCATGAGCCAGGCGCTGCGCAAGCTCGCGGGCACGCTCAACCGCACTGAGACGATCTGCATCTTCACGAACCAGCTGCGCGAGAAGATCGGCGTCATGTTCGGGAACCCGGAGACGACGCCGGGCGGCCGCGCGCTGAAGTTCTACTCTTCGGTGCGCCTCGACATCCGCCGCATCGAGACGCTCAAGGACGGCGCCGAGGCGTTCGGCAACCGCGTGCGCGTCAAGGTCGTGAAGAACAAGGTCGCGCCGCCCTTCAAGCAGGCCGAGTTCGACATCGTGTACGGGCAGGGCATCCCCTGGGAGGGCACCGTCCTCGACGTCGCGCTCGAGAAGAAGATCGTCCAGAAGGCAGGCTCGTACTTCAGCTTCGGCGACGAGCGGCTCGGCCAAGGACGTCAGAACGCGACCAACCTCCTCCTCGAGAACCCCGACCTCGTGCAGCAGATCCTCGCGCGCATCCAGGCGGAGGCGCCCGAGGAGCAGGTGATCTCGGCGCGACTCCTCCCGACACAGGGTCAGTCCGAACGGGATCAGCCGGAACGGAGCCAGCCCGAGAAGGAGGTCGAGGTCGAGGAGGTTGAGGAGGTCGAGGAGGTCGGCGCGGCCAAGGATTGACGTCCGGCACGGAAGGGAGCGCCGATGCGCGAGCCAGGCAGCGTGCCGCGAGCGGATGCCCACGAGACGGCTCTGCGCGCACTGCGGTATCGGGACTTCAGCGTGCGCGAGCTCGACGAGCGCCTGCGGGCGCGCGGCTACGGCGAGGCCGAGCGCGACGAGGCGATCGAGACGCTCGTCCGCACCGGGCTCGTGGACGACGCCCGCTACGCGGAGTCGCGGGCCCGTCAGCTCGCAGGCCGCGGTGCCGGCGACGCGCTCATCCGGCACACGCTCGCGCGTGCGGGGGTCGAGCCGGAGGTCGCCGCCGACGCGCTCCTGACCGTCGCTTCCGAAGCGGAGCGCGCCCAGGCCATTGTCGCGCGACGTGGGCCGGGGCCGAAGACCGCTCGCTACCTGCTCGGGAAGGGGTTTTCGGAGGAGGTCGTCTCGGACGTCGTTGCGTCGGAGAGCGCCCGCGAGCTAGGATGACTCCGCTTTCATCCGACATTTCTTCCTGCATTAGCCGAATACTTTCCGATCCGTTGAACTCGTTCCAGCTCTCGACGACCGACTCGAATGGCCGCCTCGCGGCCCCAGGCGGAGGGTGCGGCACCTCCTGAGCTGAACCGCGCGCGACGGGTTCGGACGGCCGACGGGCTGAGCTGTCCGGTGTGAGCAACCGCGGCGCACAGCCGCGGACAACCGACTCCTCCACGGAGGTTGCATGCTCACGGTCGTCGCGGTTCTCATCGGAATCCTCGTCGGGGCACTCCTCTCCGCGGGGCTGTTGCTCCTGTTCTCGCGCTCGCGCGTCCGGAAAGCCGCGGACGAGCGCCGGCGGATCCTCTCCGACGCCGAGCGGGAGGCGGAGGCGCTCCGGCGCGAGGCGCAGGTCGACGCGCGCGAGCAGGCCGTGCAGCTCCGAAGTGAGATCGAGTCCGAGGTCCAGGGACGCCGCATTCAGATCGTGAAGATCGAGGAGCGCGTGCTCCAGAAGGAGACCGAGGTCGACGCGAAGCTCACCGAGCTCGAGCGGCGCGACCAGGGGCTCGGCGACCGCGAGGTCCACGTGAAGGAGCTCCAGGAGGAGCTCAAAGCGGCGAAGGACGACGCGGTGGCGGAGCTCGAGCGGATGTCCGGGCTGACCGTGCACGAGGCGAAGCAGCAGCTTCTCGAGCGCTCGAAGGACCTCGTCCGCCACGAGCTCGCGCGGGACGTCCGGCAGATGGAGGAGGAGGCTCGTGCGGACTCGCGCCGGCGAGCACGCGCGCTCGTGGCAGACGCGCTGCAACGCGTGGCGGCGAGCCACACCGCTGAGGCGACGGTCACCGTCGTCGAGCTCGCCTCCGACGACCTCAAGGGACGGATCATCGGACGGGAAGGCCGCAACATCCGCGCCCTCGAGCACCTGACGGGCGTCGACTTCATCATCGACGACACGCCGCACGCGGTCGTGCTCTCGTCGTTCGACCCGCTGCGCCGCGAGATCGCGCGGCTGACGCTCGACAAGCTGATCGAGGACGGGCGCATCCATCCGGCCCGGATCGAGGAGATGTACTACCACTCGAAGTCCGAGCTCGACGAGCACGTCCGTCAGGCCGGCGAGCAAGCCGTCTTCGAGGCGAACTGCGGCGAGCTCCACGAGGAGCTCGTGAAGATCCTCGGCCGGCTCCGCTACCGGACGAGCTACGGGCAGAACGTCCTGAAGCACACGCTCGAGGTCGTGCACCTCGGCGGGAGTCATGGCCGCGGAGCTCAAGGCAGGGGTCAAGACGACGAAGCGGGCCGCGCTCCTCCATGACGTCGGCAAGGCGATGAGCCACGAGGTCGAGGGGGCGCACGCGATCATCTCCGGCCAGCTCGCGCGCCGCTACGGCGAGTCCGACGGCGTGGTGCACGCGATCGAGGCGCACCACTACGACGTGCAGCCGCAGACGGTCGAGGCCGTGCTGCTGATCGCTGCGGACGCGGTGTCGGCCGCCCGGCCGGGCGCGCGCGGCGAGAGCCTCGAGAACTACGTCCGCAGGCTGGAGGCCCTCGAGGAGCTCGCCACCGCCAAGCCCGGCGTCGCGAAGGCGTACGCCCTTCAGGCCGGGCGCGAGATCCGCGTCATCGTCGAGCCGACCGAGGTCGACGACGACGGCGCGGTGCTCCTCTCTCACGAGATCGCACGCGAGATCGAGGACCAGCTCGAGTACCCGGGTCAGGTCAAGGTCATCGTCATCCGCGAGTCGCGCGCAGTCGAGGTGGCGAAGTAGGGGCGAGGCTCGCCTCGCCTCGCCTCCCGTTGCCATGGATGCCGAGTCCGCGGCGAAGCGGTGGGCTAAGGTCTGGGAGCGCGCGTGGCCGGCTCACGACGTGGACGCGATCGACGCGCTCTACGCGGACGACGCGGTCTTCTACTCGCACCCGTTCCGCGACCGTCAGGCGCCGCGTGACTACGTGACCTGGGCGTTCTCAGAGGAAGCGGTGGCCGAGTGCCGATTCGGGGCACCCATCGTCAGCGGCGACCGTGGCGCGGTCGACTGGTGGGCGATCATGACGGCCAAGGACGGCTCGGTCGAGTCGATCGCCGGGACATCGCTTCTGCTCTTCGACGGCGACGGTCTCGTGATCGAGCAGCGCGACGTCTGGGCCATCGAGCCCGGGCCGCCGCGACTTGGCCGACTGGGCCCGCTGAGCTGGGGCGAACCCGCCGGGGCTACGATTCCTGCCCGTGAGGCGCTACCACGTCACCACGTTCGGCTGCCAGATGAACGCTCACGACTCCGAGCGGATCAAGGGCATGCTGGAGTCGCTCGGGCTCGGCGAGGCGACGTCGCCCGAGAGCGCGGACGTCATCGTCTTCAACACGTGCACCGTGCGCGAGAAGCCGGACACGCGGCTCGCCGCGTATCTCGGGAACGCGGCCGCGCAGAAGCGTGAGCGCCCCGACCTCGTAATCGCGATCGGGGGCTGCTACGCGGAGGCCCAGCGCGAGCGCATCTTCGAGCGCTACCCGTTCGTGGACGTCGCCTTCGGGCCGGGATCGATCCCGCATCTCGGAGACTGGATCGCCACCGGCGGGTACGCCGTGCCGCGGGGCAAGTTCGGTACGCACGAGCACTTCGCGGCCGAGCTGCCCGCTCCATCGCGAGCGCCGCTTCCAGGCCTGGGTGCAGGTCTCGATGGGCTGCAACTCGGTCTGCGCCTACTGCATCGTCCCCGCGGTCCGGGGCCGCGAGCAGAGCCGGCGGCCGGGAGAGATCGTGGCCGAAGTCACGGCACTCGCGCACGACGGCGTCAGGGAGATCACGCTCCTCGGCCAGAACGTCAACTCGTGGGGGCGCGACCTCGCGCCGTCGCTCCGCACCGACTTCGGCGAGCTCCTCCGGGCCTGCGACGAGGTCGACGGGATCGAGCGGATCCGCTTCACGAGCCCGCATCCGAAGGACTTCCGAGAGCCTGTCATTGCTGCCATTGCCGAGTCCCCGAGCGTCTGCGAGCAGGTGCACCTCCCGCTCCAGTCGGGCTCCTCCGTCGTCCTCAAGCGCATGCGCCGTACCTATGATCGCGACCGATATCTGGCTCTTGCTCGCCGGCTGCGCGCCACGATCCCCGACCTCGCGCTCGGGACGGACGTCATCGTCGGCTTCCCCGGAGAGACCGACGAGGACTTCGCGCAGACGCTCGAGGTGGTCGAGGACGTGCGCTACGAGAGCGCGTATCACGTTCATCTTCTCGCCGCGCTCGGGAACGGAGGCCGCTGGCCTGCCCGACCAGGTGGCCGACGACGTGAAGCACGAGCGGCTCGAGCGACTGGTCGAGGTCGTCCAGCGGATCGCGGCCGAGCGGAACGCCGAGCGCGTGGGTCGCGTCGAGGAGGTGCTCGTCGAAGGAGCGAGCCGGACGGACGCGACGCTCCTGCGCGGTCGCACGCGCCGGAACACCACTGTCAACTTCGCCGGGTCCGCGCTTCCGGGCGAAATCGTCGACGTCCTGGTCGACAGCTCGACGTCGACGACGCTCCGTGGCCGTCAGGCATCGCTCGTCGCTGCCTGAGCGGTCGACAGTTGTGACGCTCTTTTCACATCTCGTGACCCACACGCGCGGATTTCCTCGTTATGCTCGCAGTGGGTGGTGGGCCGGGGTGCCCCAAGAAATTGCCCGAGTTTCCTGAGGTTTTCGCGGTCTTCGGGCCGACGGCCTCCGGCAAGTCCGCGGTCGCCGAGGCACTTTCGTCGCGACTCGCCACCGAGGTCGTCTCTGCCGACGCGCTGCAGGTCTACCGCGGCCTTCCGATCCTCACCAACCAACCGACGACGCCGACTCGGCTCATCGCAATCAGGGAGCTGACGGACGAGATGTCGGTCGGCGAGTACGCCGGTCTCGCGCACGAGGCGATCGACGACCTCGTGGCCGCCAACGGCGCCGCGGTCGTGGCCGGCGGCACCGGCCTCTATCTCCGGGCCGCGCTAGCCGATCTCAAGCTGCCGCCGGCGCCGGCGCCCGGCGCACGCGAGCGGTGGGACGCCGCGTACGACGCCGACCCCGGAGCGGCGTACGCGCGGCTCGAGGAGGTCGACCCACGCGCGGCCGCGGTCGTCCACGCGACAGACCGACGCCGCGTCGTCCGCGCGCTCGAGCTCGCCGAGCTCGGTGAGTCGCTGACCCCGGAGGATGACAGTCTGTGGTCCGGCGCGACGCGGCGGCCGACGTTCGTCGCCGGTCTCGAGATCACCCGCGATCGGCTCGAGCAGAGAATCAAGGCGCGCGCGGAGGCGATGCTCGCGGCGGGCGTCGTCGACGAGGTCTGCGCGGCGCTCGCCGCGGGCATCTCGCGCACTGCCGAGAAGGCACTCGGCCTCCGTGAGCTGGCGGAGCTGCCGGCGGACGAGGCGCTCGAACGCCTCGTCGTGCGGACGCGCCGCTACGCCGCCTACCAGCGGAAGTGGATGCGGCGCATCCCCGGCATCGTCATGATCGACGCCGACCGTCCTCCGACCGAGGTGGCGGATGAGATTCTCGAAGTGGCACGCGCTCGGTAACACGTACCTCCTCGTCGAGCGATCCGAGGCGGGCGCAGCCCTGACCACGGCGGACGCGTTGCACCTGTGCGACCCGCATCACGGCGTCGGCGCGGACGGTGTCCTCGAGGTGGTCGAGGTTCGCG
Source organism: uncultured Actinomycetes bacterium (assembly GCA_963716605.1). Lineage (GTDB taxonomy): Bacteria > Actinomycetota > Thermoleophilia > Gaiellales > Gaiellaceae > GMQP-bins7. The sequence goes on along the minus strand of CAVQTO010000003.1, from coordinate 240,558 downwards.
GCGCCGAGGCGGACGTCGTCGTCTGGAACCCCGACGGATCGCAGGCGGAGCTCTCAGGGAACGGCGCTCGGATCGCGGCGCTGTGGCTCGCGCGCCGCAGCGGTGTGGCGTTCCCGCGCATCCACCTCGGCGGCAGGAGCGTCCCGGCCCGCGTCGACGGCGCGGACGTCGAGGTGGATCTCGGCACGGTCCACGTCGGCCGGCCCGAAGCGCTCACCGTCAACGGCGAGCGGCTCGAGCTGACGCCGGTTTCGGTCGGGAACCCGCACGCTGTCGTGAGGCGTGAGCCGTCGCGCGACGAGCTCCGCAGGCTCGGGCCGCTCATCGAACGCCACGAGCGCTTCCCGGAGCGCACGAACGTCCAGCTCGTCCGCGTCGACAGCCCGCATGACCTCACGGTCGCCGTCTGGGAGCGCGGAGCGGGGGAGACGCTCGCCTCGGGCTCGAGCGCGGTCGCCGCGGCGGCCGCGGCCGTCGTGCACGGCTGGTGCACGAGCCCGGTGCGCGTGCACCTCTCCGGCGGGACGCTCGTCGTCGACGTGCGCGAAGGACGCGCCGTGCTCAGCGGCCCGGTGGCGGAGATCTTCCGGGGAGAGACGACTACGTCTGGTTGAGCTCGACGAGCCGCCCGTCGGGGTCGCGGAGGTATGCGGAGCGGCCCCACGGGAAGTCGCGCGGCTCGACGATGAAGGTGAGCCGGGCCGCCCGGAGCTCGGCCGCGGCGGCATCGACGTCCGCGACTCCAATGGCGAAGTGGTCCTCGTTCGGGGGCCCGCCCTCCGGCGCGCCCGCACGCTCGTGCACGAGCAGCTTCGCCCCGCCCGCGGCGTAGACCGCGCCGCCCGGCCACTCGGCCTCCGGCGCCGTGCTCAGAAGCCGCCCATAGAAGGCCTTCGCCGACTCGACGTCGTCGGTGAAGAGCGCGATCTCGACGAGCTCCTTCACGAAGCGATCTCGTACTCGCGGAGGACGTCGTTCAGCGAGGTCCGAAGATCCGTGGACGCGCTGCGCTGGCCGACGATGAGAGCGCAGTCGAGCTGGAAGGTGCCGGCGGGGTAGTCCTTCGGCCGGCTGCCCGGGAGAACCACGGCGCGCGGAGGGACGTAGCCGCGGTGCTCGACGGGCTCGGCGCCCGTCACGTCGATGATCGGCACCGACGCGGTGAGGAACACGTTGGGCGCGATGACGGCGCCCTCGCCGACCACGACCCCCTCGGTCACGGCCGCGCGAGACCCGATGAACGCACCGTCCTCGACGATCACGGGCCTCGCCTGCGGGGGCTCGAGCACGCCGCCGATGCCGACCCCGCCGGAAAGGTGCACGTCGGCCCCGATCTGCGCACACGACCCGACCGTCGCCCAGGTGTCGACCATCGTCCGCGGGCCCGACCCAGGCGCCGATGTTGACGAAGCCGGGCATGAGGACGACGCCTTCGGAGAGAAACGCGCCGTAGCGGGCGATTCCGGGCGGCACGACGCGCACGCCACGCTCCGCGTAGTCGGCCTTCACCGGGATCTTGTCGGCGAAGTGGAGGCCGGACACGTCCATCGGCTCGACCTTGCGCAGGCGGAAGTAGAGGAGGATCGCCTTCTTCGCCCATTCGTTGACGACCCAGACGCCGTCGCGCTTCTCGGCGACGCGCGCCTCGCCGCGGTCGAGTAGCGCGATTGCCTCCTCGATCGGTGCGGGATCGAGCGCGTCGGACTCCCACAGCTCCTCGATGCGCGTCTCGAGCTCCATCACGCGCCATCTTCTCCGATCGGGCCGATCAGGAAGCGCCGGAGCGTCTCGTACGCGTGCAGGAGCGCGGCGACCTCGACGAGCTCGTCGCGGCGGTGCGCATACCGCGTGTGGCCGGGGCCGAAGTTGACGGCGTCGATGCCCCTGGCGGTGAAGTCGGCGACGTTCGTCCACGCCTGCTTGGGCTCGACTTCGAGCTCACCCGTACTGCGGAGCGCCTCGACGAGCGGCGAGCCCGACACGACCGCGCCCGGAGCCGCGTGGCTCACGATCTCGAGCGTCGCGCCCGCGGGGACGAGCGATTCGAGGTAGGCCTCGGCCTCCGCCGGCGTGCGGTCCGGCGGGTAGCGGAGGTTGAGCATGGCCGTAGCGCGGTCGGGGACGACGTTGTCCGCGATGCCTGCCGCCAGGCGCGTCACGGACACGACCTCGTAGAACGTGAGGCCGCCGACGACCGCCTCGCGCCGCTCGAGCGAGACGATCGGAGCCAGGCCGTTCACCGCGTGCTCGATGGCGTTGTCGGCGAGCCACGGTCTGGCGGCATGCCCGCTCGTTCCGTGGAACACGAGGTTCGCGACGACGTTCCCGAGACATCCGAGTTGGAGGCGCCCGTCGGTCGGCTCGAGCACGATCGCGAGCGCGACCTCCGCTACGGCGTTCGAGCTCGCGAAGAGTGCGGGGAGGGGGTTGTGCTCGGCGGGGAGCTCCTCGCGCCCGAAGAGGAGGAGGCCGACGTCGTACGGCCCCGGCTCTTCGTCCGCGAGCTCGCGCACGAGCTCGAGCGCGACCGCCACGCCGCCTTTCATGTCGCTCGCGCCGAGGCCGTGGACAGCGCCGTCCGCGATCCGGCCGGGGAGATTCCCCTGCGCGGGCACCGTGTCGTAGTGGCCGGCGAGCACGACGAGGGGCGTGTCCGGGCGCCGCTCGGGCACGAACAGGAACGCGTCGTCGTACGCGTACTCGGCGGCGAGGGTCGGCGGCACGAGCCGGAGGAGGTGCTCGCGGATCTCGGCCTCGTGCCTGCTCTCGGACGGAATGTCGACGAGCTCGAGCGTCCGCGCGGCGAGGCGGTCGGCGAGCCCAGTCACCGCGTGAGCCTAGATGACCGAGTCGACGGGAGGACGCGATCCCGTCGCCTCGATCATCCCGCGGCATAATCCTGTCGTGACCGTACGCCAGCCCGATCCGGCGCCCGGGGCGGAGCCGGAGCGCGGGTTCGTCGTCGGAGTGTTCCCGAAAGGTGTCGACGGCGAGGAAGAGCTCGCCGAGCTCCGCGACCTCGCGCGTACCGCAGGTGTCTCGCCCGTCGCGGAGATCGTCCAGCACCGGGCGCATCCCGACCCGCGCACGTTCGTGGGGAAGGGCAAGCTGCGCGAGCTGAAGGACGCGTACTCCTCGGCCCGCGCGGAGGTTCTCATCGTCGACGAGGAGCTCAGCCCGACGCAGCAGCGGTCGCTCGAGGACGCGCTGCAGGCGCGCGTCGTCGACCGGACGCAGCTGATCCTCGACATCTTCGCGCAGCACGCGCGCAGCGCCGACGGCAAGCTCCAGGTCGAGCTCGCGCAGCTCGAGTACAACCTGCCGCGGATGCGCGGGCTCTGGCAGCACCTCGAGCGGCTCGGCGGCGGAGTCGGGACGAGGGGTCCGGGCGAGAGCCAGCTCGAGACCGACCGCCGCCTCGCGCGCACTCGAATCTCGCTCGTCAAGCGGCGGCTCCGCGCGCTCAGCGCGCAGCGGGCCACGCGGCGCAAGGAGCGTGAGCGCACAGCGGCTCCCACGATCGCGCTCGCGGGGTACACGAACGTCGGCAAGTCGACGCTTCTGAACGCGCTGACCGGCGCGGACGCCTCTGTGGACGACCGCCTGTTCGAGACGCTCGACCCGACCACGCGCTCGTTCACGCACGACGGCAAGCGTTACCTCGTGACCGACACGGTCGGGTTCATCCGCCGACTTCCGACGCAGCTCGTCGAGGGGTTCGCGGCCACGCTCGAGGAGACGCTCGTCGCCGACCTCGTCGTCCATGTCGCCGACGCGTCGCTCCCCGAGGGCAGGCTGCGCGAGCAGATCGACGCCGTGCACGCCGTCCTGCTCGAGATCGGGGCCGACGACGTCCCGGCGGAGCTCGTCCTGAACAAGGTCGACGTCCTCGACCCGCTCGCGCGCAGGCGCCTCAAGCATGCTCATCCGCGCGCGCTTCAGCTCTCGGCTGCGACGGGGGAGGGAATCGAGGCCCTCCGGATGCGCATCACCGAGCTCTTCTCCGACCGCTTCGAGGACGTGCGCCTGCTCGTGCCGTACGGAGACGGCCGCTACCTCGCGCAGCTGTACGGCCTCGGCGCGCCGATCGCCGAGCGGCGCGACACGCCGGAGGGCGTTCGCATACGGGCGCGGCTGCCCCGTCGCGAGATCCCCCGCTTCGCGCAGTTTCTCGTGGCCGGAGAGCCCGAGGGCGAGGCGGCGGAGCGGTGATCGAGGTCGCGGTCCGCAGGCTTCGCGACGACGCGACTCTGCCGAGCCAGGCGTACGAGGGCGATGCCGGGCTCGACCTCGCGGCGTGCGAGGCGTTCACGCTCGACCCGGGGGAGCGAGCGGTCGTGCCGACGGGGATCGCGGTCGAGATCCCCGAGGGCTACGCGGGGTTCGTGCAGCCACGCTCGGGGCTGGCGGCGCGACACGGGATCGGGCTCGTCAACTCGCCCGGGCTCATCGACCCCGGCTACCGCGGCGAGATCAAGGTCGTCCTCGTCAACACCGACCGGCTGGCAGCGTTTGCGATCGAGCCCGGGATGCGCATCGCGCAGCTCGTGATCGTTCCGGTTCCCGTGGTGCGTCTCGTCGAGGCGGACGAGCTGGCCGTGAGCGAGCGCGGGGCCCGCGGCTTCGGGTCCTCGGCCGGGTAGCGGGTTGGGCGAGCCGAGGGTCCGGGTCTCGGCGATCCTTCGCTGGCGGGGGCGCGTCCTGCTCATCCGGCACGTGAAGGGCGACAAAGAGGTCTGGCTGCTTCCGGGCGGGGGCGTGCGGACGGGCGAGAGCCTGCTCAGCGCGTTGCAGCGCGAGCTGGACGAGGAGACTGCGCTGCCCGGAATCGGGGAGGACGTCCCGCTCGAGGGCCCGGTCGCTCTCGTCGACAGCATCGCCCCCGGCGTCGGCCCATGGCGTAAGCACGTGATCCACGTCATCTTCGCGGCCGATGTCTCGGGGACGCTCGAGGACGTGGCCTCGGTGGACGCGGCCGTCCGCGGGCACCGGGCTTTTCTGTCGCGCGAGCTCGACGGGATCGCACTGCATCCGCCGATCCAGCGCTTCCTCCAGCGCTGGCAGCCGGGTGATCCCTCGGTGTACCTCGGCGAGATGTGGGTGCCGTAACGCCGGCGACTGGCACACACTTGGCACGCTTCCGTGTCCCACGCGTTCGCACTTCCTCGTTATGCTCGCAGTGGGTGGTGGGCCGGGGTGCCCCTCGAAACTCCCGCAAATTCCGGGTCTTTTAGCGGCGACCCCCTCGCACCCGGGCGCGCTCCGCCGCCACCCGAAACGCCGCCGTCTCGAGCTCGTCCGGGAGCGGCGCGAGCTTCACTCCGTCCGCGTCGCCGGCGTGCGCCAGCGCCTGCGCGAGGAGCCAGTCCGCGAGCCACGGGTTTCGCGGCAGCAGGGGCCCGTGGAGGTACGTCCCGAGCGCGCGCCCGAGGCGGCAGCCCTCGAATCCGGACGCGCCGTCGTTCCCGAACCCGTGCACGACGCGGCCGAGGGGCTCGGCCCCGGGGTCGAGCAGCGTCCGCCCCGCATGGTTCTCGAAGCCCGCCAGCGGTCGCACGTCTCCGGGCTCGAGCTCGCACTCGAGGAGGACGTCGCCGATCATCCGCGTCTCACCCGCGACCGTCTCGTGCGCGAAGAGGCCGGCGCCGGGCATGAACGAGCCGTCGCGGCCGCGGTAGCCGCGTCCGAGGAGCTGGTAGCCGCCGCACACGGCCAGCAGCGCGGCGCCACCTCCTACGGCCGCCGCAATCTCGTCGCCGCGCGCCGGCGAGGTCGGACGCGATCGCCGCCTGCTCCCGGTCCTGGCCGCCGCCGACGTACAGCAGATCGTGGGCACCGGGCGCCAGCGGCTCCCCGAGCCCGATCGCCTCGACGGCGAGCTCGTGCCCCCGCAGCGCCGCGCGGCGCGCGAGCACGGCGATGTTGCCGCGATCGGCGTAGATGTTCAGGTAGTCCGGGTACAGGTGCCCGACGCGGATCCTCACGGCCGCTCACCGTCCCAGTACGGCTTCACGAGCCGACGCTGGGTGAGGATCCCGCGTAGCGCGAGCATCGCGGTGTACGTGGGGAGGACCACGAGGTCCGTACCGGCCTCGATGAGCCCCAGCCCGCGGTCGAGCGCCTGCTCGAGCGACGGGACGACCTCCAGCCGGTCCTCGGGGAGGCCACCGTACACGAGCCGGAGCCCGAGCTCGGCCGCGCGATCCCCGGTCGCGATCACACGGCCAACGTGGGGGAGAAGCGGCTCGAAGTCGACGTCCCAGATCCAGGACACGTCCTGCCCGTCGGCGATCGCGTCGTTCAGCGCGACGACGAGGACAGGCGGGACGCCGGTCTCCAGCGTGCGGAGCGCCTCGTTGGCCGCCGCGGGGTTCTTGATCAAGAGCACGATGATCGTCTTCGTACCGGTGCCGATGCGCTCGAAGCGGCCGAAGGCGGCGGTGAAGGCCTCGAGCCCGGCGCGCACGGTCGCCGGCGACGCCCCGAGCGCGAACGCGAGCGACGAGGCGGCGACCGCGTTGTAGACGTTGTAGAGGCCGGGGAGAGGGAGCTCGACCCGCACGCTCCCGGCTGGCGCGTCCAGGCGGAAACGCGAACGATGGAGCCCATCGAGCTCGATCTCGCGGGCGACGACGTCGAGCGGCGGCCTGGCGTGGCCACAGGCCGGGCACCGGTAGTCGCCGAGGTGACCGACGTACGCGGCTGCGTACTCGTAGGGCGTGCCGCAGCGCACGCAGTACTTCGAGTCGGCGGCGTGCTGAAGCGCAGGACGCGCGTGCCGTGGGTCGTCGAGACCGAAGCGGAGCGAGTTCGCCCTCCCGTCGGCGAGATCCGCCACCACCGGATCGTCGCCGTTCACCACGAGCGTCGTCCGCGAGGGCAGACCCGCCACCGCCTCGCGCCATCTCTCGGCGACGAGCTCGAGCTCGCCGTAGCGGTCGAGCTGGTCGCGAAAGAGGTTCGCGAGGGAGATCGCCCGCGGCTGCGTCCTCTCGATCGTCTCCGGGAGCGCGCCCTCGTCGACCTCGAACAGCCCGAGCTCGGCCCCGCGCGACGACACGAGCGCCGACGCGATCCCGGAGAGGAGGTTCGCCCCGGCGTTGTTCCACGCGAGCCGGTGCTCGACGCCGAGGATCCGCGCCGCCATCGCCGTCGTGGTGGTCTTCCCGTTCGTCGCAGACACGAGCCCGACACCTGCGGGAAGTCGCACGGCGAGAGCGTCGACGGCGCCGGGATCGAGCTTCCACAGGAGCTTTCCGGGGAGCGTCGTCCCGCCTCCGCGCCCGGCCGCCCTGGACGCGGTCCCGACCGCGCGTGCGGCCAGCGCCTCGAGCTCGAGCCGTATCCCCATCGCCGGGCGAGGCTACCGGAGCGGGGGAGAGACACGTCTGCTCTGAACTACTTGCAGATCTTCCAGAACGCTCTAAGCTTCTTGCAGAGATGGCCCGAAAGCGCAGGCCCGGCAGGGGGCACCTCCAGATCGACGAGGCGGAGCTCGCCGCGTTTCGGGCCGGCCTGCGCCGCCGTTACACCGACGACGAGATCCTCGACCAGCTCCGCGACGCCGCGCGCAGGCTCGGCCGCTCACCGACGATGCGCGAGTTCGCGCAGGATCCGGAGGCGCGCGTCCATCCGCAGACGGTCATCGAGCACTTCGGGACCTGGAACGGGGCCAAGCGGGCTGCGGGCCTGGTCCCGCGGCGGTTCCTGACCGACGAGGAGCTGCTCGAGCAGCTGCGGAAGCTCGGGGAGGAGGTCGGCCGGACCCCGGTCGCGCGTGACCTCGACGCCCGCCGCGCGCTGCCGTCGACCTCGCTCTACACGCATCGCTTCGGGTCGCTTGGGAATGCGCTCCGGGCGGCCGGGTTCGAGGTGCTCCAGGGTGAGGAACGGCTGGAACGCGCGATCGAGCAGGGCGTTGCGCTCGCGCAGAGGCTCGGGCGGCTGCCGAAGATGGCGGACTGGGCGGATGCGCGCCGCGCCGACTCCGCGCTCCTCTCGGAGTGGCAGGTCTACCGCCTGCTCGACGTGCCGCGAGGCGCCTGGACGGCCTTCCAATACCTCGTGCGTGAGCGCCTGCGCGAGGAAGGCGTCGAGGTCGCGCCGGACGGGTCGTTGGGTAGGAGCTAAGCGGCCGCTTGAGTGATCGTCGCGAGCCGCTGGAGGCAGAAGACCGCCTCCTGCGGGGCTCGCACCGGCGTGCGCGGCTCGTCCTCGCGGTAGCGGCGGTCGGGCCGGAAGCGGCGAACGCGGGCGACCGCGCCGTCGCGAACCTCGAGCATCCGTCCCTCGCGCACCTCGCGGGCCGCAAGCCGCATCCGCAGCGCCGCCTCGACGATCGCGAGAGCGCGCCGGGTCGACGCGAAGAAGAGTGCGCCGTCGACGTGACCGAGCCACAGCGGTCGCGCGACGCCGCGGGCGAGGAAGAGGGTGTTCGGGTCGCGCTCGTCGAGCCACGCGGTCGCCAGCGCGCCGCGGAGCTCGGAGAGGCCGCGCGCGTCGTTCTTCCGCAGCTCCATGAGGGCGAAGATCGCCTCCGAGTCCACGGTCATGTCCGGCTCCTGGCGCTGCAGCCCGTACTTGTCGAGCAGCTCGTCGTCGTTCTCGACCAGCCCGTTGTGGATCCCGACGACCGCGCCGTGGCGAATGGGGTGGTTGTTGGCGACGATCTCGGGGCGACCCTTCGTGTAGTCGCGGACGTGGATCAGCGCGTGCACCGCGTCCTGCGGGACCGCGATCTCGTCGAGGAGCGCGCTTGCGCCGCCTCGGAGCTTCGTGATCGAGATGTTCTCGCCGGCGCCGCGGGTGGCATACCCAACGGCATCTGCGCCTCGCTCGGCGATCCCCGCGAGGAGCGCCTGTGCCGCCAGCGTCCGCCCGACTGGCGAGTCAGGGCTGAGGCTGTATCCGGCTATGCCGCACATTGGGCTATTGGACTCGGTCGATCGGACGGCACAGTGAACGTAGACGCCGCGCACGAGGGCCTGTTTGTTTTTTCCAGGTTCAGCGTGGCTGCAAACACCGCGCGGCGACCCCCCTAATGGGCTTGACTTGTTCCCCTGATCGGCTTGTCTTCCCTCAAGGGGGGCACTTTCGAGGCCGATACATGCGCGGTGGAAGGTAACGCCGCCGAGAATCTCTTCGACAGCACCGAGGCCGTGTCGCCCGTCGAGAAGGACGACGCCGAGACGCGTGAGCGCCCCGATCTGCAGGGGCCGAACGCCGACGACCCGCTCAGGCTCTACGTCCGCCAGATCGGCGACGGGCGCCTGCTGACGGCGGCGGAGGAGCGCGAGCTCGCGCGGCGCAAGGACGCCGGCGACCAGGCTGCGAAGCGGCGCCTGATCGAGTGCAACCTCCGGCTCGTGATGTCGATCACGAGGAACTACACGCGCGCCGACGTCCCGCTCCTCGATCTCATCCAGGAGGGGAACCTCGGCCTCATCCGCGCGGTCGAGAAGTTCGACTACAAGATGGGCTTCAAGCTCTCCACGTACGCGACCTGGTGGATCAAGCAGGCGGTCTCGCGGGCGCTCGCAGAGCAGGGGAGAACGATCCGTCTCCCCGTCCATGTCGCAGACCAGGTGCGCAAGGTGACGAAGACGCGCCGGATCCTCGGGCAGAAGCTCAACCGCGATCCCTCCATCGACGAGATCGCCGTCGAGAGCGGGATTGCGCCCGAGCGCGTGCAGGAGCTGCTCGACCTCGTCCAGGACCCTGTGAGCCTCGAGACGCCGATCGGCGACGGGGACTCGAGCGTCGCCGACCTGATCCCGGATCTGAGCGCCGACCAGCCCGAGCTCGAGACCGCCGACCGTGCGCGCTCGACGGAGCTGCTCGCGGCCCTCGCGAAGCTCCAACCCCGCCAGCGCCGCGTTGTCATCGAGCGCTTCGGCCTCGACGGGGTGCGTCCACGGACGCTCGAGGAGGTGGGGACGAACCTCGGCATCACGCGCGAGCGGGTCCGCCAACTCGAAGCGCGCGCGCTCCGCGAGCTCCGCGGCCTCGCACCGGGGCTCGAGCTCTACTTGCGGTCGTAACCTGTGGGTCGTAGGGGAGGGTCGCCTCGCCCTCGCCTCTAGATGGCGTCGACCGACTCGAGCTCGCGCAGCCCGGCGAGACGTCGCAGTGACTCGAGCTCGATCTGGCGCACGCGCTCGCGTGTGAGCCCGAGCCGCTTGCCGATCTCCTCCAGCGTCTGCGGCTCCGCACCGCCGAGCCCGTAGCGCATAGCGACGACCTCGCGCTCGCGCTGCGGCAGGGCGTCGAGCGCGCTCCGCAGCGCCTCGCTGCGGAGATGGAGCTCGACGGCCTCCTCGGGGAGCGGCTCGTCCCCGGCGACGAAGTCGCCGAAGACGGCGTCGTCACCGTCGCCGACCGGCGCGTCGAGGCTGGTCGACGCGCGCGCCGCCGCGCGGACCTCGAGCACCTGCTGCACCGTGAGCGAGGCCTCGTCCGCGATCTCGTCCAGCGAGGGCTCACGCCCGAGCTGCGTCCAGAGCAGCCGATCGGCCCGGTTGATCTTCTGGAGCCGCTCGACGATGTGCACCGGCATCCGGATCGTCCGCGCCTTGTCCGCGAGCGCCCGGGCGACGGCCTGGCGGATCCACCAGGTCGCATAGGTCGAGAACTTGAAGCCGCGACGCCAGTCGAACTTCTCGACCGCGCGGATGAGGCCGAGCGTCCCCTCCTGGATGAGATCGAGGAACGGCAGGCCCTGGTTTCGGTAGTTCTTGGCGATCGAGACGACGAGCCGGAGGTTCGACTGGATCATCCGCTCCTTTGCCTCCATGTCGCCACGCTCGATGCGCTTCGCGAGCTCGACCTCCTGGGCCGCGGTCAGGAGCTGGTGCCGGCCCGCCTCGCGTAAGAAGAGCTGGAGCGCGTCCGTGGTCGTCTCGACCGGTGCGGTGATGGCGGCGACGACCTCGGAGGGGGGCTGCGGCTGTTCCACGATCTCGATCGAGCGCTGGTCGAGCTCGCGCAGCAGCGAGTCGTGCTCGAGCTCGGTCAGCTCGTACGCCTCGGCGATCTCGGCGAGATCGGACGCGCGAATGGTCCCGACCTGCTCGGACTGCTCGAGCAGCTGCCGGATGTCCTCGATCGTGACGAGGTGCTCGATGTGGATCTGGCTCAAGCGGCGTGAGGTTGTCGTGGGAGGTGCGGGCTTCTACTCTCTCGCACTCGACCCTCTCATGTCTAGGGTCAATCGCTCGGATCCCTCGGACGAGCACGCCCGTGAGCCCTTGTCGGAGACCCTGCGGGGTAGAGCTGCGCGAGAGACTCGGGTGACGAGATCGAGTCTCTCGCGCAGTGACGGCGAGTCCGCGCAGCCTGCCCGCTACAGGGTGCGCCTGGAGTTCCCTCTCCCAGCGCCGGACTCACCGCGACGTCACGGTAGGACACAATCGGGTCAAGTTCCGGCGGATCTGACCTGACTGGGCCGTTGTTTGCACAACCGCCAAGGGAATAGACCCAATCGTGTCCTATCGGGCGAGGCGTTGGGACGGCAGGCTGTCGGGATGAATACGACGAAGCTGATCGCTCAATGGAGCATGCGGGGAGCTCGCCACGATGTCGGCGGCCGCTTTCGAGCGACCGATGACATTGGCGCGGCGATCGCAGACAAGGAGCCAACGCTCGAGCCAACGGCGGCTGCAAGCTCACTCTTGATCAAGGGACCGGACGAGGTCGGCTGGCAACCACTCGCGGAGGGGCAAAGCAGGCCTGTCTGAGATCGCGCGGGCTTAGGCGGGCACCTTGCCGAGCCGAACGCACGAGAACCTGCGGACTAGTGCGTTCGCCTCTACGGGCGGTGTGCGATGAGACGGCACGTCGAGGTCATCGACGGCCAGGAGTTCACCGTCACGCGGCTGTCGGCGGACAAGCGACTGCAACCGTCGAAGGTCAAGCAGCGGCAACTGTTCCAGTCCCTCACCGGGCCTGAGAAGAACGCGCATATTCGGCGGCGGATCGCCAACGCGAAGAAGCGGAGGCGACGCACGAGCTAGACCCCACCCGCCAAGCGGGTCTGGGTCGAAGCTCCCCGAGGCCCACCCGCACCACTCAGAACCACCGACGTGCGCGGTCGTGAGCAGGGATGCGCCAGGGGCAACCTTCCAGACCTAGAGAAACCCGTCCTGTGCCGAAAGGCAGGGAGCGGAGGCGAGAGGTAACGGCAGACCTGGACTCGTGAGTAGGAACCTACTCAAAGCCTCCGGCCGCAAGGCTGCGTCGAAGCGACGGTGACACCGGACCGCAGAGAGCGCACTTCTTCCCGATCAGGGGGGAAGTGCGCCTCCCTCCGGGCTCTCCCGTCCCGCAGGGGTGAGAACGTCTGAACTTGAACGGGCTAAGAGAGCGACGACGATGAGTCGTCACCTTCAAGTGGTACTTGAACAAAGGCGACGCGCGTCTCCTTAGGGCGATTTCGCCGGCTTCGACCGTACACCGCCCGTGGCACCATTCCGGGGATGGTCGGCGTGCCTGTTCGCGTCTACGGCCTCGATGGCGACGATCTCGGCGTCGGTCACGTCCATCCGCCCGTAGAACCGGGTGATCTCGTCCTGCTCGAGCATCAGGAGTTCCGCGTCGTCGACGTCGTGGAAACCCGCCCTGGTGCTCTGGTCGGCGCGCTCGTGAGGGTTCAGCCGGCGGTGTTGCGGCCCTTCGCGGCTCGTAGCTGACTGTGGCATGATCGGGCCCTTGAGAGGAGGCCCACCGTGGCCACAGACGATCGCCTATCCCTCGTACTCGTCACAGCGAAGGAATGGATCGACGCGTACGACGAGCGGCACCCGCCGACCCCGAGGGACCGACTGACGGCCGCCCTCGAGCGCCTGGAAGCGAAGTACGGCCCGCCTCGTGAGCCGCCGAAGCTGACGGTCATCGATGGCGGCCGCAACGACTAGAGCGGCGATACGCCGAACACGCTCCGCCACGGCTCCCCGGTGTTCGCGGCGCTAGTTCGTCGTCCATTCGCGGCTCGACATCCCCGATAGAGTCCCGAAGCTACTCGAGGGGGAGCCCTGCGTCGCGTTGCCCGAAGGCGACAGCCGTTCGGGTTGAACTCCAAGCTGTCATGTCGTCGCGTCATCGCACGACGACACAAGCCGATCGGCGCAAACACGCGTCGCCGGAAGGGGTGGATCATCATGAAGAGTGCACTCATCGCCGCAGTCGTCGCGGCAGTCGTGGCCGCGGCCAGCGGGACCGCGGCGACCCTCGTCGTGACGTCGAAGAACATCAAGAACGGCACGATTCAGACCGTTGACGTCAGCGCCAAAGCGAAGCAGGCGCTGAAGGGAAATCGAGGTCCGCAGGGAGCGGCGGGACCGGCGGGGACAGCTGGAGCGCAGGGGCCACCAGGTATTCAGGTGCTGCAAGAGGTGGTGAACTCCGAGTTCGTGCCCAACGCTCAGAGCGGGCAGGTAACCGCCACGTGCCCGCCCGGACAGCAGGCTGTCTCAGGAGGATTCGGCTTTACCGGGGGGGTCATTACCCGCAGCAGCTCGACCGGGAATGGATGGCGAGTGTCGGGGTTCAACAATTCCGGGAGCTCTACCGGCCTCGCCGCCTGGGCGTACTGCTCGCCGAACGTCACGGTGGCGCTGGCACCGCTGTGACGCCCGCGTCGGCAAGCGGCGGGAGGCTTGCACGCGAACACACGTTCGTTTGGACTCGCCTGATGATCCGGGTCCACGGCGTTCTCGCTTAGGCGCAGGAGGCTGCCGAGCTCGCGCGCCGGCTAAGGGCGAACGGCGACGCGAACGGGATCGGCGTCGCGGAACGCCTCGAGTCACGCCGACCTCACGATGCTCGGCCGGGCACGGGAAGTCCCCGCTCGGCATAGACTCCAGCCCAATGTGACGACCAAAGAGGACATCGCCAATGTCGCTGGCCAGTTGGCCGAGCTGACTCGCACGGTCGAGGCGATGGCGAAACAGCTCGCGGCGGTTAGCGAGCGCGCCGACAGCCAGCAAAGGCGCGCTGACACCCAGCAAAGGCGCGCTGACACCCAGCAAGAGCGCACGCAATTGCAACAAGAGCGCATTGACCTTGCGGCGCGAGAGCTAGCGGACGTCAGTGATCGTCTGCAAGCCGCGGCAGAGGCACTTCGACAAGCAGTCTGATTGTTCCGGGCGTCAGGGTGTTCGGCTCGCCGCCCGGCCCCTAAGAGGGCTTGGCGTTTCGATTGGCGAAACGGCGGAGTGGACATAGGATCGTCCCTATGAGCAACCTGATCGCCAAGATCCGCAAGTGGTTGGGGTTTGAAAAGAAGCCGGACGCACCGAAGCACGGCCCCGACGCGCCGTAAGGCGCTCATTGAGTCTCGATAGGTAGCTCGTTCCGGCGAGGAGCGCGCGCTCAGCGCGGGCGGGCGAAACTGATTGCGTCCCGCACGGGACGTGGTGTTCACGGCGCGCCCTATGGCGCTAAGCTCAGTAAGATCCGACAGCTCCCCTTTCCGCCGTGACCCGAGCCTGAGCCATCGCGCCAGGCGGAGCGGGAAGGAGAGGAGTTGCCTCGCAACCTCACCATCCGCTATCCCGACGGCCACCTGGAGTACTGGTTTACAGACCAGGTGTTTGAGCCGGGTGAGCTCCTGCAGCGGTGGGCTCGCTCCTGGGTTGTCGAGAGCGTGGGTGAGTTGCATGACACGGGCAAGCACACCACGGTCACTGTTCGACAGGGGGGTCGGACCGCCAGGAACGCGAACTCGTCCCTGAGCCCGTGAGCCCGACTCCTAGCGCCCTTACATTTAGGGAGCGATGGGCGTAGTGTCACGAGGCACGTCCGCGCGGCCCAAGTCTCGCTGCCGTCCCCGATGCGGAGGCCCACTCTCCTCTCCCCGATGGGTTCTCCGTAGCAGCCGCCCCGCGAAGCCGCCAGACCCCCGCCAGAGGGGTTCTAGATCCCCCGGCTCGCGGGGCGGTTGCCCCACAGACTTGCCCCCAACAGACTTGAGTGTACGACTCGGCCGGAGGCACGTGCGGCAGCAGGGTGCTGATGCTCGCGAAGCAACTCCTGCGCCACGAATCGGTGGCGACGACGCAGGCGTATCTGCATCCGACGACGGACGACCTCGCCGACGCCCTCGCCGGATTACAAGTCGTGCGTTCAGACGAACAGGGGACCGCCTAGATGAGCGGTCTGTTCGCACGTACGCACGAGAACCTGCGTTATGTCAAGTTGAGCCTCGAGAAGCCGCAGGCGCCGTGGACACCCCTCCCCGCCTAGAAGCTGTCCGACCGCACTCCGGAGAGGATCGCGAGCAGGATGAGCGCCGCAGCGGCCAGCCGGTACCAGACGAACACGTCGTACGTGTGCCGACGCACGTAGCCGAGCAGCCAGTCGATCGCGAGCAGTCCGCTCCCGAGCGCCGCGAGCGTGCCGACGAGGAACGGCCCCTGCCACCCGTCCGGGAGGTCGCCGAGGAGCACGTCCCCCACTCCCTTGAGCAGGACCGCGCCGAGCACCGTCGGCAGCAGCAAGAGGAACGAGAAGCGGGCGGCGCCGTCTCGGTCGAGGCCCATGAACCGTCCGGCAGTGATCGTGATCCCCGAGCGCGAGACCCCCGGCGCGAGCGCGAGCGCCTGCGCGAACCCCATCGCGACCGCGTGGCCGAGCCCGAGGTCGCCCATCGCCTTCTCCTGCGGGAAGCGGTCGGCCCAGGCGAGGAGCAGCGCTCCCGCCGCGAGCAGAATCGCGATCTGCCAGGGCTCGCCGAGGTTGTCGGCGATGAGGTCCTCGCCGAGCAGGCCGACGACTCCGGCGGGGATCGTCGCCACGACGACGAACCAGGCGATCCGCTCGTCCGGTGTCTCGATGCGCCGCCGCCTGAGCGTGACCAGCCAGGCGCGCACGAGCCGCACGAGATCTCCCCAGAAGTACGCCGCGACGGCGACGAGCGTGCCCAGGTGGAGCGCGACGTCGAAGGTCTGGTTGAAGCGGTCGTTCTCCTCGAGATACGTCCACTCCGCGGCCCAGGGGACGAGGATGAGGTGCCCCGAGGACGAGATCGGCAGGAGCTCGGTGAGCCCCTGGACGATGCCGAGGACGAGCGCCTGGCCGTTCGTGAGCGCATCGGGATCGTCGGCGACTCCCGCCAGCGTGAGCAACGCCGCGAGCGCGAGCGCCGCTCCGGCGACGGCGTAGACGACCGAGCGGCGCACGTCGGGATCCTACGCGCCGCGCCGCGAGCGGCCCGCAGGAAGAAATC
Organism: uncultured Actinomycetes bacterium; assembly: GCA_963716605.1. GTDB lineage: Bacteria > Actinomycetota > Thermoleophilia > Gaiellales > Gaiellaceae > GMQP-bins7. Next base: position 224,336 of record CAVQTO010000003.1, on the reverse strand, counting down.
GACGCAAATTGCGTCAAACGGGTGAAACGCGGCCTTGACCAGCCCGACCTCGTCCCATAGTGTCCTGCCTGCACCGAGCACGGAGCGCGATTAGGTCGAAGCGCAGCTCGAAGGCTCTACGCGGAAGCGGACGGTCAGCGGGCTGTGTGGACGAAAGCGCCACCGGCTCGGTGAATTTTTTTGGCGTGGAGGAACCCATGGTTCCCCCACGTCTCCCCTCCTTTTCGTGCTGGGCCTGGAGTACGCGGCGTCATGCCTCCCGGCCGGCAAAGCCGGCCTCCGGCTCGGTCGTTGCGTCTCTTCCGGCCTGAGAACTCAGTCGTTCGGGATAGGATCGCGCGCGATGCACCTGCGCATGCCGAGCATCGACAAGGGCGTCCAGGCCTTCCTATGGGCCTTCACGTTCTTCCTCGTGATGTGGCTCGGCGCGGTCCTGCTCGACGTCTCCGGATGGGTCGCGTTCATCCTCTCGCTCGTCGCTGCGGCCGTCATCTTCCTGCTCATTCGCCTGCGCGGCGCCGACGAGCCCCGGCCACACTCGTAGGCGGGCAGAAACCAGGGGTCTCTTCACCGTGGAGGCGCGGCCTCCAGGATTCCCCTCCGGCTCGGGTGCCTGGCGCTAGCCGATTCCGGACTTGCGCGACCGGCCACGCTCGTCGCTGAGCGCGTGCACGAGGCGATCCGCGAACTCGCGGCCGAGGGCGGCCTCGAGCCGGATCTGCGCGGGTGCCCGCTTACCCGTATCGCTCGCGTCGAGTGCTCTGACGTCAGCGAGGAGGCGGGACGAGGCGGTCGTTTCGACGTTCTCGAGGGCGGCGGCTCTCATGAGAGGGCCATCGGCCCGCCGGTGCGCGGCTGCGATCCCTGACGGGAGGGACGGCCGCGATCTTTACAACTCGAGGTCGAGTCGCTTCTCGTCGAAGCGGGCCGACAGAAGCTCTGCGCGGAACTCGGCGAGGACTCGATCCGCACCACCTGAAGGGAGCACATGGTCGAGTACCCCCACCTGGGTGTCATTCCAGAAGGGGATGTCGACGTGCTCCTGCGTCACGAGGTTGACCGAGAGCGCCGAGCAGCCGGGGCAGCGCACCGCGATCCCGAACGACCCGTCGCCCTGCGCCATGACGCCGGGGGCTACGAGCGTGAGCGCCGACGGCGTCATCGGCCGTGGGCGTCCCTCGAGCAGGCAGAAGAAGCTCCATGGCCACTCCCCCGCCCTGATCCTGGCCGCCGCGAGGTCGGTGAGCTCCGTCGCGAGCGAGTCGTCGTGGTCGGTCATCAGGTTCCGGTAGGAGATCTCGGTGGCGGCGCCGAGCGGCGCCCAGTCGAGGTCGTCGTGGGAGACGAGCCCGAGGTGGTCCTCCCCGCACCTGCAGTCGAAGAGGACGCGGTACACGGCCGGATGCGCGGCGCCCGGCAGCCGCTCGAGTCGGCGGAAGGACGAGAGCGGGACGCGTGCGGCTCTCCCGTGCGGACACGCGAAGGAGTACGTGCTCGTCAACGGGTCGTACACACTTCCCGTTGTAGCTCGCCGGCCGGATGCCGAAACTGGCCGGAGAGCGCGTTTGCCCTGGCCGGAGGGACGAGGTTTGGCTCGCGCTAGTACTGGATCAGCGAGTGGACGTCGTAGCCTTCGAGGCGCTCTCGGCCCTCGAGGAACGTGAGCTCGACTACGAAGAGCACGCCGACGACGATTCCGCCGAGCTCCTCGACGAGCTCGACCTTCGCGCGGGCGGTGCCGCCGGTCGCGAGGACGTCGTCGAGGATCACGACCCGCCCGCCCGGCGCGATCGCGTCGCGGTGCACGTGCAGGCTGTCCGTCCCGTACTCGAGCGCGTAGGTCGCCTCGACGGTCTCCCGCGGGAGCTTCCCCGGCTTCCGGGCGGTTACGAAGCCGACGCCGAGCTCGTACGCGAGCGCGCCGCCGAAGATGAACCCGCGCGCCTCTGCGCCGAGGACGAGGTCGGGCTCGCGCGGTCTCGCCCAGTCGGCCAGCCGGCGGATCGTCTCGGCGAAGTACTCCGGATCCGCGATCAGCGGCATCAGGTCCTTGAAGATGATCCCCTCGGTCGGGAAGTCCGGGACGTCGCGGACGCGGTCTCGCAGGTCGATGCTCATCCGGATCGCTCCACGACCGCGCGCAGGTCCCGGACGAAGAGCAGGTACGAGAGCTCGTGCGCGACGCGGGCCAGCGACTCGAGGTCCTCGAGCGCGGTCTTCCGACGCTCGGGGTTGCGAGAGCGCAGGCCGGCCGCTACGAGCTGTTCGACGAGCGCCGCCTGGCGCCCGGTCGCATTGACGAAGGTACGCAGGTGCCGGGCGTCGATGCCGAAGCGTGAGAGCCGGGCGCAGGCCGCGGCGATGTCCGCCTCGCTCTCGCGGTAGATGCGCTCGCCGCTCTCTACGCGCGACTGGACGACCCCGAACTCCTCGAGCTCCTTCACGAAGTCGGGCGGGACGCCGGCGCGGTCGCCGAGCTCGGCGGCGTCGATCTCCGGCTCGCGGCTTCCGAGCCCGCCGGTTCGCCTCCGCGTGCGCTCGGGCGTCGACCCCGGGCCCTCGAGCGCTTCCCGGATCACGCGCAGCGGCAGGAACTCGTCGCGCTGGAGACGCAGGATCGTCGCCAGGCGCTCGACGTCGTCCGGCGAGAACAGCCGGTACCCCCCACGCGTCCGGCTCGGCGCGATCAGGCCCTGGTCCTCGAGGTAACGGATCTTGGACACGGAGATGTCCGGGAACTCGTCGCGCAGGCCTTCGCAGACGGAGCCGATCGTCCGCAGACCCGGCTCGGAGCCGCCCTTCCCGCGCCGTCTGGCAGCGACCGTGCTCATCGCAAGAGGAACGTCAGTCGATACTTGCCGATCTGGACCTCGTCGTCGTCCTGCGAGCTCCGCCGACTCGATGCGCTTCTTGTTGACGTAAGTCCCGTTCAGGCTCCCGAGGTCACGGATCGTGAACTCGTCACCCTCGCGCAGGATCTCCGCGTGTCGCCGCGAGACGGTCACGTCGTCGAGGAAGATGTCGCACTCGGGCGAGCGCCCGACGAGCGTCCGCCCTTCGGCCGGTTGAAACGGCTGCCCGGCCATGCCGCCGCCCGAGCGCACGACGAGCGCGGGACCGGTGATCCCGAGTGTGCCGAGGAGCGACTCGCCGTCCTCGGCGTCCGCGTCGACGTCGTAGCTCATCGTCGTCTCGACGCCCGTCTCGACGACGAGCAGCGCGCCGCAGCGAGAGCAGTAGTTCGAGGTCTCCGGGTTCTGGAAGCCGCACTCCGGGCAGTAGACGTGGCTCATCAGTCGTCGCTGGCCGGGGCGGCCTTCCCCGCGAGGATCTCGCTCAGGCGCTCGACGTCCGCGAGCTTCGCCTCCCCCGCGCTCACCTGCTCGCGCAGCCTCGCGACGAGCTCCGCCCGGAGGATGTCGATGCGGCCGTGGAGGACGCGGCGCCGGAAGGAGATCTCGTCCTCTTCCTTCTCGAGCTCGCGGATCATGACCCGGAGGTCGTCGTCGGTCAGCGTGGTGAAATCGGGGAGTGGATCCACTGGTCGCCTTTCGTTGGCTGCCCTGAGTAAAGCAGCACGCGATCCGAGGGGTCAACCTCAGCTTGAGGCTTCTTTCGGGACGGGCGGCGCTCCCCTCCCCCACGGCGCCTCAGCCGCGGCCGAGAACTGCGCGCGCGCGGACGACGTACTGGGCCGCGGCGCCGAGCGCGAGCGCGATCCCGAGCCACACGAGGACGAGCGGCCACGTCGTCCCCTCCTCGGTGACGAGCACGAAGCGAGCGCCGCATACAGGACCCAGGTCGCGAGCTTCCCGAGGAACGTCACCTCGAGCTCGAAGCCGCGCGGGGCGAGGAGCTTGTAGCCGAGGACGAGCAGGAGGTCGCGGGCGAGGACGACGATCGCCGCGATCGCCGGCAGTCTCCCCGTCGCCCACATGAGGACGACCGCGGTTCCGATCATGAGCCGGTCGGCGAGCGGGTCGGCGACCTTCCCGAAGCGCGACTCGACGTGCCAACGGCGCGCGAGCCAGCCGTCGAGCTGGTCGGTCAAGGCGGCGCCGGCGAAGAAGAGCCCTGCCCCCCACGCCGCGCCGTCGCCGGCGTCGCAGGTAGAGCCAGGCGAACACCGGGATCGCGGCGAAGCGCAGGATCGTGAGTGCGTTCGGGATCTGGCGGCGAACCTCCGTCCAGGTCACGCCGGAAGCCTATGCCCGCCCTGGTAGCGTCGCCCCTCGTGGCCGACCGTCTGGCGTTGCCCGGGTTCGTGAACGCGCACAGCCACACGTTCCAGCGGGCGCTTCGCGGGCGCGCCGCCGGCGGCGACTTCTGGGCGTGGCGCGAGAAGATGCTCGCCGAGGCGGAGAGGCAGACGCCGGAGCTCGTCCGTTCGACGTACGAGGCGACGTACCGCGAGCTGCGAGCGGCCGGCTACACGGCCGTAGGAGAGTTCCACTACCTCGGCGTCCCGGAGGCGCACGCGGCGGCGGAGGCGGCTGCTGCGGCCGGAATCGAGCTGACCCTCCTGCACGTCGCGTACGCACGCGGCGGGATCCCACGCTTCCGGCAGGAGACGTGTCGACGCGTATCTCGCAGAGGTCGTGGCGCTGCGGGAAGCCGGCCTCCGCGTCGGGGTGGCCCCCCACTCCGTCCGCGCCTGTCCTGCCGACTGGCTCGAGGCAGTGGCTGCGTACGCGAGCGCCGAGTCGCTTCCGCTCCACGTCCACGCCGACGAGCAGCCGCGGGAGATCGAGGAGTGCCTCGCCGAGCACGGCTGCCGTCCGATCGAGCTGCTCGCACGCACCGGCTGCCTCGGTGAGCGAACCACGGTCGTGCACGCGACCCACGCCGACGGCGCCGAGCTCGACCTCCTGGCCTCGACCGGCACGACGATCTGCGCGTGCCCGACGACGGAGGCGGACCTCGGCGACGGGTTCCTCCCGGCCGAGCGGATCCGCTCACGGGCGATCCCGCTCTGCATCGGCTCGGACTCGAACGTCCGCATCGACCCCTTCGAGGAGCTTCGCGAGCTCGAGGGGATCGCGCGGCGCCAGACGGGCCGGCGAGGCGTCTTCACACCGGAGGAGCTGTACCGCTTCGGCGGCGAGCAGGGCGCTCGTGCCCTCGGCATCGAGGCTTGGCCCGAGATCGAGGTCGACCTCGCGCATCGCTCGCTCGCCGGGGTCGCAAAGGACGACGTGCGTGCCGCTGTCCTCGCGGGCTGCGCCGCCGACGTCGTGGTGGCATCCTGACCAGGACGTGACCGACGTCACCGAGCAGACCTTCGAGCAGGCGGTCGTCGAGCGTTCGCGCGAGGTCCCTGTCGTCGTCGACTTCTGGGCGGAGTGGTGCGGTCCGTGCCACGCGCTCGCGCCGGTCCTCGAGCGTGAGATCGCCGCACGCGACGGCCAGGTCGAGCTCGCGAAGGTGGACGTGGACGCAAACCAGAGCCTCGCCGCCGCGCACGGCGTGCAGGGCATCCCCGCCGTGAAGGGCTTCCGCGATGGACGGGTCGTCGCCGAGTTCGTCGGCGCACAATCCTCGGTCGCGGTCTCGTCGTTCCTCGACGAGCTGCTCGCGCCGCCCAAGATCGAGGGCGCGCTCGAAGAGCTCCGCGCGAGCGGCGACCTCCCGGACGTGCTCGAGGCGCTCGATGCCGGGGATCCCGAGCGCGCGCTCGAGCTGATCCTCGACGCGATCCCCGGTGCCGGCGCCGACGAGCGAGAGCGCCTGCGCGAGCTCGCGGTGGCGATCTTCGACGACCTCGGCCAGGACGACCCACGCGCGTCCGCGTACCGCCGCCGACTCGCGACTGCGCTCTACTGAGCCCTCCCTACTAGGATCCTCGGAGGTGGCCGACTACCGGTACCTGATCGTCGGCGGCGGCATGACCGGCGACGCCGCATGCCGGGGGATTCGCGACCACGATTCCGACGGCTCGATCGGGCTCTTCGGCGAGGAGAGTCACGAGCCCTACGCGCGTCCGCCGCTCACGAAGGCCCTCTGGAAGGACAAGGACGAGGACTCGATCTGGCGCGGCACGCCGGACCTCGGAGTCGACATCCACGCGGGACGCGCGATCTCCGTACTCGATCTCGACGCCAGGACCGCGACCGACGACGCGGGCGACATCCACTCCTACGAGCAACTCCTGCTCGCGACGGGCGGGACGCCGCGGCGCGTCGGGGCCTGGGACGACGGCGTCCTCTACTACCGCACGCTCGATCACTACCGACAGCTCCGCAGCAGAGCCGGCGACGGCGTCCGCGTCGCGGTCATCGGCGGCGGCTTCATCGGCTCGGAGATCGCCGCCGCCCTCGCGATGAACGGCTGCACGGTCTCGATCGTCGTACCCGAGGTCGGGATCGGCGCGCGGCTCTTCCCCGCCGACCTCTCGCGCTTCGTCAGCGACTACTACCGCGAGCAGGGCGTCGACGTACTCGCCGAGGAGTCGGTCGCGTCCGTCTTGCGCGAGGGTGACGGGTTCCGCGTCGCGACCGAGAGCGGCCGGGTCGTCGAGTGCGACGCGGTCGTCGCCGGGCTCGGGATCTTGCCCCGGACGGACCTCGCCGAGGCCGCAGGTCTCCCGGTCGACGACGGGATCGTGGTGGACGAGCACGGCCGGACGGGCGGACGCGAGAACGTGTTCGCCGCCGGCGACGTCGCGCGCTTCCCCGCCCCTGCGCTCGGAGGCTCGAGGCGCGTCGAGCACGAGAACCATGCGAACAGCCATGGCCGGCACGTCGGCGCGAACATGGCGGGCGCGGACGAGCCGTACCTGCACCTCCCCTTCTTCTACTCCGACCTCTTCGACCTCGGCTACGAGGCGGTCGGCGACGTCGACTCGCGCCTGGACACGACCGCCGAGTGGGCCGAGCCGAACCGGAAGGGCGTGGTCTGTTACGCCGAGAACGGCGTGCCGCGCGGGTTCCTCCTCTGGGACGTGTGGGGGAAGGTGGACGCGGCGACGGACCTCATCCGCGGCGGCGAGCCGGTCGACGCGCCGGCGCTTCGCGTCTTGCTGGACTGAACCTCGTCAGTCGTCGAGCACGAAGGTGACGAGCATGTTCACCTGGTACTTGGTGATAGCGCCTTCATTGAGGCGGACGTGCTGCTCCTTGATCCACGCGCTCTTGATGTTGCGAAGCGTCGCGTTCGCGCGTTCGAGGCCCGTCTTGATCGCGTCCTCGAAGCTCGTGGTCGAGGTCGAGCTGATCTCCGTCACGCGTGCTACGGCCATGCCTGCCTCCTTTTCGTAGAACGTCTGTGCGACTCCGGTAGAGCCGGAGGAGTGTACGAGGGAAGGCGACATCTCGCGCCTCCAGGAGGTACTTGACCGCTCCAGCGGACGCGCAAACCGCGCCGGCAGGAGGTGTGCTCGCCGAGCCGAACGGATGTGTGCTCTCTGCGGGACTCGCGCTCGTCCTCGTCGGCACGCTCACGTATACCTTTGCGGGCGACTGGAGCATCGTCGACGGGGTCTACTTCGCCGTCGCGACGCTGACGACGTCGAGCATCGCCGACCCGGACCTCGTGATCGAGGACGGCTGGCTCAAGGTCTTCACCGCCCTGTACGTCCTCCTCGGGATCGGGATCCTCGTCGAGATCGCCCGCCGCCTCGGAACGGGTTTCATCGTCGCGCGGGCCGAGGTGAAGGCCTCAGACGAAGAATCCGCCGCGGGCGAAGCTTGACCCGGAGACCTATGCGCGAAATGATCGCGTAAGGGATTCCCACGAAACCGAGGGAAGGGGGCAGGATGAGTGGATTCCGGGCTGCGGCCACGGCGTTGGCTGTCGTGGGCCTGGTAGCGGTGTTCGCGACGGGTACGTCCTCCGCGGGCTCCAAACACGACAACGACGACCGGCGGATCCTCATACGGGACGACTGTGACCAAAACGACCCACTGTGGAACCAGGTCGGCGGCTGCACGAAGAAGGGGAACGTCTCGTTCGCAGAGTTCAACGAGGAGGCAGACTCGCCGCTGGCCGCCGCGGTCGTCGGCCACCAAGCATGGCGGAACGACCCGTCGTACCTCGTGATCAAGAAGGGCACGGACGTGCGCGTCAAGAACGCGGGCGGCCGGCCGCACACGCTCACGAAGGTGGCCGAGTACGGCGGTGGCGTGGTGCCGCCGCTGAACGAAGGGCTGAACTTCTCGCCCGAGTGCGCGAGCCTGGTCGAGCTACTGCCGGGCGACAAGGCGAAGCTGTCCGACCTCCCGGTCGGCAACCACCGCTTCATCTGCTGCTTCCATCCGTGGATGCGGGCGCTGGTCAAGGTCGAGGAGAAGAAGGGCCGCAAGCACCACGACTGATCGCAGCGATTCCGGAGTACGCGAGGAGCCCTCGGCAACGGGGGCTCTTCACTTTGGAGCCGAGTGAGGCTCGGAGCCACGCCGTGAGGGACAAAGCGAGCACGTCGAACACGACGTAGCCGCTCGCCACGCCGCTCGGTGGGTTTCCCTGAGAAATTCCGAGCCCCGGAACCGTGGGCTCCCACGTCCACGTCCCGAGCGCCGTGCCGTAGAGCTCGAGCAGCGCGACGACGAGGAACACGCCCGCGTACACCGGCCGCCTCGTCCGTGCGAAGACGACGAGCAGGAAGGCGCAGCCGACCGCGCCCGCGACGTCGGTCGCCGGGAGCAGCAGCAGACCGGCGACCCCCCAGCCGGCCGCGAGGGCCGCCCCGGCGGCGAGGAGCGCCGGCGGCCGCCTGGCGCAGAGCGTGGCGACCGAGACGCCCGCGAGGTAGACGAGGCCGTGTCCGGGCGGGACGAACGCCGGCAAGTTGTCGAGGCGATAGCCGTAGAGCCCCCAGATCAGCGAGCCGACGACCTCGCCGACCGTTGCGATCGCGACGACGCCGAGCGCGAGGAAACGCACGTCCGGGCTCTGCAGCACGAGCAGCGCCGCGAGGACGCAGGCCGTGAGGATCCCGAGGGCAAGCTGCCCGGTCGCGCCCACCTGTGAGTCGAGCCACAGCCCGCCGACAGTCCACACGGAGACCGTGGCGAGCGTGATGACAGCCGGCCGAGGCACCGACGGCTGTTTCGCCCGCGGTGCGCGGTCGGTTCGAACGGTTCTAGCGTCTCGCACGTGTGAGCTCGGCGAGCGGCCGCGCATTCACCACGCGCTCTCGCGGCGTGGCGGCACGGCGGGCGGTCGCGACCGAGTACTCGAGGCTCGCGAGCCCGCCGGTCGAATGGGAGTCGGAGTTGAGGACGAGGTCGACTCCGGCCGCGAGCGCTTCGGCCGCATGGCGGTCGGAGAGGTCGAGGCGGTCAGGCAGCCCGTTGATCTCGAGCGCGAGGCCGGTCTCCACGGCCACCGTGAACACGGCGTCGAGGTCGAGCGCGTTCTCCGGCCGGCGGTTGAGGATGCGCCCCTTCGGATGGCTGAGCGCCGAGGCGTACGGGTTCTGCATCGCCTCGGTGACGATCCGCGTCAGCTCCTCTGCGGTCCGACGCTGTCCGGCATGGAGGCTGATCTGCACCCAGTCGAGCTCGGCGAGCACGTCGTCGTCGAGGTCGAGCGCCCCGTCGGGGCGGATGTCGCACTCGATGCCACGCAGGATGCGGAACGGCGCGAGCTGCTCGTTCGCGCGCTCGATCTCTTCACCCTGGCGGCGCACGTCGTCGCCCGTGAGGCCGGGCACGACGGTGACCGCAGCCGTGTGGTCGCAGATCGCGAGGTACTCGTAGCCGCAGGCCCGAGCCGCCTCCCCCATCTCGAGCACGCTTGCCCTGCCGTCCGACCAGGTCGTGTGGCAGTGGAGGTCGCCGCGGATGTCGCCGAGCTCGATCAGCGAGTCGGGGACGACGCCCTGGGGCGCCTCGCGGAGCTCGGGTGGGAGCCACGGCAGCACGAGGGCGGAGTACACCGCTTCCTCGGTTGCGCCGTCCGGCAGCGGCCCGAGGGTGGCGACGTACTCGGGAGAGCCCGTCGCACGCACGAGCTCGGTTCCGAGCCGGTGCGGGGCCGCGACCACGAGCTCGATCGGCACGCCTTCGACGGTGACGCCGACGGCACGCCGCTCGTCCCGCTCGACGACGGCGACGATCAACGGGAGGCGTGCGAATGCGTCGAGGACGGGCTCCGCGGGGTCGGCCGCGCGGACCACCGCGAGGTCGAACGATAGGTCGCAGAAGCGTCGCGGGTCGCCCGCGAGGTGCCCGTCGACCGCGTCGGCGATCTCCTGCTCGAGCGGTCGCGCGCGGCTGATCGTCAGGCCGCGGCGTGCGCGGGGCGGCTCGGCGAGCGCGGCGAGGATCGTCGAAGCCGTCTTCGCGCCGACGCCGGGGACACTGGTCAGTCTCCCCTCCTCCGCGGCGGTGCGGAACTCGTCCGCGGTGCGGACTTCCAGGGCTTTCGCGATCTCGAGGGCGCGGCGCGAGCTCAGCCCGAGCAGCCGTCCGAGTCCGACGAGCTCGGGGTTCAAGTCGGTCTCCAGCTCGCGCAGCTCCGCGATGTCGCCCGTCTCTACGAGCTCGCGAAGCCGACGCTCGATGCCAGGCCCGATGCCGCGCAGCTCGCGGACACGTCCAGAGCGGACGAGCTCGGCGACGGACGCGGGCGTCGTCCGCACGATCTCGGCCGCGCGCCGGTATGCGCGGGCCGCGTACGGGCTCGCGTCGGCGAGGTCGAGCAGCGCCGAGTACGACAGCAGCCGGTCGGCGATCGCGTCGTTGGTCGGCTGCTCCACGTCAACAGGATCCCTGATCCAGATTCCCGCTCCGAGTGCCCGCGCTCTGACGGCTATGCGGCGCGCCGGCCCCAGCACTGCACGAGCATGAACGTCGTGCCCCAGCGGCCGGGCTCCTGGAGCTCGGCCTCCCCGTCTTTTCGAAGCTGCTCCAGCTCGTCGGCCGTCACCAAGGACAGCAACCGCTGTTGCAATGCGGTCGCAAACTGCAGCGGCACGCGCAGATAGGGGTGGCCCGGAGGCAGCGCCACGACCTCGGCCCGGACGCTTCCGTCGATGTCGAAGCCGCGGAGCAGTTCGAGCAGCTTGCGTCCGGCATACGGGTCTCCACCGGAACGCACGAAGGCCTCCCCGATGAGCTCGATCAGCCTCTCCAGCGCAGGTGCAGGAGGGTTCAAGTGCCACGGGCTGACATCCCACTCCTCGAGCACCACCGTGCCTTCCGGACGGAGGAGTCGGACGTGGGTGGACACCTGTTCCGGGCCGCGACCGAGCGGCCCGATCTCGAACCTGGCGTGGACGAGGTCGAACGAGGACGACTCCAGACGGCTCGCGAAGAGGTCGTCCTTCACGAGTACGACGTTGCCGAGGCCCTCCGTCTCCACGAACTGTCCAGCGGCGTCGAGCATCGCGTCGTCGATGTCGGTACCCACGACCTCTCCGTCGGGGCCGACCCACTCGCTCAGCAGCCGCAGCCAGCCGATCGCGCCGCAGCCGACGTCGAGGACGCGCGCCCCACGACCTTCGCCGATCTCGTCCAGAAGGCGGCGACCACTCGGCTCCCACACTCGCGACTGGAGCTGTAGCCGCTCCAGCTCGGAGGGCTGGTCGGCCAACAGGTACGTCTGAGATGACATCCGCACCTCCTTCGATACCGCCGAAGACGGCACACCGGGAGCCGAGAGTAGCGCGATCGCACGGGCGACGGCAGACGCTCTTGACCTCGCAAAGAAGCCGAGTAAGATCGCGGTGACGGCGTCCGGGCTCCTAGGTGGGCAAGAACGTCGGTTACAGGCCGTGCGTTCGGCGGAGGCTTTGCTCGGGTCTCGCGCTGACGCCACGCGCAAGCCGCCCTTCCACGAGCCCGGCGTCAGGGGGACATCCGATGCACGACAACACGCAGGAGCCGTCGTCCGTTCGGACGATCTTCGTCTGCTACCCGAATGGCCACAAGCAGTTCTGGCTCACCGAGGAGACCTTCGCCGAGGGCGAGGAGCTCCGGCGTAACGGTCAGAGCTGGGTCGTCCAAAGCGTCTCGCAGCCTGAGGAAAGCGGCGGCTCGCCGATGGTCATGCTGCGGGAAGCTGACGCGTGATGCCTGTCGAGGAGTTCGTCGCCTCGTGAATTCCTCGATCGCTCGGGCGTAGGGCTTACCTACACGCGGGGGCCTGCCTGCGGCTTCGAGATCTCCTCGACGAGCTCGCCCACGTCCTTCTCCTTGGCCTCGAGGGCGACATCGGCCTGCGAGAGCATGCCGACGAGACGATTGCCCTCGTCCACGACCGGGATACGCCTCACCTGAGCGCTCGCCATGAGCTTGAGCGCGTCGGCGAGGGTGTCGTCCGGGCCGATCGTCGCCACCTCTCTGCTCGCGACCTCCCGCACGGGCATGCCCTTCGGATCCTTCTCCTTCGCGACCGCTCGGATGACGATGTCGCGGTCGGTGACGATGCCGGCGAGCTGCTCGCCGTCGAGGACCGGAAGCGCTCCGACGTCCTCGGTCTCCATCAGCTGTGCGGCCTCGCTGACCGGAGTGTCGGGCGTCACGGCGCGCGGGCGGTCTGTCATGACCTCGCGTACTTTCGTTCGCATGTCGGCCTCCTCGGATTGGGGAAGGGGCAGCAGAGTGGAGGCTGCCCACAAGCTTGGTCCCTACCCTGGAGAGCGAGCGCGAAACGCCGGCCGGTGGTCTGTTCCCCTGTGAGGCTGGGTCTAGACCCTGATTTCCAGCACTTTCGTAAGTCGGGGCGCCGAGATTCGAACTCGGGACCTCTAGTCCCCCAGACTAGCGCGCTAACCAGGCTGCGCCACGCCCCGTGGCAGATGTCACCTTAGCCGCTCGCTAGAGGTTTCTTCGGAATAGCGCGCGGTCCGCGAGGGCGACCCCAGGGGTCGCCCCTACGACACCTCGGCCGCTCCTACGCCAAGCGGTTGTACAGCCGGTCGATGAGCTCGGGCGACTGCTCGAGCCTCTCGGTGATCACGCGAATCCGGAACTCGCGGAAGTGCTCGGCTTCGACGCCGAGCCCCTTCGCGATCCGCGCGATGACGTCGTTCGAGGGCACCGGCCGGTTGCCGTGCACGATGTGGTTCAGGTACCCGGCGGAGAGCTTCGCCTTGTCGGCGAGGCCCCGGTAGGTCGTCCCCGTCTCGGCCATCAACCGCTCCATCGTCGGGCCGAACTGCTCGTTGCTGTATCTGCGGCGCTTCGCCATCAGCGGTCCGTTACCCATTTCAGCACTTCTCCGATCGGGATGCGCTCGTCCACCGTCCCGTCGCGCGTGCGCGCATCGACCATCCCGTCCTCGGCGGTCTTGCGCCCGATGATGATCCGCACGGGCGCGCCGATCAGGTCGGCGTCGGCGAACTTCTCCCCCGGGCGCTCGTCGCGGTCGTCGAGGAGGACGGCGAAACCCGCGTCTCCGAGCAGCGTTGCGACCTGCTCCGCCTGGCCGAGGATCTCGTCCGAGCCGGCGTCGAGCGAGAGAACATGGACGTCGTACGGCGCGATCGACGCCGGCCAGACGATGCCGTTGTCGTCGTGGTGCTGCTCGACCGCGGCCGCCATCACGCGCGCAGGCCCGACGCCGTAGCTGCCTCCGATGAGCGGCTTCTCGGTCCCGTCCTCGTCCAGGAAGGTCGCTCCGAGCGGCTTCGAGTAGCGGTCCTCGAACTTGAAGATGTGGCCGACCTCGATCGCGGTCTGAAAGCGAAGCGCTCCGCCGCAGGTCGGACAGCGGTCGCCCTCGCGTGCCTCGCGGATGTCGGCGAAGCGCGGTGTGTAGTCGCGGCCCGCTTGGACGCCGAGCAGATGCCAGCCGTCTCGATTCGCGCCCGCCACGTACTGCCCCTCGCGGAGCGCCTCGTCCGCGATGACCTCGAGGTCGACGCCGATCGGCCCGAGCGAGCCGCCGTCCGCCCCGAATGCGCTGCGGATCTCCTCGTCCGTCGCCGGGCGGTAGTCGCTCTCGAGGACGCCGACCAGCTTCGGCTCGGAGAGCCTGTCGTCGCCGCGGACGAGCCCGAGCACGAGCCTCCCTTCGGTCGTCACGACCGGCATCGCCTTCGAGGTGGCGGCCTCGTCGATCCCAACGTGCTCGGCGAGCGACTCGATCGTGGTCACGCCCGGTGTGGCGACCTCCTTCGGGGCGTCCTCCGCAGTCGGAAACACCGCCGGGCGGGGAACGCCGCGCGCGATCTCTAGGTCGGCAGCGTAGTCGCCGTTCTCGCACGTCACGAGCGTGTTCTCGCCCGACCCCGACGGCGCGAGGAAGTCCATCGACTCCTTCCCGCCCATCATTCCGGACTCCGCCTCCACCTCCGAGAACTGGAGCCCCGCCCGCTTGAACATGCGGTGGTAAGCCTCCTCGTTCTTGCGGAAAGCGATCTCCAGCCCGGCCGCGTCCCGGTCGAACGAGTACGCGTCCTTCATGATGAACTCGCGAAGCCGCAGAAGCCCGCCGCGCGAGCGCTGCTCGTCCCGCTGCTTGATCGAGAAGTGGTAGAGGAGCTGCGGGAGCTGGCGGTAGCTCGAGATCTCCTTCGCGTGGAACGTGGCGGTCTCCTCATGGGTCATCGGGAGGACGTACTCGCGGCCCTGTCGGTCTTGCAAGCGGAAGAGCTCGGGGATGTAGTCGCGACCCGTCTGCTCCCAGAGATCGAACGGCGTGAGGACCGGCATGAGCATCTCCTGGCCGCCGATCGCGTCCATCTCCTCGCGGATGATCTGGACGACCTTCTGGTGCACGCGCCAGCCGAGCGGCAGGAACGTCCACACGCCCGCGCTGACCTGGCGGATGTAGCCGCCGCGGACGAGCAGCTTGTGCGAGACCGCCTCCGCGTCCGCGGGCGCCTCGCGAAGCGTCGGGATGAAGAGCTGCGACTGCCGCGCGACCATGACCGGGGAGGTTAGAGAAATCGCCTCCGAGAGTCCCGAGACGGCCGACGCCCGGCCGTCGGGCCGGGCGTCGTGGCTTCCCCCTCGGTGAGTCTGCGACTCACAACCTGAGGTCTCTCTGACGACCGTAGGAGCCGCGCGTGAGACGAGCCTGAAGCGGACGTGAGAAGTCCGCTCATCCAGGCGGAGGAGTCAGTCCAGAGGGATCATGCTCGCCTCGGCCATCGCGAGCGCGGCCGGCTTGGCCATCTTCAGCCGTTTCGGGCGCTTCATGCCGTCCTCGAGCCAGCGGTCGATCTCGTGGAAGAGCTCGTCGATCAGGGTCTCGGAGGACACCTTGCGGAGCACGCGGCCGTGGGCGTAGATGAAGCCGACGTCTCGGCCTCCCGCGATCCCGAAGTCCGCGTCGCCCGCCTCGCCGGGCCCGTTCACGGCGCAGCCCATCACCGCGACCTCGAACGCCTGCGGGTACATGCGCAGACGCTCCTCGACGACGCGGGCGAGGTTCTCGACGCCGACGTTGTCGCGGCCACACGAGGGGCAGGCGATCATCACCGGGCCTCGCTCGCGGAGGCCGAGCGCCTTCAGGATCTCCCACGCGACCTCGACCTCCTTCACGGGGTCGGCGGTCAGCGAGACGCGCAGCGTGTCGCCGATCCCGTCGGCCAGCAGTGAGCCGATGCCGACCGCGCTCTTGATCCCGCCCGCGAACTCCGTGCCGGCCTCGGTGACACCGAGGTGCAGCGGGTACGGGACCTTCGCCGAGAGCATCCGGTACGCGCGGATCATCGTCGGCACGTGCGTGGCCTTGACCGAGATCTTGAAGTCGCGGTAGTCGAGCTTCTCGAGAAGCTCGACCTCCTCGAGCGCAGCGGCGACGAGCGCCTCTGCCTGGTCCTGCTGAGCCAGCTCCTGGAGGTGCTTCGGGAGCGAGCCGGAGTTGGCGCCGATCCGCATCGGGATCCCCGCCGCCTTTGCAGACTTCACAACCTGCTCTACCTTCTCCGGCCCGCCGATGTTCCCGGGGTTGATCCGCACCGCCGCCACGCCTGCGTCGATCGCCTTCAGCGCGAGCGAGGCGTTGAAGTGGATGTCCGCGATGACCGGGATGGGCGACAGCCTGACGAGGAGGGACAGGGCGGCCGCGTCCTCGTTCTTCGGCACGGCGACGCGCACGATCTCGCACCCGGCCGAGGCGAGCGCGGCGATCTGCGCGGTGGTCGCGGCGACGTCGTGCGTCTTCGTCAGCGTCATCGACTGCACGGCGACGGGCGCGCCACCGCCCACGGGCACGCCGCCGACCGCGATCTGCACCTCGCTGGCCACAGGAGGAGTGTAGGGGCGAGGCTTGCCTCGCCCTCGCCTACGACAGGCGGCCGATGTCGTTCGACAAACCGACGAAGAACAGCAGCAACACGACGGCGACGCCGACCCACGACACGCGCTCGTAGATCTCACGCTTGAGGTACCGTCCGCGCGCGCCCTCGATCAGGATGAAGACGAGGTGCCCGCCGTCGAGCGGGAGCAGCGGGAGCAGGTTCAGCAGTGCGAGCGAGAGCGAGATGAACGCGAGGATCAGGATGTAGTTCTCGATCCCGCGCTCGACGGCGTCGGACGACGCCTGCGTGATGCCGATCGGGCTGGACACGTTCTCGCGGCCCTCCGGCGGTCACGAGCTGCCCGATCGCGAGGACGATGTCCTTCGTGATGATCCCGGTGACCTCGAACGCGCGCGCCACCGCCTCGTGGGGCGGCAGCCCCTCGCCCGAGAGGCCGAAGCCGAGCCTGTAGCCCGCCTCCGTCTCGACCGGCTGCACCGGCCCGAGCATCAGCTCCTCGCCGTTCCTGACGACGGTGACCACGAGCGGACGGCCCTCGGAGTCGGCGATGCCGGTCGGCGATCTCGTCCGCCTCGACGCGCTCGGTTCCGATGGCGACGATGCGGTCGCCCGCCTGGAGGCCGATCTGCGACGCGGGAGTCGTGACTCCGTTCTGGAACGCCGGCGCGACCTCGGCGACCGTAGACGTCGCCTTCCCGCTGCCGGTCATGAAGAGGATCGCGAAGAGGACGATCGCGAGCACGATGTTGGCCGCAGGCCCGGCGGCGATGGCCACGAACCGCTTCCACGTCGCGGCCTTCCAGTAGGCGTACGGCCCGACCGCGTCGCGGAGCTCGTCGAGCCCCTTCTCCACCGAGGTCCGGGCGCCCGGGGAGAGCTGCTTCCCCGCGGCGCCTCGCTCGAACTCGTCGAGGGCCGGCCCGACGGTCTCGAAATTGCCGCTCTCGAGAGCCTGCTTCACGCGCTCGTGCGGCCCGGACAAGCCCGGCGCCTCGTCGACCGCCCGCTGGAACCGCCGCTCCGCGTCGTGCGGCACCGGGCGATGCATGCCGGGGATCGTCACGAAGCCGCCGAGCGGGATCGCCCCGAGTGCGTACTCGATGTCGTTCCTCTTGAACTTCGCGATCGCCGGCGGGAAGCCGACGAAGAACCTGCGCGGCCGGAGCCCGACCGCGAGCGAGGCGAAGAAGTGCCCCGCCTCGTGGATGAGGATGAGCAGCAGCAGCCCGACGATCGCGATGAAGAAGCTCACGACGCCACCGTGTCGGTGAGACCGGCCTGTGCGTGGCGGCGCGCGTCCGCGTCCGCCTCGACGAGCTCGTCGAGATCCCCCGCGGGCGCACCGTCGACGCGCCCGAGCGTCTCCTCTACGACCCGCGCGATCTCGAGGAAGCCGATGCGGTGGTCGAGGAACGCAGCGACGGCGACCTCGTTCGCAGCGTTCAGGGCACACGGATAGGTGCCGCCCCTCTCCCCCGCCTCGCGCGCCAGCCGCGAGAAGCGGGAAGCGCGCCTCGTCGGGGGCTTCGAACTCGAGCGTCACGCCCGCGGCGAGGTCGAGCTGCGGAACCGGCGTCGCCCGCCGGTCCGGGTACGTGAGCGCGAACGAGATCGGGACGCGCATGTCCGGATGGCCGAGATGCGCGAGCGCGGCGCCGTCACGAAGGCGGACGATGGCGTGGACGATCGAGCTCGGGTGGACGACCACTTCGATCTCGTTGTAGGCGATGCCGAAGAGAAAGTGGGCCTCGATCAGCTCGAGCCCCTTGTTCGCGAGTGTCGCCGAGTCGACCGTGATCTTCGGCCCCATCGACCAGGTCGGGTGCGCGAGCGCCTCCTCCACAGTCACTGATTCGAGCTCTGCGAGAGGACGGTTCCTGAACGGACCGCCGGAAGCGGTGAGAACGAGCGAGTCGACGGTCTCCGGCGCCCGGCCTTCGAGGCACTGGAAGACCGCGGAGTGCTCGCTGTCCACGGGCAGCAGGGCGCCTCCTCCCCGCTTCCAGGCTTCGAGCGCGAGATCGCCGGCCGCGACGAGGCTCTCCTTGTTCGCGAGCGCCAGCGTCACGCCGCGCTCGAGCGCCCACAGCGTCGCGCCGACGCCCGCGAAGCCGACGACCGCGTTCAGGACGAGGTCGGGCTGCGAGGCCTCGAGGAGCTCGGTCAGGTCTCCGCCGACCTGGACGTGCTCGACGCCGTGCGCGCGCGCGAGCTCGTCGAGCGGCTGCGAGCCGGACGCGAGTGCGCAAATCTCGAGGTCAGGATGCTCGGAGACGATCTCGAGGGCTTGCTGCCCGATAGAGCCGGTGGCCCCGAGCAGCGCGATCCGCTTTCTGCCGATGGCCACTATCGCAAGGCTAACTGGCGCGGCGTTAACGTCGGCGGCATCGAGCGATTAGTCCACCGTTACGGCGACGACGCGAGCCAGTTCGGAGAGCTGTTCCTTCCCGACGAGCGGCCCGGGTCGCTCCCCGTGGTCGTCGTCGTCCACGGCGGCTTCTGGCGGGCCCGCTACGACCTGTCGTTGATGAACCGGCTTTGCGAGGACCTCGCCCGAAATGGCCTCGCTGCCTGGAATCTCGAGTACCGGCGCGTCGGGAACGGCGGAGGCTGGCCGGAGACCTTCCTCGACGTCGCCGCGGGCATCGATCTGCTCGCCGAGCTCGACGCTCCGCTCGACCTCGAGCGGGTCGGCGCGGTCGGGCACAGCGCCGGCGGCCACCTCGCGCTCTGGGCGACCGCTCGAGGGCGGTTACCCGCGGGGGTCCCCGGCGCGTCGCCGCACGTACGGCCGCGGGCCGTCGTCTCGCAGGCGGGCGTCTGCGACCTCCGCCTCGCCGCCGTCACGGCGCCGTCGGACGAGCCGACGCGGGCGCTCCTGGGCGGTTCGGACGTTCTCGCGCTCGCCTCGCCACGCGAGCTCGTTCCCCTCGGCGTCGACCAGCTCGTGCTGCACGGAGACCGCGACGAGACGGTCGCGATCGAGATCTCCCGTGCCTACGCCGATGCGGCCCGCGCCGCCGGCGACCCGTGCGAGCTGCGCGTCCTGCCGGGAGTGGGCCACTTCGAGCACATCGACGCGTCGAGCGAGGCCTGGACGATCGCGCGCGACTGGCTGGCCGAACGCCTCAGCTGACCGCGAGGATCACGAAGTACGCGGCCGGTCCCGCCC
The DNA here is from genome assembly GCA_963716605.1 of uncultured Actinomycetes bacterium. GTDB lineage: Bacteria > Actinomycetota > Thermoleophilia > Gaiellales > Gaiellaceae > GMQP-bins7. Next base: position 205,008 of record CAVQTO010000003.1, on the reverse strand, counting down.
AGAGCAGCGCGTCGATCCTGTCGAGCATCCCGCCATGGCCGCCGAGGAGCCGCCCGGAGTCCTTGAAACCGAGGTCGCGCTTCAGCGCCGACTCGAAGAGATCGCCGAACACGCCCGCGATCGCGACGACCGCGCCGAAGAGCAGCGTCTCCGGGATCGTGAGGAACCCGTCGCGGTCGTTGTAGAGGATCAGGAACGCCGCGAGCATGGCCGCCGCCACTCCCGCGATGAGCCCCTCCCAGGTCTTCGCGGGCGATATCGCGGGCGCCATCTTGTGCCTTCCGATCGCCCGGCCGACGAAGAACGCGGCCGTGTCCGAGACGAACACCGTGAACATGACGGCGATCAGCGCCCAGAAGCCGTTCTCCGGGATGTCCCGCACGAGCAGGAGCAGCCCGAGCCCCGCGCCGATCCAGATGACGCCGAGCAGCGTGACGCCGAACGTCGCGGTCGCCGACGTGCGGATGTCCGAGAGCCCGTAGAGCACGAAGGCGAAGAAGAGCGTCGAGAGGATCCCGGCCGCGAGCCACTCGACCCCGCCGAGCTGTGCTCCGAGGAGCGCGAGCCCGTACCCGAGGTAGCCGGCGAGGACGAGCGGGCGCAGCTCCTTCCCCATCACGTACAGCTCGTGCAGCGCGATCAGGCCGGCGACGAGCGCGAGCGCGAACAGCCACCAGCCGCCGAGGTAGACGACCCCGATCACGGCCGGGAGCCCGACTGCGGCGATCAGGATGCGGGAGGTGAACGAGCTCATCTGCCGCCGAACCGTCTTCCACGCCGCGCGTACTCCTCGAGGGCGGCGCGCAGGTCGTCCTCGCCGAAGTCCGGCCAGAGGACGTCCGTGAAGACGAGCTCGGAGTACGCTGACTGCCAGAGCAGGAAGTTCGAGAGCCGCCGCTCGCCGGACGTGCGAATCACGAGATCCGGGTCGGGGAGCTCCGGCGCGAAGAGCCGCTCGGCTAGGGCTGTCTCGGACACGTCCTCGGGTGTTACTCCGTCCTCGACGAGCTTCCGCGCGGCCTCGACGAGCTCGGCTCTGCTCCCGTAGTCGAACGCGATCCAGAGCTGCAGGCGCTCGTTCCCGGCGGTCTCGGCCTCGAGGGCGGCCATCTTGTCGCGCAGAGCCGTCGGGACGCGGTCGCGGCGGCCGAAGAAGCGTGTGCGCACGCCCTGGCGGGCGAGGTCCGGCAGCTCGCGGTCGATCGTCTCGTCGAGGAGCTCGAGGATCGACTCGACCTCGTCCGGGGGCCGCGCCCAGTTCTCGGTCGAGAAGGCGTACACGGCGAGAGACCGCACGTCGAGGTCGATCGCGGCCTCGACCGACCGCCGGAGCGCGCGGGCACCTTCTCGGTGCCCCTCGGCGACGGGCAACCCGCGGGCCGAGGCCCAGCGCCCGCTGCCGTCCATGATGATCGCGACGCTGCTTGCTACCGAAGAGTCGTCGTCCGCAGCGGTCAAACCTCCATGATCTCCGACTCCTTGACCTTCAAGAGATCGTCGATCGCCTTCGTGTGCTCGTCGGTGACCTTCTGCACCTGCGTCTCCGCCCTGCGCTCCTCGTCGTCGCCGACGTCGCCGTTCGAGACGAGCTCGCGGAGGTGCTGGAGGACGTCGCGGCGGACGTTCCGGATCGCGACCTTGCCGTCCTCGGCGACCCGCCGGACGACCTTCACGAGCTCCTTGCGCCGCTCCTCGGTGAGCTGCGGGATCGGGAGCCGGATGATCTTGCCGTCGTTCGAGGGCGTGAGGCCGAGGTCGGACTCCTGGATCGCCCGCTCGATCGACTTCATCGCGCCCGGGTCGAAGGGCTGCACGGTGAGCAGGCGCGCCTCGGGCGCGCCGATCGAGGCCAGGCTCTTGAGCGGCGTCGGAGTCCCGTAGTAGTCGATCGAGATGCGGTCGAGGAGGGCCGGGGACGCACGCCCGGTGCGGATCGAGTTGAACTCGTTGTGGGTCGCCTCGATCGACCTGTCCATGCGCCTCTTCGCGTCGGCGAGGAAGTCCTCGATCGCAGCCATTCGCCCTCCTTCGTCAGTCGTCGTCGTCCGGCGTGGCCGGCGTGGAGATGATCGTCCCGACTCGCTCTCCGGCCGCGACTCGCCGGATGTTCCCCTCGGCGAGCTCGAAGACGTAGATCGGCAGCCGGTTGTCCATGCACAGCGAAAGCGCCGTCGTGTCCATGACCTGGAGCCCGCGCTCGATCGCCTCGAGGTGCGTCAGCTCCGGGATGAAGCGCGCGTCCGGGTTCTCGTTCGGATCCGCGTCGTACACGCCCTGGACCGAGTTCTTCGCCATGAGGATCGAGTCCGCGCCGATCTCGAGCGCGCGCAGTGCCGCGGCCGTGTCGGTCGTGAAGAACGGGTTTCCCGTGCCCGCGGCGAAGATCACGACCCGGCCTTTCTCGAGATGCCGGATCGCGCGCCGGCGGATGTACGGCTCCGCGACCTCGGAGACCGCGATCGCGGACTGCACGCGGGTGTCGACGCCCAGCCGCTCGAGCGTGTCCTGCAGCGTGAGGGCGTTCAGGAGGGTCGCCAGCATGCCGGCGTAGTCGGCGGTCGCGCGGTCCATGCCCTCGGCCGCGGCGGCCATCCCGCGGTAGATGTTCCCGGCACCGACGACGATCGCGAGATCGGTCCCGGCCTCGCGGACGGCGCGCACCTCCTCGCCGATCGCCGCGACCGTCTGCGGGTCGATCCCGTACGCGGCGCTCGCCGAGGAGGGCCTCGCCTGAGAGCTTGAGGAGCGTGCGCCGGAACGGCGTCGGCACCTCCGTCGAGGCGAGCTCTGCGACTTCCCCGGGGCGGACGCTCAACTGCTCACGAGCCCGCGACGGAGATCCGGACGAAGCGCGCGACGGAGGCGCCTTCGGCCTCCAGGGCCTTCGCGACCGTCTGCCCGGCGTCGTGGATCCACGCCTGCTCGGCGAGGACCCCGCCCGGGCTGGCCGCGAAGAAGCGCTTGGCGAGCATGCCGTCCACGATCTTCTCACGCGCGGCCTCTGGCTTCGACTGCACCTCTTCCGTGTTCATGTAGACCGAGCGCTCGGACTCGACCGTCTCGGCCGGCACGTCCTCGCGCGTCGCCCACTCCGGGAGCAGCGAAGGAGATGTGCATCGCCAGCCTGCCGCGCGAGCTCCGGCGTCCCGCCCTGGAGCTCGACGAGGACGCCGATCTTGTTGGCGGGCGGGTGCGCGTACGCGCCGAGGACGTTGCCCTCGGGTGCCTCGAAGCGCTCCGCGCCGACGATCACGATGTTCTCCCCGAGCTTGGCCACGAGCTCGACGCGCTCCTCCTCGAAGCGCTCGACCGCGCCGGGGCCCTCCGCGTGCACCGCGCGGAGCATGCGCTCGGCGAAGCCCTGGAACTCCTCGTTGTTCGAGACCGGCTCGGTCTCGCAGCCGATGCCGGCGATGGAGCCGACCTGGCCGTCGAGGATGTACCCGACGAGACCCTCCGTCGTCGCGCGGCCGGCGCGCTTGCCCGCGGAGGCGAGCCCGCGCTCGCGCAGCAGGACGCGAGCGGCCTCGAGGTCGCCACCGGTCTCCTCGAGCGCACGCTTGCAGTCCATCATCCCCGCGCCCGTCGGTCGCGGAGCTCCTTGACGAGGGATGCGCTGATCGTGGTGCTCATGATTTGCGGCCTTCGCGCGCGCTGCCTCTGCGGCTGGCGCCGCTGGCTCCGGCTCGGCCGCCGGAGCCGTTTCCGGCGACTGCTCTGTGGAAGCCTCGACTTGGCTGGCGTCGGGGTCTCCGGCGCGCTCGGCTCGGCGGTGGCGCCGTCTCGGCGGGCGTGACCTCCGCTTCCGGCGGCGGGCGCCATCTCGGCGGGCGTGACCTTTGCCTGGCCCGCGGCGATGCCGTCGGCGACGACCTTCGTCACGAGGTTCGCGGCGCGGATCGCGTCGTCGTTGCCGGGAATCACGAAGTCGACCTCGTCCGGGTCGGCGTTCGTGTCCACGAGCCCGATGATCGGGACGCCGAGGCGGCGCGCCTCGCGGACGGCGAGCTGCTCCTTCTTCAGGTCGATGACGAAGACGGCGTCCGGCTGGCGCTTCATGTCGGCGACGCCGCCGAGGTTCGCCTCGAGCTTCTCGAGCTCGCCCGTCAGCGCGATGCGCTCCTTCGAGGGAAGCAGGTCGAGCTGGCCCTCGGTCTGCAGGCGGCGCAGGTCGTGCAGGTACGAGATCCGCTCGGAGATCGTCCGCCAGTTCGTGAGCAGGCCGCCGAGCCAGCGGTTCGAGACGTACGGCATCTCGACGCGCGTTGCGTGCTCGCGCACGGGCTCCTGCGCCTGCTTCTTCGTGCCGACGAAGAGCATCGTGCCGCGGCGCTCGGCGAGGTTGCGGGCGAAGTCGTGCGCCTCCTCGAGCAGCTCGAGCGTCTTCGTGAGGTCGATGATGTAGTTGCCGCCGCGCTCGGCGAAGATGTAGCGGCGCATCTTCGGGTTCCAGCGGCGCGTCTGGTGGCCGAAGTGCACACCGGCCTCCAAGAGCTCCCGCATGGTTACGACTGACACAGGATCAGCCCCTTTCTGTTCTGGGTTCGATGTGCGCTGCGCCGGCGGGCCGGGCGGAACCGCGCTCAAGGCGACGGCACCCCCGCCTCGGCTGATCGCCGGGTTGGTGGTATGACCGCGGGATTCTACCGGCCGCGCGCCGGGGGCGGACGAGGGCGACCCGAGGTGGCCCTTACTAGGCCGGATTCGGGGCGAGGGTTACCTCGCCCTCCCCATCAGATCCGCGTGCGCGCTCGAGTGCAGTCTCGAGATCCGGCGGCAGCGGCGACTCGACGTCGACCTCGCTGCCCGTGACCGGATGGCGGAAGCGCAGGCGGTGCGCGTGCAGGAACTGGCGCGCGAGGCCGAGATCGCCGCGGACGCCGTACTGCGTGTCGCCCGCGACCGGGAGGTCGATCGCGCCGAGATGCACCCTGATCTGATGCGTCCTCCCGGTCTCCAGGGTCACCTCGAGGAGCGCGTGCTCGGGCAGCGTCTCCAGCACCTCGAAGTGCGTGACGGCCTCGCGCGGCTCGTCGGTGTCGAGCGAGCGACGCGTGGGATCTCGCCGGTCGCGGCCGATTGGGGCGTCGATCCGGCCGGTGCGTGACTGCGGGCGGCCCCGGACGAGCGCGAGGTAGCGCCGGTCGAGCTCGCGCTGCCGCCCGGCTTCCTGCAGCGCGCCGTACGCCTCCTGGGAGCGCGCGACCACCAGGAGCCCCGACGTGTCCCGGTCGAGCCGGTGCACGATCCCGGGACGCTCCGGATCGTCGCCGCCTTCCGCTCCAAGCGAGAGGAGCTGCCCCGCGAGCGTGCCGGTCTTCGCCCCCGCTCCCGGGTGCACCACCAGCCCGGCCGGCTTGTCGAGGACGAGCACGTCTGCGTCCTCGAACACGATCGGAACGGTGACCGGCTCCGGCTCGAGCGACACCTCGACTACGTCGGGCAGCGCCACCTCCACGACCGAGCCCGCTTCCAGGCGATGGCTCTTCGACCGCTTCTCGCCGTCGACCCGGACCGCGCCCGAGCCGAGGAGCCGCTCCGCGGCCGCGCGCGTCCCGATCTCGTCCCGTCCGGCGAGCGCCCGGTCGAGCCGCGAGCCTGCATCCGCCTCAGCGACGCTGAAACGAAACGTCGCCATCGCGCGAGCCGTGCATGCGATCGGACCTGTCCGCGAGGACGAGCGCGCCGAAGAGCACGGCTACGCCGACGACGATGAACGTGTCCGCGAGGTTGAACGCTGGCCACGCCTCGAGGTCGAGGAAGTCGGTGACGCGGCCCAGCCGGACCCGGTCGATGAGGTTCGCGATGCTCCCGCCGAGGACGAGCCCGAGCCCGACGGGAAGCGCCGGGTGCCGCCGGCCGGATCTCGCGAAGTACCAGACCATGAGCCCGACCGCGACGGCGGTGATCGCGATGACGATCGTCGTCCTGCTTGCGAAGAGGCCGAACGCGATCCCGGAGTTCTCGACGTGGTGGAGCGAGAACGGGCCGACGATGTCGACGCTCTCCCCCACCGCGAGCGTGCGTCCGACGACCTGCTTCGTGAGCTGGTCCGCGATGACTGCGGCGACGGCGACCGAGAGCAGCGCGAGCCACTGCGCCGGCCCGGCGGCGAGCGAGCGCTCCGCGGCCGAGATCGCCTGCAACGCGTTCGCCGTCGACCCGACTCGCACGTCGACCTGCTGGACCTCCGTGCGTGCCGGCTCGCTCACGAGCGCTCCAACGCGCGCTTGTCGTCGATGCAGAGCGTCGCGTAGGGAACGGCCTCGAGCCGCTCCGTCGCCGATCGGCTTGCCGCAGACGCGACACGTCCCGAACGTCCCGGCTTCGATGCGCGCGAGTGCGGCCTCGACCTCCTCGATGAGGTGGTCGGCGTTCTCCTCGAGGCCGCCGTCGAGCTCGCGCATGAAGGTCTCGGTGGCGCTGTCGGCGAGGTGGTCGCCGGAGCCGATCGAGATGTCGCCGGACTCGTCGGTGAGCGAGCCCTCGTGGTTCACGCCCGCCCGCGCCGCGAGCAGGCGCCCGCGCTCGGCCTCGAGCTCACGGCGGAAGTGATCGAGATCGAGCGTCATGGCGCGGCGCCGAGCCGCGCCTCGGCCTCCTCCGCGGTCAGTCCACGGACGACCAGGACCTTGTCCCGCGACGTCGCGCCGCTGACGATCTCGGTGCTGGAGCGCGGGATGCCGAGCGCCGTCGCGAGAAGGTCGCGCACGGCCTCGTTCGCCTTCCCGTTCTGGGGCGCCGCGGCGACGCGCACCTTCCAGGCCTCGCCGTGCGGACCGACGATTTCGGAGCGAGGTGCTCCCGGGGTAACGCGGAGTCGCAGGCGGGTGCTCGGGCCGTCCACGGCCCGAAGGATATCCGCCGACTACGCTGTCAGCCTGCGACCTGGCGGATGCCCGCCTCGGGGACACCGTCGGCGTGCTGCGGTTGCGGCACGACGGGCTCCTCCGCCTTCGGCTCGGTGGTCGCCGGCCTCTGGTCGACGATCTCGAGAGCCGAGCGGAGCATCGCGCGGATCCTGCGGACGTCGTCCTCGAGGCGCTGCTTCTCGGCGGCCATCTCGCGCATGACTCTGCGGCCCTCCGCGTGCGCCTCCTGGACGATGAGGTCGGACTCGCGCCGCGCCTGCTCCTTCATGTCGTTCGCGGCGCGCTCGGCGGAGACGAGAGTGGAACGGAGCAGCGCTTCGAGCTCGCGGTGCTTCGCAGCCTCGGTCTCGAGCTCGTCGAGCCGGTCGGCGAGGTCGGCGCGCTCGCGCCAGACCTGCTCGAAGCTATCGGCGATCTCGGACAGGAGCCGGTCGACGGTTCCCTTCCGGTACCCGCGAAGCCACGATCGGTGGAGCTCCTGGTGTCTGATCTCGACAGGGGTGAGCGGCATGTGACCTCCTTAGAGGAGCTTCCCGATCAGGGCGTTGACGAGCCTGGCCGCAAGTAGCAGGACGACGACGGCGACGATCGGCGACAGGTCGATCGGGCCGAGCGTCGGAAGGCGCCGGAAGAGGCGGATGTAGGGGCGTACGACCTCGTCCAGGAACTCTTGCACAGCTGCGAACGTCCGGGAATAGGGGATCCGAACCCACGACAGGAGCACCCAGCCGAAGATGAGCAGGATGTAGATGCTCGCGAATGCCCAGACGAAGCTCTGGAGCGTGGAGGCCGTGTCCAGCAGCAGGTTCACGTCCGGGGTTTCGCTGTCCGGAGCGCGTTTCCTTGGAGTGCCGCCGCCGGCGGCAGCCTTCAGGGTGCGGCGGCTGCCCGGATCGGGCCCCGGATGCGCGCGCCTAGCGCCGCGGCACTCGGTGTTTCGTGCGCGCTCCCCACCCTGGGTGGGGCGTCTGACCACCCTCCACCCGCTGCCGAGCGTAACCGCGCAGGGCGCACACGTGGGACACGATTGTGCGCTGATCGTGTGCCAATCCGCCCACAGCGCCCGGAGGTCTCACGCCAGACGTCGCGCACAGCGCGACCTCGATCAGGCCTGGTTGTAGAAGCCGCCGCGCTCGAGGGCGCGGGCGCGCTCCTCGGCGGAGAGCTCGACGTTGCGCGGTGTGAGCAGGAAGACCTTGTCGGCGACCCGCTGCATGCTGCCGTCGAGCGCGTACGTGAGCCCGCTTGCGAAGTCGATCAGGCGCTTCGAGAGCTCCGTGTCCGAGCCCTGGAGGTTGACGATGACCGGCATCTGCGCCTTGAAGCGGTCCGCGATCTGCTGCGCGTCGTTGAAGCTCCGCGGCACCACGAGGTGCACCTTCGCAGGCGCCCCGGGATCGACGCTGCGCAAGCGGGGCGGTCGCGACTGCTCGCCGCGGCCGCGGCGCGAGGTCGGCGCAGCGGCCGCCGCCTCCTCCTCGGCGCTCCACTCGTCAGCCTCGGGCGCGCTCGGGAGCTGCCTGACGTTCTGGCGTTTGCGCTGTCGCTCACGACGGCCGGAGTCCGCGTCCTCGTCGCGCCGCCCGTACTCCTCGATCTGCTCCGTCGTCGAGTAGCCGTCGTCGTCCCACTCCTCTTCCTCGGCGATCCCGAAGTAGACGAGCGTGCGGCTCCAGAGGTCTGAGAAACCCATGACCGGGCGATTCTAGCCCTGGTGGGGGCTGTTTCCCGTCAGGGCGCACCGCGAAAGAGCAGCTCGCCGACGCGGACGAGCGTCGCGCCCTCCTCGACCGCGACGCGATAGTCCTGCGAGGTGCCCATGCTGAGCTCCGGGAGCCCATGCTTCCGCGCGAGCTCGTGCAGTCGCCGGAAGTACGGCCGTGACGCTTCCGGGTCCGAGGTCAGCGGCGGCATCGTCATGAGCCCGCGAACGAAGGGGTAGCGCTCGACGAACCCCGCGATCTCGTCGGGCTCAACACCGGACTTCGTGTCCTCGCCCGCGAGATTGACCTCGAGCAGCGCCGGCACCTCGAGCCGGCGCGCAGCCGAGTCCGACGAGAGCGAGTGCACGAGCTCGCAGGTTTCGTTCACGACCTTCGCCTTGTTCGACTGGAGATGGCCGATGAAGTGCCAGCGGAAGGCGTCTCCGTAACGCTCGTGCTTCGCGAGGAGATCCTGCGCGCGGTTCTCTCCGACCACCTCGACGCCGGCTGCCGCGAGCGTGGCCATGTCCTCCACGGACACGTACTTCGTGGCCACGACCACGGTTACGCCCGCGCCGACCTCGTCCCGCAGACGGCGGTAGCGCTCGGCGACCTCCGAGGCCGACGCGACCGTCATGTCTCGTTCGACGCCGCCAGCAACTCGCGCGCGGCCTCGAGCTCCGACTCGCGCCCGTCGAGCTCGCCGTTCAGCTTCCGGCGACGGAGCTCTGCGAGGACCTCGCCCACGCGCGGCGACTCTCCGAGGCCGAGCTCGGCCAGCTCGACGCCGCCGATCTCGAGCTCGACGTCGCGCAGCCGCGTGAAGTACTCGCGGAGCTCGGGAAGCTCTTCGCGGGCGAGTGCGAGAAGCGGCGCGTCCGGTGCGAACGCGTCGGCGAGAGCGGTCACGTCGGCAGGCGCGAGCTGCTCCGCGCGCAGCCGCTCCGCAATCCGAGGCCCGACCGTGATGGCTCCCGCGATGCGGTCCACGTCGCGCCGGCGCACCTTGAGCCGCTCGAGCCAGTCGTAGATCTCCTCGGAGGTCAGCTCGCGGCCGAGCGCGGCGAGGCCGATGCGCCAGGCCGGGAGCTCGACGTCGAGCTCGTCACGGAGAGCGAGCGTGCGCTCGAAGAGGGCGACCGCCTCGGCGTCCGCCTGCAGGTGCGGGTGCACGGCGCGATCGGCGCCGAGCTCGCCGAGCCGCAGGATCCCGCCGGCCGCGCCCGGGTCCTCGAGCAGCGTGACGAGCTCGTCGCGAAGGCGCGCCGAGGAGAGGTCGCCGACGAGCCCCATCTCGATGCAGCCGCGGGCGAGGCGCGCCGAGTGCTCCTCGAGTCGCAGCCCGTAGCGCGCCTCGTAGCGGATCCCGCGGAAGATCCGCGTCGGGTCGTCGATGAAGGACAGGTTGTGCAGGACGCGGAGGACGCCGGCTTCGAGATCCGCGCGCCCGCCGAAGGGGTCGATCAGGCGCCCGAAGTCGGCCGGCTTGAGCGACGCCGCCATCGCGTTGATGGTGAAGTCGCGCCGGAAGAGATCCTCGCGCAGCCCTGCGCGCTCGACGGTCGGGAGCGCGGCCGGCGCGTCGTAGAACTCGGTGCGGGTCGTGACGACGTCCACGCGCGCGTCGTCCCCGTACGAGACGACGGCCGTCCCGAACCGCTCGTGCGGTGTCGCGCGGCCGTCGAGCGTCTCGGCGAGCGCACGCGCGAACTCGATCGCGTCGCCCTCGATCGCGATGTCGACGTCGAAGCTCCTCTCCCCGAGCAGGATGTCCCGCACGGTCCCCCCGACGACGTAGACGCCCTCGGCGCGGTCGCCGAGCGCCGCGACGGCCTCGAATAATCGGCGCAGGTCCTCGAGCCGGTTCAGCTCCTCGGCGATGCTGCCCGGCGGCTCGCTCCCCTCCGGCTCGACCCCTTCGAGGGCGCGCAGGAGGTCCGCGCGGGCGACGACGCCGGAGAGCTCACCGTCGCGCAGCACCGCGACCCGGCCGTCGGCCGCGCTCGTCACCAGCACCTGGAGCTCGGCGATGCTCGCGTCCTCGGACGCGGTGATGACGCGTCCGCTCATGATCCCGCGCACGGGCGCATGGGCGAGGCCGTGGCCGATCGCCTTGTCGAGGTCCTCCCGCGCGACGGCGCCCGCGACGCGGCCCTCGTCGACGACGAAGACGCCGCTCTGACCGTGACGCTGGCAGAGCGCCATCGCCTCGCGAACGGTCGTGTCAGGCCCGACCGAGCGCGCCGGGCTGGACATCACGTCCGCGGCGCGGAGCGCCTCGGACGGCAGGTGCTCTGCGAGCGCCGTGAGGACACGCGCCCGCGCGTCGTCGAGATTCGCGCGGGCGATCGCCGACGCTGCCTCCGCGTGCCCGCCTCCGCCCAGCACGGCCGCCACCGCCGAGGCGTCGATGCGCGTCGTCCGGCTGCGGACGACGGCGAACACCCGCTCGTCCATCTCCACGAGGACGACGAGAGCCCGCGCGTCGGTGAGGTCGACGATCTTGTGCGCGAGGTTCGAGATCCCCTCCACGTAGTCGAGGCGGTGCACGGCGGCGAGGAGCACCTCCTCGCCCGCCGCGTCGACCGGCTCGAGCGCGTCGAGCAGCTGGTACAGCAGGTCGCGCTCGGTGGCGTTGAGCGGCGTGTGCAGGTACTCCGAGACGAGATCCTGGCGCGCGCCGTGGCGCAGGCACCACGCGAGCGCGTCAGCGTCCCTCTGCGTCGTCGTCGCGTGCGTCAGCGAGCCCGTGTCTTCGTGGATCCCGAGCGCGAAGGCGGTCGCCTCGAGTGGCGTCGGGGTGAGCTCGCGCTCCGCGAGGATCCCGACCAGCGTCGTCGTCAGCGCTCCGTCCGCGGAGATGACGGCCGCGTCCTCGTTCACCCACTCCGGCAGCTCGGACTCCTCGTGATGGTCGAAGAGAATCTTTTCGACGCCGGCATCGAGGGCGACGGGCTCGAGCTCGCCGAGCCGCGACGCGTTCGCGGTCTCGACCACGACGAGCCGGCGGATCGCGTCGAGCTCGAGGCGGCTCGCCTCGACGATGTGGCCGAGCTCGTCCGCATGCAGGCGGTAGAAGTCGCGCACGTTGCGGTTGAGCGCGCCCACTGCGACGACCGCGCCCGGGTAGAGATGGCGCGCGGCGAGCATCGCCGCGAACGCGTCGAAGTCGGTGTTCCCGTGGGTGGCGATGACCTCCTCGGCCCGCATGCGCCCCATTCTGCCGCCGCCGGACGCTGTGTCCCGAGGGACAGGGCCAGAAGAGACGCCAAGTTACAACTTGTAACTTGCGCCAAAGACGCACGGCCAAAGGCGGCGGCACCGTGAGGGGCCGTGGTTCAGCCACACTCGCCGCTCGAACGCGGCAAGGGAGGTCGCCAAGTTACAAGTTGTAACTTGGCGTTTTTCTCGGCGTTCGGGGACAAGGGTTGGGTCGGGTTTGGTGGCGCGGCGTCGGGGCGCGTCGCGTTCAGACAGGCGACGAAGACTTACCGCCCTCGGCGGACTCAGGCGGTCGCGTCGAGCGCGATTCGGTAGCGCAGCTCGCGAACGACGGTGCCGAGCCACTCCTCGACCTTGACTCCGCCGTCGAGGTGCCAGCCGGCGAGCTCGTAGAAGCGGCGCGTGCGGGGGTTGTCCTCGATCACCCACAGGACCGCCTCGGCGAATCCCTCGCCTCGGAGCCGCGAGAGCGTCTCGGCCATGAGCGCCCGGCCGACGCCCGTGCCGGAGGCTTCCGGAAGAACGTAGATCGCGAAGAGCTCGCCCGTGTCACCCTCCGCGTCCCTGGCCTGTCCCAGCTGGGCGAACCCCACCACGGCGCCTTCGACCTCGGCCACGAGCGTGTGCATGTGCGGGGAAGGCTCGACGATCGCGCGCCGCCACCAGTCGAGGCCCGACTCCGGCGTGAGGCTCTCGAGCTGCGCGGGCGGGAAGACGTGCGCGTATGCGTTCTGCCAGGTCTGCGTGCGGACGCGCGTGATTCGCGCCGCGTCCTCCTCGGTCGCGTCCCGGACGAGCACCGGGCTAGACGTGCGCGATCGCCTCGATCTCGACTCTCGCGCCCACGGGAAGCTGCGCGATCCCGATCGTGGAGCGCGCCGGAGGTCGGTCGCCGACGTGGCGTGCGTAGACCTCGTTCATTCCGGCGAAGTCCGCGAGGTCGACGAGGAAGACCGTCGTCTTCACGAGGTTCTGGAGGCTCGATCCTGCCGCCTCGAGCACGGCGGCGAGGTTCCGCATCGTCTGCTCCGTCTGCTCCTCGATGCCCGGGCCGGCGAGCTCGTTCGTCCCGAGGACGACCCCGAGCTGCCCCGCGACGAACACGAGCTCGCCCACCCGGATCGCCTGGTTGTACGGCGCACCTTGGAACGGGCCGGGCGCGCGGTCGGTCGTGATGACGTCCTTCTCCGCCATATGGGCGCTCCTTTCGCCTACTCAGCTCTCTGCTGCTCAACCCTGTGCGCACGCGTCGGCGAGCGCGACGCCGAGCGCCTTGAAGATCGCCTCGAGGACGTGCTGCGAGTCCTCGCCCTCGAACAGCCGCACGTGGATCGTTAGGCCGGCCGACTCCGCGAGCCCGTTGAGGAACCCGGCTGCGAGGTCCGTGCGCAGTCCGCCCGCGCGCGTCGACGTGAGATCCGCGTTCGATGCGACGAGCGCGCTTCCCGAGGTCTCGACGACGACCATCGCGAGCGCCTCGTCCGCCGCGACCACCCCTACCCCACGCCCGGCCGCGCCATCGGCGGTCAGGAGCGGGAGGAACGCCTCGCCGAGAGAGGTCCCGGCTGCGTCGACCTCCGACTCTGGCTCGTCGGGCGCGACCTCGAGCCGCAGCTCGAAGCGACCTGCGCGCGCGAGCTCTCCGAGCAGGTGGTCGAGCACCGCGACGCCGGTCGCGATCGTGCCCTCGCCGGCCGCCCCGAGCGTGACGGAGGCGGCTCCTTCGCGCGTCATCGCTCGGTCCGCTCGATCGACGCGCCCAGCCCGCGCAGGCGCTCGTCGATCGACTCGTAGCCCCGGTCGATCTGGCCGATGTTCCCGATCGTCGACTCGCCCTCCGCGCACAGCGCGGCAATCAGCATCGCCATGCCCGCGCGGATGTCGGGGCTCTCGAGCCGCTGGCCGTAGAGCTGCGCCGGTCCGGTGACGACCGCGCGATGCGGGTCGCAGAGGATGATCCTGGCGCCCATCGAGACGAGCTTGTCGACGAAGAAGAGCCTGCTCTCGAACATCTTCTCGAAGATGAGCACCGTCCCGTGGCACTGCGTCGCGCAGGTGAGTGCAATCGACGTGAGGTCCGCGGGGAACGCTGGCCAGACGCCGCTTTCGATCTTCGGAATGTGCCCGCCGAGGTCGTCGACGACGTGCAGGTCCTGCTCAGGCGTGATGCGCACCGTGCGCTCGTTCACGTCCATCCGGATGCCGAGCTTGCGGAAGGCCGGCACGATCGCGATCAGGTCGTCCGGCTCGACGTCCTCGATCGTGACGTCGCCGCCCGTCAACGCGGCGAGCGCTGCGAAGCTCGCGACCTCGACGTGCTCGGGACCGATCCGATACTCGCCGCCGCCGAGCTCGTCGATCCCCTCGATGTGCAAGACGTTCGACCCGATGCCCTCGATCCGGGCGCCGAGCTGCACGAGGAAGCGGCAGAGGTCCTGGATGTGCGGCTCGCAGGCGGCGTGGCCGACGCACGTCCTGCCCTTCGCGAGGACGGCGGCCATGATCGCGCTCTCCGTGCCCGAGACCGACGCCTCGTCGAGGTAGAGCCGCTTCCCGTGGAGGCCGTCCGTCCGCATCTCGTACGCGCCGTTCAGCTCCACCTCGACCCCGAGCTCCTGGAACGCGTGGATGTGGGTGTCGAGGCGGCGGCGCCCGATCACGTCTCCTCCCGGGGGCGGGACGGTGACGCGGCCGAAGCGCGCGAGCAGCGGCCCGGCGAGGAGGAACGAGGCGCGGATATCGCGCGAGAGCTCCGGGTCGAGGCTCGTCTTCGAGACGCCGCTCGGATCGATGCGAACGTCGTTCGGCCCGGTCCACTCGATGTCGGCGCCGAGGTCGCGGATGAGCTCCATCATCGTCTCGACGTCGCGGATCTTTGGGACGTTCGAGAGCCGGACCTCTCCGGTGGCCATGATGCTCGCGGCGAGGATCGGCAGCGCGCCGTTCTTGTTACCGGAGGCGCGGATGGTCCCGCTGAGCGGGCGACCCCCCTCGATCACGAAGGACTCCATGGCGCGGGGAATCGTAAAGGGCGGGGCTACAGCGGCCCCGCGATCTGTGTAGCTGGGTGAATTTGGAGAGCTCAGGACAGGTGATCGATTGCGAGCTTAGGGATGCCGTCGGCGGGCACGAAGCCGAGGATCTGCGCGTAGAAGGAGAGCTCGGCCTCGAGCGAGGCGATGACGTTCTCGGCCTTGCGGAAGCCGTGGCCCTCGCCCTCGAACAGGAGGTACGCGTGCGGGATCCCGCGATCGCGGAGCGCCGCGACGATCATCTCCGCCTGCATGGGCGGGACGACCTCGTCGTCGGCGCCCTGGAGGACGAGCATCGGCGTGGAGATCTGCTCGACGAAGTTGATCGGGCTGCGCTCGCGGTACAGCTCCACCGACTCGGGATACGGGCCGACGAGCGTGTGCTCGTACTGCGAGCTCGAACTTGTGCCCGTTGCCCTCGGCGAACGCGACGAGGTCGGCGATCCCGAAGTACGTGGTGCCGGCTGCGAACTCCTTGGTGAACGTGAGCGCGCAGATGGTCGTGTAGCCGCCGGCGCTGCCGCCCGTGATGAGCAGCCGCTCGCCGTCCGCCTCGCCCTGCTCGACGAGATAGCGGGCCGCGTTCACGCAGTCACGCAGGTCGACGACGCCCCACTCGCCGTTCAGGCGCTCGCGGTACGCGCGGCCGTAGCCGGTCGACCCTCCGTAGTTCACGTCCACGACGGCGAACCCGCGGCTCGTCCAGAACTGCGTCACGAGGTCGAAGATCGTGCTCGCGCTGGACGTCGGTCCGCCGTGGCTCATCACGATGAGCGGAGGCAGCTCGCCGTCGGGCGCTGCGAACTCGGGGTTCGTCGGCTCGTACACGAGCGCGTGGGCGGTCCGGTCTCCGTCCGTGGGGAACTCGATCGCGCGCGGGACGGAGAAGAACGCCGTGTCGACGGGCGTCTGCGCGCTGCGCCGGAGGACGTTCGACGTCCCGTCCTCGAGATCGACGAGGAGCACGTGGTTCGGGACCGTCGACGTGCCGGCGAGGAGCAGGACCCTCGACCCTTCCGCGCTCAGGGACGGCGAGCCCCAGAGCGCGTCGACCCCCAGGTCGAGCGGCTCGAGCTCGCCGGAGCTCGCGTCGAGGATCGCGAACCGCGTCCGGCCGCGACTCTGGTAGCAGCAGACGATCCGGCCGTCGCCGAGGAACGCGAACGAGCGCAGGCCGAAGACCCAGGCCGGATACCCGAACTCCGCCTCGGCCTGGTGCAGGACGCTCCGCTGCACGCCGTGGATCCGCTCGAGGTTCCACCATCCGCTTCGGTCGCTCGCGAAGACGAGGTCGCCGCCGGGGCTCCACTCCGGCTGCCAGATCGCCTCGACACCGTCCTGCCCGGCGATGCGCACGGGGTCGCCGAGCGTCCCGTCGCGGGCGAGGTCGGCGACGTACAGCTCGCAGCCGTCCCACGGCATCCACGGCAGGTCCCAGGCGAGGAAGGACAGGCGCCGCCCGTCGGACGAGCTCCGCGGGTTCGAGTAGAAGTCGCGACCGCCGGCGACGATCTGCGGCTCCGCGGAGCCGTCGGTCGGGATCGCGACGAGCTCGTTGATCACCTCGCGTGCGCCGCCACTGCCTTCGTGCCGCTCCCGGACGCCGATCCAGAGGTCGCCGTCCGGCGTGACCTGGCCGTCCGCGTACCGGTACGCGGAGCCCGGGCTCTCGGGCGTGATCGGGACGGGCTCGCCACCGGGGTCGACGCGGTACAGCCGCTGGTCGTCGAAGCGGGAGCAGAAGACGACGCCGTCATGCACGGCGTACGCGCCGCCGCCGTACTCGTGAACCATCGTGCGGACGTTGAAATCGGCGGGGACGACGTCGACCGGCTCGGCCCCGTGCTCGGCCTTCATGAGGACGACGCGGCCGCCCTCGGCCGGCCGGCCCTCGAGCCACCAGGCCGTGCCCTCCGCGAGCCAGGCTCCCGTGAGCCGCGTTCCCGCGTGCGCGACCAGCTCCGCCGTGATGGGCGAAGACCAGGTTCCGTACGGTGCGACGGCGGGTTGGCGTGAGGCTCGGTCCAACGGCGGCGGCTATCGTACTCGCCCGTGCAGCCCACCCGCGAGGAAGCGTGGAAGACGCTCACGGAGTACACGAAGAGCGAGGCGCTGCTGCGGCACGCGCTTGCGGTCGAGGCCTCCGTCGGGTACTACGCGACCCTCTACGGCGAGGACGAGGACTTCTGGCGCGCGACCGCCCTCCTGCACGACTTCGACTACGAGATCCACCCCACGCTCGACGAGCACCCGCAGAACGGGGCGCCGATCTTGCGCCAGGCGGGCTACCCAGAGGAGCTGATCGAGGCCGTCCTCTCGCACGCCGAGCACCTTGCGATGCCGCGCGACACGCAGCTGAAGAAGGTGTTGTTCGCGTGCGACGAGCTGTCGGGGTTCGTGCACGCGTGCGGGCTCGTTAGGCCGACCGGGCTCGACGGGCTGGAGCCGAAGTCGGTGAAGAAGAAGCTCAAGCAGCCGTCCTTCGCCGCCGGAGTGCATCGCGACGAGGTGTACGCAGGCGCCGAGCTCATCGGGCTCGAGCTCGACGAGCACATCCGCAACGTCGTCGCCGCGATGCAGCCGATCGCGAAGGAGCTCGGTTTGCGCACCGAAGCGGACGCCGCTGCGCAGACTTGAATCCGCGCCCGGCACGCGATTGAATGCGCGCACGCGCGGGGTCTCCGGATCTCGCGCCATCGTTCCGGGGGCGGGCATTAGCGGCGGCGCCGAGCGCACGCTGGGGAGGCTTCGAGATGAGACAGCAAGGTCTGCGGTGTGGCGTACGGCGTGGACTGGTCCACGTTCTGGCGGCGACGGTCGTGTCGCTCTTGTTGGGAGCGGCGCTCTCCGCCGCGTCCGGAGAGGCGGCCGGCGGCGCATCTGCGGCCGGCGCACCGCCGGATTTGCACTTCGTCCCTGACGTCACCGACGCGTTCGACGCGCTGGCGCTCCGCCCCGACGGCCTCGGGTTCCTCCCTGCCGCCGGCGATCCCAGCCCGAGCTTCTGCAAGCACTATCAGGGAGTCGCCCGGGTGAACGCGCCCGACGGGACGCCGTACCTCTTCGCGACGCGCTCCGGGAACGTGCCCGTCCCGTGTCCCGTCGTGGATGACGTCATCGACGGCGACGGCCCTGGAAACCTCTTCGTCGTGCGCCTGGGCTCGCGCGACAAGACGGGTGAGCGCCTCCGGTCGAACCGTCTCCGGAGCAACTCCGACGTGGGACACGGCTCCGCGTTGCTGAACACGCCGCCGGACTCGGACGACAGGGTCGTCCGAACCATCACCTTCAACGGTGGAGGCGATTGGCCCGCCCACGGGGCGACCACTGGGTGGCCGGCGTACGGGCATCCAGGTGCGATGCAGCTCGTCGGCAACGTCCTCGCGGTCGCAATGGAGGCGCCGTACGAGGGCGCACCGCAGGCCGCGGTCATGTTCCTCGACGTCTCCGATCCGGCGAACCCGAAGTTCCTCAGCGCAACGGGCGTCGGTGCGGTGACCGACGACTTCGGCGCGGGCACGCTCGGCATCACGGCCGTGAAGTCCGCGACGGGCGAGTGCTGCGACTACCTGCTCGTCGTCACCGGGAAGACGAACCGGCTGCTGAAGTTCTTCAAGTCGTTCCCGACGGGCGGGGCGACCACGACAGACCTCACGGCGCCGGTGGTCGGCTGGATCCCGGTCGAGGACTACACGGAGGGGCAGCTGGAGGCTTCCGGCTGCGTCGGGACCGACTGGCCGAGCGGCGGCACGGGCGAGGGCCAGCAGTCGCTGACGTTCGTCCGGGAGGGAAGCCTCGACGGGCCGCTCTACCTCATCGGCGCCAACAACGATCTCCCGGGCGGTCTGGGAGACGACGACCTCCGGCTCTACGACGTGAACCTCACGCCCAGCTGTCCCTTCAGGCAGGTCAGGTCCAAGCGGGTCACGACCTTCCCGGTGCACGGCCTGGAGGAGTCCGCCAACTTCGCGACGGGTTCAGGCGCGTACGTCTCGCCGTCGGGCGAGCTGCTCTTCTATGCGACCGACTACGCGGATCTCGGGACCATCGTCGGCCCCGGGCCGTGGTCGGACTTCGTCGAGTACCGGCATCGCGATCTCGTCCGCCCGGACAGCCCGACGCTGCGGCCGACCGCTGCGATCGACGGACCGTTCGTCGTCGACGAGGGAGCGAGCGTCCCTCTCACCGGCACCGGGGCGCAGGCCATCACGCAGGCGTGGATCCAGCTCTACGAGGACACCGGCGCGGGCGCGACCGTCCCCAGCCAGATCGGGAGCGTCTTCGACAGCGACTGGTGGCTCGGCATCGAGTACGTCGACCGCGCCAAGGACAACTTCGACTTCCTCGACGCCCTCGACCACGACGCCGCGCTCTCGTTCGACCTCGACTTCGAACAGAACGCCGAGTCGTGGCGGTGGTGGGCGCCGCCCGGGTGCACGATCTCGGCGAACGACTTCCCCACGTCGAGCACTTCGTGGCCGGGCCCGCGCAGCGTGCTTCTCACCGGCACGGGCGAGGTCGAGGTCGAGACGAACCTCGGCAGTCTGGACGTGTACCCGTCCGGATTCGCCCAACCGCCGCTGTTCGCGTCGCCGGTCCCTCCTGGGGTCACGGCCCAGAGCCACGACTTCGGAGACCAGATCGAGGGCGTGACCTTCCGCCACCGAGGAGCCGGCGGCGCGGAGGTCCGTGACTGCGACGGCTACTACGGCGCCGACATCTCGCTCGCCTGGGACCTGGACAACGACGGCTCCTTCGAGGCGGCCGGAACGTCCATCCCGTTCAGCGCTGCGACGCTCGACGGGCCGACGACGGCGAGCGCGCAGGCGCGCGCCCAGCACCCGAACGACCCGTCGCCGTTCGGCACGGGCGCGCCGGTGCCGGTCGCGGTCCAGGTCCGGAACGTGCCGCCGGCGATCGCGAGCGCGTCGGTGCGGGACTCGCTCGGCCACGAGCTCGACGGCGGGGCGACGAAGGCGATCGTGGGGCTCCCCGTGTCGCTCGGCGTCACCTTCACCGACCCCGGGCTGGCCGACACGCAGACCGGGCACGTGAGCTGGGACGACGGGACGACCGACACGGCATTCGACGCCTTCTCCTCCGCCACGAACGGCGCCACCGGTCAACTCCAGGACAGGCATGTCTTCGCCTCCGCGGGCACCTACACGATCGACGCGACGATCACCGACGACGACGGCGATGCGAGCTCGCGCGATCTCACCGTGGAGGTGCTGTCACTCGAGGACGCGATCGAGGAGGTTGCGGACGAGCTCACCGAGCTGATCGCCGCGACGACGGACCCGCGCATCGCGGCGGCGCTCCGTTCCGCTCGCGACGAGCTCATCGGCAACCTGGGTGGCACCCCGCCGGCCAACGGCGCGCTGGATCGACTCGATGCAGACGATCCGGTTGCGGCGATCACGAAGTTGCGGGCCGCGCTCGACGACCTCATCACGGCCGAGTCGCGCGGCGCAGGCGACCTGTCGGGGCTCAAGGACCTGCTCGGCCTCGTCGCCGAGGGGATCGCGACGGTCGCGTATCACGAGGCGGAGGCGGCAGTCGCGCCTCCGAGCGCCGGCGAAGCCAAGTCGCTCGCAACGATCGCGGCTCTCATCGGTGCAGGGCATCAGCTCCTCAGCACGGACCAGTACCTGAAGGCGTGCGACAGCTTCCGCCAGGCGACGGGCAAGGCCGTCAACCTCGCGCGCTAGGGGAGCCTCGTCAGCTGCCCGAGTGTCTGGTAGAGCTCTTCGTTCCCCGGGCGGGCCATGGTGGTGACGCCATGGCCCGCCCGGACGACGAGGCGTCGTTCCCCGCTAGCTCCGAAGCCACGCGCGATACGTCTCGGCGAGGCTCGCTGACGTCCGCGGGTGTGAGAGCACGTCGGTGGAGTCGACCCACTGGTCGATCCCACCGACGAGCGGGAGCGACCGGAGCCGCTCGTCGGACACCTCCTCGAGGCAGGCGGTGACGAAGCGTGCGGACCCGAGTACGCGGAACGGCCGGTCGTGGAACGTCTGCGACGTCTCGTCGACCGGTGCCGTGACGCCGGCCGCGTTGTGGAGTCGCGCGAGCGTCTCCATCGCCGTGACGAGCTCGGTCTCGCGCTCCTCGTATGGCATCGGCCGCGAGCGCGGCGGCGAGCGGCGGCCCGAGGTCGTCGTGGGCTCGGAGCCGTCGGAACCCCGAGCCGAGCCACTTCGCGTACGGCGCGTATCGCCGCTCGAGGAGGAACGCGAGCCGCATCGCGTCCCGCACGAGGCGAGCGCAGAGGACGCGCGAGCCGAGCTCGTCGCCGACCTCGGCCGTGCGGCCGACGAACGGCTCCTCCTGGTCGATCCGCCGCCACTGGCAGGCGAGGAGCCAGAGCCAGACCTCCGGCGGGTACCAGGCGAGCGCGTCACGGGCGCGGCCGAGCGCGCCGTCGGCGTCCCCGAAGACCGCGCCTTCTGTCACCTCGAGCAGGACCTGCTGCGGAGTCGCGAGCCAGCTCTCGAGCGCGATCGGCTGCAACGGATCGAAGCCGAGCCGGTCTCCGAGCCACCCGTCGAGCGTCATGACGGTGACGTGGTGTGTCACCGGGAACGCATCCCAGCCGAAGCGCGTCGGCCAGCCCCGGAACTCATCGGGGAGACTGTCGTCGACAAGCTGGCCGATGCGCTCGACCTCGTCCTCGGAGACGAATACCTGCAGTCGCGGCCCCCAGGCGTGGTCGGTCGAGCGGACGGTGTCGAAGCCGAGGACGTCCGAGCCGGTCCCGAGCAGCGCCGCGGAGTGCTCGACGCCGTCGAGCAGCGGCGCCACGACCTCGTCATAGAACGCGCGGGCGAGCTCGAGCCCCGGCGTGAACTCACGTGCGGCCACCTCAGGAGTGGCGCGCGAGGAACGCGAGGACGCGGTTCCACGCGTCCTCGGAGACGTCCGCGAACTCCTCGAACTTCCGGTCGAAGAAGCTGTGCGGCGCGCCGGGGTAGATCACGACGTCGTGCTCGACCTCGGCCGTGTCGAGCGCAGCGTCGAAGGCCTCAGCATCCTCGACCGGGATCCCCTGATCCGCCCCGCCCATGAGCGCGAGGATCGGGGCGCCGAGCTTGTCGGCAACCGCCGTCGGACTGGGCGAGTCGCTGGGACGGCCCTCCTCGCCGGGCCGGCCGTAGAAACCGATCGCCCCTGCGAGGTCGTGACCCTCCGCAGTCGCCAGCCAGGAGTTGCGGCCGCCGTAGCAGAAGCCGACCGTGAAGATCCTGAGATAGCCCGCGCCACGGAGAAACGCGACCGCGGCGCCGACGTCGGCCTGAAGCCCGGCCTGCGTCGTCTGCTGGACGTGCGGCAGGTACTCGAACTCGTCGTCTCGCTTGTCGGCTCCCGCCGTGCGCCCGAAGTAGTCGAACGCGACCGCGGCGTAGCCGTGCTCGGCGAAGCGCAGCGCGAGCTCCTCGTAGAAGCGGTGGAGGCCGCGGATGTCCGGGAGGATGACGACGGCTGCCGGGCCGGGCACGTCGGGCATCGCCGCGAACGCCGCGAAGCGGTTGCCGTCCTCGGCCTCGAGCACGAGGTCGTCGTGCGAGACCGCGGCTCCGGAGATAGGCCGGATCGGCGGCGACGAGTCGACGTCATGGCACATGCCGCGAGCCTACAACGCGGCGACGAGGCGTTCGAGATCGTCGTCGCTCGTCCACCACCCGACCGACGCGCGGACGAGGCCTCGTCCCGGGAGGTCGCGGACGATCACTCCCGCCTCCGCGAGTCGTGCGACGACCGCGGCGGAGTCGTCCACGGGCGCTCGCCAGGCGACGAGCGTCGCGCGCTCCTCGGGCAGGACGACGTCGAGGCCCGCTTCGCGTAGGAGCTCTCGGCAGCGCTCGGCCATCGCCGACGCCCGCTCGAAGCGCCACTCCGGTTGTGCGCGGAGCGCTGCTCGGAAGCCGACGAGAAGCGCATGCGGCGTCAGGTTCGGATCGAACCGCGCAGCGCCCGGCTTGGGCTCGAACGCACCGTCCGGCTCATGCTCTTGCTGCGACAGGTAACTCGGCCGCCCCACCGCGAGCGCATCCGGCTCGGCGACGACGAGCGCTCCCGTCCCCTCAGGACCGCACAGCCATTTCTGACCGGAGATCGTGAAGTAGTCGAGCCCGGTCGCGTCCACCGGCATCGTGCCGACCGACTGCGCGCCGTCGACGAGGATCGGGAGCCCGGTCGTCTCCTTGAGCTCGTGCACGGGAAGGACTTGCCCCGTCGTCCAGAGCACGTGTGAGAGCGCGAGGAGCCGCGTCCTCGGCGTGACGGCGGCGACGATGCGCTCGGGGTCGGGCGCGACCGCGACGACCTTCGCCCCGGAGACGTGCAGCGGCCCGAGGAGGCCGAAATGCTCGTCCGTGGTCGTGACCACCTCGTCCCCCGGCCTGAGGTCGTGCCCGGCGAGGACGATGTTGCAGCCGTCCGTCGTCGACGCCGTGATCGACACGCGGCTTGCGTCGACGCCGACGAGGGCGGCCAGTTCCGCCCGAGTCTCCTCGCGCTCCGCGATGACGCGCTCGAAGCGCGCAAGGCTGCCGCGTCCGTCCCGCAGGCCGCGCTCCTCCTCCGCGACCATCGCGTCCAGGGTCCCGCGCGCGAGCGGGCCGACGCTGCCCGCCTGCAGATACGCGAGGCGCTCGAGGACGGGGAACTGCGCGCGGGCGTCCTCGAAGGTCACCCGCGGGATTCTGACGACCCCCGTCGATTGGCACAGTCTTGTAGCACTCACGGTGCCAGGCCCTGTTAAGACCACAAGACTGTGCCAATAAGGTCTCGCCTCATGCACGTCGTCCTCGCCGACCCGCCCGCGTACACGCCTCCGTACGACCGCTCGCTCGCGGGCGCGCTCGCGGCCGCGGGCGCGGACGTCGAGCTCGTCACCTCCCGCTTCCGCTTCGGCGCCGTCGCTGCCCCGAACGGCTACCGGGCGGCCGAGTGGTTCTATCCCGTGTCCTCGCGCATGGGCTCGACGCGGCTCCGGCTCGCGGTCAAGGCGGTCGAGCATCCGCTCGGCATGGCCCGCTTCGCCGCCGCGAAGCCGGACGTCCTACACGTGCAATGGTTCGGCGCCCCCGAGCTCGACCGCTGGCTCTTCCGGCCACGCTCGCCCGTCGTCTTCACCGCGCACGACATCATCCCGCGCCGCACCGCGTCGAAGACCGGCCTCTGGAAGACCCTCTTCGGGCGCTGTGAGCGCGTCGTCGTCCATTCGGAGCGCGGGAAGGGCGCGCTCGTCGACTTCGGCATCGCGGAGGAGCACGTGCGCGTGATCCCCCACCCCGCCTTCCGTGGCGAGATCGACCGCCGCGACGACGGTCGGACGGCGCTCCTGCACGGGCTCATCCGGCCGTACAAGGGCGTCGAGGACGCGGTCGAGGCCGTACTCCGCGTCCCCGGCGCGCGACTCCTCGTCGCGGGCGATCCACGGGTGCCGCTCGAGGACGTCCGCCGGAAGGCCGGCGACCGCGCGGAGTGGCGGCTCGGGTTCCTGCCGCCGGAGGAGATGCGCAGGGCGCTCTCCGAGGCCACCGTCTCGCTCTTCCCGTACCGCCCCGAGATCGACCTCTCGGGGGCGCTGCTCCAGTCTCTCGGGGCCGGAATTCCGTCCATCGTCTACGACATCGGGGGCCTCGGCGAGACCGTCGGCAGATACGGCGCGGGCGCGGTGGTCGACCCGGGTGACGTCGAGGGGATGGCGTCCGCGCTCGAGCACCTGCTCGGGGACGCAGACGCACTCGCCGCCGCGCGGCAGGGCGCCGAGGCCGCGCGCGCCGAGCTCACGTGGGAGGCGTCTGCGGAGGCCCACCTCGAGCTCTACGGGGAGCTCGTGTGATCTTCCGCCGCGAGCGGTTCGGCGACCTCGTCCGGCGCCAGCTCGACCTCTTCGAGTCGGACGAGGCCGAGCTGCTCGACGAGGCCGCCGAGGCGGACACGGCCTGGACGAAGGCCGCCGCCGACGAGACCGAGGAGCTGTACGGCGACTACCAGCTCGTCGTCGACGCGGTCGGCGAGCGGCTGTACGAGCGTCCGCGAGGCGTACGCGGGCACGCTCGACGACGACGCGGCCGCCGACTACCGGAGTGCGTTCGACCGGGCCGCGCTCAAGCGCTTCAAGAATCTCGCGAGCTTCCTCCAGGCAGGAGAGGACGAGTGAAGGAGCTCACGCAATGAGCGCCGATGTCGCGATGCGGCGCTGGACGCCGTGATGCGGCGTCCTCAGTCGCGTCCATACCTCTTTCGGTATGGACGCTCCCTGCGTCCTTGCGTCACGACGCCCATCACTCGCCTCGCGACGAGCGACTCATTACGTTAGGAGCTCATGGCCGCCTCCTGCCGGATCGAGGACTACGGGCTCATCGGCGACCTGCAGACGGTGGCGCTCGTGAGCCGGCTCGGCTCCATCGACTGGCTGTGCTTCCCGCGCTTCGACTCGGGCGCGATCTTCGCCTCGCTCCTCGGCAACGAGGAGAACGGCCAGTGGACGATTCGGCCCACGGAAGCCTTCGATTCGCCGGGCCGGCGCTACCGCGGGGACACGCTCGTGCTCGAGACCGACCTCGAGACGTCCTCGGGCGCGATACGGCTCATCGACTTCATGCCGCCGCGCGGAGAAGCCCCGGACGTCGTCCGCATCGTCGAGGGCGTCCGCGGCACCGTGGACATGCAGATGGAGCTCGGCCTGCGCTTCGACTACGGCTCGATCGTGCCGTGGGTGCGGAACCTCGACGGCGCGCTCGTGGCCGTCGCCGGGCCGGATGCCGTCTGCGTGCGCACGCCGATCGAGCTCCAGGGACGAAACCTGCGCACGTACGCCGAGTTCCAGGTGCGCGAGGGCGAGCGGATCCCGTTCGTGCTGACCTGGTTCCCGTCGCACCGTGACCTGCCGGAGCCCGTCGAGGCCGAGGCAGCGCTCGCGGACACCGTCGCGTACTGGGAGGACTGGGCGAGCACATACGCGCTGGACGGGCCCTGGCGCGACGCCGTGGTGCGCTCGCTTCTCACGCTGAAGGCGCTCACCTACGGGCCGACGGGCGGGATCGTGGCGGCGGCGACGACGTCTCTGCCGGAAGCGCTCGGCGGCGTCCGCAACTGGGACTACCGCTACTGCTGGCTCCGGGACGCGACGCTGACGCTGCTCGCGTTCCTCCGAGCGGGCTACCGGGACGAGGCGCAGCAGTGGCGCGACTGGCTGCTTCGTGCGATCGCCGGCTCGCCGGAGGACGTCCAGGTCATGTACGGCGTCGCGGGCGAGCGCAGGCTCACCGAGCTCGAGCTGCCATGGCTCTCGGGATACGAGGGCTCGCAGCCGGTCCGGATCGGGAATGACGCGTCGAACCAGTTTCAGCTCGACGTCTACGGCGAGGTCATCGACGCCTTGCACCTCGCGCGCGTCAAGGGCATCCCCGCCTCGGACGACGCCTGGTCCGTCGCGAGGAAGATCTTCGACTGGCTCGAGACCGGCTGGCGCGAGCCCGACGAGGGGATCTGGGAGGTGCGCGGGCCGCGGCGGCACTTCACGCACTCGAAGGTCATGGCGTGGGTCGCGTTCGACCGCGCGGTGAAGGCGGTCGAGAAGCTCGGGCGCGAAGGGCCCACCGACCGCTGGCGTCAGACGCGCGACGCGATCAAGGAGGACGTCCTCGCGAACGGCTACAACGCCGAGGTCGGCGCCTTCGTCCAGTACTACGGCTCCGATCGGCTCGACGCGAGCCTGCTCCTCATCCCGCTCGTCGGCTTCCTCCCTGCGAAGGACGAGCGGGTGGTCGGGACAGTGGAGGCGATCCAGCGCGACCTTCTGCGCGACGGCCTCGTCGAGCGCTATCGAGCCGACGACGAGAACGTGGGCGTCGACGGGCTTCCTCCCGGTGAGGGCGCCTTCCTACCCTGCTCGTTCTGGCTCGTCGCCGTGCTCGCGCGGCTGGGCCGGCTCGACGAAGCGGTCGAGCTGTACGAGCGCCTGCTTTCGCTCGGCAACGACCTCGGCCTGCTCGCGGAGGAGTACGACCCAGAGCGCGGGCGCCTCGTGGGCAACTTCCCGCAGGCCTTCACGCACCTCACGCTCGTCGAGACCGCCTTCACGCTTCAACGGCGTCTCGCCAAGGACGCCTAGAGGTCGATCGTGACCTCCACGGGCGCGTGGTCCGAGAACAGTCGGCCGGACCGCTCGCGCCGCTCGGGCGGCCAGACGACCGGCTCGGAGACCTGCGCGCCGCGGACGAGCACGTGGTCGATCCCGGGAGCAGGCTCGGAGTAGCCCTCGACCTGTGGGCTCACGAGGTTGAAGTCGCCCGCGAGGACGACCGGCTCGCCCGGACGCGCGAGCCCTTCGACGAACGCTTGCGCCCTCCCCAGCTCCGTGCGGGAGGCGACGAGATCCGTGCTGGCGTGGAAGTGCGCGACGGCGAGCAGGTCGGCGACCCGGACCGCGTGCACGACGCGCGGCTCCCGGCCGGGGTCGCTGATGCGCTTCCACCCGAGGTCCGCGACCTCGAGACCCGGTGCGACGAGGATCGCGTTCGCCTGGCCGACGAACGCCGACCGGAAGAAGCCGTGATGCAGCCGCGTGAGGAACCGCCCGAATTGGCCCGGGACGCGCGGAACGCGTGCGACGACGTGAAACGCCTGCATTCCGCTCCATTCCTCGAGCCGCGCGAGTCCCCAGACGGGGAGCTCCTGCAGACAGACGACGTCCGGACGGTCGCTGCAGACGACGTCGAGCATCTCGTGGAGGAACGCATGGCGACCCGGCGGGAACGTGTTCCCGTGGAAGACGTTCCAGGTACGCACGACGAGCGGCAGGACGGAGATCGTAGTGCCATGCTTCGCCCCTGTGACAGCGCGGGAGCCACGTGGCGTACCACGACATGTGAGAGGCCTGTCGGTGTGCGTCGCGGTGCTCGCGCTGGCGGGGCTCGCGGGCTCCGTCAACCCGGCGCAGGCCTGCTCGTGCCTACCGCCCGACCCCTGGACCTACCTCCAGCAGTCCGACGGAGCGTTCGTCGGCCACCTCATCGACCGACGCGACATCGGGAACGGCCGTGTCGCCCTGACGTTCAGTGTCGAGCGAGCGCTGAAAGGACAGATCGGGAGGACTGTGGAGGTGCGGACCAGCGGCGGCGGAGCGGCCTGCGGCATCGAGGCGTCCGTGGGAGAGCGGGTGGGTCTCTTCCTCACGCGCGAAGGTCAGACGTGGATCGGGGACCTCTGCCGACAGGTCGAGCCCGAGGATCTCCTCACGGCGGTCGCGCCGCTCCCGGCTCCGAACGGCCGGGGCGCGCCGGCGATGTACGTCGGAGGCCGCTTCGGCCGCGCGCGAGTGCTAGCGCTGGACACGAGAGGTCGCACACTCGCGTACGGCTTCGGGCCCGGGACCACTCAGCTGCTCTCACCGTGTCCCGGCGGCAAGCGCGTGGCCGAGGTCATCCTCGTCTACGAGGGGAACCAACTCGTCATCCGCGACGCGAGGACCCTGCGCATCGTCCGACAGGCGCGTTGTGGACCTGCCCGCGGGGCGCCGCGCCGTCGGGCTCCAGTGCGAGAACGTCTGGGGCGCTTCGGTCGTCCTCTTCGGGGCCGGCGCGGGTGACGCGCCGCACGGAGCGGGGCTCCACCGACTTGCGGGCCGCCGTGTGAGCACCATCTGGCACGGCAGCGCGTACCTGTCGAGCCTGACTCCACGGGTCGCGTATCTGAACGCCGGCGAACGGGGCGCGCGGCTGATCCGGATCGATCTCAGGACGGGCCGCGGGCTACGGATCGCCCGGATCCCGCTCAGTCCCCAACTCGTGCCGGACGGCAGCGGGAGACGGCTCGCAGGCGTCGCGTACCGCCAAGCGGAGAGCTCGCGGCTGGTCCTCGTGGAGCTGGGAAAGGCGGCGACCGTTCGGTCGATCCCGCTCGCCGCCCCGATGACGACCGGCGACGTCCACTGGCTGCCGGGCGGGCGGCTGTTGTTCCTCCCGACGAGCGACCGCGACACGGGGCGCGTGCTCGACGTCTCCCTGCGGACGCGGTCGCGGTTCGGCTGGACGGCTCACGTGGACACGGCGCGGGTCGGCTCGACCGCGTTCGGCGTCGACTGGCGGGGACGCCTCGTCGCAGCGCCGCTTCCGAGCGGGCCGGAACGCGTCGTGCGTCGTCTGCCCGGTGCCGGCCGAGCCGCCGTGATGGTCTCCGTCGCGGGCTGAGCTAGCGGCGGCCGAAGGAGTGCGGTCTGGGAAGCGACTCCCAGACGGAGTCGCTCTCGGCGGCCTGCCGCGCGAGCGGGCCGAGGGTCTCGATCTCGGACACGAGCACGTTGCGGTTCTCCCCCACGCGCTCGTAGCGGCCGCGCGCGAGGACGAGCGGCTCGGCGCGCACGGCCGCCCGGTGACGGTCGTAGACGGCCGAGGGCACGATGAGGTTCACCTGGCCGTGCTCGTCCTCGAGGAGCATGAAGACGACCCCCTTCGCCGTCGAGGGCCGCTGGCGCGCGACCGTCATCCCCGCGAAGGCCACCGTCCTCCCGTGCGGCTGCTCGTGCAGCTCGGCGCTCGAGAGCGTCCCGGGAGGCAGGTGCGGGCGCAGGAGCTCGAGCGGGTGCACTCCGACCGACATTCCCGTGACGCGGTAGTCCGCGAGCATGCGCTCCCAGCGCGTGAGGTCACGGAGCTCGGGCGTCTTCGCGGTCGGGTCGAGGGAAAGCGGGAGCTGCTTCGCCTCTCCCTCGGTGCCGGGGACCGTCTGCGGGCGCAGTGCGAGGCCGAGCTCCCAGAGGAGGTCGCGGCGCTTCTGCCCGAAGCCGTCGCACGCACCGCCTTTGACGAGTGCCTCGAGCCCGTCGCGGGAGAGCGCCGCCCGGCGGGCAAGATCGCCGACGTCGAGGAACGGCCCGTTGACCTCGCGCTCGGCGACGAGCGCCTCCGCCTCGTCCGTCCCCACCGCCGAGATGTACGAGATGCCGATGCGGACGAGCGAGCCGGCCTCGATCGTGCACCGCGCGGCGCTCAGGTTGACGTCCGGCGGCAGCACCTCCACCCCGCGCCGCTGCGCGTCCCTGACGAGCGTCGCCGGCGGGTAGAAGCCCATCGGCTGCTCGTTCAGGAGCGCGCACAGGAACTCGGCCGGGTGATGCCGCCGGAGCCACTGCGACTGGTACGCGAGGAGCCCGAACGCGGCCGCATGCGCCTTCGGGAACCCGAAGCCCGAGAAGCCGACGAGCTTGTCGAAAACCGTGTCCGCGACGTCCGCGTCGACGCCCTTCGAGGCCGCCCCCTCGACGAACCGCCCGCGATACGCCTCGAGCGCGTCGTGGCTCCGCTTGCGGCTCATCGCGCGCCGCAGGCCCTCGGCTTCCCCGACCGTGAACCCCGCGAGCGCGATCGCGACCTCGAGCACCTGGTCCTGGAAGACGACGACGCCGAAGGTCGAGCGGAGCGGCTCGCGCAGGAGCTCGTGGTCGACCGGCCAGACGTACTCCGGGTCCTCCCGGAGCCGCTGGCGCGCGTCGATGTACGGGTGCACCGCCTTCCCCTGGATCGGCCCCGGCCGGACGAGCGCGACCTGGACGGTGAGGTCGTCGAGGTTCGCGGGCTTCGTCCGCAGAAGGCTCTGCATCTGCGCGCGGCTCTCGATCTGGAACGCGCCCACGGTGTCCGCCCGCTGGATCTCTCCGAACACTTCCTTGTCGTCGAAATCGATGCGGGAGAGGTCGATCACGTCACCCCTGGTGCGCGCAACGTGGTCGACGCAGTCCTCGACCGCGGAGAGCATCCCGAGCCCGAGCAGGTCGATCTTGAGGAAGCCCGCGTCGGAGCACGAGTCCTTGTCCCACTGGCAGAGCTGGCGCCCGGCCATCGCCGCGGGCTGCACAGGCACGAGCTCGACGAGCGGGCGCGTCGAGACGATCATCCCGCCCGGGTGCTGCGAGACGTGGCGCGGGAGCCCGGCGATCTCGCCCGTCAGCCACGCGAACGCGCGCCAGCGCTTCGAGTCGTGCTTGCCCGGCAGCTGCTCGACCTCCTCAGCGACGCGCTTCGCGTTCCAGCCGTCGGAGACTCGCGCGAGCCGCTCGAGCTCGGCGAACGGGAGCCCGAGCGCCTTGCCGACGTCGCGGATCGCGCCGCGCGAGCGGTACGTCGCGAAGCTCGCGACGAGCGCCGCGTGCTCGCGTCCGTAACGCTCGGTGACCCGGACGATGAGCTTCTCGCGGATGTCGCGCGGGAAGTCGAGGTCGATGTCCGGGACCGAGGCGAGCTCACGGTTGAGGAAACGCCCGAGCGAGAGCTCGTTCGAGACGGGGTCGACGTGCGAGAGCCCGGTCAGGTAGCAGACGATCGAGCCCACCGAGGAGCCGCGGCCGCGCCCGGGCGGCAGAAAGCTCCGCGGCGTGCCCGTCCCGCGCACCTCGCGCGCGCACTCGCGTGCCAGCTCGAGCACCTCGTGGTGGAGGAGGAAGAACCCCGCGAGCCCCAGCTCGTCGATCAGGCTCGAGCTCGTCTTCGAGGCGGACGCGAGCCTGTTGTTGTAGGGGCGAGGCTTGCCTCGCCCTTCCTGAGGCGTACCGCTCGTCGATCGCATGCCGGCAGATCTCCGCGAGCTGGAAGATCGCCGGCTGGTCGCGATCCGAGAAGTCGGGATAGCGGTAGCCGAGCTCCTCGGTGAGGTCGAACTCGAGCCGCTCGGCGAGGACGGCGCTGCGCTCGGCAGCTGCACGGTCGAGCGGAAAGAGCTCGAGCATCTCCTGCGGCGAGCGCAGGTAGCTCTCGCGGTTCCCGCGGCGCTCGGGCTCGCAGCCCTCGAGCGAGGTGCGGCAGCGGATCGCGACGAGGACGTCCTGGAGGAGCGTGCGCCGCGGGTGATGCGCGTGGACGTCTCCCGTGGCGACCGTCTCGACGCCGAGGTGCTCCGCGAGGTCTCGCAGCGCGGCGTTCCGGCGCGCGTCTCCGCGCTCGAACGGACGCTGGAGCTCCACGAGGAAGCGCTCCCGGCCGAACGCCGTGGCGAGCCGCCCCGCCCCGTTCGGGTCGCGCACGCCGAGCCCGTTCCGCGCGCAGCCCGACAGGCAGACGATGCCCTCGGCGAGCTCGGCGACGAGCTCCAGAGAGACCGAGGGCGGTAGCGGCTCACGGTCTTCCCGCCCGGGCCGTCGCGTTCCCGCGTGCGCGGCGGTCAACAGGAGGCAGAGGTTGGCGTACCCCTGCCTCGACTCCACGAGCAAGGTCACGTGGGCGCCGCTGTCGAGCGTGACCTCCGCCCCTGTGATCGGCCGCACGCCGAAGAACTTCGCCGCGTGCGCGAACTCGAGCGAGCCGTAGACCCCGTCGTGGTCGGTGAGCGCGAGCGCCTCGTACCCGAGCTCCGCCGCCCGCGCTGCGAGCTCCTCCGGTTGCGACGCGCCGTCGAGGAACGAGTACGCCGAGTGGCAGTGCAGCTCCACGTATCCGGCCACGGCTAGTCTCGGTCTCCATGGGGCCGCAGCTGCAGGCAGGCGAGCGGATCGGAAGCGAAGGCGGGCTCGGGGTCACGATCCTCGCGGACACCGAGCACATCGGCCTCGCCTCGGTGCGCTGGGATCCGGGCGGCGGCATCGCTCCGCCGCTGCACTTCCACGCCCGGCATGCGGAGTGCTTCTTCGTGCTCGAGGGCGAGCTGACGTTCAGGCTCGAAGACCGCGAGGTCGTGGTGAGTGCGGGCACCTGGGTGCACGTGCCGCCGGACGTCGTGCACACGTTCTCCGTCACCGGCGACTCGCAGGCGCACTTCCTGGACATCCACGTCCCGAGCTGCGGGTTCGGTGACTTCGTCCGAGGTCTCTATGCCGCCGAGAACGAGGACGAGCGCCGCGCCGTGCGCGCCGCCTTCGACCAGCATCCGATCCCCGAGTACACAACGGGTGATCCCGACCTCGTGGTCGTCCGGCGCAGCGGAGGAGAGGACGGCGAGGCGATCGGCGACCGATCCAAGCGCCGCCGCGCGACCCTGCTCGTCGACACCGACGAGCTCACGGTGACGGAGTTCTTCTACGGCCCGGGCGAGCGCGGCGCGCAACCGCACGTCCATCACCTGCACTCCGATGCGTTCTTCGTCCTCGAGGGAGAGCTCACGTTCTCCATACGCGAGCCCGTCCACGGCCCGGCGGGGACGCTCGTCGTCTTCCCGCCGAACGTCGTGCACGGCTTCGACAACGACGCCTCGGAAAGCGCCCTCTTCTACAACTTCCACATGCCGGCGAGCGGCTTCGGCGAGTACCTCCGCGGGCGGAACCCCGATTTCGACCAGCACGACCCGCCTGCTGACGGCGGCGCCGACCCGTCGTCCGCAGTCTTGGTCCGTCTGTCGGAGTAGATTCGCCGAGTGGACGAGCCGATTGCATTGGCGCCCGGCGAGGGTGAGGTCGCCGCCGAGACCGAGACCAGGTCGAGTCGGATCAAGGCCGACCGCGACGAGCTCCTGCTCTCGGAGTCGTCCTATACGCCGGACCAGCGAGTCGCTGCGCTGCACGTCCACCGCGAGCATGCGGACGCGTTCTACGTCCTCGAGGGCGAGCTCCTGTTCCACGTCGCCGGCGAAACGCGGTCGCTGACCGCCGGCGCGTTCGCGCTCGCGCCGCCGGGAGTCATCCACGGGTTCGACGTCGGCGAGAAGGGCGCGCGCCATCTCAACCTGCACACGCCGGGGCGCGCGTTCGCGGCGCTGAGTCGCGCGCGCCGCGACGGCGTGCCGTTCGACGCGGCCGACGGGGACACGTTCGGCCCGCCGGACGACGGCGGCCTGCCGGCGACCGAGGCGACCGTCCACGGCCCGGACGAGGGCGAGCAGGGAGGGAACATCGTGAAGGCGGCGCGCCCCGAGCTCTCGCTGCTCGTGCTCGAGTTCCAGCCGGGCAGCGGCGTCGACCCGCACTTCCACAAGGCGCACAGCGACTCGTTCTTCGTGTTCGAGGGCGAGCTCGAGATCCACGTCGGGGACGAGGTGGTGAACGCAGTTGCCGGCACGTACGTCCTCGCTCCGCCCCACGTCGTCCACTACTTTCGGAACGTGAGCGATGCACCCGCGCGCTTCGTCAACATCCACACGCCGGGCGGGTTCGCCCAGTACCGGCTGGAGCTCATGGAGCTGAGATCGCAGGGCGTCGAGCCGGACCGGGAGTTCTTCGAGCGCCACGACATCTTCGACGTCTAGCCGGCCACGCCGAACGAGCACGCGCGCATGCAACTCGTCTTCGCGCGCGCCTAGGATGCGGGCGTGAAGAAGGAGCTCTGGCAGGTCCGCGTGTCCCAGGCTGCGACGAGGTATGGCGACAACGCGCCGATGGCGGCTGTCTGCTGCAACGTCTGCCGGACGTGCACGACGACGAACCTGCTCGCGCTCGCCACGGGCGCGGGGCTCGGCGCGGTCTACGCAACCGCCCACTTCGCCAGGCGCCTCGCCCGGCGCGCCTAGGCCTTCTGGGTGAACCAGCACGCCTCCTCCCGGTCGCGGTAGACGCAGACGTTCTGGCCGCTCTCGAGGACGACCTCGAAGTAGCGGCGGTCGACCGGCTCCTCCGTCCACCAGCGGTCGACGACGCGCCATTCCTCGCGTACGACTGCGACGGCCTGCCGGTTGACGAGCCGCGGCGTGCCGTCGAAGCCCGTCTCGACGAGCGCCGGTCGCGGCGCGTTCAGACGTCCCGCGGAACGACCAGTGCTCGCGCTTCCGGTATCCGCGACCACGGCGCCACCTCCACCACGGCGCACACCGATCCTGTCCCCGTGCTCGCGCGCACCTGCCGCAGCCCCTCCTCGAGACGTTTGCCGTTCTCCTCGCCCGAATGCTCGACGAGCGCGAGCTGTTGTCCCGTGTGCTCGGCGAGCTCGACCGCCTCGACGCGGAGCTCGACGATCGGCGCGGTGAGCTCCTGCAGCTTCGGGCCGAGCGCCGTGCGCAGGCGTCCCGGCTCCGCGGTCGCGTCACGTAGCGTGACCGCGCGGCGCCACGAGCCGCCGTCGACGTGCCGGGCGGCCACCGCGAGCTTGCGGAAGGGCCGCCCGGCCCGTTCTGGTCGCGCGAGCAGGCGCTCGAGGAGGGAGCCGAGCGCTCGCCGCAGGGTGAGCTCGTTCCCGACCGCCTCCGGGAAGACGAGCACCTCGACGAGCTCCGCCGCCGGCCTCCGCCCGCGCACCTTCGACTTGCGGCCGCCCTGAGCCAGACGCCAGGCCTGGCGCCCGTCCGCCCCCAGCCTCTCCGCCACGGCGCCTCCCGGAAGTCGTGCGAGCTCCCCGATCCGGCGCAGCCCGAGCCCTTCGAGCTCCGCGTAGCGATCGGAAGAGAGCGGGAGCAGCGAGAGCGGCAGCGGCTCGAGGAACGACGTCTCGTCCTTCTCCCCGACGAGGAGGATCTGTCCGGGCCGCGCGACGCTCGCCGCCGCGAGAGCGGTGAAGCGCCGCCCGGCAGCGCCGATGCGTGGATCCCAGGCGGCGCCGATGGCCGCGAGAGCGCGCTCGAGCGCCGGCTGCACGCCGCCGTAGAGCCGCTCGACCCCGCGCGTCTCGAAGACGACCGCGCCGTGCTCGACCGGGTCGACCGCGAACCCCGCGTCCTCGAGGCGGCGCAGGGCTCCCTCCCACTCGCGCTCGACCGTGGCCGGGTCCCGCTCGACGAGCGCGAGCGACGGGCACGTCGCGAGCGCCTCTCCCAGGCGCATCCCCGGCTTGACCCCGGCCGCCGCGGCGGCAGCGGTCACCGGCCCGAGCAGCGGCTCCTCCCCCGCCCCCGGAGCGAGCGCCGCGGGCTCGAGCGCGAGCCGCGGCTGCAACCGAAGCGCCGCTTTGAGCTCGAACCCGGGAATGAGGAGACAGGCAATCATCCGAACACATGTTCTATACGAACACGTGTTCTCCTGTCAAGCAGTAATCGGCCTCCGCTCGGTGGCGAGGCGCTCGACGAGCGCGGCGACATGGTCTGGGCCCGGGAGGGCCGCGAGCTCGTCGCGCAGGCGCTCGGCGGCGGCGCGGTAGCTCGGGTCCGACAGCACCTCCGACACCGCGTCGCCGACGCGCGTCCCGCCACGGCGACCTCGTGCCCCGCTTCGCACGCGGCGACGGCGATCGGGAGCAGCGGCTGGAGGTGCCCCGGCCCGCCCATGAACGTGAAGAGCGCGCGCACTCACGCCGACTCTAGTCTTGGCGGGTGAGCGCGATCCGCGTCCGCCGCGTGACTCCCGCACGCTGGCGCGACGTCGTCGACCTGTTCGAACGGCGTGGCACCAGGGGCGGAACGCCGGTGTCCAACGGCTGCTGGTGCCAGTACTGGTTCCTCCGCGGCAAGGCGTACCACGAGGGCTTCGCCGGCTCGAACCGCGCGCGGCTCGATCTCGAGGTGGCGGGCGGCAAGCTGCACGCGTTGCTCGCGTACGACGACGGCGTCCCCGTCGGCTGGTGCCGCCTCGGCCCGCGCGAGTCGTTCGAGCGGCTCGCGTTCACGCCTACGGCGCCGAGAATCGACGACGAGGAGGTGTGGTCCGTCGTCTGCTTCTACGTCCACTCGGCGGCGAAGCGGAAAGGCGTCGCGACGGCGCTCCTCGAGCACGCGATCGAGCACGCGGCAGCGAAGGGCGCGCGGATTCTCGAGGCCTACGCGGTGCCGAGCGGCCACATGAACGTCGACGCGTACACGGGCTATCTCCCGATGTACCTCGCAGCGGGGTTCGAGCCGAAGCGCGAGGGCTCGCGCCGGACGGTTGTACGACGACAGCTCGCCTGACCCGCAAAGTCCGCAAGCCTCTGCCGCGTCCCTCCGGGCCACTCGGTATGGTCGGACCCGGACATGGCGAACGGCCCGACAGCCGGCCGGAGGGGGATCGCGGTCGTGGCGGCTACGTCTCTCCTGGCGATCGCTGCCTCTTTCGTGCTCAGTCCGCGCGCAGACGCGGATGTCACGCGCACCCCGCAGGTTCGCGTCGTCGGCGCGGGGACGCTCACGCGCGCGACGCCCGTGTTTGCGGCGCCGCGGGTGAACGCGCGACGCGTCGGCGTGCTCCGGCAGTTCCGCCCGGACTTCCGTCCGCAGTACGTGCTCGCGCTCTCCGTGGTCAAGGCCAGGAAGAGCAAGCAGCCGCTCTGGTACCGGCTCAGCGTCCCGGGCCGGCCGAACGGAAAGACCGGATGGGTCCCGGCCTCGGCCGTCGATCTCTTGCCCGTCAAGAAGCGCATCCTCATCGACGTCGGTGCCCGGCGGTTCGAGTTCTGGAGCGGCAACCGGCTCCTGCGCTCGGGACGCGTCGCCGTCGGCAGGCCCGGTTTGGAGACGCCGACCGGTCTCTTCTACGTCACGTGGAAGTTCGACCCCCGCATCGACCCCAATTGGTCGGCCCTCGGTAACTACGCGTTCGAGACGAGTGCGTACTCCCCGAATCTCAGCGACTGGCCCGGCGGCGGCATCGTCGGCCTCCACGGGACGCCGCAGCCGGAGCTCCTAGGGCAGGCGGTGTCGCACGGCTGCGTGCGCATGCACAACCGCGACGTCGAGTTCATGAAGCATCGCGTCCCGCTCGGGACGCCGATCAAGATCGTCCCCTAGCCCGCAGGGCTAGTCCGACCACCAGCCCTGGGCCATCTCGACGTCGGCATTGCCGTTGCTCGGCGCGCCGAAGGCGAGGATCTCGATGCCCTCGGAGCCCGCCTCGACGCAGCGCATCGTGCCGGCCGGGATCCGGACCGCGTCCCACTGGGAGAGCTCGAGGATCTCGTCGTCGAGCTTGACCCGGCCGCTGCCGCTGGTGACGACGTACAGCTCCTCCTGCTCCAGGTGCTTGTGCCCGAAGGGCATGCGGGCATCGGGCTGCAACCGCTGGTAGCTGACTCCCGACACCTCGAGCCCGAGCTCCTCGCGCGCAAACCGAGCCTCGAGCACGTCCGACATCCCGAACTTGGGCGCCGAGTCCTCGACGTCCTTGAGGTTCTTGAGCGTGTGCTTGCCCATCTCGTCCGTCTACCCCTCAGACGCGCTGGATATGCGTGTCCCTGAACCCGGTCGGGTACTTGAGCCCGTACCCGAGGAGCCGGTCCGCGCCGATGTGCGCGAGCCAGATGAGCGCGAGCTGCGTCGCCGTGCCGGACCCGACGAGCACGCCCGCGACGCCGAGCGCCACGGGCCCGACGTACGTGTGCGCGAGGTTGTACGTCGCCGCGCCGACCCGGTTTCCCGCGAGGTACCCGAGCGCCGACAGGTCGGGCGCCAGGACGAGGAGCACGAACGGAAGCCAGCCGAAGCCCTCCTCGAAGTACAGGGCGACGGCCCCGACCGCGACCGCGAGGCCCTCGAGACGCAGCAGGCGTGCGGGAAGCCGGTCGATCATGCGAACGCCCCTTTCCTCGTCGCTCGGAAGCACTCGGTGACGTACGCGAGCCTGACGCCCTGGCCTTCGGCGGTCTGGTCGTACAGCCGCCCGACCGCCTCCAGGATCGGCTCGCGGTCCGCTTGCGGGAGCTTCGCGCAGTAGCTCCGGGACAGCACGAGATCGAGCAGCGTCTCCCGGTCGAGCGCCTGCTCGAAGCGGAACTCCGCCTTCTCCACCGCGTCGAAGAGTTCGCTCCTGCGGATCGGGCCCTCGACGTCGTTCTCGGCGATCGACTCGTTCCCGATGATCTCCGAGAGCTCGGCGACCCATGCGTCACGGTCGTCGCGCGTGTTCCAGACGAGCGCCAGACGACCGCCCGGCCGCAGGACGCGCGCGATCTCGGGCAGCGCGACCGCGTGGTCGAACCAGTGGAAGGCCTGGGCGCAGGTCACGACGTCGACCGAGGCGTCCGCGAGCGGCATCGACTCCGCGTTGCCGCTGACGGCCACGACCCCCGGGACCGCCGCCTCGAGCTGCGCGCGCATCTCCGCCAGCGGCTCGACCGCGGTGACGCGGTGCCCGAGCGCGACGAGCGCGCGCGTCAGCTTCCCCGTGCCGGCGCCGAGGTCGACGACGTCGCGGGGCTCGTCCCCGGCGAGCCAGCGGACGGCGTCCTCCGGGTACGTCGGCCGCCCCCGCTCGTACGCGCCCGCGACCTCGGCGAAGGCCGTGAACGGGCCGCGCGCCTTCGGATCGCGGTTGACGATCAGCGCGCGATCTCCGCGGCAGCCGTTCCGCATCCCCACGAGGCGGGGGACGACGTCGAGCGTGCTCTCTCTTGCGCAGAAAGGAATGTCCGGCTCGAGCTCCGGCGCGTTCTCGAGCAGGTTGCGCCCGCTCTTCGAAGCGCGGAAGGCCTCCTCCGCCCCGCTCCAGGTCCCGGCGAGGCGCGCCGCGGCCTCGGAGGCGTCCGTGCGCTCCCACCCGAGAAGCTCGACGATGCGGCCGGCGACGTAGGCGTCGTCGAGCGCGAGCGTTCCCTGGACTCCGGCGCAGACGACTATTGCGTCCTCTCCCGCGGCGCGAGCTTCCTGGACGACCGCGTCGAGGTTCAGGAGCGAAGCAACGAGGACGCGCTCGCAGCGCGCGGCGGCGGTGACGATCGCGCGGGTTCCGTTCGTCGTGGACAGGATGAGCGTCGATCCGGCCGGCTCTTCGTACTCGCGAGGCGAGTTCCCAAGGTCGAACCCGGGGATGCGGACAGCGTTCCGCTCGCCGCCCAGAACGCCGTCGTCGAGGCTGTCGCGGAGCGATCTGGCGTCATCGACCTCCGCGGTGCAGAACACACGCTCGTAGCCGGCCGCGAGCGCCTGGCAGATCGTCGAGGTCGCCCGGATGACGTCGATGACGATCCCGGTGGGGGCCGATCCGGACTCGTCTGGTGTGAACGCGACGTCGACTCGCACGGCGGTACGCTAGCCCGCGGTGGACGAGCCCCTCCGCTGCTACCGGCATCCGGACCGGGAGACGTACGTGTCCTGCACGGAGTGCGGGCGCGGCATCTGTCCCGACTGCATGACCTTCGGGCCCGTCGGCATCCGCTGCCCGGATCACGCGAGCACGGGCGGGCAGGCCCCTGCGCCGCGGCGGGCCGCTCGCCGCGCGGGAAGGTCGGTCTCGCTCACGGGTCCCTTCGTCACGCTGACGCTGATCGCGCTCAATGTCGGCATCTACGTCCTCGAGCTGCTGGCCGGCGGCCAACTCAACGGGACCGGCAACTGGATCTACGAGAAGGGCGTGCTCGTCGTGTCGGCGATCGACTCGGACGGGCAGATGGTCGGTGTCGCCGAGGGCGAGTGGTGGCGCCTGATCACGTCCTCGTTCCTGCACTACGGGCTGCTGCACCTCGGGCTGAACATGCTCGTCCTGTGGTTCATCGGGCCCGCGCTCGAGGAGTACCTCGGCCACGGGCGCTACGCGCTCCTCTACCTCGTGTCCGGCCTGGCGGGCGCCGCGGGTGCACTCGTCTGGTCGCCGAACGCCCTGACAGTGGGCGCTTCCGGGGCGATCTGGGGGATCATGGGCTGCGCGCTCGTGCTCGAAGCGCGACGGATCTACGTCTTCGGGGGACAGGCGATGGGTCTCGTCGTCGTGAACCTCGTCCTCACCTTCCTCATCCCAGGGATCTCGATCGGCGGTCACATCGGCGGGCTGATCGGAGGCGGCCTCGCCGCGCTCGCGTTCTCGAGCTTCAGGCGCACTCCCGCGCTCGCGACGTTGTCCGTCGTCGCGGTGGGCGCGTTGTCCGTCGCGGTCGCGGTCGCCCAGGTCTGACTCGGCCGTCGGCCGTCACGGTCGTCGTCGCTCGCGCCTGCCTCGGAGCGTCGAAGTCGGCACGAAGTCGTAACCCACGCGTGAGCAGATCGCCGATACCGTGTCCTCAGGGACACGGGAGTGCCCCTGGGGCGCGTTGGGGGTGGGTTCGTGGGGCGGGTCCGTTGGGGACGGCGCCGAGGACGC
This sequence comes from uncultured Actinomycetes bacterium, assembly GCA_963716605.1. Classification (GTDB taxonomy): domain Bacteria; phylum Actinomycetota; class Thermoleophilia; order Gaiellales; family Gaiellaceae; genus GMQP-bins7. The sequence goes on along the minus strand of CAVQTO010000003.1, from coordinate 164,342 downwards.
GGGCTCAGCCGCCGACGGCGACCGCGGTGACGCCCGCCTCCGCGAGCGCCGCCTGCGCCGCGGCGAGCCGCGCCAGCGGCACGCGGTACGGCGAGCACGACACGTAGTCGAGCCCGAGCCCGTGGCAGAACGCGACCGAGCGCGGCTCGCCGCCGTGCTCGCCGCAGATCCCGAGCTTGATCTGGGGCTTCGCGCCCCTCCCCCGCTCGACCGCAATGCGCATGAGGTCGCCGACGCCCTCCTCGTCGAGCACCTCGAACGGGTTGCGCTCGAGGATGCCGTGCTCGAGGTAGTACGTGAGGAACTTGCCCTCGGCGTCGTCGCGCGAGAATCCGAGAGCAGTCTGGGTCAGGTCGTTCGTCCCGAAGGAGAAGAAGTCCGCCTCGGCGGCGATCTCGTCGGCGCGGAGCGCGGCGCGCGGGAGCTCGATCATCGTCCCGCACAGGTACGCGACGTCGGCTCCTCCGCCGCGACGCGCTCGGTGAGCTCGCGAAGCCGCGCCAGCTCCTCTCGGAAGCCGACGAGCGGGTGCATGATCTCGACCAGCGGCGCCTCCCCGGTCCTGTCGGCAACGGCCCTGGCCGCCCGCACGATGGCGCGCACCTGCATCTCGTAGATCTCCGGGATACTGGAGCCCGAGCCGGCACCCGCGAGTTCCGAGCATCGGGATTCGCCTCGTGCAGCTGCCTGATCCGCTCGCGCATCGCGTCCGAGGTCGCCTCCTCGAGCGGCGGCAGGAACTCGTGCAGCGGCGGGTCGAGCAGACGGATCGTGACGGGGAGCCCCGCCATCGCCTCGAAGATCCCCTCGAAGTCCGACTGCTGCATCGGGAGCAGCCGCTCGAGCGCCGTGCGCCGCTCGTCCTCGTCACGCGCCAGGATCATCTCGCGCACGATCGGCAGCCGCTCGTCGGCCATGAACATGTGCTCGGTCCGGCAGAGCCCGATGCCCTCGGCGCCGAACTCGCGCGCCTTGGCGGCGTCCTCGGGCGTGTCGGCGTTCGCGCGCACGCGCAGGCGGCGGAAGTCGTCGGCCCAGCCGAGGATCGTCCCGAAGTTCTCGTCGATCGCGGGCGGGACGAGCGGGACGGGGCCGACGATCACGCGGCCGTCCCGCCGTCGATCGTGATCACGTCCCCCTCGCGCAGCTCGTGACCGCCGATCGTCACCGTCCGCGCTTTCTCGTCGATCGAGAGCCCCTCGCACCCGGCGACGCACGGCTTCCCCATCCCGCGCGCGACGACCGCCGCGTGCGAGGTCATGCCGCCGTGCGCGGTGAGCACGCCGCGGGCCTGGATGAGGCCGTGGATGTCGTCGGGCGTCGTCTCCCAGCGGACGAGGATCACGTCCTCGCCGGCCTTGCCGCGCTCCTCGGCCGTGTCCGCGTCGAGCACGATCGCGCCCGACGCCGCGCCCGGTGACGCGTTCAGCCCGCGCGCGACGACCTCGACCTCGGCGGCCGGGTCGATCATCGGGTGTAGGAGCTGGTCGAGCTGCGCCGGGTCGATGCGGGCGACCGCCTCGTCGCGGGAGATGAGCGCCTCCTCGACCATCTCCACGGCGACGCGCAGCGCCGCGCGCGCGGTGCGCTTGCCCGTCCGCGTCTGGAGCAGGAAGAGCTTGCCCTCCTCGACCGTGAACTCGATGTCCTGCAGGTCGCGGTAGTGGGCCTCGAGCCGGTCGAGCGTCTCGACGAGCTGCTCGAAGACCTCGGGCATGCAGCTCGGCCATGCGCTCGATCGGCTCCGGTGTGCGGATGCCGGCGACGACGTCCTCGCCCTGGGCGTTCTGCAGGAACTCGCCGTACAGCCGGCGCTCGCCCGTCGACGGGTCACGCGTGAAGCAGACGCCCGTACACGAGGTCTCGCCGCGGTTCCCGAACACCATCTGCACGACGTTGACCGCGGTCCCGAGATCGTCCGGGATCTCGTACGTCTGCCGGTAGACCTGCGCGCGCGGCGAGTTCCACGAGTCGAAGACCGCGCGGTACGCGCGCCGCAGCTGCGCGGCGGGATCCTGCGGGAACGGAGTGTCGGTCTCCGCCTCGTAGATCTGCGCGAACGTCGCGACGAGCTCCCGCAGGTCGTCGGCCGAGAGCTCGACGTCCTGGGTGACGCCGCGCGCGGCCTTGAGGTCGGTGAGCGCCTGCTCGAAGCGGTGGCCGTCGACCCCCGTCGACGACCTCGCCGTACATCTGGATCGAGGCGGCGGTACGAGTCGAACGCGAAGCGCGCGTTGCCGGTCGACGTCGCGAGCCCGGCGACCGCGACGTCGTTGAGGCCGAGGTTCAGGATCGTGTCCATCATCCCGGGCATCGAGACCGCCGCGCCCGAGCGCACGGAGACGAGCAGCGGGTCCTCCGGGTCGCCGAAGCGCTTGCCGGCTCGCTCCTCGAGCGCCGCGATGTGCTCGTCGACCTCTCGGTCGAGCCCGTCGGGCACCTCGCCGCCGCCGGCCATGTACGCGCGGCAGGCGTCGGTCGTGATCGTGAACCCTGCCGGGACCGGGATCCCGAGCTGCGTCATCTCGACGAGCCCGATCCCCTTTCCGCCGAGAAGCTCGCGACCCCCTCCGAGTCCTCGGCGAAGTCGTAGACGTAGCGCATTAGCAGCGGGAATCTACACTCGTCCGATGAGTGGACAGGTCCTAGCGATGGGGGGCGGAGGGTTCTTCGCCGATCCCGAGTCGCCGCTCGACGACTTCCTGCTCTCGCTCGCCCCGGCGGCCCGGCCGCGCGTCTGCTTCCTCCCGACGCCCGTCGGCGACTCCGAGCGTGGAATCCTCGCGTTCTACGAGGCGTTCTCGCGGCGTGACTGCGACGTGAGTGTTCTGAAGCTCTTCGGCATGCCGGAGAAGCCGGCCGAGCAGCTGCGCGACAAGGACGTGATCTACGTGTCGGGCGGAAACACCGCCAACGCTGCTCGCCGTCTGGCGCGTCCAGGGCGTCGACGGCGCGCTCGTCGAGGCGTGGGAGCGCGGCGCCGTGCTCGGCGGCGTGAGCGCGGGCGCGAACTGCTGGTTCGAGTCGTGCGTCACGGACTCGTTCGGCGCCGGCCTCGAGGCCGCTCCACGACGGCCTCGAGATCCTCGCCGGGAGCTTCTGCCCGCACTACGACGGCGAGGAGCGCCGACGGCCGGTCTACCGCGGCTCGTCGCGAACGGGTTTCCCGCCGGGTACGCCGCCGACGACGACGCGGCGCTCCACTTCGTCGGCACCGAGCTGCGCGAGGTCGTGTCGGCGACGAGAAGGTGCCCGTGGATACCGCGTCGAGCCCGGCTCCGAGACGCCGATCGACGACCCGCCTGTCTCGTGAGGAAGATCGCGGTTGTCACCACGGCGAGCGGGTGCGGCGGAGACGACAGTCGGGCCGCGAGCTGGCGGCGCGGCTGGAGGTCCCGTTCCACGAGCTCGACGCGCTCTTCTGGAGCCGGGCTGGATCGAGTCGACCGCCGAAGAGCTACGCGCAGCCGTCGAGCCGATCGTGGCGACGGAGGCGTGGGTGATCGACGGCGTCGTACCGCAGCAAGATCGGCGACCTCGTGCTCGGCAACGCTGATGTCGTCGTCTGGCTCGACCTCCCGATGCGCATTTGGCTCCCGCGCCTCGTGCGGCGGACGATCCGGCGGGCTCGGACGGGCGAGGAGCTCTGGAACGGGAATCGCGAGTCCCTCCGGAACGCGTTCCTGAGCCGTGACTCACTGATCCTGTTCGCGCTGCGGCACTTTCGTGGCCGCCGCAAGCGCTATCCCGAGGCGCTTCGCCGCCTACGACGTCGAGCGCCTGCGGTCTCAGCGCGAGATCGACGCCTTCCTCAGGAGCGTCGAGCGCGCGACCTGAGCTCCGCGACCCACGCGGCGGCGCGGAGACCGAGCCAGATCGGGGTCAGGAGCACGTAGAAGACGAGGTCGCCGAGGACGAGCAGGAACCACCAGAACGCGAGTCTCGGCAGCGGCACCCAGCCCTTCTCGCGCAGGTCGCCCGTGCTTCCCGGCGGGCGGTGCCAGGGCCGGCGCAGCGGTGGCTCGCGGGGCGCCCCGTACGGCGCGGTTCGGCCGGGTCGTCGTTCACGCGGGCGCTTTCTGCTTCCGCTTCTCGACGAGCCGGATGATCCGCATCGCCGTCTCCTCGACCGAGAGCTCGGAGACGTCGATGACCGGGCAGCCGAGCCGGCGATGGAGCGCCGAGGCCTCCTCGAGCTCCGCGTAGATGACCTCGAGCTCCGCGTAGCGCTTGCGCGACGCGCCCATGCTGCGGACGCGAGCCGTGCGGATGTCGAGGAGGCGCTCCGCGTCGATCGTGAGGCCGACGATCTTCGCCGGATCGATCTCGAACAGCTCGGGCGGAAGGTCGATCCCGCGCACGACCGGGACGTTCGCCGCCTTGTGGCCGAGGTAGCCGAGGTAGATCGAGAGCGGCGTCTTCGAGGTGCGCGAGACGCCGACGAGGACGACGTCGGCCTCGTCGAGGCCCTGCCGACGCCGTCGTCGTACTTGACCGCGAACTCGATCGCCTCGATCCGCTTGAAGTACGTGTGCGTCGAGCGGTGCGCCGCGCGCCGGGCTGCATGCGCGCGGCGACGCCGGCGACGCGCGAGATCGAGTCGATCGGGTGGCCGAGGAGGTCGCAGTAGTGGACGCGCGCGCGGCGGCAGAGCTGGCGCATCGCGTCGCGGAGCTCGGGCGCGACGAGCGTGTAGACCATGACCGCCGGCCGCCCGCGCGCCTGCTGCACCGCGATGCTGCAGGTCCTCGACGTTCTCGACGCGCGGATGGCGGATCTCGGCGAACGGCTGGTCCGGGAACTGCGCCTCGAGCGCGAGCACGAGCCGCGCGGCGGTCTCGCCGGTCGAGTCCGAGACGATGTGCAGCTCGACGGGCTCGCGGGCGGGCGGCTGCTGCTTGCTCATCGTGCGGGGAGGCTACCCCGGTGGCGCTGTGGACACCTTTTCGCAGTCTCGTCGCCGTTTTACTGTCGGTAGCGGACATGACGAGGGTCTGTCCCCGGCCTTCGCGCTGCCACACGCCTGGGCGCGGTCCGGTGTAGAGCCGGCGCCCGCAAATTGCGTACGTTCGATTGTCGGATCCAGACCTGTCCGCGCGCCCGCTAGAGGTCGAGCCACCACGTTTGCGCGACGCCGACGGAGCGGAAGCCGAGAGCGGAGTACAGGAGCTCGCCCTCGGGCGTCGCGTTCAGCGTCGCCGCCGCGCAGCCGTGGGCACCAGCGAGCTGGAGTGCGGCGGCCGTCAGCGCGCGGCCGATGCCGCGGCGCCGCTCGCCCTCGGCGATGCCCATGTCGTAGATCCCGGCGACGCCGAGCCGTCCCGTCGTGACGTTCACGACGGCGTGACCCACCGGTCGTCCGTCGCGCCACGCGCCGAGGTGCCACACGCGCCTCGGCTGAGCGCTCGCGAGCCTGCTCCGCACGGCTGCGATCCCCTCCCCGTCCCACGGCAGCGCGGTCGCCTTCCACGTCGCCGGCGCGAGCCCGACCTCGACCCCCTCGGGTGCAGTCCCACGCGCCCGTGACGAGATCTCGATCGCCATCCAGTGCGCCTGCCAGCCCTCGCCGAAGCCGGCCGCGAGCAGCTCCTCCCCGAGCTCCTCCGGCTCGGTCGGGAGGAGCGACCAGCACGAGGCCTCCCGCGCGGCGCTGCGCCGCGCCGCGCTCAGGAACTGCGGAAGGAGCCCGGCCAGCCGCTCGCGCGAGAGCTGCGGGAACGCCAGCACCGCGCCCGCCGGAGACAGCGCCCAGCTCGCTCCGCGCTCGCGGTGCACCGCCCCGCCCGCCGCCTCCGCCGTGCGCAGCATCCACTCCGCCTGGTTGGCCGCCGCAGCACGGACGAGGTCGCCGTTCGACGCTCCTCGCGCCAGCATCCGCGGGATCGTAGTCGCGGCTCGCGATAGCGTTGGCCCTCATGGCCGACACCGTCACGATGGACAAGATCGTCTCGCTCGCCCGTCGCCGCGGGTTCGTCTTCCCCTCGTCCGAGATCTACGGCGGCCTCGGGTCGGCATACGACTACGGCCACTACGGGGTGCTCCTGAAGGAGAACGTGAAGGCGCGCTGGTTCGAGGCGATGGTGCAGGAGCGGGAGGACATCGTCGCGCTCGACTCGTCGCTGATACTGCACCCGCGTGTGTGGGAGGCCTCCGGCCACGTCACCGGCTTCGCGGACCCGCTCGTCGACTGCCGAACCTGCAAGCTCCGATTCCGCGCGGATCACCTCCAGGACCCGGAGCACGAGGAGGTGCGCTGCGGCCGCAAGCCGAGCAAACGGCCCGGCGAGACTCCCGACTGCGACCTCACCGAGCCGCGGCAGTTCAACCTCATGTTCAAGACGCGGATCGGCGCGGTCGAGGAGACCGGCATCGACGCCTACCTGCGTCCCGAGACCGCGCAGGGCATCTTCATCAACTTCAAGAACGTCGCCCAGATCGCGCGCCGCAAGCCGCCGTTCGGGATCGCGCAGATCGGCAAGGCGTTCCGGAACGAGATCACGCCCGGCAACTTCATCTTCCGCACGCTCGAGTTCGAGTTGATGGAGGTGGAGTACTTCGTGCCTCCCGCGGACGCCGCCGAGTGGCACGGCTACTGGATCGACCAGCGCGTCGCCTGGCACCGGCGCTTCGGCCTGCGCGAGAGTCACCTGCGCGTGCGCCCGCACGGGCCGGAGGAGCTCTCGCACTACTCCTCGGCGACGAGCGACATCGAGTACCTGTTCCCGATCGGCTGGTCCGAGCTCGGAGGGCATCGCGCACCGAGGAGACTTCGACCTCGTCGCCCACACGGAGGCGTCCGGGACGAAGCTCGAGTGGGTGGACGGCCAGGAGCGCTACACACCGCACGTCGTCGAGCCTGCGCTAGGCGTCAACCGATCCATGCTCGCCTTCATGGTCGACGCCTACGACGAGGAAGAGGTGGCCGACCGCGAGCGCACCGTGCTCCGCCTCCACCCCGCTCTCTCGCCGGTCAAGGTCGCCGTGCTCCCGCTCATCCCGCGCAACGAGGACATGACCGGGACGGCGCGCGCGCTGTACGAGGAGCTCCGCCGGTCGGTCGTCGCGGAGTACGACGACTCAGGCCAGATCGGCCGCCGCTACCGCCGCCAGGACGAGATCGGCACCCCGTACGCGCTCACGGTCGACGAGCAGACGCTCGAGGACGACACGGTCACGATCCGCGACCGCGACTCACTCGAGCAGGAGCGCATCCCGATCTCGGGCGCGCGCGCGTTCGTCCAGGACAAGCTCGCCGAGGACTGGACGACCCCGAAGCCGGAATGAGCTAGCGGCTCCAGCGCTCGAGCGCGCGCTCGTCGGGCTCGTCGAAGCCGAACTTGCGGTACAGGTCGTGCGCGTCCTTCGTGTGCAGGAGCCACTTGGTATGCGCGAACGGGCCGTCGTCCACCGAGAAGCGGACGAGCTCGACGCCGAGGCCTCGCCCTCGGTGCTCGTCGAGCACGTAGACGTCCGCGAGGTACGACTGCGTGTGGCCGTCGGAGAGCGTCCGCGCGAAGCCGACCTGCTCACCGTCGTGGTAGAGGCCGACGACCCGGGCTGCGCCGTCGATCAGCTCGTCCTGCACCGTCAGCGAGGCCGGCCTTTCGCCCAGTACGACTCGTCGCTCAGGTAGCGGTGCACCGCCGCGCGGTCGATGCGCGCTGGGTCGTCGTCGAGCTCGTAGCCGTCGCCGAGGTCGCGCTTCACGCCGAGAGGGTCTTCAGGCGGAAGCCGCCGTGGAACTCGTACGACGCGACGACGACGGAGAGGGCGTCCCGCGCCGCGCGTTCTCCCAGACCGACCGCGTGCGCGTCCGCGAGCGGGCTCCAGAGCAAGGCGCGCATCCCGCGCAGGCCCTCGGGCGAGAGCCCGACCGTCTCCGTCGGCGAGCAGCTCGCGCACACCGCGCCTCCGGCGCGCGGGAGGTAGCCGACGAGCTCCCCGCGCGCCGCACTCGACGCAGCTCTCGAGGTGCGGCACGTACCCCGAGAGCCAGAGCAGCTTGAGCTGGAACGCGAGCGCGAGCGGGTCGAGCGCGGCGCGCCCGCGGAGCCCTGCCGGCAGCGCGTCGACCGCTTCGAGGAACCGCGTCAGCGCCTCGAATGCGCGCTCGTTCCTCTCCTCCTCGACGTACAGGCGCAGCATCGCCTCGGCGCCCACCGACCCGACCGACAGCCGATAGGAGTCCTCGCGCGTCGGCCGGTGCGGGTCGACGAGCGAGGCGCCGGTGACCGTGTGCAGCTCGCCCGAGCCCTGGTGGAGCAGGAGCTCGACGTGCGAGAACGGCTCGAGCCGTGCGCCGAAGCGCGACTTCGTCTTGCGGACGCCTTTCGCCACGGCGCCGACGCGGCCTCGCTCGGCCGTGTACAGGTGGAGCACGCGATCGGCCTCGCCGAACCGGAACGAGCGCAGCACGACCGCCTCGGTCTTGTAGCTGCGGGCCACGCGGCCAAGTCTAGGGAGGACAGGTGCTAGCTCTCGCCTCGCAGGCGCGGCACATCCGGCTCCCACGAGTCGATCACGTCGCCTAGGTCATGCGCGCGTGCGAGCTCCTCGACGTCGCGGAAGAGGCGCTGCTGCTCGGCGAGATCGCCGGTCGTGACGATCCTCTGGAGCCGCGGAAGGAGAGCGTCGGCCGCCCACGTGTCTCCGTCGAGCGGCTGCTGCTCGAGCTCGAAGCGGAGCAGCTTGTTGAACGGCCGGACGCGGCCGTCGAGCGCGAAGAGCGTGGCGAGGAGCGGCGGGATCGACTCCGCGGCGTCGAGGTGCGCCTCGACTTCGTGTCCGAGGCGGTGACTCTTGGCCGAGCGGTGGTACGAGTTGACGTAGTCGTCGAGCTGCTCGGCGGCCAGGGTGCGGGCAACCTCGGGCGGCAGCGTGCTCAGCGAGTCGAGAAGCGCGGCGACCCGGCCATCGGGAGTGTCGACGACGACCTGGGCGTGGACGTAGCTCGGCCGGTCCCACGCGGACGGCGACCCGACCTCGCCCGCGGCGGCCAGTTCGTCGAACGTGAGGACGACCACCTCCACGGCCGAGCCGTGCGGTGTCCCGAGGCGCGCGCGATACTCCTCACGGGCCTCGTCACGCACCACGAGGCGAACGTCCCAGTCGGAGTCGTTCCTGACGCTGAAGCCGCTCCCACGTGAGCCGGTCAGGACGAGGCCGACGACGTTGCCGTCATGCCGTGCCGCTTCGACGAGCTCTGCGTACTCGCGCTCCGCGTCCACGGGGCGACGATAGCCCGGTAGCGGGATCGGACGCCGCTCGTGCTTCGTCCACGCGTCTTGGCTGATCGCGCGAGGGCTGTCATCGCGAAGTCGGCACGAAGTCGTCACCCACGCGTGAGGGGATCCTGGATAGCGTGTCTCCAGGGACACGGGAGTGCCCCTGGGGGTGCGTGGGCGCCTTGGTGCGGTCGCCGTGCAGGCCGCGATCGGCTCGCAGCCCAGCGCTCCTGCTAGCCGCCCTCGCCTTCCTCGAACTCGCGCGCCCGGTCCCCCGCGTCGCAGTCCGGGCACACGAGCAGCCCTTCGCCGACCTCGCCTTCGAGCGCCAGCTCCCCGTGACGCCAGCCTGCGAGCTCAGTCGCGTCGAGCGAAACCTCGCGTCCGCACTGCGAGCACTCCGCGACAGCCATGAGCGTGGTCATCAGCTCGTAGCGTACGCCACTAGTTGGGCACTTGGCAATAGGGGCAGTACCACGTCCCGCGGCCGCCGACCCGCGTCTTCGCGATCGGCGTCCGGCAGCGCGGGCACGGCTCGCCCTCGCGGCCGTAGACGCGGAACTCGTCCTGCATCGCTCCCGCCGCGCCGTCCGGAGTTCGGTAGTCGGTGAGCGTGGAGCCCTGGCGCGCGATTCCGGTACCCAGCGCCGCGCGGATCGCCCGCACGACACGCCGAACCTCGTCCGGCTCGACCTCGTTCGCAGGGAGCAGCGGGCTCAGTCGCGCCCGCCACAGCGCCTCGTCCGCGTAGATGTTCCCGAGCCCGGCCACGACGCGCTGGTCGAGGAGCACCGCCTTGAGCGGTGCGCGCCGGCGGGCAAGCTGGGCCGCGAGCCAGCGCGACGTGAAGCGCGGCCCGAGCGGCTCCGGTCCGTTCTTGGTCGCGAGGTACGGCTCGAGCTCGGCGCCTTCGAGGACGAGCCACGTGCCGAACCTGCGGACGTCGCGGTACGCGAGCCGCGTCCCGTCGTCGAGCTCGATCACGGCGCGCTCGTGGCTCGTCGGCGCGAAGCCGAAGCTCCCGGTCATGCGCAGGTGGACGAGGAGGGCGCGGCCACTCTCGAGCCGGAGGAGCAGGTACTTCCCGCGCCGCTCGACCGCCTCGACGCGGTCTCCTTCGAGCTCCTCCACGACCTCGAACAGGTCGAACGGACGCGTGAGGCGTGGGTCGAGGATCTCGACGCTCGCGAGCGTTCGCCCCTCGAGCCGCGGCGCGAGCTGCGCGCGGATCGTCTCCACTTCGGGCAGCTCGGGCACGCCCCGAAGCTACTAGGTGATGACGTCCAGATGGATCCCGTGCGGCGTGCGCGGCGGCTCGTCGGTGATCTCGTACGCCCCGAGCACGCGATCGGCGACCCGCACCGCCGACTCCTCGTCGCGCGCGTGGATGTCCGCGAGCACCTGGCCCTCCTCCACGGTCTGCCCCCGCTTCGCGCTGCAGACGACGCCGACCGCGTGATCGATCTCGTCGTCCTTGGTCCGCCGGCCGCCGCCGAGCTCGAGCGCGGCGATGCCGATCGGAAGCGCTGCCAAGCCGCGTCACGATGCCCGCCCGCGGCGCGAGCACCTCACGGACGACCGGGGCGCGCGGAAGCGCGTCGAGATCCGGGTCGCCGCCCTGCGCCCGGACCCAGCGGTCGTACATCTCGCGCGCGGAGCCGTCGGTCGTCGCCTGCTCGGCACGCGTGCGGGCCTCCTCGAGGTCGATGCCGAGGTCCGAGAGCTCGAGCAGCCGCGCGGACGCGTCGAGCACGAGCTCGGTGAAGTCGGGCGGCCCCTCCGCCGAGATCGTGTCCACGGCCTCCCGGATCTCCAGCGCGTGTCCGACAGCTGCGCCGAGCGGCTGGTCCATGTCCGTCAGGAGGCACACGACCTCGCGTCCCTCCCGCCGTCCGAGGTCGACCATCTGCTCGGCGAGGATGCGCGCGTCCTCGAGCGTCTTCATGAACGCGCCGTCGCCCACCTTCACGTCGAGCACGATCGCGTCCGCCCCGCCGGCGAGCTTCTTGGACATGATCGAGGAGGCGATCAGCGGAACGATGTCGACCGTCGCGGTCACGTCCCGGAGCGCATAGAGCTTCTTGTCTGCCGGGACGAGGTCGCCCGTCTGCCCGATGATCGCGAGCCCGAGATCGCGTACCTGCGCGACGAACTCGTCGATCGTCAGCTCCACCCGGAAGCCCGGGATCGCCTCGAGCTTGTCGAGCGTCCCGCCCGTGTGCCCGAGCCCGCGGCCGGACATCTTCCCGAACGGGACGCCGCACGCCGCGACGATGGGCCCGACCGCGATCGAGGTCTTGTCCCCCACGCCGCCCGTCGAGTGCTTGTCGACGACGCGCCGCCCGATCGCGGCGCCGAGCTCGAGCGTCTCGCCCGAGCGGACCATCGCATCCGTCAGCGCGTGCGTCTCGCGCCCCGTGAGACCGCGGAAGTACACGGCCATGCACCACGCGGACATCTGGTAGTCCGGGATGTCGCCGCGGGTGAAGCCGAGCACGAGCTCCGTGATCTCCTCGGCGGTGAGCTCGCCGCCGTTTCGCTTGCGCTCGATGAGCTCGGGGACCCGGATCGCCACGGCGCCGATCATGCCCGATGGCCGTGCTCGGCGATCGCTGCTCGGTTGCGAAGGCCCATGCCCACCCACCGGCCCATCCCGAACCGCTCGTAGAACGCGACGAGGTCCTCGTCGCAGCCGAGGTCGACCATGTAGACGTCCTCGAGCATGGCCAGCATCCTGCGGACGAGATCCGTCCCGATGCCCTGCCCCTGGAAGGGCGGTAGAACCTCGAGGAGCGGAATGAAGGCAGTGAGGACACCGTCCCCGACGGCCGTCACGAAACCCACGACGCGGCCACTCGCCTCGTCCCGGGCGAGCACCACGAGATCGCTCCCGCGGAGAACCTCGAGGTGGCGCCGCGGGGACGGCTTCGTCGGCCAACCCACGAAGAACCCCTCGAGATCCTCGGCGCGAACTGCGTCGACCGTGGTCTCGTAGACGATCACGGGCGCCGGATCGTCGAGTCTCAAAGCTCGATCGGACGGCCGGGGAGCCTGCGGCCGGGCGTCTTCCCCCCGAGCCACGAATTCACGGTCGCGCCGACGTCCGCGAACTCGCCCTCCTCGTGGACCCGCCCTGCGGCGTTCCGCCCGGCCGCGTAGGCGAGCAGGAGCGCGTGCTCGCGCGAATGGTCGGTCGACGGCGTCGTCGGGTCGCAGCCGTGGTCCGACGTGAGAATGAGGAGGTCGCCGGGACGCAGCGCCTCGAGGATGTCCGGCAGGCGGCGGTCGAAGTCCTGGAGGCAGCGGTGGAAGTTCACCGGGTCGTTTCGGTGTCCCCAGAGCATGTCGGTCTCGACGAGATTCACGAAGACGAAGCCCTCGTCGACGGTCTGCACGAGGTCGATCGTCTTCGAGATGCCCTCGACGTTCGACTTCGTCGGGTTCGACTCGTCGACGTCCTGCCCCGCGAAGATGTCGCCGATCTTTCCGACGCCGTAGACGGTGTTCCCGGCCTCGCGGATCGTGGTCAGGTAGTTCGGCGTCGGAGGCAGGAGCGAGAAGTCGTGGCGGTCCGCCGTCCGCTCGAAGTGCCCCGGCTCGCCGGTGAACGGCCTCGCGATCACGCGTCCAACCGCGTGCCGGCCGGTGAGGATCTCGCGCGCGACGCGTGAGCCTTCGTAGAGCTCCTCGAGCGGGATCGTGTCCGTGTGCGCGGCGAGCTGGAAGACCGAATCCCCGGATGTGTAGACGATCCACTTGCCGGTCTTCTGATGTTGCTCGCCGAGCTCCTGGATGATCTCCGTCCCGGACGCCGGCTTGTTCCCGAGGACGCCGCGGCCGGTCTGGTTCATGAACGGGTCGATGACCGCGTCCGGGAAGCCGTGCGGATAGAGCGGGAACGCGTTCGGCGTGACGATGCCCATGTGCTCCCAGTGCCCGGTGGTCGTGTCCTTGCCCTTCGAGCGCGAGAAGAGCCGGCCGGCGACGGCGGGCGCTCCGGGCTGAGGCGGGCACCCCTCGAGCGGCATGATGTTCCCGAGCCCGAGCGCCTCGAGGTTGGGCAGGTCGAGGCCGCCGACGGCGCGAGCGACGTTGCCGAGGGTGTTGGAGCCTACGTCCCCATACTCCTCAGCGTCCGGTAGCTCACCTGCGCCGACGGCATCGAGCACGATCACGCACGCCCGAGGCACGGCGGTATTCTATGGTCGCTTGAACGAGGTACTTGGACTGATCGCCCTCGCGGGCTACATCGCCGGCATCGTCGGACTTGCCGCGGGGATCACGTACGTCGTCATCAGGATCTTCCCGACGCAGCGGACGCCGAGCAAGGACGGCGACGACAAGCCGGCAGAGCCTGAGAAGAAGGGTGGCTCGTCCGGAGAGCAGGGGCAGGGCAGCCTCTTCCGCCGCTCCAAGCGCGAGAAGCGCAGCTAGCGACACGTCGGGTCACGTACGGCAGGGGCGCGCGCCTGTCGCGAGCATTCGGCACGAAGTTGTGACCCACGCGTCACGAGTTCGTCGATACCGTGACCTCAGGGACACGGGAGTGCCCCTGGGGGCAGTTGGGGAGACAGCCCACCGGCCGGCGGCAGCGATCGACCCGTGAGGCGATCGACTCGCGGACAGTGGACGCGGGCTCAGGCGACGGCCGCGGCTAGCGCGTCGTCGAGCGGCGTGTACTCCATCCCGTGCGCGTCCGCGACGGCCTCGTACGTGACCCGGCCGCCGAGGACGTTGACCCCGCGCCGAAGCTCCTGGTTCGCGGCGATCGCGCCGATCGGGCCGAGGTCTGCGAGCTGCTCGACGTACGCGAGCGTCACGTTCGTGAGGGCGCGCGTCGAGGTGATCGGCACGGCACCCGGCATGTTCGCGACGCAGTAGTGGATGACCCCGTCGACGACGTACACGGGGTCGTCGTGCGTCGTCGGCTTCGAGGTGTCCGCGGAGCCGCCCTGGTCGATCGCGACGTCCACGAACACCGAGCTCTCCTTCATCGTGCCCAGCAGCTCGCGCGTGATCAGCTTCGGCGCGAGCGCACCGGGGATGAGGACGGCGCCGATCGTCAGGTCGGCGTCCTTGATCGACTCCTCGATCTGAAGGCTCGAGGACATGAGGAGCTGGACGCGCCCGCTGAGGATCTGCTCGAGGTAGCGCATACGCTCGACCGAGCGTTCGAGCACCGTCACCTGCGCGCCCATCCCGAGCGCGATGACGGCCGCGTTGTAACCGACCATCCCGCCGCCGATGACGAGCACCCGCGCCGGCGCGACGCCGGCGACGCCGCCGAGCAGGATGCCCCGGCCGCCCTTCGGCTTCTCCAGGTGGTCGGCGCCGGCCTGCGGAGCCAGGCGGCCTGCGATCTCGCTCATCGGCGCGAGCAGCGGCAGCGCGCCGCGGTCGGTCTCGACGGTCTCGTACGCGATCGCGGTCGCTCCCGACGCGACGAGCGCGCGCGTCAGCGGTTCGTCCGCGGCGATGTGGAGGTACGTGAAGAGCGTGAGGCCCGGGCGGAGGCGCGGATACTCGGCCGCGATCGGCTCCTTGACCTTGAGCAGCAGCTCGGCCCGCTCCCACACCTCGTCCACCGACCCGATCGCGGCGCCGGCCCGCTCGTACGCCTCGTCGGGGAACGCGCTCCCGAGCCCGGCGCCGGCTTCGACGAGCACCTCGTGGCCGCGCTGGACGAGCTCCCGCGCCCCGGCGGGCGTCAACGCGACGCGGTACTCCTGGGACTTGATCTCCCTGGCAACCCCGATCCGCATCGCGCGCGGGACTGTATCGCCTCAGGTGCCCGGGTTGCCCGCGATCGCGCCCGCATACGCCACCGCGGCGTCGAGGACGTCGCTGACGAGGATCGAGTCCTCGCCCAGGATCCCGTCGGTCGCGATCTCCGCGGTGGAGGGACCGCACATCACGGTCGGGACGCCGAGCGAGCACGGGTAGCCGGCGTCGAAGGTGTACGGCGGGACGAACGTCTCGAGCTCGCGACCGAGCGTGAGCTGCGCGCCATCCTGGAGTGCCCGGACGACGAACGCGTCGGTGTCGACGAGCGCCGGCAGCATCACTGCGCCCGGCCCGACCGAGACGGGAAGCCCCGCGAGGGCATCCGCGATCTCGCCCACGACCGCGCTCTCGTCGTCGCCCGGAAGCGTCCTCCGGTCGAGGACGAGCGTGCACGACGCGGGAATCGTGTGCGGCGCGATCGGGCCGCAGGTCAGCTTGTACGGGACGAGTGCCCGCGAGCCGAGCTGCGGGTGCGCCTCCGCGGAGAGGGCGAGCCCGGCGAGCCGCGCCTGCACATCGCCGACGAGCTCGATCGGGTTCTCCCCCGTCTCCGGCGAGCTCGAGTGCGTCGCGCGGCCGTTGATCTCGACGACGACGTCGACGCGGCCGCGATTCCCGAGCGAGATCCGGTTCTGCGTCCCGACGATCAGCACCGCACCCGCCGGCAGCCGCTCGAAGCCCGCGAAGAGCGCCCGCGCGCTCGTGTGGCTCGAACCGCCCTCGGAGCTGACGGCGAGCGTGACGCGCCCGGCGAGGTCGACGCCCTGCTCGCGCAAGTGCCGCACCGCGGCGCAAAGCCCCGCGAAGGCCGCCTTCCCCTGCCCCGCGCCGAGCCCGACCCAGCGCTCGTCGCGGTCTCCGCCCGCGCGCCGCGCGCGCAGCGGGTGGGGCATCTCGTTCCCGTGGTGCAGTGCCGGATACGTGACGAACAGGAGCTCGCTGCCGCGATCGGGTCCGAATCGCCCGATGACGTTATTGAGCTCGTCGACGACGACGTCCGCGCCGAGCTCGCGAAAGAGCGGGGTTGCGACGCCGTGCGCGAACGCGGAGAGGCGAGGATCGTCGGGCGGGATCCGGTTCTCGCCGATGCGCGCGTGCGTGTCGGCCGCGACGAGCTCGCTGAAGCGCTCCCACATCCACTCCCGGTCGAGATCGGCCGGCGTCATGCCGCCACGCGGAAGCGCGGGATGATCTCGGTGCCGAACGCCTCGAGGACCTCCGTGGGGAACGTGTACGACGACACGTGCCGGACGTAGAAGCTCGTCGCGCCCGCGCTCGCCGCCTCCTCGAGCCCGCTGACGCAGTGCTCTGCGGAGCCGACGAGGCAGTAGGCATCCGCGAAGCGCAGCGCCTGCTCGTCGCTCACCCACTCCTCGCACGCGGTCGAGGCAGCCTCCCAGTCCTTCGCATGCGAGACGTCCGGATAGATCCCGCCGACGATCTCGGGAGGGGCGACCTCGATCCCGACCTCGCGGAGCGCCGCCTGCCCGCCGGTCTGTGCCATGGCGACGACATAGGGGCGAACGATGCGCGCCGCCTCGCCGGGGTCGTCCGTCACATGGCAGATCACGCCCGCGCAGATGTCGATCTCGTCGAGCGGGCGACCCGCGCGCTTCGCTCCGTCGGCCACGCGCGCGACGACTGCGCCGAGAGGCTCGGACCGGATCCCGGCGAGCGTGATGACGCCGTCGCAGACCTCTCCGGCGAGCGCGAGCGCCTTGGGCGCGTTCGCGGCCATGTACACGGGGATCTCCGCAGACGGCGTCTCGAGCCGCATCGGCCGGCCGTCGAAATCGGCTGTCTCGCCCTGGAGCAGCGTGCGTATGACGCCGATCTGCTCGCGCATGTCTGCGAGCCTCGTCGGCGCGAGGCCGAGAGTCTTGACCGCACTGTCTCCGGTCCCGATCCCGATGATCACGCGACCGGGGGCGAGCTCGTCGATCGTCGCGGCCGCCGCCGCCGTCACCGACGGGTGCCGCGTCTCGAGGTTCGTCACGCAGGTTCCGAGGCGGATCGTCGAGGTCTCCGGCGCGGCCAGTGCGAGCGACGCCCAGACGTCGCGCCACAGGAACTGCGAGTCGGGAATCCACGCGATGTCGAAGCCGGCGTCCTCGGTTCGCCGGGCGAACTCCGCCACCTCCGACGCGGGGCGGCAGGGCGGAATGCGCAGGCCGAACGTCGGACGAGCCATCGGACGCCGACTCTATCCCGCTGCCAAGCGCTCGATCAGCGCTCGCGCCTCCGGCTCGAGCCGCGGCAACTCGCCTGCGCGAGCGTTCTCCGCGGTTCGCTCAGGCCGGGAGGTCGCGGGGAGCACGACGTCGACGCGCGAGTCGGCGAGCACCCAGGCCAGGAGTGCCTGCGCCCACGTCTCGATCCCGAGCTCGCGTAGTGGCTCGAGCGCGCCTGCAGGCGGCCGGCGCCGGAGGAGCGGCGCGCCCGTACCGCCGAAGGGCTCCATGACGACGACCGCGATCCCGCGCTCCTCGGCGAGAGGGAGGATGCGCCGCTCCGCCTCGCGTTCGCGCGGGTTCAACGGAACCTGGACGGCGTCGAAGCGTCCCGTCGCGAGCGCGCGCTCGAGCTCGCCGAACGCGCCCGACGCGTAGTGCGTCACGCCCAGCCAGTCGATCCGGCCCTCCTCCCGCTCCGCTTCGAGCCACGACAGGTGCTCCTCCCACGACACGAGGTTGTGGACCTGCTCGAGCTCGACGCGTCCGAAGAAGCGTCGCTGCGCCTCGTACTGCTGTCGTCCCTCCTCGACGCTCGGCGACCAGATCTTCGTCGCGACCGTCGCGCTCTCTCGCCGATCCCGGAGCGCCTCTCCGAGCGACGCCTCGGCGCCGCCGTACATCGGCGAGGAGTCGAAGACGCGTACCCCGGCGTCGAGCGCGGCGCCGACGACGTCCCGCGCGAGCGCGCGGTCGCCGCCGAACGTCTGCCACGTCCCGAGCCCGACGACAGGGCCGAGGCGGCGCTCCTCCACGCGCGCGACTGTACCGCGTCAGACTTCCGGGAAGCCGGCGAGAGGAGGAAGCGTGATCAGCACGTGTGGCGTGTGGATCGTGAAGAGCGGACGCGAGGCCGACTTCAGACGTCGTTGGGAGGAGAGCGCGAGCTCGCTCAAGCTCGAGTTCCCCGGCGTGACGTTCCAGCTCCTACGCGACCAAGAGAACGAGCAGCGCTACGTGAGCCTCGGATCGGGCTGGCGGAATGTCGAGGAGATCGAGCAGGCGCGAAGCCTGCCCTCGTTCCAGGACGCGATGGCGTCGATCTGGCGGCTGCTCGAATCGGGCGACCTCTCGACCCTGGAGCTCGCGGTCGAGATCAGTTAGGGCGACGCAACCCTCGCCCTACGAAGCGCGCGCCGCGTCGACCAGCGCGAGCGTGACGACCACCATCGCGTCGAGGTCGGCCGCTGCGATCCGCTCGTCGGGCGTGTGGATGTCGGTCATCCCGTTCGCGAGGTTGACGCACGTGAGGCCCCGCGCGTTGAAGACGTTCGCGTCCGCGCCGCCTCCCGAGAGCGCGTAACTCGGCTCGAAGCCGGCCGCGCGCAGCGCGTCGGCGGCGAGCTCCACCGCGGGGTCGCTCTCGCGGAAGCGGTAGCCGGGGAAGCTCGGCCGTACCTCGCTCTCGACCTCGCACTCGGCGAGGCTCGCCGCGAACGCCGCGCTCTCGAGCATCTCGCGGACGAGCTCGTTGGCCTTGCGCTCGTCGTGCGAGCGCACCTCGGCGCTGAACGAGCAGTGCTCCGGGACGACGTTCCGCGCGGTGCCGCCGGCGATCTCCCCGACGTTCGCGCTCGTCTCGTGGTCGAGGCGTCCGAGGCGGAAGTCCGCGATCGCGCGCGACGCGGCCGCAATCGCCGAGCGCCCGTCCTCCGGGGCCATGCCCGCGTGCGCTGCGCGCCCGTGGAAGCGGAAGTCGAGCAGCCGTCCGTGCGGGGAGCCGAGGACGATCTCGCCGATCGGTGCGCCCTGGTCGTAGACGTAGCCCGTCTGTGCGTGTAGCCGCGTGTGGTCGAAGGCGTCCGCGCCGCGCAGCGAGACCTCCTCCTGCGCCGTGAATACCAGCTCGATCCCCGCGTGCGGGCGGTCCTCCCGGACGATCCTCCGCGCGGCCTCGAGCATGACGACGACCGCGGCCTTGTTGTCGGAGCCGAGGATCGTGGCGGCGGCATTCCGGACGATCCCGTCCTCGCCGACGACGGGCTCGATCGCGGCCTCCGGCGGCACCGTGTCCGTGTGCGCGCAGAGGAAGATCGGGAGGCCCTCCGCGGTCGCGGGCAGCCGGCAGTAGAGGTTCCCGGTGTCGCCGTCGAGCCTCGCGGCCGCGTCGTCCTCGTCCCACTCGAGCCCGAGCTCGCTCAGGGACGCGCCGACGCGGTCGGCGACCGCGCGCTCCCTCCCCGACGGGCTCGGAATCGCGCAGAGCTCGAGAAAGAAGTCGAGCATCGGCGAGGTGAGCCGCGGCTGCTCGATCTGCTGGATCCGTTCGTCCACCTGGTGCATCCTACGAGCAGTGACGGGACAGTCCGTGTGACTGGCGGTGCCGTCCAGGGCGTGCATCGTCGCCTCGGGCTTGCGAAAGCGGCTGCGGGCGCCGTCGTCGTGCTCGCCTTGGTCGTCCTCGCCATCGGGGAGGTCGGGGCGTCCCAGCCGGCGACTCCCGTGCTTGTCGTCCAGGAAGGCGGCCGGCTCTATGCGATGGCGGTCGACGGGTCGCGCCGCGTTCGGCTCGCCCGTCTCCCGGGCAACGAGCCCGCAGTCTCTCCCGACGGGTCCATGATCGCCTTCACGAGTCGGCTCGGGATCTCGACGATGCGACCCGACGGCTCGCAGCGGAGGCTCGTGGTCCGGGGCGCCGACAGCAGCCCGGCGTGGTCGCCCGACGGGAAGACGCTCTACGTCGTCGGCTACAAGATGAATCGCTTCGACGAGATCTGTGGGTCGATCTTCGCCATCGATTCGGCGAGCGGGCGACGTCTTCGTATCACCGACTCGTCGCGGACCGGGCACTCGCACCAGGACCCGGCGGTCTCACCGGACGGACGCCGGATCGCGCTCAGCGACTGGAGCTTCTGTGCGGGCGGCACCGCAAGCCCGCGGCTCCGCGTCGTGACCGTCAACGGCCGGCCGACCAAGGACCTGGCCCGGCTTCGCGACAACGGCTTCTACCCGAAGCCGGAGCACTGCTGCCCGGACTGGTCGCCCGACGGCGGTCGCATCGTGTACCGCCGCGGCGCAGATCTCGCCGTCGCGAACCGTAACGGCTCCGGAGCGCGACGCATCGTGCGGCAAGGCGTCCCCTACGTCTACGAGCCGCCCACGTGGTCGCCGGATGGAGGCTGGATCGCGTTCATGCCCACCCGCTCGTCCGTCGTCGTCGTCCATCCGGACGGAACCGGACAGCGGCGGATCGCGCGAGGAGCCCGCAACCTCGAGCTAGCGGGGTGGCTGCCGAGCATGCCGGGGTAGCGGC
Source organism: uncultured Actinomycetes bacterium (assembly GCA_963716605.1). Lineage (GTDB taxonomy): Bacteria > Actinomycetota > Thermoleophilia > Gaiellales > Gaiellaceae > GMQP-bins7. The sequence goes on along the minus strand of CAVQTO010000003.1, from coordinate 143,850 downwards.
GAGCTCAGACCGCGTCGAGAGCGCGGACCGGACACGCTCCTCGTTCTCCGCCCACGGCACCGCGAGCTGCTCCCAGATCGATTCGAGCCTCTCCTCGTTCGCCTCCACGGCCACGCTCACGATAGTGGCGCCGTGACCGTGCCGTCCTCGTTCCAGCGCTCGAAATGGAGGGAGCCCGGCTCGACCGCCCCTTCGAGGTAGCCGGCCGCGAGCTCGAGCCACGGCGTGCGGCGAAGTCGTTGCGCGGCCTCCCCGACCTCGACGAAGCACGCCTCGCGCACGATGCCGTCCGGATCGTCGCGCGCGGATCTCACCGTCGAACGAGTCGACGTCGAAGACCCAGACCGTCACGAGCGATCCCGCGCCCGCGTTCGGATGCGCGGCGAGCGGTGCGTCCCGCCGGTTGTCGATCTGTCGCAGGAACGCGAGCGGCGCAGGCAGGGGGATCGTCAGCCCGGTCTCCTCGAGCACCTCGCGGGCGAGCCCCTCCGGGACCAGCTCGTCGTCCTCGACGACTCCACCCGGAAGCGCCCAGAACGGCTCCTCGTCGCCGCTGCCCTGAAACACGAGCGCGACCTCGCTTCCGCGGCGGATGAACGCCGCCGCGACGTGTGGCGCGGGGCGCGGGCGAGCCAAGCCTCGCCCCTACGACGCCGCGGCGCGGACTGCCGAGCGCGAGCGCGCGCGCTCGAGCGCGGCGCCGACGAACTCGCGGAAGAGCGGCGCCGGCCGCGTCGGGCGCGACTTGAACTCCGGGTGGAACTGGCTCGCGACGAACCACGGATGATCGGGCAGCTCGACGATCTCGACGAGACGTCCCTCCTGGAACGTCCCCGAGACGACGAGCCCGGCGTCGACGAGCTGCTGCCGCAGCTCGTTGTTCACCTCGTAGCGATGCCGGTGCCGCTCGTGGATCACGGGCTCGCCGTACGCCTCGCGCGCGCGCGTCCCGTCGCCGAGCTCGACCGCCTGCGCGCCGAGGCGCATCGTGCCGCCGAGATCCTCGATCTCCTTCTGCTCGGGCAGCAGGTCGATCACCGGGAACGGCGTCTCGGGGTCCATCTCGGTCGAGTTCGCGCCGTCCAAGCCCGCAGACGTGGCGCGCGAACTCCGACACCGCGACGTGCATGCCGAGGCAGATGCCGAGGTACGGGATCTCGCTGCTCGCGCGCGACCTGGCAGGCGAGGATCTTCCCCTCCCACCCGCGTGAGCCGAAGCCGCCGGGGACGAGCACGCCGTCGACCTGCTCGAGCTCGCGCGCGGCCTCCTCGTACGACATGTGCTCGGCGTCGACCCAGCGCACGCGCACGCGCAGCCGTGCTGGACGCCGCGCGTGCTTCAGCGCCTCGTGCACGGAGAGGTACGCGTCGTGCAGCTTGACGTACTTGCCGACGAGCGCGATCTCGACCTCCTCGTCGAGCTCGCGGCTGCGCTCGATCAGCTCCTGCCACTCGCCGAGGTCGGCCGGGTCGCTCTCGAGCCCGAGCTTCTCGCAGACGAGGGCGTCGAGGCCCTCCGCGCGGAGGACCTCGGGCACGAAGTAGACGTCGGAGACGTCGGGCGAGCCGATCACCGCGCCCGCATCGACGTCGGCGAAGAGCGCGATCTTGTCGCGGATGTCGTCGGACAGCGGCTCGGTCGAGCGCGCGACGACGATGTCCGGGTGGATACCGATGCGGCGGAGCTCGTTCACCGAGTGCTGCGTCGGCTTCGTCTTCAGCTCGCCGGCGGCCTGGATGAACGGGACGAGCGTGACGTGCAGGTAGAGCACGTTCTCCTGCCCGACCTCGCGCCGGAACTGGCGGATCGCCTCGAGGAACGGCAGCGACTCGATGTCGCCGACGGTGCCGCCGATCTCGGAGATGACGACGTCCGCGGGCGCGACCTTCTCCGCGCGCCTGATCCTGCGTCTTGATCTCGTTCGTGATGTGCGGGATCACCTGCACGGTCGCGCCGAGGAACTCGCCCTTGCGCTCCTTGCGCAGGACGGTGTCCCAGATCGCGCCGGCGGTGTGGCTCGCGTTGCGCGAGAGGTTCTCGTCGATGAAGCGCTCGTAGTGGCCGATGTCGAGGTCGGTCTCGGCCCCGTCCTCGGTCACGAACACCTCGCCGTGCTGGAACGGGCTCATCGTCCCGGGGTCGACGTTCAGGTACGGGTCGAACTTCTGCGCCGAGACGGAGAGGCCACGAGCTTTGAGGAGTCGTCCCGAGCGACGCGGCGACGATTCCCTTGCCGAGCGCCGAGACGACTCCACCCGTGACGAACACGTACTTGGCCACGGGGTCTCACCGTAGCAGGCTGTGTTGTCGGCAGAGGCTCGGAATCCGCGGAAACTACGCCGACGGAGTCCCTGCAGCGATCGCCAGGAACTCGCGCCGCCGGCCATGCGCTCGAGCTCCTCGCGGCGGAGGAGGTCGTCGAGCTCCTCGATGCGCGTGTGGGTCGGGTCGCCGGGGACCTTCTCGACGCGGAGGTGGCGGTCGGCGACGCTCGCGATCTGCGGGAGGTGCGTGATCGTGAGCACCTGCGCGCGCTCCGCCAGGCGCTGCAGCGTCGAGGCCACCGCGTGCGCGGTGACGCCGCCGATGCCCGCGTCGATCTCGTCGAAGACGAGCGTCTCGCCGCCCGCCACCGCGGCGAGCGCGAGCGCGACGCGCGAGAGCTCGCCTCCGGAGGCCGTCTCGGCGACCGGGCCGAAAGGGAGGCCTGCGTTGGGCCGGATGAGGAACGCGGCCTCGTCCATCCCGCTCGAGCCAAGCTCGCGTTCGCGGAGCTCGACGAGGAGCTCTCCCTCCCCCAGCCCGAGCCCTTGCAGCTCGGCGGAGACGGCCTCGGCGAGCGGGCGTGCCTGCGAGCGGCGCACGGCGCGGAGCTCCTCTGCGAGCGCGCCGACCCGGGATTCCGCGGCCGTGACCGCCTCGGCGGCGGCGGCGACCGGATCGAGGCCGGCGGCCGTCTGCTCGAGCTCCTCGCGCGCCGACGCCGCCCGCGCGAGCAGCTCCTCGAACGACGCTGCGTCGAAGCGGCGCTGGAGGTCTGCGATCCGCGCGAGCTTGCCCTCGACCTCGTCGAGCCGCCCGGGGTCGGCCTCGAGCGAGGAGAGGAACGCGTGCAGATCGCTCGATACCTCGCGTAGCCGCACCGTGACGTCGCGGAGCTCCGCCGGCCGCCGCGCCGAGCTCAGGAGCGATGCGCTCGAGCGGCGCGAGCGCGCGCTCGGCCTTGGCTGCGAGCGACGCCGCGCCCTCCCCCTCCTCGGGCGAGATCGCCTCGGTCGCGATCGCGGCGGCCTCCTCGAGCTCGGCGACATGCCGAAGGCGCTCACGTTGAGACCGAAGCGCCTCCTCGTCCCCCGACTCGAGCCCCTCGGTGTCCTCGACCAGCGCCTGCAGCTCCGCGAGCCGCGACGCCGCCGCGTCCGCGTCGCGCGTGAGCTCCTCGTGACGCCGGCGCGCGACCGCGAGCTCGCGCCAGGCGAGCGCCGCCTCGCGCCTCCGCTCGAGCTGCTCCCGTCCGCAGAACGCGTCGAGCACGTCGAGCTGGAACGACGGCCGCGCGAGACGCCGCTGCTCGAACTGTCCCGACATCGCGATCAGCCGCTCGGCCGCGCCGGCCACGTCCTCGCGGGCGACCGCGCGTCCCCACGCGTACGCGCGCGTGCGGCCGTCGCCGAACACGCGCCGTGCGAGCACGAGACCGGCCTCGCCCTCGGGCCGGAGCTCCGCGAGCGCCGCGACCTCCTCCTCGTCGAAGAACCCGTCCGGGACGTCGAGCTCGGCCTCGACGTACGCCTCCTCCGCGTCGGCGCCGACCGACGACGCGTCCGCGCGCGCGCCGAGCAGCAGCCCGATCGCCTGCGCGAAGATCGTCTTCCCCGCACCCGTCTCCCCCGTGATCGCGTTCAGCCCCGGCCCGAAGGCGAGATCCGCCTCCCGGATGAGGACGAGGTTCTCGATTCGGAGCCTACGAAGCACGGCCGCCTATCCTCGAGGAGTGCCGCAGCTCCCGCCCTCCGCGCCGGAACGGAACGACGGCGACCTCCTCGTCTTCGGCGAGGTGACGATCCTCGTCCGGGCATCCGCGGCGACGACCGGTGGCGCGTTCGCGCTCTTCGAGGAGGTTCCGCCGCTCGCCGACACGCCGCTGCACGTCCACGAGCGCGAGGACGAGCTGTTCTACGTGCTCGAGGGCGACCACGTCTTTCGTGTGGGGGAGCAGGAGTTCCCCGCCGGCCCCGGCGACGTGGTCTTCGCGCCGCGCGGCATTCCGCACGCGCAGCGACGCGTCGATCCCGGCAAGGGGCGGCTGCTCGTCCTGACCGTGCCAGGCGAATTCGAAGGCTTCTTCCGCGACCTCGCCGCGGCCCACGAGGCCGGAACCCTGGGGCCTGACGCCTACATCGCGGCGTCCGAGAAGTACGGGATCACCTGGCTCGGCTGAGTTCCTACGAAGCAAAGCTCTGGCGGTAGCGCCGGACGAAGGTCGCCTCCGGGAGCGTCGCGAGCAGGGAGCGCACCTCGCTGATGCGCACGACCGCGCGATCCGACTTGCCGAGGGTCGCGACCCGGTGGCCGTCGACGAGGACTCCGGCGTCGACGTCATGCGAGCGGTTCCAGACGATGACGTCCGCGCCCGGCGGGATCACGAGCGGCCGCGCCTGCAGCGAGTGCGCTGCCACGTACGTGAGCGCCATGGCCTCGAGCCCCCACATCAGCATCGGGCCGCCGTTCGAGAGGTTGTACGCGGTCGAGCCCGACGGCGTCGAGCAGATGATCCCGTCGCACGGCTGGCGGCCGAGCTCCTCGCCTCCGACCGCGAGCTCGAGCTCGATCATGCGCCCGAGCTCCGCGCTCGCGACGACGACGTCGTTGACCGCGCGGCCGGTGGCGTCCGGGGCCTCGTAGTCGAGCGTCGGCAGCTCGACGACCTCGTACTCGCCGGCGAAGACGCGCCCGAGGCCGGTCTCGAGCTCGCCCGGTCCCATTGAGCTGAGGAACCCGACGCGCCCGAAGTTCACGCCCACGACCGGCACGCTCGTTTCCGAGGAACCGGGTCAGCGCGCGCAGCACGGTGCCGTCGCCGCCGAGGACGACTGCGATGTCAGCGTCCGCCACGTCGTCGCTCGACTCGAGGCCCTGCTTCTCGGCCTCGTCGGGCGGGAACAGGAGCTCGACGCCGTGCTCCTGCGCGACCACCTGGAGCCGCGCGATCCCGGCGCCGATCTGCCCCGGCTTCCCGTGCGTGACGACCGCGGCGCGCGCGACCTTCCTAGGCCTGGCGGACAGCGTCGTCGATCCAGCGGTCGATGTCACGAGGAGGAGCGGGCGACTGGCGGTTGACGAGATGCACGAAGAGCTCCCTGTTTCCCTTCGGACCAGGCACCCCGGAGTCTACGACGCCAAGCGGTCTCCCCACCCCATGCCACGGCCTCTTCTACGACAGTCTCTAGCACCTTTCGGCGCACATCGAGGTCCCGGACGACGCCCTTCGGCGCCTCCGCTCGTCCCGCCTCGAACTGCGGCTTGACGAGGACGACTGCCTCCCAGCCGGGCCGGGCGAGCGCGAGCACCGGCGGCAGGGCCTTCGTCAACGGAGATGAACGAGACGTCGCAGGTGACGAGCTCGGGCGCGAACGGGAGCTCACGGAGCTCACGTGCGTTCGTCCGCTCGAGCACCGTGACGCGCGGGTCGTTCCGCAAGCGCGGATGGAGCTGCCCGTACCCGACGTCGATCGCGACGACCCGCGCCGCGCCGGCCTGGAGCAGGCAGTCCGTGAACCCGCCGGTCGACGCGCCCACGTCCGCACAGTCTCGCCCTGCAACGTCGATCTCGAACGTGTCGAGCGCGTTCCGGAGCTTCTCGCCTCCGCGCGAGACGTAGCGGCGGCGGACGCTCGACGGTCGAGCTCGACCGTCTCGTCGACCTGCTGGCCCGGCTTGTCGTAGCCGGGAACGAGCCCCGCGAGGACGAGCGCCTGCGCCTGGCTCCGCGTCTCGGCGAGGCCGTGGTCGACGAGCAGGGCATCGACGCGCTTCTTCACAGCTGCAGGCTAGTCGCGCCTACACGCGTCGGCGACGCGCTGGCCGCAGGCAGGCAGGCCTCGTAGCATCGCCTGCGTGACGCGCCGCGAGCTCGTTCTCAGCTGTGCCCGCCTGGCCTTCGCCGCGCTCGGCGTCATCGCGATGACGTACCAGTTCGCGGACCTCACCGCGACCCTCCCCACCTTCAGCCCCGGCAACTTCTTCAGCTTCTTCACGATCCAGACGAACATCCTCGCGGCGGCGATGCTCGCGCTCGCGGCCGTCGTCCCGCGGCGCGAGCGCTCGCGGCTCTTCGACGCGGTGAGGGGAGCGATCACGCTGTACATCTCGATCACCGGCGTCGTCTTCGCGCTGCTTCTGTCGGGACTCCAGGAAGAGCTCGACACCCATATCGCGTGGGTCGACTTCACTGTTCACAAGCTCATCCCGATCGTCCTCGTCGTCGACTGGCTCGTCGATCCTCCCCGGTGGCGTTTCCCGCTCCGGCTCGGCCTTGCGTGGCTCGGCTACCCGATCGCCTGGTTCGTGTACACGCTCGCACGCGGCGCGAGCTTGGACTGGTACCCGTACCCGTTCGTCGACGTGCTCCGCCACGGCTACGGACGCGTGCTCCTCAACGGCGCGGTCCTGATCGCCTGCTTCGCGGGAGCGGCGTTCCTGTACGTCGCGATCGGGAATCGGCGGGCCGGAGACGCGGCCGAAGCCGCCTGATCACCCTACGGTCGCGTCAGTCGCCGGACGATGCAAGCGGGAGCACGTCCTCGACCTCGTCCTCGACTCCCGCGCGATGCAAGGACCAGAGCTTGACGAGCACGAGGCCGACGAGCACTCCCGATGCGAGCGCGGTGAAGATCACAGGCTCGAGCTCACTCCCGAGGGCCGCGAACGCGACGAGCACTCCCGCTCCGACCGCCCGCGATTGCGCCGTCAGCGCGAGGAACCGGAGTGACAGGCGGCGCTGCGCGACGGTGAGGCACGCGAGGTACACGGCGACGCCTCCTGCGAGCGCCCACCGCGTCCCCGCGTCGAGCCCGGGATCGCTCGAGTGCTCGATCGCAAGCGCGATCCCCGCTCCGACCGCGGTGAGTGCGGCAAGCAGCGGGATGTGGGCGTACGAGAAGACGAGCACGTTGACCGGCGTCCGCTCGATCGAGAGCTCGAGCCCGTGGCCGAAGTACATCCACCAGATCGCAGCCGCCGCGACGAAGCCGAGCACGGCCGACGCCGCCCAGTCGCGGCCGGCGACGCCGAGCGCCACCGCGAGGACGGACTCTCCGAGCACGACGATGGTGAAGAGCGCGAAGCGTTCAGGCACGTGGCTCCCGTGCACCGGAACCGCGGTGTGCTGGGTGCGCATGAGCCACGGGATCGCGTACTCCCACACGAGTGCGATCCCCCAGAGCACGTAACGCTCGGGCGCGTCGATCGCGAGCGAGACGATCCAGAGCGCGACGCCGAGCGAGTACCCGCCCGCATAGCGCACGATCAGCGGCCGCGCCTCTGGCACGTGGACGTACGCCCGGCCGTACAGCGCGATCATGAGCGACCGCCCGAGGATGTACGCGACCGCGAAGCCGGTCCCGTCCCCGTCCGCAGCGTTCGGGATCAGGACTGCAAGGCCGAGGATGGCGAGCATCCCGGCGAGGATCCCTCCCCGGAACACGATGTCGTCGGTGTCGAAGCGGTCGGCGTAGATCGTGAACCCCTGCCACGCGAGGAAGACGGGCAGATAGAGCGCACCGAACACGAGGAAGCCGTGCAGCGAGTGGTCGAGCACGAGCTCGTGAGAGAGCTGCGCGATCGCGACGACGAAGACGAGGTCGAAGAAGAGCTCGAGGTAGCTGGCGTGCCGGTGCCCGTCGTCGTCGAGCGTCCGCAGCCGCGGAGGCCGGAGCAGGGTCAAATAGCTGTCGCGCGCGTCGACCGGCACGACGGGATGATGGCGCGCGCTACTCCGCCTCGCCGGGCGACACGACCCCGTTCTCGTACGCGAACACGACCGCCTGCACGCGATCGCGCAGCCGGAGCTTCATGAGGACGTGCGCAACGTGGGTCTTCACGGTGGTCTCCGAGACGAACGCGGCCTTCGCGATCTCGGCGTTCGAGAGCCCGCGGGCGATGAAGCGCAGGATCTCGAGCTCGCGCGCGGTCAGCTCCTCGAGCGCCGGCGACGGTCTCCGCACCGAGTCGGGCGGGCGGCGCACGAACTCCTCGATCACGCGCCGCGTGATCACCGGCGAGAGCAGCGCGTCCCCGTTCGCGACGACGTGGATCGCGTCCACGAGCTGCTCCGGGGGCGTGTCCTTCAGCAGAAACCCGCTCGCCCCCACGCGCAGCGCCTCGTACACGTACTCGTCGAGGTCGAAGGTCGTGAGGATGAGGACGCGCGGGCCCTCGGCCTTCCCGTCGAGAAGGCGCCGCGTCGCCTCGAGCCCGTCGACGTTCGGCATGCGGACGTCCATCAGGATGACGTCGGGCTCGAGCTCTCCGACCGCCGCGACCGCGTCGTCCCCGTCGGCTGCCTCGCCCACGACCTCGATGTCGCTCTCGGCCTCGAGGATCATCCGGAACCCCGCGCGGACGAGCGACTGGTCGTCGACGATGAGCACGCGAATCACCTGGCGGCCTCCTCGAGCGGGAGCCTGGCGCGGACGACGTAGCCGCCGCCGTTCCGGGTGCCGCTCTCGATCTCGCCGCCGTACAGAGAGACGCGCTCGCGCATCCCGGCAAGGCCGAGCCCGCCGCCAGACCCATCGCCATCGCCTGTTCCGTCGTTCGCGATCTCCAGCTCGAGCTCGCCGTCGCGCCACGTGACCACGACCCAGGCATGCGCCGGGCCTGCGTACTTGAGCGCGTTCGTCAGCGCCTCCTGCACGACGCGGTACGCGGCGAGGTCGATGCCCGGCGGAAGATCGCGGGGCGCGCCCGCGACCTCGAGCTCGACCGGGAGCCCGGCTGCGCGCACGCCGTCGAGCAGGTTGTCGATCGTGCCCATGCCCGGCTGCGGCGAGAACTCGGGCATCGCGCCCTGCTCGCGCAGGAGGCCGACGAGGCGCCGCATCTCGGTCAGGGCCTGGCGGCCGGTGGACTCGACCGTCTCGAGCGCCTCGCGCTCCTTCGTCTGCTCGGGTCTCAGCAGCCGGCGCACCGCACCGGTCTGGACGGTCATGACCGACACCGAGTGCGCGATCACGTCGTGGAGCTCGCGCGCGATCCGCTGGCGCTCCTCGGCGACAGCTCGCTGCGCGGCCACGGCCTGCTCGAGCTCGGCCTGGTGGGCGCGCTCGGCCATGTCGCGCAGGTGCGCGGAGCGGCGGCTGAGGATGAAGCCGCTCGCCCATGCGACGCTCATGAAGATCCCGACGATGAAGTAGTCCGAGCCGGCGTTCGAGAACTGGACGTTGGCCCAGAACGCGACGAGTTGGTACCAGACGAGGCCGAGGATCGCCTTCGTGCGCCCGTTGTAGGAAGCGACCGACCACGGCATGAACAGCAGGATCAGGAACGGCGCGTCCATCTCGATGAAGGCGTCGGGGTCGACGCTGACGGCTCCGGCCAGCGCTGCAGCGACGACGAGCGGCGCGGCGAACGGGAGGTCGCGCGTGTAGAGCAGCGCAAGTGCGGCCACGAATGCGAACACGAGTTGCGAATCGCTCGCCTCGTCGTTCACGGCCGTCTCGATCACGAGGTAGATCGCCAGGACGGCCGAGACGAAGTAGTGCACCAGGCGGCCGCGGTCGCTGGACCAGAGCTCACGAAGCCGTTGCATGAGCTCCACGGTAACCCGCGGTGCGGGCGCCGACATCGGCAGCACGGACGACCTGATGGTCATCCTCGAGGACGACTCGGAGCCTCCCCGCGGACGCTAGGACGCGGCCAGCCGCCGGGCGCCGATCAGGCGCCTGCCGTAGTTCGTCTCGTCGAGTCGGATCACCTCGACGCGCTTGCCCGTGTACGGCGCGTGCACCATCTGCCCCGCTCCGAGATAGAGGCCGACGTGCCCGAGCCCTTCGAAGAAGAGGACGTCGCCGGCTTCCATGCGGGTCTTTGCAATCCGGCGGCCGACGCCGTACAGCGCATAGGAGTTGTGCGGGACGTCGAGCCCGGCGCGTCCGTACGCCCAGCGCACGAGGCCCGAGCAGTCGAAGCCGCTGTTGGGCGACTCGCCCCCGTAGCGGTACGGGATCCCGACCGCCTCGAGCGCGAACGACGCGGCGCGCTCCGCCTTCGTCGGCTCCGGAGCGGGCAGCAGACCACGGAGCGCGAGCAGCTCGGGATTCCGGGGCGGCGGGGCACTGGGCTCGGTTCTCGGTTCGACGATGCCCGCGGCGACCTCCTCCACTACGGCGACCGGCGAGCTGGTCCCGGGCGCGACCGCAAGCGCTGCGACGGCGACGAGCACGAACGCGGGAATGGCTCGGATGAGCGGACGGAAGGGCATCGGTAACGAACGGGCAGGCCACACGCGCAAGGGGTTGGGGGCGGCGCGCGGCCCTGGTGTGTTCGAGAAGCGTCAGATCCTAATCCGAAAACTCGGCCGGTCAAGCCTCAACCGGTTCGAACGGCTAACCCTTCTACGAGGCCCCGCAACACCATCGTGTCCGCAGAGAGGGCGTCGAGCCGCTCGTTTGCACGCCCCGCTGCCTCGTCGGCGAGCTTCCGGGCGCCCTCCGTTCCGAGCCTTTCCGCGAAGCCGTCGCCGTCGAGGATGTCGTCCACGACCTGGAACAGGAGGCCGAGCTCGGCGCCGAACTCGCGCCAAGGCGCCTGGTCCGCATGGGGCACGCCGGCCACGCGGAGACCGATGCCGACGGAGGCCGCAAGGAGGCTGCCCGTCTTCAGGCGCTCGACCGCGGTGAGGTCCTGCACGTCCCCGGTGACGTCGCGGAACTGGCCCGCGATCATCCCGAGCGTCGCCTCGACCAGCTCGCTCGCGACTGCCTGGTCCTCGTAGGAGAGCGTCAGCCGGAGCGCCTCGGCCAGCAGCGCGTCGCCCGCCAGGAGCGCGACGCCGTCGCCGAACGCGGCGTGCGCGCTCGGCCGTCCTCGACGCTCGGCGTCGTCGTCGAGCGCGGGCAGGTCGTCGTGGACGAGCGAGAAGGTATGGACGAGCTCGACCGCGGCGGCCGCGGGGAGCGCGAGGTCGACGTCGCCGCCGGCCGCCTCGCAGACGGCAAGGCACAGCACCGGCCGTACGCGCTTCCCGCCCGGCTCGAGCGCGTACCGCATCGCCTCCTCGAGGCCGCCGAGCTCGGGAGCGAACGCGTGCCGCGCGAGGTAGGCGTCGAAGGTCGCGCGGAGCTCTTCAGCCGCCCGCATCAGCGAGTGTCCGTGCGCGCGTGAGCTCCGCCTCGATCTCCTTCGCGATCTCGGCGAGCTCCGCGATCACGTCCACGGCCGCGTCGCCGTCGAGGTCGTCGGCGTCGGCCAGTCGCGCGAGCTCCTCGCGTTTCTCGTTCAGCCGCACGAGTAACTCCTCGGCGCGAGCGAGGGCTTCGTCGGTGCTCATGTCGCAGCACTCTCCCGGGCGACGGTGCCGAGGATCCCGTTCACGAGCCGGGCGGCGTCCTCGGACGCGTACCGCTTCGCGAGCACGACCGCCTCGTTGATCGCCACCTCGGGCGGCACGGTTCCCTCCTCGAGCTCGTAGACGCCGATGCGCAGGACGTTCCGTTCGAGCGTACCCAGCCTGTCGGCGGGCCACTCGTCGGAGGCCGACGTGATCCGGCGATCGAGCTCCTCGGCCCGTGCCGCAACCGCTTCGGCGAGCGAGGTCGCGAACTCGTCCGGCTCTCCCTCGAAGAGCGAGGCGAGCGGCTGTCCCGTCAAATCCCACTGGTAGAGGAGGAAGAGCGCCTGCCGGCGCCCGGCTCTGCGTCCCGTGGTCGGAGTCATGCCGGCGAGAGCGACGCCAGCCGGCCCTCGAGCTCGGCCAGGGTCGAGGTCGAGTAGTCGCCGCTTCGGAGCTCGTCCGAGCCGAGGATCTCGAGCCCGAGGTCCCGCGTGGTCGCGACTCCCTCCACTTCGAGCTCGGTCAGGGCGCGCCGCGCGCGGGAGAGCGCGAGCTCCCGCGTCTCGTCCCAGACGATGACCTTCGCGACCATCGAGTCGTAGAACGGCGGGATCTCGCCGCCCTCGCGGATCGCGGTGTCGACGCGCGTGCCCGCCCCGAGCGGCGGCCGGAAGCGCGTGACGACGCCGGGGCTCGGCGCGAAGCCGCGCGCGGGGTCCTCGGCGTTGATGCGGATCTCGATCGCGTGGCCCCGCCGCGGCGCACGCCCGGTCAGGTCGAGCGGCTCGCCCGCGGCGATGCGCACCTGCTCGCGCACGATGTCGATTCCCGTCACGAGCTCGGTCACGGGGTGCTCGACCTGGAGCCGGCAGTTCACCTCGATGAAGTGGAACGAGCCCTCCGGCCCGAGCAGGAACTCGAACGTGCCCGCGTTCCGATAGCCGATCGCCGCGCAGGCGCGCTCGACCGCGCTCTCCATCGCCTCGCGCGCCGCTGCGTCGAGCGCGGGCGAAGGCGACTCCTCGATCAGCTTCTGGTGCCTGCGCTGGACCGAGCACTCGCGCTCTCCGAGCGTGAGGATGCCACCTGCGGAGTCGCAGAGCACCTGTACCTCGACGTGGCGCGCTGGGACGAGCGCCTTCTCGAGGTAGAGCGTGCCGTCGCCGAATGCCGCCTCGGCCTCCGCACTTGCGGCCGAGTACGCGCCCTCCAGCTCATTCTCCGCGTGCACGAGCCGCATGCCCTTCCCGCCGCCGCCGGCAGCGGCCTTCACGAGCACTGGGAACCCGAGCTCGACCGCCGCTCGACGGACGTCGTCGAGGTTCGCGCTGGCGCCGTCGGTCCCCGGGACGAGCGGTACTCCGGCCGCGCGCAGCTCGTCCTTCGCGCGCACCTTGTCGCCCATCCGCTCCATGACGTCCGCGTCCGGCCCGACGAAGACGAGGTCGTTGTCCTCGCACGCGCGCACGAAGGCGGGGTTCTCGGCGAGGAAGCCGTAGCCGGGATGTACGGCCTCGCACCCGGTGTTGACGGCGGCCGCGACGACGCTCGGGATCCGGAGGTAGCTCTCCGCGGCCGCCGGCGGGCCGATGCAGACCGCTTGGTCGGCGAGCTCCACGTGAACCGCATCGCGGTCTGCGGTCGAGTACACGGCGACCGCCTCGATCCCGAGCTCGTGCAGCGCGCGGACGATGCGGACGGCGATCTCGCCCCGGTTCGCGACGAGGACGCGGGAGAACACGGCTTCCGCGCTCTCCTAGACCGCCGGCGGCGCGACGACCGGCTCGATCTCGAACAGGAGCTGCCCGTACTCGACCGGCTGCGCGTTCTCGGCGTGGATCCGCACGACGATCCCCGCGACCTCGGACTTGAGCTCGTTGAAGAGCTTCATCGCCTCGAGGACGCAGAGCGTCTGGTTCGGCATGACCGTGTCGCCGACGTCGACGAACGCGGGAGCTCCCGGGCTCGGCGCGCGGTAGAAGACCCCGACCATGGGCGACTCGACGCGGAGGGCTCCGTCCGCACGGGCCGGCGCGTCGGCGGGAGCCGCGGCGCCGAGATCCTCTTCTGCGACGGGCGTGATGACGCCCGTTCCCGCGACCGCCGGCTCGTCGGCGCGGCGCACGGACACCCGCATGCCCTCGTCCTCGATCTCGATCTCGCCGACGCCGCTCTCCTGCACGATCTTCACGAGCTCACGGATCCGCTCCGCGCGCTCGGCGTCCTCGTCCTCGGCGATGAGCACGGCCTCGCGGGAGTGGCGCGCGCGGATCGTGCGCAGGAGCTCTTCGGCCTCCGTGCCGAACATCGCGATCAGCACGAGCTCCTCCTCGCTCGTCGCGAGGCCCTCGACGCGCTCTCTCACGTCCTCGGCGGTTTCCGGCTCGGCCGCGTGCGCGGGCGCCGGTGAGAGGAGTGAGACGGCGCGCGCGACGGTCGCATCCACCGGCTGCGGCGTCACGCCGTAGCCGCCGGTGACGAGTTCGCGGAACTCGTCGATCACCGTGCCGTAGCGGCGCGCCTCGAGCACGTGCAGGAGCGCCTGGGAGGCGAGGATCTGGCCGATCGGCGCGGCGAGCGGCGGCGACCCGGCCTCGGTGCGAACGCGCCCGACCTCCTCGAGGACGTCGAGCAGGCGGTCGCCCGCCGCATGCGCGCGGAGGTGGACGTCGAGCGCGGCGACGAGCCCCGTCGGCAGGTCGTACTCGGCGGCACGCACGGCGATTCGCGGGACGACCGGCGAGACCGGCTCGTCCCCGATGAACTCGTCGATCACGTCCGCGGCCTCCCACAGCTGGTCCGTGTTCAGCCCGGCTGCGCGCCCGAGACCCTCGAGCGACTCGGCGAGCGACTCGCCCGAGACACGATGCAGCGTCAACGCCAGCGGGTAGACCGTCGTCGCGACGAGATCCGCGCCCGCCTCGACCGCCGCGAGCGACGACGCGAGGCCCATCCCGGCCGCGCCCTGGACGTAGAAGCCGACCGGGAGCTCGCTCGCCTCCTTGATCCTCTCGACGAGCTCCTGCGCGCGGTGCGGGACGAGCGCGCCCGTCGGGTCGTTGACGATCACGCGCGTCGCGCCGAGCTCAGGCAGCTTCCGCGCCTGTTCGACGAGCGCGGCGCCCTCGCCGGTGCGGCCTGGGCTGTACACGAGCCCCGCGTGGAACGCGCCGCCCGCGCTCGTGATCGCCGCGCCGGCCTCACGCAGGTTGGAGACGTCGTTCAGCGGGTCGTGCAGGCGGAAGACCTCGATGCCGTTCTCCGCGGCACACAGCACGAAGCGCCCGACGATGTCGCCGCTGACCGGCTGCGAGCCGACGAGGAAGCGGCCGCGGAGCGCGATCCCGAGCGGCGTCTCGACGCGCGCCTTGATCGCCCGGATCCGCTCCCACGGCGTCTCCACGCGGCGGCGCACAATGGCATCGAAGACCCCGCCTCCGGAGACCTCGAGGCAGGCGAACCCCGCCTTGTCGAGGATCTCCGCGATGCGCAGGATCTCGGCGGTCGGGAGCTTGCCCGAGAGCGGCTCCTGGGAGAGCAGCCGTACCGTCGTGTCGACGAGCTTCGGCATCGGCCTGGACCTTATCGACCTCTCGGCACCGAACTCTCGGCCCCGAACTATCCGCGCAGCGCAGACGTCGAGGATCGAGGGTTCGCATCACGGTGAGCGCTGCCACGCGAGCGAGCCTCTCCGCTCACCCGTCTCGGCCCCAACCTCCCCCAGGGGCACTCCCGTGTCCCTGAGGACACGCTAGCGGGCAAGCGATCACACGTGGGGAACGACTCTGTCGAAAGTGAGTCAAAGGTGGTCGCAGGCGTGAGACCGGCGCAGTCTGCCGCGCGCTCGACGCTGTTCGACCTCCGGCCCAGCCGACGGAGCCCGACTCGCGGCCGACCTACGCGCGCGAGATGTAGCGGCCCTCGCGGGGATCGACCTTGATCCGCTCCCCGCTGGCGACGAACAGCGGCACTTGCACGACCGCGCCTGTCTCGAGCGTCGCCGGCTTGGTGACGTTCGTGACCGTGTCGCCGCGCACCGCAGGCTCGGTCTGCGAGACCGTGAGCTCGACCGACGCCGGGAGCTGGAGCCCCGCCGGCTTGCCGTCGACCGCGAGCATCTGCACCGACGACGAGGGCGCGAGGTAGGCCAGCGCGTCGGCGACCTCGGCGTGCGGGAGCCCGAACTGCTCGTACGTCGCCTCGTCCATGAAGTGCGCCTCGGAGCCGTCGTCGTACATGAACTGCACGTTCTTCACCTCGGTGTGGACGCGGGCGAACTTCTCGCCGGCGCGGAAGGTCTTGTCGACGACCGAACCGCGCTCGAGCGACTTCAGCTTCGTGCGCACGAATGCACCGCCCTTCCCCGGCTTCACGTGCTGGAACTCGACGATGCGCCACACGCCACCCTCGTGCTCGATGTGCATCCCGTTGCGGAACTGGTTCGTGTCGACCGTCTCAGCCATGGGCCGATTGTAGGACGAGGGCGAGGCAAGCCTCACCCTTACGCGACCGTGAGCAGCTCCTTCGTGAACTGCGTGAGCCGCTCGGCGCCTGTCTCTGTCACGAGCACGAGGTCCTCGATGCGTACGCCGCCCTCGCCGGGGAGATAGATGCCGGGCTCCACGGACACGACGTTCCCCGGCGCGAGCGTGTCCGTCGACTCTGGCCGCAGGACGGGCTCCTCGTGGACCTGGAGGCCGACCCCGTGCCCGAGCCCATGCCCGAACGCGTCGCCGAGGCCCGCAGCGCCGATGACGTCACGCGCTGCCGCATCCACATCCCGGCCGTGGGCTCCCGGCGCGACCGCCGCGAGCCCGGCGAGCTGGGCCTCGAGGCAGAGCGCGTAGATCTCCTGGAGCCGGGGCGAGATCTCCCCGACGGCGAACGTTCGCGTGCAGTCGGAGCAGTAGCCGTCGACGATGCACCCGGCATCGACCACGACGAGCACGCCCTCCTCGATCGCCCCGTCGCCGGGCTCGGCGTGCGGCGAAGTCGCCGTCTCCCCGGCCGCGACGACGGTCGGGAAGGAGACGCCGTCGGCCCCGGCCTCGCGGAAGCTCCGCTCGACCCACCACACGAGCTCGCGCTCGGTGCGGCCGCTGAAGCGCTCCTTCGAGAGCGCCTCGAAGACGACGTCCGAGAGCGCGCCCGCGCGGCGCATGGACGTGATCTCCTCCTCGTCCTTCACCGCGCGCAGCGAATCGACCTGACCGCCCGTCGCGACCGCCTCGACACCGGCGTCGACGAGCGCCCGGTACCCCGCGTACGGCAGGTGCGCCTCCTCGAACAGGACTCGTCGTCCCGCCAGAAGCCTGCCGATCGAAGGAAGCAAGTTCCGCGCGACCTCGACGAACGTCACGCCCTCGACCTCCCGGCCGCGCGCCGCGTAGCGAAAGTCGGTGTAGAGCGCCGCCGTCCCGTCCGGCTCGACGAGCACGGCGGCGTTAGAGCTCTGCAGTCCGGTGAGATAGCGGACGTTCGCTTGCCCGCCGACGACGTACGGCGGCCCGGCCACGAGCAGCGGCTCCTCGAGCAGCCCGGCCAGCCGTTCGATCCGGGTCACTTCGTCTTCTCGACGAGGATCTGGAGCGCCTCGCGATACCCGTCCGGCCCCTTGCCGATGACGCGTGCGGTCACGACGTCCTCGAGCACAGACGCGCGCCGCCAGTCCTCCCGCTCCAGGATGTTCGAGAGGTGCACCTCGACGACCGGGACCGTGAAGAGCTCGACCGCGTCCCGGATGCCGTACGAGTAGTGGCTCCACGCCCCGGGGTTGATGATCACGCCGTCCGCCCAGTCGAACGCGTCGTGACACCAGTCGATGAGCTCGCCCTCGTGGTTCGTCTGACGGCAGCGGACCGTGCACTGGAGCTCGAGCGCCCACTCGTAGATCCGCGTCTCCAGCTCCGAGAGCCCGAGGCCGCCGTAGAGCTCCGGGTCTCGGCGGCCCACGACGTCGAGATTCACGCCGTTCAGGACCACGATCCGCATCCGCGGACCACCCTATTCGATCAACGCATCGAGGGCCGAGCGGACGGTCTCCGGGTCGAACCGCGCGCCGAGCAGCGGTTTCCCCGGCGCGTCGAGCAGGACGAGCCGGACCTTTCCGTCCACGACCTTCTTGTCGCGCATGAGCGCGAGCCACGCCCGCTCGCGGTCGACGACCACGCGCTGCGGGCGCAGGATGTGCGCGACCTCGTCCGCGAGCCCATCGAGGCCTGAGAGCCGAAGCGCGGCGAGCAGCCCGAGCGCGACCGCCTTCCCGTGCGGCAGCGCGTAGCCGGACGCGGCCTCGAGCGCATGCGCGAACGTGTGCCCGAGATTCAGCTGTGTGCGCTCGCCGCGATCGAACGGGTCGCGGAGGCACACAGACGCCTTGAAGACGGCGCAGCGCCGAACCTGCTCGGCGGTCTCGAGCTCCCAGAGCTCCTCACCGGCGAGGAGCCCGGTCTTCACGACCTCCGCCAGCCCGTTCTGCAGCTCCTCCTCCGGCAGCGTGGCGAGCAGGTCGGAATCGATCGCGACCCGCGCCGGCCAGTGGAACGCGCCGACGAGGTTCTTCCCGTCGCGGAGGTCGATCGCGGTCTTCCCGCCGACGGCGGCGTCGACCTGCCCGACGAGCGTCGACGGGACGGCGACCCACGGCAGCCCGCGCAGGTACGTCGCGGCCGCGAACCCGGTCACGTCGCCCGTCGACCCGCCGCCGAGAGCGACCAGGGTGCCGGTGCGGTCGAGCCGAAGCGCCGACCACAGCTGCTCGACCTCGGCGATCGTCTTCGCGCGCTCCCCTGCCGGGACGACATGCGATGCCGAGAGTCGGGTCCCGATACCGGCTCGCACGGCAGCGCCGTGGAGCGGATCCACTCCCGCGTCCACGACCAGCTCGACCGCGCCCGTCCCTGGGATCAGCTCGCGCAGTCCGGCCGACGAGCCCGGCGCGACGTGGACTCCCGCGACGGCGAGCACGGCTCCGTCGAGGTGGTTCGCCCGCCCGTCGGCCGCGTTGTCGTACAGCGGGCGACGCCGGTTGAACAGGGCGGTGAAGCTCTCGAGATCGCGCGCGAGCGGCCGCCCGCTCGCGACGACGCGCCCCCACGCCTCCTCGGGCGTCGTCTCGAGCAGGAGCGCGAACGCGTGCTGTACGAGCGCCTGCCTCGTCGGCTCTGCGGCCAGCGCGCCGCCGCCGAGCTCGACGACCGCGGGCGGCCGGCGCGCGAGCAGCTCTCCGGCGATCCGCTCTTCGAGCTCGCGGAACCCGGCCTCTCCGCGCTCCGCGAAGAGATCCGCGACGCTCATGTTCGTCCGCTCCTCGATCACCGCGTCGACGGACTGGAACTCACGCCCGATGCGCTTCGCGAGGACGGGGCCGAGCGTCGACTTCCCGGCGCCCATGAAGCCGATGAGCGCGACGTGGCGGTCGAGCGCGTTCAGTGCTCGCGCGGCCAGCGGATTCGCTCCACGTACGCGCGATGCGCGGCGACGAAATCTCCGAGCGCGTCGCCGCCGAACTTCTCCCGGGCGGCGCGCGCGAGCTCCCACGCGACGGCCGCCTCGGCAACGACCGCGAGCGCCTCGACCGCCTGCACGTCGCTTCGCTCGACGAGCGCGTCCGCGGGCTCGCCGGACGCGAGGTCCACGGAACGGAGCGGTCGCATCAGCGTCGGCAGGGGCTTCATGGCCGCGCGGACGACGAGTGGGTTGCCGTTCGTGACCCCGCCTTCGAGACCGCCCGCGCGGTTCGTGTCGCGCGTGAGGTCGGGCTCGATCTCGTCGTGCGCCTGCGAGCCGCGGAGGCGCGCGAGCGCGAAGCCCTCGCCGACCTCGACGCCCTTCACGGCCTGGATCCCCATGAGCGCCGCGGCGAGCCGAGCGTCGAGGCGATCCTCCTTCGCCGCGTACGAGCCCAGACCGGGCGGGACGCCGTGGGCGACGACCTCGACGATGCCGCCGAGCGTGTCGCGATCCTTCCGTGCCTCGTCCGTCGCGCGCTCCCAGCCCTCCTCGGTCGTCTCGCCGCCGATCTCGCGGACGCTCCCCGCGACCTCCACGCCGAGATGTGAAAGCAGCGTCTTCGCGACGGCACCGGCCGCGACGTGCGCCGCGGTCTGTCGCGCGCTTGCGCGCTCGAGGGCGTTGCGAACGTCGTCGTGGCCGAACTTGAGCGCGCCGGCGAGGTCGGCGTGGCCGGGGCGGGGCAGCGTGACCGCGGACGTTCCCTTGCCCAAGGGCTCGCCGTCGGGCGGCCAGGGGCTCATCCCCCACTCCCAGTTCGCGTGGTCGCGGTTGCGGATGACGAAGGCGAGCGGCGTGCCGAGCGTTGCGCCGTGACGGAGGCCGGCGAGCACCTCGACCTCGTCGTGCTCGAGCTGCTGGCGCGGGCTGCGGCCGTAGCCCTCGCGGCGCCGGGCGAGGTCGCGCTCGATCGCCGTCCGGTCGAGCTCGAGCCCTGCGGGGAGCCCGGTCAGGATCGCCACGAGCGCAGGCCCGTGGGACTCTCCTGCGGTCGCGAGCCCGAGCGTCACGCGGTGAACCCTAAGGCCCGGCGCATCGCGTCGATGGGGGCGGGCTTCCCGGTCCAGAGCTCGAACGACGCCGCGCCCTGGGCAAGGAGCACCTCGAGGCCCGAGACGACGGTCGCGCCCGCGGCGCGGGCGGCTTCGGCGGTCGCGGTGTCCGGATACGGGAGGTCGACGAGCGTCTGCCCAGGCCCGAGCTCCACGAGGACCTCGTCGCGGACCGACGTCGCGTTGACGACGAGGTCGGCGCCGCTCGCGTCGGGCGGCCAGGTCGCTCGGCGCGAGAACCGGCGCGCGGTGGGGAGCGCCTGGAGGAAGGCCGTCGCCGCGCCGCCGTCGCCGATGACGACTGGGCTCTGCGCGGGCAGGCCGGCCAGGATCGCCGCGTCCGTCGTCCAGCCCTCGACCGCGCCGTCCCGGATCACGAGCGTGTTGACCGACGGCGCTTCGGTGTTACAGAGCGCCGCGACCGCGTGCTTGTGCGGGGAGGTCACGTTGGCGCCGACGAAGCCGAGCGCGGCGAGGCCGCGGACCGCCTCCTCGAGCCGCTCGGGCGGCGTCGGCAGCGGGACGTACGCCCAGTCGAGCCCGAGCGCTTCGAAGGCGGCGTTCTGCATCCGCGGCGAGAGCGAGTGCTCGACCGGCCAGCCGAGGATGCCGACGAGCTTCGTCGTTCCGCTGATCTCGCGCACGCGGGCCAGTATCCCCTGCGGCGCGGCCCCCGAGCCTCACCGCGCGCTCGTCGCAGACGGCTCCAACCTCCCCCAGGGGCACTCCCGTGTCCCTGAGATCAACGTATCGAGGAAAGTCGAACGCGTGGGTGCCGAGTTCGTGACGAAAGGGCACGCGGTCGCCTGGCGAAGACGCCGGCGCGAGTCCCCTCGTGTCGGAGTGCCGGCGCGCGACCTACGCGCCGCCGGCTAGCACCCGAACCCGTACTCGCACTTCTTCGCCTCGAACTCGGCCTCGCTCGCCGTGAAGAAGTGATGCACCTTGTCCGGCTTGCGGACGAAGTACAGGTGATCGACCCGAGCCGGGTTCGCCGCCGCGCGGATCGACGCGAGCCCGGGGTTCGAGATGGGCGTCGGCGGCAGACCGGCGCGCCTCCGCGTGTTGTACGGGTTGTCGGACTCGATGTGCGACACCCTGAGCGGCTCGGTCCCGGGCACGTTCAGCCCGTACCGGAGCGTGGCGTCGATCCCGAGCACCATCCCGTCCCGCAGCCGGTTGTAGATCACCGCCGACACGAGCCGGCGCTCCTCGGGCGCGACCGTCTCCTTCTCGATCATCGACGCGATGATCAGCACGTCGTACGGCGTCAGGTTCTTCGATCTCGCGTAGCGCAGGTCGACCGACCGCCACTGCTCGCGGAAGAACTCGAGCTGGTCGCGGACGAGCCGCTCCGACGACGTGAGCTTCGTGAACTCGTACGTCGCGGGGAAGAGGAACCCCTCGAGCGACTTGCCCGCCCAGTCCTTGCGGAACTCAGCCGGCGGCTTCGCGCGGGCGCTCGCGGCGAGGTATCCGGCGCTCGTCAGCCGCGGCGTCACGTTCCGCTCCTCGATCGCGATCTCGCGTACCGCGCCGACGCGCTGCGCCATCTCGCGGCGCGTGAACCCTTCCGGAAAGATGATCCGGAGCTGCGCGAGGGGCGGCGGCGTCGGCGGTGGCGGCGGCGGATCGTCGCCGCGAACGAGCGTGACGCCTGCCCAGGCGCCGCCGGCGAGGATGCCGGCGATCGCGAGCACGGCGAACGTCCGCCGCACGAGGACCCGGCCCTTGCCCGGACGATGGCGCGTGTATTCGCTCATGGCGTCTCCGCTTCGATTCGCGTGAGGTAGCCGGCGAGCAGGTGCGCCGCCGCGCGCGCGTCCTCGGGCGCGGCTCCCCCACCTTCTACCGCGAGCGCGGTCGTGAAGCGCTCGTCGAACGTCTCGACCGGCTCCGAGACCGCCTCGCGCAGCGCGCGCACGAACTGCTCGGTCTCGGTCGCCTGGCGCCCGTGCTCTCCGCGCAGCGTCAGCGGCATCCCGACGACGATCCGCTCCACGCCTTCTTCCCGAACGATCTCCTTGATTCGGTCGAGGCCGGCCGGAGTCGCCGCCCGCGCGACGACGCCCAGCGGCCTGGCGATCGTCCCGGTGGCGTCCGAGACGGCGACGCCGGTGCGCGCGGCGCCGTAGTCGAGAGCGAGCACCTTCACAATGCAGCGAGGATCAGGCGTTCCGCCTCGGCCAGAGCGTCGGGCAGCTTCTCGGGATCCTTTCCTCCGGCGCGCGCCATCGTCGGCCGCCCGCCCCCACCTCCGCCCACGATCGCCGCGGCCCCGCGCACGACGTCCGACGCGCTCACCTTCTCGGCGACGGCGGCATCGAAGTTCGCGACGAGGTGGACCGTGCCGTTCTCGCGTGATCCGAGCACGACGGCCGCGGGCGCATGGCGCTGCTTGAAGCGATCCGAGAGATCGAGCAGCTCGTCGGAGCCGAGGCCGTCGACGGTCTGCACGATCACGTGCACGCCGTTCTCGAGCCGGACCTCGGCGTCCGGCTCCTCGACCGCGACAGCCGCCGCGGGTCGCTTCTTCGCCTCCTTGCGCAGCTCGACGAGCTCGGCGCGCAGCGCGTCGAGCTCGCGCGAGCGCTCGTCGAGATACGCCCACGCGTCACCCGACGTGACCGCCTCGATCCGCCGTGCGCCTGCGCCGACCGAGCCCTCGGAGAGGATCGCGAACGCGCCGATCTCCGCGGTCGTGGACACGTGCGTCCCGCCGCAGAGCTCGAGCGAGTAGCCGGGAATCTCGACCACCCGGACGACGTCGCCGTACTTCTCCCCGAACAGCATCGTCGCCCCGAGCTTGCGCGCCTCGTCGATCGGCGTCTCGAAGACGTGGACGGGCAGCGCCTCGAAGATCTTCTCGTTCACGCGTCGCTCGATCTCCTCGCGCTCGGCGGCGGTGAGGGCCTCTCCGTGCGAGAAGTCGAACCGGAGCTTGTCGGGCCGGACGGCCGAGCCCGCCTGGCGGACGTGGTCGCCGAGCACGTCGCGGAGCGCCTGATGCAGGAGGTGCGTCCCGGTGTGGTTCGCCATCGTCGGGAAGCGGACGTTCCAGGGCACGACCGCACGGACGCGATCGCCCGGCGCGAAGCCGGTCCCGCGGAGCAGCAGCACCTGGTCGTCGTCGAACCGATACGCCTCCACGAGCTCGGCGCGCGTCCCGGACCCGTCGTCGAGCTCGACGTAGCCCTGATCGGTCACCTGCCCGCCGCCCGCCGGGTAGAACGGCGACTCGCGCAGCTTCGCGAGGAAGAGCCCGTCCTCGAGCTCCTCGAGCGCGCCGATCTGCGTGAGGACGTCGGTCTTGCGGTCGCCGACGAACTCGGTCCGGAACCCGGACTCGCGGGAGAACTGGAGCGCGCGGTCGAGCTCCCCACCGCCCGGCACGCGCGAAACCTCGCGATGCCGCTCCATCTCCCGTTGGTAGCCGTCGACGTCGACGGCCTGGCCGCGCTCCTCCGCGAGCTCGACGGTCAGCTCGAGCGGGAAGCCGTAGGTCGCCGCGAGCGTGAACGCCTCTTCCCCGGAGATCGCGTCCTTGCCCGCGAGCTCCTCGAAGAGCCTGAGGCCTCGCTCGATCGTCTCGCGGAACTTCTCCTCTTCGACGCGCACGGTGCGCTCGATCTCGGCCGCGCGCTCCTGGAGCTCGGGATAGGCCTCCGCCATCTGATCCGCGACGACGGTCGACAGGCGGTGGACGTCCTCGAGACCGATGCGCCGGCCTTGCTGCACCGCGCGCCGGACGATGCGCCGGAGGACGTAGCCGCGACCCTCGTTCGACGGCGTCACGCCGTCCGCCGACGAGGAACGTCATCGCCCGGCTGTGGTCGGCGAGGATCCGGTGCGCGCGCGTGGCCTCCGGCGAGTCGCCGTACGCGACGCCCGACTGCCCCGCGATCCAGCCCATGATCTCCTGGTAGCCGTCGGTCTCGTACACCGAGGGCACGTCCTGGAGGATGGCCGCCCCGCGCTCGAGGCCGAGCCCGGTGTCGATGTTCTGCGCGGGGAGCGGGGTCAGCGTGCCGTCGGCGTGCTGCTCGTACTCCATGAACACGAGGTTCCAGAACTCGAGGTAGCGCTCGCAGCGGGCGCAGCCGATCGCGCAGTCGGGCTCACCGCAGCCGTACTTCTCGCCGCGGTCGTAGTAGAGCTCGGAGTCCGGCCCGCACGGCCCCGGGCCGCCGACCGACCAGAAGTTCTCCTCGGTCGGGAGCGGGACGATCCGCTCGGCGGGCATCCCGATCTTCTTCCAGAGCTCGATCGCGACCTCGTCCGGCCCGAGCCCGAACTGCGGATCGCCCGCGTGTACGGTCGCCCAGACGCGGTCCCAGTCGAGCCGCATGCGTTCCTGCACGAACTCGGTGGCGAGCTCGATCGCCCCCTCCTTGAAGTACTGCCCGAACGAGAAGTTGCCGAGCATCTCGAAGAACGTGAGCGAGCGCTCGTTGCCGACCTCGTCGATGTCGGGCGTCCGGAAGCACTTCTGCGCGGCGACCACGAGCGGCGCGGGCGGCTGCTCCAGTCCCAGGAAATACGGCATCTGCGGCTGCATCCCGGCCGTCGTCAGGAGCGTCGAGCGATCGTCCGCGCGCGGCACGAGCGAGGCCGACGGCACGCGCAGATGCCCCTTCTCCTCGAAGAAGGAGAGGAAGCCCTCACGCAGCTCGGCCGTCGTCCGCATGTCCGGATTCTACGAGCGGGGTTGTGCGCGCCCGCGCCGTTACGCGGCCGGAGGAGTCTCGTCCGGTCGCGGCGCGCGAGCCGCGCGCAGCTCCTCGTCGAGCTCTGCCTCGCGCCGCTCGGCTGCTTCCTTCGCGACGTGCACCGCATCGCCGACGTCTCGTCTCGACTTGAAGCGCGGACGCGCCGTGCGAGATCGCGGCCGCGAGGCCGGTGACCTTCTTCACGGGCGTCGTGATCGCCGTGGAGACGGCCCGGACGGCGGTGTCCGCGCTGTCCGCCATGGACACGGCGCTGTCGGTCACGACGTCGAGCTTGTCGAGCTGGTCGTTGACGCGGTCGACGGTGCCGCCCGCCTTCTGCACCACGGGCAGGAAGTCGCGTTCGGTTCCCTGGATGAGCGACGAGAGCCGTTGGAACGTACCGCCGAGCCGGACGAGCATGTAGGCGAAGCCGAGCCCGGCGGCGACGAAGAACACGGCGAGCGCGTAGTTGAGGACGTCGCCGGATGTGGAGGCGAGGAACGTCATCGGCGTGATCCTAGATGGTCGCTGCCACGCTCTCGCCGGTCGAGAGGCCGGATCCGGCGCGCAGGTGGACGTCTCCAGGGAAGAGTTGACGAAGTCGGCGCGGACCCGTGAGCCATCCGTGCGCCGATCCTCGATACGCTGACCGCAGGGATCTCGGGGATCCCCTGGGGGCCGTTGGGGGCGATTTCGGGGGATCGCCCGCGGGAGGTCATCACCGCTCCGTCTCGCACGTCCAGATCTACGCGACGTGGGTGACG
Source organism: uncultured Actinomycetes bacterium (assembly GCA_963716605.1). GTDB lineage: Bacteria > Actinomycetota > Thermoleophilia > Gaiellales > Gaiellaceae > GMQP-bins7. Next base: position 118,258 of record CAVQTO010000003.1, on the reverse strand, counting down.
ATCCCTGCGCCGACGACCGCATCTCCGTCGTACAGGGCCGCCACCTGCCCGGTGGCGACGGCGTGCGCAGGCTCCTCGAGGTCGAGCGCGAACCCGCCGTTCGACGCGCGGACGCGTGCCGGCACGGGCGCCGAGCGATAGCGAAGCTTCGCGCTCGCCCGCTCGACTGGCGCGTAGAGCCGTCCCTCGGCTTCGACCCGCCTCGTCTCGAGCGCCTGCTCCGGCCCGACGACGACGACGTTGCTCGCGCGATCCGTCCCGACGACGTACAGAGGCCGCTCGCGAGACCACGCCGAGCCCGCGCCGCTGCCCGCGCGTGAAACGCCAGTAGCCGTCGTGCCGGCCCACCACGCGGCCCTCCTCGTCGACGATCTCGCCCTCTCTGCGCGCCAGCCCCTGCCGCTCGAGAAAGCTGCGGTAGTCGCCGCCCGCGAGGAAGCACGCCTCCTGGCTCTCGCGTCGCCTGGCGGCGGCGAGGCCCGCCCGCTCCGCCTCGGCGCGCGTCTCGTCCTTGGTCTGGTCGCCGAGCGGGAAGCGGATCCGTCGGAGGAGCGCTGGATCGAGCGTCGAGAGCATGTACGACTGGTCCTTCTCCGGGTCCGCCCCGCGCGCCGACGAGGAGCGTTCCGTCTCGGTCGACGATGCGCGCGTAGTGCCCGGTCCAGAGTGCCTCGGCGCCCGCGCGCTCCGCGAAGGCGAGAAGCGCGTCGAAGCGGAAGACGCCGTTGCAACGCGTGCAGGGGTTCGGAGTCGCGCCGGCCGCGTAGCCGGCCGCGAACGGATCGACGACGGCCTCGCGGAACTCCTCACGGAGATCGAGCGTGACGTGCGGCAGCGCGAGCGCGTGACACGCCGCCCGCGCGGCGGCCACGGACTCGGCAGAGCAGCACGCTCTCTCGGCGGAAGGCCCCTGCGGGTCCTGCCAGAGGCGAAGCGTCACGCCCACGGCGTTCGGCTTCGCGCGCAGGAGCGTGACCGCGCTGTCCACGCCTCCGCTCATCGCGACCGCGACCCGACCGGGCGCGGGCTCGGCGGTGAACACCTGGCCGAGCGCTGCGGCGAGCGCCTCCACGGCGAGCGGTTCGCCGCCGGTCGCGGCAGCCTCGAGCAGCGTCAGCCCGGCGAGCGGCCGCTCGAGCCCGTCGCCGTCCGCCTCGACGATGCGGTCGCCTTCGACCGCGAGCCGGACCGCGCGCCACTCGCCCGCGCGAGTCGCATCTCCGAGGACGTCGATCCTGGCCACGCGCTCAGGCTAGACCAAGACGTCCGCGAATTAAGTGCTCCACCCTGCCGGTGATGCCCCGACCACCCGAGAACCTGGCTTCGCCAGGTGGGTGCCGTGCAGGGCGTCGGCAACGCCTATCCCCGACTCCGGCTCCCTTCACGTGTCTGTTGGTTCACGTATAGGGCCGAGGCCACGTACAGGGTCGAGCTCTCTGATCCTACTCGGTGGCCGCTTCCGTGGCGAAGCGCCACTCGATCTCGGCGGTCGCCTCCAGCCCGAGCTCGTCCGCGAGCGCTTCCGTCAGCTCGAGCTGACGACCGCTCTCGACGAGCGTGTTGTCGATCACCTCGGACAGCACCTGCGTGTCCCCTCGCCTGAGCACGAGCTTCGCGCCGCACGGGAGGACGGGGTGCGTGATCCCGAGCGACTCCGGCGCGAGCACCTGGCCGCAGGTCGTCCGCTGTGCGTCGCCGGTCGGCCCCCGGGAGCCCGCGAATGCGACGTTCCAGCCCGACGGCGCCACCGCACTCGTCAGGCCCGCGCGCGAGTCGTCGGACAGCCGCTCCACGGCGGCGAGCGCGAGCGCGGCGCCCAGCAGGGCGACCGCCCCCAGCAGAACGAGCCGCTGCGGGAACGTGTTCGTCACGACGCCTAGTGTGACTCAGGGAGCGGCCGGGCGATCGCGGGGTCGAAGCGGCTCGTCCTTCAGTCAGGCTCGACCAGGACCTGAATCCCGAGCTCCTCGAGCTGGGCTGCCGGCACCGGCGCCGGCGCGCCCGTGAGCGGGTCCGAGCCGCTCGAGACCTTCGGGAACGCGATCACCTCGCGGATGTTCGGCTCGCCCGCGAGCAGCGCCACGAAGCGGTCGAGGCCGAGCGCGAACCCGCCGTGCGGCGGCGCGCCCATCTGCAGCGCGTCGAGCAGGAACCCGAACTTCTCCTTCGCCTCCTCCTCGCCCAGGCCGAGCGCGCGGAACACCCGCTGCTGCACGTCCTGGCGGTGGATCCGGATCGAGCCCGACCCGAGCTCCCAGCCGTTCCACACGAGGTCGTACGCCTGGCTGAGCGCCGCGTCGGGGTCGCTCTCGATCAGCTCCTCGTGACCCTCCGCGATCCCGGTGAACGGGTGATGGCTGAACGTCCGCTCGCCCGTCTCCTCGTCGCGCTCGAAGAGCGGGAAGTCGATCACCCACAGGAACTCGTCGCGGCTCTCGTCGACGAGCGCCGAGTTCCTTGCCCGAGATGGAGACGCAGGAGTCCGAGCACGCGCGCGACGGCGCCCGGATCGCCGGCCCCGAACAACACGGTCGACCCCGGCTCGGCGCGCAGTGCGTCCAGCTCGCCTTCGGACAGGAACTTCGCGATCGGCGAGCGCACCTCGCCCGCCTCGTCGAAGACGAGGTACGCGAGGCCCTTCGCCCCCCACTCCTTCGCGAGCTCCTCGAGCCGCGCGAGCTCGGCGCGCGAGAACGCCTTCGGCGCGACGAGGTAGCGCACGCTCGGCGCATTCGCGAACACGCCGAACTCGGAGCCGCGCGTGAGCTCCGTCGCGTCCTGGATCTCGAGCCCGAAGCGCAGGTCGGGCTTGTCGGAGCCGAACCGCGCCATGACCTCGGCCCAGGAGAGCCGCGGGAACGGCGCCGGAGGTGGCTCGCGGCCGAGCGCCTCGAACGCCGCCCGAACCGCCTCCTCGAGCACGCCGAGGACGTCCTCCCGCTCCGCGAAGGCCATCTCGACATCGAGCTGGCGGAACTCGAACTGCCGATCCGCGCGCAGGTCCTCGTCCCGGAAGCAGGTGGCGAACTGGTAGTAGCGGTCGAAGCCGGCGATCATGAACAGCTGCTTGAAGAGCTGCGGCGACTGAGGCAGCGCGAAGAACGTCCCCGGCTGGAGCCGCACGGGAACGAGGAAGTCGCGGGCGCCCTCGGGCGTCGCGCGCGTCATGTTCGGCGTCCAGTAGTCGACGAAGCCGAGCTCCTCCATGCGTCTGCGGATGGCCGAGACGACCGTTCCGGACAGCCTCAGGTTCCGCTGCATCCGCTGCGTACGGAGATCGAGCCAGCGATAGCGGAGGCGCAGGAGCTCGTCCACGTTCTCCTCGTCGAGCTGGAACGGGAGCGGCGTCGAGCGCGAGACGATCTCGAGCTCGTCGACGTGGAGCTCGACCTCGCCCGTGTCCATCTTCGGGTTCACCGTCTCGGGAGACCTGGCCACGACCTCGCCGGTCGCTCGGAGAACGAACTCGTTTCGGATCTCGTGCGCGAGCGCCGCAGCGGCCGCCGAGCGCTCGGGGTTGATCACGAGCTGCATCAGGCCGGTGTGATCGCGCAGGTCCACGAACACGAGACCGCCGTGATCGCGCCGTGTGTCGACCCAGCCTGCGAGCGTGAGCGTGCCGCCCGACGTGCTCGGCGCGCGGATCCCCGCAGTACATGTCTCTCCAGCTCACGAGAGCACGCTCGCGGGCAGGTCGTCGTGCGACACGTCGACGTCGTTCTGCCCGGCGCGCCGGACGGTTGCGCCGTCGCCCCGCACGACGACCGTCGTCGCGGCACCGAGCCGCGCCGAGTGCGTGAGCTGCCCCTTCAGGGAGCGCCCCGCGTAGTCGGTGTCGCTCGCGATCCCGCGCCGGCGGAGCTCCTGCAGCCAGACTGCGACCTGCTCGCGCGGCGCGCCGTCGTCGAGGGCGAAGAAGACGTCGACGGCCGCGGGCGGAGCGGTCACTCCGGCCTCCTCGAGGGCCAGGATCAGCCGCTCGATCCCGGCGCCGAAGCCGACTCCCGGAGTCGGCGGCCCGCCGATCTCCTCCACGAGCCCGTCGTAGCGGCCGCCGCCCGAGAGCGAGCTCTGCGCTCCCTCCCCGGCGCCCAGGAACTCCCAGGTCGTGCGCGTGTAGTAGTCGAGCCCGCGTACGAGCGTGGGCACCACCGTGTACTCCATGCCGTACGCGTCGAGATCGCGGCGCACCGCCGCGAAGTGCGCGCGGCAGGCTTCGCAGAGCGACTCCCCGATCGTCGGCGCCTCGCGCAGCGCTTCCTGCGTCGCCGGCGGCTTCGCCTCGAAGTTGTCGAACATCCGAAGCGGGCTCGTCGCCGCCTTCTCGCGCGTCTGCTCGTCGAGGCGGCTGGCGTTCTCGGCCAGCCACGCCCGAAGCTGCTCGAGGTAGGCGGGCCGGCACTCGCGGCAGCCGATCGAGTTCACGGCGAGCGAGTAGTCGGTGACGCCGAGGCGCGCGAGCAGCGTGTCGTAGAGCTGGATCAACTCGGCGTCGATCGACGGGTCGTCCGTGCCGATCGCCTCGACCGAGAGCTGCCAGTGCTCCCGATAGCGTCCGCGCTGCGGGGCCGCGTAGCGGTAGAAGGGCCCGACCGTGTACAGCTTCACCGGCTGCGGCTCGCGATGCATCCCATGCTCGACGTACGCCCGGCAGATCGGCGCCGTGGCCTCGGGTCGCAGCGTGAGCGACCGGCCTCCGCGGTCCTCGAACGCGTACATCTCCTTCTGGACGACGTCGGAGCCCGCACCGGACGTGCGCTCGAAGAGCGCCGTGTCCTCGAACACGGGTGTCGCGATCGGCCGGTAGCCGTAGAGGGCGGCCAGACGTTCCGCCTCGCCGATCGCGTGGCGCCAGAGCGGCTGCTCGGCGGGGACGACGTCGTGCGTTCCTCGCGGCCGCTCGATCCGCGTCGCATCGCTCACGCTGTGCGCTCCGCGCGGAGATCGGCGAGGAACGGGTTCCGCGCCAGCTCGTCGCCGAGCGTCGTCTCCGGCCCGTGGCCGGGGTGGACGACCGTCTCCGGCGGAAGCGTGTCGACGAGGGTGCGGATCGAGTCGAGCAGCGTCTCCCAGTCCGCCCCGGGCAGGTCGGTCCGGCCGACCGAGCCCGCGAAGAGGACGTCGCCCGAGAAGAGGTGCCCGTCCGCGTGGTAGGCGAGATGCGCCGGCGAGTGACCGGGCACCGAGAGCACGTCGAAGCGTGACGCCCGCGAGCTCGAGCGTCTCTCCGCCGCGGAGCAGGACGTCGGGCGTGTGCGGACGCAGCCCGAGCTCGGGCGGGCTGAAGCGGCCCGGCTCCTCGAGGAGGTCGCGCTCGCCCTCGGCCATGTACACGGGCGCGTCCGTTCCCGTCGCGAGGTCGGCGACGCCGACGAGGTGATCCCAGTGGCCGTGCGTGACGAGGATCGCGGTGCAGCTCGCACCCAGCCGCGCGAGCAGGAGGCGCAGCTCCGCTGCGTCGCCGCTCGGGTCGACCACGACGGCGTCCTGCGCCGAGACGTCCGCGCGCACGACATAGGTGTTCGTCCCGATCGGACCGAGCGGGACCTGCTCTACCCGGAGCGGCACGTCAGCTCCCGCTGCCGCCGTCCGCCCCGCGCCGCTCCATGCGCCGCTTGTACGACCGCCACATCAGCCCGTCGAGGAAGTAGCTGAACGGGATGAAGATGGCGACGATGAGCGCGGTCTGGATGATCTGGTCGGTCAGCGTGCGATCGCTCGAGAGCAGCATGACCACGACGAACATGACCGGCGCGAACACCGCCCCGCGCTTCAGCGTGCGAGGCCACGAGGGCGCCTGCGGCTCGCGCCCGGAGCGCGCCGCGGACCGCTGCGACCGCGATTCGCCCTGGCCGCGGGTCTCCTCCGGGTCGACGACGTTGCCCTCCTCGTCCTCCCAGACGTAGTCGTGGCGGTGCTCCTTGGCGCGGCGGCGGCGTTGCTTGCGGGTCGGCATCGCGTCGATTATGCCGCGCGGCTCCAGGCGATCCGCCCGGCCTGCACGACCGTGTGGACCACGGGGCCGCCGAGGTGGTACGCGAGATGGCGCCAGTCCTCCGCCGCGACGAGGACGAGATCCGCGTCGTAGCCCGGTGCGAGCCGGCCCTTCCGGTCTGCACGGGCGAGCACGTGCGCGGCGTTCACGGTGCACGCGGACAGCGCCTCGGCCGGAGAGAGGCCGAGTTGCGTGCAGGCCAGCGAGCAGACGAGCGGGAGGCTCTCGCAGAAGGCGCTGCCCGGGTTGAAGTCCGTCGCGAGCGCGACCGCGGCGTCCACGTCGACGAGGGCCCGGGCCGGAGGCATCGGGCGACCGAGGAAGAGCGCGCTCGCCGGGAGGAGCACCCCGACGACGTCGCTCGCGGCGAGGGCAGCGATCCCTGCGGCGCCGGTGCTCTCGAGATGGTCCACCGACCGCGCGCCGAGCTCGATCGCGAGCGGGATCGCACCCGACTCGGTGAACTGGTCGCCGTGCAGGCGCAGCGCGAGGCCGTGCGTCGGCGCACGCGCTCAGATAGCGTCCGGGCCTCGTCGACGCCGAACGAGCCGCGCTCGAGGAAGACGTCCGCGGCCTCGGCGATGCGCGCTGCCTCCGGAAGCACATCCTCGACGAGGAAGTCGACGTACGCGGCCGCACCCTCGGCCTCGAACTCGGGCGGGACGGTGTGCGCGCCGAGCCACGTGGGAACGCCTCCGGCCGCGCGGACCACGCGGAGCTGGGCGAGCTCGGTGTCCCGATCGAGCCCGTAGCCCGACTTCGCCTCGAACGTCGTCGTGCCGGCCGCGAGCATCCAGCCCACGTGCCGGTCGAGAGCCGCGGCCAGGCCCTCCTCTCCGGCCGCGCGGGTCGCACGGACGGTCGAGAGGATCCCGCCTCCTGCTGCATGGAGCTCCTCGTAGCTCGCGCCCGCGGCTCGCAGTGCGAACTCCTCGACGCGGTCGCCGGCGAAGCACGCGTGCGTGTGGCAGTCGACGAGTCCCGGGATCGCGGACAACCCGCGCCCGTCGATCTCCTCGACGTCGCCGGCGAGCGCTCCCAGCTCGCGCATCTCGCCGACCGCGACGACGCGTCCGTCCTCGCAGAGGACGTAGGCGCCCTCGATCACGTCGAGGAGCCCGAGCGCCTCGCCACGAAGGGGCGCGGCGCTGCCGGCCGGAGAGGCGACCTGCGCGAGGTCGCGGACCAGTAGTCGGGAGGTCACTCGGCGTCGCTCTGCCGCGGTACCGACGGCAGGTCGAGCTCGTGCGCCCTCGCTGTCTCGAGCGCCTCGGCGTAGCCCGCGTCGGCATGGCGCATGACGCCGGTCCCGGGGTCGGTCGTGAGCACGCGCTCGAGTCGCTCCGCAGCCGCGTCGGTGCCGTCCGCGACGACGACCATGCCCGCGTGGATCGAGTTGCCGATCCCCACGCCGCCCCCGTGGTGGACGCTGACCCAGGTCGCGCCGGCGGCGACGTTGACGAGCGCGTTCAGGATCGGCCAGTCGGCGATCGCGTCCGAGCCGTCGCGCATCGACTCCGTCTCGCGATACGGAGACGCGACCGAGCCCGAGTCGAGGTGGTCGCGGCCGATGACGACCGGGGCCGTGACCGCGCCCGAGCGGACGAGCTCGTTGATCGCAAGGCCGGCGCGCGCCCGGTCGCCGTATCCGAGCCAGCAGATCCGCGCAGGCAGCCCCTGGAATGCGACCCGCCCGGGCGCCAGCTCGAGCCAGCGACGGAGCAGCACGTCGTCCGGGAAGAGCCGCGCGAGCTCCGCGTCGATGGCGGCAATGTCCGCGGGATCGCCCGAGAGAGCCGCCCACCGGAACGGCCCGATCCCGCGTCCGAAGAGCGGCCGGACATACGCCGGGACGAAGCCGGGGTACGAGAACGCATCCTCGACGCCTGCCTCCTGCGCCTCGCCTCGCAGGTTGTTCCCGTAGTCGAAGACGTGGCAGCCCGCCCGGTCGAGCTCGAGCAGTGCCTCCACGTGCGCGGCGATCGACTCACGCGCCCTCCGTAGGTACTCCTCCGGGTCGCGCTCCCGAAGCTCCGATGCCTGCTCGACGTCGAGCCCGCGCGGGACGTAGCCGGTGAGCGGGTCGTGCGCCGCCGTCTGGTCGGTGACGAGGTCGAACCGCTCGCCGCGGCGAACGAGCTCCGGCACGACCTCGGCTGCGTTTCCGAGCAACGCCACCGACAATGGCCTGCCCTCCGCGGCAGCACCGCGCACCCGCGTGAGCGCCTCGTCGAGCGAGCCCACGGCCTCGTCGACGTAACGCGTCTCGAGCCGGCGCTCGATGCGCGACGGGTCGACCTCGACGCAGAGGATCGCGGCACCGGCCATCGTCGCGGCGAGCGGCTGCGCTCCTCCCATCCCGCCGAGCCCTGCGGTCAGGATCGTCCGTCCGCTGAGATCGGGGCTCCCGAAGTGCTTCTCGCCGGCGGCCGCGAAGGTCTGGTACGTGCCCTGGAGGATCCCCTGCGTGCCGATGTAGATCCAGCTCCCGGCGGTCATTTGCCCGAACATCGTGAGCCCAGCGGCCTCGAGACGCCGGAACTCGTCCCACGACGCCCAGCGTGGCACGAGCAGGGCATTCGCGATGAGCACCCGCGGCGCCCACTCGTGCGTCCGGAAGACCCCGACGGGCTTGCCGCTCTGCACGAGCAGCGTCTCGTCGCCGCCGAGCCGGAGCAGCGTGGCGACGATCGCCTTCAGCGCCTCGTGACTCCGCGCCGCCCGGCCCGTGCCGCCGTATACGACGAGCCGCTCCGGGTGCTCCGCGACCTCCGGGTCGAGGTTGTTCAGGAGCATGCGGAGCGGAGCCTCCGTCTGCCACGAGCGAGCGTTGAGCGAGGTCCCTCGCGGAGCGCGGATGCGCGTCAGGTCGCCGCACAGCGCCTCGACCGTCTCGTCGAACGTCGTCACTCCGCTCACGCCAGCGCTCCGACCTCGCGCTCTACCGCCGCGACCACGGCGCCCTCCCGGATCGCCTCCGCGACCCGCTCGATGTCGGCGCTCAGCGACCGGTCCTCGGTCAGCCGCTCGGACAGCGTGCGCACGAAGTCGTGCGCGGCGCCGGCGCCGCGCCCCGGCCGCAACGGCGCGAGGAACTCGACCGCCTGAGTCCCGGCGAGCAGCTCGATGGCGAGGGTCCGCTCGGCGTTGTCGAGCACGCGGAGCGCCTTGAGCCCGGCCGTGTTTCCCATCGACACGTGGTCCTCCTGCCCCGCGCTCGTCGGGATCGTGTCGACACTCGCCGGATGCGCCAGCACCTTGTTCTCGGACACGAGCGCGGCGGCCACGTACTGCGGGATCATGAACCCGGAGTTGAGCCCGCCCTCTTCGACGAGGAAGGGCGGGAGGCCCTCCGACAGGCTGGGGTTCACGAGGCGCTCGGTGCGGCGCTCGGAGATGCTCGCAAGCTCGGCGACCGCCATCGCGAGCACGTCGAGCCCGAACGCGAGCGGCTGGCCGTGGAAGTTCCCCGCCGACACGATCTCACCCTCGTCGACGAGCACGAGCGGGTTGTCGGTCGCGGCGTTGAGCTCGATCGACACGGTCGCGTCCACGTAGTCGAGGAGGTCGCGGCACGCGCCGTGCACCTGAGGGGCGCAGCGAAGCGCGTAGGCGTCCTGGATCTTGTCGCACCAGCGGTGCGACTCGGTGACGGCCGAGTCCTCGAGCAGGACGCAGGACGTTCGCAGCGGAGTCGCCCTGGCCCTTCAGCGGACGGGAGCGATGGACGGCGGGCGCGAAGCTCGACTTCGAGCCCTGCAGCGCCTCGAGCGTGAGCGAGCACGCGATGTCGGCGGACCGCGCCAGGCGCCGCGCGCGCTCGAGCCCGAGCGCCGCCATCGCGGCCATGAACTGCGTGCCGTTGACGAGCGAGAGGCCCTCCTTGCTCGCGAGGCGGATCGGCTCGAGCCCGACCTTGCGGAGCGCGGACGCGCCGTCGAGCCGCTCGCCGTCGACGACCGCCTCGCCCTCTCCGACGAGGGGGAGCGCGAGATGCGCGAGCGGCGCGAGATCGCCGCTGGCGCCGACCGAGCCCCGTGCGGGCACGACCGGGAGCACGCCGCGGTTCAGGCAGGCGATCAGGAGCTCGACCGTCACCACGCGCGCGCCGGAGAACCCCTTGGCGATCGCGTTCGCGCGGAGGAGCATCGCCGCCCGCACGACGTCGTCCGGGTACGGCTCGCCGACACCGCAGGCGTGGCTGCGCAGAAGCCGGAGTTGGAGCTCCTCCGCGAGCTCCTCGGGGACATGCGCGGAGACGAAGCGGCCGAAGCCGGTGTTGACCCCGTAGGTGTGCTCGCCCTTGATCGACTCGAGCAGCTCGCGCGAGGCGGCCATTCGCTCCTTCGCGGACTCCGCCAGCGAGACCTCGTCGCCGTGCACGGCGACCTCCCACACGTCGGCGACGGTGAGGTCGTCACCCGTCAGGACGAGCGGGCTCGGCACGAGTCGAGTCTAGAGCGAGGCGCGTTCGAGAAGGCGCTCGAGGACGCGCGACTCGTCGACTCCCGGCACGGCGACGCCGGCACTCTCCCGCCGCTTCGAGCACCTGGGCGGGAACGAGGCCGACGAGCTCGCCGCCGGCCACCCCGACCCCGCGTGCGCGTGCCTCGCGCGTGACGCGCTCGACGACCTCGTGCAGCGGAGACGCGTCGAGGTCGAGGACGTTCATGCTCACCTGGATGCGACCGGCCTGCGGCAGCCGGAGGCCGATCGCCTGCACGCCCCGCATCCCGCCTCCGGATTCGCGGACCGCCCGCGCCACCGCGTCGGCGACCGCGACGTCGCCGGTCTCGAGGTCGACGTTGTACGCGACGAGCGGTGCGCGGGCGCCGACGAGCACCGCGCCCTTGCGCGGGTCGAGCGGGCCGGCTTCCAGGTCGGGCCAGAGCTCGCCCGCGGCCATGCGCCGCGCGAGCTCCTCCAGGCCTCCTCTTCTGAAGAACGCGGGCCTGCGGCCGCCTCCGCTCAGCGCGTACAGGAACACCGGCAGCCCGCAGTCGCCGGCGAGCCGACTCGCGACGACGCGGGCGACAGCCTCGGCCTCCGGCATGTCCGCAGACCGCAACGGGACGATCGGGACGACGTCCACGACGCCGATCCGCGGATGGACGCCGACGTGGCGGGTGAGGTCGACGAGCGCGAGGGCGCGGGACGCCCCTGTCACGAGCGCTTCCACGAGGCGGTCGGCATCGCCCGCGAGCGTGAAGACCGAACGGTGGTGATCCGCGTCGGAGTGGACGTCGAGCAGCGCCGTGCCGATCGCGAAGGCGGCGCCGATCTCCGCGATGGCGCGGGTGTCTCGCCCCTCGGACACGTTCGGCACCGCCTCGAGCACGATCCGTACCCTACGAGCCGTGACGGGCGAGGAGGAACCCCCTAACCGACCGCCGACCCGGCGCCGGACGTTCGTCCGGCTGCTGGGGTTCCTCGCTCCCTATCGCGTCTCGGTCGTCGTCTCGTCGCTGCTCGCGATCGCGTCGCAGGTGTCGGCGATCGCCGCTGTGATCCTCACGGGCGTGGTCATCAACGAGCTGAGGGGCGATCCGAGCACCCGGGTGCTGACGCTCGAGATCCTCGCGATCGTCGGGCTCGGCCTTCTGCGCGGAGCGCTCATGCTCGGGCGGCGGATTCTCTCGGGTCGCCAGGCGCTGGCCGTCGAGTACGACATGCGGGACGCCCTGTACGGGCGCTTCCTCCAGCTGTCGTTCGGCTTCTACGACCGCAACCAGACCGGGCAGCTCATGTCCCGGGCGACGATCGACCTCCAGTCGGTGCGCTTCTTCCTCGGCTACGGGCTCATCTTCTTCGCGCAGCACGTCGTCACGATCGTCGTCACCTCGGTCGTGCTCGTGGTCTACGACTGGCAGCTCGCGCTCGTCGCGCTCGCGATCACGCCCGCCATGGTCGCGGTGGCATACCGGTACAGCCAGGTCTCGCATCCGGTGCTCCGCGACGTGCAGCAGAAGCTCGCAGACGTGTCCACGGTGGCCGAGGAGAGCATCGTCGGCGTGCACGTCGTCAAGTCCTTCTCGCAGGAACAGCGGCGCGAGCAGGAGCTGGCGCGGGCGGCGGACGCGGTCTTCGAGCGGACGCTCGACGTGAACCGGCAACGCGCCCTCTACGTCCCGCTCCTGTCGTTTCTCCCGCTTTTGGCGCAGGCCGCCGTGCTGCTGGTCGCGGGACGCATGGTCGTCTCGGGATCGCTGTCGGAGGGCGCGTTCTTCACCTTCAACCTCCTCCTCGCGATGCTCGTGATGCCGCTGCGCATGATCGGGATGTGGGTCGGGCAGGCGCAGCGGGCGATCGCCGCCGGGGAACGAATCTTCGAGATCCTCGACGAGCCCGAGGAGATCGCCGACCACGCGGACGCCGAGGAGCTCCCGCGCGGCCCGGGGCACGTCCGCTTCGAAGCCGTCGACTTCGGCTACGACCCGTCGCGGCTCGTGCTCGAGGGCGTGGACCTCGACGTCGCCGCGGGACGAACGGTGGCGCTGATCGGCCGGACCGGCTCGGGCAAGACGACGCTTGCCGCCCTCGTCCCGCGCTTCTACGACGCCACCGCCGGGCGGGTATCGGTCGACGGCGTCGACGTCCGTGACGTGAGGCGCCGCTCGCTGCGCCGGGAGATCGGCGTGATCTCGCAGGACCCCTTTCTGTTCTCAGCGTCGGTCCGCGACAACATCGCGTTCGGCCTTCCCGATGCTCCGCACGACGCGGTCGAGGCCGCGGCGCGGGCGGCGCAGGCGCACGACTTCATCGAGGAGCTTCCGCGCGGGTACGACACGGTCATCGGCGAGCGCGGCATCACGCTGTCCGGCGGGCAGCGGCAGCGGCTCGCGATCGCGCGTGCGCTCCTGATCGACCCGCGCATACTGATCCTGGACGACGCGACCGCATCCGTGGACGCGACCACGGAGGCGAGGATTCGCTCCGGGCTGCGCGAGGTGATGCGCGACCGGACGACGATCATCATCGCCCACCGGCTGTCGACGATCGCGCTGGCGGACGAGATCGTCGTCCTCGACGAGGGGCACGTCGTCGCACGCGGCACCCAGAGCGAGCTGCTCGAGGACAGCCCGCTCTTCCGCGAGATCCACGACCACGGCCTCCTTCAGCAGGTGGTCTCGGGATGAGGTCGCGGCCCGGCGCGGAAGGGCGCATGCAGCCCCGCAAATCGGCACACATTCGGCGCACACGCGTGTCCCACACGTGCGCACTTCGCCGTTATGCTCGCAGTGGGTGGTGGGCCGGGGTGCCCCACTGGAAGGCCGCAAATTGAGGGTCTGGCAGGCGGGCAGCCACCTCACGCAGCAGCGAGACACGCGAGTCGACGACTGGTCGTGGCGCCAGACGCGCCGGCGGCTCGGGATCCTCGCCGGGCTCACGCGGCCGTACCCTGGACGGACGGCGCTCTCGCTCGTGACGCTCGTCGCGTACACGCTCGATCGCCCTGCTCCCGCCGTACCTCGCGAAGGTCGCGGTGGACGACGGGATCGTCGCAGGCGATCTCGACACGCTCACGCTGGTCGTCGTCGCGTTCGTCGCCGCCGCAGTCGGAGCGTTCGCGTTCTCCGCTCTCCAGACGTACTTCACCGGCTGGGTCGGCGAGCGCGCGCTCGCGGACCTCCGCATCCGCCTCTTCCGCCATCTGCAGCGCCTGTCGCTCGGCTTCTACGAGCGCAACCGGACGGGCGCGATCGTCAGCCGGATCACGAACGACGTCGAAGCGCTCGACCAGCTTCTGACGGACGGCGTCTCGAGCCTCGTGCAGAACGGTCTCCTGCTCGCGGGGACGGCAGTCGTCCTCTTCTTCCTCGACTGGCGGCTCGCATTGGCGATGCTCGTCGTGCTGCCGCTGATGGCCGCCGCCACCGCGTGGTTCCGCATCCGCTCGAACCGCGCCTACCGCCGTGTGCGGGAGCGGCTCGGGCTCGTCACCGCCACGCTCGCGGAGGACATCTCGGGGATGCGGGTCGTGCAGTCGTTCACACGCGAGCCGACGAGCCAGACCTCGTTCCGCGGCGTGAACGACGCGTATCGCCAGGCGAACTACGAGACGGTGGTCTTGAACGGCCTCTACTTCCCCACTGTCGACGTCCTCTCGTCCGTCGCGACCGCGATCGTCCTCGGCTTCGGCGGTGCGCTGCTCATCGACGGCAGCATCACGATCGGCACGCTTCTCGCCTTCGCGCTCTACCTCGGGAACTTTTTCGACCCCGTGCAGCAGCTCTCACAGCTCTACAACACGTTCCTCTCGGCGGTGGCCGCGCTCGACCGGATCGTCACCGTCCTCGACGAGGAGCCCGAGGTCGTGGACGCGCCGGACGCACATGAGCTCCCGCCCGTTCACGGCGACGTCCGCTTCGAGCACGTGAACTTCGGTTACTCCGAGCTGCCGGACGTGCTCCACGGGTTCGAGCTCGACGTTCCGGCGGGGACGACCGTCGCGCTCGTCGGCCACACCGGAGCGGGCAAGTCGACGATCGCGAAGCTCTTGACGCGCTTCTACGACCCGAGGGCCGGGCGAATCACGATCGACGGCAACGACCTGCGCGACGTCACCCAGTCGTCGCTGCGCGGTCAACTGGGCATCGTGCCCCAGGAGGGCTTTCTCTTCGCGGGCAGCGTCGCCGAGAACATCGCGTTCGGCCGACCGGACGCGAGCCGCGAGGACGTCGTCGCCGCTGCGGAGGCGGTCGGCGCGGACGCGTTCGTCGAGGAGATGCCCGACGGCTACGACACCGAGCTCGGCGAGCGCGGGTTCCGGCTCTCGCTCGGCCAGCGGCAGCTGGTCGCCTTTGCGCGAGCGCTCCTTGCCAACCCGCGGATCCTCATCCTCGACGAGGCGACGTCGTCCGTCGACATTGGCACCGAGCGGCGGATCGAGCTCGGCCTCAACCGGCTCCTCGCCGGGCGGACGGCGTTCGTCATCGCCCACCGCCTCTCGACGATCCGCCGCGCCGACCTCATCGTCGTCCTCGACCACGGCCGGCTCGTGGAGCAAGGAACGCACGACGAGCTGATGGCCGCCGGTGGCGCCTACACGCGCCTGTACGGCGACTGGGCCGCGGACGCCGCCTGAACTAGGCTAGGCCGCGTGACGACCGAGGGCGATGCGGACGAGGTGATCGAGGAGTCGCTCGCGCTCGAGAGCGCGTACGCGACCCTGCTGAGCCCGGCCGAGGCGGTCGCCGCGATGCACGTGCGCGCGCCCGCACGCGGAAACCGCAAGCTGCGACGCATCCTCGAGAAGGTCAACGCGGACGAGCAGCTCAAGGCCTGGTGGCACGTCGCGAACGTGAACGCGGTCGCGCGGCTCGAGATCAACGACCACTCCTGGGTCCACGTCCAGATCGTCGCGAACATCGCGCTCAAGCTCCTGCGCCAGCTCACGAAGCACGGCGTCCAGCCCTCGATGGTCAGCGACTACCGCCTGACGGCGAACGAGTCCGAGATCGTCGTCGTGCTCGCTGCGCTGCTGCACGACATCGGCATGTCCGTGCACCGCCGCCAGCACGAGGACTGGAGCATCGTCCTCGCCGAGCCGAAGCTGCGCGAGCTCCTCGACGACATCTACGACGAGCCCGAGCGCACCGTGATCGTGTCCGAGGTGCTGCAGGCGATCACGAGCCACCGCGCCGACGGCGAGCCGCTGTCCGTCGAGGCGGGGATCCTGCGCATCGCCGACGCGCTCGACATGGCGAAGGGCCGCTCGCGGATCCCCTTCGAGCGCGGGTCGGTCTCGATCCACTCGCTCTCGGCCGCGGCGATCGACGAGGTGCGGATCGGAGACGGCGAGACGCGCCCGATCATGGTCGAGATCGTCATGAACAACTCGTCCGGCATCTACCAGGTCGACGGGCTGCTGAAGGCGAAGCTGCGCGGCTCCGGGCTCGAGCAGTACGTCGAGGTCGTCGCACGGATCGACACCGACGCCGAGAAGCGCCTCGTGCCCGTCTACCACCTCGAGATCGGCCGTCCGGAGAGCTCGTAAGGCGGACCCTCGCAAAGCCGGCTTCACGGGGCGATCGTCTAGACTCCGCAGCGCCGTTGCGGGGTCGTCTAACGGCAGGACGCCTGGCTCTGGACCAGGAAGTTGGGGTTCGAATCCCTGCCCCGCAGCCTTGGGAACTCGCCGGAAATTGCGGATTTTGTTCTCTCAGGCGACACTCGGTCTTTCTCCGACCGCTTCCGTTGAGTGCCGCGCTCGTGTGGTCTCTCGCTCGTGTCGTCGAAGGGGTTCGCGCCGGTGGCCACGAGCGGGGCGAACTCGAGAGAACTCCGGCGCCGTCGCCGATGCGCTCCTGGTAGCGCCGCGCGGCCTCCCTGTCCGTCAGGCCTTCACGCGGGCTCTCTTGCGCTCGATCCTCGCGACACCTGCCGACGGAGCGAAGATGCTCGTGCGGCCGTCGTCCCACCGTACGCGGAAGCGCGGCGGATCCTGGGCCAGAACCTCCTCGATGACGCCCGCCCGCCCCGACTGAGCAGCCCGCTCCGACTCGACGACGATCCTGGCGCCCACGCTCGCATCCACGGTTCAGCCCTCCTGCGATTCGATCTCGTCAACCGCAGGTTAACGCGGGTCGCCCCGTCTTGATCACCATTGCCCCGCCCTCGGTTGAAGCGTCCGTCTCGAATTCGCAGGAGCGCCCGCCGAGCCGTGCGCACATCGCCTTCGCCTCCTCGGGCGGCCGGGCGGGCGCGGGCAGAAGTCGAGGGAGCCCGGCGTGGCCAGCGATGCCCGATGCAGAGCACGCGGAAACTGCTCAGTCCACCGGCTCTTCGAGTAGGAGTTCGACGGGAACGCGCACGAACTCTTCTCGGGCGCCGCTCTCGTTGGTTCGCGCCAACTGGGGTGACCAAGGACGAGTACTGGAGCGCGGCCGCATTAGTCGGTAGAAACCTTCATCGGCCTTAGCCGGCGAACGCTCCAGGGTGGTCGGCATCTGTGTGGTGGACACAAGCTGAGTCAGCGGAATGCCCCGCGAAGCGCTGGGGGCAGGGTGCGGGTCACATGCGCGAGTGATCAGGAATGTCGCTCGTACTTGTCACTGGTGGGGTCACAGGCGCTGGACGAGCCGCTCGACGAAGCCTCCCGTGCTCTACTTCGGAACAGCGGGCTGGCTTCGGATCGAAAGGACACGGATGCGCGCCTTCACGCTCGACAGCTTCGACACCGCTCCGGGTTCGGCGATGACCTTTCGATGCCGAGCTGTGCAGCCGACGACGTACTCGTGCGCGTTCAAGCCTCGTCGGTGAACCCGGCTGATGCAGCGATCGCGTCGGGGATGCTCAAGGGTATGGCCGAGTACCAGTTCCCGGTCACGCTCGGACGCGATTTCGCGGGAGTCGTCGAGCAGACCGGCGCGGATGTCAGTCAATACGCAGCCGGGGATGCCGTCTACGGTTTTGTTCTCCACGCCAATCCGATCGTGCACGAGGGCAGCTGGGCCGACTACGCAGTTGTTCCTCAGGGCCTGGTTGCACGTAAGCCCGCGAGCGTCGATGCCGCACAGGCTGGGGTGGCGCCAGTCGCGGGTCTCACTGCAGTCGCCGCGTTCGATGCGCTCGAGCTATCGCCGGGCGAGAGCGTTCTCGTCGTCGGGGCGACCGGGGGTGTCGGCACCTTCTTCGTGCAACTCGCGGCCGCGGCCGGCGCACACGTCGTCGCACCCGCCCTTGCCGAAGACCGTGACTACCTTCGCGAGCTTGGCGTCACCGAAATACTCGAGCGCGACTCCGATATCGCCGCTCAGGTCCACGAGCGCTTCCCCGACGGCGTCGACGCGCTTCTCGACCTCATCTCGTTCACGCCCGATGCATCGATGCTCAAGGACGGCGGACGGCTCGTCTCACCGCTCGGGGCTGCGGGCGATGGACCGGGCCGCGTAAACGTGATGGCATCGGGAACGACCGAGAACCTCGAGCGACTCGCC
This sequence comes from uncultured Actinomycetes bacterium, assembly GCA_963716605.1. Classification (GTDB taxonomy): domain Bacteria; phylum Actinomycetota; class Thermoleophilia; order Gaiellales; family Gaiellaceae; genus GMQP-bins7. The sequence continues at coordinate 100,324 of CAVQTO010000003.1, read as the reverse complement.
GCCCTACTCGATGGTGGGGCGCTACGCGTCCACATCCAAGACACGTATCCGCTCGAGCGAGCTGGCAGTGCCCTGGAGTCCCTGACGGGCACCCATACGCAGGGGAAGCTCGCAATCGCGGTCGCCTCCTGACGAAGACTCGAAGTAGCATTCGCAGCTAGCGCCCGACGTCGTGCCTGCTCTGCCCGGAGGAGTAAGCTGGCGGGACTGGCCCTGCTGGCCAGAACCCCGACCGAAAGCCCGCAACCTCCCAACGCGCTATGGCGCGCGAGACGTAGGAGCCTAGGCGAACAGGATTCGACTTGCGGGCCAGCTTTCGTTGTTTCGAGCAAGATGGAGCGCGGACGGCTCGGAGGTCGTCATGAGCAAGAGTTCCGACAAGCCAAAGAAGCAGCGGAAGCAGAAGCCGCAGAAGACGCTCAAGGAGCGCCGTAGCGAGAAGCGCGCTGCCAAGAAGTTCGGCTCAGGCCCGCTTCTCCCGGAAGACAAATAGAGCCTCGCAGCTCGTTGCCTTGCCCCTCGCTCGCGCGATGCGAGCGCTGTCATGAGGCTCGGAGTGCGTGGAGACGCCGACGGACGCCGACATACCTCGCAAGCCGCTGACGCTCGTCGCTCAGCTTCCTGAGTTCCCGCATCTCGAGTTTGCTCAAAGACGGCCAAGTGCGGAAGAGAATCGACATACGCTCGTCGCGATCCTGCCTCGCATCGCGAAGCTCGTTGTCATCGAGCATTGCAAGGTTCTTGGGAAGGCTCTCGATCATTCCGGCTCTTCCACAAACTGACTGAACGCGCCGCCATGTCGTGTCGCGATCGCGTGGAAACGACACGCGTAGCGGTCGCGCTCGTCGCCTGGGAAGGGGAGTTGGCGTCTTCCGACGGCGAACCATCCCGCGGTGGTGCCTTGCTGAACGTCAACAACGAAACCGACCGCGCGCGCATCGCGGGCAGCTGCTCTTGCGGCGTCCATGTCTTCGAACTGTGCTTCGAACCGTCCACGCACGAGGCGAACTGCGCCGCCCAGCGCAGCGTCGTCCTCGTCTGCCCCGCTAGCAATGGCTCCTCCTGGGGCTCGTGGAAGGTTCCATGCCTCCTGGTCGCGCTCCCAATCACCGGCCTGCACCGCCGCCTGTGCGGCTTCATCGAGCGTTTCAGTCAAAGACCGCGCCACCAAAGCTCTCCTCGCTATCAGGCTCAGACCTGGCGCGACTCGCGATGAGTGCAGCAGCGGAGGAGCGAGCTGTGTGTACGAACCAAGGTAGCAGCGACGTGCCTGACACCCCCTGCGGCGGTCACCGAGAGCCCATGAGCAGACAGATCAGTCGGATGCGCGAGTGTTCAGGAATGTCGCTTGAACGGGGTGCGCTTCCGGGCGCCGGTCGAGTCAGATCGGCTTGACGGCCGGGAGACCGAGGGCGAGCTCGTATACGCGTTCGATCTCCCCGGCAGACCGGAGGAGAAGATCGTCGTCGACCTCGAAGACAGCACCCTGACGGTCAGCGGCTCGCGTGAACGCACCGAGATGGATGAGTGCTCGCCCTGCAGCACTTCAGTCGCGCTGACCACTTCCGCTACTCCGTCGCACCACTCTCATCTTCCCAGCCTTGTAGCGCGGTCGATCCCGTCAGGCCGTTCGTCGCTTCGACGTCTTCGGACGATGGTTCGACTGCTCGCAAGCGCTTGTACGCGCCATACGCCACTATCGCCTTGAAATTGTGTCTGCGGCTCCCTGGAAAGTAGGCCGCGCGAAACCTCTGCCAATCAAGCCCATCCGGTACCTCCGCGCTGCTCTCGCGGGTGGATCCGACCGCCTTCGTCACCTCGAAGTTCCTCTCGGCGCGTGAGGCCGGCGCCTTGCTCACGCCTGCGCTTCTCCGGCGATCCTCACCCGCCGAGCCCGAATACGAAGCGACTGATACCGCGGCGCCAGCCGAAAGCCGGTGCGCCAGGCCGCGGCGGCGACGAAGATCGACCCGCCGACGAGCATCCCCAGCGTCTGGACTGCGACTGCGACGCCGACGGCCTCGGAGACCCCGACTCCGGACGCGATAAGCACGGCAGCTCCGGCCCCGGCCTGCATTGCCGCACCTCCAGGGCCAACCGGGAGCGCCGCTGCTGCCCAGCTCGTACAGAGAAAGAGGAGCGCGAGCGTGAACGAGAAGCCGACCCCGAACGCGCCGAGGACGAGGACAAGCCCCAGGACACGGGTGAGCCAGGCTGCCGACACGAGTGCCCACGCTTTGGATGCGTCCTGCGATGACGCCATGTGCGGACACAGCCAGCGGCTCAGCCGGAAGCGGCCGAGCCTCTTGCTCCGGGCCACCCGCGGCAGCGCGAGGATCAGTCCTCCCGCTGCGAAGCCGACGACGGCGACGAAGGCGAGGCCAAGGCGTACGCCGAGTGATTGGCCCGGAAGGACGGCAGCAGCGAGAGCGAACGGCGCCAACGCGACACTGTCGATCAGGCCGAGCATGAACAGGGAGAGGCAGATCGTCCGCACGCATGCCGGACAACCCCTGAAGCTGCGAACGATCGCGACTCGCACGACATCGTCGAACCTCCCGGGAAGCGCAAGCGCCGTGATGGATGCGGCCCCGTTGGCAGCAACGAGCGCGAGCGCCTTCGGACGCTCGTGTGTCGCGAAGAGCTGTCGCCACCCATACGCCTTCAACACGTAGCCAAGCACTGAGAGAAGCGCTGCGGCACAGAGAAGCGTGAGGGGGCCGAGAGTGAGCGGCCAGGGTGTCCGGGCTATGTGCCAGGCAGCGACGACCGCAAGAACCAGTGCGACAACCCCCGACCCCGCACCGAGCACGAGTCTGCCGCTCCGGGATCGCGCACCGCGCAGCGCGCGATGCAAGAGAAGATCGCGATCAGTAGATGGACCCTCAGCTACTGGTTCCACCGCCGATGCACGCGACAGATCGACAACGTGTTCCACTTGAGCGCCCGTCTCGTCCGTTGGGGGTCAGTGCGAGATCTCGGTCGGTGCCCACCTGGCGAACCTGTACGAGCGCTCTCCAAGCCACATTTCCACGGACCCCGGGCGGGCCTGGTCGAGCCAGCGTTCGATCGTCTCGAGGGCACGCAGGATCGCCGAGTCCGGCTCCCGATCGATCCGCACGTCGACTTCCCGCCGCCCATCTCGAAGCGAGACATGCTCAGAGCCGAAAGCGACGCCCAGCCGATCGGCAAGCGCGATCGCGCTTGTGGCATCCGGTACTACGATCCGCAGCTCCATGGGATCCTCCCTCGCGTTCGCAGGTCTGCCGACCGAGGGCTACAGTCGGCTAGAAGCCGTTCCGACCCCGGGTGCTGAGGGTGGATCTCGCGGAGGCGATCTTCTGAGCCGCCGCTAACGCTTGCGAGCCGGTAGTTGCGACTCGCACAAGCGAGTCTAACATGCACCAGACGCCGTCACCGGGCATCACCACCGGCGCTAGAATCGACCTTCTGGCTCTTGCTCCTCAGCCGCTGAGCGACGCGGAGATGATCTCGCCCCTCCGCGTACTGATTGCGAACGAGCGGAGAGACCGACTGGAGCTACTCGCACAGGTCGTGACGGGACTCGGTCACGAGGTCATCGCACGCGAGATCGACGTCAAAGAGGTCGGAGCGGTGACTGCGCGGGAGCACCCCGACGTCGCGCTCGTCGGCCTTGGTCTGAGCTCCACGCATGCGCTCGAACTGATCGCCGAGATCGTCCATACATCGGCATGTCCCGTGATCGCCCTGCTCTCCGCGAGGGATCCCGCTTACATCCACGAGGCTGCAAGGTGCGGTGTCTTCGCCTACATCGTCGATGCCGACGCGGAGGAGCTGCAGAGTGCGATCGACATCACGCTGCAGCGCTTCGCGGAGTATCAGAACCTGCAAGGAGCGTTCGGACGCCGCGCGGTGGTCGAGCAGGCGAAGGGCATCTTGATGGCATGCCACGCGATTGACCAAGTGCGTGCGTTCGAGATGCTCCGCTCCCACTCGCAACACAACGGACGCAAGCTGATCGACGTGGCGGAGGCAGTCGTCGAAAGTCACCTCCTGTTGCTGCCGGCGGCGGCTCCCAGCTCTTGTACCTAATGAGCCGCGGGCTGTCAGAAGCCGAGGGATGATTGGCTAAGCCCGCCGACGGCCCTCGTGGCAGCGATCGCTCAGAGGTCAAGCTCGACGCGCACACGCGGAGCGTCAGCTTCGCACGCACGTTCGAGTAGCCTCTTGAGTTATCACGACGGGGTGATCCTCGTCGGCGGCGGACATAGGATGTCGAGGGCTGATGAGCGCCAGCGGGCGGCGGAGAGTCGTGATCACCGGAGTGGGCGCGGTTACGCCGCTGGGTAACGACGTGCGGTCGAGTTGGGAGCAACTCGTCGCAGGTCGAGGGGCGGCCGGCCCGATCACGGCCTTCGACACCACCGGCTTCACGGTCACGTTCGCCTGCGAGGCGATGGACTTCGAGCCGACGCGGTGGATCGAGCGCAAGCAGGCGAGGCGCATGGACCGGTTCGCGCAGATGATCGTGGCGTCGGCGCATCAGGCGCGGGCGGACGCCGGGCTAGAGGTCGAGCGGGAGTGCGACCGAGTCGGCGTCTCCGTCGCGACCGCGATGGGCGGCCTCAAATCGTTCGAGAACGCCTGTGAAACGCTGATCAAGCGGGGCCCCGGGCGGGTCAACCCCTTCGCGATCCCCACGATCATTCCCAATATCGGCGCCGCCCGAGTCTCGATCGAGCTCGGCACGAAAGGTCCGCTGACATCCCAGTGCACCGCCTGCGCCGCTTCGACGATGGCGATCGGCGACGGCCTCGACGCGATCCGCCTCGGTCGCGCCGACGTCATGCTCGCCGGTGGCAGCGAGGCGCCGATCACGCGGGTTGGGATCGCCGGCTTCAGCGCCATGCGTGCGCTCTCGCAGCGAAACGACGACCCAGCGCACGCGAGCCGGCCGTTCGAGGCCGATCGCGACGGCTTCGTCATGGGCGAGGCCGGCGCCGTTCTCGTGCTCGAGGAGCTCGGGCACGCGACCCGGCGCGGGGCGAGGGTCTACGCCGAGCTCGCCGGCTACGGCGTCTCCTCCGACGCTCAGCACCTGACCGAGCCCGACCCGACCGGCCAGAGCCCGGCCCGTGCCATGCGCATGGCGTTCGCGGATGCAGGCATCTCGCCAGAGCAGATCGACTACATCAACGCGCACGGCACCTCGACCCCGCTCGGCGACGCGAGCGAGACGCGGGTTATCAAGCGCGCCCTCGGAGAGCACATCGCCCGGAAGGTGCCCATCTCGTCGACCAAAGGTGCGACCGGGCACAGCCTCGGCGCTTCCGGCGCGGTCGAGGCGATCTTCTGCGCGCTCGCGATCCACGAAGGGGTGCTGCCGCCGACGATCAACTACGAGACGCCCGACCCCGAGTGCGACCTCGACTACGTCCCGAACGAGGCGCGCAAAGCCGACGTTGGCGTTGCCGTCTCAAACTCGTCCGGCTTCGGCGGGCACAACGCATCGATCGTGCTCCGCCGCTTCGCCGGATAGGCATCAGGGCTCCTGGACGCGTAGAACGGAGCTGCGAAGAGGCAAGCTCTGCGGGCGACGAACAGCAACTTCGGGCGCAGAGGAGGAAGGTGACGGGCCGGTCTGGAGATCGTCTCCCATGCGCGTGGTCATCCGCCGGGACGTATCACGCTTCCAGTCCGTAACTCTCGGACTCCAGTCGGAAGGGGGGCGCACTGCTCATAGCCGTGCGCCCCCCAAAGCTCAGACCGAAGCGACGACGCTGACGCTCCGCGCCTGCGGACCCTTCGGGCCCTGCTCGACCTCGTACTCCACCTTCGCACCTTCAGCGAGGCTCTTGAACCCCTCGCCGCCGATCGCGCTGTGGTGAACAAAGACGTCCTTGCTCCCATCGTCCGGCGATACGAAGCCGTAGCCCTTGTCATCGTTGAACCACTTCACGGTTCCGGTTGGCATATCTCCACCTCCCCTCGACTGCTTCATGAACGTGCAGCGGAAGGCGTGCAAAGCCAAAACCGGTACTCGCTCTAATCCTGAGATCGTCACCACACTACCAGCGTGACCTGCCACGACTTCGCCGTTGCAAACGGGTCACGCTCACCCGGTGACGACAACCTGCGCCTGTACCGCTCGAGCCCGCACGTGGAGATGACCTGCGTTTGGGCACTAGATCGGTTCCATTGCCCAAACACGGCCAAATCGACCGCAATCCACGACAATCCGCGTCGTGGCCGGGCGAGCGCTCGGAAGCCGCAGACCGCACGGCTAAGCGACGAACCTGCCCTTTGGCTACGGAGCAGGGGGCTTCTCCTCTGGACCAGGAAGTTGGGGTTCGAATCCCTGCCCCGCAGCCATACTCAATCGGCCGTTTCTGGAGGCATCCGTTGCCGTCCGGGCTGACGTTCGTTACACACTCCTGACCTATTCGCAACGCTCTACCGCGACTTAGTGTGCACGTGCTCGTGTAGGGTGTTGTCCACCTGAGACACGAACGGGCCCGTTCCGTGGCCCGTCCCCCGTGCTCGGCTCGAGTTTCTGCGGCCTAGTCCTCGACCGGGAGGTTCAACCCTGAAAGCCATATTCGTTGGTCTGTGCCTGCTCGTGGCAACGCAGGCCACTGCGGCAGCCATGAGCGAGTCCCCGGCGAACGCAACCGGTGCCGAAAGAGTGACGAAAGCGCACGCCAGGTCCGCGTCCCTCTCACTCGATCAGCGCATCGCGCAGGTAAAGCGGGCGATCCGTCGGCACCGGAGCACGATCCGCTACTACGAGAACCACCCGCGGCTGCTCAGTGCGCAGCACGGCCTCGAGCGGGCGACGCGCACGCTGACGGTCTTGCAGCGCACCGCAGCTCGGCGCGACGCACGCCGCCTGGTCCGCCGACTCGCCAAGGCGCCGCCCAAGACCGTGATCTGCCACGTGTTCGGCACGCGCTACTGCCGTCAGGCAGTCAGCGTCTCGTGGTGCGAGTCACGCCACTCGACGACCGCGCAGAACGGCCAATACCTCGGGCTCTTCCAGATGGGCTCGTACGAGCGACAGGTCTTCGGACACGGCCGCACGGCTCAGAAGCAGGCGCTCGCCGCGCACAAGTACTTCGTCCTCTCCGGGCGAGACTGGAGCCCCTGGAGCTGCAAGCCCGGGTACACGCTCTAACGCGCCCGTCGATTTCGCGCAAAGAGCGGACCGATCGACCGCTCGTGGGTTTCTTTTCCGACGACCTTTTGGTACGTGTTCGGGCGTGTGGGGACAGCGGAAGCGTGAGCGCCTGCGGTTGTTCGACGAAGCGACCGCCTACGCCCGCTGCCACGGCGAGCGTGACGAGAACGTGCGCATCGTGAAGCTACCCCCGCGCCGCGCACGCTTCGAGAGCGTCCTCTCGAACGGCGAGACGATCCGCAAGGACTTCGAGAACCGCCTCGACACGCGTCCCGAACCAGAGCCCGCTCCGTAGCGCGAGCCGCCGTTTGCTCGTGCGCTACCCTTCCGCATTCGGCCCATTCGTCTAGTGGCCTAGGACACCGCCCTCTCACGGCGGCGGCACGGGTTCGAATCCCGTATGGGCCTTCAAGGCCCGCATGGTTGAGCGAATTTGGCTCAGCTATGCGGGTCAGGCGTGCCGGGGAGGTCACGAAAAACACGTCTCGTGCAGACCTGGGTGCAGACCTCGGGACACGTCGCCTGCGGCCATCGGGCCGCCGGGGTCGAGCGTCCGTCTCTTGCGAGGCGCGGGGCCGGCCCGACCGGTGGGAACCTCGGCGTCGAGGCGTTCAGGTGGCCGCCCGGCCTCGCTCGAAGTCGTCGCGCTCCCCCGAAGCCCTCGCAGCGGCCGCTACCTCTGCGAGGATCCCAGCGTGAGAGTTGAGGCGATCCACCTGGGCGCACCGAGGACGCCCAAGCTATGGACGGTCGAGTCGGTGCGTGCGTTGGCGGGAAAGGGCCTCGAGGGCGATCGGCACTTCCATGAGGGAGGTGCTGAACCGGGTCAGGCGCTCACCCTTGTCGAGGCTGAGGTCATGGAGGCCGTGGGCCTACCGCCAGGTGGCGCGCGCCGCCAGGTGACAGTGCGCGGCGTGCGGCTGAACGACCTCATTGGTAAGCACTTCCGCGTCGGCACGGTCGAGTGTTACGGCGTCGAGCTCTGCGAGCCATGCCAGCACCTGGAGGCTATGACGCGGCCGGGAATCATCAAGGAGCTCGTCCACCGCGCCGGAATCAACGCGGACATCCTCACCGACGGCACGATCTCCGTCGGCGACGAGGTCTCGGAGCTCTAGTCCTCGGCTTCCCGCGTCATCGAGGATGGCCTTCGCGACCTTCCGCATCCGAGGGCCGAGGCGCGTTCGCCCTCGTCTGAATTGACCTCTTCGACACGGTTGCACCGTCCGACCCGGCCGCCTTCCTGGGCCGAATCGCGCCGGCCGTCTCCACCATCTCGTGCTCCGGCGAAGAGTTCGGCTTCGAGTTCGGGTCGAACCGCGGCGCGAGCTCGTTCCCCGCGAGGGTGGGCGCAGATCGGAACCGAGCGGAACAGCAGCTTCCTCCGACGAGCTAACAGTCACACTCGGTCCTACGAGGACGATCGAGGCCCCGCACCGCGGGGCTTCGACCTCAGCGAGTTACGTCTTCGCTGGGTGCGCGATCACCTTCACCGCCGTGAGACCCGGAGTGGCCTCTTGGGCGAGGGCACCCTTGCAAACCTTCGCCTGTACGAGCACGCGGTCGCCGACCACGAGATCAGTAATCAGCTTCTTGCCCTGACGACGAACCTTCGTCTCCGTATCGACCTTGATCGACGTCGACGCCGTACCCGCAACGTACGCACGCCCCCAGCGATTCGCGCTCTCCACATCGATGCTCAGCGGAGCTCCGGTGAGTGAGCCCTTCAGCACGACCGACACCTTTGGCTTGCACCCCGCTTCTGTCGCTGGCGGCTTGCCCTTGGCACTCGGCAGTCCACCGGCGACCGCGACCGCGGCCGAGACGCCGAGCAGGGCAGCGGCGAGACCTACGAGCAGCATCCTCGGCTTCATTCTCTTTGCGTCCTCCTGGTTGGATGCGAATGGCCGCTCACATCATGAAAGATCCGCGCAGCTGGGGGTGATTTCCGCAGCTCGAGCTCGGGGAAGCGCGCCACGTCTCGCGTACGCTGAAGCTACGGGCGCCAGAGCCGCTGCGGCTTGCCGGGACGAGCTCTTCTATCCGCCGGTGATACGGCGAAGGCGTCGCTGCTGCTCGAGGAGCTCGGTGCGGAGCCGGTACAGCGGTGCCGGGCAGTTGTGGCCGAGCGCGGTGGAGATGGCCTCGTAGTCGGCGAGCGCCAGCGGTGCTTCGACGGTGATCTGCCGCTCGATCGCGTCCGCGATCTTCCCGGCGGTCTCCGGATAGCCGTCGCTCTCGAGGAGCTCCGAGAGCAGACGAGCGACAGGCGCTCCCAGTCGTACGCCGGCGATCCGCATCGGAGCGACGCTACCGAACTAGACCAGCCCTTCGCTGACCCGCCACTCGTGCTCGCGACACGGCTGCCCCCCATACAGGGGACTTCGCCGTTCCCGCACTCACTCATGATCCGCCTACCGTGCCGGCCTACCGCCTCCACAACACGGCCGGCGATGATCTCGGCGTACTCGAGCATCCTTCGGCGAGCGTCGAGCCAGGCTACGTCCTCCACCTCTCCGATGGCCGCGAGGCACTCGTAACCGCACGGGTCGAGGCAACCGACGAGCAGCTCTGGGCACTGCTCGAAGTCCTGGTCGCGCCGAGCTCGCGGCCTCATATCCCGACGTGACGCCGAGCATGTTCGACGCGGACTTCTTCAGCGAGGACTTCCTCGCGACCCTGCGAGAGTTCAGCCGAGACCAGGGCGACCGTGGTTACCACGGCGACGCAGCTCTGCGCGTCGAGATCGTGACGCTCACGGGAGACCGACTCGACACCCTGCAGCTCACGCCCGTCGAGACCGGGGCGAGGCTCTCCACGCGCGACGAACGGCTCGCATTCGTCCCCTACGGGCAAATCGCGTACATCGACGTCTCGGCCTTGCAGGATCACCGCATCGCCGGCTTTCGACTGAACGATGAGCTCCGACTAGTCGCCGACCGTCATTAGGCAAGGATTCGGCTGGCGGCTCCGTCCCTCGCGAGGGCGTGAACCGCCAGCACTAGTTCGTCAGACGACAGCTCGGGCAAGTCGCTAGCCGGCTTCACGTTCTCCGAACGTCAGCTTCCCGAAGTCTTCGCCGACCTCTCGCCGGCCGCAGTCAGGAGCGGGCCGACGCGACGACCTCGGACAGGTGCCCGTGCGCGAGGCAGACGACGGTGTCGGCGCCGCCGTAGTAGATCGTCAGACGGTCGAGATCGCGATCGACGAGCGCAGCGCACGGGAAGACGACGTTCGGGACGTCTCCGACCTGCTCGTACGGCTCGCTGCGGCGCCAGCAGGTAGTCGCGGCCGCGCGCGACCACCTTCCACGGCTCGTCGAGGTCGAGCAGCGCGGCGCCCATCGAGTACACGAAGCCGTTGCACGACGTCAGAACGCCGTGGTAGAGCAGGAGCCAGCCTTCCTCCGTCTCGATCGGCGTCGGCCCGGCGCCGACCTTCGTCGACTGCCACGTCCACGGCACCGGTGCCGAGGACGTGGCGGTGCCGGCCCCAGTGGACGAGGTCGGGGCTCTCGGAGTAGTAGATGTCGCCGAACGGCGTGTGGCCGTCGTCGCTCGGCCGGCTGAGCATCGCGTAGCGTCTCCCCGATGCGGCGCGGGAAGAGCACGCCGTTCCGGTTGAAGGGCAGGAACGCGTTGTCGAGCTGCTGGAACGTCTCGAAGTCGTGCGTGTACGCGACGCCGATCGTCGGGCCGTGGTAGCCGTTGCACCACGTCACGTAGTAGCGATCCTCGAGCCAGGTCACGCGCGGGTCGTACGCGTACAGGAACTCCTCCTGGATCTCGGAGACGCGATCGTCGTCGGCGACGAAGCGGATCGGCTCCGGGTCGATCTCCCAGTCGACGCCGTCGGCGCTCCGGCCCGCGTGGAGGTTCATCGTCCGCGTCGTGTCGTCGACGCGGAACACGCCCGCGAAGCCGTCGCGCGAACGGGACGACTGCCGAGTTGAAGATGCTGTTCGCGCGCGGGACAGGTCGCCGGGCCCGACGATCGGGTTCCGGCTCGAGCGCCAGAGACATCGCTCCGAGCCCGGCCGGCCGCTCCTCCCACGGGATCGCCGCGCGCGCCTCCGGCAACGGCGCGCGCGAGCGGTCATCGCGCTCCTCCGGGAGCGCGACGAGGTGGTCGTCCTCGACCTCGACGAGCTCGCCGCCCGCGTCGTACGTGGCGCCCGGACGCACGAGCTCGACCGACTCCCACTTCCGGTGCAGCTGCGGGACGGAGGCGAGCAGCATCCTCGTGTACGGGTGCAGCGGGTTGCCGAACACGCGCTCGGTCGCGCCCATCTCGACGACGCGCCCGCGCCGCAGGATCACCGTGCGGTCGCTGATGTAGTTGCCGAGCGAGAGGTCGTGCGTGATGAAGAGGATCCCGAGGCCGCGCGCCTTCAGGTCGCCGAGCAGGTTCAGGACGTCGATGCGCGTCGAGGCGTCGAGCATCGAGATGATCTCGTCGGCGACGAGGAGCCGGATGTCGAGCAGGAGCGCGCGCGCGATCGAGCAGCCGCTGGAGCTGGCCGCCGGAGAGCTGGTGCGGGTACTTGCCGAGGCACGTCGCCCGGGTTGAGGCTCACCGCCTCGAGCGCGCTCGTCGAGCCTCGCGTCGCCACTCGTCGCCGCGGCACGCCCGGGAAGAAGCCGTCGCGGATCATCGTCGAAGACGCGATCGGCCTTGAAGATCGGGTTGTACGAGCTGAACGGATCCTGGAAGACGCCCTGCACGTCGCCGGTAGTACGACCTGAAGCGCGCGCTGCCCGTAGCGTCGAGACGTCGATGCCGTCGAACGTGATCACGCCCGCGCGTCGGCGGGTGAGAGCCGCAGGATCATGCTGGCCGATCGTCGTCTTCCCGCTGCCGCTCTCGCCGATGAGCGACACGACCTCGCCCGGCCGCACGTCGAAGCTGACGTCGCGGACCGCCGCGAGCTCCTTCCCGCCGAACGTGCCGGTCCTGTAGACCTTCGTGACCCGCGTCGAGCTTCAGCATCGCCTCACGCCTTCCAGCAGGCGACGACGTGGTCGGGCTCGACCTCGACGAACGGCGGCTCCTCGAGGCACTCCTCGAACGCGAGCGGGCAGCGGTCGCGGAAGCGGCAGCCGGTCGGCGGGTTCGAGGAGCGACGGCGGCCGGCCGGGAATCCCGCGCGAGCCTCTTCTCGGCGTAGCGTGACGCCGACCTCGGGCAGCGAGGAGAGCAGCAGCTGCGTGTACGGGTGCCGCGGCGCGTCGACGATCGTCTCCGCCGGCGCCTTCTCGGCGAGCTTGCCCGCGTACATGACGAGGATCGTGTCGGCGATCTGGTACAGGACCGACAGGTCGTGCGTGATGACGATCATGCTCTTGACGAAGCCGCGGTCGCGGAACTCGACGAGCATCTCGGTGACCGCCCGCTGCGCTCGAGACGTCGAGCGCCGACGTGACCTCGTCGGCGATCGAGGAGCGACGGGTCGAGGAGCGACGAGAGCACCATCACGACGCGCTGCTTCATCCCGCCCGAGAGCTCGATCGGGTAGCAGCCCGAGCACGTCGTCGGCGAGACCGACGAGCTCGAGGCGCCGCTTCAGCTCCGGCAGCGCCTGCTCGTAGCTCGACGCCGCGTGACGCGAGGAGCTCCGACGATCATCCGCCCGATCTTCCGGATCGGGTTGAGCGCGCTCATCGCGTACTGCGGGACGATCGAGACCTCGCTGGAAGCGGAAGGCGTCCATCGCGCGGTCGTTCCCGATCGGAAGCTCGTCGCCGTCGAGCTCGACTGCCGCCGCTCGACGAGGCGCATGCGCGCCGTCGAGGCGGATCAGGCTCTTGCCGAGCGTCGTCTTGCCGCAGCCCGACTCGCCGGCGAGGCCCATGATCTCGCCGTCCGCGACCCGAAGCGTCACGCCGTCGACCGCCTTCACGTCGCCGCGCAGCGAGCGGTAGTAGACGCGCAGGTCGTCGACCGCGAGGCTCATCGTGTCCCGCAGCCTCGGGTTGAAGATCTCGTCGAGGCCGACGTTCATCACGTACAGGCCGCCGACGATCGCGGTGATCCCGATGCCGGGCGGGATGAACCACCACCACATCCCGAGCTGGAGCGCGCTCGCGTAGACGGCCGTGTTCATCATCAGCCCGAGCGACATCGACCTGCGAGGGGCCGAGGCCGAGGAAGTCGAGCGTCGCGCCGATGAGGATCGCGCCGCCGAACAGGAGGATGAAGATGAGGAAGAGGTAGGAGCTCATGTTCGGCGCGATCTCGCGGACGATGATCTGCAGGCTGCCCCGCTCCCGAGAGCCGGGCGACGCTCACGAACTCGCGCGTCTTCAGCGTGAACGTCTGGGCGCGGACCGCGCGCGCCGCCCACGGCCACAGCGTCGAGCCGATGAGCACCGCCTCCGCGACCAGGCTGCCCGACGCTCAGGTAGGCGGCGACGATGATGAGGATCGCGAGCGTCGGGATCACGAGCACGACGTTCGTGAGCATGTTCAGCACGTCGTCGACCCATCCCGCCGCGGTAGCCGCTGACGAAGCCGATCGTCATCGCGATGAGCGCGGCGATCGCGCCGGCCGAGCGCACCGACGATGAAGCTCGAGCGCAGGCCGTAGACGAACTGCGAGAACACGTCCTGGCCGCACGAGGTCGTCCCGAACCAGTACTCCGACGACGGCGGCTCGTCGGTCGGGTCGCCGAACTCGAACGGGCTCGGCGTCCGTGAGCCACGGGCCGACGATCGCGAGCACGAGCAAGAAGAGGACGACCGAGAGCCCGATCGACGAACTTCCAGTTGCGGAGCGCGAAGTAGAGGACCTCGTTGCCGCGCGCGCGGCGGCCGCGAACGGAGCCCGGCTCGAGCGAGCGCCCGTGACGGAGCGGCTGCGTCGGCGGCGAAGCTCGGTCGGTCGCCATTACGCAGCCCTGCATCCCGATCCGCGTGCGCGGGTCGATGAAGACGTACGCGATGTCGATGACGAAGTTCGCGATGAGCACGCCGATGATGAGGAAGAGGAAGATCCCCTGGATCAGGAAGTAGTCGCGGTTCTGGATCGCGGTGAGGATGAGCGAGCCGAGGCCCGGGTAGCAGAAGACGATCTCGACGACGATCGCGCCCGCGACGACCGCGCCGAGCGCGAGCGCGAGGCCGGTGATCTGCGGCAGCAGCGCGTTCCGGTACGCGTACCGGCGCACGAGCCTGCGCGGCGCGCCGAGCGAGCGCAGGTAGTTCGAGTAGTCCGCCTCGAGCTCGTAGATGATCAGGTTCCGCATCCCGATCGCCCAGCCGCCGAAGGCGACGAGGAAGAGCGTCAGGAACGGCAGGAACCAGTGGGCGAGGAAGCTGCGCGCGAACTCGAGCGTCCACGCGGGCTGGAGCGAGAAGTCGTACGCGCCCGAGACCGGGAACCATCCGAGCTGGAACGCGAGGACGTACGCCGAGCACGATCGCGAGCCACATCTACGGCGTCGCGGTCAGGACGTACGAGACCGGGAGCACGGTGTTGTCGAGCGACTTCCGCCGTGCGGCGAGCGCGCCGATGTTGTTCCCCGCGAAGAAGCTGAGCACGATCGCGGGCACGAGCAGCGCGAGCGTGTACGGGAGCGCGCCCAGATCAGCTCGCTCACCGACGAGCCGACGTAGGCGATGCTCGGCCCGAGGTCGCCGTGGAAGAGGCCCTGCCAGAAGTTCAGGTACTGCTCCCAGAGCGGCACGTCGAACCCGAACGACTCCGTGTAGTAGCCGTGAGCTCAGGCGCTGCCGTCGAGTCGGCCTGGATGCGGGCGATGCAGGCCGTCGATCGGGATCGCCGGGCATGAGCCGCGGGATCGCCCAGTCGATCGTGACCGCGACGAAGAAGGTCAGCAGGTAGATCGCGATCTTGCGGGCGAGGTAACGGGTCACCGGTGCTCTCCGCGGTCGCGGTCATCGGGTCCGCAGCCCGGCGACCACTGCACCCCGGGCCCATCTGGTCACCGGGGTGCAGCAGTCTGGAGGGCCGGCGGTCGGGGGATTCTCCTAGCGGCTCTTCTTGAGATTCGTGAGCATGTCGATGCCCGTCATGTTGAGGTAGCCGTTCCACGTCGATGGCGTGTTCTGCAACCCCTTGCCGACGAGCCGGGAAGTTCGTCCAGACGGACTTGTTGTACTGCGCCCACATGCCGTTGTACCAGAGCGGAATCGCGGGCAACTGCTCGAGAATGAAGCGCTGGAGCTGCGAGTGCACCCTCTTCGCAGCCGCCAGGTCGGTCGACTTGGTCTTGTTCAGCTTCACCGTCAGCGCCCACGGCCTCGAGCCGGCTTGGTGAAGCGCTAGAAGTTGACGGTCGTCTGCTGGTCGACGATCGGCAGCTGGAAGAGGTAGTCGTAGTACGTGCACGGCGTGTTGCCGAACTGCCTTGTCGTTGTTGATGACGAGGTCGAACTTGCCCGAGTTCCGCTCGTCGACGAGCGCGTTGAAGTCGGGGAAGGCCGGCGTGAGCTTGATGCCGGCGGCCTTCGCGAGTCCGCGATGATCTGGATCGCGGTCATCCAGTCCGACCAGCCGTTCGGGACGATGATGCGGAGGTTGATCTCCGACCCGTCCTTGTTCTCGACGAAGCCGTCGCTGTTCGTGTCCCTGTAGCCGGTCGCCGCGAGCATCGCCTTCGCGCCGGCGACGTTGTACGTGAAGCCGAGCTTCTTGCGCCTGCGCCTTGTCGATCCACTTGTTCCACTGCGGCGCGAGCCCGGTCGGGTCGGCCTTCGAGACGATGTTCCCGTACCCGGCGTTCACGATCTGGTCGATGTTGATCGACATGGCCAGCGCCCGGCGGAACTTCCGGTCGTTGAGCGGCGTCTTCGTCGTGTTCGGGAAGAGCCACGTCGTGTTCGCGGCGAGCATGTACGGCGCCTTCGTGTAGTAGGTCTTGATCTTCCCGCTGATCGCCGGTCGATACCCGGGAAGAAGTTGTTGAAGAGATCGATCTTGTTCTGGAGGAAGTTCTGGAGCGACGCCGTGTTCGACGTGTTGTGGATGTCGACGATGTACTTCATCGGCATGCTCTTGCCGAACGCCTTCGTCGCCCACCAGCCCGCGCGACGGTTCCACTGCAGCGTCTGCGAGCTGCCGGCGCCCGCGCCGTACTTGAACGGCCCGGTGCCGACCTGCTTCGAGCGCTGGCCGGTGTTGCCGGTCGTGATCTCCGTCGCGCTGTACTTCGACCAGACGTGCTTCGGCACGATCGCGATCGAGTACAGGTTGAAGTCCCACTCCTGGTAGTTCGGCGTGCCCCGGAAGTGGAACGTGACGACGTTCCCACGGGTGCTGATCCTCGTGAGACCCGTCTTCCACAGCCGGAGTACTGCGAGCCGGCGAGCTTGCCGGTCTCGTAGCGTGAACTTCACGTCGGCGGCCGTCAACGGCTTGCCGTCGCTCCACTTCACGCCGTTACGCAGCGTCACGACGTGGTTCCTGCCTACCCACCGCTGTGATGTGGCGAGCCAGGGAAGGAACCTGTCCTTCAGCGGGTCGTAGCGGAACAGCGTCTCGTACAGGAGACCGACGAGACCCGTGTTGTAGTCGGGCCGGAGCGGATTGAAATTGGTGTACGGGCCCCACTGCTTGCCGATCATGTACAGCGTCTCGCCGCGTGGGAGGGCGAACGCCGACTGCTCACTCGCTCCCGCCCCTCCCGCGGTGGTGAACGCGACTGCGGCAGCGGCGACGAGCACGGCGGCGACGCTTGCAGCTCCCCTTGTCTTACTGCTTGACATCGTGCTGTTCCCTCCTCGGGTCGAGATCTTGGGTACCTGCCTGCGCAGCCAGTGCCTTTGCAGCCCCGGCGGGCTCGTTCGGGTCGCACTTAGTACCTGGTCCGAACCCGAAAAGCGGCTTCCTCTCGTCGAGCGTGAACGCCGGAGCATGGAGCGCATGCCCGGAACTCCATCACTTATCCGGTTAAGTGTCAACCGCTCTTTCACCGGATGGCTGCCGGCCGGGCCGTGCTGCCTCGGGTCGTGAGCTCGCCGCGCACGGTCTCGACTCCGGCCCCCGCGCGCCCGTCGACCGCGGCGAGAAGGGTCTTCGCGGCCGTGGCGCCGAAGGCCTGGATGTCACGCGTGATCGCCGTCAGCGGCGGGTGGACGACCTGACTGATGAGCGAGTCGTCCCAGCCGACGATCGAGACGTCGTCGGGGACGGTGAAGCCCATCTGCTGCGCGACGCCGAGCCCCGTGACGGCGAGAAGGTCGCTGTCGAAGACGATCGCCGTCGGAGGTTCCGTCGACGAGAGCAGCCGGCGCGTCGCGCGCGCTCCTTTCTCGGCGCTGTAGTCGGTCTCGACGACCTCGCCGTGGAGCACCGAGGCTCGCGGCGGCGCTTCTGAAGGCTTCCGTTCGCTGCACCGTGTGGACGAACTCGCGCACGCCGGCGACGTGCGCGATCCGCCGATGACCGAGCGCCGCGAGGTACTGCACCGCCTCGACGACGACCGAGCCCTCGTCGTGCCAAACCGCAGGAAGAGCCGCGTTTTCCAGCGGTCCACCGACGACGACGGCGGGCAGTCCGAGCCGCACGAGCTCGTCGATTCGCGGGTCTTCGACCCGCAGGTCGACCACGAGGACGCCGTCGACGCGATGCTCGCCCCACCAGCGTCGGTACACGGCGATCTCCTCCTGGACGTCCGGGACGAGCTGGAGCGTGAGCGCGATCGAGCGCGTCGAGAGCTCCGACTCGACCCCGGCGATGAACTCCATGAAGAACGGCTCGAGCGCCAGCGTCCGCGCCGGCCGGGCGAGCACGAGTCCGCAGGCGTCGGCACGCGCAGCGGAGAGCGCGCGCGCCGCGCGGTTCGGATACCAGCCGAGCTCGTCCGCGATCGAGAGGATGCGCTCGCGCGTGTCGTCGGAGACACCCGGACGGCCGTTGAGCGCGTACGAGACCGCGCCCTTCGAGACACCCGCGCGCTCGGCGATGTCCCGGATGGTCGCCCGGCCCTGTAGCGGCTGCTCGGACACGTCTCTCACCTTCTCACTTGCCATCGACGTCCCGTTTGTGATCTTCTTTACCGGTTCAGGAAATGGGAGGGTACACAATGACCATGGCAGACAGCAGTCGTTCCCGGCAAACTTCGTGTGGGGGGCCGCCGTGTCGGCGTACCAGATCGAAGGAGCGACCGAGCTCGACGGCCGCGGCGAGAGCATCTGGGACCGCTTCAGCGCCACGCCGGGGAAGATCCGCAACGGGGACAGCGGCCGCGTCGCGTGCGACTCCTACCACCGCTACCGCGAAGACGTGCGCCTCATGCGCGAGCTCGGCCTGAGCGGCTTCCGCTTCTCGATCGCGTGGCCGCGCATCCTGCCCGAGGGACGCGGTCGCGTGAACGACGCCGGCCTCGACCACTACGACCGCTTCGTCGACGAGCTGCTCGCCAACGGCATCGAGCCCTTCGTCACGCTCTACCACTGGGACCTCCCGCAGGCGCTCGAGGATCGCGGCGGCTGGCCGGTGCGCGAGACCGTCGACGCGTTCGCGGAGTACGTCGAGGTCGTCGCGGCGCGCCTCGGCGACCGCGTCACGTACTGGATCACGCAGAGCGAGCCGTGGGTCGATCGGCTGGCTCGGATACGGCGACGGAGAGCACGCGCCCGGCCGCACGTCGGAGGCGGACGCGGTCGCCGCTGCCCACCACGTGCTGCTCTCCCACGGGCGGGCGGCCGAGGTGCTGCGACGCGTGTCCTCCCGGGCGCAGGTCGGGATCACGATCGACCTGATCCCGTTCCACCCGCTGACGGACTCTCCGGAGGACCTCGCCGCCGTCGCAAAGGCGAACGCGTTCCGCAACCGCTGGTTCCTCGACCCGGTGCTGAGGGGCGAGTACCCGGAGCGTCTGCTCGAGCGCTTCGCGGAGATGCCGCCGCCCGTCGAGGACGGCGACCTCGAGACGATCGCCGCGCCGCTCGACTTCCTCGGTGTCAACTACTACACGCGCAGCGTCGTCCGGGCCGACCCCGAGAACGGCGAGCCCGTGACGGTCGAAAGCGACGACACCGAGCGGACTGGGATGGGCTGGGAGGTCTACCCCGACGGCCTGTACGAGCTGCTCGTGAAGCTGCACGGCGAGTACGAGCTGCCGCCGCTATACGTCACCGAGAACGGCGCGGCGTTCGCCGACGCGCGCTCGAACGGCACCGTCGACGACCCCGAGCGGATCTCGTACGTCGAGCGCCACGTCGACGCGATCCGCCGCGCCGTCGAGCACGGCGTGCCGGTGCACGGGTACTTCCTCTGGTCCCTGCTCGACAACTTCGAGTGGACCCACGGCTACTCGCAGCGCTTCGGGATCGTGTACGTCGACTACCAGACGCTCGAGCGCGTCCCCAAGGCGAGCTACGACTGGTACCGCGACCTCATCGCCAGCGCCTCCGTCTGAGCCCTCAGGCGAGCTCGAGGACGACGAGCTCCGCGACGCAGACCGGCTTCTCGACGCCCTCGCACTCGATCGTCGCCTCGATCGTTCCGCGTGCTCCCGGCGGGGGCGTCCTCGACCGAGACGACCTTGAAGCGGCCACGGACTCGCCTGCCAGACGGCACGGGCGCGGGGAAGCGCACGCGGTTCACGCCGTAGTTCACCATCGCTCGTTCCGAGGGCGGGAAGAGCTCGTACAGCATCGGGACGCACAGCGAGAGCGTGAGGAAGCCGTGGGCGATCGTCGTCCCGAACGGGCCGTCGGCGGCACGCTCGGGATCGACGTGGATCCACTGCGGGTCGTCGGTCGCGCCGGCGAAGGCATCGATCCGCTCCTGAGAGATGTCGATCCAGGAAGTCGGGCCGAGCTCCTCGCCGACGAGGTCGCGGAGGTCGGTCATGCGGCCACCGACGCCGCCGCGCGGATGCGCGCGAGCGACTGCTCCTTGCCGAGGAGCTCGAGGCTCTCGTACAGCCCCGGCGACACACGTGAGCCGGTGACCGCGACGCGGATGGGCAGGTACACCGTCCGCGGCTTCTCCCCCAGCTCGTCGCAGAGTTGCTTGAGAGCCGTCTCGATGCCCTCGGCGGTCCAGGGCTCGACACCCATCAGCGCAGGCTCGGCGGAGCCGAGGATGCGCGCGTCGAGCAGCGCCGGATCGGGCTCGACGTCGTCGAACAGGAAGCGAGCGAAGTCCGGAAACTCACTGAGCCGCCCGATCTTCTCCTGCACGATCACGCGCCGCAGCGCGCACGCGCTCCTCCGGCCACTCGATGCCCTGCTCGCCGAGAGACGCCACGAGCCGCTCCGCGAACTCCTCCGGCGGCAGCGCGCGCAGGTAGACCCCGTTCATCCAGTCGAGCTTCGCGTAGTCGAAGGTCGCCGGGCTCGAGCCGACGCGCTCGAGCGAGAAGCGCTCGACGAGCTCGTCACGCGACATGATCGTGGTCTCGCCGTCGGGCGCCCAGCCGAGGAGCGCGAGGAAGTTCATGAGCGCCTCCGGCAGATAGCCCTCACGTCTGAAGTCGTCGACCGAGACGGCCCCGTGACGCTTCGAGAGCTTGGCGCCGTCGGCGCCGTTCACGTTCGGCACATGCGCGTAGACCGGCAGCTCGGCCCCGATCGCGCGCAGGAGGTTGATCTGCTTCGGCGTGTTCGAGATGTGGTCCGGGCCGCGGATGACGTGCGTGATCCCGTCCCACACGTCCTCGAGCGGTGACGCGAAGTTGTACGTGGGCCTTCCGTCGGAACGGACGAGCACGAGATCCTCGAGCTCCGCGTTCGGCACCTCGACGCGGCCGAGGACGACGTCGTCGAACGCCGTCGTCCCTTCGTCCGGCATCCGAAAGCGGATCGCGCCCTCGTCCTCGTACGCCTTCCCCTCGGCGAGTAGCTCGTCCGCGACCGCGCGCGTGTCTTCCATCCGGTCGAGCTGGAAGGTCACCTCGCCGTCCCAGTCGAGCCCGAGCCAGCGGAGCGAGTCCTGGATCTGCTCGGTGGCCTCGTACACCTCGCGGGCGGTGTCGGTGTTCTCGATCCGGAGCCGGAACTCGCCCCCTTCGTGGCGCGCGAAGAGCCAGTTGAAAAGCGCAGTGCGGACATTTCCGATGTGCAGGAGGCCGGTCGGGGACGGCGCCATGCGGACGCGGACGGACATGCGACTAGCGTAACGCCGTGCTCTTCGGCGCCCACGTCTCAGCCGCCGGCGGGATCTCGACCGCGATCGACCGGATCGAGGAGATCGGCGGCAACGCAGTGCAGCTCTTCACGCAGAGCCCGCGCATGTGGAAGCCGACCGAGCACACGGAGGAGGAGCTCGAGCGCTTCCGCAAGCGCCGCCGCGAGGCTCGCGTGAAGCACGTCGCCTGCCACGCGCTCTACCTCGTGAACCTCGCGAGCCGCGATCGCGAGATCCGCTCCAAGTCCTTCGACGCCCTCTGCGCGACGCTCGAGACCGCGCGCGGGATCGACGCCGACGCCGTCGTCTTCCACGTCGGCTCGCACCTCGGCTACGGGTTCGCCGAGGCCGTCGAGGTCGTCGCAGCCGAGCTGCGGCAGCTCCTCGAGCTCACGACCGACCGGCTCTGGCTCTGCCTGGAGAACACGGCCGGAGCGGGTGCCACCATCGGACGCTCGGTCGACGAGCTCGCCGTCCTCTTCGACGCGCTCGACGGCCACCCCCGGCTCGGGCTCTGCCTCGACTCGTGCCACTGGTGGGCGTCGGGAGTGGACGTCACCGATGCCGTCGCGCTCGACCAGGCTTTGAGAGAGCTCGACGCGCGCATCGGCCTCGACCGGCTCCGTGTCCTGCACGTCAACGACGCGAAGACGCCGCTCGGGTCGAACCGCGACCGCCACGAGGTCGTCGCCGACGGCGTTCTCGGAGACGGGCTCGCGACCTTCCTCGGGCATCCCGGCGTTCCGCGACCTGCCTGCGGTGCTCGAGACGTGGCCGAAGGGGGCTTGAAGCCCGGCGACATCGACCTTCTGCGCGACCTGTACCGGCGCGGCCGGCGCAGGAAGCGACCCGGCGCTACGACGAGTCGCTGATGCGCGCGAAGACGCGGAAGCTCGCGCGCTCGCGTGGGAGCTCGTAGAACTCGGGATTCCGGCACCCGAGGTCGTCCGCGCGGCGGCGTACGTCGCGACCACCTCGACGTCGCACATCGGGAGCGGCGGGCGCCGCGCCCGCACCGCGCCGAAGCCGCCGCGTTCGGACTCCGCCGCCTCGAGCAGGTCGAGGTCGATCTCGACGTCGAAGACCTTCTGTAGGCAGCCCATGTACGTCCGCCCCCACGCCTCGTACGCGTAGACGAATGGGCACCCCATCCGGAGGCACGCGCCGGGATGCACGACCTTCTCGCAGTGCACGGCGCAGTGGCGGCACTCGACCTCGTCCTGGGCCCGGAGAGGGAGTCCTACCTCCGCAGTGGTTTCGCTCATCCCTCCGATTGTGTTCCTCTCGTGACCTCCGCCGCAAGACTTGACAAACCACCGATCTTCAGGCATTAGCGCCGATCGGCGGCCGGGCCGGTGGATAGGGTTCTGCGTCCGTGGTCAGGAAGATCCTCTTCGCGACGCTCGCCCTCGCGCCGGTCACGGTCGCGCTCCACTACCTCGCCGACCTCCCGGAGACGGTCGAGTTCGTGCTGTCCGCCGCAGCGCTCATCCCGCTCGCGTGGCTGATCGGCGAGGCGACCGAGCACGCGGCCGAGCACACCGGGCCGGGCATCGGCGGCTTCCTGAACGCCACCTTCGGCAACGCGCCGGAGCTGATCATCGCGCTGATCGCGGTGCACGAGGGCCTGACCGAGGTCGTTCGCGGCTCGCTGACCGGAAGCGTCGTCTCGAACCTCCTGCTCGTTCTCGGCGCCTCGCTCGTCGCCGGCGGCCGCGGGACGCTCGACCGCTACTCGAGCTTCCTCGCGTTCGGCCTGCTCGCGCTTCGCGACGCTCATGTTCCTGATCCCGGCGATCCCGAGCTGGGAGGGCGACCCGGATCGCGACTCGCTCGCCGCGCTCTCCGTCCCGGTCTCGATCGTCCTGCTCGTCGTCTACGCGGCGGTCACCTGGTACTCGCTGCGGAGGCACGCGCGGCTTCACGTCGCGAGCGACACGGAGATCAGCGGGTGGTCGCTGCGCGTGTCGCTCGTCGCGCTCGCCGTCGCGACCCTCGTGACCGTGTTCGTCGCCGAGATCCTCGTCGGCACGCTCGAGGTCTTCGCCGAGGAGGTGGGCCTCAGCGAGTTCTTCGTCGCCGCCGTGATCGTGGCCATCGTCGGCAACGCGGCCGAGCACGGAGGCGCGGTCGTCGTCGCGTTCCGCGGGAAGATCGCGCTCGCCGGCGAGATCGCGCTCTCGTCGGCCGCGCAGGTCGCCGTCTTCCTCATCCCAGCGGTCGCGCTCCTCTCGTGGCTCATCGACCCGCTGGCGCTGAGCTTCCGCGCCGGTCGAGATCGCGGCGCTCGGCAGCGTCGGTCGTCTTCACCACGGCCGTCCTCTTCAACGGCCACTCGAGCCGGCTCCGCGGCGGGCTCCTGCTCGCCGGGTACGCCGTCGTCGTGGTCGCGTTCTTCCTCGCCGGCGATCGGGGGCGTTTGAGGTCTTCGGATGGCGGCTCTGTTAGGAAGTTCTGAAGAGGTGCTTGCGCTACGCTCAATCGTGGTAGTCAGTTGCCCATGAGGATCCTCCCGGCCGTCCTCGTCGTTCGCCTGCGCGCTCGCCATCTCGCTGGCTATGTCGCTGGGCGCCGCCGGCTCCGCCGGCGCCTCGACGGGCGTCCAGTACGGCATCCAGGACGACGCCTGGCTCGAGTTCGGGCCCGGGAAGCTCTCACAAGCGCGTCGCGAAGCTCGACCGCATCGGCTTCGACGTCGTGCGCGTCACGCTCGACTGGCATCGCGCGACGCAGGTCGGCCGCAACCGGTATCGGTGGAAGCGGAGCGACCGCCTGATCCGCGCGATCCGCGCGCGCGGGCTCAGGCCGATCGTCACGATCTGGGGTACTCCGCTGTGGGCGAACGGCGGCAATCTGCCCGAACGTCGCGCCCCACGAACGGCGCCGACTTCCAGCGCTTCGCCCAGACGGCGGCCAAGCGCTATCCGTACGTCACCCACTGGATCATGTGGAACGAGCCGAACAAGTCCGACCTGGCTGAAGCCGGCCTCCGCGAAGACGTACGTCTCGCAGATCCTCAATCCGGGCTACCGCGGCATCAAGTCGGTCAACCGCAGGCGACCGCGTCGCCGGCGGCGTCACCGGGCCCACGGCGGGCAAGGGCGGGATCTCACCGGTCGACTTCATCCGCGTCATGGAGCCGATGAAGCGCGCTCCTGGACGCCTACGCGCACCACCCGTATCCGGTCTTCCCGGGTGACACGCCGTACGGGGGCGGCTGCCTCTGCAAGACGATCACGATGGCGTCGCTCGACCGGCTCCTGAACCTCGTCGAACCGCAACTTTCCGCGTGCCCGCGTCTGGATCACGGAGTACGCCTATCAGACGAATCCGCCCGACCGGTTCGGCGTAAGCCAGGAGCTTCAGGCTCGCTACATCGGCGAGTCCGCCAGGCGCGTATACGAGCGCGACGAAGGTCGACCTGCTCATCCACTACCTCTACCGCGACGAGCCGTCGCTCGCGCGCTGGCAGAGCGGCCTCGTGAACGTTCGCGAGCGCCCCGAAGCTCGGCGCTCGCCGCGACGAGGCTCCCGCTCACGCAGGTCAAGCGCCAGGGCTCGCAGACGACCGTCTGGGGTCAGGTGCGACCGGGTGACGGCCCGCAGCGCTACAGCCTCCAGCGCAAGCTCCGCGGAGTCTGGGTCACGCTCGGCGGGCCGCAGATGACGAACGGGCGCGGCTTCCTCCAGCGCACGGTTGCCGCGCCGAGGGGGTCGGAGATCCGGCTCTGGTACTTCGAGCAGCGCGTCGCCAGCCCGCCGCTCACCGTTCGCTAGCGCCGAGTCGCGGCCTCCACTCCGAGCGCGGACGGGATCAGCTCGACCGCGTGCTCGACGTCCTCGTCGGTGATGTCGAGGTGCGTCACTGCGCGGAGGACCGTCGGGTGGATCGTGGCCGAGAGGCCGACGCCCGCATCGAGAAGGCGGGCGAGCGCCTCTGCGCGCACGAGCCCGAGCGGCGCGACGTCGAGCTGCACGAAGTTCGTCTCGACGTGGTCGGGATCGACAGGGAGGCCGGCGGCGGCGAGCCCCTCGCGCGAGCGCACGTGCGCGGGCGTGGTCCTCGGCGAGCCGCTCGACGTGGTGGTCGAGCGCGTAGACGCCGGCCGCTGCGACGATCCCGGACTGGCGCATCGCGCCGCCGAAGAGGTGCTTCTCGCGCCACCCGCGCTCGATCAGCTCCGCTGAGCCGGCGAGCAGCGCGCCGAGTGGGCAACCGAGCCCTTTCGAGAGACAGACGCGTCACGGTGTCGAAGCGGGCGGCGATCGCCGCCGGCTCGACGCCGCTGCGCCGCCGCGGCGTTGAGCAGACGCGCCCCGTCGAGGTGCACGGCGAGGCCCTACCTCGCGCGCAATCGAGACGACCTCCTCGAGCTCGTCGAGCGGCCAGACTCGTCCTCCCGAGTTGTTGTGCGTGTTCTCGAGCGAGAGGACCGTGGCGCGCTGGTCAGCGACCTTCGAGCTCGGCGCGGCAGCTTCCCGGATCTGCTCGGCTGACAGGCGGCCTCCGTGTCCCGGGAGCCCGTGCGTCATCAGGCCCGCGTGCGCCGCCGCGCCTCCGTACTCGTAGACGACGACGTGCGAGTGCTCCTCGGCGAGCAGGACGTCGCCCGGGCGGCCGTGGAGCTTGAGCGCGATCTGGTTCGCCATCGTCGCGGTCGGGACGAAGATCGCCGCGTCCTGGCCGAGGAGCTCCGCGACGCGACGCTGGAGCTCGAGCACGGTCGGGTCCTCGCGCTTCTGCTCGTCGCCGACCGCGGCCTCGGCGATCGCGCGCCGCATCGCCGGCGTCGGCTGCGTCACGGTGTCGGAGCGGAGGTCGATCACGGGCAAGACGCTACCGTCCGGGCATGGATCTCGCGCTTCTCGAACGCGCGCTCGCCGAGCGCTCCGAGCCCGCCTACCGCGCGCGCCAGGTGTGGGAGTGGGTCGCGCGCGGGGCGCGGCTCGTACGACGAGATGACGACGCTCCCGAAGCCGCTGCGCTCGGCGCTCGCCGACGAGGTGCCTCTCTCCACGCTCGAGGTCGTCACCGAGCGCGAGGCCCGCGACGGGACGGTCAAGACGCTCTTCCGCACGCACGACGGCCACCCGGTCGAGGCCGTGCTCATGCGCTACCGCGACGGACGCCGCTCGCTGTGTCTCTCGTCCCAGTCCGGCTGCCCGCTCACGTGCACGTTCTGCGCGACCGGGGCGATGCGCTTCGGGCGGAACCTGACCGCGTCCGAGATCCTCGAGCAGGCCCTGCACTTCCGCCGTCGCGAGCCCGTGAACCACGCCGTGTACATGGGCATGGGCGAGCCGTTCCTGAACTACGAGGCGGTCGTCGACTCCGCGGCGCGGCTCCCCGACCTCGGAATCACGCCTCGGCGGACGACGATCTCGACAGTCGGCTGGCTGCCGGGCCTCACGAGGTTCGTCGACGAGGTCGAGGCGCCGATCCGGCTCGCGCTCTCGATCCACGCGGCCGATCCCGGGCTCCGCTCGGAGCTGATGCCCGTGAACGACCGCTTCCCGCTCGCGGACGTGCTCGCCGAGTGCCGGCGCTACTTCGAGCTGCGCCGGCGGAAGGTGTTCGTCGAGTACGTCATGCTCGCGGGAGTCAACGACTCGCCGACGCACGCCCGGCGGCTCGCCGAGGTGCTCGAGCCGCGCGTCTTCAAGGTCAACCTCATCCCCTACAACCCGACCGGGAGCTTCGAAGGCTCGTCGCGCTCGGCGATCGAGGCGTTCAAGCGGATCCTCGACAACGCGCGGATCCCCGCCACCGTGCGCCTGACCCGCGGCCGCGACATCGAGGCGGCGTGCGGCCAGCTCGCGTCCAGCCGTTGATCGACGGACCTCGGCTTCATCTCAGAGGACGCGCACCAGGTACTTGATGTTCTCGGCTCGGATGCCCCGTTCGGCCCGATGACGATCTCCGCCCGCCTTCCTGTCGGTTCGCGAAGTCGTTCAGTCACGTCTCGTCGTGAGCGTGATCGCGGCAAGGCTCGACCGGCACTGACAGACTGCGCGCCGATGGAACGGGTTACGGGCATCGGCGGGGTGTTCTTCCGGGCACGCGACCCCGAGGCGCTGCAGGAGTGGTACGTCGAGCAGCTCGGCGTGCCGGTGCTGGACGGCCACGTCGTGTTCCGGGACGCGAACGCCAGCTACGTCTGGGCGCCGTTCCGCGAGGACACCGACTACTGGCCGGCGGCGAAGCAGGGCATGGTCAACTTCACCGTGCGCGACCTCGACGCGATGCTCGCCCAGCTGCGCGAGGCCGGAGTCGAGGTCGACGACAAGATCGAGCTGCTGGAGGGCATCGGTCGCTTCGGCTGGGCCGTCGACCCGGAGGGCAACCGCTTCGAGCTCTGGGAGCCCGTCTCCTAGCCCGAAGCTGCGAGCGTGCGGCGCGGTCGCAGCGTCGCCCAGAGCACGATCGCGAGGCCGAGGACGAACTCGGCGACGTAGACCGCGATCGAGACCGTGGGCGTGTCGGCCGTGAGCTCCCAGCCGGGAATGATCCGGAAGACCGTCGGCATCGTGTCGTCCGGGTCGAGCACGCCGCCAGGTCCGACGAGGCCGATGAGCACGAGCACGAGCGGCTCGGCCATGAGCAGGGCGCCGGCGAGAACCGACGCGCGCCACGTCCGGCGCTGCTGCCACCAGGCGCCGAGCGCGCCGAACACGAGACCGGTCACGATGCCGCCCTGAAGGTAGCCGCGGTTCGCGGAGAGCTCGAAGCGCAGGTCGCCGACGAGGCCGAGGTCGTTGCCGTGCACGAACGCCTTCACGAGGTAGAAGCCCGTCAGGGCGACCAGCGTCGCTACGAGGCCGGCCAGGGCCCCTGTCCAGAGGCGCGAGAAGCCGGTGCCGGCGACGAAGCCGACGAGCAGCCACGGCGCGCTCAGGTTGGAGATCGCGTTTCGGACCTCCGCCCCGGTTCCGGTTCCGCCGCCTCCGGCGACCACGCCCGCCACGATCCCGAACACGAGCGCGCCGAGGAGCATCGTCGCGACGCGCCGGGTCGTCATGGACGGCAACGGTAGCCGCGCCCGCAAACCCCCAACCTCCCCCAGGGGCACTCCCGTGTCCCTGAGGTCACGTTAGCGAGGAAGGCGTCACGGGTGGGACACGGAACCGTGAAAGGTTCGTCACGGCTCGCCGCGGCCCGTACCGAGAGGCTTCTACTCCGAGCCGACGAGCGCAGGGTGCTCGTCGAAGAGGTAGCGGAGCACCGGCTGCTTCGCCGCGCGCACCTCGTCGAGCCGCCGCACCGGACGCCCGTGCGGAGCGTTCTTCAACGTCTCAGGCGACTCCGCCGCCTCCCGCGCGATCGCACGCATCGCATCCACGAACTCGTCGAGCCGCTCCTTCGGCTCCGTCTCCGTCGGTTCGATCATCAGCGCCTCGGGAACGACGAGCGGGAAGTAGATCGTCGGCGGGTGGATCCCGTAGTCCATCAGCCGCTTCGCGACGTCGAGCGCAGTAATCCCGTGCTCGCGCTTGAGACTGCGCGCGGAGAGGACGAACTCGTGCATGCACAACCGGTCGTACGGGAGGTCGTACACGTCCCGCACGCGCGCGAGCACGTAATTCGCGTTCAACACGGCCGTCTCCGACATCTCCTTCAGGGCCGGCCCGTACGCGCGCATGTACGCATACGAGCGCACGAAGACACCGAACGGCCCGGCGAAGCCGCGCACGCGCCCGATCGACTTCGGGTGGTCGCTGTCGAGCCGGAACGCATCCCCGACGCGGACGACGCGCGGCACCGGCAGGAACGGCGCGATGCGGTCGCGCACCGCCACCGGCCCACCGCCGGGCCCGCCGCCGCCGTGTGGCTGAGAGAACGTCTTGTGCAGGTTGTAGTGGACGATGTCGAACCCCATGTCGCCCGGCCTCGAGAGCCCGACGACCGCATTCAGGTTCGCGCCGTCGTAGTACAGGAGCGCGCCCGCGTCGTGGAAGATCCGCGCGACCTCCTCGATTCCCTCGTCGAAGAGCCCTAGCGTCGAAGGATTCGTGAGCATGAGCCCGGCGGTGCGCTCGTTCACCTTCCCGCGCAGGTCGTCGAGGTCGAGATTCCCGCGAGCGTCCGTCTCGACCTTCTCGAGCTTGTAGCCGGCCATCGTCACGCTCGCCGGGTTCGTGCCGTGGGCGGTGTCGGCGGTGATGATCGTGTCCCGCTCCTCGCCGCGGTCGGCGAAGTACGCGCGCATGAGCATGAGGCCGGTGAGCTCGCCCTGCGAGCCGGCCGCCGGCTGGAGGGTCACGGCGGGGAGCCCGGCAACCTCGGCGAGGATCTCCTGGAGCCGCCACATGAGCTCGAGCGCGCCCTGCGCGCCTTCATCCTCCTGGTGCGGATGCAGGTCGCGGAACCCGGGCAGGCCGGCCGCGCGCTCGTGCAGGCGGGGATTGTGCTTCATCGTGCAGGAGCCGAGCGGGTAGAAGCCGGTGTCGACCCCGAAGGTGCGGTCGGCCAGGGTCGTGAAGTGGCGGACGAGCTCGGGCTCCGACACCTCGGGAAGCCGCGGCAACCGCGCGCGACGAAGCGACTCCGGAAGCTCCGGAATCGGAAGGTCCGGGCGCGGCGGACGCCCTGCTCGGCGCCCGGAGCGCGACCGCTCGAAGATCAGCGGGGCGTCGGGCCACGCGCGACCCGGCTCGTTCACGAGCACACCGCCGCCAGCACGTCGGCGAGCCGGTCGACGTCCTCGACGCTCCGCTTCTCCGTCACCGCGACGAGCAGGACGTCGTCCATCCCCTCGTAGTCGCGGCCGAGCGCATAGCCCGGATGCACACCCCGCTCGCGCGCGCGCTGCACGACCTCGCGCGCGGGAATCGGCGTGCGGAAGGCGACCTCCTTGAACACGGGTGCGTCGAAGGCCGGCTCGAGCGGGACGCGCTCGCGGGCGTACTGCGCGAGCGCGAGACATGTCTCCCCCACCTCGCGCAGCCCCGCGGGGCCGAGCCACGCGAGCGTCGCGAGGCCGCCGAGGGCGAGCAGCGTCTGGTTCGTGGTGATGTTCGACGTCGCCTTCTCGCGGCGGATGTGCTGCTCGCGGGTCTGGAGCGTGAGCACGAACGCACGGCGCCCGTCCAGGTCGACGGTCTCGCCCACGATGCGCCCCGGCATACGACGCACGAACTCGCTGCGTGCGGCGAGAAAGCCGTAGTGCGGGCCGCCGTAGGACGGCCAGTTGCCCGCGGCCTGGCCCTCTCCGATCGCGATCGAGGCACCGTACGCGCCAGGCGCTTCGAGGACGCCGAGCGACATCGGGTCGACATGCGCGATCGCGAGCGCGCCTGCGTCGCTCGCGGCTTCGGCGAGGTCGGGCGCGGGCTCGAGGCAGCCGAGGAAGCTCGGCTGCTGGAAGAGCACCGCCGCCGCATCCTGCGCGGCCTCTGCGACGCGCTCGGGGTCGGTCGTCCCGTTCGTGTGCGGCACCTCGACCACCTCGAGCCCGAAGCCGGGCGCGTACGTCTTCACGACCTGGCGCACCTGCGGGTTCACCGTCTCGGCGAGGACGATCTTGGTGCGGTCGGGAGCCGCGTGCTTCGCGACGAACACCGCGTCGGCGGCGACCGTGCACCCGTCGTAACCGGAGGCGTTGGACACGTCCATGCCGGTCAGCTCGCAGATCACGGTCTGGTACTCGAAGATCGCCTGCAGCACGCCCTGGCTCATCTCCGGCTGGTACGGCGTGTACGCGGTCAGGAACTCGCCGCGCGAGAGCACGACGTCGACCACGGACGGGACGTAGTGGTCGTAGATCCCGGCGCCGAGGAAGGAGAGCTCGTCGCTCGTCGAGACGTTCCGCGCGGCGAGCTCCTCCAAGTGGCGCGCGAGCTCCGCCTCGCCGAGCGCCGGCGGCACGTCGAGCTCGCGGCCGAGCCGGACGCCTTCCGGAACCTGCTCGAAGAGCTCGTCGACGGACGAGACACCGATCGCCGCGAGCATCTCCTCGCGGTCGGAGTCCGTAAGCGAGAGATAACCGGAGATCATTGCTCGGCGACGTGGGCCTTGTAGGCCTCGACGTCCATGAGCGCGTCCACCTCGGACGCGTCCGACATGCGGATCCGGATGAGCCAGCCGTCGCCGTACGGGTCCTCGTTCACGATCTCCGGCTCGTCGACGGCGCGCTGGTTGACCTCGAGCACCTCGCCCGAGAGCGGCGAGACGACGCCGGACACGGCCTTCACGGACTCGACCTCTCCGTACTCGCCGTCCTTGGTCACCGTCGCCCCGACGGTCGGCGCCTCGTAGTGGACGAGCTCGCCGAGCGCGTCCTGCGCGAACCACGTGATCCCGAGGGCCGCCTCGTCCCCCTCGATGCGCGCCCAGTCGTGCTCGGGGTGGTACCTGAGGTCGTCGGGGTAGCTCTCGGCGGCTGCCACTCACTGCTCCTTCCGGTAGATCGGCTTCTTCACGATGCGCGCGCGGCGCGACTTGCCGCGGATGTCGATCACGAGCTCGGTGTCCGGCGACGCACTCGCGGCCGGGACGTAGCCCATCCCGATCCCGCGATCGAGCATGGGCGAGTGCGTCCCGGACGTGACCTCGCCGCCGCCCTCGATGGTCATGCCCTGGCGGGGCACCGCCTTCTCCTCCATGACGAACGGGACGAGCCGGCGTTCCGGCCCCTCCTCCTTGATGCGGCGGAGCACGTTGACGCCGGTGAAGTCCGTCTCGAGCGCGCAGGCCCAGCCGAGCCCGGCGGAGATCGCGTCGGTCTCCTCCGTGATGTCGTTGCCGTGCAGCGGGTAGCAGACCTCGAGCCGCAGCGTGTCGCGCGCGCCGAGGCCGCACGGGACGGCGCCGCGCTCGAGCACGGCGTCCCACAGCGCTTCCGCATCGTCCTCGGCACAGCAGAGCTCGACCCCCGGCTCGCCCGTGTAGCCCGTGCGCGAGATCATCGCCTCGATCCCGTCGATCTCCCCCAGCTCGTGGGTGAACGCCGGCCGCTCGGGCAGCCCGAGGCGCTCGAACGTCCTCGGGCCCTGCACGGCGACCAGCCCGTACTCGTCGGACCCGTCGCGGACCTCGGTGCCGCGCGGCTCGCGCTCCTTCAGCCAGGCGAACACGGAGCGCCGGTTCGACGCGTTGCAGACGACGAGGAACTGGCCGTGCGCGCGCCGGTACACGATGACGTCGTCGACGATCCCGCCGAGCTCGTTCGTCAGGAGCGTGTACTGCGCGCCGCCGTCCGCGACCTTGTCGACGTCGTTCGAGAGCATCTCCTGGAGGAAGGCCTGCGCAGTCGGGCCGTCGACGTGGATCTCGCCCATGTGCGACACGTCGAACGCGCCGCAGTCTGTCCGAACAGCTCGGTGCTCCTCGATAACGCCTCGGTACTGGACGGGCATCTCGTACCCGGCGAACGGCACCATCCGCGCCCCGAGCGAGACATGGCGCGCGTAGAGAGGCGTGCGCTCGAGCGACGTGGCCTCCACGGTGCGACTCTATCTCTCCGCCGACATCGGACCTGCCGTTGAGTGCAAGACCCGAGCCGCAACCGAGCCGGAGGCGGGCTTGCCCGCCGGGAGGCTTGACGCAACAGCCTCCCAGCCCGGGACGAAAGGAGGGGTCAGTCTTCCTTGAGGAAGCTCGGGATGTCGATCTCGACGTCAGTGACGCTCGGCGCCTGGAACGGGGGCCGCTCGGTGGACTCGGGAGTCTCCGCGGGCGCCTCGACGCGGCGGCGGCGCGGACGGCCACCGAAGCCGGTGGCGATCGCGGTCACGCGGATGTGGTCTCCCATGGCGTCGTCGATGACGGCGCCGAAGATGACGTTCGCGTTCGGGTCTGCCGACGCGGTGACGACCTGCGCCGCCTCGTCCGCCTCTGCGAGCCCGAGCTCCGAGCCACCGGTGATGTTGAGGAGGATGCCGGTCGCGCCGTCGAGCGACGTCTCGAGGAGCGGCGACGAGATCGCCGCCCGCGCCGCCTCCATCGCGCGGTTCTCGCCGTTCGCGACGCCGATCCCCATCAGCGCCGAGCCCGCGTCGCGCATGATCGTGCGCACGTCGGCGAAGTCGAGGTTGATCAGACCCGGAACCGTGATCAGGTCGGTGATGCCCTGGACGCCCTGCCGGAGGATGTCGTCGACCATGCGGAACGCGTCGGTCACCGGCGTCGAGCGCTCGACGATCTGGAGCAGGCGGTCGTTCTCGATGACGATGAGCGTGTCGACGTTCTCGCGCAGCGTCTGGACGCCGTCCTCGGCCTGGACGGCGCGCAGCCGCCCTTCGAAGCCGAACGGACGAGTCACGACGCCGACCGTGAGCGCGCCGAGCTCGCGCCCGATCTCGGCGACGACCGGTGCGCCGCCGGTGCCGGTGCCACCGCCCTCGCCGGCCGTGACGAAGACCATGTCCGCGCCCTTGAGCGCTTCCTTCAGCTCGTCGCGGCTCTCCTGGGCTGCGGCCTGACCGACCGTCGGGTCGGCGCCCGCGCCGAGCCCGCGCGTCGCCTGGGAGCCGATGTGGATCTTCACGTCCGCCTCCGCCATCAGGAGTGCCTGTGCGTCCGTGTTGACGGCGACGAACTCGACCCCGGAGACCCCGGCCTCGACCATCCGGGTGACGGCGTTCGAGCCGCCGCCGCCGATGCCGACGACCTTGATCACCGCGAGGTAGCTACCGGCTTGACTGCTCATATCTCGACCATCCTCGACGTGAACCTCTCATTGAACGTGCGACTAGCAGGAACGTTTCGTATCCGAGGGTACGGCTCCGCGAGGCTCGTGTCAATCGCCACACCTTCAACCTCAACCTCAAGGTTGAGAGTTGGGATACGTGCTCGCGACGGGCCGCTCGGGGACGCTGACGTCGACGTAGACCGTCCCGTCCGCGAGCAGCGGGAACACGCGCGCGGCGACGGCGAGCTTGAGGACGAGGTGGCGCGGCGCGCCCAGACGGATCTCGGGCCCGCCACGAAGAACGAGCGTCAGCTGTCCCTCGGTCGCGCGCACCGCCTGCACGTGATGCGGGATCCGGACGTCGCGTGCAGCGGCGAGCGCACGGGTGGCCGCGCCGAGGCTGGCCGGCAGCCTTTTCCCCACAGCGACCGGCACCTCCCGCTTCAGCCAGAGGCGCGGGAAGCCGCGATTCGAGCCGACGGGGATCTCCCGGATGAGCCGACCCATCCCGGTCGCGAGCCACGCCTCGTGCCCGCGCCGGACGACGGCGACAGGACGCTCGGGCGCGACCTTGATCACGAGCGTGTGCGGGAACGCACGGTCGACGGACGCGCCCGCGACCGAAGGGAGCGTGCGGAGGGCATCCTCGATCGCCCGGGCGTCCACGGCGAGGAGACTGCGACCAACCGTCTCGCGCGTGGCCTTGCGCACGTCCCGTACGACCGCGGGCGGTGCACCCTGCACGTCCACCCGCTCGACGGCGAAGACGGACGTGGACCGCGCTCCCCAGTAGGCGAGGAGCACGGAGGCCACCAGGACGAAGCCGACGAGCAGAGAACGGCCGGAGGGGACAACCCGGGCGAGGTCTAGGCGATCGCCGACGGCGCCCTGCGGAAACGGGACGACGACGCTTGCCGCGCGCGGTCGCCGGCGTGATCCACGCCCGGTTCGTCCCCCGGCCATGCAGTGGACTTCGCCGCCGCCGCGGCGCCTCCTACTCGGCCCTATCTCGCCGGATCGGCGGAAGCTCCATCTCTCCGGCAAAGACGACCTCGCGCTCGAGCACGACGCCGAACTGCTCGTGCGCGCGCCTGCGCGCCTCGACCATGAGCGCCATGCAGTCGGCCGTCGTCGCGTTGCCGGCGTTCTCGACGAAGTTCGCGTGCTTGGGCGAGATCCGCGCGCCGCCCACGCGATGCCCCTTCAACCCGCAGAGCTCGAGCATCCGGCCGGCGCCGACCTCGCCCGGCGGGTTCTTGAACACGCTGCCGAACGTGCGCTCGGTCGTCGGCTGCGTCGCCTTGCGGAGTGCGATGAGCTCGGCGACCGTGGCCTTGATCTCCGCAGGTGGCCGAGGCGTGAGCCGGTACTCGACCCGTGCGACGACCTGGCCGGGGCGAAGCTCGGAGTGGCGGTACGAGAGGCCGAGCTCGGCCGGTGTCAGCGTCTCCAGGCCCTCGGCGCTCGCCACGACAGCGCGCGTGAGGACGTTCGACCAGTCGCTTCCGTACGCGCCTGCGTTCATCTTCACGCCTCCTCCCGCAGTACCCGGGATCGCGCACGCGAACTCGAAGCCGCCGAGGCCCGCAGCCCGGGCGCGGTGCAGGCAGACCGCGTTCGTCGCTCCGCCGCCTGCGACGAGGCCGGTGTCGACCGCCTCGGCGCTGGCGAGCTCGCCTTCGAGCCGGAGCACGAGCGCT
Source organism: uncultured Actinomycetes bacterium (assembly GCA_963716605.1). Taxonomy (GTDB): domain Bacteria; phylum Actinomycetota; class Thermoleophilia; order Gaiellales; family Gaiellaceae; genus GMQP-bins7. Next base: position 64,738 of record CAVQTO010000003.1, on the reverse strand, counting down.
TCCACGCCGTCGTCCGCGGCGAGCAGGTTCGAGCCCAACCCGACGACGACGACCTGGAGCTCCTCCGCCGCCGCGTAGCGCAGCGCCTCCTCCAGCTCGTCAAGCGACGCAGGACGGGCGAACGCGCGCGCCGGGCCCCCGGTTCCGATCGTCGTGAGGCGAGCGAGCGGGAAGCCGTGCTCGATGCTCATTCCGGCAGAAGCCCATCGGCGATGGCACGGGCGGCTTTCCACGGCTCGCCGACCCCGAGCGTGACGACGACATCGCCGGGCCGTGCCCACGCGAGCGCGATCGCGGCGGCGTCGTCCAGCGTCGGAGCCCAGCCACGGCGAACGCCACGCGGGACGCTGTCGAGCACGAGCTTCCCGGTGACTCCGGGAATCGGCGCGTCGCGCTCGCCGAGGACCGCGGTCACGATCGCGGCGTCCGCGATGCCGAGAGCCTCGCCGAGCTCGCGGTGAAGGTGCCTCGTCCGCTCGTGCACGTGCGGCTGGTAGACGGCGATCAGGTTCCGCTCCGTTCGCTGTCGTGCCGTCTCGAGCGCGGCTGCGATCTCGGTCGGGTTGTGGCCGTAGTCGTCGTAAACCGAGACGCCGCCTCGCGATGCAACGAGCTGGAACCGGCGGTCGACGCCGGTGAACTCGGCGAGCACGCGCGCGGCGTCCTCGCGAGCCACGCCGGCAAGCTCGAGCGCAGCGAGCGGCCGCCGCCGCGTTCCGTCGGTTGTGCTCGCCCGGGACCGCGAGCTCGAAAGACACCGGCTCGAGCTCCCAGCCGCGGACGACGTGGCGTGCGTGCGACGTCCACTCGTCGAAGAACGCCTGCAGCTCCGCCTTCGACGCGAAGGCCGCGTGATGGTCGACCTCGACGTTCGTCACGACCGCGATCTCGGGACGAAGGAGCTCGATCGAGCGGTCGGACTCGTCGCCCTCGACGACGAGCCATCCCGCGCCGGTGCCCGCGTTCCCCCCGAGCTGAGGCACGACGCCGCCCACGATCCAGGCGGGATCGAGCCCGAGCTCGCGCAGGACGAACGCGATCATCGCCGCAGTCGTCGTCTTTCCGTGTGCGCCTCCGACGACGATCGCCGGCCGGAGCGAGACGAGCTCCGCGAGAAGCTCGGCGCGCGGGCGACCCGCGACACGGCTCTTGTGCGCCGTCGAGACGACAACCTCGAATCCGTCCGGAGGCGCCGGCTCGCCACCGACGTCGATCTCGACTCCGGCGAGCGTCTCCATGAAGATCGTCTCGCGCACGTCCCAGCCTCGCACCTCGGCGCCCCAGGCTCGTGCGATGTTCGCGTAGGCGGACAGGCCGGCCCCGCCGATGCCGACGAAGTAGAGCCGCCTCCCGCGCAGCGGCAGGTCTTCGCTCACGTGTGTGCTCCACGGGGAGAGACGGCGAGTGCGAGGACGCGATGCTCCGGGTAACGCTGCTCGAGCTCGGCCGCGCACGCCTCCGCGTCGTCTGCCCATGCGATCACGGTCGGGCCCGAGCCTGACAGCGTGGCGCCGCGCGCGCCCGGCGGGCAGGTCCGCGCGGAGCTCGCGGACGAGCGAGCTGTCGCGGTACGGCTCGTGCACGCGATCGTCGAGCGCGGCCTCGAGCAGGTCCGCGCTTCCCGACGCCGCGCCCGCTCCGAGTAGCGCCGAGCGAGCGACCGTGAACGCGGCGTCTGCGTGCGGGATCTCAGCGGGAAGAGACTCACGTGCTGCTGCTGTCCCTACGCGCTTCGCCGGGACGAGCGCCACCGGCTCGAGCGGCAGCGTGTCCGCGATGCGCGCGATGCGGCCGTCCCAGCTGAGAGTGACCCCGCCGGCGAGCGCGGCGGCGAGATTGTCAGCGTGCGGCTCGAGCGTGAGCCCGAGCGTGAGCAGGTCCTCAGCGGACGCCTCGGGTGCCCCAGCCCGGAGCCCGAGCGCGATCGCGGCCGCGCTGGAGCCGAGGCCGCTCTCGAGCGGGATGCGGTTCACGAATCGGAAGCGCTTGCCGGCTCGGTCGGCGACGAGCGCGTACGCGCGAACGGCGAGGTTCGACCCGTCCTCCGAGAGCTCGCCCGCGCCCTCTCCTTCGACCGAGATGCCGTCGCCGTCCGTCAGCTCGAGCTCGTTCCAGAGGTCGAGCGCGACGCCCGCGCAGTCGAAGCCCGGGCCGAGGTTCGCCGACGTCGCCGGTGCGCGGACGATCACTGCGCGGCCTTCGCGATCGCGTCCGGGTCGGGGTCGACCGTGCCGACCGGAGGCGCGTAGCGATCGGCGCTCGCGACGTCCTTCAGGCCGTGTCCGGTCAGCGTGAGGACGACTCGCCCTGAGAAGCCGCCGCGAGCGACCGCCGCCAGCCCGGCCGCCGAGGACGGCTCGCAGAAGACACCCTCGACCGAGGCGAGCTCGCGCCAGGCGGCGACGATCTCGTCGTCCGAGACCGAGACGACGCGGGCACCGCTCTCGGCGACGCGCGGCGCGTGCACCGGCTCCGCGATACGGATCGCGGAGGCGAGCGTCGCGGGCCGGTTCTCGGCCTCGACGGAGACGATCGGCGTCTCGAGTCCGAGCTCGACGGCAGCGGCCGCGTACGCGGTCGTGTTCCCGCCGCCTCCGTACGGGATGACGAACGCGTCCGGCGCGCCTCCGAGCTCCTCGACGATCTCGAGCGCGGCGGTCTTCTGACCCGCGACGCGGTACGGGTTGAGCGAGTTGACGAGCACGTGGCTGCCGCGCTCGGCGAGCGCCCGAGCCGCCGCGAGCGCCTCGTCGAAGCTCCCGCGCACCTCGAGCACGCGCGCGCCGAGCATCCGCGTCTGCGCGAGCTTCGCGCCCGCGACGGCGCCCTCCGGAACGAGCACGAGAGCGGGCAGCCCCGCGCGCGCAGCGTAAGCCGCGGCCGACGCGGCGGTGTTCCCCGTCGACGCGCAGATCACCGCCTCCGCGCCCTCCTCCACGGCCTTCGAGACGGCGACCGTCATCCCCCGGTCCTTGTAGCTCCCCGTCGGGTTCGCGCCTTCCCACTTCAGCCACAGCTCGACAACCGTGGCGCTCGGAGAGACGCTCGGCGCGGAGAAGCGGCGTCGAGCCTTCTCCGAGTGAGATCACCGGAGTCGCGTCACCGACGGGCAGCGACGCGCGGAAGCGCTCGATCAGCGGAGGGCTCACGCCCAGCCGAGCTCCTCGACGCCGCGCGAGGAGACGACGGGCAGCGCGCTCGCGTCGCCGCGCGACTCCGGGAGGCCGCGGATCGCGCGGAGAGCCGCCTCGACCTGGCCCGCCCGCGCCTCGTGCGTCACGACGTGGAGCACGGCATGTCCGTCGCCGGGCTGCTGCACGAGCCGCGCGACCGAGACGCCCTCGTTCGCGAGCTCCTGCGCGAGCCGTGCGAGCACGCCCGCGCGATCCTCGACCTCGAGCCGGAGGTAGTACGGCGAGGGCAGCTCGCCGGCTGGCAGCGAGCTCGAGCGAGCGCCAGACCGGGTCCTCCTGGAGGAACCCGGCACCGGCCGCGCCGAGGACGGAGACCATGTCCGCGACGATCGCGGAGGCGGTCTCGATCCCTCCCGCGCCCGGGCCCTCGAGCATGATCTCGCGGATCGCGTCGCCCTGGAGCATCACGGCGTTGAACGCGCTCTCGACCGAGGCAAGCGGATGGTGCGCGTCGACGAACGCCGGCCCGACCCGCACGCCGACGCGCCCGTCGACGAGAACCGCCTCGCCGACGAGCTTCACGCGCATCTCGAGTGCGCGCGCGGCCGCGACGTGCTCGTCGCGCAGCGCGTCGATCCCGGCGACGGACACGTCTTCGAGCGCGATCTGCGAGCCGAACGCGACGGTAGCGAGGATCGCCATCTTCGCCGCTGCATCGAGACCGGAGACGTCCTCGGTCGGGTCCGCCTCGGCGTATCCGAGCCGCTGCGCCTCCGCGAGCGCCTCCGGGTAGGCCTGCCCGGCCTCCATCTCGCCGAGGACGAAGTTCGTCGTCCCGTTCACGATCCCGAGCACGCGATGGACGTTCGTGACGACGAGCGACTCGCGCAGGAGCTTGATCACCGGGATCGCGGCGCAGACGGAGGCCTCGAAGCGGACCTGCACCCCGCCCTCGGCCGCGGCAGCGATGCAGCTCGGCACCGGAGCGCGCGACGAGCTGCTTGTTCGCGGTCACGACCGGCACCCCCTTGCGCAGGAGCTCGAGCACGTAGCCGCCCGTCGGCTCGAGCCCGCCCATGACCTCGGCGACGAGCGCGACCTCGGAGTCGCCGGCGATCGCGCTGAAGTCGTCGGTGAGGAGACCCGGTTCGGGTGCGTGCTCGCGCTCCCGCGCTGGGTCGCGAACCAGCGCACGGACGACGCGGAGCCGGTGGCCGATCGCGCGCTCGATGTCGTCCGCGCCGTCCTCTAGCAGCCGGTGCACCGCGGAGCCGACCGTGCCGTAGCCGAGCAGCGCGACGGGGACGTCGACGGGGGCGGGGCTCAAGCGGACGCCTCCTCGACCGACAGCTTCGAGCGACGGGAGCGCCGGTCCTCGGCGAGACGCACGAGCTCCTCCGCGATCTCGTCTGCCGCCTCGGGCTTCGCGAGCGCGCGCATCGCGTCGCCCATCTTCCGCAACCGTTCGGGATCTCCGAGGAGTCCGCCGACGAGCGCGGGCACGCGCGCAAGCTCTTCCTGGCGGACGACGATCGCCCCCCCTCCGTTTTCGAAGTGCTGCGCGTTCAGCGCCTGGTGGTCGGCCGTTGCGTACGGGTAGGGCACGAGGATCGACGGCGTACCGGTCGCGGCGAGCTCCCACACCGTCCCTCCCGCCCGCGAGAGCGCGAGGTCGGCCACGGCGAGCGCATCCCCGAAGTCGGGTGCGGTCGCGATGAGCACGTAGTCGGGTCGGAAGACCCGCGGGCGGAGCAGTCTCGTAGTCCCGCTCCCCGGCGATGTGCAGAACCGCAGGGCCGTGCGCGCCGAATGCGTCGACCGCGAACTCGTTCAGCGCCTGCGCCCCAGCGAGCCCGCCGAAGACCGCGAGGACGGGAGCCTCCACCGGAAGCCCGAAGCGCGTGCGCGCCTCATCGCGATCTCCCTCGAGATGCGCGCGGGGCACGGGCCGCCCGACGACGCGGTACTTCGCGCCGCTACGGCCCGGGATCTCGTACGCGAGGAAGACGCGGCGGGCGAATGGCGCGGCAAGCCGGTTCGCGAGCCCTAGGTGCGCATCGGCCTCGGTCAGCGCCGCCGGGATGCCTCGGAGCCGGGCAGCGAGGACCATCGGGCCGGCGACGTATCCGCCCGCGCCGAGGACGACGTCGGGTCGGCGCCGCGCGAGGATCCGCCCGCACGCGAAGGGCGCCCGCACCGCGCGGGCCACCGCACGCACCAGATCCACACCGAGCTTCCGAGGGAAGCCCGAGATCGAGAACGTGTCGAGCTCGTACCCGGCTTCAGGAACCAGCTGCGACTCGACGCGATCGGGCGACCCGGCGAACGTCACGCTCACGCCGCGCGCGCGCAGCGCTTCCGCGACTGCGAGCGCGGGCCGGACGTGCCCTGCTGTTCCGCCCGCTGCGATCAGGCACGCGAGCTTCGACGACCCTTTCATTGACGGCGATGTTAAGGAGTATCCCGACCGACACGAGCAGCACCACGAGGCTCGAGCCTCCGTAGGAGACGAACGGGAGCGGGATCCCCGTGAGCGGCGCGATGCCGAGGACGGCCGCGAGGTTGACGGCCGCCTGCCCGCAGACGAGGGCGGTCAGCCCGGCGGCGAGAAGCTTCCCGAACGGGTCGCGGCAGCGCAGCGCGATCCGGAAGCCGGCGATGGCGAACGTCGCGAAGGCGGCGATGACGAGCGCGGATCCGACAAGCCCGAGCTCCTCCCCGACGACCGCGAAGATCATGTCCGTGTGCGCCTCGGGCAGGTACAGCGCCTTCTGCACCCCCTCTCCGAGACCGGAGCCCGCGATCCCTCCGGAGCCGAACCCGATCAGCGCCTGCACGATCTGGAAGCCCGAGCCCTCCGCGTCGCTCCAGGGATCGAGGAAGCTGAACACGCGGGCGCGGCGGTACGGCTCCACCCAGATCGCGAGCGTGCCGACCGCGATTGCGATGACCGATGCCCCCATCAGCGGCACGAACGGGACGCCCGCGACGACGAAGATCGCGAGCACCATCCCGCAGATCGTGATCGTCGTCCCGAGGTCCGGCTCGAGCAGGATCAGCACGCAGAAGATCGCGGTCAGCGTCCCGATCGGGCGCGCGAGCTCGCCGAGCGTCTGCGGGGCGCGGCGGCGGGCGAGGTACACCGCGGCGAAGATGCAGAGCGCGAGCTTCGCGAGCTCGGACGGCTGGAAGCTCGCCGGCCCGAGGAGGAACCAGCGGCGCGCGCCGTTGATCTCCGGGCCCGCGACGAGCACCGCGGCGCAGAGCCCGAGCGCGACCAGGAGCAGGAACGGCGCGATGTAGCGGAGGCGGTGGTAGTCGAAACGCGCCGCCACGAGCATGAGGACGACGCCGAGGAGCGCGTACACGCTCTGGCGCTTCAAGTAGCTCATCGGGTCGCCGTCGCCGAGTGCAGCGGCCGCGGAAGTCGAGCTGTAGACCATCACGAGCCCGAACGCGACGAGGCCGAGCGTGACGAGCGCGAGGAGCTTCTGGTCGAAGCGGCCGTCGTCCTTCATGTCAGCTCCCGGACGAGACGCCGGAACTCGTCCCCACGCGCCTCGAAGTCGCGGAACTGGTCGAAGCTCGCGCAGGCCGGCGAGAGGAGCACGACCTCGCCGGGCGAGGCCGCGCCCGCGGCGTCGATCAGCGCGATGGCCAAGTCTCCGCTGTGCGTGAACTCGACTCCGGCATCTGCGAGCGCCGCGGCGATCTCGGGCGCCGCGACGCCGATCAGGTACGCGCGGTCGCCTGGCTCGAATGCCTCGGCCAGCGGGGCGTAGCTCTCGTTCTTCCCGAGGCCGCCGAGGACGACGTGCAGGCGCGCAGGGTGCAGGGCGGCGAGGGCACGCAGGGCAGCGGCGACGTTCGTCGCCTTGGAGTCGTTGACGTAGCGGACGCCGGCGAGCTCGCGGACCGGCTCGATGCGGTGCGGGACGCCGGGGAAGGTGCGGAGGGCCTCGGCGATCGCATCGTCGGGGAGCCCGGCCGCGCGCGCCGCTGCGGTCGCCGCCGCCGCGTTCTCGCGGTTGTGCGCGCCCGGAATCAGCGGCTCGGCGGGCAGCGGGTCATCGCCCGAGAACTCGATCCGCACGGCGCCGCCGGGGATGGGCCCGAACCCGCGCGGGACGATCGCGAGGTCGTCCTCGGTCTGCTGCTCGAAGATGCGGAGCTTCGTGTCCGCGTACCACTCGAACGTGCCGTAGAGGTCGAGGTGGTCGGGAACGAGGTTGAGGAGGACCGCGATGCGCGGCCGGAACGTTTCGATGTCATCGAGCTGGGCCACACCGACCTCGCACACCATCCATGCCGACTCGTCGACCGATCCGACGACCGACGTGACGGCGCGGCCGATGTTCCCCACGACCTCGGCCGGTGCGCGCGCGGCACGGAACATCTCCCCGAGGAGCGCGGTGGTCGTGGTCTTGCCGTTCGAGCCGGTGATCGCGACGAACGGGTTCGGGAGCAGCCGCGCGCCGAGCTCGAGCTCGCTCCAGACGGGGATCTGCGCGTCACGAGCTCCGAGGACGAGCGACGTCTGCCCCGGCACCCCGGGGCTCTTCACCACGAGATCTGTCCCCGCAAGCAGCATCTCCACCTTCTCTTCCTCGCGTCCGAGGTGAACTTCGACGCCGAGCTCTCGGAGCCTCCCCACGTCGAGCGTCTCGTCGATGTCGAACCCGACCACCGTCGCGCCCTTGTCGAGCAGAGTCTCGGCGGCCGCGAGACCCGAGCGCTGCAGGCCGATCACGAGGACCCGCTTGCCCTCGAAGTCCGCGTTCACTGCTCGATGATCTGAAGGAAGTCGCGGTAGAAGAGCGCGAAGCCGGCCGCGCACAGCATTGCGCACACGATCCAGAAGCGCACCATGATCTTCGTCTCGGACCAGGCCTTCATCTCGAAGTGATGGTGGATCGGAGCGATCAGGAACACGCGCCGTCCGGTCTGCTTGAAGGAGACGACCTGGATGATCAGCGACAGCACCTCGATGACGAAGATTCCGCCGATGAGCAGCAACAGGAGCTCGGTATGGGTCACGATCGCGAAGCCGGCGATCGCCCCGCCGAGCGCCATCGAGCCCGTGTCGCCCATGAAGACCTCCGCGGGGTGGGCGTTGTACCAGAGGAAGCCGATCGTGCCTCCGATGAGAGCTGCCGCCAGCGTTGCGAGGTCGAGGTAGATCTCGCTCCGGCCTCCGGGCTGACCCGAGCGCAGCCAGGCGATGCCTGCGATAGCGAGGAACGTGAGCAGCATGATCGTCGCCGTGCCCGCGAGGAGGCCGTCGATCCCGTCCGTGAGGTTCGAGCCGTTCACCGTCCCGGCGATGAGCACGAAGAGGAACGGGTAGTAGGCGTACGAGAGCTCGATGTCCCAGCCGACGAGAGGCACGTACAACGACGTGTCGAAGGTCTCGCTCTGCTGGAGGAGGATCGCCGCCACCACGGTGACGACGGCGATGAGGAGCATCTTCCAGCGCCCCGGGAGCCCCAGCGAGTGCCGGCGACGGACCTTCAGGTAGTCGTCGGTGAAGCCGATCGCCGCGCAGCCGAGAACGATGACGAGCACCGTGAGCCCCTCGGCCGTGTACTGGGAGAGCGCGAGGAAGGGGAGCACGGCGCCGGCGACGATGAGGAGGCCGCCCATGGTCGGGGTCCCCTGCTTCACCAGGTGCGTGGCCGGCCCCTCGGCGCGGATCTGCTGGCCCAGGTTGCGGGCGCGAAGCGTCTCGATGAATCTCGGCCCGATGACGACGCCGGCGACCATCGCCAGCAGGCCGGCGATCAGGACTGGGACCATGCCAGAGCGATGTTCGCTATTTCGGCGGCAATGCCTTCGAGTCCAACCGCGCGGGAGGCTTTGACGAGGACGGCGTCGCCGGGACGGAGGAAGCCACGTGCGGCCTCGACCGCGCCGGCCGCGGCGGGCGCCCAGACCTCGGGCCGGTAGGCGCGCGCGGGCTCGCCGACGCCGATGACGTGGACGTCGAGCGCGTCGGCGAGGTCGCCGATCTCGCGGTGGTAGCCCTCCGAGGTGGCTCCGAGCTCGGCCATCTCTCCGAGGATCGCCACCCGCCGGCGGCTGTCCGCGCGCTCGGCGAGATGCTCGAGGGCCGCGCGCATGGAGTCCGGGTTCGCGTTGTAGGCGTCGTTGATGACGAGGCCGCCGCCGGGCAGGTCGAGCTCCTCTCCGCGCCAGGGAGAGAGCTTGATCGCGGGGGCGCCGGCGGCCACACGGTCGAGCGGGAGCCCGAGTGCCGCGTAGGCGTTGAGGGCGGCGAGCGCGTTCAGCGCGTGGTGGCGCTGCGTGAACGGAAGCTCGAGCTCGACCTCGCGGCCGTCGACGCGGAAGCGGCCGGTGTGGTCCTCGAGCTCGGCGTCGGTCGGGTCGAACCGGCGGAGCTCGATGTCGTCGCGGTCGAGGTGGGGCTCGAGCGCACGTGCGTGCGCGGGGACGACGGCGGTGCCGCCGGAGGGAAGCGCGCCGATCGCCTCCGCGTTCGCGGCCGCGACGTTCTCGACGCTGCCGAGGAGCTCGAGGTGCTCCGGCCCGATGTGAGAGATGACCACGACGTCGGGACGCGCGATCGCGCACAGCTCCGCGATCTGGCCGAGCCCGCGCATGCCCATCTCGGTGACGAGGATCTCAGTGTCGGGCTCGAGCCGGCAGACGGTCAGCGGCAGCCCGATCTCGTTGTTGAGGCTGCGCTCGGCCGCGATCGTGCGCGCGTGCGGAGCGCAGAGCGCGGCGAGGATGTCCTTCGTCGTCGTCTTGCCGGCCGAGCCCACGACCGCGACGACACGCGCCTGGCTCTTCGAGCGGACAAGGGAGGCGAGCGCGCCAAGGGCGGCGTCCTGGTCGTGAGGCACGAGTGTGGCGGCGCCGCGTTTCCGGGCATCGTCGACATGCTGCGTCCCCGTGTTGAGCGCGACGAACAGGTCTCCTTCGGACGCGTCTCGCGAGTCCGCGACGACCCTGGCGATGTCTCTTCCAGGCTGGTCGCTTTCGAGCCGGCCGAGCCCGAGCGCCTCGACTTCCTCCCAGGTGAGCGGAATCACGCGCTCCGCCCCACGCCGCCTGGCAGGTGTCTGACACCGCACGTGTGCCAAGAGCGCGCCGATCTCTCCCGGAAGCCATGACTCGGGGACAGTCCCTCGACACGACCGCAACGGACGAGTCGGACGTGCCAAGAGTGCGCCAACGAGTCCACAACCATGCCCGGCAGCTCAGCGGGACGCCGCGAGCGCGGCGAGCGCCTCGCGGGCCACAGCCCGGTCGTCGAAGGGATGGACGACGCCGTCGATCTCCTGGCCCTGCTCGTGACCCTTGCCGGCGATGACGACGACGTCGCCGGGAGCCGCGAGCGCGATCGCTCTCTGGATCGCGGTGCGGCGGTCGGGATCGATCTCGACGCCGGTCCCCGCGCCCTGCAGCACGTCCTGGATGATCGCGAGCGGATCCTCCGAGCGGGGATTGTCCGAGGTCACGATCGCAAGGTCAGCAAGCTCGACCGCGACCTTCCCCATGAGCGGTCGCTTCCCGCGGTCTCGGTCGCCGCCGGCGCCGAAGACGACGAGCACCCGACCCTCGGCGAGCCCCCGCGCGGCCCGTAGCGCGGTCTCGAGCGACGCAGGCGTATGGCTGTAGTCCACGAGCACCGCGAACGGCTGGCCCTCGTCGACCGTCTCGAAACGTCCGGGCACGGTCTCCACGGAGGCAAGGCCCTCGGCGATGGCGTTCTCGTCGAGGTCGAGAAGGAGCGCCGCCGCCACTGCGCCGAGCGCGTTCTCGACGTTGAAGAGCCCGCGCAGCGGCGTCTCGAAGGCGATGCCCGCCGCGGTGAACCGACTTCCCCGAGGCGTGACCTCGAGGCCATCCGGCCAGATCTCCGCGCCTGCCTCGAGCCCGAACGTCAAGAGCGGAGCGCGGTGCGTCTCTGTGAGGTCGGCCGCCAGGCGCCTCCCCCACTCGTTCCCGACGTTCACCGCCGCGGGCGGCGGCTCGGCGCTCGTGAACAGCCGTCGCTTCGCCTGGAAGTACTCGTCCATCGTCCCGTGCAGGTCGAGGTGATCCTGGCTCAGATTCGTGAACACGAGTACGCCGAAGCGAACGCGATCGAGGCGCCGGAGGGCGGATCCGTGCGACGAGGCCTCGATGGCCACGCTGCGGTCGCCGGCGTCGACCATCTCGCGGAACAGACGCTGGAGGTCGATCGCCTCGGGCGTCGTGAAGGGCGCGGGGCGATGCTCGCCGCCGACGATCCACTCGACCGTCCCGAGGAGCCCGGCCTGCCGCCCGGCTGCCTCGAGCATCGCGTGCAGCAAGAACACGGTCGTCGTCTTCCCGTTCGTCCCCGTGACGCCCGCGACCTCGAGCTCCTTCGTGGGCTCTCCGAAGAACGTATCGGCCGCTACCGCCATCGCCGCGCGCGCGTCCGGGACCACGAGCTGCGGAACGTCGACCCCGTCGACCGGACGCTCGACGACGAGTGCCCCGGCGCCGCGCTCGACCGCGGCGGACGCGAGGTCGTGGCCGTCCACCCGGCTCCCTGGAACGCAGAAGAAGAGCGACCCCGGCGCGAGTCTCCGCGTGTCGTACGCGAGGTCGCCGATCTCGACCGGCCGTGCGCCGATCACCTCGCTCGGGGCGAGGGCGCGGATCAGCGCCTCGAGGTCCACGCGCAGAACGCTAACGGAACGCCCGCGGCGCTCAGCCCGCCGTCGAGGTCGTCCGGCGCGCGTCCGGAGGAACCTCGAGGTGCTGCAGGTTGAAACGGGCGATCTGGCGGAACGCCGGCGCCGCCACCTCGCCGCCGTAGTACGCGCCGAGCGGCTCGTCGACCATCACCATGATCACGAGGCGCGGCTTGGTCGCAGGCACGAGGCCGACGAACGACGCGACGTACTTCGAGTGCGAGTAGCGGCCCGTCTCCGGATCGATCTTCGCGGCCGTGCCGGTCTTGCCGGCGACGGTGTAGCCGGGAATGGCCGCCTCCGTGCCCGTGCCCTCGAGCACCACGCCGCGGAGCATGGAGAGCATCTGATTGGAGACCGCCCGCGACACGACGCGCTTCCCGCGCTTCCGCGCCACCGCATCGCCGTCGACCGCCTCCACGAGGTGCGGCGTCACGAGGACGCCGCCGTTTGCGATCGCCGAGTACGCGCGTGCCATCTGGATCGGTGTCACCGCGATCCCGTGTCCGATCGGAACCGTTCCGATGGTCGAGCCCGACCACTCGCCGGGCGGCAGGGCGAATCCGGACGACTCGCCCGGGAAGTCGACTCCGGTGGGGTTGCCGAACCCGAACCGGTCGATCCAGTCCGCGAGCCGGCCCTCGCCGAGCTGCTGCGCGATCGTGATGGTGCCGATGTTCGAGGAGCGCTCGACGATACTGCGCACGCTCATCTGCTCCGTCCCCCGCTCGTGCGCCTCGCGGATGACGCGGTCGGCGACATGGATCGAGGGCTGCAGTCGGAACGAGCTTCCGGGAGACACGAGGCCCTCCTCGAGGGCGGCGGCGATGGTGACGAGCTTGAACGTGGAGCCCGGCTCGTACGTGTCCGTAACCGCGCGATTGCGACGGCGGTCGGCCCGAGTGGTCGCAAACCGATTCGCGTTGAAGCCGGGCGCGACCGCCATCGCGAGCACGGCGCCGGTGTACGGATTCATGACGATCGCGGACGCGGCGCGCGCTCCGTACTGCCTCACGGTCTCCAGGAGGATGTCCTCGGCGTTCGCCTGAATCTGATGGTCGATCGTGAGGCGCACGTTTCGCCCCGGCGATTCGGGCTTCGTCGAGACGACGTCGAGTACGCGCCCGCCCGGGTCCTTGACGATCGTCCGGCTTCCGGACCGCCCGGCAAGCACGCCTTCGAGCGACCGCTCGAGTCCCTCGAGGCCCTTGTTGTCCATCCCCGCGAATCCGACCACCTGCGCCGCGACCGGCCCCTGCGGGTACGTGCGCAGCTCCTCCGGGAAGAAGCCGAGGCCCGAGAATCCGAGATCTTCCAGCTTCTCCGCATCGAACTGGCTCACCTTGCGCGCGAGATAGACAAAACCGTGTGAACGGTCGACGAGCTGGGCGTACACCTGCTCCGGGGGAAGGTCGAGCGCCCTCGCCACGGCCAGCGTGGCCTCCCGCGGCCGCGCGACCTGACGCGGGTTGGCGAACACGGTCGTCGTCGGCTGGCCGATCGCGAGCGGCTCTCCGTTCCGGTCGAAGATCGTGCCGCGCGCGGCGGGAACGACGACCGTCTCGCGATGCTGGCGCACCGCCATCGCGGCGTACGCGTCGCCGTTCAGCACCTGCAGCCAGAACGCGCGCACGAGCGCAATCGCGAGCAGCCCGACGAAGAGGCTCGCGAGGACGACGATGCGGCGGTTGGTCTTCGCGCGGGTCACCGGCGGAGCTGGACGTAGATCGTGGTCTCGGGGTCGGCCTGCACCAGCCCGAGCTCCTTCGTTGCCAATCGCTCGATCCGGGCTGTTGCGGAAGCGGTCGAGATCTCCGAGCGCAACCCGGCGATGTCGGCCTTGAGCTCGGACCGGTCCCGGTCGACCTGGTCGAGCCGGAGATTCAGGCGGAGCACGGCGACGTTGACCGCGACGACGCCCGCCAGGAGAAGCGCGAACACGACGATCCAGAGCACGCCTCCGCCGAGGAGCCGCGGCCGCGAGTGCGGCCGGGCGGCGGCGCGCGCCTGCGCGCGCTTCCGCGGCGCGGCCCGACCGATGCGGGCACCCTCCGCGACCGTCGACACCTAGACCTTCACCGCCGCGCGCAGGCGCGCCGACGCGGCACGCGGATTCCGGTCGACCTCGCGCGAGGACGGCCGAACGGCCTTCGTGGTGAGGATCCTGAGCTCGGGCTCGTGCCCGCACACGCACACCGGGAAGTCGGGCGGGCACGTGCAGCCGCGCGCACGATCTCTCAGGAAGCGCTTGACGATGCGGTCCTCGAGGGAGTGGAAGCTGATGACCGCGAGCCGCCCGCCGGGCCGCAACATCTCGAAGGCTGCGGGGAGGCCGGTCGCAAGTGACTCGAGCTCGTGGTTGACCTCGATCCGCAGCGCCTGGAACACGCGCTTCGCGGGATGCCCCTCGCCGAAACGGGCGGGCGCCGGGATCGACGCGCGGACGACATCGACGAGCTGGCCCGTGCGCTCGATCGGTTCGCGCTCTCTCCGCCGCACGATGCCGCGCGCGATCTGCCGCGCGTAGCGCTCTTCCCCGTAGCGGCGGAAGATCGTCGCGAGCTCGGCCTCGTCCCATGTGTTGACGATGTCGGCGGCGCTTGGCTCGTCCGACGGGTCCATGCGCATGTCGAGCGGCGCGTCGGTGGCGTACGAGAACCCGCGCTCGTGCCGGTCGACCTGCATCGACGAGAGCCCCAGATCGAGGAGGACCGCATCCGCCTTCACGTCGTTCGCGGCGAGCTGAGACAGGACGAGCGCGTAGTCGCCGCGCAGGAAGCGCATCTGCACACCCCGCGCCGACCCCTTCACGCGGTCGAAGTACGGTCGCACGGACGGGTCGCGATCGATCGCGGTCAACTTCCCGCTTCCTGCGAGGTCGTCGACGAGCAGGCGCGAGTGCCCACCCGCGCCGAAGGTCGCGTCGACGACGGTCTCGCCCGGCTGCACGGCGAGGAGCTCGCGTACCTCCTCGGCGAGAACCGGGATGTGATCAGCCGGACTGGGCCGCAAGACGTTCGGCAACATCGCCCGCACTCCCTTCCATTTCGCTCAGTTGGGCCTCCCATTCGGAGCGATCCCAGATCTCGAGATGGTCGCTGACGCCCGCCAGCACCACCTCCTTGTCGAGTCCTGCATGCGCAACCAGATGCGGAGGGATCAGCACGCGCCCCTGGCGGTCGGGCTCGACGACGGCCGCACTCGCGAAGACAAACCGCTTCATCGCCCGGCCCTCCCGCGTGAGCTGGTCGAGCCCGGCGATGCGGGCAGTGCTCGCGTCCCAGCTCTCGCGCGGGTACACGTCGATGTTCTTCTCGAGCCCGCGGGTGAGGACGACGCCGGCCGCCAGCGCAGGCCGGAGCTTGGCCGGCAGCGTGAGCCGGCTCTTGTCGTCGATCGTGTGGACGTACTCGCCTTGGAACATGATCGCGTGCGGGATCTCCCTCCCACAGTCCCCCACCTTACCCCACTTCCCCCCACTTTACAACCCCGCGATCGAGGTCCATGCGTGTGTGACCGTGCCGCGCGTAGAGTGCTGCCGGTGCCCGAGGACCACTTCGGAGAGCGCGTCGCCGAGCGCTACGACGAGTCGGTCGCGGACATGTTCGAGCCCGAGGCCGTCGGTCCTGTCGTCGACTTCCTCGCCGAGCTGGCCGGCGACGGCACCGCCCTCGAGCTCGGCATCGGCACCGGCCGCATCGCGCTGCCGCTCGCGGAACGCGGCGTACGCGTGCACGGGATCGACCTCTCGGAAGCCATGGTCGAGCGCTTGCGGTCGAAGCCGGGCGGCGAGGCCATCGACGTGACGATCGGCGACTTCGCCACGACGATGGTCGATGGGACGTTCTCCCTCGCGTACCTCGTCTTCAACACGATCATGAACCTGACGACGCAGGACGAGCAGGTCGCGTGCTTCGAGAACGTCGCCGCGCACCTCGAGCCCGGCGGTTGCTTCGTGATCGAGGTCGGCGTCCCGGAGCTCCAACGGCTGCCGCCGGGCGAGACCGTCCGCGCGTTCGAGCGTGAGCCCGACGAAGCTCGGCTTCGACGAGTTCGACGTCGCCTCGCAGGGCCTGGTCTCGCACCACTACACGGTTCGTCGACGGCGGTCTCGAGCTGCTCTCGATGCCGTTTCGCTACGTGTGGCCGGCCGAGCTCGACCTCATGGCACGGCTCGCCGGGATGACCCTGCGCGAACGCTGGGCTGGCTGGAAGCGAGAGCCGTTCACGAGCGAGAGCACGAAGCACGTCTCGGTCTGGGAAAACACGGGGGAACCCATGGTTCCCCCGTGAGCCCCCTCCTTACGTCCCGGGCTGGGAGAAAGTTGCGACATGCCTCCCGGCGGGCCAAGCCCGCCTCCGGCTCGATCGCTGCTTCGCTTCCAGTCGAGCCGCTGGGGTCTGGCTTCAGCGAGAAGAACAGACCCTCGACAGCCTCCCGATCCGTGACGAACTGTGTCGAGAGCGTGTGTGACCGCGGACGCGGGCGGCGGCGTATCTTCGGTGTGATGGGACGAGGACTCGTGCTCGCAGCGCTCGTGCTCGTCGGAGGCGCGCTGCTCGCAGGTTGCGGCAGCGGCGAGAGCTCCGCCCCGCTCGACGACGGAATCTCGCTCGCGGCGCAGACTGACCTCGACATCACCGTCTGGCCCGACGGTGAGGGAACGGGCGAGCCGCAGCGGTACACGCTCTCGTGTCCCGAGCCGTCGGGCGAGCACCCCGATCCGGAGGGAGCTTGCGAGGCCGTCTACGACCTGAACGCCGAGGACTTCGAGCCTGTGCCACCGGACGCGATCTGCACGGAGATCTACGGCGGTCCGCAGCAGGCGCGGCTCGAGGGGACGTTCGCGGGCGCAGACGACGTCGTCCCGGTCGCACTCGACCTCAGCCGTGAGAACGGGTGCCAGATCGACCTCTGGGACCGCTTCGCGAAGATCGTGCCGCAGCCGGCAGGCTCGTAGCTCAGTCCTCGAGCGACACTGGCTCGGCGTGAACGCCGTCCCCGGCGAGCGCGCCCGCGCCACAGCGGGCTGCGAAGGCGAGGGCTTCCTGCGTCTCGAGCTCCGCAGCGAGCGCGAACGTGAGACCGGCCACGAAACAGTCGCCCGCGCCGTACGCGTCGGCCCGGGACTGCGGCAGCGGCGCCGCGGTGAACGGCCCGCCCGGCTGCGCCCAGCCGCCGAGGGCACCCGAGGTCGTGACGACCAGCCGCGGCTCCGGGTCGAGATCGCCGGGACGGTAGAGCTCCGCCTCGTCCTTCGCGCTGCCGACGAGCGCGTCGAGCTCGATGCCTCCGCGCCGCAGCGTCGCGAGCTCGCGCCCGGTCGCCGTGAGTACTCGGCCCCGCCGCGCGGCGACCAGCGCGTCGACGTCCCCGGCGCAGAAGTAGACGGCGTCGCAGCGCGCGAGCTCGTGCCACGGAAGCGAGTCGTCATGGCCGCGGGGCCCGATCTTCGGTCCGATCGTCGTGATGGTCCGCTCACCCGCCGCGTCGACGAACGTCACCGCCCTGCGCTGCGTCACCTCGACGAACGTCGCATGCACCTCGACGCCGCGCTCCTTGAGCTCCGCGAACGCGCGCCGCCCGAGCTCGTCGGTCCCGAGCACGGTCAGGAAGAGCACGGAGTCGGCGAGCTGGGCGAGCTGGATCGCGGCCACCGACCCGCCGCCGCCCGCCTGCTCCCACGATTCGAGCGCTCCCGCGATCTCGCCCGCGCCAGGCACCCGTTCGACGCGGACGAACTCAACCCACTCCACGTGCCCGACGACAGCCGCGCGCACGGACGACATGCTCACAGATCCGCGGGCTGCTGCGTTGACAGACGAAGATGCACGACATGGCGATACCGCCCTTCGAACGCTTCTACGAGGAGCACCGTGTGGAGGTGCTGCGTCTGCTCCGGCGCCGGCTCGGTACGGAGCGGGCCGAGGACGCGTTCCAGGAGACCTTCCTGCGGGCCCTGCAGGCCTACCGGCGCCTCGAGCACGGCGAGCACCTTCGTGCCTGGGTGCTGACGATCGCGAAGAACGTCGCGGTCGACACGGTGCGCCGGACGCAACCTGCGGACGAGCTTCCCGAGACGGGCACCGAGGATACGCGCCCGGAGTACGAAGAGCTGGCTCCGCTGACGGACGGCCTCCCGCCGAAGGAACGCGCCGCCGTCGTGCTCCGGTACGGCTACGACCTCTCCTACGATCAGATCGCAGCTGCGCTCGGCTCCAGCGAGGACGCGGCCCGCCAGGCCGCCTCGACTGGCGTGCGCAGGCTGCGCGGAAGGACTCCCTCATGAGCATCTCTCCCGATCTCGACCACCGTTTCCGTACGGCTGCGGCCTCGCTCGGGCTCCTCGACGTGGGTTACGACGTCATCGAGTCGCCGGTCGGCCCGCTGCTCGTCGCGGCCTCAGACCGAGGTCTCGCGTCGATCTCGTTCGACATCGAGCCCGAGGAGCAGCTCGACCGGCTCGCCCGCATCGCCGGGCCCCGCGTCCTGCGCTCGCCGGGGTCGATCGACGACGCACGCCGCGAGCTGGACGAGTACTTCGAGGGCCGCCGACAGGCGTTCGACCTGGCGCTCGACCTCCGCGCGATCCCGCCGTTCACGACCTCCGTACTGCGCGAGCTCGCGAGGGTGCCGTACGGCGAGACGACGACCTACGGCGCCCTCGCCGCGCGCGTCGGGCGACCTCGCGCTTCGCGCGCCGTCGGCACCGTCATGAACCGGAACCGGATCCCGATCGTCCTCCCCTGCCACCGGGTCGTGGGCTCGACCGGGAACCTCGTCGGCTACGCGGGCGGGCTCGACAAGAAGACGGCGCTGCTCCGGCACGAGGGCGCGATCCTGTAGGGGCGAGGCTCGCCTCGCCCCTGACTACTCCAGCAGCCGGTATCCGACGCCCCACACGTTCACGACGAAGCTGTCGGTCTCCACGATTCGGAGCTTCTTCCTGAGGCGCGACGCGTGCGACTCGAGCGTGCGCGTCCGCCCGAGTGCTCGGTAGCCCCACACCTCGCGCAGGAGCTCCTCCTTCGTGAACACCCGATACGGCTCCGAGGCGAGCCTGACGAGGAGCTCGAACTCCTTCGCCGACAGCGTCACCAGGGTGTCTCGAATCGCGACGCGCCGCGTGCGCCGGTCGATCACGAGGTCGCCCGCCTCGACCACTTCCGTCGCGGACACCGAGCTCCGCCGCAGGACGGCCCGGATCCGCGCGAGCAGCTCGTCGTAGGCGAACGGCCGGCCCATGACGTCGTCCGCGCCTCGGTCGAGCGCGCGCACTCGCTCCTCCGGGTCCGAGCTCGGCGCGAGCAGGATCACGGGGACGTTGCGGTCCCACGTCCTCCCCGGCTCACCCCGGCGCAGCCGCGCGCACAGGTCGAGCTCGCCGAGGAGCACGAGATCGGGCCGGATGCGCTCCGCCAGCTCCAGCGCCTCGCTGCGGCGCGACGCGTCGAGGACGTCGAACCCGTCGACTCGCAGCTGGCGGCCGAGGTACTCGCGCGTCTCGGACTCGGGGTCGGCGACGAGGACGGCATTCGGCATGCAGCCGACGCTAGCCGCGCGTCAACCGTGACGCCAGATGTCCTTTGCGGAGGATTCGTGACAAGAAATCCTCAGCCGACTCGGCAGGACGTGACCCTCAGAGGCGACCGTGGCGCATGACTCCCCAGATCAGCCACAGGCCAAAGGCGCCGGAGAGAACGAAGCCGACGAACGACAGCAGGTGCAGGCCGATGACCTGCGGGCCGTCCGTCGCGAAGACGCCGACGATCGCCGAGCCCAGGAGCCCACCGAGCACGATGAGCGCGACCGAGAGGCGGTTCGACGCCTTGTCGATGTGGTCGTCGAGCTCGTCGAGCCCCGGGTTCTCGAGGCGGATCTGGAACGTGCCGTCCCGCATCCGCTCGAGCACGTCGTGCGCCTGGTACGGCAGCTCGCGCGCGATCTCGCCGATCGCGATGGCCTCCGTCCATGTTCGTCGCGCCATCACGCGTGGCTGGAAGCGGTCGGCGAGGAGCCCGCGCGCGTACGGCTTCGCGACCTCGAACACGTTGAAGTCCGGGTAGACCTCCGCGCCGACGGACGCGAGTGTCGCGATCGCCTTGTCCAGGATCACGAAGCGCGACGGCAGCCGCAGGTTCATCGAGTAGATGAGCTGGAACCCCTCGCGGATCACCTGCATCGGGTCGATGTCCGACAGCCGCGTGCCGTAGTAGCGGTCGAAGAGGACGCGGATCTCGGCGCGGAACTCCTCCTCCCGCTCGGGCGCGTAGCGCACGCCGAGGTCGCGGAGGCGGCGAGGGATCGCATCGATGTTCTCGGTCGCGGCGTCGAGGAACAGCCGCGTGAGCCTCGTCATGTCCTCGTCCGAGAGCTTCCCGGCCTGACCGAAGTCGACGAGGCCGAGCTCGCCCGTGTCGAGGACGAAGATGTTCGCCGGGTGCGGGTCGGAGTGGAAGAACCCGTGGCGGAAGACCATCGTCATCCACGTGTCCGCCATCTGATACGCGATCACCCGCCGCTGCTCCGGGGTCAGCGCGGCGAGGTCGAGCTCGGACACCTTCGTCCCGTGCAGGAACTCGAGCGCCAGCACGCGGCCGGTCGAGTAGCGCCTGATCACCTCGGGGACGACCACCCCGGGCTCGCGCGCGAAGTTGCGGCGGAAGGCCTCCGCGTTCCGGGCCTCGTGGCCGTAGTCGAGCTCGAGCCGGATCGAGCGCGCGAACTCGTCGACGAGCTCCCGCGGGTCCATGAACTCGAGCGCGCGCACACGCTCGCGGAGGAGCTTCGCGGCCTGGTAGAGGAGCCCGAGATCCGCCTCGATCTGCCTCGCGGCGGCCGGGCGCTGCACCTTCAGTGCGACCTCGCGCCCATCCGGGAGGACGGCCCTGTGCACCTGCCCGATCGAGGCGGACGCGATCGGGATCTCGTCGAGCTCGACGAACGACTGCTCGACGGTGAGCCCGAGCTCGGCCTCGACGACCTCGCGCACCTGCTCGAACGGGAATGGCGTGACCGCGTCCTGGAGCCCGCGCAGCTCGACGACGATGTCCGGCGGAATGACGTCGGGGCGCGTCGAGAGCAGTTGCCCGAACTTCACGAACGTCGGCCCGAGCTCGTCGAGCATCTCCCGCAGGCGCCGCCCGCGATCCGACGCCGTCGCCTCGTCGCCGTCGCTTCCGCCGACGAGTTCTCCGCGCCGGTTCCTGCGCAGGACGTAGCCGAACCCGTAGCGCGCCGCGACCTGCGTGATCTCCGAGAGGCGCCCGAGGTTCCGCGACGGCCCTGCCTGCCGCGTGGCCATGCGTGGCATTGTAGGCCCGGGGCCAGTCAAGGCCCCCTGCGGCCGCGGAGCGGACGCCTTTAGGGATTTCCGCGAACGGAATCCGCGCTCGCGGATTCCGTTCTGCGGGGAGAAGCGTCTTCCAAGAGCTTCAGGCGGTGCTCGAGCTGCGCGACCCTGAGCTCGAGCTCCGAAACCGCTTCGCGCGAGGCGACGCCGAGCTCGGACCCGACTCGCGCGGCCGCATCTCCCGTCGAGTCTCCGAGGCGCTGAAGCTCCCGGCGCCAGCTTCCGAGCACGTCCGCGAGCGCCGCTCTGAGCTCGTCGCGCTCGACTCCGACCCGCTTCGCGAGCTCGTCCGCGAGCTCGTCACCGCGCTGCGCCGCAAGCGTGAGGGCGCCCAGGCCGGCGAGCGTGATGGTCTCGAGCGAGCCGCGCTCCGCCCCACGCGGTGGGCTAGTCACGACAGGCACGCGGCCGCGAAGCGGACGCCTTTAGGGATCTTCGCGCGACCGGAAGCCGCGCTAGCGAGTTCCGGTCTTGCGCACAATTCAGCGCGCTCGGCCATGGGGCTTGGAGGCACGCCGCTGGCGTCGCCGCTCGCGCTTCGACGTAGCGGGCACCGTCGGTCCGGCGGGAGTCGCCGCGGGGGTCGGGGCCGTCTCCGCCGCCTCGTCCTCCCTCGTCCTCCCCGGTTCCGTCGCCGTCGCTCTCAGCCGCGATCTCTGCGGCCTCGATCGCGAGCACTCCGCCGACCGACTCGATGCCCTCGAGCGCACCGAGGTCGTCGCGGCGCTTGCGGAACTCGGGCTCCCGCTCCTTGAGCACCGCGACCAGCGGCGCCGCGAGGAACACCGAGGAGTACGCGCCGAAGCCGATGCCGACGAGCAGCGCGAACGCGAAGTCCTTGAGCGTGTCGCCGCCGAAGAAGTACAGCGAGGCGACCGGGACGAGCGTGATGAACGTCGTCGCGAGCGAGCGCGGGAGCACCTCCCAGAGCGACACGTTCCCGATCACGCGGAAGGACGCGCGGCGCATGAGCGGCACGTTCTCGCGCATGCGGTCGAAGACGATGACCGTGTCGTACATCGAGTACCCGAGCACCGTCAGGACCGCGGCGACGGTCGCCGTCGAGACCTCCCGCCCGGTGAGCGCGTAGACGCCGACGGTGATGACGACGTCGTGAGCGAGTGCCGCGAGGACGCCGACCGAGTACTTCCAGTGGAAGCGGACCGAGATGTAGATGACGATCAGGAGCAGGCTCACGAAGATCGCGAGCAGCGCGTTGTTCGCGATCTGGCGGCCGAAGCTCTCGGAGACCGTCTGCGCGCCGAACCGCTCCCCGTCGACCGCGGCGCGCAGCTCCTGTTGCAGCTCGTTCTGCTCGTCGACCGTCAGCGTCTCGGTGCGGATCTGGAAGCTCGTGTAGTTGCCGTCGGTCGACTCACCCGTCCCCTGGATCACGGCGGCTTCCTGTCCGATCTTCGCGGCCTCGGCGCGGACCGTCTCGAGCGACGTCGGCTGGGGCGTCGAGAAAGTGAGCTGGCGTTCCACCCTCGAAGTCGATGCCGAGGTTGAGGCCGAGAATCGCGATCGCGCCGATCGAGAGCGCGATCACCACGCCGGAGAACGCGAACCAGTAGCGACGGAGCCCGATGTAGTCCTGGCGCAGCCAGCGCGGGATGCCCTGGCCGGTCGCTCCCATCAGCCGCGGGTTGTCGATCCACCCGAAGCCGGCGAGGAGCGCGAGGATCGCGCGGGTCGCGAGAACGGCGGTGAGCATCGACAGCACCGTTCCGATGAGGAGCATGAGCGCGAAGCCGCGCACGCTCGCCGTCGCGACCGCGAAGAGCACCAGGGCCGTGATCGCCGTGACGACGTTCGCGTCGACGATCGTCGCGAAGCCCTTCCGGTATCCCGCCGAGATCGCGGCGCGCATAGACCTGCCGGCGCGCACCTCTTCCTTGATGCGTTCGAAGATGACGATGTTCGCGTCGGCCGCGACGCCGAAGGTCAGCACGAGGCCCGCGAAGCCGGGCAGCGTGAGCACGACGTCGAAGACGAGGATCGTCGCGTACAGGAAGGCCGCGTACACGGCGAGCCCCGCGACCGCGACGACGCCGAGGAAGCGGTAGAAGATGAGGAGGAAGAGCATCACGAGGAGCAGGCCGCCGATCGCGGCCTTCCACGCCTCCTCGAGCGAGTCCTCGCCGAGCGTCGCGGAGATGTCAGTTCGGTCGAGCGTCTCGAACTTCACCGGGAGCGCACCGGTCTGGAGCACGATCGCGATGTCGTTCGCCTCGTCGATCGACTCGAGCCCCTGGATCTGCGCCCGTCCGCCGCTGATCCCGCCCGCCAGGTCGCTGTCGGTGGGGTCGATCTGCGGGAATGTCTTGATCTCGCGGTCGAGGACGATCGCGAAGTGCTGAGGCGTGTCGTTGCGGAGGTTGCCGCGGATGTGCTCCTGCGCTCGTGATCTCCTCGAACTTGTCCGCACCGTCGCCGGTGAACTCCATGAGGACGATCGGCAGGTTGCCGCCACCCGGGCTCGTGTCGAAGTCCGCGCGCGTCCCGTCGAGCTTCAGGTCCTCGCCGGTCATCTGCGGGACGTCGGGAGGGTCGTACTTGAAGAGGTAGTAGTACGGCCCTGGCGGCGGGACGCCGGTCGCCTGCCGCCACCGGGACAGACGACCGCGCCCTCCCCGCACGTGATGACGACCATGTCCTCGGGGACGGCGAAGAGCCTGCGGTTCGTCGGGCAGCTTGCCGTCGACCGAGCGCAGCGCCTCGCCGCTCGGATCCGTACGGGCCCGAGACGACGCGTCTTCGTCTTCGGGATTCACGATGTAGTACGCGTCGGAGTCGTCGCCCTGGGCCTGCGACTGGACGGCGGCAAGCAGGTCGTAGAGCGACGTGGACTCGACCGGCTGGCCGTCGATCGAGACCGACGGCCCGACGACCGAGGTCTCGAGGTCGTAGAGCTCGAGCTGCGCCGTCGTGCCGATGATCTCCGCCGCGGCCTCCGGGTCCTTCACACCCGGGAGCTGGATCACGATCTGGTCGTCGCCCTGGGTGCGGATCTCGGGCTCGCGTCACGCCGAGCTTGTCGACGCGGTTCCGCATGATGTCGACCGAGCGATTGAGGTCGTCCTCCGTCAGCTCCCGGTCAGGCGGCGGAACGGCCTGGAGCGTGACCTCGAGCCCGCCCTGGAGGTCGAGCCCGAGCGTCGGCTCCTCGCGGAGCGGCGATCCCGGCACGGCCAGCAACGCGACGCCGAGAAGCGCGGCGATCAGCAGACCGACGACGAAGATGGAGGTTCGTCGGTTCACAGCCGGTTCGTCAGGTTATCGGCGGTCGGAGGCCGCAGCTTCCGACGTGGCCTCCTGCGTAACGGCATCTTCGCGGGTCGTAACAGCAGCTTCATCGAGCTCGGCCTCCGCCTCCTCGACCGCGCGCTGTCGGAGAGTCTCGGCGTCCTCGTCCGCTTCCTCCTCGTCCTCGGGAGGAAGGACGGCAGCGATGGCGCGACGGGTCATGTGCACCGAGAGGTCGTCGGCGATCTCGACGACGAGATCATCCCCCTCTGCCTCGACGATCGTGCCGTAGATCCCGCCGGTCGTCAGGACGTCGTCTCCGTCGCCGGCGCCGTCGATCGTGCGCTGCACTGCCTGTTGGCGCTGCCGCTGCGGTCGGATCATGAGCACGTACATGACGACGAGCAACAGCACCAGAACGATCAGAAAGCCACCACCACCTTACGATTCCTCCTCGGGCGAAGGAGCGAGCCGCGCGAGCGCGTCTTGCCTGAAGGCCGAGAACGTGCCTCGCTCGATCGCATCCCGCGCGCGTGCGGTCAGGTCGAGTACGAACCGAAGATTATGCAGGCTGAGCAAGCGAAGACCGAGAATCTCCTCCTGCGTGACGAGGTGCCGGACGTATGCGCGCGAGAATCGCGCGCACGCCGGACAGTCGCAGCCTTCCTCGAGCGGTCCTGGATCGCGCGTGTAGCGGGCGTTTCGGAGGTTGAGGCGCCCCTCCCAGGTGAGCGCCGAGCCTGTGCGCGCGGTGCGGGTCGGCAGCACGCAGTCGAACATGTCGACGCCGCGGCCGACGACCTCGAGGATCCCGGCCGGATCTCCGATTCCCATGAAGTAGCGCGGCTTGCCGGCGGGCAGCGCGGGCGCTGCCCACTCGACGGTGTCGAGCATCTCCTCGCGCGACTCCCCGACAGCGAGGCCTCCGAGCGCGTGCCCGTCGAACGGCAGCGCGGAGATCTCCTCGAGCGAGCGCTCCCGGAGCTCGCGGTCCGCTCCCCCCTGCGAGATGCCGAAGCGGAGCTGGCCGGGTGCGCGCGGCGCGTCGACCTGCCGCTCGGCCCACTGCGTCGTGATCCGCGACGGCCCGCTCGAGCTCGCCGCGTGGCGCGTCGCCGGGAAGGCAGACGTCGAGGCACATCGCGATGTCCGAGCCGAGCCGGCGCTGGATCTCGGCGACGCCCTCGGGCGTGAAGCGAGCCGCCGACCCGTCGTAGACCGAGCGGAACGTCACCCCGTCCTCGTCGAGCGCGAGAGATCGTGTCGCGCAGCGAGAAGACCTGGAAGCCGCCCGAGTCCGTGAGGATCGGGCCGTCCCAGCCCGAGAACGCGTGGATTCCGCCGAGGCTCCTCCACGACGTCCTCGCCGGGCCGGAAGTGCAGGTGGTACGTGTTCCCGAGGATCACGCTCGCGCCGAGCGCGCGCACCTCGTCCGGGTGGAGCGACTTGACCGTCGCCTTCGTTCCGACGGGCATGAACGCGGGCGTCGGGATCGACCCGTGCGCGGTCTCGAGCCGGCCGGCGCGAGCCAGTCCGTCCGTGGCCGTGACCTCGAAGGCGCTCACTCGAGCCTGCCGAACCCGCCGCGGCCTCGAGGCGACGCGTCGCCCCGGGGCGAAAACCCGTGGGGCCACCCCTCGCCTCCTCCCGCTACCAGCCTATTCGGAAAACGCTCGCGCATGGGACACGAGATCGTGCCGAATCCGTGCCAAGTGCGGCCGTCAGAGGACGAGCATCGCGTCGCCGAAGGAGTAGAAGCGGTACCGCTCGGCGATCGGCGGCCCGATAGAGCTCGCGCGTCTCCTCGACTCCCGCGAACGCCATCACGAGCGCGAGAAGCGTCGAGCGCGGAAGGTGGAAGTTCGTGAGCAGCGCGTCGACGCGCCGGAACTCGAAGCCCGGCGTGATGAACAGCGAGGTACGGCCGGCGAGCTGGCCGCCCCGAGCCACCGTCTCGAGGACACGCACCGTCGTCGTCCCCACCGCGAGCACCCGCGATGCCGACTCGATCCGCTCCCACGCCTCCGGGCTCGACCGAATACCGCTCGCCGTGGAGCTCGTGCTCCTCCAGCCGATCGGCGACGACCGGGCGGAACGTGTCGAGCCCGACGTGGAGCGTCACGGTCGCAGGATCGAGCCGCGCGAGCAGCTCGGGGGTGAAGTGGAGGCCCGCGGTCGGCGCCGCCGCCGACCCCGGCTCGCGCGCGTAGACGGTCTGGTAGCGCTCCGGGATCCGCGAGCGGCTCGTGGATGTACGGAGGAAGCGGCATCTCGCCGCTCGGCTCGCCCTCGAGCCGGACGGTCCAGCGCCCGTCTCCGAGCGGCTCGACGAGCTCGACGGGCCCGAGCTGCTCGCCTGCTCGCAGCCGCCGCGACGGTCGCGCCAGCGCTTCCCAGAGCTCCCCTTCGAGCTGCTCGACGAGCAGGACCTCGACGGCACCGCCCGTCGAGCGCTCGAAGCCGGAGCCGCGCCGGCACGACCCGCGTGTCGTTCACGACGACGAGCTCGCCGGACAGGAGATCCGGCAGCTCGGAGAACGTCCGGTGCTCGATTCGTCCCGGTCGCCCGTCGTAGACGAGGAGGCGCGAGGCGTCGCGCCGCTCGACCGGGTGCTGCGCGATCAGCTCCGGCGGCAGCTCGTAGTCGAGGAGCGCAGTGTCCATCCGGCGCTGAGAGTAGCCTCGCGCCCATGGACGAGTTCGCACTGGAACGGGCGAAGCAGCGGATCGCCGAGGCGACCGCGCGCGCGCCGATCCGGCGTTGCTCGAGGCGGTGCTCGAGCGCTCACGCGTCCAGATCGAGGCGCTCGCCGGTAGCGGCAGCCGACCTCGAAGCGTCGATTCCGGCGCAGGTCTGCGTCGCCGTCCGCGACGGGCTCCGCACCGAGGTCCTGCCCGTCGCCCGCCACATCGCCGAGGTCCGCGGTCTGCTCGAACCAGGCGATCCGGCGGCTCGAGCGGCTCGAGGGAGAGCTCGCTCGCCGAGCGGCACGCGCGTGTGGACGACCTCGCGCTGCTCGTCGACCTCGTGAGCTCGGGCTGGCGTGGCGTCGATGCGCGGCTCGAGCGGCTCGAGCGCGAACCGAGGACGAGCCCGCGACCGCAGTCGCAGCGCTGTCGGGGCCCAGCGCGTAGCGGCTGCGTAGCTAGACGGCCGCTGCCGCCGGCAGCACGAGCCGGAACCGGCTCCCGCCGCCGAGCGTCCGACTCGAGCTCGATCCGCCCGCCGAGCGCGAGCGCGAGCTCCCGCGCGATCGGGAGTCCGAGCCCCGTCCCGTTGACGTCGTGCGAGATGAACGGGTCGAAGATGCCGCTCGCGCTCGTCCGCCGGGACGCCCGGGCCCGAGTCGACGACGTCGACGCGGACGGCGCCGTTCGCGGCCGCGAGCGCGAGCTCGATGCGGCCCCCGTCCGGCGTCCACCGGAACGCGTTCGAGAGGAGGTTCGAGATCACCTGCAGCACGCGGTCGCCGTCGGAGACGATGACGGGCGCCTCCGCGTCGCCGTCGAGCCGGTAGTCGATCTCGCGCCGGCGCGCCTCCTCGGCGAACGCGCCGTACGCATGGTCGAGCACGCGGCCGAGGTCGACCTCCTCGTGCCGGACCGTGAAGCGGTGCGCCTGGAGCTTCGCGAGGTCGAGGACGTCTCCGACGAGCCGCTCGAGCCGGTCCGTCTCGGCGGCGACGACGTCGAGCGAGCTTCGCACCTGCTCCGGCTCCGTGACGATCCCCTCGCGCAAGCGCCTCCACGTGGCCGCGGATCGCGGTCAGCGGCGTCCGCAGCTCGTGCGAGACGGACATGAGGAACGAGCGCTTGAGCTGCTCGGCCTCGGCGAGCTTGTCGACCATGCGCCGGAAGCGGTCGCTGAGCTGCGAGATCTCGTCGCTGCCCCGCGTCTCCGGGATCTCGACGTCGTAGCTGCCCGGCCGCGACGTCCTGCGTCGCACGCGTGAGCGCGAGCACGGGGTCCGGTCAGTCGGCGCGACAGCCACCAGAAGAGCAGCCGCGCCGAGCGCGATTCCGACCGCGAGCGCGAGCGTGAGCCGCCCGAGCAGCGTCAGCCACTGCTCGCGGAGCTCCGTCGACCGGCTTCGCGACGACGAGCCAGCCGAACGGCTCTGTCCCGCGGACGAGGCGAACCGGCTGCGCGGCGGCGATCAGCCTCGTGCTCGTCGCCCGGAGGCGTGAACTCGAACGTCACGAGCGCGCTCCGAGTCGAGCTCGACGTCGCCGAGCGCCGATGCCGGGAGCCGAGGTCAAGACCGAAGCGCTGGCCCGGAAAGAGCGACGTCCCGACGTAGAAGAGCTCGTCGCCGGTCGCCGCGCTCGAGGTTCTCGGCGGCGAACTCCGGCGCCTTCGTGCCCTCGTCGCTCGAGCGCAGCGCGGCCTGCGCGTACAGCTCGGCGAGGCCCACAGCCTCGCGCGTGAGCTCCCGCACCGACTGCGAGCGGGTCACGTCCTGGAAGAGGCGCACGGCGAGCGCGATCGAGACGAGGCCGAACACGAGCACGACGATGAGGAAGAGAGCGGTGAGCCGAAAGCGGAGCGTCCCGAGCATGTGCGCTCAGGGTAGCGCCGCTACGCGGCGGGGCGGGCGTACGGTCGCTCGCGACCTTGTAGCCGACGCCCCAGACCGTGACGATCGGCGACGCGTCACCGAGCTTGCGGCGGATCTGGCGGACGTGCACGTCGACCGTGCGCGTGTCGCCGGCGAACGTGTACCCCCACACGCGCTCGAGCAGCTGGTCGCGCGTCAGGACGATGCCCGCGGTGGTCGAGCAGCTCCCACAGGAGGTCGAACTCCTTCGGTGCGAGCCGGATCTCCTCGTCGCCGACGTACACCTCGCGCTTGCCCGAGTTGATGGCGAGGTCGCCGTGCCGGAGCTCCTCGCGTCTCGCTTCGGCGGCGCTCCGGAGCCGTGCGGCGAAGGACGCTCTTCACTCGCGCCACGAGCTCGCGCGGGTTGAACGGCTTCGTCATGTAGTCGTCGGCGCCGACCTCGAGCCCGATGATCTTGTCCACGTCCTCGTCGCGCGCCGTGAGCATGAGGATCGGCACGTCGGAGGCTCCGGCGGATCCCGTGACAGAGCTCGACCCCGTCGCCGTCCGGCAGGTTGAGGTCGAGCACGATCAGCGACGGCGTCTCGCTCGCCAGCTCGGCCACGGCGGCGTTCGCGCTCGCGGCCGTGCGGACGCGTGAACCCCGCGTTCTTCAGGTAAGCCGAGACGAAGGAGGCGATCGACGTCTCGTCCTCGACGACGAGGATCGAGTGCGTCGGCTGGCTCATCGGGGCTGGAAGCTCCGCGTGGTCGTCTTCGGCGTTCCGATGACGTAGCGCTCGGCGACGTCGGGCAGCGGCAGGCAGCTCGCGACGTCCAAGACGCAGTCCACGCCCTCCTCGAGAGAGTAGAAGCCCGCGTTGTCCTCCGGGAGGCGGCGGTCGCCGTCGAGGATCACCCACCCCCGGCCCCTGGCCGAGACGGAGATCCCACCGCCCTTGATGACGAGCCTCGCGCTGCCGCCCACCGACCGGTAGCGGAGCGACTTGCCCTTGTAGAGGATCGTCTTCAGGCCCATCCGGGTGATGGTCAGCCTGCGGCCGAAGACGGCCGGAGCGAAGCGATCTCTCGGGGTCAAGTCGGTGACGCGAACCGTCCCGTTCGCGAGCACTCCGAGGACGTTTCCCTTGATCTCGACGGTCACCGTGCCCTTGCCTTGCTCGACCGTCAGCGTGCCGGGGTTCAGGACGGCAGCGCCGGCGACGCCGGTGAGCGCAATGGCGGCCGTGACCGCGCAGGCAAGTAGGGTGAGCTTCCGCACTCCAGGGATTATCGGTGCCCAGCGTGAGTCGGCCATGAGAAGGGTGTAAAGACCCTGTAAGCGCTCTCGGGCCGTTCGGCACCGTAGATTCCTCTCCCGTGCCCGAGATCACCGACTTCGGCGTCATCGTGCTCGTCGTCTCGGCGGGCGTGTTCCTCGCCGTCCTCAGCATGAGGATCGCGGATCGCTTCTCCGTACCGAATGCTGCGCTCTTCCTGTGCGCCACCGGCCTGCTGGCGGCAGCCTCGGAGACGGTCCGCGAGTGGCTGTCGATCGAGACGGTCGAGCGGATCGGCGTCATCGCGCTGATCGTGATCCTCTTCGACGGCGGCTTGCACATCGGGCTCGCGCGCTTCCGGAGCTCCGCGGTGCCGATCCTCGCCCTCGGCACGATCGGGACGTTCGCGACCGCCGGTCTCGTCGCGCTCGCGGCGCACTACGTCCTCGGCCTCGACTGGATCGTCGCCGGCCTGATCGGCGCGGCGATCGCCCCGACCGATCCGGCGGTCACCTTCTCCGTCCTCGGCGGCCGCGAGATCCGAGGCCGCTCGGGGACGATCCTGGAAGGCGAGGCGGGAACGAACGACCCCGTCGGGATCGCGCTCATGATCGGGATGATCGAGCTCGCGACCGAGGAGGACGCGGGGTTCGGCGTCGTGGTCGAGGAGTTCGTCCTCGAGATGGCGATCGGCCTCGCGATCGGCGTCGCAGGCGCGCTGCTGCTGCTCCCGGTCATGCGGAGCGTCCGGCTCCCGAGCCCGGCGCTGTATCCGCTCCGAGTGCTCGCCGGAGCCGGGCTGATCTACGGTCTCGCCTCGGTCGCGCACGGCTCCGGCTTCCTCGCCGTGTTCGTCGCCGGGATCCTGCTCGGAGACGTCGCCGCGCCGCGCAAGGGTGAGATCGAGTCGTTCCATTCGTCGCTGGCCGCGCTCGCGGAGATCGGAGCGTTCGCCGCCCTCGGCCTGTCGGTCGGGTACAGCGACCTCGACGAGGCGTCCGTGTGGCTGGAGGGGCTCGTGCTCGCGATCCTCCTCGCGTTCGTGATCCGGCCGCTCGCGATCGCGCCGCTCCTGGCGCCCGTGCGGCTCCACCGTGGGGAGAAGCTCTTCCTGCTCTGGGGCGGGCTCAAGGGAGCCGTTCCGATCCTGCTCGGCTCGCTCGCCGTGCTCGAAGGGGTCGACGAGTCCGCGCGGATCTACGGGATCATCTTCGTCGTCGTCCTCTTCTCCGTCATCGTGCAGGGCGGCTCCGTGCCGCTCGCGGCCGACCGCCTACGCGTCCCGTTCCGCCGCGTCGACCACGACCTGACCGAGGTCCTCGAGTTCGTCGTGCGCGACGACGCCTTCGCGAAGGGTCGCTCGGTCGCCGAGCTCCCACTCGGGGAGCGGGCCTGGGTCGCGCGTGCTCATCCGCGACGGGCGGCCGGAGCCGTTCGGGCCGCAGACGGTTCTCGAGCCCGGTGACCGCGTGCACGTGTACTGCCAGCCCGACGACGCCGCCGCGCTCGGGCGCATCTTCGCCGGTGCGACGTAACTACTCGTCGTCGTACGTGTAGAAGCCACGGCCGCTCTTGCGGCCCAGCAACCCGGCGTTCCTCATCGCGACGATCCGCGGGGGTGGCGCCATGCGCGGCTCGCGAAGCTTCTCGTACAGCGCCTCCGACGCATGGACGTGGACGTCGATCCCGACGAGGTCGACGAGCGTGCACGGGCCCATCGGCCAGCCGGCTCCCGCCGTCATCGCCGTATCGAGATCCTCTGGCGTCACGCGCGCCTCGTCGAGGACGCGCAGGCAGTCGTTCAGCAGCGGGATGAGGACGCGGTTGACGACGAACCCGGGAGTGTCGTGGCAGCGGATCGGGCGTTTGCCGAGCCGCTCCCCCACGCCGTACGCCGTCTCGACCGCCTCGTCCGACGACAGCTCGGCGCGCACGATCTCGACGAGCGGCATGAGCGGCGCCGGGTTGAAGAAGTGCATGCCGACCACACGCTCGGGCGTCGAGACGGCAGAGGCGATCTCGGTGACCGAGAGCGCCGAGGTGTTCGTCGCGAGGATCGTGCCCGGACCGGACGATCGACGTCGAGCAGCGGCGAAGAGCTCCTTCTTCGGCTCGAGCTCCTCGACGATGGCCTCGATCACGAGATCACAGTCGGAGAACGCGGCGAGGTCGGTCGTGAGGGAGAGCCGCGCGAGCGCGGCCTCGCGCTCGTCCGCGGTCAGCCGTTCCTTGTCGACCTTGCGCTGCAGGAAGTGCGCGATCCGCTCGCGCGCCTTCTCGCCGAGCTCGTCGGTCACCTCGCGGCCGACCGTCTCGAAGCCGGCCTCGACGGCGAGCTGCGCGATGCCCGCTCCCATGGCGCCGAGCCCGACGACGCCGACCGTGCGGATGCCGGAAGCGGTCACGACGCGCGATCCTAGCGGCGGCGCCGACTCTGTCGGGCGCTAGCTAGCCGAGGTAGCGGCCGCGGCGCGAGTGCTCGTCGATGCGCGAGTCCTTGCCGGCCAGGTACGCCAGCGGGCCTACGAGCACGATCATGGCGATGAGGAAATACGCAAACATCTTGTGACACATGATGCCTGCGGTCGTAGATCAGCACCAGTCGCACTCTCGGCGGTATCGATCAGCAGGTCTGATTAACAGTCTGTAAGGTCAGAGCCGCTCGACGACGCCCGCGATGGCCTGACCCTGGCCGATGCACATCGTCGCGATGCCGAAGCGCGCGCCGCGACGGTCGAGCTCGTTGACGAGCGTGGCCGTGATGCGCGCGCCGGTCGCGCCGAGCGGGTGCCCGAGCGAGATGCCGCCGCCGTTCGGGTTCACGTCGCCGGCCTCCCAGCGCTCGTGCAGCCCCGTGTCCGCGAGGAACTGGAGGACGACCGAGGCGAAGGCCTCGTTGACCTCGATCACGGAGATGTCGTCCCACGTGAGGCCCGCCTTCGTCGAGAGCGCGTCGCGCAGGCCTGCGGGTTGCCGTGCAGCATCCGGTACGGGTCGACGCCGGAGAGCCCGAACGACACGAACCGGGCGCGCGGCTCCAGACCGAGCCGTTCGACGGCCGCCGCGCTCGCGAGGAGCATCGCGGCCGAGCCGTCGACGATCGAGCTCGAGTTTCCGGCGGTCACGACACCGTCGGACTTGAACGCCGGCTCGAGCGACGCGAGCTTCTCGAGCGACGTCTCGCGTCGCGGCGTCTCGTCCACTGCGAAGAGGACGACTGCGCCGCCTGCGCCCGTCTCGATCGGGACGATCTCGCGCTCGAACCTGCCCTCGTCGATGGCAGCCACCGCGCGACGGTGCGACTCGAGCGAGTACTCGTCGAGCTGAACACGCGTCAGCCCCCACTCCTCGGCGAGCACCTCGGCGGAGATCCCCTGCGGGACGATCGGCCAGCGCTCGCCGATCTTCTCGTTGACCGCGCCCCAGCCCGCGTCTCCGAGGTTCGAGCCCATCGGGACGCGCGTCATGTGCTCGACGCCCGCGGCGACGACGAGGTCGAGATGCCCTGCGGAGATCGCGGACGCGCCGTTGAACGCCGCCTGCAGCGACGACCCGCACTGCCGGTCGATCGTGGACGCGGCCACCGTCTCCGGCCAGCCGCCGACGAGCACGGCCTGGCGACCGACGTTGAGAGCCTGCTCGCCGACCTGCGTCACGCAACCCATCTGCACGTCCTCGATCTCACCGGGGTCGACGTCGAGGCGGTCGACGAGGCCGTTCATGACCTGGGCCGCGAGCTCCTCGGCCCGGATCCCGGCGAGCGAGCCGCCCCGCTTCCCGATCGGGGAGCGGACGGCGTCGATGATGAACGCGTCACCCATGGACACAGGATAGAGGCCGCGGCCGGGCCGGGACCGGTCGCGCAGTCCCGTGTCTAGACTCACGGAATGGCCACGACCGCGACCGAGCGGAAGCTCCTCGTCGGCGGAGAGTGGATCGAGACCGGCGAGTGGGTCGAGGTGCGGTCGCCCTACGACGGCTCGGTCGTCGGGCGGGTTCCGCAGGCAGGCGCCGACGAGGCACGGCGTGCGGTGGACGCCGCCGAGAACGCGATGCAGGAGCCGCTTCCGGCCCACGAGCGCGCCGCGATCCTGGATCGCACGGCCGCCGCCCTCGCGGAGCGACACGACGAGGTCGCGGGGACGATCTGCGCCGAGGCGGGGAAGCCGATGAAGGCCGCTCGAATCGAGGCGCAGCGCGCGGTCTCGACGTTCACGATGGCCGCGGTCGAGGCGCGCAAGCTCGCGGGCGACGTCGTGCCGATGGACGCGTCTCCGGCAGGTGAAGGCAAGCTGGCGTTCACGCTGCGGGTCCCGGTCGGCGTGGTCGCGGCGATCTCGCCTTTCAACTTCCCGCTGAACCTCGTCGCGCACAAGATCGCGCCGGCCCTTGCCGCCGGCTGCGCGGTCGTGCTCAAGCCCGCGTCGCAGACGCCGCTCTCCGCGCTGCTCCTCGCCGAGCTCGAGACCGACGCGGGGCTTCCGGCCGGCTGGTTGAACGTCCTCTGCGGGCCTGCGAGCGACATCGGCGACGTGCTCGTCGAGGACGAGCGAGTCCGGCTCATCTCGTTCACGGGCTCCGTCGGCGTCGGCTGGGGGATTCGCGAGCGCGCGCCGCGGAAGCGTGTGAGCCTCGAGCTCGGGAACGCAACTCCGGTGATCGTGGCCGCGGACTCCGATCTCGAGGACGTGGCCGCCCGCCTCGCCGCGAACGCGTTCAGCTTCGCGGGCCAGAGCTGCATCTCCGTGCAGCGGATCTACGTGGAGCGGCGCGCGCACGACCGATTCCTCGAGCTCTTCCTTCCACGCGTCGAGGCGCTGCAGGTCGGCGACCCGGCGGACGAGGTCACCGACGTCGGGCCGCTGATCTCGCAGGAGGAGCGCGATCGCGTCCTCTCCTGGATCGAGGAGGCGCGCGCGCAAGGCGCCGACATCCTCGCGGGCGGCGTGCTCGACGGAGAGCTTCTGCGCCCCACGGTGGTCGCGAACGCGGCGGCCGACGCGAAGGTCTCCTGCGAGGAGGTCTTCGGCCCTGTTTGCACGGTCACGCCGTACGACACGCTCGACGAAGCGATAGCGCTCGCGAACGGCACGCGCTTCGGGCTCCAGGCGGGCATCTTCACGAGCGACGTCAAGTCGGCGCTGCGCGCTGCGACCGCGCTCGAGTTCGGCGGGGTCACGGTCAACGAGGCGCCGACCTTCCGCGCCGACCAGATGCCGTACGGGGGCGTCAAGGACTCGGGGAACACGCGCGAAGGCCCTGCGTACACCGTCCGCGAGATGACCGAGGAACGCGTCGTCGTCTTCCAGATCTAGTCTGGTCCGATGTCGTCGAGCCCACAAGAACGCCTTCCCGCCACCGAGCGCACCGGCCCGCGCTACGTGGCGCCGCCTGCCCGCGAGCTCCGGCGCGAGCGAAAGGCGCTGCTCCAGGTGCGCGAGGACCGCCTGCGCGACCTCGGCGGGCTCACGCTCGAGATGTACAAGCGCGACCGCTTCAGCGCGAGCCTCGTCGTGGAGCGGTGCGCGGAGCTCGTGGCGGTCGAGGCCCGCATCCACGAGATCGACGCGCTCCTCGACGGCAGCGCGCGGCCTCAAGCGCGATGGTGGGCCCGCGTGCGTCTGTGGAGCCCCGCTCCTCCTCGGCGCCCGCTTCTGCGCGACGTGCGGCCGTGCCGCGCCGGTGACTCACGGGCCGCTGCACGAGCCACAGCAATGACCGACTGTCCGCATTGCGGGGGGCGTGTCGCGGACGGGCAGGAGTACTGCCTCGAGTGCGGCGTCAGGCTTCCGGGCGAGGGGCCGGTCGGCCGACCTCGCGATCTCGGCCAGGGCTGGGTGCTCCGGGCCGCCGTCGCAGCGGCGGTCGCGCTCGGCGGCGTAGCCGTGGCAGTCGCGGCGACAGACGGGGTGACCGACGCCGCCGAGGTTGTCACTGCCACGGGTGGCTTCTTGACCGCGCCGGACGACGGCACGTCCACAACCCCGTCGGAGGAGGTTCCGGTCGCGGCCGTCGAGTGGCCGGCGGGGGACGACGGCTGGACGGTCGTCCTGGCCTCGCTGCCGCAGACGGAGGGCCGCAGGGCGGCGACGGCGCGCGCGGTGGACGCCCGGCGCGCAGGCCTGACCGCGGTCGGTATCCTCGACTCATCCCAGTACGCGAGCCTGCATCCGGGGTATTGGGTCGTCTTCACCGGCGTCTACGGGTCGGAGGCCGAGGCGACGAGCGCGTTGCAACCTGCGCGCCGGTTCGCCCGAACGGCCACGGTCCGTCACGTCGTGCCGTGACACCGAGTTGTCCTGCCTGACGATCAGTAGCCCGACTTTGTAACAACCGACAAAAGTCGCTAAACTCCCCCGAGTCGACTCGTGCCCGTCGCCTTTACCGCCCGGTAACAGGGTATTCCCCATAAGTCGAGCATTCAGATAGACGATCACGCCGCCCAGCTGCGCTCGTGCATGTATCAATACTCGCGAGCGATCTATCGCTCGATCAAGAGTCTGATCGACCCGTACGTGGACAACGCGACGCAGCTCGAGTACCGGCGCGCGGTGCTCTGCGAGTGCGAGCAGACGATGGAGCGGCTCGCCGACGACCCGCATTACTTCGCGAAGCCGGACCGCGCACTCTTCGCCGACATCCGCCGCTACTTCCCGATCACCGCGCAGGCGCAGGTCGCGTGGGCGGTGCAGGAGGGCGTCGGAGCGGCGACGACGTTCATCGAGCAGCAGATCGAAGCCGGCCTCCTCGACGGCGGTGTCTCCCGCTGCCACGCGACGACGCGAAAGGGCAAGGCGTGCCAGCGCACGCCGCTCCCGGGCCGCGACTACTGCCCGTCGCACCAACATCTCGAGCAGCCCGCCGTAGCCGCTTAGCCGCTCCCCGGTCCTCGTGGGTTCATCGCGGTAAGCTCGGAGCCGCATGTCGCATGACGCGGACAAGCTCATCCGCCAGCTCTCGCTCGTCGCCTTCCTGATGGCCGAGCGGCGTCCGCTCACCGCGCGCGACGTCAAGTCCAACGTCGAGGGCTACTCGGAGATGTCCGACGAAGCGTTCGCGCGGCGGTTCTACTCCGATCGCGCCGAGCTCACCGCGCTCGGCGTGCCTCTCCAGTCCCAGCGCGACGAGTTCACCGGCGAGGAGCTGTACACGCTGCGCTCCGAGCACTACTTCCTCGACCGACTCGAGCTCGACGACGACGAGCTCGCGGCGCTGCAGACGGCGCTCTACTACCTCGAGGGCAAGTTTGCGTACGCCGAGCCGTTCCGCCTGGCGCTCCAGAATCTCGCGCTCGGCCGCGCCGGGTTCTCGGAGCCGCCGACGGACACGGCCGAGCGCGTCCGCGTGAGCGCGCCTGACTACTCGCCGGAGCTCGCAGGCCGGCTCTCGAAGCTCGAATCCGCGATCTCGAAGCAGCGCACCGTCAAGTTCAGCTACCTGAGCCCGACGCGCACGCGGCGCACCGACCGCACCGTGAACCCGTATGCGCTCCGGCTCGACGACGGGAACTGGTACGTCGTCGGCCACGATCTCGAGCGCGGCGGCGTGCGGACCTTCAAGGTCTCGCGGATCAGCGGCGACATCCGCTTCGCGACGCGGCGCGAGCGGGACTTCCGCGTCCCTGCCGAGTTCGACGTCGAGGCGCACCGGGTTCCGCGGCCGTGGCAGATCGGCGAGAGCGTCGGCACGGCGCGGATCGCGGTCTCCGACGACACCGCCTGGTGGGTGGAGCGAACGCTCTCCGATGCGGGCTCGGTCGAGGACGGCGTGTTCGAGACCGAGTTCACGAATGTCGAGCTGCTCGCCGGCTGGGTGCTCCGGCAGAACGGGCGCGCGGTCGCGCTCGAGCCCGAGGAGCTGCGAGATGCCGTGGCGGAGGGGCTCGCGAAGCTCGACGAGGCGCACTCCGGGGACGCTCCAGAGCCCGCGAACCCGAAGCGGGCTGAGCGCCAGGCCGTGCCGGAACGGCCGGTAGGCCCCGTTGCGCCGGAGCGGTTCGGCGTGCTGCAGGCGCTCCTCGCGCAGCTCCTCGCCGCCTGCGGCGACGAACGGGCGGCCGTCCTCGACGCTGCCGAGCTCGCGGCACGCATCTCGATCCCGCTCGAGGAGCTCCAGGACCACCTCTCGCTGCTCAACCTCGTCAACTTCGGCGGGGGCTGCTACGCGGTGTACGCGATGCACGACGGCGACGTCGTCCGCGTCGACAAGGAGCTGTACGGCGACGTCTTCCGGCGGCCGCCGAAGCTGACGCCGCTCGAAGCGCGCGCGATCCGGCTCGCGATCGAGTACATCGGGCCGACGATCGCAGCCGAGGCGCACACGCCGCTCAAGCGCGTCCGCAAGAAGCTCGAGGAGACGTTCGGCCGCTTCGACCTCGCCGCCACACCGGCGCCACGCGAGACCTCGGACGAGGAGGTGCTCGTGCGCGTGCTCAGCGAGGCCACCGAGAAGCGCCGCGTCGTCGAGATCGAGTATCTGAAGGAGGGCGAGGAGAGCCCGTCCCTGCGGCAGGTGGAGCCGTACACGATCGAGCGCGAGCTCCCCGTCTGGCGCGTGCACACGTGGGACCGCAGCGTCGACGCCGCCCGGACGTTCCGTCTCGACCGGATGCGCTCGGCGCGTCTCACTGACGAGGTGTTCGAGCCGCGGGAGGGCTTCGACCCGTCGTACCTGCACAACCCGCGTGTCGCCCAGCTGCTCCACTCCCCCGCGGTCGCCCGCTGGAAGCTCGAGCGCGGAGCGCGGGCGCTGACCGACGGCTCCGCGATCGCGGAGGTCCCGTACAAGACCGAGGAGTGGCTCCTGTCCGAGGTCCTCGCCGATCGGGGCGAGACCGTCGTCCTCGGGCCGCAGCGGCTCCGCGACATCGTCGCGAAGCGGGCGCGGCGGCTCCAGCGCGGGTCGGCCCGCGTCCCGAGCGGACGCTAGACAAGCCACTTCGTCACAGGTCCGCGCCGAGTGCGCGTCGACTTCCGTACACAGCGCCTTGATCGCCGCTCGCGGCAGCTACGTTCGCCGAAAGCGACAACAAAGGAGCTCGAATGGACGTATCGCGGATCGCGCGCAGGAAGCTCGCCGGCGCCGCTGGGATCGTCATCGGCGGGCTTGCAGGCATGTTCACCGTCATCCTCGTGGGCACGGCTGTCGCGCACCGGCTCGTGGCGCCCGCGGCGTCGCCGGTCCTCGAGGCGACTCATCTTCCTCCCCTGCTGACGGCCGCGGGCGAGCGCGTCGAGCTGCGGTACGACGTGTTCTGTGCCGCTGCGGCAGTCGAGCCGACCGGTCCGTGCAAGGCGAGCGGCTCGGTGTTCGTCCGCGCGGGGAGTGCTGGACCGTTTCGCCGGCTGGCGCTGACGGAGGATCGAGCGGCGTCGGAAGGACGCTTCGCGGCCGTCGTCCCGGAGTCGATCGCAGCTTCGGCGGCCGGCTTCACGTACTACGCGGTGCTGACAAGCGTCGAGACGGGTGAGAGCATGACGCTGCCCACGGGAGGCGCCGCCGCGCCGCAACGAAGCATCCCGCTCGGGAAGCCCGTTCACGTCGCGCTTGGCGCGCACGACTTCGGACGTGTCGCAGCCCGCAGCGCCCGCGTCGCGGAAGCGGCGTGGGGCTCGGGGCCGGGCCAGGTGGGGCTCGAGCAGGGCCGCAACCTGACGCCGATCGGCGGCGCGTCGTTCGACGTCTCGCGTGAAGGAACCGTGCACCTGCTCGACGAGGCGAACCGTCGCGTCCTGCGCTGGCTCGTCGGAGCGCGTTCGGCGACCGCAGCCGTGCCGCTCACGATCAACGGAACGCTCGCGGACATGTCTGTCGCACCGGATGGGACGATTCACGTGCTGGAGACGACGAACGGCGGACGCGATACGCAGCTTCTCCGTTCGTTCGGGGCTGGGGGCGGCGCCAAGGGCGTCGCGACGATCGAGGGCCGCGCGTCTCAGGTTCGGATCGGCGCCAACGGGTTGCCGTCGGTGCTCCAGCAGCCTTCGAGCCAGTGGACGCTGGCGCTCGCCGCGGACGGCGACGCGCTGAGCCCGGTCGCGCAGAGCGCGTCCGGTCGCCCCGGGCGGCCGCTCGGGAGCGGCCAGGAGGTCGTCGTGCTTCGACGGGGCTCGGAGGTCCGCGTCTCCGTGGGCGGTGGCAGCGTTCGGCGCAGCTGGCGGATCACGAGCCGGACTCCGATCGCCGAGGTGCAGCTCGCCGAGGCCGTCGGCACCCGCCTCGTGGTCGTCGCGCGCGTTTACTCGGACACGCAGGACGAGTTCGTCGTGCTGCTGCTCGGCGCCGCCGGCCTCGAGCGGAAGCTTGCGCTGGACTCGGCCGACTGGGCGGAGACTGCGCCCCTTTCGCGCTTCCGGCTCGTCGGCTCGTCGCTCTACCAGCTTGGCTCGACGCCCGCGAACGTCTTCGTCGACCGCTTCGACCTGGAGGTGAGCTGATGTCCGCTCGAGTGCGATTCGTCGCATGGCTGGCGGTGGCGTTCACGCTTTCCGCCGCGGGCACCGCGAGCGCGTACCACACGAACTTCGTCGCGAACCGCTGCAACAACGCACCGCCGACGCCGATCACGCACATCACGAAGGACGGCTCGATCAACTCGGCGCTCCGGGCACGGTGGGAGGGCTATCAGTGGGGCGGCGGCTGCTGGGACGACAACGACCACGACGACTCGCCCGGCGATCCGCCCGGTGTGGGCGGCACCGGTGGTGAAGGCGGCGACTGCTCGGGCTTCACGTTCAAGATCTGGCGCGAGTCGATGACACAGAGCAACGACGGCTACTACGAGTGGCATCCGTTGCGCAACGTGCATGGGCCGTATGTCGCTGACGCGTTCAGGCAAGGGGTAGGAGCGCCCAATGTGCCGGTGGCCAAATGGGCCACGTCCCGAATGGACGCGTTGGCAAGCGACGGACACATCGGCATGATCTACACGACAAATGCCGATGGGTCCGACCTCATCATCGAGGCGAAGGGCGAGGCCTACGGCACGAATCTCTGGACTCGAACCTACCGCGGCGACTCGAGCTACGGCGGGGTGCGGCGAGTTGGCTGGACGACGGGATCGGTCCCTTCTTGACATGTCCGTCCGGAGCCTCGTTGCTCTTGCGCTCAGCACGCTCGTCGCGGGGTGCGCCGGCCACAGCGAGGTTTCGGTCCCCTCTTTGCTCGACGGGAGCTCGGCCCGTGAGCTGCCCGTCGAGCTCGAGGGCGTCGACGACGTCACGGTGCTCACCTCGGCCTCGGTCGTCCCCATCGCGTCGATCGAGCCCGAATCGGCGGTGGGCGAGTGCCTGCACGATCAGTACGCGGAGCGCGACGCCGCGGGATCCGCGGTAGTGCGGATCGGCGTGATGTCGGAGAGCATCACCTTCCGAGAGGCATCCGGCGTCGCTGTGCTCGGCTGTTCGAACAGCCCAGGTCCTCGAGAAGGAAATCGGCGCTGGTGCGGCGGCGCGTACGGACAGCTGTACTCGGGCCGGCTTCGAGATCCCCGCCTGAGCATCGCCTGCGCCACCACCGACGGCGTCCAAGTCGGGTTTGTCTGGGTGGAGCCGGCGGATGATGTGAGATACGTGGCCGTCAAGCAACCGGAGTACACAGAGGTGTACGAGGCTGCCGCTGGACTCCCCATGCGCGTCTTCACCGTGTCCGGAGTGGACGTCGAGACCTCGAGCGCGACCTTCTCCGTCTCCGAGCACGACGAGGACGGGAAACGCATCCGGGAGTACGAGCTCGAGGCGTTCGTCGCGGGCTAGCCGGGCGCTCCGCTCGGCAGCGCGAGCGTGAAGGTCGAGCCGGCTCCCGGCTTCGACGCGACCGTGAGCTCTCCCCCGTGGGCAACGGCGATCGCACGCGCGACCGCGAGCCCGAGGCCCGATCCGGCGCGATCGACCCCCACGCGGACGCCGGGCTCGAAGATCCGCTCCTGTTCCGCGGCCGGAATCCCGGGGCCGCGATCCGAGACCGAGATCCGGATCACGTCCTCGCCGGGCTCGACGGCGACGACGACCTCCTCGCCGGGCGCATGCCGGACCGCGTTCGAGACGAGGTTGTCGAGCGCCTGGCGCAGACGGACGGGGTCGGCCTCGACGCGGGTCGCCCCCTCACCGACGACCGCGCGGACGTCGGCTCCCAGCAGCATCCCCGCGGACGCAGCCTCTCGAGCGATGCGGCCGAGCTCGACGTCCTCGAGTCGTATCGAAGAGACGGCGGCGTCTCCCACGACACGCTCGATCCCCTGGCAGGCGGCGACGACGAGCCCGGCAAGCGCCCGCCGCTCGCTCAGGTCGACCGAGGGCTCTCCGTAGACCGCCGCGATCGCGGCGAGCGCGGCGACCGGGCTCCGCAGCTCGTGCACCAGCACGGGAAGACGGTCGAGACCGCTCTCCCCCGTCATGCGACGGACCGCTCAGCCATGCGAGCAAGTGCCCAGCGCGCCGTCTCGCTCAGCATCTCGTCGTCGTCCTCGGCGTAGCGCTCGACGACGGGGACGAGCTCGCCGCCGCCCGTGTTCCCGGCGGCGACGAGCGCGTTCCGCCGCAGCCAGCGCGGGTCGTTGCGCGGCACGTAGAGGCGATCGAATTCCGTGACGAGCTCGCGGCCGTCCCGCTCGAGCCACTCGCGCAGCGAGACCGTGGGTGACGAGCTCTCCTGCGCGACCTCGTCCCCTCGCCGCTTCTCGATCCCGCGGTTCCAGGGGCAGACGTCCTGGCAGATGTCGCAGCCGTACACCGAGTCGTCCAGCTCGACGCGGTACTCGTCGGGGATCGGCGCGGGCGCCTGCGTCCAGTACGACAGGCACTTCGTCGAGTCGAGCGTCCCTGGCTCGTCGAGCGCGCCGGTCGGACAGGCGTCGATGCAGAGCCGGCACGAGCCGCAGTCGAGTTCGAGCGTAGGCGTCGCCTCGACCTCCGCCGAGGTGACGAGCGTCCCGAGCACCACCCACGACCCGAACCGGCGCGTGATCGCCATCGTGTTCT
The DNA here is from genome assembly GCA_963716605.1 of uncultured Actinomycetes bacterium. Taxonomy (GTDB): domain Bacteria; phylum Actinomycetota; class Thermoleophilia; order Gaiellales; family Gaiellaceae; genus GMQP-bins7. Next base: position 21,516 of record CAVQTO010000003.1, on the reverse strand, counting down.
TGCCGTAGAACGCGACCCCGGCGCGCACGGCCGCCTCGCGATCGACATGGTCGTTCTCGTCGACGAGCACGCGGTAGCGGCCTCCGAGCCGCCGGCCGAGCACGTCGAGCGCGCTCCGGAGCTCCGCATATGCGTCGCGCCACGTGTAACGCGCGAGCCTCCCTCCTCCGCCGCCGGGCACCGGCGCGGGCTCGTAGTAGCAGAGCGCCGCCGAGACGACGGTGCGCGCGCCCTCGAACAGCAGCTCGGGATGGCACGACACTTCCGGCCTCGCCATCGTGAAGCGCATGTCCGCGAAGAGCCCTTGCGACCGGCGCTCGCGGATGTGCCGCTCGGTCTCCTCGTACGGGGCGGCCGGAGCGGCGCCGACGACGTCGAGGCCGAGGTCCGCGGCCAGCCGCTCGAGCTCGGCGTGAGTCATGCGAGGATTCTGCCCGTGAAGGCCGTCCGCATCCACGAGGACGGGGGTCCCGAGGTCCTCCGCTACGAGGACGTCCCCGATCCCGACGCCCGGTCCCGGCGAGGCGCTGGTCGAGCTGCGGGCGGCCGGTCTCAACCACCTCGACGTCTGGGTTCGCAAAGGGCTTCCGTCGGTCCCGAAGCCGCGCATCCTCGGCGCGGACGGTGCCGGAGTCGTCGCGGCGCTCGGCGACGGCGTCGACCGAGGTCGCGATCGGCGATCGCGTCGTGATCAACCCCGGCATCGTCCACGACGGCCGCATCACCGTGATCGGCGAGCACACCGACGGCACCTACTGCGAGCTGAAGGCCGTCGCCGCGTCGCAGCTCTACCCGCTTGCCGAGTCGCTGTCGTTCGAGGAGGCGGCGGCGTTCCCGCTCGTCTTCGAGACCGCGTACCGGATGCTCGTGACGAAGGCCGCGCTTCGCGAAGGCGAGTGGGTGCTCGTCTGGGGCATCGGCGGCGGAGTCGCACTCGCGGCGTTCGAGCTCGCGCGAGCTCTCGGCGCCCGCACGATCGTCACGTCCTCGAGCCGCGAGAAGCTCGAGCGCGCCCGCGAGCTCGGCGCGGACGTCGCCGTCAGCCACTCGGAGGACGACGTCGTCGAGGCGGTCCGCGAAGCGACCGGAGGAAAGGGTGCCGACGTCGTCGTCGAGACCGTCGGCGAGGCGACCTGGGAACGTTCCCTCGCGGCGGCGTCGCGCGGCGGCCGGATCGTCGTCTGCGGCGCGACGAGCGGCCACGGCCCGCCCGCACGGCTCTACCGGCTGTGGTGGAAGCAGCTCGTGATCCTACGGCTCGACGATGGGGATGCCGGCCGAGTTCGAGGCGGCCTACGACCTCATCCGAGCCGGCCGCGCGCGCGTCCACGTGGACAGCGTCTTCCCGCTCGCCGAGGTCGCGCAGGCGCACGAGCGCCTCGAGTCGGGCGCGCAGTTCGGGAAGGTCGTCCTCGCGATCCCCGGCTGACGGCGGCTAGCCGAAGCCGAGGATGAACTTCGCGTCGTCCGACATGCGGTCGGGCGTCCACGGCGGATCGAACGTCAGCTCCGCCTCGACCTCCTCGACACCCGGAACCGAGCGCGCCGCGTCGACGATCCCGTCGGCGATCATCACCCCGGCAGGGCAGCCCATCGAGGTCAGGCTGTACAGGATCTTCACCCGCGACCCGTCGACCTCGACGTCGTACATGAGGCCAAGCTCGACGATGTCCATCCCGAGCTCGGGATCCTCGACTCCGTGCAGCGCCTCGACGACGTCCTCGCGAGCGACCATGCGGCCATTGTATGGACGAGACGTACCTCGCCCGCGGGCTACGAGAGCTTGACGATCTGGTCGGCGCGGCGCAGGACGAGGTCCATCACGTCCCCGATCGCGCGGTCGAGCGAGTCGTTGACGATTACCGGCACGTCGTACCGGTGCGCGCGCTCGACGAGGTAATCCTGGATCTGGCGGATCTGCGGGAGCGAGTCGAGGTACTTCTCGAGCGGGCGCAGGCCCTCGGTCGCGTAGTCGCGTACCCAGAAGTGACTGCGATGGAGGTTCTCGTCCTCGACTCGCGACCACGCACTGGACGACGAACGCGCCTGGGAACATCGTGTTGACCATCCCCGGGCACGAGGTGCACGCCCTCGAGGACGAGCGACCAGTGCTCGGTCGCGGCCCGCTCGAGCGCAGCGTTGACGCCGACGAGCACGTTCCTCGTCTGGTCGAGGAAGCCGAGGATGGCCGAGTCGCCGGACTCCTCCTCCTCCGCCCGCGTCAGCGCGAGCCGCGCCTCGAAGCTCGAGTAGTGGACGGACGGCATGAACTCCTCGGAGAAGAACGCCCGCATCGTCTGGCGGATGAAGTCGGTGGACGTGACGCGCGTGATCCCGAGACGGTGCGCCGCCTCGGTCGCGAGCGTGGACTTCCCGGTTCCCGTCGCGCCCCCCACGAGCAGGAGCAGCGGCTCCTCGAGGCGCTGAAGGGCGTCGAGGCGCTTCAGGCGCCCGACGGTCGTCTCCGCGTCCTCGTCGCCGATCACCGAGGCAGCGAGCTCGCCGAGGCGATCGAGGTCGAGCGAGTGCGCTCCGCGCTCCGCGAGATCCCGGTCGGCACGTTGAGCGATGAGGTGCGCGCGCTCGGAATCGAGCCCGGTTACGACCAGCGCGCGGGCCATGAGCCCCTTCGAGAACGGGATCTCGTCCCCGAGGGGCAGCGGAGTGACGTACCGGCGTTCGCTCACGATCTAATTCGTGCCATTTCGAGGAGCATCTCGTCAAGGTCCAGTTCGAAATTCACGGAGACGACGTCATTGGAGGCGAGCACGATAGCGCACCCACGCGCTAGCGCAACCTCCGCGACGACGTCGACCGCGGCCGCCTTCAGCTCGACGAGGAAGACGTCCGCCTCGAGGCCTCGCGAGCTCCTGTGCGCAGGGCGTCGCGGTCCGCGAGATTCCCGGAGACGTGGACGACGTCCGCGCCGTACTCGGTCTCGAGATGCGTAGCGAGCGTCAGGTGGCGCGGGTGTCGGCGCGGTGCAGAAGTACGCGACCGTGCGTCCTCGCACGTCCGCGGCGGGACGCGGACGCAGCACGGTCGGGACCGTCTCGACGCCGTCCGGAACCACCGCGCGCACGGCCTCGTGCGTCTGCTCCCAGCCGGTTCCCGGCCTCGGCCATCGTGAGGACGACGAGATCGGCGCGCACGAGCCGAAACGCGTTCAGATAGCCGGCCGCGACCGCCGGGCTCTGATGGCCGCCGACGACGACGATGGTGCGGTCGGTCGCGACCGGCGGCAGCGCGGCGCCGCTCCCGTCGAAGACCACGACCTCCGGAGCCAGCTGCTCGGCCACGCGCGCTGCGGCGGCGACGTTCGAAAAGAAGACAGCTCCTGCGAGACCGCCTCCACAGCGGCGCGCGCCCACGGTCTCGACACCGGCGAGCGCTGCGGTCTCGAGATGGTCGGACGCCGCGTGGCGCCCGCCTCGCGAGAGCGCGACGAGCGCGTCCACGGTCGGCGGCACGGTGACGACTTCCGGCTCGGCGGGGCCGCCTCGTCCCATCGCGACCACGACGACGCGCCGGTCGAGGGCGAGCAGCCGCGCGACGTGCCCCGTCACCGCCGTCTTCCCGACGCGCTTGCCGGTCCCGATCACAGCGACGGACGGAAGCCCGAACGGCGCGAACGCGGGAGGATCGAAGCGGAAGTCGGCCCCGACGTACGGGAGGCCGGCGGCGAGCACGCGGCTCGCGAGCGCGAAGCGCTCCACGGGGCCGAGCACGGGCTCGTCGGAGAGATCGACGACGACGTCGGGCGTGAAGCGTGCGAGCGCGGCCTCGACGTCCTCCGCGAGCGGTACCCCGTAGCTCCTCCCCGCCGCGCAGCTTCTCCGTGCCGCCGACGAGCACCGCCGCGACGACGTCGTACGGAAGCTCGGCCAGCGCGTCCCGGACGACGGGCGCATAGTGCTCGCCGTCGACGATCGCGAGCGCCCTCACGTCCTTGGCGGTGACCTCGTCCTCGATCGCGCCGGTGAACTTCGCGTACTCGAGCGTGTCGAGCGAGAAGGAGACGAGCTTCAGCTCGCCGTGGAAGGGATGCCGTCGCCAGATGTCGACCTTGCGGTCGGCGATCTCGATGACGTTGTAACAGGGCCTCGTGTTGCCCCGGAGCCGGAGCGACGACACGGTTCCCGCGTTCACGACGAACAGGTCCTCGAGCCGCCAGACGTACGGGACGTGCTTGTGGCCGGAGAGCACGAGCCGGACGCCCGCGCGCTGGAGACACTCGATCGCGTCGCCCGGCGTCGTAGACGACGTTCCGCTCGCGCCCCGTGCCCGGAACGGGCAGCAGGTGGTGGTGGAGCACGAAGATCTTGAGATCGGCCGGCTCCTCCGAGAACTGCTCCTCGACCCAGCGGTAGCGGCCGCGTCCGATCTGCCCGTGGTCGAGGTCGGGCTCGCTCGAGTCGACGGCGACGATCGCGACTCCGCTCTTTCGCAGGACCGAGTTCCGCTCGCCGAACATCTCCTCGAAGTGCACGTAGCCGACGTTCCGCGAGTCGTGATTTCCGGGCACGACGACGATCGAATCGCAGTCGGATGCGGTCGATGTACTCGCGTGCCGTGAGGTACTCGTGCCGGAAGCCGAAGGTCGTGAGGTCGCCCGAGCAGACGACGATGTCCGGCTCGAGCTCGTTGATCTCGCCGATCGCGCGCTCGAGCAGGCTGACCTCGAAGTACGGGCCACCGCAGTGGAGATCCGAGATCTGCGCGATGCGAAAGACGCCGTCCGAGCCCGACATGGCCACAGTGTACGAGGCGCGGGCCGTCCGACGCTGTCGGTACCCTGGCTCTAGGTGCGGGTGGAAATCCCCGTTTTCCAGGCATATTGTGGATCACGCCCGCCAAGGTTCGCGAATCGCAGCGAGCTCGAGTGCGCGAAGATCCTCGACTACTACGGAATCGCGTGGGACTACGAGCCACGCTCGTTCGTGCTCGAGCGCGACGAGGACGGCCGGATCGTGAGCGCCTTCACGCCCGACTTCTACCTCCCGGAGCAGGATCTCTTCATCGAGGTGACGGTGATGAAGCAGTCGCTCGTGACGCGAAAGAACCGCAAGCTGCGCGAGCTCCAGCGGCTCTATCCGGACGTTCGGATCAAGCTCTTCTACCGGCGGGACATCGAGAGCCTCGCGCAGCGCTACCGGCTGCGGATGGCCTCGTAACGATGCAGCCGTCGGACCTGCGCTCCGAGCACGGCGACGTCGGCGACGTCTATCTGACGCGCACGCAGATCGCGGCGCGCGTCGCCGAGCTCGGCGCCGAGATCGCGCGGGACTATGCGGATCTCGACCCGATTGCTCATCGCGCCGCTCAAGTCGAGCGTCGTGTTCCTGGCCGATCTCACGCGCGCGCTGCCCATCCCGCACACGCTCGACGTGGTCGAGCTCGCCCCCTACAGCGGCGACCAGGGCGGCGGAATCCGCCTGCTGAAGGACGTCGACGCGCCGCTCGAGGGTCGGCACGTGCTGATCGTCGAGGACGTCGTCGACACGGGGCTGACGCTGCACTTCCTCGTGCAAGACGCTCGGCCTCCACGAGCCGGCGAGCCTCGCACGCGGTGACGCTCCTCGACCGGCCGTACCGACGGCTCGTCGACGACATCCCGCTTCGCTACATCGGTTTCACGGTGCCGGACGAGCTCTTCGCCGGCTACGGCCTCGGGCTCGACGAACGCTGGCGCGCGTTCCCGGATCTGCACCACGTCGTCCCGCTCGAGCTCCCGCGGGCGGCGACGGAAGCGGCCTAGCTCGGGCCGAGAGCCCGTACCACTCGGCACGCTCTTGGCACAGCTCGTTTCACACGTGTGAGCATTTCGCCGTTACGCTCGAAAGCGGGTGGTGGGCCGGGGTGCCCCTACGGAATGAGCCTCTTTGCAGGAATTCCGAGGCGGCGAGACGACCCTCAGAGGTAGAACAGCGGATCGACCGCGACGCCGTTGACCCGCACCTCGAAGTGCAGGTGCGGCCCCGACGAGTTCCCGGTGGAACCGACGAGCGCGATCGTCTCGCCCTGGGCGACGGACTGGCCGACGCCGACGAGGATCGACGAGGCGTGCGCGTAGAGCGGTCGCGAGCCCGTTCCCGTGGTCGACGACGACGAGTTCCCGTATCCGCCCGAGCCAGCCCGCCCAGATCACGGTGCCCGCCGCGGCGGCCCAGATCGGCGTGCCGCTCGACGCCGTGATGTCGATGCCCTCGTGCATGCGCCCCGAGCGCAGGCCGAACCCGCTGACCACGGCCCCGTTCACCGGCCAGATGAAGCCGGACGCCGAAGGCGTCCCGCTTCCGGTCGAGACGCGCCCGCCTGCTCCTGGGCGTCGCGGATCGCCGCAGCCAGCGACGCGCTCTCGGCCGCGAGCGCCTCGACCTCCTCGAGGTACTCCGCGCGCGACTCGCGCGCCGTCGGTGAGCGCGTCCGCTTGAGGCGTGCGCGCGGCGGCGAGCGTGTCGCGGTTCGCGGCGAGCTCGTCGCGCACCTCCCGCGCCTCGTCTGTCCGCGCCTCGATGACCGAGACGGTGGCGGCCGCGATGCGTCGGCGTCTTCGCCGTCGCCGCCCGCTGGGCGGCCGCATCCAGCTTCGCCTTCTTCACCTGCGCCGCGATCCGCTTGTCCTGGAGCCCGATCCGCTCCACGAACTCGTAGCTGTCGACGATCTCGCCGAAACTGGACGCGGAGACGAGAAGGAGAGGACGTCCGGAGTCTCGGTCGATGTAGATCGCCCGCACGCGCGCCTCGAGGATCTCGACCGCGCGCCGGTACTCGCGCTTGAGCCGCTCGCAGCTGGCGCGTCTGCCGTCTCGAGCCGCGCCGTGAGTCGCTCGAGCCGGTCGTGCTCCGTGGCCAGCTCCGCCTCGAGGAGCCGAAAGGCTGCCCTCGGCCTGGCGACCGCCGCCTGCGGCGGCCTCGTAGCTCGTCCACGACCTCGGACGAGCTGAGACGTGAGGACTCCCTCCTCCTCCTTCGCCGACGCGATCTCGGCCTGCAGCTCGGCGATCCGCTGGTCGACCTGCGCCTTCTCGGCCGACGGGTCCTGGCCCGCCGCCGAGGCGGCGAGCGCGAGAGCGAGCACGAGGCAAGCCACGACGGATAGTCGCCGTCGCATAGTCATGAGATTCGCTCGCCGACCGGACGTTCCTCGTTCTTCGGAGCGTCGGCCGGCGTCGATCCCTCCCGCTCGAGCGCCTGGAGCGCGTTCGCAGCGTCGCGTCGCAGCGGGCCGACGAGCGCGCGGTAGTCCTCGTCGGAGACCGTTCCCGTTCGATGATCGAACTCGAGCTCCTCGAAGCGACGGCGAGCGCGCGGTCACGCGTCTCGAGCGAGCTCGAGCCGTCGCCGCTCGCCTTCGTCGAGCTCGGCCAGGTCGTCCGACTCGGGCTCGGGCTCGCGGAGGAACGGAAGCGCCACGGCGACGACACAGACCGACCGCAAGCAGGGCGGCGAGGAGCAAGGCCAGCGTCAACGGGTCGCCGGGACGCCGATCTCGCGCGTGCGCTCGACGAGCCGTCGCTGCTCGCGTGCGTCCGGCCACAGCGTGATCAGCGAGCCGAGCAGGAAGACGAGCCCTGCGACCCAGATGAGGTTGACGAGCGGCTTCACGAAGACGCGGAAGTACACGGTGCCGTCGGGGTCGATCTGCTCCGCGATGACGAACAGGTCCTCGCCGGTCAGCGGGTCGCTAGCGGATCCCGACCTCGTTCGAGACCTGCTCCTCGATCGTGTACGCGTTCTTGCCGGCCTCGAGCGTGCCGAGGTCGCGATCGCCACGCTCGACCGCGAGCGTCGCCCGGATCTCGGTCGCGTTCGCGGCGACGCGCTCGTCCAGCGACTCGGTAGGCGAGGCGGTAGCCGGCGATCTCCATCGACTCGCCGCGCTCGAGCCTGCGCCTCGGCGACCGAGTCGAATGCGCTCGAGCCCGCGATCCCGATCGCGAGCAGGACGATCGAGGCATGGACGACGTACCCGCCGTAGCGCCGCCGATTGCGCGCGATCAGGGACGAGAACGCACCAGGCCACGAGGTCGCGCCAAGCGCCTTGCGGGCGCGCGTCCCGCGCGCGAACTCGAGCACGATCGTCGAGATCACGAACGCCGAGAACGTGTACGCGACGAGACCCGGAACCGAGCTTCCGGCGCCGAGCAGGAGCAGCACCGCGCCCGTGACGAGCGCGACTGCGGTCGGCCACCGAAACGTCGTCAGAAGACTCGCCAGCGAAGCACGCCGCCACGCGACGAGCGGGCCGATGCCCATGAGCAGGAGCAGCGGGAGCCCGAACACGCGCAGGAAGAAGTCGTAGTACTCGCGCCCGAGCACGACCGCCTCCCCGCGCACGGCCTCGGACAGGATCGGGTACACGACTCCCCACAGGATCGTGAGGCAGAGGGCGAGCAGAAGCAGGTTGTTGTAAAGGAACGCCGCCTCGCGCGAGATCGGCGACTCGAGCTTCGTCGGCGAGCGGAGCAGCGGGAGCCTCCAGAGCAGCAGTCCGACGGAGACCGCGACCACCACGCCGATGAACGCGAGGAACCAGGGCCCGATCGAGCTCTGCGTGAACGAGTGGATCGAGTTGACGACCCCCGAGCGCGTGAGGAACGTCCCGAAGAGCGAGAGTGAGAAGGCGAGGATCACGAGCAGCACGTTCCAGACGCGCAGCATCCCGCGCTTCTCCTGGATCATCACCGAGTGCAGGAACGCGGTCGCGGCGAGCCACGGCATGAGCGCCGCGTTCTCGACCGGGTCCCACGCGTAGTAGCCGCCCCAGCCGACCTCGACGTACGCCCAGTGCGCGCCGAGGAGCTGGCCGACGCCGAGCGCGGTCCACGCGAAGAGCGTCCAGCGGCGCGTCGCGACGAGCCAGCGCTCGTCCGTGCGACCGGAGAGGAGTGCGCCGAGCGCGAATGCGAACGGCACGGTGAGGCCGACGTAGCCGAGGTAGAGCAGCGGCGGGTGCGCGAGCATGTACGGGTTCTGCAGGCTCGGAGTCATGCCCGCGCCGTCCGGAGGCGCGGCCTGGGTCGCGAACGGGCTCGCGACGGCGACGACGAGGAACGAGAAGAAGACCGCGACCGCGGCGAACACCGGGACGACCCACACGATCAGGTCGCGCGCCCATCCGCGGTTCAGCCGCACGGCCGCCGCGCCGAAGCCGGTCAGGACGAGAAGCCAGAGGAGCAGCGACCCCTCCTGCCCACCCCAGAAGGCCGAGATCGTGTACGCCGGTCGGCAGCGCCTCGCTCGTCGTGCGAGCGACGTACGTGAACGAGAAGTCGTTGCGCAGGAGCGCCGCGAGGAGCACCGCGGACGCGACGAGCGTCGAGCAGAAGGCTGCGACGAGCGCGTTCTGCGCCGAGTGGGCGAGGCGACGCCGGCCGAGACGGGCCGCGGCCGCGCCTGCGACGAGCGCATAGGTCGACAGACCGAGTGTGACGATGAGTGCGGCGCGACCGAGCTCGGCCACGTTGGCTCCCTAGGCTGTCTTCGCCGCGCGTCTTGGCGACGTACTTCGACGGGCACTTCGTGATCATCGAGCCCGGCTTCGCGACGAACGTCCCACTCCGGAGGCTCCCGTCGACGACGATGTGCCGGCCGACCCTGAAGAGATCCGGGACGGAGCCCGTGTATCGGACTCCGACAGCCGTCGCCGGCCCGCCGCCGATGTCCGGAGCCGGAAGTTGAGCCCGCCCGCGTGCGCATCCCCGGTCACCGGGCCCTTCACGACGCCGGCGAGCTGGACCTCGCCCGTGCGTCCCGCGAGCTTGCTCGGCTCGATGGACGGGTTGCCGCCGCCCGCGATCGAGGTGTAGAGGAGGAACACCGCGAGCACGGAGGCCACGAGAAGCGCGATCACGAGACGCGCTGGGCTCGCCTTTCTCGCCACGCCGAGAGTCTAGCCCTGACGCGCGAAAAGCCCCGGTCGAAGCGTTATCGCGCGGCGAGCGCCGGCTAAGCGGCCCGGCTAGGCAGCCCGGCGCGCTCGGCGAAGGTGCGGTCGGGCAGTCGGTACCCGTGCTCGACGCAGAGCGAGCCGGGCGACTCCTCGGTCAGCGCGTCGCAGTAGCCCTTGCCGTAGGCCGCGCGGATGAAGGCCGCCACGACCTCGAGGTTCCACTCGGTCACGTCGACGGCCTCGCGCCAGAGATCGGTGAGGCGGAGGTCGATGTCGAGCTCGAGCAGATCGATGCGGGAGGGCTCCATGGACATGCTCCGAGGGTACGTCGGCAATCGGACGGACCGGCACCGCCGTGGGCCGCTCACTCACGACGCCCGAGATCTCGCAAAGAGCGCCATTCCTAGGGGCACCCCATCCCACCACCCGCTTTCGAGCGTAATGGGGAAACGCTCACACGTGTGATACGAGCTGTGCCAAAAGCGTGCCGACTCGCGTCCCGGGCTAGGCCTCCTCGGCGCGCACGGTGAACGGCAGCGTCCAGTCCTCGCGGGACTGGCCGTCGATCGTCAGCCGCCACTCGTACCGCCCCGACTCGAGCGGCAGCGGCGTCGAGTTCACCGCGACCGGGAAGTCGAGGGGGGTGCCGGGCTTGAGCCCCGGTGGCCTCCCCACCTCGAACTCGCCGCCGAACGCGACCGCCTGCTCGTCCTCCTCGTCCGTCTCGAGCACCACCTCCGCGCCGTCCGAGTCGACGAGCGCGACCGAGAACGCGTGCCGCGTGTTCGCCTGGTCCCACGGCACCTGGATCAGGAGCCCGATGCCGAACGACGAAAGCTCCGGTCCTGTCTGCGACCAGCCGCCGCCGACGATCGTGAGCTTTCCGTCCGAGACGACCGCGTAGTCCGCGAGGAGCATCGTCGCCTTCACGCCGAGAGCCAATCACATCGCGCTCTACGATGGCTGGGTGGCGTCCCGGATCCGCGTCGGCCCCGCGAGGCTCCCGTCCCGGGAGTCGCCCGAGGCGGCGATCGAGCTCGTCCTCGAGCGCGGCTACTCCGCCTGCGAGATCGACTTCGAGAGCGGGTTCTGGATGGACTACCCGTTCGCCGAGCGCCTCGGAGAGCTCGCCCGCGACGCGGACGTCGCGCTCTCCGTGCACGCGCCGCTCTTCGGCTTCATGGGCCATGTCGAGGCGAGCGGGCGCAAGTTCTCGTCAGCGGTCGGCGCGCTCGACCGGAGTGCCGGCATCGCGGCGGCGAGCGGCGCCGAGGTGGTCGTCTTCCACCCCGGGTTCCTGCTCGAGCGCAGCCGCGAGGACGCGCTCGCCGCGGTCGTCGAGCAGCTCGGGACGCTGCGCGAGCGCCTCGAGCAGAAGGAACGCGCCGTCCCCTTCGGTGTCGAAGTGATGGGCCGCGTCCGCGACCTCGGGTCGCTCGAGGACGTCCTCGAGATCTCACGGCGCACGACGTGGGTGCGCCCGGTGCTCGACTTCGCGCACATGCACGCGACGAGCGACGGCGCGTTCGTGGACGCGGCGCTGTTCTCGGCCGCGCTCGCGGACGCCGACGACGTCCTCGAGCCCGGCGCGCCCTTCCACATCCACTTCTCCGACATCGCCTTCGCGAACCGCAACGAGACGAAGCACCTGCCCTACGGGGAGGGCACGCTGCGCGCAGAGCCGCTCGCGGAAGCCCTCACACGGTTCGACCGGCCCGCGACCGTGATCTCGGAGTCTCCGGACGAGGCGTCGAGTCAGGCGATCCGGGCCGTGCTCGAGGGCGGCGGCGAGAGCTCGGCGAGCCGCACCTCGTAGACGACCGCGTCGTTCTCGCGGCCGCGCTCGTGAAGGAACTTGACGAAGCGCTCGAGCGGCTCGATCTCGAGAACCTTGTACCCCCGCTCGCTCGCGAGCGAGAGCGCCGTCCGGTAGCTCTCCTCGGCCTCGCCGTCGCGGTCCTGCGCCGAGCGGACCGCCGCGAGCGCCGTCGCGATCGAGACCCGGCAGCTGATGTCCTCGAGGCCCGCGCTCGCGTTCGCCTCGAGCGCGAGGCGTTCCGCCTCGTCGACCTTGCCGACGTCGGCGAGGATCTCGGCAAGTGCGGCCTGCATGTCGGGCAGCATGCCCAGGTCGCCGCGGGATGCCGTGATCTTGAGCGCCTCTCGCAGCAGCTTCTCTGCTCGCCTGAGGTCGCCGCGGCGACGCGCGATCCACCCGAGCTTCGCGAGCGCGACGACGACCGCAGGCTCGACGCCGAGCTCACCGGAGGTCGTCCGCACCTCCTCGAGGAGCGTCTCGGCGGCGTCGAGCTCGCCCTTCAGGGTCAGGAACCAGGCGTACGAGACGGTCGCGCCCACGCGTGCGCGGACGCTGCCGCTCTCGCCGGCGAGCTCGAGCGCGCGCGCGAGCAGGAGCTCTGCCTCGTCGAGCTCGAGGCGCACGATGTGCGTCTGCGCCAGCGCCTGAGCCGCGATCGTCTGGAGATCCTTCCGCTTCGCGTCGAGCCCGATCGCGTAGGCCCGCTCCATGTACCGGACGAAGTCGTCCATCTCGCTCGTCCAGCCGGCGATGGTCGCCCGCACCGCGAGTGCGTCGAAGTGCGCGACGGGGTCGTCCTGGCCGACGAGCAGCTCGAGCGCCTCGTCGACGAGATCCCTCGCTGTCGCGGTGTCCGCGCTCCGCTTGAGCATCGCCTCGCCGAGCGCGGTCAGCGCGAGAGCCTCGAGCACGCGCTCGCCGTGCTCGCGGGCCTGGTCGCGGACCTTGACCATCTCCACCTGGACGGCAGCCCAGTCCTGCAGGCGCCAAGCGGCGCGGGCGGCGACGTAGCGCGCCCCGAGCGTCGGACGAAGCTCGATCGCGCGCAGCCCGAGCCGGCGCGCAGTGGTGTACGCCTCGCGGGCGATCGCGCGCTTCGCCGCCTTGACGAGAGCCGCTCCTGCGTCCTCGGCGAGCGCCTCGGGCGGAGAGCCGTCGAGCTCGACGAGGAACTCGACCGCCTGGTCGAGGTGGTACGCGCGGATCTCCACGAGCTCGTCGCCCGTCCGCTCCGCGAGCCACTCCGCGAAGCGGGCGTGATGCTGCGCGCGAGAGTGCTTCGCGAGGCCGGCGTACGCAACCTCACGGATCAGCAGGTGCTTGAAGCGGTACGCCGTCTCGCCGGAGATCGACGACCGCGGCTCGCGCAACAGGAACTCGCGCATGAGCAGGTCGTCGAGGAGCGCGTCGATGTCCTCGACGTCCGGGGAGAGGTGCTCGATCGCGCCCTTCCAGAACACCCTGCCGACGACCGACGCACGCTGGAGCAGAGTCTTCGCCGCAGGCGGCAGGTGGTCGATGCGGGCCGCGATCAGTGCCTGAAGCGTGTCCGGGACGCGATCCGAGCCGCCGTTCGAGCCGCCCTCGACGAGCATGCGGATGGTCTCCTCGACGAAGAGCGGGTTACCCTCGGCGCGCTCCAGGAGCTCCTGCGGAAGCGCAGGCGGCAGCTCGCCGGACGAGCCCGCCAGCTGGGCGACGAGCTTCTCGACGAGCAGCTCGCTCTCCTCGGCGGAGAGCGGCTCGAGCTCGATCGCCGTCGAGCGCACGCGCCCTCCGCCCCACCCCGCGCGCGAGTCGAGGAGCTCGGGCCGCGCGAGGCAGACGATCAGGAGCGGCGCGCGGACCCAGTCCGCGAGGTGCTCGATGAGATCGAGCAGCGGCTCCTCGGCCCAGTGGATGTCCTCGAAGTAGAGGACGAGCGGCTGGACGTCGGCGAGGCTCTGCATGATCTCGCGCGCGGCCCAGGCGATCTCCTGCTGGCTGCGCTCGCCTTCGAGCGCCTCGAGCATCCCCGCCGCGAGCCCGAGCACATCCGCGACTCTCGTCGGCGCAGCACTCCTTGAGCTTCTCGAACGCCTCCTCGAAGGGATCGTCGTCGGAGATTCCGGCGGCGGCCTTGATCATCTCGGCGAACGGCCAGTAGGTGACGCTCTCGCCGTACGGCAGGCAGCGGCCGGAGAGGACGCTCGCGCGCTCGAGCCCGTCGACGAACTCGCGCGTGAGGCGGCTCTTCCCGACTCCGGGCTCGCCGAAGATCGTGAACAGGTGCGCGCGCCCGTCGCGCACGGTGCGGGCGAAGGTGTTGGCGAGAAGCTCGAGCTCGGCTTCTCGGCCGACGAGCGGGGCTCGGGGACCCGCAGGCCGCACCGGGCGGTCGAGAGCCTCCATGACGCGCCACGCGCGGAGCGAGCCGTCGAGGCCCTTGAGATCGAGCGGGCCGGCGTCCTCGACCACGAGGCTGCCCGCTGCGAGCCGGTATGCAGTCGGGCCCACGAGGATCTCTCCCGGCCGGGCCGCCTGTTGGAGCCGCGCCGCGTGGTTGACGGCCTCGCCGGTGACGAAGGTCGACTCCGCGTCTTCGACGACGAGCTCGCCCGCCTCGATCCCGATGCGCGCCTCCAGCCCGAGCTCGTCCACGGCCTGCCGCATCGCGAGCGCTGCGCGCGTCGCGCGCTCGGCGTCGTCCTCGTGCGCCTGCGGGACGCCGAAGGCGGCGAGGACGGCGTCGCCCGCGAACTTCTCCACGATCCCGCCGTGGATCGTCACGCAGTGCGAGACGGTCTCGAAGAACCGGTTCACGCGGCGCCGGACGACCTCGGGGTCGGTTCCGGTGACGAGGCTCGTCGAGTTGACGATGTCGACGAACAGGACTGTTGCGAGCTTTCGCTCCATGCTGCGGCTGGGCTCCATACGTGAAGTGTAGAAACGCGGGCGGCGGCGCCGTTCATCCCCGTGGTAACGGTCTAGCATCCGCGCTGTGCTCGACCCTGGTGTCTTCAAGGCCTACGACGTCCGCGGGCTGTACCCGAGCGAGCTGGACGAGGACGGCGCCTACCGCATCGGGCGGGCGTACGTCGAGCACTTCGAGCCGCGCACGGTCGCGATCGGTCGCGACGTGCGCATCTCGTCGCCGTCCATGGCTGCCGCGGCGATCGAGGGCGCGGCGGACGGCGGCGCCGACGTTCTCGACCTCGGGCTCGTGGGCACGGAGATGGTCTACTTCGCGGTCGGCGAGCTCTCGCTCGACGGCGGGATCTGCGTCACCGCGTCGCACAACCCGAGCGGCTACACGGGGATGAAGATCGTGCGCCGCGGCGCGCTCCCGGTCGGAGGCGACTCCGGCCTCCAGGAGATCCGCGCCCGCGCGGAGGCCGGCTTCGGCCCCGTCGAGAAGCGCGGCTCGGTCCGCGAGGAGGACGTCTGGCTCGGGTTCGTGGACAAGGTGCTGTCCTTCGTCGACGTCGCCGAGATCCGCCCGCTGCGGGTCGTGATCGACGCCGCGAACGGCATGGCCGCGGTGATGCTGCCTCCCGTCCTCGAGCGCATCCCGCAGCTCGACGTCGTCCGCTGCTTCTTCGAGCCGGACGGGACCTTTCCCAACCACGAGCCGAACCCGCTCCTCCCCGAGAACCGCGAGTTCATCGTCGAGAAGACCCGCGCCGAGAGCGCGGACCTCGGAGTCGCCTTCGACGGTGATGCCGACCGCTGCTTCTTCGTCGACGACACGGGCGAGTTCGTCCCCGGGGACTTCGCCACCGCCCTCCTTGCGGCCGCCATGCTCGAGAAGGATCCCGGCGCGAAGGTGATCTACGACGTACGGGCGAGCTGGGCCGTCCCCGAGGCGATCGAGCAGGCGGGCGGGACGCCGCTCGTGAACCGCGTCGGTCACGCGTTCATCAAGCAGCGGATGCGGAAGGAGGACGCGGCGTTCGCGGGAGAGGTCTCGGCGCACTACTACTTTCGCGACTTCTCGCAGGCCGACTCGGGCGTGGTGCCGTTCCTCGTCGTGCTCGAGATCCTCTCGCGCACGGCGACGCAAGCTGTCCGAGCTCCTGGAGCCCTTTCGCAGCCGCTTCTTTCTCACGGGCGAGATCAACACGCCGGTCGCCGACGTCCCGCTGAAGCTCCAGGAGCTGAAGGAGCGCTACTCCGCCGAGGGCGGCCGCATCTCGCACCTGGACGGGATCTCGGTGGACTTCGACGACTGGCACTTCAACGTCCGCCCGTCGAACACGGAGCCCCTGTTGCGCCTCAACCTCGAGGCCCGGTCTCGCGAGCTCATGGAGGAGAAGCGCGACGAGGTGCTCGAGTTGATCCGGTCATAGGATCAAGGCGTGGACGACACGCTCGAGCTCGGCCGCGTCACGGACCGGCGGCCGCCGTTCAAGTACTCCGCGCTCGCGCGGGTCTGGTTCTCGGACACGGACGCGCAGGGGATCGTCTACTACGGGCGCTACCTCCCCTACTTCGACCACGCGCGCACCGAGTACCACCGCCACCTCCTGAACGCACCGTTCACGGAGGCCGGCGGCGACCTCGTCATGCGCGCGCTCCACGTCGAGTACCACGCGCCCGCACGCTTCGACGACCTCATCGAGGCGTTCGTCCGCGTCAAGCGGATCGGCCGCACGAGCATGACCTACGAGTGCGCCGCGTATCGCCTCCCCGACGACGTGCTGATGGTCACGGCCGAGCTGACGGTCGTGCTCGTCGATCTCGACGAGCGCAAGCCGGTCCCGATCCCGGACCAGGTGCGAGAGACGGTTCGGGCCTTCGAGCGCCCGGATCTCGAGGAATGAGCGAACGAACGCTCGCAGCGCTCGGGCGCATCCTCGAGGACGGCGCCGAGGCCGACGACGTGCTCCGCGCGGCCGTCGCCGTGCTCGTGGACGAGCCGGCGATCTCGTACGCCGAAGTCGCGTTTCTCGAGGAGGGCGAGCTCGTCCCCGGGCCACACGCCGGCGAGCCCGACGTCGAGAAGCGGACGAGCGTGCCGGTCACGTACCAGGGGTCCCCGATCGGCGAGCTTCGCGTCGACGGGGATGCGGACGCCTCGCTGCTCGCCCGCGTCGCGGATCTCGTCTCGACGCATGTGCTCATCGGCTGGGACACCGGCGGCGAGCGCTGGCAGCCGTAGGAGAGCCGCTGGCAGTAAGAGGGTTCGACAACTTGCGACTTCACCCCGAAAAAACCGACTGTTCGGGCTCCCATAGAGGGGTCTGCTCCCGCGCGAACGGAGTCCGCGCTAGCGGATTCCGTTCATGCGCACAAGAGAGCCTGCCGCGCGCCCGCCCCGTAAGGGGCGAGGCGCGCGGCCCCCTTCCCCTCTCCCCATCTCATCGTTGTCACGCGAACGAGGGATGCAATCCCTCGAACGAGGTACCCCGCCACTCGAACGGGCGAATCCCTCGTTCGGGCGCACGTCGCTTGAGGGCGAGAACCGCATGAACGAGGCCTAAGAACTTCCCGAGCCGGCTAAGAAGTGGCTAAGAAACCGGCTCGCCGACCGGGTCTTCGAGCTCGCCTGGGCGGCTGGCGCCGACCGCAACCCGCGACTGCGTGCGGCCGAAGCGCAGGATCATGCGCGTGCCGCCTCCCTCCGCGTGCTCGGCGACGACCTCGCCCCCGTTCGACTCGGCGACCTGCCGGACGATCGCGAGCCCGAGCCCCGAGCCCGGCATCCCGCGCGCGGAGCGGGCGCGGTAGAAGCGGTCGAAGACGTACGGGAGGTCTTCGTCCGCGATGCCCGGCCCGTGGTCGCGGACCTCCACGCGTCCTTCGCGAACCTCGACCTCGACCTCCCCGCCCACGGGGCTCCACTTCGCCGCGTTGTCGAGCAGATTCCCAATCGCGCGTTCGATCGTCGCCGCCACGCCGTGGACGATGGTCTCCTCGAGCGTCGTTCGGAACACGACACCGGGATGGTTCCTGCGCACGCGCTCGAGCACGTCGGCCGTGAGCAGGTCGAGGCGCACGTCCTCCGGCTCCGCGGCCAGCTGCTCGGCCCGGGCGAGCTCGATCAGCTCCGCGATCAGCGTCGTCATCTCCTCGAGCTGCTCGACGACGTCCGAGAGCAGACGCTCCCGCTCCTCCTCGGGCAGCGTGTGGTCGCCTGCGAGCACCTCGATGTTCGTGCGCAGGCTCGTCAGAGGCGTCCGCAGCTCGTGCGACGCGTCGGCCACGAGCTGGCGCTGCGCACGCGCGGACTCCTCGAGCGCCGCGAGCATCGTGTTGAAGCTCGTCGCGAGGCGGCTGAGCTCGTCGCGCCCCTCGACCACGATCCGTTGCGAGAGATCGCCGGTCTCCGTGACGGTCTCCGCCGTCTGCGTCAGCCGCCGGACCGGCGCCAGCGCGGTCCGCGCGACGACCAGCCCGAATGCACCCGCGGCCGCGATCCCGGTCAGCGCGACCAGGAGGAGCACGAGTCGCAGCCGGCCGAGCGCCTCGTCGACCTCGGTCAGGGGGCGTGCGACCTGGAGGGCGTACCCCGGCGGGTCGAAGCCGCTGACGGCGAGGACGCGCACGTGGACGTCCTGGACTTCGGTGTCGTAGTACCTGGAATCGGGCTCCAGGCCTCGAGCCATCTCGATCACGTCCTGGCCGATCGGGAGCTCCACGGGCTCCAGCGGGCTGCGTACCGGCGCGCCGTCTCCGCGTGCAAGCTGCACGACCGTGTTGGGCTCCCCGAACTCCGGTCGGGGAACGATGTACTCCCGGCCGCCCTGCCCGGGGGCCAGGTCGATCCCTTCCCGCAGGAGCAACGATGCACGAGCCTCGAGGCTCTCGTCCAGCTGCGCGCGCAGCTCGCCGCGCACGAGGAAGAACACGATGATCGATGCGAGGACGACCGCGAGGGCGACGGCCCCCGAGGCGGCGATCGCGATCCGCGCGCGGAAGCTCAGGTTGCTGAGGCTGCTCATCTACGCCCAGCTATTCACGCAGCGCGTATCCGACGCCGCGAACCGTGTGGATGAGGCGGCTCTGCGCTCCCGCCTCGGTCTTGCGCCGGAGGTACCCGATGTACACGTCGAGCGAGTTCGACGACGGCCCGAAGTCGTAGCCCCAGACACGCTCGAAGATGATCGAGCGCGTGAGCACCTGGCGCGGGTTCCGCAGGAAGAGCTCGAGCAGCGAGAACTCCGTGCGCGTGAGCTCGATGTGGTGGCCCGCGCGGTGCACCTCGCGCGTCCCCGGGTCGAGCTCGAGGTCGCCGAAGCGGAGGACGTCGCCGTCCTCGACCTCGGTCTCTCCGTCGCCGCTCCCGAACCGCCGAAGCAGGGCACGCAGGCGCGCGAGCAGCTCGGCGAGCGCGAAGGGCTTCGGCAGGTAGTCGTCGGCGCCCGCGTCGAGGCCGGCGACGCGGCTGTCGACCTCCGCGCGGGCGGTGAGCATCAGGACGGGAACGCGCATCCCGGCGGCGCGGAGCCGGCGGCAGACCTCGAGCCCGTCGGCGCCGGGCATGAGGACGTCGAGGATGACCGCGTCCGGCGGCGGCTCGAGATCGAGGCGCTTGAGCGCCTGCTCGCCGTCCTCGGCGAGCTCGACGCGGTACCCCTCGAGCTCGAGAGCGCGACGGAGCGAGTCGCGCACCGGGCGCTCGTCGTCGACGACCAGAATGTCCATGGGCAGCATTGTGCGTCCTCGCACGCGGGGCCCGCGGGAGTCTTAGCGACTTCTTAGGCGCATCTCAGCGCGGCCTTAGCGTCCGCAGGTGCCATTAGTCCGGTACAACCAACCGAAAGGAATTTGGTCGTGACTCAGAGCTCCTCCCGCACACCCTTCGTCCTCGCCGGTCTCGTGGCCGCTCTCGGTCTCGGCGCCGGCGCCGGGATCGCGACGTACACCGCGCTCGACGAGCCGTCGACGGTCGTCCGCGAAGTGACCGTCTCCGGCTCCGATACGACGACGTCGGTGTCCGGCGAGGGTCTCTCCGCTGCGACGATCTACGAGCGCGTCCACGGCGGCGTCGTCGAGATCTCGACGACGTCGTTCGCCGGCGGGCAGGCGGCACAGGGCTCCGGCTTCGTCTTTGACGGAGAGGGTCACGTCATCACGAACCAGCATGTGGTCGAGGGGGCGGACGAGATCAACGTCCGCTTCGCGAGCGGCGCAATACATCCGGCGGAACTCGTGGGCACCGATCGCTCCACAGATCTCGCGGTCATCAAGGTCGACGCGCCCGCGTCGGTGTTCGAGCCGGTGCGGCTCGGTGACTCGAGCGCGGTCCTCGTCGGCCACCCGGTGGTGGCGCTCGGGAGCCCGTTCGGGCTCGAGGGCACGATCACGAGCGGCATCGTGAGCGCCCTGCACCGCCCGATGACCGCGCCGAACGGCTTTACGATCAACGACTCGATCCAGACCGACGCCGCCATAAACCACGGAAACTCGGGCGGGCCGCTGCTCGACTCGAGCGGACGCGTCATTGGCGTCAACGCCCAGATCGAGAGCGACGGTGGCGGCTCGGACGGCGTCGGCTTCGCGATCCCCTCGAACACGGTGCGCTCGATCGTGAGCCAGCTCATCGAGACCGGCGAGGTCGAGCACGCATACCTCGGCGTGGGCCTGCGCGCCGTCGAGGATGGCGTCGCGATCCGCACGGTCACGGAGGACACGCCGGCGGACGAAGCCGGCCTACGCCCCGCGACCGGAACCGAGGACGTGGGGGGACAGCAGCTTCCGACGGGCGGCGACGTGATCGTCGAGATCGACGGAATCGCGGTCTCGACCGAGGCCGAGGTTCAGGGCATCATCAACGCGAAGCAGCCGGGCGACGAGATCTCGATCACGGTGCTGCGCGGCGGCGACCGCGAGACGATCGAGGTCACGCTCGCCACCCAGCCTCCTCAGGCACCTTCCTAGGTCCCTCTTCGGTCGCCCTGCCGAAGGCCGCCGTCCGGCGGCCTTCGGCGCGTCCGTGGGTAGAGTCGCCGGCGTGGGAGAGCGCTGGCAGAGCGTCCGTCTCGACGAGATCGATCCCATCCCGGTCGTCGACGGCAGCCTGCTGTGGCGCCCGGTGCGCCGCACGCTCGACATCGGCGCGTTCGGGATCAACGCCTATGTTGCTCCGAACGCGGGCGACGACGTGGTCGAGGAGCACACGGAGCAGACGTACGGCCACGAGGAGGTGTACATCGTCCTCGCAGGCAGCGCGACCTTCACGCTCGACGGGGAGAGCCTGGATGCGCCCGCCGGCACCGCGGTCTTCATCCGCGACCCGGCGGTGAAGCGCCACGCGCGCGCCGAGGAGCCAGGGACGACGGTGCTCGCGGTCGGCGGGCCGCGCGGGAGCGCGTTTGAGCCGTCGCCGTGGGAGTGGTCGTTCGCGGCTGAGCGGCATCGTCAGCGGGGTGATCACGAAGCTGCGATCGCCGAGATCGCGTCCGGCCTCGAGCTGTACCCGGACAACCCGTCGCTCCTCTACAACCTCGGCTGCGCCGAGGCGCTCGCGGGCAGGCTCGACGATGCACTCCAGCACGTGCAGCGAGCGCTCGAGCAGAAGCCGGAGTGGGCGGAGCACGCGGAGGAGGATCCGGACCTCGTGGAGGTCCGCAAGCTCTCGGGTTGGGACTAGCGCGGGCGGATCTCGAGGCTCCCGACGAGCCGCCTCAGTTCGCGCTCCGTGGCACTCGTTGCCTTCGGCCCCAGGTCCACTCCCAGCACGAACGCCCGACCCGCTTCGCAAGACCGAACGCGGGAGTGTCCCGCGTGGCGTCCGCGAAGCGGACGGAGGCTCTTGCGCGATCAGGATCCCCGCTCGGGGATCCTGATCTTGCGCAACGAACTAGCTCGGCGTCATGCG
>CAVQTO010000002.1:0-1363586 GCA_963716605.1 uncultured Actinomycetes bacterium | reverse complement strand
GAGGCTGGATCCCGAAGCCGAGGAACGACAGGGCGGCCTCGAGCAGGATCGCAACCGCGACGATCAGCGTCATGAAGACGACGATCGGTCCCACGCAGTTCGGGAGGATGTGTCGGAGGATGATGCGAGAGTTGCCCGCACCGGAGGCCTTCGCTGCCTCGACGAACTCCTTCTCTCTCAGCGAGAGGAACAGACCGCGGACGATGCGCGCGATCGCGGTCCAGAGGAGAAACGCGAGAATGAGACCGGTCTTGAACGGGTCGCCCGCACCGAAGTAGACAGAGGCGGTGAGAAGGACCGCGAGAATCGGCAGCGTGAGCATGAGATCGGTGAACCGCATGAGCAGGTTGTCCGTCTGCCCTCCGAAGTAGCCTGCGAGGGCGCCGACGACCGTGCCGAGCAGCGTGGCGAGGATCGCGACCATGACGGCGACCCAGAGCGACGTCCTGATGCCGAACATGACCCTGCTCAGATAGTCGCGACCGAGCTGGTCGGTGCCGAAGAGGTGGTCGACGCTCGGCTTCTGGCTGATCGCGTTGAGGTTGATCTCGTCGTAGCCGTAGGGCGCCAGCTGCGGCGCGAAGAGCCCGACGAGCGCGATCAGGATCAGGACGATCACGCTGCCTACCGCGACCTTGTGGCGGAAGAACCGCATCCGGACGTACGCCCACTGGCTCCGAGCCTTGAGCTCGACGCCTGCCTCGTACGCCAGCTCGTCCGTCGGATCGGGCACGTCCGCGAGCGGCATGCCGACCGCCGCGGGTTGAGGCGCAGCAGGCCCCGCTCCGGAGTGACGCATCATGTCGTCGCGATCAGTCATAGCGCACCCGCGGGTCGAGGAGGCCGTACGCGATGTCGGCGACCAGGTTGAAGATGACGACCATCGTCGCCACGACCATGAGCCACGCCATCACCGGGTAGGGGTCGTTCGAGTTCAACGCGGTTATGAAGTAGAGGCCCATCCCGTCCAGCGAGAACACGGTCTCGGTGACGATCGCTCCGCCGAGCAGTCCCCCGAAGCTCAGAGCAACGAGCGTGACGAGGGGGATGAGCGCGTTTCGGAACGCATGCTTCAGTGTCACGCGCCGCTCCTCGAGCCCCTTCGCGCGCGCCGTTCGCACGTAGTCCGAGTTGATCACCTCGAGCATCGAGGCGCGCATGTAGCGCGAGTACACCGAGATCTGGGCGATCATCAACACGAAGATCGGTAGCACGAGGTGGTGGGCCCGATCGAGCCAGAAGCTGACCCCAGAGCCGGGGTCGACGTCGCTGAGACTCGTGATCGGAAATATTCGAGTCCCTGAATTCTCGTAGATCAAGACGACCAGCACCTGCAGCATCAGCGCGAGCCAGAAGACCGGCATCGCCAGGCCTAAGAAGCTGAAGGCGGTGGCCGAGTAGTCGAAGACCGAGTACTGCCGTAAGGCGGAGAAGACCCCGATCGCGACGGCGACGAGGATCGCGAGCGCCTCGGCGACGAACACCAGCTGCATGGTGTTCTTCATGACCCGCCACAGGTCGGGGAGGATCGGGCGGTCACCGAGGAGCGTCGTCCCGAACTTGTTCGTGACCGCATCCTTCAGCCAGTAGGCGTACCGGACCGGGATCGGATCGTTCAGGTTCTTCTGGTCCTCGATCCGCGTGATCGTGTTCGGGTCGTAGTTCGGAGTCACACGCAGCGCCGCGAGCGGGTCGCCGGAGAGCGAGACGAAGGAGAAGACGAGGAAGCTCGCGACGAAGAGAACGACAACGCTGTAGAGGAGTCTCCGAACGA
The DNA here is from genome assembly GCA_963716605.1 of uncultured Actinomycetes bacterium. Lineage (GTDB taxonomy): Bacteria > Actinomycetota > Thermoleophilia > Gaiellales > Gaiellaceae > GMQP-bins7. The sequence continues at coordinate 1,361,812 of CAVQTO010000002.1, read as the reverse complement.
CGTAAGTGAGCATCGGCTTGAACCTCCGATCTTAGAGGCAATCCCGCCCCCACGGAAGCGGGGGCGGGATTGCTCGTTCGGTCGATGCCGGCAGTGTCGACCGGCAGCACCTATGGGACTACTTAACCGTCCAGAGGTTCACGTTCCAAGGCATGCCCTCGGACGTCACGTTGACGGCCGGGCCCTTCACCCTGGTCGAGCGGATCGTGAACGCGGGACGTGCCGCCAGCGGAATCGACGGCAGGTGGACCGAGATGTACAGCTCCTCGGCCTTGTTCAGCATCTGGATCCGCTTGGTCTCGTCGAGCTGCTTCGTGACGTTGTTCAGGAGCGCGGTGGCCTTCGCGTTGCACCACAGGCCGTAGTTCTGGTCGCCCCTGTTGTTCGGGCACGAGTAGAGGCCGTTCGCCGTGATCTTCGACGACGGCACCTGGCCGTACGTGAACATCAGCAGGTCCCAGTCGCTCGAAGGCAGCGTGGTGCCGAACAGCACACCGGCGGCCTGGAAGCGCGGGACGAGCTCGATGCCGACGCTCTTGAGCTGGCGCTGCATGATCTCGAACGCCAACGCGCGGAGCTGGTTACCGGTCGTCGTCCCGAAGCGGAAGGACAGCTTGCCGACGTTCGGGCACGAGAAGATCGAGCTGTTGTTCGCGCTCGGCGTGTCCGGACCGCCCGTGCAGCCCTTGCCCTTCAGGAGTGCGATGACCCTGGTCTGGTTGAACTTGTGCTTGCTGTAGTGCTGGGTGTAGCCCTTCTCGAACGGCTTGAAGATGAGGCTCTGCAGAGCCTTCGTCTCCGGGGCGATCGTCCGGTAGATCGCCGAGGCGATCTGCGCCCGGTTGATGCCCTGGACCAGCGCCTGCCGCACGTACAGCTGCTTGAGCGCCGGATGGCCCTGCGGACCGAACTGGATGTCGAGGTGCTCGAAGGCGTACTCCGGGCGCCTGTCGACGACGAACTTGTTGTCCCTCAGGAAGCCGGCGATCTGGAGCTGCGGCTGCGACTGCATAGCCTGGCCCTCGCCTGCCTTGAGAGCCTGGAAGCGCGAGTTCGTGTCCAGGATGTACCGCCAGACGACGCGATCCAGGATCATCTTCTTGCCAGCGTTGAAGCGGTTGTTCTTGACGACCGTGAGCTGGACGCCCTTCTGCCAGCTCTGGAAGCGCCACGGACCACTCGACACGGGGATCGAGTTGTTGAACATCTGGTTCATGTCCTGTCCGCGGATGACGTGCGCCGGATAGACGCCGGACGACACAACGGACTCCCAGTCGGCGTACGGGGTCTTGAAGGTCACCGTGCCGTTCTTGCCCTGGCACTTGACGGACTTGATGTCCTGGTAGCCCTCGCGACTCACGACGTTGAAGTTCGGGTTCACGAACACCTGCCACGTCGCCCGGAAGTCAGCGCACGTCACCTGCTTGCCGTCGCTCCAAACCGCGTTCGGCTTGTACTGGAACTTGACGGTCGCCGGGCGCTGCTTGATGAGCTGAGCCCGCTTGGTGAAGAGCGCCGGGACGCGATTACCCGCGGCGTTGTAGATCGTGCCTCCGTAGAAGATGTTGTTCGTGACGAGAGCGGTCGCCAGGAGGTTGTTGTCCTCCCAGTTGCCCCTCAGCGTCGGCGGCTCCTGGTCATGAATGATCGTGACCGTGCCGGCCTGTGCCCGCTCGGAACCGGCGGTAGCCGGACCGACCACGAGGGTCCCGACAATCGCGAGCGCCCCCGCTACGAGCAAGAGTGAACGTTTACGCATGTACTCCCTCCATCCGAGTGGTGCCCTGCGGGTACTGGCCACGGAGCTGGCCACAACCGAGTTCCTTGTGGCGGCACGAAGGCCGCATCGGCCTCGGACACTGCCGCCGTGAAAGTGCCTCGGTTGCTTGGAGCGCCATGGACAAGTGCAGGATCATAGTTCTGTGACGTCCCGGTCGAGAATTCGTTAGGAGGTTGTGGTGCAGATCCCCGGAATCCCCGAAAAAGAGCGCGATAGCAGCAACTTCGTCGCGGCCGAAGAGGGCGCGCGACTCGCGGAGGAAGCGGTTCCGCTGCTCGAGCAGGCGGTCGGAGTCACCTGGTACGAGAGCGGAGGGAGCGAGATCGACCGCGCGACTCTCGCGCTCTGCAGGCTGCGGCGAGCGCGTTCAGGCGAGAAGGGCGGGTCCCTGTACGGGGACGACGCGGTGCGGACCGCACTCGGCGAGGCGAGCGCACCGGCGCTCGTGTGGCTGGCGAGCCGCGCGATCTCGTACATGGACGAGTCGGGCTTTCCCGAGACCGTGGAGCGCTGGTTCCCCGAGGACGCGCCCGGCGTCTAGTAGGCGTGGGGGAACCCATGGTTCCCCCACGAGCCCCCTCCTTTCGTCCCGGGCTGAGAGTTCGTTGCGACCAGCCTCCCGGCCGGCCAAGCCGGCCTCCGGCTCGACCGCAACGCCTCTTTCGTCCTCGATCTGGACGGTGGGGATCCGACCGCGGGCCTGAGTTCGGAGTTGTTGGCTATCGGTCGCGGCGCCAGAGGGCGAGGCCGAGCGGGAGGAAGGCGAGCATCGTGAGGTAGGGAGCGAGCGGCAGGCGCGTCCCTCGCTCGCCTTCGACGGCGGTCGGCCCGTCTCCGAGGAACGCGTGCGTCAGCCGCACCGCCTCTGCCACCTGGTCCTCCGACACCACGGCGCCGCTCGGTCGCGACGGCGAGGCGCTCGAGGAGGGGGCGCGCGTCACGGTTGGGCTTGTACTGCGGCTCGCGCGCCCCGCGGTTGAAGACGCTCTCGTCTCCGCCCCAGACGTGGACGAAGATCGTCCCGATCTCGGGCTTGCGGCGCATGATCGCCGCGAGCCGGATGTTGGAGACGCCTGCGCTCTCGCCGTCGGTGACGACCACGAGCAGGCGCTTTCTCGACGGCGGCGAGAAGAAGCGCAGGGCCCGCACCGCCCCCAGCGAGTCGAGCGCCGTGACGTTCGTCCGGAAGCCGGTGCGCGGCGGCGGGCGCTCGATGTCCATCGCACGCTCGAGCGTCGCCTCGTACACGTCCTCCCGGTAGCTCGGGAACAGGTGCGGCAGGACGCGATCCGTGAGCGACGCGAGCCCGACCCGCACGCCCGGAAGCGACGCCCGGTAGATGCTCGCCGCCTCCTTCGCGCGGTCGATGCGCATCGGCGCCGACACGGACTCCTGCGCGAGCATCGAGCGCGTGATGTCGAGGACGACGAAGACCTCGGCGTCGGTGCGCACGTGCAGCGTCGTGTCACGCTCGAGGACCGGCTGGGCGGCCGCGAGCCCGACGAGCACCGCGGCTGCGACGAGTGACCCGAGCGCGACCACGATCCGGCGCCTGCCCGGCTCACCGAGACCGAGACGCCCGCGCACGCGCCGGGCATGCCGGCGCCGGAAGGCGAACACGGCGAGCGGGACGACCACACCGAGCGCGAGGAGCGCAGCCACCGGTGTGAGGAACGTCAGGCTCACGGCGCGCTAGTAGCCGGTGCCGGGATCGCTCGTGCCCGCTCCGCGCGAGCCCTGCCCGCCCGGTTGGGGGTTGCGGCCGCCGCCGGCCTCCGAGATCTCGAGCACCCGACCGCGCTGGTGCGCGAGCTCGAGGTTCAGCTTCGCCTCGGCGTTGTCGGGATCGAGCGCGATCGCCCGCTCGAGGCTCGTGAGGGTGTACTGGAGAAGGACGTCACGCTGCTGGGTCTCGACCACGAGGCGGGAAAGCCCGATAACGCCGAGGAGCCCGGCCGCGCGGGACCTGCGCTTGGCATCGCCGGGAGCGCCCGCGATCGCCTCGAGGCGTGCCTGCGCCTCGTTGCGCAGGATCGCCACCTCGGGATCGGACACGGTCAGGTCGTCGAGCCGGGCGGCCCGAATCGCGACGAGCGCCTCGCGGAACTCGACGTCGTCCTTCACTCCGAGCAGAGCCCTCGAGGCTCCGCCAGGCAACCGCGTCGACGGCTCCCACGTGCCGCTCCCCTCGGCTGCGACGAAGCGCACGTCGCCGCCGGAAACCGCGTCGCGCCAGCGCCCGACGTCGAGCGCGAGCAGGGCGAGCACGGCTGCGAGCGCGAGGCAGACCGCCGCGCCGGCGAAGAGCCCTCCGCGAGTCAGGAGCTCCCGTCTGGTCATGCCGACCCCCGTGTCTGTCGAGGAACGAGCGGAAGCGCGAGCCTCGCACCGAAGCGCTCGTGCAGCGCCAGCGCGGCAAAGAGCAGCGCCCCGAGGACGAGCAACGAGCGCGGAATGCCGTACGTCGACTCGCTCGTCGGTCCGGTCGCCTCCTCTTCCCCGTCCGAGGGCAGAGCGAAGGGCGAGTCGGCGAGGAACTCGCTGAACAGCGTCTGCGCGTCGCTCGAGGGGCCGAGTGCGGCGACCTCGAACTCGATGTTGCTCTGGCGCAGGCCGTCGACCGTGCGCGCGAGCAGCGGCACGTCCTCGGGCGCGGTCTCGAGATCGCTGACGAGGAGGATCGACGGGTTCTCGATCCCGTCGCGCACGAGCATCTCCTGGGCGAGCTCGAGCGCGCTCGAGATGCGGGTGCCGGCGCGAAACGCGCTCGTCCACGGGTTGACCGGGATCTCGAAACCCGTGGGCACCTTCAGGAAGCGGAACAGCGGAAGGAGCTCCGCCGAGGGCGACCCCGGAGGCAGCAGCTCGTAGGCGACGTCCGAGAATACGACCAGGCCGATGCGCACGTCGTCCTCGACCAGGCGCTCGAGGGCGAGGCGAACCGCCGCGTAGTCCTCGTCCGCGATGGACAGCGAGAGGTCGAGCACGACGACGCCGGTCGTCCCCTTGGGGAGAAGGCCACGCTCGCGCGTGTCGAGGTCGCGGGCCGACGCAAGGCTGGCCGCGAGCAGCGCGACCGCTGCCGCCGCGAAGACGAGCGGGAGCAGCCGGGCTCGTAGCGTGCCTGCCGTGAACGACCTCGCGTCGTGGCTGTCGATCTTGTGCGCGCGCCTGGGAGCCCTAATCCTCACTGCCGTCTCCGTTCCGGTCGGCCGCCGCGCGGGCGAGCAGCTCCTGCTCGAGCTCCTCGCGGACCTGGGCGGCGAGCGCGTTCGTCTGGTCGACCCCGGGGACGTCCGGCGACCAGGCGAGGACGCGAGCCTGCCCCGCGAGGGCGGGGTCGCCGTACGCGTCCAGCTCCTCTGCGACGAGCTCGAGCGCGCGGCGCTGGTCGCCCGCTCCGTCGACGCGGGCGGACTCCTCGAGCAGGATGAGCGCCTGCTCGAGCGGGGTCAGCGACGGAAGCGGCTCGGGCTCCGGCTCGGGCTCGGGCTCCGGCTCGCGCCGCGGCCAGGCGACGTACGTCATCGCGGCCGCCGCGACCACGAGCAGGACGCTCAGGCCGAGAAGGATCCAGATGAGCGCCGTCGGCGAGATGCGGTACGAGAGCGCGGGCAGCGAGACGAGGTCCGCGCGCCAGGGAGTCTCGACGCCCTGCGCGTCCTCAAAGCCGACTGCTGCGAAGCGGGAGAAGACGACGAGCAACGGCCATTCGGCGCTGAACACGGTCCGCTGTCCCTCGAGTGCGCCCGGGGCCGACACGGCGGCGTTCACCTCGCCGAGGTTGAGCGGCGAGGCCTGCCCCACCGGGATGCACGGGCTCGCCATGCAGCGGAGGGCGTACGTCGTCCGGACATGCCCCAGCGAGCCCGACTCTTGCTGCTCCCGCGTCGGCGACCCGATGATCTCCCACGGCGAGAACTGGGCGCCGACGCGCACGCTGCCCGGGTCCCAGCGGGTGCGATCGACGGTGACGTCCACGATCGCTTGCACCGTGTCGCCGAAGAACACGATCTCCGGGCTGAGGCTCACGTCCAGCCGGACGCCGCTCTCTCCGAGAGAGCGCGTCGCGTCCTCCTCTCGGTCGGCCGCGACGATGACGACCGCGAGCGCCGCCACTGCCGCCGCGGCGGCGAGCCCGAGCCACGGGAGGATCCCGGGCAAGTGCCGAGCCAGCCGCGACCGCACGTTCATGCCTGCACCACGCGCCGCACGCGTCGGAGCTCGGCCCACTCGAGGAACGCCGCGAGGATCTCGGACCGGTCGCTCGACGAGATGAGGATCGGATCGAGGTCGAGCTCCTGGAACTGTGTCAGCAGGTTGCGCACGCGGTCCTCGTTCTCACTCCGGCGCCGGTCGATCTCGCGCCGCTTGAGCCGGACCGGGACCGCGCGGCCCGAGTCCGCGTCCCGGAGCGGGACGACGATGCCGTGACACGTCCGGGAAGCTCTGCTCCCAGATCGGGTCCTGGATCACGACGGGGACGACGTCCCAGCGCTGCTCGATCGCGGTGAACCACACTTCATTAGACGGCGCCGGGACGAAGTCGGAGAGAACGAACACGAACGTGCCCGCCGTGACCGAGCGCCGGTGCTCGGCAAGATGCGTGAGCGAGCGCTCGAGCCAGTCGCTCGGCGCCTGGAAGTCGGACGACTCGAGCCGCTCGTTGTGGAGCTTGAGCAGCCGCCGCTCGAGCTGCGGCGCACGCCAGTAAGGCTCCCCGTCGGCCTGGTCGAGATAACCGACGAAGCCGCCCGCGGCCGCCGCGCTCGCGAGGACGAGCTCGAACAGGTTGCGCATCGCGAGCGGCTTGTCGAGCCACGGCAAGGGCGCGGTGAAGCACGACATCGCCGGGCGGCGGTCGCAGACGACCACGACCCGCGGCGCCTCCTCCGCGAAGCGTTCGCGGACGACGAACTCGTCGCTCCCGCGTGCGGTCGAGAGCCGGGCCGACGCGGCCCAGTCGATGGCGTCCATGTCGTCGCCCGGGCGGTACGGGCGCGACCCCGCGATGTCGGTGCCGGTCCCGCGCCGCAGGCTGCGCATCGTCCCGAACGAGATGCCGATGACGCCGCGACGAGGAACGAGCGGGAAGGTGAGACGGCCACTGGGCATCGGCTGCGCGCTACCGATACGGGGTCAGACCCCGTGGCGGCCCGATCCGCGTCGCGTGGCCCTCGAAGAGGGGGTCCTCCTCCGAGCCCGGACGCGGCGCGACCTCGAGGCAGGCCTGCGCGGAACTCGTCGATCGCCGTCGCCCAGTCCGTCGCGCGCGCCCGCGCGACGAAGCCCGGCGTGAAGACGACCCGGTGGGCGAGCACGGGGACGAAGAGGCGCTCGATGTCCTCCGGCATGACGAACGCTGCGGCCGTCGACGAGCGCCCATGCGCGCGCGGCCCGCTCGAGCGCGAGGCTCCCGCGCACGGAGCTCCCGATCACGACCGAGTCGTTCTCGCGCGTCGCGCGCACGAGCTCGACGACCCAGCGGTGGAGGACCTCGTCGACGTACACGTGCTGCGCGGCGACGCGGACGTCGTTGATCTCGTCCACGGTGACCACAGGGCGGAGATCGGCGAGCGGGTGCGAGAAGCGCTGCTCCACGAGGATCTTCAGCTCGTCGTCGATTCCGGGGTAGCCGAGCGCCGTGCGGAGGAAGAAGCGGTCGAGCTGCGCCTCCGGCAGCGGGAAGGTGCCTTCGTACTCGATCGGGTTCTCGGTCGCGATGAGCAGGAAGGGCGTCGGCAGCTCGCGCGTCACGCCGTCGACCGTCACCTGGTGCTCCGCCATCGCCTCGAGCAGCGCGGACTGCGTCTTCGGCGTCGCGCGGTTGATCTCGTCGACGAGGACGACGTTCGCGAAGATCGGCCCGGGCCGGAACTCGAAGTCGCGCGAGCGCTGGTCGAAGATCGAGAGCCCCGTCACGTCCGTCGGCTGGAGGTCCGGCGTGCACTGGATGCGCTGTCGGCGTCGCGCCTTCGATCGTCCCCGCGATCGCGCGAGCGAGGACGGTCTTCGCCGTCCCCGGCACGTCCTCGAGCAGGACGTGCCCGCCGCAGACGAGCGCGGTCAGGACGAGCTTGATCTCGTCCGCGCTTGCCGTAGACGACGGTCTCGATGTTCGCGACGAAGCGGTCGGCGATCTCGCTCGCCCGCTCGAAGCGCTCGGCCTCGATCCCGCGCGCGCGGCACCGCTTCCACCGGCGTGATGCTAGCTGCGTCCGTCTCGGGGCTCGGTACCGCCATGCGTTAGACAGTTCTACGTGCGCACGACGCGGTTTGTTAGGAGCGTGCGAAGGCGGAGCCTAAGAACTGCCTAAGAGGACTAGGCACGTAGAGGCGACTAGTGGTCGTAGGGGCGAGATGCCTCGCCCTACGTGCATCAGGTCAGCGCTTCGGCGCCGGCGACGACTTCGAGGATCTCCTGCGTGATCTCGGCCTGGCGCGCGCGGTTCATGCTCAGCGTGAGCGAGTCGATGAGCTCGCCGGCGTTCTTCGAGGCGTTCCGCATCGCCGTCATCCGCGCGCCCTGCTCGGACGCGGTCGACTCGAGCAGCGCCCGGTAGATCTGCGTCTCGACGTAGACCGGGAGCAGCCGCTGCATGATCTCCTCCGGCTCGGGCTCGAAGATGAAGTCGCCGCGGAGCGTGTCGGCCGCGCGCTCTTCTTCGTCCGTCTCCAGGATGTCGGGCGAGATGGGCAGCACGTCCTGCTCGGTGACCCGCTGCGTCAGCGCGGAGATGTAGGTGTTGTAGACGAGCGTCACGCGGTCGACCTCGCCCTCGGTGAAGAGCTCGGCGACGCGGTGCGCGATCGCCTGCGCGTCCTCGTAGGCGGGGCGGTCGGTGAAGCCCATGTACGCGCCCGCGAGCTCGCGGCGGCGGAAGAGGAGCGTCGAGCGCCCTTTCTTGCCGACGGCGACCCAGCGGACGGTCTTTGCCCTCCGCCTGGAGCGAGCGCTCGAGCGCGAACGCGCGCCGCAGCATCTGCGCGTTGAACGCGCCCGCGAGCCCGCGGTCGCCGGTCAGCGGCACGATCGCGACCGTCTCGACCTGCTCGCGCTGCTCGAGGAGCGGCAGCCGAACCGAGGTCGACGCGCGCCCGACGCCCGCGATGAGCTCGTTCATCGTCTCCGCGTACGGGCGGAGCGCCTTGATCCGCAGCTCCGCCCGCCGCAGCTTCGCCGCCGCGACGAGCTCCATCGCGCGCGTGATCTTGCGCGTGTTGCGGACGGACTGGATCCGCCGCTTGAGGTCCTGGACGGTCGCCATGCTAGCCGGCGATGCCCTTCTCCTCCTCGACGTTGAAGACGTCGAGGAAGTGGTCGAGCTCGGACTTGAGCTTCGCCTCGGTCTCCTCGGAGATCTCGCCGTCCTCGCGGATCGACTGCGAGCACGGAGCTCTCCGTGCGCAGGTGCTCGCGCAGCTCGTCGTGGAAGCGCGGCACCTGCGGCACCGGGATCGTGTCGAGGTAGCCGTTGACGCCCGCGTAGATCGCGACGACCTGCTCCTCGAGCGGCCACGGCTGCGTACTGCGGCTGGTTCAGCGTCGCGACCATCCGCTCGCCGCGGCCGAGCGCCTGCTGCGTCGCCTGGTCGAGCTCGGAGCCGAACTGCGCGAACGCCTCCAGCTCGCGGTACTGCGAGAGGTCGAGCCGGAGCCGGCCCGCGACCTGGCGCATCGCGCGCTTCTGTGCGTTGCCCGCCCACGCGCGAGACCGAGACGCCGACGTTGATCGCCGGCCGGACGCCCGAGAAGAAGAGGCTCGGACTCGAGATAGATCTGCCCGTCGGTGATCGAGATCACGTTCGTGGGGATGTAGGCCGCGACGTCGCCGGCCTGCGTCTCGATGATCGGAAGCGCCGTCAGCGAGCCGCCGCCGAGGTCGTCCGAGAGCTTGCACGCGCGCTCGAGCAGCCGGGAGTGGAGGTAGAAGACGTCGCCGGGGAAGGCCTCGCGGCCGGGCGGGCGTCGGAGAAGAAGCGACAGCTGTCGATAAGCATCCGCGTGCTTCGAGAGGTCGTCGTAGATGAGCAGGGCGTGCTTGCCCGTTGTAGAGGAAGTACTCGCCCATCGCGCAGCCGGCGAACGGGGCCATCCACTTGATCGGCGCCGCCTCCTGCGCGGGCGCAGAGACGACGATCGTGTACTCCATCGCGCCGGCGTCGCGCAGCCGCTCGACGACCTGCGCGACCGTCGAGCCCTTCTGGCCGACGGCGACGTAGACGCAGATCACGTCGCCGCCGCGCTGGTTCAGGATCGTGTCGATCGCGATCGCCGTCTTGCCGGTCGAGCGGTCGCCGATGATCAGCTCGCGCTGGCCGCGCCCGATCGGGATCATCGAGTCGATCGCCTTGAGGCCGGTCTGCAGCGGCTCCTTCACCGGCTGGCGGCTGATCACGCCCGGCGCCTTGAACTCGAGCGGCCGGCGCTCGGTCGCCTCGATCGGGCCGAGCCCGTCGAGCGGGTTCCCGAGCGGGTCGACGACGCGGCCGAGCATGCCCTCGCCGACGGGCACGCTCATGACCTCGCCGGTGCGGCGCACGGGCTCGCCCTCCGCGATCGTGCTGCCACTCGCCGAAGAGCGCGGCGCCGACGTTGTCCTCCTCGAGGTTGAAGGCGATGCCGACGACGCCGTGCTCGAGCTCGAGCCGCTCGAGCGCGACGCAGTTCTCGAGCCCGTGGATGCGGGCGATGCCGTCGCCGACCTGGAGGACGGTGCCGACCTCGGAGAGGTCGGTCTCGACGTCGAACTCCTTGATCCGATCCTTCAGGATCGAGGTGATCTCTTCGGGGCGTAGTTTCACGTGTCTCCTTCGATGCGACCCGGCGCGAAGCGCCGGCTTCAGGGATTCTCGCGCGGTCGGGGATCCGCGCGAGCGGATTTCCGATCTTGCGCATTAATGGGCGGTTGCAAGTTCTTGGCGGAGGCGCTCGAGCCGTCCGCGGACGCTGCCGTCGGCGCGGAAGGACCCGACCTGGAGGACGATGCCGCCGACGAGGCCGGGGTCGACCGAGCGCGTCGCCTCGACCGTGCGGCCGGACGCCTTCTCGATCGTCTCGACGATCGAGCGCGCCTCGTCGTCGGAGAGCTCGTACGCGGTCGTGAGCTCGACCGCGAGGCGGTTCTGCGCGCGGGCGACGAGGGCGTCGAGCTCGGCGCTCATCTCCGACGAGCTCGCCGGCCCGCCCCTTCTCGGCGACGAGCCGGACGAAGTTGCGGACGAGCTCGTCGGCGCCGTCGGTCGAGCTCGGCGAGAACGCGCGGCCTTCTCCGGCGGATCGATCTGCGGATTGCGGAGGAAGGCCGGAGCGCGGGCGACCTCCTCGATCGCGTCCGCGAGCGCGGCGAGCTCGGACGCAACCTCGCTCCAGCTTCCCGGCCTCGTCGCGCGGCCTGGAAGAGCGCGCGGGCGTACAGTCGTTGCGCGACGGCCATGCTCGCCTAGGTCGTTTCCTTCTCGAGCGCGGAGAAGTCGAGCTCGGCGATCGCCTCGTCGATCAGGCGCCGCTGGTCCTCGGCGTCGAGCACCTTGCCGGTGACGCGCGCGGTCGCCGCGAGGGTCAGGTCGGCCACCTCGCGCGCGGATCTGGTCGAGCGAGCGCTTCGTCTCCGCGTCGATCTGACGTTTCGTCTCCTCGAGCCGGCGCTGGCGCTCCTCCTCCGCCTCGCTCTTCACCCGCTCGATCTGCGCGTCCGCCACCTTGCGCGCGTCGGCGAGGATCTCCGCCGCCTCCCCCTTCGCCTCGCCGATCAGCTGCCGGTGCTGCTCGAGCAGGTCGCGTGCCTCGGCGCGGGCGCTGTCCGCCTCCTCGACCGCCTTCCGAATCCGGTCGCGGCGCTCGTCGATCGTCTTCTGGATCGGGCCGAACGCGAACCGCCTGAGGACGAAGAACGTGATCGCGAAGCAGATCAGCGTCCAGATCATCAGCCCCGGGACGACGTCGATCAGGCCGCCCGACGACTCGTCCTCGGCTGCTTGGGCGAGTGGAGGAACGAGACGATCTAGACCAGGACGTAGGCGAGGAGCCCGCCGATGAGGCCGTAGAACACGACCGCCTCGGTGAGCGCGAAGCCGAGCCACTGGATGCCCGTGAGCTCGCCCCTCAGTTCGGGCTGGCGTGCGACGGCCTGGATCATCGAGCCGAAGATGTTGCCGATGCCGATGCCGGCGCCGAGCGAGCCGAGGCCGATGCCGAGCGCGAGCGCGATGGCCTTTCCGGCGTCTGCGCCGTTCGCGGCCGCCTCTTCGGCGGCGGCGAGGAAGAAGAACGAGGACAGCATGAGTGTGATCCTCCTTAGTGCTCTGGCTCGATGGCCGAGCCGATGTAGATGGCGGACAGGGCGGCGAAGATGTACGCCTGGATCGAGACGACGATGACGACCTCGAAGAGGTAGAAGACGGTCGCCGCGGGCACGGCGACGATCGCGAGGAACACGTTCGAGAGCACGAAGATGAGCCCGATGAACGTGAGGATCAGCATGTGGCCGGCGAGCATGTTCGCGTAGAGCCGGACCGAGAGGCTGATCAGGCGCATGAACTGGCCGAGGATCTCGAGCGGGATGATGAGCGGCAGCATCGCCTTCGGGACGTCCGGGATCCAGCTCTTGAAGTACTTCCGCGTTCCGTTCCAGCGGATGCCCTCGACGTGCGTGAAGACGAAGGTCATGAGCGCGAGCGCGAGCGTGACCGAGAGCGTCGAGGTCGCGGCGAAGATCGCGAACGTCGGGCAGCTCGACGCCGAAGATCTCGAAGCGCTCGTCCGAGAGCGGAAGCGGGATGAACCCGAGCATGTTCACGACCCAGATGAAGACCATCAGCGACGCGACGTACGGGAACCAGCGCCCGATGGCCTTGTGCGGCAGGCCCTGCTCTGCGACCTGGACCTGCGCGATCTCGTAGATCGTCTCCCCGACCGCCTGCCGCCGGTCCGGGCCTCGCCCGACCTTGACGCGCATGAACACGATCCCGACCACGATCGAGACGATCATGCCGAGGATCAGGTAGGCGACGGCCTTGTTGATCGACATGTCGATCGGGCCGATCTTCAGCTCCGGGCCCCACGTGTGGAGCTCCCACTCGTGCGCGGGGTCGAAGTCCTCCTCCGCGGCCGGAGTCTCCTGTCCGAACGCCGTCGTGGGAAACACGAGGGCGAGGGCGAGCAGGGTGAAGAGCACGCGCTTCACGCCTTGGCCTCCCCGCCGAAGTAGGCCGCGAGCCCGACGCCGAGCTCGACCGTGAACGCAAGCGCGTACAGGGCTGCGGCTGCGATGCCGACGGTCTCGTTGCTCACCGTGACGATCACGAGCGGGATGCCGACGAGAAGACCACGTGAGGTTGTGCCGATGCCGCGCATCCCTGCGGCGGCGAGGTTATCTGGGTCGCCCGCGAGCCGCGCCAGTACGAAGGCGAACGCCTGCGCCCCGACCCAGAGGACCGCAGCGAGCGCCCACGCCTCGAGCGGCCAGCCGGCGACCGCGAAGACCGGGAGCGCGAGCGCGATCACGGTGGCGCCGGCGATGGTCGGGGCGAGCCTGCTCGGCATCGCCCGCGGCGTCGAGAAGATCCCCGCGCTCACCAGCTGTCCTCGTCGTCGTCCTGAGCGCCATGGTTCCGTAAGGGCCGCGCATTCCCGGCCCGCGTGCGGTCCTCCCCGCTGCCGTTCTGGGTGTGTAGGGGCGACGCTTGCGTCGCCCTCGGCTGAGGCTCGGCCCGCGTGTACACGTAGTAGACCGCGAAGACGCCGAGCGGAATCCCGGCGACCGCACCGATGAGGAGCCCGAGCTCCGGAGCACCGAAAGCCCAGCCGACCAGCGCACCCGACTGCCATCGCAACGCCGAGCGCGCCCAGGAGGAGCCCCGAGGCGGTGGCGAGCGAGTGAGGTGAGGAGGACGCGTCCGGCATCATCCGGGGTGAGCATATCAGCGTGCTTGTGACAGGAAATTCCGTATCTTCGTGCGGAAAATCGGGGAGTTCGTTACACAGTCTAGGATGCCCCGATGGAACGTCTCGTCCTCGTCCACGGAAGCGTCGTCGCGGCCGCGGCGACCTGGCAGGCGCAGCAGACGCTCGCGGATCGCTTCGAGCTCGTCGTGCTCGAGCGGCCGGGGTTCCCGCCGGGGCCGCCCGTCGAGCGGGTCGATTTCGAGGTGGACGCGGAGCTCGTCGCCGCCTTGGTCGAGCCGGGAGACCATCTCGTCGGGCACTCGTATGGCGGTGTCGTGTGCCTGCTCGCGGCCGCGCGGCGACCGGAGGCGCTGCGGTCGCTGACCGTGATCGAGCCGCCGGCGACGCGGGTCGCGCTCGACGTCCCGGCGGTGGCGGCGTTCGCAGACGGCGGCGCTCGGCTGTGGGCGGAGGGGCCGCGCGACGATCCGGAGGCCTTCCTGCGCACGTTCCTCGGAGCCGTCGGCTCCAGCTACGACCCGCCCTCGCCGCTTCCGCCCGAGCTCGATCAGGGCGCGCGCATGCTAATGAACGAGCGCGGCCCGTGGGAGGCAGAGATCCCGCTTGCCACCCTCGCCGCGACCGAGTTCCCGAAGCTGGTCTTCTCGGGCGCCCACCACCCCGCGTTCGACGCGATCTGCGACCGGCTCGAGGGCGAGCTCTCAGCCGAGCGGGTCGTCCTCCCCGGCTTCGGCCACACGGTCCAGCGCCACTCGGACTTCAACGCGGCACTTGCTGACTTCGTCGAGCGCGCCGCCGCTACCGCCCCACGGCCACACCGCTGACCTCCACCTCCCCGCCCTCGAGCTCGCACTCGAGCGGCCAAGCGGCGGGAGAGGAGACATGCCCGCAAGGGCGGCCAAGTTACAAGTTGTAACTTGCGCTCCTTCGTCGCCGTCTTGTTGCGAAGGCGTCACGGCTGCACAGGCACGCTGAAAGCGTGTACGCGGCCGGGCCACGAGTCGAGGAGCGCTTCCTCGAACACGTCGTCGAGCTCGACGACCGCTCGGTTCCGATTGCGGAGACGTACCGTCGGACCCGCGCTCTCGCCGCGCAAATGGGCATTCCGAGGCCGAGCTACGAGCGCGTGCGCCTGCATCTCCGCTCGACGCGACTCCGTCGGCACGAGCGCGTGCGCGCACGAACGCTCGCCCTCGAGCTCGCCTACAACACGCGACGCGCCGACCTCGTCGTCGCGGATCTCCTCGCCCTCCTCGAGTAAGGCGAGGGCGCCAAGTTACAAGTTGTAACTTGGCGATCTGGACCGCGTGCGGACGGGTCGGCGTCTCCCGCAACGAACGACGCTCGGCGTCGCCGTCGACGAACGAATGCGTCGGGTGGTTCTCGCTCAGGCGGTCGCGCGCTCGGAGTCCGGTTCGGCTTCCGCCGCCTCCTGCTCGCGGACGCGCCTTCGGATCCGCGGGTTCATGAGCTTCACGATCTCGAGCAGGTAGACGACGTAGACCGAGAACGCGAGCGCGAAGACGGCGATCGCGACGATGAGCAAGGTCTCCCAGAGATGCCAGTCGCCGCCGTCGCGGAACGGGACGAACCGCGTCGCGAGCGCGGCGCCGGCGAGGCTCGCGCACCAGAGCCACATCGTCACGGCGGCGCGGCGCTGCGAGAAGCCGATGTTCAGGAAGCGGTGGTGGAGATGGCTGCGATCGGCGCCGTAGATCGGCAGGTTGTGCTTCAGCCGCTTCGCGACGACGAACGACGTGTCGAGGATCGGCACCGCGAGGACGAGCAGCGGCAGCACGAGGACGACCGTCGACGCCGTCTTCAGGAGACCCTGGATCGACACGGCAGCGAGGATGAACCCGAGGCAGAGCGCCCCCGAGTCGCCCATGAAGATCCGCGCCGGGAAGAAGTTGTGGCGGAGGAAGCCGAGGCAGGCCCCGGCGACGATCGCGGACAGGATCGCGGGATCCGCGCTGCCGAGCGACAGCGCGAGGATCGCGTACGTCACGCCCGCGATCCCGCACACGCCGGCCGCCAGCCCGTCGAGCCCGTCCAGGAAGTTGACCATGTTCATCACCGCGACGATGAAGAACATCGACAGCGGGACGCCGATCAGCGGCGGCAGATCTACCGCGCCGAGGAACGGCAACGTGAAGTGGTCGATCCAGACGCCGAACATGGGCGGGATCGCCGCCGCGGCAGTCTGCCCTGCGAGCTTCACCGGCGGCGAGAGGCCGCGGAAGTCGTCGACCGCGCCCACCACGGTCGCGACCGCGGCTCCCAGCAGCACTCCCCGACTCTCGCCCGAGAGGTCGAGGAACGCGAGCGCGGGGACGACGATGCCGAGGAAGATCGCCAGCCCGCCGAGCCGCGGGATCGGGCGCCGGTGATGGCGCCGCTCGGAGTCCGGACGGTCGACCGCGCCGAGCAGCCTCGCCATCCCGCCGACCGCGGGTGTCAGCAGCACGACGATGACGAAGGCGACAGCCGCCCCGTAGAGAACCTCAGGCGTCGCCCGCAGCTCGTCGAACACCGAGCTCTACTTCGTCCCGTACAGGCGGTCGCCTGCGTCGCCGAGGCCCGGGAGGATGTAGCCCTTGTCGTTCAGGCCTCGGTCGATGGAGGCGACGACGATCGGCACATCCGGATGGTCGCGGTGGACGCGCTCGATGCCCTCCGGCGCCGCGATCAGCGCGATCAGCCGCACCGACGTCGCGCCGGCGCGCTTCACGGTCTCGATTGCGGCCGTGGTCGAGTTCCCGGTCGCGAGCATCGGGTCGAGCAGGATCACGTCCCGCTCGGGCAGGTCGTCGGGAAGCTTGACGTAGTACTCGACCGGCTCGAGCGTCTCCTCGTCGCGGAAGAGCCCGATGAAGCCGACGCGCGCGCCCGGCACGAGCGAGAGCACCGCGTCCAGCATCCCGATCCCGGCCCGCAGGATCGGGCACACGGCGACCTTCTTCCCGGAGATGCGACGCGCAGTCGTGTGCTCGAGCGGCGTCTCGATCTCGACCGCCTCGTCGGCGAGGTCCTTCGTCGCCTCGTACGTGAGGAGGAGCGTGAGCTCATTGACGAGCTGCCGGAACATCTGCGTCGTCGTCGTGACGTCGCGCAGGAGACCGAGCTTGTGCAGGACGAGCGGGTGAGTCACTTCCGTCACCGTGCCGGTGCCGGAAGTGACTAGATCCGTTCGCTGCTCCATGGTCACCTAGGCGTTTTCCCGGCCGAAGGTCGGGAAAGCGCCTCGGCCCGGGTACAGAGGCCGTCGCTCACAGAGCTCCGCGACACGGCGAGCGAGCGCCTCGAGATCCGGGCCGGACCCAAGCGCCAGAGTCATGATCCGCCCCGACCTCGCGGAAGTCGTCCTCGTCGAAGCCGCGGATCGTCGGCGCAGGCGTGCCCACGCGGAACCCCGAGGCGACGGTCGGCGGGCGCTCGTCGAAGGGGATCGTGTTCCGGTTGACGGTGATCCCGACCTCGGCCAGGCGCTCCTCCGCGTCCTTCCCGGTCCACTCGGTCGCTCGCAGGTCGACGAGCAGGAGGTGCGTGTCGGTGCCGCCCGTGAGGACGTCGAGCCCGCCGTCCTGGAGCGTCGCGGCGAGCACGTCCGCGTTTGCGCGCACGGCTTCCTGGTACTCGCGGAACGGCGCGGACGCGGCGATCTTGAAGCACGCCGCCTTCGCGGCGATGACGTGGTTGAGCGGGCCGCCCTGCATGCCCGGGAAGACCGCGCGGTCGACCGCCTGCGCGTGCTCGGCGCGGCAGAGGACGAAGCCCGACCGCGGCCCGGCGAGGGTCTTGTGCGTCGTCGACGTGACGAAGTCGCAGTGCGGCACCGGGCTCGGGTGGATTCCCGCCGCGACGAGGCCCGCGAAGTGCGCCATGTCGCAGAGGAGGAGCGCGCCCACCTCGTCCGCGATCTCGCGGAAGCGCCAGGCCTCGACGGTCCTCGGATACGCGGAGCCGCCGCAGACGATCAGCTTCGGCCGGTGCTCCTTCGCGAGCGCGAGCACGTCGTCGTAGTCGACGAGGTTCGTCTCCCGCGACACGCCGTAGTGGACGATGTCGTAGAGGCGCCCCGAGAAGTTGACCTTGAGCCCGTGCGTCAGGTGCCCGCCGTGCGAGAGCTCGAGCGAGAGGATCGTGTCCCCGGGCTCGAGGCAGGCGAAGTAGACGGCCATGTTCGTCTGCGCGCCCGCGTGCGGCTGCACGTTCGCGTGCTCGGCGCCGAAGAGCTCCTTCGCGCGATCGATCGCGAGCTGCTCGATCTCGTCCACGATCTCGCAGCCGCCGTAGTACCGGCGACCCGGATACCCCTCGGAGTACTTGTTCGTGGGGACGCTCCCGACCGCCTCGAGCATCGCCGGCCACGTGAAGTTCTCGGACGCGATGAGCTCGATCTCGCCACGCTGGCGTTCGAGCTCGCGCTCGAGCAGCTCCGCGACCTCCGGATCGACATCTGCGAGGCCTGCCGAGCGGAGGTCGTCCAGCGTCAGCGGGGCCACGGCCATCGGGCGGATGCTACTCCCCGAAGGCGTCGGCGACGGCGGCGAGAGCCTCACCTTCGGGGACCGCCCCCTCGCGGAGCACACGCGGCTCGTCACCGCTGAGATCGACGACCGTGGACGGAGTGCCCGGCAGCTCCCCGTTGTCGATGACTGCCGACACCGCGGCGAGGATCGATACGGGCACGTCCTCGACTCGCCCGGGATCCGGCCCGCCGTGGACGTTCGCGCTGGTCGCCGCCACGACGCCCACGTGGTCGAGCACGATCGCGCCCGGCCCGGCGAGCTCGGGCACGCGAACGCCGATCGTCTCGCGCTCGCCCGTCAGCCGCGCGAAGCGCCGCGCGGGGTTCGGGAAGACGAGCGTGTACGGCCCGGGCAGGAGCGCGCGCGCGACGCGCTCGTCGCGGCCTCGCAGCTCCGGAACGGCGGAGAGCAGCCGATCGACGCTCGACGCGAGGAGGGCAAGGGGCTGGGCGGGCGGCCGGCCCTTGAGCGCCGAGAGAGCGCGTGTCGGCTCCTCGCCATCGGGCGTGCAGACGAGCCCGTAGACGGTGTCGGTCGGGAGGACGACGAGGTCGCCCGCACGGATCGCGCCGACGGCCTCCTGGACGGTGCTCACCAGCTGCCCTCCACGACCCGGTCGCGGCCGGCGAGATCGCGGGTCGTCTCGACGTCGGAGTAGCCGAGGTTGCGCAGCAACGCCGACGCGCGCGCGGCGTCGCCTTCGGCGAGCTCGAGGACGAGCGCGCCACCGGGTCGCAACCCGACGCGCGCGTGCTCGGCGATCGCGTCGGTCGCGCCCTCGCCGACGAGCGCGTCCCGCGGCTCCCAGTCGCGCACCTCGGGCTCGAGCGAGTCGATCTCAGTCGGAGAGACGTACGGCGGATTCGAGACGACGAGGTCCCACCAGCCGTCGGGAAGGCCGGCAAACAGGTCGGCCTGGAGCAGCTCGACCTCGAGCCCGGTGCGTGCGGCGTTCTCCCGCGCGACGGCGAGCGCATAGGCGGACGCGTCCATCCCGGTCACCCTCGCGCCTGGATGCTCGTCGGCGATCGCGAGCGCGATCGCGCCGCTCCCGGTCCCGACGTCCAGCACGCGCGGCTCGTCGAGCCCCGCGATGCGCGCGAGGCACCGCTCCACGACGATCTCCGTCTCGGGCCGGGGGACCAGGACCCGCCGGTCGACGTTCAGCATCAGACTCCGAAAGCCCCACTCCCCGAGGACGTACGCGAGCGGCTCACGCGTCGCACGACGCGCGAGCAGCCGTCCGAGGGCCTCCCGCTCGTAGACGTCGAGCTCGCGGCCGCCGTCAGCGCGAAGCGCGCTTCGCGTCGTCCCGAGCACGTGCGCGAGCAGGATCTCCGCGTCGACGGCCGGCGACTCGACGCCCGCACGCGCAAGCCGCGCCGTCGCCTGCGGAAGCGTCCCGGCGACCGTCGTCACGCCGACGCTGCAGCGAGCGCCTGCCGTCGATCCTCGGACTGGAGCGCGTCCGTGAAGTCTCCGAGGTCCCCGTCCAGCACCTGGTCGAGCCGGTGCGCGGTGAGCTTGATCCGGTGATCGGTGACCCGGCTCTCGGCGAAGTTGTAGGTACGGATCTTCTCCGCCCGCTCGCCGGTGCCGATCTGCGAGCGCCGCTGCGTCGCAAGCTCGGCCTCCTGCCGCGCGCGCTCGGCCTCGTACAGCCGGGCCCGCAGCACGCGCATCGCCTTCAGGCGGTTCTGGAGCTGCGACTTCTCGTCCTGCATGACGACGACGAGCCCGGTCGGGACGTGCGTCAGCCGCACGGCCGAGTCGGTCGTGTTCACGCTCTGGCCGCCCGGGCCCGTCGAGCGCATGACGTCGACCTTGAGGTCCTTCTCCTCGATCGCGATCTCGACCTCCTCGGCTTCGGGCATGACCGCGACCGTCGCGGTCGACGTGTGAATCCGGCCCTGCGACTCGGTCTCGGGGACCCGCTGCACGCGGTGCGTCCCGCCCTCGTACTTGAAGACCGAGAACGCGCCGTTCCCCTTGACCGCGAACACGATCTCTTTGATGCCGCCCGCCTCGTTGTGGCTCGTCGAGAGCGTCTCGGTCTTGAACCCGCGCCGCTCGGCGTAGCGGGTGAGCATGCGGTAGAGGTCGCTCGCCCAGAGCGCGGCCTCGTCGCCCCCCACTCCCTGCCGGATCTCGACGATCACGTCCTTCTCGTCGGCCGGGTCCTTCTCCACGAGCGCGAGCTTGAGCTCCTCTTCCAGCCGGCTCACCTCGGTCTCGAGGTCGGCCGCGAACGACGCCAGCTCCGGGTCCACCCGCGCCGCGTCGAGGTCCGCCGTCGCCTGTCGCCACGCCTCCGCGAGCTTCCTCGCGCCGTCCAGCTCCTTCAGCCGGCGGCCGGTCTCGGCGGCGGTCCGGCGGTCGTTGTAGACGGCAGGGTCCGACATCAACTCCTCGGCCTCGGCGTAGGAGCGCTCCAGGTCGTCCACCAGATGCGCGATCGTGCTCATCCGGGTGATCGTAGCCGCGTCCCGGGGCGTTCTCGCCCTCGCGGGAGTAGTCTCGTCGCCGTATGCGGAACGAGAGCAGGCCACCCGCGCTTCACCCGCTCAGGCTGCTGCTCGCGCTGCTCGTCTCGAGCGCCAGCATCCTGCTCGCGGCCGGGATCCTCCCGGGCTTCGACGTCGGCGACTTCTGGGTAGCGATCGTCGCCGCCCTCATCATCGGCGCGCTCAACGCCGTCCTCGCGCCGATCGTCGCGGCTCTCAGGCTCCCGTTCACGGTCGCCACCTCGTTCCTCCTGGTCCTCGCACTCGATGCCGGCCTGCTCCTCGCCGCCGACGAGCTCACGGACGAAATCACGGTCGACGGGTTCTTGTGCGGCGCTCCTCGCCGCGCTCGTCATCTCCGCGATCTCGACAGCGCTCGGCGTCATCGCCGGCATCAACGACGACGACACGTACACGATCCGGATCATCCAGCGCATCGCACGCCGTTCCGGGGAGAAGGTCGAGACGGACGTCCCGGGGATCGTCTACCTCGAGATCGACGGGCTCGCGCGGCCCGTGCTCCAGCGCGCGATGCGGGACGGGAACGCGCCGAACATGGCACGCTGGC
The DNA here is from genome assembly GCA_963716605.1 of uncultured Actinomycetes bacterium. Taxonomy (GTDB): domain Bacteria; phylum Actinomycetota; class Thermoleophilia; order Gaiellales; family Gaiellaceae; genus GMQP-bins7. The sequence goes on along the minus strand of CAVQTO010000002.1, from coordinate 1,340,520 downwards.
TCGCCGAGGACACGCACCGCTTCATCGAGTGGGAGACCGACCTCTCGTCGCAGACGGGCGCGAGCCAGGCCGGGATCCTGCTCGGCTCGAACGAGGACATCCCCGCGTTCCGCTGGGTCGAGAAGGAGCGCGGCGTGCTGATGACGTGCTCCGCGCCCGCCGACTGCGAGGAGATCGAGCGCCGGCACGCGGGGAACGGGCTGCTGCGCGACGGCGGCGCGAGCCGCGGAAACCTCCTCTCGGGCGAGGCCGAGCACGTGATCCTCACGGTCAGCCGGATCGAGGCCGAGAAGGGCAGGAACCCCGGCTATCGCGCGTTCTTCGCCAACGGGCACAACGTGACGCGCGCGCTCGTCCTCTTCTTCTGGGAGGTGATCCTCGAGTGGGTCGCCGCCCTCCGCGCGATCCGCCGCGACGTCCGCCCGCGCGGTCACCGCAGCGGCCTGTACCCGTTCATGCGGGCTGCGATGTGCGTCGTCGTCCGCGACCTCATCGTCTACGGCGTGCTCAGCGACCTCATGAAGGGGCGCCCGGCGATCTACGCGACTTTCTCGAGCTACGACGAGGTCGCGCACCACTCCGGGCTCGAGCGCGCGGACACGCTCGAGGCGTTGCGCAAGCTCGACCAGCAGTTCGGGCGCATCGACCGCGCGCGCCAGTTCGCACCGCGGCCGTACGAGATCGTCGTCCTCTCCGACCACGGGCAGACGCAGGGCGCGACGTTCAAGCAGCGGAACGGCTACGGCCTCGACGACCTCGTGGAGCGCGCGCTCGAGACCGGCGAGGTCGCCGAGTTCGCCGGCGGCGACGAGCAGAGCGCGATGGTCGGGCACGCGCTCGGGGAGGCGACGGGCACGGGCACATCGGGGAAGAAGAAGCGCGCGAAGAACGACGTCTCCGACCGCTCGGTCATCGTCCTCGGCTCCGGGAACCTCGGCCTTGTCTACCTCATGGACGAGCCGCGGCGGCTGACACTCGAGGAGATCGACGAACGGCATCCACGCCTCGTCCCGGCGCTCTGCGAGCACCCGCACGTCGGCTGGGTGCTCGTCCGGTCCGAGACGCACGGGCCGGTCGTCCTCGGCCGCAACGGTGGCGCGCACTACCTGATGCGCGGGCGCATCGAGGGCGAGGACCCGCTCGCGCCCTTCTCCCCGAACGCGCCGCAGCACCTGCGCAGGACGGACGGATTCGAGCACGTCGCCGACCTGATGATCGGGAGCTTCTACGACCCCGAGCTGGACGAGGGCTGCGCGTTCGAGGAGCTCATCTCCTTCCACGGAGGCATCGGCGGGCCGCAGACGCGCGCGTTCATCCTCGCGCCCGCGCACCTCCCGTTGCCCGAGGAGCCGCTCGTCGGCGCGGCCGCGGTGCACAGCCTGCTGCTCGGCTGGCGACGCCGGCTCCAGGGCGCCGCCGAGCAGAGCCCCGTCTAGAGCAGCGCCGCGTCGAGCGTGATCTCGGGCACGGCGGCGAGCGCCTTCGAGACCGGGCAGCCCTCCTTCGCGGCCTCGGCCGCGCTGCGGAAGGCGTCCTCGTCCATGCCCGGGACCGACCCGCGCACGGTGAGCGCGCTCTTCGTGATCCCCGTTCCCGGGACGAAGGTCACCGTCGCCGAGGTCTCGAGCCGGTCGGGTGGCGTTCCCGCCTGCGCGAGCCCGTGCGAGAGCGCCATCGAGAAGCAGGACGCGTGCGCGGCGGCGATCAGCTCCTCGGGGCTCGTGCGCCCGTCCGGCTCCTCGGTGCGCGAGGCCCACGTCACGTCGAGCGGCCCGAACGCGCCGCTCCCGACGCTCTCGATCGTCCCGGAGCCCTCGAGGAGCGACCTCGACCAGGTGACGTTTGCAGTGCGCTCGGCCGCCATCAGCGTTCTCCTTCCCTGTCCAGTGTCGCCTCGACCGTGACCGTCGCGCTCGCGCGGATGAGCGCGGAGATGGGACAGCCGGCGTCGGCGGCCTCGGCCGCGCGCGCGAAGCTCTCGGCGTCGGCGCCGGGCGCAGAGCCGGTCGCGACGAGGTGGGACGCGACGATGCGGTGGTCCCCGGTCTCGATCTGGTCCATCGTGATCGTGCAGCGGACGTGCAGGCGCTCGGGAGGCGTGTCGGCGCGTGCAAGCTCGCTGCCCAGCGAGGTCACGAAGCACGACGCGTGAGCCGCCGCGATCAGCTCCTCGGGGCTCGTCTTGCCCTCGGGGTCGCCGACGCGCGACGCGATCGTCACCGGGAGCTCGAAGGCACCCGAGCTCGCCGCCGTGACGACGCCGGCTCCCCGGGCGGTCGTTCCTTCCCAGACGATCTCCGCCTCTCGCACGATCCGCGGCACAGCCGCGAGCGTACTAGGCCATCACTTCGACGCGCGCGTCCACCTTGCGCTCGGCCGGGGTCTCGGCCTGCTCGCGCTCGAGGACGCGCTGGAGCGCGCGAATCGACACCTCGACCTGCTCGTCGTCGGGCTGGCGCGTTGTCAGCCGCTGCAGCCACATGCCGGGAGCGAGCAGCGTCATCAGGAAGCGGTTGTCCTGGTGCTTGCCCGCGTAGCGGATGACCTCGTAGGCGAGCCCCGCGATGAGCGGCAGGAACGCGATCCGGCTCAGGATCAGCCACTGCCAGTCCGGCCGTCCGACGAACGCGAAGACGAAGATCGCGATCACCATGACGTAGAGCAGGAACGCCGTCCCGCACCGCGGATGGATCAACGAGTGCCTCTGCACGTTCTCGGTGGTCAGCTCCTCGCCGGCCTCGAGCGCGTGGATCGTCTTGTGCTCGGCGCCGTGGTACTGGAACACGCGGCGGAGGTCCGGGAGCAGCGAGACGAGGAGGATGTAGCCGATCAGGACGGCGACGCGGATCAGCCCCTCGACGACGACGAAGGAGCCCGTCGACTCGACGGGGAGCCAGCTCGTGAGCAGCGCCGGCCCGACCTTGAAGAGCATGAGCGCGAAGACGATCGCGACCGAGAAGGAGAAGATGATCTGGCCGCGCGTGATCACCGTCTTGATCTCGCCGTTCTCGTCCGTCTCCTGCGTCGCGACGTTGGCCGAGATCGCGAGCGCGCGGAAGCCGATCGCGAGCGACTCGCCCAGGGCGATGACGCCCCGGATGATCGGCAGCCGCCAGAGCTTCTTCTTCGACATCGGCGAGCTGATGTCGTGGACGATCTCGGTGATGTCGCCCTCTGGCGTCCGCACGGCGACGGCCCAGTTCGACGCGCTGCGCATCATCACGCCCTCGAGAACGGCCTGCCCGCCGTAGCTAACCGACATCGTCTAATTGTGCGCGAGAACGGAGCCCGCGTCTGTGGGTTTTACGTGCACTCGGGGCTAGCCGCGGCGCGGCTCGCCGCCGGCCTTCTCGAGCCGGCGCTGGAACCGCTCGACCCGACCACCCGTGTCCACGAGCTTCTGCTTGCCGGTGTAGAACGGATGACACGCGGCGCAGATCTCGACGTGCAGCTCCGGCTTCGTGGAGCGCGTCCAGAACTCGTTCCCGCATGAGCAGGTCACATGCGCGAGAACGTAGTCGGGATGGATCTCGGCCTTCATGGGCTGGCCAGGATAGCAGCGGCTGTCTGGGCGGCGACATTCCCGCCCGAGACGACGCACACGGTCCGGCCCTCGCCTGCCTTACCCGCGAGCACCGCGGCGACGGCGGCCGCGCCGGCGGGCTCGCAGGCGAGCTTCGCACGTGCGTAGAGGAAGCGGAAGCCGGCCATGAGCTCGTCCTCGGTCACGAGCACGGGCTCGACTCCGAGCTCGAGGCAGGTCTCGACGGCGAGCTTGCCGGCGAACGGCGCGTTGAGCCCGTCCGCGACCGAGAGCGCGCTCGACGCGGAGTGCTCGTACCGGCCTCGACGCCGGCGTGGAGCGCGCGGGACGTCTCCGGCTCGACCGGCACGACCGCGACGCCGGCGGGCGCGGCGGCTGCGGCGATTCCGCCGAAGAGACCACCGCCTCCGCACGGGACGACGATCGTGTCGACGCCGTCGAGGTCGTCGAGGATCTCGAGGCCCACCGTGCCCTGGCCCGCGAGGACGAGCGGGTCGTCGAACGGATGCACGAGGACGCGCCCGGTCTGCTCGACGAGCTCGTCCATCCGCTCGAACAGGTCGCCGGGCCCGGCCGCCTCCTGGTCGATCTCGGCGCCGTAGGCGAGCGCGGCGTCCCGCTTCACCTCGCTCGCGCCGCGAGGCATGACGACGAGCGCAGTCGTCCCCTCGAGCGCGGCGCCGAACGCCAGGGCCGCCGCATGGTTTCCGGCGGACGACGCGATCACCCCGCGCTTCTTCTCCTCCGGCGTCAGTGACTCGAGCCTCGTCAGGACGCCGCGTGGCTTGAACGAGCCCGTTCTCTGCAGCAGCTCGGCCTTGAGGAAGACGTCCGCCCCGAGCGTGCGCGACGAGAGGAGCGGTGTCCGGTGCAGGCGCCCGGCGATGATTCCCGCCGCGCGCTCGACCTCGTCGCGTGCGACCGGAAGCGCCACGGCGCGATCGTACGGGAACCTCCGCCGCGCGCCCGTTGTAAGAGGGGCATGCGCGTCCTCGTCCTCGCCGCGCTCGTCGCCTTCGTCCTGCTCGTCCCGACGGCTGCGGGGAAGCCCCCGCCCCCGCCGACCGAGACGGCCGTCGTCGCCACGGGCCGGGCGCCGTGCGGGCTCGCGGTGCATCGGGGCGAGCTCTGGGTCGGCGTCTACGAGGCGGGCGCGGTGCTGCGGCTCGACCGGGCGGGACGCGTGCAGCAACGCCTGCGCGTCGGGCGCTTCGCGTGCCGGGTCGCGGTCGACGACGCCGCCGTCTGGGTGACGCGGGACAACGCCGGTCGCGTCGTCCGGATCGACCGCCGCACCGGGCGCCGGCAGGCGATCCGGGTCACCTCGCCGTTCGACCTCATCCGAGCGTCGGGCGCGATCTGGGTGGCGAGCTTCGAGACCGGCAGCGTGGCGGTCTTCCATCCGAGAACGGCGCGCCTCGCCCGCGTCTACCGCGTCGGCGGGCATCCCTCGGGCCTCACGTGGTGCGGCGGGTACATCTGGGTCGGGCACAGCAGGGACGCGACCTGGCTGACCCGGATCGACCCGCGCACGCGACGGGCCCGGCGGGTCGACGTCGCGGTCAGCTCGCCCCGCGCGCCGAGCTGCCTCCACGGCCAGCTCTGGGTCACCACCGAGCACGAAGCCCTCCGCCTCGCACCGCGCACGGGTGAGCGTCTCGCCCACGTCCCGCTTGGCGGAACGCCTGGCGTCGCGGCGGCCGCACCGACCGGGGCCGGCGGCAACTGGATGATCTGGGTCACCGACAAGGAGCTCTCGCGCATCCACCGGATCGATCGCGCGACCGGCCGGCTCGTCGATGCGTTCGCGGCCGGCCCGGGCGCGTTCGCGCTCGCAGAGCTCGGCGGCTCGATGTGGGTGACGAGCTTCGCGGGCGCCGACGTGCGCCGCTACGACCCCTGACCGCCTGAGCGCCTGAGCGCCGCCCGCCCACGCACGCCGAAGGCGTCGCGATGGCGCACCCGTGCGCGAACGCAACCGACCCTACGGGTCGTCCGAGGGTGGTCGGAGGGTCGGAGGCAGTCGCCCGACACCCCGAGCGCAGCATGTCCCGACGGGACGGCGACGACGCGTCCGTTCGAGACCCAAGTTACAACTTGTAACTTGCGCACTTCCTGCGCATCCGACACCGGGAGACGTGGGAACGTCGCGCGCGAGAGGCTGCTAGTTGCAACTTGTAACTTGGCTCCCACGTCGCGTTCGAGGACATGGCCGCTTGAGCGCCCGCCGAGGGCATGACTTCTAGCGGCTCGAGAGCCGTCAGGTGAGCGTGTACTCGGGGCCGGAGCCGCCCTCGGGCGGAGTGAGACGCCCGCCCTTGGCGGTGATCGCGCCGCACTGGATGCAGTTCGACGGGGTCATCTCGAGCACGACCATGTCGTCGCCGAGGTCACGGCCGACCGCGTACACGTTCGCCGGGCACATCCACGCCCACGCCTCCGCGACCGGCCGCCGCACCCGGGTCGCGACCTCCAGGTGGTTCGGCTGGTCGTCGCGCGTGCGGTTCCCCGAGGCGAAGACCGACGACAGCTTGTCGAAGACGTACCTGCCGTCCGGCTTCGGGTAGCGGCGAGCACGGCCGGTCTTGATCAGGGGCCACTCGGCATTCGGGTGCGTCGGGTAGCGCCCGTTCGGAGCCCGCCCCTTCGTGATCGTCATCATGCTCGCGAGCGCGCCGCCGACGTAGAAGCCCTTGTCGAAGGCCTGGCGCATGTTCCGCACCTCGTAGAGCTCCCTCCAGAGCGAGCTTCCGCGGACCGCCTCGTCGTACGAGTCGAGAGCGCCGACGCGACCCGGGACCTCGCCGCGCTGCAGCACCCGGAACGCGGCCTCGGCCGCGAGGCGCCCGGAGTCGATCGCGTAGTGGATCCCCTTGAGCCGCGGGACGTTGACGAGCCCCGCGCCCTCGCCGACGAGAAGCAGGCCGGGCGCGTTCAGCCGGCTCGGAAGCGAGTGGTAGCCCCCCTCGGTGATCGTCTTCGCGCCCCACGCGACCCGTTCGCCACCGCGCAGCATCTTCCAGACGAGCCGGTGGGTCTTCAGCTCCTGGAGCACGTCGTGCACCGAGAACTCGACGTCGCGGGCCTCGAGGCCGGCGACGAAGCCGACCGACACGAGGTCCTCGCCCATCGGGTAGATGAAGGAGCCGCCGAACTCGCCGTAGCCCCCGAGCGTGCGCAGCGGCCAGCCCATCGTGTGCACGATCTTGCGCAGCGGCCGCGGGACGCGCCAGACCTCCTTCACGCCGAGCGCCCAGATCTGCGGGTTGTCGCCTGCGAGGCGGAAGCGATCGATGGCTGCGCTCGTGAGCAGCCCCTGCGTCCCCTCGGCGAGCACGGTCACTCCCGCGACGACGTCCGAGCCCGGCTCGAAGGTCGGCAGCGGCTCGCCGTGGCGCCCTCGGCCGCGATCGCCGGTGCGGACGCCGATGACGCGGCCGTGCTGCACGAGGAGCTTCGTCGCGGCGGTCTCGGGGAGCACGGCGACGCCGAGGGCCTCGGCCTGCTCCGAGAGGAAGCGGCCGAGCTCGGACACGGAGAGGATGACGTTCCCGTGGTTCCGCATCGTCGGCGGCGCCGGGATCCGGTACGCAGAGCGCCTGGTGAGCACGTAGACCGCCTCGCCTGGGACCTCGCCGTACGTCGGCAGGTCGGCGAGCGTGAACTTGCCCTTGAAGAGCCGGCGCAGCGAGCGCGGGTTCACGACGGCGCCGGAAAGGAGATGCGAGCCCGGCTGCTTGCCCTTTTCCAAGACAGCTACAGGCACGTCACCGAGACGCTCGCGGACCTCGGGATGCTCCTCGAGGAGCTGGCCGAGCCGGATCGCGCACGCGAGCCCGCCGGGGCCTCCTCCGACGATCAGCACCCCGACCTCGATCCGCTGCTCCGGCGCATCCGTGGGGACGCCGATCGCGTCGATCGAGCCGAACGGCGGGGGGAAGTCGATAGGCCTGGCCACCGGCTACCCGCCTCGGTGCGCGCGCGCGAGCTCGGTGAGCTTCGGGACGATCTCGTGCAGGTCGCCGACGACGCCGAGGTCGCAGAAGTCGAAGATGGGCGCGTTCGGGTCCTTGTTCACCGCGACGATCGTGCCTGACCCCTGCATGCCGACCTTGTGCTGGATCGCCCCGGAGATGCCGCACGCGATGTAGAGCTTCGGCGACACGCTCTTCCCGGTCTGGCCGACCTGCGTCGCGTACGGGTACCAGCCCGCGTCGACGACTGCGCGCGTCGCCGCGACCGCGCCGCCGAGCGCGTCCGCGAGCTCCTCGAGCAGCGAGAACGCGTCAGGCGCACCGAGCCCGCGCCCGCCCGCGACGATGATGTCCGCGTCCTCGATCGACGGGCCGCTCGACTCCTCCTGCGTCTGCTCGACCAGCGTCGCGCGCGTGGAGAAGTCGGAGGCCGCGAACTCGAAGCTCTCCACGTCCGTCTCGCCGCCGGACTCGACCGGATCGAGGGCGCCGGAGCGCACGAGACCGAGCCGCGGCGACTCCGTCCAGCCGACGTCGACGAGAACGGTGTCCCCGAGCGCAGGCCGCGTGCCGACGAGCTCGCCGTCCCGGAGCTCCAGGTCGGTGAGATCCCAATTCAGCCCTGCCTCGACGCGGGCCGCGAGACCCGCTGCGACATCAGCCGCGAGGACGGACGCACCGAAGAGCACCGCGTCCGGGCTCGTTTGCTCGACGAGCGCCGCGAGCGCGTCGACGCGCGGCTGCGGGAGCGGGTCCGCGAGCGCCGCGTCGTCGCTCGCGTACACCTTCGAGGCGCCGAACGCGCCGGCCTTCGGCGCGATCGACGCTGCATCCGGCCCGAGGACGACCCCGGCCGCGTCACCGAGCGACGCCGCCTTGCCGAGCACGCCGAGCCCGCCCTTCTCGAGCTCGCCGTGGTAGTGCTCGAGGAAGACGAGGAACTTCAGAGGAGCCTCCGCTCGACCACGAAGTCGAGGATCTTCTGCGCCGCGCTCCCGTCGTCCTCGATCTTGACCTGGTTCCCGCGCGACGGCGGCGGGCCGAGGCCGAGGACGGTCGTCTTCGCGCCGGCCTCGCCGGCGGCGTCGGGCTCGACGCCGACGTCACCGAGCGCGAGCGTCTCCTGCGGCTTCGTCTTCGCGCCCATGATCCCCTTGAGCGAGGGGTAGCGCGGCTCGTTGATCGCGTCCGAGACGGCGACGATCGCGGGGAGCGGCGCCTTGATGACGTCGTAGCCGTGCTCGGTCTGGCGCTTCCCCGTCACCGTCCCGTCCTCGATCGTCAGCGACGCCGCCTGCGAGATCACGGGCAGGCGCAGCCGGTCGGCGACGGCGGCCCAGAGCACGGAGCCGTCGGAGTCGTTCGCGGCCTGGCCGAAGAGGACCAGGTCGGCCTCGATCCCCGCCAGCGCGCCGGCGAGCGCGCGACTCGTCCCCAGCAGGTCCGAGCCCGCGGCCCCGTCGTCGGCCACGAGCACCGCGCTGTCCGCGCCCATCGCGAGCGCCTTCCGCAACGAGTCGACAGCCTTCTCGGGACCGAGCGACACGAGCACGACTTCTCCCGACTGCGCCTCCTTGATCCGGAGAGCCTCCTCGACCGCGTTCAGGTCGGTCGGATTGAGCGCCGCCTCGCCGGAGCGGTCGAGCCGCTTCGTCCCCGGGTCGATCCGCTTGTGCACGGTCGCGTCCGGAACCTGCTTGACGCAGACGGCGATCTTCATCGGACCGTGACTCTATCCGCGCCGCAGACGGCTCATCCCGGACAAGCAACAACGCCCGGGCAATGAAGTCGACCGGCTGCGATGTCGATACTTCTGGGAATGCGGGGCGCGCGGATCACACGCAGGACGGCGGCCGTCGTCCTCACGACTCTGGCCGGGGCGGCGACGCTCGCGCTGGCGGTCACGGTGCTCGCGGGCGGAGGCGACGACGAGCCGATCGTCCAGACCGCGCTGCCCACGCACCCCGTCGCCAGCGACTTCGAGCCGGACGCGACGAAGATCGAGGACTGCGCCGGGGAGCAGCTCTGTCTCGAGCAGGCGTACGGGAACCTCGCGTTCAACGCCGGCCCGCAGGAGGCGCTCGCAACCCTCGCGGAGGAGATCGGCTCCGCCTCGAACACGTGCCACCGCCTCGCGCACATCATCGGTGCGGCCTCACTCGCGCGGTTCGAGCGCAACGTCGGCCGCACGTTCGCCGAAGGCGACTCGATCTGCGCGTCGGGCTACTACCACGGCGTGCTCGAGCGCTCGCTCGTCAACGTCGCCGACCGCTCGGCGAGCGTGCTCGGCGGGGTCGCGCGCGGGCTCTGCGACGACCCGGAGGTGAAGGCGCTCGCCGAGCTCGAGTACCAGTGCCTGCACGGCCTCGGGCACGGGCTCATGATCACGACCGGCTACAACCTGCCCGTCTCGCTCCAGGTCTGCGACCACCTCGCGGGCGAGTGGGAGTCGAGCTCGTGCAACGGCGGCGTGTTCATGGAGAACATCTCGACGTCGTACGGCTTCCGGTCGAAGTGGCTCGACGACGACGACCTCGTCTACCCCTGCAACCAGGTGGCGAAGGAGGACAAGCTGACGTGCTACCAGCTCGTCACGTCCCGCATCATCCAGGTCGTCGGGCTCGACTGGGAGCGGATCGCGGAGACGTGCGCGGCGGTGGAGCGCGACTGGGTCTCGTCCTGCTTCGAGTCGTACGGACGCGACGTCGCGGGTCAGACCCGCCGCGAACCGGAGGAGATCCTCGAGCTCTGCTCGGTGGCGCGGCCCTACGGCGGCGAGGACGAATGCATCACGTTCGCGGCGTACGACCTGGTCGGGAACGACGCCACCGGGGAGCATGCGGCCGAGCTCTGCACCGGCACGGACGGAGACCTGCGCGAGACCTGCTTCCGCGCGATCGGGCTCCTCAAGGCCCGGGCGACGCCCACGCGCGAACGTGCCGTAGAGGACTGCGAGGCGATCGCCGAAGGCGCCGACGCGGCGGCCTGCGTTCGCGGCGCGGAGGCTCACTTCGCCGCCGCGGCGAGCCGATAGCTCTGTTAGCGTCCCGACCTTCGCGCGCACCCCAGCGAACCTCCGAATGCGACTTCACCGGACGACAGCCCGCGCGACAGCCTTCGTGCTCGTTCTCCTCGGCCTCGGCGCCGCGATCCTCGCGAGCCCCGCGGCCGGAACCTCGAACGGCGTCCCCAAGATCGTCTTCCCGCTCGTCGCGAAGACGCTCTGGTGGGACAGCTACGGCGACGCGAGGCCGAACGGCATGCACACCGGCATCGACATCGAGGCGCCGTGGCGCGCCCCTGTCGTCGCCGTCGAGCCCGGGCGCGTCGAGTACGGCGAGTCGTCGCTCGGCGGCTGCATGCTCTACCTCCACGGCCGCAGCGGGACGACGTACATGTACATCCACCTGAACGACGACGTGACCGCGCGCTTCGACAACCGCGGCAGCTGTCGCGAGACCGCCTACGCCGTCCCGAACCGCGCCCGCGTCGCCGCCGGCGAGCTGGTCGCCTGGAACGGGGACTCGGGCGACGCCGCCGGCAACCACCACCTCCACTTCGAGGTGCACCCGAACGGCGGCTCGGCCGCGAACCCGTACCTCCACCTCAAGCGCGCGAGCCGCCCGCTCTTCGCGGCGAAGCCCGGCTCGGTGTTCAGCCTCGCGCTGCGCGGCAAGGTCGTCTCCTCCAATCCGGTGGCGCTGACGCTCGACGTCGACCGGGTGCGGCACTACCCGGGCGGCCGCTGGCTCGACATCGACCGGCGCACCGTGAAGCTGGCGGTCGTCCCCGACAAGGTCGTGAGCCAGATCTCACCGCCGTCGAGGCGCCCGAGCTCCGCGTCCGCCTCGGTCGTCGTGTACACGCAGAAGGCGACGACGACGATGGGGGCGATCGTCGGCGCCGCCGGCGCGCTGCGCGTCGGGCGCGTCTCCCCGGCCCGCTAGCCGCGCCTGTAGAGCTCGACCGTCCCCGCCCGCGCGACGACGACGAAGCCTTCGCGGCGCAGCGTCGGCCGCACGTCCGGGACGGCGCGCTCGCGGCCGAGCTCGCCGGTGTAGAACGTCCCGACCTGGTCGCCCTCCGCGTAGGCGACGAAGCGGACGTCCGGCGCGCGCTCGGCGAGCTCCTCCTCGCTCAACGAACCGCCCCAGTCGAGCCGGATGAACGGCTCCGGGAGCGTCCAGACGTCGACCCGCTGGCTCAGGTGCGGCAGCAGCGTCCGCGTGGCGGCGACCGGCACGCCGTCGGGAATCCGCTCGAGGAGTTCCCTCGTCGGCTCGGGCTCGAGGGAGACGGCGTCGCCCGAGATCGTGTACACGCGGATCCCGCCGACGAGCGCGAGGACGACGGCGGCCCCGAGACCGACGGCGACGGCGTCGCGCGCGTAGCGGCTCAGACGCGCGACCCTCGGCACGCCGATCGCCGCGGCGACGAAGACCGCGGTGACCGTCGAGAGGTGGTAGTGGTGGACGAGGTCGTGCTGCGGGTCGTAGGCGGAGAAGACGTTGTAGGCGACCGCCGGCGCGGCGAGCCAGAGCCAGGACGGCGCGAGCAGCGCGAGCCCCGCGGTCGAGAGGAGGATCGCGGCGAGCCCGAGCGCGCTCTGCGACCCGATGTCCGAGAGCGTGTCGAGCGGATGCGTGACCGCCCAGCCGAGTGCGTCGGGCACCGTCTCGCCACGATCGCCCGCCCAGCGCTGGCCGTAGGCGTCGAAGGACGCTCCGAACGCCCGCATCAGCAGGGCCGCGCCGACGAACCACACCGCCGACACGCCCGCGACGACGAACCCCAGCCGCCGCCTGCCGTGGTACGCCAGGAGCAGCCCGAGCACGAGGTACGTCAGCGAGACGTCCTCCTTCAGGCAGAGCGCGAGGAGCATCGTCCCGGCGAACAGCCAGGTGCGCTCGCGGAAGGCAAGCAGCACCGAGAGCACGAGCAGCACCGGCACGAACGGGTCCGGCCGAAACTCGAAAAGGTTCGCGGAGGCGACCCAGGGGCAGGCAAGCCAGAGCAGCGCCGGGATCGCGGCGAGCGCCGGACTCGCTCCGCGGTCGCGGGCGAGCGCGAAGAGCGCGGGCGCGGTGAGCGCCAACGCGATCGACTGCGCGGCGAAGATCCCCGGCACGCCGAGGTCGAGCCAGTAGAGCGGCGTCAGGAGCACCAGGGCGGGCTCGAAGTGCGCGGAGAGGAACGGGCGCGTGAGCACGGTCGAGAACGGGTCGTGGCCGTGCGCGAGAAGCCACAGGAGCTGGTCGTAGACCGCGGTGTCCACCCCCGTCCGGAAGCGCGAGTGATCCGACACCGACTTGGCCGTGAGCGCGACCGCGTAGACGGCGCTGCCGACCCACACCGCCGCCACCCACACGGAGCTCGAGATGCCTCGTGCTCGCACGGCGGCCACAGCCTCAGCCATCGGCACCGGCCGGCCGCCGCAGGAGATAGAACGCGCCGTTGACGGCCAGCTCGCGAAGCGCAGGGACACGACCGAGGAGAGAGGCGCCGCGCGCCTTCAGCCCGTAGCGAACCGTGTACTCGGGGCGCACGAGGAAGAGCTCGCGGTGCTCCACGGCGAGCCCCGCCCCGGCGAACGCCGCCTCCGCCGACCCGAGCGTCAGCCGCGTGCGCCGGACGGAGACCATGTCCTCGAGCGCGCCTTCCGCGGTCATGTACTCCTGCTCGCCCGGCGCCGCGACCCGGAAGAAGAGCCGCGCCGGCAGGAGATGGACGAACGGGGCCATGCGCGCGATCCCGCGCGCGTACTGCTGGTGCCCGCCGAAGCCGGAGTAATACGGCGGGAAGGAGATGAAGATGCGCCCGCGCTCGGACAGAAGCTCGCGGAGCGCCGCGAGCGCGCGCTCGTAGTCGGGGATGTGCTCGATCACGTCGTGCAGCAGCACGAGGTCGAACGGAGGCGTGTCCGCCGGCAGGTCGAGCGCGTCCGCCACCTCGAGCCGGAAACGCCCGTCGGGGTGGAAGGGCGAGCTCGCGACGACGTCCTCGCTGAGCTCGTACCCGACGGCGCTCCCGACAACCCCGTCCTCGCGCAGGACGTCGACCATGCCCCCGTGATGGGCGCCGACGTCCGCCACAGCGGCGCCCTCGAGAGGCATCCGCTGCTCGAGCCACGGGAGCACGACGTCCCGGCACACCTGCCGCTGGTACTCGAAGTACGAGAGACCCGGGAGGAGATGTCCGCGCCTCGCCGAGTCCCGACGGGTCGTCATCGGCGCATTATTCGTGGGGGAACCCATGGTTCCCCCACGAGCCCCCTCCTTCATTCAGTCCCGGGCGCAGAGCACGCGCCGCCACGCCTCCCGGCGGGCAAAGCCCGCCTCCGGCTCGCACGTTGCTCGGGTTCCGGACGAATTAGTCGTGGGGGAACCCATGGTTCCCCCACGAGCCCCCTCCTTCATTCAGTCCCGGGCGCAGAGCACGCGCCGCCACGCCTCCCGGCGGGCAAAGCCCGCCTCCGGCTCGCACGTTGCTCGGGTTCCGGACGAAACAACACGGAAACGATTCTTGGAGAGCGAAGATGGGAGCGAGGACTCGAGCCGAAGGGCGATTCACTCGCCCGTAGGCGGGCACCAACTCAGCTCGATACCACGAACCTGAAGGAGGGGGCACGTGGGGGAACCATGGGTTTCCCCACGATCTCGGACCACCCGAAAGTCCGGTGCCCCCGGCCGCAGCGATCCGCATACTGGGCGGGATGGCGATTCCGAGCTCGCACTGGCCCCCCGAGGAGCCGCTTCAGGCGCTCGCGGAGCCGCCCGAGGTCTCGGTCGTCGTCCCGATGCACGACGAGGAGGGGAACGTCGAACCGCTCTACACCGCGCTCCGCGAGTCGCTGGACGCGCTCGGCCGGACGTGGGAGGTCGTGGTCGTCGACGACGGAAGCCGTGACGACACCTACGCGCGCCTGCGCGCGCTCGCGGCCGACGACACGCGGCTCAGGCTCGTCCAGCTCCGCCGGAACTACGGACAGACGGCCGCGATGGCCGCCGGCTTCGACCACGCGCGCGGCGCGGTCATCGTCCCGATGGACGGCGACCTGCAGAACGACCCGACCGACATCGCCGCCCTGCTCGAGAAGATCGACGAGGGCTACGACGTCGTCTCCGGCTGGCGCAAGGAGCGGCAGGACGGTCTCACGCGGCGACTGCCGTCGCGCATCGCGAACTGGCTGATCGGGCGCGTCACGGGCGTGCGGCTGCACGACTACGGCTGCACGCTGAAGGCGTACCGCGCGGAGGTCGTCCGCGAGACGCGGCTGTACGGCGAGATGCACCGCTTCCTCCCCGCGCTCGCCTACCAGGCCGGCGCGCGCATCACGGAGATCCCCGTCAAGCATCACGCACGCGCGCTCGGGCCGCGCAAGCTACGGGCTCGGCCGCACGTTCAAGGTGCTGCTCGACCTCATCACCGTGAAGTTCCTGTCGGTGTGGTCGACGAAGCCGAGCTACCTCTTCGGAGGCAGCGGCGCGATCCTGTGCGTGGTCGGATCGCTGTTCGTCGTGTGGACCGCGTACGAGAAGATCGTCAACGGCGTCTACGTCCACCGCCAGCCGTCGCTCATCGTCGGCGTCTTCCTGTTCACGATCGGCTTCAACCTGATCCTGCTCGGGCTGCTCGCGGAGCTCATCGTGCGGACGCACCACGAGTCGCAGGTCGAAGCCCGTGTACCTCGTGCGCGAGCGGCGGAACTTCGAGGAGGACACGCCGGCGCCGTAGCGGCCGCCGCCGCCCCGCGATGTGCGGAATCTGTGGGATCGTCGGGCCGGCGCCGGTCGTCGATCGCGAGGTGCTGGGCCGCATGACGCGGACGCTCGAGCACCGCGGGCCCGACGACGAGGGTCTCCACGTCGAGGCGTACGACGACGGCACGGCCGTCGGTCTCGGGTTCCGGCGGCTCGCGATCATCGACCTCGAGACCGGGAACCAGCCGATCGCGAACGAGGACGGCTCGCTCCGGGTCGTCCTGAACGGCGAGATCTACAACTACCGCGAGCTGCGCGCCGACCTCGTCGCCCGCGGGCATCGGTTCGCGACGAACTCGGACGCCGAGGTGATCGTGCACCTGTACGAGGACCTCGGCCCGCGCTGCGTCGAGCGGCTCAACGGCATGTTCGCGTTCGCGCTCTGGGACGAGCGCGAGCGGCGGCTGCTCCTCGCGCGCGACCGCTTCGGGAAGAAGCCCCTCTACTACGCCGAGGCCGACGGCTGCCTCCTCTTCGGCTCGGAGCTGAAGGCGCTGCTCGAGCACCCGCTCTGCCCGCGCGAGCTCGACGCGGCGAGCCTCTCGCGCTACCTCGCCCTCGAGTACGTCCCGGCGCCGCACGCGATCTTCGCGGGAGTCCGCAAGCTGCCGGGCGGCCACTACCTCCTCTGGGAAGACAGTCGGGCGACAGACAGAGCGCTGGTGGGACCTCTCCTTCACGCCCGAGCTCACGCCGAGAAGCGACGACGAGTACGCCGAGGAGCTCCGGGAGCGCCTGCGCGCGGCGGTCCGGCGGCGGCTCGTGAGCGACGTCCCGCTCGGCGCCTTCCTGAGCGGCGGCATCGACTCGAGCTCGGTGGTCGCGATGATGGCCGAGGCGCTACCCGCCGACTCGGTGAAGACGTTCTCGATCGGCTTCGCGGAGTCGAGCTTCGACGAGTCCGCGCATGCACGGCGCGTGGCCGAGCACTTCGGGACCGACCACCGCGAGCACGTGTTCACGCCGAGGGACATGGTCGACGTGCTGCCCACGATCGCCGACGTCCTCGACGAGCCTCTCGCCGACGCGTCGATCCTGCCGACGTACCTGCTCTCGCGGTTCACGCGTGAGCACGTGACGGTCGCGCTCGGCGGCGACGGCGGCGACGAGCTCCTCGCCGGCTACCCGACCTTCTTCGCCGACCGCGTGGCGAGCCTGTACGTCGTGCCGCAGGTTCTGCACGAACGCGTCGTGCGTGCCGCTCGCCGACCTGCTCCCGGTCTCCACCGACGACTTCAGCGTTCGATTTCAAGCTCAAGCGCTTCCTGCGCGGCGCGGCGTCCGGCGAGGACGTCCGGCACGCGCTGTGGCTGGGTGCGTTCAGCCCCGCGGAGCAGCGGCGGCTCCTCGCGAAAGCGGGCGGCGATCCGTACGACGAGCCGAGACGCTTCTTCGCGGAGGCGCCGTCGACGGATCGCGTCGAGCGCCTGATCTACCTGTACGCGAAGACCTACCTCGAGGACGACATCCTCGTGAAGGTCGATCGCGCGAGCATGGCCTGCTCGCTCGAGGTGCGGGCTCCCTTCCTCGACGTCGAGCTGGTCGAGTTCCTCGGGCGCGTCCCTCCGCGGCTGAAGCAGCACCGCCTGGGGACGAAGCTGCTCCTGAAGCGCGCGCTCGCCGGGATGCTCCCGCCGGGAATCGCGGAGCGGCCGAAGAAGGGCTTCGGCATCCCGGTCGCGGAGTGGCTGAAGGGATCGCTGCGCGAACTGCTGCAGGACGAGCTCTCGGCCGCCCGAATCAGGGAGCAGGGCCTCTTCGACGCCGCCGTCGTCGAACGCCTCGTCTCCGAGCACATGAGCGGCAGCCGCGACCATCGCAAGCAGCTCTGGACGCTTCTCGTCTTCCAGCTCTGGCACCGGCGCTGGATCGAGCAGCGGCACGCTCCCCACGCCGCCGTCGCCCGCGCGTGACCGACCTTCCCCCGATCGCGCCGAGGCGATTGCGCCTCGCCCAGGCGCTGGCCTTCGTCGCGCTCCTGGCCGCGCTCGTCGGCGCGCTCGGCCCGGCGGAGACCGTGCAGACGACGTACTCGTGGCCGCCCCAGACGCTGCCGGACCAGACGCCCGAGCGGCTCTGGTACACGCCCCTGCTGCTCGTCCGTCACGAGCCGGACCTGCTGACGAGCGACGTGCCGTGCGCCTTGCCGTCGCGGCTGCCCGGCGCCGAGGAGGGCGACGTCATCGCGACCGCGCGCAACCCGGAGCGCGTGGACGGACTGGCGATCCGGGAAGCGGGCGGCGGACTCGTCTTCAGCATCGGCGAGACGGTCCTCGACTCGGTCGCCCTCCCGGCCGACGCGCCCGAAGGCTGCGCGTACCGGATCACGATCTCGGGTGGGCGCTGGGCGCTCTCCGGGGGGCCGGACGGGATCGAGCGCGGCGGCGAGCTCGAGACGATGCCCACGGTGACCGGGCTCTTCTCCGGCTACGAGCTCCGGCCGGGCGAGCTGCCCTCGATCGACGTCACGACGCAGGTCCATGCGACGCGGACGACGCTCAGGCAGGGGCTCGCCTGGTGGATCGCGGGGCTCGCCGGGCTGGCGGCGCTGATCCTCGTCTCGACGTCGGGCCGGCCGCGAAAGCTGTGGGCACGCGGCGTAGCCTCGCTGCGGCGCGCGGCCTCGAGCGTCGGTCTTGCGGATGCGGTCGTCGGCGTGGCGCTGCTCGGCTGGCTCTTCCTCTCGCCCGCGTACCTGGACGACGGCTGGGTGATCGCGCGCGAGCTCATGTTCGAGTCCTCGCGCGGCTTCTCGAACTACTACAGCAACATCGGGGCGAACCTCCCGCTCAACTACTGGCACGAGTGGCTCGAGCACTGGCTCGTACAGGGGACGACCTCGCTGCCGGTGCTTCGGTTGCAGGCGCTCGCGTGCCTCGCGGTCACGTGGGTCTGCGTGCGGTGGCTCTTAGGGCGGGCGCTCGTGTCGTCCGTAGGTGCCAGTCGCACGGCTGTCTGGTCGGCGGCATGCGTCTTCCTGGTCGCGGCGTTCTCATGGGGAATGACCATGCGGCCGGAGCCGCTCTCCGCGGTGCTCGCGGTCGGCGTCGCGGTGTGCGCGGTCTGGTTCTCGGAGCGTGGCACGGTCGCGCCGGTGGCGACGGCCGCGGTCCTGCTCGTGCTCGCCGTCTCGTCCCACCACGCCGGGATCGTGGCGTTCGCGCCACTCATCGCCATTGCGCCCGCCCTCTTCCGCTGGGCGCGAAGCCACTTCGCGGTCGTGACGACGATCGTCGCGGCGACGTGCGCCCTGCTCGCGACGGTGCTGTTCGTCGGCTCCGACCTCGAGCAGCGGAGGCTGGACGCGCAGATCACGCGCCTGTACGGCGCGACCGAGACCTGGCGCGACGAGATCGCCCGCTATGCGTTCCTCTCCGCGCAGGACTACGGGACGCCGCTCCGTCGCCTGTCGGTCGCGCTCATGGGCCTCGTCGTGCTCGCCTTCCTGCTCCGCGTCACGCGCGAGAGGCGCGGCCTCCTCGACTTCCCGGCGACCGTGCTCACGGTCGGCCTCGCGCTCCTCGTGCTGACGCCGAGCAAGTGGCCGTCGCACTTCGGCGCGCTCATCGGCTTCGCGGCACTGGCGTTCGCTGCCGAGGCCGCGCGGCTCCGCGACGAGGGCCTCCGGGCGGACCGCTGGCGCCCGTGGCCGGTCATCGCCGTCGTCGTCGCGTGCGCGGTCGCCGCGTGGTCGTGGTGGACGCGCGAACAGTGGAACGTCATCGACCTGCGGACGCTCGACTGGCATCCCGCGATCGAGGACCTGATCCCGTTCGCGCAGCTCGCATCGCTCCTGCCGCTCGCCGCGTTCGGGGCGGTCGTCGCGGTGGCGGCTCTCCGCGGGCGACGCGACCGCTTGCCGCAGGCGCCGTGGCGCGTCGCCGCATGGACCGGGCCGCTCCTAGCCGTTCCTCTGATCGTCTTCACGGTCGCCGTGCTCACCGCGGACGCGGCGAAGACGGACGGGTGGACGCTGACTCAGCAGAACCTGGGGCGCAGCACGGAGTGCGGCCTCGCCGACGACGTCGTCGTGCCGACGCGCTCGACCGTGCAGCTGCTGCTTCCCCAGGAGCCGGAGACGACACCACCCCCGCCGTGGCTCCCGCCGCTTCCGGCCGACATTGCCGAGCACGTCCCGCGCTACGCGCTCGGGCCGGCGGCCGAGCCCTCGACGAGCACGCCCTGGTTCGAGCTGCCTCCGAACCAGCGCTTCGGCCTCTACGTCGCGGGCGTGCCCGGCCCGACCGACCGGCTGCGGCTCGAGTGGGCGCGCGGGCGTGGCGAGGAAGTGCTCCGCGCGGACGACGCCGGCGTGGCGGCCGATCCGCTCGCAGGAAACACGCCGTGGCGCTTCTATGCCGCCGGCGACCTGCCGGCTCCACCGCCGAACGCCACGCTGGTCCGAGTGACGCTGACGCGCGACGCGCTCCCAGGCGCCGCGATCGCGGTCTCGTCGCCGGTGACGTACAGCACCGAGCCGCTGTCGAGCCGCGTGACGCGCGAGTCGAGCTCACTGGTGCTCCCGAATCTCTTCACCTACTTCCCGTGCGCCCGGCTGCCCGAGCTCCACGACGGGATCGTCGATGCGCCCCAGTTCGTGCTCGTCTCGCCGAACCCGTTCTCACCCATCCGCTATCCGGTCTCGAGCCCGTGGGCGGGCCTCGTCGACCTCTACGAGCTCGAGCGGCTCTCCATCGCCGATTCCGAGAATCCACCCGACGAGCTCGTCGTCTTCGAGCGCGCGGAGATCCCGGGGGCGAAGATCGCGCCGCCCACGGTCACGACCGTCGGCTAGGAGGGCGTGGCGAAACAGACGCTGAGCCGCCGGGGGAGCACTGCTCGCCGCGATGCCGCGTCCTCGGTCGCACCCGTACCTTCCCGGTACGGGCACTCCCTGCGTCCTTGCCTCGCGGCGAGCAGCGGCACCCCGACGACGAGGCCTGTTCCGCCAAGCCCTCCTAGACCGCGACCGCGCCGCGCAGGAAGTCGACGATGTCGGTCGTCGTCGCGCCCGGGCCGAACACGCCGGCCACGCCGCGACTCTTGAGATCCTCGGCGTCCTCCGGCGGGATCGTGCCCCCCACCACCACGAGGACGTCGTCGGCCCCGTTCTCGCGCAGCCCGTCGACGATCCGCGGGACGAGCGTCATGTGCGCGCCGGAGAGGATGGAGACGCCGACCGCATCCGCGTCCTCCTGGATCGCGGTCTCGACGATCTGCTCAGGCGTCTGGTGGAGGCCCGTATAGATGACCTCCATCCCGGCGTCCCGGAGAGCCCTCGCGATGATCTTCGCGCCGCGATCGTGACCGTCGAGCCCCGGTTTCGCGATCACCACTCGGATCTTCCGCGGCACATGGGCAGAATACCGCGGTGCGCCTCTCCGTCATTGGCAGCTCGCCCGCGTGGCCGAACCCCGGGAGCGCGCATTCCGGCTACATGCTCGAGGCGAACGGGCACCGGCTCCTGCTCGACTGCGGGCCGGGAGTGCTGGGCCGGCTGCGCGAGGACGAGAAGTGGCCGGACATCGAGGGCATCGCGATCACGCACTGGCATCTCGACCACTGGGGCGACCTCGTGCCGTGGGTCTGGGGCAGCTTCTACCTCGCGACGAACGGGCCGCTCCCCCGTCCGCAGCTCTGGGTCCAGCCGGGCGGCGCAGCGTTCCTCGCCGAGCTGGGCGGGCGCATCGGCTTCCCCGACATGTTCGAGAAGACCTTCGTTCTGAACGAGTACGAGCCGGGCACGCCGTTCTCGGTCGGCCCGCTCGAGGTCGTCGCGACGCGCGTCCCGCACTACAGGCTCGAGACGTACGCGTTCCGGGTCGAGGCGGACGGCCGCTCGCTCACGTACTCCGGCGACTCGGCGCCGTCGCCGGAGCTCGTCGAGTCCGCGCGCGACGTCGACCTCTTCGTCTGTGAGGCGACCCTCCTGCGGGGCGAGCTCGACGGCGAGCCGCGCGGGCACCTCTCGCTCGAGGAGGCGATCGAGGCGTACGAGGCCTCCGGCGCGAAGCAGCTCCTCCTCACGCACCGCCCCTGCGAGCTCCCGACACCGGAGAAGTACGAGCTCGCGTACGACGGCCTCGAGCTCGACGTCTGAACCCTCCCGCTCAGCGCGCGGCACGGCAGCGCGCCAGGCACGCCGAGATCGCGCCGTAGGTCCGTCTGGAAGGGCCGCGGGGACGACGGTTGCGCGGGCCTTGCCGGAGTGCACTATGTGACGGTGGTCCTGGCTTGGCTCGCGGCAGCCGGTGTCCTCGCCGCGACGGCCTTCCTGGCCGCGGCCTCTCTACGGCTGCCCGCGTTCACCGGCTTCCTGCTCGCCGCATATCTCGTGGCCGCCGGTGAGATCGTCCTTCTGACCGAGGTTCTGTCGCTCGTCGACGGCGTCGGCGCCACCGGCTATGCGGTCGGCGAGCTCCTGCTGCTCGTCGTCGCGGCGATCGTCTGGCAGCGAAGAGGACGGCCGCTGCCGGCGCTCCCGACGGCATCGCGACGTGCGCGAGCAGAGCATCCCATCCTCGTCTTCCTCGTGGGCGCGGTCTTCCTCGCCTTTGCCTACCAGGCCTACCTCGTCCTGGCGACGCCGCCGAACAACTGGGACTCCTTCGCGTATCACCTCGCGCGGGCGGCGGAGTGGAACCAGCGCGGCGCGGTCGAGTACTACCCGAGCCACTCCGAGAGTGTCAACGCGCCGCAGCCCAACTCCTCGATGTTCACGCTGCACGGGTTCGCGTTCGCCGGCCGGGACACGTTCGCCGCGTTGCCCCAGCTCCTCGCCGAGCTCGCGTGTGTCGTCGCCGTGTACGGGATCGCGATCCGCCTCGGCCTGTCGAGGTCGGCCGCCGCCTTCGCTGCGCTGCTCGTCGCGACGCTGCCGCAAGTCGCGCTCCAGTCGGTCACGACCCAGAACGACCTGCTGACCGCTTCGTTCCTCGCGGCGGCGCTCTACTTCACGCTCGGGAAAACGCGTGTCGAGTTCGCCCTGGCCGGTCTTGCGATCGGTCTCGCCATGGGGACGAAGGCAACCGCAGTGCTTGCGCTGCCGCTCCTCCTGCTGGCCGCGATCCTCGTCCACGACCGGCGGGAGGTGCTCTTCGGCATCGTCGCGGCGTTCGCCGGCTTCGCCCTCTTTGGCTCGTACGGCTACGTCCTCAACCTCGCCCACACCGGACGACCGCTCGGGGACCCGTTCGCCCTCGGGCCGCTCCCTCAGCCCGACCCGACGCTGTCTGGAACGGCGTCCACCGCGGCGCGGCTCGGTTGGAACTTCCTCGACCTGTCGGGCTACCCAGTGCCACAGGATGCGACGCGACCGATCGAGCGCGCCGGCGAGGAGGTCTTTCGTGCCGCGCAAATCCCGGTCAATCCACCCGACGCGACCGTCCTCGATCCGCCGCGCATCGCCTCGCCGTTCTCGTTCTCGGTCAACTCGCGCGCCGAGGAGACCCGATCGTTCTACGGCCCGCTCGCCGTTCTCGTGCTCTTGCCGCTCGCGTGCCTTTCGCTCGTGGCCGTGGTACGCCGCCGTGCGCCGCCGCTGTTCCTCGTCCCCGTGCTCGCGATCCCGCTGTACGTCGTGGGGGTCGCCTACTCGACGCGGTACAACGAGTTCAACGGTCGGTATCTCCTGCCCGGAGTGGTTCTCGCGATGCCGCTCGCGGCGCTCGTCTACGGCCGCGCGAGAGTCCTGGCGGCGCTGGTGGCGGGCATCGGAGTGCTCACGCTCGCGCAGGTGCACCTCGCGAACGAGATCAAGCCGACCGGAGCGGTGTCGAAGCCGGGGATCTGGGCGATGACACGGGCGGAGGCCCAGGCAATCACCTCCGCAGGCATGGCGCCGCTGATCGATAGCGTCGAGACCCACGTGGCGCCGGACGGAAGGCTCGGCTACGCCCTCCGCTACAACGACTGGATCTACCCGTTCTACGGCCCCCGGCTCGAGCGGCGCCTGGTCAAACTGCCGCGTCGCGGGTTCATCGAGGAAGCCGACCGCATCGGCCTCGACGCGGTCGTCGTTTCCGGCGTGGTGCACGAAGCGCCGACGAACTGGCGAACGCTCGTATTTCCAGAAGCCGGCTGGACTCTGCTCCTGCGAACGCGCTAGAAAACCGGGGTCTCGCGCCAGACGCCCCACACCTCGCGGAGCGCGTCGCACATCTCGCCCAGCGTGACGTAGTCGCGAGCGGCGTCGACGATGAGGGGCATCAGGTTCACGCCGTCACGCGCGGCAGCGTCCTTGAGCGCCGCGAGCCGGGTCTCGACCGCAGCCGAGTCGCGCCGCGCCCGCACCGCCGCGAGCCGCTCGATCTGCTTCGTCTCGAGCGCCGGGTCGATCTTGAGGAGCGGAATCGGCTCCTCGTCGTCGAGGAGGTAGCGGTTGACGCCGACGACCACGCGCTTCCCCGACTCGACCTCGGCCTGGTAGCGGAACGACGCCTCGGCGATCTCGCGCTGGAAGAAGTTCTCCTTGATCGCCGGGATGACGCCGCCGAGCTTCTCGATCCGGTCGAAGTACTCGTACGCCTGCGCCTCGAGCGTGGAGGTGAGCTCCTCGACGTGGTACGAGCCCCCGAGCGGGTCGATCGAGGCGACGACGCCCGACTCGTGCGCGATCACCTGCTGCGTCCGGAGCGCGAGCCGCGCCGCCTCCTCCGTCGGCAGCGCCAGGGCCTCGTCGAACGAGTTCGTGTGCAGGCTCTGCGTGCCGCCGAGCACGGCCGCCAGCGCCTCGATCGCGGTCCGCACGATGTTCACCTCCGGCTGCTGCGCCGTCAGCGACACACCCGCGGTCTGCGTGTGGAAGCGCATCAGCAACGAGCGCTCGTTGCGCGCGCCGAAGCGCTCCCGCAGCTCGCGCGCCCAGATCCGCCGCGCCGCCCGGTACTTGGCGATCTCCTCGAAGAAGTCGAGGTGCGCGTTGAAGAAGAACGAGAGCCGCGGCGCGAAGTCGTCGACGTCGAGCCCGCGCTCGACCGCCGCCTCGACGTAGGCGAACCCGTCCGCGAGCGTGAACGCGAGCTCCTGCGCAGCGGTCGACCCGGCCTCGCGGATGTGGTAGCCCGAGATCGAGATCGGGTGGAAGAGCGGCATCTCGCGCGAGCAGAACTCGACCATGTCGACGACGAGCCGCATCGACGGCTCGGGCGGGAAGATCCACTCCTTCTGCGCGATGTACTCCTTCAGGATGTCCGTCTGCGCGGTGCCGCGAAGCTGCGCGCGCGGGACGCCCTGCTCCTCGCCGACGACGACGTAGTACGCGAGCAGGATCGCCGCCGGTGAGTTGATCGTCATCGAGGTCGAGACGTCGCCGAGCGGGATCCCGGCGAAGAGGGTCTCGACGTCCGCGAGCGAGTCGACGGCGACCCCCTCGCGCCCCACTTCGCCCAACGACCGCTGGTGGTCCGAGTCGTAGCCCATGAGCGTCGGCATGTCGAACGCCGTCGACAGGCCCGTCTGCCCGTGGTCGAGGAGGTAGCGGAAGCGCGCGTTCGTCTCCTCCGCCGTGCCGAAACCCGCGAACTGCCGCATCGTCCACAGGCGGCCGCGGTACATCGACGGGTACACCCCGCGCGTAAAGGGGTACTCGCCCGGGTAGCCGAGGTCGCGCGCGTAGTCGAAGTCGGTGTTGTCGGGCGCGGACAGCGGCTCGGTCTCGACTCCCGAGATGGTCGAGAAGAGCTCGTCGGTGCGCTCCGGCGCCCGCTCGTAGGCGTTCTCGCGCCAGGCCTCGACCGACCCTGACGCCTCGCGGTCCTCCGTCCTCGCCATCGCACCGAATTGTACGGCGGCAGGCGGCACAGCTTGGGCAACGGAGGTGATCCGCCTACCATGTGCGCTTAGCCACAAGAGCTGCGGCTTGATGACGAGAAAGAGGGATGCCTCGTCTTTTGACCGCAGCCGACGAACACCGGGTGAGACTTCGAAGCCTCCTCGGTGTCGTCGCAGGCGCACTCACGATCGCTGCTCTCGTCGCAGAGTCGGGATCGGCGACGGCCGGCTCGCGCTGCGGCGTCGACGTCGCCGGGAACGGCGGGTACACGTACGCGGGCCACCAGTCCCTGGATCGCGGCCACGGCGTGCGCGCCTCTATCACCGCCACCCGCGCGCTGCAGGTCTCGGGCGCCGGGCACGTCGCGGGGTGGGTCGGCGTCGGCGGCCCGGGTCAGGGGGCAGGCGGCGAGGACGCGTGGATCCAGGTCGGTGTCGGCTCGGTGTACGGGACGGAGCCGTTCGTGTACGCGGAGATCACGCGCCCGGGGCGCTACCCGAAATTCGTGCTCCTCGAGGAGAAGCTCCAGATCGGCGAGACCCGCAGCGTCGCAGTGCTCGAGATGGCCCGGCGGCCGGGGTGGTGGCGGGTCTGGGTCGACGGCAACCCGGCCACGAAGCCCGTCAGGCTCCGCGGCTCGTCCGGCCGGTGGACGCCAATCGCGACCGCGGAGAGCTTCAATGGAGGCAAGAAGGCGTGCAACAGCTTCGCCTTCCGCTTCGAGCGCGTGCTCGTCTCGCACGGGCCCGGCGGCGCGTGGCAGCCCTTCGAGTCGGCGCACCGCTTCCTCGACGAGGGGTATCGCCTGCGGTCGCTCGCGACCGCTCCGGCTGACTCCCAGGCCAGGCGGCCCGCGAGCCTCGCGAGAGATCCGCTGCCGTACGCGTTCCTCGCGTCCTCGTAGCGCTCAGCCGCAGCGAGCTGCCGCGACGTCAGCCCTCCACGCTTCGTCTCGGATTCGAACCTCTCCCGGCACACGCGTGAGCACGAGCCGTGCGGTCGGCGATACAGCCAGCCTCGTGCCCTCGAGAGACACGACCGCCGGCGCGACGACGTACTCCGTGTGTAGCGGATCTCCCGACGAACGATCAACCCTGCCGCTCCTCGACACGCGAACGTCGACCGAGCCGAGGGAGTTCGGCTCGTAGGCGAGATGGGCGACCTCGCGCACGCTGTCGTTGAAGTAGTCCGCCAGGTACGAGGCAATCAGTGGCTCCGGTGGGCTGCACGCGGAGAGAGCAGTGAGCAGCGTCACCCGGCCCCCGGGCGGGACGCGATCGTCGATCCAGGAACGCTGCCCCGGCGGCAGGATGGCTTCGCGCTCATCCGACAGCCGGATCGCCCCGTGCCACGCGAGCCCCGCCGTGACCGCGAAGACGGACGCGACGAGCGCGACGAAGACAGCTCCGAACCGGGCCGGCACCAGAACCGTTGCGAGCACCAGGGCGAGGACGAAGAGAAGCAACGCGCCCAGACCGGTCAGCCCGATCGCGAACAGCTCCTGGTTGATCACCGACCAAAGCGTCGGCGCGACGGCGATGAACTGTGACTCGACCTCCTCCCGTGCGTATTCCTGGAAGGGCAGGAGCAGGGGCAGGACGAGCGCGGTCGCGGCCCCGACAGCGCACGCCGCCAGCGGGCGCGGCAGACCCTCCGCGAGCCAGACGCCGAGCACGACGAGCCAGAGCGGGACGACGTAGAAGAGGGGACGGTCGTGCAAGCGCTCGCCCGCCCAATAGGTGGAGTTGAACGCTGCCACCACCACCAGGAGCGTCGCGTTCCCGCTCACGAACAGCGCGAAGAACGCCGCGTGCCGCTCGGAGCCGTCGCGGGCGCGTCCGTAGAGGAGCGACAACACGATCGGCGCAACGGCGAACGGAACGACGGCGAGGTACAGCTCCAGGTTCGCGAGTTGGTAGACGAGCCAGCGCCCGACCTCACCCACGTCATAGGAGCTCCAGAGCGTCCCGTAGCCTCCGAGTAGCCCGGGTGTCGATCCCTGCACGACCGGCACGAGGATGAATGCGCAGGCTCCTAGCGCCAGGATGGCCAGGGTGGGCGCGAGCGTTCGCGCCTGGGCTCTCAACCCATGCCGCTCCGGGAGCAGGAACGCGCAGATGGCCAGCGCGGCAAGGTAGACACCGAAGAGCGAGAGGAACTGGGTCCGCACGCCCGCTGCGAACGCGATCGCGGCAATCGCGGCGAGCTGAAGAGCCCAAGTCGGCCGTTCGAGCGCGAGAACGATCGCGACCAGGGCCCAGGCGAACGTGAGGTACGCGAGGCTTTCGGTCATCGTGACCGAGACGTACATCGCCGAAGGCACAGCCACGGCCAGCCCGGCGACCGCCACGCTCCACCACGGAGTGACGAGACGACGAGCGAGCAGAAACGCCGGCACGGCGGTCAGGGCGATGAAGAGCGCGTTGAGCAGCTTCGCCGCCTCGTAGGCTGCTTCCCGGTCCGGAGCGAGCGCGAGCACCGAGGCGAGGGCGAGGGGGTACAGCAGCGAATGGTGGTAGGGCTCGCCGTTGACCCTGGCGCCGTCGCCATCTGCGATCGACGCCGCCGCCTCGAAGTAGAGGAGCTCGTCGGTGAACGCGCGGGGCGACGCGATCCTCGCCGCAAGAAGCGCGTAGACGAGGAAGGCGACGGCGACGACGGCAAGTAGCGCTAGAGCAGGGGTTGGTCGGCGTCGTGCTGGACGCTCGATCACAGCACCTCGTCCAGGCAGAAGCCGTCGGGAGCTCTTTCCGTGCCGGCGGCACCTGTAACGCGCACCGCCCCGCGGATGTCCCACAGCACGAGACCGGCTGCCGTCCCCGAGCCGAGCTCGGATCCGTCGAAACGTACGCCGGGCTGCGTGACGACGTACTCCGCTTCGAGCGGCGCCCCGTCGGCGAGGAGCGTGCCGTCGGCCGCGAAGCGGGTGCCCGGGCCGCCGTCGACGAGGTCGACGACATCGTCGATCGAGCCGTTGAAGAACTCGGTGAGGAAGTAGCTGTCCCGCTCGAGGACCGCGCCGTCGCAGGAGCTCTCGAGAATGGTGACGGAGGCGCCCTCCGGCACGCGCTCGTCCACCCAGCGCTGCTCGAGGCCCTGGTCGGCGAAGACCGCCTCCTCGAGCGGGTTGAACGCGCGCCCCCAGACGAGCAGCGTGTTGACGAAGAAGACCGCGACGAGCGCCCACACCGCCGCTTTCGTGGCGCCACGCCGGAACGCGACGACCAGCAACGCCACGAGGACGAGCGTCACGACGGCTCCGACGAGTGTCGAGCCTGCGATCTCGTCGATCGCCGCCGGGAACGGCGTCCCGGCCGCGCTGAAGAGCTTGACGCCGTCCTGCAGGTCGAGCTCCCGGAAGGGGAAGACCAGCACCAGGGCGAGTGCCAAGACCGTCCCGACACGCGTGGCCGTGCGCGGCCGCGGCGCCCCGTTGGCGATCCACCAGACGAGCACGATCAACCAGAGCGGGACGACGTAGAACAGGTAGCGGTCGTGGAGGCGGTCGATCTCGAGCCCGGGGTCGTCCTGGGAGGTGACGACGATCGCGGTCACGGCCAGCGCCGCGGCGTTGATCGTCGCGAAGGCTGCGACGAACGCCGCGTGCCGCTCGGACCCCTCGCGTGCGCGCGCGAAGAACATCGAGAGGACGATCGGCGAGACGGCGACCGGCACGACCGCGAGGTAGAGCTCGAGCCCCGCCGCATGCTGGACGAACCACTTGCCGACGATCGCGAGGTCGTACGTGCGCAGGAGGCCTCCGTAGCCGCCGAGGGCGTCTCCCGACTCCGAGCCGCGGAGGACCGGCCCGAGCACGAACGCCAGGAGACCGACGACGACCGAGGCGGCGACGGGCCACAGCACGCGAAGACCGCGCCAGCCGAGCGCCCGCCGCTCCGGAAGCAGCCACTGCGCGAGGACGAGCGCCAGGAGAAAGGCCGCGTAGAAGGAGACGAACTGCGGTCGGACGAGAATCGCGACGCCGAGTGCCGCGAGCGCCGCCACCTGGCGCACCACCGTTGGCCGCTCGAGGGCGAGCACGATCGCGAGCAGCGCCCACGTGACGGTCAGATACGCGAGGCTCTCGGTCATAACGACGGTGACGTAGACCGTCGAGGGCACGGCGACCGAGAGCGCCGCCACGCCCACGCTCGGCCACGGCGCGAGGAGACGCCGGGCGAGGAGGTACACAGGCACAGCGGTCAGCGCAAAGAGCAGGGCGTTCAGCAGCTTCACGAGCGCGTAGGCGGACTCCCGATCTCCGGCGAGGGCGAGCAGCGGAGCGAGCACCGTCGGGTAGAGGACTCCGTACTGGTACGGCTCGTCCCGCACCTCGAGCCCCTCGCCGTCCGCGAGCGACGCGGCTGCCTCCATGTAGATGAGCTCGTCGTAGAAGATCCGCGGCGTCTCGACGAACCACGAGACGGCCGCCGTCAGCGCGAAGCAGGCGAGGACGGTCGCGACGAGCGCAGCGCCGGGCGAGCGGAGCCGGCTCGCGGCCCCGGGTTGCGTGGTGGTGTCCGCGAGCACGCCCCGCAGCAGGTTAGAGAGTCGGTCGGAGCGTGACGATGCGGGTCGCTACTCGACGATCCGGATCGGCATCCCCAGCGGGACGCGACCGTAGAGGAACGCGACGTCGGTGTTGTGCAGCCGGACGCACCCGTGCGAGACCGCCTGCCCGAGAAGCTCCGGCCACGGCGTCCCGTGGACTCCGACGACGCCTCCGCCCGGCCAGTCCGAGAGCTTCGAGTACGCGCTCGTCTCGAGCGCGAACGCCCCGAGGATCGGTGCGCTGGGGACGAACTTCGACTGCACGTAGAAGAGGCCGGTGGGCGTCTCCGCCCCCGGCGCCCCGACCGCGACCTTGCCGGTCCGCACCAGTCGACGTCCGTCCCAGAACTGGAACCGCCGTGCGCCGCGGTCGATGACGAGCCGCTTCTTCATCGGCTTGATGCGCACCGCGGCCGCCCGCACCCAGCCCAGCTGCCCATTCGGGCGGCCGGGGAGGCTGATGCGGTACCACGTGGGCTTGCCCGTCTTCGGGTGCTTGCGCTGCGCGAGTGCGAGGACGAACTGCGGCTGGAAGTTCGCCCGGAACTGGTTGAGGACCCTGATGCGCCTCGCGCCCGCCTGCGGCTTCGCGAGCACCGCGACGTGCGGCCACTCGATCGGGCCCGCGCCGACGACGCGGAACTCGAAGCCGGCGTTCGGCGAGGCCCCGGTCGCGGGCGCGAAGAGCGCAGCGCACGAGACGAGGACGGCTGCCGCCGTCCCGATCCGAGCCGCTCGCCCGATTTTCATGGCTCTCGTTCGCAAATCGTCTCCTGTTCTGAATGTATCCCCCGCCGGAGTGACGGGCAATTCCTCGTTCGAGTGAGTGAACGGGGTGGGGGCCCGGCGCGGGCCGGGCCCCCGGTGGGCCAGATGCCGGAGGCGACCGCAGTCGCCTCGCGGCTTCTGGCTTGCTTCGAGCCCTTAGCCCGTGAGCGGCGGGAGGAACACCCCCACTGCCCCGATGCGCCTCGGGCCACACACCTGCTGGTTCTTCGTCTCGACCGCCGTGATCGTGATCACGCCGGGGCGGCGCGGGTTGATGACTACCGTCGCCATCCCGTTCGCCTTCGACCTGGAGGTCTTCTTGACACCTGCGCCGAAGACACGCACCTTCGTGCCCTTGACGCGCTTCGTGC
This sequence comes from uncultured Actinomycetes bacterium, assembly GCA_963716605.1. GTDB lineage: Bacteria > Actinomycetota > Thermoleophilia > Gaiellales > Gaiellaceae > GMQP-bins7. The sequence continues at coordinate 1,309,780 of CAVQTO010000002.1, read as the reverse complement.
CGGCGGTCACCCGCACCTTGACCGTGTCCGGCCGGCCGTCGGCGGTGACCATCTTCGGCGTCACCGTCAGCGTCAGGCACACCTGCTGCTGCGGCTTCGGCTTCGGCTTGGCCTCCGGCTTCGGCTTCGGCGGGACCAACGGCTGCGGCACGACCGTCACCGCGGTGTCGACGTTGTCCGCCGGGTTCGTCTCGCGACCGCCGCTGCCCGTCACCGTGGCGGTGTTCGTGTGCTGGCCGACGACGGTCGCCCGCGCGGTCAGCGTGACCGTCCGCGACTGACCGACCTCGAGCGTGCCGAGGCTGCAGGTCAGGAGCGCCGGCGTGACGGTGCACGTCGGCGAGCCCGGGACGACCGAGATGTACGTGATCCCCGCGGGCGCCGGATCCGCGAGCTGGACGTTCGTCGCGGCGTCAGGGCCCTTGTTCGTGACCGTCATCGTGTACGTGACGATCTCGTTCAGCGGAGTCGGCGACGTCGCATCCTTCACGATCACGAGGTCGATCAGACGCTCGGTGAAGGTGACGGTCGCGTCGTCGGAGTCCGACACCGGGTTCTCGCTCGAGTCGAACCCGCTCGCCGTGACGACGTTCACATGCGACGTCCCGGCGGCCCCGGAGACCTCCTTCGGGAAGGTGCAGGTCGAGCTCTGACCGGCGGCCAGCTGGAGCGGGAGCGCGAAGCACCCCGCCGGGCTGCCGCCGGCGACGTTTGCGAGGTTCCCGAACTTGTCGTCGACGACCGAGGTGATCGTGACGCCGACCTGCGACGTGTTCTGGATCTCGACCGTGAAGTTCACGAGCCCGCCCGGCTCCTTGAGCGAGGTCGGGTTCGCCGTCTTGATCACGTTGATCGCGCCGGCAGACCGCTTCGTGTTCGTGAAGACGCAGGTCACGACCTCACCCGCCTGCAGCGAAATCGCATCCGCGGGCGACTGGTCCGAGCACACCGCCGACGTCAGATCCCAACCGACGGGCACCGTCTCGGAGACCGAGTACGTACCCGGATCGAGATCACCCGAGTCGTTCTGCTGGCCGTCGCTCAGCGAGAACCCGTCGGCGTCGTAGTTCGCCGTGAACGCGAACACCTGCGAATCGCCGTTCGGAAGCGTCTGCTTCTCCACCACGATCCGCGCGTCCTTCTCATTCGTGAACACACACGTCACAACCTCGCCCGCCTGGAGCGAAATCGCATCCGCGGGCGACTGATCCGAGCAGATCGCCGACTCCAGATCCCAACCGGCCGGGACGGTCTCGGAGACCGAGTACGTACCCGGATCGAGATCACCCGAGTCGTTCTGCTGGCCGTCGCTCAGCGAGAACCCGTCGGCGTCGTAGTTCGCCGTGAACGCGAACACCTGCGAATCGCCGTTCGGAAGCGTCTGCTTCTCCACCACGATCCGCGCGTCCTTCTCGTTCGTGAACACACACGTCACAACCTCACTCGCCTGCAGGGAGATCGCTCCAGGCGCCGAGCCGTCCGAGCACACCGCCGACTCGAGATCCCAACCCGCAGGCACGGTCTCCGCGACCGAATACGTGCCCGGGTCGAGATCACCCGAGTCGTTCTGCTGCCCGTCCGAGAGCGAGAAGCCATTTGCGTCATAGCTCGTGGCAAACGGGAACACCTGCGAATCGCCGTTCGGAAGCGTCTGCTTCTCGACGACGATGCGGCCGTTCTTCGTATTCGTGAACGTGCACGTGACGTGCTCGTTACGGCTGAGCACGATCGCGCCGACCGGGCTGCCGTCGCTGCAGGTCGCGCTGGTGAGCGCCCAGCCGTTCGGGACGACCTCCGACACGGAGAACGTTCCCGGCCCGATCGGCTCCGAGGTGATGCTCTCACCGTCCGCGAGCGAGAAGCCGTCGGCGTCCCAGCTCGCGTCGAACGCGAAGGACTGCGGGTCGCCGTCCGGCGTGGTCTGCTTGACGACGGTGATGAGGCCGCGCTTCTCGTTCGTGAAGGTGCACTCGACGGTCTCGCCCACGCTGACGTGGAACGTCGCCGTCAGTGTCCCAAGCTCGCCCGAGGAGTCAGCGTCGTCGCAGTCGATCTCGATGAGCTTCCACACGGGGTGGCCGGCGATGCTCTCGGTCACCGAGTACGTGCCCGCGGGGACGAACTTGGACGAGGAGTCCCCGTCGCCGAGCGTGTCCACGATCGCGCCGGTGAAGTCGAAGACCTCCGGGTGGCCGTCCGGGATCGTCTCCTTCGTGACGACGATCTCCGCGAGCTTCGTGTTCGTGAACGTGCACTTGACGATCTCGCCCGCCGAGACCGCGATGGCGTCCGGGCTCGAGCCGTCGCTGCACGTCGCGGACGTCAGCTCCCAGCCCGAGGGAACGTCCTCCGAGACGGAGTACGTGCCCGGGTTGAGGATGGTCGACTGCTCCTGCTCACCGTCCACGAGCGCGAAGCCCTCGTCGTAGTCCGACGTGAAGTCGAACGACTGCGTGTCGCCGTCCGGGATCGTCTGCTTCTCGACGATGATCTTGGTCTCGAGGTCGTAGCAGAAGGCGATGTGGCTGATCCCGTTGCCGGTGGCGCCCGGGCTCGTCAGGCCCGTGTCGGATGTCTCCTCACCCGGCGGGTCGTAGCGGTAGATGTACGAGCCGACGACTCCCGCCTTGACGAAGACCGCATCGACGCCGATGTTCGACGACCAGTCGAACGTCTTGTCGTTCGCCGTATTCGAGATGGTCACCGTCAACGGGCCCTGCGTGTAGGTGCCGTCCGCGTTCGGGTCCACCTTGAGCTCGAGCCAGTCCTGACCCGCACCGTCGAGTTCGCCGCAAGTCTTGTTCGCGGTTCCGAGGCTGAGCTCCGGAACCACCTTCGCTGCTCCTGCCAGATTGGCGACTACCAGACCGACAACCGCGGCAGTCGTCGCGACGACCACGGCCCCCACCGAGAGAGCGCGCAACCTTCCGGCGCCTGCACGCCGTCGTGCAAACGAATCCAACATCCCAGACCCCCAGTCCATCCTCGTAGTCCTCATTGCTTCCCCGCCTTCCCTGTGCGGGTTGGGGGCTCGACCGGCGGTCGAGCCCCCAGGTGGGCCGGGAGCCGGGAGGCGACCGCAGTCGCCCTCTCGGCACCTGGCTCGTGTTCGGCCTTAGCCCGTGAGCGGCGGGAAGAAGACTCCGTGAGCCCCAGATCCGTCAGAACCGCAGTGCGCCGAGGCGTTACGCCCGCGCGCGCCAGATAGCCCACCTTCCCCGTACCCATAGTGATGTGTCTCCCTTCGCCGCAGTCGCCCGAAAAACGAGAGAGCCCCGATTCCCTCCGCATCTACTCCGGAAGCTGGGCCCCGCGCCCCTTGCAGCTTCCGAGTCGGAGAGTAGCCCCCATATGGGGCATCGGCAATGCCTCGAAGGAGTAACCAGACCCCTGGCCAGGTCTGAACTAGTCCCCCGTTAGGGGGTCTCCCCCGCGCACGGGTGGGGGAAAGCGCTCGGGACGGCCGAAGGGGCGGCCGCAGCCGCCCCTTCTCGGTCCCATGATCCGACCGTCAGCCCGTCAGCGGCGGGAGGAAGACCCCCACTGCGCCGATGCGCTTCGCGCCGCAGACCTGCTGCTGCTTCGTCTCGACGGCCGTGATCGTCAGCACGCCCGGCCGCTTCGGGTTGACACGGAGAATCGCCATGCCCTTCGCGTTCGAGCGGGCGCTCTTCTTGACCCCCGGGCCCTTGATCCGGACCGTCTTGCCCTTCACCCGCTTCGGGCCGGCCGTGACCTTCACCTTGACCGTGTCGGGCTTCCCGTCGGCCGTGATCATCTTCGGCGTGACCGTGAGCGTCAGGCAGTAGGTCGGCGCGGGCTTCGGCGTCGGAGGCTGCACCGGCGCCGGCACGACCGTGACCGCGGTGTCCGTGTTGTCCGCGGGATTCGTCTCGCGTCCGCCCTCACCGGTCGTCGTCGCCGTGTTCGTGTGGCGACCGACCGTCGTCGCGCGTGCGGTGACGGTGACCGACCTCGACTGATTGGCCGCGAGCGTCCCGAGGTTGCACGTGATGAGTGCCGGCGTGAGCGTGCACGTCGGCGAGCCCGGGTTGACCGTGAGGTACGTGATCCCCGCGGGCGCCGGGTCGACCAGCTGCACGTTCGTCGCAGTGTCGGGACCCTTGTTCGTCACCGTCATCGTGTAGGTGACGGTTCCGTTGAGCGGAGTCGGCGACGTCGCGTCCTTGACGATGACGAGGTCGATCAGCCGCTCCGTGAACGTGACCGTCGCGTCGTCCGAGTCGGTCAGCGTGTTCCCGCTCGTGTCCGTCCCCGTCACCGTGACCACGTTCACGTGGGCCGTCCCGGCCGTCCCCGTCAGCGTCTTCGGGAACGTGCACGTCGAGCTCGCGCCCGGCGCCAGCACGAACGGGACGGCGAAGCAGCCCGCAGGGTTGCCACCCGCCACGTTCGCGAGGTTGCCGAACTTGTCGTCGACGACCGAGGTGATCGTCACGTCCACCGTCGAGGTGTTCTGGACCGTCACCGTGTAGTCGACGCTGCCACCCGGCTCCTTCAGGGTGGTCGGCGTCACGGTCTTCACGACGTTCAGCGAGCCGGGCGGCCGCTTCGTGTTCGTGAACACGCACGTGATCGTCTGACCTGCGTTCAGGTTCAGGACGACCCCGGAGCCCTCACGCTGCACCTCGACGCCGCAGTCGAGGCCGGTGAGGTCCCACCCCAGCGGGACGTCCTCGCCGACCGAGTACTGGCCCGGCTCGAGCAGGCCCGAGTCGTGCTGCTCGCCGTCACCGAGCTGGAACGTGCCCTCAGCCCAGGTCGCGGAGAACGTGAACTTCCTCGGGTCGCCGTTCGGGATCGTCTGCTTCTCGACGATGATCCGCCCGTCCTTCTCGTTCGTGAAGACGCAGGTCACGACCTCGCCCGCCTGGAGCGAGATTGCGCCCGCCGGCGACTGATCCGAGCAGATCGCCGACTCGAGATCCCAGCCCACCGGGAGGGTCTCCGAGACGGAGTACGTGTCCGGATCGAGATCACCCGAGTCGTTCTGCTGGCCGTCCGAGAGCTGGAAGCCACTCTCGTCGTAGCTGGCGTCGAACGAGAACATCTGCGGGTCGCCGTTCGGAAGCGTCTGCTTCTCCACCACGATCCGCGCGTCCTTCTCGTTCGTGAACACGCAGGTCACGACCTCGCCCGCCTGGAGCGAGATCGCACTCGCCGGCGACTCGTCCGAGCACACGGCCGACTCGAGATCCCAACCGGCGGGAACGTCCTCGGACACCGAGTACGTGTCCGGATCGAGATCTCCCGAGTCGTTCTGCCCGCCGTCGACGAGGTCGAAGCCGTCCGCGTCGTAGCCCGCGTCGAAGTGGAACGACTGCGGGTCGCCGTTCGGAAGCGTCTGCTTCTCCACCACGATCCTGGCGTCCTTCTCGTTCGTGAACACGCAGGTCACGATCTCCGCCGCGTCGAGCGCGATGGCACTCGCCGGCGAGCCGTCGTCGCAGGAGACCGACTCGAGATCCCAGCCCGCCGGGACGTTCTCGGAGACCGAGTACGTGCCGGGCAGCAAGAGGCCCGAGTTGTTCGACTCCCCGTCCGAGAGCGAGAACCCGTCCGCGTCGTAGCTGGCATCGAAGGTGAACGCCTGCGGGTCGCCGTTCGGAAGCGTCTGCTTCTCGACGATGATCCGGCCGCGCTCGAGCGTGTTCGTGAACACGCACGTCACGACCTCACCGGCGGAGAGCTCGATCGCACTCGCGGGCGACTGATCGGAGCAGACCGCCGAGGTCAGCGTCCAGTTCGCCGGCACCGTCTCGGAGACCGAGTACGTGTCCGGATCGAGGTCGCCCGAGTTGTTCTGCTGGCCGTCGGAGAGCGTGAAGCCGTCGGCGTCGTAGCTCGCAGCGAACGTGAAGACCTTCGGGTCGCCGTCGGGGTCGGTCTGCTTCTCGACCACGATCCGAGCGTCCTTTTCGTTCGTGAACACACAGGTCACGACCTCACCGGACTGAAGCGAGATCGCGCCGGCCGGCGACCCGTCCGAGCACACTGCCGACTTCAGATCCCAGCCCGCCGGAACGGTCTCGGAGACCGAGTACGTGTCAGGCAGGAGCGCGCCCGAGTTGTTCGACTGTCCGTCCGACAGCGAGAAGCCGTCGGCGTCGTAGCTCGCAATGAAGTCGAACGCCTGCGGGTCGCCGTTCGGAAGCGTCTGCTTCTCGACGACGATCCGGCCGCGGTCGAGCACGTTCGTGAACACGCAGGTCACGACCTCACCGGCCGCCAGCTGAATCGCACCGGCGGGCGAGCCGTCCGAGCAGACCGCCGAATCGAGCGCCCAGTTCGCCGGCACCGTCTCGGTGACCGAGTACGTGTCCGGATCGAGATCACCGGAATTGTTCTGCTGGCCGTCGGAGAGCGAGAATCCGTCCGCGTCGTAGCTCGCCGTGAACGAGAACATCTGCGCAGCGCCGTTCGGATCCGTCTGCTTCTCGACGACGATCCTGGCGTCCTTCTCGTTCGTGAACACGCAGGTCACGACCTCACCGGCCGCCAGCTGAATCGCACCGGCGGGCGAGCCGTCCGAGCAGATCGCGGACTCGAGATCCCAGCCCGCAGGCAGGTCCTCGGACACCGAGTACGTGGCCGGATCGAGGTCACCAGAGTTGTTCTGCTGCCCGTCCGTCAGGTCGAAGCCGTCCGCGTCGTAGCTCGCGTCGAAGTGGAACGACTGCGGGTCGCCGTTCGGAAGCGTCTGCTTCTCCACCACGATCCGCGCGTCCTTCTCGTTCGTGAACACACAGGTCACGACCTCACCGGCCGCCAGCTGAATCGCACCGGCGGGCGAGCCGTCGGAGCAGATCGCGGACTCGAGATCCCAACCGGCAGGCACCGTCTCCGAGACGGAGTACGTGGCCGGGTCGAGGTCACCCGAGTCGTTGGACTGCCCGTCCGACAGCGAGAAGCCGTCGGCGTCATAGCTCGCAATGAAGTCGAACGACTGCGCGTCGCCGTTCGGAAGCGTCTGCTTCTCCACCACGATCCGCGCGTCCTTCTCATTCGTGAACACACACGTCACGACCTCACCGGCCGCCAGCTGGATCGCTCCCGCCGACGAGCCGTCCGAGCAGATCGCAGACTCGAGATCCCAGCCAGACGGCACGGTCTCCGAGACGGAGTACGTGGCCGGATCGAGATCACCGGAGTCGTTGGACTGGCCGTCGCTCAACGAGAAACCGTCGGCGTCATAGCTCGCTGCGAACTGGAACGACTGCGCGTCGCCGTTCGGAAGTGTCTGCTTCTCCACCACGATCCGGGCGTCCTTCTCGTTCGTGAATACGCAGGTCACGACCTCACCGGCCGCGAGCCCGATGGCGCCCGGAGCCGAACCGTCCGAGCACACCACCGACTCGAGATCCCAGCCCGCAGGCAGGTCCTCGGAGACCGAGTACGTGGCCGGATCGAGATCGCCCGAGTTGTTCTGCTGCCCGTCCGTCAGGTCGAAGCCGTCCGCGTCGTAGCTCGCGTCGAAGTGGAACGACTGCGGGTCGCCGTTCGGATCCGTCTGCTTCTCGACGATGATCCTGGCGTCCTTCTCGTTCGTGAACACACAGGTCACGACCTCACCGGCCGCCAGCTGAATCGCACCGGCGGGCGAGCCGTCCGAGCAGATCGCGGACTCGAGATCCCAGCCCGCAGGCAGGTCCTCGGACACGGAGTACGTGGCCGGATCGAGGTCACCAGAGTTGTTCTGCTGCCCGTCCGTCAGGTCGAAGCCGTCCGCGTCGTAGCTCGCGTCGAAGTGGAACGACTGCGGGTCGCCGTTCGGAAGCGTCTGCTTCTCCACCACGATCCGCGCGTCCTTCTCATTCGTGAACACGCAGGTCACGACCTCGCCGGCCTGCAGCGAGATCGCTCCCGGCGTACCGTCCGAGCACACAGCGGAGTCGAGATCCCAGCCCGCAGGCAAGTCCTCGGAGACCGAGTACGTGGCCGGACTCGAGATCGCCCGAGTTGTTCTGCTGCCCGTCCGTCAGGTCGAAGCCGTCCGCGTCGTAGCTCGCGTCGAAGTGGAACGACTGCGGGTCGCCGTTCGGAAGCGTCTGCTTCTCCACCACGATCCGCGCGTCCTTCTCATTCGTGAACACACACGTCACGACCTCACTCGGCTGCAGCGAGATCGCGCCGGCGGGAGAGCCGTCCGAGCACACGGCCGACTCGAGATCCCAACCCGACGGCACCGTCTCGGAGACCGAGTAGGTCGCGGGCGCGAGCGCGCCCGAGTCGTTCTGCTGCCCGTCGGACAGCGAGAACCCGTCCGCGTCGTAGCTCGCCGCGAACGCGAACACCTGCGGGTCGCCGTTCGGAAGCGTCTGCTTCTCGACGATGATCTTGCCCTTGCGTGTGTTCGTGATCGTGCAGGTCACCTGTTCGCCGAAGCCGACCGAGAAGGTATGGCTCGTCGCGTTCGCGGAGCCGGAGCCCTTGCCCGAGTCGCACTCGACGCTCGAGACGTAGTTGCCGAGCGAGGTGCCGGTGCCGGCGAGCTCGTCCACTGTGACCGGACCCGTGGCGACCGTCTTGAAGCCGGTGTTGCCGCCGTCGCCGACGTCGTCGGCGTGGGTCGTCGTGTTGATCCGAAGATCGAACTTCCCGGCGTCCGCCGCGGGCACGAGGTCCTTGATGACGCGGACCTGCGGCAGCCGCTTGTTGACGTACGTGCACTCGACGTGACCGACGAACCCGAGCGTGATGCTCGCGGTCGCGGTCGCGCTGTTCGGGCTTGCGCTCGTGCCAGGGCCGGTGGCGACCGGGCACGTGAGGTTCTCGAGCGCCCAGCCGGCCGGGAGGACGTTCTCCACGACCGAGTACGTGCCGGGCTGGAGGTTCGGGTACGTCCGGCTCTGCCCCGAGGCGAGCGTGAACGTGGCCGGGGTCAGGCCGCCGGTGGTCGAGTAGCCGAACTGCGTGGCGTCGCTCGGCGTGGCCTGCTTCGTGATCTTCAGCGATGCGCACGTGTCGACCGCGCCGAGGCCGAAGTCCTTGAGATCCGCGGACGGTGACTGCGACGTGCGCGTGTTCGTGAGGAACGTCGAGAAGCAGGGGACCGTCTGCCCGAAGAGCGCGGTCAGGTTGAGGCCGCCCTCGAAGAAGAAGGGCGCCGTGAGGCTGCCGGCCCACGAGGTCGAGATCGTCCCCGTGTTGACGATTGCGCAGCCGTCGAGCGTCCCCAGCTTCCCGCCCACGCAGGGGCCGACGTCCATCGTCTCCACCTCAGTGAGCTCGTCGTCCAGCCACTCGTAGACGCGGATGCCTGAGACGCTGCCGCCATTCGTGAACTCGCTCTGCACGAGCAGGTCGCCTTCCGCGTGTTCACCCGAGAACGAACCGTCGGGCTCGAGGCCGATTTGGTTCTTGAGGAACCAGAACCCGACGTTCGCGTCGCCCGAGTTGTCGAGCTGGCGGTTCTGCCCGAAATAGAGGATGAGGTTGCCGTCCTCTGAGTACACCGCGGCGTAGTCGTTCTCGATGTCGGACTTCGCCGGCGTGACGTCCGCGTCTTCCCACGTCCACAGGTCGATGTCCCTCGTGTCCTTCGTCTGACCCGAGCCGTATCCGAGGTCCGTGCCGTCCGTCGGGTCGTCGCGGAAGCCGGTGAACCCGAGCGGCGAGCCCAGGGCGTCCCAGTCGTTCGCGCCGTTGCCGGCAGCGTTGCCGTCGAGCTCGAAGCCGTTGATGTCCGGATTCGCAGATGCCGCGAGCGGCACTCCGACGAGCACCGCGGCAATGGCGACGAAGGCCGCGCACGCCAGCAAGCGGCGCAGCGTCCACCGAGATCCCACCCGTGTTGCGTTGACGCGCGCAGGCGCGCAGTCCATCGTCCCCGAACCCATAGCCTTGACTCCCTTCGCTGCTTAGAACTCGCCCGAAAAAACCTTCTGATCCCCTCGAGTACCTGGCAGCTAAGGGCCCCCACCCCGTCCGCTCCCGTGCCGGAGAGTAGCCCCCGTATGGGGCACCGGCAATCCCTCGAAGGAGTAACTTGACCAGGGTCTAGGTCGGAACCCATCCCCCGTCCGGGGGCTTCCTCACCTCATGTCGGGGGAACCCGCCAACAGCTGGCTGTCGAGCCCGCGACGGCATCGGCGCCCTGTGCGACACTGCCTCCATGCGGGTCGTGATCGCCGACGACCATCGGCTCGTCCTCGATGGGATCAAGCGGGCGCTGGAGGCCGACGGCGACTTCGAGATCGTCGGCGAGACGCAGTCCGGGACGCAGGTCCTGCCGCTCGTCGGCCGGACGAAGCCCGAGCTCGTGCTGCTCGACGTACGCATGCCGCACATGGACGGGCTCGCGTGCCTGGACGAGATCAAGCGCCGGCACCCCGACATCAAGGTCGTGATGCTCTCGGCGTCGACGAGCAACGAGCTCGTGGACGCGGCGCTCCGCCGGGGCGCGACCGCCTACATCGTCAAGACGGTGAACCCCGACGATCTCGCGGCGACCCTACGGCAGGCGCTGGAGGGAAACATCCACACCGCGCTCGGAATGGACCCAGAGCGCTCCGGGGCGAAGTCGCTCGGGCTGACGGAACGTGAGCTGACGATCCTCGGCGCCCTCGCGCGGGGGCTCTCGAACGACCAGATCGCGAAGGAGTTCTGGGTGGCGCCGCAGACCGTGAAGTTCCACCTGACGAACATCTACCGCAAGCTCGGCGTCAAGAACCGGACCGAGGCGACGCGCCTGGCGTACCAGCACGGGCTCGTCGAGAGCCCCATCTACGCAGACGAGTAGAGCGCGGTTGGACCGGGTCCGACGCGTCGCCGAGGAGGAGTTCCTCCTCGTCGTCCTCCTCGCGGCGTTCGGCACGGTCTTCGTCGCGGTGTTCCCGCCGACGCTCATCGTCGCCGACACGTGGATGACGCTCGTCGCCGGCCGCGAGGTCGCGGAGCACGGCCTCCCCTCGCACGACGAGCTGACCGTGCTCGCCGCCGGCCGGGACTGGGTGGATCAGCAGTGGGGAGCCCAGCTCCTCGCCTATCGGGCGTACGAGCTCGGCGGCCACGCACTCCTCGCGGTCGTCACGGCGCTCTTCGCGGTCGGCGCGTTCGCCATCGCTGCCGTCGGCGCCCGCAAGCTCGGCGCCGGGCAGCGCGCGATCGTGCTCGTCTTCTTCCCGGTGCTCGTCGCTGCGCCGTGGGCGTGGACGATGCGTGCGCAGGTCTTCGCGCTTCCGCTCTTCACCGGACTGCTCTGGCTCCTCGCCTCGGAGTCTCGGCACCCGACCCGGCGCGTGTACCTCGCGTTCCCCATCCTCGTCGTCTGGGCCAACATCCACGGGACGGTCGCCCTCGCCGCGCTCCTGACGATGCTCCTCGGCGCCATCGAGCTCGTCACGAACCGCGGCCGCTCGGGATGGCGCAGCGTCGCGCTCATCGTGCTCCCGCCGCTCGCCGTGCTCGCCACGCCGTACGGCCCGCTCGAGACGGCGCGCTACTACCGCCTGCTGCTCCTCGACCCGCCGTTCCCACGCGAGCTCGTGACGGAGTGGCGCGCAAGCGACCCGGGGACGGACACAGTTCTCTTTTATGTGCTTGCGGCGATCGCGCTCGTCGTCGTGGTGGCCGGCCGCCGCCGGCTGACGCTCTTCGACCTGGGGGCGCTCGCGCTTACCTTCGTCGGAGCGGTCTCCGCAATCCGCGGCATTCCGTGGTTCGCGCTCGCCTGTCTCGTGCTGCTGCCGGTCGCGCTCGGCCGCAGGCTCGAGGGCGCGGAGGCTCGTCGACCGAGGCGGCTGGACGGCGTCCTCTCGCTCGCCGCCGTTTCCGCGCTCGCCGCCGCCGTCGTGTTCGCGTTCGCTCGCGACGAGGGCTGGTACGTCAAGAACTGGCCCGAGGACGCGGTCGCCGCGGTCGAGGCCGAGGCGACGGGCTCCGACCGGCGCGTGTTCGCCGCGACCAGGTACTCCGACTGGCTGCTCTGGCGCGTCCCCGAGCTCCGCGGCCGCATCTCCCACGACGTCCGCTTCGAGCTCTTCGACCGGCCGACGTTCGAGCGGATCGTGCGCTTCAAGGGCGAGCAGGGCGCCGACTGGAAGTCGATCGCCGACGGGTTCGACGTCGTCCTGCTCGAGACCGGGACCCGGTCGGGCTCGCAGGTCCCCGACTTCCGCGCGGAGCCGGGAGCCGTGACCCTCTACAGGACGGTGACGTCACGGTGATTCGGCGAGCGCCGTCGTAGCGGCCGCCGTGCGGGGACGCGCCTCCTGGCGCTCGCGCGCCGAAGGAGCGACGTACAGCGCGACTGCGACGGTGAGCGCCGCGACCGCGACGGTCGAGGCCGTCTCGAAGGGCGTCCCGTTTGCGATCTCGTCGGCGCTGAACATCAGGAACGGAACGAACCACGCGACGCCGAGCCTCGGCTGCGCCACCGCGACGACGAGCAGCAGCAGCGCGAAGTAGTGGAGCCAGACGATCGGCGAGCAGGCGATGATCGCGGCGACGCCGAGGACGAAGGCGCGGCGCTCGTCGCCGCGGCGAGCGACGACGTAGGACGCGGCGAGCACCCCGAGCGCGACCGCGAGCCAGAGCCCCTTGGCGAGCATGTCGCTCGCGCCTTGATCGTGCGCGATCGCGTAGACCGAGTACCCGTACTCGTCCATGCGGTCGCCGAGCTCGCGAAGCAGCGACTCGTACTCGAGCAGGCCCGTGAACCCGATCGCGGCCCATGACACGAGGAGGATCGAGGCCGCGGTCACCGCCGACCACACGAGGACGCGGTACGACCTCCTCGCGAGGAGCCACGCGCCGAGGGGCCACAGGAGAGGCTTCACCGCGATCGACGCGCCGAGCGCAAGACCTCCGGCCGGCCGGTCGCGGAAGCGCCAGACGAGGGCCGCGGCAAGCCCCATCAGGATCGTGACGTTCTCGACGTGCACCGCGGAGAGCACAGGAGGCCAGAGCAGGGCGAGGCCGTAGCAGCGCCAGTCGCGGACATCGAGCAGGGCGAGGGTCGCGAAGACGGCGGCGACGAGGACGAGCGCGAACCCCACCACGGCCACCGCCTCGGGCAGGAACGTGAAGGGGATGAGCACCTGGGCGACGACGGGGGGATAGACGTACGCGGTGCCTTCGAGGATGGAGGCGTCGCCCTCGACCGGATACGGGCTCTCGCCGTTCAGCACGGCCTCGGCCGCATTCAGGAAGGCGATGCGGAAGGGCCAGCCCGCCTCGCCCGACGCGAGGTCGACGACGACGTAGCCGACGGCGAAGAGCGGGATCACCGCGAACAGGGCGATCGAGCCGACGACGACGAGCGGGCGTCCGAAGCGCTCGCGCATCACGACCGCTCCAAGCCGGCCGGCCTCGAGCTGCGGTGCACCCCGAGCCGGCGGGGCACCCAGTCAGCCGGCAGCAACACCAGCACCACGACGAGCGCTGCGACGCCGATGGTCGCGACGGTCTGCCACGGCGCGCCGTTCCCCGTGCCCGGCGAGACGAGCGCGAGCACCGCCGGCAGGAACCAGACCGCCGAGAGCCGAGGCCGGAGCAGGGCGACGGGCGCGAGCAGCAGCGTGTAGGAGTGCAGCCAGATGATCGGCGACGCGACGATCACCGCCACCGCGGCGCACGCGAACGACCGGGCGTCGTCGCCCCGGCGTGCGTACAGCGCGACTCCGAGCAGCGCGAGCAAGAGGCAGCCCACGGCGCTGAGCGAACCGAAGACTTCGGCGACCCCTGCGTCGTCCATGAGCGCCTGCAGCGTGTACCCGCGGTCGCTCTGCGCACCCTCGAGGCGGTCGAGGCCGCGGGGATACCCGACGAGGCCGGAGAAGCCAAGCGTCGCCCATAGCCCCATCGTCACGACGACCGCGACGACGAGGACGCCGGCCGCCGCTCTCAGGCGCCGCGTGAAGGCCAGCCAGAACGCAAGCGGCCAGGCGATGATCTTCACGGCGACGGCGAGGCCGCCCGCGACGGACGTGACCGCCGTGCGGTCCCGCCACCGCCAGCAGACGCTCGCGGCGAGCAGGATCGGCAGCGTGACGTTGGCCGTCTGCACGGCGTTGAAGACCGAGATCCAGAGGAACGCCGCGACGTAGCAGCGCCAGTCGCGGACTCCGAGCAGCCAGAGCGAGGCGGGCACGCACGCGGCGACCGCGACGGTCACGAGGATCTCGGTCGCGGGGGCGAGCACGAACGGGACCGACAGAAACGCGACGAGCGGCGGGTAGCCGAGCTCGGGATAGGGCGACCGGCCATCGAGCAGTGCCTCCGCCGCCGGGAGGAAGGCCTGCTTGAAGTCGTACGCGAGGATGTCGTCCCGCGCCGCCCAGGCGAACTTCTGCAGGGGAACGAACAGCAGCGCGACGACCGCGACGCCGGAGAGCACTGCCGCCAGCCGCTCCACGTCGAGTCGCCCGTTCTTGGTCGAAGACATCAGCACCTCACTGTGGCACGGCGGCGTCGGGTCCGCACGAGCCGAAGGTCGAAGCCTGCCGTGACGCCCAGACAGCACGGTCCAGACCCTCCGTCCGGCCTATCACCCAACCTGGGGCAGCATGGTCTGGTCCCCAACCGATCCGTCGGCCAGTTGCGAAGGGGAGCGGGTCTGCCGACCCTAAGAAGGCCCCATGAACTCCAGGGTGAACAACAGTCCAAGGCGTCGGCCGACGCCACGTACCCGAGAGGGAGGTCCCTCGGAAATGAGTGACATCCTGCTTCGCGCACAGGTGCGCGTTCAGACGACTCTGTACTCGCTTCGCCACCGGCAAGAGGGTCAGGGTCTCGTCGAGTACGGCCTGATCATCGCTTCGATCGCGATTCTCCTGATCGTCGCAATGCTCTTCCTGGCCGGCAAGATCGACGACCTGTTCAGCGAGACCGGCTCGAGCGTCGAGAGCCCGGGCCCGCTGCCGTAGCAAACGCGGCCGGGCTCCTAGGAGCCCGGCCGAGTGCCACACCGGCAATGAGAAGCGCCGGCCCGGTCCCCCCTCGACCGGGCCGGCGCTTTTCATTTTCCCTCTCGCGGCGGACGGTTTCAGGCGCGCGCCGATCCGACGTTCGGCTAGCCACAACCGCCCGGACGGCCAGTTGCGCTCGAGGGCCGCTGGCGACACCCTGAGTGGCGTCCACATGGACACTTCTCACATCAACGGCGCCGTGCGCGCCTCGAACTCCAAGAGAGGGAGGTCCCTCGCAATGAGTGACATCCTGCTGCGCGCACAGGTGCGCGTTCAGACGACTCTGTACTCGCTTCGCCACCGGCAAGAGGGTCAGGGTCTGGTCGAGTACGGCCTGATCATCGCTTCGATCGCGATTCTCCTGATCGTCGCAATGCTCTTCCTGGCCGGCAAGATCGACGACCTGTTCAGCGAGACCGGCTCGAGCGTCGAGAGCCCGGGCCCGCTGCCGTAAGAACCGCGGCCGGCCGCTTGTGACGGCTCGGCCGTAACAAGACCCGGCAACGGGAAGTGCGCCGGCCCGGTTACCCCCTCGACCGGGCCGGCGCACGTATTTCAAGGGTTCGACCCTTTCGGAAATCCGAACAGAGGGGCACAATGAGAGGGAATATGCGTCCGAGTCGGGGATCGGGCAGAAATGGGGACTCACGTTGAAGCGAACATGCGCCGATAAGACCCGCATGCGCTCGTCGTGGGTACCCGGATCCGCGTCAGCCGAGGCAGCTGCGGGCGCACGCGCGCGCCCGCGTGAGAGCGGCATCAAGCTTCGCGGCAAGGCGACCATGCGCATCGAGCAGTCGCCGGCCGTGCTCAATGCCCAGGGGATCAACCAATGCACGCCGTAGGCCACGCGCGAGCGGTTCCTTCCGCACGTTGCGAGTTTCATCGGGGGCGCCAGAACTGCGCCAACCGAGTCTCATGTAATTGTGAGCACCTGCCGAAGTAACCCGTCGTAAGCGCCACCGAGAGAGGAAGTCATGTCCAATACGTTTTCTACGAAGGTTTCTGGAAGGGTCTCGTCCCGCGGGTGGGCGATCGCGCTCGGGCTGGGCGCAATCGTGCTCGCGACGATCCTCCTCATCGTGTACCTCGACCGCTATCGCTCTCGCGTGAGCAGTGCCGCGGCGCCGACGCCGGTGCTCGTCGCCAACAGAGTGATCCCGGCCGGGACTCCCGGCCACATCGTCGCGAGCGAGAGGATGTACGTGTCGACGACGATCCCGCAGAAGGAGGTCATCGAAGGGGCGATCGCGGATCCGACACTACCTGCAGGGACGCGCGGCCGCCGTCGAGCTCCTGCCGGGCAAGCAGCTCACCGCAGCCGACTTCGCCGCGAGCGAGACGACGACCATCGACTCGCAGATCACGGGCACCCAGCGCGGCATCTCGATCAGCATCGATCTGGTCCACGGGAGCCTCGGACAGCTCAAGGCAGGTGACGATGTCGACATCTACTTCCAGTCGACCCGTGAGGGCACCGGCGAACCGCAGATCGAGCTCTTCCGTCCGAATGTGAAAGTGCTCGCCGTGCCTGGGCCTACGAGCGCGAACCTCGTGCTCCGCGTCGAGACCAGGGACGCACCGAAGTTCGCCTTTGCCGCGGACAACACCCGGCTCTGGTTCGTCCTCCGGCCGGCAGCCGGCGCCAAGCCGACGGCCAACGTGACGGCGACCGCCGACAACCTGACGACCAGGCGCGCACGCTGAGGGGCTGACGTTGCCGAGCCGCCCAGTCAAAGCCCTCCTGGCCATCGAGCCCGGCGTCGACGCCGAGCAGGTGCAGGAGTCCCTGCCGGACGATCCGGAGTTCAACATCGTCGCCGTCGCGACGACCGCCGACGACACGATCCGCTCGTTGTCGGACACTCAGGTCGACGTCCTGCTCGTGGCTTGCGCCGGGTACTCGGACCGCGCCCTCCTGCTGCTCGAGGCGGTCGCGAAGCACAACCCGGACCTGCACGTCATGGTGCTCGGGCACGGGTCGCCGAACGGCTTCCTGCGGCGGGCGTTCGAGGCGGGAGCTGACGACATCGTCATGCTCCCCGCGACGCGCGACCAGGTCCGCTTCGAGATCCAGAAGCTGATCGCACGGAAGCAGGGTGCGGACACACCGGTCTCGGCCGAGACGTCCCGGCTCGTGTGCGTGCTCGGGCCCAAGGGCGGGACGGGCAAGACGCTCACGGCGACGAACCTCGCCGTGTCGCTCGCGCAGCGCGGACAGCGGGTCGCGCTCGTCGACCTCGACCTCCAGTTCGGGGACGTCGCGCTGTGCCTCGGGCTGCCGCCGGAGCGAACCGTGTACGACCTCGCCCAGTCCCCGGGCGCGCTCGACTACGACAAGCTGGACGCCTTCCTCGCGACGCACAGCTCGGGGGTCCGCACGCTCATCGCCCCGCGCCGGCCCGACCAGGCCAGCGCCGTCGGCGCCGAGCTCCTGCGCGAGGTGTACGCGATTCTCAGGAGCACGTTCGACTGGGTCGTCGTGGACACGCCCCCGGGCTTCACGGCCGAGGTCATCACGTCCATCGACAGCTCCACCGACGTCGTCATGGTCGGAATGCTCGACTCTCTCTCTCTCAAGAACACGAAGCTCGGGCTCGAGACGCTCGAGCTGATGAAGTACGACCCCGACCGCGTGTACCTGCTCCTGAACCGCGCGCACAGTCGTGTCGGCATCAGCCAATCCGATGTCGAGGCGGTCCTCGGACGCGCCCCCGACGTCCTGATCCCGTCGGATCGCGAGATCCCGCGAACCGTGAACGAGGGCATCCCGATCGTGATCGCGAGACCACAGTCCGAGCCCGCAGAGGCCTACGGGCAGCTTGCCGAGCTCCTCTCGGAGCCCGGTCCCGGCGGGGAGCCCGTGGCGGTCGCTGCGGCGTCCTCGACCCGCTCGTCCTCGAAGCGCCGGCTCTTCGGAAGGAAGGCATAGACAACGATGGAACTCCACGAGCGCATCAGCACAGGCCGCAGCCCGGCGCAGCAGCAGGAGCCGTTCGCCGATCTGAAGAACCGCGTCCACATGGCGGTGATCAGCGAGCTCGGACCGCAGCTCTTCAACATCGCGATCGACCCGAACGAGCTTCGCAATCGCGTTACGGCAGACATCCGGCGGCACCTGAACGACGAGGCCGGGCTCGCTCGTGAAGACCGCGAGCGGCTGACGGCAGAGATCCTCGACGACATCCTCGGATACGGGCCGCTCGAGCGCCTCATCGCCGACGACTCGATCACCGAGATCATGTGCAACGGCGCCGACGACGTCTGGATCGAGCGGGGCGGGAAGCTCTACGAGACGACGGTCCGCTTCACGGACGAGTCGCACCTTCGCCGCATCATCAACAAGATCGTGTCCCAGGTGGGCCGCCGCATCGACGAGGCCTCCCCGATGGTCGACGCGCGCCTCCCAGACGGCAGCCGCGTCAACGCGATCATCCCCCCGCTCTCGCTCTCGGGCCCGCTGATGACGATCCGGAAGTTCTCGAAGCGGCGCCTGACGATGGAGGACATGATCAACATCGGCTCGCTGTCCGAGGAGTCGGTGGAGTTCCTCTCGCGCTGCATCGAGGCGCAGCTGAACTGCCTGATCTCCGGCGGCACGGGCTCGGGGAAGACGACGCTCCTGAATGCGCTCACCGCGTCGATCCCGAACAACGAGCGCATCGTCACGATCGAGGACGCAGCCGAGCTCCAGCTCCACCAGCGCCACGTCCTCCGTCTCGAGGCGCGCCCGCCGAACATCGAGGGCGAGGGGCACATCCCGATTCGCGACCTCGTCCGGAACTCGCTGCGCATGCGGCCCGACCGCATCATCGTCGGCGAGGTCCGCGGCGCCGAGGCGCTCGACATGCTCCAGGCGATGAACACCGGCCATGACGGCTCGCTGTCGACGGTGCACTCGAACTCGCCGCGCGACGGCCTGCACCGCATCGAGACGATGGTGATGATGGCGGGCTACGACCTTCCCCTGCGGGCGATCCGGCAGCACGTGTCGTCGGCGCTCGACCTTCTCGTCCACATCGACCGCCTCGAGGACGGCTCGCGCCGCGTCGTCCAGGTCACCGAGGTGCTTCGCATGGAGTCGGACGTCATCCAGCTCCAGGACATCTTCGAGTTCGAGATCCAGTCGGTCGCACCAGACCGGACCATCACGGGCGCCCTCCGCCCCACCGGCCTGCGACCAGTCTTCCTCGAGAAGTTCAAGAAGCGCGGGGTCGCGCTTCCGCAGAGCATGTTCGGCGAGCGGATCTCCTCGCTCGACGAGCGGCGGGGCGCAACCGCATGACGTTCGCCCGGCTCACCAAGGCAGCGGGTCTCGCACTCGCCCTCGCGCTCGCGCTGCCCGCGCTCTCGCTCGGGCAGTCCGGCGACGTGACGCTCCGAGAAGCGCCCGACTCGGCGTTCCCGGATCGCGTGTACCAGCTTCAGCTTCCTACCGCGACCACGCTGAGCGCGGAGGACGTGACCATCACCGAGAACGGCGCGCCGCCCGCGGGCCAGATCGCCGTCGAGTCGCCGAGCTCGACGAGCGGTGTGATCCTGCTCATCGACGCGTCGGAGAGCATGCGGGGCGAGCCGATCGAGGGCGCGATGGACGCCGCGCGCGCGTTCATCGAGCGGCGCCCGAAGGAGATGCCCGTTGCGATCGTCGCCTTCAACTCCGACCAGGAGGAGCTCACCGGTTTCACGACCGACGACGCAACCCTCACGGACGCCGTCGCGACCGCGCCCGAGCTCGCCATCGGCACCACGATCTACGACTCGCTCGTCCTCGCGTCCGAGATGGCGGTCGACCAGGGGCTGCGCCGCGCCACCGTCGTACTGCTCTCGGACGGAAACGATGTCGGCAGTGACGCGGACCTGGCCGCGGCCTTGGAAGCGCTCGACACGGCGAACGTGCGCGTCATGTCGGTCGGCCTGAGCTCACCGCAGTACGACCCCGGGACGCTGAACGCCATCGGTCCGAGCACGGGCGGCAGGTACGTCGAGACGGCGACTCCGGAGGAGCTTGCAGACGTCTTCGCGGACATCGGCACCCGGCTCTCGAACGAGTACCTCGTGACGTATCGATCGCTGCTCCCGCCGGACACCAAGGCGACCGTGCTCGCGAACGTCCGGGGCGTCGGGTCGGATACCGTGTCGTACACGACGCCGCACATCGACTTCAGGGAGCGCGGCACGTTCGACGAGAGCTGGGTCGACGAGACGATCACCTCGCCGTTCCTGATGGTGTTCGTGGTCATCTCGGTGCTCGCGCTGCTCGTCTTCGCGATCCTCACCGGCCTGGACGTCCGGAATCGCTCCGTCCGCAGGCGTATGGCGCAGTACGTGAGCGTCCCCTCCGAGGACGAGTCACGACAACGGCGCGCCGAAGTCGCCAGCATGCTCGCGGAGCGCGCCCAGCGCCGGGTCGAGGGGCATCGCTGGTGGCAGTCGTTCGAGCGCGACGTCGAGCTCGCCGGCTTCTCGGCCACCGCCGTGACCATCGCGGGCTGGACCGTGGTCGCAGGCGTCGTCACGTCGATCATGGTCGCCGTCATCTTCCAGTCGCTGCTCGGTCTCGTCGCGGGCTTGATCGCGCCGTTCGTGACACGTGCAGTGGTGCGTCGGCGGATCAACAAGATCCGCTCCGCGTTCGCCGAGGAGCTGCCGGACAACCTCGAGGTGCTTGCCGGCGCGCTCCGCGCGGGGCACAGCCTCATCGGCGCGATGGGCGTCATGGTCGACGGCGCCACCGAGCCGTCCAAGTCCGAGTTCCGCCGCGTCCTCCAGGACGAGCAGCTCGGCGTCCCGCTCGACGACGCCCTGATGGTCATGGCGCGCCGGATGGACAACCTCGACATCGAGCAGGTCGCGATCGTGACCCGTCTCGGGCGCGAGGCGGGCGGCAACACTGCCGAGGTTCTGGACCGGGTCGTCGAGAACATCCGTGGCCGCATGGAGCTCCGGCGCCTGGTGCGCGTCCTGACTGCGCAGGGCCGGATCGCCCGCTACATCCTCACGGCAATCCCGGTCGTGCTTCTGCTGTTCTTCTTCTCCGTCAACCGGGTCTGGCTCGAGCCGCTCTGGACCACAGGCCCCGGGCGCTTCGCGCTCGGCGCCTGGTTCGTGATGCTGATCGGCGGCTGGTTCGCAATCAAGAAGATCGTCGAGATCGAGGTCTGAGGTAGACATGGGTCTGGAACTCATCGCAGTCGCAGGCGTCCTCCTCCTCGGGGCGGGCGTCACGATTCTCATCTTCAACCTCCGCCGAGCTCCTGGCGCCGGGACGCTCGACCAGATCGGGACCTACGGGTACGTCGCGGAGGCCGCGGGCGGCTCGGAGGTCGACGCGCCAGGGCGCCGGCCGCTCGACTCCATCGCAGGCCGCCTCGGCGACATCGCCGCGCGCAGGCTCGCCCGGTTCAGCGAGAACGAGGTCCGCCAGAAGCTCGTCGCCGCGGGGATGTACGGGACGAGCCCGCGGAAGCTCCTCGGCTACCAGGTCATGCTCGCGGCCGGCTTCGCCATCATCACCCTCTGGCTGGCTCCCCTCATGGGGGCCTCGGCGATCATCACCCTCGTCGCCGCGCTCGCCGCCGGGGTGTTCGGGTGGTTCGGCCCAATGGCGTACGTCGACCGGAGGATGCGGCAGCGCTTCGACAAGATCGACAAGCAGATGCCGGACATGATCGATCTGCTCGTCGTGACGATCGAGGCCGGTCTCGGCATCCTCGCGTCGATGCGGGTGGCGTCCGACGGCCTGGGCGACCCGCTCGGGCAGGAGCTGCGACTCACGCTTCAGGAGCAGCGAATGGGCCTGTCCGTGTTCGAGGCGATCGAGAGCCTCGGGCGCCGTGCGGACTGCCCGAACATGCGGATCTTCGTCCGCGCCTTGATTCAGGGCGAGAAGCTCGGTGTCTCGATCGCGACGACGATGCGGAACGTCGCCCTCGAGATGCGAAAGCGACGCAAGGCCACCGTGGAGGAGAAGGCACAGAAGATGCCGATCAAGCTGCTGTTCCCGCTTGTCTTTCTCATCTTCCCTGCCATCATGATCGTCCTCTTGGTTCCGGCCCTGATTCACATCTCCGAAGTTCTGTAGGCCATGGGCACGCTGACGCTCCGCCGGGAAGACGGTCGGATCGTGTGCGAGCGTTGTGTCGTGGCCGACCGGGTTCACCGCCGTATGCGCGGCCTCCTCGGCCGTCGTCGCCTGAACCCGGGGCAGGGCATGGTGCTGCGGCCCGCGTTCGCCATTCACACGCACTTCATGCACTTTCCGATCGACGTCGTGTTCCTCGACTCCGACCAGGTCGTGATCGCGATCGAGCGGAACGTGCGGCCGTGGCGCACCGCGTCGTGCCGGGGCGCGCGTGAGGTCGTCGAGCTGGCCGCGGGAGAATGCGACCGGCGCGGGCTCGAGGTCGGAGACCGGGTGGCGTGGGCGTCGCGCAGCATGTCCGACGCGCGCGCGGACACGACCGGGTCGATGTGGGACGACGCGCCCGAGCCTCGTGCACGTATCCTCGTCGCGAGTCGCGACCCGCGCTTCGTGAAGCTCGCGCGCTTCCTCTTCGAGGGTCGGGATCTCGAGGTCGAGGAGCTGTCCGCCCCCGACCGCATCGCCGACGGGATCGGAGACATGGAGGCCGACGTGGTCGTGCTCGACGGCGGCGGCGACGTCGCGTCGGCGCTGCGCACGGTCAACCGGCTGCACGCCCAGAGGCCGGAGCTGGCAGTGGTCGTGGCGGCAGACACGGGTGGGCGAAGCCCCAGCGGCACGCGCGTCTTCGACCGCTGGAACGAGACCGAGGAGCTTTTGCACGACGTGGAGCGCGTCCTGGCGGAGCGACTGCCGGCCGCGGCTCCGGGGTACGCGGACGGATAGTCGAGACGAGAGGCGGGCGAGGGGTTGCACGCAGAGGGACGAGGGCGATGACCACCGACGCAGGCAGGGAGATCGGCTCCGGGCCGGCGCTGCCCCTCGGCGGCGGCGTCGCGAGCGAGCGCCCTGGGCGCGCGGAGGCCGGAGAGCGGCTCGAGCGGCTCCATTCCTACTTCCTCGAAGGCTGCTCCGAGGAAGTGCGCCCCGCGCTCGAGGCAACCCTCCGGCGGGCCCGCCTCGTCCGCGAGGGAGCCGGACAGCGGGACGTCGGAGACGATCTCGCTTCAGCCTGGTACGCGTCCGCGGCGGTCGTCGAGCTGGCGTCCGCGCTCGAGCTCGACGAGGCCGACGTCCGAGGCGCCGCGGCCGCCGTCGCCGAGGCATGCGCTCTCCCCCTCTCCGCCGCCCGCATCGTCCTCTTCAGCCGGTCCGTCGCCAACCCGCGGCTCCTCGAGCTTCCGCCGCTCCTCGCCGCGGAGATCCAGCTCAGCCTCATGCTCGGACTGGATGTGCTCTCCGAGGTCTCGCTCTGGCGCCGGACGGCCGGCGGCCTCGAGTGCCTCCTCTCCGTCGGGGGCGTCGGCGACCCGAGCCGGCGCGTGCGCGCGGAGGCCAAGGCCGTGCTCCGCGGGCGCTCCCGCCTCTCGCTCCTCGGCGGCGCGACGCTCAGGTCCGCCGCGGTCGACCGCTTCGGCCAGCCGTACGCGGCGGTCGTCGGGCGCGTCGGTGCGGTCGACCCCGACATCGCCGACGCTTTCCTCGCGGAGGCGGCGTCCGCCCTCACTCCGGTCGTGGAGCGCGTGCAGCTGCTCGAGTACTCGACCGAGCGCGAGCGCACGCTCGTCGGCTCGGCGGAACGGCGCCTGATGCGGCTCGGCTTCGATCTGCACGACGGGCCGATCCAGAACGTGCTGGCCCTCGCCGCCGATGTCAGGCTGCTCCAGCAGCAGGTGTACCCGTTCGTGCTCGACGGGTACCGCGAGCAGGCCTACGGACGCTTCGACGACCTCACGCTACGGCTCGTCGAGGTCGACCGGGAGCTGCGGGAGCTCGCGCACTCGCTCGAGACGAAGAGCGTCATCTCGCGACCGCTCGGAGAGATCCTCCACCGCGAGGTGGACACGTTCACCGAGCGCACCGGTGTCGCCGCGGCGCTCGAGATCCGCGGGGACCCGGACTCGCTCTCGTCCGGCCAGCGGATCACGGTCTTCCGCACGATCCAGGAGGCGCTCGCCAACGTCCGCGAGCACGCCGCCGCGACGTCCGTCACCGTGCGGATCCGCGCGCGGCGGAGCGCGATCGAGGTGCAGGTCACCGACGACGGGATGGGGTTCGAGGTCGAGCGCGCGCTCGCGAAAGCGGCGGAGCGCGGGCGGCTCGGCCTCGTCGGCATCGCCGAGCGCGTCCGCATGGCCGGCGGCACCTTCGAGCTCCAGAGCACCCCCGGCGGCCCGACGACCCTCAAGCTGACGCTGCCGCGCTGGGAGCCTTTGTAGCGCGCGGGGAATCCATGGTTCCCCCCGCGAGCCGCTTCCTTCAGCAAGCCCGAGGCCTTCGCGCCAACTCCGGCCTGTGGTCAGGCCGCTCAG
The DNA here is from genome assembly GCA_963716605.1 of uncultured Actinomycetes bacterium. Lineage (GTDB taxonomy): Bacteria > Actinomycetota > Thermoleophilia > Gaiellales > Gaiellaceae > GMQP-bins7. Next base: position 1,285,394 of record CAVQTO010000002.1, on the reverse strand, counting down.
TCGCCTAGGAACAGCGACTCGTTCGCGGTCGACACGTGATCCGGGTCGAACCATGAGCCCCCGCCCCAAAGGGCGTAGAGACTGCCGGCCACCACGGCGACCGAGGGGCTGCGACGAGGGGTGCCCAGACCGGGAAGCGCTTCCCACCGCCTGCTGTCGAGGTCGAGAGCCGCGACGGACACGAGAGGCTCGGCGTACGTGTGGTCACTTCCTCCCACGCTGAGGACCCGGCCGTCGTGTGCAACCGCGGTCACGCCGATGCGACGAGAAGGAAGCGGCGGCAAGCGCCGCCAGCGGTGCTCGCCGGGTCGCCAGCTCTCGACGAGCGCCATGCTCTCGCCCGGACCGGGGCCGCTACCGCCGAGAGCGACGATCCGGCCCCGAACGGCCGCGACTCCCAGGTGTCTGCGGGGGCGAGGCCCCGTCGCCAGGGACCAGCGCTTGGTTCGGAGGTCGAGCACGAGCATCCGGCGGACGAGGCCTCCGTGTGCATACCCACCGACGACGTAGAGCTTGCCCGCGACGATCGCGGCCCCAGCGGCCGCCCTAGCTTCCGGTGCAGAGGGGAGCTGGTGCCAGCGGCCGGCGCGAAACACGAACGCCTCGCGCCTAAGCCTCCCCGCCTGGTCGAGGCCGCCGACGACGTAGAGCGCCCTACCCGTCGACGCTCCCGCTGCACGCGCGCGCGCAGCAGGAAGACCGCGCAGGCTCCGCCAGCTGTCGGCGGACGGCCGATATGCGTCCACCCGCCGAGAGGCTCGGTATGGCCCGCCATCTTCTCCCCGAGCCGGGACATAGCCTCCGACGAGGACGATCTCGTTGCCGACGACGCCCGCCGCCGGGCCTGAGCGCGCCGTCGGGCTACCGCGTTCCAGTGTCCAGCCCCTCCGTTGGCGCACTCTCCAGGTCGCACCGCCGTCGGTCGAGCGCCACACGACCTCCTGACTCTCCACGTAGTCCGGCTCCTTGGTCCGATACAAGCCGACGATGGTGATCGACGGCCACTCGATTGCGAGCCGAAGGTCGCCACCGAGCGTTCCACCGGGGAAGCTCGCTGCTGGAAGGTTGCGGATCATGCTTGCGTCCGCGCGGCGCACAACCGTCGCCAGCTGCGCGTCACTCGATCGCGGCAGGAAGAGGGCGAAGAACCCATCCGGTACCCGAGCGAGCTGGAGCAGATCGCCGTCGACCGAAGCGACCAGCCGTGAGCGCGCGCCCGTGTCCACCGGCGGATCCAGGCAGACGTTGCCGGCCGGATGCGCCTCCTCTTCGACAATCGAGAGCGCCCAGCCGCGCGTGCACGTCGGTGCCTGAGGCGGCCACGGTGTCAGCTGGTAGACGCGATCGCGTACCCCGTAGTAGAGCCGGTCGCCACCGCCCGCGAACCGGGGGACGGTCGAGGCGTCGACGCCGTCAAGCGCCGCCTGGTACCAGTGCTTTCCGTTGTCGCGAGTCCAGTACTCGTAGTGACCGTACGCGCCCGTGCTCACGATCCCCGCCTGCACCGACGTGCGCTCGGCATCCCAGATGGAGTTGCCTCCGACGAAGATCATGCGCCACGTTCGCCCCCTGTTCTCCGTCGAGCACAGGTGTGAGTCGCCGTCGGCCTCCCACGCCCGCGAGCACACGCCGTAACCATGGTCCGGCGCCCACCCGTGTCGCGCATCCGCCCAAGACTCGGTTTCCGGGAACGGCGTCGCCTTCGTCACTGCCCCGCCTGCGGAGGCGGCGAAAAGAGCGACGAACACACCGCCCAGGAGTAGGCGTCTCATGTCAGCATTCAGCGTACGACCGCCCCGTTAGCCGGTTGTAAGGCCGACGTGTGGCTTTGGAAAGGCTAGGCGGCGAGCGGGCGGAACGGGGTGTGGTCGGGGTCGATCTGGACGACGCTGCCGCGGTCCAGGACCACGCTGACGTTGCCGAAGTCGTCGATTCCGTCGACGACGCCGCGATCGCCCTGGGTGACTCCTGACGCCATGTCGTCGCTGACGAGCTCGATCCTCGTGCCGACAGACACGCCCGCCCTGATGCGAGCCGCAAGCAGACGTGCACCCAGTGGATCCATGCCCTAGTTATCGGGTCTGGCAGGGTTGCCCGAAACCCCCATTCGGGCAGGAGAGACTGATCGTTCGGCGAATTCGCACCAGCCGGCGGGTTGACCCGAATCGACGGCTGAGGATCGGCCTGCCGGCGAATCGTGGCGGAACTCGCCCTCCGGCTCGAGACCGTCCTGCCAGCTCCGGGATGTCGTCCCGCTAGGCTGCCGACGGCGATGCGCAAGGTCCTGGGCGGCTCTCCTTCCGAAGACCAGCTCGAGGGGCTCCTCGACGAACGGCGGCGCGAGCTGGAGGAACAGGCCGTCGCGCTCGAGAACGCGATCGCCGACCTCGAGCGCCGCGAGAGCCTCCTCCGGGACTCGCGGGCGTCGCTCGAGCGGCTCGTGCGCGTCGGGACGAGCGACCTCGACTCGCGCGAGTCGGAGCTCGCCGAGCTGATACGCGAGCTGACCGCGCGCGAGGAGCGTCTCCAGGACGCCGAAAACGAGCTCACCAGGCGACGGAGCGAGGTCGGCGCCGTCGAGCTCAGGCGCGCGTCAGTGGAGCAACGGGAGCGCGCGCTCGCCGAGAAGGAGGCCGAGCTCGAGGAGCGCGAACGGGGCTCGGCCCCCGTTTTGAGCGGTGTGCCCTCACCCGACCGGGACGTCGAGCTCGCGTTCGTCCCGGGCGAGCGCTACAGGCTCGTCGAGATCGGCGGGGCGGGGCTCGGTCCAGGGTCGCCGTTCACGCAGGACGACGGCGAGTACATCGTCTCGCGAATCGGCCCGTCGCCGCTTCCCGGCGACTCGCGCCGCTGCGCCTATCTCGTGCGGGGGCCGCGCGGCCGGTCTTCCGGCGGCAGCTCGTAGACCGGCTGGCTGCCGAACGGCGCGGTCTCGGCGCCGAGCGCGGCGAGGCGGCGCTCGGCCTGCGCGACGAGGAAGCGCGCGACGACGAGATCGTCGTCGGTGAAGCGGCGTAGCCGCATCTCGTACAGCTCGACGAGCCCCCACGGCTTCCCGCCGACGTGCAGCGGGAGGAGCAGCACCGCGTTCATGCCGAGCTCGCGCAGGATGAAGGCCTCGGCCGGGTCGACGTCGCCGTCGAGGAACGACACGGCTCTCGGCTCGCCGGTCTCGAGCGTCTCGGCGGTGACGGGGAAGTCCGAGAGCCGGTAGGAGGCCTCGTCTCCGAGGGAGACCTCGCGCAGGGAGTGCTTCGTGGAGTCGATGACGAGGTCGCCGACGAGGCGGGACGCGGAGCACGCAGTCGCGCCGACGACGAAGACGAGCCACTTGCAGAGCCGGGAGCAGACGCCGTCGGGGGTCGTCTCGGCGTCGATCGCGAGAGCGGCCGAGACGACGTCGGCGAGCGCAGAGCCCTCGCCGCGCGGGCGACGCCGACTCTCGCTGGCATCCGCGGTCTGCGTCAGCGGGTCCGGGCGAGCGATGTCCGAGAACGACGCCATCCGGTCCTTGCCCGCGTTCTTCGCCGCGTACAGCGCCTGGTCGGCGGCCCGGAGGAGCGTGGAGGACGACGCGCCGTCGAACGGGTACGTCGAGATGCCGGCGCTCACGCGGAGGGGGAAGCCCGCGTCGGTAAGGCCGTCCGCGAGCACCTCCCGCAGCCTCGATCCGAGTGCGGCGGCGAGGTCGGTGTCTGCTCCAGGGAGCATGACGACGAACTCGTCGCCGCCGAGCCGGGCTGCTTCGGCGCCCGTGGGCAACGCCCGCACCAGCACGCGCCCGATCTCGTGCAGGAGCGTGTCACCGAACTCGTGCCCGGCACGGTCGTTGATCTCCTTGAAGTCGTCGCAGTCGATGACGAGCACGCTCAGCGGCTTGCGCATCTCCTGCGCGACGGCGAGCTCGCGCTCGAGCTCCTGCTCGAGCCCTCGGCGGTTGAGGATCCCCGTGAGCGAGTCCGTGACCGCGCTCCGGCGCTCGAGCTGAAGGGCCGCAGCGGTGTCGAGGCTCGCCGCCACGTGGGCCGCGAGCACCGCAGCCGTGTCGAGCTGGACGGGATCCACTCCCTCGTCGGGTCGGACCGCCGCCACGAGCGCCCCGAGCTCGGTCCCCCTCGTCCGGAGCGGGAGCCAGACGAGCGAGCCGAGCCGCCGTCCCGCGCCCGGCGTCCCGCCCATGTCGAGGAGCTGACAGACGACGTTCGGATCGACGAGCTCGCGGGCCGCGCCGAGCTCGGTCTCCGAGAGGGGCCGTCGCTCGCCGTCGTCCGAGCGCCAGGACGCGAGCTCGACGGGCACCCCGCGGTCGTTCCAGACGACGACCTGGCTCATGTCGATCGGCAGCACCCGCGAGAGCGACGCGGCGGCGAGGCCGGCGATCTCGTCGGGATCACGCAGCCCGCCAAGATGCACGAACAGCCGCGCGAGCGCTGCCAGGTCGAGCGTGCGGCTCACGCGAAGCGCCTCCGCAAGCGGAGCGAGGACCGTCGCGAGCGGACGGACGAGCTCCGCCGCGCGTTCCGGGAGCGGACGCTCGGACTCGAAGTTCAGCACGCCGACGACGGCCTCGCCGACGCGGAGCGGGATCGACAGCTCCGCCCTCACGCCCGGGAGCGCGCCGAGGTAGTCCGGGTCCGCGCGCACGTCCGGCGTGAACTGCTCGTTCCCGAGCCTGACGGCTCGTCCCATGATTCCCTGCTCGACGCGGATGCCGTCGGGGACGACCGCATAGCCGCGCTGCGCGACGAGCCACAGCCGGCCGTGCTCGAGGACGAAGAGCGCCGGGTAGATCGCGTCGATCTCGTCGTGGAGGGCGCCGACGGCGGCGTCGATCGCTTGCTTCGGCTCGGTCGCCGTCGCGGCTACGGAGACGGCCTTCTGCACGCCGGCCGCGAGCAGCGCGTGGTCGATCTGCTCCGGCGCGCGGGCAGGCGTCGACATGCTCTCCTCCATAGGAGAGAAATCGGCTATGGGAGGGGCGCGCTTGAGAGTCGCGAGACGCGCTGAACCTAATCCTTACGCGCCGAGGTCCCAGTACCAGTCGAGGATCGCGTCTCCGACGAAGAGCGCCACGACGGAACCGAGGGCGAGGAACGGTCCGAGCGGGATCGCCTGCTTGCGAGCGGCCATGCCGTGGCGGACGAGCAGCACGATCGCGGGCACGGCCGCGGCGATGAAGCCGAGGAAGAGCCCGACGACGACCGCGAGGCCGAGGCCGCAGCCGAGGAAGAACGCAAGCTTGACGTCGCCGATCCCCATCCCTTGCGGATACACGAGGACGAGGAGGAAGAGCCCGAGCCCCGCGCCGAGGCCGGCGAGGATCCAGCCCGCGCTCGGCTCGTCGACGGTGCGCAGGACGACCACGAGCACGGCCGCAGGCAGGACGATCCGGTCCGGGATGAGCCGGTGCTCGAGATCGGTGCGGGTCACGATCACGAGGACCCAGCAGAAGATCGCGCCGACGAGGGCCTCGAGCCTGAAGCCGAACACGAGGCCGCACGCAGCGCCGAGGAGCGCGGTCGCCGCGGCGACGAGCCAGAAGCGGCGCGAGAGCGGGACGCGGGCGAGGAGCGGGGCGCCTACCGGAGCGTTCGTCGCGAGCCGATCCGCGAGCGGGCCGACGGCCAAGCCCACGAGCAGACCGACGAGGCCGGCGGCGATCTCCACGACTCACGATTCCCCCGCGAGGTGCCCGTTCCTCCCCTATCCCCCGTACGGCGGACTGGCGACCCCGCGGGCGTCCGTTCGACCGGGGCACTCGGAGCCCTCGATCCCTCGTTCCAGGGACTTCCATCACCCGTCGTAGGGGCGCTCGACCCACCCTTCGTGAGTACGGTCGGATGTGACTGCGGATGGCCTGCGCATCAGGCCAGGGGAGCAAGCGGGGGAGTGAGAATCCGAGACAGGCGGCAACTGAGTGGGACGCTGGCTTGGGCCCTGTCTCTCGCCGCGCTCGTCTTCGTCGCAGGCGGCGCGGCGGCGGCGCTCGCGGGCCGGATCCCAGCCTCGTGCTCGGCGCGCTCGCCATCGTCGGCTGCACGGCGGCGGCCTGCGGAGTCGCGCTCGACCGGCGCATGCGACGCGCGCGCTCACAGGCGCTCCGCGACCCGCTGACGGAGCTTCCCGAACCGCGTCCTGCTCGAAGACCGCATCGAGCAGGCGCTCAAGACCTGCCAGCGGTCCGGAGAGCCCTTCACGCTCATCTTCGTCGACCTCGACGGCTTCAAGGACGTGAACGACGTCCGAGGGCACGGCGCCGGCGACGCCGTCCTCCGCTCCCTCGCGCGGCGCTTCGAGGCGATCGTCCGGGCGAGCGACACCGTCGCCCGCGTCGGCGGCGACGAGTTCGTGATCCTCTCGCTCGGAACCGGGAACGACGATCAGGCCTCGGCGCTCGTCGGCCGGCTGCGGCACGCGCTCCGGCGGCCGTTCCGCGTCGAGGGCGCGACGGTCGAGATCGACGGCAGCATCGGCTGGGCCGTGTTCCCCGACCGACGGCGCCACCGCCGAGCGAGCTGCTGGCGCGCGCCGACGGGCAGATGTACGCGACGAAGCGGGATGCGCCCGACGACTCGCTGCTCCTCCGCCGCGGCGTCGACGCCGGCGTCATCCGCGACGTCGAGTCCGCGCTCGCGCGCGACGAGCTCGTCGTCCTCTACCAGCCCATCATCGACCTCGCAGACCGGCGAGCCGCGCTCCGCCGAGGCGCTCGTCCGCCGGCTCCTGCCCGACCGGCACGCTCCTGCCGCCCGCCGACTTCGTCCCGCACGTCGAGCGGACGCCGCTCGTCCGCGAGCTCACCTTCATCGTCGTCGCCGACGCGATCCGCGCGATGCAGATCTGGGCCGACGCCGGAAGCGATCTCGGCGTCTCGGTGAACGTCCCGTACAAGCTCGTGGACGACCCGCAGTTCGTCGAGGGGCTGGCCGATCTCCTGCGCTCGGCGAACGTCCCCTCGGGTCAGCTGACCCTCGAGGTCGTGCCCGCCGGGCCGGGTGCCGGATCGGAGCTCGACGAGGAGATTCTCGGCCGTCTGTCCGAGCTCGGCGTGCGGCTCTCGCTCGACGACGGCGGACGCGCGGCCTCGTTCGCCGCGCTGCGCGTGCTGCCGCTCGACGAGCTGAAGATCGACGCCGCGTTCGTCCACGGGCTCGGCCGCAGCGACACCGACGCGGCGCTCGTGCGCGGGCTCGTCGAGATCGGGCACTCGCTCGGCCTCTCCGTCGTGGCCGAGGGCGTCGAGACGAGGGACGCCTGGAACATCCTCACCGCGTGGGGCTGCGACTACGCGCAGGGCTTCTACGTCGCGAGCCCGCGCATGCCGGAGGAGCTCGTCGACTGGCTCCGCGGCCGCTGGCCGGCGGTCGCGTAGCTACACGACCGCCTGCACGGCGAACGCGACCCCGACCACCACGAGGACGGCGCCGAGCGCGAGGCGGAGGACGTTCTCCGACACCCGCCCGGTCGCGCGCGCGCCGAGCCAGCCGCCCGGGATCGCGCCGGCGAGGCCGGCGGCGAGCACGTCCCAGTCGATGCCGACGCCCGCGGCATGCGTCGCGAAGCCCGCGATCCCGAGCAGGAAGCCGACGACGAGGTTCGTCCCTGCCGCGCGGCGCACGTCGAGCCCGACGGAGCGCACGAGCGCGGGCATCCGCAGCGTGCCGAGGATCACGCCGACCGCGCCGCCGAGGACGCCGATGAAGAACGCGAGGACGCCTCCTCGCAGAACGCGCAGCCGCTCGCGAGCGCGGGGCGCGATCGGGCGCAAGGCGAGGTCGACCCCGCTCCAGACGAGCACGGCCGAGATCACGCCGTAGAGCAGTGTCTCGGAGACGTCGTCCGCGACGAGCGCCCCGACGATCGCCCCCACGACCGACGGCGGCGCGGTCCAGGCGACGACGCGCCAGTCGACGCGTCCTTCTCGCGCGTGCTTCAGCCCTCCGGCGCCCGCGGCCGCGGCCGAGATCGCGATGTTCGTCCCGGCCGCCGCGAGCGGGCTGCCCGAGGCGATGACGATCAGCGGCAGCCGGAGCGTGCCGAGCACGAGCCCGAGCATCGACCCGAAGTAGCCGGCGACGAACGCGCCGGCGAACGCTAGGAGGAGCTCCCAGGCCTCCAGAGCGGCTCCTCCCGACCCTCGGCGGCATTCGCCGCCCGGGCGAGGATGAAGAGAAGGTCGGAGAGGCGATTGAGGTAGACGAGCGCGAGCGGGTTCACGTCGTGCGCGCGGGCGGCGACGATCGCCTCGCGCTCGGCCCGCCGGCAGATCGTGCGCGCGACGTGCAGCCGCGCCGCGGCCTCGGTTCCCGCCGGGAGGACGAAGCTCTTGAGCTCGGGCAGGTCGGCGTTGAAGCGGTCGCAGTCGCGCTCGAGCGCGTCCACCTGCGCCTGGGTCGAGCGCAGGCGGCCCTCGTGCTCGAGCGGCACGGAGAGGTCGGCGCCGAGGTCGAAGAGCTCGTTCTGGACGCGGCCGAGCACGACGGCGATGTCTGCCGGGCAGTCGTCCGCGGCGAGGACGAGGCCGAGTGCGGCGTTGACCTCGTCCGTCGCACCGTAGGCAGCGATCCGCTCGTCGAGCTTCGACACCCGCGAGCCGTCTCCGAGCGAGGTCTCGCCCGCGTCGCCGCCGCGCGTGTAGATCTTCGTCAGCCGAACCGGCTCGTCTCGCTCACGGGCCACGGGCGTAGCCTAAAGCGGCGCCCGAGAGACCGGCGTCGTTCACGACCTCGACACGTCACTGTGCTCAGGCTTGCGGGACCGGCTCCTCGCGGACCTGTCGGCCAAGGATCGCGCGCGCGATGACGAGCCGCTGGATCTCGCTCGTCCCCTCGTAGATCTCGGTCACCTTCGCGTCGCGGTAGTAGCGCTCGACGGGGAACTCCTTCGTGTAGCCGTAGCCGCCGAGGACCTGGATCGCCTCGGCCGTCTGCCGGCGCGCGGTCTCCGACGCGAAGAGCTTGGCCTTCGCTCCCTCAGCGGTGTGCGGCCGGCCCTGCTGCTTCAGCCAGGCCGCGCGGTAGGTGAGGAGACGGGCGGCGTCGATCTCGGTGGCCATGTCCGCGAGCTTCCACTGGATCGCCTGGAAGTCGCCGATCCGCTTGCCGAACTGCTCGCGCTCGAGCGCGTACGCCCGGGCGACGTCGTACGCCGCCTGCGCGATCCCGAGCGCCTGCGCCGCGATCCCGATGCGGCCTCCGTCGAGCGTCGCCATCGCCACGCGGAAGCCGCGGCCCTCGTCGTGCAGGAGCCGGTCGCGCTCGACGTGCGCGCCCTCGAGGACGAGGTCGGAGGTCGTCGACGAGTTGAGGCCGAGCTTCTCCTCCTCGCGGGTGATGCGGACGTGCGAGTCGTCGAGCACGAAGGCGGAGACGCCTCGCGCGCCCTCGGTCGCGGCATCCGTGCGCGCGAAGAGGACGAACGTCCCGGCTCGAGACCCGTTCGTGATCCACTGCTTCGAGCCCGTGAGACGCCAGCCGTCCCCGTCGGGCTCCGCGGTCGTCCTGAGCGAGCCCGCGTCCGACCCGGAGCCCGACTCGGTGAGCGCGAATGCACCTATCTGTTCTCCCCGGGCAAGTGGGGGCACGAACCGCGCGCGCTGCTCCTCGGTCCCGAACGCGAGGATCGGGAGCGTCGTCGCGCTCGTGTGCACCGCGACCGTCACCCCCACGCCGGCGTCCGCCCGCGAGAGCTCCTCCAGCACGAGGACGTAGGAGAGGAAGTCGGCACCCGCGCCGCCGTACTCCTCCGGCACGCAGACGCCCATGAGCCCGAGCTCGGCGAGCCGCGGGAAGAGCTCGTCCGGGAAGCGATGCTCGCGATCCCAGGCGGCGGCGTTCGGCGCGATCTCGGCGTCCGCGACTTCGCGCGCGAGTCCCTGGATCTCGCGCTGGTCGGGCGTCAGCTCGAAGTCCATCGCCCGTGACTATACGGCGCTGCCGAACTGCGGCCGGCCCTGTCCCGACACGACATGTCCGCAGGTCGCTTTCGCTCGCAACGAGCGGAAATCTCACGCACGCAAAGTCGAAGGATCAGGGACAGTCCCTCGACACGTCCGCTTTCGACGGTGAAAGACGCAACAAGAGTGCGCCGACTCGTCCACATCCGGATCCCGCCTCCAGTGGTCGTGGAGACCGAAGGCCGGGCCGACGCCTGCGCCACCGCTTTTCTCAGTACTCGTAGAAGCCGCGGCCGCTCTTGCGTCCGAGCCTGCCCGCCGCGACGTACTGGCGGAGCAGCGGGCACGGCGCGTACTTCGGGTCGCCGAGCCCGTCGTGGAGCACCTCCATGATCGCGACGCAGGTGTCCAGGCCGATGAGGTCGGCGAGCGCGAGCGGCCCCATCGGATGCGCGAACCCGAGCTTCGCGATCGTGTCGATCGCCTCAGGCTCGGCGACGCCCTCCATGAGCGCGTACGCCGCCTCGTTCACGAACGGCATCAGGATGCGGTTCGAGACGAAGCCGGGGAAGTCGCGCGCCTCCGCGGGGACCTTCCCGAGCTCGACCGCGAGCTCCGAGATCGCCGCGGCGGTCTCGTCGGAGGTCTGAACGGCGCGCACGACCTCGACGAGCTTCAGCACGGGCACCGGGTTGAAGAAGTGCATGCCGATCACCTGCTCCGGCCGCCCCGTGACCGCCGCGAGCGACGTGATCGGGATCGACGACGTGTTCGAGGCGAGGACCGCCTCCGGCGGCAGGGTCTCGTCTGCCTGCCGGAAGACCTCCTTCTTCGCGTCGGCGTCCTCGACGACCGCCTCGATCAGCAGGTCGGCCGCGACGATCGCGTCGACGACGGAGACGCGCGCGAGCACCTCGACCGCCGGCGCGCCGCCCTTCTCGGCGAGCTTGTCGAGGCTCCGGCGCATCCCTTCGAGCGCACGTTCCGTCGCGCCGGGGAAAGCGTCGTGGAGCGAGACGCGACGCCCGGAGGCTGCGACGACCTGCGCGATGCCGCCGCCCATCTGGCCTGCTCCGACGACGAGGACGTGCTCGAAGCGCACGCGCGGAGTATCTCTCAGACAGGATCGATCACTTACGAGGACGGCGCGCCCGGCAGGTTCGGCCGCGTCCCGCGCGCTCGCCGCCGGAACGCCCACGCGAGGACGAGGCCGAGGATGACGAGCCCGATCGCGACCTTGATCACCGTTCCCCGCGGCTCCCCGCCCGCCGCAACGAGCTCGCCGGGCGCCACCTGGCTGCAGAGGCTCCCGAGCCACCCGCCGTCGGGAGCGCGCTGCAGCAGCATCCCGACGGCGCGATCCGGATCGACCGACGGCGCACACCCGGGGATGCTGCGGACGACGATCGTCTTCTCCACGTCGCCCTTGACCCGCTGGTCGACCTCCAACGTCAACAGGGCCTGGCGGGCGCCTCGTAGCAAGCGGGTCTCCTGCGACACGAAACGCCCGACGACCGCCGCATCGGCATCGTCGAGCCGCTCGTCGATCGACCCCTCGAGGCAGGTGCACGCGTACGCCTCGCCGGCCAGCGCGAGGAAGGCGGCCGCGACGAGGACGAACGACGTAAGACGACGGCTCACGGCGACGGACTTGTCAGCGATGCGAGCCCATCTAGACCTCGATCAGGAGCGCGTCCCCCTGCCCGCCTCCGGAGCAGATGGCCGCGAGCCCGAGCCCTCCGCCCTCGCGCCTGAGCTCGTGCACCATCGTCGACACGATGCGACCGCCGGAGGCTCCGAGCGGATGCCCCAGCGCGACCGCGCCGCCGTTGACGTTCACGATCGCCTCGTCCGCGCCCAGCATCCGCGTCGAGTTCTTGGCCACCGACGCGAACGCCTCGTTGATCTCGACGCGCTTGACGTCGCCGATCGTCTTGCCCGCCTTCGCCAGCGCCTGCTCGCCCGCTCGGGCCGGCGTCCGCGCGAGGTACGCGTAGTCGTCGGCGACGTATCCCTGCGCGAGGATCGTCGCGAGCGGATCCAGGCCGCGCCGCGCGGCGAACTCCTCCGAGCACACGACGACGCACGACGCACCGTCGTTCACCCCGGGCGCGTTGCCCGCGGTCGTCGGTCCCTCCGGGTCGAACACCGGCCGCAGCCCCGCGAGCCTCTCGAGCGTCGTGTCGCGGCGCACGCTCTCGTCCGCCGTGACGTCGCCGACGGGGACGAGCTCGTCCTCGAACCGCCCCTCGTCCTGCGCGGCAGCAGCGCGCTGGTGCGACCGGTACGCCCACTCGTCCTGGTCCTCGCGCGAGATCCCGAGCTCACGGGAGACGAGCGAGGCCTGCTCGACCATGTGCAGCCCGTCGAAGCTCGACGTCAGCCCGTCGAAGACCATGTGGTCGACGAGCTCGCCGTTGCCGAGCCGGTACCCGAAACGCGCCTTCGCGAGCAGATACGGCGCGTTCGACATCGACTCCATCCCGCCGGTGACGACGAGCTCGTGCCCGCCGGCGCGGATCATCAGGTCGGCGATCTCGAGCGCGCGGATCGAGGACGCGCACACCTTGTTGATCGTGTCGGCCGGGACCTCCTTCGGGATCCCGGCGGCGACGGCCGCCTGGCGCGCAGGCGCCTGTCCGACCCCGGCCTGGAGGACCTGCCCCATGATCACGTACTCGACCTCGCCCGGTTCGAGACCCGCACGCTCGAGGCCCGCGCGAATCGCGGTCGCGCCGAGCTCGGTCGCGGGTATAGAGGCAAGCCCGCCGCCCAGGCGACCAAAAGGCGTCCTGACGGCGGAGACGATGACCGAGCGACCCATGCAAATCAGCCTACAGACGTTAAGATCAGCAGCTGCCGTGGCCGTCGCGGTACCTGAAGCCCTCGTCCTCGTCCTCGACGAGGACTACCGGGCCGTCGAGATGAGCCCCGCCTTCCGGGCGGGCTGCGGCTTGACTCCCGGCGACCATGTGCTCGACGGCCTTCCCGTCTCGCGCTCCATGTTCGTCCAGTACTGCGAGCACGCGCGGCGAACGGGCGAGGCCGTGGACCTCGTGGAGTTCGGCGGCGGCCGGGTGCTGCACATCCGCGTCGTCCCGAAGGACGAACGGATCCACACGTCGTGGGAGACTCTGGGCATCATCGACACGCTCACGATGGACGGGTTGCGCGCTTCGCTCCGGTCGATCGCCGAGACGCTTGCCGGCACGGAGGACACACTCGGACGAGAGCGGCTGCGCCGCTCGCTGCGGCTCGTCGGAGGCGGCGGTTGACCAGCCGCGCCTGGTCCTTCGTCATCGACGAGACCGACCGGATCGTCCAGGTCGGCGACGAGATGCCGGGCGGGATGGAGCCGTTCCTCGGGCATCCACTCTGGGAGTACCTCCCGCACGGACAGGCGGTCTTCGGCCCGCTCTTCGAGGAGGCGCGCGCGACCGGCGAGGAGGTGGAGACGATCGTGTACTACGCGGGCGGAACCGTGGGCGTCCGCGTCGTGCCGTCCGGCCGCTCCCTGGTCGTCTATGCCAGCCGGCGGATGGAGCTCGACGTCAGGACTCTTGGCACGCTTTCTGCGAGTCTTCGGGCGATCGAGCGGGAGCTAGGCGCTCGAGCGCCTGCGCGACCCGATCGACGAGCTCTCGGGTCTCAGCAAGCTCTTCCCTGAGCGCAGCGAGCTCGACCGCGTGCGTCGTCTGCGCGTCCGGCGTGCGGACGAGATCGCTGACCGTCGTCTCGGTCAGCTCCGCGATCCGCCGAAGCCGCGGCAGGGACGGCGACGTCACCCCCCGCTCCCAGCGTGAGACCGTGATCGGCTCCACGCCGAGGGCCTCGGCGAGTTGCTTCTGGGTCAATCCGGCGCCACGCCTTGCGGCGCGCAACCGCCCCCCCACACCGTTGTCGTGGGTGCCCGCGATGAGGTGTTTCCTATCACAACCCAGGGACTGACGTACAGCCAACATGACAGGTCTGTTACCGGTCCTTCAGGCGTATCCGACGTCCGCAGCGCTCGCACCGCTGGAAGCGCTCGGTCAGGAAGAACGGCCGCCGCCGACGGGGCAGCCGGTGTCCGAGAATCCGACAGCGAAGCGGCAAGTCAGCCGGTTTCGTCCGGGCCGACCTTCACGAGCATCTTTCCGATGTTCTCGCCGCGGAAGAGGTCGAGGAAGGCGCGAGGCGCGTTCTCGATCCCTTCGATCACGGTCTCGCGGTAGCGGAGCCGGCCGTCGCGCACCCACTCCTGAGCCTTGGCGAGGAACTCGGGAAAGCGGTCGTAGTGGTCGCTGATGATGTAGCCGTGGATGCCGAGCCGCTTCGTGACGACCATGAACATGTTCGTCGGGCCGGGCGCGGCCTCGACGTCGTTGTAGCGGGAGATCGAGCCGCACGCGGCGACCCGGCCGTGGATCCGGAGCGCGCCGATCGCGGCCTCCAGGTGGTCGCCGCCCACGTTGTCGAAGTAGATGTCGATCCCGTCCGGGGCCAGGTCACGGAGCGCGTCGCGAACGGGCCGCTCGCGGTAGTTGAACGTCTCGTCGAAGCCGAGCTCCCGGAGCCAGGCGATCTTCTCGGCCGAGCCGGCGCTCCCGAGCACGCGGCAGCCCGCGATCTTCGCCATCTGACCCGCGGCGCTCCCGACGGCGCCCGCCGCTCCGGAGACGAACACCGTCTCGCCCTCCTGCGGGCTCCCCAGCTCGAAGAGCCCGTAGTACGCCGTGAACCCCGGCATCCCGAGGACGCCGAGCGCAAGCGACACCGGTGCGCCCGCGGGATCGAGCTTCCGCATCCCGTGACCGTCGGAGAGCGCCCACTCGCGCCAGCCGAGGCCGTGCACGACCCAGTCGCCCTCGGCGAAGCGCGGATTCCGCGACGCCGCGACGCGCCCGACCGCCCCGCCGGTCATGGCCTCGCCGAGCGTGTACGGCGCGACGTACGAGCGGACGTCGTTCATCCGCGGCCGCATGTACGGATCGACCGAGAAGTACGCGTTGCGGATGAGCAGCTGCCCGTCGCCCGGGTCGGGGACGGAGGTCTCCGCGAGCTCGAAGAGATCCTCGCCGGGGAGCCCCCGCGGCCTCGCGACCAGCCGGATCTCGCGGGCACTTCCTTCCATTCGGGCGATGATATGCCCGTGCAATCGCTCAAGGGCCAGCTGCTCGTCGCCGCACCCGCGCTCGTGGACCCGAACTTCCGGCGGACCGTCGTCCTGGTCGGCGAGCACAACGAGGAAGGCGCGCTCGGGCTCGTCCTCAACCGCCCCTCGGAGACGACCGTCGAGGAGGCGGTGCAGGAGCTCACGCTGATCGTCGCCGGCCCGGAGCAGGTACACGTGGGCGGGCCGGTGCAGCCGTCCGCGATCGTCATCGTCGCCGAGTTCGCGGAGCCGGAGCAGGCAGGCTCGCTCGTGTTCGAGTCCGTGGGCTTCCTCCCGGCCGAGATCGATCCGGACGCGCTCGGCGAGCTCCTCCAGGCTCGCGTCTTCGCCGGCTACGCGGGCTGGGGGCCGGGTCAGCTCGACGCCGAGCTGGAGGAGGGCTCATGGATCGTCGAGCCCGCGATCGCGGCGGACGTGTTCACGCTCGAGCCGGACGAGCTCTGGAGCGAGGTCCTGCGTCGCAAGGGCGGGCCGTACGGCGTGCTTGCGCTCATGCCGGTCGACCCATCGCTCAATTGAGCCTCCTCGGCGCGCTGCCGCGGAAGCTCATCCTCGGCGCGGCGGACAACCGCCCGTTGCGCAAGGTCGTCGCCCGCTACGGCATGCGGCTCGGCGCCGCGCGGTTCGTCGCGGGCGAGACGCTCGACGAGTGCATCCCGGTTCTCCGCCGCCTGAACGAGGCCGGGCTGCACGCGAACACGACGCTGCTCGGCGAGGAGATCCCGACGCCCGAGGGCGCGGCGACCGCGGTCGCGGCTTACATCGAGATCCTCGACCGGCTCGCGGCGGAGGAGCTGCGCGCGAACGTCGCCCTCAAGCTCACGCACCTCGGCCTGTCGTTCGACGAGGAGGTCGCGTTCGCGAACGTCGAGCGGCTTGTCGCGCACGCGGGCGGCCTTGGCCTCTTCGTCCGCATCGACATGGAGCAGTCCGAGTACGTCGAGCCGACGCAGCGCACCTACGAGCGGCTGCGCGCGGCCGGGCACGAGAACGTCGGCCTCGTCCTCCAGGCCTACCTCTACCGCTCGCCGGACGACCTCCGGCGGCTCCTCCCGCTCGCGCCCAACGTCCGCATCGTCAAGGGCGCGTACCTCGAGTCGCCCGAGATCGCGCACCCGGAGAAGCGCGACGTCGACGCCGCGTACGTCCGGCTGGTCGAGACCGGCCTGCGCGGCGGGGCGTACGTCGCGGTCGCCACCCACGACGAGAGGATCATCCGGCGCGTGCTGGCGTTCGCGAAGCGCGAGGGCATCGCCCGCGACCGCTTCGAGCTCCAGATGCTGTACGGCGTCCGCCCCGCGCTCCAGCGGAGCCTCGCGGCCAAGGGGCTCAAGGTGCTCGTCGCGACGCCGTTCGGTCCCGACTGGTATCCGTACCTGCTGCGGCGGCTCGCGGAGCGGCCCGCGAACCTCCTCTTCTTCCTCCGGAACCTCGTGCGCCGATGACGACACTCCCGAAGCACGCCGAGGTCGTCGTCGTCGGCGGCGGCGCCGTCGGCACGAGCATCGCCTTCCACCTCGCCGAGGCCGGGGCCGGCGTGTGCCTGCTCGAACGGGACGCGCTCTCCTCGGGCTCGACCAGCCGGGCCGCGGGAGGCGTCCGGACGCAGTTCTCGGACCCGCTGAACATCGCGATCGGGCTCCGCGGCGTCGAGGCGTTCGAGAAGTTCGCCGAGCGGCCCGGAGGGGAGATCGACTTCGCGCAGGTCGGCTACCTCTTCCTGCTCGACCGCGAGGAGGACGTCGCGATCTTCGAGCAGAGCGTCGCGCTCCAGAACGAGCTCGGCGTCCCGAGCCGCGTCGTCGACGTCGCGGAGGCTGCGCGGCTCTCCCCGCTTGCTGGTCTCGAGGGCGTCCTCGCGGCGACCTACTGCCCGATCGACGGCCACGCGAGCCCGGAGGCCGTCGCCCAGGGGTACGCCGGCGGCGCCCGCGAGCACGGCGCCACGGTCGTGACCGGCTGCGCCGCGACGGCGGTCGAGGTCGAGGACGGCGTCGTAGTACGCGTCGAGACCGACGCGGGGACGATCGAGACCGCAACCGTCGTGTGCGCGGCGGGCGTGTGGTCTCCGCAGCTGGCGCGCACGGCCGGCGTCGAGCTGTCGATGGAGCCGGTGCTTCGCGAGGTCGTGACGACCGCTCCGGTCTCAGACCTCCCGCGAGCTCGTTCCTCTGACAGTTGACTTTACGACCGGTTTCTACTTCCACCGCGAGGGGCCGGGGCTCCTGATCGGGATGGCGGACCGGGACCAGCAGCCCGGGTTCGACGCGCCCACCGACCCGGACTGGCTCGAGCACGTGACCGAGGTCGCAGCCCGGCGCGCGCCCGCGTTCCTCGACATGGGGATCGCGCACGGCTGGAAGGGCTACTACGAGGTCTCACCCGATCACAACGGCCTCGTCGGCGAGGCGGCGGACGTCGAGCGCTTCCTGTACGCGACCGGCTTCTCGGGGCACGGCTTCATGCAGGCGCCTGCCGTCGGCGAGATCGTGCGCGACCTCGTCCTGCGCCGGGAGCCCTTCGTGGACGTGTCCCCGCTCTCAGCGGAGCGCTTCGCGCTGCACGCCCCGCGGCCGGAACACAATGTCATCTAGGCGTAACACCGCCAGCCTCGCGCGCACGCCACTCTTCACCGTCGATGCCTGACACCGTCGTCTTCATCCCCGCCTTGAACGAGGAGGACAACCTGCCCGCCGTCCTCGACGAGCTGCGGGCGACGCTTCCGGGCGCCGACGTGCTCGTCGTCGACGACGGCTCGACCGACGCGACCGCCGACGTCGCGCGTGCCCACGGCGCCGACGTGCTCTCGTTCGGCGAGAACCGCGGGCTGCGGGTGGGCGTGGCGGCCGGCTACCAGTACGCGCACGAGAAGCAGTACGCATTCGCCGGCCGCGTGGACGCGGACGGGCAGCATCCGGTCGACGAGCTCGGCCGGCTGCTCGAGCTCGTGCAGGCGGACGAGTGCGACGTCGCCGTCGGCTCCCGCTTCGCGATCGGAGACGGCTACGAGGCGTTCCGGTACGCGCCCTCGCGGAGCCGCCGCTTCGGCACGGCCGTGCTGCGACGCGGGATGCGGACAGCGCTCGGACGGCCGTTCCTCGACGCGACGAGCGGCATGTACGCCGTGAACGCCGCCGCGATGCCCGTTCTCGCGAAGCCGTACGAGAGCGGCGCGCCCGAGGTGGAGTCGCTGCTCCGGCTCGAGCGGGCGCGGCTGCGCGTGCTCGAGGTTCCCGTGCACATGCGCGAGCGTGCGAGCGGAGAGTCCAAGCTCCGCGGCAAGCGCGCGGTCAAGCTCGTGATCACCGTCGCCGGGACGCTCGTGCTGTACGGGGCCTGGCGCGGGCTGCGAGGGCGCAGATGAACGAACGGCTCGTCGCGGTGTTCGGATGCTCCAGCTGGCGCAGCAGCGAGCTGCACCCCGCCTGTGTGCTGCGTCTCGCGCACGCCGCGGCGGAGGCCACTCCGGCCGACGCCGTCCTCTTCTCAGGGCCGATCGGTGGAGACCGACCTGATGGTGCAGGCGTGGCGCGGCGTCTCCGAGAGGATCCTTCTCGACCCGCACGCGGGCTCGACCTACGACAACGCCGTCGCCATCGCGCGCTCGGCCCGCGAGCTCGGCGTCCGGGAGATCGTGCTCGTGACGTCGGGCTGGCACGGGCGCCGGGCCGAGGCTCTCGTACGGGCCGCGCTGCACGGCTTCGAAGGACACCTGCACGTGGTCGCGACCGACGAGCGGGGCACTCTCGCACACCGCTGCCGCGAGCTTCTCTGCTGGACGCTCGTCCCGCTCCAGGCCGCGCTCGCAGCACGGCGCAGCTAGGCTCTCCGGCATGGGACGGCTCGCGCTCGCCGCAGTCGCCGTCATGCTTGCGTCCCTCGCGCTCGTCGCAGTCGGATGCGGCAGCGACGACGAGGAAGAGACCTCGACGACCACCGCCTGGGCCGAGGACTTCTGCACGTCGGTGACCGGCTGGCAGGACGAGCTCGAGCAGATCCGCGACGATCTTCTGGCGTCGCCGTCGACTCAGGCCCTCGAGGACGCATCCGAGGCCGCCTCGGACGCCACCGACGCGTTCATCGAGGAGGTGCGGGAGCTCGGCGGCCCGGAGACCGAGTCCGGCCAGGAGGTCGAGGACTCGCTCGAGGAGCTCGCGGACATCGTCGACGAGCAGAAGGCCCAGGTCGAGGAGGCGGTCGACGAGGCGGAGGGCCTGACCGGCGCCGCCGGCGCCGTCGGGGAGATCGGATCCGCGATCTCGACTATGGCGACCGCGCTCCAGACGACGCTCCAAGCGATCGAGGACGCCGACGCGAGCGGCGAGCTCGAGACGGCGTTGGACGAGACGCCCGCCTGCGACGAGCTCTCCGGCGAGCAGTAGCCGGACGGCGCCTGGCGCCGGCGACGAGTCGGACACCTCCGCGACGACCGAGTGGGCGTCGGACTTCTGCACCGCCACGCTCGCGTGGTCGGACGAGGTCGAGCGCATCGCCGACGACCTCTCGGATCTCGGCTAACTCTCGTCGGGTGCGATCACGACCGCCGGCGAGGAGGCCCGTACGGCTACCGACGCTTACGTCGACGAGATCAGAGACCTGGGCGGGCCGGACACCGACTCGGGCGATGCGATCGAAGACTCGCTGGAGACCCTCGCGAGCGAGGTCGAGGACGAGCTGGCCGAGATCGAGGACGCGATCGAGGATCTCTCCGGGATCACGGGAATCACGACGGCCGCGCGAGACGTCAGGTCGTCCGCAGCCGCGATGTTCTTGGCGCTCGAGGGGTGTTCGAGGCGATCGGCAAGGCGGACGTGGACGGCGAGATCGCAACGGCGTTCGACGAAGCCGAGTCCTGCGACGAGATCAACCGCTGACGCCGGAGCGCCCCGCGCCGGCACGGGCGCGGACTTCGTCCAGGTAGCGGTGCACCTCGTGGATCACAACCGAGCCCTCGCCGACCGCGGACGCGACGCGCTTCACCGAGCCGGACCGCACGTCGCCGATCGCGAACACGCCCGGCGCCGACGTCTCGAACATGTGCTCGCCGCCGCCGGTGAGGACGAAGCCCCGCTCGTCGCGCTCGATCTCCGCCGGTAACCAGTCGACGCGCGGCTCGGCGCCGATGAGAGCGAACACCGCGTTCGCGTCCGCGGTCTGCTCGATCCCGCGCGCGTCACGCAGCGTGACCTGCTCCAGGCGATCGCCGCCGTCGGCATCGACGATCTGCATCGACTGCAGGACCTCGACCCCCGCCGCCTCGATCTCGTCGATCAGGTACCGCGACATCGTGTCCGTGATCCGCTCGCGCCGGCAGACGATCGTGACCTTCTCGGCGTACCGGCTCAGGTGCGCCGCCGCTTGCCCGCCGGAGTTCCCGGCGCCGATGACGAACACCCGCCCACCCGCAAACGGGAGCGCGTCCGCGGCCGAGTAGCCGTAGTACATCCCCTGCCCGTGGAAGCGCTCGAGCCCTGGCAGGCCGAGCTTGCGCCACGAGACACCGGTCGCGAGGAGCACGCTCGCGGCCTCGACCTCCTCGTCGCCGATCGTCAGAACGTGTGCGCCGTCCGTGACCCTGAGCCCCACGACCTCGCGCATGATGAGGAACGTCGTCCCGAAGACCCACGCCTGCTGGTACGCGCGCGTCGCGAGCTCGCCGCCGGACACCCCACGCTGGAACCCGAGGTAGTTCCGGATCCGCGCGCTCGATCCCGCCTGGCCCCCGATCGACTCGCGCTCGACGACGAGCGCGCGCAGCCCCTCCGAGGACGCGTACACCGCCGCCGCGAGCCCGGCGGGCCCGGCGCCCACGATCGCGACGTCATAGCCGCCGGTGCCGCGAACCTCGGTCGGCACCTGGTACCCCTGGGCCGCGAGCTCCTTGTTCGAGGGGTCGAGCAGCGCCACCCCGTCCGGCCGCAGCACGACGGGCTCCTCCGAGCCCGCATGCCCGCACTCCCCGAGGAGCCGCCGCCCCTCGTCCGAGTCGCTCGGGTGGAACGCGTGCGGGACGCCGTTCCGCGTGAGGAGGTTCCGGAGCTCGTACCCGCGCCGCGACCACCGGTCGGCCACCACCGTCAGCTCACGGCGGCCCTCGGCGTTCGCGCGGCGCCACTCGTGCAGGAACTCGGACACGGTGCGATGGAAGAGCTCGTCCGGCTCGTTCCATGGCTCGAGCACGTAGTAGTCGATGTGGCCGTGCGCCATCGCCTTGCGAATCGCCTCTGTCGTGTCGTCGTCGCCCCAGCCGCCGAACGGGATCAGGAGACCACGCTTGGCGTGCGGGTGCAGCGAGCTGACGCGCTCGAGGAGCTCCTCGCCGCGGAGGCCGCCTTCGGAGCAGCGCGCCGCGAGGACGACGGCGACGCGCGCGCCTCGCTCGCGCAGCTCCGTGAGCTGGGTGAGAGCACTCTCGGGGGAAGGACTGCAGACGACCTGGTAATCGCGCTCGTAGCGCGTCAGCTCTCCCGTGATCCGCGAGAGCGAGGTTGCGTCGGGCTCGACCGCGACGATGAGGGGGCGCGTGTCGCCCGAGCCGGTCACGAGACCGCCGGGGCCGGGTCGAGCACGAGCCGCGAGAGCCGCCACTCGCCGTCGAGGCCCTTGAGCGCCTCCGAGCCGCGATCCTCGAAGGCAACACCTGCGCCGGCGGCGAGCACGCGGGTGAGATCCGAGACGAGGATCTCGTCCTCGCCTGCGGCTCCCATGATCCGGGCCGCCTCGTGCACGGCCACGCCGCGGACGTCCTGGCCCACGAGCTCGACCTCACCGATGTGAGCTCCAGCGCGTATGTGCAGCCCGGCGCGGTTCGCCGCCCCCCGGATCGCCGCGGCGCAGTGCAGGGCGCGTGCGGGCCCGTCGAACGTCGCGAGCAGGCCGTCACCGGTCGTCTTCACCTCGCGCCCGCCGAAGCGCTCGAGCTCGACCCGGGCCGCTTCGAGGTGATCCGAGAGAAGGTCGCGCCAGCGCGCATCGCCGAGACGGGCCGCGATCGCGGTCGAGTCGACGAGATCGGTGAAGAGAAGCGTGGCGAGGACCCGGCTGCGAATGCCAGTCGGGAAGCCGGCCCAGGTCCGGATTCCACCCCACTCGATCTGCACGCACGGCTCGTCGCCTACCGTGTAGCCGTCGTGGCCCGGAGGAATGTCGAAGACGTCCCCAGGCCCGAACTCGGCTTTCGTCCCGTCCGAGAGCGCGACGCCGAGACGACCCGAGACGACGACGCCGAGGTGGCGGGCCTGGCACCACTCGCCGCCGACGGTCGGCTTCATGTCGACCGACCACCGCCAGCCCGGCTGGGAGACCAGCTCGGCGACCGTGAGATCGCCGAGCTCGACCACCCGGGCCCTGATGTTCGGGAACTCGATGACGTCGTCCGGCGTCTCGAGGCTCTTGTAGACGAGATCCGCCACGTCGGCTGGTTAGCGCGCGCTGACGGTGTCCCCGACGTCAGCGATCGCCCGCAGGGCCTGCGAGAGCGCGATCGGAAGCGTCGCGAGGAAGAGCGCGACCGGCCCGCCGATGAGGATCACCCCGATCGTCTGCCAGAAGCCCTCTGCCTCGATCGCCCAGATCACCACTCCGATACTCGCTGCCAAGACACCGATCACGCCGACGAACGTGAGGAAGGCCGCCCACAGCCTGAGCGTCCCGTACTGCGTCATCTCCAACCTCCCGTGAGCATCGCGATTTCGAGGCGAGTCTACGCCTTGATACCTCCAGCCCCTCCGATGACGTTCTCCGGATCGAGCTCACGCTTCAGCGCGACGAGACGCTCGAAGTTGCGCTCACCGTAGGACGCGCGCAGCAGCTCGTCGCCCTCCTCGAAGAGCCCTGGGAAGTTGAGGTACGCGCCGCCCGTGGAGTAGGGACGCAGGTCGTCGACCGCCGCCCGCGCCCAGGCGACGTTCGCGTCGTCGGAGTCGCCCGGCTCCCAGTTGGCCTCCACGCCGATCAGGTAAGGCGCCCGCCTGCCGAACGCCGTGTCTTCGGCACCGACGCGGCCCATCGCGCCGCCCTGGTACCACACGTCGATCGTCGAGTGGTGCGAGGGCGCCGTCGCCGCGTGCGCCGCGAGCCGCTCGAGCGCCTCGTCCGCGAGCTCGTCGAGATCGGCCGACTTCCAGTAGTAGCGCCAGCCATCCGGGTAGTCCTCGTCGAGGAGCCCCTGCGCCTCCACGTAGGGCAGCACGCCGCTCAGGTCGGCGAGCGGGTCGCCGAAGTCGCGTAGGGGCTGAAGCGCCGGCTCACCATCGACAGCGTCACCTGCATAGACGGCGGCGACCGCCGCATACGGCAGGCCGTGGATCTCGGGCGGGAACGGGTCTCCGTGGGGCACGCTGCCGAGAAACGCGACCGGGCTCACCTCCTCAGGCGCGGAGGCCGTGTACTCGTCGACCGCGCGCAGGATCTCGGTCGCGCGCTCGCCCGGGTAGAGGACGAAGGCGACCATGACGTCCGGCCCGATCGGATGCAGGCGGTACTCGAGCGCAGTCACCACGCCGAAGCTGCCTCCGCCTCCGCGGAGCGCCCAGAAGAGCTCGGCGTTCTCCGTCTCGCTCGCAGTGCGCACTTCGCCGTCCGCGGTGACGACCTCGAGCGAGACCAGGTTGTCGGCGGCGAGCCCGTGCTTGCGGCGCAGCCAGCCGATGCCGCCCGACAGCGTGAGACCCGCGATCCCGGTCTTCGAGACGACGCCGAGCGGTGTCGCGAGGCCGTGGGCCTGCGTCGCGACGTCCAGGTCGCCGAGCGTGGCACCGCCTCCCGCGCGCGCCGTACGCGCGTCCGGGTCGACCGTGACGTCCTTGAGCCGAGAGAGATCGACGACGAGGCCGCCGTCCGAGAGCGCGTTTCCGGCGACTCCGTGCCCGCCGCCCCGCGCGGTGACCGTCAGCCCGTGCTCGCGCGCGAAGCGGACCGCGGCGACGACGCCGGCGACGTCCTCCACCCGCACGATCGCAGCCGGGCGCCGGTCGGTCATCCCGTTCCAGAGAGCGCGCGCGTCGTCGTAGCCCACGTCTCCGGGCGCGAAGACCTCTCCGCGCAGACCCGCGCGCAGGCCTTCGAGCGCCCCGACCTTCCCGATCCCCGCCATTGCTGCCTATCGTCTCACGTCGACCAAGGCCTGGCCAGCGCCAAAGCGGTTTGACTCCCGGACTGCAGTCTGCTCCACTAACCGCGCCGCCTGATGCGGCCGAGTGGGGGTGGCCGTGTCAGGCGCCCGTGTGGATCGCCCGCACGGTCTCGATCGTGTCGGCCTCCTCGGGCCGCTTGTCCGGCCGGTAGCCCTTGACGCGCGCGAAGCGGAGCGCGACGCCACCCGGGTAGCGCGGGCTGGTCTGGACGCCGTCGAACGCGATCTCGACCACCAGCTCGGGGCGCACGTGGACGACGCGGCCGTCGCTCCCGGTCTCGAGCTCGCGGAAGCGCTCGGTCTGCCACGCGAGCATCTCGTCGGTCAAGCCCTTGAAGGTCTTGCCGAGCATGACGAAGCCGCCCGTCTCGGGATCGCGGGCGCCGAGGTGGAGGTTCGAGAGCTTGCCCTGGCGGCGCCCGTGCCCCCACTCCGCGGCGAGCACGACGAGGTCGAGCGTGTGCGCGACCTTCACCTTCAGCCAGCCGAGGCCGCGCCGCCCGGCCTCGTACGGCGCTTCGAGCGACTTGACCATGACGCCCTCGTGCCCGTGCGCGAGCGCGTCCGTCGAGAAACCGCTGCGCCCTCGGCCGGATCGGCGGTCTCGATCCGCGGGACGCCGAGCTCGGCCGGGATCCGCTCCGAGAGCGCGGCCAGGCGCTCGCCCGCGGGCCGGTCGAGCAGGTCCTCGCCGTCGAGGTGGAGGACGTCGAAGAAGTACGGCGACAGCGGGACCGTCTCGCGCAGCTCCGCGACGTTGACCTTGCTCCCGAAGCGGCTCATCGTCACCTGGAACGGCAGCGGGCGCTTCTCGGGCCCGAGCGCGATCGCCTCGCCGTCGAGGACTACCGCGTCGAGTTGGAGCTTCGAGACCGCCTCGACGATCTCCGGCACGCGATCGGTGATGTCGGCGAGATTCCGCGTGAACGCGCGCACCTCGTTCCCGGAACGGTGCACCTGGATCCGTGCGCCGTCGAGCTTCCACTCGACCGCGGCGGGCCGGATGCGGACGAAGGCGTCCTCGAGGTCGCTCGCGGTCTGCGCGAGCATCGGCTGGACCGGGCGCAGCGGCGTGAGCGTGAAGCGGGCGAGCCCCTGCAGGCCGTCGCGCACCGCGACGACCGCGACCTCTGCGAGGTCTCCGGCGAGCATCGCCGCGCGCCGCACGTCGTCGGCCGGTACTCCCGAGGCCTTCGCGACGGCCGCGGACATGACCCCTTCGAGCGCGCCCTGCCGGAGCTCGCCGAGGAAGAGCGCGACGAGGAACCGCTGCTCCTCCTCGGTCGCGCGGCCGAAGAGCGCCGCGAGCTCCTCGCGCCGGCGCGCCTGCGAGCCGGCTCCCGAGACGGATGCGATGCGAGAGATCGCCGCGTCGACCTCCAGCAGCTCGAGCGTGGAGTCGCCTGCGGGCGGCGGAAGCTCCTTCAGCGCCGCCCAGCCGACGCCGACCGTCCCCTGCGGGAGCACGCCCGAGAGGTACTTGACGGCGATGCCGACCTCGTCGGGGCCTGCCTGCCCGAGGCACTCCGCCAGCCGCGCGATCTTCGCGAGCCGGGACGAGGTCGATGCGACCGTGAACGACGTCTGCGCGATCTCGTCCAGTAACACAGCGCCATCCTGCCGGATGCGGCGTGGTTGGCTTCGCGTGGCAATGCCTGCTCAGCTGCGCTCTGCTCGGATCGCCATCGTGTCGACCTTCGCGATTCACGGGTTCGTCTCCGGCTCGTGGGCACCCCGGATCCCCGCGCTGAAGGGCGATCTCGGCCTCGACAACGCGGACCTCGGGATCGCCTTCGCCGGCCTCGCGGTCGGCCTCTTCCTCGGCACTCGTCTCGCGGGCCGTCCGATCGACCGAATCGGAACGCGGGTCCCGCTGCGGCTCGGTTTACCGCTGATGTGCATCGCTCTCGTGGGGCCGGGGCTCGCGGGGGACCTTCTCGCCCTCACGGTCGCCTTCGCTTGGCTCGGCCTGGTCAGCGGTTTCCTCGACGTGACGATGAACGCGAATGCCGTCGCCGTGGAGCGCGGCTACGGGAGGCCGATTCTCTCCGGCGTCCACGCGTTCTGGAGCATCGGTCTACTCGCGGGATCCGCGGTGGGGGCGGCCGCGGCGGCGCTCGAGATCGGCGCTGATGTCCAGTTCGGGCTCGTTGCAGTCGTTCTGGCGCCCGTGGCCGTCCTCGTCACGCGCGACCTGCTGTCGGGCGACGCGGATCGAGCCGATCGGCCCCGATCCCCGACGAGGCCCACGCTGTCGGCGCGCGTGCCGGTGCTGCTGCTGGGCCTCATCGCGTTCAGCGCGTTCGCGAGCGAGGGCTCGGCCGCCGACTGGAGCGCCGTGTACATGGATGAGAGCGTCGGCGTCCGCGAGGGGCTCGCGGGCGCGGCGTTTGTCGCATTCTCAGCCGGGATGATCGGCGTGCGACTGGTTGCCGACGCGATCTCGGCGCGCTTCGGCCCCATGCGGACGGTGCGTGGCGGCGGCGTTCTCGCCGCGCTAGGCCTGACGCTCGCGCTCGTGGCTCCGCACCCGTTGCCGGCGATCGCCGGATTCCTGCTGCTCGGGGCGGGACTGGCCCCCGTCGTTCCCATCGCCTTCAGCGCGGCGGGCAACCTGGATCGCGACCGCGCCGGGTCCTTCCTCGGTGTAGTGGTGACGATCGCGTACGTCGGTGCCGTCGCCGGACCGCTCGCGATCGGCTTCGTCGCCGAAGCCGTCAGCCTCCGTGTCGCACTGCTCGTTCCGACAGCCCTTGCACTCGTCGTCGCGGCGCTGGCGTTCTCCGTCCGCTCCGGCCCCCGCGGGCGTCAGCGAGCGGTGAACTCGACGAGCTCCTCGCGATCCGAGCCGCCCGAGATCGCCAGCGCGAGCACCATGCCGACGCCCCGCGCGTAGAACTTGTGCTCGAGGATCTCCGGCTGGAGCGGGGTGTACTCCTTCGTCATGAGCACGCCGTCGAACCGGCCGAACGGAACCTCGACCTTCTCGTCCAGGCTGAGCACCTCGGCCGCGTCCTCGGCCTCGCCCGCGTAGTACTCCTGCCGGTACGTCATCCCGTCCGCGGGCTCGGCGGGAACGAGGATCCCGGGCTGCGCGCCGTCGACGCCCGCCTCCCACGACCCCGCGGTCGTCGCGACCTTTCCGTCCTCGAACTCCTTCGTGTCCTCGCCGAGGTACCAGACGTTCCCGTCCGCGTCCTGCGCGTACCAGTCGAACGGTGTCCTCGACGAGCGCTCCGCCTTCCGTCACGACATCGTGGACGACGCGCGCTTCGATGCCCATGATCTCCCGCGTCTCGTCGAGCACGGTCACCTCGACCTTCTGCTGGCCACCCTCTCCATCTGTCTCGCGATAAAGCCAGCGCGCGCCGACCGCGAACGGCATCCACGGGTTGTCGATCTCCGAGGTGAAGTCGGCCGGATCGAGCTCGACCGGCTCGCTGCCCTGCGGAAGGGCCGTCCCGTTCGAGCCGCCGCAACCTGCCAGCGCCAGCAGCGCCATCACCGTCGCGACCATCTTCATGCCGCGAGCGTAGGAGCGTCAGATGAGAGCGCGATGAGCATGCTCGGCGGGGATCGCCACCGTGATCTCCGCTCCGCCCGCCGGAGAGTTCGCCGCGCTCGCCTCACCGCCGTGCGCGCGGGCGATCGCGTCCACGATCGCAAGACCGAGCCCCGTTCCGTCTCCGCCACGCGCGACGTCGACGCGACTGAAGCGCTCGAAGGCGTGCGGCAGGAAGTCCGCCGGGAACCCGTCTCCGGCGTCGCTCACGCGCAGCGTGACCGTGCCGTTCTCGACGTCCCCGCCGAGCCGGACCGTGCCCGCGCCGTGCCGCAGCGCGTTGTCGACGAGGTTGCCGAGCGCCTGCTCGAGCCGGACGCGATCTCCGGTGAAGACCTCGTCGTCGCGGGCGGAGACCTCGAGCCTGCGCCCCACCTTGCCGGCGCGCGTGTCGAAGCGGCCCGCGACGGCGTCGAGGACCTCCCGGACCGTGTGCCGGTCGAGGCTCAGCGGGAGCCGGCCGTCGTCGGCGCGCGCGAGCACGAGCAGGTCCTCGGCGAGCCGCACGAGGCGCTCGACCTCCTCCGACGCCGAACGAAGCGCCACGGTGAGCTCCTCGTGCGAGCGCGGCCGGCGCAGCGCGAGCTCGAGCTCGGTGCGGAGCGCCGCGAGCGGCGTCCGCAGCTCGTGGCTCGCGTCGGCGACGAAGCGGCGCTCTCGCGCGAGCCCCTCCTCGAGGCGGTCGAGCATGTCGTTCAGCGTCTCTCCGAGTCGGCGGATCTCGTCCTTCGCGGGAGGAAGCGGCAGCCGACGGTCGGCCCGGTCGCTCGAGATCTCGGCCGCGCGCCGCCGCATCGCCTCGACCGGGCGGAGCGCCGCGCCGGCGAGGAAGTACCCGCCGACCGACGTCAGGAGCAGCGCCAGCGGGCCGACCACGAGGAGCTGGGCGAGCAGCCCCGAGAGCGCCTCGTCGCGGTCCTCGAGCGACTCGCCCGTGACGACGAGGTACGACGCGTCCCCCACGTCGACGGACGTTACGGCGAGGCGCGCCGTGTACGCCTCGTCGTCGGAGGGCGTCAGCTCACGCTCGACGACGACTGTCTCGGTGCGTGCCCGTGCTCGCTCCGCGTCGGTCAAGACGAGCCCGCGTGCCTCCGGATCGGATGCGAGGCCGGTACCGCCGCCGCTCACGAGCGCGAAGCCGTCCTCCTCGTCCGGAATCCGGATGTCCTCGACCGGAACGTTCGCGACGAGCGCGGCGAGCGCGTCGTTGCGACTTGCGAGTCTCTCGTCGATCTGCTCGTCGAGCGAGTTTCCGAGGCGGACGTACAGCACCCCTCCGACGAGCGCCAGGACGATCGCCATCGCGAGCGCGAACGCGAGCGCCAGCCGGAGCCGAAGCGGGACCCTGCTCATGCGCCGTCCTGCCGTAGCCGGTAACCGACCCCGCGCACGGTCTCGAGCGTGTGCCGGCCGAACGGGCGATCGATCTTCCCGCGCAGGTAGCGCACGTACACGTCGACGACGTTCGAGCGGTTCTCGTACGCGTAGTCCCAGGCGTGCTCGAGGAGCTGGTAGCGCGAGAGCACCTGGCCCGGCCGTCGCATGAACGTCTCGAGGAGCGCAAACTCCTTCGCGGAGAGGTGGATCTCGGCCTCGCCCCGCCAGGCCTTGTGCGTCGCGGGATCCAGGCGCAGGTCGTCGACCTCGAGGAGCGCGGGCCGCTCGGCGGCGCCGCGGCGAACGAGTGCGCGCAGCCGCGCGAGGAGCTCGGCGAACGCGAACGGCTTCGGCAGGTAGTCGTCCGCGCCTGCGTCGAGACCGGCGACGCGATCCTCGACCGCGTCCCTCGCGGTGAGCATGAGCACCGGCGCCCAGACGCCGTTCTCGCGGACGCGTCGGCACACCTCGAAGCCGTCGATCCCGGGAAGCATGAGGTCGAGCACGATCGCGTCGTACTCGGCCGCCTCGGCCATCCACACGGCGTCGTCCCCCGTGCGCGCGAGGTCGACGGCGTGCCCCTCCTCGACGAGGCCGCGGTGCAGGAGGCTTGCCATCTTCAGCTCGTCCTCGACCACCAGGATCCGCATCTCCGACTCATTGTCGCCCGCCAGATGAGAGTCCGATGAGAGCCGGGCACTCACGGTCGTCTCATCTGCGCCGGGTACCGTCCAAGACATGGCTCACGACCACGGAGGTACGCCATGAAACGAGTCGCAGCGATCGTCGCGATCGTCCTTGCCGTGGCCGCGATCTCATCCGGGTTCGCGGTCGGCGCGGGAGGCCGCGACGACGACAAGCCGATCGAAGGCCCCGCGCTCGCCGAAGCCTCGGCGGCGGCGCTCGCCCATATCGGCGAAGGTCGCGTCACCGAGACCGAGGTCGGCGACGAGGAGGGCTTCTACGAGGTCGAAGTCACGCTCTCGGACGGAAGCCAGGTCGACGTGCATCTCGACCGCGACTTCGCCGTCCTCGGCGACGAGTCCGACGACGAAGCGCCGGACGACGACGACTGAGCCGGCGGTTCGGCGCCGAAGACGGCGACGGCAGCCAGAAGGCTGCCGTCGCGCTCGCCGCTCCCCACCCCGCAGCCGGTAACCCGGATGCACCGGTGCGTTTTCGTCGAGAAGGCGAGACCGGTGACCCGGGGCCGGGCCGCAGCTCGGCCCCGGATCGAAAGGACCGTCAGGAAGTGGCGCAGTGCTTGTCGAACGCTGCCTGCAGCCGGTCGACGCGCTTGTCGAGCTTCGTGATCAGCGCCTCCAGGCGCGCGAGATGCTTCTCGGCGCGAGCTTCCTGCGCGTCCGTGAGGTTGCCGCTGTCGATCCGCGCCTGGATCTTCGCGGCGACCTTCTCGAGCCGGTTGCCCGCGTTCTGCTTGTTCTCGATCATGGTGTCGAGCCGATGGCAGAACGCCGCCTTGCCCTTGGCACCTGGGCGCTCGGTGCTCGCCGCCGGCGGCCCGCCCGCAAACGCCGTGCCGGTCGCAAGGCCACCGAGCACGACTGCAACCGTTGCCGCAATGAAACGAACCTTCAACATCAGTACTGCTCCTCTCGGTCTATGCCGGGGTTACAGGACTAGGGATTGACGATCCGCGTGTGGGTTCTCTTTGCTGCCTGTAAGGGTTCCGTAACGATCCGCGCAGCTATGCGGCGCTGAGCGCCGCGAGCTCGTCGCCATCGAGCCGCAAACCGTCTGCAGCAGCCACGTTTGCGCGCACCTGCTCGGGCTTCGTGGCGCCGGCGATGATCGACGTGATGCCCGGGGTCGAGGCGAGCGCCGAGATCGCGAGCTCGAGGATCGTGTGTCCGCGCTCCTCGGCGTACGCGGTCAGCTTCTCGACGCGCGCGAGGCGCTCGTCCTCGATCTCGCGGCCGTGGAGACGTGTCCCCTCGGGGGCCGGCTCCCCGCGCCGGTACTTGCCCGTGAGGAGGCCGCTTCGCGAGCGGGAAGTACGGCACGTAGCCGACGCCGAGCTCGCGGCAGAGCGGGAGCACGTCCTCGTCGTCGCCGCGCGCGAGCAGGCTGTACTGGTTCTGGAGGACGGTGAAGCGCGCCGTCCCGCGCTCGCGCGCGACCCGGTCGGCCTCGGCCAGCTGCTCGGCGGAGAAGTTCGAGCAGCCGATCGCCCGCACCGTCCCCGCCTGCACGAGCTCGTCGAGCGCCGCGAGCGTCTCGCCGATCGGGGTCTTCGCGTCCGGGCGGTGCAGGTAGTAGAGGTCGACGTGGTCGGTTCGCAGCCGCTCGAGCGAGCCCGCGATCGCGCGGCGGACGTTGTCCGCGTTTCCCTCGCCCTCTCCGGCCCAGGCGAACTTCGTCGCGAGGACGACCTGCTCACGCCGGCCCTCGAGCAGCTCCCCGAGGAAGCGCTCGCTGCCGCCGCCGTTGCCGTACACCTCCGCGGTATCGAAGAAGGTGATCCCGGCGTCGAGCGCGGCCTCGACGACCGCCTGTGTCTCCTCGAAGCCGATCCGGCCCCCGAAGTTGTTGCACCCGAGACCGACGCGTGACGCGCTGAGGCCGCTGGAACCGAGCTCGACGTGCTCCATTCGGACGCGAACGCTAACGCCTGGAGCAGGGTTCGGTTGACCGTACCCAAAGATGGGGGAACTCCCCCTTACCGCTCGGAGCGGCAAATGAGACCTTCTGGTGCATGAGT
The DNA here is from genome assembly GCA_963716605.1 of uncultured Actinomycetes bacterium. Taxonomy (GTDB): domain Bacteria; phylum Actinomycetota; class Thermoleophilia; order Gaiellales; family Gaiellaceae; genus GMQP-bins7. Next base: position 1,253,547 of record CAVQTO010000002.1, on the reverse strand, counting down.
TCGATTGCCGCACCAGTACTCGCTCCGCGGCCCTTCGCACCGCTTGCGCCGGCCCGCACACCCCGCCCGCTCAGGTCGCTCTCCCCGCACCTGCTGCTCGTGGCGAACGGCAACGCGAGCGGGCTCGGACGGAAGCCGGAGCTCGTCGCGGACTCGGCACGAGCTGCTGCGCTCCGCCGGGGCGCGCGTCGAGTCGCTCGTCACGACGTCGCTCGACGAGCTCGAGCTCGCGCTCGCGACTGCGGAGCGCCGCGTCGTCCTGCTCGGCGGCGACGGCTCGCTGCACGCAGCCGCCAACGCGCCAGGCCCCAAGCCGGAGCTCGCCCTGATCCCCGGCGGCCGCGCGAACAACGTCGCGCGGAGCCTCGGCGTCCCGTTCGAGCTCGACGCGGCCGCCCGGCTCGCGGTCGAGGGTCGCGCGCGCCCGATCGACGCGATCCGCGCCAGCACCGGCGGGCACAGCTACCTCGCGGTCGAGGGCGTCAGCGTCGGCTTCCACGCGCTCGCGCGCTCGCAGTACCACGGGAAGAACTCGGCCGACACCGCCGCGGGGATCCGCGCGGGTCTCGGCGCGCTCACCCGCTTCGAGCCGATCACGATGGCGGTCGGGCTCGACGGATCTTGCGAGCTCATGCGCCTGGTGCAGCTCTTCGTCGTCAACATGCCGCTCTTCGGCCCGGGTCTCCGCGTCTCTCCCTCCGCGGACCCGGCCGACGGGCTGCTCGATGTCGTCGCGCTCGAGGGCGCCGGCCGGCGCTCGCTGTTTCCCCTGGCAGCGAGTCTTCGCCGCGGGACGCACCTCGAGCGAGACGGCGTTCGCGCCTTCCGCGCCCAGACCGTCCGCATCTCGACGCGGGGCGCCTCCCCCGTCATCGCCGACACGACCGATCTCGGCACCGGCACCGTCCAGCTGACGGCGGTGCCGAACGCGCTCGAGCTCGTCGGGAGGGCGGCATGACCTCGATCGCTCTCAGCTTCGGCACGCGCCGCTCGCTTCGGCGCCTGCGCACGCCGTACATGGTCGCGTTCGCCGCGGCCGCGCTCGCCGCCGGTCTCGGCCGCGCAGTGACCACGACCTACCTGCCGCTCCTCCTCGAGCGGATCGACGACGCTCCCGAGCTGATCGGGATGGTCATGCTCGTGAACGCCGCGGCGGGAATGGCCGTGCCGCTCGTCACCGGCGTCTGGAGCGACCGCCTCCAGCGCAGCGGGCGCGGCCGGCGGCTCCCGTTCATCGTCGGCGGCAGCATCGTCACGGCCGGCGGCCTCGCCGCGATGGCGTTCGGCTTCTCGACCTCGTACCTCGTGCTCGCGCTCTTCGCCGCGGTCGTCTACACGGGCCTGAACGCGCTGACCACGGCGCATCGCGCGCTCGTGCCGGAGACGTTCGACGAGTCCGGGCGGGCCCGCGCGACGAGCGCGCAGGAGCTCGCGCTGCTCGCCGGCGGCCTCGTCGGGCTCGCGGTGGGCGGCCTCCTCTTCGAGATCGCGCCCTGGGCGCCGTTCGCTCTCTCGGCGATCCTCGTCCCGCTCCTCGCGGCGCCGACGATCGCCCGCGTCCGGGAGCCTCATGCTCTCGACGCAAGCGATTCGCCCCGCAGCTCGTACACCGCCACCTACTACCTGCACGCGATCCGGCGCCCCGGCGTCGGCGCCTTCCTGCTCGCGCAGATCCTGTGGGTGCTCGGGTACGCGGCGCTTCCGGCGTTCTTCCTGCTCTACGCCGAGGACGTCCTCGCGCTCGAGCCGGGCGTCGCATCGCTCTGGCTCGCGGGCTTCGGCCTGGCGACCGGCGCAGCGATCGTGGCCGCAGGCCGCGTTCGCCGTCCGTCCCTGCATCAGCCGCTCCTCGTCGCGGGTGTCCTGCTTCTCGGCGGCGGCTTCCTCGGAGTCGCGTCGTCCACGAGCCTCCCGGTCGTCGGCCTCGCGCTCGCGGTCGGCGCGACCGGCTTCGGGCTCGTGACGACGCTCGGCTTCCCGCTCTTCTCGAAGCTGATCCCGGACGGTGAGGCGGGCGGCTACACGGCGCTGTACTTCTCCGTGCGGGCGATCGCCTCCACGATCGCGCTTCCGGCGGCCGGCTGGACGGTCGCGGCGACGGGGAGCTACCGGTCGCTCTTCGTCCTCGGCGGAGCCGCCACACTTGCCGCATTGATCCCGCTCGTCGGCGCTCCGAGCATCCGCGGCCGCGGGCGAGTCGCGATCGCGATGCTCGCGACGATCCCGGTCCTCGGGCTGCTGGTGGCGAACACGGAGCTGCAGCGGCTGGATTTGTGGCTCTTCGGCACCCTCCACGAACTCGGCCCAGTGCCCGAGCTGGTCTGGACGGTGCTCGATCCGCACACGCGCAACTACGTCCTGCTCCTCGGCCTCGCGATCGCAGCCGCGACCATCTCGTCCTGGCGCCGCATCCCGGGAGTGCTCGGACGCGTCCTCGGCTCGGCGTTCCTCGCGTTCCTGCTGCTCGAGGCGATCTACGCGGTCTTCGACCGCCCGCGCCCGGAGGAAGTCCTCGAGCTCGAGCTCGGGGAGCACACCTGGGCGCACCTGAACTCGTTCCCCAGCGGGCACATGGCTGTCACCGCCGCGCTCGCAGCCGCGATGGCGCTCGTCTTCCCGCGGCTCCGCGGCGTCCTTCTCGCCTACCTCGCGGCCGTGGCGCTCACCCGCGTCGTCTTCGGGGCGCACTTCCCGATCGACGTGCTCGCCGGAACGATGCTCGGAGTCGCGAGCGCGCTCCTCGTCGCCGAGCTCGCCGACCGGATCGCCGGACGCGCGAGCGCCGTCGGCGCCGCCGAGCCCTACGACGAGCACGCTCCGGTCGTCGCGGTGATGCCGTCATACAACGACGTTCCCTCGCCCGCGCTCGTCGCGTCGACGCTGGAGCACGTCGACCGGCTCGTGCTCGTCGACGACGGCTCCGACGCCGCGGTCGCGCGCGAGCTCGACGAGATCGCCGCCGACAGCCGCGTGGAGCTCGTGCGGCTGCCCGAGCGCAGCGGGAAGGGCTCAGCCGTCCGCGCAGGCGTCACGCGGGCACGAGATCGCGCCGGCGCCGTCGTGGTCGTCGACGCCGACGGCCAGCATCCGCCGCACGCCATTCCGGCATTCGTCGGTGCGGCCCGAGATGCGGAGCTCGTCGTCGGCGACCGCTTCGGCGACCTGCGCGGGATGCCCCGCAGCCGCCGGCTCGCCAACCGCACGACGCGCCGGCTCTTCCAGCTCGTCACCGGTCGCGCGGTTCGGGACACGCAGAACGGCATGCGGCTCATCCGCGGTCGCGCTCTCGAGCTCCTCCCCGACGGCGGCTACGAGGCCGAGACGCGGCACCTCCGCGAGGTGCTGCAGACGGGCCTGCCCGTCGCCTGGGTGCCGATTCCCGCGATCTACGAGAGCGAGCGGAGCTCGTTCAGGTCCGGGCGGGACTCGCTGCGCGTTCTCTGGGCGCTCGTGCAGCCGCTTTGACGACCCACGCCGCGGCGAAGCCGACGGCGATGCCGAGCAGGGTTCCGGCGGCGACGTCGAGCACGTAGTGCACCCCGAGGTAGACGCGCGAGACGGCGATCACGACTGCGAGCGCCAGCAGCGGGCGCCCGAGCCGCGGATACACGAGCGCAACCGCAACGGCGGCGGCGAAGGCCGTGGCCGAATGCCCCGAGGGAAAGGACGCGGAGTCGGGGACGATGCCGATCGGGTTCAGCCCCGGATCGGCGATCGGCGGCCTGGCGCGATCGAAGAGGTCCTTGAGCAGCGTCACGAGGAGCGCCGCCGTCCCGACGGCGAGCGCGGCGGCTGCCGTCGCGCGCGGTAGGCATCTCCGCTTCGCGTCGCCGCAGCTGCCGATGGCGACGATCAGCGGCCACTTCACCCACCAGGCGGACGCGAGCACGAAGACGAACGTCAGCGGCGCGAAGCGCAGATGCTCACCGAGAGAGGACACGGCGCCGTCCCAGCTGGAGACCATTTCGACGACCGCGGCCACGAACGGTGAAGGGTACCGACACGGCACGCGAGAGCGCGGTCGCCGGCCCGGGGCGCGGAGCTACGATGGCCGCGGATCCGGGATCCGATGTGTCCAAGCGCCGATCGTTACGCGTCTCGGCGGGGTGGCTGAGCCTCGTCGAGCTGATCGTCCTCATCCCCCTCGCCGGCATTCTCGTCTTCGGGGTCGTCCCGTCGGCCTTCGACGTGGAATGGAACTGCCCGGGAGGGTTCGGCGTCCAGCACACGGACGGGGATGCGTACCTCGACGCGTTCGCGACCATCATGGCGGTCGGCTGGTTTCTCGTGCTCGTCGGGATCGTCTATGCCGAGATCGCGGACAACCAGCGCGCCGCAGCCGTCATTCCCGTCGTGTGGTTCGCGATCCTGGTCGCGATGTCACTGGTGTCGGCCGCGGCGATCGGCCCGGAGCTCTGTCCGGCCTCATAGGCTGAGCACGCGAAAAGCCCCGCCTTCGGGGCCTTCCGCGAAGCAGCGACTCTCAGGTCGTGAGCTCGGTGGCGGGAGAGGCCGACCGCGCCTTCCGACCGTCCGCGCGGGCCGCTGACCCGTAGACGGCCGGGAAGCCCTCTCGCCAGCTCGGATAGCGCAGCGTCCAGCCGAGCTCGCGCTTGGCCTTGGCGTTGGAGACGCCGCGGGCCTCGGTGCCCAGCATGACCCCGACGTCGCCCGCGAACAGCCGCGCGAGCCAGACCGGGAGGTGCCGGGGCGGCTTCGCCCCGAGCGCCTCCGCGAGCACGGGCAGCCACTCCCTGACCGGCGCGGGCTCGTCGTCGGCGATGTTGTAGATCGCCGGGCCGCCTCCCAGCTCGAGCGCGAGCACGGTCGCCGCGGCGGCGTCGTCGAGGTGGACGAACGTCGAGAAGCCGCCACCGTCGCCGACGACCGGGAACTGCCGCTTGCGCACAGGCTCGATCAGCCCGTCGTTCGCAGCCCCGTAGAACAGGCCGTAGCGAAGGGCGATCCCGCCCGCCTTCGTGACCGTCTCGTCGAGATAGCGCATCGCGGCGCTCGTCTCGCGCATCCCCGCAAGGGGGTTGGGATCGAGCGGATCGTCCTCGGTCTTGACCGGCCCGCCCTCGCGCTCGTGTCGCATGCTCGCGAAGCTCTGGGCGACGAACCGGCGCACGCCCGCCTCGCTCGCGGCGGCCAGGAGCGCGTCGGTCCCCTCGGTCCGCAGCCGGTTGGTCTGCTCGAGCGCTCGGTCGAGGTTCTTCGTGAACTTCGCATCCGCGAGAGCGGTCGCCTGATGGACGATCGCGTCCGGCTCGGCTTCGAGGACGGCCTTGCGCACCGCACGGAGGTCGAGCAGATCGAGCACGATCGGCTCCGCCCCGAGTGCACGCACGCGCTCGGCGTTCCCGGGCGACCTCGAGGTGCCGACCACCTCGTGTCCCCGTTCGATCAGCTGGGGAACGAGCCGGGCGCCGATCGCACCGCTCGCTCCGACGACGAAGACCTTCATCGTGGTTCTCCTTTCGTCACATCCGCGTCGGTTCGCGGGTCTATTGCTATGACCCCGAGCGACGGAGGAATGTGACCGATGACCGAGCAGGCATGGCTCGCGGAGCGATTCGAGGAGCACCGATCCCATCTGCGCGGCGTCGCCTACCGGATGCTCGGCTCTTTGAGCGAGGCCGACGACGCCGTCCAGGAAGCCTGGCTGCGGCTCAGCCGAACGGACGCGAGCCAGGTCGAGAACCTCGGCGGCTGGCTGACCACGGTCGTGGCGCGCGTCTCGCTGAACATGCTCCGCTCGCGCAACGTGCGGCGAGAGGACCCACTCGGGGTCCACATGCCCGACCCGATCGTCGACCCCGCGGACGGGACCGACCCGGAGCACGAGGCACTGCTAGCGGACTCGGTCGGCCTCGCGCTGCTCGTCGTGCTCGAGACGTTGACCCCCGCTGAACGGCTCGCGTTCGTGTTGCACGACATCTTCGCCGTGCCCTTCGACGAGATCGCGCCCATCGTCGACCGTTCCCCCGAGGCGGCCCGCCAGCTTGCGAGCCGCGCGCGCCGCCGCGTCCAGCGCGAGAACACGGTTTCCGACGCCGACCCGGACACGCAGCGCGAGGTCGTCGACGCGTTTCTCGCGGCCGCACGGGACGGCGACTTCGAGGGGCTGCTGGCCCTGCTCGACCCGGACGTCGTGCTGCGCGTGGATCTCGGGCCCGACGGAGGCTTCAGTCACGTCCGCGGCGCGGTGGAGGTCGCCAGCCAGGCCGGCGCCTATGCGGAAGCCCTCGGCCTGACCATGCGGCGGGCACTCGTCAACGGAGTGCCCGGAGCAGTCGCGACGCTCGAAGGAGAGCCGTACTCGGTCGGGGCCATCACGGTCCGGAACCGCAGGATCGTCGCGATCGACATCCTCGCCGACCCCGAACGCCTGCGCGACCTCGACCTCACGATCCTCGACAACTAGCGGCCACGTCGGGCCTGCGGGGATTCCGCTTACTGGATGTCCGTGTTGGCAGAACCCAAGCCTGCGACATTGCGAATGTGCTCGGCAAACGCACTGCTACGCAGCAGGAGGCCGATGAGCCGCGGCGTCAACGGCAGCTGCTCATGCTGGTGTGCGACGACGTCCGACACCATCGAGCCGGCGTCTGATCCCTCGAGCGCTTGACGTAACGGCTCGGCGCTGGCTGAAGGAATACCGGCGGCGACGAGCACACGTAGCGGGTCGCTGCCGAGCTCAGAGCGGAGGGATTCGTCTGCCGCTATTCGTTCGGCGAGTGCCACGAGCCCACGCATCTCGCGCTCGAGCCCTCGAGCGAGGTCGGACCACCCGGCTGCCTCGGCCGCGGCGACCGGGTCGGTGTCGAACGCCCGGCGGAAAGCCGGATCGCGCTCGAGCGCGTGCCCGAGCTCTGCCAGCTGAGTCTCCGTCAAGGGTGCTGCGTCCGCGGCAGTCCGGTCACGGGCCAGCATCTCGAGGATCGTCGACTGGGCCTTCGTTACCCACCGCTGCGGCGCCGGTCGCAGGAGCCGCAGGAGGTACGCGAGTCGCTCTCGGCTGTCCGCGTTCAACGCCACATGAGACAGGACGCCGCTGAGCGACGAGTTCTTCCTCCGGCGCGGACGATTGGTCGGCCGAGATAGGCGCCGGCCTGGCCGGCGACCTCCACCACGCCTCGGGTCCGCTTTGCGTTTACGACAGAACCTGGCGGGAATGGCGGCTAGGTTGGGGAGAGCTGTCAACGAGCCAAAGGAGCGCGCGAATGCCCGTTCGCGACCGATACATCCCCGGCGTCCCCTGCTGGGTGGACACGAACCAGCCCGATCCCGAGGCCGCGGTCGACTTCTACGGCGGCGTCTTCGGCTGGGAGTTCGAGGACCTGGCTCCGCCGGGCTCGGGGCCGAGGTACTTCCTCGCCCGTCTATCGGGCGGCGAGGTCGCCGCGGTCTCGTCGATCCCGGAGTCCGCGCCGCCGACGGCGACGTGGGACACGTACGTCTCGGTCGAGAGCGCCGACGAGACCGCCTCCAAGGTGCGCGCTGCCGGCGGAGATGTGGTGAAGGAGCCGTTCGACGTCATGGGCGCCGGCCGGATGGCTGTCGTCACCGATCCCGAGGGCGCGGTGTTCTGCGTCTGGCAGGCGAAGGCGTTCAGCGGCGCGCGCGTCGTCAACGAGCCGGGCTCGGTGAATTTCAACGACCTCCACACACGCAACGTGGAAGGCGCGAAGTCGTTCTACGGCTCCGTGTTCGGCTGGGAGACGCTGGAGCTCGGGGGCGGGTTCCAGGCGTGGACGCTGCCCGGCTACGGCGACCACCTCGAGGCGAACGATCCCGGCCTCCGCGAACGGTTGGCCGAGTTCGGCGGCATGGCGGGATTCGAGGACGTCGTGGCGAGCATCAACCCGATCGCGGACGACCAGCCCGAGATCCCGGCGCACTGGGGCGTGACTTTCGCGGTCGACGATGCGGACGCCATCGCCGCGAAGGCCGCCGAGCTCGGCGGCACGGTGGTCGTCCCGCCGTTCGATGCCCCGTGGGTCCGGATGACCGTCATCGCCGACCCGCAGGGCGCGACCTTCGTCGCGAGCAAGTTCGTGCCCGAGAACAAGGACCTCGGCAGCAAGGCGGACACCGCCGTCGGGGCCGCCTGAAGGAACGGGGCACGAAGAAAGGCCCCGCTTAGCAGGGCCTTTAGTAGCGGGGGCGGGATTTGAACCCGCGACCTCCGGGTTATGAGCCCGGCGAGCTACCAGACTGCTCCACCCCGCGACGCGGCCCCGAGTATAGCGCGCCTGCGGCAGCCTCCACGTTCACGCGGCCCGCGCCGTAGGTGGCGACGAACGCGCCCGCATTCGGGTGCCAGTACGGGAGGCCGAGCTCGACGACGACTGCGTCCGGCGATCGCGAGACGAGCTCCTCGATCGCGCGGCGCACCCACTCGTGGCGGTGCGCATCGCGGGTCACGATCACGAGCCGGCGCCCGTTCGCGCTTGCGAGCGCGTGTTCCGCCGAGCGGACGAGCTCCGCGTCCGGGACGACGTTGCGGAACCACTCGCCGGGCGTCTCCTGGAGCCGGCCCGCAGCCATGCTCACCTCGGGCTCGAGCTCGACGACGAGCGGCGGCGCGTCGAGCGACGTGTCGCCGTCGATGCGCAGCGCCCGCTCGGCCGCGTCCCGTCCGACCTCCCGCCCGACCCGCTCTCCGGAGCCGCCGCGCGAGGCCCACGCAGGCGGCACGCCGCACGCGCCCGGCCGCCTCGACGAGCCGCGCCTCGGCAAGCCGACCCGACTGGACGGCGCCGAGGAGCGCGTCTCGGACGGCGACGACCGACTCGTCGAAGAGATCGTGGCCGAGGCAGAGCGCGTCCGCGCCCGCCGCGATCGCCTGCACCGCCCCTTCCTCGACCCCGACCGTCGCCGAGATCGCCTTCATCTCGAGCGCATCCGTGAGCACGAGGCCGTCGTAGCCCAGCTCCTCGCGGAGAAGGTCGTGGAGCACCGCCCGGCTCATCGTCGCCGGCGTCTCTCCGAGCGAGCGGACGACGATGTGCGCGGTCATGATCGACTGCACGTCCGCGACGATCGCCGCGTGGAACGGTTCCAGCGCCGCCTCGTCGAGCGACTCGACGACCGGCAGCTGGTGGTGGGAGTCCTCGGAGGTGTCGCCGTGCCCGGGGAAGTGCTTCGCGCACGCCGCGATCCCGGCGCCCTGAAGCCCGCGCACGGAGGCGGCCACATGGCGCGCGACGAGCCCGCTGTCGTCGCCGAAGGAGCGGATGCCGATCACCGGGTTCAGCGGGTTCGTGTTCACGTCCGCGACGGGGGCGAGGTTCAGGTTCACGCCGACCTCGGCGAGATCCGCCCCGATCGACGCGGCGACGCGCTCGGTCAGGCCGACGTCGTCGACGGCGCCGAGCGCGGCGTTGCCGGGGTACGAGCTTCCGGTCGCGACCTCGAGCCGGGTCACGTCGCCGCCCTCCTCGTCGATCCCGACGAGCAGCTCTCCCTCGGCGCGCAGCGACGACGTCAGCGAGCGCAGCTGCGCCGCGCTCTCCACGTTCCAGCCGAAGAGCACCACCCCGCCGAGACCGTCGGCGAGCCTCCGCCGGATCCAGTCCGGCGCCACCGGCCCCTCGAAGCCGGGGAGGATGCACGCGAGCGCTTCGCGCTCGAGACTCATCCCTTGACGGAGCCGGCGGTCAGCCCGAACGCGATCTTCCGCTGGACGAGGAGGAAGAAGATGACGACCGGGATCGCCGTCAGCGTCGACGCCGCCATGAGCGCGCCCCAGTCGTGTTCCGGCTGCCGCCCGTAAAGTACGCGAGCCAGATCGTGAGCGTGTGGTTCCCCTGGTCGGAGAGGATGACGTTGGCGAAGATGTACTCGTTCCAGGCCGTGATGAAGACGAAGACCGAGGTCGCGACGAGGCCGGGAGCGACGAGCGGGAGCAGGATGCGGAAGAAGGCGCCGAGGCGGCTCGAGCCGTCGACCATCGCCGCCTCCTCGAGCTCACGCGGGATGCCCATGATGAAGCCGCGGAGCGTCCAGACCGCGAACGGCAGCAGGAAGACCATGAACGTGAGCACGACGCCGGTGATCGCGCCGCGCGGGAACGGGTCCTCCTGGTTCGTCAGCCCGTAGCGGGCGAGCACGACGTAGAGCGGGATGATGAGGCCCGCAGCCGGAAGCATGAGGATCCCGATCATCGCCACGATGAAGAGCTTGCGGCCGGTGAAGCGGTACTTCGCGAGCGCGACCGCTGCGAGGAACGCGAGGACGATCGAGAGCACGACGGTCACGCCGACGATGATCAGGCTGTTCTTCACCGCGTCCCAGAAGCCGGGATGGAGCGTCGGGTCGATCGCGTCGCGGAAGTTGTCGAGCGTCGGCGAGGTCGAGAACCACGTCGGCGTCGATCGCCGTCGATCTCCGCGTCGGGCTTGAAGGCCGTCGAGACCATCCAGAAGACCGGGAAGCACATGACGACGAAGACCGCGAGCCCGACGGCATTCCAAGCCGCGCTTTGGACGCGACGGCCGGCGACGGCGGTTCACGCGGCCTCCTCCGCCCGCACCATCCGGCGCACGTAGACGACGCTCAGAGCGGCGACGATCAGGACCATCAGCAGCGAGATCGCCGCGCCGCGCCCGAAGTCGGACCGTGCGTAGCCCTCGATGAACACGTACACGCCCATGAGGTAGTTCGTCTGGTCGAGCCGCGCGGGGCCGATGAGCAGGTACGGCTGCGTGAACACGCCGAAGTCCCAGATGATCGAGAGGCTCGTGAGGATGAGGAGGATCGGCTTCAGGATCGGGAAGGTCACGTCCCGGAAGACGCGGAACGGGCCGGCGCCGTCGATCTCGGCGGCCTCGACGAGCTCGCGCGGCACCTGCGCGAGCCCGGCGTAGACGGTGATGGCCACGAACGGGATCGCGCCCCAGACGATCAGGAGCGTCACCATCGCGAGCTGCGAGAACGGCGTCGCGTACCAGTCGTGCTGCTCGGCGACGAGTCCGACCTGCGCGAACACGTAGTTGAGCACGCCGCTCTCGAAGTTCGTCATCCAGATAGAAGACCTGCACGGCGACGACGGCCGGCATCGCCCAGACGAGAACGAGCCCCGTGCTCAGGAGCACGCGCACCCACGTCGAGACGCGGACGAGCAGGAGGGCGATGAGCGTCCCGAGCACGATCGTGAGCGCCGACGTTCGCGGCCGTGAAGATCACCGTCCGCAGCAGCATGTCCCAGAAGATCGAGTCGCGGAGGACCGACTCGTAGTTGTCGAGCCCGATCCACGTCCCCTGCCGCTGGATCAGCTCCGGCGAGCCCGTACTGCTGGAAGGAGAGCGTGACGAGCTTGTAGAGCGGGTAGCCGAGGATCGCGCCGATGACGAGCGCGACCGGGAGGAGCAGGAGGTACGGGACCGCCGCGCGGAAGACGCGGGTCCACGAGAAACGGCCGCCGCCGAGCCCGGAGTGCTCCGAGCTCGGCGGCGACCGCTGTTCCGTCCGGGGACCTGGCTGCTCGTCAACGAGATCCTCGGTCCCCGGCGTCGGTGCCTACGTCTGGTTCAGCGTGAACGCTGATGTTGTCGCTGGCGAGCGCCGCCGCCTGCTTGATCGTGTTCTTGTTGGTCAGGATCCGCGTCAGCATCGTGCGGAGGATGTTCCCATTCTCCACGTTGACCCAGTGCTTCGCGGTCGGGCACGAACCAGCTGCGCTTCGCAGCCCGCTCGTTGACGCTCGAGCCGAGCAGGCTCGTCGTGTTCGGGATGTTGCCCTTCGCGCGGAGCGCGGTCATCGACGCGTTGTCGGTGAACGCGCGGATCCAGGCCGCGGCCTTGCCCTTGTCGGCGCCGATCGGCACCGCGAGGTCGGAGCCGCCGAGGAAGCCCGGCATCGGCTGACCCTTCGTGCGGCTCGGCATCACGAACTGCGCCGTCGCCGCCTTGTACTTGTCGCCGACGCAGCAGCTGAACCAGCCGGGGCCGATCATCGACGCCGCGTTGCCCTTCGCATACACGTCGTACGGGTTCGGCCGCGTCTCGATGGTCGTCTTGCTGGGCGCGGGAGGCCGCGCTTGTAGAAGTTCTTGTACGCGGTCAGCCCGGCGAGCGCCTTCGGCTGGTCGAGCGTGCCGACCCACTTGCCGTTGCGGAACGCGGCGATCTGTCCGCCGTGGTCGTAGACGAAGCTCATCGCGACGTACCAGTCGGTGCCCGCGATGTACACCGGCGAGAACGCCTTGCTCTTGTTCCGCGCGCCGAGCTTCTTGGCGGCGGCGGTGAACTGCGGCGAGGCTCGTCGGCAGCTTCTTGACGCCGGCCCGCTGGAAGAGATCCTTCCGGTACGTGACGACGCGCGAACCGGCGTAGTAGGGGACGCCGTACAGCTTGCCCGTCGAACCGGCCCGACGCGGCGAGGCCCGCGAGCCAGCTTCCCGAGTTCGGGAACGACGCCTCTCTCGGCCGTGAGGTCCTGGAACGCCCCGGCAGCCATGTACTTCGTCATCTCGGTGTTCCCCATCTCGATGACGTCCGGCGCGGTGTTGCCGGCGAGCGTGGCGTCGAACTTCTGAAGGTGCGTGCTCCAGGTCTGGTACTGGACGTCGACGTTCCAGCCCGGGTTCGCGGCCTCGAACTGGGCGTTCGCGGCTGCGACCACCTCTGGCCACCCGGACTGCGCGTCCACCTGGAGCCAGACGGTGAGGGTGTCCGCTGCTTGGCCGCCAGAGGCGCCGGTCGCGCCGACACCGAGTACGGCGAGCACGACGACCAATGACGCCGCAGCGATATGACGTACGTTCATGCGCATCTCCCGTGGAGGCCTGGGCGCCCGAGTCCTTCGAATCTTCCCGCCTGGCAGTCGGCTGCGGGATGCCCAAGTGGTTTGTACCAATCTGCCATCAGGGGCAGGCTTCCACAAACCGGCTCCGCTGTCAAGACCTCACTTCGAGCCGCTTCTTCGCCGCAAAGCCGCGTCTACAAAGCGAAATCGCAACTAACTTACGTCGTTACAGTGGTGGTAAGTACCAGAGCAGGCTCGGCGCGAGCCTAGGCTGCCCGACCATCGCGCTCGGCGATGCGCGTGGTCCGCCGGCGGCGGCGTTCCTGCGGCCGCCCCAGGGTGGTGACGAGCCGATAGCGGTCGCCGCGGTAGATCGACTCGACGAACTCGACGGTCTCGCCGGCCTCCGATTGCGTGACGCGCTCGAAGCGGAACGCCGGCGAGTGGAGCGGGACGCCGAGCGCCTCCGACTCCTCCTCGTCCGTGACCGTCGGCTCGATCGTCTGCGTGCCGCCGACGATCTCGATTCCGTAGCGGTCGCTCAGGAGCTCGTAGAAGGACTTCTCCTCGAGATCGGCCGCCGATCAGGCCGGGCACGTGCCGCTCGCGCACGTGCAGCGTCTCGATCGCCATCGTCTCGCCGTCTGCGAGCCGCAGCCGGCTCGCGATCACGATCGGCTCGGACGGGGACACGTGCAGGATGCGGCCGAGGCGCGCTCCGGCGGGCGCGACGCGCAGCTCGAGCGTGCGGCTCGCGGGGCGCATTCCGCGGCTGCGCATGTCGTCCGTGAACGACGTCATCGTCAGCTCCTGCGCGATCTTCGGCTCGCTGACGAAGGTGCCGGCGCCGCGGCGGCGCACGACGTAGCCCTCGCGCGCGAGGTCGTCGAGCGCGGCGCGCACGGTCAGGCGCGACACGCCGAGATCGGTGCTCAGCTGCCGTTCGGACGGGATCGCCTGGCCCACCTCGAGCTGCTCGATGAGGTCGAGCACGAGGTCACGGGTCTGGCTCTGCTTGGTCACGAGGGAACCAATCCTAACGGAAGCGCGCGGGTGGTCAATACCAGACGTCGCGAGGCCGTCACGTCTGGTGCGCGACCGGGACCGGTTCCGGGCTCTCGGGCTCGGGGACCGGCGGCTCGAGCAGGCTCGCGCCCGTCTCGGGATCGAAGAAGTGGAAGCGTGCGGGGTCGACCGCGATGCTGCAGCCCGGAGCCCACTCGAGCGGCCGTGCGCGGATCGACGCGCGCGTTGAGGAGCGTGACCTCGTCCGCGACGAGCTGCGCCGCATCCTCGCCTTCGGCCTCGATCGTCTCGGGCGTGATCCGCGGCGCATCGATCGGGAAGAAGACGTGCGCGTCCGAGCCGAGCTCCTCGACCACCAGAACGTCGACGTCGATCGTCGGCAGCTCGGCGGTGCGAAGGCCGCGTCCTCGAAGCTCTCCGGCCTGATCCCGAGCACGACCTTCGAGCCCGAACGTGCTGCAGCCGGGCGACGATCGGGATCGAGCGGGACGCGGAACTGGCCGAACTGCAGCGTCGTCTCCGTCGATCGTCGCGTCGACGAGATTCATTGCCGGCGAGCCGATGAACGCCGCCACGAAGACGTCGCGCGGCTGCTCGTACAGGCGCTGGGGCACGTCCACCTGCAGGATCCGGCCGTCGCGCATCACGGCCACGCGCTGGCCGAGCGTCATCGCCTCGACCTGGTCGTGCGTGACGTAGACGGTCGTCGTCCCGAGCTGCCGGTGGAGCTGCGCGAGCGACGCGCGCATGCCGACGCGGAGCTTCGCGTCGAGGTTCGAGAGCGGCTCGTCCATGAGGAACGCCGTCGGCGTGCGGACGATCGCGCGGCCCATCGCGACCCGCTGCCGCTGCCCGCCCGAGAGCTGGGCCGGCTTGCGGTCGAGAAGGTCGGAGAGACCGAGCAGCGCGGCGACCTCGTCGACCCGCCGCCGCACCTCGGCCTTCGCGCGTGCGCCGGACCTTGAGCCCGTAGCCGAGGTTCTGGCGCACCGTCATGTGCGGGTAGAGCGCGTAGCTCTGGAACACCATTGCGACGTCTCGGTGCCGCGGCGCGAGGTCGGTGACGTCGCGACCGTCGATCGAGATCGTCCCGCTCGTGACCTCCTCGAGCCCGGCGAGAGCCCGAAGAAGCGTCGACTTGCCGCAACCCGAGGGCCCGACGAGCGCGATGAACTCCCCGTTCTCGATGCGCAGCGACACGTCGTCGAGCGCGACGACGTCGCCGGAGAAGACCTTGGTCACGTTCTGGAGCTCGATCTCGCCCATGCGCGAAGGCTATACCGATACCACATTTCAACGTCAATTGGTATTGACCACCTGACCGATACCTGCGTAGACTGCGGTCCAATGGCTTCTTCCGTCGACGAATCCCGGTTCGACGCGCTCGCGACCGAGGCCGCGAACGAGCCGGGCGCCGACTACGACGTCCGCTCGACGCACGAGCTCGTCGAGCTGATGAACGCGGAGGACGAGACCGTCCCGGCGGCCGTGGCCGAGGCGACGAGCCAGATCGTCGTCGTCGATCGAGGTCATCGCCGAGTCCCTCCGCCGCGGCGGGCGACTGATCTACGTCGGCGCCGGGTCGTCGGGCCGGATCGCCGCGCTCGACGCCGCCGAGTGCGAGTCGACGTTCGCGTCGCCGCCCGGCCAGGTCGTCGCGCTGGTCGCGGGCGGGCACCGAAGGGTCGCCCCTCGAGCAGGAGGCGGCCGAGGACGACCGCGCCGCAGGACGAAGGGATGTCGCCGCGCTCCAGCCTCGCCCCGAGGACATCGTCGTCGGCATCAGCGCCAGCGGCCGCACGCCCTACGTCGTCGCGGCCGTCGAAGCCGCAGTTGCCGTCGGAGCGGCGACGGCGTGTGTCGTCGCCGTTCCCGAATCCGAGCTCGAGGCGGTCGTCGAGCATCCGATCGTCGTCGTCGTCGGCCCGGAGTTCCTCGCCGGCTCGACGCGGCTCAAGGCCGGGACCGCGCAGAAGCTCGTCCTGAACATGCTCTCGACGCTCTCGATGATCCGGCTCGGCAAGACCTACGGGAACCTCATGGTGGACGTCGTCGCCACCAACGAGAAGCTGCGCGCGCGCGTCCGCCGGATCGTCCGCACCGCGACCGGCGCGTCGGATGACGAGGTCGACACCGCGCTGGCCGCGGCCGACGGCGAGGCGAGAGTCGCGATCGTCTCCCTCCTCGCCGGAGTCGACGCCGACGCCGCGCGCGCGCGGCTCGACAGGTCAGGGCAAAGCATCCGGCAGGCGGTCGCGGGATGAGGCTCGGCGTCGAAGCCGCGCTCGTCGACGGTCGCCTGGTGCGCGGCGACGTCGAGATCGCCGACGGCCGGATCTCGGGCTACGGGCTCGTCTCCTCCAACGGACGCGGAGTCGCCGTCCCCGGCTTCGTCGATCTCCAGGTCAACGGCTTCGCCGGCGTCGACTTCTTCGAGACCGACGCCGACGGCTACCGCCGCGCCGGCGAGGCCCTGCTCGACACCGGCGTGACCGCCTACCTCCCCACGTTCGTGACCGCGCCCGAACAGCAGCTCCTCGCCGCCCTCCGCGAGGTGCCTGCTCGGTCGGACGGGCCCCGCATTCTCGGCGTCCACCTCGAAGGGCCGTTCCTCTCCCCCGCGCGTCTCGGGATTCATCCCCTTGCCGCTCGCAGGGACCCGGACGTGCGGCTCCTCGAGCGGCTGCTGGATGCGGGGCCGGTCCGGCTCGTGACGCTGGCGCCCGGAGCTGCCGGGCGCCGACGCGCTGGTCGAGACGCTCCTGCGCCGCGAGATCGCGGTGTCGTGCGGCCACTCCGACGCGACCGCGGAGCAGGCGAACGCCGCGTTCGACCTCGGTGTCCGCACCGTCACCCACCTCTTCAACGCCATGCGGCCGTTCGGGCACCGCGACCCGGGGATCGCGGGCGCCGCGCTCGCTCGCGACGACGTCATCGTGCAGGTCATCCTCGACGGCGTGCACCTGGCGCCCGAGACGGCGACCGTCATCTGGCGCGCGGCCGCGGGACGAGTTGCTCTCGTCACGGATGCGATCGCCGGCGCGCGACTGACGGACGGCGCCTACAAGCTGAACGGCCTCGCGATCGAGACCCGTGACGGCGTCGCGCGCGGGCCGGGCGGAGAGCTCGCCGGGAGCACGCTGACGATGATCGAGGCGGTCCGGAACCTGCACGCGCTCGGCGCACCGCTTGCCGACGCCGTCGCGGCGGCGACCGAGGTGCCGGCGCGCGTCCTGCGCCTGCCCGCGGTCGGGCGTCTCGCGGTCGGGCTTCCGGCCGACATCGTCGTCCTGACCGACGAGCTCGAGATCGACCGCGTCCTCGTGGACGGGCGAGAACGTGTCGTCAGCTGAAGCGGCCGTCGAGCCCGATCCTCCCGACCGTCCGGCCGTGGAAGCAGGCTCGCGCTTCCTCGCGGAGATCGGCGAGCAGCCGGCCGCGCTGCTCCGCCTCGTCGAGCAGCGCCCCGTCTTCGAGCAGGTCGCGGGTGAGATCCTCGAGCGGCGTGCAACGACGATCCGCATGGTCGGCCACGGCTCGTCCGACAACGCGGCGTCGTACGGCGTGTACGCGTTCGGGCTCCTGCCCGGCTGGACGGCTCTCCGCGACTCGATCTCCCTGACCGTCTACTACGGCGCCGAGCTCGACATGGCGGGCTCGACCGTCCTCGCGCTCTCGCAGTCGGGACGCACGCCCGACGTCGTGCGCTACGTCGAGCGGGCTCGGGGAAACGGTGCCTTCACGGTCGCGATCACGAACGACGAGACGTCTGCTCTTGCAAGCGCCGCCGACGCGGTGCTGCCGCTCCGCGCAGGCCCCGAGCAGGCGGTGGCCGCGACGAAGACGTACATGAACCAGGTCGCCGCCCTCGGACTCCTCGCCGCGAGCACCGCCGGCCAGGGAGCACGCTTCGCGGAGGAGCTCCGCGCGGTCGCAGAGTCGATGAGCAGCCTCGTCCCGGCGGTTCAGGAGCGGATCACGAACGTCGCCGTCTCGTTCTCGTTCGCCGGACGCATGTTCGTCGTGGGCAGGGGTGCGGAGCTCGCGACCGCGCGCGAGATCGCGCTCAAGCTCCTCGAGACCTGCCGCGTCGCGGCGGAGCCGCTGACCGCAACCGACCTCGCGCACGGCCCCGTCGCGGCGCTCGACCCGCTCTTCCCGGTGTGGGTGATCGCGACCGACGACGAGATGCTTCCCGCCGCCCTCGAAGCGGCCGCCCGTGCGCAGAACGCCGGCGCGACCGTAATCGCGAGCGGCAACGCCGCCGCGGCGGTCGTGGACGCTCCCTACTCGCTGCCCGTGCCCGACGCGCCCTCTCCGCTGCTCGCGCCGCTCCTCTCGGTCGTCCCGGGCCAGCTCTTCGCGTGGGCGCTCGCGCGGACGAAGGGGCTCGACCCCGACGAGCCGCGCGGGCTCTCGAAGGTCACGCTAGCGACGTAGGGGCGAGGCTTGCCTCGCCCTCGCCTTACAGCGAGAGCCCGCTCGGCTCGCGCGTCTGCGCGGCGACCTTGTCCAGGATCGCCTCCAGCAGCCGCCCCGACGAGAGCACGTGCTCGCGCGCGAGAACCCGGGCGCCCTGCGGGCTCCGCGCGGCGATCGCCTCGCGGATCGCCCTGTGCTGGCGGTCGTTCTTCCGGTAGAGCTCGTCGAGGTCGGCGCCGGTCGCCCAGACGGGCTTGACGAGGAAGGTCCGTCGCGCGGCCTTGGCCATCCGCTCGATCAGCGGCACTGCGGCGGCGGCGTAGATCACATCGTGGAACGCGTGGTTGCGATGCAGCCACTCGCGCGCGACCTCGAGATCCTGACGGCCCGCGTGCGCCATCTCCACGAGCTCGAGCGTGATCTCGTGGAAGCGGTGCTCGGCCTCCTCGAGGTTCGCGAGATCCGCCGAGGACATCTTCGGCGTCGCGATCTCGGTCGCGAGGCTCTCGAGCTCGGCGCGGACGAGGAACGCCTCGCGCAGCTCGTCGAGCGCGAGCATGCGCACGCGGACGCCGCGGTTCGGCTCGAAGGTGACGAGACCGAGCGCGGCGAGCCGCCGCAGCGCCTCGCGCACCGGCGTCCTCGAGACCTGGAACTGCTCGGAGAGATGCTCCTGGCGGAGGACGCTCCCCGGCGGGATCTCGCCCGAGACGATCGCCTCCTCGAGCGCGAGCGCGAGATCGTCGGCCTTCGTCCCGTCGGACATCTCTCTAGGCGCAGATCGGAATCTGCTCGCGCAGATTCCGATCGCGCAAAATCCCTAAAGGCGTCCGCTTCGCGGCCGCTGTGTCGGTGGCTTTCACGTCACTGCTCCCCGATGGCCAGAAGGCGGTCGTACGCGGGCAGCGTGAGGAACTCCGTGAACTCCTCCGCGAGCGCCAGCTGCTCGAACAGCGCGCGGGCTTCCACGTAGACGGGCTCGTCGGGAAGCTCGCCGGCGACCTCGGCGATCACGCGCTCGACGTCCTCGCGCGAGAAGCGGCCGTGACGCACCCACTGCCAGACCTGCGAGCGCGAGATCTCCGCGGTCGCCGCATCCTCCATGAGATTGTCGATCGCGGCCGCGCCGACCCCGGAGAGCCAGGCGGCGATGTAGCGGATCCCGACGGAGACGTTCGCGCGGAGACCCTCGTCGGTGATCTCGCCGGGCGTCGCTGCGAGGTTCAGGAGGTCTCTCCCTCTCACTGACACGTCCTCACGCAGGCGCTCCAGCTGGTTCGGGCGCTCGCCGAGAACCGAATCGAAGACCTCCATCGCCACCGGAACGAGATCCGGATGCGCGACCCAGGTCCCGTCGAAGCCGTCACCCGACTCGCGCTCCTTGTCCTCGCGGACGTGCGCGAGCGCGATCTCGTTCACCTCGGGATCGCGCCGGCTCGGGATGAACGCCGCCATGCCGCCGATCGCGTGCGCGCCGCGGCGGTGACATGTGCGGACGAGGAGCTCCGTGTACGAGCGCATGAACGGCACCGCCATCGTCACCTGCGCCCGGTCCGGAAGCACGAACTCGGGGCGCTCACGGAACTTCTTGATCGCCGAGAAGATGTAGTCCCAGCGGCCCGCGTTCAGCCCTGCCGAGTGCTCGCGCAGCTCGTACAGGATCTCGTCCATCTCGAACGACGCGAGGATCGTCTCGATCAGGACGGTTGCCCTGACGGTCCCTTGCGGGAGACCGAGATGATCCTGCGCGAGGCGGAACGCGTCGTTCCAGAGCCGCGCCTCGAGGTGGCTCTCGAGCTTCGGGAGGTAGAAGTACGGGCCGGAGCCGCGCGCCAGCAGCCGTTCCGCGTTCCTGTGCAGATAGACGCCGAAGTCGAAGAAGCTCGCGGAGACCGGCCGCCCGTCGATCTCGACGTGCCGCTCGAGAAGGTGCCAGCCGCGCGGGCGCACGAGCAGCACCGCGACGTCGTCCTTCAGCGCGTAGCTCTTCTCCGGGGTCGTCACGGAGATCGTGCGCTCGATCGCGTCGGTCAGGTTCTGCTGGCCGCCGACGACGTTCTCCCAGGTCGGGGAGTTCGCGTCCTCGAAGTCGGCCATGTAGATCTTCGCGCCGGAGTTGAAGGCGTTGATCACCATCTTCCGGTCGCCGGCCGGGCCGGTGATCTCGACGCGGCGATCCTGGAGATCGGCGGGAACGGGAGCGACCCGCCAGTCGCCCTCGCGCACCTCGCGCGTCTCCTCGAGGAAGTCCGGGAGCTCTCCGGCGAGAAGCTGCTCCTCGCGTGCCACACGCGCGAGGAGCAGCTGCTCCCGCCTGTCGCCGAGCTCTCGCTCGAGCGCGGCGACGAGGTCGAGCGCCTCCGGCGTGAGCACTCCGCCTTCGTCCGGGGCGTGGAGAGTGACTCCCGGAGTCAAGGCGGGGCTGCTCATGCCGTCGGCGCTGCCTCGAACTGCGCTTCCTCGGTCGAGCCCTTCAGCGCGAGCGTCGAGCTCTGGCCGCTCGTGATCGCCTCGAGCACGGCGTCGAAGTAGCCGGCGCCGACCTCGCGCTGGTGGCGGGTCGCCGTGTACCCGTGCTCCTCCGCGGCGAACTCCTGCTCCTGCAGGCGCACGTACGCGCTCATGCCCTCGGCGTCGTAGCCGCGCGCGAGATCGAACATCGAGGCGTTCAGCGCGTGGAAGCCCGCGAGCGTCACGAACTGGAACTTGTAGCCCATCGCGGCCAGCTCCGTCTGGAACGACGCGATCGTCTCGTCGTCCAGGTGCTTGCGCCAGTTGAACGACGGCGAGCAGTTGTACGCGAGGAGCTTGCCCGGGTACTGCGCGTGCACGGCCTCGGCGAACTGAGCCGCCTCCTCGAGGTCGGGCGTCGACGTCTCGCACCAGATGAGATCCGCGTACGGCGCGTACGCGAGGGCCCGCGCGATCGGCGCCTGGATCCCGGGCTCGACGCGGAAGAAGCCCTCGGGCGTGCGCTCGCCGGTGAGGAACTCGCGATCGCGCTCGTCCACGTCGCTCGTGACGAGCGTTGCAGAGAGGGCGTCGGTACGTGCGACGAGGATCGTCGGGACGCCGAGCACGTCGGCCGCGAGCCGCGCGGAGACGAGCGTGCGGACGAACTGGCTCGTCGGGACGAGCACCTTGCCGCCGAGATGCCCGCACTTCTTCTCCGACGAGAGCTGGTCCTCGAAGTGGACGCCCGCGGCGCCGGCCTCGATGAAGGACTTCATGAGCTCGAACGCGTTGAGCGGACCGCCGAAGCCGGCCTCGGCGTCGGCGACGATCGGCGCGAGCCAGTACGTCCCGTTCTTGCCCTCGGCGGCGTCGATCTGGTCGGCCCGCAGAAGCGCGTTGTTCAGCCGCTTCACGAGCGCGGGCGCGCTCGAGACGGGATAGAGGCTCTGGTCCGGATACGTGTGGCCGGAGAGGTTCGCGTCGGCCGCGACCTGCCAGCCCGAAAGGTAGATCGCCTTCAGGCCCGCCTTCACCATCTGCACGGCCTGCGCGCCGGAGATCGCCCCGAGCGCGGCGACGTACGGCTCGGAGTGGAGGAGCTTCCACAGCCGCTCGGCGCCGAGGCGCGCGAGTGTGTGCTCGACGTGGAACCTCCCGCGTAGCTTCTCGATGTCGGCGTCCGTGTATGGACGCTCGATGCCGACCCATCTGTCGTGCCCGTTTCCCCCGATCCTGCTCATGTGATCCTCCTCCCGCCCCAGATTGTGTCCGAGACCATAGCGTTTCGGATCCTAAATAGGCAAGCGGACACCGCATCTGTGCACTTTTGTGCCCATACCCGCAGTTGTGGATACAAAACGCGTCTGCGATGGATCCCATCCGGGGCCGCGATTCCGGCGCACGGGACGGCTACGATCGGGACGTGGTTCTCGCGTCCTTCCTCGTCGGTCTCGTGCTGGTCCTCGCCGCGACGGCCTTCTGCGTTCTGCGGGGCCTCCGGTTCTGGCGGCAGGCGAAGGCGACCGGCGCCGTGCTCGGGCAGGAGGCTCGCACGGTTCGAGGAGCGGTCCGCTCGCACCGAGCGGCTGCTGGCCGAGGCGGAGGCCGCGAGCACGGAGCTCGAGGCCGCGCTCGAGCGGCTGCGCAGATCGCGCGCGGAGCTCCAGGTTCTCCTCGGAGCCGTCGAGCGCGCAAAGGCGCGGACGCGCTGGCTCCGAGCCTTCCTGCCGGTGTAGTGCCTCCGATGACGCGCGTCGCAGCGGTCGATCTCGGGACGAACTCGACCCGGCTGCTCGTCGCCGACGTCGACGGAGACGAGCGACTCGAAGAGGTCGTCCGGCTCCTGACGATCACGCGGCTCGGCGAGGGCGTGGACGAGCGGCGCCGGCTCCTCCCCGTGCCGATCGCGCGCGTGCGCAACACGCTCGCCGAGTACCGGCGTGAGCTGGAGGCGCACGGCGCGGAGCGGACGCTCGCGATCGGAACGAGCGCGGTTCGGGACGCCGAGAACGGCGAGGCCTTCCTCGGCGAGATCGAGTGGAGCTACGGCTTCGCGACACGGATGCTCGACGGGGACGAGGAGGCCGCGCTGATGCTGCGCGGCGTCGCAACCGGGCGTAACGGGTCACTGGAGGACACGCTCGTCGTCGACATCGGCGGCGGCTCGACCGAGCTCGTGCTCTCCGCGAACGGCGGCCCGCCCGCGTCGACGAGCCTCGACGTCGGATGCGTGCGCGTGACCGAGCGGTTCCTCGGCTCGGATCCGCCGACGGCTCGCGAGCTCGAGGAGGCGTCCGCGTTCGTCCGCTCGCTCCTGCCGACCTACGAGCCGCGCGCCGCGATCGGCGTAGCCGGGACGGTGACGACGCTCGCGACGCTCGACCTCGGGGACGAGGAGTACGACCCGCAGCGGACGCACGGCCACCGGATCCCGCGTGCGTCGCTCGACGAACAGCTCGAGCGGCTGGCGGGAATGACCGTCGCGGAGCGCGAGCACGTGCCCGGAGTCGAGCCGGGCCGCGCGCCGGTGATCGTCGCCGGGCTCCTCGTGCTGCGCGAGATCCTCGCCACGTACGACCTTCCGGAGATCGAGGTCTCGGAGCGCGACATCCTGCACGGCGCGGCGCTGGCGGCCGCGGAGCTGCCGGAGCCCGAGGAGGGCGCCGCGCCTCCGGGCGCGTACACCTGCTGCTAGGCGCCAATCGTTCAGGCCGCGCCACGGCGCCGATCTTCGCAGCGTCTACGCCGCGGGTGGTAGCTCCGGCGGCTCGTCTTCCTCCTCGTCGGGAACCTCGTCCTCCGCGAGTCGCCGCAGGAGGACGCTTCGCGAGAGGACGCCGACGAGCCGCCCGTCGCCGTCGACAACGGGCACCCGCTCGAGATCCTCGGCCTCCAGGAAGCGGAACGCCTCCTCGAGCGGGACGTCGGGGGCGATCGTGTTGTCCGGCGGCTCGGCGATGTCGCCGAGCCTCGTCGTGCTCGGGTCCCTGCCGGTGGCGACCACCTCGCGTACGAGGGTCTTCCGGGTCACGACCCCCACGAGGCGGTCGCCCTCGGTGACGTACACCGCGCGCACCTCCGGAGGCTGGAGCAGCTCGCCGGCCGCCTGTGCGCTCGCGTCCGCCGGCAGGTGGCCGGGCTGCGAGACCATCGCGTCGCGGACGACTCCGTCGTTCACGGGAAGATTCCTCTCGCCTCGAGGGCGGCCGAAACCTCGCGAACGCCCGAGCACAGCGCGGCGGTACGCAGAGACACGCCTCGCTCCTCGGAGAGGTCCCACACGCGGTCGAACGCGTACGAGAGCTTCTCCGCGAGCTTCGCCCGGATCTCGTCACGGGTCCAGAACAGCCGCCCGAGATCCTGCACCCACTCGAAGTACGAGACCGTCACACCGCCCGCGTTCGTGAGGATGTCCGGGAGGATCGGGATGCCGCGCTCGCCGAGGATCCCGTCGGCCTCGAGCGACGTCGGCCCGTTCGCGCCCTCCGCGATCATGCGCGCCCGCACGCGCGGCGCGTTCTCGGCCGTGATCTGGTCCTCGCGGGCGGCGAGGACGAGCACGTCGCACTCGAGCTCGAGCAGCTCCTCGTTCGTGATGCGCTCACCCGCGTCGCATCCTTCGAGAGACCCGTTCAGGCGTGCGTACTCGAGCAGCGCGGGGATGTCGAGACCCGCTTCTGAGTAGACCCCGCCGGACACGTCCGAGACGGCCAGGACCTTGGCGCCGAGCTCGTGGAGCTCGGCCGCGGCGATGCCGCCCACGTTCCCGAACCCCTGGACGACGCAGCGCTGCTCCCCGATGCGCCAGCCGAGCCGGTCGCAGGCCCGCACGACCACCATCACCACTCCCGCTCCCGTCGCCTCGTGCCGGAACACCGAGCCGCCGATCGAGATCGGCTTCCCGGTCACGATCTCGGGCACCGCGTACCCGCGCTGCATCGAGTATGTGTCCATCATCCAGGCCATCGTCTGCTCGTTCGTGGCCATGTCCGGAGCGGGGATGTCCTCCTGCGGCCCGATGAACGGCAGGAGCTCGGAAGTGAAGCGGCGTGTCAGGCGCTCGACCTCGGGGAGGGAGAGCTCGCGGGCGTTGCAGCGGACGCCGCCCTTCGCGCCGCCGTACGGCAGCCGGAGGAGCGCGCACTTCCACGTCATCCACATCGCCAGCGCGGCGCACTCGCCGAGCGAGACCTCGATGTCGTACCGGATTCCCCCTTTGGTCGGCCCGAGGATGCTCGAGTGCTGGACGCGGTAGCCGGGGAAGACGACCCGGCGGCCGTCGTCCATGCGCACGGGAACGCTGACGATGATCGAGCGCTCGGGGTACCGAAGCCGCTCGGCGATGTCCTCGGGGATGTCCGCGACGGGCACCGCCTGGTCGAACTGCGCAACGGCCATGCGGTAGAGCGGTGTGTCCCACTCGAGATGGGCATGGGCAAGCGCTTCTGGCGGGCTCGCCACGGCCGGCGGAGTGTATCCGGCGCCCGAGCGGGAACGAGCCTAGGAGCCCAGAGCTAGCTCTACGGCGTCGTCGAACGCGAGCGCACGACCCTCCGCCCAGACCGCGTCCACGCGTCCGCCGAGCTGCTCGCGTGCCGGGCCGAGGTAGCGCTCGAGCAGCGCGTCCCAGAACGCGACCGAGATCGAGATGCCGAGCGACTCCCAGGTCGCGGCGACCGAGCCGGCAAGGCGCAACGCGGTCTCCGGGTCGCCGTTGCCCGCCACAGCCATGGCGACCCCCTGCACCTCGAAGCTCGTCTCGATCACGTCCCCGAGCGGGAGCGCGAGACGCAGGCTCTCGCGGTATCGCTCCTCGGCCTCGGCGGTGTCGCCACGAAGCAACGCGCAGTCGGCGAGGAAGTGGTACGCGAAGTGCTCCGTACGGGGATCGTCCTCGGTCCTCTCGAGGAGCTCTTCCGAGATCGCCTCCGCTCGTTCGACCTCGCCGAGCGCGACGAGCACCTGGCAAACGCCGACGAGCGCGCGAGTCTCGCCGGCGGCATCGCCCAACGCGCGGTGGATCGCGAGCGCCTCCTCGAACGCAGCCAGTGCGGCGGTCTCGTCGCCCGCGTCGTAGATCAGTGGCCAGCCGAGGGCGTCGAGCCCCGAGGCGAGCTCGGCCCGGTCATCGAGCTCACGCCAGAGGTCGACAGCCTGTTCGAGCTGCACGCGGCCGCGCTCGGCATCTCCGTGCCGCGCTGTGAGGGCACCAGCCCCGGTCAGCGCGCGGGCGCGCAGACGACCGCCGGCGCTCGAGATGGCGAGCGCCGTCGCGAGACGTCGGCACCCCTCCTCGAGGAGCCCACGGGAGAGCCAGAACCACGCGAGCGCTCCGGCCAGCTCGAGTGCTCCGTCCACGTCGCGCGCTTCGAGTCGGGTCAGGGCGGCCCTGAGGTCGTCCTGGTCGGCGTCGAGCCGGGCAGACCATTCGGCCTCCGCGGCGAAGCGGTGCTCATAGGCGTCCTCGGCCAGCTTCCGGAAGAGGCCGGTGTGCCGGTCACGGAGCTCGTCAGCCTCGTCCGAGCCCTCGAGCCTCTCGACCGCGAACTCGCGGATCGTCTCGAGCATGAGAAAGCGCTCGTCGCCGATTGGCTTGAGGAGGCTGTAGTCGACGAGCGCGGCGAGGCCGTCGAGGTCCGCGCCACACACCTCGTCGGCCGCCTCCACCGGAAACGTCCCCACGAACACGGACAGGCGCGCGAAGAGCTCCTGAAGCTCCGTGTCGAGCAGGTCGTAGCTCCATTCGATCGTGGCGCGCAGGGTTCGCTGGCGCTCCGGCGCGTCTCGCGTGCCGCCCGTCAGGATGGGAAGCACCGAGTCGAGGCGTTCCAGCAGACGGTCCGGCGTGAGGATCTTCGTCCGCGCCGCGGCCAGCTCGATGGCCAGCGGGAGGCCGTCGAGGCGACGGCAGATGGCCTCGACCGTCGGGTCGGGCGCCACCTCGCGACCGACGGCCTGCGCGCGCTCGGCGAAGAGCGTCGCCGCCTGCTTCACCGCGAGCGGCTCGAGGCGATACTCGTGCTCGCCTGCGATCCGCAACGGCGCGCGGCTGGTGACGAGCGCCCGCACGCCACTGCACGAGGCGAGCACCGCGCTCACGGCGGGAGCAGCGTCGAGAAGGTGCTCGAAGTTGTCGAGAAGGAGGAGCAGCTGCCTCCCGCGGAGGAACCCCACGAGGTCGTCCGGCGCCCCAATCGTCTGCGCGATCTCCGAGTCGAGAAGCCCCGGGTCCGAGAGACCCGCGAGCGGCACCCAGAAGACACCGTCGTGCTGCGTCCCGACGAGCTCGGCCGCGACCTCGAGCGCGAGCCTCGTCTTCCCCGTGCCGCCCGTTCCGGTCACGGTGACCAGGCGAGAGCCGCCCGAAAGCATCGCCGCCAGCTCCTCGACCTCGCGCTCGCGGCCAACCAGCGCGCTCGAGGCGACGGGAAGATTGGTTGCGTCGAGCGTGCGCAGAGGCGGGAAGTCGCCTCCACCGACCTGGTAGAGGCGCTCGGCGTGGGCGAGGTCCCTGAGCCGGTGCTCTCCCAGGTCGCGGATACCCGCATCAACGTCCAGAAGTCGTCGCGTCGCGTCGGAGACGACGATCTGGCCTCCGTGCGCCGCGGCCGCGATACGTGCGGCGCGATGCACGTCCATGCCCACGTAGCCCTCGTTCGTCAGGAGCGGCTCGCCGGTGTGGATGCCCATGCGAATGCGGATCGGCCCGACCTCGAGCGCTGCCCGGCCTTCGGCCGCGGCCGCCACCGCATCGGTCGCCCGTGCGAAGGCGACGAAAAACGCGTCACCTTGCGTGTCGACCTCGACACCGCCGTGTCCCGCGAACGCACCGCGCAGCGCCGCCCTGTGCTCGGCGAGAAGGTCCGCGTACCCCGCTCCGTGCTCCCGGAGGAGCCGGGTCGAGCCCTCCACGTCCGTGAAGAGGAACGTCACGGTGCCGGTCGGGAGCTCAGGCCTCTCCACCTCCCGGATCATCTCACCGCGTCGAGCCTCGCTGGATTGGCGCGGCCCGGAGCCGCCAGCGGAATCCGGCCTTGCGGAGACGGATGCCGGGGGCGGGACTCGAACCCGCACGCCCCACTAGGGGACACCCGCTTTTAAGGCGGGCGCGTCTCACCCGTTCCGCCACCCCGGCCGAACGAGTGTAGACCTGCTACATCCCCGGCTGGAGGGAGCTCGGATCGAAGCGCTCGGGGCCCTGGAACTGGAAGGCCCGGAAGAAGGTCGACACGGCGTCCTCGTCGAACGCCTCGCACTTCGCGAGGTACCCGTTGCCACTCTCGGTGTCCGCCACCCACGCGCCGATCGCGAACTGGTTCCCGAGCTTCGGCAGCGGCGCCATGACGGTCCCGGTCTGGTGACCGTCGTAGAAAGAACGGAGCTGGTCGACGGTCGCGTCGGGGACGTCGTCGCCGTAGAGGATGAAGATGCCGCCGTGCTCGAGGTTGTGGACGACGCGCGCGAGCTCGAGCGGCTCGTCGTAGATCCCGAAGATCGCGGCGATGCTGTAGTGCGGGCCGCTCGTGGGCGGGTCCGTGTTCCACGTCTCGTCCGTGTCGCCGGGCTGCTCGATCGAGTGGTCGCCCGGAAGCGCGGGCGCGGCGCGGAAGGTGCAACCTGCTTCGGTTAGGGCGCTCCGCGCGTCACCCTCGCTCGGCTTCCCGCCTCCCAGGCTGAGCGCTGCCAGCACGAGGACGACGGCGAGCGCCGCGAGGCCCACGACGCCGTACATGAGCAGCCGCCTCGTCCGACCGGGATCAGCGGCCTTCGGGGTGGAGCGCTGCTTGGGCGCCTTGACGCGCGGCTTGTCGGCCATCGCCGCGGGCGAATGTAGCAGCCATCAAGGCCGGTCCCGGGTTGCGCCGCCGTTGCGCGGAGTGCCGTCCGCACCGGTCTCTACCGTTCCTCGACCCGATGGTCATAGCACTCGTACTCGGCCTCTCCCTCGGGCTCGCGGCCGGCGCGCTCGGCCTCTACGCCTGCCTGCGGCCCGCCCTTGCCGAGAGGCGGCGCCGGGTCGAGGAGGTGATCGCGCTGGAGCGGGAGCTCGCCGCGGCCGAGGCGGCACTCGAAGCGGAGCGAAACGCGCTCGACAAGCGACTCGAACTGGCCATCAAGGCGATCTCCTCGGAGGCACTCGACGCGAACAGCGCGAGGTTTCTCGAGCTCGCCGACTCGAGGCTCTCTGGGTACGTGCGGCCGCTCAAGGACTCGCTGGAGAGGATGGACCAGCAGCTCCAGGGCGTCGAGCGGGTCCGGCAGGAGGCGTACGGCAACCTCCAGGCGCAGGTCTCGACGCTCTCCGAGCGTGCCGGAAACCTCACGAATGCACTGCGCACGCCGCACGTGCGCGGGCGCTGGGGCGAGGCGCAGCTTCGGAACGTCGTCGAGTACGCCGGGATGATCGAGCACTGTGACTTCGTCGCCCAGGCGACGGCGTCGACCGACGAGAGCACGCTGCGGCCCGATCTCGTCGTCCGCATCCCAGGCGGCAAGCACGTCGTGGTCGATGCGAAGGCGCCGCTCGCGGCGTACCTCGACGCGTTCGAGACTTCGGACGACGCGGAGCGGGAGCTCCACCTCGCAAGCCACGCGCGCCAGGTCCGCGAGCACGTCACGAAGCTCTCCGCCAAGGGGTACTGGCGGCAGTTCGAGCCCTCGCCCGACTTCGTCGTGATGTTCCTCCCGGACGAGTCGTACCTGCGCGTCGCGCACGAGAAGGATCCCGGGCTCCAGGAGTACGCCTGGAGCTCGAACGTGATCCTCGCCTCTCCGAGCACGCTGATCGCCATGCTCCGCACCGTCGCCATGACGTGGCAGCAGGAGACCGTCGCGGAGAGCGCGCGCGAGGTGAGCGAGCTCGGGCGGGAGCTGTACAAGGGGCTTTCGACGATGGGCGCACACTTCAGCAAGCTCGGCCGGTCGCTCGAGGGCTCGGTGAAGTCGTACAACGAGACCGTGGGCTCGTTGGAGCGCAACGTGCTGCCAAAAGCGCGTCGCTTCGAGAAGCACGGAATCACGGGAGTCGAGCCGCCTGAGCTGCGCCCGATCGAGCTCCAGACGCGGCCGCTCGCGGCGGCGGAGCTCATCGACGCGGAGTCAGCGACCGACAAGCCCGCGCTCGCGGCCGGCGCGGACGCCGCTTAGCGGGCGACATGGGAACACGAGACCGCTCCCGGGCGTTCCCTGTTTCGTGCCCCGCGAGGCGGGGCTAACCTTTCCAGGGAGGGTTTCGTTGAACGACGTACGCGACGTGATCATCATCGGCGGCGGCCCCGCCGGGTTCACCGCAGCGCTGTATACCGCGCGCGCGAACCTGAAGCCCCTCGTGATCGAGGGGTTCAACTGGGGCGGCCAGCTGATGATCACGAGCGACGTCGAGAACTACCCCGGATACGCGGACGGGGTCCTCGGGCCGGCGATGATGGCGGACTTCCGGCGCCAGGCCGAGCGCTTCGGTGCGGAGTTCGTGACCGACGACGTCACGCGCGTCGACTTCTCGGAGCGGCCGTTCAGGGTCTACATCGGAGACGTCGAGCATCGGGCGAACGCCGTGATCGTCGCCACCGGAGCGAGTGCACGGCAGCTCGGGCTCCCGTCCGAGCAGACGCTCCAGGGCCGCGGCGTCTCGTACTGCGCGACCTGCGACGGCGCGTTCTTCCGCGACAAGGTCGTGGTCGTCGTCGGCGGCGGCGACTCGGCGATGGAGGAGGCGACTTTCCTCAGCCGCTTCGCGAGCAAGGTGATCGTCCTCCACCGGCGCTCCGAGTTCCGCGCGTCGCCGATCATGGTCGACCGCGCCCGCGCCAACGAGAAGGTCGAGTTCGTGCTCGACTCGGTCATCGAGGAGGTGCTCGGCGGCGAGCAAGGCCATGTGACCGGCATCCGCGTCCGCAACGTGGAGACGAACGAGACGAAGGACCTCGCCGCGGACGGAGTCTTCGTCGCGATCGGGCACGACCCCACGACCGCGCTCTTCCTCGACTGGCTCGACCACGACGAGCAGGGCTACCTCGTGACCGAGCCCCGCTCGACGCGGACGAACATCCCCGGGGTGTTCGCGGCCGGTGACGTCCAGGACCACACCTACCGGCAGGCGGTGACCGCGGCCGGGTCGGGGACGATGGCCGCGCTCGATGCGCAGCGCTTCCTCGAGGACTCCGAGCACGAGGAGGCCGGCCCCGTGGCCGAGGCCTCCGAGGTCGCCGCGACCTCCGCGTAGGAGCTGTTCCGACCGCATTCGGCGCTACTGTCGCCGGCTGTGGACGCACGCTGGATCGACCTCGTCGACCCGACCCCGGAGGAGCTTCTCGCCTCGCTCCCTGGCAGCGTCGATCCCGAGGTCGTCGATGTGCTCGCCGCGCCACCGGGTGAAGGCGCCGCGCCGCGGTCGCTGCTCGAAAGCCACGGCGCGTACGTCTTCGGTCTCCTCGTGGCCGCGCGACCGATCCCCGACGAGGACCGGGTGGTGTACCTCGAGATCGGCTTCGTCGCGACGCCGACTCTGCTCGTGACCGCGCGCAAGAGCCCGCCTGACGGCGGCAGCCCGTTCGACCCCGACGCCCTCCATCCGGCGGTCGCCGACCGGGCACCGGCCGGCGTGCTCGTACACCGACTCATCGACGACGTCGCCGACAGCTTCGTCGGCGCCGTGGACGCGGTCTACGCGGAGATCGAGGAGCTCGAGGACGGGATCGACGACTGGCCGGCGAGCCGGGTACGGTCTCGCATCACGCTCCTCCGGCACGAGATCCTCGACAGCCGCCGGATGGTGTCGGCGTTGCGTGCGGCCGTGAGGCGGATCCTCGACGGGCGCGTCGAGATCGGCGACCACGCGCTCTTCCCTCAGTCCGTCGAGGCGATGTTCGCGGAGACGAACGAGACGCTGCTGCGAGGGACCGAGGAGCTCGACATCGCACGCGAGCTCCTCGCCGGCGTTCGCGACCATCACCAGTCGAAGGTCGTCGAGAGCCAGGGCGACGTCGCCAAGAAGCTCACGGTGGTCGCCTCACTCGTGCTCGTGCCGTCGCTGATCGTCGGCTACTACGGCCAGAACTTCGAGTCCGCGTTCGACGAGCCGTACTGGTCGATGGGCGTCTCCGGCTCGCTCATCATCTCGTCGACGATCGTCCAGCTCGCGCTCTACCGCTGGCGGCGCTGGATCTGAGGACGTCGAGGCCGGCCGCCGTGAGCCGGCTCGACGGGCACAGGTCTTCGAGCACACAGTCCTCGCACCGCGGCCGGCGGGCGTCGCAGACGCGCCGGCCGTGCCAGATGAGCAGGTGCGGAAAACGCGGCCAGTCCGCGCGGGGCACGATCTTCTGGAGATCGCGCTCGATCTTGACCGGGTCCTCCCGGCGCGTCAGCCCGAGGCGCTGGGAAAGCCTGCGGACGTGGGTGTCCACGACGATCCCCTGAGCGTGGCCGAGCTCGGATGCGACGACGTTCGCGGTCTTGCGCGCGACGCCCGGCAGGCGCATGAGCTCTTCCAGCTTCTCCGGGACGACGCCGTCGAACTCCTCGAGCAGCACCCGCATCGTCCCCCGGATCGCTTTCGCCTTCTGGCGGAAGAAGCCGGTCGTGTAGATGTCCCGCTCGAGCTCCTCCCGGGGGACGGCGAGGTAGTCCTCGGGCTTCCGGTACTTCTCGAACAAGCGCTCGGTCACGCGATTCACGTTCGTGTCGGTCGTCTGGGCGGAGAGCATCACCGAGACGAGGAGCTCGAGATCGGAGCGGAACCGCAGCGCGATCTCCGCGTCCGCATGCTCCTCGGCGAGGAGCTCGATGATCGGCCCGATCCGCTCCCGCCGCCGCCCGAGCCCACGGCGGCGCGCCTCGCCGATGTAGCTACGTGCCACGGCGGGCGGCCTCGAAGCGCTCGGTCGTGTCTTCCGCCCCGGGCGGCTCGAGCAGCTCGGCAAGGTACTCGTCGGTGACATTGCCGGCACTTCGCATCACGGTGACGGCCGCCTCGACGTCGTACTCGCTGCGCCGGAGCTCGACCTCCGGACCGAGCAGCGCCCAGTAGGCGCCCGGCGGCCGCTCGAACGGGATGCCGACGCTGCCCGCGTTGACCACTCGCGGACCGTTCGGGAGGCGGCGGTCGAATTGGACGTGCGTGTGACCCACGACGACGAGGTCCGCGTCGACGTCGCCGATGAGCTCGCTCAGGGCCTCGTCCGGCGTCGCGCGCGTATAGATCGGGTCGTCCGCAGCCGGAGTCGAATGGCAGAAGAGCACGCGACCGACGCCCTCGACCTCGAGGTCGACCGCGAGCGGCCAGGAGGCGACCGCCGCGAGCCGCGCCTCGCCGAGGCGCGCGCGGTACGCGGCCCAGTCCGTCCCGTGCTCGTCGGTGCCGTGGAGGACCATGCGGTCGGCGTTCCCGCGCACGTACCTGACGTCCCTCACGCTCGCGAGCCGGTCGAACACCTCGGCGGGCGAGGGCCCGACGACGAGATCGCCGCCGCAGACGACCATCTCGACTCCTTCGCGCTCGACCTCCGCGAGCACGGCGTCGAGGGCCGCCACGTTGCCCTCCACGTCGTAGAGCGCCGCGACTCTATGCGGCACGTTGGCTCTCGAAGAACGCGCTCGTCTCGTCCGGATCCGGCGGCTCGAGCAGAAGGCGCAGCTGCTCCTCGGGCCTCGGCGCGCCGACCGCCCGCATCGACGCGACCGCAGCCTCGACGTCGTACTCCGTGTGTCGCAGCTCGACCTCCGGACCGAGGATCGCCCAGAAGGCGCCGCGTCGTCCTTCGTACGGCATGCCGACGCTGCCGGCGTTCACGATCCGAAGCCCGCGCGGCAGGCGGCGGTCGAACTGCACGTGCGTGTGGCCGACGACGAGCAGGTCGGCGTCGAGGTCGCCCAGGAGCGCCGCGACGTCCTCGTCCGGCGTGATCTTGGTGAAGATCGGCTCGTCCGCCGTCGGGATCGCGTGGCAGACGAGTGTCCGGCCGAGCCCGTCGATCTCCAGCTCGTGCGTGAGCGGCCAAGACGCGGCCGCGGCGAGCCGCACGTCGCCCATGCGCTCGCGTTCGGCCGCCCAGTCCTCGCCGTACTCGTCCGTTCCCTCGAGCACGAAGCGGTCGGCGTTCCCGCGGACGACGCGCACGTCCCGGAGACCGACGAGGCGATCGAAGACCTCCGCGGGAAACGGTCCGCCGATCACGTCGCCGGCGACGAGGACGGCGTCGACGCCCTCAGCCTCGACCTCGGGGAGCACGGCTTCGAGTGCGGGAAGGTTGCCGTGGATGTCGCTCAGGACCGCGACGCGCACACCCGTGAGGCTACCGCCCTCCGCCGCACCGGCGTCCCACCGACGCTCCCACCGACCCCAACGACCCCCAGGGGCACTCCCGTGTCCCTACACGCACGCTATCGGGGAACCGCTCACACGTGTGTGCCGATTCTGCGCCGGATCAGCATGTGCCCAGGTCCGTTCCGGGGACAGCGCATGCCGATCCGCCGCTAGCCGCGACGGCGCTTCGCCTCGAAGAACGCGGTCGCCGACTCGGCACGCGCCGTGCCGCGGACCGGGCCCTCGAAGATCTCGACCGCCGACGGGAACCCGGAGCTCGCGAGCACATCGAGGGCCGCGTCGACGGCGTACGGCGTCCGTCTCAGCTCCACGTCCGTCCCGAGCAGCGCCCAGTAGGCTCCCTGCGCGCCCTGGTACGGCAGCCCGATGCTGCCGGGATTGACCAGCCTCGGCCCACCGGCTGGCCGCCGATCGTCCTGGACATGCGTGTGCCCGCCGACCACGACGTCCGCGTCGACGCCCGAGAGCGCCGCCGTGACGTCCGCGTCCGGCGTCGAGCGAGTGAGGTTCTCGGTGTCGGAACGCGGCGTCGCGTGGCAGAAGACCACGCTGCCGAGGCCGTCGAGCTCGAGCTCCACCGTCGCGGGCCAGCCCGCGACGAAGTCGAGCTCGCCGGCGGTCAGCTGGTCGCGACACCAGGCCGAGCTCTCGTCCGCAGCGGCGAGGACGTCGCGCTCGCAGTTCCCGGAGATGAACACGGCATCTCTCGAGCGGAGCGCCTCCAGGCACTCCGACTGAAACGGGCCCCAGAGCACGTCCCCGCCGACGACGATGCGCTCCACGTCCTCGCTGTCGACCTCCGCGAGGACCGCTTCGAGCGCCGGCAGGTTCCCGTGGATGTCGTAGAGCGCCGCGACGCGCACGCCGACGAGGCTAGCCGTAGCCGGCGACCGGCAGCCGCGGCCCCGCGCAGACGAGATCGAGCGCGGGACAGTCGGCACACGTGAGCTCCGACGGGCGCGGCGGGAACTCGCCCGCGCGGATGCGGGCGATCGCCTCGCGAGAGCTCGGCCTCGAGCGCGGGCGTGTCCGCAGCGGTCAGCTTCGTCGAGACCGGAGCATCGGGACGCTCGAGGAACTGGTACGACGACCTCGACCTCGTCCGCGCCGTCGCGCAGGCACGCGAGCGCGTACACGAGCCGCTGGACCCGGTACTCGGACTCGACCACCTCGGCCGGCTCGGCGCCGTCGAGAACATTGCTCTTGTAGTCGAGGACGAGCGCCTTCCCGTTGCGACGCCAGAGGACGTCGAGGCGCCCGTGCAGGAGGACGCCGTCGTGCTCGAACGCGAACGGGCGCTCGGGCCGCGCGCCCTCGAGCTCCGCGACCCGGCGCGCGAGCTCGGACGCGCAGTACGCGTCGACGAGCTCGGCGACCCGGTCGAGCTCGGCCTCGCTCACGGTCGGGTACCACGAGCGCACGGCCTCGTCCAGCGCGGCGCGGTCCGGCGCGAGCGGGCTCGGCCAGCGGGACGTCCTCGAGCAGCCGGTGCACCGCGTCGCCGATCTCGTTCCCCGCGAGACCGCCCGGCTCGTCCGACTCGGCCGCCTCGCTCCGCTTCGGAGCCACCGGCCGCAGCCCGAGCACGCGCTCGGCGAAGTACCGGTACGAGCAGCGCTCGAAGAGCGAGAGCGCGCTGTACGACAGGCGCCGCACGTCGTGCAGCGGCGGCGCGGCGATCGGCTCGAGCGTGGCCAGCTCGAGCCCGACCGGCGGCGATCCCGGTGCAACGTCGCCGAAGAGCGCGAGCTGCGCCGGGCCCTCCTCGACTGGCGGCGCTGCAGCCTCTTCCGCGATCCCGGAGTGCCGATCGACGCGGAGGAGGAAGCGCGCCTCCCCACGCTCGAGGTCGCGAGGCTCCTCCCCGGCGGACGCCACGTCGTCGCCCGCCTCCAGCCGGTCGAGCACCCAGCCGATCGGCGTCTCGCGGTCGCTTGCGCGCTCGGCGTCGATCGCGCCGGAGACGATGAGCCGGTCGATCGCGCGCGTCATCGCGACGTAGTACAGGCGCAGCCGCTCGGCGCGCTCCTGTCGCTTCTCCTCCTCGCGCACCGCCTCGAACCCGAACACCGGCCGCCGGTCGCCACGCGTCGGGTGCACCATGCGGAACCCGAACCGGCCGTCCGAGAGCGCGACGATCTCGTTCCCGGCTCGCGGCCCGCCGATGTCGCGCCCGGCGTCGGCCACGATCACGACCTTGAACTCGAGCCCCTTCGCCGCGTGGATCGTGAGCAGGCGGACGGCGTCTGCTCCCTCCTCCTCGGCGACCGCCTCGAGCTCCTTCGCGCCGAGCGCATCCTGCTCGCGGACGAAGCGGACGAAGCCCGCGAGATCGCGCCCGCGGATCGCCTCGTACTGGCGCGCGAGACGCCCGAGCTTGCGCAGGTTCGCGAACCGCCGCGAGCCGTCCCAACGCGCGAGAACCGCGAGGTCGTAGTCGTGCTCGGCGAGGATCTGCTCGCAAAGCCGCTCGAGACCGACGCGGGCCGATGCGCGCACGAGCCGCTCGTAGCGCTGGCGAAACGCGCGCAGGAGCCGCTCGTCTTCGTCCGAGAGGCCCTCCTCGATCCCTTTCTCGAGCGCAGTGAACAGCGGGCGCCGGTGCGCGTTCCGGCGGATGAGTACGAGCACGTCGTTCGAGACGCCGACGAACGGCGACGCGAGGACGGTCGCGAGTGCGACGTCGTCGTAGCGGTTGTGCAGCAGGCGCAGGTACGCGAGGAGGTCGACGACCTGCTGCTGGCCGAAGTAGCCGCGCCCGGTCGCACGGTAGGTCGGGAGTTGCTCGCGACGAAGCGCCTCCTCGTAGCGCTCCGCGTCCGTCCCGGCCGCGAAGAGGACGACGATCTCGCCCGGAAGCGCCTCGCCCGAGTCGACGAGCTCGCGGACGCGGCGCGCGATCGCGCGCGCCTCCCCGGTCCGCCAGTGCTCCGGGGTATCCCGGTAGCTCGACTTGTCCGTCACGAGGAGCTCGACCGGATGGCCGAACACCGGGTCGGCGAACTCGGCCGACGCCGCGAGCGGCTGATACTCGTCGCCGAACGCGCCGGCGAAGAGGTAGTTCACGGCGGCGAGCACCTGCGGCCTCGAGCGGTAGTTGCTCCGGAGCGTCAGGAGCTGCGACGACTGCGCGCGCCGCTCGCGGAAGACCTCGACGTCCGCGTGCCGGAAGCCGTAGATCGACTGGAACTCGTCGCCGACGGTGAAGACCTCGGTCTCCTCCGGGTGCGAGACGAGGTCGACGAGCTCGCACTGGAGCCGGTTCGTGTCCTGGAACTCGTCGACCATCACCATCCGGAAACGCAGCCGAACTGCATCGCGAACCGAGTCGCTGTCGCGGAGCAGGTCGCGCGCCGCGAGCTGGAGATCCTCGAAGTCGACTGCCGACTCGCGCCGCTTCGCGGCCGCGTACTCCTCAGCGAAGCGCTCGAGCAGCTCCTGGAGGAGGTCGCGGTCGTGGGCCGCGAGCTCCTCGAGCGCCGCCCGCTCGACCGCCTGCCGCGCCTGCTCGTAGGACGCGGCGCGCGAGCCGCGGCATTGGACACCGGACAGGTCGACGACACGCTCCGGCGCCGCGCCCTCGCCGACGGTCCGCGCGGCCTCCTCCGCCGCGCTGCGCTGGTTCGCCGTCGCCGACGGGTCGCCGGCGAGCGCAGCGGCCTCGGCGCGGAAGCTCGCGATCGCCTCCTCCAGCGCCGGCCGCTCTCCGAGCTCGAGCACGAGATCGCGGCCGGCCGAGCGCAGCGTCTCGTAGACGCCGGTGAGCATCCGCCGCAGCCCGTCCGCGCGGTACGTCGCGAGCAGGCGCAGTCGCTCCTCGCCTGTCCCCGCTCCGGCACCGGCAAAGCCGGCACCTCCGCTATCGGGCGGCTCCGTCGAGCCTACGCCTACTCCGCCCGAGCAGAACTCCGCGAGCGCGCGCTCGAACGCCTCGCCGCGGAGGACGGCGGCGCCGGCGTCCTCGAGCTCGCGGAAGCGCGGGTCGAGGCCGACCGCGAACGGGTGCGCCTTCAGCAGGCGGTTGCAGAAGCCGTGGATGGTCGAGATCCAGGCGCCGTCGAGCTCGCGGGCGAGGTCGTGGCGCTCCCGCTCGACCAGTGCCGCGCGAATCCTCGAGCGGAGCTCGCCCGCGGCCTTGCGCGTGTACGTGATGACGAGGATCGACTCGATGTCGAGGCCGCGCTCGCAGACCGCGCGCACGTAGCGCTCGACGAGCACCGAGGTCTTGCCGGTGCCGGCGCCCGCCGACACGAACACGGTGCCGCTCGCCTCGACCGCGGCGAGCTGCTCGTCGTTGAGGCCGGCGCGAGTCTCGAGCGACCGTCATGCGCGCGGCACCCGGCAGATCGGGCCAGAGGTCGCACCATGCCGGGCAGCCGTCGCCCTTCGGGTCGTGCTTCACGTCGCCGGCGCGAATGCGCTGCGCGTTCGTCGCCGGCGCGCTCGCGCGCCGTCTCGACCTGAGCCCAGAACTCGTCCTCGTCCAGGTAGTCGTTCCTCGTCGAAGCCCGGGAGGTCGTCGCGCGCGGACGCGCGCAGCATCCCCCGCGTCGGCGCGCTCGCCCGGAGAGCGCGCGGTAGACGCCGCCGAGCGGCTCGACCCCGACGAGGTCGCGCAGCGCGAGCACGTAGAGCGGGATCTGCAGCCGCAGCTCGCGGTCGATGTCGCGCGCCGAGTGCGCGCCCTTGCCCGACTTGTAGTCCTGCACGATCCCGCGCGCGCTGAACGGGTCGATGTCGATCCGGTCGATCTTCCCCGAGAGCCGCAGGCCGTCGCCGAGGTCGAGCCCGCGCTGCAGCTCCGGCGCCGCGCGCTCGGAGCCGAAGGACGACCTCGAGCCGGCGCGGGACGAACGGTCATCTCCGACGCCGCCTCGTCGCGGACGAAGCCCTCGAGATCGGCGATGAGCGTCTGCCGCAGCTCGGCGCGCCTGGAGCTCGCGTCAGGTCGAGCCGAACGCCCGACTCCAGCGCGTCGTCGAGGCAGCGGCGGACGAGCGCGAGCGCGGCATCGAGGTTCTCCGAGGTCACGCGCTCGGCGTCGAGCTCGCGCGGAACGGCGGCGTAGAAGCGGTTCAGCGCCGTGTGCACGACCTGGCCGCGGAGCATCGCGTCCGGCTCGGCGTCGATCGTCTTCGGGATCGATCACGCGCTCGACGAGCCAGGCCGACGAGCAGTCGGCGAAGCGCTCGAGCTCGGTCGCGGAGAAGACCGTCCTGCTCGACATCGACTCGAGCACGGCCGGGCTCGCGAGCGCGGTCGGCCGCTCGAACGCCGAGCGCGCCCGGTCGAGCCGTCGCGTCCAGCCGTTCGCGGCGGCCAGAGCGGCTGCACCGTCCTCGTCATCGACCGCGAGCCGCGCGAGGCGCGCAGGCGCTCTCGCTCGCTCGGCGCGGACTCGAGCGGCCAGGTGAGGCTCGACAGCGGCCGCCGGCGCGTCGCGCGGGCGACCTCGTCCGGCGCGAAGAGCGCGCGCACGTCGTCCCAGAACGGGCTCGCCTCGCGCGGCGACGCCCTCGTCGGTCGCGGCCTCGCGCACGAGCACGAGCCGCCGGGTCGCCCGCGTGCAGGCCGTGTAGAAGAGATAGCGGTCGCGCGCGACGGAGTCCGGCCGCTCGAGCCGGCATCCGAGCTCGCGGCGCGCGTCGTCGTCGAGCAGCGGCGAGGGGCGGTCCCGCCGCGGCAGGCTCCCCTCCTCGAGACCGAGCAGGAACGACGACGTCGAAGATCCGCGTCCGCGCTCGCGCGTAGTCGAGCACGGCCACGCGGCCTGCCTCGCCCTGCGTCGTCGGCCGGACGGTCGCGCGCTCGAGCGCGGTCACCACGTCCTCGCGGGCGACCGCCATGCCGTCAGGCGCTCGAACGACTCGAGCTCGTCGAGGGTCTCGCGATCGCGCTCGATACGCGCGTGCGTCTCCGCGCGCGTCGTCGGCGATCGGCGGCGCCTCGAGCCCCCAGGCGTTGCGGACCATCGCGTCGGAGCAGGCGCACGCGCCGCGACGACGGGTTCGGCTCGTGCGAACGCAGCTCGGCGAGCGCCGGGATCGGCGCGCCGCGCAGCTTCTCGCTCTCCTCCTCGACCCGTGCCGGGTCCACGACCGCGCGCCCGCGCAGGCGGCCTTCGACGAAGTCGACCGACCGCCGCT
Source organism: uncultured Actinomycetes bacterium (assembly GCA_963716605.1). Classification (GTDB taxonomy): domain Bacteria; phylum Actinomycetota; class Thermoleophilia; order Gaiellales; family Gaiellaceae; genus GMQP-bins7. Next base: position 1,213,420 of record CAVQTO010000002.1, on the reverse strand, counting down.
CGAGGCCGGAGAACGGCGAGCGCAGGAACGAGAACAGCTCGCCCCGGCCGCCGCCGAGCCAGTCGAAACGGAGCAGCGCGAGCAGCGCGCCGCCGAGGGCGGTCTCGCCGAGCCGCGCCCGCTGCTCGATCGCGTACGGGATGCCGAGCGGGCCGAGGACGGTCTCGAACGGCGTCCGCCAGCGCTCGAGCGACTCGCAGACGACGCCGATCCGCTCGGGCGGCGTCCCCGCGCGGACGAGCGCGAGGATCTCCGCGGCGACGAGCTCGACGGTGCCGCGCGCTCCCGCGCCCTCGAGGAAGTGCACGGAGCCGTCGAGCGGGATCTCCGGCGAGGGCGCGTCGCGCGAAGAGCTCGCGCTCGATCCGTGCGAGCGCGGCCGACACCGGTCGGTCGGTCGCAGGCGGCAGCTCCTCGATCGAGCCCGCTGCGAGCCGCGGCGAGATCGCCGACGGTCCGCTCGAGCGCGGCGAACGCGGCACGGCCCGGCTCGTACGGGATCGAGACCGTGACCTCCGTGCGTGCGGCGAGCGCCTCGATCAGCGCCCACTCGGCAGCGGTCAGGTCCTCGAAGCCGTACGCGAAGCACGGGCTGCGCCGTCCCATGCCCCGAGATCGCTCTGGAGCCGCTCGGCCGCGGCCGGCCGAAGCCCGTCCCGATCCCAGAGCGCCGAGCCGATCGAGCTCGTCCCGGTAGGCGCGTGCCAGCAGCCCGAGATCGCCTCCGACCCGGTCGGGATCGACGAGCGCGGACTCGAGCTCGCCGAGCGTTCCGAGCAGGACGTCGGCGAAGCCTCCGGAGCGCCGCCGAGGCCGAGAGGCCGTCGAGCTCGGCGGCGGCGATCGCGCGGCGGGCGACGAGCGTCCGCTGCGCGTCGGTCAGCGAGCTCGCGCCCGCCGGGGTCACCGGATGCGAGGTGCGCGAAGAGATCGTCGAAGGTGCCGATGCGGCCGGCGAGGAGCGCCGGGCTGCGGCGGAGCAGGTCGCGCTCGACCCGCTCGACGTCGGCGCGGTTCGGGACGATCAGCCAGGGATCGCGGTCGAGCACGCCGAGATAGCGCTCGAGGAGCAGCGCGACCTTGCCGGCGTGCGCCGGCCCCACGACGAGCGAGAGAGCCATGCCTCATCGTAGTCCCGCCTCTTGACGGCATTTCGTACGCCGAGAAGCGGGTCCGTGCAAAGAGCGAAGAAAGGGGTCAGGCCGCGAGGCCTGACCCCGTGCAGAGCTGCTACGCGGCCACTTTCGGCCGCCGGCCGCGGCGTGCGACCGCGTTGCCCGGCATTCCGCCGGCGCAGTCGTCGCAGAGATCGGCTTGCTTCGAGCCCCGCCTTGCGTCCGTGTAGTTGAGGCGCATGACCGCGCCCTTGCCCTCGGCCACTTCCCGCGAGCATCTGTCGCACACGAGAATCGTCTTTCGTGCCACGATTTCCTCCCCATGCCTCGATTGCAAAGTGAAATCGAAGCCTAGAAAAGATCGACGCCCAAATGCAACTGCTATCGCCCGCGGTTTCTAGCCATGAACTGTCGGGTGGAGCGGCGAGTAGGATCGCGGACATGCAGACGATCGTCGTGCTCGAAGGCGACCAGACCGGCCAGGAGCTGCTCGAAGAAGCGCTGCGCGTGCTCGCCCCGGACGTGATCGGGGTCGAGCTCGAGTTCCCGCGCTTCGACCTCTCGCTCGAGACGCGGCGGGCGACGGAGAACGGCGTCGTGCACGAGGCCGCGGTCGCGATGCGGGAGCACGGCTACGGCCTGAAGGCGGCGACGATCACGCCCGAGAAGGCGGGCGACGTCGGCTCGCCGAACCGCATCCTCCGCGAGGAGATCGGCGGCAAGGTCATCGTCCGAACCGGCCGCCGGATCCCGGGGGTCGTCCCGCTCGGCGGCGTGCACTCGCCGATCTCGGTCGTGCGCATGGCGGTCGGCGACGCATACGGCGCGAAGGAATGGCGCGAGGGCGAAGGCGACGACGAAGTCGCTTTCCGCACCGAGAGAATCGAGCGCGGGATCTGCCACGCCGTCGCCGAATTCGCGTTCCGCCAGGCCGAGCGGATGGGCGCGAAGGTCTTCGGCGGGCCGAAGTACACCGTGAGCCCGATCTACGAGGGAATGCTGAAGGAGGAGATGGACGAGGCCGCGGAACGGCACCCCGACGTCCCCTACGAGCCGCAGCTCATCGACGCGACGTTCGCGCTGCTCATCTCCTCGAGCGGCGCGCCGATGGTCATTCCCGCGCTGAACCGCGACGGCGACATCCTCTCCGATCTCGTGCTGCCGCTGTTCGGGTCGATCGCGGGGTCCGAGTCGCTGCTCGTCGCGTTCGGGGACGACTACGTGCCGAGCGCGCTCATGGCCGAGGCGGCGCACGGGACCGCGCCCGCGCTCGAGGGCAAGGACGTCGCGAACCCGATGGCCATGATCCTCGCCGGCGCCGCGCTGCTCTCGCACGCGGAGGAGGACGAGATCCAGGACGCGGGCCGAGCGATCCGCGAGTCGTCCCTCGAGGCCGTCGCCGAGGGCGTCCGCACCGCCGACCTCGGCGGCCACCACGGCACGACCGCGTTCACCGACGAGGTGATCCGTCGAACGAAGCACGAAGCTCGACGTCTGGCGGTCGATGTAGCGGAGGCCCCGCGCATCTGCCCTGCGATCCCAGATTCGGCACACGCATTCACCCGCGTACGCCCCCCACACACCCCCAGGGGCACTCCCGTGTCCCTGAAGACACGGTATCGGTGATCCGCTCACGCGTGGGTCACGATCGCGAAAGGACTTCTGCGCAGAACGTAGGCGTCTAAAGGGCGGCCCAGTGCGCGCAGCTCGGCGCCGGGCGACCTAGCCCGCTCTCGAACGAACGCTCCGCCGACCCGCGCTCGAGCCGAGTCGGCGATCCCGCCCGACTCGCCGAGCCGAGGCGACGCGGCTCGTTCCCGCGACGCACACGCCGCGCCGTCCATAGAGTCCCACCCGCATGCGAGTCGCGGTTCCGAGGGAGACGGCTCCCGGCGAGCGTCGTGTCGCGCTCGTCCCCGAGACCGTTTCCAAGCTCCGGGATGACGGCTTCGAGATCCGCATCGAGCGCGAAGCGGGCGCCGCGGCCGGTTTCCCGGACGAGGACTACGCCGAGGTCGGCGCCGAGCTCGCCGACGCCCAAGCGCTGCTCGCGGATGCCGAGGCCATCGTCCGGGTCGCCCCGCCGTCGCCCGACGAGGTCGCCGCACTCGCGTCCGGAACGGTCCTCGTCGGCTTCCTGAACCCTCTCGCCGACGCCGACGGGGTCGCGCGCCTACGCGACCAGGGCGTCGTCGCGTTCGCGATGGAGTCGATCCCGCGGATCACCCGCGCGCAGCCGATGGACGCGCTCTCGTCGCAGGCCACCGTCTCGGGCTACAAGGCCGTCCTGCTCGCCGCGGACCGCGTGCCGAAGCTCTTCCCGATGCTCATGACCGCCGCCGGGCACGATCGCTCCCGTGCGCGCGCTCGTGATCGGCGCAGGGGTAGCCGGCCTCCAGGCGATCGCGACCGCGCGCCGGCTCGGCGCCGTCGTCTCGGCGTTCGACGTCCGCCCGGCCGTGAAGGAGCAGGTCGAGAGCCTCGGCGCGACGTTCCTCGAGCTCGGCGTCCGGGCGGAGGAGACCGAAGGCGGCTACGCGACCGAGCTCACCGCCGAGCAGCAGGCGCAGCAGCAGGCCGCGCTCGAGGAGCGGATCCCCGACTTCGACGTCGTCGTCACGACCGCGGCAGTTCCCGGGCGACCGGCCCCGAAGCTGATCCCCGCCTCGGCCGTCGAGCGCATGCGCCCCGGCTCGGTGATCGTGGACGTCGCCGCCGAGACCGGCGGGAACTGCGAGCTCACGACGCCCGGCGAGGTCGTCGACCACGGAGGCGTCACGATCGTCGGCACGACGAACCTCCCGTCACTCATGGCCTTCCACGCGAGCCAGCTCTACTCGCGCAACGTCGCGGCCCTGCTCCAGCACCTCGCGCCCGGCGGCGAGCTGAACCTCGACTGGGAGGACGAGATCACCGCCGGCGCCTGCGTCACGAGGGAGAAGACGTGACCGAGCTGCCGCTCGTCGTCGAGCTGACGATCCTCGTCCTCGCCGCGTTCCTCGGCTTCGAGGTCATCGCGAAGGTGCCGACGATGCTGCACACGCCGCTGATGTCGGGGGCGAACTTCATCCACGGCATCGTGATCGTCGGCGCGATCCTCGTCCTCGGCGGCGCCGACGACACGTTCACGAAGGTCGTCGGCTTCGCGGCGCTCGTGCTCGCAACCGCGAACGTCGTCGGCGGCTGGTTCGTCACCGACCGGATGCTCGGGATGTTCAAGCGGCGGCCGGAGCCGAAGCCGGAGAAGGAGAAGGAGACGCACGAGTGATCTCCGATCCCGACGTCGTCGGCCTCCTCTACCTCGTCACGATCGCCTGCTTCGTCGTCTCGCTGAAGTTCCTGTCCTCCCCGCGGCACGCGCGGAAGGGGAACTGGGTCGGCGGCGCGGGGATGCTGGTCGCGATCGCGACGACGCTCCTGCTCGAGGGGCTCGAGAACTGGGCGCTCATCGTCATCGGGCTCGTGATCGGGTCGGTCGCCGGGCTCGTCGGCGCGCGGAACGTCCGCATGACGGCGATGCCGCAGATGGTCGCGATCTTCAACGGCGTCGGCGGCGGCGCGGCGGCGCTGGTCGCGCTCTCCGAGTGGCACGTAACGCGCAGACCCGGTGTGGGACGAGACGATCTCGATCGTCCTCTCCGCGCTGATCGGCTCGATCTCGTTCGCGGGCTCGGTGGTCGCGTTCGCGAAGCTGCAGGAGCTCGTCAGCGGGCGCCCGATCGTCTTTCCCGGGCAGAACATCGTGAACATCGCGGTGCTCGTCGCGGCGTCCGCGCTCGGGATCGCTGCGGTCGCGGGGGTCGAGGAGCAGTGGGTGCTGTACGCGCTCATCGGGCTCGCGCTGCTGTTCGGCGTCATGTTCGTGCTCCCGATCGGCGGCGCGGACATGCCCGTCGTGATCTCGCTCCTGAACGCGTTCACGGGCCTCGCCGCCTCGGCGACCGGCTTCGTCCTCGACTCGACCGTGCTCATCGTCTCCGGCATGCTCGTCGGCGCCGCCGGAACGCTGCTCACACTGCTCATGGCGAAGGCGATGAACCGGTCGGTGGCGAACGTCATCTTCGGCGCGTTCGGCCAGGTGCAGACCGCCGGCGGCGCAGCTCGCGCGACCGACGACGGGCGGACGGTGCGCGCGACCACGCCCGAGGACGTCGCGGTGCAGCTCTCCTTCGCGCGCAAGGTGATCGTCGCGCCCGGCTACGGGATGGCGGTCGCGCAGGCCCAGCACGACGTCCGGCAGCTCGCGGACGTGCTCGAGGCGGCCGGCGTCGAGGTCAAGTACGCGATCCACCCGGTCGCGGGGCGCATGCCCGGCCACATGAACGTGCTCCTCGCCGAGGCCAACGTCCCGTACACGCAGCTCTTCGAGATGGACGAGATCAACCCGGAGTTCCCGCAGACCGACGTCGTGCTCGTCATCGGCGCGAACGACGTCACGAACCCGGCCGCGCGCAGCGACCCGGGGAGCCCGATCTACGGGATGCCGATCCTCGACGTGGACAAGGCCGCGAGCATCGTCGTCCTCAAGCGCTCGATGAACCCGGGCTTCGCGGGCATCGACAACGAGCTCTACCTCGATCCGAAGACGACGATGCTGTTCGGCGACGCGAAGGACTCGGTGCTGAAGCTCGTCGCGGCCGTGAAGGCCCAGTAGAGGCGGGGTTTGCCTCGTTCTCGGTCGATCACCGTCTTCCGCGCGGCCGACGTTCGCGCTGCCGTCTCGCCGCGGGAGGCGTACGAGGCGGTGCGCGACGCGTTCGTCGCCTACGCGCGCGGTGAGTGGTCGATGCCGCCGAAGGTCTACGTCACGAACTACCCGGCTGGGGACTTCCGCGCGATGCCCGCGCTCGGCGGAGGGTACGCGCTGCTCAAGTGGGTCACGTCGTTTCCCGGGAACCCCGCGCGCGGGCTGCCGACCGTGACGGGGCTCGTGCTGCTCTCGGACGCGGAGGACGGACGCCTGCTCGCGGTGCTCGACGCGAGCGCGGTGACCGCTTTGCGCACCGCGGCGGCGGCGGTTCTCGCGGCCGACGCGCTGGCTCGCGAGGACGCCTCCTCGTGGGCGGTCGTGGGCGCCGGCGTGAACGGCGCCGAGACCGCCCGCATGCTCGTCGCCCACGGTCGAGTCCCGCTCGTATGGGACGTGGACGAGGCGCGCCGCCGCGCCGTCGCCGAGGAGCTCGGCGCCGAGGTCGCGGCGAGCGCGGAGGAGGCGCTCGCCTGTGACGTCGTCGCAACGGTGACCCCGGGCTACGAGGTGTTGTACGGCGAGGGAGCGCTGCGTCCCGGCCAGCACGTGTCGCTGATGGGCGCCGACGGCCCGGGGAAGGCCGAGGTCGCGCTCGAGGAGCTCTCCCGCGCACGGCTCTTCTGCGACGACTGGGAGCAGGCGAGCCACGGCGGCGAGTTCGCCGCGGCGGTCGAGGCGGGCAGGGTGACGCGGGACGACGTGACGGAGCTCGGCGCCGTGCTCACCGACGCCGCGGTCGGCCGCCGCAGCGGCGAAGAGGTCACACTCTTCGACTCCACGGGCCTGGCGATCCAGGACCTCGCGATCGCAAAGGCTGCGTACTCGAAGGCGGCCGAGATCGACGTCGGGAGCCTGGAGCTCTAGGCGAACAGCGCCCGAGCGCGGTCGGCAAACGCCTCCACCTCGGGCTCCGGCGGCAGCTCGCCCGCCTCGAACATCGCGACCTGGAGCGTCGGCCCGTAGACGCCGTGAGCCTCCATCAGCGCGGCCGTGATGGGCTGGATCACGAAGTGGATGTGCACCGGGACGCCGCCCGCGTGCGACCACAACGTCACGTACGTCTGCTCGGGATCGGTCAGCTCGGTGACGACCTGCGTCGCGCGGAGGAGGAGCGGCCCGAGCGCGGCGGCCTCCTCGTCCGTCAGGTCGGCGACCCGAGTGACGTGCCGGCGCGGCTTGACGATGAGCGTCCCGACTCCGAGTGGCCCGACGCTGTGCTCGACGAGCCAGGTGCCCGCGTCGTGGATCACGCCGCCCGGAAGTGGCTGCCGCCCGGCGAGCAGGTCGCACGCCAGGCAGCCCTCGACGCTCACGCGACGAGCAGCCGCTGCGGCTCGAAGAGGTCGAGGAGCGGGTCGCGGTCGCCGAGGATCGCGCGCGCGACGAGCCTGCCGCACGCGAAGCCGAGCACGTTCCCGTGGCCCGAGTAGCCGCCGGCGACCCAGAGCCGGTCCTCTCCTGGCACGGGCCCGACGACCGGAAGGAAGTCGAAGACCATGCCGAAGATCCCCGCCCACCGGTGCTCGACTGCGACCCGGCGGCCGAGGAGCGACTCGACGAACGCCTCGAGAGCCTCCTGCACAACGGGTGTCGTCACCTCGTCGGCGGTGAACTCGTCCTGGAGCGAGACGTCGCGGAAGCCGCCCGCCACGATGCGACCATCGGGCGCCTGGTGCCAGTAGTCGAAGCCGTGGCGGCCGTAGTGCGGAACCTCGAACAGACGCTCGGGGACCGGCTCGGTGGCGATCACCTGCCCGCGCGTGGGGACGATGAGCCCTTCGAGCTCGCCGAGGAGACCGCTCGGGTACCCGTCCGTCGCGACGACGACCGTGTCCGCCCCCGTCTCCTCCCGCGAGCCGACCATCGTGTGCTCGCGGATCTCGACGCCGGCCTCCGCCGCGCGCGCAGCGAGCCGCCGGACGAGTCGCGCGGGCTGGAGCACGCCGTCGGGCGGGTGGAAGATCGCGGCCGGATACCGGCCCGCGAGCGGAGGCGGAAGGTCGTCCCGCCACTCGGCCGCGAAGCCGTCCTCGCGCAGCGCTTCGTACTCGGCCTCGAGCTCGTCGCGCTCCTCCTCGTCGGCCGCAAGGCGCAGGCTCCCGCTCGGACGAAACGCGTCTCCGGCGGCCGCGGCGAGCGCCGCAACCGCGTCCTCGGTCCAGCGCCAGAGCCCCGCGGCCGCTTCGCGGCCTATGGAGTCGACGATGACCGGATACGGCGCCGCGCCGCCCCGAAGAGCGAACCCGCCGTTTCGTCCGCTCGCGCCGCCCGCGATCTCGCGCGACTCGTACAGGCGCACGCGCAACCCTGCCTCTGCGAGCGCCAGCGCACATGAACAGCCGGTGATGCCTCCGCCCACGACGGCGACGTCAGGCGGCCCGTCGAGACACCGCACGGGCAGCGGGTCATGTGGCTCAGACAGCCAGTACGAGACGCTTGGCACGGCACGCGATCCTAGCCCGCTGAACGCGGGCGGATCGGCGACCGCGGTCTCGGCGCAGACGACCGTACGTTCCCTAGGCCGAGGCGCGGTAGACGCCGTCCTCGAGCGCGACCCTGCGCGCGAGCTCCAGCTCCATCAATGCGGCCGAGGCCGCAGCCGGGTCGACGCCGGCGGACCGCACGAGCTCGTCCGCGGTCAATGCACGGTCGCGGAGGTGCTCGAGCAGCGTCGCGGCGGCCTCGCCGAGCGGAGCCGCGTCGGGCTCGGCCGGCTCGAGCCCGAAGCCCTCGAGAACGTCTGCCGCCCTCGTCACCGGCGTCGCTCCGAGGCGGAGGAGCGCGTTCGTGCCCGCCGAGAGCGCGGACGTGATCTCGCCGGGGACCGCGAGCACCTCTCGCCCCTCCTCGAGCGCGAAGTCGGCGGTGATGAGGGCGCCGCTCCGCTCCCGAGCCTCGACGACCACCGTCGCCTGACAGAGCCCGGCGATGATCCGGTTCCGGGCCGGGAAGCGCCACGGCGCGGGCTCGACGCCGGGCTCGTACTCCGAGACGACGAGGCCGCACTCGCAGATCTTGCGGGCGAGCTCCGCGTGGGCGGCCGGGTAGTCACGGTCGATGCCGCAGCCGAGCACCGCGACGGTCTGCCCCCGCCTCCAGCGCTCCGCGGTGCGCCTCCCCGTCGATTCCGCGTGCCATCCCGCTGACGACGACGAGCCCGGCCGCGGCGAGCTCGCGTCCGAGAGTCCGCGCCACCGAGCGGCCGTAGGCCGAGCACGACCGCGCGCCGACGACCGCGACCGCCGGTCGCGCGAGCAGGTCCTCGGGAGCGGAGCCGCGCAGGAAGAGCGCCGGGGGCGGATCGTGGATCGCGCCGAGGAGTCGGGGAAACGCGGTGTCGCGCCGCCGCAGCCGCCGGATCTCGCTCACGATGCGGGCATCCGGTAGGAGAGGGCCTCGGCGACGTGCGCCGGCTCGACGTCGGCCGCACCCGCGAGCGCGGCGATCGTGCGCGCGACCCGCGCGACCCGCACTCGGCCGCGGCCCGAGAGCGGCAGGCGCTCGACGGCGTTCGACAGGAGCTCGGACGCCGCCTCGGTGCGCCGCGGCATCGCCGTCGCCAAGCGCCCGCGCGCAGCCTCGACGCGGGCCCGGACCGGCGCGGATGCCCTCGCCCGGAGGCGCGGCGAGCTCGGCGGCGCGCGGGCGCGGCATCGCCACCGCGAGGTCGAAGCGGTCGAGGAGCGCGCGCGAGAGCTTCTCCCGGTACGCAGCGAGCCGCTGCGGGCTGCACCGGCACTCGACCGCCGGGTCGCCGCGCGCGCCGCACGGGCACATGTTCATCGTCCCGACGAGCTGGAAGCGCGCGGGGAAGAGCGCAGTGCCCGCCGACGCGCGCGACGGCGACCACGCCGTCCTCGAGCGGCTGCCGGAGCGCCTCGAGCACCGAGCGCGGGAACTCGGGCAGCTCGTCGAGCAGCAGGACCCCGCGATGCGCGAGCGAGACCTCACCCGGGCGCGGGCTCGGGCCTCCGCCGACGACGGCGGGCGCCGACGCGCCGTGGTGCGGAGCGCGGAACGGCGGCACGGTGATCAGCGGGCGCGCAGGCGGGAGCAGCCCGCAGACCGAGTGGATCCGCGTCACCTCGAGCGACTCCTGGCGCCGAAGCGGCGGCAGGATCCCCGGCAGCCGGCGCGCGAGCATCGTCTTGCCCGTGCCGGGCGGCCCCTGGAGCAGGAGGTTGTGCGAGCCCGCCGCGGCGATCTCGAGCGCACGGCGAGCCCGCTCCTGCCCGCGGACGTCGGCGAGATCGGTAACGGCCGGTCGCCTCGAGCTCCTCGGCCGAGAGCGGGTCGAACGGCGGAGCGTCGATCTCGCCGCGCAGGTACGCGACCGCCTCGCCGAGATGCTGGACGGGAATCGGCTCGACGCCCGCGAGTGCGGCCTCGGGAGCCGACTCGGCGGCGCAGACGACGCGCTCGAGCCCGGCCAGGCGAGCGCCTTCCGCGACGGCGAGCGTTCCCGCGACCGGCCGAATGCGCCCGTCCAGCCCGAGCTCGCCGACGGCCGCGTGCTGAGCCAGGCGCTCGGGAGGAAGCTGGCGCGTGGCGGCGAGAACCGCCAGCGAGATGGGGAGGTCGAAGCCCGAGCCCTCCTTGCGCAGCGCCGCCGGAGCGAGGTTCACGGTGATCCTCCGGTTCAGCGGCCATTCGAGCGAGGCGGAGATGACGCCGCTCCGCACCCGATGCTTCGCCTCCTGGCAGGCGCGGTCGGCGAGACCGACGATCGCGAACCCCGGCACACCCAGCTGCAGGTGCGCCTCGACCTCGACCTTCCGAGGCTCGAGGCCCACGAGCGCGTGGGTGACCGCGCGAGCGAGCACCCTCTCGAGGGTACGGCGGGTCGAAACGGTGCGGGTCAAAAGTTCGAGCCGAAAGCGTTACGACTTCTGCGCGACCAGGATCGACTCGAAGTACTCACCCGCGCGTCGCCCTGTGCGCCGGTTGACGTGCCGCTCGAGTCGCTCTGTCAGTCGCAGCCCGCTTCGCTCGAGGATCTCCGGATACAGCTCGCGACGGTCGTTCACGACGACGAGCACGGGGGCGCCGGGCCGGAGCGACTCAGCGCAGCGGCTCAGCACCTCCGAGATCCCCGCGACGTACTCCTCGACCGCGCCCCGGCTCGTCCCGCGCGCCGCGGCGCCGAGCTCGCGCTCGCGGCGGTCGTCCAGCCCGAGGAGCTCGTACGCGTACCGGTGCTGCTCGTGGTAGTCGATGAGCCCCGGATACGGCGGCGAGGTGAGGACGGCGTCGAACGGGCCCTCGAGCGCGACGTGACGCGCGTCGCCGTGGACGACCTCGGCCGCGCGCTTCCGGTCGCGCACGCGCTGGAACGCCTTGATCCGGTCGAGCGTGTCGAGCAGGTAGCGGCCGAGGAACTTGTCGGCCTCCTCGACGGGACGGCACGTGCGACGGTGTTTGTGGCACCAGTACGGCTCGAGCTGCGGCGCCTGCGGGAACTCGAGATCGAAGTGGGTCGTGCGGCGAGCCGAGCGCGCCGCGCGCGCGAGCACGACTCTGAGGACGTCCGCGTGGTCGTACTCCTCGAGCAGGGTTCGGAAGTGGAGAAGCTCGGCGGCGGCTCGTGGCGCGTACCACTCGGCGAGGTAGCCGCGCGGCCGCTCGGTGGAGCGCCCGCGGCGGGACAGCGCGTCGCGCAGCTCGCTCTCGAGGCCGAACGCGTCGTAGCCGGCGGTCTTGACCCGCATCAGCAGGCAGTTGAACGCCGCGACGTCGACGCCGACGGCGTCGTAGCCCGACTCCAGCGACTGCACGAGCGTCGTGCCCGAGCCCGCGAACGGATCGAGCACACGGCCGCCCGGACGCACGTAGCGGCCGAGCAGCGCCTCGACGAGCTGCGGGATGAACTTGCCGAGGTACGGGTGCAGCCGGTGGACGTGCTTCGTCCGCTCCCGCTCGGGCAGCTCGGCCTCGGACCACGACAGCTGGAGCTCGCCGGACGAGAGCTCGTCGTAGAGGGCAGACTGCGTCGGAGCCACGACCGCCCTCTTCGACGGCGTGGACCGCGGTCCTACGTCAGCGGCACCCGCTCCACTCGTCTGCCGCGCACCGCCACCGCCTCGAGCGCGACCTCCAGGCCCGCCGACCTCCGGATGCGCCGCGAGCCACGCGCTCGCGCCCACGCGGACACGCCGAGCCTTCTCCTCGTCGACCATCTCGAGCGGATGGCCGAACCCGGAGCCGCCCTTCTCCTTCACCTCCGCCACCACCACGCGCCCGCCGCGCCGCAGGACGAGGTCGATCTCGTACCCGCCCGCGCGCGCGTTCGCGTCGAGGAGCCGATACCCGCGCAGCCGATAGTGGAGAAGCGCGCGGCGCTCGCCGCGATTCACGCAGCCGCGTCTTGGTAGCAGCGCGCCTGGAACGAGCGGCGATGGACCTCGGAGGGCCCGAACGCCCGCACGGCCGCGGAGTGGGCCGGCGTGATGTAGCCGACGTGCGACATGAACCCGTAACGCGGGTACAGCGCGTCGAGCCGCCGCATCACGCGATCACGCACGACCTTCGCGACGATCGACGCAGCGGCGATCGCCGCGCTCCGGCAGTCGCCGTCGACGATAGCCCGGTGCGGAGGAGCGGTCGGGCCCGAGGCGGAAGCCGTCGACGAGACACGCCTCGGCCGGCGGATGCAGGTCGGCGAGGACGGCGCGGAGGCAGGCGAGGTTGGAGCGGTGGAGCCCCGAGCGGTCGATCTCGCCGTGCGAAACGAAGCGCACGCTGATCCGGCTCGCGCAGCCGACGACGCCGTGGAAGAGCGCCTCGCGCTCCTCGTGCGTCAGCTGCTTCGAGTCGTTCAGGGTCGCGAGCGGCCGGACGCAATGCCCGCGCAGTCGCTCGTAGTCGAGCAAGACGCCCGCGACGACGAGCGGCCCCGCGAGCGAGCCACGCCCCGCCTCGTCCGCACCCGCGACGAAGCGGACGCCGAGCTTGCGATCGTGTGTGAGAAGCCGCTGGCCGGACGACCGAGCCACCGGCCGAGGATAGACGCTAGCTCTGTCGGAGCTCGCGGACGCGCGCCTTCTTTCCCACTCTCTTGCGCAAGTAGTAGAGCTTTGCGCGTCGCACGTCGCCGATCGCGGCGACCTCGAGCTTCTCGATCTTCGGCGAGTGGAGGGGGAACGTGCGCTCGACGCCGACGCCGAACGACTGCTTGCGCACGGTGAAGGTCTCGCGGAAGCCGGACCCCTGCCGCTTGATCACGATGCCCTCGAAGACCTGGATGCGCTGGCGCTGGCCCTCGATCACCTTGAAGTGGACGCGCACGGTATCGCCTGCCTTGAACTGAGGCAGGTCCGTGCGCATATTGCGCTGCTCGAGGCTCTCGATCGTCGCGTTCATCGGAAGGAGCGGCCGGCGGCCGGGCGGAAATGCTAGCGGATAACGGCGTTCGGAGGCCCGATGCCGGCAACTAGTGGAACGTGACGCGGTTGGGCGGCCAGTAGGTCATGAACACCGGCCCGATCAGGTTGTCCGCCGGCACCGGGCCCCAGTCGCGTGAGTCGCACGAGTGCGCGCGGTTGTCGCCCATCACGAAGTACTGGCCCTCCGGAACGTCGTAGGTCGACGGCTCGGCGGTGCCGCGGCGGCTGTTCTCGAGGTAGGGCTCGTCGAGGCGTTTTCCGTCGACGTAGACGTACGGGATGCCGCGCTGAAGCCTGATCGAGACCGTCTCGCCCGGAAGGCCGATGATCCGCTTCACGAACGTCCCTCCCGGCGGGCACTCCTCGGCAGCGGCGGGCGGGGTCTCGAAGACGACCTCGTCTCCCCGCGCGGGATCGGTGAACCGGTAGATGAAACGGTTCGCGAGCACGCGGTCCGAGAAGCGCCCCTCGCAGCCCGCGACCGGACGTGCGCAGTGGAGCGCCGGCTCCATCGAGGGCGTCGGGATCCGATACGGGTTAACGACCCAGGCCTTGATCGCGAGGACGATCCCGACCGCGGCGACGATCGTGACCACCCAGTCGACGACGATCCGCACGCGCCGCGGCAGGCGGCCGGTCACGCGGTCGAGCGGGTGGTGCAGCCCGTCCGTCGGTTCCGCCGCCTCCCAGGAGAAGGGCGGCGCCGGCGGCGGGACCGGCTTCGGCGCCTCGGACACGTCCTCCATCGTGCGCGCTAGAAGAACGAGATCCTGTTCGGCGGCCAGTAGGTCATGAAGACCGGGCCGATGAGGTTCGACTCGGGAACCGATCCCCACCTCCGCGAGTCGCACGACTGGCTGCGGTTGTCGCCCATCACGAAGTAGTGGCCCGGCGGCACACGGTAGCGCTCCTCCGGCCCGATGTCGCGGCGGCCCGGCTCGATGTAAGGCTCGGGGAGCGGACGGCCGTCGATGTAGACGTACGCGGAGCCGCGGCGGAGCCTCATCTGCACCGTCTCCCCGGGCAGGCCGATGATGCGCTTCACGAACGTCCCTCCTGCCCCGCACATCGCCTGCGCCTTCGGCGGAGTCTCGAAGACGACGACGTCGCCGCGCTCGGGGTCGGTGAAGCGATAGATGAAGCGGTTGGCGAGCACGCGGTCGGAGAACCGCGACTCGCAGTCCGCGGCCGGACGCGCGCAGTGGAGCGTCGGCTCCATCGACGACGAGGGGATCCGGTACGGGTTCACGACCCAGGCCTTGATCGCGAGCACGATCGCGACCGCGCCGACGATCGTGACGACCCAGTCGACCACGATCCGAACCCGCCGCGGGAGCCTGCCGGTGACGCGGTCGAGCGGGTGGTGGAACTCGTGCCTCGGCTCCTCCTCGAGGATCGGAAAGGAAAAGGGTGGGGCCGGCGGCGGTACGCGCGACTCCTCGTGGAGCTCCGCGACGGGCCACGAGAACGGCGGCGCCGGCCGCTCGCGACCGTCCAGCTCCGCGAGCCGCCGAAGCGCCTCGGCCTCGTCGCGCTCCCGCTCCTCGAGACTGCTCACGTGACGCTCCGCACGCGCTCGCGGCGCCAGCCCTCGATGCGGGCGTGGTCGCCCGAGAGCAGGACGTCGGGCACCGCCCAGCCGCGGAACTCCGCCGGGCGCGTGTAGTGCGGGTACTCGATCCCTCCGTTCAGCGCAGCAGAGAAGCTCTCCTCGTCGCCGGAGCCCTCGGTCAACGCGCCCGGGAGCCGTCGCGTGACGGCGTCCAGAACCGCGAGCGCAGGGATCTCGCCACCCGAGAGCACGTACGGCCCGATCGAGACGGCGTCCGTGCACAGATGGTCGAGGATGCGCTGGTCGAAGCCCTCGAAGCGGGCGGACAACAGCGTGAGCGCGGGCTCCGCGACGAGCTCCTCGACGAGCTCCTGGTCGAGCTGCCGTCCGGCCGGGGTCAGCGCGACGACGCGATGGTCGGGGACGCCGCCGTAGACCGCCTCGAACGCGGCCGCGACGACGTCCACGCGGAGCACCATTCCCGGCCCGCCGCCGTACGGCTCGTCGTCGACCTGACCCGCGCTGAGCGGGGTCGAGTCCCGGTAGTTGAAGATCCGCAGGTCGAGCTCCGTTCCCAGCACGGCGGCCACGGGACGGCGCTCGTGGACCCACGCGAAGGCGTCCGGAATCAGCGTGAAGACGTCGAGACG
The DNA here is from genome assembly GCA_963716605.1 of uncultured Actinomycetes bacterium. GTDB lineage: Bacteria > Actinomycetota > Thermoleophilia > Gaiellales > Gaiellaceae > GMQP-bins7. The sequence continues at coordinate 1,197,971 of CAVQTO010000002.1, read as the reverse complement.
CAAGGCGAAACGAGGTTACCGGTCGCCTGCGAAACCAGGAGCGACGACGAACCCGGCGGCGTTCGAGGTCGACCTCGAGCACGCACGCCTCGACGAGCGGCAGCAGGATTCCGGTGTCGAGCTCGAGCACGTCGTTCGCGACGCCCGGGAGCACGTCGGTGACGATGCCGAGGCGAGCGCCTCCCTCCTCCAACGCCTCGAGGCCGACGAGGTCGGAGACGTAGTACGAGCCCTCCTCGGGCGGCGGGAGGTCTCCACGCGGAACGTGCAGCTCCGCCCCGCGCTCGACGCGCCGGTCGAGCTTTATCGCAGGCCGGCCGCCTCCGACGCGGCGTGAGAGGACGACGGTCGCCGGCTCGCCCCCGACGACGAGGCGTCGCGCCGACCGCGAAGCGGTTCGCGTCCTCGCTCGCATGCTCGACGACGAACGCCCCGTCGAGCCCGTGCGGGCGTCCAACGCGCCCGACGAGGACGAGGTCCTGGTCTTCCTCAGCCGGCAATCTCGAGGAGATAGCGCTCGTCCGCGCGGGCGCCCGCGGCGCGGACGATGCTCCGGAGCGCGCGCGCCATGCGGCCCTGGCGCCCGATCACCTTCCCGACGTCGTCCTCTGCGACGTAGAGGTGGAAGACGATCGCGTCCTCCCGCTCCTCGGTCTCGACGCGGACGGCGTCCGGCTCGTCGACGAGCCGGCGCGCGACCCACTCGAGCAGCTCAGCCACTGCTGATGCCGGCGGCCTGCATCAGCCGCGAGACGGGCTCGCTCGGCTGTGCGCCCTTCGCGAGCCAGTCCTTGACCTTGGCCTCGTCGAGCTCGATCGTCGACGGGTCCGTCTGCGGGTTGTAGCGCCCGATGATCTCGATGAAGCGGCCGTCCCGCGGCGAGCGCGAGTCGGCGACGACGACGCGGTAGATCGGGTTCTTCTTCGAGCCGACGCGCGTCAGCCTGATCCGTACAGCCATCTGTCTCCTTGCAAGCGTTTGGTGGACGGGGAATTGTGCCCGTTCTAGCTGCGACCTGGGGGAGGCATCCCCGGGAGGGCCGGCATCTTGCCCTTTCCCATCTGCTTCATCATCTTCGCCATCTGCTTGCGGGCGGCCATGAGCTTGTTCACCTCGTCGATCGAGGTGCCGCTGCCTGCGGCGATTCGGCGGCGCCGCTCCGGGTTGATGACGTGCGGCAGCGCGCGCTCGTGCGGCGTCATCGAGAGGACGATCGCCTCGACCCGCGCGAGCTGGCTTCTCGTCGACGTCCATGCCCTGGAGCTGCTTGCCGAGGCCGGGGACGAGCTTGAGAACGCCCTGCAGCGGCCCCATCCTGCCGCAGCATGCGGTAGCTCGCGAGGAAGTCGTCGAACGTGAACTCGCCCGCCCGCATGCGGCGCTCCATGTCCTCCTGCTCGTCGAGCTCGACCGCGGCCTCGGCCTTCTCGATCAGCGTGAGCACGTCGCCCATGCCGAGGATCCGCGAGGCCATGCGGTCGGGGTGGAAGTACTCGAGCTGGTCGAGCTTCTCCCCCACCGACGCGAGCTTTACCGGCCGACCGGTGACGGCGCGCACGGACAAGGCTGCGCCGCCGCGCGCGTCGCCGTCGAGCTTCGTGAGCACGACGCCGTCGAATGCGATCCGCTCCTGGAACGCGACCGCGACGTTGACTGCCTCCTGGCCGGTCATCGCGTCGAGCACGAGGAGGACGTTCGTCGGGCTTCGTCGCGTCGCGGACGCGCGCGAGCTCGTCCATCAGCTCCTCGTCGACGTGCAGTCGGCCTGCGGTGTCGAGGATCACGACGTCGAGGCCGTCCTTGCGGGCCGCATCGAGCCCCTCGCGTGCGGCCGCGACCGGATCCTGCGGCTCGAGCGCGTAGACCGGGATCTGGATCTGCTTGCCGAGCTGCTTCAGCTGCTCGACGGCGGCCGGGCGCTGGAGGTCGGCCGCGACGAGCGCCGGGCGCTTGCCCTCCTTGCGCAGGAGCAGCGCCAGCTTGGCCGCGGCGGTCGTCTTGCCCGAGCCCTGGAGGCCCGCGAGGAGGATCACGGTCGGCGGGCGGCCGAACGCGAGCCGCGAGTCGCCCGAGCCCATGAGCGCCGTCAGCTCCTCGTGGACGATCTTCACGACCTCCTGGCCCGGCGTGAGGCTCTTCGGTCACGTCCGCGCCGAGCGCACGCTCCTTCACGGACGGCGTGAAGCTCTTGGCGACCTCGAAGTCGACGTCCGCCTCGAGGAGCGCGAGGCGGATCTCGCGCATCGCCTTCGAGACCGACTCCTCGTCGAGCCGGCCGCCGCGGCCGAGGCCGCCGAGCGTCGCCTGGAGCTTGTCGGAAAGCGTGTCGAACACGGTCGCAGCAGTGTAGAGACGGCGCCGAGGGTGGAAGTCTCGGCGGAGGCTCGTCAGACTCGTGTGATGGCGGAGGATCGGCAGTCCCCGGCTCGCCTGCCGTCCGGGACAGTGACCTTGCTGTTCGCAGACGTCGAGGGCTCGACGCGGCTCCTGCACTCGCTCGGAGAGCGCTACGGGCCGTGCACGCGCACGTCTGCGGGAGCTCGTCAGGGACGCGGCCGGGCAGTGGAACGGTCATGAGGTCGACTGGGCCGGCGACGGGGCGTTCCTCGCTTTCTCCGGCGCCCGCGACGCGATCGCGGCGGCGGTCGATCTCCAGCGCGCGATCGCCGCCGAGCCGTGGCCGCCCGAGGGGGTGTTCCGAATGCGCATCGGCCTCCACACGGGGGAGCCGGAGCTCGCCGACGAGGGCTACGTCGGGGTCGACGTCCACGTCGCCGCACGCATCTGCGCAGCCGGACACGGGGACCAGGTGGTCGTCTCGCAGGCGACCCGTGAGGTCGCCGGAGACGAGCCCGTTCGCGGCGTGACCTTCACGCCGCTCGGGCGCCATCGGCTCAAGGACGTCCCCGAGAGCCAAGCGCTCTTCCAGCTTGTCGGCGACGGGCTCGCAGACGACTTTCCGCCGCTGCGCACGCTCGCCGGAGCGACGCTTCCCACGCTCCACCACCGGCTCGTCGGCAGGGCGCGCGACCTGAGCACCGTGCACTCCCTGCTGAAGCGGCCCGACGTGCGGCTCGTGACCATCACGGGGCCTGGCGGAGCGGGCAAGAGCCGGCTCGCGCTCGAGGTCGCCGGCGAGGCCGCCGTGGACCGGCCCGTACACCTCGTCGGCCTCGCGCCGATCTCGAACCGCGAGCTCGTCCCCGTCGACGATCGCACGCGCGGTCGGAGTTCGCGAGGCGCCCGGCCGCACCGCTCTTCGAGAGCATCGGTGAGGCGCTCGCCGACACGGGAGCGCTCCTGCTGCTCGACAACCTCGAGCACCTCCCCGGCGCTGCAGCCGACGTGCGTGAGCTGCTCGACGCCGCGCCGGACGTCAAGCTGCTCGTGACGAGCCGGGTGCCCCTTCGGCTTTCGGCAGAGCACGTCGTGCCGCTCCCTCCGCTCGCGGTGCACGATGCCTCGGAGCTGTTCACCGAGCTCGCCGCGGCTCGCGGCATCGTGCTCCGTGAGGACACGCTGAGCTCGATCGAGGAGATCTGCCGCCGCCTGGACGGGCTACCGCTCGCGATCGAGCTCGTCGCGTCGCGCCTCGTGATCCTTCCTCCGGCCCAGGTCCTCGAAGCGCTGAAGCACGGTCTCGCGCTGGAGATGGAAGGGCCGGTCGACCTTCCGGAGCGACAGCGCACCCTGCGCGCGACGCTGGACTGGACCTACGCGCTGCTCAGCGATCGTCAGCGGGAGCTGCACGAGACGCTGGCGGTCTTCTCGGGCGGCTGCTCGCTCACCGGCCTGCGCGTGCTCGTCGAGTCGAGACCCGCGCTGTTCGGCGACCTCGAGGCCCTCGTGGCCTGGAGCCTCCTGCGGAGCGACGTCGCCGACGGCGACGTGCGCTTCTCCATGCTCGAGACCGTGCGCGAGCACGCGCTCGCACGACTCGAGTCCTCGGACCGGCTCATCGGATTGCGCCAACGGCACGGCGAGCGGTTCCTCGAGCTCGCAACGCAGGCCGAGGTCGAGCTCGAAGGGCCGCAGCAGGCGGGTTGGCTCGAGCGAGTCGAGGTCGAGCTGGACAACTTCCGCGCCGCGTTCGAGTGGGCCCTCGCCAACGGGCGGGTCGAGGAGACCCTGCGGGCGGTCTCCGCGCTGGGGCGCTTCTGGCGTGCTCGCGGCCACATCGCCGAGGCGCGGCGCTGGCTTTCCCGCGCGCTCGCCGAGGCCACCGACGACGTACCGCGGGACGTGATCGCCAACGCGCTCTGGTGGTCCGCGCGTCAGGCAGCGGCACAGGACGATCTCGACGCCGAGGTCCCCGACCTCGAGGCGGCTCTGAAGCTGTTCCGTGAGCTCGAACTGCCCCGCGAGACCGCGTATGTGCTCGGCGAGCTGGGCTGGATCGCGCTGCAACAGGGCGATCAGGCGCGCGCCGAGGCGTTGTGCTCGGAAGCGCTCGAGGTCGCGCGCGAGACCGGCGACGCCGCGACGATCGCGGGTCAGCTCAACTACCTCGCCGACGTTTTCTCCGCGCGTGGAGACCACCTGCGCGCCCTCGCCGCGCACGAGGAGGCGCTCGAGCTGCGCCGCAGCGTCGGCGATCCTCTGCAGGTCGCGAACTCGACGTACAACCTGGGGATCGCCGCGTTCGAGAACGGGGAGATCGAGCGCGCCCGGAAGGCCTTCGAGGAGACGCACGCGCTTGCCAAGCGGCTGAGCGACGTCCTCCACACGGCGGCCGCAGACTTCATGCTCGCAGAGGTCGCGCTTCACGAGGGCGACACGGACGAGGTCGAGCTGCGGATCCTCCGCTGCCTCGCCGTCTACACCGAGCTCGGCAGCGACCGCAGCCGCGCCGAGTGCCTCGTCGTCCTCGGCGGGAGCGCCGCCGAGAGGGGGCGCTTCGAGGACGCCGCACGCCTCTTCGGCGCGGCGAGCGCGCTACGCGGCGACGCGCCGGTGAACCGCTTCGAGCGACCGGTGCTCGACCGCTACGGCCCGGACCTTACGAGCCGCCTCGGCGAGGGCCGAGTCTCCGAGCTCGGGCGAGAGGGGGCCGGGATCGGCGTCGATGCGCTGGTGGCTCCGGTTGAACACGAGACAGTTGCGGACTAGTGTTGCCGTAATTGCGGATCGGACGAAGGAGGGGCGATGCCGGCCAACGGCAACGAAGAGTACGAGGAACTGGGGCAGATCAATCTGCGAGAACCGGGCAAGTCGTACGAGGGAAGGTCGGACCGGAATGAGCAAAGCACCTGGAAGGACCTCCACCTGGCGGTCCAGCGCGCCGCAAAGCGAGCCGCCGCCGACCTCGGCCCCGGAGAGGAGAAGTGGTTCGAGGTCACCCGCCTCCGGATCCTCGTGGGCAACCCGAACGTGAAGATCTACAGCGCTTTCGTCAGCAGCACGCCGGACGACTGACGTCTCCGCGCTGAGACAGGGCGACGCTAGGAGTCGTCGGCCGAGGCGGGTTCCGGCCGCGTCTCGTTCATCGCCTTGAAGCCGCCGAGCTCGGCGACGGTGACGTCGGCGACGACGGCGCCGAGCCCGAGGAGAGCGACGAAGCGGCTGCGCCGCAGGATTCCGAGGAGCAGCAGCGCCAACCCCGCCAACCCCACGGGGCCGAACGCGATCGTCGTCTCGCGGTCGTCCACGGGCCGATCCTAGCGGCGTCCGGCGCGGCCAGGGGCCGCGCCGGCGCGCAACTACGCCACCCAGCTCGCGACCGCAGCTGGGACGGACATCATCCCGATCCGATCGACCATGTCCGGATCGGCGACGTACATGTGGTGGAGCGGGACGAGCTCGTAGTCGGGCACCCGGCCGAGGCCGAGGTCCTGAGCTACGGGCAGCATCCGGTGCTCGAGGAAGCCCAGGAAGGCCTCCTCCGTCCGCCACACCTCGTAGACCTGGAGACCCTCGTCCGTGAAGGTCGCGAGGTGCAGGATCTCGCCGGCGGCAGGATTCGTGTCCAGCTCGAGACGCGCCATGACGGCGTCGTACTGGCCCGGGATCATCCCGTCCCAGTGCATCAACATCGCGACAGCCATTCCCAGCCTCCTTCCCCTTGTCGCAGCAGGGGTTCCCTCGCACAGCGTAGGCATAGCGGACGACGGCCGCAAGAGCCTTGGGAGGTTTAGCCCGAGATTACGAGCGCCCGTGCGTAGTCGCGCGCGTCGAACGGGCGCAGGTCGTCGACGCCCTCGCCGACGCCGACGAGCTTCACCGGAAGCCCCAGCTCGACCGCGATCGCGATCGCGACACCGCCGCGCGCGCTGCCGTCGAGCTTCGTCAGCGCGACGCCCGTCACGCCGACCGCCTCGCCGAAGAGCCGCGCCTGCTGGAGGCCGTTCTGCCCGGTCGTGGCGTCGACGACGAGAAGCGTCTCGTGCGGCGCGCCCTCGATGCGGCCGGCGATCACGCGCCGGAGCTTCTCGAGCTCCGCCATGAGGTTCGTCTGCGTGTGCAGGCGGCCGGCGGTGTCGACGATCACGACGTCGTGCCCGCGGGCGCGCGCGGCCTCGACCGCGTCGTACGCGACGGCCGCGGGATCGGCGCCGCGCGGCGAGCCGACGAAGTCGGCGCCCGCGCGCTGCGCCCAGATCTCGAGCTGCTCCTCCGCTGCCGCGCGGAACGTGTCGGCCGCGCCGACGAGCACCGAGCGGCCGTGCTCGCGGAGCTTCGACGCGAGCTTGCCGATCGTCGTCGTCTTGCCGGTGCCGTTGACGCCGACGACGAGGATCACCGCTCGGCGTGCCGTCGAGGGCGAGCGTCGGCGGGCCGCCGAAGAGCGCCTCGACCTCGTCCGCGAGCGCGTCCTCGAACGGGCTCAGCTCGCCGCGCGCCTCGAGGCGTCGGACGAGCTCGGCCGTGGCCGGCACCCCGACGTCGCTGCGGATCAGAGCCTCCTCGAGCCGCTCCCAGGACTCGTCGTCGCCCGGGTCGAACGCCGGCCGTCGCGATCTGCTCCGTGAGCGCGCGGCGGCTCTTCGCGAGCGACTCGCGCATGCGGCCGAAGAAGCCCGTGCGCTCGGGCTCGTCGTCCGCGGTCGGCCTCGTCGCCGAGGAGCTCTGCCCACGTGTAGCTCACGACGCGCGAGCTTACGCGGCGTCGCCGCCTTACGCCGCAGCGTGCTCGGCGGTGTTCTCGGCTGCCCGCGGCAGCCGGCGCGACACGACCTGCGACACGCCGTCGGGGCCCATCGTCACGCCGTAGAGCACGTCCGCGGCCTCCATCGTCCGCTTCTGGTGCGTGACGACGACGAACTGCGCCCGGTCGGAGTAGCGCCGCAGGAGGTCGACGAAGCGCGCGATGTTCGTGTCGTCGAGCGCGGCCTCGACCTCGTCCAGGAGGTAGAACGCGCACGGCCGCGCGAGGAAGAGCGCGAACAGGAACGAGATCGCGCCGAGCGCCTTCTCGCCGCCCGAGAGCAGCGACAGCCGCGTGATCCGCTTGCCGGCGGGGCGGAGCTCGACCTCGACCCCCGGCTCGCCGTCCTCGGTCTCCGGCTCGACGAGGCGCAGGCGGCCCTCGCCGCCGGGGAAGAGCGTCGTCGACGACCTCCTCGAAGTGCTTCGCGACCGCGGCGAACGTCTCGGCGAACCGGCGCTCGACTGTCTCCGTCAGCTCCGTCCGCAAGCTGCTCGAGCTCCTCGAGGCTCCGCTCGAGATCCTCGCGCTGAACCTGGAGATCGGTCGAGCCGCTCCTTCTCCGCTTCGTACTCCTCGCGCGCGAGGGGATTCACCTGCCCGAGCGTCGCCCGGCGCGTCTCGAGCCGCTCCGCGCGCGCGGCGAGCTCGTCGCGGTCGTCGCCCTCTGCCGGCTCGGCTCCCGCAGCCTCGAGGCGCCGGCGCGCCTCCCCGGTCTCGGCCTCGATGCGCGCGAGCTCGATCTCGGCCGCGGTCGTCCGCTCGGTCGCCTCCTCGAGCTCCTGCCTGAGCGCGACCTCGGCCGCGCCGAGGCGCCGGAGCTCGTCGCCGAGATCCTCGCCTTCAGCGCGCCCGCGTCGACGCGGGCTCGAAGCGGAGCGTCGAAGCGGGCGCTCGTCTCGAGCGCCTGGTCGATCCCGTCGCTCAGGCGCCTCGCGGCAGACGCGATGCGCGCGAGCAGCTCACGGTCGAGAGACGAGCCCGCGCGGGACGCCGCCGAACGCGTTCTCCGCCGCGCGGGCGGCCTCGGCGGCCTCCTCCGCGAAGCGCGCAGCTTCGCCTGCTCGCCGTTCGAGGTCCGCGGCCTCGGCCGCGACCTGGCGCCGCCTGCGCCTCGAGCTCGAGCATGACCGCCTCGGCGGTCTCGCCCGCGAACCAGAGCTCGCGGCGATCAGGGTCGTAGCCGAAGCCCTCCGGCGTCACGGACGGCACGCGTGCGTCGAGCAGGCGGCTGCGCGGGACGACCGGAAGCTCCCCGACGAGCGCCTGCGGGTCGCCGCCGGCCAGGACGGTGAGGCTGCCGAGGCCCTCGGCGCGCGCGCGCTCGAGCAGCGCGAGCGCCGCGTCCGGATCGTCGGCCAGCACCGCGGACGCGCGGCGCCCGGAGAGCGGCGGCGACGGCGCGCTCGGCGCCGGCCTCGACCTCGAGCGTCGGCGAGGACGAGCTCGGCTCCGTGCTCCGCGAGCGCCCGTGCGGCGGGAGGAAGCCCCTCCTGCTCGGCGAGGACCCGCTCGACCGAGCGCAGGCGCTCGGCGGCGAGACGTGCCTGCTCGGCGAGAGCGTCGCGCTCGGCCGCGGCGCGACGGGCTGCGGCCGCGGTCTCGGCGGCGGTGCGCTCGAGGCCGGCGACGTCGACGGTCGCGGGCTCTGAAGGCGCGAGCGACGCGAGCTCGGCGTCGAGCCGGTCACGAAGCGCGGCAGCGGACTCGCCACGCATGGACAGGCGGTCGCTGCCGCCCTGGAGCCGGTACAGCGCGGCGAGCGCGGCCTCGCGCCGGCCGGCTGCGTCCGAGAGCTCGTCCTCGGCGCGCGCGCGGTCGGCGAGGAGCCCTTCGAGCCGGACTGGGCACCGCGCCGCGCGAGCGCCGCGGCCTCGCGGCGGCTCTCGGCCTCCGTGCGCCGGCGCTCGCCCTCGCCGAGGTCGAGCTGCGCGACCCGCGCGCGCAGGCGACGCGATCTCGGCGCCGAGCTTCTCCGCACGCTCGGCCGCGGTCGCCTGGAGCGCGAGCGGGCGCAGGCGCTTCTGCACCTCGGCCTCGACGTCGCAGCGCGCGCTCGACCTGGAGCGCGACGCGCGCGAGCTTCAGCTCCGCGCGATGCCGGCGCCGCTTGAACTTCCCGAGCCCGGCGGCCTCCTCGACGAACGCGCGCCGGTCCTCCGGCTTCGAGGCGAGCACCTGCTCGACCTTGCCCTGCCCGACGATCGAGTGCATCGCCGAGCCGAGGCCGACGTCCGCGAGCAGCTCGACGAGATCGGTCCGGCGGACGGAGGCGCGGTTGACGAGGTACTGGCCCTCGGCGCCGCGGACGAGGCGGCGCGCGATCGAGACCTCGCTGAAGTCGAGCTCCGGCCACGCGCCCGTCCTCGTTGTCGAAGACGAGCTCGACCTCGCAGTGGTCGGCGGGCTTGCGGTCGGCGCCGCCGGCGAAGAGGACGTCGTCGGGCTTCTCCGCGCGGAGCTCCGACGGCGTCAGCGAGCCGGCCGCCCAGACGACGGCGTCGGCGATGTTCGACTTCCCCGAGCCGTTCGGGCCGACGACGACGGCAACGCCCGGCTCGAGCGCGATCTCGAGCGCGTCCGGGAACGACTTGAAGCCGCGGATGCGGAGCGACTTCAGGTGCACGAGCGGCACGCTATCGACCGGCGCGGACGGTCCGAGGCTACTCCGGCTGCGCCAAGCCTCGCCCCTACGGACCCTTGGGCGTACGGGCGAGACCCATCGCGCCCTGCGTCGGAGCCGCAAGTGCTAGAACGGTTCGGGAACGACCCCGAGCTCGTCGAGCGCCTCGCTGGCGGCCTCCTGCTCGGCTGCCTTCTTCGTCGATCCCCGCCCCACGCCGAGCTGCACGCCGGCGACGTGCGCCGCGCAGACGAAGCGGCCGGTCGTGCGGTGGGCCCTCGACCTCGAGCACCGTGTAGTGCACCTGCTTCCCCGAACGCGCGAGCGCTTCCTGCAGCTCGGTCTTGTAGTCGACGTGGCTCGAGCGCGCGTACTCGATCTTCGCTCTCGAACGCGGCCACGATCGCAGGCTCGATCTGCTCGAAGCCGTGCTCGAGGTAGAGCGCCGCGATCGCCGCCTCGAGCACCGCCGCGAGCACGTTCCGGCTGCGCGAGATGCGCTGGAGCTCGTCCGCGGGGATGTCGCCCGCGAACTCGAGGAGGCGTCGCCCGAGGTCGAGCTCCTTCGCCACAGCTGCACAGCTCTGTCGGGAGACGACGTGCGCCCGGATCTTCGCGAGCCGCCCCTCCGATGCATCCGCGAACCGGTCGAAGACCGCTCGCGCGATGGCGAGCTCGAGGACGCTGTCGCCGAGGAACTCGAGCCGCTCGTACGACGCGGCCCGGTCGTCCGCCCACGAGGCGTGCGTGAAGACCTGCTCGAGCCGCGCCGCCGGCAGCTCGGAGATCAGACGGCCGAGCTTCTCGGGCCCGCCGTTCGGCTCTTCCGTGTCGCTACTCCTGGTGCGCGATGACGTAGTCGATCGCCTTGCCGACGGTCGTGAGCTCGCGGGCGTCGTCGTCGGGAATCTTCAGCCCGAACTGATCTTCGAGGTCCATGACGACCTCGACGAGATCGAGCGAGTCCGCGCCGAGATCATCCTCGAAGGACGCCTCCTCGGTGATCTCGCTCTCCTCGATTCCGAGCTTCTCGGAGAGCGCGCCCTTGACCTGCTCGAGAATCTCCTCACGCGAGTGTGCCACTGGAAAACCTCACCTCTCTGCCATCGGGGTCGTGGAGCGCGCCGATGCTAACACGCCCGGTGGCAGACGCTCTTCGAGACGGGCGACGACGTCGTGCTCGACCCCGCGAGCGGCCAGGCGTATCGCATTGGCGATCGCGACGCGCGAGCTCGAGCCGTGCGCGATGACGACGAGGCCGCGCAGCCCGAGCAGGTAGGCGCCGCCGTAGGTCTCCGGATCGAGGCGCTCGCGGAGCGCGCGCGCGCGGCCGGGCGGATGAGCAGGCCCGCCGAGCTTGCCTCGCAGCGTACGACTCGAGCTCGGCGCGCAGCGACTCGAGGATGCTCCTGATCGTCCCCTCGAGCGTCTTCAGCGCGACGTTGCCCGTGAAGCCGTCGGTGACGACGACGTCCGCGTCGCCCTCGAGCAGCCGCCGGCTCTCGGTGTTCCCGGTGAAGCCGAGGCGAGCTCGCGCGCAGCAGCTCGTTCGCCTCGAGCGTCAGCTGGTTTCCCTTCTCGTCCTCCTCGCCGATCGACAGCAGCCGACCTCGGGATCGTCGACGCCGAGGATCTCCTCCGCGAAGACGGCGCCCATGTGCGCGAACTGGAGCAGGTGCTCGGGCCGCGCGTCGGCGTTCGCGCCCGCGTCGATGAGGACGCTCGGGCCGCTGGCGCGTCGGGATCACGACCGCGATCGCCGGGCCGGTGGACGCCGGCGAGCCGCCGGATGTGCAGCAGCGACGCGGCGAGCATCGCGCCGGTGTTGCCGGCCGAGACGACCGTGTCGGCCTCGCCCGTCCGCGACGGCCGCACCGCGCGAACGAGCGACGAGTCGGGCTTCGCGCGCACGGCCTCGACCGGGTGGTCGTCCATCTCGATCGACCTGCGTCGGTCTCGACCAGCGGCAGCCCGTGCGTGTCGAGCCCGGCGGGCCCGAACGAGGATCGGCTGGATCTCGGCGGACGCCGCAGCGAGCGCGCCCGCGACGATCTCCTCGGCGCGCGGTCGCCGCCCAGGGCGTCGACGGCGACGCGGATCATGCGCACGAGAGCCTAGGGCGCCTGGATCCGGATCGGCTCGATGTCCCGGCCCTTGTACGTCTTGCAGTTCGGGCACACGCGATGCGAGCGCTTCGGCTGCCTGCAGGTCGGGCAGACCTGGACGCGCGGGACGGAGATCCCGTGCTGCGCGCGGCGCTTGTCGCGCCTCGACTTCGACGTCTTTCGCTTCGGGACGGCCATGAGCGGGCTGGGGAACTCATAGCGGACGAGCTGCGCACTTCTGAGCGCGCTGAGCGCGAGTGCTCGCAGTCCGGTCGGGCGAGCGCCTCCAGGAACCGGCGGTCGTGGGAGACGACGACGATCGTGCCCTCGAAGCTCGCGAGCGCGCTCTCGAGCTGCTCCACGGCCTCGAGGTCGAGGTGGTTCGTCGGCTCGTCGAGAACGAGCACGTTCACGGCGCGTGCCTGCAGCTCCGCGAGATGCGCCCGCGTCCGCTCGCCGGGCGAGAGCGATCGAGCAGGGCCGGCCGACGTGATCCGCGCCGAGCCCGAACTTCGCGAGCAGCGTCCGCGCGTCCTCGGCCGCGAGACCCGTGCGCGCGCGGAGCTCGTCGAGGAGCGGCGCGTCGGACCCGTACGCCTCGCGGCCCTGCCCGAGCGCGCCGACCGTGGTCCGCGGCCCGACGGCGCGGCTCCCGGACGCCAGCGGCACGTCGCCGAGCAGCATCCCGAGCAGCGTCGACTTCCCGCTCCCGTTCGGCCCGGTGACGGAGAGCCGCTCGCCCGGCGCCAGGTCGAGGTCGACCGGCCCGAGCCGGAACGCGCCCGCTCTCGGCGACCGCGCCCTGCGAGCGTCAGCACGCGGTCGCTCGGCCGGTCGGCGCGTCCGAACGAGAGCCGGAGCTCCCACGGCTCGAACGGCTTCTCCGGCAGCTCGTTCCGCCCGAGCAGCCGCTCCGCCTGGCGCACCTTCGTCGAGAGCGCGTGCGTCGCCCGGCGGTCGGCGCCGCCGGTCGACTTCCCCAGCGAGTCGCCCTTCGAGCGCGCCTCGGTTCCGCCGCCGGTTGAGGAGCTCGGCGAGCGTGCGGCGCCGGTCCTCGGCCTCCTCGTAGCGCGCGTACGCGGCCGACGCGCTCGGCGTTCCGGCGCGCCTCGTAGTCGCTGAACCCGCCCGCCCACTCGCGGATGCTCCCGGTGTCCGGCTCGATCGCCGCGATGCGCGTGACCGTCCGATCGAGGAACGCGCGGTCGTGCGACACGACGACGAGCGCGCCCGCGTACGCGTCGAGGAAGCGCTCGAGCCGGTCGAGGCCGTCGAAGTCGAGGTCGTTCGTCGGCTCGTCGAGCAGGAGCAGGTCGAAGCGCGAGAGCAGGATCGAGGCAAGCGCGGCGCGAGCGGCCTCTCCGCCGGAGAGCACGGACGAGGGCCGGTCGAGCTCGACGTCGAGGCCGAGCTCGGCGCAGGTCGACGCGAGCGCGCGCCTCGAAGTCGCCGCCGCCGAGTGCGAGGAACCGCTCGAGCGCCGCGGCGTAGCGGCTCTCCGCCGGTTCGCGCCGCGCGAGCGCCTGTGCGGCGTCCTCGAGCTCGCGCTCGGCGGCGGCGACCCCGGTCCGGCGCGCGAGGGACTCGAGCAACGTCTCGCCCTCGCGCCCGCCGCGCTCCTGCGGCAGGTACCCCGCGGTCACGTCCTGGGGCGCGCGTGAGACGCCTCCGGCATCGGGCTCCTCGAGACCCGCGAGCAGGCGAAGCAGCGTGGACTTCCCGGAACCGTTCGGCCCGACGAGGCCGATCCGGGCGTGCGGACCGACGGTGAGCGTGACTCGATCGAGGATCTTCTGAGCGCCGAAGTGCTTCGAGACGCCGGTGAGCTGGACCCGCAACGACGAACCTCCTGCCGAGGGACGACGCGCGCCGGTGCCGGCGCGCAGGAGCGAGGAGTCGGGTCAGTCCGTCATGGGTCGGCGCATCGCAGCGCCGCGGCGAATCCTACCTTCGGTGTCACTCCGGGACCGGACAAAAAGCCCTGGTAAGCGTTTCGTTAGGGCTGCGTCAGCGCGTGTTGTGTTCTCGGCACCTGGGTACCCCGTGGGCTGAGCTACTGAGGGAAGGAGCCTCTAGCCATGAGACAGACGATGAATCAGAACACCTTCCAGCGTGCGTACGTGGCGATTCTCGGTGTCGCGGCGGCGGTGGCCGCCCTCGGTGCCGTATTCGCAACCGTCCTCGCCGGGAGCTCGTACGCGCAGACGGGCGCACCGGACAACACGGTGCCTCCGACCATCTCCGGTGCGGCCACTAACGGCTCGCGGCTGACGGCGAACCGGGGTACCTGGACCGGCACGGCGCCGATCACGTTCACGTTCCAGTGGCGGCGCTGCAACGCGGGGGGTCAGGCCTGTGCGGACATCACCGGCGCGACCGAGGACACCTACACGGTCGCCGGCAACGATGTCGGCCGGACGATTCGCGTGCGTGTCACCGGGCGGAACGCCCAGGGCACCGACATTGCTACCTCGAACCAGACTGCCGTCGTGCAGCAGGGCAACACGCGGTCGGTCCCGGTCTCGAGCGTCCCGGCGGACGAGCGGCTGATCGTCTCCACAATCCGCTTCACGCCGAACCCGGTGACGAGCCGGAACCAGGTCATCACCGCGCAGGTGACGGTCAAGGACACGCGCGGCCTGCTGATCCGTGACGCCCAGGTCTTCATGCGTGCCACGCCGCGGGTCACAACCGGCGACACGAAGGTCACAGGCGACGACGGTGTCGCGACGCTGCAGCTCACTCCGAACCAGCGCATGCGGATTCAGAGGGGCTTCAACGTGCAGTTCTTCATCAAGGCGTTCCGTGAGGGCGACCCCGTGCTCGGGGGCGTCGCGGGCTACCGCCTCGTCCAGGTCCGGACGTCGAACGCCTAGCGCTTCGCTAGCCGAGAGCCGGGCCGTCGGCCCGGCTCTCGGTTATGAGCGTGCGGTAAGTCTTCCGTAAGAGGTCTCTCATGGGAGGGATCGGGCCGCGCACCGGGTGGTACCCAGAACCCGGGACGTGATCCGAGAAAGGAGCCTCTCCCATGAGAGACACGGCTATCCAGAACAGGCTGCGACGCACGTACTCCGTGCTCCTGGCCGTGGCTGCGGCGGTTGCGACAGCCAGTGTCGCCGCGACGGTGCTGGCCGGGGACTCGCACGCGCAGACGGCCACCCGCCCGACGAACACCGCCCGGCCGACCATTGCGGGTACGCCGGCGAACGGCGTCGCACTCCAGGCGAACCGCGGCCGGTGGACGGGCACTCCGGCGCCGACCTTCACCTACCAGTGGCTGCGCTGCAACGCGCAGGCCGACGGCTGCGTCAACCTCCCCGGCGCGACCGCCACCACCTACACGCCGTCGGGCGCCGACGTCGCCAGGACGATCCGCGTGCGCGTGACCGCACGGAACTCCCAGGGCTCGACCGCAGCGACGTCGAACGCCACGGGCGTCGTGGGGGCGGGCAACGTGGCGTCGATCCCGGCCTCGCAGGTGCCCCGCGACGAGAGGCTCGTCGTCTCCGACATCCGCTTCGAGCCCAACATCGTCACGAGCCGGAACCAGGTGATCACCGCCCGGGTCCTCGTCAAGGACACCCGGGGCCTGATCGTCAACGGCGTCAACGTCTTCATGCGCGCGACGCCGCGGGTAACGAGCGGCGACACGAAGGTGACGGGCAACGACGGCTGGGCGACGCTGCAGTTCACGCCGAACCGGAACCTCCGCGTGCGGACGGGCTACAACATCCAGTTCTTCATCCAGGCGTACCGCACGGGCGAGTCCCTGCTCGCGGGCATCGCGGGCTTCCGCCTCGTCCAGGTTCGCACGGCCAACCGCTGACGAACGCCGAACCGTAGGGGCGAGATATATCTCGCCCCTACAACTGGTCGCGGAGACTCTCGAGCGCGGCCCACCGCGGGTCGAGCTCGCGGTCGACGTGCTCGTGCGGCTCGTCGTTCAGGTCCTTGCCACAGTGGGGGCAGAGCCCGGCGCACTCCTCGCGGCAGAGGATCTGCTCCGGAACGGCAAGGGCGATCACGTCGCGTGCCCAGTCCCCGACCTTCAGCTCGTCGTCTGCGACGTACTCCGAGCGCAGGTCGTCGGCGGGCGGCGCGTCGGAGTCGTGGAACTCCCGCGCGCGCGAGTCGACCTCGAGCTCCGCGAACCCGAGGCAGCGCATGCACGGCCCGACGAGGTGGGCGTGCAGGCGGAGATCGAACACGGTCGCACCCGAGGCCCTGGTGATCTGCACGTCGACGGGGATGGTCTCGGGGTGGAGCTCGTAGCGCTGGCCTCCGAGGAGGAACGGCTGGAGCTCGACGTCGAGGCGCTCGTCACGGACCTCACCGGGGCGGAGGCGCAGGCGGCGGAGATCGATGGTGCTCATAGCGGGAGCGTAGCGCCCGGACGCCGAATTGCTCGATTAGCTCGTCTGCTCGGCTGGTACGCTTTCCATCATGGAAGCTGATCGCTGGCTCGGGCTCGACCTGCGGCACCTGGTCGCCCTCAAGGCGATCGCGGACGAGGGCTCGTTCGGCAGGGCCGCGGAGAAGCTCGGCTACACGCAGTCGGCGATCTCGCAGCAGATCGCGACGCTCGAGCGGATCGTGGGGCTCCGCCTCGTCGAGCGGCCCGGCGGCCCGAGGCCGGTCTCGCTGACGCAGGCCGGCGACGTGCTCCTGCGGCACGCGGACGCGATCCAGGCACGGCTGCTGGCGGCGAAGGCGGACATGAACGCGCTCGAGGCAGGCGACGCCGGCCGGCTGCGGGTCGGGACGTTCCAGAGCGTCGGCGCTCGCATCCTCCCGACGCTCCTGCGCCGCTTCTCGGACTCGCATCCGGGCGTCGAGGTGCTCCTGCGGGAGTCCTCGGACGAGAGCGAGCTCATGGAGATGGTCGAGCGCGGCGAGCTCGACCTCACCTTCTGGACGCTGCCCTGTCCGCCCGGGCCGTACGAGTCGGTCGAGCTCCTGCGCGACCCGTACGTCCTCGTCGTCCCCTCCGGCTCGCCGCTCGCGGGCCTGAAGCGGACGCCGACGCTGAAGGAGATCGGCCTCCACCCCATCGTCGGCTTCAACCACTGCTCGGCGATGGACGAGGTCGAGGCGCGGCTCGCAGCGTCCGGGCGGCCGCCGAACATCGTGTTTCGCTCCGACAACAACGGCACCGTCCAGGGCCTCGTCGGCGCCGGCGTCGGAGTCGCGCTCACGCCGCTTCTCACCGTCGACAGCGACGACCCGGGTGTCGAGGTGATCGACCTCCAGGGCCGCATCGACCCGCGGATCATCGGCCTCGTGTGGCACGCCGACCGCCACAAGAGCCCCGCCGCGGACGCGTTCGTCGAGTCGGCGGTCGCGGTCTGCCGCGAGCTCGCGGCCGAGCCGGCGGCGGCGTAGCGCCGACCGCGCCCCAGTAGACGCGCGTCCAGTCGGTTTCAACGAGCGGCTGGTCGCTCGACGTGCTGCGATCTACGTCTCGCGCATCGCGAGATGCGACACCCATGAGAAGTGTTCGTTGTCCCAGAGCACGCTGCTTACACGAACGACGGAGCCGTGGTCAGCAGCGGACCTGCTCGCCGACCTCTTCGAGCGTGCCGCGCAGCAGACCGAGACGAAGCGCCTGCAGCTCATCGTCGTCGGCGGGGACTCGGCGACCCCTCCGAAGCGTCACGTAGAACTCGGTGCCCTCCGTCGGAAAGGTGCGGTCGATCACGAGGTCGATCGTCTCCAGTGCAGCGAGCTCGAGCACGACCAGCTCGAAGCTCGACGGCGTGAAGTGCCAGCCGTGGCGGTCGAGGTACGGATCGTCGTCGGTCGGGTCGGGTTGGCCGAGGTGGGCCTTCGCGTCGGCGAACGAGTGGAAGAACGCGAGCTCCGTGGCGGGCCTCTGCCCCAGCCGATCACCCCTTCGCTCGTGATGCTGTACGCCGCATCGTCGAAAAGCGTCCTGCGCGAGTGGCGCGTCGCTCGGCGGTCGTGTGCGGCAAGTAGCTCGCCGGTGGTGGAGATCGGCTTGAAGAAGTCGAAGCAGTAGCGCTTGTCGGGGACGACGAGCGAAACGACCCCAGACGGCTTCAGGATCCGCTCCAACGACTGCAACAAGCGCGATCGGATCGGGAATGTGCTCGATGAAGTGGCTGGCGATGACTGCGTCGAACGAGCCGTGCGACGTCAACGGAAGCGCATCGTCGAGCGCGCCGTGGTCCCACACGACGTCGACGGCCTCGATCCGCGAGACGTCGACGGCCTCGACGGAGCGGTACTTGTCGATGAGCTCCTCCCGAGCGGCGTGGTCGACGACGCAGGTGTCCCACCCCTCGGACTTCGGCGCGAACGGCGAGTAGCTGGGTCCAGGTTCGAGACCCGCACCCCGCGCGGGATCTCGGCGAAGACCTTCGCGGCGCGATCCAACGTGGGTGATCCTATCCGCGGCCCTTTCGCCGTCAGGGCACCGCCTGAGCTCGCGTCGCGGCAGCCGCCTGCCGGCCGCGGAGCCTCGCGAGCTCTCGACCGCGGCTGCCGCGCCGGCACCAGGCGCGTCCGCGATGCCCTGGCGCTCGCGACCTCGGCGCCTCGCGGAACCCGTTCTCCGTGCCTGATCGCGCGGCGAAGCGTGTAGATCGGCGACGCGACGCTCGGGGTTGCGACCACCGCCGCCTCGAAGTACTTCAACTCCGACTTGCAGTTCGTGAACTCGTTGTCCTGGAGCGGCACGACGTTGAGCTCGACCTCACCCATCAGGCGCTGCAGGTTCAGGAAGTCCTGGAGCGGAAACTCCTCTATCCGATCGCGATACGCGCTCAAAGCCGCGCTGAAGTCCATGAACCCGACGACCCGGAGGACGACTCTCGGCTCCTCCTCGAGCAGTTGCAGGAGCGCCGGCTCGGCGATCGCGAAGTCCCGGTTGTGTGTCGCAGTCCCGCTGAAGTACCCGACGTGGATGCGATCGTCCCTCAGGAGCCGCGACGACTCTCGCCTCGCGGCGCCGAAGCTCCACCTGCGCCGTTGCTCCAGGCGGCGAGCCAACCCGCGAGCACGTCCGACGCCCTGGTCGGCGTGGACTGGTCCACGAAGACCGCCACGGAGAACAAGACCCGGTACGGAGGGCAGCGACCAGGGATCGGCGTACACGACCGGCGGGATATGCAGGCGAAACACCGCTAGAGGGAGCGGGCCAGCTCGTCGACGACGGGCGCCAGCGAGGTGCTCCAGCTGCGCGCGAGCCCGTCGGCGGAGGCGTTCCGGACGCGCTGCTCCTCGTCTGCGGCAAGACGGACGGCCTGGGAGATCGCGTCCGCGAGCGCTTCCGTCGACAGTTCGGCGCAGATGATGTTGGCCGAGTACCGCTCGAGGCTCTGTTTCGGGCCGAAGCGGTTCGTGACCGCGACAGCGCCGCACGCGGCGAGATCGAGCGGCGGATAGCTCGGGTGCGGGCTGTTCATCAGCGTGAGACCGACGTCGACACGACGGATCAGCGCCGCGTAGTCCGGCCACGGGAGGTTCTCGGCCCGCTCGGGCTCCACGCCGTGCGGCAGCGTCACCGGCGGAATGTCCTTGCCGACGAAGTGAAAGTCCCAGTCCGGACCCAGGTCGCCCGCGACGAGCGAGGCCTGAATCGCCTCGAGGCCCCGGTGGAAGAGGTTGCGGACGTTGTTGGGGCGAGCGTAGAAGAGGAAGGTCCGGCGTCCGTTCCCGCCACCGGGGTGGCGGAAGTACAGGCTCTCGGGGAAGGCCGGCTCGAAGGCAAGACCCCGCGCCCCGACGCTCCCGAACCCCTCCTCCACGAGGTGGTCGAAGAGCATCTCCGTGTTGATTAGGAAGCGGATCCGTTCGTCCGCGAGCACCTCCCCGTACCGGAGCTGCTCGCGCCCGAGGGGTGAAGAGGCGCCGCCTCTTCGACCAGTACACGATGCTCGCTGGGTCGACGGAGTGCAGCGCAGCCGAGTACTCCACACGACGTCGTAGGAGCACGTCGCCGTCGTGCACGGGAACTCCGTTCGCGTCGTCGGCGAGCGACGAGAACCCGAACTCGACGTTCGCCTCCCACGGAATCTCGTGCGCCTGGAGGACCGTCGAGAACGCGGTCGGCTCGGGGGGCTCGGTACGCGTCACGATCCGCAAGGTGGCGTCGAGGCGTTCGACCAGCATCGCGTCGACGACCTCGCCGTGCCTACGCCACCGCAGCGACCTGCGCTGAGGCTGCCGTGACGATGGTGGCCGCCGCGACCGTCGCCCGGGAGAGGAACCGGGAGACCGTCAAGGGACGCAGGAGCGGAAAGCTCCCGTCCTTCAGCTCGTCGACGGACGATGTTCCGGAGGCCGCGACCGACGGTGCGGGAGTTGCG
This sequence comes from uncultured Actinomycetes bacterium, assembly GCA_963716605.1. Taxonomy (GTDB): domain Bacteria; phylum Actinomycetota; class Thermoleophilia; order Gaiellales; family Gaiellaceae; genus GMQP-bins7. The sequence goes on along the minus strand of CAVQTO010000002.1, from coordinate 1,177,768 downwards.
ACCGGCGGCGGATCGGGAGCGACGGCTGGCGACTCTGTGTACCCGCGGCCGAGAGCCCTTCGAACGACCCGGCCGGCGAGCCGAAGCGGCGCGGTGAGCTTCCATGACTCGCTCCCTGTGATCGCCGCGACGTGTTGCTCGAGCTCGGCCACGCGTAGCGCCTGCCGCTCGTAGAACGTGCGCGGCCGCGGCGACCTCGTCGTCACGCTCGGCCAGGGTCCGCTTCAAATCCGCGGCGGACTCCTCGGATCGCCAACGCCTCCGAGCATCCTCGAGCGCTCCACCGGCGGGCTCGGCCATGTGCAGGCGTTCCTCCTGCTCGCCCGCGAGCTCGCGCAGGACGGCGAGCTCGGCGCCAACGCGCACGGACTCGCCGAGTCTCGCATAGGCACTGCGCACGCCGGCAAGCCGCTCGGAGTCCCTCTCGATTTCCAGCAGTCCCATGACCTCGACCGGCAGGTCGGCACCGACCCCGAGGACGCCGAGGCCCTGGCCGTGCACGAACTCGAACGACGGATACCGGTCCCGCAACTCGGCCCAGAACTCCTGCACCCCGAAGCCGCGTTCGCGGACATTCGTGTCGTGGAAGAGCACGACGGCTCGCTCCGTGAGCTTGGGTTGCCAGGTCTCGAAGTCGTGCCGTACGGCTTCGTACGTATGGAGACCGTCGATGTGGAGCAGGTCGATCGCGCCGTCCTCGAAGTCCGACCGCATCGTCGAAGGTCGAACGACGAGGCGTGAGAACGCGGCGTACCGTCGGATCCTCGTACGCGCCCGCCAGCTGCTCGAGCCAGTCCGGCTCCGGCACCGCATCGTCGTCGATGAATGCAAGGACATCACCCGCGGCCATCCGGACACCGACGTTCCGCGAGAGCTCCGCATTCCGCAGCCTCGTCGCGTCCCGGCGGTGGGCTGACCCGAGTGCCGCTTCCAGCGAGACGGGACAGCTCGACCGCATCGTCCTCGCATCGGTCTTCACGCATCTCCGACGTCGTCCACTACCTCGAGAGCCGGCGCGCCGAAGCCGACCCGGCGTCTACGCAGCGCCGACGCTCGGCCAAGACGCACGGCACACCCCGAACCCCCCGACATGCGCCTCCGAGCAGGTCCCCGACTCGCACTGGATAGCGCGTGAGAATCTCGGCGGTGCCGGGCTGCCGGCAGATCGCGACGACCACGATGCCGCGGAGCCGTTGGGCATCGCGTCGTACTCCGCATCGTCCTCGTTGAGCGTGCTCGCGTCACCACGCCGACCACCTCGAACGGGCGGAACGTCTGCCGGGCAAGCCCGTCGAGCGTGCGCCGGAGGCTTTCGCACCGGTCGAGGGTGTTCGCCGGCTTCGTCGGCGCCAACGTCTGCGTCTCGCTCGCCGCGCGTCATCCCGACTGGGAGCTCGTCGCGCTCGACAACCTCCGCCGCCGCGGCTCCGAGCTCAACCTGCCGCGGCTGCGCGCGGCGCGGCGTCCGGTTCGTTCACGGCGACGTTCGCGACCGCGAGGACATCGCGCGCCGTCGGGAGCCTTCGACGCGCTGATCGAGGCGTCCGCCGAGCCGTCGGTGCTCGCCGGGCTCGACGGCGGCCTCGACTACCTCGTCGGAGTCGAACCTCCTCGGCGCGTTCAACTGCCTCGAGCTCTGCCGTCGCGTCGGCGCGCAGCTCGTCTTCCTCTCGACGAGCCGCGTCTATCCGGTCGCGGCGCTGTGCGCCCTGACGTACCGCGAGACGGAGACGCGGTTCGAGCTCGCCGACGATCAGCCGATCGCCGGGGGCCTCGGCCGCCGGCATCGCGAGGAGCTTCCCGCTCGACGGGCGCGCGCACCTTCTACGGCAGCGACGAAGCTCGCAGCCGAGCTGCTCGATCGCCGAGTACGTCGAGTCGTTCGGCCTTCGCGCCGTCGTCAACCGCTGCGGCGTGCATCGCGGGCCCGTGGCAGATCGGGAAGGTCGACCAGGGCGTCTTCGCGTTCTGGATGCTCGCGCACCACTTCGGCCGGCCGCTCAGCTACATCGGCTTCGGCGGGCAGCGGCAAGCAGGTGCGCGACCTCCTCCACGTCGACGACCTCGTCGACCTCGTCGACGGAGCAGCTGCGCGAGCCCGAGCGCTGGCGCGGCGCCGTCTTCAACGTCGGCGGCGGCCGCGAGTGCTCGCTGTCGCTGCTCGAGCTGACGGCGCTCTGCCGCGAGATCTCGGGCAAGCGAGGTCGAGGTCGACGCCTCACCCGGAGACGCGGCCGGGCGACGTGCCAATCTACGTCTCGGATTGCTCGGCTCTCTTCGCCCACACGGCGTGGCGGCCGCAGCGCACGGCCGCGGCGATACTCGAGGACATCTCGACGCTGGGTCGCCGCGAACGAGGCGGCGCTCGCGCGACGCGCTCGACTGAGGATGGAGGGCGTCATGGCCAACGGTGATCGTCACCGGCTCGGGCGGTCTGATCGGCTCCGAGTCCGTCGCCCACTTCGCCGAGGCCGGCTACGACGTGGTCGGGATCGAGAACGACATGCGCGCGCGCGTTCTTCGGGCCGGACGCGTCGACCGCGCCGCAGACGCGCGGCTGCTCGACGACCTACGACGCGTTCCGCTCGCTCGAGCTCGACATCCGCGACGCCGACGGCGGTCGACCGCCTGTTCGCGGAGCACGCGCGCGAGCTCGAGCTCGTCATCCACACCGCCGCGCAGCCGTCGCACGACTGGGCGGCGACCGACCCGCAGACGGACTTCACCGTCAACGCGAACGGCACGCTCAACCTGCTCGAGGCGACGCGGCGGCACACGCCCGACGCGACGTTCGTCTTCACCTCGACGAACAAGGTCTACGGCGACCGGCCGAACTTCCTGCCGCTGGTCGAGCTCGAGACGCGGCTCGAGCTGCCGAGCGAGCCACGAGTACTTCGGACGGCATCCCGACGACGATGTCGATCGACCGTGCCTGCACTCGCTGTTCGGCGTCTCGAAGGCGGCGGCCGACCTGCTCGTCCAGGAGTACGGCCGCTACTTCGACATGCCGACCGTCTGCTTCCGCGGCGGCTGCCTGACCGGCCCGAACCACGCCGGGGCGCGGCTGCACGGCTTCCTCTCGTACCTGATGCGCTGCACCGTCGACCGGCGAGCCGTACACCGTCTACGGCTACGGCGGCAAGCAGGTGCGCGACAACATCCACAGCGCCGACCTCGTCCGTGCGTTCGCCGCGTTCCACGCGAGCCCGCGGCCGGCGGCGGTCTACAACATCGGCGGCGGGCGCGAGAGCAACTGCTCGATGCTCGAGGCGATCGCGCTCTGCGAGCAGATCGCCGGGCGCGAGCTCGACTGGCAGCTCGACCCGAGCCGCCGGATCGGCGACCATCGCTGGTGGATCAGCGACCTCGGCGAGTTCCGGCGCGACTACCCGGACTGGCAGCTCGCGCTACGGCATCGAGGAGATCCTGCGCGAGATCTACGAGCAGAACGTCGAGAGCCTGGACGGCGGCCGCGCGATGAAGCTCTCGGTCGTCATCCCGGCGCACAACGAGGCCGGGTCGATCGCGAGACACCGTCACGTGCGATCGCGAGCGCGCTCGACGCGGAGGGCATCGACTACGAGATCCTCGTCGTCGACGACGCGAGCACCGACGCGACGGCGGACGTCGGTCGCGAGCTCGCTCGCGGCGACAACCCGCGCGTCCGGTGCCATCGCTCGCACAACCCGCCCGGGTTCGGCTTCGCGGTTCGCGCCGGCCTCGACGTTTCGACGGGCGACGCCGTCGCGATCGTCATGGGCGACGGCTCGGACTAGCCCGACGACATCGTCGCGCTACCACCGCGTGCTCGAGGAGGGCTACGACTGCGCCTTCGGCTCGCGCTTCGTCCGCGGCGCGCAGTACCGACTACACGACCACGCTGATCGCGATCCACCTCGCCGCCGCCGCATGCGAAGCACCGTACCAACGTCCGGAGGCGGCGAACGGCGTGCGGATCGGAACGTCTCGCCGCGCGAGCCCGTCGATGCGCGCGCCGGCAGGTCTACGTCTTCGCACCGGCTCGAGCGTGTGATATCACGACCGCGCCGATCCCACCTCGCCTGCCGCCGCGATGCGAGGCTCCGTACCGGGCGAACGTCTGCCGGGAAGCCCGGCGAACGGCGTGCGGCGCACGCGCCGTCGAGCAGGGCGGAGAGCGCCGAGCGGATGCGGGGCGCGAGCTTCTCCGGCCGGAGTTCCGCAAGACGCCGGTCGGCGGCGTCGTACAGCGCAGCTCGAGTCGTGCGCGACGTCGTGAGCTCGTGCAGCGCCTCCGCGACGAGCGCGAGGTCGGCGCCATTGAGTACGAGCCCTGCGCCGCCGAGGGTCTCCGGCATGGCCCCGGCGTCGCGTGCGACGACCGGCACGCCGTGCGCGAGCGCCTCGATCAGCGGCACGCAGAAGCCCTCGTGCACCGACATCGACACGTAGACGTCCGCGCGGCGATACCACGCGTTGCGTGCTGCCAACGAGATCTGACCGGTGAAGAACACACGGCGCGCTCGGGTGCGTAAGACGATGAGGTCAAGGGCGTGGCGGTAGCTCTCGAATCCCTGGTACGGGCCGACGAGTACGAGCGAGGCTCCGGGCGCATGACGACGCTGGAAGAGCGCAAACGCCTTGATGACCTCTTCGAGCCGCTTGTTCGGGACGATCCGGCCGACAGTCACCACGACCGGCTCCGAGCTCGGGTCCCGCCGCGGCACCTCGGGCGGAAGCTCGAACATGAGTGGGACGACGGCAGCGTCGCCCAGTCCGGCCTCACGCAGGTCAGTCGCGTTGAAGCTCGAGTCGGCAATCAGCGCCGCGACGCGTCCGCGAAAGTCGGGGAGCGCTGCACGCCCCCGGTCACAGAGGTCGGCGAGAGCCGGATTGAAGTCGCGCAGAAGATCACCCGGAGTGATGTTGTGGTAACAGAGCCCGATCGGCGCTCTCGCTTCGAGCGCAGCCTCGGCGCTCGTGCTCCAGATCGTGTAGTGCAGGACGACGGCGTCCTTCTTCACGAGCCGCCTCCCGGCGCGATCGAGCATCCGGACCGTCCCCATCAGGTCGGGATGCACGGACTCGGCGACGATCTCGCTCTCGTAGCCCCACTCGTGCAGCAGGCGGCGCCAGATGAGCGCCTGCTCGGTGGTGGCGTCGTGGGGCGCTGCGGCCGACAGGAGTTGGTGTAGCCCGGTCATGCGAGGACGCTCAAGCGTATGCAACGGCGTGATCGGCGACGGCGCGTAGCCCGCCGGCCATCAGGCACCCGTGGCCTACAATCCGCGGACTGTGATCGAGGCCGGTGACTCGCCGCCGCTCGTCGAGCGGCCGTACGACCCAGGCGCGGCATGACCGTTCAAGCTGAAGTCTCGAAGCGCTCAGGCGCAGTGCCAGAGACGAGAGCGCGACCTCGCCTCCTCGTCTTCATCGTCGCGTACAACGCCGAGAAGACGATCGAGAGCGTTCTCCGCCGCATCCCTTCGACGCTGCTCGACGACTACGAGGTCGAAACGCTCGTCATCGACGACTCGTCCCAGGACGCGACGTTCGAGCGAAGCGAGACGATCCGGCGGGCGGAGGCGCTTCCGTTTCCGCTGCATGTCTTGTTCAACCCGGTCAACCAGGGATACGGCGGCAACCAGAAGATCGGCTTCCACTTCGCGATCCGAGAAGGTTTCGACTACGTCGCGCTCGTCCACGGAGACGGCCAGTACGCGCCGGAGTGCCTCCCCGATCTCGTGCGGCCGTTACGCGACGGCGAGGCCGACGCTCGTCCTCGGGTCACGGATGCTCGCCAAGGGTGGGGCTCGTCGCGGCGGGATGCCGTTGTACAAGTTCGTCGGGAACCGGATCCTCAGCACCTTTCAGAACAGGCTCCTCGACGCGAGCCTCAGCGAGTTCCATTCCGGGTACCGCGTCTACTCGACGCGGGTCCTGCGCACGATCCCGTTCGATCTCAACACCAACGACTTCCACTTCGACACGGAGATCATCATCCAGCACCTCCACGCGGAGAAGCGGATCGTCGAAGTGCCGATTCCGACCTACTACGGTGACGAGATCTGCCACGTCAACGGTCTCAAGTACGCGGCCGACGTCACACGCGCGACCCTCAAAGCGCGCATCCAAACTCTCGGGCTGCTGTACGACCGGAAGTTCGACGTCGGGCCCGATCAAGAGGGAGCGCAGTATCGCGCGAAGCTCGGTTACGAAAGCCCCCACACACTCGTGCTCGAGCAGATCCCTTCGGACTCGCGCGTGCTCGACGTCGGATGCGCGGGCGGCTGGGTGGGCGCGGAGCTGCGCAAGAACGGCTGCCATGTGGTCGGAGTCGATGTCTTCCCGCTCGCGGAGGGCGTCGAGCTGGACGAGTTCCACCTGCACGACCTGAACGAGGGGTTGCCGGCCGTCGACTTCGCCGAGTTCGACTACGTCCTGCTCCTGGATGTCATCGAGCATCTCGAGAGCCCAGAACGATTCCTCGAGGAGCTGTACGCCGCGCTTTCGCAGAGCCCGAGCACCAAGGTCATCATCAGCACCGGCAACATCGCCTTCGGGATGACGCGCCTGCTCTTGCTCGCCGGCCAGTTCAACTACGGCAAGCGTGGGATTCTCGACCTCACGCACGCGCGCCTCTTCACGTTCTCAACGCTCCGCCGGACCCTCGAGGGGGCAGGCTTCCGGATCGTGGGGCTACGCGGGGTTCCGGCGCCGTTCCCGCTGGCGCTGGGGGACTCCGGGGCGGCCCGCGCGCTCATCTCCGCCAACCGCCACGCCAATCGCCTCTGGAAGCGATTCTTCGCGTATCAGATCTATGCCATCGCCGAGCCGCAGCCGTCGCTCGACCTCCTGCTTCGCGATGCGTACGTGCACTCGGAGATCCGTGCCGGAGCGCTCCGCCGCGAGTCGTAGCAGTCTTCTCGCTTTCCTCCGTTCTCACCTGACTGCCGGCCGACGGCAGGCCGATAGCATGGCTCGGTGTCCGACGCCGTTCGCCGGCGCAGCCTTCTCCTGCTCCGAATCCTCTTCTCCGTCTTGCTGCTCGGCGCGGTGCTCGTGTACGTCGACGTCGGCGAGATGGCGCAGGCGCTCGAGGACGGCGACTGGCGTTGGTTCCTCGCCGCACTTGCTCTCTTCGCCGTCGCGGTCGTCGTCGGAGCGGCTCGGTGGCGCGTGCTGCTCGAGGGAGGGGAGATCCACGTGTCCCGGCTACGGGCGAGCAAGGTCTTCGCCGGGTCTGTCGTCCTGAACCTCGTCCTGCCCACTGCCGTCGGCGGCGACGCGCTTCGCGCTTGGCTCGTCGGGAGGACGAGCGGTCAGCTGGTGCGGGCGGCGACCGCCACGATCGTCGACAAGCTCGTCGCGCTGGGCTGTCTCGTCGTCATCGCCTGGGCAGCGCTCGTCGTCGATTCGCAATCGGTGCCGAGCTCCGTCGTTCGCGTCTTCGCCTGGCTCAGTGCCGGCCTGCTCCTGGCATTGGCGGCCGCCGTGCTCGCAGCGGTCGGCGTGCGTCCGGTCCTGCGTCGGCTCCCCGAGCGCGTCTACGTCATGATCCGCGAGATCTGGACGACGCTCCGAGTCTGGGCGAAGTCCCCGAAGCTCGTCGCCTCGGTCCTGAGCCTCGGCCTCGGCTATCAGGTGCTCGCGACGTTGTCGTTCATGCTGCTCGGTAAGGCGATCGGGCTGGAGCTGTCGTTTGCGCTCGTTTCGGTCTGCCTCACCGTCGTCCTGGTCGCGATGCTCATCCCGGTCTCGGTCGGGGGGCTCGGCGTGCGCGAAGGAGGGTTCGTGCTGCTCCTGGGACAGGCGGACGTCGGTGCCGCCCAGGCAGCGCTAGTCTCGTTGCTGAGCGCAGGCTCGATGGTGCTCGCGAGCGGCGCCGTCTTCGGGGTCGCGTACGTCGCTGAGACGCTGCGCGCCCGCAGAACGGAGTCGCGCCCCGTGACCCGAGAGCCCTCCGCCGCGCCGGACGCATGAACCTGGTGCTCGCCCGTTAGTCCGTCGGTGAGGCACTGCGGCCGGCCCGGGCCGGCCGAGCCTCCCGCTGACTGCGTCTCATGCCGATGACCAGCAGCCAGCCGGCGGCGACCGTCACCAAGCCCCACGGGAGAGCCTTGGGCCAGTCGGGAAACTGACCGGCGGCCTGCACGGGGGCCTCACCCTCGAGGTCGACCCGAACCTCCCCGGCTCGCACCGTTCCGCGTCCCTCGTAGAAGACGCGCGTCTGGATCAGTCCGCCGCGAGGGTTCGAGAACTCGAGCGTGACGTCGCTCATGCGTCGCCCGAGCTCTCCGGCGATCAGGGCCTTGGTCGCCAAGATCACCGTCGGAGGGCGCGCTGAGCGCATCGACGCTGGCCACGTGCCAGTCCGGCCTTGCCCCCGTCACTGCCAGCCGGAACGTCGCTCGGTACGTCCCGCGCTCCAGCTTCGCGAACGGCCCGAAGGTCAGATGGCCCGGCCCGTCTTCGGGCCTAGCGACGGCCTGCCCCCCTTGCACGCTGCCGGTCGTCGGCCCGAACTCACCGGGAGCCACGACGTAGGACGTCGCGAACTGAAAGATGCCCGGGTTCGTGATCGGGAACAGGTCTGCAGTGGTCCGGGCGCCCGAGAGCCGCGGCTTGTCGTCCGCCGCGTAGAGATAGGAGTGCTCGGCCACGGACGCCACCCCGAACGCGAGCGAGACCGCGAGGAGCGGGAAGAACACGAAGCGTGACGCTCGAACCTCCTGGATCGCGAGCGCGATCGGGATCGCGATGAGCGGGATGATGGGAACCAGAAGCCGGGACGGGAACATCCATCCGATGTCGATCCCCGCACTCGCGATGAGCAGCTCGTAGCCGACGGGCACGGCGATGAACGCCGCTGCCATCCATCGCCACTTCAGGACGAGACATCCGAGCGCGGCGAGCCCCAGCCAGTGCACGGGGACGTAGGGGATCCAGCCGTGGACGGGATTGAGGACGTCCGCGAGCGCGAACTCGTACCAGAACGTCCATCCGGCGGAGCCCGCCGCCGTGTTCCAGTAGGGCGCGTACGACGCCGTCGGCTCGACAGTCCCGTACAGGTGGTACAACGTCGCCGCGAACAGCGCGAGGCTGCCCACATACGGAACCGCCAACGGCACGGTGACCGTTCGCCAGTCTCGCGTCAGGACTCGGACCCATCGCCCCAGCTCGCCCCACGCCGCCCGAAAGACGCCGAGCGGCTCCCGGCGCTCGCGCGTCGTCAGCACCAGGCTGGTTGGCCCGACACGCGGCGATGACGAGCCCGAGGAAGATGCCCGCCGACAACGGGATGAAGCGCACGTGCAGCCAGACGAGCAGAGCGGCGGCAGTCGCCCCCACGGCGAGCGCGACGGAGGACGACGCCCACTTGAACATGATCCGGAGCGCGACGACGATGAGCAGGGCGGCCGGCAGCTCCGGATAGATCTGGCTGGAGAAGGAGAGCATCGGGTAGCAGAACGCAACGGCGACCCACGCAAGGAGCCCGTACCTCCGGCGAAAGCCGAGACCCCGGATCAGGCGAAACAGCTGATCCGCCAGGAGCGCTGCGACCAGGATCATCAGCACGCGTGCGCCCGTCTGTCCTCCGAGCGCGACGGCCGGCGCGAGGAACGTCGACATTCCGATGCCGCGCACCGGCCGAAGCTGGCCCGTGTCTCGGTAGTCCGCGGCGTGAATGCTCGACTCGAACGGAAAGATGCCGAACACGTCGAGCGTTCGCTCGCGGCTCCTGTAGTCGTTCGTCAGGTCGAGGTCGCCGTCGTACGCGACGCTCTGTGCCGCCACCAGGTAGTGGGGCTCGTCGCCGGTCGCACTCGGGCTCATGACGACGTACGCGGCCGAGTACACCACCAGCGCGACGGCAAACGGTGCAAGCTGCGCGATCCAGTACGACGCGCGCTCCGGGATGCGCCACGGGTCGGACGCTGGGACCGAGTCGACGGCTTCGCCTGCGTCCGAGCTGATGATCCGCACGCGGGCACGCTAGCGTCCGCGCGGTGTCCGAGGAAACACCGACTGTCTCCGTCGTGATGGTCGCCTACGGCGGCGGCTGGGCCTGGGTACCGCGGGCGCTCGATGCGCTGCGCCGGAACACAGCCGAGCCGTACGAGGTGCTTCTCGTCGACAACGGAGGCGCCGACGAGCGTTCAGTCCCGGATCCGACGAACGTCGAGATCCTCCGAAACGAGGACAATCTCGGCTTCGGTGCGGCCTCCAACATCGGAGTCGCACGAGCGCGAGCCGACGTCGTCTGCCTCCTGAACACCGACGTGCTCGTCGCGCCGGGCTGGCTCGAGCCGCTCCTCGAGCTCGTTCGGGACGGCGGCGTTGGTGCCGCCTTCCCCGCGAAGCTCCATCTCGACGGAAGGTTGCAAGAAGCGGGTGCGTTCGTGACCCGGGAGGCGCATGTGCACGTCTTCGGCGACGGCGACGACGCCGACGCGCCCGAATACCGCTTCCGGCACGAGATCGACTTCGGCTCGGCGTCCGCGATGTGCATCGCCCGCGAGCGTTACGAGTCGCTCGGCGGCTTCGACCCCGCGTACGGAATCGCGTACTTCGAGGACACCGACCTCTGCTTCCGCCTGCGCGAGCAGGGGCTTCGCGTCGTGTACGAACCACGAGCCCGCGTGCGGCACGTACGCGGTGCGTCCGCGCCGGTCGCCGAAGTGGCCGAAGTCGTCGCAGCGAACCAGCGAGTGTTCCTCGGCAGGTGGCGACACGCGCTCGCGGGCCGGCCGACACTCGAGGAAGTGCTCGCGGATGCACACAGTCCAGCTGGCCGCGAGAGACGTCCACGCGCGCCACCGTGTCCTCTTGCTTGGTGACGACAGTGCGACACGCCGTCTCGCGGAGAACCTGGCCACCGCCGATCCGACCGCTCGGGTGACGCTCCTGCTCGAAGCCGTCGCGCCGGACGACGAGCAGGCGCTCCTCGACGCGGGCGTCGAGGTTCTGCCGACCGACGGCCGCGACTGGCTCGGCGAGCGGGCCGGGCACTACTCGCACGTCGTCCGCCCCAAGGAGGCGACGTGGCTCCGGCTTCGCAATGCCCTGCGCGAGACCCAGCCGCAAGCGCGTCTTGTCGACAGGCGGACCGGACGTCCTCGCGCGGCTAACGAGCTAGTCGCTACGAGCCTGCCGCTCGAGTGCGGCGATTCGCTCGGAGAGCACGCGCAGCTCGTTCTCGACGTGCGCGACGGGACTCGGCCTCCGCATCGAGCGCGTCCGAGACCGCTTCGCGCGCCGCGGCTTCCGCCGCCAGCGCGGCCTCCAACCTGACGACGGCGGCATCCGTCTGGCGCGCGAGGTCGTCGAACACGAAGAACAGGAGACGCAGGTTCAGCTTCTTGACCCCGGTGATGACCGGCCCGATCACCGGTTTCGACGAGAAGCCGAGCTCGGGGCGGAAGCGGATCCGAGCCCCGGCGCCGCCGAGGTCGAAGCCGCTGGTGAGCATGCTCGGGTCGGCCTCGGGCGACGTGGTTCCGAGCGTCATTCCGGCGAGCTGGTCGGCGTCTGCGTATCCGCCTTCCGCGCGCTCACGGGCGACGCGCGCCTCGAGCTCCGCAACGATCTCCTCCGCATCGACCTTGCGCTCGTCCGCCATCGCCCGCCGATGCTAGCCGCGCAGGCACCGACGGACAGCCCATATCCTCTTTCGGCATGGGGGCCCAATCTCGCCAGGCGGAGGAGCACGAAATGACCGCCCACAACGACCGAGACCCGGAGGCCCCGGTCTCGCCGGTCAAGGAGAGCCTCAAGGCAGCCGGGCGAAGTGCGCTCTGGCCGGCGCGGCGCTTCATCGACCCGCGCATCCAGGGGATGCTCAGCCATCTCGATGCTAGACACGACGAGTTGCTGGCACGGCTCATGTCCTTGCAGGATCTACATGCGGCGCGCGCGGATGCCGAAGTGGAGTCGGCAACGGTGGTGGTCCGCTCGCTCGACGACATCCTGCGCGAGACGGAGAGAATCGCCATGCTCCTCGAACAGCCTCCCGCGAAGCGATTCATCCGTGACGTCGGCGAACTGGACGGCGAGGCGGCCAAGTTCCTGAACTACGCACTCGGGAGCGAAGGCTTCGCGGCGCAGCAGCGGGCTCTGGTTCAACCCGCCGGTTCTCGTCGCGCATGACGAAGGCTCCGTCGAAGTCCGCCATGTCAACGAGCGCATCGCGGAGATCCCGTATGTCTTCCGTGCGCTCGGCGCGCTCAGCGCGGGCGCCAAGATCCTCGACGTCGGCGCGGCGGAGAGCACCGTCGCCTTCTCGCTCGCCTCACTCGGGTACGACGTGACTGCGCTCGACCCGCGCCCGTACCCGTTCTCGCATCCTCAGCTCCGTGCAGTCGAAGGGCGCATCGAGGACTGGGACACGAGCGACGAGTTCGATGCGGTCGTCTGCTCTCTCGACGATCGAGCACATCGGGCTCGCCGCCTACGGCCAAGAGGAGCACGCCGAGGCCGACAAGGCGGCGATGCGCCGACTGCACGAGCTGACGAAGCCGCGCGGGCTGCTGATCCTGACCGCGCCGTTCGGCACGTCGTTTCACGCCGACGACTTCCAGCGGACGTACGATCGAGAGCATCTCGACGAGCTTCTCGAGGGATGGGAGGTCGAGGACCTCACCCTCATCCGCCGAACGAGCCCCACGAGCTGGGAGACCGGACGCGGGCGGCACCGAGCCGGTCGGCGAGGGCCCAGTCGGCGAAGGCCCAGTCGGAGAAGGCGCCGAGCTCGTGGCTCTCGTGACCGCACGCCGTTCGAGCTGACGTCCGCGGCTGCGGTCACGCGATGGCAGTGCTGGTCGACATCCAGGGAGTGCAGAGCCGAGCGCACGGCGAGCGCGGCATCGCCCGCTACCTGAGGGAGCTCGCGAGTGCGCTCGAGCGGGAGTACTCGGAGACCGTGTCCCGCTATCTCCTGAACCCGGACCTGCCGGTCCCGGCCACGATCGACTCGATTCCGAGGTGGCGCCTCGAGTTCAACGATCGCGCCGACGTCGCGAACGCGAGCGTCTACCACGTCGGGTCACCGTTCGAGCCCGCGCCGATCAGCCGGATCTGGCCGCCGGCAGCGAGTCAGTCGGGCTTGCGACTCGCCGTCACCGTCTACGACCTGATCCCCGAGATCTTCTCCGATGCCTATCTCGCAGACCCCGTCGCTCGCATCCGCTATCACACGCGACTCGCAAGCATGCGGCGCGCCGACCGCTTCCTCACGATCTCCGAGGCCTCCGCGAGAGATGCGACAGAGCACCTCGGGATCCGGCCGGAGCGGATCCGGGTCGTCGGTGCGGCCGCCTCCGGAAGCTTCGTGCGTCCTCCGAGCCGTGAGGCGGCGCTCGCGACGCTGGTCGAACAAGAGCCTTGGGTGCGTCCCGGATACGTTCTCTGCACCGGCGGCCTCGACCACCGCAAGAACATCGATCGCCTGCTCGTGGCCTACGCCGCGCTGCCCGAGGACGTGCGTGCGCGCCATCAGCTCGCCATCGTGTGCCGCGTCCACCCCGCCGAGCGCGAATCGCTCACCCGGCGTTTCGGCGAGCTGGGGATCGCCGGCGACGTCCACCTCAGTGGGTACGTCTCGGACGAGCTGCTCGTGCTCTTCTACCAGGCCGCGGAGCTCGTCATCTACCCCTCGCTGTACGAGGGGTTCGGGCTCCCGGTGGCGGAGGCGATCTCGTGTGGAGCGCCCGTGCTCACAGGCCGTACGTCGTCTCTCGTCGAGCTCGTCGACGACGAGGCGGCGCTCTTCGATCCGACCGACGCGCGCTCCATCCGCCAGGCGCTCGAACGTGCGCTCACCGACGACCGCGTTCTGGCGCGGCTTTCGGCGCTGAAGCTCCACAAGCGCCACACCTGGCCCGAGGTGGCGCGGCGAACCGCAGCGGCCTACACAGAGCTCGATCGCGTCGGACGCCGACCCCCCCACCGCAAACGTCACGTCTACCGAGCCGCGGCACCCGCACGACTCGGCCACTGCAAGCTCTGCGAACTCGGAGACTTCACCGACCCCGAACTGCTCGCGCTGATCCGTGAGTCGTACGCCAACCACATCGAGGTGTTCGGGCCCTCGTTCCCGTCCGGCGTCGAGCAGCGGAAGCACTGGGAGGTCGCGATGAGTCTGCGCGCGTTCCGCGACTTCGGCGTCCTCGGCCCCGACAGCGACGTGCTCGGGGTCGGCGCCGGCGCGGAGTCGACGATCTTCTGGTTGACGAACCACTGTCGCCGCGTCTTCGCCACCGACCTCTACTTCGACAACCAGGAGTGGGGTTCGGAGTCGCCCGCGGGGATGCTCACCAACCCGGCCGAGTTCGCGTCCTGTCCATGGAACCCGCGGCGGCTGGTCGTACAGCACATGAACGCGCTCGATCTCCAGTACGAGGACGCGACCTTCGCCGGTGTCTTCTCCTCGGGCTCGATCGAGCACTTCGGCACCCACGACGACGTCCGGCGGGCGCTCGCGGAGATGCACCGGGTATTGCGCCCAGGCGGAATTGCGGCGATTTCCACCGAGTACCGGATTGCCGGGCGGCTCGCGTCGCTGCCCGGCATCCTGCTGTTCGACGAAGACCAGCTGCGAGCGCTATTGGACGAAGAGCTGTGGGAACTCGTCGAACCGCTGGATCTGACCATCTCCGAGGCGACGACGCGCGTCATCATCGACATCGAAGAGGCCGTCGGGGCCCGGACTGAAGTCGGACGACCCCACCGGAGTCATTACCCGCATATCGTGCTACAGCACAAGGCGGGCGCGACCTGGACCAGCGTGCACGTGGTCCTGCGCGCACGTTGAGGCACGACGCCGGGACTAGACTGGCGATCCCTTGAGCCTCTACGCGGACGTCTTCAGGCACGGCGAGCTCTTCACCAGCCTCTTCCGGCGCGAGCTGCGCGTCCGCTACCGCGGGTCGTCCCTGGGCCTCGCCTGGACGCTCATCTACCCGCTCGCGCTGATGATCGGGTACTGGCTGCTCTTCGGGATCCTGCTCAAGGCGGTGGCGATCGAGAACTACCCGCTGTTCGTCATCTCGGGCCTCATCAGCTGGATGTTCTTCCAGTCGGCGGTCCAGATGTCGTCGACAAGCCTGCTCGGGCAGGCGAACCTCGTGAAGCAGGTCCGCTTTCCGCGCCAGCTGCTGCCGCTCTCCGTCGTCGCGACGAACCTGACCACCCTCGTCGCGATGCTCGCGATCGTCATCCCCGTGAACCTCGTCGTCCGGCCCGAGACGCGAACGACGTTCTGGGCGGCGATCCCGCTGCTCGTACCGCTGGTCTGCCTCGCGAGCGGGCTGGCCGTCGTCGTCGCCGGCGCGACCGTGATCTTCCGGGACGTGGAGCACCTGCTCACGACCATCCTCGTCCCGTGGTTCATCCTGACGCCGATCTTCTACACCTTCGACCTGCTTCCGGGCTTCGCGGACAACGAGGTGCTCGCGAACGTCCTCTACTACGGGAACGTCATGGCGCCGATGGTGGAGGCGATCCGCGACCCGATCTTCTTTGGCGAGCTGCCGGCCACTGGCGACGTCATCTACGCCTTCGGCGTGGCGGCCGGCTCGCTCGCTCTCGGCGCGTGGGTCTTCGCTCGCCTCGACGACCGGCTCGCCGCCTCCCTCTGACCCTGGCACCGCCAGGCGCTTTCAGTACGCTCAGCGGCGTGAATCCAGGCGCGATCAAGGCCGAGAACGTCAGCAGGCGCTTCCGCGTGTACCCGACGCGGAACATCACGCTGAAGGAGGCGATCGTACGCCGCCGCCACTCCAAGCCGACCGAGATCTGGGCGCTGCGCGACGTCTCGCTGGAGATCGCGCCCGGCGAGTCGGTGGGCATCGTCGGGCGGAACGGCTCGGGCAAGACCACCCTCCTGCGCCTGCTCGCGGGCATCTTCAAGCCGACGAGCGGAAAGCTCGCCGTGTCGGGATCGGTCGGATCGCTCCTCGAGCTCGGCGCGGGCTTCCACCCCGACTTCACGGGACGGGAGAACATCTTCCTGAGTGGCGCGATCTACGGGATGAAGCGCTCGAAGATCGAGGACCTCCTCGACGACATCATCGAGTTCACGGAGCTCGAGCGGTTCATCGACCTTCCCGTGCGCACGTACTCGTCCGGGATGTACATGCGTCTCGGGTTCGCGATCGCGTCGCACGTCGACGCGGACATCCTCCTTCTCGATGAGGTTTTCGCAGTGGGTGACGAGGCGTTCCAGCGCAAGTGCATGGACCGGGTGCTGTCGTTCAAGCGGTCCGGGGGCACGACCGTGTTCGTCTCGCATTCCGCGCACGCGGTCGAGCGGATGTGCGATCGCGCGGTGCTCCTCCAGGACGGACAGATCGCGCTCGACGGAGAGACGCACGACGTCCTGCGCGGGTACCAGGGCATCCTTGCCGACGAGGAGGCGGAGGCGGAGCGCGGGTCCGACCCGTCCGAGTGGGGGACCGGCGAGATTCGTGTCACCCGTGCGACGCTCGCGGGGCCGGGCGGCGCCGAGCGAAACGAGCTCGCGCCGGACGAGCCGGTCAGCCTGCGCATCTGGCTCGCCTCCGAGGCAGCCCTGCCCCCGCCCCTAATCGCCGTCGAGCTTCGCGACTCGAACGGCGGGCTGCTCGGCTCACACGTGCAGTCGACTGCCGAGCTCGGCTGGGACGGGTCGCCCGGAGAGCGTGTGTTTCGCTTCGAGCTCGACCGGCTGCCGGTCATGGACGGTCGCTTCCGCTTCGGGGTCGCCCTCTACGACCCCGAGCGAGGGCGCACGTACCACCGGGTCGAGCGGGCCGCGGAGTTCGTCGTCGGGCCGGCTCCCGCGACGCACGGCTGGCTCAGGTTCAGCGGCCGCTTCATCCTGGACGAGTCGGCCAGCATGGCCACCGTCCGCTAGAGCCAAATCGGGCGAGGCAAGCCTCGCCCCTACGCGAAGCGGTCGACCTCTTCGGGCTCCATCGGCTCGGGGCCGACGCCCGCGACGACCGTCTCCTGCGAGCGCTCGTGCAGGCGCTCGCGGCCTCGCTTCACCGCGCCGAGGAACTTGTCGAGGTTCACCTCGAGCGTCGAGAGGATGCTGTCGGCCCAGTCCTCCATCTCGAGCCGCGTCTCCCGCGCCGAGCGGCGCGCTTCGTCGACGATGTCGTCGGCCTGGCGCTCGGCGAGCTTGACGATCTCCGTCTGCGACGCCTCCCGGATCGCCTGCTCACGGGCCTCCTGGATGATCCGGTCGCACTCGCGCTTCGCCTCGGCGAGCATCTCCTGGCGCTCCTTCACGATCCAGCGCGCCTGCTTGATCTCCTCCGGGATGGTCGCGCGCATCTGGTCGAGGATCTCGTAGATCTCCTCGCGGTCGAGGCGCACCTGGTCGGTGAGCGGCACGGCCTTGGCGTTGTGCACCAGGTCGTCGAGCTTGTCGATGAGAACGAGGACGTCCATTGGGCGAAAAGTGTACTTGCGGGGTGAGACGGGGCCGCTATTCCTGCGGTGAGACGGGCGCCCCAGGGCGACCGTCCGGATACAGCTCAGCGAAGCGCTCCGCGACCGCCTTCGGCACCAGCTCGTCGACGCGCCCGCCGAAGGACGCGATCTCCTTCACGCCGCTCGAGGAGACGAAGCTGTACAGCGGGCTCGCCATGACGTACACGGTCTCGATCTCGGGCGCGAGCTGGCGGTTCAGGTGGTTCATCTGGAACTCCCATTCGAAGTCCGAGATCACGCGCAGGCCCTTCACCATCGTCTTGGCGTCGTGCTTGCGCGCGAAGTCGACGACGAGCTCGGAGAACACGTCCACGAGGACGTTCTCGCACCCGGCCAGCGCGACCTCGAGGAACTCCACGCGCTCGTCGACGGTGAACAGCGTCTCCTTGTGCAGCGGATCGCGCACAACCCCGACGACGACGCGGTCGAAGATGCTCGCAGCCCGGCGGATGACGTCGACGTGACCGTTCGTCACCGGGTCGTACGAGCCTGGGCAGATCGCCGTGATCATCTGGAGAAGACCGTGATGCGTGCGGAACCGTAGCGGCGGCTCGTTACGAGGGCGAGGGGAAGCTCCGGCTCCACGCGTGACGTGGTCTCGACGACGGCCAGCCCGTTCTCCCCGAGGAGAGCCGGGAGGAGCTCGGCGAGGGGCTCTGCGAAACGGTCCCACTCCTCGTACGGCGCGTCGACGAGGATCAGGTCGTAGGTGTGACCGCGGGCGCGCTCCTGTCGCAGCGCACCGACGGCGTCCTGGCAGAGGACGACGGCGCCGGTCAGGCGCAGCTTCCTGAGGTTTTGCTGGATCACGTGACACGCATCGCGGTCCCGCTCGACGAAGACCGCTCGTGAGGCGCCGCGGGAGAGCGCCTCCAGGCCCATCGCTCCCGAGCCCGCGAAGACGTCGAGGACGCGCGCCTCCTCGACCGGGCCGACGATGTTGAACACTGCCTCACGCACGCGGTCGCCGGTCGGCCGCGTGACGACGCCCTTGGGCGCCGCGATCCGGTGCCCCTTCTTCGAGCCGGCGACGATCCTCACACCGGGAAACTAGATCTCGACGACGAGCTCGTGCGCACCGTCGGCGAACGACGAGCTGGCAACACGTCCGATCCTGCGCAGGAGCGCGAGCGCGGCTTCGTTCCCGTAGGCGACGTGCGCGACGAAGCGCTCCACGCCGTCTCGTTTCGCGAGCGACGTGAGCTCGCCGAGGAGCCGGCTGCCGACGCCGTTTCCGTGGCACGCGTCGACGACCGCAAACGCGACCTCGGCAGTGCGCTCGTCCTCGCTGTCGCGGACGAACCTGGCGATCCCGACGACCTCGCCCGTGCGCAGGTCGATCGCGCCGACAGCCTCCCGGCCGCAGCAGCCAACGTCGGCGAGCGCGGCGACCTCGGCCTCTGGAAGTCGCGGCTTCGGGCCGTGGAACCGGAACCGCCGCGAGTCGTCGGAGAGACCGTCGAAGACCTCGCGGACAGCCTCCCGGTCACCCCCGTGAATGCGCCAGGTCGAGTAGAGGCCGCTCTCGCAGCCTCGTCTTTCGTTCTCTCGAATCACCGCCATAGCGTCGCTGCCACGCCCGCCGCCGCCGTGAGGCCGACCCGAGACCGCAGGTGCGGTTATCCGTACTTCTACGACTCGCCGAGGTGCTCCGAATCCCCGAGCAGCCGGTCGGCCGCCTCGGCGAGGAGACCCTCGTCCTCGAGCCCGCGCGCGACCTCGCGTGCCCGCTCGAGGAGATCGCGGTCCTTCCGCAGCCACACGAAGCGGAGGTCCGACAGCCCGGACTGGCGCGCGCCGAGGAGCTGGCCCTCGCCGCGGATCTCGAGGTCGCGCTCCGCGAGCGCGAAGCCGTCCGTCGTCTCCACCATCGCCTCGAGCCGCTCGACCGCTCCCTCGGTCAGCTCCTCGCGCGGGCGCGAGACGAGCAGGCAGTACGACTGCTCCGCCCCGCGGCCGACGCGCCCGCGCAGCTGATGGAGCTGCGCGAGGCCGAAGCGGTCGGCCTCCTGCACGATCATGATCGTCGCGTTCGGGACGTCCACACCGACCTCGATCACGGTCGTGGCGACGAGGACGTCGAGCTCGCGCGCCTTGAAGCTCGCCATCACCGCGCGGCGGTCGGCCGGGCTTCAGGCGGCCGTGCAGGCAGCCGACGCGGTAGCCCTTCAGCTCGGCGGTGCGCAGGCGCTCGGCCTCCGCCTCGGCCGCGCGCGCGACCTTCGTCTCCGTCTCCTCGATGAGCGGGCACACGACGTACGCCTGGCGCCCGTCGTCGAGGTGCCGTCGAAGGCGCATGTAGGCCTCGGAGCTTCGATCGTCCGTGACGTGCGCGGTGATGATCGGCTTCCGGTCCGCGGGCGGCGAGGTGAGCTCGCTCACGTCGAGGTCGCCGTAGACCGTGAGCGCGAGCGTGCGCGGGATCGGCGTCGCGGTGAGGTGGAGGACGTGCGGGCTGCGACCTTCGACGAGTGCGCTCCGCTGTCCGACGCCGAAGCGGTGCTGCTCGTCGACGACCGCCACGGCGAGGTCGTGGAAGTCGACCTCCTTCTGGATGAGCGCGTGCGTCCCGACGACCACATGGGCGTCCCCGGAGGAAATGAGCTGGCGCGCGGCGGCATGCTCGCGCGCGCGGATCGAGCTCGTCAGGAGCGAGACGCGGACGCCGAGCGGCTGGCAGAGCTCGTCGATCGTGAGGAAGTGCTGCTCCGCGAGCGTCTCGGTCGGCGCCATCAGCGCGCCCTGGCGGCCTGCTTCGACGGCACGGAGAAGGGCGTAGAGAGCGACGACGGTCTTTCCGGAGCCGACGTCGCCCTGGAGCAGCCGCTGCATCGGCGTCGAGCGGGCGAGGTCGCCGTCGATCTCGACGAGCGTCTTCTCCTGGTCGGGCGTGAGGGTGAAGGGGAGCGAGGCGCGATAGCGGGCGATGAGCTCGCCGGAGGCGGGAATCGCCTCCGCGGAGGCCTGCTCGCGCGCGGCGGCCGTACGTGCGAGCGCGACCTGGAGGACGAGCAGCTCGTCGAAGGCGAGCCGGCGTCTTCCCTGCTCCGCTTCGGCGAGCGCGCGCGGTCGGTGGAGTGCAGTGAGCGCGTCGGCGCGGAGCGGCAGTCTCTCGCTCTCGAGGAGCGCCGCCGGCAGCGGCTCGCCGGCGTCGCGGACGAGCTCGAGCGTCTGGGCGCGAAGGCCGCGCAGCGTCTTCTGCGAGACGTCCTCGCCCGCCGGGTAGACGGGCGCGAAGTCGGCGGTCTCCACCTCGCCCTCGAGGTCGTACGAGCCGACGGCGAAGCCGAACTTGTTCGCGCGCCCGCGCAGCCGGATGCGGGTCCCCGGCGTGAGGCGCGCCTCGAGCCAGGGCTGGTTGAACCAGGTCGCCTTGATCTCGCCCGTGTCGTCTGCGACCCGCGCGGTCAGGATCTTGAGCCGGCCGCGCCGCCGGCTCGACGCGGCGCGCACGACCACCTCGACGGTCGCCTCCTCGTCGCCGAAGAGCTCGCTGATCTTCTTCGCGGGCACCGGCTGCTCGTAGCGCCGCGGCCGCTGCCAGAGCAGATCGCCGACGGTCTCGAGCCCGATCCGCTTCAGCCGCCGCGCGATCGTAGGGCCCACGCCGTCGAGCGACTCGATCGGCGCCTCGAGCCGCTCGGGACGAGGGACGCTGCGCGGCCGCGGCCACGCGTCGGGCGCTTCGAGCCCGGTGAGCGCGACCGGCAGCCGGACGGCGGTGTTCGTCCCCTTCACGACTGGGGATCACTATAGGTCCCGAGTCCGGACATGCCGCGGGCGAGGTCGCGATCAGTCGTCGTGGAACCAGAAGAAGCCCACGGCGCCCGGGCCAGCGTGTGTCGAGACGACGGCGCCGAGATTCGCGGTGAACTCGATCTCCGCCTTCGGCCGAACGCGCCAGACGAGCTCGGAGAGCGTCCCCACCCACTCCGCCGCGTCGGCGTGCGCAACGGCCACGCGCAGCCCAGCCTTGTCCTCGGTCCCCGCCGCGAAGCGGCGCTCGAACTCGGTCAGCGCCTTCTGCCGGCCGCGAACACGTGCGACCGCGATCACCTCGCCGTCCTCGATCGCGAGGATCGGCCGCACGTTCAGGAGTGAGCCGGCGAGGGCGGCGGCCCGACCGATACGCCCGCCCTTCTGCAGGTACTCGAGCGTCTCGACGGTGAAGACGACGCCGCAGTCGCGGTGGAACCGCTCGACGAGCGCGTCGATCTCCTCGTCGGTCGTCCCGCGCGCGAGACGCCGCTGGATCGCGTGCGAGAGCATCGCGATCGCGAGCGAGGCCGAGCGCGAGTCGACGAGACGCACCTTGTCCCCCGACAGCTCCCCTGCTGCCAGCTCCGCGCTCGCATACGTCCCCGAGAGCTTCGCGGAGACGTGGAGCGAGTAGATCCGCTCGTAACCCGCGAGCGCCTCGTACACGCCGAGGAAGTCCTGCGGAGTCGGCTGCGACGTCGCGGGCAGCACCGGCGCGGCGCGCAGCTTCTCGAAGAACTCGTCGGGGCCGAGCTCCACGTAGTCGCGGTACGTCTCGTCCCCGAAGCGCACGTACAGCGGGACGAAGCGCATGTTCGGGAAGCGGTCGGGCGCCTCCGGGTAGTCCGACGTCGAGTCGAGCACGATCGCGGTGTTCTCCGTGGTCAGGTTCACGCGCCACTCCTTTCCGCCGCCGCGCGAACCGCGTCGACGAGCGTGTCGAGTCCTTCGTCCTTACGGATCAGCGCCACGCCCGCCCGGCGCGCCGCCGCGTACTCGTCGTCGCCCGCCGACGCGCTCAGGAACACGATCCCGGTCTCGGGACGGCGCTCGCGAATCGCGTCCGCCGCCTCGCCGCCGTCCTCGTCGGGCAGCCGGTAGTCGACGACTGCGACGTCGACCTCCAGCTCCACGCACGCGGGCGCGGCCTCCTGCGCCGTCCCGACCGCGCCGACGACCTCGAGCCCGTCGTTTCGCGCGAGCAGGAAGGCGAGGGAGTCCCGGTAGACCTCGTTGTCCTCCACGAGCAGCACCCGGATCGGCTCCATCCGCACTTCTACTCCGCCACGACGAGCAGCGGGTAGTGGGGCTGGCCGCCGTCGTGCACCTCGACGTCGACGTCCGGATGCGCCGCGTTGACCGCTGCGAGGAGCTCCTCGACCGGCGGCGCGCCCTCGCCCGTCAAGATGCCGAGCCAGCCGCGCTCGCCGTCGAGCACGCGCTCGACGACCTCGAGCGCGACGTCTTGGAGACTGTCGCCGGCCGTCACCGCCGCGTCCTCGACGAGCCCGAGGTACTCGCCCTTCGCGATCGTCACGCCGTCGAGCTCCGCGTCGCGCGACGCC
Organism: uncultured Actinomycetes bacterium; assembly: GCA_963716605.1. Lineage (GTDB taxonomy): Bacteria > Actinomycetota > Thermoleophilia > Gaiellales > Gaiellaceae > GMQP-bins7. The sequence goes on along the minus strand of CAVQTO010000002.1, from coordinate 1,154,987 downwards.
ACGGTGACCTCGCCCGTGCGCACGGAAGCGAGTGCGTCGAGCATGTCCTCCTCGTTCTGCTCGGGCGTGTTCGTCGGGATGTAGCGCCCGATCGCCGCGAGCCCCGCCTGCACCGAGCGTGACGGGATGACGCGGACCGGCTTCGTCGACAGCGCGGCCGCCTGCTCCGCGGTGAGGACGACGTTCGAGTTGTTGGGGAGGACGAGAACCTCGTCTGCGGGCGTCGCGTCGATCGCCGCGACGATCTCTGCCGTCGACGGGTTCATCGTCTGGCCGCCCTCGATGACCTTCGTCGCGCCGAAGCTCTCGAAGAGCCGCCGGTTTCCCTGGCCCGGGCAGACCGCCACGAGGCCCGTCTCGAGCGTCGGCAGCGCGCTCGCGCTCGCCGTCGTCTCCGTGAGCCGCTCCTCGCGCTGCGCGGTCTGCGCGTGCATGTTCGCGATCTCGACACCCTCGACCACGCCGAGCGCCGTCCCCGCCGCGAGCGCGAGGCCCGGCTCGTCGGTGTGGACGTGCACCTTGAGCGCCGACGCGTCCCCGACGACGAGGAGCGAGTCGCCCATCTGCTCCAGCGTCGCCTCGAGGCCGGCCTGGTCGAGCCCTTCGCCCTCGACGACGAACACCGTGCAGTAGCGGAACTTCGAGAGCTCCTGGTGGATCGCGTCGAAGGAGAGCGCCTCGCCCCCGACGGGGACGTCGGGCAGCGGTTCGCCGGCGAGCGCGAGCGCGAGGCCGCGCGTGATCTCGACCAGCCCCGCGCCACCCGCGTCCACGACCCCGGCATCGCGAAGCACATCGAGCATCTCGGGCGTGCGGGCGAGCGCGTCCTCGCCGCGCGCGAGGACGACGGCCAGGAACTCGTGAGGCTCCAGGCGACGATTCTCCTTGCGCTCGCCCTCTTCCGCCATCTCCCGGATCACCGTGAGCATCGTCCCCTCCACCGGGCGCTTCACCGCCCGGTACGCGGCGTCGCTCGCGCCCCGGAACGCACGGCGCAGGCGGGGCGTGCTCGCGTCCTCGTGCTCGCCGAGCACGTCGACGAAGCCGCGCACGATCTGCGAGAAGATGACGCCCGAGTTGCCGCGCGCGCCCATCAGCGCGGCGCGCGACAGCTCCTTCGCGACGGCGGCGCTGCCCTCCGCCTCCGAGCGGTCGAGCGTCTCGACGACCGAGCGCAGCGTCAGCACGAGGTTCGTGCCGGTGTCGCCGTCGGGCACGGGGTAGACGTTCAGATCGTCGATCCGGCGACGGTGGGCCTCGAGGTTCTCGAGCGCGGCACGCGCCAGCGCGCGGACGATCTCGAGCTCCATCAGCGCACGCCCTCGATGTGGACGTCGAGGGACGCGACCGGGATCGCAACCATGCGCTCGATCTCGTATAGGACGCGCGCGCGCACTGCGGTCGCGACCTCCGCGAGCTTGAGGCCATCCTGCACGACCACGCGGAGCTCGATCACGAGCCCGTCCGCACGCCTCGAGACGTCGACGCCCTTCTTGATGCCCCAGGGAATGATCCTGGACCAGCGGCTCCGGCCCGCGAGCGCGACGACGCCGTAGCTCTCGGCCGCCGAGTAGCCGACGATCTGCGAGATCGCCGCCTTCGAGATCGCGATCCGACCGAGCGGCGACGGCGCGACGTCGTAGTGCTCGCGGTCCACGTGGGCGAGCTTAATCCGTCGCGGCGGGTGCTAGAGAGCCTTCTGGACCTTGCCGGCCTTCAGGCAGCGGGTGCACACGTAGGCGCGTGTCCGACGCCCTTCGATGAGCACCCGGACGCGCTGGAGGTTCGGGTTGAAGCGCCGCTTCGTCGCGACCATCGAGTGACTCCGGCTGTTGCCGAAGCCGGGCTTCTTCCCGCAGATGGCGCAGATCTTGGACATGCGGCCGAGCAGTGTAGCGGGCGCGAAGCGGCTATCGCGCCGCAGCCGCGCGCAGGTGCGAGAAGACGTCCGCCATCTCGAGCGCGCTCCGGACCGCCTCGGCGGCCTTCTCGATCCGCGGCTCGGCCTGCTCGACCCGGTCGAGGGTGAGCACGCCGAAGGAGACCGGGACGCCCGTCTCGAGCGCCGCGAGCTGGAGCCCGCTTGCGGCCTCGCCGGCGACGTAGTCGAAGTGCGGCGTGTCGCCGCGGATGATGCAGCCGAGGGCGACGATGCAGGCGAAGCGGCGGGTCTTCGCGAGCGCGGTCGCGGCGACCGGCAGCTCGAACGCGCCCGGGACGACCATGACCGTGATCGCCTCGCGCCGGACACCCGTCTGCTCTAGCTCCTCGAGCGCGCGCGTGAGGAGCCGCGAGGTCACCGTGCCGTTGAAGCGGGCGACGACGACGCCGACGGCTCTCCGGCCCCCGTCCGCGACGCCCTCGAGCACGGCGTACCCCTCCGGGATGTCGAGATCGCCCGCGGCGTGCTCGAGCGAGGTCGGGACGGCGAACGCGGCGGCGTCCTCCTCGACCGGATCGTCGAGCTGCTCGGGCTCCGGTTCCAGGTCCGGCTCGGGCTCCGGATCGCGGTCCGGGACGACCTCGGGCTCGAGCTGGGGGACCGCGGCGGCCTCGGACTCGGCCGGCGCGGCAGCGCCCCACGCGGGAGCGGTGTCGTCGACGTCCTCGGCCTCCGCGACGTCCTCGACCTCCGCGACGTCCTCGGCCTCCGCGACGTCCTCGGCCTCTGCCGCGTGGTCGAACGGCTCGGCCGGCTCCTCCTCGGGAGGCGGGCCGTAGCTCGGCCAGTCCGAGAGGACGTTCTCGCTCGAGTCGTCGATGTCGGGGTTACTCATTGGTCTCCGGTTCCGGTTCTGGCTCGAAGCGCACGCCCTGGTGGTGCAACTTCGTGATCGTGTGTCCCAGCTTCTCACGCTTGGCGGCCAGATAGCGCTCGTTCTCGGGCTGCGGCTCGACCTCGATCGGCACCTGCTCGACAACGGTGAGGCCGAAGCCGTCGAGCCCGGAGAGCTTCGCGGGGTTGTTCGTGAGGATCCTGATCGTCGTCAGGCCGAGGTCGGCGAGGATCTGGTTCCCGATCCCCCACTCCCTCGCGTCGGGCGGGAAGCCGAGCTCGAGGTTCGCCTCCACCGTGTCGAGCCCCTGCTGTTGGAGCTCGTACGCCCTCAGCTTGTTGAGGAGGCCGATCCCGCGCCCCTCCTGCGCCATGTACAGGAGCACGCCGCGGCCTTCGGCTTCGATCCGCTCGAGCGACTGCGCGAGCTGCTCGCCGCAGTCGCAGAGCTGGGAGTGGAAGACGTCGCCCGTGAGGCACTCGGAGTGGACGCGGACGAGGACGTTCTCGGCGCCGTTGACCTCGCCTTTCACGAGCGCGACGTGGCGCTTGCCGTCGTCCAGGAGCTCACGGTACGCGATCGCCTGGAAGGCGCCGTGCTCGGTCGGAAGCCGCACGGAGACGACGCGCTCGACGAGCTTCTCCGTGCGCCTCCGGTACTCGATCAGGTCGGCGACGGTGATCATCTTCAGGCCGTGCAGCTCGGCGAACACGGCGAGGTCGGGCACCCGGGCCATGGTCCCGTCCTCGTTCATGATCTCGCAGACCACGCCGGCGGGATTCAGGCTGGAGAGGCGGGCAAGGTCGACCGCCGCCTCGGTCTGGCCGGTGCGTTGGAGCACGCCGCCCGGCTTCGCGCGCAGCGGAAAGACATGTCCGGGATGGACGAGGTCGTGCGCGGTCGAGCCCGGGTCGATCGCAACCTGGATCGTCCGTGCGCGGTCGGCGGCAGAGATCCCGGTGGAAACGCCCTCGCGCGCTTCGATCGAGACGGTGAACGCGGTCTCGAGCGGCGTCTCGTTGTGGTCGGTCATCGGGCGCAGGTCGAGCTCGTCGCAGCGGTCGGGGGTCAGGCAGAGGCAGATGAGCCCGCGCGCGTGCGTCGCCATGAAGTTGATCGCCTCGGGCGTCACGAACTGGGCCGCGATCGTGAGGTCGCCCTCGTTCTCGCGGTCCGCGTCGTCGACGACGATGACGAAGCGCCCCGACCGGAAGTCCTCGAGCGCCGCCTCGATGCCCGCAAAGGGCCCAGCAATGTGCGGGGCGCTCACGTCCGTCTGCATGCCGAGATCGTAGCCCTCAGTCCCGCCGCAGCAAACGCTCCACGTACTTCGCGAGCACGTCGACCTCGAGGTTCACCTTGCGGCCGGGCTCGAGGGACGAGAGCGTCGTCGCCTCGAGCGTGTGCGGGACGAGCGCGACCGCAAACGCATCCGCGGAGAGCTCGGCGACTGTGAGCGAGACGCCGTCGACCGTGACCGAGCCCTTCTCGACGACGTAGCGCAGAACCTCGGGCGGCGCCTCGACGAAGACCCGCAGCCCGTCTCCCTCGGCCTCGACCGACTGGATGCGGCCGACGGCGTCCACGTGCCCCTGGACGTAGTGCCCGCCGAGCGGCTCGCCGGCGCGGAGGGCGGGCTCGACGTTGACGGGGTCGCCCTGCGCGAGGTCGCCGAAGGTGGAGCGCGCGAGGGTCTCCGGGACCGCGTGCAGGGAGACGCGGCCGTCGCTCACGCTCCTGCGCGGTCAGGCAGACGCCGTTGACCGAGATCGAGTCGCCGGTCGCGAGCGCAGCGGCGGTGTCGGGCGCCTCGACCACGAGCGCGAGCCCTCCCCCGCTCGCCTCCGCGGAGACGACTCGGCCGAGCTCGCGGACGATCCCGGTGAACACAGCCGAACCTTACGGCTCGCGGAGATATGCCTGGAGGAGCACGTCCTCACCGACCGAGCGTGCTTCCAGGCGGACGAGGTCCCGCTTCCCGGGCAGGCCGGCGAGCATCCCTGGCCCCTCGCCCGAGAGCTTCGGCGCGACGAACACGAGGAGCTTGTCGACGAGGTCTTGCTCGAGGAACGCCGCCGCGAGCGTCGGGCCGCCTTCGAGCAGGAGCGACTGGGCGCCGTCGGCTGCAAGCGCCTCGAGCTCCTCGAGCAGCGGGCCGGAGCGGAGCTCCAGCTCGGACTCCTCGGGTAGCGGGCCTCGGCCGAACGCGAGCCGCCGCGGCTGACCGCGTGGTGTCGGCACGTCCCGCGCGTCGAGCCTCGGGTTGTCCCAGCGGACGGTTCCCATGCCGACCGCGACCGCGTCCGACGACGCGCGGACCAGGTGGACCAGGCGGCGCGACGCCTCTCCTGTCACCCAGCGCTCGCCGGGGACGGTCACGCGCCCGTCGAGCGTGATCGCGACCTTGAAGGTGACGAACGGGCGACCCTGCGCAACCCACGTGCGCCACTCCTCGAGCTGCTGGCGTGCGCGGAAGCCGAGCTCGCCGTCTACGAGCGCGACCTCGACGCCGGCCGCGCGCAGCTTCTCGAGGCCGCCGCCCTCGACCTTCGGGTTCGGATCCGTCTGTCCCGCGACGACGCGCGCGATTCCCGCTTCGCGCACCGCGTCCACGCACGGCGGCGTCGAGCCGGAGTGCGCGCAGGGCTCCATCGTCACGTAGAGCGTCGCGCCGCGCGCCCGCTCGCCGGCCGCGTCGAGCGCGACCGGCTCCGCGTGCCGGCCGGCGCGTCCGGCCTCCGTCGCGCCCTCGCCGACGACCTCTCCCCCCGCGACGACGACCGCCCCCACGGTCGGCTTCGGATACGCGCGCGCGTCCGCCTCCGAGGCGACCTCGAGCGCCCGTTCGAGGAAACCCGCGTCGGCCTCGGAGAGCATGGGCGTAGTCTCGCGAACTCGCGGCCTAGGCTCCCGCAATGAAGCTCCCGCAAGCGTTCGTCGAGACCTGGGCGCACGAGCCCGAGTGGCTCGCGGCGATCCCCCGCCTGCTGCGGGAGCTCGCAGACGATTGGGATCTCGACCTCGAAGCCCCGATCGACACGCCGTACTCGCTCGTCGTGCCCGCTCGCGACGCGATGCTGAAGCTGAACGCTCCCTCCCACTTCGAGGCCGAGCACGAGGCCGACGCGCTCGAACGCTGGGACGGCCAGGGAGCCGTGCGCCTGCTCGCGCGCGACGACGAGCGGCGCGCGTTCCTGATGGAGCGCTGCGTGCCCGGGACGACAGCTCTGGACGACGGCGGACCGCGGCGAGGCGGACGAGCTCGCGGTCGTGACGGAGCTGCTGCCGCGCCTCCGGCAGCGCGTCGACGAGCAGCATCCGTTCCGGCTTCTCGCAGACGAAGCAGACCGCTGGGCCGACGAGCTCTCGGATCGGTACGTGCGGACCGGCGAGCCGTTCGAGCGCTCACTGCTCGACTTCGCCCTCGACGTCTTCGCAAGTGTCGACCGCTCCGCTCGCTTCCTCGTCAACCAGGACCTGCACGGCCTGAACATCCTTCGCGCGAAGCGCCAGCCGTGGCTCGTGATCGATCCAAAGCCCGTCGTCGGCGAGCCCGAGATCGACGGGGTCAGCGTCGTCCGCAACGCCGCGGGGGTCCGTCGCTCGGGGCCTTCCGTCGATCGCTGGCTCGACGCGCTCCGAGATCTCGGTTTCGACCGTGAGCGGGCGCACGCCTGGGCCGTCGCCCACACGCTCGCCTGGAGCTGGGAGGAGTCCCGGCGCGCATGGCTGCCCGACCACGTCGAGGCGGCACGGCGGATCCTCAGCGCACGCTGAGCCGCGCGACGAAGAAGCCTGCGGTCCCGTGCACGTGCGGGAGCGTCTGCAGGAACTCGGGCCTCCGCGCGTGCCGGAACTGCGGCCACTCGTCGCCGAGCGTCGCGTCGACCTCGAGCCCCGACGCATCCACGACCGCCTCGCCCTCGTCCGCGTTGATCGTGCAGACGGAGTAGACGATCGTCCCGCCCGGCCGCACGCGCTCGGCGGCCGCGCGCAGGAGCGCGAGCTGGAGCTCCGGGAGCGGCTCGGCCCGCCAGCGGAGGTCGGGACGGCTGTTCAGGACGCCGAGCCCCGAGCACGGCGCGTCGACCAGCGCGCGGTCGAAGCCGGTGAGCTCAGGAGGAAGCGCGCGGCCGTCGGCGACGACGACGCGCACGTTCGACGCACCCAACCGCGCGACGGCCTCCTCGAGCTCGCGCGCCCGCGCCTCGTTCACCTCGACCGCGACGACCTCGCCTGCAAGCATCGTCGCCTTGCCGCCCGGCGCTGCGCACACGTCGAGCGTCCGCTCGCCCTCGCGAGCGCCCACTGCGAGCCCGACGAGCTGCGACGCGCGGCTCTGTGGCCAGATGCGCCCGTCCGCGAGCGCGCCCTCGTCGACCCGCTCGACGCGCCAGGCGCCGGGGACGTCGGTCGGCTCGCCGTCGATCTCGCCGCGAACGAGCCGCACGGCGAGCTCGGCCGGCTCGTTCTGGGCGCGCATGAGCGCGCGCGCGTCCTCCGCGCCGAGGTCCCGCCACCACGTCTCCGCGATCCAGTCCGGGTACGAATGCGCGAGCGCGGCCTCGCCGGCGGTCTCCTCGGGGAGCTTGGCGAGCAGCGGCTCGATCCCGTCCGCGAGCCGGCGGAGCACCGCGTTCGTGAACGCGACCGCGCGCTCGAGGCCGGCTGCACGAACGAGCTCGACGGACTCGTTCACCGCGGCGTAGCGCGGGACACCGTGGACGAACCCGAGCTGGTACGCGCCGAGCCGGAGCGCCGCGCGCACGGGCGGGTCGAGCTTCCGCACCGGGCGCCGGCCGAGCGTCTCGATCGCATGGTCGAGCGGTCCGCAGGCGCTGCACGGCCCCGAACGCGAGCCGCTGGGCGAGCGCCCGGTCTCGCTCGTCGAGATCGCTCGCGGCCGACCGCAGCGCGCGGTCGGCGTACGCGCCGTCTTCGAACACCCGCAGGAGCACGTCGTAGGCCGTCCGGCGTGCCGGGCTTACCTGAGGCCGCGCAGCCACGCTTCGTACTCCATGCGCCTCCCGCCGGCAGGCTGCACCTCGACGGGCTCGAACGAGCCGTCCTCCCCGACGCGCGCGCGCCAGACCGTCACCGGCCGGCCGTGCAGCTCGGCACGCGCCCCGATGTGGGGCGAGAGCGCGCGGACCGTGTCGACGAGCTCCCGCGCGGGCCGCTCGAGATCGAGGATCCGGTCGTCCGGCTCGATCTTGGCCGCGTAGGTCACGCCCTCCTCGGGCTGCGGGCGGAACTCTGGGTCAGGGTCGGCGAGCACGTCGTCGAGCATGTCCGCGGCCAGCACCGCCGCCCGCGCGAAGACGTCGCCCGCGTCGTCGTCCTCCTCGACGAGGAACGGCGCCTGCGCGGCGATCGGCCCCGCGTCCAGCTCCTTCACGGTCCGGTGGATCGTCACGCCGGTCTCCACGTCGCCGGCCATGAGCGCGCGCTCGACCGGCGCGGCGCCGCGCCAGCGCGGGAGGAGCGACGGGTGCACGTTCAGCCAGAGGCGCTCCGCGAGCAGCTCGTCCGGGACGATCCGCCCGTACGCGACGACCACGACCGTCGGCGCGCCGGGGTCGAGGCCGGGCTCGAGGCGCTCGGGCTGAAGGACCGGGATCCCGAGTCGCTCGGCGGTGATCTTTGCCGGCGGCGCGACGAGCTTGCGGCCGCGCCCCGCGGGCGCGTCCGGCCGGGTGAGGAGCGCGCTGACCTCGTGCTTCGCGGCGAGGCGTTCGAGGACGTCGGCGCCCAGGGGCGCCGTTGCCGCGACCGCGATCCGACTCACGTCAGCGAGAGCCGAGAACGGGCTGCGGCCGGAGCTTCGCGAGGGCCGCGCGGCGCGACTCGTCGTCCGTGCGGTCGAGGATGAGCACCCCGTCCAGATGGTCGAGCTCGTGCTGGACGATTCGCGACGAGGGAAGCGCGAGCTCATATGACACGTGCTCGCCGTTCGCGTCTCGGCCCTCGATCGTCACCGTGCAGGCGCGTTCCACGGGCACGAGCACCTCGCGCAGCGAGAGGCAGCCTTCGTCGTCGAGCTCGACCTCCTTCGAGCGCTTGGTGATGACCGGGTTCACGAGCACGCGGTCCTCGCCCTCGTCCACGAACACGAAGATGCGCTGCAGCACGCCGACCTGCGTCGCCGCGAGCCCGACGCCCTGCGCTTCGTGCATGAGCGTCGTCATGCGCTCCGCGAGCCGCCGCACGTCGTCGTCGACCGCCTCGATCTCGCGCGCCTTCATCCGCAGGACCGCATCGCCGTACTGGCGGATGCGGGCGAGCGCGACCATGCGCCGCGCCTGCAGCTCGAGCTCGCGCGCGTCCCGCTCGCGGTCCTCGTCGTGATCGTGCTCGTGGTCGTGATCGTGCTCGTGGTCGTGATCGTGCTCGTGATTCATCGGCGGCGAGTCTAGCCCTCAGAGCGACTGCGGATCGACGTCGACGACGACCGCCAGCCCGTCTCGGCGCATCGCCGGAGCCGCCGCGACGAGCAGGGCCGCGGCGCGCTGGGCGAGCGCGCGCGGCGAGGCCGTCTTCGCGACGAGCTGCATGCGGTGGCGGCCGCGGAGGCGCAGGAGCGGGGCAGGCCCGAGGACGTCGACGCCGGGCATGCGCAGGGCGTCGCGAAGCTCCGAGAGAACGCGCGTCGGCCCCGACGCCTCGGAGCCCGAGACGACGATCGACACGAGGTGGCGAAACGGCGGATACGCGAGCTCCTCGCGGCGCGCGAGCTCCTGCGCGAGGAAGCCGGCGACGTCGTGCCGCGAGGCGTACGCGAGCGGAGTCGCGTCGGGCTGGAAGGTCTGGACGATGACCTTCCCGGGCGCGTCGCGCCCGCTGCGACCGGCGAGCTGCGTCACGAGCTGGAACGTCCGCTCCTCGGCGCGAAAGTCGGGGAACGCGAGCCCGGTGTCCGCGTCCACGACCGCCGCGACGGCGACGCCCGGGAAGTGATGGCCCTTCGCGACCATCTGCGTGCCGATGAGCGCGGCGGCTCGCGCACTCGCGAAACGAGACAGCGCCTCACGGAGCGCGCCGGGCTTCGCCGCCGTGTCCGCGTCGAGCCGGATCCGCTCGAGCCCGGGCACGCGCTTCTCGAGCTCCGCCTCGAGCCGCTGCGTGCCCGCCCCGACCCGCGCAAGCTCGACGGAGCCGCACTCGGGGCAGGTCGTCGGAAGCGGCTCCGAGAAGCCGCAATGGTGGCAGTGGAGGCGCTCGTCGCGGTGGAGCGTGAGCGCGACGTCGCAACTCCGGCAGCGGCGCGAGAGCCCGCACGCGCGGCAGTGGATCGCGCCCGAGACGCCGCGGCGGTTGAGCAGAAGAATCGCGCGGCCGCCGCGCTCCTCGACCGCGGCCAGCTCGGCGAGCAGCGGCGCCGAGAGCGGGTAGCCGGCCTCGCGGCGGAGATCGACGATGCGCACCGTCGGCATCGGGGCACCGATGCGGGAGGGAAGACCGAGCCGGTCCAGCCGCGCCCAGCTCTCTGCCCGCGGGGTCGCGCTGCCGTAGACCGCGACCGCACCCTCCAGCGCCGCACGCTTGGCCGCCACCGTTCTCGCGTCGTAGCGCGGGTCCGACTCCTGCTTGAACGACGAGTCGTGCTCCTCGTCGACGACGACGAGGCCGAGCCCGGAGACCGGGGCGAAGATCGCGGAGCGCGCGCCGACGACGATGCGGGCCTCGCCGGAGGAGATCCGCTCGCGCTCGTCGCGCCGCTCGGCCTCGGTCAGCGCCGAGTGCAGCACGGCGACCCCGTCGCCGAAGCGCGCGGCGAAGCGGCCGACGGTCTGCGGCGTGAGCGCGATCTCCGGCACGAGCACGATCGCGCCGAGACCGCGCTCGAGCACCGCGGCGCAGGCGCGGAGGTAGACCTCGGTCTTGCCGCTCCCGGTCGGACCGTGGAGCAGGAGATGCCCGCCGCCCGCATCGAGCGCCGCGACGATCCGTGCGACCGCCTCCTCCTGTGCCGGGGTCAGCTTCTCCGGCTCTGGCTCGCCGGTGAGCGAGTCGCGGTGCGCCGGTGCGCGCCGCGCGCCGCGGCGCTGACGCGTGTGCGGCGCGACGAGCGCGAGCGCCCGCGCCGGCGTCGTGCCGTAGTACTCGGCGACCCAGAGCGCGAGCTCGACGAGGGGCGCGGGAACGCGGTCGACGACCGGCCCGGCGGCCGCGATCTCGATCCCGTCGGGCGCCTCGACGCCGACCTCGGTCACCACGCCGCGCACCCTCCGGCCGCCGAGAAAGACGCTCACGACGGTGCCGCGCTCGACCTCCTCCGCCACCTCGTAGGTGAAGGCCCGCGAGAGCGCGCGGGCGGTGACGAGGGGATAGACCTCCGCGAGCGGCATGGGCGCCGAGCGTAACCGCGCCCCCGGGCGACGCTGCACCTCGCAGGTCGCGCAGGATCTCGCGGGCAGCGGGGACCCGTCCGCAAGAGACGCCAAGTTACAACGTGTAACTTGCGCAGCTTCCTCACGGCGCCAGTGGCGACCGCGCATGGGGACGAGCCCGGAGCCGGCCGCAGGCGAGCATCGTTACAACTTGTAACTTGGCGATCTCGGCGCGGGGGACGGGACCCGTAATGGCGGCTGTCGCGCCGGTGTAAGGTTTCCCTTACATGGCGTGCTCGATGATCCGACTCGAGAGCGTGACGAAGCGCTTCGGCGACGTCGTCGCCGTCGACCAGGCGTCGCTCTGCGTCGAGCGCGGCGAGGTGGTCGCGCTCCTCGGGCCGTCCGGATGCGGGAAGACGACCCTGCTCCGCCTCGTCGCTGGGTTCGAGCGGCCGGACGCGGGCGCGATCGAGGTGGCCGAGCGCGCCGTAAGCGGGCCGGGAGCGTGGGTGGCTCCGGAGGAACGCCGCGTCGGCATGGTCTTCCAGGACTACGCGCTCTTCCCGCACCTCACGGTCTCCGAGAACGTCGGCTTCGGGATCCCGCGCCGCACACGCGCAGCGCGCGTTCCGGAGCTCCTCGCGACGGTCGGCCTCGACGGCCTCGGCCGCCGCTACCCGCACGAGCTCTCCGGCGGCCAGCAGCAGCGAGTCGCGCTCGCCCGCGCGCTCGCACCGGCGCCCGAGCTCGTCCTGCTCGACGAGCCGTGGTCGAACGTCGACCCCTTCCTGCGCGAGACCCTGCGCGCCGAGGTCTCGGAGATCATCCGCCCGCTCGGCGTCACCGTCGTCCTCGTCACGCACGACCGCGAGGAGGCGTTCTCGCTCGCCGACCGCATCGCGCTCATGCGCGACGGCACCGTCGTTCAGGAAGGGACGGCCGAGCAGCTCTACTTCTCACCTGCATCGCGCTGGGCGGCCGAGTTCGTAGGCGCCGGCAACGTCCTCACCGGCCGCGTCGTCGACGGTCGAGTCGAGACGCGCATCGGGGCGTTCGCCGCGAACGGCGCGTCGGCGGAGGAGGCCGCGAACGTGCTCGTGCGGCCCGAGCTGCTCGAGCTGGAGCCGGATCCCGCGGGCGAGGCCGAGGTCGTCGGCCGCGAGTTCCGGGGCCACGACGTCTTCTACCGGGTGCTCCTCGACGGCGTCGAGCTCGTCTCGCATCGGCCGTCGACCGAGGTCGTGCCGCTCGGGGCACGGGTCACGATCCGCCTGCACGACGGACGCGTGTCGGTTCTCGACTGACGTCACTCGCGAACTGTGTAAGGTCGCCCTTACATCTGCACTGTGGTGACCCTTACACGGAGGTTCGGAGCCTTGAAGAGACTTGCAACTCTGGTCGGCACCCTCGCGCTCGTCGCGACGGCGGCCGGCTGCGGCGGCGGGGACGACGGCGGTCCCGCTGACGGTGTACTCGGGTCGCGAGGAGGAGCTCGTCGCCCCCCTCTTCGAGATGTTCACGGAGGAGACCGGCACCGAGGTCGAGGTCCGGTACGGCGATAGCGCCGAGCTCGCGGCCACGATCGCCGAGGAAGGCGAGAACTCGCCCGCCGACGTGTTCTTCGCACAGGATCCGGGCTCGCTCGGCTCCGTCGAGGACCAGCTCGCCGAGCTGCCGTCAGAGACGCTGGAGCTGGTCGAAGAGCGCTTTCGCGACGCGGAGGGGCGCTGGACCGGCACGTCGGGCCGCTCGCGCGTGCTCATCTACAACACGGACGAGCTGACCGAGGACGAGGTCCCGGACACGGTGGCCGACCTCATCGACCCGAAGTGGGAAGGGCGCATCGGCCTCGCGCCAACGAATGCGTCGTTCCAGGCGTTCGTCACCGGGATGCGGCTCTCCGAGGGCGACGAGTCGACGCGGCAGTGGCTGACCGACCTGAAGGAGCTGAACCCGAAGCTCTACGAGAGCAACACGCCGACCGTCGAGGCGGCCGCCGCGGGGGAGATCGACCTCGGCCTCGTCAACCACTACTACCTGTACCTCGTGAAGGAGGAGCAGCCCGACGCCCCGATCGAGAACCACTTCCTCGCCGCGGGCGACCCGGGCGCACTCGTCAGCGTCGCCGGAGCCGCGGTCCTGTCGAGTTCGGACCAGTCGGACGACGGGCAGAGCTTCGTCGACTTCCTGCTCTCCGAGGAAGGCCAGCGCTTCTACGTCGAGGAGGCCGAAGAGGCCGAGTATCCGTTGATCGAGGGGATCGAGGCGAAGGAGGGGCTGCCTCCGCTCGACGAGCTCGAGGGCCCCGACGTCGACCTGTCCGCGTTCGGAGCGGAGCTCGAGGCCACGGTCGAGATGCTGCGGGAGACCGGTTACCTGACATGAGCCGGGGAGCGGGGACCCGTGCCCCGCTCCCGCTCGTCCTCGCGGCGGGCGCGGTCGTCGCGCTTCTCCTGCTGCCGCTCGCGTACCTGGTCGTCCGGGTCGCGAGCGGCGGCAGGGTGCTCGAGATCCTCGGCGAGGCGCAGACCTGGCGCCTCGTGTGGAACACCGTGCTGCTCGCCGTCGGCGTCGTCGTATGTGCGGTGGCAGTGGCGGTCCCGCTCGCGTGGCTCGTCACGAGGACCGATCTCCCGGGCCGCCGGCTGTGGGCCACCGCGGCAGCTCTCCCCTTCGTCATCCCGAGCTACGTCGCCGCTTTCTGCCTCCTTGGCTTCTTCGGCGAGCGTGGGATCCTCGCGGACACGCTCGGCGTCGAGCGCCTTCCCGAGATCCAGGGCTACTGGGGATCGCTCCTCGCGCTCACGCTCGCGACCTATCCGTACGTGTTCCTGCTCACGCAGTCCGCGCTCCGCGGGCTCGACCCGTCGCTCGAGGAAGCGGCGCGTGGGCTCGGCAGCTCGCAGAGGCGCATCTTCCTCCTCATCACCGCGCCGGCGCTCCGGCCCGCGGTCGGCCTCGGCGCGCTGCTCGCCGCGCTGTACACGCTGTCGGACTTCGGCGTCGTCTCGCTGATGAACTACGACACGCTCACGCGCGCGATCTACGTCCAGTACAAGAGCCTCTTCGACCGGGCGCCGGCGGCCACGCTCGCGCTCCTGCTCGTCGGGCTGACGGCGATCGCGCTCGTCGCCGAGCACAGGATCCGCCAGCGCGGCCGGCTCTATCGCGCGGGCCCCGGCACGAAGCGGCCGCAGCAGGTGATCGCGCTGGGTCGCTGGACGGCGCCGGCCCTCGCTTTCTGCGCGGCGGTCGTCGGCCTCTTCCTCGTCCTCCCGGCGGGCGTGCTCGCGTACTGGCTCAGCCGCGGCATCGCGAACGAGCGCGAGTTGGACCTGCCGTGGTCGGAGGCTGCGCACTCCCTCGTCGCTTCCGGACTCGCGGCAGGCGTCGCCGTGCTGGCAGCGCTCCCCGTCGCAGTGCTGGCGGTGCGCTACCCGTCTCGCTCGTCGCAGCTGCTCGAACGGCTCTCGTACGCGGGCAACGCCCTGCCGGGGCTCGTGATCGCGCTCTCCCTGGTCTTCTTCGCGGCGCGTTACGCGAGCCCGGTGTACCAGACGCTCGCGCTGCTCGTCTTCGCGTACGTCGTGCGCTTCTTCCCCCAGGGCCTCTCCGGTGTCGAGACTGCCTTCGAGGCGGTGAGCCCACGCCAGGAGGAAGCAGCGCGCAGCCTGGGAAGCGGCGTTCTGGGGACGCTGACCCGGGTCACAGTCCCGCTCGTGCGCTCCGGCGTCCTCGCGGGCGCGGCGCTCGTCTTCCTGTCGGCGATGAAGGAGCTCCCCGCGACGATCCTCCTCCGTCCGATCGGCTTCGACACGCTCGCGACAGAGATCTGGGGGCTGACCCAGGTCGGGGCGTACTCGCGAGCTGCGCTACCGGCGCTCGTCCTGATCGTGGTGTCGGCGCCGATCGTCTACCTCGTCTCGTCCGAGCGGCGCTTCGAGTCGGGCACCGCCGGCTGAGCAGCTAAAGAACTCACCCGAGGAATCGCCTCTCTGCTACGAGTGCGAGACGTGACGGAGGAGATCGAGCGCGTGTACAGGGAGCGGTACGTCGGCTTCCGCAACGCGCTGGCCACGGTGACCGGGAGCCAAGAGACCGCACGCGACGTCGTCCAGGAGGCATTCGCGCGGGCGCTACGCAGCCGCGACCAGTTCCGCGGCGAGGGCTCGCTCGAGGCGTGGATCTTCCGGATCGCCCTGCGGACCGCGCTCGAGATGAGACGCGACGGTCGTGAGGTCGGATGGCTCGACAACGTCGATCCCACGCTGCCCCAGCCCGAGCGCGACCCCGAGCTCGCCGCAGCGCTCCGCGAGCTCCCGCCGCGCCGGCGCCTGATCGTCTTTCTCCGCTACTTCGCGGACCTCTCGTACTCGGAGATCGCCGCCGCCTGCGAGATCAGCGAGGGCACGGTGGCCGCCGCGCTCGCCCAGGCCAAGTCCGCGCTTCTCGAAGCGCTCGACCGCAACGAGGTGACGACATGATCGACGCAGGCGACCGGCTTCTCGCCGAGCGCTTCGCGGCGCTCGCCGATCCGCCGACGACTCCGACTGGCTCGACGTGCGGCGCCGCGCCGGCGACCGGCGAGGGCGGACGTGGCTCGTGGTGGCGATCGCGGCGGCTCTTGCCGCCCTCGTCGTCGGGTCTGCGTTCGCGTACTACGCCGACGTCATCGACTTCTTCGGCGCCGAGAAGGCACCCCCCAAGACCGTGGAGTTCTTCGAGTCGTTCGCGTCCGGCGCATCTTCGGGCTTCGATCCGGGCGGAATCCCCGGCGAGACACGCCGCTTCGAGGTGAGGGGGCTCAACGGGGAGCAGCGCACCGTCTTCGTCGCCCCGACGAGGGCGGGCGGGCACTGCGACTTCTGGGAGCGGGTCAGTGGAGGCTGCGTCAGCGCCGGAATGCCGCTCGAATTCAGCTACGGACGAGGGCTGGTCACCGGAAGCGTGAACGCCCGCGACGGCGCCGCGAGCGTCGAGCTCCGTTACCCCGACGGCTCGGTCGTGGAGCCCCCGATCACGTGGATCTCACCCCCGATCGACCGCGGCTTCTTCTTCCACATGTCGACGGAGCAGCAGGCGCCCACCGCGATCGTCGTCCTCGACGACGACGGGGAGGTGGTCACCGAGCAGCGACTCGCCTTCGGACCCTGAGACGCCATCGCCGGCGAGAAGCTCGCGAGCCTCTAGGATCACTGGATGGCCCAGCCGCACGGCCACTCGGTCGACGAGTACCTGGAGACGATCTACTTCCTCGCCTTCCCGATCGGCGAGTACCGGCCCGCCGCGGGCTCGACCGCGATCGCGTCGCGCGTCGCGGAGATGCTCGGCGTGTCGCGCGCCTCCGCCGGCGAGATGCTGAAGCGGCTCGAGGCGGACGGGCTCGTCGAGCGCGGCGACCAGAAGGAGGCGATCCTCACCGAGGCCGGCGCCGAGCGCGCGAAGCGGGTCGTCCGCAAGCACCGCATCATCGAGCGCTTCCTCACGGACTTCATGGGCTACACCGCCGCCGAGTCGCACGTGCACGCGGACGAGCTCGGCGACACGTTCACGGACGAGATGATCGAGCGGATCAACGAGCGTCTCGGACGTCCCGACCGCTGCCCGCACGGGTGGCCGGTCGAGCCGGAGATGGAGCAGGCCGAGAACGCGGTGCTCGTCCCGCTCGCGGAGCTCGAGCAGGGCACGGAGGCCGAGATCGTGCGGCTCGCCGAGCACGACGGCGACCTCCTGCACTGGTTCTACGAGCAGGGTCTCGTCCCGGGAACGCACGTGTCGGTGCGCGGCGCGCAGCCCGCCGCCGGCCAGCTGACCGTCGCCGTGGACGGCGCCGAGCGCGCGCTCAGCGAGAAGGCGGCGGACGGCGTGTACGTGCGCGCGGCCTAGACCCGGCCTTTACGGAAAACTCAAGGAGCTTTCAGATCCGTCTTATACGGCTCTGGGACGATTTCCAACTAGTAGGACTCCGGCCGGGCCGATCCTCCCTGCCCGTCACAACGGCCGGACGTCGACGAGGCCCGTTCCCCAGGACGGGCCTCTCTTACGCATTTCTTAGGGAATTCACAGACGCATCTCACGTGGGCGCGTTTGGATCAAACACGTATTCCCTCCGATGAATGTACGACCCTCCGGCACAGGCCCGCGCAAGCGGGTCTGCTGCTTCGGCAGGTGCGCCGGCGTGCCGCGAGAATGACTTCGGACCCGCCGTGTCCCTCCTCCCTCCCGACTCAGAGCCCGCCGCCGAGCGCGTCATCTCCGCGCGCGACGTCGTCAAGCGCTACGGCAGCACGGTCGCGCTCGCCGGGCTGAGCGCAGGCATCGGGCCCGGGATCACCGGCCTCCTCGGCTCGAACGGCGCGGGCAAGACGACGTTCATGTCGCTCATGCTCGGCCTCCGCAAGCGCGACGGCGGCGAGCTGACGGTCCTCGGGCACGACCCGGAGACCGCAGGCATCGAGATGCGCGCCCGCATCGGCTTCGCGCCCGAGCACCACGACCTCCCGTCGGAGCTCGCCGCGAGCGACTTCGTCCGCCACCTCTCCGAGATGCACCTCATCCCGCGCCGCGCCGCCATGCAGCGCGCGAACGAGGCCCTCTGGCTCGTCGGCCTCGGCGAGGAGCGCTTCCGGCCGGTGGGGACGATGTCCACCGGCCAGCGCCAGCGCGTGAAGCTCGCCGCGGCGATCGCGCACGACCCCGAGCTCGTCCTCCTCGACGAGCCGACGGACGGGCTCGATCCGCTCCAGCGGACGAGCATGCTCGACCTCATCCGGCGCATCGGGACCGAGTTCGGCCTGCACATCGTCGTCTCGTCGCATCACCTCGAGGAGGTCGAGCGGATCTGCGACTCGGTCGTGATCGTCGAGGGCGGCGTGGTCGTGCGCGCGGGGGCGCTGGCAGACGTGCGACAGGGGCCGGCAGGGCTCGTGGTCGAGGTGGACGACCGCGCGGAGGAGCTGGCCGCGCTGCTGCGCGAACGCGGCCTCGAGGTCGTCGTCGACGGAAGCCTGCTCCTGCTCGGGGCCGACGACGGCGTCCACGACGCGGTGCGCGACGCCGTCGCCGAGCTCGGGCTCGGCCTCCGCCGACTCGAGCCGCGCGGCCGCACCCTCGAGGACGTCTACCTGGGAGCCGGAGCGTGAGCAACGCGCGCCTTCGGCTTGCGTTCGCGGGGGAAACCATGTTTCCCCGCGTGCCCCCTTCTTCCTGAGAGCGTGGGGAACCTCCCGGTTCCCCACACCCCTCCCCGCTCCCGGGCTGGAGGCCAGCCCGTGAGCACCGGCGAGGCGCAGCTCTTCGACCTCGGCTACCGGGGGTACGACGGCGAGCGGCACCGCCCGGCGCTGGCGATCCTCACGCTCGCGTGGTTCACGGCCAAGCGCGTGCTCGGGCTCGGTCGCGGCGCGCGGCACAAGGTGCTGCCCGCGCTCACGCTCGTCATCGCCTTCCTTCCCGCGCTCTTCAACCTCGTCTTCGCCGTGGCCGCCGACGACGTGCTGGAGGAGGACCTCATCTCGTACGGGGACTACATGTTCATCATCGGCGCCGCGCTCGTGCTCTTCGCCGCGCTCGTCGCACCGGAGGCGCTCTGCCCCGACCGGCGCTCGGGAATGCTCGGGCTCTACCTCGCCGGTCCGCTCGACCGCACCCGCTACCTGGTGGCGAAGGCGGTCGGGGTCTTCGCGGTCATGCTCCTGATCACCGTCGGCCCGCTGCTCTTCATGCTCCTCGCCTTTGTCATCGCGGGATACGGACCGTCCCCGGCGGACATCCCGGCCCTGCTCCTGCGCATCCTCGCCACCGGCCTTGCGACCGCGCTCCTCTACTCCTCGCTGTCTCTCGCGGTGTCGAGCTTCACGACCAGACGTGCGGCCGCGGCCGTCGCGACCGTGCTGCTCTTCTCCGTCCCCGTGACCGTCGCGCGGACTGCCATCGATAGCGCCGACGCGCCCGCCGAGCTCGACCTGCTCAGCTTCCCGT
Source organism: uncultured Actinomycetes bacterium (assembly GCA_963716605.1). Classification (GTDB taxonomy): domain Bacteria; phylum Actinomycetota; class Thermoleophilia; order Gaiellales; family Gaiellaceae; genus GMQP-bins7. The sequence continues at coordinate 1,135,897 of CAVQTO010000002.1, read as the reverse complement.
TCGTCGCGTTCGAGCTCTCGTACCGGATCTTCGGCGAGGAGTCCGATGACACGACCGCGCCCATCTACGAGCTCTCGACGGGGCTCGTCGCGGGCGGGTTGCTCGCCGCGAGCGTCGCCGCGCTCGTCGTCTGCTGGCTCCGGTACCGCCGGATCGAGGCGTTCCGGTGAGTGACGAGCCGCGCGTCGTCGCCGAGGGCGTGTCGAAGTGGTTCGGCGCGCTCGTGGCGGTGTCCGACGTCAGCTTCGACGTCGGCCCCGGCGTGACCGCGCTGCTCGGCCCGAACGGCGCCGGGAAGTCGACGATGTTCCGGATGCTCTGCGGCCTCGCCAGGCCGTCGAAGGGCACGGTACGCGTGCTCGGGCGCGACCCGCGAGCGGACCTCGCGGTCACCCGCTCGATCGGCCTCGTGCCGCAGCAGGAGAACGTCTTCGAGCGGCTCACGGCGCGCCAGTTCGTCGGGCTCACCGCGAAGCTGCACGGGCTCCGCGAGCCGGCGGCCGACGCGGAGCGCGCGCTCGAGACGGTCGGCCTCGACCCGGCCGACCCGCGACCGCTCCCGACCTACTCGAAGGGCATGCGCCAGCGGGTGAAGGTCGCACAGGCGATCGTCCACGACCCGTCGGTGCTCGTGCTCGACGAGCCGCTCACGGGCCTCGATCCGCGCCAGCGCAACGACCTGGTCGAGCTCTTCACGCGCCTCGGGACCGAGGGCAAGTGCGTGATCGTCTCGAGTCACGTCCTCGCCGAAGTCGAGCGGATCGGCTCGCGGGTGCTCGTCATGTCCCGTGGGCGGCTGGCCGCCACAGGCGACTTCCGCGAGCTGCGCGCGCTCATGGACGACCGGCCGATGCGCGTGCGGGTGCGGACCGACCGGCCGCGCGAGCTCGCCGGCGCCTTGCTCGAACGTGGGGCCGTCGTGGGCGTGCGCCTCGACGGGGACGACGTGCTCGAGCTGGACACAGCTGACGCGCGTGCGCTGGCGCACACGATCGCGCCGGTCGCCCGCGACCGCGATGCCCACCTGTACGAGGTGCGGCCGCTCGACGCGGACCTCGAGGGCGTCTTCCGGTACGTGGTGGAGCGTTGAGCGCGGTCGAGGCTGTCCCGCGCCCGCGCCCGCGGACCTGGACGACGCTGCCGGCGCTGTACCGGCTGGTGCTGCGGTCGCAGCTCACGCTCGCGCGCGTCCTCGGCATCGGCGCGCTCGGTGCGCTGACGGTCCTGCTCGGCGTGTTCGCAGGCCAGGACCCCGAGCCGGACGAGGCCATGCGGGTCGTCTTGACCTTCGCGCTCAGTCTCGTCGTGCCGCTCGCGACCCTCTGGTTCGGCACCTCCGCCCTCGGCGACCTCGTCGAGGACCGCTTGCTCGTCTATCTGTGGCTGAAGCCGGTCCCGCGCTGGCAGCTCCCCGCCGCGGCCGTCGCCGCCACGACCACGCTCGTCATCCCGCTCACGGCGATTCCGGCGGGCGCCTCGGCGCTCGTCGCCGGGACGGACGAGATCGCGCTCGAGGCGTTCGTCGCCGCAGCGCTCGCGGGCCTCGCGTACGCGGGCGTCTTCGTGGCCGCCGGCCTCTGGTTCAAGCGTGCGGCCTGGTGGGGGCTCGCGTTCGTGCTCCTGTGGGAGAACGCGGCAGCGCTCGTCGCCGAGGGTCTAGCCCGCTTCACCATCCTCGGCTGGTCGGGCGCGATCCTCGACTCGGCGCCCGGCAGCCCGTCGGAGGTGAGCGCGGGGAGCGCCGGTGCAGGTTTCGGCGTGCTCGCTGCGGTCGCGCTCGGCGGCTGGGTCGTCGCGACGATCCGCTACCGCCGCGGCGAGCTCGACTGAGTCGGGGAAGCTACGCCGGGGCCGCTTCAGAGAGAAGCCCGGCCGCGGCGCGAAGCGCGTCCGCCTTGTCGGTGCGCTCCCACGTGAAGTCGCGGTCGTCGCGCCCGAAGTGGCCGTACGCGGCGGTCTTCGCGTAGATCGGCCGGAGCAGGTCGAGATCACGGATGATCGCGCCCGGGCGAAGGTCGAAGTGCTCCGTGACGAGCTGCTCGATGGTCGCGAGCGGCACGGCCTCGGTGCCGAAGCAGTCGACGTTGATGCTCATCGGGTGCGCGACCCCGATCGCATACGCGACCTGGATCTGGCAGCGGTCCGCGAGCCCCGCTGCGACGACGTTCTTCGCCACGTGGCGCGCGGCGTACGCGGCCGAGCGGTCGACCTTCGTCGGGTCCTTGCCCGAGAACGCGCCGCCCCCGTGCGGCGCGGCGCCGCCGTAGGTGTCGACGACGATCTTCCGGCCGGTGAGCCCGGTGTCTCCCATCGGGCCGCCGATGACGAACTTGCCTGTCGGGTTCACGTACAGGAAGTCCTTCGCGCTCAGCCGGGCCTGGTCGTACAGGCCGCGGTAGTCGGCGTGCAGGATCGGCTCGATGACGTGCTCGAGGAGATCCGGCTTGAGGAGGCTCTCGACGTCGAGGCCGTCGCGGTGCTGCGTGGAGATGAGTACCCGCTCGATCTCGACGGGGCGCTGGATCCCGTGCTCGTCGACCTCGTAGCGGACCGTCACCTGGGACTTGCCGTCCGGCCGCAGGTACGGCAGCACGTTCGCCTTCCGAACTTCTGCCAAACGCTTCGTAAGCTTGTGCGCGAGCAGGATCGGGAGCGGCATGAGCTCCTCGGTCTCGCGCGTCGCGTACCCGAACATCATTCCCTGGTCGCCGGCGCCGAGGAGGTCGAGCGGGTCGGTGTCGCCGTGCTGCGCCTCGTAGGACTCGTCCACGCCCTGCGCGATGTCCGCGGACTGCTCGTCGATCGCGACGACGACGCCGCACGTCTCCGCGTCGAAGCCGTACTTCGCCCTCGTGTAGCCGATGTCGGCGATTCGCTCGCGCACCACGTCGCGTACGTCGACCCAGGTATCGGTCGTCATCTCGCCCGCGACGACGACGAGCCCCGTCGTGATGAGGGTCTCGCAGGCGACCCGGCCGTTCTTGTCGTCGGTCAGGACCGCGTCGAGGACGGAGTCCGAGATCTGGTCGGCGACCTTGTCGGGGTGCCCTTCGGTGACGGACTCGGAGGTGAAGGAGAACGAGCGGGCTGCCATGGGTCGGAAGGCTACACGCGAGGCACGATCACTCATGCCGTAGTCGGCGGCCCGTGCGTGGACGGACGCGGCGAGCCGGAACGCATCGCGCGCCGGTGAGGGATCCGCCGACGCTTCGCGGCCTGCGGTTCGCCGAGACTCGTCCCGCGCGAACTCGGCGCAGATTCGTCACCCACGCGTGAGCGAGTCCCCGATACCGTGTCTTCAGGGACACGGGAGTGCCCCTGGGGGCGCGTGGGGCAGGTTCGGCCGGCTACTCGGTCGTCGGGTCGCGGCGCATGAGCTGCTGCACGAGGTCGGTGAGGTGGACGCCCTCGAGCACCGCGCAGACGCCCTCGGTGATCGGGAGCTCGATGTCGAGCCGGTGCGAGACGTCGCGCAGGACGGGCGCGGTCGTGAGCCCCTCGACGACCATCCCGATCGCCGCCTGCGCCTCGTCCGCCGACGCGCCGCGCGCGATCAGCTCGCCCGCCCGTCGGTTGCGGCCGGTCGGCGCCCAGCAGGTGACGATGAGGTCGCCCATGCCCGCGAGTCCCGCGAACGTGTCCGGGCGCGCGCCCGCGACCTCCGCGAGCCGCCGCATCTCGGCGAGGCCGCGCGCGACGAGGGCCGCCTTCGCGTTGTCGCCGAGCCCGAGGCCGTCGGCGCCACCCGCTGCGAGCGCGATCACGTTCTTCGCCGCAGCGCAGAGCTCGACACCGACGACGTCCTCGTTCACGTACACGCGGAAGATCGTGGAGTTGACCGCGACCTGGAGACGGACTGCGAGCTCGAGATCGTCGCTCGCCACGACTGCCGCCGCCGGCAGTCCGCGCACGATCTCCTCCGCGATGTTCGGGCCGGAGAGAACCGCGACGGGACGGCCTCGCACGAGCGTGGAGAGCCGCTCGCCGGTCGCAGGGTCGAGCCCCTTCGTCAGGCTCAGCAGCGGAGCCGACCCCGGAAGCGAGGTTACGACCTCGCCGAAGACCCGGCTCGGCACGGCGACGACGACGAGCTCGGCCTCGGCGACCGGTGCCTCGGCGATCGTGGCCGCCGAGACGCCTGTCAGATCTGCGACCGGGACGTAGCGTGGATTCCTTCCCGTCTCGCGGATCGCGGCGACCTGGTCGGGGTCGCGCGCGGCGAGCGTGACCTCGTGGCCACGGTCGCGCAGGACGCCCGCGAACGCCGAGCCCCACGAGCCGGCGCCGACGACGACTGTCTTCACTCGCTCGTGACGAAGTCGATGGAGACCGGCACGCCTTCGAGCCTAAAGCGTTTCCGGAGCTCGTTCTCCACCCAGTAGCCGTAGTCGCGCGTCACGAGGCGCCGGTCGTTCACGAAGAACCGGAAGCGCGGCGGCCGCGAGCTGACCTGCGTCCCGTACATGAGATTGAGCCGCCGCCCGCGCCTCCCCGGCGGCTGCCGTGCCTCCCGAAGCTCCTTCAGCGTCCGGTTGAGCTCGGCCGTCGGGATTCGCCCCGTGTAGCGCGTGAAGACGTCCTCGATCGTGTCCAGAAGACGCTCGAGCCCGCGCCCGGTGGCCGCGGAGATCGCGAGGATCGGCGGACGCTGGCGGAGCCTCCGCTCGAGCTCGGGGCGCACGTCCTCGATCCGCACCTCGGAGATGTCCCACTTCGAGAGCGCCACGACAGTCCCGCAGCCCGCCTTCCGCGCGACGTCCGCGACGGAGAGGTCCTGGTCGACGACGCCCTCGGCCGCGTCGACGATCACGATCGCGACGTCCGCCCGCTCGGCTGCCTCGAGCGCGCGCAGCTCCGAGTAGTACTCGATCCCCTGCCGGTGCCGGCGCTTCCGGCGGAGGCCGGCGGTGTCGACGAGCACGAAGGTCTGGTCTCCGCGGCGAAGGACGGTGTCGATCGCGTCGCGGGTCGTGCCCGGGACCTCGGAGACGATCACGCGCTCGCGACCGAGCAGCGCGTTCACGAGCGACGACTTGCCGACGTTCGGGCGACCGAGGATGGCGACCCCGATCGCCTCCTCCCCCACCGGCCGCTCTCCCGTTCCCGGCAGCCGCCGCACGACCTCGTCGAGAAGATCGCCAGTCCCGTGGCCGTGGAGCGCCGAGAGCGGGAACGGGTCACCGAGCCCGAGGCGATGCAGCTCGAGCGCCTCGGAGTCGCGGCGCGGGTCGTCGAGCTTGTTCGCGACGACGATGACGTCGCGGCGCGACCGGCGCACGATCTCCGCGAGCTCCTCGTCGCCTGGCGTCACCCCAGCGCGCGCATCGACGACGAGGAGCACGAGGTCCGCTTCGTCGATCGCCTGCTTCGCCTGCTCGACGATCTTGGGGCCGAACGGGCCCGTGTCCGCCTGGTCGACGCCGCCGGTGTCGATGAGCAGGAACGTCGTCCCCGACCAGTCGCAGATCAGCTCCTTGCGATCGCGCGTGACCCCCGGCGTCTCGTGGACGACCGCCGCCCGCGTCTCGGTCAACCGGTTCACGAGCGTCGACTTGCCCACGTTCGGGAAGCCGACGATCGCGACGGTGCCGGCGATCTCGACCGTCTCGTCGAGCCGCTCGGCGGGCTTCGGCTTCGTGCGCGGTCTCATCGCGGAGGCGTCGCGTCGCGCGGCCGGCCGAGCTCGTGCACCTCGACGAGCCACTCCCAGAGCTGACGGAGCTTCCGCTCCACCTCGAGCGACGCCTCCTTGTAGCCACGCCCACCGCGCGGGAGACCGTCGAAGCTCATCGGCTCGCCCCATGCGACGGAGACCGGCTTGAAGTTCCCGAGCCGCCAGTCGTGGCTGTGGATCGCCGCGGGGATGAGAGGCACCCCCTCGGCGATCGCGACCATCGCGGCGCCCGGCTGCACGACCCCCGGGATGCCGCTCGTCTGTCTCGTCCCCTCCGCGAACATGCCGAGCGCGTGCCCGTCGCGCACGATCTGGCGCATCGTCCGCACCGCGTCGCGGTCCGATTCCCCGCGCCTGACCGAGAACGCGCCGAACGACCGCATGAGCTGCCCGAGACCGGGGACGCGGTGCGCCTCGACCTTGGCCATGAAGTAGAGCGTGCGCGGGCTCGCCGAGCCCAGCGCCGGCGGGTCGATCCAGCTGAAGTGGTTCGCCGCGACCACCAGCCCGCCCTCGAGCGGCACCCGCTCCCTGCCGTAGACGCGGTGTGGCGCGACGAGCTTGGTGGCGGTCCCGATCGTCGTGCGGCCGATGGCCCAGATCGCGTCGGTCCTGTTCATACCCGTGACTCGACGAGCTCGACGATGCGCTCGACGACCTCGTCCACGTCGAGATCGGTCGTGTCGAGAAGAACGGCGTCGCCAGCCGGCTGCGTGTTGACCGCGTCGCGCTCGTCCCTCACCCGCAGGTCGGCAGCGAGCGCCTCGGCGTCGGCGCCGGGACGCTCCGACCCGCGCCGCCGGGCTCGCTCCTCCTCGTCGGCGACGAGGAAGACCTTCACCTCGGCGCCAGGGGCGACCACGGAGCCGATGTCCCGCCCCTCGATCACCGCGTTCCCCCCCGCGCCGAGCGCGCGCTGGCGCTCGCGCATGACCTCGCGGACCGCGGGGTGGCGCGCGACCACCGGAACCTGGCGGTCGATCTCGGCCTCCCGGATCCGCAGCGAGACGTCCTCCCCCGCGATCTCGACCCGCCCGTCGACGTCGAACGACACCGCATGCCCCCGCGCGAGCCGTGCGAGCGCCGCGCCGTCGTCGAGCGGCACCCCGTCCCGAAGCGCGAGCCACGTGAGCGCGCGGTACATGGCGCCGGTGTCGAGGTGGCGGAACCCGAGCCGCTCGGCAAGCACGCGAGCGACCGTGCTCTTACCGGAGCCGGCAGGCCCGTCGATGGTCACGATCACTGGCGCTTTCTACCGCCTCAGGCCGCTTCGAGCCGGGCAAGCACGTCGAAGAAGCCCGGGAAGCTGGTGTCGACCGCCTCGGCGCCGCGCAGCTCGACGCCCTCGCGCGACGAGACACCGGCGACCGCGCCGAGCATCGCGAGGCGATGGTCGCCGCGAGCGTTGACGGCTCCTCCCCGGAGCCGGGCGGGGACCCCGCGGATGCGATACCCGTCCTTCGTCGCCCGGATGTGGGCACCGAGCGGGCGGAGCGCGTCGACGACCCCGTCGATGCGGTCGCTCTCCTTCAAGCGGAGCTCCGCGGCGCCGCGCACGACGCTGTCCCCGCGCGCGTGGCACGCGGCGAGCGCGAAGAGCGGCAGCTCGTCGACGAGCGTCGGGACCTCGGACGGCGTCACGGTCGCGCCGACGAGCTCGGACGCACGGAGCTCGACGTCCCCGGCCGGCTCACCGCCGATCGTGCGGCGGTTGTAGACGGTGACGCGCACACCCATGCGCCCGAGCACCTCGAGCAGTCCCGTTCGCCGCGGGTTGAGCCCGACGCCGTGCACGGTGATGCTCGAGCCGGGGATGATCGCGGCGGCCACGAGGAACGGCGCCGCGGACGAGAAGTCGCCGGGGACCTCCAGCGAGCCGAGCGCGAGGTGTTCCGCACCGCTCACCGTGACGCTGTGCGGACGGCGAACGACGCTTGCGCCCGCGAGCTCGAGCATCCGCTCGGTGTGGTCGCGCGTCGGAAGCGGCTCGACGACGGTCGTCTCGCCGTCGGCCAGCACGCCGGCGAGGAGCACCGCCGACTTCACCTGCGCCGAGGGAACCGGGAGCTCGTAGTCGATCGACTGCAGCGTCCCGCCTTCGACGAAGACCGGCGCATGGCCGTCGGTCGTCTCGAGGGTCGCACCCATCCGCCGCAGCGGCTCGGCGACCCGCTCCATCGGCCGCGACGAGAGCGACTCGTCGCCGACGAGCTCGAAGCGCCCGCTCTGTCCGGCGAGGATCCCTGGCAGCAGGCGCATGAGCGTCCCCGCGTTGCCGCAGTCGATCGGCGACGCCGGCTCGGAGAGGCCGCGAAGGCCGACGCCGTGCACCGTCAGCGTGTCGACGTCGTGCTCGTCCACCTCGGCACCGAGCGCGCGCACCGCGGCGATCGTGGCCTCGGTGTCGGCCGAGCGCCCGAACCCCGAGATGCGCGTCTCGTCCTCGCAGATCGCGCCGACGAGCACCGCTCGATGCGAGATCGACTTGTCCCCAGGCACGGCCACGTGCCCCACGAGGGCCGGCACCGGCTCGACGCGCATGGTCGCGTGAGTCTAGATGCGCGTTCGCGAACGCCCGGCTATCCTGTCCGACTCATGTCTCCCGCCTGTCGCAGCGAGCCCTGGTCGTGGCCCACGCGGGGCGGGAGCCCGCGCTCGGCCTAGCGCAAAAACCCTCGCCTCGCTTCTCCGCGGCGCCTCCGGCGTCACCACACCTCGTGCCACGAAAGGAGAGAATCGAGCGATGAAGGTCTTCTCGGGAATCCAGCCCACCGGAGCGAAGCACCTCGGAAACTACGCCGGCGGCTTCCGCCAGTACGCAGCCACGCAGAGCGAGGAGTCGTTCTTCTGCATCGTCGACCTGCACTCGATCACCGTCGAGTACGACCCCGCCGACCTCCGCGAGCGCACGCTCGACCTGCTCGCGATCCTGATCGCCACCGGGCTCGACCCGGAGCGAACGACGATCTTCGCCCAGAGCCACGTGACCGCGCACGCCGAGGCGGCTTGGCTGCTGTCGGCCGTCGCGAGCTACGGGCAGCTCGGCCGCATGACGCAGTTCAAGGACAAGACCGAGCAGCGCGAGTTCGTCTCGGCCGGGCTCTTCAGCTACCCCGTGCTGATGGCCGGGGACATCCTCCTCTACCAGACCGAGATCGTCCCGGTCGGAGTCGACCAGCGCCAGCACGTCGAGCTCACGCGCGACATCGCGGAGCGGTTCAACTCGCGCTACGGCGAGACGTTCACGATCCCGCGCGGCGTGTATCCCGAGACCGGCGCCAAGGTCATGGACCTCCAGGAGCCCGACAAGAAGATGTCGACCACCGGCGGCACCGCGCAGGGCACGCTGTACATGCTCGACGACGCTCGACACGATCCGGCGCAAGTTCAAGACCGCGGTCACCGACTCGGGCAGCGAGATCGTGCACGGGCCCGAGAAGCCGGGGATCTCGAACCTCATCGAGATCATGACCGTGGCGACCGGCGACTCGATCGCCGAGGTCCAGGACCGCTACGACGGCCAGGGCTACGGGGCGTTCAAGACCGAGGTCGCCGAGTCCGTGATCGCGCTGCTCGAGCCGGTCCAGGAGCGCTTCCGCGAGCTGCGCGGGGATCCTGCCGAGCTCCAGCGCGTGCTCGAGCTCGGAGCCCAAAAGGCGCGCGAGGCGTCGGCACCCACGCTCGAGGCGATGTACGACCGCATGGGATTCGTGCGGGGTCGGGCTTCAGCCTGACCCCGCCGTCCTCCTGAGCTCCGCCACCTCGTCCGAGGTCAGCTCGCGCCACTCGCCGGGCTCGAGGCCCTCGACTCCGAGGCCTGCGTAGCGTGCTGCGGTGGAGCCGCCTCACCGGGTGGCCCACGGCCTCGAGCATGCGCTTGACCTGGCGCTTCCGGCCCTCGTGCAGCGTCAGCTCCACGAGCCCGGAGGGAAGAAGGCGCGCTTCGGCGGGCGACGTCCGCCCGTCCTCGAGCTCGACGCCCTCGCGGAGCGCGGCGAGCGCCTCCGGCCCGGGCGAGCCCTCGACCTCGGCCTCGTACACCTTCGGCACGCCGTAGCGCGGGTGCGCGAGGCGGTGCGCGAGGTGGCCGTCGTTCGTCAGGAGCAGCACGCCGGTCGTGTCGGCGTCGAGCCGCCCGACGGGCACGACGCGCGCGGAGTGCGAGACGAGGCCGACGACGGTGGGTCGCCCCTGAGGGTCGCGGGCAGTCGTGACGACTCCGCCGGGCTTGTGCAGGAGCACGTACGCGAGCGGCTGCGCGCTCGACGCGCCGGCCGTCGACCTCGACGACGTCGTGCGCGCCGACGACCGTGTTCAGCTCTCCCGGAACGCCGTTCACGAGCACGCGTCCCGCCCGCACGAGCTCGTCGGCGCCGCGCCGCGAGGCGACCCCGGCCCGCGCGAGGAAGGCGTTCAGGCGCACGAGCGCATTCTTCCGCCGGTAGGGTCCGCGCGTGACCGAGAGCGCAGTGGATCGGGCGACCGCCGGTCAGATCGAGGAGTGGACGGACAAGCTCGCCGAGCTCGCCGTCTTCGGCGCGAACGTGCAACCGGGCCAGATCGTCGGGCTTACGAGCTACGTCGGGAAGGAGTACCTCGCGCGCAAGATCGCAGCCGCCGCGTATCGCCGCGGAGCGAAGTACGTCGACGTGCTCACGTTCGACCAGTGGGTCAAGCGCGAGCGGATGCTGCACGCGGCCGAGGACACGCTCTCGTACGTCCCGCCCTGGATGGCACAGCGCCTCTACCACCTGTCCGACGAGCACGCGGCCCGGATCACGCTCTCGGGCCCGCATGCGCCGACCGCCCTCGAAGGGGTCGACCCCGCCCGCGCGGGGCGCGACCTGCTCCCGTCGATTCCGGAGTCGGGCGAGGTCGTGAACCGCATGACGACGAACTGGAACATCGTCCCGGCGCCGACGCCGGCCTGGGCGGAGGCCGTGTACCCGGACCTCGATCCGGAGGCAGCCTACGAGCGACTGTGGGAGGAGGTCGCGCACGTGTGCCGCCTCGACGCGGAGGACCCTGGCGCGACCTGGACCGAGCGCATCGCCGAGCTGAAGGCGAACGCGGACGGGCTGAACGAGCGCGGCTTCGACGCACTCCGGCTGCACGGGCCGGGCACCGACCTCACGATCGGGCTCCTGTCCTCCGCGCGCTGGCAGGCCGGCGACATCGACACGGTCGACGGCGTGCGCCACTTCCCGAACATCCCCACCGAGGAGACGTTCACGACACCCGACCCCGAGCGCGTCGACGGCTACGTGAGCGCGACGATGCCGCTCGAGCTGGCGGGCTCGATGATCTCGGGGATCCGGGTCGAGTTCGCGGGCGGGCGCGCGGTCGCGATGGACGCCGAGCAGGGCGGAGAGGCGTTGCGCGCCGCCGCGTCCTCGGACGAGGGCGCCCGCCGGCTCGGAGAGATCGCGCTCGTCGACGGCGCCGGCCGCATCGGCCCGCTCGGGACGGTCTTCTTCGACACGCTGATCGACGAGAACGCGGCCACGCACATCGCGCTCGGACGCGGCTACGACCACCCGGTCGCGGACGCGGAGGAGAAGAAGCGGATCAACATGAGCCGCGTCCACATCGACTTCATGATCGGGAGCCTGGAGCTCGCGGTCGACGGGATCACGAAGGATGGCTCCACCGTGCCGGTCCTCCGCGAAGGCGCTTGGCTGATCTAGTACGCGCTAGGCCCCGAACCACAACATCGAACCGCCCTCGTCGGTCGGGCGAAAGCCCCGAGTTTGCGGCTCTTCAATGGGGCACCCCGGCCCACCACCCACTGCGAGCATAACGGCGAACTGCGCACGCGTGGGACACGCAAGTGCGCCGATTGTGTGTCAGATCGAAAGCCCCTCCAGCGACCGATCGAGCGCTAGGACGCGCGGCTTTCGGCGACTTCGAGCAGCCGCTCGCGGATCTGTCTCACGTCGGCGCCGAGATCGTCGAGCCGGGGCAGCGCGGCCAGGTTCTCGAGGCCGAAGACCCGCTCGAAAAGCGGTGTCGTCCGGTAGCGGACGGCTCCGCCGGGACCGGCCTCGCGTCCCGCCTCCGAGATCAGCCCACGCTCGACGAGGCTCGCGATCGCGGAGTCGGCGGCGACGCCGCGGATACGCGCGACCTCCGGGCGGGAGCATGGCCCGAGATAGGCGACGATGGCGAGCGTCTCGAGGGCGGCCTGCGAGAGCCCGCGCTCGACCGGCCGCTCGAACAAGCGCGCGCACGCGTCGGCGGCCTCACGGCTCGCGCGGAACGCGTACCCGCCCGCGACCCCCTCGAGCACGATCCCGCTCCGTGTCTCCGAGAACCGCTCGCCGAGCAGCCCGAGCGCGGTCTCGACGCGCTCCGGGTCGTCGTCCGCGGCCTCGGCGAGATCGGCCACCGACAGCGGCGCCGAGGCGACGACGAGCAGCGCCTCGAGCGTCCGGGCGAGCTGGTCGACGGGGTTGGCGGCGATCAGGCGGAGCGTGCTGTCCACGTCTGGGTCCTTTCTACGTCGGAGCGCTGGATCCTTATCGGGGCGAACGGTGCCGCCTGGCCGATCGAGACCTCCCCGGCCTTGCGCAGCTCGAGCAGCGCGAGGAACGCGACGGCCTGCTCGACGCGTGAGAGGCCGTGCACCTCGGTGTCGAAGTCGAAGAGGCGCCTGCGCGAGAGGAGCAGGCGGAAGCGCTCGAGGAACTGGGAGACGGGCGGGAAGCGGAGCGCCATGTGGTTCAGCGAGACGCTCGGCGGCGGCGTGGCGAGCAGGCGCAGCGCGGCGCCGAGCCTGGCCGGATCTTGCTGCGCGAGCCTGCGCTCCGGCCGCGGCGCGAGCGGCGCAGGCCCGAGCCGGAACCAGCGGTCGCGCTCGGCGACGAGGCGTTCGGCGAGCCAGGCGGCGGCCTCCTTCATGCGGCGGTACTCCGCAAGCCTTCGCGCGAGCTCCTCGGCGGCTTCCTCCGGCTCGAGCGCGTCGAGCTCGGCGGCCTCCTCCGGGAAAAGCGCGCGCGCCTTCAGCTCGAGCAGCGCGGCGATGAGGACGAGGAACTCGCCGCACGCCTCGAGGTCGGCTTCCTCCCGCTGGCCGAGGACGTCGAGAAAGGCGAGCACGATCCCGGCCATGTCGACGTCGCGCGGCTCGAGCTCCTCGGAGAGGAGCAGCGTCAGCAACAGGTCGAACGGGCCCTCGAACGCGTCGAGGTCGAGCGCGAGCTCGCGCACGGGTGTCGCAGGCACGGGAGCAGGCTAGTCATCGGACCGGAGGGCACGTGCGAGCCGGAGCGCCTCCTCACGGCCGAAGTTCCCTTCGAGCCTGTACGCGACGCCGCCCTCGTCCCAGAGGAGCACGTCCTCGGCCAGGCGGGTGCTGTCCTCGATCGTGTCGCCGGTCTCGTCGATCAGGAACAGGAAGTGCGGCCCGCCGCTCAGGAAGGCGCCCCGAGCCCCGTCCACGCTGACGAGCTCGACGCGCGTCTCCGAGCCCACGAGCTTCTTCCTCAGCGCCGGCGCGTCGACGTCGTGACAGCGGCGTCTGTGCGAGCAGAAGACGCGGCCGTTCTGGCGTCCCGTACAGGAACCACACCGTCCCGCGCCGACCGAGGTAGACGCGGTCGGGAGCCCGCTCGAGCCCGCGGAGCTCGAACGTCGCTCCGCCGCCTCGCCTCCTCGAGCGACACGCGCTCGCCGAGCGTGGGCTCGAGCTCGTGCACGAGCGGGATCTCCGGCAGCTCGTCGACGATCTCGATCCGCTCGCCGCCGATGTCGAAGATGCGCAGGAAGGCCGAGCGCGCGTCCGGGATCGCGAGCGTCGCCCCGAGCGCAGCGAGCGCGAGCACGGCGAACGCGAGGACGAGCCGCCGACGGGTCGACGGCGGGCGCGCGCCGAGGGCCGATCCGCGCGACCACGCCCGCGACGAGGTCCGGCGCCTCCGGCACGTCGAGCTCGCGCCCGAGGGCGACCAAGGAGCGCTCGAGCTCGGTCACAGCTCGCGTCCTCTCCGACGGGGTCATCTGCGACTGCGGCCCGCAGTCGCGCGAGCGCCCGCGCGGTCCGCGACTTCACCGTCCCGCGCCGGACGCCGAGCACAGCCGCGGTCTCCTCCTCCGAGAGCTCGAGGAAGTAGCGGCAGGTCAGCACGTCGCGGTCGCGCTCGTCGAGGCGCGAGACGGCGGCGAGCAGCTCGTCGCGAAGCTCGCGCCCGATCGCGGCCCCCTCCGGCGACGGGGCCGCGTCCCCGAGAGGATGGGCCGCGGTCGCGCGCAGCTCGAGCGCCGCCTTGCGCCCCAGCTGCCGTCTGCGATTGTGGGCCTCGTTCGCGACGATCCGCAGGAGCCACGGCTTGAACGGCGCCCCCGCACGGAACCGCGGCAGCGCGCGCCAGGCCTTGACGAAAGCCGTCTGCGCGGCCTCCTCCGCCTCGCTCGCCGAGCCGGTGAGGAGGAAGGCCGTCCGGAAGGCGATTCCCTGATACATGCGCACGAGCTCCTCGAACGCGCGCTCGTCGCCGCGCCTTGCGCGTTCCGCGAGTGCGGCATCCTCCGGCGGCCGGCCCTCCACCGCCCCCTTCTACACCGTGGCGACGATGGAGGTTCCGCCGGAGAGAGCCGCGCTCAGCGGCCCGCCGGAGCCAGCCCCCTCAGGCGCCGGATGCCGAAGATCGTGATCGCGCCGAGCGCGAGCAGCAGGCCGAGCACGCCCAGCGGGAGCGGTGAGAGCAGCCCGCCGCCGTCGATCACGCCGCCGCCGCCGCGGGGCGCCGACCGTGACCGGGTCGAACGTCGTCGTCTGCGACTCGCCGTAGCCGGTGGCCGCCAGGCCGTTGTCGATCTCGAACGTCCAGGTCCCGGCCTCGGGGAAGACGACCGCGGCCTCGTAGACGCCCGGCTCGCCGGCCGGAGCCGCCGGAAACGTGGACGTCTCCGAGGACACGGGATGGACGATGGTGACGCTCGGCTCCGCGCCGTCCGTCGGCGTGGCGCCGTGCCGAAGGACGGTGAACCGGGCCGTCCACGTGTCGCCTGCGTCGATGCCGGCCGGCATGGCCGCCAGCTCGACGGTCGCCCAGCCTCCCGCCGGTGCCGCGGCCGGCGCGGCGAGCGCGACGGCGAGCACCGAGAGCGCGAGCAAGTAACGCATGAGCTCCTCCTTGGTTGCCTGTGGCTCTTACACCGCAGGCCGCGGAGGAGGTTCCGGGTCTCAGCGCTCCTTGGGAACGGCCATCGCCTCGACCTTCGGAGGCGGGGCTCCCTCGTTGCCCCGCGGGCGATGCCAGTTCCGCTGCCACCAGACGAAGAACGCAGCCGAGAGGATGATCGCCAGAGCGGCGACATAGACGTTCAGGCGAACGCCGCCGAGCTCGTGCGACGGGTCGATGCGCAGCAGCTCGATCCAGAGCCGGCCGATGCTGTAGATGAGCACGTACAGCGCGAAGAGCCCACCCGGCCGGACTCTGAATACGCGCTCGATGACCAGCAGCAGCCCGGCTGCAGCGAAGCACCAGAGCGCCTCGTACGCGAAGGTCGGGTGGAAGAGCTCGCGGTCGATGTAGTCGAGCGGCCGGTTCTCGGGCGAGATCTCGAGCCCCCACGGCAGGTCGGTCGGCTTGCCGAAGAGCTCCTGGTTCCACCAGTTCCCGAAGCGGCCGATCCCCTGCGCGATGAGCAGCCCCGGCGCGACGCAGTCCAGGAGGCGCGGGACGTCGGCACCCGAGCGCCTCGCGACGATCACTCCCACGATGACCCCGAGCCCGATGCCGCCCCAGACCCCGAGGCCGCCCCGCCAGATCGCGAACGGCCCCCACCACTCGTCCGGGAGCTCGTCCCAGCTCGTGATCACGTGGTAGAGCCGCGCGCCCACGATCCCGGCCGCCACACCCCAGACCGCCAGCCGGAAGATCATGTCCCAGTCCCCGCCGCGGCGCGTCCAGCGGATCCCGGTCACGAGAACCGCGGCGCCGATCGCGACGAGGAGCGTCAGGCCGTAGAAGTGGATCGAGAGCGGCCCGGCGTCGATGGTGCTCGACTCGGGCGAGGGGATCGAGGCAAGGAGGTCCAGTCGCATGGCCGCGACATTCTGCCGACACCGGTCGGCCGGAGTAGAAGGAACCGGCGGCGCGAATCGCTCCGCGCCGCCGTCCTGGGGTTTCAGTCGTTAGAGGAGAATCTGGAGCGCGAGGTCGACCGAGCAGCCGCGCTTCAGCAGCTCGACGGCGTCGTGGAGATCGACGTCGTGGCTCGCGGCGAGCACGAGCGCGCTCTCGGGGTCGTACCCCGCACGCTCGAGCTCCTCGTGACGCCAGCGCTCGATGCGCTCGACCTCGGAGAAGTAGATGAGCTCTAGGTGTGCCGCAGACATTCCTTCGCCCTTCCGCTGGTTATGACGTGATGGGTGATCGTGTACCTCGCCTATTCGTCCAATAGGACGTAGACGGCTTCCCCTTTCTGGGGGGATTGCGTTGCGCGTCCGTAAACGTTCCGTGAAGCCGCCTCGGCGCAGACGACGCAGACCCATGCCTTGGCTCCCGCAGCCTGCTGGCGGACAATGGTCGAATGACCGAGGCCCCCACTCGTGCGGCCCTGCCCACCGAGCTCGTCTCCTTCGTCCCCCGGCTGACGCTCGAGTGGTTGCGCGACCAACCGACGCAACCCTGGCTCGAGGTGGACGGCACGCTCGCGTTCGTCGACATCTCGGGCTTCACGGCGATGTCCGAGCGACTCTCCAGCCTCGGGCGAGCCGGAGCGGAGGAGGTCACCGAGGTGATGAACGCGACGTTCGCGGCTCTTCTCGGCGTCGCCTACGCGCAGGGCGGCGGGCTTCTGAAGTTCGGCGGCGACGCGCTTCTGCTGCTGTACGACGGCGACGACCATGCGGCTCGGGCGGCGCGGGCGACGTTCGAGATGCGCCGGACGCTTCGCGCGATCGGACGGCCGCGGACGTCGGCCGGCGCAATCCAGCTCAGGATGCACGCCGGCCTCCACAGCGGGCTCTTCCAGTTCTTCCTTGTCGGCGAGTCGCACCGCGAGCTCCTCGTAACCGGGCCTTCCGCGACACGCACGGTGGAGATGGAGGCGGCGTCGGAGGCCGGTGAGATCCTCGTCAGCACGGAGACGGCCGCCCACCTCGAGGACGACGCCGTCGGGGAGGAGAAGGGGACTGGACGGCTCCTCCGGGCCTCGCCCGGGGTTCACGGCGCCGTCGAGCCCCTCCCTCCCATCGAGGGCATCTCGCTCGAAGTGGCCGTCCCGGCGCCACTACGCGCGCAGCTGCTGGAGGTAGGCCCGCTCGAGGGTGAGCATCGCCATGCGGCGATCGCCTTCGTCCGTTTCTCGGGAACCGACGAGATCATCGCCACCGAAGGCGTGGAGGCGGCAGCCGAAGCGCTCGAGATCGTCGTTCGGAATGTGCAAGCCGCCGCCGAGGAGCACCAGGTCACGTTCCTCGAGAGCGACATCGATCAGGACGGCGGACGGATCATCCTCGTGTCGGGCGCGCCGCAGACGTTCGGTGACGACGAGGAGCGCGTGCTCCGAACCGTGCGAGCCGTCGTGGATGCCGGCTTGCCGCTTCCGGTTCGGATCGGCGTCAGCGAGGGACGCGTCTTCACCGGTCAGGTCGGCGCGAGCTTCCGAAGGACGTACACGGTGCTCGGCGACACGGCCGCGCTCGCCGCCCGTCTGATGGCGCGGGCCGGTGAGGACGAGATCTGGGTCTCGGGCGGCGCGCTCGCGCGCGGAGGGGGATCGTTCGAGGCGACGGAGCTCGAGCCGCTTTCGCTCAAAGGCAAGACGGAGCCAGTTCAGGCGTTCGTTCTCGGCGAGCTCCTCGCCGAGCCCGAGAGACCCGAGCCGTCTGCCGCTCGGGACGAGCTGCCGTTCGTCGACCGGGAGCGCGAACGAGCGGTCCTCGGCGCATCCGTGGCTCCCGTCCGGATGGGGTTCGGAACGCTCGTCGAGCTCGTCGGAGAGCCTGGCATCGGAAAGTCACGCCTCGCGCAAGAGCTGAGGGAGAACTGCGCCGACATGCGTCAGATCGACCTGCGCTGCGCGCAGTACGAGGCGTCGACTCCGTACTACCCGTTCCGCCCGTTCCTCCGGTCGCTGCTCGACGTACAGCTGAACGGCAGCGGTGAGCACAATCGCACCGTCCTCGGCGAGCGCCTGCAGCAGATCGACGAGGAGCTCGTGCCCTGGGCGCCGTTGTTGGCCGCTCCACTCGACGTCGAGGTCGAATCCACTCCGGAGGTCGCGGCCCTCGACCCTTCCTTCTGGCGGGCGCGCCTGCACGGCGTCATGGGGACGCTCCTCGGCCAACTGCTCGACTCGCCGACCCTCCTGGTCTTCGACGACGTGCACTGGATGGACGACGCGTCGTCGGAGCTGCTGCGGTACCTCGGAACGCAGCTCCCCACGCGACCGTGGCTCGCGTGCACCACCAGGCGGCCGGGAGAGGAAGGTTTCGCTGCCGCTACGGGGACTCCGCCGCTGCCCGCCCTGACGTTGCGCCTCGAGCCCCTCCCCGAGGACGACGCGAGAGCGCTCGCGGTGGCGGCGGCGGGGGATCGGCGCCTCACCGAGGATGAGGTTGCCGCGCTCATGGAGCGGGCCGCCGGCAATCCGCTCTTCCTCCAGCGCCTCGCGAGCGTCGGCGAGACGAGTGACGAGGCCGATGAGCTTCCGGAGACGGTGGAGGCGCTCGTGGCGACGCGCATCGACCAGCTCGGCCCGGGCGACCGCGCGCTCCTGCGCTGGGCGTCCGTTCTCGGCGTGTCGTTCTCCGGATCGCTCATCGAGGAGGTCCTGGAGGACGACGCCGAGGTCGGCGCTGCCTCCGAGGCCTGGGAGCGACTCGGCGAGTTCGTCGAGCGCGACCCCGACGTGCCCGGCGCCTTCCGCTTCCGGCACGCACTGATTCGCGACGCTGCGTACGAAGGGCTGTCGTACAAGCGGCGCCGGGAGCTGCACGGACGCGTCGCCGACGTCATCGAGCGGCGGCACGGGGAGCGCCCAGAGGAGGCGGCGGAGCTGCTCTCCCTCCACTACTTCAACGCGGCGCGCTGGAACGAGGCCTGGACGCACTCGCGCGCGGCCGGCGACCAGGCGCGGAAGGTGTACGCAAACGCCGACGCGGCGCGCTTCTATGAACGGGCGACAGAAGCCGGCACGAAGGCAGAGGGGATCCCGGACCAGGAGCTCGCAGCCGTCTGGCGTTCGTTGGGCGTCGTTCGGGAGGCGACCGGGGGCTTCGAAGGCGCCCTCGAAGCCCTGCGGTCTGCCATCCGGCTGCTCAAAGACGACCCCGAAGCCCAGGCTGGCGTCTACCAGGTGCGCGCGCTCGCGCTCCTCCGGCTCGGCAACTACGCCGGGGCGCTCAAGGAGACGACCTTGGGGCTGAAACTCGTCGAGGGATCGAGCTCCGAGATGGGGGCGGCCATCGGCGCGCGATTGACTGCCATCCGCGCGGACATCCGCCTCCAGCAGGGTCAAGCGCGAGAGGCGATCCGGCTCGCCCAGTCGGCTGTGGAGATTGCCGAGCGCACGGAGGCACGGGACGCGCTCGCCCGGGCGTACTCCGCGCTCGACAGGGCGTACGAGCAGCTCGGCGAGCCGAGCAAGGCGGTGTTCGAGCAGCAGGCGGTCGAGATCTACCGCGAGCTCGGCGAGCTCAGGTCGGCCGCGCTCGTCGAGATGAACCTCGGCGTGCAGGCGTTCGCAGAGGGTCGCTGGGACGAGGCCGTCGAGCGCTACGCGTCCGCCGATCGCGAGCTCCAACGCGTCGGCGATGCAGCGAGTGCCGCGATGGTGAGCGCCAATCTCGCAGAGATCCTCATTAGCCACGGTGAGCTCGACCGCGCGAAGACTCTCCTGGAGGAAGCTCGTGAGACGCTACGCGCCTCTGGGCTCGCGGCACCAGCCGTCTTCGTCGACACCCAGCTCGCCCGGCTCGAGCTCGAGAAGGGCCGACTGGACGAAGCCTCGGAGTCGCTTCGGGCCACGATCGAGGAGGCCGTCGAGCTCCAGCATCCCTATCTCGTCGTCGACGCATCGTTCTACCTCGCCCTCGCGCACCGGAGGGGCGGCGACCTCGAAAAGGCGCTGGAAGTGCTCGACGAGGCGGATTCGGTCGGAGGGGACGAGGTGATCGAGCTTGGGGCCCGCATGGGCCTCGCGCGCGCCGGCGTGCTGGCGGACGCTGGCGACTTCACCCAGGCCGAGAGTGTGCTGGATTCGGCGCTGGCGCTCGCCCGCGAGCAGAGTCAGCTCTGGGAGCTGGCGCAGATCCTGCTCGCACGCACCGACGTCGCGCAGCACGCGGGACGCGAGGTGAGCCCGGAAGAGCTGGAGGAGGCTCGCGGCCTCCTCCAGCTCTTCGGTACGTCTTCGGGTGCTCCCGACTCTACGTCGGCGTCTTGATGCCGTCGACGATGGTGGCGATGTACGCCTCGTAGTTGTAGGTGTTCCCGCTCGGGAAGTCCGTGCTCTGGATCATGCACGTCGTTTCGGGGCCCCCGTACGCGGTCATGCCGGGGGGCATCACGTTCGCGGGACTCTGGCCGAGCTTGAACTCCTCACCCGGCGTCCGGGGATCCGCCGTGCACATCTTCATGGTGGTGTACATATCCCCGTAGAAGGGCGTATCGTCGTATTTGAGCGTGACCGGGTTCTGCGCGCCGCCCGGAACCTTCATGCGGAGCCGCTCGACTACCCAGTAGGGGTCCGTCGCCGCGCTCGCAGTCGGATGGATGATCGCGTACGGGTTCGCCGCGGCGTCATCGAACGAGTACATGACGACGGCGTCCTTGCACACAAGACCACCGTTCGGGTTCGTGAGCTGCGCCTTGTACTCGACGATCTGGGATCCCGTAGGAACATCCTCCGGACCGAACTCCTCGGTGCAACTCGCATCGATCGTCGCCTGAACGCCGAAGTTCTGAGCGGGCGGTGAGGACTGGAGGTTCGTGATCACCCGGCCGGCGGGCAGCGCGGAGGAGACGTCCGAACAATCGGTGCCGCTCGGAGCCGTCTGATCCCAGGTCCCCGAGTCGTCGGGCGGCTGGACGCAGACCTTGTAGTTCGAGCCGATGGGGACACCCGTGAACGTGTACGAGCCGGGCGGGTCCGTGCCCGGGCTCGGGGTGACGAGGGACGAGCCGACCTGGACCGCCGGAGACGACGACGTGTTGAAGAGCTTCACGGTCCAGAGGTTCTGCCCTGCGTCGGGCGGCGTGCCCAACGCGTCGTAGGCGCCGTCGCCGTCGTTGTCGAGGAAGACACGCCCACCGATCGTGGTTACCCGCGCGTAGCAGAACGTGGTAATGGACGCGACGTAGAAGTTGTTCGCATCCTTCTTCGTCGCGTGCAACCCGGTCGTCGTGGTCGGAACGCCGTTCGCCGGGATCGCCCCGTCAGCTGTCACGCCACCGGGAGCGTAGTTGTACCAAGCGTGGTCGTTTCCACCCTTTACACCGACATGGAACACGCTTGCACCAGTCACCCGGAAGGCGAAGAACTTGCCCTTGTGGGGGCCGTTCAACCCCGTCAGCTTGAACTCCACACCGGCCGGAAGACTTGCGTTCGTACTGTTGTAGGTGACGGTGGTCTGGGATGCCGGAGTATTCGAGACCTGGAACGTCGACAGACCCGCGGGGCCAGCTCCACCAGTGTCGCTGGCGCAACTGAAGTTCGACCCTCCGACGTCGACGAGCTTCGGGGTTACAAGCGCTGGCTCGCTCCGTGGTGGTATCGGATCACCAGCCGCGCCGAGCGCAGGAAGCACAGCTGCGAGGGCTCCCGCCGTGACGGCAACCAGGACGAATGCCCAGGACGCCTTCCGATGTCGCCGATAACTCGTACGTACGTGGTCCGTCATGCCCTCTCCTCCATCCGCAGTTTCCCCGCCGTCACGAAGACGACGAGTAACGCCGCGGCCGCCCACGCGGTTCTGTGATGCTTCCGGTCGCCCGGACGCACATACCGCCCCATGTCCCCGACCTCCTATGTCCGCAGTGCCTCGTGTCGAACGACCCAAGGCAGCTAGCGGACCATGAGGCCGGCTAGCGGCGGGATACTACCCGCAGGAGCGCAAAATTCATAGTCGCGGACAGGCTCGCAGTCATCCGTCGTCGTGCGCTTGCGTTCCTCGCCCACGGTGGGGTTAGGATCCCGCTGTGGCGCTTGGACGGAACATGAAGGTCGACCTTCTGAAGAGAGTGCCCCTCTTCGCGGGCTGCTCGAAGGCCGAGCTCCAGAAGCTCGCGACGATCGCCGACGAGATCGACCTCCGTGACGGCACCGAGCTCACGCGCGAGGGACGACCCGGCCGCGAGTTCTTCGTGCTCATCGACGGCACGGTCGCGGTGACACAGGAAGGAGAGCAGGTGGCCGAGCTGAGCGGGCGGCGACTGGATCGGCGAGATCGCCCTGCTCACGAACGCTCCTCGAACCGCGACGGTGACGGCGACGTCGCCGGTACGGGTGCTCGTCATCACCGACCGCGCGTTTCGGCAGGTGCTCGAGACGACGCCGTCGATCGCGGTCAAGATGCTCGAGCGAATCGGCGAGCGCCTCGCGCACGACGCAGCCAAGCAGCGCCGCCTCGGCGCGCGGGCCTCGCTCGCGAGGCCTAGGGCTTGGTCAGACGAGTGCGGCTTCGCCGAGGAGCGCGCGGGCCTCTGCGAGGAAGTCCGAGTCCGGCTTCACGCGGTACTCCGGGCCGAGCGCGAGCGTCTTCTCCCCGACGGAAGTCTCGAGAGCGAGGTAGACGGGCGCCTCGCCCGGGAAGTCCTTGACGAGTAGTGCGAGCTCGCGGATGAGGCCCGCCGGCGCGAGGCGCGCGTCGATCCGGAGCCGGATCTCGCGGCGCACCGGGGTCGCCTCGAAGGGCGTGACCTCGAGCGCGATGACCTTCGTCTCTCCCGCCTGCTTGTGGTCGACGCGTCCCTTGACCACGAGCACGCGATCCGGCTCGAGGTGGTCGCGCGCGGCCGCGTACGTCGAGTTGAAGACGACGACCTCGGCGCTCCCGGTCAGGTCGTCGAGCGTCGCGAACACCATCGGGTCGCCGCGCTTCGTCGTCACCTGCTTGAGGCCGGAGACGATGCCCGCGACGATGCACGATCTCGCCGTCCCGTCGCCTTTCTACTTCCGACAGCGTGCAATCCGTCTTTCGCCGTAGCTCGCCGCGCACGCGCTCGAGCGGATGCTCGGAGACGTACAGCCCGAGCGTCTCCTTCTCGAGCCGGAGGAGCTCGCGCTCGTCGAACTCCTGCGTCGGGAGCACGGGATGATGGCTCTCGCGGGCGGTCTCGGCCTCGCCGAAGGCGCCGTCGAAGATCGACGCCTGCCCGGCGAGCCGGTCTTGCGCCTGCTTGGAGCCGAACGCGAGGGCCTGGTCGAGCACGGCGAGCATGCCGAGCCGCGTCGCGCCGACCGAGTCGAGCGCGCCGCACTTGACGAGTGACTCGAGCGCGCGCTTGTTCACCCGCTGCGGGTCGGCGCGCTCCGTGAAGTCCCAGATCGACGCGAACGGGCCGCCGTCGCTGCGGGCACGCAGGATCGCGTCCGCGGCCGGCCCGCCGACGTTCTTGACCGCGTTCAATCCGAAGCGGATCTTCCCCTCGACGACCGCGAAGTCCGTCTGCGAGAAGTTCACGTCGGGCGGCAAGACCTCGATTCCCATCTCGCGGCACGCGTTCACGTACACCGGGACGCGGTCCTTCGTGTTCATGACCGACGAGATGAGCGCGGCCATGTACTCGCGCGGGTGGTTCGCCTTGAGCCAGGCCGTGCGGTAGGCGATCAGCGCGTAGCACGCAGCGTGCGCCTTGTTGAAGGAGTAGTCCTGCGAGGACTCCATGTCCTTCCAGAGTTGCTGCGCGACCGCCGGCGTGACGTCGTTCTCGGCGCAGCCCTCGAGGAACTTGTCCTTCAGAGACGCCATCAGCGCGTGGATCTTCTTGCCGATCGCCTTGCGCAGCGTCTCCGCTTCCGCGGGAGAGAACCCGGCGAGCTCCTTCGCGATCCGCATGTACTGCTCCTGGTAGATGCAGATCGCGTACGTGAGGCCGGTGATCGCCTCGAGCCGCGGGTCGGCGTACGAGACCGGCTCGCGGCCGTGCTTGCGCGCGGCGTACGTCGGGATGTAGCCCATCGGGCCGGGGCGGTAGAGCGCGACGAGCGCGATCAGGTCCTCGAACTCGGTCGGCTTCACCTGACGCAGCGCCTCGCGCATCCCGGACGACTCGAACTGGAAGACGCCCGTCGAGTCGCCGCGCGCGAGCATCGCGTAGGTGGGCTTGTCGTCGAGCGGCAGCGTCCCGATGTCGATCCCGCCGACGAGCTCGACCGCCTTGTCGATGACGTCGAGATTGCGGAGCCCGAGGAAGTCCATCTTCAGCAGGCCCATCTCGACGACGTCGTTCATGCCGACCTGCGTGACGACCTCCTGGTCCGTCCCCTTCTGCTGGAGCGGGACGACCTCGATCAGCGGCTGCGCGCCGATCACGACGCCGGCCGCGTGGATCGAGTCCGCGCGTGTGAGGCCTTCCAGCGGCTTGGCGAGATCGACGATCTCCTTCGCGACGGGGTCGGTCTCGACCGCCTGCGCGAGCTCGCTGCCGCGCTTGAGCGAGTCCTCGAGGGTCTGCCCCGGCCCCTCGGGAACCATCTTCGCGATCTTGTCGACGACGCCGTACGGGATGTCGAGCACGCGGCCGGCGTCGCGGATCGCGGCACGCGCGGCCATCGTCGAGAACGTGATGATCTGCGCGACGCGGTCGCGCCCGTACTTCTCGGCGACGTAGTTGATGACGCTGTCGCGGCCGGCGACCGAGAAGTCGATGTCCATGTCCGGCAGGTCCTTGCGGGCCGGGTTGAGGAAGCGCTCGAAGAGCAGCCCGTACCGCATCGGGTCGACGTCGGTGATCTCGAGGCAGTACGCCGCGAGCGAGCCCGCCGCCGAGCCGCGGCCCGGCCCGACGCTGACCCCGTTCTGCTTCGCGAAGTGGATGAAGTCCCAGACGATCAGGAAGTAGTCGGCGAAGCCCATCTCCTTGATCGTCTTCAGCTCGAAGCGCAGGCGCTCGGTGAGCTCGGGGGTCGCGTTCCCGTAGCGCCGTGCGAGGCCCTTCTCGCAGAGCTCGACGAGGTAGTCGAACGCGTCGCGTCCCTCCGGCACCGGGAACGTCGGCAGGAGGATGCGGCCGAGCTCGAGCTCGACCGAGCAACGCTCGGCGATCTCGAGCGTGCGCGCCATGGCGTGCTCGAGCCCGGGGAAGTCGGCCGCCATCTCCTCCGGCGACTTGAAGAAGTACTCGTTCGTGTCGAACCGCCAGTGACTCGGGTTCTTCAGCGTGTCGCCCGACTGGATGCAGAGGAGCGCCTCGTGCGCGTACGCGTCCTCTGCGTCGAGGTAGTGCACATCACCCGTTGCCACGAGCGGAAGACCTGTCTGGTCGGCCAGCGCGACGAGCTTCGGGTTGAGCAGCTGCTGCTCCTCGAGGCCCGCGTTCTGGAGCTCGACGTAGGTCGAGTCGCGGCCGAATATCTGAACGAGCCGATCCAGGTCCGCCTGTGCGTCGCGGTCGCGGTTCTCGGAGAGCGCCCGCGAGACGCGCCCGGCGAGGCAGCCGGATAGGGCAATGAGCCCGCTCGAGTGCCGCTCCAGAAGCTCCCAGTCGACGCGCGGCTTGTAGTAGTAGCCCTCGAGGTAGCCGAGCGAGGAGAGCTTGATCAGGTTCGCGTAGCCCTCGTTCGTCTCGGCGAGGAGGGTGAGGTGCGCGTAGCCCTTCGTGAGCTTCGACCGGTCGTCGGCGACGTAGGCCTCGCAGCCGAGGATCGGCTTGACGCCGGTCGACCGCGCCTCGCGGAACAGCTGGACCGCGCCGGCGAGCGAGCCGTGGTCGGTGAGCGCGACCGCCGGCATCTCGAGGCGCGCGGCCTTCTCCACGAGAGCCGGGATGCGGCACGCGCCGTCGAGGATCGAGTACTCCGAGTGGACGTGCAGGTGGACGAACGGCGGCGACTCGGAGCGACTCACGGGAGGGCAATCGTACTGCCCTCATGGGACGTCACCCGCGCGGCCGTTTCTCCCTCGAAACGGGCTGCTCGCGTTCGCTACGCCGCCCAGAGGAGGTCGGCGAGCCGGCGCCACTCGGTGCGCAGGTCGGTCCGTCCGCTGACGCGCTGGAGCTCCCAGTAGGCCCGGACGAGGGCGCCCAGATCGGGCTCGTCGCCGTACGCGCGACTCGACTCGAGCACGCGCAGGTACCACGCGGCGGGATCGATCCCGAGCTCGCCCGAGAGGACGAGCGCTCGGTCGCGCAACGCGTAGGTTGGGGTCTCGAGGCGTGCCACGGGTCCGCTATCGGCACGCCCGATCGGCCGACTTGAGGCGGGTCCCTCGGACGGGGTAGCCGCGAAGCGGCTTGCACGCGATGCGTCCCAGCTCCAGCCACCCACCGCGCCCGACATTCACCCGTTGGGCAGACTCCACCGACGATGCGACCGCCCACGGCCATCCGCCCAGGACTCGTCGCGGGCCGGCATCCGAGCGCGTTCGGTCTCGAGGAGGCCGAGCAGGCGGTGACCGACCTCGTCGGACAGGGCGTCACGCTCTTCGTCGACCTGACCGAAGACGGCGAGCTGGAACCGTACGCGCACCTCGTCCACGCCCCCGCGCGCCGCGTGTCGACGCCCGTGCGCGACCTCTCAGTCCCGCCGCGCGCGGAGCTGGTGGCGACGCTGGACGCGATCGACGAGGAGCTCGAGGCAGGCGGTGTGGTCTACCTCCACTGCTGGGCCGGGTGCGGGCGGACCGGCGTCGTCGTGGGTTGCTGGCTCGTCCGGCACGGGCTCGAGCCTGCTGCGGCGCTGGAGCGAATCGCCTCCACGCGAGGCCCCGGATGCCCGCAGACGCTCGAGCAGCGGCTCGCGATCCTCTCCTGGAAGCCGGGCGACTGACAGCGTCGTAGCCGAGGCGAGCGCGGAGGTTCGCGGCCGTCCCGGCCGAGCGCAGCCCCCAACGCGCACACATCCCCACGCGCCCCCAGGGGCACTCCCGTGTCCCTGAAGACACGCTATCGGTGAATCGCGAACGCGTGGGTGACGACTTCGCGTCGACTTTCCGTCGGCGGCCGCCCGGATCGGCATGCAGGCGAGTCTCCGTCGTGGCGAAGACTCGGATCGGCGTACACGGCCGACTTCCGTCGGCTGCGGGCAAAACTGCCCGCGCCGTCAGTCCCTGAGACGGGTGAGCGAGCGGCCGGGGCGTCGCTCCGATAGGCGTTCTGAGCATGGCAGCCGGTCTCGTGGTCTTTGCGCGGCCCGCGTCGAGGGGACGCAGAGCGACCCTGCCCCGAGATCGCAACGGAGCCGCCAATGGATCCCCCTGAGCTGAGGCACACCGGCAGCGACAACGGCGGCCTCGACGAGCGCGTCGACTCGCTCGCGACCTGGATGAGCGACATCGAGGCGCGCGTGCGCGCGACCGAGGTCGCGACCGGGGACGAGAAGACTGCGAAGGAGCTGCGCAAGGCCATCGAGGCGCTCTCGAAGCACGACCCGAAGCTCGAGAAGCGCGTCACCGATAACGTCGCCGTGCTCGCCGACCGGTTCGAGACGCTCGCCTCGACGGTCTCTCAGACCGCAGCCGGCCTGGCCGCGAAGGACGGCGAGATCGCCGCGCTGCGACGGGAGCTCGCGGACGCGGGCAAGCGGATCGAGGCGCTCGGCGGCGACACGGGCAGCCGCGGAGTCGACGCGCGCGAGATCGCGAGGCTCCGGAGCATGATCGACGCCGTCGCTGCACAGCGTCCGCTGCGCGCGTCGGACTCGCGCGTCGACGAGCTCGGCAGCCGAGTCCGGCTCCTGGCCGATCGGGTCGACTCCATATCCGCCACGGTCTCGGCCGCCGCGGCGACGCTCGGCCGCCGCGAGGGCGACCTCGCGGTCCTCCGCGAGAGGCTCGATCACGGCGCCTCCCAGGTCGAAGGCCTGAGCGTCGAGCTCCGGCGGCTGAACCGGGACGGCGACCTCTTGCAGCAGCTCGACGCGCTCGACGCCGCGCTGGCCGCGACGAACGGCGGGCTCGCAGCTCGCGAGCAGGAGGCAACCGCGCTGCGTTCACGGATCGACGAGGCCTACTCGCGCGTCGGCTCCGTCGTGACCGAGATGCAGCGCGCACTCGGGGGGCTCGCGACACAGGTCGCCGCGCTCGAGACGCTTCCCGAGGCCACGGCGACGGCGCTCGACGACCGGGCAGCGGAGCTCGGCGGCAGGGTCGATGCGGTCGACCGGCGACTCATGGCCGTGGCGGCGGATGTCGAAACAGGGCTGCGCGACCTCGAAAGTCGAGATCGCGACCTCGCGTCGCTCCATGGCGAGCTCGACGCGCAGCGCGCGCACGTCGACTCGGTCGTGGGCGCGCTACGAGCCGAGCTGGAGGCGCTGCCCGACCCACGGGTGCGCGACCCGGAGCTCGACGCCCGCCTCGAGGAGCTGGCCAAGACGGCGTCCTCCGTCGCGTCGAAGCTCGAGGAAGTTGCCGCGGACGCCGCTTCCGGCGCCGCAGCCTCCGCGTCGCGGACGACCGAGCTCGAGGACGCGCTCGAGAAGCTGTCGACCAGGCTCGACTCCGTCGAACAGGAGCGCGACGCCGCGTCCGCCCAGCTCCGGCGCGCTGACGAGGTATGGCTCGAGGAGCGCGACTGGGTGCGTCGCCAGCTCGAACGGCTGGCGACCGCACACGCGGAGGCGACGGCGGCAAGCGGAAGTCTCGGCCCCGAGCTCGGCGAGCTCCGGACACGCCTCGACGAGGTCGAGGCCGCCCGTGACGACGCCGCGTCGGAGCTCGCCCGCGTGTCGCACGCGCTCGACTCCGAGCGCGCCACCGTCCAGGCGCAGCTCCACGGCCTTGCCGCGCGAGTCGCCGACGTGGTCGCGACCGACGGCGACGAATCCACAGAGCGGATTGCCGACCTCTCGAGCCGGCTCGAGGACATCGAGCGCAGGGAGGCCGCGGTCGCGTCCGAGCTCGCGCGGGCCAACGTCGTCTGGACAGCCGAGCTCGAGTCCCTCGCTCGGCGACTCGACGGGATCGACGCTGCGGGACACGACTCTCGCCGCCACGAGACGGAGAGCCTCGTCGCCGCGCTCGCCGCGCGGCTCGATGTGTCGGAGCGCGAACGCGCCGCAGCCGCATCCGAGATCGCGGGCGCGGCGGAGACGTGGGCGGTCGAGCGGGCGTCGCTCTCGGAGCGGCTCGCGGACGTGTCCGCGAAGCTCGCGCGTGTTGAGTCGGCGCCTCAGAGCGCCGCCGCGGCGCCGCGGCCGGCACGCCGGACGACAGCGTGGCCCAGCTCCGTGCGTACGTCGACGGCCTGCGGCTGAGGGTCGTGTCCGGCGAGAAGGAGCTTGCGGCTCTGGCGGGTGTCCGCGACGCAGGGGCGCGGCTCGACGAGCTGGCCCGTCGGCTCGAGGCGGTCGAGCTGGCAGGTCCGATCACGATCATTCCGGACTCGGACGTGCCGCTCACGGGAGACGGACGCTTCCGGCTCGAGCTCCGTGCCGTCGAGCTGCGCATGGAGCACGCCGAGGCCGCCGCGCGCGAGAACCGCGAGGCGGTCCTGACCCAGCTCGAGCGGCTCGCCTCGCGTGTCGAGTGGCGGCTCCAGCGACTGGAAAGCGCACAGGAGGGGTACACCGAGCCCGTGGAGACGCCAGTGGAGAGCCCAGTCGAGAGCGGAGCGCAGATCGTGCCGATCCGCGGCGGAGCGGACTGAGGACGCGGGACGATGCGCCTGCTCGACCGTCTCCTCGCCACGCGCAGCCCGCGCGCGCGAGGTCGCCTCACCTACCGGCTGCTCTTCAGCATCGCGGCCCTCGAGCGCCCTGCGCCGGTCCCCGTTCGCGCGCGCTCGTCGGCGAGAGTGGCGCGTCCACGCGGCTGAGCACGCGGGTTCTCTCGTCCGGGCACTCCTCCCACACGCTCCGCGCAGAACGCTCCCCACGTACCCCCAGGGGCACTCCCGTGTCCCTGGAGACACGCTAGCGGTGAAGCGCTCACGGGTGGGTGACGGCTTCGTGCCAAATCCGCGCGACGGCATGACTCACGAGCGCAACTCGGGCCGCGGGGCTACTCGAGCAGGAGCGCCATGAGAATGGCGTCGACGTACTCGCCCTCGCGTTCGTAGTGCCGCTTGCGGAGGCCCTCGCGCTCGAACCCGAACGCCTCGTACAGGCGGAGGGCCGGCTCGTTCCAGGGGAACACGTGGAGCTCGAGCTTCGTGACGCCCGATATCCGCGCCCAGTCGACCGCTGCGTCCAGCAGCAACCTCCCGACGCCTCGCCGGCGGTGCTCGGCCGCGACCATCAGCCCGAGGTCGGCGACGTGGCGGCTCGCCGGATGCGGGTCGCGCGCGAGCGACAGCCGCGCCAGCACCTGACCGTCCTCCTCGGCGACGAACACCGCCGCGTCGGGGTGGCGGAAGACGCTTCTGACGTAGCGTCGCTCGTCCGCGATCGTCCGCCAGGTGTCGCTCGAGAGGATCCAGCGCTCGTCCTCGCCGCCGACTGCCTCCGCGAGGGTGACGAGCGCGGCAGCGTCGCCCGGCTCGGCCTTGCGGACCTGGATCATCCGACCACGACCCCGGCCCCGCCGCGGCGCGGGTCGCCGGCAGCGGCGAGCGTGCCGTCCGCGCGCAACTCGACCGCCTGCACCCCGCCGAAATAGAGATTGCGGCCGAGCCAGCGCACGACCTCCCAGTCCTCCGCGAGGGGCCGGACCTCGTTCTCTTCCCAGCCGCCCTCGAGATTGAGCGTCGTGCCGTCCACGTGCATACGCGGACCGTCGATCGCCTCGCGCACGGGTTCGCCGGCGAGCACGCGCCACGCGACCTGCGCGATCGCGCCCGCGAGCCGCACGGACCCGGCGCTGCCGAGCGCGAGCCGCGGACGCTCGTCGTCGAGCACGAGGGTCGGCGCCAGCATCGTAGGAAGCCGGGTTCCCGGTGTCCGCGGCTCGTGTCCGATGACGTCCAGCTCACCCAGCATGTTGTTCAGCTGCGCGCCGCCGCGGAACACACCCGAGCCCGATCCGAGCGTCGACGACAGCGCCGCCGTCGTTCCCGATGCGTCGATCACCGAGATGTGTGTCGTCCCCGTGAGCGGGCCCGGCCCCGAGGAGCCGTACGCGCTCTGCATCGCCTTGGCCTCGTCGTGCAGCGACGGGTCGTCGGCGGCCGCGAGCAGCTCGAGGATCTCGACGACGATCCGGCCGCCGCGCGAGGGCGCGGGCGGTGTCAGCACGCGATGCCCGAGCGACGTGCGCCTCGAGCGGCGTCCGCTCGGCGACCTCGTACGCCGCGATGTCGTGGGCGAGCTCCGGGAGGAGGTCGGCGACGGCGGCGGCCCCCGTGTCGCGGATGCTCTCCAGGGTCGCGCAGAGGTCGGCGGTCTCGACTCGCTCCGGGTTGCCGTAGAGCCTCCGCCCGCCCTCCTCGCGAAGCAGGACTCCGTGGAGAATCCCGTGCAGGAACGCGCGAGGCTCGTCACAGTCGACCCCCACCCTCGCAACCTCGAGCGCGGGCGCGACGAGGGCACCCCACTCCCGGCTCGCGAACCGCCGGTGCGCCTCCTCGAGCCCGGCGAGGAGCCCCGGGACGGCGACCGATCCCTCGCCGATATGGAAGACCTGGGTGCCGGAGTCGGCGAAGTCGATGACGACCTCGTCCATCTCCCCGACCGGCCGGCTCGGCACGGCGAAGAAGCAGTCGAGGAGCGCCGTCCCGCCGCCCGGCGTGTGGACGAGCAGGAGCCCGCCGCCGGCGGGCCCGGTCAGCGGCCCTTCCGTCACGAACGCGGTGAAGGCCGCTGCGAGCAGCGCGTCGACCGCGTTGCCGCCTGCCTCGAGTATCCGCCTGCCAGCCTCGGCGGTGAGCGGATGCCCGGCTGCGATCGCGCCTCGCATCGCGGGAGGGTATCGGGGCTTCGATCGCCGGATGTGCTCGCGACTCGGCTTCGGTCGAGCGCGCGGGCTCTTCGGAGAGGCACGCAAATTGCGGCCTTTGGTAGGGGCACCCCGGCCCACCACCCGCTTTCAAGCGTAACGGTGAAACCGTCACACATGGGATACGACGTGTGACAAAAGCGCGCCAAGTCGCGGCTTGGCGCCCGGCCGCGCTGTCGTCTCAGTGCGAGTTCAGGAAGGCCGGCAACTCGTCGTCGTCTGCTCTCGGGGCGCGGTCCTCGAACGCAGGACGGCCCGCCCGGACGCGGCGCGGCGCGCCGAGGCCCGTCGCGACGACCGTCACCCAGACCGACCCAGTGAGGCGCGGGTCCACGGTCGCTCCGAAGATGATGTTCGTGTCGTCGGTGGCGGTCGCGCGGATGACCTCGGCCGCGTCGTTCACCTCGACGAGCGAGAGGTCGTCGCCGCCCGCGATCGAGAGCAGGATGCCGCGCGCACTGACGATCTCCGCGTCGATCAGCGGCGAGCCGAGGGCGCGCTCGGCGGCCTCGCGGGCGCGGTTCGGCCCGGTCGCGTAGCCGATGCCCATGAGCGCAGCGCCCGCCTCCTGCATCACGGTGCGGACGTCGGCGAAGTCGAGGTTGATCAGCCCGGGGGTCGTGATCAGGTCGCAGATCCCCTGCACGCCCTGGCGCAGGACGTCATCCGCGATCCGGAACGCGTCGACCATCGAGGTCCCACGGTCGAGCACCTCGAGCAGCCGGTCGTTCGGGATGACGATGACCGTGTCGCACGCGGCGCGGAGCTCCTCGACTCCTCGCTCGGCGGCGGAGCGCCGGCGCGTGCCCTCGAAGCGGAACGGCGTCGTCACGATGCCGACGGTGAGCGCGCCGACCTCGCGCGCGACCCTGGCGACCACGGGCGCGGCGCCGGTCCCCGTGCCCCCGCCTTCGCCGGCGGTCACGAAGACCATGTCCGAGCCGCGGAGCGCTGTTCGAAGCTGGTCGGCGGCATCCTCGGCGGCCTTGCGGCCGACCGAGGGGTCAGCGCCGGAGCCGAGGCCGTGCGTCACTCCCTCGCCGATCGAGATCTTCACGGGCGCGTCCGAGATGGCGAGCGCTTGCAGGTCGGTGTTGACGGCGATGAAGTCCACCTGCGCGATGCCGGCGTCCATCATGCGGTGGAGCGCGTTCAGCCCGGCGCCGCCGACGCCGACGACGCGGATCGCCGCGATGTACGCGGCGCCCTTCGGCGGCGGCACGCGGTGGAGACGCGGCGCGGGCTCGAGAATCGTCTGGAAGTAGCGCGCTGCGGCGCGGGAGGCGTCGGCCTCGCTCGGAACATCGGGCTCCGGGTACTCCGGCTCGGGGATCTCAGCGGGCGCCGGAGCGGCAGTCGTCGCAGCCGGTTCCGCGGCCCGGATCGGAGTCGGCGCAGGCGGCTCCGGCTCGGCGAAGTCGTGGACGTGCTCGACCGTCTCCTCGAGCGCAGCCTGGCTGCGGCGGGCGTCCTCCTCGGAGATCTCCGGGGGCTGAGCGGGCTCCTCCGCAGGCGCCTCCTGCTGGCGCTGGGCAGCCTCCGTCTTGCGGAAGAGCTCCGCGAGCGGGCCCTCACGCATGCTCGCGCGCTTTCGCGCCATCGAGAACCTCCTTCGCCAGGTCGCGGTACGCCTGCGCCGCCGGGCCCGTGGGGTCGTAGCGCAGCACGGAGCTCCCCTTCACGGGCGCCTCGGCATAGCGGATGGTCTTGCGGATGCGCGTGTCGTAGACGAGGTCGCCGAAGTGCTCCTCGAGAATCTCGATCGCCTCGCGCGCGTGGAGCGTCCTGCCGTCGTACATCGTCGGAACGATGCCCTGGACGCGGACGCCCGGATTGAGGTTCTCACGCACCATGGCCAGCGTGTTCTCGAGCTGGACCAGGCCGCGCAGCGAGAGGTACTCGCACTGGACCGGGACGATCACGCCGTCGGCGGCGACGAACGCATTGATCGTCAGCAGCCCGAGGGACGGCGGCGTGTCGATGAGGATGTAGTCGTACTTCGGGCGGACCTCGACGAGAGCCTTGTCGAGCGCGCGCTCGCGGCCGATCAGCGCAGAGAGGGCGAGCTCGGCGCCAGCGAGGTCGATCGAGGCGACGGCGATGTCGACCTCGACCGTGTGGATGACGTCCGAGATCGGGACGCGATGGACGAGAACGTCGAACATCGAGCGCTCGATGGCGTCCGGGTTCATCCCCTGGCTCATGGTGAGGTTGCCCTGGGGGTCGAGGTCGATGACCAGGACGTTGTGCCCGAGCTCGCGCAGCGCGACGCCGAGATTCAGGGTCGTGGTCGTCTTCGCGACGCCGCCCTTCTGATTCGCGAACACGATGACGTTCGCCATCACCCGCTCCCTGGGAACATGCGGCAGCTCGTCGTCGGCGGACGGGTTGGCGGACGGGCCGCCGGAGGGGCCAGCAGGCGGGACTGCACGGAGGTGGGCGCTCTGCTCTTCGTCTGGCTCTGCGGGCTGGGGCTCGATCGGCTCACCGGGCCCGGGAGCGGCCTCGAGGTCGGGCTCAGGTCCGGGCTCGACTCCCGGCTCTGGCTCGGGCCCGTGCTCGTCGGCGACGGGTTCGAGCCGCGGCTGCGACCGAGGCAGGATGCGTGAGAGCCCCATGACCGCCTCACCTTCAAGTCCATCGGCGAAACTCCTTCAAGCCACGGTGCGTGGCGGATCAACGGTAGCCGACCCCTCGGCTCGTAGACGGTCTGCGGCCCGTACCGCGACACGCACTGCCATGCGACCGGAGAGATCGAAGGGGCGCTCGGGCTGACTGACGATGTGTCGAGGAACTAGTCCTCGTCGTCCCAGGGGTCGTTGCTGCGCTCGATGCGCGCGATCATGCCCAGGCCGGAGAGGGCAAGCCTGCCCGAGCGGGGGTAGAAGCAGATGTCGTGCGGCTCCCGCGTCCCGTACATGAGGAGGGAGAGGGCCTCGTCCCCGGCGCGGAAGGCATGCGCGACACCGGTCCCGGGTGGACGCGCGACCACGGAGCCTCGCCGGACCGGGTGCTCCACGACGCCGTCGTCCGCCCAGAGCAGGAGGTGACCCTCTCCGTCGAGCACGACGAAGATCTCCTCGTCGGCGAAGTGGCAGTGCGGTGCGTTGTTGAGCTTCCCCGGGAGCACCTCGCAGAGGCTGAGCCCGGTCCGCTGCGACCCGGCCGCCTTGCTCAGCCGGCGGATGCGCCTCCCGACCGTTGCCCCGTCTCGCTCGACCGGATCGACGTCGTCGACGTGGACGATGTTCGACGGTCGCGGTGAGAGCTCCGCGATCTCGGGCGGCCCGGCGGCGGCCTCACGCGTCCAGGGGTGGTCCTCCTCGGCGCCGACCGGCGCCCAGGTCTCACCGAGCCACGCGACGCCCGCCCGAGGCAGCCACGTCGCCCCTGGCGCGTACGTGCGCTGCCCGAACGCGAGCACGTCGAGCCCGTCGTCGCCCGCCTGCAGCGTGTGGGCGTTCTCGAGCGCGAGATGCACGACGCAATCGCCGGCTCGGACCTCGTGCCCGAGCGTCTCCTCGCCCTCCCACTGAACGGAGACCCCGCTCCCGCCGAGCACATAGAAGATCTCCTCCTCGGCGCCCTCGAGGTGCAACGGCGTCGCCCACATCCCGGCGTCGATCTCGATTCGCTTGACCCCGACGGTCTGCGACGCACGCCCGGTGAGGCTTCGCCACGTTCCCGCGATGTGACCGCGCTCACCACGCCAGGTTCGCACGTCGTCCCAGTGCAAGACCGCACTGGTGGAGGTCACACTGCCCGAGCTCACACGGCGATTCTGTCACGAGCAAGCGCCGACCGCAGGGTCTCGACCGCGCACTCTCCGGCATCACCTCCTTCGACCTTCGACCACGCCTCGGCGTCGACGAGGAGCGCCCGGAGCTCCGTCAGGAGCGCCGGCCGGTCAGCGCCCGCCCGGTCGAGCGCCTCGATTCGCTCCAGCCTCTCCAGCACCGCCCGCGCCTCGTCCATGAGATGACCGTAGCCGGGCAACGCTCGCACGCGGGTAACGACTTCGTGCCGGGTTCGTGTCGTGAGCGGGAGCCCGCGAAGCCGGCTCAGACCGCCTGCGCCCAGGCGGCGGCAGAGCGTCTCGGCAACCCGAGGAGCTCGCGGTCGAGGTCGTGCACGAGATCGGCCCGGTTCCCGCCGCGAAGCACCGCAACGAGCGCCCGGCGGACGGCATCCGTAACGCCCGCCCCCGCAGGCTCGCCGCCGGCGAGCGCGCCGAGCTGCGCATAGAGCTCCTCGCGAGCCGCGCCGTCCTCCGCCAACAGCACGGAGCAGCGCAGAGGCCAGGTCTCGCCCAGCAGCGCCGACAGCGCCGCCCGAAGCTGCTCGGCGCGGAAGGGCTCGTTCTGGAAGAGCGAGAGCTCCCAGCGGTCGAGCGCCTCGGACAGCGACGGGTCGCCGTCCGCGAGCCCGAGGGCCGCGAGCACCTCGACGGCGATGGGCGTGCGGAAGGTGTCGAGCCGCGACGGCTCGCCGGGCGGCTGCGTGGCGGCGATCGGGAGCACCGGCCGGATGCCGAACGGGCGCCCGTCGAGGGTTTCGAACAGGACGGGACCGGCCGCGAGCGCGGCTGCCGTGGTCAACCTGATCGCGCTGACCGCGTCCGCGATCTCGGCGGGTGCGTCCGGAGCTTCGTCTCCCGCATCGAGCTCGGCCCTCAGCTCGAGCATGCAGTAGCGGTCGGGCTCGCTCCCGAATCCCGGCGGGAGCAGGCCGCGCGACTCGGGCCAGTGCGTCGAAAGCTCGCCGGGTGCGGAGAGGCGTACTGCGAGACCGGGCCCGAGCTCGATCGGCTTCGCGACAGACAGCCCGACGAGCGGCGCGACGACCATGTACTGCCGACGCTCGCCGAAGAGCGAGGACTCGAGCGCCGCGTAGGCGCGCTCGAACGCCTCGTCGTCCCAGTCGAACCCGCCGCACGATTCCGCGGTCACGATCAGGAGGCCGAGCAGAACCGTCCGGAAGAGCGCCTGCTCCTCGGTCGCGCGCGGGCCCGCATGTGCCCGCGCGAAGATCGCGGCCGCGGGCTCGCGCCGAAGCTCCTCGATGGCGAGCGTCGCATCATCCCGGCCGCGCAGCAGCGGTTCCCGCTCCTCGATGAACGCCCGCACGAGCGGATGCAGCTCGTACAGCGTCGGCCCGCGCCGCTGGACGTGCTCCTCGAACGCGAACGGAAGCTCCGCGCCCTCCTCGAGCTCGCGGCCGAGCACCACGAACGCGCCGAGGACGAAGCCCCGGAGCAGTGGATAGAGATGGGGCGCGCGCATGGGCACAGGTTCCCGTACGCCCCCGACGGCGCCTCTCCTCTCTCCGACTGGGGGCTACGGTCGCAGCACCGCGCGGCGCGGCCCGGCGAGGAAGCCGGACTCGACGAGGAGCGCCATCGCGTCCGACTCGACGACCGGCACGCCGTCGAAGCGTTCGACCGCGAGCCGCTTCGCCCCACCGGCGCGCACGTGCGCGACGAGCGCCTCGATCGCCGGGCGCAGCCACTCCGGCGAAGGCTCGCGCAGCGGAACGAGCGACCGCCCGCCGCGCTCGACGAAGAGCACCGCCTCGCCGCCCAGCAGCACCACCCAGGCTCCCGCGACGCGCGCCGCGCGAGCACCCGCGCGCCGGGGCCACGGAAGCGCCGCCCCGTACGGCTGCGCCGGATCGGCCGCCGCCAGCACGAGCGCCTCGGCCGCATCCTCCGAACGCAGCTCGCGCAGCCGCTCCACCGCCCCGGGCAGCGCGAACTGCGCACCGCCGAGCCCTTCGACGAAGTACCCG
This sequence comes from uncultured Actinomycetes bacterium, assembly GCA_963716605.1. Classification (GTDB taxonomy): domain Bacteria; phylum Actinomycetota; class Thermoleophilia; order Gaiellales; family Gaiellaceae; genus GMQP-bins7. The sequence goes on along the minus strand of CAVQTO010000002.1, from coordinate 1,098,449 downwards.
CGCCGGCACACACCCAGCGTCTCGAGTGCGCGCAGCTCCGAATACACGGCTCCGTACCCCCCGCGAATCCCCTCGCCGCGCACGCCGTCCCGCGTCACGATCCCCTGCCGCTCGAGCAGGAGCTCGGCAAGCGCGCGGCGATCGCGCCCCGCCTCTTGCGAGAACAACCGCGCGGTGAGCGACCAGCGGCCCTGCGTCGGCGACGGCGCCGCCGCCCGCGAGCGCATGAACCTCCGCCGGCCGCGCTCGGGACGCGGCGCCTCGTACCGCCGCGAAGCACGGAGCGGCGCCCACGAGTCGTTCGTCACCTCGCCCGCCCACACGAGATCCCAGAGGGCGGCGAGCGCGTCGCCGGAGTCCAGCTCGGCCGCGCTCACGAGGTCGGCCCAGAAGAGCGCGCCCTGCGCGAGCGCCGCCCGCACGGCGACGTGGGCATCACCCTCCGGTGGGGCTTCCCCCGCGGGCGTCCCGAGCAGCCGAGCATCGTCGCGGAAGTACGCCGCGACCCGATCGAGGCCGGCGCCGACCCACACGACGTCACCCGAGGCGCAGAGCGCATCCATGTCCACCGGCCGGTAGCCGGGCACCCGCCTCGGCAGGACGTCGCTCTCCCACAGCGAGACCGGCAGCGCGAGCCCCTGCAGCGGGACGAGGGCCTCGCGCAGCGTCTGCCGCCGCCCGATCCCGTGCCACGCGGGAAGAAAGCGCCCGAACGACGCCTGCTCGGCGGGCTCGACCTCGCGCCGGAGCACCGCCAGCGTCGCGCGCCGGATCCGCCGCAGCACGTCCGGATCGCACCACTCGCGCTCGCTGCCGCCCGGCCTGAGCTCCCCGCGCACGAGCTGCTCGTCCCGCTCGAGCGCAGTCAGCTCCGACTCGACGCGTTCCCGCTCGAGCCCGAAGCGCGAGGCGACCTCACCGGTCGTGAACGGGCCACTCGTCCGGGCGTGCCGTCGGAGCAATACGGAGAGCGCGTCCGGAACCGGCTCGAGGAACGCCTGCGGGACTCCGCCCGGAGGCACCGCCCCGAAAGCGTCGCGCACGAGCCCCGCGTCCTCGGCCGCAGTGACGAGCTCGCGCTCGCCGAGCCGCACCCGGATCGCCCGCCGCTCGCGCAGCAGCGTCTCCGCGAAGCCGGCGTCGTATTCGCCCCCGACCAGCGGCCCCGCGCGCCGGAGCAAGTCATGCAGCTCGTCCGCGTTTCGTGCCGGTCGCCGCAGCGACGCCTCCACGTCGGCGATCGCGCCCGCGTCGAGCAGCTCGCGCAGCTCCTCGACCCCCATGAGCTCCCGCAGGAGCCCGCGGTCGAGCGACAGCGCCTGCGCGCGGCGCTCCTCGGCGGGCGTGTCGTCCTCGTACATGTACGTGGCGACGTAGTCGAAGAGGAGCGAGGACGCGAACGGCGACGCGGAGACGGTCTCCACCTCGACGAGGTCGAGCTCGCGGGTCGAGATCCCGCGCAGGATCTTCCTCAACGCGGGCAGGTCGAAGACGTCCTGGAGCACCTCGCGGTAGGTCTCGAGCACGATCGGGAACTGCGGGTAGCGGCGCGCGACCTGGAGCAGCGACTGCGCCTTCAGTCGCTGCTGCCAGAGCGGCGTCCGCTGCCCCGGGCGGCGGCGCGGGATGAGGAGCGCACGCGAGGCGTTCTCGCGGAAGCGGGCGCCGAAGAGCGCGGACTGCGCGAGCTCGGCGAGGACGAGCTCCTCGACCTCGTCCGGGTCGAGCGAGAGGTCGGCGAGCGGCGGCGGCGCATCCGCGTCGGGGAAGTGGAGCGCGATGCCGTCGTCGGACCAGAGCGAGTGCGCGTCGAGGTCGAGCGAGTCGCGCAGCCGTGCCGCGAGCGCCAGCCCCCACGGTGCGTGCACGCGGCCGCCGAACGGCGTGAGGACGCAAACGCGCCAGTCGCCGATCTCGTCACGGAACCGCTCGACGACGATCGAGCGGTCGGACGGGACGACGCCGGTCGCCGCCTCCTGCTCGCGCAGGAACGTCAGGAGATTCTTCGCTGCCCGCGCGTCGAGCCCGTACTCGCTCTCGATCCGTCTGGCCGCATCGTCACCGAGCGCGACGAGCTCGCGCGTCGCGCGGCCGATCCTCTCCCCCAGCTCCGCGGGCCGCCCGACTCCCTCGCCCTTCCAGAAGGGCGCGACGCCGGGAACCCCGGGCGCCGGCGACACGAGAACGCGATCGCGCGTGATGTCCTCGATCCGCCAGGTCGAGGCGCCGAGCAGGAACGTCTGTCCCTCGCGCGCCTCGTACACCATCTCCTCGTCGAGCTCGCCGACCCGCCCGCCGCCGTCGACGAGGTGCACGCCGAAGAGCCCGCGGTCGGGGATCGTCCCCGCGTTCGTGACCGCGAGGCGCCGCGCGCCGGTCCGGCCGCGAACGACGCCCGCAGTCCGATCCCAGACGATCCGCGGCCGCAGCTCGGCGAACTCGTCCGACGGGTAGCGGCCGGCGAGCATGTCGAGGACGTTCTCGAGCTGCGCGCGCGACAGCTCCGCGAAGGGATACGCGCGTCGCACGAGCTCGTGGAGCTCGGCGACCGAGACCTCCTCGTCGGCGCAGATCGCGACGATCTGCTGCGCGAGGACGTCGAGCGGGTTCCTCGGGATCTTGGTCTCCTCGATCGCGCCCTCGCGCATCGCCCTGCGCCACGACCGCGGACTCCAGAAGGTCCGCTCTGAACTTCGGGAAGATGCGCCCGCGCGAGACCGAGTGCAGGTCGTGACCCGCACGCCCGACCCGCTGCAGACCGCGCGCGACCGACTTCGGGCTCTCGACCTGGATGACGAGGTCGACCGCGCCCATGTCGATCCCGAGCTCGAGCGACGACGTCGCGACGAGACAGGGGATTTGCCCCGCCTTCAGCAGCTCCTCGACGACGAACCGCTGCTCGCGCGCGAGCGAGCCGTGGTGCGCGCGGGCGATCTCCTCCTCGGCGAGCTCGTTCAGCCGGAGCGCGAGGCGCTCGGCAAGCCGGCGGTTGTTCACGAAGACGATCGTCGAGTGGTGTTGCCGCACCAGCTCGAGGATCGCGGGGTAGATCGAGGGCCAGATCGAGCGGCTCGACTGCTCGACGCCGGAGCCCATCTGCACGCCGTCGGCGATCGGAGGCACGGAGAGGTCGGCCGTCGAGGCGAGCTCGCGCATGTCCTCGATCGGGATGACGACCTCGAGGTCGAGCTCCTTGCGCGATCCCGCGTCGACGAGCTCGATCTCGCGGTCGGTGCCGGCGACGAAGCGGCCGATCTCGGCGAGCGGGCGCTGCGTGGCCGAGAGCCCGATCCGCTGGAACGGGCGCTCGACGAGCTCCTCCAGCCGCTCGAGCGAGAGCGCCATGTGCGAGCCGCGCTTCGTCCCCGCGACCGCGTGCACCTCGTCGAGGATCACGGTCTCGACCCCGCGCAGCGTCTCGCGCGCCTGCGAGGTCAGGAGCAGGAAGAGCGACTCCGGGGTGGTGATGAGGATGTCGGGCGGCGTCTTCAGCATCCGCCGGCGCTCGTCCGCGGGCGTGTCGCCGGTGCGGACGCCGACGGCGAGCTTCGACTCGAGGCCGGCGAGCGGGCTTCGCAGGTTGCGCTCGATGTCGTAGTTGAGCGCCTTGAGCGGCGAGACGTAGAGCAGCCGGAGCCCCTCCCCCGGCGACTCGTTCAGCCGGTCGATCCCAATGAGGAAGGCCGCGAGCGTCTTCCCGGAGCCGGTCGGCGCCTGGATCAGGACGTTCCCGCCGCGCGCGATCGCGGGCCAGCCGAGCGCCTGCGCTGGCGTCGGCTCCTCGAACACGCGCTCGAACCACGCGCGGGTCGGCGGCGAGAAGGCCGCGAGGGAGTCCATACCGCCAGGGTAACGGCCGGACTACGGGTACGAATTCCGCCGCCGCGCGCGACCGTCAGACGGCGAACGCGCCGACCGGCACGACGACCGAGATGTCGCCCTCGATCATCGAGACGATCTCCTCGCGCGGCCCTTGTCGCCACTCGTCGCTGCCGTAGAACGCGTCCTGGCTCTCCCGCAGCTCGTCGAGGCTCGCGTACGCCCGGACGAGGTAGTAGAGGTCTTCGTCGTCGAGCGACGGCCCGTAGGCGACAACCTCCACGCCCCAGCGCTCGAGCATCGGCATCGACTCTTCGACGACTGCCCGGTGGAACCGCGCCCCGGTGCCGGCCTTCAGCCGATACGTCCGGAACTCGAGAACGCGGCCGTCGTCTGGCATGCGGCGATTATCCGGCAGCCCCACCGAGACCGGCGAGCCAGTCGACGAGCTTCCGCTCGTACTCCTCCGACAGGGAGCCGTCCGGCAACGTCAGCTCGTGCTCGGCGTCGGGGATAACGACGATCTCGACCTCGTCGCCCCGCGCTTCCCGCCACGCCTCGACGCTCGGCTCGACCGGCGTCCACGAGTCGGCTGCGCCGAAGAACGCGAGCGCCGGCACCCGCACCTGCGCGAACACCGGCCGCGGGTCGAAGTCCATCTCCTCGATCCAGAGGGCGCAGCCCTCCTCGTCGAGCGTGACCGGTGGGAGGAACAGTTGCCCGAACCAGTCCTCGTCGAGCGCCGACACGAGGTCGGCCCGAAGCTCGTCCTCGTGCTCGCGCCCGATGCCGTGCACGTGGTCCTCGAACCTCCGCCGCAGGTCGAGCGCCGTCGACACGACGTCCTCGCCGTAGCCCGCGAGCCGAAGCTGCGCGGCGGTCGCGTACACCATCTGCTCGGAGGGCGTCACCCCGGTCGACGCGATGAGGACGAGGAACGCGACGCGGTCCGATCTCGTCGCCGCGAGCGGCGCGACCCAGCCGCCCTGGCTGTAGCCCCAGAGACCGACCCGCTCGACGTCGACGGCATCGAGCACGGCGAGCGCGTCCTGCACCTGCACGTCGAAGCGCCCGCGGGACGCGTCGCCCGTCGACTCGCCCTCGCCGCGCCGGTCGAACGTGACGACGCCGATGCCGGCCGGCGGAAGAACCGCGTGCAGGTGCCCATAGAGCTGCCGGTGGAGCTCTCCGTCGCGAGTTCCCTCTCCCGCACCGTGCAGTGCGACGAGCGCCGTCTCTCCCGCCGGCGAGTAGCTCCCGGCGAGCGTGACGCCGTCGTGCTCGACGCGCAGCTCCTGCACGCGCGGAGCATCGCACGCGGAGACGGAGCGCCCCGAAGCGTAGAATCGAGCCATGCCCGAGGCGCTCTACTTCACGGACTCGGACGAGGCGAACCAACTCATCGCCACCGACCCGCTCGCGCTCCTCATCGGCTTCGCGATCGACCAGCAGGTCACCGTGCAGCAGGCGTTCCAGGGCCCGCTCCGGCTCAAGCACCGGATCGGGACGCTCGACGCCCGCGCGATCGCGGGCATGGACCCGCAGCAGCTCGAGGACGCGTTCCGCGAGCGTCCCGCGATCCATCGCTTCCCGCGTGCGATGGCGCAGCGCGTGCAGGAGCTCTGCCAGGTCGTGGTGGACGAGTACGGCGGCAACGCGCAGCGCATCTGGACAGAGGCAGCCGACGCGGCCGACCTCCGCAAGCGCATCGGCGCGCTGCCGGGCTTCGGGAAGATGAAGATCACGGGCTTCGGGTCCGTGCTGGCGCTCCGATTCGGCATCGAGGCGGCGCAGGAGCTCGTCCCGAGCTACCCGTGCCTCGGCGGCGTCGACTCGCACGAGGCGCTCGCGGAGTACCAGGCGCAGAAGCGCGCCCACAAGGCCTCGCTCCGCGCCGCGAAGACCGCCGCGCCGACGGCGTGACCGAGCCCGCGGCGGCGGAGGCCGCAGAGGCTGCGATCGAGCTCACGACGCTGACGGACGGAGGCCAGCGCGCCGCCGAGGTCGCCCGCGGGATCGCCGCGTTTCTCGGCCGCGCCGAGACGACCCTCGACATCGCGGTCTACGACGTCCGCTTCGAGACGGACGCGGGCGGGCTCGTGCTCGCGTCGCTCCTCGCAGCGGCGCAGCGCGGCGTCGAGATCCGCCTGCTCTACAACGTCGCGCACCCCGGGCCGATCGCGGTCCCCCCTCCTCCCGAGACTGCTCCTGAAGCGATCGAGCAGCTGCCGATCCCGACCCGCGGCGTCGCCGGGGTCCCCGATCTCATGCACCACAAGTTCGCGGTACGCGACGGCAAGGCGGTCTGGACGGGCTCGACGAACTGGACCGACGACTCGTGGACCAGGCAGGAGAACGTCATCGCCGTCCTCCGCTCGCCCGAGATCTCCTACGCGTACACGCTCGCGTTCAACCAGTTGTGGGAAAGCGGCACGGTCGAGGGCTCGGGCGAGGTCGACCCGCGACCCGAGACGCTCGACGGCGCGCGCGTCCGCGCCTGGTTCTGCCCGGAGCACGGCGAGGCGCTCTCGCACCGCGTGGCGAAGCACCTCGGGAAGGCGACCGAGCGCATCCGGATCGCGTCGCCCGTCCTCACGTCGGGCCCGATCCTGGGGACGCTCGTCGAGGTCGTGAACGAGGGGCGGTGCCCGGTCGCCGGCATCGTCGACGACACCCAGGTCGACCAGGTCTTCGAGCAGTGGCGGACGAACGGCGTCAGCGAGTGGAAGATCCCGCTGCTCCGCCGGGTCCTCGAGGGCGGCGACTTCGCCGGGAAGACGTCGGTCCCGTGGACGCCCGAGTCCGTGCACGACTTCATGCACGCGAAGGTCGTGGTCGCGGACGACACGTCGTTCCTCGGCAGCTTCAACTTTTCCCGCTCGGGCGAGCGGAACGCGGAAAACGTCCTCGAGATCGGCGACACCGCGATCGCCGACCGGCTCGCGGAGTACGTCGACGGGCTCCGCGCGCGCTACCCGCGCGCCTCGCCGCCCGGTGAGCCCCTTACTCGAGCGGCGTAATCACGACCGACGAGGCCGAGCGCTTCGCGGGGCCGTGGTACACGGCCTCGACGTTGTTCCCGTCCGGGTCCAGGACGTACGCCCCGTAGTAGCCCGGGTGGTAGTCGCGCTCGCCGGGGGCGCCGTTGTCCTTCCCGCCCGCGGCGACGGCGGCAGCGTGGAAGCGCTTCACCGCCTCCTCGTCCTCGGCCGCAAACGCGAGGTGGAGGTTCTGGGTCGGCGGTCCGTCGGCGCTCACGAACAGCTCGTCCGAGAAGAAGTGGCCCTCGCCGCTCTGGATCTCGAGTCCGAGCGCGCCGAGCGCCGCCTGGTAGAAGCGGCGGCTCCACTCGAGGTCGCGGACGCGCAGGTGGACGTGGTCGAGGAGCCGGCCGCGGTGGTACTCCACGGCGACGACCCTACCCGCGGAGCGGCAGCCGGGACGTCTTGACCGAATGCTTACGCGCTCGTCACAGATCGCTCAAGGAACGCCCACGACTCCGTGAATGACTCTCAGGGGTGAGAGCGCTCGCCCTCGCAACCGCCGGAGCACTCGTCGTCGTGCTCGCCGCCACGATCGGCCCTGCGGCGCTCGCGGGCGACGGTCCCAGCCTCGGCGAAGGCGGCCGCATCCCCGCGTCGCGGGCAGAGCTCGCCGGGGTGAACTTCATCGAGGTCTGCCGCTTCAGCCACCGACTGCCCGACGACCCGATCGTCGCCTTCGGCCGGCCGGGCGCGTCCCACGACCACTCCTTCGTCGGCAGCAGGTCGACCAACGCGTCCTCCGTCTTCCCGACGCTGCGGGCGGCGGGAACGACCTGCGAACGCCCGTCGGACACCGCCGCGTACTGGGTGCCGACCCTCCTCCAGGGCACGACCGCGATCCCGCCGGTGGCCGCGACCATCTACTACCGCCGCGTGACGGTCGCGCCGATCCGCAGCTTCCCGCCGAACCTGCGCATGATCGCCGGGAACGCGACCGCCGACCGGCCGCAGGGGATGGCGATCACCTGGTGGACCTGCGGGGCTGCCTCGGGGACGAAGCCGTCGACGGCGATTCCCACGTGCCCGAACGTCCGCGGCTCGTGGCTGCGGCTGCACGTCCGCTTCCCGGCGTGCTGGAACGGGAGACAGCTCGACAGCGTCGACCACAAGAGCCACATGGCGTACCCGGTCCGCGGGGCGTGCCCGTCGACGCATCCCGTCTCCGTTCCGCAGCTGACCCAGATCTACCGCTACCAGTCGCGAGGCGGCGGCGCGGACTTCTACCTCGCCTCCGGTGGCCAGTACAGCGCGCACGCCGACTTCGTGAACGCGTGGCGCCAGCCGGTGCTGCGCATGCTCGTCGAGGCGTGTCTCGACGCGCTCGTCCGCTGCGGACGCGGCTGAACCTCGTTCAGCGACCTGAGCGGCGTGATCAGGCGGCGGTAGGCCGCCCGGCTGCGCGGCTTGCTCTGGAGGTCCCAGAGCGCGCCCGGCTTGCTGTTGAAGTAGGCGAGGAACTCGACCCGGTGGCTCTTGACGAACGCCGCCATGCGCTCGACGAAGGCGGGGTCGTCGATCCCCCACAGCCCCCATTCCGCGAGTGCGTACGGCTTGTTCCGGTGCGCGGCGTACAGCGCCTCGTTCGCGTCCCAGGCTGCATTGAAGCCCTGGTCGTAGAGGTCGTTCGCGACGACGTCCACGTACCCGTCGCCGGGGTAGTACGCCTGCGCCGAGTTCCCACGAACGTCCGGAGCGCCGTAGCCCTGCGGGTTCCACACGATGCGAGCCTTTGTCGGCGCCAGGTCGAGATTCGCCGGCGCGGGCACGCCCGCCTTGCGGAGCCTCTGGCTCACCTTCGCCGCGGAGCCGCCGCGCGCGAAGATCGCGATCCGGCGAAACGCTCTCTTGAACGCCGCGGTCGAGTACTGCGCCCCGCGGCGTGAGCCGTCGCGGTTGTACGCGCAGTAGTCGTTCCAGTGCCCGTTCATCTCGGGCAGCGGGCGCACGTAGACGAGGTCGCCGAAGTCGGCCACCGCGCGGTTCAGCTGGAGGAGGAACGCGTCGCCGCGGCCGCTCGCGATGGCGGCGGGAGTGATGACGCCCCCGGTCTTGATCGCGATCATCGGGATCGGGCGCAGGTTCCCGAGGATCTGGCCCAGGTGGTTGCCCTGATGCCAGCCGAGGAAGTTGTGCCGGATCGTCGAGCGCTGACCCGTAAGGCGCGCGAAGCGGGCGGGGTCGCCGGTGATCCCGAGCTGGGTGCGTGCGACGGGAGCTTCCGAGGAGGCGCCGGCCGGGCCCGCCACGACCGCCGCTGCGAGGACGAGCACGAGAACGCCCCTCATGGCCTGCCATGATCGGACATCGAGAGCGCCGCGTCCAGGTTCCGAGGTTGACGCTCCCGAGGCGTCCCCGTAGGGTGCGTCCCGCTCGGGGGGCAGACAGACGATGCGGCGGAGGCCGATGGGGCGGATGCGGCAACTGAGACGTCGGCAGCGAGTGACGATCGGGTGGAGGCTCGTGGCCCTGTCCTCCTGCCTCGCCCTGAGCCTCGTCGTCGGTCTCGGCTCCGGAGGAGCCCGCGAGCACGCACCGCGGCTGTTCCCGGCGGTCGGGGCGACGCCGGCGGCGGACGTCGACTCGATCATCGTCGGGTTCGAGCGCTCGTCGAAGGCGGCCGCTCGCGCCAGCCTCGTCGACGCGCTCGGCCACGAGCGGGCCGACAGCCTCGACCTTCCGAGGGCCGGCATCCGCGCGGAGCTGATCGAGATCCCCGCCGGCGAGAGCGCAGCCGACGCGATCGCGCGCTACGAGCGGCACCCGCTCGTCGAGTACGCCGAGCCGAACGGCCGGTGGCGAGCGACAGCGACGCCGAACGACCCCGAGCTGCAGCGGCTCTGGGGCCTGCACAACACCGGCCAGACGATCCGCGGAATCGCAGGCGCCGCAGACGCCGACATCGACGCGGCCGAGGCGTGGGATCTCACGACGGGCAGCTCGAGCGTCGTCGTCGCGGTCGTCGACTCCGGGATCCACTACGCGCATCCCGACCTCGCGCCGAACATCTGGGCGAATCCCGGCGAGAACGGAGCAGGGAGAGAGACGAACGGGATCGACGACGACGGCAACGGCTACGTCGACGACCGGCGTGGGTGGGACTGGGTGACGGGGAACGAGCTCGTGGTGGGCTCGGGAGACAACGATCCCGTCGACGAGAACGGCCACGGCACGCACGTCGCCGGGACGATCGGGGCGCGGGGCAACGACGGGTACGGCGTCGCAGGCGTGAACTGGGACGTGAGGCTCATGCCGCTTCGCGTCCTGGACCGGGACGGCGTCGGCGAGTTCTGGGGCGTCGCGAAGGCGTTCGCGTACGCCGGCCAGAAGGGCGCGCACGTCGTGAACGCGAGCCTGGGCGGACCCGAACCCTCGCAAGCGGTGTCGGATGCGGTCTCGAACGCGCCGGGGACGCTCTTCGTCTTCGCCGCCGGAAACCACGCGGAGGACAACGACGACATCCCGCAGTTCCCGTGCAACGACACGCACGGAAACGTCATCTGCGTCGCTTCCAGCACGAGCGGCGACGATCTGTCGAGCTTCTCGAACTGGGGGGCGACGACGGTCGACCTCGCCGCGCCCGGGTCGAACGTTCTGAGCACATTCCTTCCCCGCGTGTTCGTCGACGAGCTCGACTCCGGTGCCGGCCAGTGGACGTTCGGCGGGACGCCGAACACCTGGGACTGGGTCTCGGCGGGAGCCGCCAGCGGGCACATCTCGGACAGCCCGAGCGGGCCGTATATGGCGGACACCGACTCGCACGCGACGCTGAACCAGACGCTGGACTTGAGCGGGAGCTCCGGCTGCGTGCTCACCTACTCCATGCGGATCGAAGTCGGCGACAACCTCGACTCTGACGTCCTGCTGCCCGAGATATCGATCGACGACGGCGCAACGTGGCAGCCGATCCACGTGGGCTGGTGGGGCACGACGCTCGGCGAGTGGTTCACCTTCGCCGACGACATCAGCACGTGGGACGGCGAGGAGACCGTGCGCATCCGCTTTCATCTCCTGAGTGACGGGGTCGAGCCCACGGGGGAGGGCGCGGACATCGACGACGTCACCGTCTTCTGCGCGTCGAGCCCTGGAAGCGCCTACGGCCACGTGTTCCTCGACGGGACGTCGATGGCGACGCCGCACGTGGCCGGCGCCGCCGCGAGCCTGAAGGCGAGGCGGCCGCTGGCGACGATGCCGCAGATCAAGAGCGCGCTCCTCGCCGGCGTCGACGCGAAGCCGGCCTTCGCCGGGAAGACGGTGACCGGCGGTCGCCTCAACCTCCGCGAATCGCATCAGCTCCTGCAGACGGTCCCCGAAGCGCCGACGAACGCGACCGCGACGCCGGGCGACGCCCGTGCGACCGTCTCGTGGGCTCCCCCCGCGTCGGATGGCGGCAGCCCGGTCACGGGCTACGTCGTGACGCCCTTCATCGGCACCGCGCCGCAAACTCCGACGCAGGTCGGAAACACGGCGGAGACGTTGATCAGCAACCTCGTCTCAGGCACCGAGTACACGTTCACGGTTCGGGCGAGAAACGCGCTTGGCGACGGTCCCGCGTCGGCGCCTTCGAGCGCGGTGACGCCGCGTGGCCTCCCGGCCTCGCCGATGGACATCCGCGCGACCGCCGGCAACGGACGGGCCACCATCGTCTGGTCGGCCCCGACCCTCGATGGCGGCAGCCCGGTCACCGGCTATGTCTTGACGCCGCGCGGCCCGACCACTTGGCCCGAGATCCAGCTCGGGAATGTGACCAGGGCCGTCGTGACAGGCCTCGCCAACGGGAAGAGGTACGTGTTCGGCGTCGCAGCGCGGAACGCGATCGGAGTCAGCGGCGCGAGCTTGTCGAACGCGGTGACGCCGCGTGCCCCTGCAACGGTTGCGGGCGTCGCGAAGCTCGCGCCGGCGAAGCCGAGGGCGGGCTCCTCGGTCACGGCGAGCGTACGGGTGACCGCAGGCGGAGCAGGCGTGAAGCCGACCAAGGTCACGTGCGCAGGCACGATCGGAAGGGCGAAGGTCAAGGGCAAGCCGCGCGCCGCGGCGGGAGCGGCGAAGTGCGTCTACCGGACACCACGCGCCGCGAAGGGAAAGACGCTGAAGGGCTCGGTGTCCTTCACCACAGGCGGCAAGCGGTTCACGAAGCGGTTCTCGGTCAGGCTGCGCTGAGCACCGTCCCCCCTGACGAACTCGGCGACCTGGAGACGGGGCCGTGAGCGAGATCGTGGAGCAGGCGCAGGAACGCGCCGCGGCGCTGCTGGAGATCGGGAGGCCCGCCGACGCGGAGCGCGAACTGCGGGCCGCGATCGCCGACGACCCGGACGATCCCGAGACCTACGTGCTGATCGCCAGCGCGCTCGTCGCCCTGAGCCGACCCGGCGAGGCGCTTGCGGCAGCTCAGACCGCGGTGTCCCTCGATCCCGAGGACCCGGACGGCCATTTCATCGCCGCGCTCGCCGCGGCGGAGGCAGGAGACCACGTTCTCGCCGAACGGTCGATCCGCGCGGCGCTCACGCTGGCGCCGACGTGGCCGTCGTACGTCGCGGCGTACGCCTGGCTCCTCGCGGCCCAGGGCCGCAACGAGGAGGCGATCGAGCAGGCGAGGCGGGCGCAAGAGCTCGATCCCGAGAACGCGGAGGCCGCCGCGATTCTCGCATCGTCGCTCGCGCAGGTCGGCCGGCACGACGAGGCACGCGAAGCGTCTCGGACGGCACTCGCGCTCGATCCCGGCGGGGATGTCATCCACTCGTTTGCCGGCTTCGCCGCGCTTGCCCGCGGAGACAGGCGCGAGGCCGAAGCTCGATTTCGCGAAGCGTTGCGCCTCGACCCGAGCGACGACGCGGCCCGCATGCTGCTCGTCGAGTCGCTGAAGGCCCGCAATCCCGTCTACGGCGCGCTCCTGCGCTTCTCGCTCTGGCAGGAGCGCCTTCCGCGGGGGGCTCAGCTCGCGATTACCTTGAGCCCGGTCATTCTCGGGATCGCGCTCCGTGTGGTCGGACTCCGGGACCACCCGGTGGGCTACGCCCTGCTCGGCGTCGCCGGCGTGCTGCTCCTCGTCACCTGGAGCGCCGAACCCGTCATGAACCTCGTGATCCTCACGACGCGCGAGGGCAGGCGGCTGCTCGACTCCGATCGCCGCCGTACCGCGTACCTCTTCCTCGGCTTCGTCGTCGCGGGGGTCCTGAGCTTCGGCCTCGTCGTGCTCGGTGCGAGCGGCGTCTTCGCCGGCCTCGCCTTCGGCTGGTTCGTCTTCGCGCTCGGCATCGGCTCTTCCCACACTCTGTCCCCCAGGCGCCGCCGGCTGATCAACGTGCTGGCGTGGGGTGTCGCAGCCTGCTCGCTGGTGGCCGCCGCGCTAGCCGTGGCGGGTCTCGAGGGTGCAGCGCTCTGGCCCGTGCTCGTGGTCCTGCTCGCGGGGATCGCGAGCCTCTGGATCCACTTCGAGGGGTAAGCGCCGAGGGCCCTCAGGAGACGCCGGCGAGCAGGAACGCCCTGTTCTCCTTCAGCATCTCGCGCGCGATCACGAGCCGCTGGATCTCGTTCGTGCCCTCGTAGATCTGCGTGATCTTCGCGTCGCGCATCATGCGCTCGACCGGGTACTCCTTGATGTAGCCGTAGCCGCCCAGCACCTGGACGGCCTCGGTCGTGACCCACATGGCCGTGTCCGTGCAGGAGAGCTTCGCCATCGCGGAGGCCTTCGTCAGCTCCGCGTCGGACGCGCCCTCGTCGACCATCCGCCCGAAGCGGTAGAGGAGCCCGCGCGCTGCCTCCGTGCGCGTCTCCATGTCCGCGAGCTTGGCCGCGATCAGCTGGTGCTCGGCGATCGGCTTCCCCATCGTCTCCCGCGTACGCGCGTACTCGAGCGCATAGTCGGTCGCGCCCTGCGCGATTCCGAGCCCTTGCGCGGCGACCCCCGGCCGCGAGCGGTCGAGGATCCGCATCGCGATCTTGAAGCCCTCGCCCTCCTCCCCGAGCAGGTTCGCGGCGGTGACGCGCGCGCCGTCGAAGGTCAGCTCGCCCGTGGTCGAGCCGGAGATTCCCAGCTTCGGCTCGAGGCGCGCGACCTCGAAGCCCGGCGTGGCCGCCTCGACCACGAAGGCCGAGATCCCGGAGTGGCCGGCCTCGGGGTCGGTCTTCGCGAAGACGGTGTACAGGCCCGCGACGGACGCGTTCGTGATGAAGCGCTTCGAGCCGTCGAGGACGTACTCGTCGCCGTCGCGGCGGGCGGTCGTGCGCATGGCCGCGGAGTCCGAGCCGGAGCCGGCCTCCGTGAGCGCGTAGGCGGCGAGCGAGTCGCCGGATGCAAGCGACGGGAGGAAGCGCGCCTTCTGCTCGTCGGTCCCAGCGAGCTTGAGGCCGAGCGATCCGAGCTCCTGGACGGCGAGGATGAGCCCGCTCGTCGCGCAGACCTTCGAGACCTCCTCGATCGCGGCGAGTGAGAGCAGCGTGCCAGTGCCGGTGCCGCCGTAAGCCTCCTCGAAGAAGAGTCCGAAGATGCCGTGCTCGCGGAAGAGCTCCACAACGTCCCAGGGAAACTCGTGCGACGCGTCGATCTCGGCGGCGCGCGGCGCGATCCGCTCCCGCGCAAGCGTACGGACGAGGTCGCGGACCTCGACCTGCTCGTCGGTCAGCGGCTCCCAGGGCACGCGCGAAGTCTAGGGCGTCCGCCGACTCCGCTAGGTTCGGGATTCACGCAGCCGGCGGAGGAGGCGTGAGCAGGCATTGGAGCCTCAGGACTGGAGTCCTGGGGCTTTTTTCGTGGTCCGACCGACGAGGAGGTGGCGGGATGTCGAACCAGGAGCTCGTGTTCGCCGTGAGCACGGTCTGGGTCGTGATGGCCGCGGTGCTCGTGATCTTCATGCAGGCCGGCTTCGCGTTCCTCGAGGCGGGGCTGACGCGGATGAAGAACGTCGGGCACGTCGCGGCGAAAAACGTGCTGATCTTCGCGCTGGCCGCGATCACGTACTACGTCGTCGGCTTCGGGATGGCTTTCGGCGACGGCGGCAACGGCTTGGTCGGCGGCTCGGGCTTCGTGCCCTCCACGGACGAGCTGCTCCAGATCGGCAAGGCTCCCTTCTCATGGTTCGCTGAGATCCCGGCCGCAGCCGGCTACCTCTTCCAGGTCGCGTTCGCGGCCGTCTCGCTCGCGATCGTCTGGGGCGCGATGGCCGAGCGGACGAAGCTCTGGGTCTACTTCGCGTTCGGGATCGTCTTCACGCTGATCTACTCGCTCGTCTCGCACTGGATCTGGTCGCCGGACGGGTGGCTCTTCGCGCGCGGCATGCAGGACTTCGCAGGCTCGACGGTCGTCCACTACCAGGGCGCGCTCGCCGGGCTCGCCGGGGCGCTGCTGCTCGGGCCGCGCCTCGGGCGGTTCGTCGAAGGGAAGGCCAACGCGATCCCGGGTCACAACATGGCGTTCACCACGCTCGGCGTGATCATCCTCTGGTTCGGCTGGTTCGGCTTCAACGCCGGCTCGACGTTGGGCGTGCAGCTCGGCGGGCTCGGCTTCTTCGCCTACGTGGCGCTCAACACCAACCTCGCAGCGGCGGCCGGCGTGATCGGCGCGGTCGCGACCTCCTGGGTGGTGCTGAAGCGGCCCGACCTGTCGATGATGCTCAACGGCGCGATTGCCGGGCTCGTCGCGATCACCGCCGCGTGCGCATTCGTCGCCCCGTGGGCGGCGATCGTGATCGGCGCGGTCGCGGGCGCGATCGTGGTCGGCGGGACGCTCTTGGTCGAGCGCCTGCGCATCGACGATCCCGTCGGCGCCATCGCCGCGCACGGGATGGCCGGCGTCTGGGGCACGCTCGCGCTCGGCTTCTTCACGGCGCCGGAGCTCGCGGAGCGCCTCGCTACCGGCTCGGGCGGCCTGTTCTACACTGGCTCCGCGGCGCAGCTCGGCACGCAGGCACTCGGGCTCCTCGCGGTCGGCATCTTCACGTTCGGCGCGTCCTTCCTCTCGCTGTGGGCGATGCATGCGACCTTTGGCATCCGCTCCGATGCGGAGGCGGAATCGGCCGGCCTGGACCTGTCCGAGCACGGAATGTGGGGCTACCCGGAGATGTTCACGCCGGTTCCCGGCGGCTACGGGACTGACGACGCAAACGGCCGCCAGCTCCCGCTCTTCCGCCCCGGGGTCGCGGTGGCCGAGCCTACGTAGGCGAGGAGGGCTTAGCGAACTATCGACTGCCAAGATCGCGAGCGCGTCGTCCGTCACGCTCCGTGGAAGACGGCCTCGATGTTATTGCCGTCGGGGTCGAGCACGTAGGCGGCGTAGTAGTCGGGTGCGTACTGCGCACGGATTCCGGGAGCGCCGTTGTCGCCTCCGCCCGCCGCGAGCGCCGTCTCGTGGAAGCGGTCGACGGCAGCGCGGTCCTCTGCGCCGAAGGCGACGTGCGCTCCGCCGACCGGGTCCCGGCGGCCGATCCCGAAGTCGAGACCGCGCGCGTCCGCGTAGTACGCGAGCGCGCCCGCCTCCTCGTAGACGACGCGATACCCGAAGAGCCCGAGCACATCGTCGTAGAAGCGCCTCGCGCGCTCCCAGTCGCTCACGTTGACGGCGACGTGCTGGACGCTCACTGAGGCTGCTGGCAGACGGCCTCGATGTTGTTCCCGTCCGCGTCGAGCACGAAGGCTCCGTAGTAGTTCTCGTGGTAGTGCGCCCGAATCCCCGGCGCGCCGTTGTCCTTCCCGCCCGCGGCTATCGCCGTAGCGTAGAACGCGTCCACGCTCGCGTGGTCGGCGCACTTGAACGCAACGTGCGCGCCGCCGAACGGCTCGCGGCGGACGA
Source organism: uncultured Actinomycetes bacterium (assembly GCA_963716605.1). GTDB lineage: Bacteria > Actinomycetota > Thermoleophilia > Gaiellales > Gaiellaceae > GMQP-bins7. The sequence continues at coordinate 1,081,805 of CAVQTO010000002.1, read as the reverse complement.
CGCCGAGATCCATCCCGTTCGCGTCCCCGAAGCCCATGAACTCCCCCATCTCGAACACGAGCGAGTAGCCGAGCGGCTCGAGCGCCCGGGTGTAGAAGCTCTTGGCAGCCTCCTGGTCGCTGACGTTCACCGCCGTGTGGTCGATCATCGCCCCCTCCTCTCACGTGGTTACAGTCGCCGCGCATGATCCTGGAAAACGGGACGATCCGCACGCTCGATCCGGCGCTTCCGGTCGCACGGGCGCTCGCGATCGCAGGAGACCGCGTCGCGGGCGGAGTCGGCACGCACGAGCCGGCGCTGCCGACTCCGGACGTCGTCGACCTGCGCGGCCGGAGCGTCGTCCCCGGGTTCACCGACTCGCATGTCCACTTTCCGACCTGGTCGATCGGGCAGCGTGACCTGAGCCTCGATGGCGTCGGGTCGCTGGCGGAGGCGCTCGACCGAGTTCGAGGCGCGACGGAGCGTGCCGGCTGGTTCCGCGGCCACGGCTGGCGCTCGGCGGGGTGGGAGGCGGAACCGACGAAGGAGGCGCTCGACGAGGTCACGGGCGAGACGCCGGCGGCGCTCTGGGCGAAGGATCTCCACTCGCTGTGGCTCAACTCGGCCGCGCTCGCGCTCGCGCAGGGCGACCTCGAGGTCGAGGGCGGCGTCGTCGAGCGCGACGCGCAGGGAGAGCCGACGGGCGTCGTCCGCGAGGAGGCCGCGTGGCGCTTCCGGGAGCGCTTCCCGTCGGTCCCCAAGGACGAGTGGGTCGAGGTCGTGCGCGCCGGCGTCAAGCTCGCACACACCCGCGGCGTGACGGCGGTTCACGACAAGGACGGCTGGATCGGCGCGCCGGAGATCTTCCAGCGGCTTGCCGAGCGCGAGGGGCTCACGCTGCGGGTCTGGCAGTCACTGCCGTGGCGGAAGCTGCCCGAGCTCGAGGGCCTCGGCCTGCGCTCCCGCTTCGGGAACGAGTTCCTTCGGCTCGGCTACCTGAAGGTCTTCATGGACGGGACGCTCGGCTCGCAGACCGCGTGGATGCTGGACGGCTCGGGTGTCCGCATCACGAGCGGCGACGAGCTCGCGGAGATCGTGCGGCGCGGGGCGCGGGCGGGCTGGCCGGTCGGCGTGCACGCGATCGGCGACCGCGCAAACCGGGACGCGCTCGACGCCTTCGAGGCGACGAAGGACGAGTGGCAGCCGCGCGGGCTCCGGCCGCGCATCGAGCATGCGCAGTGCCTCGATCCCGCCGATCTCCCCCGCTTCGCCGAGCTCGGCGTCGCCTGCTCGGTGCAGTTCTCGCACGCGCCCTCGGACCGCGACCTCGCCGAGCGCTTCTGGCCGGAGCTGCTCGACGGCTCGTACGCGTTTCGCTCGCTGCTCGAGTCCGGCGCTGTCGTCGCGAACGGCTCGGACGCGCCGATCGAGGAGCTCGACCCGCTCGCCGGCATCCGCGCAGGCGTCACGCGCACGATCGACGGCCGTCCCGGCTGGCGCATGCAGGAGGCGCTGACGGTCGAGCAGGCGCTGCACGCGACGACAGTCGCGCCCGCGTGGGTGGCCGGAGACGAGCGGACGCGCGGGAAGCTCGTTCCCGGCTACCTCGCCGACCTCGTCGTCCTCTCCCGCGACCTCGTCGAGTGCCCGCCGGACGAGCTCGAGTCGGTCGAGGTCGTCGCGACGATGGTCGGGGGCCGCTGGGTGCACAACGCCCCGCCCTGGGACTGATGTGAGACCGCGCATCGAACGCACGGAAGGACGGCGGCTGTTCGGCTCCGACCCGGCTTCGTACGACCTGGCGCGGCCGGGGCACGCGGAGCGGGTCTACGAGGTCCTCGTCGAGCGCTGCGGTCTCGGCCCAGGTTCACGGGTGCTCGAGGTCGGGCCCGGGACGGGCCAGGCGACGCGACGGCTGCTCGAGCGAGGTGCGTCGGTCGTCGCCATCGAGCCCGATCCGTCGCTCGCGGCGTATGTCGGGGACACGCTGGGTGTCGACGTCCGGGTGGTCACGCTCGAGGACGCGGAACTGTCTGCGGGCGACTTCGATCTCGCCGTCGCGGCGTCGTGCTTCCACTGGGTGGACGAGGCTGTCGGGCTCGCGAAGCTCTTCGCCGCCCTGCGGCCGGGTGGTTGGTTCGGGATGTGGTGGACCCTCTTTGGCGACGGCGAGGCGCCGGACGCCTTCATCACCGCGACGAGCCCGCTTCTGGAGGGCCTCCATCGCAGCCCGACCGCGGGCGAGGAGGGACGGCCGCCGTTCGCGCGTGACAGCGACGCGCGATTGGCCGCGATCGCCGCAGCCGGTTTCCAGGAGGCCACGTACGAGGTCGCGCGCTGGGACTCTCACTGGGATACGGCCGGCATCCGAGCGCTCTACGGGACGTTCTCGCCGATCGCCCGGCTCGACGATGAGCGGCGAACGGAGATCCTCGACGGCGTCGCGCGCATCGCCGAGGAGCAGTTCGGCGGCCGGGTCGGACGCACACTGCTCACGGCGCTCTATACCGCGCGCAAGCCGGCCTGACGAGACGGGCCTACAATCCGTGCGTGAGCGCGGACACGACCCGCACGATGCTGCCGGTGCATGCGGTGCCGACCTGCTCGGTCGCGGGCGCCGCCGAGATCGTCGGCTCGAAGTGGACCGTGCTCATCGTCCACGACCTCTCCGAGGGCCCGCGCCGCTTCACGGAGCTCGAGCGCTCGTGCGCGGGAATCAGCCCGCGGACGCTCGCGGAGCGCCTACGCTGGCTCGAGTCGGAGGAGATCGTGGCGCGCCAGAGCTATCCCGAGTCGCCGCCGCGGGTCGAGTACGCGCTGACGGACAAAGGCCGGGCGCTGCTGCCGGTCGTGCACGAGATGCGCCGCTTCGGCCACGAGTGGCTCGGCTGCGGCGTCCACCAGACCTGAGCGACGCGGGCGAGAGCGACGCAAGCGTCGCCCCCACGATCCTTAGCGACAGCCCGTAGGGGCGAGGCTTGCCTCGCCCTCGCCCGCCCCTGATCAATCCGGGTGCTCGTCGTAGCGGCCGCGACAGCGGACGCCTTCAGGGATTTGCGCGATCGGAATTCGCGCTAGCGAATTCCGATCATGCGACTAGAAATCAGTCTGCGAGGTTCTTCGCACGCAGCTCCTCGAGCGCGTGCTCGGTCTTCTCGAGCCCGTTGAAGCCCATGCCCTCGAGGACCCGCGCGGTCTTCGTGAACTGCACCTCGCGATAGTCGACGAGCTGCCAGCGGTTGCCCCACGGGTCGCGGAAGTCGTGCGTGCCGATGACCTCGACGCCGCCCTCGCGGAGACGGCGCACGGTCTCGGCGACGTCGTCGACGACGAGCCCTATGTGCCGGTCGTGATCGGCGACGTGCGTGACGCCACGCGCGAAGGCGACGAACTGGTCGCCCATGTCCACGAAGGCCATGTTCGCGTTGCGCCCGCGGAGCGTGACGTCGTCGAAGAAGCGCTCGAAGAACTCCACCGCCTCGTCGACGTCCCCGACCTCGACCGCGATGTGGTTGATGCCCACGAGCCTGGCCATACGCGAACCCTAACCCCCGCCTCCCGGCGGGTATTCCCCCGAGGGGGGATCCCCCGAGGGGGGATCAGGCGGGCTCGGCCCAGACGCCCGCCAGCTCGACGATCGTCGCCGCCGCTGCCGCCATGTCCTGCACGCTCGCCCACTCGCGCACCGAGTGGTACTCCTGGCCTCCGGTGAAGAGGTTCGGCGTCGGGAGGCCCATCGCCGAGAGCACCGCGCCGTCCGTCCCTCCGCGCGTGATCGCGATCCTCGGCTCGACACCCGCGCGCCGGATCGCCTCGAGCGCGTTCTCGACCACGGGCGGCGTCTCGTCGATGAACGGCCGCATGTTGCGGTATGAGTCGAGCACCTCGATCTCGATCTTCGCGCGCGGCTCTCGTTCCGCAAGCTGCCCTGCGAGCTCCCGCAGGAGCTCGGTGTGCTGCTCGAGCAGGTCGTCGTCGTGGTCGCGGATGATGAAGTCCACGATCGTCCTCTCGACGCCGCCCGAGATCCGGTGCGGGTGGACGTAGCCCTCGCGCTCCTCGGTCGTCTCCGGCGAGAGCCGGTCGGGTGGAAGCGACGCGACGACCTCGGCCGCGAGCTTCACCGCGTTCACGAGCTTCCCCTTCGCGCTGCCCGGGTGCACGGACAGGCCGCTGATCGTCACGCGCATCGACTTCGCCGAGAAGGTCTCGGTCTCGAGGTCGCCGAGCCCGGTGCCGTCGAGCGTGTACGCGACGTCCGCGCCGAAGCCGGCGAGGTCGAAGTCCTCGGCTCCCCGCCCGACCTCCTCGTCGACCGTGAAGGCGACGCGGACGTTGCAGCGGGGGCGCTCGGGATGCCGTGCGAGGTACGCGACCGCGGCCATGATCTCCGCGATCCCGGCCTTGTCGTCGGCGCCGAGGAGCGTCGTACCGTCGCTCGTGACGATGTCGTGGCCGACGCGCGCCGCGAGCGCGGGCAGGAGCTCCGGGTCGAGCACCTGACGCCCGTCACCCGGAAGCTCGATCGGCTTTCCGTCCCAGCTCTCGTGCACGATCGGAGACACGCCCGCGCCCGCGACATCTGGCGTCGTGTCGACGTGCGCGATGAGCCCGACCACCGGCATTCCCTCCTGGTCGGGGAGGCCCGAGACCACATTGGCGTCTACCGTCAGCTCCGCTTCGAGGCCGAGCTCTTTCAGCTCGTCCACGAGCATCCGGGAGAGATCCAGCTGCTTCGTCGTGCTGGGGCGCTGCGGCTCGCGGTACGCGCCCTGCGTGTCGACCTGGACGTAGCGGAGGAACCGCTCGAGGACGTCGCCGGCGAGCTCCTCCGCAAGCGGGCTCGCGAACGCTGCCTTCCTACCGGCCAAGCTCCCCGAGCCGCCGGTAGGTCTCGCGGACGACGTCGACGCCCCTGCTGAGGGATGCGGCCGGAAACTTCTCGTTCGGCGAGTGCGCGTTGGCGTCGCGCGTCGCGATGCCGGTGATGACCGTGGGGATGCCGCGGGCGACGATCCGCTCCGCGACCGGGATCGAGCCTCCGACGCGAACGAGCACCGACTCGTTCCCGAAGACCGACTCGAACGCCCCGCGAGCGAGCGTGAGCGCGGGCGCGTCCGGGGGGACGAGCGCCGGCTCGCCGTACGAATGGAGCTCGACCGTCAGGTCGGCGCCTGCAGGAGCTGCCTCCCGGAGAAGACGCTCGAATGCCTCGCTCACCTCGGCGACCTTCTGACCGGGCGCGATGCGGATGGAGACGTTCGCGCGGGCCTCGACCGGGAGCACCGTCTTGACGAGATCCGGCGAGCCACCCGCGAGCCCGTGCACGTCCACCGAGGGCTCGGCCCAGGCCCGGATGTAGGCCTCGTCCGCCGCGGACTCGTCCGCGGGCTGAGCCCCAGCGGCGGCGAGCACCACGGCGCCCGGGGTGAGCATCTTCCAGGCCTCGATCTCCTCCGCGGTCGGTGGCACGATTCCGACCCGCAGCGGCTCCGGCAGGCGTCCGCCGCGCGGCAGGACGCCCGACAGCGACTGCATGAGCGCGTGCATCGCGTTGAGGGCCGCGCCGCCGAAGAGGCCAGAGTGGAGGTCCCGCTCGCCCGTCCGGACCGTGACGTGGAAGTAGCAGAGCCCACGAAGCGCCGTGTAGAAGGTCGGCACGTCGCCGTCGAGCATGTCCCCGTCGAACACGATGGCCGCGTCCGCGCCGCGCTCGTCGGCCGTGACCCACTCCCCGACCGACTGCCCGCCGACCTCCTCCTCGGAGTCGAGCGCGAAGCGCACGTTGACCGGGAGCTCGCCCACCTCCGCGAGCTGGCGCGCGGCCTCGACGAGCATGAACAGGTGCGCCTTGTCGTCCGCGACGCCGCGCGCATAGAGCCAGCCGTCGCGCTCGGCGAGCTCGAACGGGGGCGAGTCCCAGAGCTCGAGCGGGTCGGGCGGCTGCACGTCGAAGTGCGCGTAGCTGAGGACGGTCGGCGCGGAGTCGGCGTTCTCGGACGCCGCGATCTCGCCGATGACGAGCGGCCGGCCGCCGTTCCAGGGGACGACCTCGGCCGTCCCGCCGGCGCCCTTGATGCGATTCGCGACCCACTCGGCCGCGGCCTCGACGTCCTTCGCGTGCGCAGGATCCGCGCTGACGGACGGGATGGCGACCAACTCGGCCAGCTGGTCACGAAGCTCTTCGTGAGAAGGCGCCACGGCCGAGCATTCTAGGGGCGAGGCGGCCTCTTGCCTCGGTTCAACCGCGCACCGGATGCGGCCCAACCTCCCCCAGGGGCACTCCCGTGTCCCTGACGAAACGGTATCGACGAAGTCGTCACGCGTGGTTGGCGAGAGTGTGTGAACTTCGTGCGCGCCGAGCTTGTCTACGCCGCGTCGAAGATCGGGTATCTGCCCCGCCCGTCGAGGCAGTCGGCGACGAAGAGCGCAACGCCGACGTCTCCGGTCCACAGCGAGTACCGCCCGCGGCCGCGCTCCCGCCGCAACCGCTCGACCTGCTCGAGCGCGTGCATCGCGAAGCGGCGTGCGCGCTCGAGCCAGCGCTCGTCGCCGGTCCGCTCGAAGACCTTCAGGAACGCGTAGCCGTTCCCCGCGGTGCCGTGACAGATCGACGGGCCCTTCTCGAGGCCGGGCGGGCCGACGTGCCATACGAGGTCGGCCCCCGCGAGCAGCAGGTCTCCGTCGAGATACTCGTACGCGCACGACCACGATGCCAGGCGCGCCCGCGCACCACTGCACGCGGATCTGGCCGTCCGGTCCTGGAAGCGTCGGACGGTCGCGGGGCGGCCAGTTCGCGAGGCCGTCCTCGACGACCGCCGTCCGCTCGAGCACCGCCGCGGTCTCGCGCTCCAGCTGCTCCCGGCGTGCAGGGTCGAGGAGCGGCCGAAGCGCCTCCACGCTCCCGACGAGACCGTGCGGCGGCGTGAGGCTACGGAACTCCTCGCCCCTCGGGCGTCCGGTCCAGAGCCCGTCGTCGCCCCGCCGCGCCAGAAGCGCCTCGGCGCCCTCGTTCCACGCCTCGCGCCAGCGCTCGTCACCGGTCCACTCGAGCATCGCGCGCGCGGCGAGGAGCGTCCCCGGCGTTCCCCACATGACGCTCGCGACCTCGTTGGACTCGTTGTCCCGCACGCGCGCGAGAAGCTCGTCGGCGAGCCCGGCGCGACGGCGCGAGCCGCCACGCGACGAGGAGGATCCCGGTCTCGCCGCAGAGGAGCGACGACTCCTTCGGCTCCGGCAGCGCGATCTTCATGAAGTCTGGCCGCTCCCGGAAGAGCTCGAGGTTGCGAAGCGCGAGCTCCGCCAGGTCGAGCCGCGTCTCGGCGTGGCCGCGTCGCCGCAGCTCGTCGAGCGCGAACAGCACGCCGGCCGTGCCGACGTAGAGGTTCTTCATCGGGCTGGTCGCCTGCCAGCGGTCCCACTCGTCGGCCGGCCAGAAGAGCCTCGGCCCGCGGTACCCCGCGTCGGCGTCCTCGACGATCGCGCGGATCGCGTCGCGGGCGCGGGCGTCGTCCCAGGGCGCGTCCGTGAGCCGCTCGAAGGCCTCGGGCCGGTAGAGCACGCCCCGACTCTAGGAAGAGGAGGTCAGGCTACGTCGCGTACGCGCGCCGCGTCCGCGAGCGCGCGCAGCTTCTTCAGGCCCTGATGCTCGATCTGGCGAATGCGCTCGCGCGTGACGTTGAACGCGCGGCCGACCTCGTCGAGCGTGCGCGGCTGGTGGCCGTCGAGCCCGTACCGGAGCTCGAGCACCTTGCGCTCGCGCTCGGAGAGCGAGCCGAGGATCGTCCGCAGCGCCTCGCGCTGGAGCGTCGTCTCGGCGAGCTCGTCGGGGAGCGGCGTCGAGTCGTCGGCGAGGAAGTGGCCGAACTCGGACTCGTCGTCGTCGCCGACCGGCTTCTCGAGAGACACGGGAGTTTGCGCGCTCCGTCGAATGTGCTCGACTTCGTCGGACGTCATATCGACGTCGCGCGCGATCTCCTCGATCGACGGCTCCCGCCCTCTCTCCGCGCGCAGCTTGCGCTCCGAGCGGAGAATCCTGTTCAGCTTCTCGACGACGTGCACGGGCATGCGGATCGTGCGGCCCTTGTCGGCGATCGCGCGGGCGACCGCCTGCCGGATCCACCACGTCGCGTACGTGGAGAACTTGAAGCCCTTGCGGTAGTCGAACTTCTCGGCGGCGCGGACGAGCCCGATCGTGCCCTCCTGGATGAGATCCAGGAACGGAAGCCCCTGGTTCCGGTAGCGCTTCGCGATCGAGACGACGAGGCGGAGGTTCGCCTCCACCATCGCCTGCTTCGCGCCGTGGTCGCCGCGCTCGATGCGCTTGGCGAGCTCGACCTCCTGCGCCGCGGTGAGGAGCGGCACCTTGCCGATGTCCTTCAAGAAGAGCTGGAGCGCGTCGGTCGTGATCTCGCTCTCGGCGCGCTCGACCTCGACCTCTGGCTCGGGCCCGGCGCCGCCTGCGGGGACGACGGCGATCTGAGCCTCGTCGAGCGCTGCATAGAACTCGTCGAGCTGGCTCGGCTCGAGCTCGAGCTCGTCGAGGGCGAGCGCGACCTCGTCCGCGTCGAGGCGTCCGTCGCGGAGCCCGCTTTCGAGCAGGCGCTGCGCCTCGTCGGTTGCGAGGACGTCCTCGACGGGCGCCTTCGCGGCCACACCCTCCTGTTTCGCTGCTCCTGCCACACCGCCCCCCTTGCTCATCGGCGGTCACACGGTAATCGCAGCAACGGTCGGCGTCAAAGAAACCCACCGAAGGTCCGGAACGACCTCGCCTTGCGGATCGTGGGCGCTCCGCTCGGGGGTCAGCGACTCTCGACGGCCAGGATGTTGCCGTCCGGATCCCGGAACCAGGCGATCTCCGACTCGCCCAGCCTCGCGATTCCCTTCTCGTCCGTGTTCAGCGGTTCCCCGTACTGCTCGAACGTGACGCCGTTCGCGATCAGAACGTCCACCGCTCCCTCGACGTCGTCGACCATCCACGCGGCGAGCGTCGCTCCCGACCTGCCGGCGTTTCCGGGGGACGGGTAGATGTGAACGTACGAGCCGTCTCCACTCGGATACGTGTGGCCGCCGTCCTCCTGGTCCTTTCCGCCCGAGAGGCCGAGCTTGCCCTCGTAGAACTCGCGGGCTCGCGCCATGTCGGAGACCGGGATCGTGGCTGCGACCGGATGCTCGCGGAGGCTCACTCCCATCGGGCGAACTCTACGACCTCGCCTTGCGGATCGTCGCCAGGTAGCGAGCGGCCTCGCGGGCCAGCGGAGAGCCCGGTTTCGTGCGCGCCGCGAGCCGGAACTGGCGCTCGGCCGCCTCGACCCTGCCCGTCCACAGGAGCAGGACGCCCAGATGGAAGCGGACGGTCGGCTCTCCGGGGTAGACGCGCGTCAGCGGGCCGAGGCTCCCGAACGCGAGCGCGGGCTCGTCCTTGTCGAACTTCCCGACCGCGGCGGCGACTCGGGCCTCGGCGTTGCCGGGGGCGCGTCGCGCAGCCTCGTCGAAGGCGGCGGCCGCGGAAACCGGGTTGCCGACGCGCTGGAGGCCGACGCCGTAGAGGAGCTGGTCGCGGACGCCTCCGCGCGCCGCGCGCCGGCGGAGCGCCTCGAGCTGGCGCGCCGGCGGGAGCGTCGGTCACCTCCGCGGGGGCGGAGAACGACGGGACGAACGCGGGCAGCCCGCGCGGGAGCTTCGGATGCAGGACGTTCCCGGCCAGGATCGCGTACGGCGTGTCCGGCTCCGCCTCGATGGCGGCCCGCCAGGCCTCGACCGGATCGCCGCGCTGCGCCCAGAGCCGCGCGAGCCCGAGGTGGAGCTGGACGACGGCGGTCTCCGGGTACAGCTTCGCGAGCTGCTCGAGGCGGTCGTAGCGTCCCCTCCGGCCAGGAGGCGAACGCGGCGCCGACCTTCGCCTCCAGCGAGTCGTGCTTCGCGAAGAGCGGCGCGGCGTCGGCGAGCCGCCCGCGCGAGTAGAGCGTCAGGCCGCGGCGCAGGTCGCGCGCCTCGGGATCGTCGCCGAACCCGAGCGAGAGCGAGAGCGGGGGCCGCCCCGGTCTCGGCTCCAGCAGCCCGGTGCTGGTAGCGGAGTCCCCATCGGCCGAGACGACCGCGGCCGCGACCACTGCCACGGCGGCGGCGGCCACCAGGCCGACGAGCAGGAACATGCGGCGCCGAGCGCTCACGGCGCGACGATAGCCGCGCCCGAGCGTGGAGCTCGGCCTTTCGAGCAGCTGAACGACGGAACCGCGCCCCACCCAGGGTGGGGTGTCTGACCACCCTCCACCCGCTGCTGAGCGTAACCGCGACATGCGCACAGGTGGGACACGCTTGTGTGCCGATTGTGCGCCGATGCGCCCACACCAACCGAACCGGGCGGACCACGGCTCCCCCGACGCAGGAGGCGCTACAGTTCGGAAAGTAATGGCCGGGTACCGCGAGCTGCTCGCACAGGTGAAGGAGGAGATCCACGAGATCTCCTCGATCGAGGCGCACGAGCGCCTCGAGTCGTCCGATGGCCCGCTCTTCGTCGACGTCCGCGAGACGGACGAGTGGGAGGAAGGGCACATCCCCGGGGCGATCTACACCGGCCGCGGCCGGCTCGAGCAGCGGATCGAAGGTCTCGTGCCCGACAAGGGTCGCGAGCTCGTCGTGTACTGCTCGGCAGGCTCCCGCTCGGCGTTCGCCGCGAAGGCGCTCGGCGACCTCGGCTACGAGAACGTCGTCAACCTCGCGGGCGGCTTCAGCGACTGGAAGCGGAACGGGTTCGAGGTCACGATCCCGCGCGTCCTCTCGGGCGAGCAGCGCTCGCGCTACAGCCGCCACCTGCTGATCCCCGAGGTCGGCGAGGACGGGCAGCAGCGCCTCCTCGACGCGCGCGTCCTTCTCGTCGGCGCCGGCGGGCTCGGCTCCCCCGCGTCGCTCTACCTCGCCGCGGCCGGAGTCGGGACGCTCGGGATCGTCGACGCGGACGTCGTCGACGAGTCGAACCTCCAGCGCCAGATCGTCCACGCCACCGACCGCATCGGCGAGCCGAAGGTGCTCTCGGCGAAGCGGACGGTCGAGGGGCTCAACCCGGATGTGCGTGTCGTGCCGTTCCAGGAGCGGCTGACGTCGGACAACGTCGAGCGGATCCTCGCCGACGGCTGGGACGTGATCGTGGACGGCGCCGACAACTTCCCCACGCGCTACCTCGTGAACGACGCCTCCGTCTGGCACGGGATCCCCGTCGTGCACGGCTCGATCTTCCGCTTCGAGGGCCAGGTCACGGTGTTCGCGCCCGGCGCGGGCCCGTGCTACCGCTGCCTCTTCCCGCAGCCACCGCCGCCCGAGCTCGCGCCGAGCTGCGCCGAGGGCGGCGTCCTCGGCGTCCTGCCGGGGATCATCGGCTCGATCCAGGCCAACGAGACCCTGAAGCTGATCATCCAGCGCGGCGACACGCTCGTCGGGCGGCTCCTCCTCTTCGACGCGCTCGGCACGACGCTCGACGAGGTGACCGTGCGCCGCGACCCGGACTGCCCGGTTTGCGGCGACAGCCCCTCGATCACGGAGTACGTGGACTACGTCGAGTTCTGCAACGCGCCGCTTGAGATCTGATGGCCGCCGTACGCATCCCTCCCACGCTGCGGGCCGAGGTCGGCGGGGTCCGCGAGCTCGAGGCCCGCGGCGAAACTGTCGGCGAGATCATCGACGACCTGGTCGAGCGCTATCCGCCGCTCGCTCCGCAGCTCCTGGCCGGCGGCGTGCTCGCGTCATTCGTGAACGTCTACCTCGGCGGCGAGGACATCCGGACGCTCGACGGTCTCGACACTCCCGTCTACCACGGCGAGACCATCATCCTCCTGCCGGCCATGGCTGGTGGCTCGTAGCTCGCTGGCGCCCTCGCTCCTCGACCTGATCGGCTCGACGCCGCTCGTCGAGCTTCCGCGCCTCTCGCCGAAGCCTTCGGTCCGCCTGTACGCAAAGCTCGAGGGCCAGAACCCGACCGGCTCGATCAAGGACCGCGTCGCGAAGGCGATGATCGACGCCGCCGAGGCCACGGGCGAGCTCGCGCCCGGCCGGAGGCTGCTCGAGCCGACGAGCGGCAACACCGGCATCTCGCTCGCGCTCGTCGCGAAGCTCCGCGGCTACCCGCTGACCTGCGTCCTCCCGGCGAACGTCACCGAGGAGCGCCGCCGTCTGCTCCGCCTCTACGGCGCCGACATCGTCGACTCGCCGCCCGCGGAGGGCTCGAACGGCGCCGTCCGGCTCGCGCTCGAGCTCGCCGAGCGCGACCCGTCGCTCTTCATGCCGTTCCAGTACGCGAACGAGGCGAACCCCCGCGCGCACCACGACGGCACCGGTGCCGAGATTGCCGCCGCGCTCGACCGCGTGGACGTCCTCGTCGCCGGGCTGGGGACCGGCGGGACGCTGATGGGCGCTGGGGAGCGCCTACGCGAGGCGTTCCCGGAGATCACCGTCGCCGCCGCGGAGCCGCTTCCCGGAGACGAGGTCATGGGCCTGCGCTCGCTCGCCGACGGCTACGTGCCGCCGATCCTCGACGTGTCGAAGCTCGACCGCAAGCTCCTCGTCTCGAACGCGGAGTCCGTCGCCGGCCTCAGGCTCCTGCTCGAGCGCGAGGGGATCTTCGGCGGGGTCTCCTCGGGAGCAGTCGTCCACGCGGCGCTCCGCGTCGCGCGGGACATCGACGAGGGCGTCGTCGTCTGCGTCCTCGCCGACGGCGGCTGGAAGTACCTCTCGGCCGGGTTCTGGGACGCGGAGGACGTCGAGACCGCGATGGAGCGCTCGGTCTGGTGGTAGTCCCGGACGAGGTGCGCGCGCAGCTGGCGTCACACGCCGAGGAGGAGCTTCCGAACGAGGCGTGCGGCCTCGTCGTGATCAGGGACGGGGTCGCGGTGCGCTACGAGAGGGGGATCAACGACGACGCCTCCCCGTACCGATTCGACCTGCGGATGCCCGACCCGGAGATCTGGTTCCTTGAGGACGAGGGCTTCGAGCTCGCCGTCTTCCACTCGCACGTCTCGTCCGCGCCGCGCCCGTCCCGGACCGACGTCGAGCGGATCAACCTCTGGGAGGGCCGGCCGTACCTGATCTACACCGTCCGCACGGGCGAGCTCGCCGCCTGGCGGATCGAGAACGGCACGATCGAGCCGCTCGAGCTGCGCGCTACGGCGTGACGACTCGACCTTCGGCCGCCGACCGGTACAGCGCCTCGATCGCCCGCGCCTGACCGAGGGCGTCGGCGCGGCCGAGCAGCGGCGGCGCCTCTCCGGCGATCGCGGCCGCGAAATTCTCGAGCTCGAGCCGGAACATGTCGCCGCCGGGAACCTCGACCCGGGTCGTCTCCGCGCCGCGTCGCAGGATCACTTCACCGCCGAAATCGGGCCGCCAGGGTGCTTCCACGAGGAGCGAGCCGTCGTCGCCGATCGCCTCGAGCCGCTGGGACCTCGGCAGCGTGAAGGAGGAGTCGAACTGCGCCACGACGTCGTCTTCGAAGCGGAGCGTCCCGTGGAACGCGAGATCGACGCCGGTCTGCCCGACGACCTGCTCGCCCTGCACGCGAACGGGCTCGCCGGCGAGCAGGCGCGAGCCGCTCACGCAGTAGCACCCCACGTCCATCAGCGACCCGCCATCGAGCTCCGGCAGCAGCCGTGGGTCCTCCGCCCGTTCGAGGCGGAAGGTGAAGGTCGCCCGGATCGCACGCAGCCTTCCGAGGACTCCGCCCGCGACCAGGTCCGCGACGGCGCCGGTCTGGGGATGGTGGCGGTACATGAACGCCTCCATGAGCACGAGGCCGGACTCCTCGGCGAGGGCGAACGCCTCCTCCACCTCGCCGGGCCGGCGCGAGTAGGGCTTCTCGGCAAGGACGTGCTTGCCGGCGACGAGCGCGCGCATCGACCATTCGTGGTGGAGGCCGTTCGGAAGCGGTATGTAGATCGCGTCGACGTCGAGATCGTCGAGGAGCGCCTCGTACGACTCGTGCGCCCGCGCGAGGCCGTGCTCCCGCGCATACGCCTCGGCACGAGCGCCGTCGCGACTCGCAACCGCGACCACCTCGACGCCGTCCGCCGTCGAGGCGCCGGCGAGGATCTCGGTGTTGATCCTCGCCGTCGAGAGCAGGCCGAGCCTGAGCACCGTCACGGGGGGCCGACCTCCCCCGAGCTTCGCCGGACGAGAGTCGTCGGCAGCACGACGGTCACGGGAGCCCGTCGACGCCCGCGAGCCGTTCGACGCTCGCCTCGTATTGGCACCACGTTGCCATCGTTCCCGAAAATGGGATTATTCTCACGGTCGTGACATCCTGACGTTGACGTTGACCTCGCCCGTACTCAGGGTCACGTCCCGTTCCGACCGTTGCGCGATCTCGAGAGGGAGGAGAGATTGATGGCCAGTGATCCACGTTCTGCAGGGAAGATGCGAAGACTTCTCTGGCTTCTGATGATCTCGGTCGTCGCTGGGCTTTCCATCGTCGCCGCCGGATGCGGTGGTGACGACGACGAAGGCACCGATGGGACCGACACATCCGCGACCGGAGGAGACTGCGGGCAGAGCATCTGGGTCCTCCTTCCGGACAGCACGACGTCGCCGCGCTGGGAGACCGACGACCGCCGCTACTTCGGCGAAGCGTTCACCGAGGCCGGCGTCGAGCACACGATCGTCAACGCCGAGGCCTCGGCGGAGACGCAGCAATCGCAGGCGGAGCAGGCGATCGCGGACGATGCTGCCGTGATCATCCTCACGAGCGTCGACAGCGGGTCCGGAGCCACGATCGTCGACCTTGCGAAGGAGGCCGGAGTCGAGGTGATCGAGTACGACCGCTTCAACACCGGTGGCTCGGGCGGCGCGGCCTATGTGAGCTTCGACAACGAGGAAGTCGGCAGGACGATGGCCGAGTCACTCGAGCCCGAGATCGACGCTCTCGACGCCGAGACTCCGGCGGTCGTGATGCTCAACGGCGGCGAGGAGGACAACAACTCCTTCCAGTTCCGCGCGGGCTACGCCGAGACCGTCGAGGCGAAGGTCGATGCAGGTGACTGGAGCCTGGCCGCCGACCAGCACGTCCCGGGCTGGGGAGCCAACGGCGAGGGGCAGGGGATCATGGAGCAGGTCCTCACCGACGCGAACAACGAGATCAACGCCGTGTTCGCGGCCAACGATAACCTCGCGCAGCAGGCGATCAACGCCCTCGAGGGAGCGGGCGTCGGCCCGGTCCCGGTGAGCGGTCAGGACGCGAGCGCCGCCGGGATGCAGAACGTCGCCCTCGGGAACCAGACGATGAGCGTCTACAAGCCGTTCCCGGACGAGGCGGGAGTCGCGGCCGAGGTCGCGCTCGCGCTCTGCACCGGCGAGGACTTCCAGGCGGCCGCGACGGACTACCAGTCGGACCTCGCCTCCGGCGGCTCCGGCGCGACGATCATCGGGATCGACACCGAGACGGGCGAGACCGTCGAGTCGGCCGACGACGAAGGGGCAATCCCCTTCATCGCTCTCGAGCCCATCGCGATCACCGTCGACAACATCGTCGACACCGTCATCGCGGACAACTTCCGGACGATCGAGGAGATCTGCACGGGAGACGTCGCACAGACGGACTTCTGTCAGGAGAACTCCTGATCTCGCAGTCAACGGAGTCGGACGCGGACGTCGTGGAAGGGAGGAGGCGCCCGGAGGGCGCCTCCTCCGCCACGCTCTCGCCGAGCGAGACGACGGAACGCGGAGCGACGCCTCTTCTCGAGACGAAGGGCGTCTCGAGGGCGTTCGGCGCGGTCCAGGCGCTCTACCAAGTCGACTTCGAGGTCCGCCGCGGTGAGGTCATGGCCCTCGTCGGCGACAACGGGGCCGGCAAGTCGACCCTGATCAAGGGCGTCGTCGGGATCCACCCGTTCGACGAGGGCGAGGTCTGGTACGAGGGCCGCGACGTCGACATCCATGGCCCCCGAGACGCTGCGCAGCTCGGCATCGAAGTCGTCTACCAGGACCTCGCGCTCGCCGACAACCTCGACGTCGTGGCGAACATGTTCCTCGGCCGTGAGCGGGTGCACAACCTCGTCGTCCTCGACGAGCACAACATGGAGCGCGCATCGCGGGAGGCGCTCGACAGCCTCTCCGTGACGACGCTGAAGTCCGTGCGACAGCGCGTCGCCGGGCTCTCGGGAGGACAGCGGCAGGCGGTCGCCGTGGCGAAGTCGGTCATGTGGGACTCGAAGCTCGTGATCCTCGACGAGCCGACGGCGGCGCTCGGGGTCGCACAGACCCGTCAGGTGCTCGACCTCGTCCGTCGCCTCGCCGAGCGGGACCTCGGCGTCGTGATCATCACGCACAACCTGCACGACGTCTTCGAGGTCGCCGACCGGATCACGGTGCTCCGCCTCGGCCAGCGCGTCGCGATGCTCGAGACGTCCTCCACGACGCAGCAGGCCGTGGTGCACGCGATCACGGCGGGCACGCTCGACCACGTTCCCGGAATGGACGAGGCCGGTCCGCTCGAGACATGACGACCGACGAGGCACTGCCGCCCGCGCACACGGCGCCCGAAGTCGAAGCCGACTCGCCCGAGACTCTGGGCGACTACGTGCGCCTGTGGTGGCAGGGCGTCAAGTACGGCGAGCTCGGCTCGCTGCCGATCATCGTCGGCCTCGGCGTCATCGTCGTCACGTTCGGGATCCTCGACGACTCGTTCCTGACGGAGCGCAACTTCACAAACCTACTCCTACAGATGGCCGCGATCGCGACGATCGCGATCGGCGTCGTGTTCGTGCTCCTCATCGGCGAGATCGACCTGTCGGTGGCATTCGTGAGCGCCGTCGGGGGCGTCGTCATGACGCTCCTCCTGCGCCCGGACGACCCGGGCTGGCCCTGGTGGGCCGCGATCGCCGTCGCCCTGCTCTGCACCACTGCCATCGGGTTCGTCCAGGCCCTCGTGATCACCAAGGCCGGCGTGCCCTCGTTCGTGGTCACGCTGTCAGGACTTCTCATCTGGTCCGGCGTGGTCCTGATCCTCACGACGCAAGCTTCCAGCGTCGGGACGATCCGGATCCAGGACGACACGGTCATCGGGATCGCCAACGACTTCCTGAGCGACGTTCAGGGGTGGATCCTCGGGGCGCTCGTCGTCGGCGTCTTCGCGATCGTGCAGGTGCAGACGACCCGGGGCCGGCGTGCCGGCGGCCTGATCGCGAAGCCGACCATGGTGATCGTGTTGCAGACTCTCGGACTGGCAGCGGTGACCTTCGCCGCGGTCTGGTACGCGAACAAGGACCGAGGCGTGCCGAAGGTGATCGTCATCCTCGGGCTCTTCCTCGTCTTCTGGTCGTTCATCGCGACGCGAACGCAGTTCGGCCGCCACGTGTACTCGGTCGGCGGGAGCGCCGAGGCTTCGCGCCGCGCCGGGATCAACGTCGATC
The DNA here is from genome assembly GCA_963716605.1 of uncultured Actinomycetes bacterium. Classification (GTDB taxonomy): domain Bacteria; phylum Actinomycetota; class Thermoleophilia; order Gaiellales; family Gaiellaceae; genus GMQP-bins7. Next base: position 1,064,436 of record CAVQTO010000002.1, on the reverse strand, counting down.
GCGTCCGCATCACCGTGTTCATGATCAGCGGCTTCATGGCGGGCGTGGGCGGGATCATGCTTGCGTCGCGGCTGCGCTCCGTCGCAACCAACACCGGCGGCGGAAACCTCCTCCTCCTCGTGATCGCGGCTGCCGTCATCGGCGGAACCAGTCTCTTCGGAGGGGTGGGCCGCGTCGTGTCGGCGCTCCTCGGAGCCCTCGTCATCGCCTCGATCCAGAACGGGATGGACCTGCTCGGCCTCGCGTCCGGGACGAAGTTCGTCATCACCGGCCTCGTCCTGCTCGGCGCCGTGCTGGTCGACGCGTATGCGAAGCGACGGCGCGTGGCGCGCGGCGTCGCCTGACGCAGTCGGAGCCGTGCGAGGAGCCGGTTCGAGGCGGGTTGGGGGTGCAGGCGTCGCCGCCGCGGTGGTGCTTCTCGTCACCGCGTGCTCGTCCGGCTCGGGGGAGGAGGCCAGCCAGCCCGCCCCTCCGAGGACCGACCTAGAACTCCAGGATGTCTCCCGCGAGGTCGGGCTCGACTTCCGGCACGGAGCATTCCGCTGGAGCGTCTCGCCGGACCCCGCGGCGATGATGGGTGGCGGCGTCTGCTGGCTCGACTACGACTCCGACGGCTGGCTCGACCTCTTCGTGGTGAACTCGTACTCGGAGGCCGAGACCAGGCGCTGGGAAAGCGAAGGCGGCCTGCCGGAGAGCGCCCTCTTCAGAAACGACGAGGGCGAGTTCGTGGACGTCAGTGAGGAGTCCGGGGCGAACCTCGCCGTGCGCGGCAACGGCTGTGTCGCAGCCGACTTCGACCTCGACGGAAACACGGATCTCTACGTGACCACCGCGCGCGTCAACGCGCTGCTCTGGAACGAGGGCGACGGGACGTTCACCGAAGGCGCCGTCGACGCCGGGGTCGCCGGCTACGACTGGCGGAGCGGAGCCTCCGTCGGAGACGTGAACGGCGACGGCTGGCCCGATCTCTTCGTCGCCGGTTATGCCGCGCTTTCGAACCCGAACGAGAACGCGACCCAGGGCTTTCCCAACACGTACTTCGGCGTGCGGGACCTCCTGTTCCTGAGCGACGGCGGTTCGGGCGGCGGAAGGCCGACATTCCGAGAAGTCGGTCGGGAAGCAGGGCTCGAGGTCGCTCGCTTCGAGTACGGCCTCGGCTCCGTGCTGGCGGACGTCGACCGCGACGGCGACCTCGACCTCTACCTCGCGAACGACACGAACGCGAACCGCCTGTACGAGAACGTTGCGTGGCCGGGCGGGCCCGAGGCCGATCCAGCGGGGATCGGCTTTCGCTTCGAGGAGCGCTCCGCCGCCGCCGGGGTCGCCGACACGGGCGCGGGCATGGGCGTCGCTGCCTCCGACTACGACGACGACGGCCTGCCGGACCTCTTCGTGACGAACGCGCGGAACCAGGTCCACGCCGCGTACCGCAGCGTTCCTCCGGACGAGAACGCGCCGTCGTGGACCGACGTGCGCGACGAGCTCGGGCCGAGCTTCACCGGCTCGACCGGCTGGGGTGTCACTTGGGCGGATCTCGACCTCGACACCGACCTCGAGCTCCTGCTCGTGAACGGCGACATCCCATTGACTGATCTCGCGGAGGACGCGGAGCCGCTCGAGCTCTTCCGCGGAACGCCATCGGGAACGCTCGAGCCGGCCGCCGCGGCAGCTGGGCTGGACGAGGTCGGCGCTCTCGTGGGTCGGGGAAGCGCGGCAGCCGACTACGACAACGACGGGGACCTGGACGTCGCCGTGGGCACCATCGGCGGGCGACTCGTCCTGCTCGAGAACACGGGCACGGGCGGGAACTGGCTCGAGGTCTCGCTCGAGGACTTCCATCCGGGCTCGACGATCACGGCGGAGCTGCCGGACGGCCGGAAGCTCGTCCGCGACGTCCTCGCCGGAAGCAGCTACCTCTCGTCCGAGGACCCGCGCGCCCACTTCGGGCTCGGCGACGTAAGTCGGGTGCGACGGCTCGTCGTGCGTTGGCCCGGCGGGGAAGAGACGACGCTCGAGGACGTACGCGCCAACGAGGTCGTCCGGGTGGAGGCGCCGTGAGCGGAGCGCGCCTCGCGGCCGTGACACTCGTCTGCTCCTTCGCCGTCTCGGCCTGCTCGCTCGGCGGCAGAGGGGAGGAGTCGTACCTCGCGGACGACTGCACGCGCGCCGACCTCGAAGGCCACTCGGTGGCGCGGGTGTGGGACGAGGCGCTGCTCGATGCCATCCGGCGCGACACGCCGGCGCCGACGGTGCACGCCCGGAACCTCTTCCACACGTCGGCGGCGATGTGGGACGCCTGGGCCGCCTACGACCCCTCAGCGGACGGGTACTTCGTCCAGGAGAAGCTCGAGACGGACGACGTGCAGGCTTCGCGCGAGGCCGCGCTGAGCTACGCGGCCTACCGGATCCTTCTCCACCGCTACTCGATCGCCGCCGGCCTGGAGGCGACGTTCGCGGAGCTCGTCTCGACGATGGAGGAACTCTGCTACCGCGTCGACTACACGGACACGGAGGGCGACTCGCCCGCGGCGCTCGGCAACCGCATCGCGGCGACGGTCATCGAGCAAGGGCGGGACGACGGGTCGCTCGAGGCGACTCGCTACATCGACACCGCATACAGGCCGGTCAATCCACCGCTGGTCGTCGCCGAGCCGGGAGCGGAGATGCGGGATCCGAACCGCTGGCAGCCCCTCGCGCTGGACACGATCGTCGCGCAGAACGGACTGCCCGTCCCCGGGAAGGTCCAGTCGTACATCGGCCCGAACTGGGGCGACGTAACGGGGTTCGCGCTGCCGCCCACGGCCAAGGGGCTCCCCATCGATCCCGGCCAGCCGCCGCTCCTCGCCGGTGCCGGCGACGAGGCCTTCAAGCAGACCGCCCTCGAGGTGCTCCGGTACTCGAGCTACCTCGATCCCGGCGACGGCGTCCGGGTCGACATCGGGCCGGGCACGCTCGGCGACAGCTCGCTCGGCACGAACGACGGGAACGGGCATCGTGTGAACCCCGCGACCGGAAAGCCGTACGCGCGTGATCGCGTGCCGAGAGGCGACTATGCCCGCGCGCTCGCCGAGTTCTGGGCGGACGGACCGAGCTCGGAGACGCCTCCCGGCCACTGGAACACGGTCGCCAACGAGGTCTCCGACGCGAGTGGCCTCGGCCGTCGCATCGCCGGAACGGGGAGCGAGGTCGACCGCCTCGAGTGGGACGTGAAGCTCTACTTCGCGCTGAACGGCGCCGTGCACGACGCGGCGATCGCAGCGTGGGGCGCGAAGCGTTTCTACGAGTCCGTACGCCCGATCTCGATGATCCGGTACCTGGGCGGGAAGGGACAGTCGAGCGATCCCGAGTGGCCCGTCGTACGACCCGGCGGGGCTGCCGCTCGAGCCGGGGCTCGTCGAGGTCGTCACGCCGGCTTCGAGTGCGCCCGGAGAGCGTCACGCCGAGCTCGCGGGCCATGTGGGCGAGATCGCCGTTCGAGCCTGGCGAGGCAACCCGGACGATCCCGCCACGGAGCATGCCGGCGTCGGGTGGATCCGCGCCGTCGAGTGGCTTCCCTACCAGCTTCCGACGTTCGTGACACCCGCCTTCCCCGGATACGTGTCCGGCCACAGCACGTTCAGCCGGGCAGCTGCAGAGGTGCTGACCGCCTTCACGGGCGATCGCTACTTCCCGGGCGGGCTGCTCGAGTGGCCCGTCCCCAAGGGCGAGCTGAAGACCGAAGCGGGGCCGTCCGAGAATCTCTCCCTCCAGTGGGCGACATACTTCGACGCTGCCGACGCGGCGGGCACGTCGAGGCTGTACATGGGCATCCACGTCTCCCCCGACGACTTCGAGGGTCGCAAGATCGGCTCGAAGTGCGGGCAGGCCGCCTGGGCTCGCGCGCAACGCTACTTCGACGGCTCCGCCCGCTCGTGACGGACGCCCCGAAGACGAGCCTCGGCATCTGGGCGCTCGGCCCCATGGTGACCCGCTTCGTCCCGGGCGGCTACCAGCCGCAGTACGCGCGGGAGTCGATCGGGGAGCGGGTCGGGCGAGCCGTGGCAGGGCTCGGCGACCTGATCGACGACTACGAGTTCCACTACCCGCAGGAGCTCTCGGAGGAGACCCTCGACGCGGTGCGCACGGCGCTCGACGGGCACGGGATCTACGCGCTCGCGACCGGAACGCACCTCAACCCGCTGTTCGGCAAGGGCGGGCTCTCGTCGCCCGACGACGCGATCAGGCGACAGGCGCTCGAGGAGGCGCTCCGGGCCGCGGACTTCGCCGAGTCGGTCGGAGCGCACATGATCCTGTGGCCGGGGATCGAGGGCTACAACTACCCGTTCCAGACGCCCTACCGCGAGGCGTGGACGCGGTTCGTCGACGGCGTCGGCGAGGTCGCCGCCCGCTGCCAGGAGCACGGGATCATGCTCTTCCTCGAGCACAAGAACTCGGAGCCCGCGATGAAGATCCTCATGCGGAACGTCGGCATGACGCTGCACGTCATCCACACGCTCCGTACCCGCGGCCTCACGAGCGTCAAGGTGAACATGGACTGGCAGCACCTGCTGATGAACGGCGAGAGCCTCGCCGAGTACGCGGCGTTGCTCGCGGCCGAGGGGCTGCTCGGCCACCAACATGCCAACTCGGGTTGGGGCACCTTCGACGACGACAACATGGTCGGCGCGACCGCCTTCATGGAGACGCTCGAGCTCGCTCTCGAGCTGAGGCGGCTCGAGTACGGTGCCAACGGAGAGCGGCTCGGATTCGACCTCTACCCGTACACGGAGGATGCAGTCGCGGCCGTGAGGCGCTCGGTCGAGCAGTGGCGGTTCATCTGGGACGTCTCCGGCCGGATCGACGACGACGCCCTGCGCGAGGCGCAGCAACGGAAGGACGCGGTCCGCGCATACGAGCTCGTCTACGCCGCGCTCGGCGCCTAGAGGCATGACCCTCGTCGCCGGGCTCGACGTCGGCACGACCGGGGTCAAGGCGATCGCGCTCACTCCCGACGGGGAGGTGGTCGCGCGCGCCGAGCGCTCCTATCCCCTCTCGACACCGCAGCCGGGCTACGCCGAGCAGGACCCGGAGGACTGGTGGCGCGCGAGCGAGGAGGCGCTGGCCGAGCTCGGCGGCGGCATCGTCGCAATCGGTCTCTCCGGCCAGATGCACGGCCTCGTCGCGCTCGACGCCGAGGATCGGGTCGTGCGGCCGGCCATTCTCTGGAACGACCAGCGCACGGGCGCGGAATGCGCCGAGATCGAGGAGCAGGTCGGCCTCCCGCGGCTGCTCGACCTGACCGGGAACCGGGCGCTTCCGGGGTTCACAGCGCCGAAGCTCCTGTGGCTTCGCCGACACGAGCCCGACTCGTATCGCCGCATCCGCCGCATCCTGCTGCCGAAGGACTACGTCAGATGGAGGCTGACCGGGGAGCATGCGACCGACGTCGCGGATGCGTCGGGAACGCTTCTGCTCGACGTCGCCGCGCGTCGCTGGAGCGGCGAGCTGCTCGACGCGCTCGAGATCCCGCCGGACTGGCTTCCGGAGGTGCTCGAGTCCCCGTCCGTCTCCGGAGTGACCGCGGGCCGCATCCCGGTCGCGGCCGGCGCCGGCGACTGCGCCTCAGCCGGCCTGGGCGTCGGCGTCGACCGCCCCGGGCCCGTCTCTGTCGTTCTCGGCACCTCCGGCGTCGTGTTCGCCGCGCTTCCTGCGTATCGTCCCGACGAGCAGGGACGAGCACATGTCTTCTGCCACGCCGTCCCCGGTATGTGGCACGCGATGGGCGTGATGCTCTCCGCAGCCGGGTCGCTCCAGTGGCTTCGGGACGTCATCGCGCCGGAGGTGTCGTTCGAGGAGCTCGACGGCGAGGCGGCGCGCTGGGAGCCGGGCGCCGAAGGGCTCCTGTTCCTGCCGTACTTGCAGGGAGAACGCACGCCGCATGCCGATCCGGACGCGCGCGGGGCATTCTCGGGGCTCCAGCTCAGGCACGACCGCGGCGCACTCGTGCGCGCGGTGCTGGAGGGCGTCGCCTTCGGACTGCGGGACTCGCTCGACGTCGTGCGCGGCCTCGGGGTCGAGGTGTCGAGCGCACGAGCTTCCGGCGGCGGCGCGCGCTCGGAGCTGTGGCTTCGGATCTGCGCGTCCGTGCTCGACCTGCCGATCGAGCGGACGGTGGTCGAGGAGGGCTCGGCCTTCGGAGCGGCCCTCCTCGGCGGTGTGGCCGGCGGTGTGTTCGCAGACGTGCGCGAGGCGGTCGCCGCAGCCGTGCGCACGAGTGATCTCGTCGAGCCCGACCCGGCGTGGTGCGAGGCCTACGGCCAGCTTCGTCCTCGCTACCGCGACCTGTACCCGGCTCTGCGCGATCTGGGCGGCGGAACGTAGACGGGCGATGCAGGCTGCGCCCTACGAGACCTCGAAGCTCCCGTTCATCTGGCTCGCATGCGGGTCGCAGACGAAGTCGTAGGTCCCCGCGGCGACGTCGATGGAGAAGTTCTGAGTTCCGGTCTCGGAGACGTCCGTCGTAACGTCGACGCCCGGGCCGGTGAGGTGGAAGTTGTGTGCCGACGAGAGATCCTCGACCTCGAGGTCGTAGCTCCCCGCCGAGAGCGTCTCGACCGGGGTGCCGTCCGCCGTCGTCAGGGTGATCGTGAAGCCGGGTCCGGTGGTGCCCTTGAGCGCCGATCCGGTCTCCGTCGTCTCCGTCTCCGTCTCGGTGTCGGTCGTGGTCGTGTCCGTGGTCTCGGTGGTGGTCGTGCCGTCCGTGCCGTCGTCGTCACCGCCGCAACCCGCGCCGACGAGTGCGAGTGCTGCGAGCAGCGCGACGAGCGTGAACCCGAATGCCTTCATGGCCCCTCCTCTCCTCGACTCACCACGACGATACGCGACGCCGGTCACTTCGGTTCGGGGACAATCGCCGCCGGTGGAGGTCACGCAGGTCGAACCCGGGCTCTGGCGCTGGACGGCGTTCCACGAGGAGTGGAGGCAGGACGTCGGCTGCGTCTACCACGAGTCCGGCGGCGACGTCGTCCTCATCGACCCGCTCGTCCCGACGGATGACGCCGAGCGGTTCTGGGCAGCGCTCGACCGCGACGTGGCACGCGTCGGCGGCACCGTGCACGTCCTCGTGACCGTGTTCTGGCACGTTCGTGACGCGAAGGCGATGGTCGAGCGCTACGGCGCCCGCGTCTGGGCGCCGACCCGCGGCAAAGGCGCGATCGAGCGTCGCGCCGGGACCGTGACCGACGCGTATCGCGGGGACGACCCGCTCCCGGGAGGCGTCGTGGCGTTCCCGACCGCGCGCGCCGCCGAGGTCGTCTTCTGGATCCCGCAGCACCGCGCGCTCGTTCCCGGCGACGTGCTGCTCGGGGACGGCGACGGAGGCCTGAAGCTCTGTCCGCCGACCTGGCTGCCGGAGAAGGCGACCGTCGCGAAGGTCGCCGAGTCGCTCCGGCCCCTGCTCGACCTCCCGGTCGACCGCGTGCTCGTCTCCCACGGCGAGCCGGTCCTCACCGACGGCGGCGGCGCGTTCGCGAGGGCGCTCGCGTCATCACTGGGCGGCTCGTAGACTCCGCGAACCGTGCTGTGGCTCTGGATCCTCGTCGGCGTCCTCGTCCTGCTGCTCGTCGTCGCCGTCTACGGCTACAACCGGCTCGTCCGGCTGCGGAACGAGGTCGACACGGGCTGGGCGAACATCGAGGTCCAGCTCCAGCGGCGAACCGACCTGATCCCCAACCTCGTCGAGGCCGTCCGCGGGTACGCGGCGCACGAGCGCGCCGTGTTCGACGAGGTGACGCGCGCGCGGACAGCGGTGCAGCAGGCCCAGTCTCCCGGAACCGCTGCGGACGCGAACGACATCCTCACCGCCGCCATCGGCCGCCTCTTCGCGGTCGCCGAGGCGTACCCGGACCTGAAGGCGTCCGAGAACTTCCTGCAGCTGCAAGAAGACCTGACGGACACGGAGGACAAGATCAGCGCCGCGCGCCGCTACTACAACGCGACCGTGATGCACTTCAACACCGCGGTTCAGAGCCTCCCGTGGCTCCTCCTCGCGAAGCCGTTCGGCTTCCGCGAGCGCGAGTTCTTCTCCGCGCAGGGCGACACCGCGGTGCCCGAGGTCGCGTTCTCCGGCGACGCTCCCGCTTCGTGACACTCCAGCAGCAGATCCGGGCGAACCGGGTGCGGAGCGTGATCTCGGTCCTCGGGTTCATGCTGCTGCTCCTCGTCCTGGCCGGGCTCGTCGGGCTGGTGCTCGACGTCTCGATCGGCGTCTTTACGCTTGTCATCGCGGTCGCGTACGGGCTCTACGCCCTTGTGCGCTCCCGGAGCCTCGTGTCGCGCCTCACGCACGCTCAGGAGGTCGATCAGGAGCGCATCAGACCGGTCCGGCGGTTGGTGGAGAACGCCTCCATCGCGGCCGGGCTGCCCGTGACACCCGAGGTCCGGATCGTCGACGATCCGGCGCCGAACGCGTACGCCGCAGGCTTGCGCCCGGAGAAGAGCTACGTCGGCGTCACGACCGGGCTGCTCGCGACGATGCCGCAGCGCGAGCTCGAGGCCGTCCTCGCGCACGAGGTCGCGCACATCCGCAACCGCGACACGTACCTCATGACCGTCGCGACGGTCTTTGCGGGGGTCATCGCGCTCATCGCGGACATCGGCTTCCGCACGGTCGCGTACGGCGGCGGGCGCTCACGGGGCGGCGGCGCCCTCGTCGCGATCCTGGCGATCGTCGGCTTCATCCTCGCCCCGTACGCCGCGCTGCTCCTGCGTTTGAGCCTTTCTCGCCGACGCGAGTACCTCGCGGACGCCGGGGCGGCGGAGATCCTCAACGACCCCGAGGCGATGGCGCTCGCGCTGCGCCGCCTCCAGGCGGACCCGACGACCGTCCGCTACGCCGAGGCTTCGACCGCACACCTCTGGGTCGAAAGCCCCACCGACCGGGTCGACAGCGAGCGGCGAGGCGTCCTCGCCCTCTCGAGCTTGTTCAACACGCATCCCGCCATCGACGCGCGGATCGCGGCCCTCGAGGAAGCCGGGGGCTTCGAGACTCCCGCTACCCTGGCCGGCGATGTCCCGTTCGGCGTCGAACACGGCCTGGTATAGCCCCCCACCGATTCAAACGGAACGAGGGGGGAACGCGCTTAGCCTCCAGCCGATTCGGTCGATAATGGTTGAGTCGTGAGAAAGCTGCGCATCGGCCGTCGCCGCGGCAGAGGCGACGAGCTCGCGCTCTCGCCCCTCGAGCTCGCCCTGTACCCGGCCATGGTGGACGGGCGCTGGCAGGTCCCGGACCACTTCAACTTCGCGCGCGATGTCGTCGAGACTCTGGCCGACGACCCCAAGCGGCGCGCGGTCACGTTCATCGGCAAGGACGGGATCATCGAGCCGCGCACGTTCCACCAGATCGCGCAGCGCAGCGCGCGCTGGTCGTGGCTCCTCCGCGAGCGGGGGATCCGGCCCGGCGACCCGGTGCTCGTCATCGCCGGCACGAACATCGACTGGCTCGAGATCGTCCTCGCCGGCATGAAGGTGGGCGCAGTAGTCGTCCCGTGCTCCCCGGCCGTGACGGCCGAGACGCTCGACGTGCGCGTCTCGCGGACCGGCGCGGAGCTCGTGATCTCCGAGCCGAGCGTCGCGCCCGAGATCGGGCGGATGATGGAGCGCCCGCAGGTCCTGTACGTGGACGAGGGTGTCGAGCTGCTCGACACGGTCGCCGAGCAGGCGCCGACGCACGACTCGTCGTCTCGCGACATCGCGTTCGTGCTCGCCACATCGGGAACCGCAGGCGGCTCGCGGCTCGTCGGCCACTCGCACGGCTCGGTCTTCGCAGCGCGTGTCGCGGCCGAGCACTGGATCGACGCAGGACGCGGCGACGCGGTGTGGGCCCCGGCCGAGGCCGGCTCGGCGGTCGCGACCTGGCACGCGCTCGTCGGCCCGTGGTCGCGCGGCGCCGAGACGCTCCTGCACGACGGGCCGTTCGACCCGCTCGAGCGGCTCGACCTGATCTACCGCCTCGGCGTGACCGTCTGCTGTATGAGCCCCGCCGAGTACGCCGCGGTCGCGGACCTCCGCGAGGTCGCGCGCTTCCAGCCTCCCCAGCTTCGCCGGCTCGTCTCGACCGGCGACTACCTCGACCCCGAGGTGAGCGCCGTCTTCGAGCAGGCCTGGGGCCTCACGATCCACGACGGATACAGCCAGGCCGAGACGGGCATCGTCGTCGCCAACAGTGGCGAGGCGGGCTTCAAGCCAGGCTCGATCGGGCTCCCGCTCCCGGGCCACCAGGTCGCGGTCATCGACGACCAGGGGAACGAGCTCCCGCCGGGCGTCGAGGGCGAGCTCGCCGTGCGCGGCCGCCCGCCCACGTTGTTCGCCGGCTACTGGGAGTCCCCGGAGGAGACGAAGCAGGCGTTCCGCGGTGACTGGTACGTGACCGGGGACATCGCGACCGTCGACCAGGAGGGCTTCTTCTGGTTCGTCGCAAGGAACACGGACATGATCACGAGCAAGGGCGAGCACTTCGGGCCGCACGAGACCGAGCGCGCCCTCCGCGCTCACGCGTCCGTCGCCCACGCCGCGGTCGTCGGCGTGCGCGACCTCGAGCGTGGCGGGCAGTTCGTCCGCGCGTTCGTCGTGCCTGCGGAGCGGGTCACGGGCTCGGAGCAGCTCGAGGCCGAGCTCCGGCAGGAAGTGAGCCAGGCCCTTCCCGACCACGCCGTCCCGCGCGAGATCGAGTTCGTCGACGAGCTGCCGACGGCGCCGGGCGGCAAGGTCCGCCGGCTCGAGCTGCGCGAGCGGCTCGTCGTCGGCCGTTCGCTCTGGGATCTCCCGCCGACGACGGAAGCCGAGCCGGAGCCCGACTTGTGGGGCTCGATGCTCGCGCCGTGGCCGGGGCCCGAGGCCGAGGCTGAAGCGGCCGCCGCGCCCGAGGCGCCGACCGACCCTTCGCTCGAGGCGCTTCCCGACTACATCGTCCGTCCGGCCGAGCCCGAGCCCGAGCCGGCGCCCGCTGCCGAGTCTGCGCCGGCCGTCGAGCCAGAGCTAGAGCCGGAGCCCGAGCCGGAGCCGGAGCCGGAGCCCGTCATCGAGGTCGAGTCGTTGCTCGAGGCCACGCCCCACTACGTGGTGGAGCCTCACGTCGTCGAGGCCGCCGAGACGGACACGCCGCCCGTGCTGGAGGCAGTTCCGGTCGAGCCGGTCGAAGAGCCGGCACCCGAGCCCGAGGCGGCGCCGGAGGCCGAGATCGAAGTCGAGGTCGACGCCGAGGTCGAGCCCGAGCACGAGCCTCCGCCGGCGCTCTCCGTGGTTCCCGAGCCCGCCGCCGAGGACGAGCCGGTCACCGGCTTCGCCCACTGCCCGACTGGACCCCAGCGACGGAGGAGTCCACCACGGTCGAGCCGCCCGCTCCCGCCTCGCATGCGGAGCCAGAGCCAGAGCCAGAGGTCGAACCGGAGCCGGAACCTGTCGCCGAGGTCGAGCCCGAGCACGTTCCGGAGTACGGGCCGGTCCACTCCTTCGAGCCGGAGCCGGAGCCGGAGGCCGAGGCCGCGCCACCCGCGCTCGAGGCCTTGCCCGAGCCGGATCCGGAGCCGGAGCCCGAGCCGGAGCCAGAGGTCGAGCCGGAGCCGCCCGCACTCGAGCCGGAGCCTGAGCTCGAGCAGGAGTTGGAGCCGATGCCGCGTGATGTCTGGAAGCCGCTCCCGAGCCTCGAGTCGTTGCACGACCTCGAGCAGGAAGTCGCGCCGGAGCCCGAGCCCGAGCCCGCTCCCGAGGCGGTCTGGACGCCGGTGCCGGGGGCCGAGCCCGAGCCGCACGCCGAGCCGACGGATACCGTCGCACCCTCGTTCTCCGAGCTCGTCGTCGAGCCGCAGGAGCCCGAGCCCGCGGGCGTGGCGCCGGACGCGAGCGCCGCCGCCCTCGAGGCCGAGGCCGACGACGAGACCGACCACGGCCCGCTGCCCGACTACATCGTCGATCCCGACAAGGAGCCGGAGCCTGACCGGCCCGTCAAGCCGGACCCGCCCCCCGAGCCCGAGCCGGAAGGGTGGCACACACCGACCTTCCCCGGCAGCGCCGGCCAGGCGAGCGCCGAGCCCGAGCCGTCGCTCGAGGGTCTCGGGCTGCCGCCGTTGGCCGACTTCCCAGGCGTGACGCACGACCGTCCTCCGCTCAAGCGCAAGCGGCCGGAGCGCGCCACGGCCGAGCCGAGCGAGCTGCCCGCCGAGCCCGAGAAGAAGCGACGCCGGCGCAAGAGCCGCTCGGCCGGCGAGCCGGGAGACGAGCAGGAGGGGAACCTGGGCTGGATGGACGGCCTGTCGTCGCGGCTCGACGCGTACAGCCTCGCCAGCGAGGGCGACGCTGCACCGACCGAGGACGAAGGCGCGCCCGAGGACGAGCAGACGACCGAGTAGCCGCGCGCCTCGCTTCGTCTAACGTCCCGCTCGTGGCCGACCAGGCAACCGTGAGCCTGCTGCGCTGGCTCCGGCGGCAGCTGCGGCAGCCGACGCCGCTCAGGGAGCACCTCGAGGCGGCAGTCGAGAACGACGACCCCGCCGAGGCCCGCCGCCTGATCGCGCTCGTCCCGTTCACGGACGCGCAGCGCCGCCACGTCGACGGGCTCCTCGCCGGCTGGGAGGAGTCCCGTGGGAGCCGCTGAGAACGAGGCGGTCGTCCGCGAGATCTTCGGCGCGTTCGCCCGCCAGGAGGGCTTCGCGCTGCGCGGGCTCTTCGCGGAGGACGCGGTCTGGACGGTGCCCGGACAAGGCGTAATGGCGGGCGTCTTCCGCGGCCGCGAGGAGATCTTCCGCTTCCTCACGCGGCTCCCGAAGGAGACTGGCGGGACCTACAGCTCGTCCCTTCACGACGTGCTGTCGAGCCCCGATCGCGCGGCGGCGCTGTACACGGCGCGAGGAACGAGGAGAGGCCGGACGCTCGAGCTCGACCAGGTGCTGCTCTTCCGGATCGAGGACGGCCTCGTCCGCGAGGTCCTCGCGCTGCCGAGCGACCCAGAGGCCTTCGAGGCGTTCTGGTCGGCGTAGGGTGAGCGCGGCATGAGGATCGCGATCCTCGGCGGAGGACGAGTCGGAAGCGCGCTCGCCGCGACGTGGACGGAGCGCGGCCACGACGTCACCGTCTCGCGCCGCGACACGGTGGCCGCGACCGCAAGCGCGGGAGAGGTCGTCGTGCTCGCACTCCCGGCACGCACAGTCGCCGAGGTGCTCGCCCAGGCCGGGCCGCTCGACGGGAAGATCCTGATCGACGCGACGAACAACGTCTCGGGCGGCCCCGGCGGGCTCGAGATCGCGGCGCTCGCGCCCGCCGCGCGGTACGTGAAGGCGTTCAACACGGTCTTCTCGACCTTCATGCACGACACGCCGCCGGAGCGGCCGGCGTCACTCGTCCTCTGCGGCGACGACGCGCAGGCGAAAGGCATCGCGTCCGAGCTCGCCGCCGACCTCGGGTTCGACCCGGTCGACGCCGGCGGCTCCGAGGCCACGCCGCTCGTCGAGGCGCTGGCCCACCTCGTCATCGGACTCGCGTACTCGCAGGGCGGCCGCGGCCCGTTCGTGTACCGCTTCGAGTCGGGATGACGACCGCCGAGGAGCGCGCCGTCGGCACCGTCACTGAGGCGGAGGAGGAGAAGCGGACCGAGTTCATCGAGCTCTTCTTCGACCTGGTCTTCGTGTTCGCGTTCACCCAGGTCACGACGCTCGCCCTCGAGGACACGTCCGCGGCCGGGTTCGCGCGCGCGGCGCTCGTGTTCGCGCTCGTCTGGTGGGCGTGGTCGGCCTACGCCTGGCTGACCGACGCGATCGACGTCGAAAACATCCCGACGCGGCTGTTCATGTTCGGCGCGATGCTCGGGGCGTTCTTCATTGCGCTCGCGGTGCCGAACGCATTCATCGACGAGGCCGTGTGGTTCGGTGCGGCCTACTTCGCGGTCCGGCTGCTCCAGATCGTGCTCTACATGTGGGGTGTCCGCGACGACCCGGTGCAGCGGCTGGCGGTCTGGCGACTCGCGCCCTGGTTCCTCGTCGCGCCGACGATGGTCCTCGTCGGCGGGTTCATGGACGACCCCGTGCGCACGGCGCTCTGGGCCGCTTCGCTCGCGGTCGATGTCGTCGGCACCTTGGTCGCCGGCGCCGGCGGAGGCTTCCGCGTCAGCCCCGCGCACTTCGCGGAGCGCTACGCGCTGATCGTGATCATCGCGCTCGGCGAGTCGATCGTCGCGATCGGGCTCGCGGCGGAGTCTCTGAACGAGGGCACCGCGTACGCCTTTGCGGTCGCTGTCGCATTCGCAGGCGCGGCGGCCGCGTGGTGGGCGTACTTCGACTTCGTCCAGATCGCCGCGGAGCACGCGCTGCACGGCGCGGACGAGACGTCCCGCGGCCCGCTCGGCCGCGACGTCTACACGTACTTCCACTACCCGATCGTGCTCGGGATCATCTTCCTCGCCGTCGCAGCAAAGAAGACCCTCGACCGCGCCGCTGGAACCGCTCTCGGACGGTGGCCGCGCCGCGCTCGGCCTCGGGTTCGCCCTGTTCCTGCTCGGATTCGTGCTGATCAGGCTTCGCGCCATCCAACGCATCGCCTGGGAGCGCATCGTGGCCGCGATCGCCGTTGTGCTCCTCGTAGTCGTGCTCGACGACACGGACGCGGTGGTGCTCCTGACGCTCTCGGTGGTCGTGCTCGCCGCCGCGCTCGCGGTCGAGATGTTCCGGCTACGCGACGCCCGCGCCCGCTTCAGGGACGCGGCCGGAAGCTCTCCGTCGAGCTGATCGAGCGATCGGTATCCGGACTGCCGCCCTCGGAACGCTTGTGCCCTGCGGCTTCGACGAGCCGGGCCGGTGGGACAGTAACGCCCTCACCACCGACGTACACTCGCCGCATGACCCTGCCGGCGTCTCTCGCGGGCGAGCTGCGCGGCGCGCTCGGGAGTGAGCACGTGCTCACCGAGCCGGAGCAGCTCCGCGTCTACGAGTGCGACGGCCTGACGGGACATCGCGCGACTCCCGAGCTCGTCGTGCTCCCGTCGTCGACCGAGGAGGTGCAGGCGATCGTCCGCGCGTGCAACCGCGAGAGCGTCCCGTTCGTCGCGCGCGGCGCCGGGACCGGGCTCTCGGGCGGCGCGACCCCGTTCGCGGGCGGCGTCGTCGTCTCGCTCGCGCGCATGAACCGGATCCTCGAGATCGACCTCGAGAGCCAGCGCGTGGTCGTGGAGCCGGGCGTCGCGAACCTCGACGTGACGCGGGCGGTCGCGGACGCCGGGTTCTTCTACGCGCCCGACCCGTCCAGCCAGCAGGTGTGCACGATCGGCGGCAACGTCGCCGAGAACTCCGGCGGCGCGCACTGCCCGAAGAACGGCTTCACGGTGCACCACGTGACAGGCCTGACGCTCGTGCTTCCCGACGGGGAGGTCGTCGAGCTCGGCGGCAAGGCGCTCGACCCGGACGGTCCGGACCTCCTCGGCCTCGTCGTCGGCTCCGAGGGAACGCTCGGGATCGCGACGCGCGTGACGCTGAGGATCGTGCGTGTGCCCGAGGCCGTTCGCACGCTGCTCGCCGGCTTCGCGTCGACGGACGCTGCCGGCGCCGCGGTCTCGGCCATCGTCGCAGCGGGGATCCTGCCGGCCGCGATCGAGATGATGGACCGGCTCACGATCGAGGCGGCCGAGCTGGCAGTCGCGCCCGGATACCCGGTCGGGGCGAGCGCGGTGCTCCTCGTCGAGCTCGACGGAGTCGCAGAGCAGGTCGAGGAGGACGCGGCCGAGGTCGAGCGCATCTGCCTGGAGTGCGGCGCGTTCGAGCTCCGGGCGGCGGCCGACGACGCCGCGCGCGCGCTCCTCTGGCTCGGCCGCAAGTCGGCGTTTGCGGCCATGGGCCGGATCGCGACCGACTACTACGTCCAGGACGGCGTCGTGCCGCGGACGCGGCTGCCCGCGGTGTCTTGCGACAGATCGAGGCGCTTTCCAAGGAGCACGGCCTGCGCGTCGGGAACGTCTTCCACGCCGGAGACGGGAACCTGCACCCGCTCGTCCTCTACGACGCCGAGGCGGGAGAGACCGACCGCGCGCGCGTGCTCGCCGAGGCGATCCTCGACGCCTGCCTCGACGCGGGCGGCTCGCTCACGGGCGAGCACGGTGTCGGCATGGACAAGGCGTGCTCGATGCCGCGGATGTTCTCGGAGCGCGATCTCGAGGTCTTCGCGCGCGTCCGCCGCGCGTTCGACCCGGACGGGCTCTGCAACCCGGGCAAGGTCGTCCCCACCCCGCGCCTCTGCGGCGAGGTGCCGGGCCCGTACCGCGTCCACCCGCTCGAGAGGATCGGCGTTGCCGAGCGTCTCTAGCTTGGAGGAGGCGGCACAGGCGCTGGCGGCGGCGGGCGCCGAGGGGCGGAAGCTCCGGATCGGCGATGACCTCACGACCGACGCGCTGAGCCGGATCCTCGAGCACGAGGCCGGCGATCTCACGTGCACCGTCGAGGCCGGGATGCGGCTCTCGGCCCTGCAACGCACCCTCGCCGAGCAGGGCCAGCGGCTCTCGCTCGACCCGCCCGGCGACCCGACGGTCGGCGCGCTCCTCGCCGAGAACGTCTCCGGCCCACTGCGGCACCGCTTCGGCGCGCCGCGCGACCTCGTGCTCGGCGTGACCCTCGTGCTCGCCGACGGCACGGTGGCGAACGCGGGCGGGAAGGTGGTGAAGAACGTCGCCGGCTACGACCTCGCGCGGCTCGTCTGCGGCTCGCGCGGGCGACTCGCGCTGATCGCGCGGGCGAGCTTCCGGCTCCACCCGCTGCCGAAGGCGACGCGGACGCTCCTGGTCGAGACCGAGGACGCGCCGCGCGCGGTCGCGGCCCTCCTCGGCTCGCAGCTCCAGCCGAGCGCCCTCGACGTCCTCCATCCCGGCCGTGTCGCGGTGCTGTTCGAGGGGTCGCGACGGGCGGTGGAGGCGCAGGTCGAGAGCGCGCGGCGCCTCGTCGGCGGGATCGAGGCCGGCGCCGGAGATCTGGGACGAGTCGCGCACGCGCCAGGGCGAGGCGAAGGGCAGGATCCGCTTCGACCCCGGACGGCTCGGCGAGACGCTCGCCGGCCTCGACGAGGCAGTCGTGCGCCCCGCAGCCGGGATCGCGTACACGCCCGCAGCCACTGCACCCGAAGACGACGAGGCCGTGCGCGCGTTGGTCGACCGCATCGCGCGCGAGCTCGACCCGCGCGGAGTCCTCCGCGCATGATCCCCGAGCTCACGGCTGACTGCGTCCACTGTGGGTTCTGCCTTCCGACCTGCCCGACATACGTCCTCTGGGGTCAGGAGATGGACTCGCCACGCGGCCGCATCAGCCTCATGGACGCGCGGCTCGACGGGACGCTGACGCTGAACGCGACGGTCACGACGCACTTCGACCGCTGCCTCGGCTGCATGGCGTGCGTCAGCTCGTGCCCGTCGGGCGTGCGCTACGACCGGCTGATCGAGACGACGCGCGCGGCCGTCGAGCGCGAGCACCAGCGGGAGTGGAGCGACCGCCTGCTCCGGTGGCTGCTCTTCCGCGTCCTCCCCCATCCCGGCCGCATGCGGACGGCGATGCGGCTGGCGCCGCTCGGCCGCCTGGCGCCGCTGCCGCGGAGCTTCCGGCCGCTCGTCGAGCTGGCGCCGAGTTGGCGGGCGCGGGCGGAGATCCCAGCCGTCACGCCCGCGGCCGGCCCGCGCCGTGCGCGCGTCGGCGTCCTCACAGGGTGCGTCCAGAGCGCGGTCTTCCCCGACGTGAACGCCGCGACCGCCCGTGTGCTCGCCGCCGACGGGTACGAGGTCGTCGCCCCGCCGCAGGGTTGCTGCGGCGCGCTCTCGGTGCACGCGGGCCGGCTCGCGGAAGGGAAGATCCTCGCGCGGAGGCTCATGTCGAGGTTCCAGAACGTCGAGCTCGTCGTGGTGAACTCGTCCGGCTGCGGCTCGCACCTGAAGGAGCTCGGCTGGCTGCTCGGAGACGAGGAGGGCGCGGCGTTCGCAGCGAAGGTGCGCGACCTCGGCGAGCTTCTCCAGGAGACCCGCCCGCGCGCGCCGCGCCATCCGCTCGGGCTCCGGGTCGCGCTCCAGGACCCCTGCCACGTGCGGCACGCCCAGCGGCTCCCGCTCGCGTCGCTCGACATGCTCGAGCGGATCCCCGGCGTCGACATCGCGCAGCCGGCGGAGCAGGACCTCTGCTGCGGATCGGCCGGGATCTACAACGTCGACGCAGCCGGACGCAGCGCGCGAGCTCGGAGACCGCAAGGCCGCGCACGTCCTCGCGACCGGCGCGCAGGCGTACGCGAGCGCGAACCCGGGCTGCCTCGTGCAGGTCGCGCAGGCGCTCCGCCGAGCGAAGCAGCCGCTACCCGCGCTTCACCCGGTCGAGCTCGTGGACGCCTCGATCCGCCGCGTCGGCGCGGAGCGTCTGCTCGCCGAGGCCCGGCGCTAACGCCGGGCCTCGAGCGACTCCGCCACCCGCACGAGCTCGTCGCGGCCGAGCCCGCCGGCCACCGTCACGACGAGATCGTCGGTCTCGGCCCACACGTGCGGGACGCCGCGCGGCACGAGGACGAGCTCCGCCGGTGTCCCGCGGAGCGCGCCGCGACGGATCGTGATCGCCTCCGGGTTGTCGACGTAGCCCTCGCCGGTCGCGAGCGGGTCGCTCCACGTGCCGTCGCCCGCGAGCCGCGTCGTGACCACGAGCTGGTCGAAGCCGCGCCGGTACGAGAGCGAGACGACCTTGCGCGCCTGCGGATTCCCGGCCTCGACGCCGGTCGGCCCACCCTGCTCGCGCAAACGCGATCTCGGCCGAGCTCGTACCCCTCCGGAACCCAGGCCGGCGCGAGTGGCGCGTAGCCGGCGCGCGCGCGGCACCTCGTCGAGGCTCACGCGGCGGAAGCCGTCGTCCGTCCGGGAGACCTCCGCGTCCTGCGGGAACTCGAGCCGGAACGCGCCCGGCGGCGCGTCCTCGTCGACCGCGAGTTGCTCGACCCGAAGCTCGCGCAGCAGTCGCCGCGCCTTAAGCTCGACGACCCGCACCGGGATCCCCGTCTCGCGGTCGACGGTGATCTGGAAGCGGTCGCCCGTGAACTCCGGCACGATCGCGTTCGGGACGGCCTCGACGTCCAGCTGCCACGCGGTCGCGCCCGTCGTAGACGACCTCCCGCACCCGCGGATCCTCGGCGGCGAGGAGAGCGCGCACGAACGCGCCGAACTCCTCGGGGAGGATCCACGTCGGCGGGCCGAGGTCGGGAGGCCCGGCGCGACTCGCGGCGCTCCGCGTAGAAGATCGCGGGCCGCCGCCGATGCTCGCGCTCGCGCTGCGCCGTGCGGACGAGCCCCTCGGAGGCGTCGTACGTGACGACCTCGGGGCCGGTCGGGCCGCCGAGCCGAAGATCGCCGTCCGACGTGAGGACGAACGCCAGGTCCGCACGATGGGCTCACCGGGCCCCCGCGTTCGAGCACGCGGAAACGAGCACGCCGCTCAGGCTCTCGAGCGAGCCGAGGGAGGCGCGAACCTGCGCCTGCACCTCGGCGGCGGTCGCGACGTCCGAGCCCCGACTGCGGTCGGCGACCGGCAGCGCGATCGTCAAGGCCGCGACCGCGGCGACCGCGACGGCGACGACAGGCGCGCCGGGCCGAGCGGCGCCGGCGCCAGGCCGCGGAACGCACGGAGGCGGCCCGGCATCGCGGCGATCGGCTCCTCGGCGAGCCGCCGCCGCAGGTCGGCAGTCGAATCCGGGCCGGTGCTCCGGCGTCTCGAGCAGAGCGCAGCGCAGCCCCGAGCTCATCGTCACGATATGTCGGCGTGTCTTGTCATCGTCTGATCTCCTTCTGGTTCGTCTCGACGAGCGACCGACGCCAGGGCTCGCGCGCGGTTGAGGCGCGACGCAATCGTTCCGTCGCGGGTCCCCGAGAATCTCGGCCGCCGAGCGGTAGTCGAAGCCCTGGGCGTCTACGAGGAGCACGGCCGCGCGGTCCTCCGGGGTGAGCGCCGCGAGCGCGTCCTCGAGCCGGTGCGGAGCACGACTTCGTCCCGACGTCCGCGGTCGCCTCGGCTCCACGGCCGTCGTCGAGCGCGACGACGCCGAAGCCGCCGCGAGCGCCGCAGCTCCTCCGCGCAGACGTTGTAGACGATGCGGTAGAGCCAGGTCGCGAGCGACGAGTCCCCTCGGAACCTCGGAAGGCCGCGAAACGCCCGCACGTACGCCTCCTGGAGCGCGTCGTCCATACGGTCGCGGTCTCCGAGCAGCCGGAACGCGAGCGCCCTGAGGCCCTCGTCATAGCGCCGACGAGGCTCCGCGAAGGCCTCGCGGTCGCCCGTCTTGCGAGCGAGTCCGTTGCCTCGACTCCCAGGTCCTCCCGCGCCGTCATCGCGCTCATACGGTGTCTAGACGAACGAAGCCCCGAAATCCTTCACGGCGCTCGTCAGGTGGGCTCGAGCGCGACCTCCACGGGTCTCAGCTCGTCGAGCCGGTCCACCTGAGCCAGCGCCGGGAAGAGCTTCCACCACACCCCCGCGACGACGATCGTCGCCACACCTCCCACGACGACCGCCGGCGCTGCGCCGATCAGCGCCGCCGCGACCCCCGACTCGAACGCACCGAGCTCGTTCGAGGCGCTGATGAAGACCATCTCGACCGCGTTCACCCTCCCGCGCAGCTCGTCGGGAGTGACGAGCGGCAGGATGGTCGCTCGCAGGACCATGCTCACGAGGTCGAACGCGCCTCCCGCCGCCAGGGCGAGCATCGACAGCCACATCTCCTGTGAGAGCCCGAACACGACCATCGACACGCCGAATCCGGCTACGACGATGAAGAGCGTCGGCCCTGCGCGCTGTCGAATCGGATGGCGGGCGAGTAAGAGCGCGGCCAGGAACGCCCCGGCCGGGGCCGACGCGCGGAGCAGCCCGAGACCGGTCGGCCCCACCTCGAGGATGTCCTTCGCGAAGATCGGGAGCAGCGCCACCGCTCCCCCGAGGAGCACGGCGAAGAGATCGAGCGAGATCGCGCCGAACAGCACGCGCGTCCTGCGGATGAGGCGCACGCCCGCGAGCACGTCCCCGAGATCCGCGGCGCCGTCACCCGCCGGCACCCGGCCCGAGCGAACGGTGAGCGCGAGCGTCAGCGCGATGAGCGAGAGCCCGATCCCGACCATGTAGACGAGCGCGTCCTCGATCGCGAACAGGAGACCGCCGACCGCAGGCCCGGCGACCACCGTGAGCTGGAAGCCGATCGAGCGCTGCGCGAGCGCTGCGACGAGGATCTCCTGCGGGACGAGCGACGGCATCAAGGCGCGGCTCGCGGGCGCCCCGATCGCGCTCCCGATCCCCTGGATGAACGCGAGCACGAAGAACGGCCAAACCTCCCCGGCGCCGGACAGCGTGACTGCGAGCAGCCCGCAGAGGACGACGGTGTCGAGCGCGATCATCGACGCCCACAGCTGCCGTCTCGGGAGCCGGTCCGCGAGGTGCCCCGCAGGCAGCGCAAGCAACGGGAGCGGGAGGAACTCCGCGAGCGCGACGAGCGCGAGGTCGAGCGGGCTCTCCCGGACCGAGTACACCTGCCAGCCGATGGCGACAGTCGCCATCGTGAGCGCGAAGCTCTCCGTTATCTGCGCGGCGAAGTAGAGAGCGAAGTCGCGATGCGAGAGCGGCGACTGCTCGCGCGGCCTCATGTTCTCGTGCGCAAGGCCGGAATCCCCGAGCGGGGATTCCGGCCGCGCGAAAGTCCCTGAAGGCGGCGGCCGCGCCGCCGCGACGCTGTGGCTTCCACGGCTGGCTTATGGAGCTTCAGGCTCGCCTGCCGGCGGCTCGACCCCGAACTCGACCTCGATCTTCACGATCCTCGTGCCCTCGACCTCGACGACCACGAGGCGCAGCCCGTCGACGGCCACCGTGTCTCCGACCTCGGGAGCGCGCCCGAGCTCGCCGAAGACCAGCCCGGCCATCGTGTGGAAGTCGTCCTGCTCGAGGCCGGTTCCGAACTGCTCGTTGAAATCGTCGATCGTGAACGTGCCCTCGATTCGGATGTGCGTGTCGTCGATCCGCTCGATCGAGGTGTCGGGAAGGTCGAACTCGTCCTCGATCTCACCGACGATCTCCTCGAGGACGTCCTCCAGCGTGACGATCCCGTCCACGTCCCCGTACTCGTCGACCACGATCGCCATGTGCTGTTTCTCGCGCCGGAAATCGGCGAGCAGCGCGGCGAGGTCTTTCGTCTCGGGGACGACGAAGGCCGGGCGCGCGATCGACTCGAGCTTCACCGCCGAGATGCCGAGGTCGTGCATCGCCGCGAAGAGGTCACGCACGTGGAGGATGCCGATGACGTCGTCGAGCGACTCCCGGAAGACCGGGTACCGCGTGAACGGCGAGTCGACCACGGTCGTGAGGGCGTCCTCGGGCGGCATGTCCGCCGCGATGGCGACGACGTCCGGGCGCGGCACCATGACCGCGGAGACCTCCTTCGAGGCGAAGTCGAAGACCTTGTAGAGCATCTCCTCCTCCGCCTGCTCGAGCTCGCCGACGTCCTCGGCGGCGGCGACGCTGTGGCGGATGTCCTCGCGCGTGTAGGCGATCATCCCCGCGGGCGCGGGTCGCACGCGCAGCAGTCGCAGGACGACGTTCGCCGACACCTGGAGCGTCCAGACGACCGGGTACGTGATCCGCGCGAGCAGGTCGAGCGGGACGGCGAGCGCGATTGCGAGCACCTCGGCTTTCTGCAGGGCGACGGCCTTGGGGACGAGCTCGCCCAGCACGACGGACAGGTAGGTCAGGATCGCGAACGCGATCAGGAACGAGACGGTCGTCGACAGCGGCGGCTCCATGAGGTCGGAGAGCAACGGCTCGCCGATGGCGCCGATGAGGATTGCGGAGACCGTGATCCCGACCTGCACGGTCGAGATGAAGCGCACAGGGTCGTCCATCAGCCGGAGCGCCGTGCGCGCCCCGCGACCGCCGCGCCGCTCCGACCACTTCTCGAGGCGGCCCCGCCGCGCGGTCACGAGGGCGTACTCCGCGGCGACGAAGACCGCGTTCCCGAGAACGAGCAGGAGGACGATGACGAGGCGTAGCGGCGTGCTCATCCGGCCCTCGATCGTCGGGCTCGGAGAACCTGCTCGCTGACAAGAGACGCCCCAAGAGGGGCGCCGGTACTAGGCGGGTGGTCGTCCACCATCGATCAGGCCGCAGTATAGGTGACGGTCCCGCTGACCTCCCCTCGCCGGGCTGCACCTTCGAGGACGAGGCGCTCGGCGTGCGAGAGCGTCTCGGCGATCGCAAAACGCCTGCTCACAGGCTTGAGATCGTCGCCGAAGAGCGCGAATGAGAGCTCGTAGCCCGTCTGCGGCTCGGCGCCGAGCGCGGCGACCGTCTCCTCGAGCCTGAGGCGGTGGTGCTCCTGGAGCTCGCGCGCGCGTCCCGCGGGATCCGCGATCGGCTCGCCGTGGCCGGGGAGCGCGATGCGCGGGTCGAGCTCCTGCGTGCGGTCGAGAGCCGCGAGATAGTCGCCGAGCGGGTCGGGCCGGCTCGCCGGCCAGAGCCCGACCGTCGGCGTGATGCGGTCGAGGAGGTGATCGGCTGCGATCAGTACGCCGTCCTTCAACAGGCAGAGCTGGCCGTCCGCGTGTCCCGCCGCCGCGACGAGCTCCCAGCCGTCGAGGCACTCGCCGGCGGTCATGAGCAGCGGATCGCGCTGGTAGCGGATGAACGGCCGGTAGACGGAGCTCTGCCCGACGAGCTCAGCGGTGACGTCGTCGGGTGCGCCGTGGAGGCGGAACCAGTCGACGAGCCGCTCAGACCAGGCCGGGTTCCCCCACACGAGCTCGCACTGCGCGTAGTCGAGCGCACCCTGGTGGACGGGTGCGCCGGTCAGCTCGTGCAGGTCGGCGGCGGCCCCGATGTGATCGGGGTGGAAGTGCGTGACGAAGACCGCGGCGACGCGACCTCCCGCCCGTTCGAGCTCTGCGCTCCACGCCTCCTTCGCGTCCGGGAGCCCGACGCCGGTGTCGACGACGATCCATCCCTCCTCGCCCGGGAGCAGGTACGCGTGCACGTGCCCCGGCCGCGTCGGCAGCGGCAGCGTGACGCGGCGGATACCGCCCTCGAGCTCATCCATGGACGGCAGCCTGACGTTTCGAGACCGCCGGCGCGGCGATCCCGACGAGCCCCCCTTGTCACACGGGTTACGACGTCGTAGGATCCGACACGGGCCAAAGCCCTTCACCAAGAAGTGTGAGGGGCAGGGGGTGTGTAGTGCGAGAGTTGTCGGTCGTTGCCTGCGGCAACGTTCGGACTCGTCGCCGAGCGCGTGGACCGAGACAGCACGTCCACCATTCGATCACTCCCAGGGCTTGGCACACGTCGTCAGCACAGGCGCTGTGGGCATGCATGAGGGGGCATCGCCCACCGCGCTGCACAAGCGAAAGGGAGGGAAGCGATGTTCTCACGCCTACGCGCGCGACACGCCGTCGTCGCCGTGAGCGGAGCAGTGCTCGCGCTCATGACCGGCGTAGGTGCCAGCTCGGCGGGCGCGCCCGCCGGCTCCACCACCGCGCAACACGCAACGCTCACTGCGACGCCGCTCGCCGCCGCCGGGAGGGTCACGGCGACGAAGGCGCCGACGAGCAGGTTGGCCAAGACCGACCCGAGGCTTCTGGGGCGCACTGACCGAACGCCCATCCGGGTCCTCATCAAGCTCGACTACGACTCGATCGCGACGTACCAGGGAGGTACCGCAGGACTCGCGGCGACGAGCCCCGCGGTCACAGGCAAGGAGCTCACGGGCGCGACCCGGTCCGAGCTTGCCTACGGGGCGCACGTCGCACGCACCGAGCGTGCGATCGTCGCCGACATCGAACAGCGCGTCCCGCGCGCCGAGATCGGTGAGAGCCTTCGAACGGTCTACGGGGGCGTCACCGCGGAGATCCCGGCAAACAGGGTCGCGGCGGTGCTCGGCGTCGACGGCGTCGTCGCGGTCCAGAAAGACGCCCTGAGGCAGCCGCTCACGGACTCGAGCCCGGCCTTCGTCGGGGCACCGGCCGCCTACGGGGCGCTCGCCACGACCGCGAACGCGGGCGAGGGGCTCATCTACGGGAACCTCGACACGGGCATCTGGCCCGAGCACCCGTCCTTCGCGGACCTCGGTAACCTCGATGCCCCGCCGGTGCCGAGCCGCGAGTGCAACTACGGGAACAACCCGTTGACTCCGGCCCCGGACGTGTTCGTCTGCCAGAACAAGCTGATCGGCGGCGACCACCA
This sequence comes from uncultured Actinomycetes bacterium, assembly GCA_963716605.1. Classification (GTDB taxonomy): domain Bacteria; phylum Actinomycetota; class Thermoleophilia; order Gaiellales; family Gaiellaceae; genus GMQP-bins7. Next base: position 1,039,207 of record CAVQTO010000002.1, on the reverse strand, counting down.
GACCGTCACCTACGACGCGGACGCGGCGGCGGGCAATTCAGTTCCCGACCCGTACGCAGGAACCGCACGGGACGGTGACGGCCACGGCACCCACACCTCGTCGACCACAGCCGGCAACATCGTCGAGGACGTCGAGGCCCTCGGCCGGCAGCTGCCGGCCATCCACGGCCTCGCGCCCGGCGCCTGGGTCATGGAGTACAAGGTGTGCGGTCCCGACGGTTGCTTCGACTCGGACTCCTCGCGAGCAGTCGGCCAGGCGATCATCGACGGAGTCGACGTGATCAACTTCTCGATCTCGGGCGGCACACAGCCGTTCTCCGACGCGGTCGAGTTGTCGTTCCTCGACGCCTACGCCGCGGGCGTGTTCGTGTCGGCCTCGTCCGGCAACGCCGGACCGGGTGCCGGCACCGCCAACCACCTGGGTCCGTGGACCACGACCGTGGGGGCATCCACGCAGACGCGTGAGTTCGCCACCATGCTCTCGCTCACCGCCGGCAACGGGGACACGTTCACGGTGGACGGCGCCTCGATCACGGACGGCGCGGGTCCGTTGCCGGTCGTGCTGGCGCAGAACGTCCCCGGCTACACGGGCGGCGCCGGCTGCGCCACGCTCCCGCCTGCCCGGAGTGTTCAACGGTCTGATCGTCGCGTGTCAGCGCGGCGGCCAGGCACGCGTCTGGAAGGGCTTCGTCGTCTTCCAGGGCGGCGGTGCGGGCATGGTCCTCTACAACCCCGCCCTTGCCGACGTCGAGACCGACAACCACTGGGTCCCGACGGTCCATGTCGCGGACGGCACGGGCTTCGTGGCCTTCATGAACGGCCACACCGGCGTCACGGGATCCTTCCCGCAGGGCGAGCCCCAAGCAGGGCAGGGCGACGTGATGGCGGCGTTCTCGTCCAGAGGCCCCGCCGGGCTCGTCATCAAGCCGGACCTCACGGCTCCGGGCGTGCAGATCCTCGCCGGCGCGTCGCCGACGCCACTGCCGCCCAACCCGGTCGACGGCGGCTCCCCGCCGGGCAACTACTACCAGGCCATCGCGGGGACGTCGATGTCGTCGCCGCACGTGGCCGGGGCGGGGCTCCTGGTCCGGGCGGTCCATCCCGACTGGACGCCGGGTCAGATCAAGTCGGCGCTGATGACCACCGCGGTCACCGACGTCGTGAAGGAGGACCTGACCACGCCGGCCGACCCGTTCGACATGGGCGGCGGCCGGATCGACGTCGCCGGCGCGATCAGCGCTCCGCTGACGTTCGACGAGACGGCCGATGACTTCTTCGCGATGGGCAACGACCCGCTGCAGGCGGTGCACCTGAACCTGCCTTCGATCAACGCTCCGGTGCTGCCGGGGCGGTTGACCACGAACCGGGTGGCCACCAACACGTCCGGCGGCAAGCGGAACTTCCAGGCAAGCGCCGCGGCACCCGCCGGGTCGAGCATCACGGTGACGCCGAAGAAGTTCACGCTGGACGCGGGCGCCTCGCAGGTACTCACCGTGACGATCGAGGCCGGTAGCCCGATCGGGGCGCAGCAGTTCGGCGAGATCACGATCACGTCGAACATAGGGCCGGCGGTCCACCTGCCCGTGGCGTGGATCCACACGCAGGGCACGGTGGCGCTCAGCCAGACCTGCACGCCGCCGACGATCCCGGTCAACGACCAGACGCGGTGCGAGGTCCGGGCCGTCAACAACTCGTTCGACACGCAGGTGGTCGACCTGGACACCTTCACGCCGGCCGGCTTGAACATCATCGGCGTGGACGGTGGGGCACTGCTGCTCGATAGCCACCACGCGCGAAGGCACAACGTGACGCTCGCGGGTGCGACCGCGGGCGTGCCGTCCGTGAATCCGGGCGCGAGCCCGGCGGGGTACCTCCCGCTCGCTGCCTTCGGGGTTACCCCTGACCCGATCGGCGACGAGCAGATCCTGAACTACATCGTCCCGCCCTTCTCCTACAACGGACAGACGTGGGATACGGTCGGGGTGGACTCGAACGGCTACCTCATCGTCGGTGGAGGCACCAGCGAGGACAACAACTGCTGCAATCTCCCAACCGGAGCGGATCCGGAACGGCCGAACAACATCCTGGCGCCGTTCTGGACAGACCTCGACGGGACCGGGGCACCAGGGATCTTCGCGGCCACCCTCACGGACGGAGTGAACACCTGGCTGGTGATCGAGTGGCAGGTGAACGTGTTCGGCACGACGAGCAACCGCCACTTCCAGGTGTGGATCGGCATCGACGGACCGCAGGACATCTCGTTTGCGTACGACCCGGCAGCGCTGCCGGCCAACCCGGCGGGCCAGGACTTCCTGGTCGGAGCCGAGAACTTCCTCGGTCAGGGCGACGTGTCGAGCTTCCTGCCGACGGAGGACCTGGTGGTCACGTCGAGCGCCCCGACGCCGGGCGGCGTCGCGACCTACGGCGTGACGATCAGTGCAACCAAGAAGGGCACGCACCTGGTGACGACGGAGATGGAGGCGTCGGGCGTGCCGGGGACGACGATCGTCAGCACCCCGGTCGTCGTGACGAAACCGTAGGAGCAGTTCGGTAGCACCAAGCGGCCGTGCCGGCGCCAGCCGGCACGGCCGCACCACTTCGCGGCGGTCACGTGCTGTCGCTCGAGCGAACGTGTGTTCTATACTCGCTGCGTGCGCGCCGAGTACCGGCTCGAGCCCTGCAAGTCCGCGCTGAACCCCTTTCGCAACCCGTACATGGGCTGTGCGCACAGAGTTGCCCGACCCCTGGCGCCGGCGAGACGCCTGCTCGCGACCGTGCGGTGGCTCGCGACCCGGGGAGAGGGGTCGGCGAAAGCGTAAGAGTCCCACCTTCCTTGGCACCGGTATTAGAGGTTCCCGCTCGGGCTGCTCTGCGCCCCGGTTCCCAGGTGAAAGGGCACTAGCGGGCGCCCGACCCCCAGGCGCACGGGCCGGCGCGCCGCTACTCCCGACGGCCGGCCGCTATCGCTTCGAGCTCGTGCAACTCGACGAGGTTCGCCGGGATGGGCGCGACGCGACACGGCACCATTGCGCGCAGCGTCGCCGTTCGCGTGCCGTCCCCGAGCGACGCGCCCTCGCCCAGGATCGCCCCGGGGCCGATCTCGGTGATCGCCTCACCGTCTACCTCGACTGCGAGAAAGCCGTCGAGCAGCAGATACAGCTCTTCGCCGGGCTGGCCCTGCTCGACGAGCGTCTCGCCCGGCTCGAGTGAGCGCCGCTCGGTGAGGCTCTCTCCCTGCATCAACTTGTGCGAGAGCGCCCGCTCGAGCGCGGTCTCCGCGGCGGCGATGAAGGAGGGCGACTCCTCCGCGCCCCACGGCGTGTCGTCGCCGTGTGCGTCGCTGTACCACCTCTTGAAGTCGACCGTGCCCGACTTGGCGATCAGGTCGCCGTTCTGGTCGTAGATCCAATGCCGCGGGAACGGGCTCGCAGCGACGATCTCGTGCCAGGAGGAGCCGTCGGCCCGCATCGTGAGCCCGAGCGACGTCCAGGCCATCGCGGAGTGGATGCGCAAGAACGGCTTCCCGCGCACGCGCCGCGGCTGCGGGAAGCCCGCGCGCCCGCCGACTGTCTGCACGAAGCGGACGGACTCTTCGCTCATCTCGGGCTCGGAGCGGAGGACGTCGAAGCCGACCCCCGGGATCGTCATCCCCCAGCGGCCGAAGCGGAACTTCGTCGAGCCGACGAGGCCTCGCCCCTCCTGTCCATGCGTGACGATCCTGCCGTCGTCGACTTCGATCCAGGCCTTGAGCTCGTTTGCCTCCCGAAAGCGGTTCTCCGCCAACAGACGATCCAGGTCGCCGGGCTCCAGCCGGCCCGGCGGCGGCTCGTCGTAGGTCGCGATCCCGTGCTCGAAGGGCAGCCGCGGCATCCCCTCGACCGCCTCCGACGGGATCCACGAGATCGCCGTGACCGATGACTCGATGCGCATCATGCGCTCCCTCCGCGTCGACGCGACAACGCTAGACCAGTTGAACGCGCGTGCCTAGTGTCGCGCGCCTCGGCGATGATCCTGCCGTGGGCGACATCCGGCACCGGGACTTCGGATACCGCGCCCACCACGTGCCCGATCCTAGGCCCTTCGCGGCCGCTCAGCCGGGACTCGCAAATCTCCGTGTTGCTGCTCGGTCTGCCTCTCTTGCTCCGATCGAACGTATGTTCTATCCTCGACCGATGCGGGTCCAGTATCGGATCGAGCCATGCAAGACAGCACTGAACCCTGTGCGCGGCATGCCATTCAAGTGGTCTCTCAACCCGTACATGGGCTGCGCCCACAGGTGCACATTCTGCTACGTGCGGCACTTCGAGCAGCGCGCCGACCGACCCGCCGACGACGCCTATGGGCGCTCGATCCGCGTGAAGACGAACGTCGCCGACGTGCTGCGCCGGGAGCTCGCACGGCCGTCGTGGGAGCCGGACGAGGTCGCGCTCGGGACGGCGACTGACCCGTACCAGCCGGCCGAGGGCCGGTTCCGGCTGACTCGGGCCTGCCTCCTCGAGCTCGCGCGCTCGGGCACGCCGTTCTCGATCGTCACCCGCGGGCCGCTCGTGGTGCGTGACATCGACGTCCTCCGGGAGGCGACGGCGCTCGTCGAGGTGAGCGTCTACTTCTCGGTACCGACGCTCGACGAGCGCGTCTGGCGCACGACGGAGCCGGGCACCGCGCCGCCGCGGAGCCGGCTCGAGGCGGTCAGGAGACTCTCGGAAGCCGGGATCGACGTCGGCGTCGGCATGGCGCCGATCCTGCCCGGCCTCTCCGACCGTCCCGAACAGCTGGAGGAGGTCGTGCGGGCGGCCCGGGCGGCGGGCGCACGCGGGATCTGGGCGAGCGTCGTCCACCTGCGGCCCGGCGTCCGCGAGCACTTCCTGGAGGCACTCGCGCAGGACTGGCCCGAGGAGGTCGCGCGCTACGAGGCGCTCTTCGCCGAGCGCGCGTACCTGCCCGCCACGGTTACGCGCCCGACGATCGAGCACGTGCGCGCGATCTCCCGCTCGATCCCGTCGCCGCGTCGCCGCGAGGCTCGGAAGGGCCGGAAACCGCACCGAGCCGAGCAGTTGAGCCTGAGTGTGTGAGCTTTCAAAAGCAGGAACCGCCCGAGGCGCCTCGTAGAATCGTTCCGTGGCCGATGAGATCACGTGCCTGCTCGCCGACGACCACGAAGTCGTCCGCGAGGGGCTCCGTCTCGCGCTCTCGCGCTCGCCCCGGATTCGCGTCATCGGCGAGGCGTCCGACGGCGCTTCCGCAGTGGCGCTGACCGAGAGGCGCCGCCCCGACGTCGTGATCATGGACCTGCGAATGCCGGACATGGACGGCCTCGAGGCGACCGAGCTCCTCCTCCAGCGCGTCCCCGGGACGGCCGTCCTCGTCTTCACCGCGTACGGCGAGCGCTCGCTCCTCCAGCGGGGCCTCGAGTCGGGCGCGCGCGGCTACATCCTCAAGGAGACGCCGCACGAGACCCTCCTGCGCGCGATCGAGAAGGTCGCCGCGGGCGAGACCTTCGTCGACCCGGGGCTCATGGCCGAGTTCGTCTCCGGCAAGGGCAGCGCAGACATCCTCACGCCGCGCGAACGCGAGATCCTCCAGCTGCTCGCCGACGGCATGTCGAACGTCGACGTCGCGGACAAGCTCTTCATCAGCCAGGAGACCGTGAAGAGCCACGTCCGGCACATCCTCGCGAAGCTCGAGGCGGACACCCGCACGCAAGCGGTCGCCATCGCGCTCCGCGAGGCGATGATCGATTGAGCACCGAGCCTCTCCGGACAGACGACGCCGAGCGGGCGCTCTTCGCCGAGCGAATCCTGGCCGAGCAGGAGGAGCGCCGCCGCCTCGCCGAGCTGCTCCACGACGGCCCCGTGCAGCATCTCGCCGCGATCGCGCAGATCGTCGACGCCGGGCTCGCGGCCATGCGCGAGGGCGACAGCGAGCGGGCGGGCGAGATCCTCGAGCGCGGGCTCGTCCTCTCGCGCGACGCGAGCCGCGAGCTCCGCACCCTCTGCGACGACCTCGAGCCGAAGGTGCTGAGCCAGCTCGGCTTCGCGGCGGCGGTCGGCGCGCTCAGCCGGCGGTATGCGGCCCGGCACGACGTGGTGATCGACCTCGACGTCGGCCACGGCGACGAGCTCGGCGAGCACGCGCAGACGGCGCTCTACCAGATCCTCCGCGAGGCGATCGACCAGTCGGTGCGCCGCGGAGCGCCGACGCGGATCGAGATCGGGCTGCACGCGACCGCCGGCGGGGGCGCCGAGCTCGTCGTCTCGGACGACGGCCCGCCCGAGCGCCGAAGCGCCGTTCTCGAGGCACTCGCCGAGCGCGCCGCGACGCTGAATGCCCGCTTCAGCTCGGAGGTTCGCTACCCGCGTGGGTCGAAGGTGCGCGTGGAGCTGCCTCCGTCGGCCGCGCGCCGTTAACCTTCCCCGAGGCATGGACGAGAACGGCCGCGGCGCGCATCTGCTCTTTCGCTGGTCATCTTCGGGCTACACGCTCGTGGAGCGTCCGGGCGATCCGCCCGAGGTCGGCGCCGAGGTCGAGGACGGTGACCAGCGCTTTCGCGTGACGAAGATCGCGCCGTCGCCGCTGCCCGGCGACCCGCGGCCGTGCGCGTACCTGTTGCCCGCCTGACTATTCGAGCGGCGGGTTCTGGACATTGTGCTCGGTCGCGTACGCGTCCGTGAGCGAGTTGATCTTCTCGGGCTCGGGGAACGCGTAGTTGATCTCGACGAAGGCGTTCCACTTGTCCGGCAATGCGTCCTCGGGGAAGATCGCCTCCACCGGACACTCCGGTTCGCATGCCCCGCAGTCGATGCACTCTTCCGGGTCGATGATCAGGATCCGCTCGAACACGTGGATGCAGTCGACCGGGCAGACGTCGACGCAGGAGAGGTCTTTGATGTCGATGCAGGGCTCGGCGATGATGTACGTCACGACTCAGGCGAGTGTAACCAGCGTGGTCGCCGTCCAGACCGGCCTCGGTCGCGCCGGTGAGCTCGTCGACGAGCGCACCCGCGCGCTCCACGAGCGCCGACTTCACGATCACCTGATCGAAGCCGGCGGTGTGCGCCCGCTGCAGGCCTGCACGGTCGGTGTGGTTCGTGAAGCCCATGATCGGGACCTCCGGCCAGGCGTCCGCGACCTCCTCTGCGTCCACGCGGGAGATGTCCGCGATCACGAGATCCGGAGCGTCGACGCTCTCGGTCGTGACGAAGCGGTGAGCAGGAAGAAGCCCTTCGAGCTTGCTCCGAAAGAAGAGGTCGACCCCAACGAGCAGGATCGTGGCCACGGCCGCGAATCTAGCACCCTGGGCGGACGCGGATAATCGCTCCGATGGGACTGGAGCGAGGACTCGAGCTGATCCGCGCCGGCGCGTACTTCGAGGCGCACGAGGAGCTCGAGGACGAGTGGCGCGAGGCGCCCGCCGAGGAGCGCGACTTCCTCCAGGGGCTCGTGCACGTCGTCGGTCGCCTGGTTGCACGCGGGCCGGGGCAACCGCCCGGGCTGCGAACGGCAGCTCGAGAAGGCAGCCCGGCGCCTCGAGCCGTACGCGCCGGCACACCGCGAGGTCGATGTCGCCATCGTGCTCGAGGACGTCCACCGCGCACTCGACCTCGTGAGGTCGGGCTCGCTGAGTCTCGATGAGCCGCGGCTCTAAACGTGTCAGAACGCCGGCTCGAGGCCGAGCCACTCGAGGAAGCGGTTGAGGTAGATCCGCAGCACGTAGAAGCGCTCGAAGAAGAGCAGGAGCCCGAGCGCGACGAGCAAAGTGCCGCCCACGAACTGGATCGCCCGGTAGTGGTCGCGGAGCCAGCGGAACGCGCCCATCGCGCGCGAGAACACCGCTCCTGCGAGGACGAACGGCACCGCGAGCCCGAGCGAGTAGACGCCGAGCAGCGCGGCGCCCTCGAGCGCGGACTCGGAGGAGCCGGCGAGCACGAGGATGGACGCGAGCACCGGGCCGATGCAGGGCGCGGCGCAGATCGCGAAGGCGCCGCCGAGAAGGAAGCGCGAGCCACGGCTCCGTGCTCCCTGCACGAGCCCCGCGCCCAGCAAGCGTTCCGGCCACGGCAGCAGTCCCATGAACGCGAGCCCGAAGACGACGAGGACGAAGCCCGCGATCTTCTCCAGCACGAACTGGTTGGCGAAGAGGCGACCGCCGACGAGCCCGGCGCCGAGGCCGAGCAGCACGAAGAACGTCATGAGGCCGAGCACGAACGGGAGGCTCGTGACGACCACCCGCCGCGCGGTGCCCGGCTGGCCGAGCCGCTCCGCGTCGACCGCCGACACGGCCGAGAGGTAGCCGGGGACGAGCGGGAGCACGCACGGCGCGAGGAACGAGACGAGCCCGGCGACGAAGGCGACCGGGACCGACGACAGGTTCAAGACTCCTCGAAGCGCGCGAGCTCCTCGTCGACCCGGCGCTCGAGCTCGGGGTCGAGCGGCTCCTCGTCCGGAGAAGCTCGCCCGCGACTCCACGAGCGCACGAGCACCGCCGCGGCGATCGCGCCGGCGGCGAGAACTGCAAGCGGCAGGAGCCAGGCGAGCAGGCCGAACCCACCCTCGGGCGGCCTCGCGAGCACGCCGGGGCCGAACTGGTCGACGAGCGCGTCCTTGATCTCGTCCTCCGTGTCTCCCGCCGCGATGCGCTGGCGGATGTAGAGCTTCATGTTCTCGGCGACCGGCGCGTTCGACTGGTCGAGCGTCGTCTCGCAGACCGGGCACACGAGCTCGGCCTCGAGGTCGGCGGCGCGCGGCGCCTCGGCGGCCGACGCTGCACCGGCGCCCAACCCGAGCGCGCACACGACGGCCGCCAGCGCGCGCAGCATCACGCCTCGAGCGCCAGCGCCCGGTCGATCGCGTCCCGCAGGCGGCCGCGATCCTCCTCGGAGTTGACCTCTCCGAGGATGGCCTCGACGACCCGCCCCTGCCGGTCGATCACGAACGTCTCCGGGTACCCCCCGACGCCGTAGTCCTTCGACACGTCACCCGGGCCGTCGTACACGAGCGGGAAGGTCAGGCCGAAGTCCTGCGCGAACTTGCGCGCGTCCCTTCGGAAGTCCCGCGAGTCGAGCCCGACGACGACCACGTCGCGGGCTCGGTTCTCGCGCCACACCCGCTCGAGGTGAGGCGCCTCGTCCCGGCACGGGAGGCACCACGAGGCCCAGAAGTTGACGACCACGGCCTTCCCCCGGAGCGAGGCGAGATCGAGCTCGCCCTCCTCGTCGAGTCGCTCCAGCACGAACGACGGGGCCTCGGGAAGCTCGCCGCGAGCCGCCCGCTCCCCGAGGTCACTCCCCTCGTCGGTGACGAGCGCCCACACCAGCAGGATGAAGAGCAGCGCCACGAGCCCGATCGCGATGCCCTGGGCGACGAGCTTCGCGCGCTGCGCAACCACTAGACCGAGACGATGAAGACCGGAGTCCCGACCTCGACCTGGTTGAACAGCCACTCGGCTTCGGAGATACGCATGCGCACACATCCGTGCGAGGCGGAGTAGCCGATCGAGGCCGCGTCCGGCGTGCCGTGGATCCCGACGTACGGCGCCGAGATGCCCATCCACCGCGTCCCCAGGGGATTACCGGGGCCGGGCGGAACCGGGTCAGCGTCCGCGGCCCAGTCGGACGGCGGCGGATACCACCACGGGTTGCGCTGCATGGTCACGATCTCGTAGTTGCCGGTCGGGGTCGGGAACTGAGACTGCCCCGTCGCGACGCCGAACGTGCGGACGAGCCGCGCGCCTTGGAAGTACCGGAGCCGCTTCGACTCGCGCATGATCACGATCGCGGCGCCGAGGCTGTCTTCGGCGATCTTCGGCTTCACGGCGGTGAGCGCGAGCGAGATCGGCGCGCGGCTGTTCCGGGCCAGCGCGGACCGGATCGTGCGCGCGTTCGCGAAGAGCGGCATCCGGCGGCCCTCGACCGAGGGGATCACGCGCACGGCGGCGCCGCGAAGGGCGATGCGCGCGTCCACCGGCGCGACGCGGAGCTGACGCGCGAGGCTCTTGACGTACTTTCGGACGCGCTCGCGCGAGACGCTGACGTCCAGCGGTATCGCCGCACCCGGCCGCGCCCAGCGTGCGCGGCTCACGGCCTTCTTGAAGTACGGCGTTGCCCCGAGGGTCCACGGTCGCGGTCGGAATCGGCGGGTCGGCGTCGCGACGAGGATGAGCGGTCGCGCGTAGGCCGCGCGCACCGCAGCCGATGCCTGGTACGGCAGGAGGCCTCCGACGTCGATGCCGCCGATCGTGACCCCGCTCGGGATGCCCGGCTGCCTCGGGGGCAAAGGCGTGGTCGTCGTCGGCGGCTCGGTGGTCGTCGTGGTCGTCGGCGGTTCGGTCGTCTGCTGCGGAGACGCGGTCCCCGGGTCCGCCACTGCGCCCAGCGCGAACGCGGCCGCGGCTCCGGCCAGTGCCAGGGCTGCGAGGAGCCCGATCCCGATTGCTTTCCCCGCTTTTCTCACGGCGTCAGTGTAGATACGAAAATCGACGGATCATTCGTCACAACTGCGTCGACCCCTGCTTCGTCGACGCGGGAGAGATCCTCGACAGTATCGACGGTCCATGCGACGACGGGGGCTCCGCGCGCGTGCGCACGCCGGACGACGCGGGCCGTGACGAGCTCGTGATGGAGCACGAGGGCGGAGCCCCGCGCGCGTGCATGGAGGATACGGCCGAGCGCGGGCGCAAGAGGCCGGAGAGTGCGCAGGCCAATCCGCACGGCAGGCGCCAGCCTCTCCCGTCCGCCGATGCCGAGCCGTTCTCGCGGGAACGAGATGCCGGTGCGAATCCGTGGGTCGCGGCGCTGAAGCCGGTGCAGCGCACCCGCGTGGACCGAGCTCACGAGGCTCCGCTCGACGAGCCCGAACCCGCGCAGAGCGGCATCCACGCCGTCGGCGGCGCCGGCCGACTTGAGGTCCACGTGGACGCCGGTCTCGGGGGACTCGACCGCGAAGAACGAGAGCGCCTCGTCGAGCGTCTGCAGGTCCGGGCAGAGGATCCGCAGCTCGGCGAGGCTCCGGGCGCCGATCTTCCCCGACGCGACGCCGTGGCTGACCTCGTGCAGGTCGTCGGAGTGCGCGACGACGAGCTCGCCTCCCTCGAGCTGCAGCACGTCGATCTCGACGAGGTCGACTCCGGCCGCGACTGCGGCCCGGAAGGACTCGACGGTGTTCTCGGGCGCGAGCGCGGCGGCGCCCCGGTGCCCGATCCGGAGCGGTTTCCCGGCTCGTCGCTCGAGCGCGATCACGGCGCGGGCCTGGTCGGTAGGTAATCCTCCTCGAGGCGCCCGCCCTCCGCGGCGTACGAGACGATCATGCGGTCGGTGATCCACTCGACGGGTGCGCGATCGTCCGTCCAGGGCGTCCCGCTCGGGTCGATGGCGGCGACGTCGCGCGCAAGCAGGTCGCGCAACACCGCGAGGTCTTCCGGGCCGCCGCGCAGGCGCCGCCGGAGCTCCTCGGCGTCGAGCGGCTCGGTGAGCCCGAGCACGATCGTGTTGAAGCGGAGCGCCGGCCACTCGAGCACCTGCGGGATCTCGGCCGCCACCGTGCGCCCGATCGCGTGGACGAGCCGTTTGTCGTCGGGGACGGCCGCGACGTTCAGCGCGACGATCCCGCCCGGCGCCAGATGGTCGCGCGCGAGCGCGAAGAACTCGCGCGTGGCGAGGTAGAACGGCACGTACGGCTGGTGGTAGGCGTCGACGACGATGAGGTCGTAGCGCTCGTCCGTCGCGCGCAGGTACGGGCGCGCGTCCGCGTCGTGGACGGTGAGACGCGGGTTGTCCTCCATCCCGAAGTAGCGGCGCCCCACTCTGCTGACCGCGGGGTCGAGCTCGACCCCGTCGACCTCCGTCTCGGGGTAGTAGACGCCGAGCGCGCGCGCCGTCGTCCCGGCCGCGTTGCCGAGGATCGCGACCCGCTCGAGCGGCCGCCCGAGGAGCGGAGGCACCGCGAGGAACGCATCCCACACGCCTCCCGTGAGGACGGAGTCTGCGCGCCACACCGAGTGCACCGCGACGCCCTCGTTCAGATGCAGCAGGCGCCTGCCGTCGTCGCGCTCGACGACCTGGATGTACTGGTGATACGAGGTCTCCTCGTGGATGAGCCCCTCCGTCGGCTTCACGACACCGGGCGGGAGTGCCACGAGCGACGCGAGCAGCGCGGCAACGACGAGATAGCGGGCACCGAGCAGGAAGCACGAGGACAGCGCGATCAGCGCGGCGACGACGAGGAAGGTCCGCTGCGTCCCGATCGCGGGGATCAGCACGAGCGCCGGGAGGAACGTGCCGAGGAGCGAGCCCGCCGTCGAGAGCGCGTACAGCCGCCCCGCGACCGCGCCTGCGGTCTCGATGCTCGACACCGCGAGCCGGATCGCGAAGGGCGACACCATGCCGAGGAGCAGGACCGGCGGCGTGCACAGAAGCAGCACCGCGAGGAAGCTTCCGGCGACCGCGCCGACCGACGCCTCGTCGAGCCCCTCGACGGTGAGCTCGAGGAACGGGTCCGCGACGAACGGGATGGCCGCGACGCAGACCGACGCTGCGAGGACGATGAAACCGAGGAGCGCCGGCTCCGGCCGCCGATCCGCGATGCGGCCGCCGAGCCAGTAGCCGACCGCGAGCGCGGCGAGGACGATGCCGATCAGGTTCGCCCACACGATGGTGGACGAGCCGAAGTAGGGAGCGAGCAGGCGCGAGGCGGTGATCTCGGTCGCGAGCGCGCCGATCCCGGCGCCGAAGACGAGCGCCCCGAGGGCGAGGCGGCTCCCCTTCTCGGTCTGCATGGCGGTCAGAGCCCGAAGAGGCGCTCGATCTCGTCGAGCGTCCACGCCGCCAGGAAGACCGCTACAGCGAGGACGAGCACGAGCACGAGCCAGAAGCGCAGGCCCGCCCAGCGCCGCTCCCGCTGCCAGCGCTCGCGTGCCGCCCTGCGGGCACGATGGAGCCGGTAGGCGCGCTCGACAGCCTGCGGGTCGAGTGGCGGCGCCTCCTCCTCGGCCGCAACGGTTGGCTCCACCTTGGCCACGCGGAGATTGTAAGGGCCGCGCCGAGCCCTCCTGACCCCCTCGGTCCGTCCAGCCGCCGCTGAACCCATACTCTTCTCCCGATGGAAGGCCCTATCGAGCGTCGGCGTGGCCGGCTCCCGTTCGCCGGTGCCGGCGGCATGCCCGGGGTCGGCGGCCGGTTGACGTTCGTCTTCGGTCTGCTCCTCGCCGTGTCGGCGCTGACGGGCTGGTACACCGGCGAGGGGGTCGGGACGACCGTGTCGGTGCTCGGCTGGCACACGGGGACGATCGGCAAGATCGTCCTCGCCCTCGGCCTCCTGGCGGTTCTGCTCGTCGTGCTGCGCGAGTTCGGCATCGACCTCCCCGCGGCGATCCCGGAGAGCCTGGTCGCAATCGCGATCGGCTCGGTGGCAACGGTGCTCGTGCTCGTGCGCCTGATCTCGATCCCGGAGGAGTTCTTCTTCGCGAGCCGTGCGCTCGGGATCTGGCTCAGCCTCATCTGCGCTATCGGCGTGATCGTCGGCGGCCTGCTCGAGGCGTCCGAAGAGCTGTAGCGCCGTTACGGCGTCGTCACCGTGACAGTGACCGTCCGCGCGGGCGGCTGCTGTTCGATCGGCGTCAGCGTGCGGACGTCCGTGACGAGATCGCCCTGCTCCGGCCGCTCGTCGAGCGTCTGAGCGAACGCGATTCCGAGCAGGAATGCAAGAACGAGCAGCACGAGCGCGAGAACGATGCGCAGGCGAGGGCGGCTTCTCTTGCGTGGCCGCTCACGTCGCGGGCGGCTGGAAGGAATCTCACTCACGGCTGGTAGTCGACCGCGCCGCGTGCGTAGAGCCGGAACGCCGCCCCTTCGACGATCGAGAGCGTCGAGAGCCACTGCGGGCCGAGCTCGTTGGCGGCAACCGCGTCGCGTGTCCACGCATCCGCACGCTGATACTCGGCGGCGAGCTCGCCGAGCGTGAAGGTCGAGCCGACGCGCTTGCGGAGCTCCTCCGTGACGGCGCGCAGCTGCATCCGAAGGCCGTCCGCCCGCGAGGGGTCGCGTGAGGCTTCCTCGAGCCGGCGGTAGGCGTCCTCCCAGTCGCGCCTCGCGCTCTCGATGTCCGGGGTCACGCACTCGATCCTAGATACGCGTCGCACGAGCAGCGGCGCCGAGATGCGGGAACCGGCCGTCAGCTCGCGGCGACGTCCGCCGCGAACGAAGAGTGTCACCTATCCGGTGTACCCTCCATCGACCAGTTGAACTTAGGCTGCTTTGCTGATCGCGTCAGCGGTTCGTCCGCGCCCGCGACTGGAGGCCGTACTCATGAAGCTCGACAACCTGCGAGAGCGAATGTCGAAACGCGCCAACACGTATCCGGTGTCAGCCACAGCCTTCGATCTCGTCTACAAGTCTGTCAACCGACTCACCCTGCTGATGGTGATGAAGTGCTTGACGATAGACACCGTGGATCGCGGATTTCTTCAGCGGGACGAAAAGTACACCTGCGAGTTTCTCGACGCGGAGAGATTGCGGGCATTTGCGGAGAGCTCCGAAAACGAGATGAAGAGGGATTTTCTCGACGAGGCCATCGGCAAAGGTGATGAGTGTTTTGCGATTCTCGACGGCGATCGCCTTGCGAGCTACGGCTGGTACTCCACCACGCCCACCAAGGTGAACAAGGACTTGGAGATCAATTTCGACGAGCGGTACGTCTATATGTACAAGGGCTTCACCCATCCGAGCTACAGAGGGGAACGGCTGCATGCGGTGGGCATGACGATGGCGCTGAATCACTATCTCGATCGGGGATATCGAGGGATCGTCTCGTGGGTCGAAGCCAACAACGTCAAGTCACTGCGGTCGTGCTATCGGATGGGATACAAGGACCTCGGGGAGATATACGTGGTCAGGCTCTTTCGCAAGCATTTCATTCGGTTGAGCGAAGGCTGCAAGGACTACGGAGTCACGGTGTCGGCAATCCGATGAGTTTGCCGTCATCACCCAGCGCTCGGATGCGGTCCGGCGCTCGTCCTCCCGGTCGCGCCTCGCACTCTCGACGTCCGAGCCCAGGCCGCCGCTCCTAGACGTCGCCGAGGAACGCCTCGGAGCAGCAGCGAGCGGGCCAGCGCGGATCGACCTCGGCGAGGATGCGCTCACCGAGCACGTACCCCGGCCGCGCGAGCGCGTAGGCCGCGTGCGCGTGCAGGCACTTCAGGCGGGCGGGGTTCCCGGAGCCGCCGATGCCGAGCTCGAGCGAGGCGCCGCCGTCGCGACCATGACGGTCGTCCGCAAGCTCACGGCGAACCGCGCGCTGCTCCTCCGTCGCGGCGAGGAGCGACGCCTCGAGCTCCGGATCCTCCTCGGCCGCGGTGCTCCAGCGCTCGACGCCTCCAGCCGCCTCGACGCGGGCGAGCGCGGCGACGAGATGGGGACAGGTCAGGTAGTACGTCGTCGGGAACGGCTGGCCGTCGCGGTCGTAGGGCGCCTGCTCCGTGACCGTCGGCAACCCGAACGGGCAGCGCGCGGCTACGCGCAGGAACGCGCGGGGAGCTCTCCCGAGCTGGCGAGCGACGACCGCCTCGTCATCCATCCCTCCGCAGGTTACGGGTGGCGCGGCGCCACTCCGGGATCCCTTTGACGACGAACAGCTGCTCGCTCGGAAGCACGAAGCCGATCCGCCGGGCCTCGCGCTGCGTCGCCTCGAGGCTCGTCGCATTCACGAGCCGGAGCTCGAGCTCGGCCTTCGTGATCCGGAGGGTCTCGACGTGCGCCCGCTGCGCCGCGAGGTCGCTCCGTGTCTCGAGATACGAGGCCAGCGGGTGGTAGTACAGGTAGGAGACGAGCCCGAGGAGCGCGACTGCCCACAGGAGCCGTAGCCGCCGCTTCGACCGCGAGATCCGGCTCCTGGGACGCGTCTTCCTCGAGGCTTTCCCCGCCATGGCCTCCACGTGTTCCACGCCCGGCGCCGGCTCCCTGCCGCGAGGCGGGGGCCGGGCTCGGCGCGAGCTCGGCTCGAAGTCGGCACGAAGTCGGCACCCATGCGTGAGCCGATCACCGATACCGTGTCTTCAGGGACACGGGAGTGCCCCTGGGGGAGTTTGGGCGGGCGTTTCGCGACGAGCCGCGCGCTGCGCCTCGCGACGCCGGCGGCGCGCTGTCTCGGCCCTACGCCGTGTCGACCTTGATGACGTTGGTCGAGCCGGGGATGTTCACCGCGGTGCCGGCGGTGAGCACGACCCGGTCGCCGGCGCTCACGATCCCGGCCTCGCGTGCGGCCTCGATCGAGTTGCGCCAGAGATCGTCGACGTCGGTCGACTCCGGGATCTCGAGCGGAGTTACCCCCCACTCGATCGCCATGTGCTGGAGCGACGTGGCGACGTGGGTCAGTGCGACGACGGGCCGGCGCGGGCGCAGGCGCGCCACGGCGGATGCCGTTCGCCCGGTGAAGGTCGGGACGAGGATTGCCTTGGCCGCGAGGGCCTCGGCGAGGTCGCAGGCCGCGTTCGACATCGCCTGCCCCACGGTCGGCGCCTCCTCCGCGCTCGGAAGCTGGTGCCGGTACCCGAGGCTCGGCTCGACCGCGCGCGCGATGCTCGCCATCGTCTCGACCGCGGCGAGCGGGTAAGCGCCGATCGCGGTCTCTGCGGAGAGCATGACCGCGGACGTTCCGTCGAGGATCGCGTTCGCGACGTCGGAAGCCTCGGCCCGCGTCGGCTCCGGCCGTTGCACCATCGACTCGAGCATCTGGGTCGCGGTGATCGCCGGCTTCCCGCGCTCTAGCGCGGCGAGGATGATCCGCTTCTGGAGGAGCGGGACGGCCGCCGCCCCAACCTCGACCCCGAGATCGCCGCGCGCAATCATCACTGCGTCGGTCTCGTCGAGGATCTCGTCCATGGCGGCGACCGCCTCCTGGAGCTCGATCTTCGCGATGACCCACGCCTGCGCCCCTGCGGCCTCGATCTTCGCCTTCAGCGCTGCGACGTCTGCGCCGGAGCGGACGAACGAAAGCGCGACGTAGTCGACGCCGAGCCCGAGCGCGAAATCGAGATCTGCGAGGTCCTTCTGCGTCAGCGACGGCACGGGCAGGGCAACGCCCGGCACGTTCACGCCTTTGTGCTGCTCGACGATGCCGCCGGTGACGACGCGGCAGAGGACGCGGCCGGCGTCGACGTCCAGCACGCGCAGCCGCACGTGGCCGTCGTCGACGAGAACGTCCTGGTCGGGGCGGAGCACCGACCCGAGCACGGCCGGCGCGACCGGGAGATCCCCCTCGCGTGCGGCCTCGGCGCCGGCGACGACGATCGTCTCGCCGACCTCGAGCTCGACCTGCTCGGAGAGGTCGCCGACACGGAGCTTCGGCCCCTGGAGATCGGCGATGAGTGCGAGCGGCCGCCCGGCGGCCGCCTGCGCTTCGCGGAGCCGCTGCGCGTTCAACGCGTGCTCCTCGTGCGTGCCGTGCGAGAAGTTCAGCCGCGCTCCGTCCATGCCGGCTGCAATCAGCCGCGAGAGCATCGGCTCCTCGTTCGACGAGGGCCCGATTGTCGCGACGATCTTCGTGCGTCGGTCGGTTACGGCCACAGTCGTCGCAGGCTACAACGAACGCGCGAACGCGCTCCAGCCCGGATACATTGCGCGCGATCCCAGCTCCTCCTCGATCCGCAGCAGCTGGTTGTACTTCGCGACCCGGTCGGTCCGGGAGGGCGCGCCAGTCTTGATCTGGCCGGCGTTCACCGCGACCGCGAGGTCGGCGATCGTGACGTCCTCCGTGTCGCCCGAGCGATGCGAGATGATCGTGCCGTAGCCGGCCCGCCGTGCGACCGAGATCGTGTCGAGCGCCTCCGTGAGCGTCCCGATCTGATTCACCTTGACGAGGATCGCGTTCGCGACGCGCTCGGCGATGCCGCGCTCGAGGAACTCGACGTTCGTGACGAAGAGGTCGTCCCCGACGAGCTGCAGGCGATCGCCGAGTCGCTCGGTGAGGCTCCTCCAGTCCGACCACGCGTTCTCGTCGAGCCCGTCCTCGATCGAGACCAGCGGGAAGCGCTCGGCGAGCCCGGCGAAGAAGTCGACCATCTGGTTCGGCTCGAGCGTCCGTCCCTCGGCTGCGAAGGCGTACCTGCCTTCCTCGAAGAGCTCGCTCGCAGCCGGGTCGAGCGCGATCGCGATTCGGTCGCGGTGCCCGGCGCGGTCGGCGGCCTCGAGGATCACTTCGAGGGCATGCTCGCTCGACTCGAGGTCCGGCGCGAAGCCGCCCTCGTCGCCGACGGCGGTAGCGAGCCCGCGCTCATGCAGCACGGCCTTCAGGTGGTGGAAGACCTCGGCGCCGATCTCGAGCGCTTCCGAGAACGTCTCCGCCCCGGCCGGCGCGACCATGAACTCCTGCAGGTCGAGCCGGTTCTGCGCGTGCGCGCCGCCGTTGAGCACATTCATGAGCGGCACCGGCATGACGCACGCCTCGTCACCTCCGAGCCAGCGGTAGAGCGGAAGCCCCGCGTCCGCGGCGGCGGCCTTCGCCGCAGCGAGCGAGCAGCCGAGCACCGCGTTCGCGCCGAGCCGGCTCTTGTTCGGCGTGCCGTCGAGCTCGATCAGGAGACGGTCGAGCGCCGGCTGATCGGCGGCGTCGACGCCCATGAGGGCCTCCGCGAGCTCGCCGTTGACGTTCGCGACCGCACGTGTGACGCCCCTTCCGAGAAACGCGTCCGGGTCGCCGTCGCGGAGCTCGACGGCCTCGTGCTCGCCGGTCGACGCCCCGGAGGGCACGGCCGCGCGCCCGAACGCGCCCGACGCGAGCCGAACGTCGACCTCGACAGTGGGATTGCCGCGCGAATCGAGGATCTGGCGCCCGTGGACGTGCGCGATCCCGCTCGTCATCGAAGGTCCTCCTTCGCCTCGTCGTAGTAGCGATCCTGGTCCTCCAGGCCGAGCTCCGTCCAGCGCTCGCCCCTCGCTTCCGCGAGCTCCTCCGCACGGCGAACCCTGTCCACGAACCGCTGCGTCGCCGCTCGCAGCGCGAGCTCCGGATCGACGTTCAGCTTGCGCGCGACGTTGACGGAGGCGAAGAGGACGTCGCCGATCTCGCCGAACACGTGCGGGTCGGGCTCGGTCTCGGGCGCCGGATCCCCGCGACCTTCGAGCAGCTCCGCAAGCTCGCGCAGCTCGTCCTCGAGATCGGCCCGCGCGCCGGCGACGTCCGGGTACTCGAAGCCGACGGTCGCCGCCCGGCGCTGCACCTTGCGCGCGTGCAGGAGCGCGGGCAGCGACTCCGGCACATGGTGGAAGACGCCCTCGCGCCCTTCCTGCTCGGACTTGATCTCCTCCCAGCGCTCGCGCACGCGGCCGGCCGTGCGCGCCTCGGCGTCCCCGAACACGTGGGGATGCCGCCGGACGAGCTTCTCGTGGATGCCGCGCGCGACGGCCTCGAGATCTCCTGAGCCCTCCTCCTCCAGGAGAAGGGCCAGGAAGTAGACCTGAAAGAGGAGGTCGCCGAGCTCGTCGAGGAGCTTCGCGTGATCGTCCCCCTGCGCCGCGTCCGCGACCTCGTACGCCTCCTCGACGGTGTGCGGCACGATCGTCCGCGCCGTCTGCTCGCGATCCCACGGGCAGTCGCGGCGAAGCCGCCTGGTCAGCTCCTGGAGGTCGAGGAGAGCCTCCGCGAGCGCCATGTCGAGAAACCTACTCGGTCTCGGGAACGGGCTCGGTCTCGGTCGTGTCGGTCGGCTCGTCCGGGAGCTCCGGCGGCGCGAACCCGGCCGCGTACCGCGTCTTGTCGTCGTACTCGCTCCGGATGTCCTGCGCCCATTCCTCCATGAAGGTCGACTTCTTCTCCTGGAGCAGCGTCGCCGCGATGGTGGCACGCACCTTCTTGAAGGGAGTCGACTCCGCCTGGCGCACCGGCGAGAGCGCCTCGATGATGTGGTAGCCGTACGTCGTCTTCACGGGCTGCGAGATGGCGCCAACCTTCGCGTCGAACGAGGTCTTGTCGAACTCGGGAACGGTCTGGCCGCGCGTGATCGTGAGCTTGCCGCCCTCCTTGGCCGACACGGTGTCCACGGAGAGCTCCTTCGCGAGCGCGGCGAAGTCGGCGCCGCCCTCGAGCTCCGCGCGGATGCGATCCGCCTCGGTCTTGCTCTTCGCGAAGTCGACCTGGCCGTTCGCGCCCTTCTCGGCGACGAGGATGTGCCTGACGTCGCGAGACTCGGGCGTCGTGTACTGCGTCGAGTTCTGCTCGTAGTAGTCGCGGAGCTCGGCCTCGGGCACCTTGACGTCCTTCGTCACCTCGTCGAAGAGCTTCTGTGCGAGAACCGACCTCCGGAGCGTCTCGCGGAAGGTCTCGATCGTGAAGCCCTGCGCCTTCAACGCCTTCAGGAAGTCCGCCTGCTTGCCTTTGAAGTTCGTGTCGACGAACTTCTTCACCTCGGCGTCGACGTCTTTCTCGGTGACCTCGACCCCGAGCTCCTCGGCCTCGTGCTCGAACTGCTCGTTCTGGACGAGGAACGCCACGTACTGCTTCTGGACGTTCTGATACTCGGGCGTGCCGACGCGGGGGAACTCCTGCTGCTGTGCCTCGTACGTCCGCTTGCCGTGGGCGACGAGCTCGTCGAGCTCCTCGCGCGTGATCTCGGTGCCGTCGACGACGGCGACCACGCCCTCCGGCACGCTGGATTCGCTACCGCACCCGCTCACTGCGAGTGAAAGCGCTGCCAGGGCGGCGAGGAACGTGAGATGCAGGGACTTCATGCGGGCTGGAGGGTTATAGCCGAGTCGGTGTTAGGCACGGGTTGTGAACTGTTCGGCGTGTCGCCCCGAACGGTTTGCAGCGACTTGTCAAGCCGCGAGCCGCGCCCCGACGATGGTAGCGGGAAGCTCCAGGGCCGCCTCGAGGCTCTCGACCCGGAGCGACACCTCTCGCTTCGAGGTCGAGTAGATCGCGGTCGGCGCCGCTGCCCGGAGGAGCTGGAGCTCGACCGAGCCGAGCGCCACGGGCCCGACCGTCGCGCGCCCGCTGCGGTAGACGAGGTAGTCGGCGCCGAGCCGCGCGAGCTTCAGCTTCGCCTCCTGGATCGCGAACAGGTTCTCGACCGGCTCGGGCACCGGCCCGTACCGGTCCTCGGTCGACGCGTGGAGCTCGCGCAGCTCGTCCTCGCTCTCCGCGAGCGCGATGCGGCGGTGAAGGTCGATCTTGAGCGCCTCGGCGGCGACGTAGTCCGCGGGGACGTAGGCGTCGACGCGGGCGTCCACGCGCACCGGGCGCACCGCGATCCGCCGCTCGCCCGAGAGCTCCGCGACCGCCTCGTTCAGCATCTCGACGTACAGCTCGAACCCGAGCGCGGCGACGTGGCCGGACTGCTCCGGGCCGAGCAGATCGCCGGCGCCCCTGATCTCGAGGTCGCGCATTGCGATCTGGAACCCGGCGCCGAGCTCCGTGTGGTCGGCGAGGGTCGCGAGCCGGGCTCGCGCCTCCGCCGTCAGCTCGGACGTGTCCGGGTAGAAGAGGTAGGCGTGCGCGAGGACGTCCGAGCGCCCCACGCGACCGCGGATCTGGTACAGCTGCGCGAGCCCGAGCAGGTCCGCGCGCTCGACGACGAGGGTGTTCGCCTGCGGGATGTCGAGCCCCGACTCGATGATCGTCGTGGAGACGAGCACGTCGGCATCACCCGCGAGGAACGCGTGCATCCGTTCCTCGAGCTCGCGCTCCGGCATCTGGCCGTGGGCGACGAGCAGGCGCAGGCCAGGAACGAGATCCTCGAGCCGCGTCGCTGCGTCGTCGATCGACTCGACCCGGTTGTGCAGGTAGAACGACTGCCCGCCGCGCGCATGCTCCCGTTCCAGCGCGAGCTTCACGAGGTCGTCGTCGTACTCGCCGACGGTCGTCCGCACGGGCCTCCGGCCCTCGGGCGGCGTCTCGATGATCGAGATGTCGCGCAGGCCGGAGAGCGACATGTGCAGCGTGCGCGGGATCGGCGTCGCCGACAGTGCGAGCACGTCGACCTCGAGCCGAAGCGAGCGCAGGAGCTCCTTCTGCGCAACGCCGAAGCGCTGCTCCTCGTCGAGGACCACGAGCCCGAGCTCTTTCGGGATCACGTCGCGCGAGAGCACGCGGTGCGTCCCGATGAGCACGTCGACCTTGCCCTCCTGGAACTCGCGCAGGATGCGCGTCTGGTCGGCCTTCGTGCGAAAGCGCGAGACCATCTCCACGCGCACCGGGAAGTCGCGATAGCGCTCGCGGAACGTGTTCCAGTGCTGCTCGGCGAGGATCGTGGTCGGGCAGAGGACGAGCGTCTGCTTGCCGTTCAGCGCCGCGGCGAAGGCCGCGCGGACGGCGACCTCGGTCTTGCCGAAGCCGACGTCGCCGCACACGAGCCGGTCCATCGGCCTCGGCGCCTCCAGGTCCTCCTTCATCGCCTCGATCGCCTGGCGCTGGTCGTCGGTCTCGCGGTACGGGAAGGACGCCTCGAGCCGCTCCAGCCAGTCCTGGTCGAGATCGAAAGCGAACCCCGGCGCTTGCTGGCGTCGCGCGTAGAGCGCGAGCAGCTCGCCGGCGAGCTCCTGCACCGACGCGCGGGCGCGGGTCTTCAGGTTCACCCACGCCTTGCCGCCGAGCTTCGAGAGCGCGGGCGCCGTCGCGTCGGCGCCGATGTAGCGGCTCACCTTCGGCAGCTGCTCGTGCGGGACGTACAGCCGATCGTCGCCGCGGAACGCGAGGTGGAGGTAGTCGCGCGTGACGCTTGCGACAGTCTTCGTCTCGAAGCCGAGAAGCTTCCCGACGCCGTGATCCTCGTGTACGACGTAGTCGCCGGTGCGGAGGTCGGCGAACGACTGCAGTGCGCGCCCGAGCCTCGCGTCCGCACGGGGCGGGCGCTTGCGGAAGACCTGGACGTCGGGGAGAAGCGCGATGCCGAGGTCGCGCCAGACGAACCCGCGGCGTGCGGGCCCGACGACGAAGCGGAGCTCGGCGTCGTCGGGAAGTGGGCGTGCGTCGTCGACGACATCGGCGTCGACCTTCCGCAGGAGGCGCTGCGTACGGAGCGCCTCGCCGCGGTGCGGGAAGGCGACGAGCACGCGCCGGCCCTGTTTGAGCATCCCCGCGAGCTCGTTCTCGGCCTCCGCGAGCCCGCGTGCCGCGATCGCGGGGCGCTGCGCGTCGAACGAGTGGTGCTGCGCGCGAGGGAAGGGATCGAGCTCGGCTGCCCCGTCCAGCGTCGGGGCGGCGACGCCTTCCTCCTCCCAGACGTGGCGGACGTCGTCCGGTTGCCAGACGAGGTCGGGCGGGCGGTCGACGGGCGGGACGAGATCGCCGGGGTCGTCGCCGTCGAGCCGGACGAGGTCCTGGCGGCGCTCTGCGGCCGGGTAGATCACGGCGTCGTCGACCGGATGGAGTGCGCGCTGGGTGAAGGGCGAGAACGCGCGCACCTGCTCGATCTCGTCGCCGAAGAGCTCGATGCGGAGCGGTTCGCGGCCGGTGCTCGGGAAGACGTCGACGAGCCCGCCGCGGACCGCGATCTGCCCGCGCTCCTCCGCGCGGTCCGCGCGTGCGTAGCCGGCGAGCGCGAGCTGCTCCACGAGGGCGTCGAGGTCGATCTCGTCTCCCACCGAGACGCGGATCGGGTCGGGACGGTGGGCGGGCGGAGGGAGCCCCTCCGCGAGAGCCCTGGCCGATGCGCACACGAGGCCGCCCTCGGCCAGCACCGCGAGCGCACGAGCGCGCTCGCCGACGAGGTGCGCGGGCGGGTCGAGGCTGGAGCCGATCGCGACGCCGCGGCTCGGCAGCAGAGCGACGCGGGCGGGATCGACGTACCAGCCGACCGCCTCGGCGGCGTCGCGCGCGTGCTCGTCCTCGGGCAGGACGCAGAGCAGCGGCCCCTCCCGCGTCTCGCGGAGCGCGGCGAGGAGGAGCGGGAGCGCAGACTCGGAGACGCGCGCGTCGGCGGGGAACGCGTCCGCGAACGCGCGGAAGGCGTCGCTCTCGGCGAGCGTCGTGACGAGACCGTGCAGGGGTGACGGTGCGGTGGTGGTTGCCGGGTCCATGCGTCTGGCGGGATCTGCGTCCCGCAGGCCCATCGTAACCCTGCGGATGCGGGCGACCTCGCGCAGGGCGCGGGGGACTTCGCGTGCGAGATCGAGCGCGAGCCGACGCCTGCGACCGACCCGCGATCACGATCACACCGGGATCAGCCCCAACCTCCCCCAGGGGCACTCCCGTGTCCCTGAGGACACGCTATCGAGGAAGCCGTCACGGGTGGGACACGGCTTCGTGCCGAATGCGTGCCAACGGACGCGTTTGCTGCCGAGCACTCCTCAGCGGGCCGCGAAGGCGCCGCGTCCTCCGTCAACACGCCGACGAAGTCGTGGCTCCGTGAGCACGCCGTCACATCGGGCGCCTCCGGTCCGCGCCACCGCATCGTGCGACTCGCTCAGCACGCCGCCGCGTCGCGCGTCTCGCTCAGCACGCCGGCCGGGTCTTGCCTACTTCAGCTCGGGCGCCATGCTCGAAGCGCCGCCGCGAGCGCGGATCAGTTGAAGCGCTGCTGCGTCTCGACGAGGCCGTCGGCGAGCATCGACTCGACCGCGTCCGCTGCGCGCGTGACGAGCGACTCGGCGTCGTCCTCGGGAGCGAAGGGCGAGAGAACGTAGTCGGCCACCGGCCGCGGGTCGCCGCGCTCGGGCCGCCCCACGCCGATCCGGACGCGCAGGAACTCCGGGGTGCCGAGCGCCTGCGAGATCGAGCGCAGCCCGTTGTGGCCGGCGAGCCCTCCGCCGAGCCGCACCTGAAGCCGTCCCACCGGCAGGTCGACGTCGTCGTGGACGACGAGCACGTCCTCAGTCGGCACTTTGAAGAAACGCGCGGCCGCCGCGATCGAGCGGCCGGAGTCGTTCATGTACGTCTCCGGCTCGAGCAGCGCGACGCGCGAATCGCCGACCCGCGTCTCCGCGAGCCGGCCGCTGAACTTGGACCTGAACGACCCGGAGTGCCGCCGCGCGAGCTCGTCGACCACCATCCAGCCGATGTTGTGCCGGTCGGCCGCATGCTCGCGGCCGGGATTCCCGAGACCCGCGACGAGCAGGTCGAGCGTCGAGGCGCTCGTGCCCCGACGAAACAGGCGCACGGGTTACTCCTCGTCCGACTCTTCGGGCGCCGCCTCGGCCTCTTCGGCCTCTTCCGGCTCGCCCTCCGGCGCCTCGCCCTCGACCAACGCCTCCGCCTCGGCCTCTGCCGCGGCTGCAGCGTCGGCCTCCTCGAGCTCCTGGAACCCGCGCGGGATCGTGACGGTCGCGATGACCGTCTCGTGCGGATCGTCCAGGAACGTGACATCCGGGATCGCCCCGACGTCCTCGAGGCGAAGGACGTCCCCCACGTCGAGCGCGGTGACGTCGACATCGATGTGCTCGGGGACGTTCATCGGCAGCGCCTCGACGTTGACCTCCCGCACGACGAGCGACACGAGGCCGCCAGCCTTCACGCCGACGGACTCGCCGACCAGGTTGATGACGACCGACGCGTGGATCGGCTGGTCGAGACGCACCTCGCGCAGGTCGAAGTGGATGAGCGTGCCGCGGATCGGGTCCCGCTGGTAGTCGGCGAGGATCGACGGGTGCGTCGTCTTCTGCCCCTCGAGGACGACGTCGAGGATCGCGTGCAGACCCGACGGACCGGTGACCGCCGCGCGCAGCTCGCGCTCGCCGACGACGACCGCGCGCGCGTGCCCCTTTCCGTAGAGCACACCCGGGATCAGCCCCTGCTTGCGCAGGCGCCGCGTATGGCGCGAGCCGATCTCGTCCCGTTCGCGCACCTCGAGCTTGATCCGGTCTCCGGACATCGGCGGCGGATTGTAGCGAGGGCACCGCCGACGGCGAGGGGCTCAGCCGTCAGGCGTCAACGTTGAAGGTGCAGCCGCCCCGCGGGGCGGGGGAGGCGGGGGCCCCTGCGGAGCCTCGCGAGGCGGCTGCTCGACGGAGAGCTCGGGGAAGGGGAGCCCTCCGCAGACTGGTACGGCAACTGTCGTTGGGACGCAACCGACGTCCATGGGTCGTGCATCGCGTACCCCTCCGTTGCCGCACGTAAGAAGCTGGTTCACCGGCGAGGGCGGGAGACCCGAACAGAGCCTCGGCCAAGTCGCGCGGCCGTCCTCGACGTTCCGACCCTGCCAGGACCCGAACGCCGTGAGGGTAAGTCTAGACGCTTCGCTTATGAGGTCAAGCCGCAGCCGCGCCGTCGCCGGCGCTCGGCCCCGCCGAGCCCATCAGGAAGACCTCGACCGCCATGTCCGGATCGTGTGTGACCTGCGAGAAGAACGCCTCGACCGGACGGCCCGTCGCCGTTTCGACGATCTTGGTGAAGTGCGGGCGCATCCAGTCCTGGAACATCGTCCGCGTCTCGCGCACTTGCCCGAACGCGCCCTCGGCGATCATCTTCTTCTCGACCGTCGTGAAGCAGTCTTCGAGCCTCGTCATGACGAGGTCCTGATGGATGAGGGTGCGGGTGCGATCTGCGCCACGCCCGTAATGCTCGCGGTGCATCGACGCGATGCCGTTCGAGATCGCGGTCGCCTGACTTCTCAGATCAGTCGAGCCCGCTGCGTCAGCCACAGCGTTCTCCTTCCGGTAAGGCTCAGACCAGGCGCAACCCATCACGAGCGCAGCGGCGGAAGGAGAGAGCTTGAGGACCGAGTGTACACCCGGCAGGCCCGTACTCCCACTGGGCTACGCGGCAGGCCTCAGAAGAGCTGGTTCTCGCCGGCGAAGATCGCGGACACCGAGTCGTCCGAGAACACGTTCTGGATCGTCTCGGCGAGAATCCCGGCGACGCTCAGGACCTCGACGTTGTCCGGCTTCGTGAGCGGGTCGACCGGAACGGTGTCGGTCACGACGAGCTTGTCGATCGCGCTGTCGGCGATCCGCTCGAGCGCCGGGCCGTTGAAGAGCCCGTGCGTCGCGCACGCGTACACCTTCACCGCGCCTTCCTCCTTGAGCGCGGCCGCACCCGCGACGAGCGTTCCCGCGGTGTCGACCACGTCGTCCGTCATGACCGCGACCTTGCCGCGGACGTCGCCGATGACCGCGGTCACGCGCGCGACGTTGTGCTCCGGCCGCTCCTTGTTGAGGACGACGAGGTCGCCGCCGATCATGTCGGCGAACTTTCCGGCGAGCTTCGTACGCCCGGTGTCGGGAGAGACGACCGCGGGCTCGGCCTCGAGGTTCAGGTCGCGGACGTACTGCGCGAACATCGGGACGGCGGTCATGTGGTCGACCGGGATGTTGAAGAAGCCCTGCACCTGGCCGGCGTGCAGGTCCATCGTGAGCACGCGGTCGGCGCCCGCAGCCTGGAGCATGTCGGCGACGAGACGCGCCGAGATCGGCTCGCGCGGCCGGGACTTCTTGTCCTGGCGCGAATAGAAGTACCACGGGGTCACCGCCGTGATCCGCTTCGCCGAGGCGAGCCGCGCGGCGTTGATCATGATCAGGAGCTCGACGAGGTTGCGGTCGACCGGGTCGCAGGCGGACTGGACGATGAACACGTCCGCCCCGCGGATCGACTCCTCGTAGCGGCAGTACGTCTCGCCGTCGGGGAACGTCTTCAGCTTCACGTGACCGAGCTCGATCCGGAGCTGCCCCGCGATGCGGTGTGCGAGCTCGGGGTTCGAGCGGCCGGAGAACAGCATGAGCCGCTTCTGCGGCGCGAGCGCGATCGCGTGACCGACGTCGAGCCCCGTCTGCGGCGTCATCGTCTCCATCCCGGGAAGCGCCTGCTCAATCGTTCCGCTTTCCACCCCGACCCTCCTTGTTGACCTGGCGCGCACGGGCAATCGCGAGCGAGCCCGCGGGAACATCCTCGGTGATGACAGAGCCGGCTGCGATCCATGCGTCGTCGCCGATCGTCACTGGGGCGACGAACGCATTGTCGACTCCGGTCCTGACGTTGCTCCCGATCACGGTCCGCTGCTTCTGCCTCGTCTCGTGGTCCTGGTTGACGGTGACGTTCGAGGCGGCGATGTTCGTGTCGTCGCCCACGTCGGTGTCGCCGAGATAGGACAGGTGTGGAACTTTCGTCCTCTCTCCGATGCGTGAGTTCTTGATCTCGACGAACGTGCCCGCTTTGGCCCCGGCCTCGAGCACCGTGCCCGGCCGAAGGTAACAGAACGGTCCTACGAGCGCGTCAGGACCGACGACGGCGTCGACGACGACCGCGTGCGGGCCGACCTCGGCGCCTGCCGCGATGCGCGAGGCGCCGCGAACGACCGTGAACGGGTGGATGATCGCGTCCGCCTCGATCTCCACCTCGGCGTCGATCCACGTCGTCGCCGGGTCCACGATCGTCACTCCGGCGAGCATGTGCTCGCGGTTGACGCGCTCGCGAAGCGCGGCCGCCACGTCCGCGAGCTCCGCCCGGGTGTTCACGCCCTCGGTCTCCATCGGGTCACCTCCCTTGTGCACCGCGACCGAGCCGCCCTCCTCGACGAGGAGCGAGACGGTGTCGGTCAGGTAGAGCTCGCCCTGCGCATTCTGCGGCGTCAGGCGCTCGAGCACGGGCCACAGCCGCTCGGCCCGGAAGACGTAGATCGACGAGTTGACCTCGCGCACCGCGAGCTGCTCGGGCGTCGCGTCCTTGGCCTCGACGATCGCCGCCAGGCCGCCGTCGCCGTTTCGGAGCACGCGCCCGTACGCCTTCGGGTCGTCCGGCTCGAAGGAGAGCACCGTCGCCCACGCGTCAGCGCGACGGTGGGTCTCGAGCAGGTCGCCGAGCAGCTTCGGCGTGAGCAGCGGCGTGTCGCCCGAGAGCACGAGGACGTCTCGCGCGCGACCTTCGAGCGCCTCGCGAGCGCTGCGGACGGCGTCGCCGGTTCCGAGCGGTCGCTGTTGGACCGCGACCTCGACTCCGTCGAACGCCTCGGCCGTCGAGGGTGCCGCGACGACGACGAGCGGGTCGGCCTCGAGCTCGCGCGCGGTCGCGAGGACCCAGTCGACGACGCGCCGGCCGAGGAGCGGGTGCAGGTGCTTCGGCACCTGCGAGCGCATGCGCGTGCCGAGGCCCGCGGCCATGACGACCGCGCCGAGCTCCCTCTCGTCAGCCGACGGCATCAGGCTGGGGCGCCAGGATTCGAACCTGGGATCACGGGACCAAAACCCGTTG
Organism: uncultured Actinomycetes bacterium; assembly: GCA_963716605.1. Taxonomy (GTDB): domain Bacteria; phylum Actinomycetota; class Thermoleophilia; order Gaiellales; family Gaiellaceae; genus GMQP-bins7. The sequence continues at coordinate 1,010,107 of CAVQTO010000002.1, read as the reverse complement.
CCTTACCACTTGGCCACGCCCCAGAGCGAGGTCATCTTGCCATTCCCGGTCACCGGGGTGAGACCGGGCGCGCGAGCCACGCTGGGGCCACGGTCAGCGAGGGCCTTCCGGGCGGCCGCGGCCTGCTCGTCGCGTTCGAAGAGGCCGTACGCGCCCGGGCCGGCGCCCGTGACGTCGGCGCGGAAGGCGCCCAGGGCACGGAGCTCGTCCGCGAGCGCGGAGGTCGCGAGGTCGTTCGTCGGGAGAAGCGCGAGGTCGAGCGCGCTCTCGACTCGAGCGAGCGCGGCGAGGAGGTCGGCTCGGCGCTGCTCGAAGCCTCCCGCGCCGTCGCGCTCGTCGAAGCGCTCGTAGACCTCGGCGGTCGAAGCCTTCCGCTCGCCCTCGGGCAGCACGAGGAGGACGGCGTAGTCCGTCGGCAGGACGAGCGGCGCGAGCTCGGTGCCGTCTGCCGTTCCGAGCTGCGGGCCGTCGCGCAGGAAGAACGGCACGTCCGCGCCGAGCGTGGCCGCGACCTCGTGGAGCGCGTCGGCCGCGAGCGGCGCGGCGAGGAGCTCGTTCGCGAGGCGGAGCGCGGCTGCGGCATCGGAGCTGCCGCCGCCGAGTCCGGCCGCGACCGGGATCCGTTTCTCGATCCGCGCGCGCCAGCGCGGCTCGACTCCGGCCGCAGCGGCGAGCGCCTCGAGGGCGGCGCGGACGAGCGTGTCCTCCGCGAAGCCCTCGACCGCGAGCTCGTTGGCGGGCTCGACCTCGACGTCGTCGTGGAGGTCGATCGCCTGCAGCACGGTCGCGACCTCGTGCTTCCCGTCGGGACGGAGAGGCCCGACGACGAGCGCGAGGTTGAGCTTCGCGTATGCCTTCATCGCAGCGCGGCGGCGAGTGCGACGAACTCTGGCGGCGTGAGCTCCTCGGCGCGGGCGTTCGGCGGCCTGCCGATCTCCGCGAGCGCCGCCTCGGCTTGCTCGCGGGTCGCTCGTCCGGAGAGCGCGAGCGAGTTCGCGAGCGTCTTCCGTCGGTGCGCGAAGGCGGCGTCGATGACGGGACGGACCGGCGCGAGGGGCGGCCCCGCTTCGCGGACGAACGCGACGAGCGCGGACTCGACGCGCGGCCGCGGCCGGAAGACCGTCGGCGGCACCGCGTGGAAGCCGACCTTGCGCGTCGCGAGCTGTACGACCACCGAGACGGCGCCGTACGCCTTCGTTCGCGGTGACGCGAAGAAGCGATCCGCGACCTCGCGCTGGACCATCACGCACCAGTGCCGGAGCGACGGGATGCCCTCGAGGCTCTCGACGACGACCGGGGTCGCGACGTTGTACGGGAGGTTCGCGACCAGCTTCGACGGCGCAGGGGCGAGCGCGGCGAGGTCGAGCGCGAGCGCGTCGCCGAAGACGAGGTCGACGTTCTCGCGGCCCTCGAGCGTCTCGCGAAGCGGCCCCTCGAGCGACCGGTCGAGCTCGACGGCGTGGACGTGCTCGACGCGATCCATGAGGTAGCGCGTGAGCACGCCGAGGCCGGGGCCGATCTCGAGCACGACGTCCGCCTGACTGAGGTCCGCCAGGCGGCCGATGACGCCGAGGATGTTCTCGTCCACGAGGAAGTGCTGGCCGAGCGACTTCTTCGGGGTGATGTTCATGACAGGCCGAAGGCGGTGGCGGCGTTCGAATGCGTGCGAGCGGCGAGGTCGGCGGCATCTTCGCCGCGTGCCTCGGCGAGCGCCGCGACCGTGTGTACGACGTGCGCGGGCTCGTTTCGGCGCCCGCGGACCGGCTGCGGCGAGAGGTAGGGGCTGTCGGTCTCGACGAGGATTCGGTCCGGCGGCACGGCAGCGGCGGCCTCGCGAAGCTCGGGAGCACTGGGATAGGTCGCGTTGCCGGCGAACGAGACGTAGTAGCTTCGGTCGAGAGCAGGCGGAAGAAGCTCTGGCGAGGAGAAGCAGTGGAGGATCACGGTGCCGCCGAAGCCCCCGAGCGCGGCGGCGGTGTCGGCGGCGGCCTCGCGGCTGTGGATCACGACCGGCAGGCCGAGGTCGTCGGCCAGCGCGAGCTGAGCGTCGAAGAGCCGGCGCTGGTCGGCAGGAGTCGCGTGCTCGCGCACGTTGTCGAGGCCGGTCTCGCCCACCGCCACGGCCTTCTCGTGCGCGAGGAGCTCGCGCAGCTCGTCGACCCGGCCCGCCTCCGGCGAGGAGGCCTGGTGCGGGTCGATCCCGAGGGCCGCGAAGACACCCTCGTGCGCCTCGGCGATCGCGAGCGCGCGGCGGCAGGACTCGATCCCGGTGCCGATGGTCACGATCCGCGTCACTCCCGCTTTCGTCGCCCGCTCGACGAGCGCCGCTGCGGGCTCGTCGCACGCGTCGAGATGCGCGTGCGAGTCGGTCACGCCGGCCAAGTCATGCGGGCGCGGCGGACTCCATCCGCGCAAGCTCGTCCGCGACGACCGTGTCCGGATCGAGCTTCGCGAAGAGCGGCCGCGGCTCGCGGAGCTTCTGCCCGGCAGGGAGCGCGCTCGGCTCCCAGCGACCCGACCACGTCTCGTAGTCGCCCGCGAGCACGACGTGCTCGCGGCCGTCGCCGTCGTCGACCGTCCGGAACTCCAGCGGCCCGGCGATCACGTCGTCGTAGCCGAGCAGCTCGTGCAGCTGCTGCGCCGAGAACGGGAGGAAGGGCGCGAGGAGGATCTTCAGACCGTCGATGGCGCGGAGGGCGACATGGAGGATCGTGCCCGCGCGCTCGCGATCCGACTCGATGAGCGTCCACGGCGCCTGGTCTGCGAGGTACTGGTTTCCGAGTGCGGCGATCCGCATCGCCTCCTGGAGCGCAGCCTTGAAGCGGGCGGCCTCGATCAGCTCGCCGACCGTCTCGAACGCCTGGGCGACGTCCGAGAGCAGCGCCTCGTCGGACTCGGTGAGCGGCCCGGGCTCGGGGACGGCGCCGAAGTTCTTGTACGCGCTCTGGAGCGTCCGGTTGACGAGGTTGCCCCAGGTTGCGACGAGCTCGTCGTTATTGCGGCGCACGAATTCCGCCCACGTGAAGTCGGTGTCCTGCGTTTCGGGGCCTGCGATCGAGAGGAAGTAGCGGAGCGCGTCCGGGTCGTACCGGCTCAGGAAGTCGCGCACGAGGATCTGCGCGCCCCGACTGGAGCTGAACTTCTTCCCCTCCATCGTCAGGAACTCGCTCGATGCAACGTTGTCGGGGAGCTCGAGAGCGCCTCGCCCGGCGCCGTACTCGCCGCCCTCCCCGTAGCCGAGGAGCATGCTCGGCCAGATGACGGTGTGGAAGACGATGTTGTCCTTCCCCATGAAGTACACGTGCTCGGCCTCGGGGCTCTGCCACCACTCGCGCCACGCGTCGGGCTCGCCGCGCACGACGTCCGCCCACTCGATCGCCGCCGAGAGGTACCCGATCACCGCGTCGAACCAGACGTAGATCCGCTTGTCGTCGCGATCGTCGTAGCCCTCGACGGGAATCGGCACGCCCCAGTCGAGGTCGCGCGTGATCGGCCGCGGCTTGAGCTCCTTCACGAAGTTCAGCGAGAAGTGCCGGACGTTCGACCGCCAGTGCTCCTGCGACTCGATCCACGCGCTCAGCTGCTCCTTGAACGCCGGCAGATCGAGGAAGAGGTGCTTCGTCTGCCGGAAGACGGGCGTCGTGCCGTCGACTTTCGACCGCGGCTCGATCAGGTCGACTGGATCGAGCTGGTTCCCGCAGTTGTCGCACTGGTCGCCCCGCGCGCTCTCGTAGCCGCAGATCGGACACGTGCCCTCGATGTAGCGGTCGGGGAGCGTGTGGCCGGTCGAGGCGGAGAACGCGCCGAGCGTCTCCTGCTCGATGACGTAGCCCTTCTCGTAGAGCGTCCGGAAGAGGTCGCGGGTGACGCGGTAATGGTTCGGCGTCGTGGTGCGTGTGAAGAGGTCGTAGGAAAGCCCGAGGTCGCGCAGGTCCTCGCGAATGAGATCGTTGAATCGCTCGGCGGTCTCACGCGGCGACTCGCCCGCGGCGTCCGCCGCGACCATGACCGGCGTGCCGTGCTCGTCCGTCCCGCTGACCATGAGAACGTCGTTGCCCCGCAGCCGGTGGTAGCGGGCGAAGGTGTCCGAGGGAACTCCGAACCCCGCCACGTGGCCGATGTGTCGCGGCCCCGACGCGTACGGCCAGGCAACTGCGACCAGCACCTTCCTCGGTGTTTCCGGCTTGCTCACGGCCGTCAATCATAGGGAGTGGCTTTCGGCGCGCCGGGCGGGCGAGGAGGCGCCACACGCCGGCCGCGGCGAGCATTCCCGAGACGGCAAGCGCGAGGCCGAGGACGGTCGTGTGCCGATCCGCCGCTACGTCCGAAGGCCCGCCGTCCGCGCTTTCGGCCTCGGCTCGAGGTCGCACCACGTGCGCCGGCGGGCGAGGAGCCGACGCGCTCGGCGTCGCCGGTGGGCTCGTGCCCGCGGCGGCGTGCGCCGGTCCGTGCGCGACTGCAGAGCCGGTGCGGGCTCCAGACGGGGCGGCGGACGCGACCTCGACCTCCTCCTGGATGCCGGCTGAAGCAGAGCTCGCAAGGACCACAGCCCGCCCGGACACGCCGTCGTCGCGCTGCCGCGACGGTGCGAGGACGGGACGACTGCCCGGTGCGTCCCGCATCGCCGTCGCTCGCACCGGCTTCGCGCTGCCGACGCTGGGAACGCGAGCCACGACCGGCGGAGTCGGCGCCGGCTGCGCGACGAGCGGCGGCTCGGGCGCGGGCTCCGGAGGCGTGGGAACAGGTGCGGGCGGCACCACGGGCGCCGGCGGAGGGGTCGCGGCGTCCCGAGGCGGAAGCAGAGACAGTGGATCGATGTACGCGTCGTCGGCCGTCCGAACTCCGAGATGCACGTACGGGACGTCGTGCTCGGGAGTCCCGGACGGCCCCAGCTCGGACGGCACACGCTCGGCGATGGGATCGCCCTCTTGCACGACTGCGCCACGCTGCACGAGCAGCGAGCCGAGGTGCGTCAGCGACGCCTTGTAGCCGCCGGACGTCTCGATCGTGACCGTGCGCCCGTGCGTCGGCACGGTCCCGGCGAACGTCACCTCACCCGCTGCCGGCGCGCGGACGACAACCGCGTCGCCGAGGGCGAGGTCGACGCCACGGTGCTGACCGCCACCGTACGGGTTGTCGCCGACCGAGAAGGCGCGCAGAACCTCGCCGTCGGCGGGCCAGGTCCATGCGTGCGCGGCAGGCGCGGTCGCGAGCGTCCACGCGACCGAAACGAGCAGTGCGGAGGCTGTTCTCGTTGCCCGCTGCAGGAACACGGATCGACCGTAGCGGCCGGTCGCCCCGGTCGACCGCGCATTTGACTGTCTTGTTACTGAGGGTGCGCGAGCTTGTTACAGAGAGGCGCGATAGAGGGCGTTGCGGGGCTGTCCCGTGAGGCGGGCGACGAGGTCCGCGGCCTGCCGACGCCCCACGCCCGCGGCGACGAGCTCGGCGACTGCCGCGAGCGCATCCTCGGCAGACACGTCCGAACCGGCCGCCGCACCGGCCCCGACCACGAGCGTGATCTCACCGCGAGGCGGCTCCCGAAAGCGCTCGGCCAGCTCCGCCAGCGACCCGCGCACGACCTCCTCGAACCGCTTCGTCAGCTCGCGGCAGACCGCGGCGGCCCGATCCGGCATCTCCTCCGCGAGCACGCCCAGCGACACCGGCAGCCGTCGCGGCGACTCGAACGCGACCACCGGGTGCGTCCAGCGCCCAACCTCGGTCGCAAGCGCTCGCAGCTCTCCCGCCCGCCGTGGCAGGTACCCCACGAACTGGTATCGCTCACCGACGAGGCCGCTCGCGACGAGTGCAGTCTCGACCGCAGACGGCCCCGGAAGCACCGTCACAGCAACGCCGGCCCCCACCGCCGCGGCGATCAGCCGCGCGCCCGGGTCGTTGACCCCCGGCAACCCCGCGTCCGAGACGAGCGCCACCCGCTCGCCGCCTTCCAGCCGCCGCAACGCCTCCCCCGTCCGCGCAGCCTCGTTGTGCCGGTGGTAGCTGAGCAGCCGCGCCTCGATCCCGTGCCGGTCGAGCAGGATCCGCGTCCGCCGTGTGTCCTCGCAGAGGACGAGGTCCGCCTCACGGAGCTCCGCGAGGACGCGGAGCGTCACGTCGTCGAGGTTCCCGATCGGCGTCGCGCACACCGCGAGCGGCATCGGCTCAGTCCTCGGAGTCGAGCGCGGCGAAGCCGACGAGCCCGGCCCCGATCAGCCCTGCGTCCGCCCCCAGCTCCGCGGAGACGACTCGCAGCGTCCCGTCCGCCGGCGTCAGCGCCTCCTCGCGCGCGACGGCCTGAGCCCGCTCGAGCAGTAGATCTCCGGCCGCCTCGCCGAAGCCGCCGCCGACGACCACGAGCTCCGGATCGAAGAGGTTCGCGAGCGTGCCGATCGCGGCCCCGAGATACCCGGCGATCTCGTCGAGCCGAGCAGCCGCGCCCTCGTCCCCCTCCCGCGCCCGCTCGATCAGCTCGCGCGCGTCCGCCTCCTCGCCGAAGAGCTCCCGCGCCTCCCGGTCGGCCGCGGTCCCGGACGCGAGCGCCTCGAGATGGCCGTGCCCGTGGCAGTTCCCCTGGCACGGCGGGCCGCCGGCGAGCACGACCATGTGCCCGATCTCGGCCCACCCGCGGTACAGCGCGCCGTCGAGGACGATGCCCCCGCCGACCCCGGTCCCGAGCGTCAGGACCACGAGGTTCGACGCGCCCCGCCCGGCGCCCAGCTTCCACTCCGCCAGCGCCGCGGCGCCCGCGTCGTTCTCGATCCCAACCGGAAGCCCGAACCGCGCCCGCACGTGCTCCACGAGGTCGAAGTCGTCGAGCGGGAGGTTCGTCGCCCGCAGCACCTTCCGGGTCTCCCGGTCGAGATTGGCGGGCACGCCGAGCCCGATCGCCCGGACGTGCTCGTCGAGCAGCGCCTCGATCGACTCCTCGAGCGCCTCGAGCACGCTCGCTTCGGAGCTCTCGGGGCTCTCGACGAGATGACGCGAGAGCACGTTCCCGTCCCGGTCGACGACACCCGCGAGGATCTTGGTCCCGCCGACGTCGACTCCGATGACGAGAGGGACGTCCACGGCCGCGGGCTACCATAGCGCCCCGGATGGCCGAGGGAGTGAAGCCCTACCGGCGCTACCGCGGAGGCCGAGTCAAAGGCAGGGTCCCCCTCGACGGAGCCAAGCGCGCGCCCACGAAGCCCGCCAAGAGCGCAGCCCCCAAGGGCAAGCGCAGGTGGGGCAGAATCGCCGCGCTCGCCGTCGGCGGGCTCCTCCTGTTCTTCCTCGTCTGGGGGCTCCTCGGCTACCTCTCCTTCTCACGCGGCGTCGACGAGGCGAACGAGCGGCTGCAGCCCCGTGCGTCCAACCAGCTCGCGGAGCACAGCTCGATGCTCTCCGACCCGGCGACGATCCTCGTCATCGGGACGGACGGCGGCTCGGCGCCCGGGCGCGGCGACTCGAACCGCTCGGACTCGCTCCTCCTCCTGCGCACCGACCCGGAGCACCATCGCCTCTCGTACCTCTCGATCCCGCGCGACCTCCGCGTCGAGATCCCCGGGTACGGCTCGTCGAAGGTCAACGCAGCGAACCAGTTCGGCGGCCCCGCGCTCACGCTCGCGACCGTGCGCCAGTTCACCGGCCTCCCGATCCACCACGTCATCGTCCTGAACTTCGACGGCTTCAAGGAGCTGATCGACGCGATGGGCGGCGTCGAGATCGACGTCCCGAAGAAGATCCTCTCGAACAAGTTCGACTGCCCGTACAAGGCCGCGCGCTGCGCCGAGTGGGACGGGTGGCGCTTCGAGAAGGGGACGCAGACGATGGACGGGCGGCGCGCGCTCGTCTACTCGCGGGTCAGGACGAACCAGCTCGACTCGTCCGACAACGACGTGACCCGCGGCGGGCGCCAGCAGGCGGTCGCGGACGCAGTCGGGGACGAGATTGCGAGCTTCGGGACGTTCCTCAAGCTGCCGTTCATCGGAGACTCGCTCGCTGCTCCGCTCACGACCGACATGTCGGCCGGAGACCTGATGAAGCTCGGGTGGGTGCGGTTCCGCGCAGACGCGAGCCGCTCGATCCACTGCCGCCTCGGCGGCGAGCCCGCGACGATCGGAGGCGAGTCGGTGATCCTCCCGAGCGACGAGAACCTCGAGGTGGTGGCGATGTTCCTGCGCCGCTCAGCGCCGCAGCCTCCGCCGAAGGGCGCGCTCTACGACGGCGGCTGCACGCGGCGCCCCGGCTAGCCGCTGTCGGACGACTTCTTCTCGCCCGCGCTGCTCTTGTCGCCTGTCGCCGGACGGCTTGTCGGCCGGCTTGTCACCGCTCTTCTCGGAGGAGGAGGCGTCGCTCGCCGCGGCCTTGCGTCCGCCTCGGCCGTAGTCGGTCGAGTAGAAGCCCGAGCCCTTGAAGTGCACCGCGACCGGGAAGAGGATCTTCTCGACCGGGCCGGCGCCGCACGTCGTGCAGGTCTCCGCGGGCGCGTCGGTCATCTTCTGGAAGACCTCGAACGTGTGCCCGTTAGGGCAGCGGTACTCGTAGATCGGCACTGCGCGAGAAGGCTAGCGCCCGGTCCTGACCTCGGACTCCTCGCGCTCGCGGTCGAGGAGCTCCTGATAGCACGGCGCGCTCTCGAAGGCGGCAAGCCCTCTCGGCCTGCCGCGCCGCCTCGCGATCCGGCGGCGGCGGGCCATGGCGGCGATGGCCGCGGACGCGCCGACGACGCCCCCGAGCGCGAAGGGCCTGAGCCTGCCGGGTCGCTGCTCGTCGTTCACCCCTCTGATCTTACGATTGGCGGCCGTGCTCGTCTGCGCCCTGGGAGATCTCACCCTCGACGTCCTCGTCCGCTTCTCGGGGCCGGTCGCGGTCGACGGCGACGCGCCGGCGGAGATCACGCTCTCGGCGGGCGGGCAGGCGGCGAACGTCGCGGCATGGGCCTGCGCGCTCGGCGCGACGGCGCGCTACGTCGGGAAGCGCGGCGCGGACGACGTCGGCCGGCTCGTGAGCACGCGTCTCGAGACCGTGGGAGTCGAGGTGGTCGGGCCGACAGCCGGGCGAACGGCCGTCATCTGCTCGCTCGTTTCGCCCGACGGCGAGCGCTCGATGGGCGCGGATCGCGGCACCGCGGTCGACATCCGGCCGGACGAGCTCGAGCCCGCGTGGCTCGACGACTGCGACCACCTCTTCGTCTCCGGGTACGCGCTGCTTCGCGAGCCGGCGCGCAGCGCGGCGTTCCGCGCGGCGGAGCTCGCGCGCGGGAACGGGGCCGCGGTCAGCGTCGACCTCTCCACGTGGAGCGCGATTCGTGACGCCGGCGTCACCGAGTTCCGGGCGGCGCTCGCGGCGCTCGCCCCGGACGTCGTCTTCGCGAACGAGGACGAGGAGCGGGTCGTCGGAGGCATGCTCCCGGACGTGACCTGGGTCCTCAAGCGCGGACCGGCAGGCGTCTGGTTCGACGGGGACGAGCGCGTGGCGGCGCCGGCCGAGCGGGTCGTGGACACGACCGGAGCGGGAGACGCGCTCGCCGCGGGCTGGATCGTCGGCGGGCCCGATCTGGCGCTCGAAGCCGCGGCCCGCTGCGTCGCGCAGATGGGAGCGATGCCGTGAATGCGTTGTACGAGCCGGTGCGGATCGTGCCGCTGACACAGGACCAGGCCGAGACGATCGCGGACTGGCGGTACGAGCCGCCTTACGACTTCTACGACGTCCGCGCCGACCTCCACGATCTCGAGGAGCTCCTTGACCCAGCGAAGCGCGCTAACTGGTACTTCGGGGCTCACAACGCCGCGGGCGAGCTGATCGGCTACTTCGTCTTCAAGCGCACGGAGGACGTCGTCGGGGTCGGGCTCGCACTCCGGCCGGACCTCACCGGCCGCGGCCACGGCCAGTCGTTCCTCGAAGGCGGGCTGGCTTTCGCACGGGTGCAGTTCGAGCCCAGCAGATTCCGGCTCAGCGTCGCGGAGTTCAACCGGCGCGCGATCACGGTCTACGAGCGCGTCGGGTTCACGCAGACGCGGACCTTCTCGCACGAGACGAACGGTGGCGTCTACATGTTTTTGGAGATGGAGCGGCCCGCGTGAGCGAACTACTCGCGCTCGCGCACGAGGTTCGGGAGGCACTCGACTCCGGCCGACCCGTCGTCGCGCTCGAGACGACCCTCGTCGCGCACGGGTTCCCGGCGCCGGACGGGGTCGAGGTCGGGCTCGAGAGCGACGCGGCGGTACGCGAGGCGGGCGCGGTGCCGGCGACGATCGGCGTCCTCGACGGACTCGTCAAGATCGGCCTCTCGAAAGAGGAGCTCGAGCGCTTCACGCCGGACGCGCGCAAGGCGGGGCCGCGCGACCTCGCAGCGTGCGCGGTCCAGGGCGCCGTCGGCGCGACGACCGTCGGTGGCGCGCTCACGGTCGCGCGGATGGCCGGGATCCACTTCCTCGGGACGGGCGGGATCGGCGGCGTCCATCGCGGCTTCCCGACACCGCCGGACGTCTCGGCCGACCTGCTCGCGCTCGTCCAGTCTCCCGTGCTCGTCGCGTGCTCGGGCGCGAAGTCGCTCCTCGACGTCCCGGCGACGATGGAGTACCTCGAGACGCTCGGCATCCCGGTCCTCGGCTTCCGCACGGACACGCTGCCGCTCTTCTACTCGGCGACGGGTGGACCGCCGGTTCCGCAGCGCGTCGAGGACACCGCCGAGGCCGCGCATGTGGCCGACGCGCACTGGCGGCTCGGCGGCTGCGGGCTCCTCCTCGCCCAACCGCCGCCGGAGAGCTTCGACGCCACCGAGCTGATCGAAGAGGCGCTCGCCGAAGCCGTGCGCGCCGGCGTCTCCGGCCAGGCCGTGACGCCGTTCGTCCTCGCGCGCCTGCACGAGCGAAGCGGCGGCAGGACGCTCGAAGTCAATCGCGCGCTCATCGTCGCCAACGCGCGGCTCGCCGCCGAGGTCGCTGTAGCGTTCGCCGCGCTGTGAGCCTGTACGACGCCGTCCGCGACCTCCCGCTGGAGATCGAGAGCTATGACCTCGAGCTGCTCCAGCTCCAGGCGCGCGCAGACTTCCTGCGCAAGACCACCGTCGTTCATCTGCACGGCGGCGGCGAGGAGGGGATCGGCGAGGACGTCACTTACCACGGCGAGCAGCACGACCGGACGCAAGAGCGCGGCCCGGACCTCCCACTCGCCGGCTCATGGACGCTGCACACCTTCTCGCGGCACCTCGCGGAGCAGACGCTCTTCGACCGTGAGCCCGAGCAGCACGCGTACCTCGACTACCGCCGCTGGGCGTACGAGAGCGCGGCGCTCGACCTCGCGCTCCGCCAGGCGGGAACGTCGCTCGGCGAGGCGCTCGGCCGGGAGGCGCGGCCGGTGAGCTTCGTCGTCTCGATGGGCCTGGGCTCGCCTCCGGACACCGCGCGGGTGCACGGCTGGCTCGAGCACTACCCCGACCTCCGCTTCAAGCTCGACGCGAACCCGGAGTGGAGCGACGAGCTGATCGCGGAGCTGGCGGGCACCGGAGCAGTCGACTCCATCGACTTCAAGGGCCAGTACCGCGGCACGGTCGTCGACACGCCCCCGGACGCGGAGCTCTACCGCCGTGTCGCCGAGGGGCTACCCGACGCGTGGCTCGAGGATCCCGCGCTCACCGAGGAGACGATCCCCGTGCTGGAGCCGCATCGCGACCGCGTGACCTGGGACGCGATCATCCACGCGGTCGAGGACATCCAGTCGCTCATCTGGGCGCCGAAGACCGTCAACGTGAAGCCGTCCCGCTTCGGCTCGGTGGAGCGGCTGTTCGCCGCCTACGACTACTGCGAGACGCAGGGGATCGGCGCGTACGGCGGCGGGCAGTGGGAGCTCGGACCGGGCCGGGGCCAGATCCAGCTCCTCGCCGCGCTCAACCATCCGACGACGCCGAACGACGTGGCACCGCGCGAGTACAACCTCGACCCGGTCGCGGGGCTCCCGACGAGCCCGCTCACCGTTCGTCCGCGCGAGACCGGATTCCTCGCCCACCCGTCGTCTGGACGTTCGTCCTCGACAGCCGGAACGGCTCGACCCGCTTGATCAGCCGCAACCTCGCACGCCACCACCACCTGTAGCGTCCGCGCGATGTCCGATCTCGCCCGGGATATCGACACGCTCGCGAAGGAGTCGCGCTTCTCGGGTGCCGTCCGGATCGACCGCGGGGACGAGGTGGTCATCGAACGCGGCTACGGGCTCGCGCGGCGTGACACGGGAACGCCGAACGCGTCGGAGACGCAGTTCGCGACCGCGAGCGGCCTCAAGGGCATGACCGCTCTCGCGGTCATGTGCCTCGTCGAGGACGGCGTGCTCGCGCTCGAGACGACCGCGCGCTCCATGCTCGGAGACGACCTACCCCTCATCGCCGACGACGTCACCGTCGAGCATCTGCTCGCGCATCGCTCCGGGATCGGCGACTACCTCGACGAGGACGACGACGGGTCCGAGATTACGGACTACGTCATGCCGGTTCCCGTGCACACACTCCTCGGGCCGGAGGACTACGTGCAGATCCTCGACGGCCACCCGACGAAGTTCGCCGCAGGTTCGGATGTCGCGTACTGCAACGGCGGCTTCGTCGTGCTCGCGATCATCGCCGAGCGAGCAAGCGGCGTGCCGTATCACGACCTCGTCGTCCAGCGGGTATGGGAGCCGGCCGGCATGCGAGACACGGCCTTCCTGCGCTCGGACGAGCTGCCTGCTCGCGCGGCGCTCGGCTACCTCCACGCCGACGGTGAGCGAACGAACGTGCTCCATCTGCCGGTGCGCGGGACCGGCGACGGCGGTAACTACACGACCGTCGCCGACATGCGCGCGTTCTGGACGGCTCTGTTCGACGACCGGATCGTCTCGGCGTCGACCCGTGAGGACATGCTTCGATCACGCAGCGTCGATTCGGAACGATGGGAGTACGGCCTCGGGTTAGGGCTCGTCGCCGAGACGGGCTTCCCTGCACTCGAAGGCCATGACGCGGGCGTCTCGTTCCGGTCGCTCCACGACCCCGAGACCGACACGTCGTGCACCGTTGTCTCGAACTGGAGCGACGGCGCGTGGCCTCTCGCTGTAGCGCTCACCGACCAGCTCTTCCGCTAGAGCTCGAGACGGAGCAGGACTTCGTCCTCCAAGAGATCTCGCTGCGCTTGGCCGCCCTACGATTCATCGGTAGCGGATCAGGCTGTCGGGGGCGGCTCGCATGTCGTTCGCGTTCCCCTCGAGCACGTTCCCCCAGACGGTCGCCTGCGCGTGGAAGTGAGAGAGGACCGCATGCCCGTGCGCGAGGCGATCGCTCGACTTCAGGTTCGCGCGCGTGTCGCGGATGGTGTTGCGGCTGATGTCGCAGTGGGAGTAGTCGCCGCAGTAGATCCCGACTCCGAGCGCGTCCTCGACGACGTTCCGGCTCACGGAGCCCATCGACATCTCGCTCACCGTGATCCCGCGGAGCGTCGTCTCCCGCACGTGATTTCGCCGGAAGTCGACATGCGCCATGTGCGAGACGATCCCCTCCTGGCCGCCGAACACGGTGCACCGCTCGACGCGGCTCATCGGTAGGTCGAACGCGAACGAGATGTCGATCGCCTGCGTGTACTCCCCGCGCAGGCGGATGCTGCAGCCCTTGATCTTCAGCGAGCTCCGCCGCGCGTGGATGCCGTCCATCTTCGACTCCGAGATCGAGACGTTCTCGAGCCGGACATTCGTCGAGTCGTGCACCTCGATGCCGTTCCTGCCGCCGACGACGACGAGGTCGCGCACGGTCACGCCGTCGGAGGTGATGACGATGCCGCCGCGCACGACCGTGCCCGGCTCGCCTTCGAGCGTCTGCGGACTGTCGAGGACGATCGGCCCCTGGTGCAGGCCCGACTCGAGGACATAGGTCGGCGGTTGCGTCGCCGCTGCTGTCCCGAGCACGGCGAGCACAGCGGTGCCGGCGGCGAGCGCAAGCCCGTGTCCCGAGGTGCCGAGCTCGCCTCCGTCCTCGGCGTAGGTGAGTCGGACGTACGGGAGCAGCCCGTGGCCGAGGATCTGCAGGACGAGCCAGGAGCCAGCGAAGAACCAGAGCGCGGGGCCGAGCGGCGCGGCGATGTCGAGCAGGCGGACGAGCGCCATCGTCAGGCCGAGCTCGAGCAGCCCGAGGGGAACCGCGGCCCAGCCGGGCTGGTAGCGGAGGAAGCGCCGGTAGGCAGAGGCGTCGAGCGCCAGGCCGACACCGACCATCACGCCGACGAGCTCGACCGGCCACCAGTCGCGCAGCAGGGACGCGACCACGCACGCGACGACGAACGGGAGCACAGCCGCCGCGAGGCGGGTCTCGATGCGGCCTCTCAGCGTGTACGACATGCCTCGACCTTTCGCAGGAACCTGCGCGCGACGTACTTCATCCCGACGAGCGTGTCCGCGGCCGGGTAGGCCCACTGCGCAGGGACTCCGGCAAGCGCGAGCGTGCGCGCGGAGTCGGTCAGCGCCGGGACGGTGCCATCCGGCGCGAGCACGATCCAGCGCTCCTCCGTGTCGAGCTCGTGCTCCTCGACGAGGCGCCGCAGCAGCGCGTCGTGCTCGAACCCGCGCCGGAACCCGGTCGCGCAGATCACCTGCGCCTCGCCGTTCACCGAGGCCGACACGCGGAAACGCCCCTCGCGCGTCGCCCACTCGACCGGGTCGTCCCACTCGCGCCCGGGCGGGTACGAGGGCTCGCCGAAGCTCGCGAGGAGCCCGACCCGCTGCGAACGGCCGGAAGCGTGGAACGACGCGAGCCCCGCCTTCGTGAACAGCGGGCGCGGGACGTTCAGCGGACGGCGCGCGGGCTCACGGCGCCGCACCGACACGACCTCCGCCCCCGCGGCGAGCGCGTTCAGCCACTCGGTCGCGGCGGCCATCCCCGCTCCCACGACTGCAACCCTGTCGCCATAGCCGTGCGGCTCGTAGGCGTGGACGGTGCGCGAATCGCTCGCGAGCTCCGGGGGAAGCGAGAGCCCGGGATGCCCGGGCGCCAGCAGCACGTGCCGGAAGCGCCCTCGGTCGTCGACGTCGAACCCGCCCTCCGCGGCGAAGACCCCGGCCGCACGATGCTCCTGAAAGCTCTGATCCCACTCGGCCCGCTCGCGCAGCTCCTCGACATGGCGCAGAAACTCCTGCACAGAAGGCCGATACCGGTTGCACACGGTCTGGACGAGCGGCGCCGGCGAGCGCGTCCGCAACGCCTCGCGCGGCGCAAGGCCGGGGAACGACCGCGGATAGCAGTGCCCGTCGCTCTCCGAGCGCATGCGCGTCTGCCGGATCGCCTCCGCCCGCGGCCGCCAGGCCGCCACCGGATCCGGGTCGGTCCCGAAGACCGCAATCTCACCCGGCGAGAGACCGCCGTGGCGGAGAGTCACGTACGCGACGAAGCCCGCGAGACCGCCGCCGACGATCGCGCAAGAGCGCTCCACCGCTACTTCACCGACCCCGCGAGCAGCCCCTGCACGAAGTAGCGCTGGAAGGCGAAGAAGACGGCGAGTGGGATCGCCATCGAGAGGAACGCGGCGGGCGCGATCAGCTCGATGTTGGCGCCGAAGGCCCGCAGCTGGCTGAAGATCGCCACCGTGATCGGCTGGGTCTCCCCGCCGAAGACGAGCGCCACGAGCAAGTCGTTCCATACCCAGAGGAACTGGAAGATCGCGAGCGAGGCGATCGCGGGCAGGCCGAGCGGCAGGATCACACGCAAGAAGATCCGGATCTCGGACGCCCCATCGATCCGCGCCGCCTCGATCAGGTCCTTGGGGATCCCGATGAAGAAGTTCCGCAGCAGGAAGATCGCGAACGGCAGCCCAAATGCCGTGTGGAACAGGATCAGCCCGGGGATCGTGCCGTAGAGCCCGAGGTTGTTGTAGAGCGAGAAGATCGGGATCAGGGCCATCTGGATCGGCACGACGAGGAGCGCGACGACGAGGATGAACAGCCAGTCCCGCCCCGGAAACTCGAGCCAGGCGAGCGCGTAGCCGGCGAGCGCCGCGACCACGATCGGGATGGCGGTCGCTCCCAGCGAGATCCAGAGCGTCGTCCAGATTGCGGACGTGATCGCCTCGTTCTCGAGGATCTCCGTGTAGTTGTCGATCGTCAGCAGGCTCGTGTCCGAGAGCGCGTCCCACCACGCGGCCGACTGATTCTCCTCCGGGACGATGAGCGACGTGAGCAGGAGCCCGAACGTGGGGACGAGCCAGAGCAGGCCGACGAAGATCACGACGAAGTAGACCGGTGTTCTCCCGAGCCAGCGAACGGTCCTCGACGCCGTGCTTTCCTCGACGACGACCGGGCCGTTCACCTCGGCGGTCGCGGTCGTCATCTAGACCTCCCTCCGGAACCGGCGGACGTTCACAGCGAGCACCGGGATCACGAGGATGAAGAGAAAGACGGCGATCGCCGAGCCGAGACCGAAGTTGTTGACACCTGCGAATGCGGTGCGCCACATCGCGAGCGCGATGACGTTCGCCTCGTCCTGCGAGGAGCCCGGCGCGACGGAGATCACGATGTCGAAGACCTTGAGGACGTAGATCAGCATCGTGATGAAGACGACCGTGAGCACCGGAGCCAGCAGGGGCACGGTGACGCGTCTGAAGACCTGCCACTCGTTGGCGCCGTCCGTCCGCGCCGCCTCGAGCAGGTCGCGCGGGATCGCCGACAGTCCCGCCGCGATGACGACCATCGCGAAGCCGGCCCAGACCCAGATGTACGCGATCATGATCGCCGGGGTGATCAGGTCGGGGCCGAGCCACGAGTAGCCCTCGAACGGCGCGACGAAGGTGCTCGAGGCGATCGCGACGCGATGGGAACCATCGACGCGCCTGAACTCGAACCTGCCGTCGATCTCGGTCTTCACACTCTCGACAGTCGACCCCGACTCGTCGCGGAGCTGCACGGTCACTCCTGGCAGACCGAGCTCCCCTTCCTCGACGACGCCGGCTTCGCCGCCGCCCGGCTTGAAGTCTCTCCACACGACGCCGGTGATGCCACCCTGGAGTGGCTCGGGGCGGACTCCGTCCGCGGCATCGTCCGGAATCTCGGACGGCCTGATCGCCGTCAGGCCCAGCAGCGCCACGCCGCCGGGCTCCACGGGCTCGGCGAGGACGAAGCCTTCTTCGGGGGAACCCTCCAGGCTGTCGGTCGATGCCCGCCCCGTCGAGAGCGCGCCGGCCGAGCCGCGGGCCTCCTTCACGACCCCGATCGCCGCGTTCACAGCGCCCTGGTCGGGATCTTTCTCGTACATCACGCGCCAGATGACGCCGGCAGCGAAGAGCGAGATCGCCATCGGCATGAAGACGGCGGTCTTGAACGCGACCGAAAAGCGCACCCGCTCTGTCAGCACCGCGAACACGAGCCCGACAGCCGTCACGAACGCCGGCACGATCAGGACCCACAGCGCGTTGTTCCTGAGCGCGGTGACCAGGTTGTCGTCGGTGAAGATCTCGCGGTAGTTGTCGATCCCGACGAACTCGTCCCCGGATCGGTCGAACAAGCTCCGGTAGACCGTGTAGAAGACCGGGTAGACGATCCAGACACCAAGGAAGACGAGCGCAGGTGCGAGAAACGCCGCCGCGACTCCGTACGATCGCCAGCGTCGCCCCTCGGCCTCTGGGGGCGGAGCCCCTATGAGGGGCTCCGCCGTACTCGCTGCGCCAGAGGTCATGTACTAGCCGTAGGCCTCCGTCGCGGCGTCCTCCATCTGCTGCGTGATTCCGTCGATGTCTTCCGGATTGGCCAGGAAGTCCTGGAAGAGCTTGAACAAGCCCTGCCCGACGGTGCCGCCGAACGCCGACGGCTGCAGGTCGGAGAGGTCGAAGCGGAAGTTCTCCGCCTCGCTGAACGCGCCCGCAGTCGACTGGATGAGCTCGTCGGGGTAGAGGCTCGTGTCGACGTTCTGGTTGGGCGTGGCGAGGCCGCGAGTCGCCCACTGCTCTCCGGCCTCCGGGGTCGTCAGGTACGTGACCAGCGCCTGGGCAGCCGGGCTGTCCTTGAACATGACGACGTAGTCGCCTGCGCCGATGACGGCGGGCGCGGAGCCGTCGATGGCCGGGAAGGTGAAGACGTTGTACCCCTCCACCGGCTCGAGCGTCGTCTCGACGGAAGCCGGGACGAAGTCGCCCTCGATGACCATCGCAGCCTCGGGCTCCTCGGTCAGCACCTTGGAGATCGAGCCCGGGTTGTCCGTCTGCAGCGCACCCTGGGTGCCTCCGGCGATGTTGTCCGTGTCGCCATAGATCTCGGCCATTCGCGTGAGCGCGTCCTTCACCGACTGGTCGGTCCACGGGATCTCGTGCGCCGCGAGCTGGTCGTACATCTCCACTCCGGCGGTACGGATGTACACGTTCTCGAACAGGTCGGTGAGGGTCCAGCCGTCCGCCCCGGCAAGCGAGTACGCCGGAAGGCCCGAGTCCTTGATGGTCTGGGAGCTCTCGATGAACGCATCCCAGTCCTCCGCAGGCTCGACGCCGGCATCCGTGAACGACTGGACGTTGTACCAGACGGTCGATTTATTGAGCGCCTTCGTATAGATGCCGTAGAGGGTCCCGTCGACCTCCCCCGTCTGCACGACCGACTCGCCCAGGTTCGCCACGGCGTCCTCCCGCGCGAAGTCGAGCGACTGGATTTCGCCCCTGTCAGCGAAGTCCGCGATGGTGCCGGGCTGCGCGACGGTCGCGAGGTCGGGCGGGTTTCCGCCCTCGACCGCGGTCGCGAGGCGGGTCACGATCTCGTCTCCGGCCGGGAGGTAGGTGACCTCGACGTTCGGATACAGCTCACCGAAGTCCGCGAGAATCGCCTCGATCGCCTCCTGCTGCGCGTCCCCGGCCCAGATGCCCATCAGCGAGATCGAGCCGCTGATGTCCTCGCCGCCCTCGGCACCACCGCCCTCGTCATCATCGCCTCCGCAGCCCGCGGCGACGACCGCGAGAGCGAGGACGAGCCCCGCGAGGAGGGCGAGAAGTAGTCGTCGCCGCTTCTGCATGTCCAGCTCCTTTCGTTCGCTAGCTCTGGTCGTAGATACCGAGGCCGGTCTCGGGGTCGAACGCGTGCACCGTGCTCATGTCCACCGCGACGTCGACGACGTCTCCGGTCCGCACGCGGCTGCGCGGCCCGAAGCGGCCGACGAACATCGTCTTCGAGGGCTCGCTCGCGGCCACCTGGACGGTGCTCTCCTGGCCGACGTCGCGCGCGAGCTCGCGGACGTCCTCGGTCAGCGCCGGGGGCGCGTCGACCTCGAAGTGCGCGACGATCTCCGAGCCGAGCGGCTCGCGGAGGACGAGGACGCCCTTGATGTGCCGGTCGTCCGGGACGTCGGGCTCCAGCGCGCCGTCCTCCAGGCCCTCGGGACGGATGCCGAGCACGATCTTCTTGCCGACGTAGCGCTCCAGCGCCGGTCGTTGCCGCAGGAGCTCGTCGCCGAGCGCGAGCGTCTGGCTCCCGAGGAGGGCGACGAGCGATCCGTTCCGCCGCTCGACGGTCGCCTCCGCGAGGTTCATCGCGGGCGAGCCGATGAACCCGCCGACGAAGAGGTTGACCGGACGCTCGTACAGGTCCTGCGGCCCGGCGACCTGCTGGAGCTCGCCCTTGCGCATGACCGCGACGCGGTCGCCCATCGTCATCGCCTCGACCTGGTCGTGCGTCACGTAGATCGTGGTTACCCCGAGATCGTCCTGGAGACTCGAGATCTCGGCGCGCATATGCACGCGGAGCTTCGCGTCGAGGTTCGAGAGCGGCTCGTCCATGAGGTAGGCCTGCGGCTGCCGGACGATCGCCCGGCCCATCGCGACCCGCTGGCGCTGACCGCCGGAGAGGGCACGCGGCTTCCGCTCGAGGAACTCCTCGAGGCCGAGGACGTGCGCCGCCTCGCGCACGCGGCGGTCGATCTCGTCCTTCGGCATCTTCCGCAGGCGCAGCCCGAAGGCGATGTTGTCGTAGACGGTGAGGTGCGGGTAGAGCGCGTAGCTCTGGAAGACCATGGCGATGTCGCGGTCACGGGCGGCGACGTGGTTGACCACGCGGTCGCCGATCCGAACCACGCCCTCGCTGATGTCCTCGAGCCCCGCGACCATGCGGAGCGCCGTGGTCTTGCCGCAGCCCGATGGCCCCACGAGCACCATGAACTCCCCGTCGCGGATCTCGAGATCCATCCCCGACACCGCTCTGGTTCCGTCGGCGTAGACCTTGCCGACTCCCTCGAAGGTCACGGCGGCCACCAGTTCTCCGGATGAGACTATACGGTGAAGGTGGCCATGTGACGCGCTACTGAAGCGCGGTCGTGAGGGCGAGACTCGCTCGTGCTCACGACCCCAGCGCGCGGTTGCCGGTGGGAGCGAGCGCCAGGCTGTGGGCGGATTGGCGCAGAATCGGTGCAGAACCGCATCCCACGCGTGCGCAAGTTGGCGTTACGCTCGAAGCGGGTGGAGGGTGGCCAAACGCCCCACCCAGGGTGGGGCTTACGGACCGGGTGGTGTCTAGTCCAAGGTCCCGAGGAAGTCGTCGATCTCGATGAGGGGAAGCGACTCGAGCTTTGCGCTGCCTCGCGCGCCGAGCGCGACCGAGACCTTCGCGATCGTGATGTCGTCGGGCGCCTCGACGATGTTCACGAAGTCGTACTCGCCGAGCGAGGCCCACTGGTGGAGGACCTTCGCGCCCATCTCCTCGACGTCGCGGTTCACCTCACGCAGGCGCGCGGGGTTCGCGTGCAGCGTCTGCACGCCCTTCTCGGTGAGGCTGGTCAGCATCAGGTAGGTCGGCATCTCGCTCCTCTCGTGGGTCCTCGCGCGAGCGTAACCGAGCCTCCTGGTCGACGTACAGCAGTGCCCCGCCGAGGAAGAGCAGCGGGGCGAGTACGACGTCAGCGAGGAAGATCGCGATCCGCACCGTGTTGTCGGCCTGCGACTCGAGCAGCAGCGCGAGCACGTAGCGGCAGAGCGCGAACAGGATGACCAGCGCGGCGAGCGAGCCCACGGCATGGACGTATCCGGCGCGACCGAGCGCGAGCCCCCGGCGAAACGAGTCCGCGAATGCGGTCCGCTCCACGAGTGCGGCCGGTACCGAGAGACCGACGAGCGCGAGCCAGACGACTGCGGCGAGGGAGAACCAGGGGAAGAGGAGCGCCGCCGGGATCCAGACGACGACGCCGACGGCAAGCGTGACCGCCCAGGCGCGCCTCGGCGCCCGCGTCTCCGTCGCAAGCTGCGTTGCATACGCGTACGCGAGCGTGAAGAACGGCCCCGCCGCGAGCAGTACGAGCCCGGTCTCGATCCTCGTGGCTCCGATCGTGAGCTGGTCGGCCGCCGCGACGGCGAGCCCGAGCGGGAGCGCGCGCAGGAAGACGGACTCGTAGAGCCGGATCGACTCGGCTACGAGCTGACCGATGGTGCGCCGCTCAGGCGGTAGCGGTGGAGGGAGCCCGCGCGGGCTCGGCGTCGCTCGCCGCGGCATCGGACGCAACGCTAATCGACGCGATCGCGTCGAGCAGCTTCGGGATCGCGTCGTCGAGCGCATCGAGCGCCCTCCTGATCATCCAGCGCGAGCGGTCGCCCTCGCCGAGGTCGTTCGAGACCGCCCGGGCCTCGACCGCCGGGATCCCCGCGAGCGCGCAGGCCCTGAGGACGCCGAACCCCTCCATTCCCTCGACCCGGAGATCGTGGGCGGCCACGCCGTGCGTGACCGCCGCGCTCGTCGCGATCGGGAGCGCGATCGCGCTCGGCATCGCCAGGCGCGCTGCGGCGAGGAGCGCGGGATCGGCCTCGACGCGCTCGACAACGGGAATCAGGGCGGAGAGATCCGTGTACACCGCCTCGGTGCCGAGCGCGAGCGACCCGGGCGTGATGCCGCGGGCGCCGGCGATGCCGACGTGGAGGACCGCCGTCGGCCGGGAGTCCGCGAGGTGCGCAGCGGTCGCCGCGGCGGCCTCGACGGGCCCGATGCCGCAGATCAGCCCCGGATGCCCGCACAGCTCGAGATCCGTTGCCCCGACCAGCAAGATTCCCCTCGTACTCGTCTTCATCCCCACCGGAATCCTACGGACCTTTCACCCGTCCGCCAGTTTGTGAAACCCGGCTCACGAGCTCGGGCGCTCCGAAAAGAGCCGGAAAACGGGGTGTCGAGGCGCCTCCGCGAGCCAGTCCGCCTCCGAAGAGTCGAGCGTCACGTCGAAGAACGGGCGCGTCAAGCGGCCGAGCCCGTAGTACCGGCGGAGCACGGGCACGGCCTCTTCCGGCGCCAGCTCCTGGACGGCAAGGCGTTCGCTGCGACGGCCTCGCCGGAGCTCGACCCAGCCTGCAGCACGGGCGTTCAGCACCCAGTTCCGGTCGCCGTAGGGCGCGACGAGCCAGCGCTCGCCGCGCTCGGCGACGATCGAGACGGGCGTCGACCAGGGCTTCCCGGTCTTTCGGCCCCGAACGGTCAGGACATGCGTGCGCGGCCCGGTGAGACCGAGCCGCGCGAGAGGGCGAACGAGCGCGTTGAGCGCGCGGCGCCAGACGCTCTTCCGGTACGGCTTCGGAGACGCTGCCAACGCCTCGACGTTAACCGTCCGCGTACCGCGGCCGCCCCGCCCCGGGCGGCCGCGGTACCCCCGGATGCCCCCACTCAGTGCGCCGTGCGGGTGCGCGTGGCGCGCAGAGTCAGGAAGAGCCCGAGCATCAGGATCATCCCGATCGCGAGACCGAGCCCGAGCTGAGGCCATTCGTACTCGTTGCCGGACGTCACCGAGACCGGCTGGAAGCTGGTCGGGTCGATCCGGAACCGGTCGTCGACGACGGGCTCGTGGATCGCGACGGGCGCGTTGACCGAGAGCGACTGCTCACGCGAATCGAGGATCGCGTACAGCCGCTGCTGGTCGGCGGCGACCGCGTAGTCGGCGGTGTCGGGCGAGACGTGGACGGTTCCCTGCGCCCGGTCTCGTCCCCAGTCGTCGGCCGCTGCCGGCGGAACGGCGAATACGAGAAGTGCACCAACGGCGGCGATAAGAAGTGTGATCTTGGGGGTCATCGCTCCTCCTCTTTCCCTTCGCGGTGGCCCTTCTGACCACCCACGTCGAGGCTAGGGGGCGACGGAGTCGTTCGAAACGGGGGAATCCCCCGGGTTTGACGCCGGGACCTCGCGATCTGCGTCGCCGAACACGCGTGCGAGCTCGGTGCGGGAGCGGACGCCCAGCTTGCCGAAGGCGTGCGAAAGGTGCCCTTCCACGGTGCGCTCGGAGAGGAACAGCGCCGCGGCGACCTCGCGGTTCGTCTTGCCTTCGGCCACGAGTGCTGCCACGCGCTGCTCGGAGGGAGTCAGGGCGCCCGGGGAGGCCGCGCGCCCGCTGATCCGGCGAAGCTCCGCGCGGGCCCGCTCGGCCCAGAGCGCGGCGCCGATCCGCTCGAAGATGCCGAGCGCCTCCTCGAGCGTCGCCCGCGCCTCGCGCCTCCGCTTCGCCCGCCGCTGCGCCGCACCGAGAGCCAGCAGCGTCCGACCGCGATCGAGCGGGAACTCGACCGCGGCATGCCAGGTCAGCGCCTCGTCGAAGGCGGCGCCGGCGCCCTCGAGATCGCCGGCCTGGGCGGCGAGCAGGCCGCGGCAGCGCATGCAGTTGGCGAGCGCGGAAGCCCGCTCGAGCCGACGCGCGTTCTCCTCGTACCAGTCGAGGAGCTCGACCGCCTCCGCCCGCCGCCCGAGCTCGACCAGCGCCTCGACGCAGTCGGTGAGGAAGTGGGTCATTCCGGGCTCGACGATGCGCTCGCCGCGGACGAAGGCGGCGAGCTGCTCGAGCTGCGCGACGCCTTCGCCGGGCGTGCCGGCCGAGAGCTCGAGGTGGCCGAGCGCCGCTCCCGCGTACGGGGCGGTGAATCGGTCCTGGCTGACCTCGCGCGCGCGGCGCGCGGACTGCCTCGCCTCGTCGGATCGACCGAGCTGCGCCAGCGTCACGCTCTCGAGCGCGAGACCGATCCCGCTGAAGAGCGGCTGACCCGACTGGTCGGCCGCCTCGCTGGCTTCGCGCGCGAGCTCCAGCGCTCTCGCGAGATCTCCTTCGCGTCGCTCGACCTCGCCGAGCAGGTACAGAAGCCACGGGCCGGCGTTCTCGTCCCCGACGTCGCGTGCGCGTTGCAGCAGATCGACGAGCGCCTCGCGCGCCCGCGCGTGCCTGTCGATCCAGATCCAGTACTCGGCCAGGGAGACGAGCGGCTGATCGAGGACACGGAGGTCCGAGGCCGAGCGCTGGAGGGCGAGCGCCCGCTCGGCCGTCGCCGCCGCCGCCGACCGGCCGAGCACCGTCTCGGCCGTCAGGCGCACCATGAGCACGTCCCCGGCCAGCGCCTCGTCGTCGAGCTCCGCGGCGAGCGCGAGGGCGACGTCCGTGTGCCACACCGCCTCGTCGAAGCGCTCGAACACCCAGACGCTGCAGGCGGCAGCGCCTTCGTGGGCGAGCGCGAGCGTCCGGCGGTCGTCGCCGGCCTCCTCGATCACCTGCACGAAGAGCCCCTTGGCCTCGGCGGGCGCCTCGTAGAGCCGAATGCGCGCAAGGGCCACCATCGCGCTCGCCCGCAGGGGACCCGGCTCGAGCGGAGCGATGACGTCTCGGAGCTGCGCCTCGGCGCGGCGGGAGTCACCGGACTCGAAGTGCAGTAGTGCCGCCTCGACCGCCCGCCGCACAGCATCTTCACGACAGTCCGCGGGGGTCAGCTCGCGCGCGCGATCGAGCAGCAGCGCGGCCGGCCGCGGCGCTCCGAGGGAGCGGACTCCCCGCGCCGCCTCCTCGAGAACGATCGCGACCGCCTCGTCCGGCTCGTCGACCGAGGCAGCGAGCTGCCACGCGCGCGCCTCCGGGCGCTCGAGCAGCTCGGCGAGCCGCGCGTGCACCTCGGCACGCCGGAGCGGATCTGCCGTCTCGTACGCGCCGGCCGCGAGCAACGGATGCGTGAACCGCACACGGTCGCCGTCGAGGGTCACGATGCGTGCCTCGAGCGCGGGCGGCAAGCCCTGGTCGCAGGGCACCCCGGACGCAGCCTCGGTGACGGCGAGCGTCGGGTGCGCGTGCGCGGAGGCCGCGAGCAGGAACTGGCGGCTCTCGGGCGGCAATGCCAGCAGCCGCGAGTGCACGAGCTCGTGCAGCGACTCGGGCACCGGGAGCGGATGACCCGCCTCGACCGACGTCCCGGTGCGCCTGAGCATGCGGACGATCTCGAGCGCGTAGAAGGGATTTCCGCCGGACGCTTCCCGCACCTCGGCGAGCAGCGGGCGTGGAAGCGCGACTTCGAGATGCTCCTGGACGACGCCGTGCAGGGCGCCGACGTCGAGCGGCCCGACGTCGACGTGCACCGACCGCGCCGGCGGCAGGCAGCGTGCGACCTCGTCGAGGAGCACGCTCTCGACGCCCGTCCGGCGCGCGAACAGGACCCCCACTCGCTCGCCGCGCAACCGCCGCACCGCGAAGGCGAGCGCTCCTGCAGACGCCGGGTCGAGCCACTGGACGTCGTCGATCGCGAGCGAGCACCGGGCTGCGCCTCGGCGAGTCCCCGCAACGCGTTCAGCAGAGCGATGCCCACGGCGTGCGGATCGGGCGGCGGACCGTCGTCGTCGCCGAGGACGAGCGCGCGCGAGAGCGCCCGCGTCTGCGCCTCCGGCAGCGGAGCGAGCGCCTCCTCGAGCACGGGATGGAGAAGGTCGCCGAGCGCACAGAACGTGAGCGCGACCTCGCTCTCCGCGGGCCTCGCCTCCAGGACGAGGAGCGACTGCTCGCCGGCGAACGCGACCCCGGCGGACCAGAGGGTCGTCTTTCCCATACCCGCCTCGCCCTCGAGCACGACCGCGGCCGCGCCGTCGGAGACGCTCTCGACGAGCGCCCGGATCGCCGAGAGCTCGGCGTCGCGCCCCACGACCCCAGCCATGGGGTGATCGTACGCCCGCTCACGAGCTTCCGCGATACTCGGCGGATGGGATACACGATCTTCCGCCAGCCCGAGCTCGAGTGGGAGCCGCGCGGGGACGACGACCCGCGCGCGATCGCGAGGCTCTCGGAGGGTCTGTCGCAGTCGCGGGCGAACCTCTGGCGCTATCCGCCGGGAACGCGCGGGAAGCGCCACGCGGACCACGCGCAGGAGGAGGTCTTCGTCGTCCTCGACGGGACGCTCACGGTCGACCTCGGCGAGCCGCCCGAACGGCACGAGCTCGCCCGCGGCAGCGTCCTCGTGGTCGAGACCGGCACGGCGCTCCAGCTCCGAAACGTCGGCGACGACGAGCTCGTGCTCTTCATCTACGGCGCCCCGCCCGTCACCGGGCAGGCCGAGTTCTTCGACGACGTGCCTTAGGCGACCGCGGCGACTGCGGCACGCTCGAAGACGAGCTCGCCGTCACGCGCGTCCACGCGC
Source organism: uncultured Actinomycetes bacterium (assembly GCA_963716605.1). Classification (GTDB taxonomy): domain Bacteria; phylum Actinomycetota; class Thermoleophilia; order Gaiellales; family Gaiellaceae; genus GMQP-bins7. The sequence goes on along the minus strand of CAVQTO010000002.1, from coordinate 983,762 downwards.
ACGGTGTCGCCCTCCGCGAAGCGGCCCTCGAGCAGCTCGAGCGCGAGCGGGTTCTCGAGCAGGCGCTGGATCGCGCGCTTCAGCGGCCTCGCGCCGTAGGCGGGGTCCCAGCCCTCCTCGGCGAGCAGCTCCTTCGCCGCATCCGTCACCTCGAGCTCGAGCTTCCGCTCGGCCAGGCGCTCGCGCAGCCGCCCCAGCTGCAGCTCGACGATCTCGGTGAGCTGCTCGCGCGTCAGCGGCTCGAAGCGGACGACCTCGTCGATCCGGTTCAGGAACTCGGGGCGGAACCGCTCGCGCAGCTCCTCCTCGGAGCGGATGTTCGAGGTCATGATCACGACCGTGTTCCGGAAGTCGACGGTGCGGCCCTGGCCGTCGGTCAGGCGGCCGTCGTCGAGCAGCTGGAGGAGCACGTCGAAGACCTCGTGGTGCGCCTTCTCGATCTCGTCGAGGAGGAGCACGGCGTACGGGCGGCGGCGCACGGCCTCGGTGAGCTGGCCGCCCTCCTCGTAGCCGACGTAGCCCGGCGGAGCACCGACGAGGCGCGCAACCGTGTGGCGCTCCTGATACTCGGACATGTCCAGACGCACGAGCGCGCGCTCGTCGTCGAACATGAACTCCGCGAGCGCGCGGGCGAGCTCCGTCTTGCCGACGCCCGTCGGCCCGAGGAAGACGAACGAGCCGATCGGCCGGTTCGGGTCCTGGAGGCCCGACCGCGCGCGCCGCAGCGCGTTGGACACGGCCTCGACGGCCTCGTCCTGACCGACGACGCGCTGGTGCAGGCGCTCCTCCATGTGGATGAGCTTCTCGACCTCGCCCTCGAGCAGGCGCGAGACGGGGATGCCTGTCCACGAGGCGACGACGGCCGCGATGTCGTCCTCGTCGACCTCTTCCTTCACCATCGGCGCTTCCGTCGGCTGCTCGCGCTCCGCCAGCTCCTTTTCGAGCTCTGGAAGCAGGCCGTAGCGGATCTCGGCCACGCGCGCGAGGTTCCCGGCGCGCTCCTCGCGCTCGGCCTCCATCCGTAGCTCGTCGAGCTGCCGCTTGATCTCGGCGACGCGCTGGAGCGACTCCTTCTCGCGCGACCAGCGCGCGCCGAGCTCGTCGCGGGCGGCCTTCGCGTCCGCGAGCTCGCGCTCGAGCGGCTCGCGCACGTTCTCCGGCTCGTTGACCATCGCCGCGAGCTCGATCTCGAGCTGGCGCACGCGCCGCTCCGCCTCGTCGAGCTCGACGGGCGAGGAGTCGATCTCCATGCGCAGGCGCGAGGCGGCCTCGTCCACGAGGTCGATCGCCTTGTCGGGGAGGAAGCGGTCGCTTACGTACCGGTCGGAGAGCACGGCAGCGGCGACGAGCGCGGAGTCGCGGATCTCGACGCCGTGGTGCGCCTCGTAGCGCTCCTTCAGTCCGCGCAGGATCGCGATCGTGTCCGCGACCGACGGCTCGCCGACGTAGACCGGCTGGAAGCGCCGCTCGAGCGCGGCGTCCTTCTCGATGTGCTTGCGGTACTCGTCGAGCGTCGTCGCGCCGACCGCGCGCAGCTCCCCGCGCGCGAGCATCGGCTTCAGCAAGTCGCCGGCGGCGACCGCGCCCTCGGCGGCGCCCGCGCCGACGATCGTGTGCAGCTCGTCGATGAAGAGGACGATCTCGCCGGCCGCGTTCTGGATCTCCGCGAGCACGGCCTTCAGCCGCTCCTCGAACTCGCCGCGGTACTTCGCGCCGGCGAGGAGCGCGCCGACGTCGAGCGCCCACACGCGCTTGCCCTTGAGCCCCTCGGGGACGTCGCCCGCGACGATGCGCTGCGCGAGCCCCTCGACGATCGCGGTCTTCCCCACACCGGGCTCGCCGATCAGCACCGGGTTGTTCTTCGTGCGCCGGGAGAGGACCTGGATCACGCGCCGGATCTCCTCGTCGCGCCCGATCACCGGGTCGAGCTTCCCGGCCTCGGCGAGCGCGGTCAGGTCGCGGCCGTACTTCTCGAGCGCCTGGATACGTTCCCTCCGGATCCTGCGAGGTCACCTTCTGCCCGCCGCGCACGTCCTCGAGCGCCTGCGAGCAGCGCCTCCCGCGGCACGACGTCGAGCGCGAGCAACAGGTGCTCGACCGAGACGTACTCGTCTCCGAGCGATCGCATCTCGTCGAACGCCTTGTCGAGCACGCGCGAGAGGGCGCCGGAGGCTCGCGGCTGCGCCGCGGCCTCGCCCGAGACCGTCGGCAGGTTCCGAAGCCGAGCCTCGGCCTCGGCGCGCAGCTCGGCCGAGCCGTAGCCCGCCCGATCGACGAGCGTCCGCGGGAGCTCCTGCTCGAGCAGCGCGACCGTCAGGTGGTCGGGCGTCAGCTCGGGGTTGCCCATCCGGCGCGCAAGCTCCTGCGCGGCCGCGACGGCCTCCTGCGACTTGAGCGTCAGCTTGTTGAAGTCCATGTCAGCTCCTGGGTGCGGGATGCTGGGTCGAGGGGCGGTAGACGACGAGCTCGCGCCTGTAGGTCCTGTGCACGGCGGCGATCTCGGCGCGCAGCTCGCGCTCGAGGCGGTTCATCCGCGCCTGCATCTTCCGGAGCTCGTCCTCCAGCCGGAGCACGTGCTCGACCCCGGCGAGGTTGAGCCCGAGCTCGGTCGTCAGCCGCTGGATGAGACGAAGCCGCTCGATGTCGACCTCGGAGTAGAGCCGCGTCCCGCCGGGCGTGCGCGCCGGGCCGGACGAGCCCCTTCGTCTCGTACAGCCGCAGCGTCTGCGGGTGCATGCCGACGAGCTCGGCGGCGACGGAGATCATGTAGCGGCCGCGCTCAGGCATCTGAGTCACCAGCCTCCGACGAACCTCGCGCGCGCCTGAGCCCGAGGCCCACGAGCGCGATCCCGATCAAGAGGCCGACGACCTCGGGCCAGCCCCGGTCGCGAAAGACGAGCTCGGTGAGATTCAGGAGCGCGAACACGGCGCCGAGCACGACGACCAGGGCCCAGAGGTTTCTCGTCTGGGCGCTCATCGCGTGAACACCTCGCGCGGGTTCTCGCGCGACACCTTCTGGTAGCCCTCGAGTGCCTCCTTCTCGGCCTTCGAGAGCTTCTTCGGAACCGAGACCTTCACGCGCGCGAGCAGGTCGCCGCGGCCCTTGCCCTTGAGCTGCGGCGCGCCGCGGCCCTTGACGCGCAGGAGCTTCCCGCTCTCGGTCCCGGCGGGGATCTTCAGCGAGACCGGGCCATCCGGCGTCGGGATCTCGACCGACGCGCCGAGTGCGGCCTCCGCGAACGTCACGGGAACCTCGAGCACGAGGTCGGAGCCGCGGCGCTCGTAGAGCGGCGACGGCTCGACCTCGACGACGACGAAGAGGTCTCCAGGCGGGCCGCCGTTGCGGCCGGCCTCGCCCTTGCCCTTGAGCCGGACGCGCGTCCCGTTCTTGGCGCCCGCCGGGATCTTCACCGCGTAGCGCTTCGTCGTCCGCTCGCGACCCGAGCCGCGGCAGTTCCTGCAGGGCGTCTCGACGATCGTCCCGTTCCCCTGGCAGCGCGGGCACGGCTGCGAGAAGGCGAAGAGCCCCTGTGAGTCGGAGACGACGCCGCGCCCCTGGCACTGCGGGCAGACGACTGGCGACGTCCCCGGCTCGGCGCCGGTTCCGTGGCACACCGAGCAGACGCGTCTCGGTCTCGACCGGAACGCGCACCTGCACGCCCTTCAGCGAGTCCTCGAACGAGATGCGGACGCGCGCCTCGAGGTCGTCGCCGCGGATCGGCTGGCGCATGCGCCCCGCCGCGCCCGCCGCCGGAACATCCCGCCGAAGCAGGTCGCCGAGGTCACCGAGGTCGAACTCCTCGAAGCGGACACCGCCGCCTCCGGGGAAGCCGCCGCCGCCGAAGCCGCCCGGGAACCCACCCGGCCCGGCGGCGCCGAACGTGTCGTACTGCTTCCGCTTCTCCGGGTCGGAGAGCAGGTCGTACGCCGCCTGCACGTCCTTGAACCGCTCCTCGGCGCCGTTGTCGCCGGGGTTGCGGTCGGGGTGGTACTCGCGCGCGAGCTTCGCGGTACGCCTTCTTGATCTCGTCGTCGGAGGCGTTCTTCGCGACGCCGAGCGTCTCGTACGGGCTCGCTGCCGCTCACTCGGCGACGATCACCTTCGCGGGCCGGACGACCTTGTCGCCGAGCCGGTAGCCGCGCTGCACGACCTCCAGGACCGAGCCGGGCTCGGCACCGTCGCCGGGCTGCGTGAGCAGCGCCTCGTGGACGTGCGGGTCGAACGGCGCCGTCGGTCTCGATCTCCGCGAGGCCCTCCTTCTCGAGCGCCTTGCGGAGCGACTGCTGGACGAGCTTCACGCCGTCGACGAGCGCCGCCTCCTCGTGCCGCTCGGCGGCCTCGAGCGCGCGCTCGAGGTCGTCGAGGATCGGGAGGAGCTCCTTCACGAGCCGCTCGTGCGCGTGCGCGACGAGCCGCTCCTGGTCGCGCAGCGCCCGCTTGCGGTAGTTCTCGAAGTCCGCCTGCTTGCGCTGCAGGAGATCGAGGTACTCGTCGCGCTCGGCCTCGAGCTTGGCGAGCGCGTCGTCGGCCGGAGGAGACGCGACCTCGGGCGGCCGCCTCTCCTCCGTTCCTGCTCGACAGGCTCGAGCGGCTGGTCGGTCACGACCGCTTCGCCTCCTCTTCCTCGTCGATGACCTCGTAGTCCGCGTCCTCGACGACCTCGTCCTCGGTCGCGCCGCCGCCGTTCCCGGACGGCTGCGAGGCCGCCTGCGTCTGCGCCGCCGAGGCCTGCGCGTAGATCGCGTCCGCGAGCGAGCGCGACGCCTCCTGGAGCGCGTTGGTCTTGCGACTGGATGTCCGCGACGTCCGAGCCCTCGACCGCCTGCCGGAGCTCCATGACCCGGCCCTCGATCGTCGAGGCCGTCGGCCTCGTCGACCTTGTCGCGATGCTCGGCGAGCGTGCGCTCGGTCTGGTACGCGAGCTGCTCGCCGCGTTGCGCGCATCCGCGAGCTCGCGCAGCTTGTGCGCCTCGTCCGCGTGCGACTCGGCCTCGGAGATCATCCGCTCGACCTCGTCCCCGGTCAGCCCCGAGCCGCCCTCGATGCGGATCTGCTGCTCGTTGCCGGTGCCGAGGTCCTTCGCCGAGACGTTGATGATCCCGTTCGCGTCGATGTCGAACGAGACCTCGACCTGCGGGATGCCGCGCGGCGCCGGCGGGATGCCGACGAGCTGGAACTTCCCGAGCGTCTTGTTGAACGCGATCATCTCGGACTCGCCCTGCGCCGACGTGGATCTCGACCGAGGGCTGGTTGTCCTCCGCAGTCGTGAACACCTCGGACTTGCGCGTCGGGATGGTCGTGTTCCGGTCGATCAGCTTCGTGAACACGCCGCCCTTCGTCTCGATGCCGAGCGAGAGCGGGGTCACGTCGAGCAGGAGCACGTCCTTGACCTCGCCCTTGAGGACGCCGGCCTGGATGGCGGCGCCGACGGCGACGACCTCGTCCGGGTTGACGCCCTTGTGCGGATCCTTGCCGATGAGCTCCTTGACCTTCTCCTGTACGGCCGGCATGCGGGTCATGCCGCCGACGAGGACGACGTGCTCGATCTCGTCCGCGGTCAGGCCCGCGTCCTGCAGCGCCTGCTTCGTCGGCTCGACCGTGCGCTCGAGCAGGTCGTGCACGAGCTCGTTCAGCTTCGCGCGAGTGAGCTGGAGATCGAGGTGCTTCGGCCCCTCGGGCGTCGCGGTGATGAACGGCAGGTTGATCTGCGTCGTCATCGTCGAGGAGAGCTCGATCTTCGCCTTCTCGCCCGCCTCGTAGAGCCGCTGCAGCGCCATCGGGTCGGCGCCGAGGTCGATGCCCTGGTCGCGCTTGAACTCGGCGATCATCCAGTCGACGACCGCCTTGTCGAAGTTGTCGCCGCCGAGGTGGTTGTCGCCGTTCGTGGCCTTGACGTCGAAGACGCCCTCGCCGAGCTCGAGCACGGACACGTCGAACGTGCCGCCGCCGAGGTCGAAGACGAGGATCGTCTGCTCGGCGCCCTCCTTGTCGAGGCCGTATGCGAGCGCGGCCGCGGTCGGCTCGTTGATGATGCGGAGGACGTTGAGCCCGGCGATCTTGCCGGCGTCCTTCGTCGCCTCGCGCTGCGCGTTGTTGAAGTAGGCCGGGACGGTGACGACCGCGTCGGTCACGGTCTCGCCGAGATACGCCTCGGCGTCGGCCTTGAGCTTCTGGAGGATCATCGCCGAGATCTCCGGCGGCGCGTACTCCTTGCCTTCTGCCTTTACGCGAACGTCCCCGTTCGTTCCCTGAACGACCTCGTACGGGACGATCTTCATCTCCTCCGAGACCTCCTCGTACTTGCGGCCCATGAACCGCTTGATCGAGAAGATCGTGTTCGGTCGGGTTCGTGACCTGCTGGCGCTTCGCCGGGGACCCGACGAGCCGCTGGCCGTCACGCCCGAAGGCGACGACGGACGGGGTCGTGCGCCCGCCCTCGGCGTTCGGGATGACAGTGGGCTCGGAGCCCTCGAGCACGGCCATGCACGAGTTCGTCGTGCCGAGGTCGATGCCGATGGTCTTGGCCATGGACGTGTGTCTCCTTCCGTCTTGAGTGGTGAGAATTCGAAAATCTGAGTCTGACCGTAGCAGATCAAGCCAAAGAAGGAACGCGGGCCGTCCAGTGAGAACTGGTGACGGGATGCCGCTGCTCTCGGAACGCCGCCTGGAAAGGCTCAACCGCGCCGTCGTCTCCGGGCGGATCCTCCCGTACCTCGCGTTCGTGACGCTGATGGTCACGGTCGCCTCGGCCTTGACGGTTCGCCTACTGGCGCACAACGAGTTCGAGAGCTTCGGCGAGTCGCTCTGGTGGGCCGCGCAGACCGTTACCACCGTCGGGTACGGCGACGTCATCCCGGGGACGGCCTTCAGCAAGTTCGTCGCCGCCTTCGTCATGTTCTTCGGCGTCGCGACCGTCTCGCTCTTCACGGCGATCGTGACCTCCGTCGTCATGTCCTCGTCACAGAAGCGCATGTCGGCCGCGGAGCCGCAGGACGACCCGCACCGCGACGTGCTCGAACGGATCGAGCAGCGTCTCGAGGCGCTCGAGAAGCGCCTCTAGCGGAACGACCCGATCAGGATCCCGCCCGACACGACGAGGAGCGCGCCTCCGACCAGGCGCAGGCCGATCCGCTCCGACCGGCCGAGCACGAGCGCCGACAGCGCGACGCCCCAGAGCGACTCGGTCGCGACGAGCGGCGAGACGACGGTCACGAGACCGCGGTAGTACGCCTCGAAGAGGCAGATGTAGCTGAGCCCGAAGAGCACGCCCGCCGGCGCGAACGCGCGCGCATCGCGAGCGCGCAGCGGCGCCCGGCTGCCGACGACGAACACGGCGATGAGCGCGGCGCCGGCTGCGAGCGTCGCGCTGACGGCGACGCCCGGCGCGACGTCGGTGTCGACGGCGAGCCAGCGGACGAGGTTGTCGCGGGTCGCGAACACGAGCGTGGCGCCGAGCGCGAGGACGAGCCCGACGATGCGGACGTGCTCCGGCCGCTCCCGCTCGCCGACGAGGAGCAGGCCGCCGGCGACGATCAGCACCGCGCCGGCGACGAGCCCCGCCTCGAGCGGCTCGTCGAGGAAGACGAGCGCGATCGCGACCGAGAAGAGCGGCGCCGTGCCGACGACGACGGACGTCCGCGACGGGCCGGCCTCGCGCACGGCGAGCGTGAAGAGGAGCTGCGAGAGCCCCGGCCCGAGCAGGCCGGCGAGGAGGAACGGCCAGGTCTCGCTCAGCGTCGCCGCCCTGGACGAGCGAGAACGGCAGCGTGACCGCCGAGCGCCGCGAGGACGGTGAAGAGCGCGCCGGCCTCGGCTCCTGCCCCTCTGCCGAGCGCGACCGTGATCGCCACCGTCATCGCGCCGAACAGGAACGCGGACGTCGCGGCGAGGAGGACGGCGTCCACCGTTCGAGCCTAACGGCCGCTCAGAAGCAGCTCACGGGAACTCACGCCAGCCTCGCGGCGGGGAGGAAGCGGCGGAGCGCAGCGGCCGCCGCAGGCTCGGCGAGCAGGATCCCGGCCATCATCACCGCGCACCCGAGCCAGCCCGGCCAGCCGAGCACCTCGTCCGCGAGCAGGACGCCGAAGAGCGCCGCGAACGGCGCCTCGAGCGTGAACAGGAGCGCGGCCCGCGCGGCGGTCGTCCGCGCCTGTACCCAGGTCGCGACGAGGTAGCCGAGCGCCCCGGCGAAGAGCCCGGTCACGAGGAGCGCGCCCCACACCGTCCAGCCTCGCGGCACCTCGACCTGGCCGAGCGCGACGGCGATCACCGCGAAGCCCACGAACGCGGTCGCCATCTGCAGGAAGGTCAGCGCGCGCGGGTCGTAGCGCGGCGCGTACCGCTCCATCGCGGCGATCTGCAGCGCCGCGGCGAGCGCGCTCGCGAGCACGAGCGCGTTCCCGAGCGAGCGACCCGCCCGGCGCGCCGTTCAGGAGCAGGAGCCCGACGACCGCGCACGCGACGCCCGACCCAGACCGCCCGCGGCACCGCGCGTGCCGAACGAGCGCGAGCGCGATGAAGGGCGTGAAGACGACGTAGAGGCCGGTGATGAACCCCGTGCTCGAGACCGTGGTCAGCTCGAGCCCGGCGGTCTGGAACCCGTACGCGGCCGCGAGCAGGACGCCGACACCGACGCCGGCGAGCCATGCCTTCGCGCGGTAGCGCGCGCAGCGGCCGCCACGCGAACGGCGCGAGCGCGGCGGTCGAGATCGCGAAGCGCACCGCGAGGAACGCGAAGAGCGGGTACAGCTCGAGCGCGTCCTGCACCTGCACGAAGGTCACGCCCCAGACCGCGGTCACGCCGACGAGCGCGACGAGAGGAAGGGCGCGGCTCTCCCTCACACGCGTCGACACACGTCGTGCTGCCGTGCCCCCAACGCCCCCCAGGGGCACTCCCGTGTCCCTGAACGCACAGTACCCCGGAAACCGCGCCCTATGGGCAACGAGTGCGTGCCGAATTCGTAACGGCCGGCGGCTCCCGATTCCACCATCCGTCGATTCTCTACGCTGTCTCGCGTGGAAGTAGTCGACACCCTCGCGCGGCCGCTGCGCGACCTCCGCATCTCGGTCACCGACCGCTGCAACTTCCGCTGCGTGTACTGCATGCCGAAGGAGGTCTTCGGCCGCGACTACCGCTTCCTGCCGCGGCGCGAGCTCCTGACCTTCGAGGAGATCGAGCGCGTCGCGCGCGTCTTCGTCGGCCTCGGCGTCGAGAAGCTCCGGATCACCGGCGGCGAGCCGCTGCTGCGGCGCGACCTCGAGGTGCTGATCGAGCGGCTCGCGAGTCTCGGCGACCTCGACCTGACGCTGACGACGAACGGCGCGCTGCTCGCGCAGAAGGCGCAGCGCCCTCGCGGACGCGGGCCTGACCCGCGTGACCGTGAGCCTCGACTCGCTCGACGACGAGGTCTTCCGCGCGATGAACGACGTCGACTTCCCGGTCGCGCGCGTCCTGGCCGGCGATCGACGCCGCCGCGGCGGCGGGCCTGCCGGTGAAGGTGAACGTCGTCGTCAAGCGCGGGCTGAACGAGAGCTCGATCCTCGACATCGCGCGGCGCTTCCGCGGGACCGGGCACACGCGTCCGCTTCATCGAGTTCATGGACGTCGGTGCGACGAACGGCTGGCGGCTCGACGACGTCGTCCCCGCGGCCGAGATCGTGCGGATGATCGGCGCCGAGTTCCCGCTCGAGCCCGTCGAGCCCGCGCTACCGCGGCGAGGTCGCCGAGCGCTACCGCTACCTCGACGGCGCGGGCGAGATCGGCGTCATCGCGTCCGTCACGCAGCCGTTCTGCGGCGACTGCACGCGTGCACGCATCTCGGCCGACGGGAAGCTCTACACCTGCCTCTTCGCCGTACGCGGGCACGACCTCCGCGCCGTGCTACGGGCGCAAGCGACCGACGATGAGCTCGAGGAGGCGATCCGCGCCGTCTGGGCGCGCCGCACCGACCGCTACTCGGAGCTCCGCACGGAAGACACGGCCGCGCTCCGCAAGGTCGAGATGTCCTACATCGGCGGTGACTAGGCGCTGCGGCTCGGTGGCCGCTGGCGCCCGCGGCGTCCTCCGCCGGAACAGACCCCGCCCGGGCTCGAGCGCGTCGCCGCTCGCGCGGACGATCAGCGCGACGGAGATCACGACCGCGGCGCCCGCGACCGCCATCTGCAGCGTGATCTCCTCGCCGAGGAGCAGCCAGCCGAGGAAGACGGCGACGATCGGGTTCACGTACGCGTACGTCGCGACGAGCGAGGTCGGCGCGACGCTGGAGGAGCCAGACGTACGCCGTGAAGCCGACGAAGCTCCCGACGACGATGAGATAGGCGACGGCGAGCAGCGCGTCCGTCGAGAAGACCGCGTCGCGAAACTCTCCCGTTGCGAGCGATGCGACGATGAGCAGGACGCCGCCGCAGAGCGAGGCGAGCCCAGCGGAGACGAGCGGTCGCGTCGGCAGCGGCGCTCCGCGCGAGTACAGCGAGCCCGCGGCCCAGGTCACGAGCGCGCCAGCACGATCGCGATCGCGCCGAGGCGGTCGACGAGCCCGCGCCGAACGGGTCGACGAGAAACGCGAGGCCGACGAACCCGAGCGCGAAGCCGACGTACGCGGAGCCGCGCAGGCGCCGCCCGAAGGCGACGCGGTCGAAGAGCGCCATCCAGATCGGGATGCTGCCGACGAGCAGCGCCGCGACCCCGGCGGGCACGGTCTGCTGGGCCCACGCGAGCGAGCCGTGGCCGAGGACGAAGAGGAGGCCGCCGAAGATGAGCCCCGCACGGATCTGCGTCCAGCCGATCCGGTCGCCCTCCCGGTCTCCGCGCGGCAGCGCGAACGCGAGCAGGATCGCGCCGGCCACGAAGTGCCGCATCGCCAGCGAGAGCAGTGGCGGCAGGTCGCGAACCACGATCGCGAGCGCGATGAACGTCGAGCCCCAGGCGAGATACACGTCACCGAGGGCGAGCCAGATCCGCGCGTCGGGCCGCGCCGCCATCGCCGAAGGATGACGGCAGCACGTCGATCAGCTCAAGTCGAGTTCCCAGTCAGCAGTCGATCACCACAGCTGATCGCTCGCGCGCAACGGGCCGATCCCGCGGCGACCGTCCACCGGGGCGTTAGAATCCCGAGGTCGTGTCGAGCCTCGTCGCCGAAACCTCGCGGCGCCTGCCTCGCGGCTGGGCGCATCTCGCGTTCCAGTTCGTCATCTGGATGGGCTTCTACGCTCGTCTACCAGGTCGCACGCGGGGTCGCCGACCGCAGCGTCGCGGACGCGTTCCAGAACGGCGAGTGGGTGCTGCGCACGGAGCGCGAGCTCGGTGCGCTCTTCGAGCCGGCCGTGCAGAGGGTCGTGGACACGTCGTCGATCCTCGTCACGCTGACCTCGTACACGTACTGGCTCTCGCAGTTCGCGGTCGTCGGGATCACGCTCCTCTGGGTCTACTTCCGCCACCACGAGCGCTTCGCGAGCTTCCGCAACTGGCTCATCGCCGCGAACCTCGTCGGGCTCGTCGGCTACATCGTCATGCCGACCGCGCCGCCGCGGATGTTCCCGGAGTGGGGCTTCGTCGACACGCTCGCGCAGTACTCGTCGGTCAACCACGACAGCGGCTTCATCGCGCTCGCGTCGAACCCGTACGCCGCGATGCCGAGCCTGCACGCGATGGACGCCTTCATCGTCGGCGTCGTCATGTTCGGCGCTCGTGCGCTCGCGGCTCGCGAAGGCGCTCTGGCTCGCCTGGCCGGCCTGGGTCGCGTTCTCCGTGATCTCGACCGGCAACCACTACTGGCTCGACATCGTCGCCGGGATCGTCCTCGCGATCCTCACGGGCTACGCACTCCGGCACGTCCGCACGCTCCGCCTCCGCCGCGCCCCGCATGAGTGACGACGAGCGGCCGCCCGGGAACGGGCCGGCCCGCGGTCAGCCAGCTCGACCGGGTCAAGCAGGAGTACACGCAGGCCGCCCGCGAGATCCTCGCGCGCTCGATGCGCGGCGTCGCGAAGACGAAGCTGACGCCGGACATGCTCACGCTCGCCGGCGTGTCGCTCTGCCTCGCGGGCGCCGTCCTCGTCGGCTTCGAGGACCGGAACGAGAAGCTCTTCTTCTGGCTCGGCGGCGTCCTCTTCGTCGTCGGCTCGATCGCGGACATCCTCGACGGCGCGCTCGCCCGCGCCGCGAGCAAGGGGACGGTCTTCGGCGCCTTCCTCGACTCGACCTTCGACCGGCTCGGCGAGGCGGCGATGCTCGCGGCGATCGGCCTCGTCTTCATGCGCGACGGAAACGAGCTCGCGCTCGTCGCGACCTTCGCGGCCGTCATCGGCTCGTTCCTCGTGTCCTACACGCGCGCGAAGGCGGAGGCGCTCGGCCTCCGCGGTGACGTCGGCTTCGGATCCCGCGTCGAGCGCGTCGTCCTCATCTCGGTCGGCCTCGGCCTCGCTCCCTGGGGCTGGCTCGCAGTGGCCGATCTATGTGCTCGCCGCGATGGCCTGGGTCACGGTGTTCCAGCGCATGCTCTTCGTCCGCCGCCAGCTTCGCGAGCTCGCCGAGCAGACGCCCTAGCCCAGCTCGAGCGTCACGACTTCGCATAGCGGGCTTGCTATGCCCGAAGCGATCGCCTATACTGCTAGCACTTTGACTGCTAGCAATTCAAAGCGGATGAGCATCCTGGTCGGATGCCCCCACTCTGAAGGAAGCGCTCGTCCGCGAGACCGCCCGCCGTGAGTCGAATCTCAACGACGTCGCGGCAGCAATCCTCGCCGACTCGTTCGGCGTCCCCTACCAGCCGAGCGGCCGCCGGCGCAAAGTGCTAGCAGGCGGCAGCCCGGTCGTCCTCCTCCGCGTTCCCGCAGGAGCTGAAGGACGAGATCCACGCGGAGGCGGCGCGCTCGGGCTCGAACGCGAACGACGTCATCCTCGCCGCGCTCGCCGACGGGCTCGGCGTTCCATCACATGAGCAACGCACGAAAGGAAACAATGGCAGCTCACGAACGGCTCGAAGAACGGCGCGCGCTCGAAGGACAAGGTGCGCGTCGCGATCATCGGCGTCGGCAACTGCGCCAACTCGCTCCTCCAGGGAGTCGAGTACTACAAGGACGCATCCCCCGAGGACGCCGTCCCGGGCCTCATGCACGTCGACCTCGGCGGCTACCACATCTCGGACATCGAGTTCACGGCCGCGTTCGACGTCGTCAAGGGCAAGGTCGGCGTCGACCTCGCCGACGCGATCTGGGCGCACCCGAACGACACGATCAAGTTCGCGGACGTCCCGAAGACCGGCATCAAGGTCTCGCGCGGCATGACGCACGACGGCATCGGCAAGTACATGGCGCAGGTCGTCGAGAAGGCGCCGGGCCAGACCGACGACGTCGTCGGGATCCTCAAGGAGACCGGCACCGACGTCGTCGTCAACTACCTCCCGGTCGGCTCCGAGGCCGCGACGAAGTGGTACACGGAGCAGATCCTCGAGGCCGGCGTCGCGATGGTGAACTGCATGCCCGTCTTCATCGCGCGCGAGTCGTACTGGCAGAAGCGCTTCGAGGACGCCGGCGTGCCGATCATCGGCGACGACATCAAGTCGCAGGTCGGCGCGACGATCACGCACCGCGTGCTGACGACCCTCTTCGGCGACCGCGGCGTCCACCTCGACCGGACGATGCAGCTGAACGTCGGCGGCAACTCCGACTTCCGCAACATGCTCGAGCGCGAGCGCCTCGAGTCGAAGAAGATCTCGAAGACGAACGCCGTCACGTCGATGCTCGACTACGACATCGGCGAGGACAACGTCCACGTCGGCCCGTCGGACTACGTGCCGTGGCTGACCGACCGCAAGTGGGCCTACATCCGCATGGAGGGCTCGTCGTTCGGCGACGTGCCGCTCAACGTCGAGCTCAAGCTCGAGGTCTGGGACTCGCCCAACTCGGCCGGCATCGTGATCGACGCCGTCCGCCTCGCGAAGCTCGCGCTGAACAACGGCATCTCGGGCGCGCTCGAGGCGCCGAGCGCGTACCTCATGAAGTCGCCGCCGAAGCAGATCCGCGACGACGAGGCGCGCGAGCAGATCGAGCGCTTCATCGTCGAAGAACGCGTACGCGAAGAGCAGGCGGAAGGCAGCCGCGAAGGCGTGACCGGGCTCCGGCTCAGCCGGATCTTCTGGATCGGGGCGGCGGCGATCCTCGTCGCTGCCGCCCTGGTCGCTCTCACGCTCGGTCCTCCGCGGCGACTTCTCCGACACCGACGGCCGGATCCTCGGAACTCTCGCCGCCGCCCTCCTCGGCGGCGCGACGCTCATCTCAGGGCTCGCCCTCGTCGATCGCGGCCGGCGTGCGCTCGGATGGGCGGCCGTCGTGGTCGCGATCCCCGGCTTCGCGCTACTCGTCTACGCGATCTGGGACTTCGTCTTCGACGGCGAAGACGACGCCTGGCAGTGGGGATGGTCGGGCGCGCTCGCGCTCGTGGCGGCGCTTGTCGCGGCGACGGCGCAGCTACTCGCCCGCGGAGAGCGGATCGTCGCCCTCGCATGGCTTGCCGGAGGCCTTGCGATGGTGGCGTCCAGCGCCTCGATCGCGGCCATCTGGAGCGAGAACCCGGGCGACACGATCGGGAAGCTGATCGCCGCGCTATGGATCCTGACCGCGCTCGCCTACTTTCTCGTGCCCGTGCTCCAGCGCTTCACGTCGGCTGGCGCTCCCCAGTCAGCCGAACGCGTTCTCGCCGAACTGAACGGCGTGAAGCTCGTCGCGACGAGGTCCGGCGAAGGCATCGAAGCCCAGCTCGCCCCCGGCGAGCGGCTGGCGCTGCGACGAGGCTAGGCCTCGGCGCGCGCGCGCGCTGTCCTCCGCGACGAAGCAGACGCGCCGGTGGCTCTTGTCGCAGAACGGCTTCGTCCGCGAGTGCCCGCAGCGGCAGAGCACGATCCCGCGTCCTTCGGGCGAGCACGAACTCGCGTCCTTCGGCGTCGACGACCCGCACCGGCCCTTCGACCTTGTACGGGCCGTTCGTGCGCACCGTGATCGTGACCTCGCTCATGAGGCCAAGGTACACCGGGCCGTCATTGCGACTCTGATTTCCCGCGTGGCGGCCGCGAAGCGGCCGGAGGCTCTTGCGCGACCGGAATCGGCGCTAGCCGATTCCGGTCTTGCGCACTACACTCGCCCGACCGTGAGCCTCCGCATCTGCTTCGTCACGCCGTTCGCGTGGTCGCAGCCGCACGAGGTGAACGCGCACGTCGACGGGCGCCGCCGTCGCGCTTCGCCGGCTCGGCCACGAGGTGACGGTGCTCGCCCCCTCGTCGCGGGCGCGCGACCTCCTCGCCGGGCGACGCGCGCTGCAGCGCGGCTGGAGCGACGCCGAGGTGATCGCGGTCGGGCCGTCGATCCCGATCTCCCGCCGCACGTCCCTCGGCGTTCCCGTCGGCGTGCGCGCGAACCTGCGGCTCGCGCTCGCACGGGGCCGCTACGACGTCGTGCACGGCGTTCGAGCCGGGGCTGCCGAGCCTCTCGTACCTCGCGCTCACGTCCGCGCACGCGCTGACCGCGGCGACGTTCTTCTCCGCCGGAGCGGCTTTCGTATCCCGCCGCGACGGTCGCGACGCGACCGCCTGCGGGCCCGCGTGGACGCGCTCCTCGCCACCTCCGCGGCGACCGCCGAGGCCGCGGCCGAGCGCTTCGAGGGCGACTACACGCTCGTCCCGCTCGGCGTCGACACCGCGTACTCGTTCCGACCGGCGAAGAAGCGCCGCATGATCGCGATCGAGCTCGAGCCGGGCGGGCGCGCCGTCACGCGCGCAGTCTTGCGGCGCGCTCCGCGAGCTCCCCGACTGGGAGCTGCACGCTGCTGCACACGAAGCCGCTCGGCTTCCGGCCGACGATCCCGCGCGTCGGTCCGCGAGCGAGTCGCACGTCCGCGCCGTTCGCCGTCCGGACCAGCGCGCGGCGGCGCTCTCGGCGAGGCGGCGATCTTCGTCCCGGCTCCGGACGGCGAGGAGCGCCTCGGCGCTCGAGGCGGCGGCGTGCGGAGCCGCGCCGGTGGCGGTCGACGGGCTCGGTGCCGAAGCCGTCGCCGCCGAGGTCCTCGAGCTCGCGGGCGACGAGCGGCGCCGCGAGCGCCTCGCGCACGCAGGAACGCGCCCGCGCCGAGCGGCAGAGCTTCGAGCGCGTCGCGCACGAGCTCGACGACGTCTACTCGCGACTGGCGCGCAAGCGCCGCGACGCCGGCCACCGACGAGGACGACCCGCTCGCCGACCGCGACTGGATCGCCGTCGACCTGCACATGCACACGGACTGGTCGCACGACTGCTCGATCCCGGTCGCCGACCTGCTCGACCACGCCGAGGAGATCGGGCTCGGCGGCGATCGCGGTCACCGACCACAACGTCGTTCGGCGGCGCGCTCGAGGCCGTCGAGCTCGCCGCGAGTCGCGACCTCATCGTCATCCCGGGCGAGGAGGTCAAGACGGACGGACCAGGGCGAGGTGATCGGCCTCTTCCTCGAAGAGGAGATCCCGCGCGGGATGTCGTTCGCCGAGACGATCGCGGCGATTCGCGAGCAGGGCGGCCTCGTCTACCTCCCCCACCCCTTCGACCGCCTGCACGCGATCCCGGACCCGGCGACGCTGCACCGCCACCTCGCCGAGATCGACGTGCTTCGAGGTCTTCAACGCGCGCCTCCTGCGCGACTCGTTCAACGACGAGGCGCTCCGCTTCGCGCGCAAGTACCGGCTGCTCCAGGGCGCCGGCTCGGACGCGCACGTGCTCCAGGGCGTCGGCACCGGAGCCGTCCGGATGCGCCGGTTCGACGGCCCGGAGGAGTTCCTGCTCTCGCTCCGGACCGCCGAGATCCTGCGCCGCCCGAAGTCGCTCGCGTACCTCCAGTCGCTCAAGTGGGTGGCCCAGGTCAAGGAAAAGGTCCGCTAAGGGAGAAGGTGAGCCGGACTCCCGTGTCTGCGGCCGTGCCCACCGACGAGATCTACGAGCGCTACCTGCAGAAGGCGATCGCCGAGATCAACGAGCTCGGCGACGAGCTCGCTCGGGCCGGCGACGAGCTGCGCGTGCCGGTGGTCGGCTCGGGCCACCCGCTCGCCGACGTCTTCCTCCTGAAGTACGCGCCGCAGCCGCCGGAGATCCAGGAGGGCGTCGCGTTCTTCGGCCGCACCGGCGCAGGCGGTCCTCAAGTCGCTCCAGCGGCTGCACGTCGACCCGCTCGCCGTCTACGGGACGAACTGCCTCAAGTTCGGGACCGAGGATCCGGCGGACGCGGCCGGCGTGGCTGACGCGCGAGCTCCACATCGTCCAGCCGAAGCTCGTCGTCGTCATGGGCGACGCGGTCGCCGAGTTCGTCAACGAGCTCCGCTTCCCGCTCTCCGACCCCATCGACCCGGAGTCGCGTCGGCGCGCTCCAGCGCTTCACGCCGACGATCGAGGCGCTCGTCACGCCCGACATCGACGAGTCGCTCGACGACCAGGCCGCGAAGACGGCGTTCTGGAACGCGTTCAAGGCGCTCGGCCCCTGGTGGGCGGAGCAGCCGCCGTACTGAGCTCGTGGGCCGCCGGCGCGCCGTCGCGCTCGCCGGCGCTCGTCGCGGCGCTCGTCGTGTTCGGCGCGGTCGCGGCGAGCCTGCCCGAGCTCTCCGAAGGCGGCGCGATCGCGGTCGCGAGCCTCGTCGTCCTGCCCGCGTTCATCGCGGCGATCTGGCTCGCGCTGCCCCTCGCACGCGGGCAATCGCGTCTGGCTCCTGGGCGGCGCGGCGCTCGCGGGGGTCGCCTGGGTCGGCCTCTACTTCGCCGGGCTCGGCGTGGCCTCGAACGTCGCCAAGCTCGCATGCTTCGTCCTCGTCGGCTTCTGGTTCCTGTCGCTCTTCGAGGAGCTCTGGTGGGTCACGCTCGTCGCGGTCCTCGTCCCGTGGGTGGACATCTGGTCGGTCGCCTTCGGCCCGACGCACTACGTCACCGAGGAGCAGCCCGGGCTTCTTCGAGAGCATCTCCGTCGCGCTGCACGTGCCGGGCGAGACGTGCGACGGCGAACATCGGGCCGCCGGACATCGTCTTCTTCGCGCTCTTCCTCGCGGCCGCGCAGCGGTTCGGGCTGCGGGTCGGGGCTGACCTGGGTCGCCATGACCGGGTTCCTCGTCGCAGACGCTCGTCCTCGTCTGGTGTGGGACGCCTCGGGCTGCCGGCGCTTCCCGCGGTCTGCCTCGGCTTCCTCGCTCGCCGAACGTCGATCTGCTCTGGCGCGACGTCCGCGCGGGCCTGGGCGGCCCGCCGTGCGGCGCCGGAGTGACCGGTACGCGGCTGTCGCGCTCGAGCAGCGAGACCGACTCGACGTGCGGCGTGTGCGGGAACATGTCGACCGGGCGGCAGCGGACGAGCTCGTAGCCGAAGTCCTCGCGGAGCACCTTCACGTCCGAGGCGAGCGTCGTCGGGTTGCAGGAGACGTAGACGATCCGGGGCGCCTGCAGCGCACCAGTCCGCCGCAGCGCCTTGCCCGCGAGGCCTGCGCGCGGCGGATCGACGACGACGACGTCGCGGCGACCCCGCCTGCTCGACGAGCTCCTCGAGCGTCTGCCCGACGTTGCCCGCGAAGAAGCTGCGCGTTCTCGATCCCGTTCAGCTCGGCGTTCTCGATCGCGCAGGCGACCGACTCCTCGGAGATCTCGACCCCCCAGACCGTGCTCGCGTCGCGCGCGAGCGAGAGCCCGATCGTGCCGGTGCCGCAGTAGAGGTCGAAGACGTTCTCCGTCCCGGTCGAGCCCCGCGTACTCGCGCGCGAGCTCGTACAGCCGCTCGGCCATCTCCGTGTTCGTCTGCAGGAACGCGTTCGGGCGGACCCGGAAGCGCAGCCCGAGGATCTGCCTCCTCGATCGCGTCGTCGCCCCAGAGCAGGCGGCGTCGGCAGATTCGTCCGCTCGGCCGGCGTGTCGTTGATCGCCCAGTGGATCGAGCGCACCTCCGGGAAGCGCCGGAGGACGTCGACGAAGTAGCCGGTCTCGAACCGCTCGCCGGGCGCGGTCACGAGGACGACGAGCGCCTGGCCCGTGTTCCGGCCCTCGCGATAGACGAGGTGGCGGAGGTAGCCCTCGCCGGTCGCCTGGTCGTACGGCTCGAGCTTCTCCTCGCGCGCCCAGTCGCGCACGGCGAGGCGGATCGCGTTCCCGAGATCGGTCGTGAGGAGGCACTCCTCGATGCCGATCACCTCGTCCCAGCGACCCGCGCGGTGGAAGCCGAGCTCGACGCCCCTTCGTCGCCGGACGTGAACGAGTACTCGAGCTTGTTGCGGTAGTGGTAGAGCGACGCCGCCGGAATGATCGGCTCGACGGGCGGCTCCGCGATCCGGCCGATCCGGATGAGCGCGTCGCGCACCTGCTGCTCCTTCGCGGCGATCTGCGCCTCGTAGCGCGAGATCCTGGAAGCGGCACCCGCCGCACTCGACGCCGAAGTGCCGGCACGGCGCCTCGACGCGCTGCGGGCTCGGGTCGAGGACCGTCTCCGCCGACGGCCTCCGCGAACCCGCGCTTGACCTTCGTCACACGCGCGCGCACGCGGTCGCCGGGAAGCCCGCCGCGGACGAACACGACGAACCCGTTCAGGCGCGCGACGCCGTTCCCGCCGTAGGCGAGCGAGTCGATCGTGGAGCTCGAGCTCCTCGCCCTTCCGAACCGGCGCGGCCATGGCGGCCAGCGTATCGGTGGACACACTGGTGCGAACTTGTGGCCTTAACAGTGCCAGGCACTGTTAAGACACAACGGCCGAAACGGACAGCGTCAGCCGACCGCTACGCCCGGAACGAGCCACTGCGGGACGGCGCGTGTGGAGAACTCGGCACAGATTTGTGACCTTTACAGTGCCAGGCCCTGTTAAGAACACTGCTCGGAACTGACAGGGCTCGGGGTGGCTGGCGTCAGGCGAGTACGGAGACGTAGACCGACCGGGCTCGCGGGCCGTCGAACTCGCAGAAGAAGATCGCCTGCCACGTGCCGAGCGCGAGCGAGCCGTCCTCCCGCAGCGGAACGACGACGCTCGGCCCCATGAGCGAGGCCCGCACGTGCGTGGGAGCGTTCTCCTCGGGCGGCTCGTGATGCTGCCAGGGCCAGCCGTCGTCGACGATCCGCTCGAGTGCCGCCTCGAGATCGCGCGCCACCGCGGGGTCCGCGCCTCGTTGATCGTGACCCCCGCCGTCGTATGCGGCACGTACACGACGACCGCGGTGCCGCCCGAGCCCGCCACGGCGTCGCGCACCTCGCGCGTCACGTCGACGACCTGCGTGCGCCGCTCGGTGCGAACCTGCAGCTCGTGCATCACCGACGGCGAGGCAAGCCTCGCCCCTACAGCGCGCCGCCGGCGGCGGGGGGCGCTCCCGCCTCGAGCGGGTTCTCGTCGCCGCTCCGCCGCGAGATGTACTCCTCGACGTGGAGGAGGTTGTCGCGGCCGCGCTCGACGATCGCGAGCAGCTCGGTCATCGAGGCGACCTCCTCCCGCTGCTCCTGGAGGAACCAGTGCAGGAACTGCTCGCCCACGAGCTCGCCGTCCTCCCGCGCGCGCTTCACGAGCTCGACGATCTGGCTTGTGACGCGCTTCTCCTGCTCGAGCGCCAGAGCGACCGGCGCGACTGCGTCGGAGAACGACGTCTGCGGCGCCTCGACGCCGGGAGTCACGACCTCCTCGTCCGCGTCGAGCAGGTACTGCACGATCATCATCGCGTGGTTCCGCTCCTCGACGGCCTGCCGGTAGAAGTGCGCGGCGAGCACCGGCAGCGTCTCCGCGTCGTAGTAGACCGCGATCGCGATGTACTGCTGCGACGCGCCGAACTCGTAGCCGATCTGCTCGTTCAGCGCTTCCGCGAAGGCGGACATGGCGCGACTCTACCGCGGTGCGCACGGGCTCTGACGCACCCGTAGCATCCGGCGGATGGCGGGCGTCCCGCAGACCCTGAAGGGCCGGAGCTTCACCCGCGTCGCCGCCTGGTCGCGCGACGAGCTGGAGACACTTCTCGACCTCGCGGACGAGCTCAAGGCCGAGCGTGAGCGCCGTCCCGAGCTTCGCGTCCTCCCCGGTCGCACGATCGGGCTCATCTTCCACAAGCCCTCGACGCGCACACGCGTCGCGTTCGAGGTCGGGATCGCGGAGCTCGGCGGAATGGCACTCTTCCTGCCGGCGGCGGAGCTCCAGCTCGCCCGCGGCGAGTCCTACCGCGACACCGCGCTCGTGCTCTCCCGCTTCCTCTCCGCGCTGATGATCCGCACCTTCGAGCAGGCCGAGGTCGAGGAGTTCGCCGAGCACGCGTCGATCCCGGTGATCAACGGCCTCACGGACGAGAGCCACCCGCTCCAGGCGCTCGCCGACGCGATGACGCTACGCGAGCGCTTCGGGACGCTCGACGGCGTCCGGCTCGGCTACGTGGGCGACGGCAACAACGTCTGCCACTCGCTGATGCGGATCGCCGGCCGCTTCGGGATGACGTTCGTCGCCGCGACCCCTCCCGGCTACGAGCCCGATGCGGACTTCACCGCCGCCGCGGCCCAGGACGCGCGCGGAAACGGCGGCACGATCGAGCTCACGACCGACCCGCGCGAAGCGGCCCGGGGCGCTCACGCCGTCTACACCGACGTCTGGGCGAGCATGGGCCGCGAGGACGACCGCGAGCGGCGCCTCCGCGACCTCGATCCGTACAGGGTCGACGCAGACCTCCTCACGCTCGCAGACCCTGACGGCGTCGCCATGCACTGCCTCCCCGCCCACGTCGGCGAGGAGATCTCCGCGGAGGTCCTCTACGGCCCGCGCTGCCTCGCGTGGGAGCAGGCCGAGAACCGCCTGCACACGCAGAAGGCGCTCATGGCCCTTGTCATCCGCTGAGGTGGCGTTCGAGGACCACGTCCGTGCCGCGCTCGACGAGCTCCCACCGGATCTCGCCGCCGCCCTGAAGAACGTCGCCGTCGTCATCGAGGACGAGCACCCGGAGGATCCCGACCTCTTCGGCCTGTACCACGGCGTGCCGCTCCCCGACCGCGGGGACATGTCCGGCCAGCTCCCCGACAAGATCTCGATCTACCGGATCCCGCTCGAGGAGAGCTTTCCCGACCCCGACGAGCTGCGCGAGGAGATCCGGATCACCGTGCTGCACGAGCTCGCGCACTACTTCGGGCTGGACGAGGAGCGGATCGCGGAGCTCGGTTACGAGTAGACCCCCCAACGCGCCCCAGGGGCACTCCCGTGTCCCTAGAGACACGCTAGCGAGGAAGGTCGAACGCGTGGGTGCCGACTTCGTCACAAGAGTGTCACAAGAGTGCCGCGCGAACCTAGCCTCAGCCGGCGCCCCCACGCGCGATCCGCCCGCCGGCGAGACACCGACCCCGCCCGAAAGTCCTTTCGCATCGACGTTTGAACGGTCGCCTGCAAGGGGAATGAAGGCCTCGTGACAGCCGTTTCAACGAACATGACCCCGGATCAGATTCACGACGAGATCGAGCGTATCTCGGAGGACCGCCAGGAGCTCTGGCACCAGCTCTCGGATGGGCACGATCCCGTCGTACGAGAAGAGATCAAGGCTCTCGACACCCACCTCGAGGAGCTCTGGCAGACGCTTCGCATGGAGAAGGCGCGACTCCGTTTCGGCGAGCGCGAGGACATCGTCCGCCGGGCACGCGCCGAAGAGCGCCTCGAGCGCGCCGCCTGAGCCGAGAGCCGATCCGCTAACGAGCCTCCCTCGCGCGCAGGAAAGTGCGCCGCGCCCGCATATCATCGACGCATGCCCCTCTTCGGCCGCCGCGACCTCGTAGAGCCCGCCACCATCGACGCGGAGCTCGATCGCCTGCGTGCAATCCGCATCTCCGCGGACGAGGAGCTCGGCCGGCTTCGCCGAGAGCTCACCGAGCGTGTTGCGAACGTGGAGAAGAAGGAGCGCGAGCTCGCAGACGCGCTCGCCAAGGTGAGCCGCGGAGCCGTCGGGCGCATCCCGCCCGGCGCCGACGAGGCCCTCGTGCACGCGCAGGTCGGTCTCGCCGCCCGCGCACAGGAGCTGAGCCGCCGGGAGCGCGAGCTCACGGCGCGCGAGCGTGAGTACGTCAAGGCCGAGGCCGAGCTCGCGCACCGCGTCGCCGAGGCCGCGAAGACCCCCCAGGAGATGCTCGACCGGATCGAGGCGCGCGTCGCCGCGCTGCAGGAGATGGAGCAGGCGTTCGCGAGGACGCAGGCCGAGCTTGCCGAGCAGAGCGACGAGCTAGCGCGTCGCGAAGCCCAGCTCCTCGAGCACGGGCGCGCGCTGAGCGGCGTCGGCGCCGGGAGCGGCGCGATGAGCCGGGCCGAGCTCGACGAGCTGGACGAGCGCATCCGTCGGCTCGAGCAGCAGACGCGCGAGGCTGCCGCGGACAAGAGCTTCGGCGACGGCCTACGGACCCTCGAGCGCCGCGGCCTCGGCGGTCTTCCACCAGGCTGACCGCAGCCCGCGCGCCTACACTTGACCCTCTCGGGGCGTTAGCTCAGCTGGGAGAGCGCCGGCTTTGCAAGCCGGAGGTCACCGGTTCGATCCCGGTACGCTCCACACGGAAAGGCCCCGGAAACCGGGGCCTTTCGTTCTTCCGCGTGTCATCGAACCCGATCGAAGCGAGCGAGATCCGCACGGTCTCGCGTCCTTTCGGATCGGCTAGCGCCGCTTGCCCGAGCCTAGAAGCCGGGCTGCCCGCCAAGCTTCTTGATCCGCGTCCTGAGCGCCGCGCAGTCGACGCGACGCGACGCGACTTCGAGCGATCACGCGCTTGAACGCATCGTAAGAAGGCTTGGACGTCCAGTCGGCAAATAGGACGCCCGACTGCCAGCCGTGCAGATTCGGTTCGTCGGCGAGCAGGAAGTTGAAGAAACCTCCGACGGCCGGCTGGCAGTAGGCGAGTCTGATCGCATCGGTCAGCTGCGATGCCTGATCGACCAAGCCACCGAGCGGCGCGACGACGGCGCGGTCGGCTTCGCTGTTGCTGTACAAGAAGCGCTTGTCTCCGACGCCGGTCTGAAAGCCACCCTCGAGATACCAAATGCGAACGTCCTTCTGGCCGGGGATCGGCTGGCGTGTGCCACCGAAGGCGCTCCTCAGGTAGGAGAGCAGTCGCGGGTAGTCGCCCTGGCCGATGTCCAGGCGGTGGCGCGCCCAGGGGCGCTCCCTCGAACTCGAGCCGTAGATGTTCTGACCCCAGTCATCGAAGATCCGAGCCCGGCGGTGCGAGCGGCGGTACGCCTGTCCCATCTTCCCGATGAAGTTCCTCGCGGAGTGAGAGATGTTCGAACGGGCATGCGGTTTGTCGTTGCCGCGCGGGGAGATCGACGTCATCACGCGCACTGACGGATTCCGGCTCTTGATCGCGTCGTAGCAGCGCGCCATCAACGCCGCGTAGGCGGCCGGAGCGGCACTCGAGCCGTTACGGTTGAACTGCGGCTTCCAGAAGTAGCTCAGATTGGCCTCGTTCCAGATGTTGACCTCACGGATCTGCGGGAAGCGGTCGAGCAGCGAGGAGACGAAGCTGCAGTACGCCGCTCTTGACGAGGCGCTGCTCGGCGCCGCGCTCGCAGGGCCGAACACGCTCAGGAGGATCTTCTGCGAGCCGGCGTTCCTGACCGCGTCGGCGATGGTGGCGACGTCCGAGGCGCTCGGCTCGGTCTGTCCCGGTTGCCAGCCCTGCGTCACGCGGTAGTGGCCAAGCCCGAGGTCGTTCGCGACCGGCGAGACTCCTGCCCACCACTTGACGGCGTCGTCGTTGACGCCGACGGCGAGGTCTCGTCCGGCGAGCGCCGGCGCCGCCCCCACAGAAAGCGCGAGAACAAGCGTCGCGAACGCGACCGAGCCGACGACAGCGACAGCCCTCTTCACTCGTACCTCCGTTGTTACAGGCAACCAATGTGATCGCCGCATCCCTAGAAGCGTCTACTTGCCTCACCTCGCCCGCCAGGACCCAACTGGGTCAATTCCTCGCATGCTCGTCGCGCCGAGAGCTACTACGTGCTCGAGGGCACTCTCACCTCGTCGGCCCGCCACCGAACGCCGGCCCCTGACCCAATCGCGTAGCGCTCGGCGACTTCCAGCCGCGCTCAAGTGAGCACGCGCTCGAGAAACGCGGCTGCTCGCGGATACGCGTCGAGGCGGTTCGCGAGCTTGAGAAGACCGTGGCCCTCGTCCGGGTAGACGAGAAGCTCGCACGGAATGCCCTTGTCGTTCAAGACGCGGTGGAGCTGCTGCGCCTCGGACAGCGGCACACGCGGATCGTTCGCCCCGTGGATGATGAAGAGCGGTGCCCGGATGCTGTCGACATGCGTCAGGGGCGACACCTCCAGGAGGAACTCGCGGTCACGCTCGAGCGAGCCGTACTCGCGCTCGCGGAAGTAGCGCCGCCACGGCGCCGTGTTCTCGAGAAACGTGACGAAGCTCGAGATGCCGACGACGTCGATCGCAGCGGACCAGCGCTCGGGCTGGAACGCGAGCGCGGCGAGCACCATGTAGCCGCCGTACGACCCGCCGTACAGAGCAGCTCGGTCGCCGTCGATCTCCGGCCGTGCCGCAAGCCAGTCGTGTAGAGCGGCGAGGTCGCGCACGGAATCGAGTCTGAGACGGACGTCGTCGAGGTGCTCGTACCGCTTGCCGTAGCCGGTGGAGCCGCGTACGTTCGGCGCAGCGACCGCGAAGCCGCGTGCGACGAGGTACTGGATCAGGGCAGCTTCGCGCCACGTCGGGCGGAATTGCGCCTCGGGCCCTCCGTGGACGGCTACGACGACGGGCGCGGGCCGGTCGCGGCGCCGCGGGAGCCAGAGGAAAACGGGCACCTGCTCGCCGTCGAAGGACGCGAAGCGGTGGAGCTCAGGTTCCACGAGCTCGTCGAGGGGAAGATCAGCGGGGCTCTCGGTCAAGCGGGTCGTCTCGCCGGTGTGGATGTCGAAGCGCCACGCGTCGCCGGGCTCCACCGGCGACGACACGTGGTACACGACGAAGCTCCCGTCCCGCGAGAGTCGCGGTCTCACAGCCGGGCGCCCGAGCGGCGCCACGCCTCGCCGCGGGAGAGGCACGTCGCGCCGCAGCTCGAGCGTCTCCGGGTCACGGAGCTCGAGCCGCGTGTACCCGTCCTCGTTCACCTCGACGAGCAGGGTCCGCCCCGCGCGGTCGATCGAGCAGGAGAGATCCCATTCCGTCTCATGCACGTAGCGCCAGGAACCGCTCGAGAGGTCGTACCTGGCGATCCCGGTGAGGTCGCGGCCGCTGTTGGTGGCGAAGAGAAAGGCACTTCCGT
This sequence comes from uncultured Actinomycetes bacterium, assembly GCA_963716605.1. Classification (GTDB taxonomy): domain Bacteria; phylum Actinomycetota; class Thermoleophilia; order Gaiellales; family Gaiellaceae; genus GMQP-bins7. The sequence goes on along the minus strand of CAVQTO010000002.1, from coordinate 957,527 downwards.
CCGAGAGCCACGCAGGTCGGTCGAACAGCGCCTCGTCGTCGTGCGGAGTCGCGTGCACGACATCGCCGCTTCGAACGTCGAGCAAGTGGATGTCGTTGTCTCCTGGTCGCTCGGTCAGGCGCGCCGTGGAGAGCCAGTGACCGTCCGGCGAGAAACCGGTGGGGACGGTCATCCCGTCGGGTGCGAAGACCGTGCGCTCCTCGCCGGTACGCAGGTCTCGGACGAAGACGTCGAAGTCCACCCCGTTTCGTCGGTTGCACGCGTAGGCAAGCAGCGAGCCGTCTGGGCTCTGCTGCGGGTCGAGGTGCATGAACTCGGGCTCGTGGACGAGCGGCTCCGGCGGGGTGCCGCCGTCGGCATCGACGAGATAGAGCTGATGGCGCTCGTTACCCCCCTCGTCCTTCTGGATCAGAACCCGGCCATCCTCGAGAAAGCATGCGGACGCGACGGCGTCCTCGAAGTCCGTCAACTGGACGAGATCGCCGCCTGTGGCCGGAAGGCGATACGCCTGCATCGTCCCACTCAGGTTCGACAGCACGAGCACCGTCTGTCCGTCCGGCGAGACGTCTGCCGGCGCGGCTGAACGCGCTTCGAGCAGGGCTGCGAGCGAGAGCGTGCCGCTACCCAACTAGCGCAACCTCTTCAGGGCACGCCCGAGTGCCTGGCCGCCCGCGAGCACGGGCTCGAACAGGTCGCCGTGCTGTTCGACCCGCTCGAGCGCCTCACGCATCCCGAAGCGGCGCGGCGTCACGTCGTCCGTCAGCTCGTCCCAGCGAAGCGGCGTCGAGACCGGCGCGCCCGGCTTCGGCCGCACCGAGTAGACCGAGGCGATCGTCTTCCCCCGCGCGTTCTGACGGTGGTCGACGAGCACGCCCTCGCGCTTGCGCTTCAGCCATTCGGTCGTGACCAGCCCAGGGTGCCGCTCCTCGAGCCCGCGCGCCACGCGCTCCGCGAACGCGTAGGTCTGCTCGTAGGTCGCTCGGCGCGCAATCGGGACGAGCACGTGAATCCCGTCGGCGCCGCTCGTCTTGACGTAGGACTCGAGCTCGAGCCGCTCGAGCTCCTCGCGGATCAGGTGAGCGACGCGGATCGCGAGCGCGAAGCCGCCATCGGGTGTATCGAGACCCGGCGGGTCGAGGTCGAAGAGCACGAAGTCCGGGCGGTGCGGCTTGTCGACGCGCGAGTACCAGGCGTTCATGTCGATGCAGTTCATCTGCACCATCCAGAGGACCGCCTCCGTCGAGTTGACGAGCGGGAAGTCGACGAGCCGTGACCCGCCCCCGCGCGGGTGGGTGCGGTAGGTGCGCGTCGGGATCCAGGCGGGCATCCCCTTCGGCGCCTGCTTCTGGAAGTAGGCGTCCCCGCCCACTCCGTAGGGCCGGCGCTTCATCGTGAACGGCCGGTTGCGGAGGTGCGGGACGAGCACCGGGGCGACCGAGCCGTAGTACTCGAACAGGTCCTGCTTCGTGATCCCTTCGTCGGGGAACAGGACGCGTTCCGGGCTCGTGAGGCGGACCGACCGCGGGGCCACGTAGCGGGTTGTACCCGTCCTGCGGTGCGCATGTCGACGCATGCAGGACGGCAGACCGTCGGCAGCGGCGATCATCTCGTGGAGGAGACCGATGATGGAGCCGACCGAACACGAGATCAAGAAAGGCGAGCCCGGATCCGGGGCCCACGACGCCTCGGGCGGAGCCGCGGCCGCCGGGGCGAGCGACCCCGCGCTCGGGCCGAACGCGGCCGCGATCCTGGCCGCTGAGCACTGGAGCCTGCTCGCGGCGCGGTCGCTCATCTGGAACGAGGCGATGAGCCGAGCCACGGTCTTCCTCACGGTCCTGTCAGCCTCGATCATCGCGTTGGCGCTGCTGGCCGACGCGACTGGCTTCGGATCGCAGACCAGGACGCTCGCGCTGGTGTTACTGCCCATCGTGCTGTTCCTCGGCATCACCGCCTACGCGCGTCTGGTGCAGATCAACACGGAGGAGTTCCAGCTGGTGCTCGCAATGAACCGGCTGCGGCACGCGTACCTGCAGCTCGAGCCCGGCCTGGAGCGCTACTTCACCACCGGCCACCACGACGACGAGCGGGGAGTGATCGCGACCTACATGCTCGACGGCCCCAGCCGGAGATGGCTGCTGGTCCACTTCCTGATCAACACTCCGACCATCGTGGCGACCGTGGACGCGGCATTGGCGGCCGCAATCGTCGTGCTCCTCCTGCAGGTCGGCGAGGCGCCACGGGCCGCGGAGGTGGTCGGTGGGATCGTGGCGTTCGCGGTCGTCTGGGGCGTGCTGCTCCGCCTCCAGCTGCACACGTTGCGTCCGCTTCGGGGTACGACGCCGAGGTTCCCCGCGCCGCAGGACCCACACTGAAGCGTCCTGATCGGCAGTCGCAAGCGCGCTCGCAGCGGCGTCGACGGCGCAGATTGGGGGCGAGTCACCCGGGTGACTCGACTCGGCCGTAGTTGACCTAGGAGCCTCGACACGTAACGATCGTCCGCGATGGCTGCTTCCGACGAGCCCGCGGGACGGGTGAGCTCGAGGACACGTTCGATCTTCGCCTGGGTCCTGCTCACGCTCGGGCTGCTGATCCTTCTCGTCGGGTCACTCACGGTCTGGGTCGAACGGCAGGCGCTCGACACCGACGCGTGGGTCGATGTGAGCTCCGAGCTGCTCGAGGACGACGAGGTCCGGCAGGCCCTGTCGGTCTACATCGCCGACCAGCTCTACGCAAACGTGGACGTCGAGGCTCGACTAGAACAGCGGCTGCCGCCGGACCTCGAAGGGCTCGCGGCGCCCCTCTCCGGAGCGCTGCGCTCGGCTGCCCCCCAGACCATCGACCAGTTCTTGCAGCGGCCACGCGTGCAGGAGCTCTGGGAAGACGTCAACCGCGAGGCGCACGAGGCGCTCCTGCGGATTCTCGACGACGAGACACGAGAGGGGGTCTCGACCACGGAGGGCACGGTCACGCTCGACCTCCGCGCTTTCATCCTCCAGATCAGCGAGGAGCTCGGCATCGGCGAAGGGCTCGAGGCGCGGATCCCCGAAGACGCGGGCAAGCTAGTCGTGCTCGAGTCGGACCAGCTCTCGACCGCACAGGACGCCGTGCGGGTGATCAGGGCTCTGAGCTGGCTTGTCATCGTCTTGGCCTTCGCCGCCTTCGCGGGTGCCGTCTGGCTCGCGCGGGACCGGCGCGCGATGCTGCGAAACGTGGGCACCGTCTTCGTGCTCGTCGGAATCGTTCTCCTCATCATCCGCAGGATCGCCGGCTCATATCTCGTGGACGCGCTCGCGGAGGGCGAGTCGGTCCGCGACGCCGCGGGGTCGGCGTGGCTCATCGGCACGGGCCTGCTCGCGGAGGTCGCGTGGGCTCTGATCATCTACGGCGTCGTCATGCTGCTCGGTGCGGTGCTCGCGGGTCCGTCCAGGGTCACACGGCGCATGCGCGGCGCAATCGCGCCCACGCTGCGCGACCGGCCGGGAGTCGCTTGGGCGCTGCTGGCCGGCGTCTACCTCCTGCTCGTCCTGTGGGGGCCTGTCCCCGCGCTGCGCACCTGGCTCGGCGTTCTCTTGCTCGGCGGTCTCGTCGCCCTGGGCTTCGAGGCGTTCCGCCGCCTCACCGTGCGCGAGTCCGAGACCGTCGCCCCGGCCGGATAGCGCCGCGTCGACTCAGGCATCCAGCGCCACAGCCGGCTCCGGCGCCCCGACGAGCTGACCCCCAGGACACTTTTCCGCCTGCACCGTCCGTCGCAGGTTCGTGATCCCGACTGCGCCGGCGACGCCGCCCGCGGCGACGAGCACGGCGCAGATGACGACGATCTGGTGGAAAGCTCGCACCGACTCGGGGTTGGGGGCGAACGTGTCGCCGGCCAGCGTGCTCGCGACGACGACGCCGACGACCGAGACGCCGACGAGGCCGGCGACGCGCGCGACGGCGTTGTTGATCGCGGATGCGATGCCGGCGTCGGTCTCGTCGGCGTCGGCGAGGACAGTGGCGGTCAGGGGCGCGACGGTGAGTGCGAGCCCGAGCGCGAAGACGACGAGCGCCGGCAGCAGGTCGGCGACGTACGACGGATGCATCCCCACCCTGAGGAGGAGCAGGATGCCCGCGGCCGCGAGCAACGGGCCCGCGCCCATGAAGAGACGCGGCCCGTGGCGGTCCGCGAGCGCTCCGAACCGGCGTGAGAGCGCGAACAGGATCACGGTGACCGGCAGGATGGTCAGTCCGCTCTCGAGCGCGCTGTAGCCGGCGACCTCCTGCAGGTAGATCACGAGGAAGAAGAACAGGATCGCCAGCCCGGCGTACACGGCCAACGTCTCGCCGTTCCCGACCGCGAAGTTCCGGCGCGAGAAGAGCTCGAGCTTCAGCATCGGCTCGGACGCGCGGCGCTCGTAGGCGAGGAACGCGACGAACGCGACGATCCCGCCGACGAGGGGGACGAAGATCACGGGGCTCGCCCAGCCGTAGTGCGGCTGCTCGATCAGCGCGAACACGATCCCACCGAGCCCGAGCGCACAGAGTCCCGCGCCGAGGAAGTCGACCTTCCGGTCCGCCGCGCGCGTCGTTTGCGGCACGGCCACGCGGATCAGCGCCAGCGTCGCGAGGACGACCGGCACGTTGAGCGCGAAGATCCAGCGCCACGAGACCTGGTCGACGATCAGACCGCCCAGAACCGGCCCGACGATCGCCGCGATCCCGCCCCAGGCCGTCCACGAGCCGATCGCCGCGCCTCGCTCGCTCGGCCCGAAGGCGGCGACGATGATCGCGAGCGAGCTCGGCGTGACGAGCGCCCCGGCGGCGCCCTGCAACGCACGGGCGCCGATCAGGACCTCGATCGTCGGCGCGACCGCGCACGCAATCGAGAGGACGCCGAAGGCGGTGACGCCGATCGCGAACACGCGCCGTTCGCCGTAGATGTCGCCGAGCGAGCCTCCGATCAGGATCAGCGATCCCAGCGCGAGAAGGTACGCGTTCGACACCCACTGCTGCCCGCTCAGCCCACCTCCGAGGTCACTCTCGATCGCGGGCAGCGCGACGTTGACGATGGAGCCGTCGATCGTGGCCAGCGCCGAGCCGAGGATCGCAGCGAGCAGCGTGAGCCGCTTAGCGCGGCTCATACGAATCGACGACGAAGGCCACCTCGTCGGTGTAGCACCAGCTCCAGTCCTCACCCGGCTCGGCGGAGCGCGCGACGGGATGCCCGGCCTCGCGCGCATGGCGGCTCGCGTGCCGGTTGGGCGAGGAGTCGCAGCAGCCGATCTTCCCGCAGGTCTCGCACATCCGCAGGTGCATCCAGCCGCTCCCGATCTTCAGGCACTCCTCACAGCCTTCGATCGGCTCCGGGAGAGCCGTCACGCGGATCTGGTCGAGGTGGCCGCACGTCGTCATCGCGCGCCAGGAAGCCTAGGGCTTCGGCCTTCCGGCAGGGCGTCAGGCGGGTTCGTGCGCGGTCGAGATGGTGGCCTGCGGTCGGATCCCGAGTCCCTTCGGCCATCGCGAAGAAGCCGCAGGCGAAAGGAGACGAGCCCGCGCGAGCCTCCAACTCCTCCCAGTCGATCTGCTCGCGCAGCGCGCGCGCGATCGCGAGGACGTCCCGGAAGTCGGGCTCCTGCTCGGTGATCGCGAGCAGCTTGGTCGCGAGCACGTCGTCGACCGACGCGACCGGCAGGCGCAGGGCGTCGACCTCGAGCACGGTTGCACGCTCGAACTGCTCGTCGTCCACGGGCCCACCGGCGGGGCGGAAGATGAGATCGACGGTCATGTCGCCGTCGTTCGCCTTGAGCAGCCAGTCCTCGGGCGGGCGCTCGGCCTCCATGCCGATGTCCACGAGCGCCTGTAGCGCGCGCTCTGCGTCCTCTTCGCGCACGAAGAAGTCCACGTCGTGGTCCGACGGAGGCCCGCCGAGAGCGAAGACCGCGAGGCCTCCTCCGAGCATGAACTCGACGTCCGCGTCTCGGAGCGCTGCCGCAGCGCGCTTCATCGTCGCCAGCAGGTCGCTGAGATTCTCGGGTGGCGCCGAGGGCATAGCGGTCGGGGATACCCGTTTTCGCCGTTCCGGGAACGCTCCGCGCGGGTATCTCTTCCCGGCATGACGACGATTCGCATCGCAGCCGCGGGCGACGTGCATGCCGCAGAGCCGCTGCGCGAGCGCCTGTGCCGCGTGTTCGCCACCGTCGGGGAGGAGAGCGACGTCCTCCTGCTCGCGGGCGACCTGACGACGCACGGTCTTCCCGAGCAGGCGGCCGTCCTCGCGGATGCCTGCCGCGACCTGGAGGTGCCGGTGGTGGCGGTGCTCGGGAACCATGATCATCACTCGGGTGCGCCGCTCGAGGTCGCGGCCACGCTCCGGGACGCGGGAGTGGTCGTCCTCGACCGCGACCACACCATCCTCGAGCTCCGCGACCTCGAGGTCGGGATCGTCGGGACAAAAGGCTTCGTGGGGGGCTTTCCCGGTGCGGAGATCCCCGACTTCGGCGAGCCCGCGATCCGGCAGGTCTACCGGGAGACGTCGAGCGAGGTCGAGGCGCTCGAGGTCGGGCTCGAGGCGATCGCCGGCTGCCACAAGCGGATCGTCCTCCTCCACTACGCGCCCATCTCGGAGACGCTCGTCGGCGAGCCGGAGCCGATCTGGGCCTTCCTCGGCTCGGGACGCCTCGCCGGCCCGATCGGGATGCACCGGCCCGATCTCGTCGTGCACGGCCACGCGCACCACGGCCAGGCGAGCGGAAGCATCGGCTCGGTGCCGGTCTACAACGTCGCGGTCCACGTGACCGGCCAGGACTTCGTCTCGTTCGACCTCTGAGCCGGGTGAGCTAGAGCGTCTGCCAGTAGGCGACGAGCAGCGCGATCGCGGCGATGGCGGCGACGAGCACCACGACGAGGTTGGCCGCGAGTGCGACGCGCGTCAGTCGTTGAGAGACCACTGGTGCGGGCTCGGCGATCGTTCCCGGCGCATCCGTGTCCTTCGCGGCCGGTGCGGGCCGCCCGCCGGCGCTTCTCCAGCCGACAGCACTTGCCAACGCGCTCGTGATCCACTGGTTGAGGCTCACTCCCTCGGCCTCGGCCGCGTGTGCGAGCTCGTCGTGCAGCGTCGCAGGCATGCGCACCAGCAGCTTCCCGCTGTGTCGGGCGCCGGCCTCCTGGCCCGGTTTGGCTTCCACCGCGTCCCCTGAGGCCGCCGTCGTCTTCTCGGTGAGTGACGGCGTTCCCACCATGTTCCGAGTGTACAAGCCGCTTTCGGGCTACACCAGGCCTGGCTCAGAGTCTGGCCGGCGGCGCGTGACCATTCCGGTCGGCGAGCGCCCCCTGAAGGCGGTCGAGCGACGTCCGGATCAGCCGTGAGACCTGGATCCGCGAGATCCCGACCTCCCGCGCGATCTCGGCCTGGCTCATGCCGGCGAAGTACCGCAGATGCAGGATTCGCCGCTCCCGCTCGTCGAGCGTGCGGAAGCCGACGGCGAGAAGCAGCCGGTCGTCGCTCGAGTCGAACACGTCGTCGACGACGATCGCGCCGTCCAGCTCGGCCGAGGCGCCATCCGGGACGGGCAGCGAGACCGTCGCCCGCGCGCGTTCCGTCGCAATCGCCTCCGCGGCCTCGCCCTCGTCGACGCCCGCGTCCTCGGCGAGCTCGGCGAGCGTGGGCGTACGAGACAGCCGTGCGGCCAGGCTCTCACGCTGCGGCCGCAGCCGTCCGTTCAGCTCCGCCAGGCGCCGCGGGATCCGCACAGGGGACGTCCGGTCGCGCAGATGCCGCTTGATCTCGCCGGCGATCGTCGGTGCGGCGAAGCTCACGAGCTCGGTCCCGCGCTCCGGGTCGAAGCGGTCGACGGCCTCGATCAGCCCGATCGACCCCACCTGGACGAGGTCCTCGAGCCGCTCGCCGCAGTGCGCGTAGCGCCGAGCGAGCGAACGAACGAGTGGGAGGTACAGCTCGATGAGCCGCTCGCGCGCCGCCGGGTCGCCGGTCTCGCGGTACGCGCGCATGAGGCTTCTCGACTCCTCGCGCCGGTCGATCCCCCGTTGCCCGTGCTCCCGTACACCCATTGGAACGGCCCCCTCGCTCCTTTGCCCGAAGTCCGATAATAGCGCAGAATCTTTTCCGAATATAAAGAAATCCAAGAACTTGACGGTACGTTCTCAGTCGCAGCGGGTATTTCACTCCGTGAGTGATCAGCTCGTCGTCTGATTCAGCGCACGTCTGCCCTGAGAAACGCGGCGGACGACGCCGTACATACCTCGTACTGATCGGAACGATCGCCACGCTCGGTGTCGGCGCGAACGCGACGCCGGCACTCGCGTCGGACGGCCTCGAGCCGGTCCCTCCGCCCGAACTGGCAGTCACCGAGGCGATTCCGCCGCTGCCCGAGCTCGATGTGGACGGGACGGCCCTCGTGCCGGATCTCGAGGAGCCGCCCATCGTGATCGACGCAAATACGGACGGCGGCGACATCGACGTCTCGGTGCGCGTCCTGAGCCCCGGTGCGGACGAGGCGGAAGAGGCCGTCGAAGCCGCATCCGGCGTGATATCGGACGCGCTCGACTCCGATATCACCGCCGATCCCGTCCTTCCTGCGGCGGCGGATCCGATCGACGAGGACACGTTGGACACGAATGTCAGGATCCGTGTCCTGAGCCCCGGCCGAAACGGCTCCGTCACGCAGCAGAGCGGGCTTGCCGATCATGAGGCAGCCCAGCCGAGGCCAGACGAGGCGCCGGCCGGCGAGGTGGACTCCGCGGTTGAGGTCGAGGATCGCCCCGAGACCGCGGCAGACCCCTCGCAGTATCAAGACGGTAATTCGCAGTATCAATCCGACGGAATTCCTGAAGCAGATCGCTGGGTGTGGGACTGGTATCTCGCGTTGGATTGCTCCGGTAACGTCACGTCTACTTCGTCCGAAACCGGGAGTTCGGACTCCCGTGATTGGGATTGGAACTGGAACTGGGACTGGACCTGCGGCCTCGACGGAGCAAGCGAGGAAAGCGGTGATGCCCTGCAGGGAGGCCTTGCCTCCATCGCGTCCGTGAGCTCGTCCGCGGGCGCCACAGGCGCGGGGACCGGGACGAGCACGACCACGGGTCAGCAGTCCGGCCAGGAGTCCGGTGAGCAATCCGAGGCAGTCGGTGCCCCGTGGCTCTGGACCTGGACGTTCAACTTCTGCGGCCGCGAGACGACCTTCTCGATCGAAGCCGGCGAGGACACGTTCCTCGAGTGGGCGTGGGACTGGACGTGGGCATGGGCCTGCACCAGCCCCGAGGCCGACCCGCCGGTCACTGGGGGGAAGGGGCCGAGCGGCGAGGCGGCAGAGACGAGCACCCCTTCGGGTGAGCTCGAGCTGCCGCCACCGCTCGAGATCGTGACCGACCAGCGACTGCTTTCGGGAAACCTCTTTGCGGCATTGCCCACGGTGGGGCCGTTCGTGTTCGACGCGCCGATATCGATAGCGCCGGTGATACCGCTCGTCCCCACTCTTCCCACCGGCCCCGGCCCCGAGCAAGCTCCCGCCTCGGGGCCGGGCCGGCCGCCAGTATCGGCGGCCCCCGTCTCACTTGCCACGGCGCCGGCCGCGATCGATGTCGCGACCACGCTGCCGAGCGCCCCGCGCAGCGACCGCGCTCGTCCCTCGAAGAATCGCGACAGCGAAGCGTCGCCCCGGCCCGCGCGCCGACTGCCGGAGCTGCCGCTCGGACCGACGCGCCGCGCGGCCGGGTCGTCGACGAGCTCGAGCGGCTCCGCGCCCGGCGGCGGAGGCGCGACCAGCGTCGCCGCGCTGACAGGTTTCTACGCTCTCGCTGCCCCCGGCCTGGGGCAGCGCATTCGGGTCGTGCGGGAGCTGAGCCCGCACGCCCGCGCTGAGGCTCCACGGGATCGTCCTGGGTAAGTGCTGCCGGTTGCAATCCCGCGCCTGCCGCCAAGGCGGCACGGCGCCAAACCGACAGCACGAAGGGAGACATCACATGAAACGTCTCTGCCTCGCGCTGGCCGTGGCTGCTCTCCTCCTGTTGGTCGCAGGAGTGGGAACGGCCACAGCGAACCCGCCTGAGCTTCAGAGCGCCGACCAGCTGGTCGGGAACGCAATGGCTCTGGCAGGAGGAGCTGAAGGCACAGCGCAGGAGGAACCGACAACCGAGGACTCCGCCGCCGCGGCTCCCGCCCCGGACGAGGGCAGCTCGCTCGATCAGTCGAACGACGCCACCTCTGCCGGAACCGCCGGGAACCTGAACGCGGCGAAGCAGGACGCCGACCAGAAGCAGGACGGTTCGGGCGTCCAGGCCATCGGACAGTCGGCCAAGAACGACCAGGACGCGACAGCAGCCGCGTTCACGGTCCAGGAGAAGCCGGAGAACACGAACGTCCCCGTCAGCGTGCTCGGCAAGGGCCATGGCGGTGACGTGACGCAGTCGAACGACGCGTCCTCCGACGCGTCCGCCGGGAACCTCAACCTGACCAGCCAGGAGGCCGAGCAGGATCAGGGCTCCGGCCGCGGTCACGATCCGTACGGCCGCGAGGCCGAGCAGGATCAGAAGTCCGGCGACGACCACGACTGCAAGTGCGAAGGTGGCGGAACCCAGGGCATCGGCCAGTCCGCCAAGAACGACCAGGACGCGACGGCGCTCGCCAAGACAGTCCAGGTGAAGCCGTCGAACAAGAACATCTCGGTCAGGGTGCTCAGCCCCGGCGACGACGGAAACGTGTCTCAGACCAACACGGCCTCGTCGGATGCCACGGCGTTCAACCTGAACGCGACGAAGCAGGACGCCGATCAGAAGCAGGACGGCGACTCGTGCAAGTGCACGGGCGGCGAGCAGGCGATCGGCCAGAGCGCGGACTCGGAGCAGGACGCGACCGCGCTCGCGAAGACGGTGCAGGAGAAGCCGTCGAACACGAACATCTCGGTCCGGGTCCTCAGCCCCGGCGACGACGGTGACGTGACGCAGTCGAACACGGCCACTTCAGACGCGACGGCCGGCAACATCAACCTGACGAAGCAGGACGCCGACCAGAAGCAGGACGGCTCCGGCTTGCAGGCGATCGGCCAGTCGGCCGACAACGATCAGAAGGCCTTGGCAGCCGCGCTGACCGTGCAGGAGAAGCCGAGCAACAAGAACATCTCCGTCCGGGTCCTCAGCCCCGGCGACGGTGGCTCGGTGACGCAGTCGAACACGGCCTCGTCGGACGCCACGGCGTTCAACGTGAACGCGACGAAGCAGGACGCCGATCAGAAGCAGGACGGCGACTCGTGCAAGTGCACGGGCGGCGAGCAGGCGATCGGGCAGTCGGCGAAGTCGGACCAGGAGGCCAAGGCACTCGCCGCGACCTTCCAGGTGAAGCCTTCGAACACGAACACCTCGGTCCGGGTCCTCAGCAAGGGCGATGACGGCGACGTCACGCAGACGAACGACGCCTCGTCGTCGGCCTTCGCAGGGAACCTGAATCTGACCAAGCAGGACGCCGATCAGAAGCAGGACGGCGACTCGTGCAAGTGCACGAGCGGCATCCAGGCGATCGGGCAGTCGGCCAAGTCGGACCAGGACGCGACGGCGCTCGCCGCGACGTTCCAGGTGAAGCCGTCGAACACGAACACCTCGGTCCGGGTCCTCAGCAAGGGCGATGACGGCGACGTCACGCAGACGAACGACGCCTCGTCGTCGGCCTTCGCAGGGAACCTCAACCTGACCAAGCAGGACGCCGACCAGAAGCAGGACGGGTCGGGGATCCAGGCCATCGGCCAGTTCGCGAAGAACGACCAGGACGCGTTTGCTCTCGGTACGACGTTCCAGATCGGTGCGTCGAACGAGAACACTCCCGTCCGCGTCGGCAGCAAGGGCGATGGTGGCTCGGTGACGCAGTCGAACACCGCGACGTCCGATGCGGTGGCTGCGAACCTGAACTTCCTCGAGCAGGACGCCGACCAGAAGCAGGACAGCTCGTGCAAGTGCCACGAGGCGTTCGGGATCCAGGCGATCGGGCAGTTCGCGAAGAACGACCAGAAGGCAGTTGCCCTCGCCGCGACGTTCCAGATCAAGCCGTCGAACAGCAACACGCCGGTTCGTGTCGGCAGCAAGGGTGACGACGGAGACGTGACGCAGTCGAACACGGCCTCCTCGCTCGCCAAGGCGTTCAACGTGAACCTGACGAAGCAGGACGCCGACCAGAAGCAGGACACCTCGTGCAAGTGCCACGAGGCGTTCGGGATCCAGGCCATCGGCCAGCTCAACGAGAGCGACCAGTACAGCGCCGCGCTCGCCGCGACGTTCCAGCTGGGTGCGTCGAACACGTCGGCGCCCGTGCTGATCGGTCACAAGCGGCCGCACGGCGACGACAAGGGCCACTCTCGAGAGCAGGTGATGCCTTCTTCGATCGAATAACCACACAGATGACCGCCGGCCGGGGGTGACCCGGCCGGCGGTCGCACGTCCCATGCCGTTGACGAGCAGGACAAGGAGAGGTAGCGTCCAGTTGAACGGAAGCGACAAGTTGGGGGCGGGCTCGTGAGGGCCGAATTCGGGAGACTTGGGCTGCGGCGTCCGAGTCGTCGGCACGAGGAGCCGGCGGTGGCGTCCGCCGTGGTCCGGCCGAGGACGCTCGTCGCCTTGCTTGCACTCGGGATGCTCTTCCTGGCGGCATCGTGGGTCGACGCCGGCATGGCGGCGTCGCCCGATCCGGATCCGTCCGCCAAGGAGTCGCAGGCGCCGGCTCCCGACCCGTACCAACCGGCCGCGCCTTCCGCGCAGGAGCCGGTGACGCAGACGGTGACACCGCCGGTGGTCCAGGTGGAGACCACTCCCTCCACGGGCGGCGTCACGCGACGCGCCGGCACAGCCGAAGACCGACTCGACGTCTCGCGCACGCACGCAGAAGAGCTCCGGCCAAGGAGACCGAGAAGACGGTCGGCTCCGAAAGAGCGTCGCAAGCCGGTGCGGCTCGCGGTGCCCGCACCCAGCGACGGAGGGCCGCTGCTCCTCGGCGGCCTCGCGATGGTCGTGCTCGCCCTCTCGAGCGGAAGCCTGCTCTTCCTCGTCACACGCGCGGGGAACGCAGGCGTGGGCAGATGGGAGACGAAGGCGTGAGCGGTCGGCGTTTCGCACTCCTCGTTGCGTTGGTCGTGTCCGGAGTCGCAGCCGTTCCGAGCTCTGCCGCCGCTGCGCTGCCCCCTGCGCCTCCAGACCCGACCTGCTCGCCCGCACCGACGAACTGCTTTGGATGGCACAATGCCGCCGCCGTAACTGTCACGTGGGCAAGTCCCCCACAGGGCGTGATCGTGACTGGGGGCTGCATCAGCGAGACGATCACGACCGATACGACTGGGGCGCTGGTCTGGTGTAAGTGGACGAACTCGGAAGGCTCGAGGATCACCGAGGTCTACGTCCGCCGTGACGCGACACCGCCATCCGCTTCGGCGAGCCCCAGCCGCGGGCCTGACAGCAACGGCTGGTACAACCGCGCCCTCACCGTGAAGTTCTCCGGCGGCGACGCCCTCTCGGGGCTCGCGGGCTGCTCCCCCGACCGCACTTACGCCGGACCAGACTCCGGCTTCGCCTCGATGTCGGGCAGCTGCACGGACGCAGCTGGCAACACGACGGGCACCGCCTTCGGGCTTCAGTACGACGCGACGCCCCCTGTGGTCCAGGCGAAGCCCGACCGCAAGCCGAACCGGAAGGGTTGGTACAACCGCAAGGTCAAGGTCGCCTTCGTGGGATCGGACGCGACGTCCGGTGTGAAGTCGTGCGCGCCCGACGTCATGTACGGAGGGCCCGACGTCGACCAAGGAGCCGTCGCGGGTACGTGCACCGACCACGCTTCGAACACGAGCGCGCAGGCCGCCTACGCGCTCCGGTACGACTCGAGACCGCCCGCGCTCTGGAGGTTCCGCGCGGACAAGGTGCGCAGCGGCGGCGTACTTCTTCGCTGGAAGGCGGGGCAGGACGTGAGTGAGTTCGTGCTCGAGCGAAAGCCGGGCCTTGACGGCTCACGCTCGTCGACGCTTCACACCGGCCCGGAGCTGAAGTTCGTCGACCGCCGCGTCATCGAGGACGTCAGGTACCTATACAAGGTCACCGCCTTCGACGAGGCCGGCAACCCAAAGGTGAAGGCGCTCCACTTCCGTCCCGAGGGCAAGGCGACCCCCACGAGGTCGGTTCAGAGGCCGGCGTTGACGACGCCGCTCGACGGCGCGCGCCTGTCGACGCCGCCGCTCCTCGACTGGAGCGCCGTGCCCGGCGCGACCTACTACAACGTCCAGCTCTTCCGGAACGGCACGAAGATCCTCACCGCCTGGCCGAAGTCGACGTCGTTCCGCCTCGCCCGCACGTGGAGGTTCGACGGGCGCACGCAGACCCTGTCGCCGGGCCGCTATCGCTGGTACGTCTGGCCGGGCTTCGGAGCACGCTCGGACAGCGACTACGGGAAGCCGGTCGGCACGCGCACGTTCGTCGTGACACGCGGGCGAAGCGTCTGACGCGAGCCCCCAACAGGGAATTCCGGGCCGGCCTCCGTCGTTTGAACCCGTGTCGGACCTCAGAAGCGCCCGGGCCCATGTGCCTCGGTGCGCGATGTTGTGCGATGAAGGCCTTTGTGGAAGGAGAGCCGAATGAAGGACAAGCATCCTGAGCTCGTCGTGACGAGCGTCCGCTGCACCACCTGCGGAAACGAGTTCACGACCCGCTCGTCTCACGTTGCGCTCGTGCTCGACGTGTGCTCGAATTGCCATCCCGCGTACACGGGCGTCGAACGCGAGGTCGCCCGCGGCAGCCGGATCGAGCGGTTCGAACGACGTCGCGCCAGGGCAGCAGCCTGAACAATGCAGTGCAGCAGCAGCCTGACAAGAGAAGGAGGCACCAGATAAGCACCGTTTTCGAAGACCGTGAGCTGACCAGCTTCCTCGAGGGCGCCGAGGACGACGGCGTCGTGGATGCGCACGCCCTCGACTCGCTCGCCGCCGAGCTCGAGCTCGACGACGACGAGCTCGCGAGCCTGCGCGGCGAGCTCGAGGCACGCGGCGTCGAGATCGCGCCCGCCGGCGACGGCAGCGCGACCGAGGACGAGGAGCCCGAGCTGCGCCTCGAGCCGGACGCCGCTGGACCGACGGACTCGCTGACGCTGTTCATGAACGAGATCGGCAAGCACGACCTGCTCACCGCAGCCGAGGAGGTCGCGCTGGCGAAGCGCATCGAGCGCGGCGACCCGAGCGCGAAGGAGCGCATGATCAACTCGAACCTGCGGCTCGTCGTCTCGATCGCCAAGCGCTACCGCGGACACGGGGTCGCGTTCGGCGACCTGATCCAGGAGGGCGTGATCGGCCTCAACCGCGCGGTCGAGAAGTTCGACTGGCGTCGCGGCTTCAAGTTCTCGACGTACGCGACGTGGTGGATCCGGCAGGCCTGCCAGCGCGCGATCTCGAACCAGTCGCGGACGATCCGCGTCCCTGCCCACGTCCACGAGCGCCGCGTGAAGCTCGCGCGCGTGGCCCGGCGCCTCGAGGTCGAGCTCGGCCACGAGCCGACGACCGAGGAGCTCGCCGCGGCGACCGGCTTCGAGATCCAGCACGTCGAGGAGGCCCTCGGCGCCGTCGAGGCGTCCGTCTCGCTGAACCAGACGGTGGGCACGGACGGCGACGGCGAGCTCGGCGACCTCTTCGCGGATCCCGACGCCGTCGATCCCGTCGAAGAGGCGGGCGAGTCCCTGCGCATCCAGGCCGTCCGCGACGCGATCCACAAGCTGCCGCCGATCCAGCGGCAGATCCTCGAGATGCGGTTCGGCTTCGACGGCGAGCAGCAGACGATCGACGCCATCGCGCGCGCGCTCGGAGTCTCGCGCGAGCGCGTTCGCACCCTCGAGCAGCAGGCGTTCGCCCGGCTCAGCCCGGAGCTGAGCGGCGTCGTCGACGCCGAGAAGGACGAGCTCGCGGGCGCAGCCTGAGCCGAAGGGCGAGGCAAGCCTCGCCCCTACGAATCTCGTAGGGGCGACCCTTGGGTCGCCCTCGCCCGTACCGGCGGCGCGCTCAACCCGCGAGGGCGAGCGCGTGCAGCCGTGAGAGCGGCCGGTCGAGGTCGCAGCGCCGCCAGCTGTCGCCTCGATCGCCGCTCTCCCAGAGCTCGCCGTTCGCGAGCCCCGCGAAGAGCCGGCCCTCGGCGGTGACGAGGGCGTACGGCATGGCCGGGAGCGGCTCCGGGAGCCCGCCCGCGAGCGGCTCCCAGCCGCCGTCCCGGCGCCGGTAGATCCGCGCCTGCGGGTCGCGCCGGCCGTGGGCGGCGAACGGCCCGGTGCTCGCGGACACGAACCAGAGCTCGGGATCGACCGGATCGACCGCGACCGACCACGTGTAGTGGCGGTCGCGCCCGTCGTCCGCCGCAGTCCAGGTCGCGCCTCCGTCCTCGCTCCAGGCGGCTCCGCCGCCGCCCGCCTCGTACGCGCGGCCCGGCACCAGCGGGTGCCACGCGAGCGAGTGGACGTCCCGCTGCGCGCCCGGCCGGTGGTCCTCCCAGGTCGCGCCGCCGTCCGTCGAGCGCATGAGCCCGCCGAGCTCGATCCCGGCCAGCAGGACGTCGGAGTCGTGCGGGCTGGGCGCGATCCAGCGCACGTGCGACGTCCACGGCCGCGGCGGGAAGCTCCAGGTCGGCCGCGATGGCAGCTCGAGCAGTCCCTCGAGCTCGCGCCACGTGCGACCGCGGTCGTCGCTGCGGAAGAGGGCGCTCGGCTCCGTCCCGGCGTAGACCGCCCCGTCCGCCGCACTGACCGCGACCGAGAAGACCTGCTGCCCGGGTAAGCCGGACTCGACCCAGGTGCGGCCGCCGTCCTCCGACCGCCGCACGCCGTCGTCGCCGAGCCCGGCGTAGACCGTGTCCGGATCGGCCGGATCGACCGCGAGGCAGTGCGCCGGGCTCCCCTCGAGCGAGAGCGCGACGCTCCACGAGCCGTTGACCTCGTCGAGCCGGGCGACGGACTCGCCCGTCGCCGCGTAGAGACGCGCGCCCATAACGCCCATCGTGCCTACGAGCCGCTAGGTCGCGACGTACTCGTGACCCGGCACGTCATACACGTCGAACGAGACCACCTCGAGGCCGGCCGTGGCCATGAGCTGGTCGCGCATCGCGCCGCGCGCCCTCCTCGCGGCGAGCTCGTCGGCGGCGGTCTCCCACAGCGTGATCACGCGGGACGTCAGTGCGTCCTGGTCGACGAAGACGAAGGTGCCGCGATACCCGTGGTACTCGCGGAGCCAGGGGCCGACGCTCTCCCCGGAGAGCTCCGTGATCGTCGCCAGCGCCTCTGCCGGGCCGGTGACGGTTGCCATGGCGGCGACCATGGACGGAACCATACGTTGGGATCAGCAGCCAAATCGACTACTTTCCAAGCGATGGCAACCGCTACCCGACGCGTCCGACAGCTCACCGACGAAGAGCTCGGGCAGATGATGGAGCTCTCGAAGAAGGCGGACAGCGTCGAGCTCAAGCTCACGGTGCCCGAGTCCGGGCACGGACCGACGGCCCGCGCGCTCGATGCGGATCCGCTCGAGGCGCAGATCCGCCAGGTGTTCTTCTTCGACACACCTGAGCTCGCACTCGATGCGGCCGGGCTCGTCGTGCGCGCGCGGCGGATCCAGGGCAAGGGCGGCGACACCGTGGTGAAGCAGCGGCCCGTCGATCCGGACAACCTCGCGGCGGAACTTCGCGCGTCGCCGAGCGTCAACGTCGAGGTGGACGCGATGCCCGGAGGCTTCGTGTGCTCGGCGTCGGTGAAAGGCAAGACCGACGCGGCAGCGGTGAGAACCGCGGCGGCAGGCGGCCTCCCGATCCGCAAGCTCTTCACGAAGGAGCAGCGGACGTTCTTCGCCGATCACGCGCCCGACGGGATCGTGCTCGACGACCTGGCCGTGCTCGGGCCGATCTTCGTCCTGAAGCTGACCCTGACGCCCGCAGAGCTCGGCCGGCGGCTCGTCGGCGAGATGTGGCTCTACCCGAACGGCACGCGCATCCTCGAACTGTCGACGAAGTGCAAGCCAGGCGAGGCTTTTCAGGTCGCCGCCGAGGCGCAGGTGTTCCTCGCCTCGAAGGGGATCGATCTCCACGGGAAGCAGCAGACGAAGACGAAGACCGCGCTCCAGTACTTCGCGAAGCAGCTCGCCGCGAGCTAGGGCGGATCGGAGAGATCGAGCGTCAGTCGACGCTCGGCGCCCCCACGTTCAGCGCCGTCGCGCCCGCGCAGGACGCCGACTCGCAACCCGTGCTCCCGCGCGAACGCGACTGCGGCTTCGAGCTCCGTCGACGAAGCAGGCCGAACGACGAGGGCTGGAACGCTCGCGACCACGCCGTTCCAGACGAGCACGGAGTCGCTCCACCCATCGTCGATCATGCCGCGGCGCCGTCCTCGACGAGCGCGACCGCTTCGGAGCCCCGCTCGTCGCGCGCTCGCCGCTCGCGCCGTCAGATGCTTCACGACCCGCTCTGAGTCCCGCCCCGCCCCGAGGATCAGCATGGAGCTGAACGAGTGGAGGAAGAGCATGCCCACGAAGTAGAGGCCGGGCACCGAAGTGAACCGCGCCTCGCCACTGCTCGGGATAGCCGTCCTCGTCGAGGTCGTACGGGATTCGAATCCAGGAGAGGTCGTTCCGGAAGCCCGTGCACCAGACGACGTTGGCCACGTCGAGGACTCGGCCGTCGTCGAGCACTGGACGGCCGTCCTCCACGCCGACCGTTCGGTTCAGGACGCGCTCGACCCCCGCCGCCTCGAGATCGGCCAGCTTCACGCGGATCAGCGGGCCGCCGTGAGATCGGATCTCGGAGCGAATCTTGCGCCCGATCGGCGTCGACATCGTGAGAACCCGCGTCGCGAGGAGCTTCAGGACCGGCTGGGAGATTCGAAAGCGCCGGCTTCCGAGCGGAACCGGGATCTCGCCTGTGTGCGGGCCGGAGAGAATCGCCTCGAACCCTGCGCCGGCGACCTCGTACGCGATATCGCCGCCCGAGTGGGCCGCGCCGACGACGAGCACCTTGCCCGGCTGAAGCTGCGCTGGGCTCCGGTAGTCGTTCGAGTGGAGCTGCCGGATGCGCGGATCGAGCTCGCTCGCGAACTCGGGCGTCACCGGCCGCTGCATGACGCCGGTCGCGACGACGACGTTCTCCGCCTCGAAGCGACGCTCCCCGGCCGAAACGACGAATCCGTCTCCGTCGCGCGCGAGCTCGTCGACGCGCACGCCTGCCTCGACGGGCAGCTCGAAGCGCTTCGCATACGCCTCGAGGTAGTCCGCCATCTCGTTCCCGCTCGGGAAAGAGGACCCGGGCGCGGGAAACTTCATCCCGGGGAGGGAATCGAACCTTGCGGGCGAGTACAGCCGCAGCGACGGCCAGCGCGCACGCCAGGAGTCGCCGACGCGCTCTCCCGCATCGAGGATGACGAACGAACGGCCGCGCTTCGCGAGGTGGTATCCGGTCGCGAGGCCCGCCTGCCCTCCGCCCACGATCACCGTCTCGTACCTCTCGGCCTGCATCGGTCCTCCTTCCGTCGCTTTCGACGACGGTAGGACGAGGGCACGCTCGCCGCATCGCGAGGATCCACCAACTTCCGCGCCAGGGTCCGTGGTCAGTTTTGACCAGTCAGGTCAAACGAGGCCGTGCTCGAACGCGAACGCGCCCGCCGCCGCCCGCGACGAGACGTCGAGCTTCGCGAAGATGTTCTGCACGTGGCGGGCCACCGTGTGCTCGCTGATCACGAGCGCGGCCGCGATCTCGCGGTTGCTCTTGCCGGCGGCGACGAGGCGCAGCACCTCGAGCTCGCGCGCCGTCAGCCCGTGCGTCGTGCGAGATGTGAGCATGTCGAGGCGGGCGAGATCCGGCCTCGCTCCGAGTGTCGTGAAGGTGGCGCGGGCGGCCTCGAGCTCGAGGTCGGCGGCGTCGTCGTCGCCGAGCGCGCGGCACGCGAGGCCGAGCAGGACGCGCGCCCGGGCGTCGTCGTACGGCGCCTCGAGCTCCTGCCACAGACGGGCGGCACTCCGAAGCGCGGCGAGCGCGCTCGCAGCGTCGCCGTCGGCGAGCGTGACCGCACCGCGCGCATGGGCCGCGAGCGCCCCCAGCATGGCGCTCTCGTAGCTCTCGGCGATGCCCTCCAGCTCCGCGCACGTCTCCCTCGCCGCGTCGACCTCTCCCGCAGCGAGCAGGATCTCGACCTGCGCCGGCAGCAGTGCGGCCCGGCGGAGCGGCTCGGTCGCTTCGGTCGTCGCCCGGCGGATCGCCGCCACGGCGGCGTCTGTCCTCCCCTGCGCCAACCGCAGCTGGGCGAGCCCCGGCTGCGGCTCCCAGCCGTGGCCGCTCGCGGCGCGATACGCGTCCTCGGCCGCCTCGAACTCACCCTGCAGGCGAAGCAGCTCCCCCTGGCGGTACAGCGCGACACCCGAAGCTCGGGGATTGAGCTGCCGCGCGAACCGCTCCCCGGCACGGCGTGCCTCCTCGAGCGCATCGCGCCATGCCCCCTGGAGCTGGAGGATCTCCGAGCGGTGCACGAGGCAGCGGCCGGTGAACGCGACGAGATCGGGCTGCTCGGCGCACCAGCGCGTGAGGGCCGCCGTCCACTCCTTCGCGCGCCGCACCTCGTACACCTCCTGGCAGGCGAGGATCACGCCGCAGTAGACGACGCCGATGATGATCGGCGAGAGTTCGCGTGCCGTCGCCGCCACCATCGCCTCGTCGAGCAGGTCGAGACCCTTCTTGACCTCGCCGTCGCGGATGAGCATGTTGCCCTGAGCGTGCAGCGCGAGCGCGAACAGGTCGCGGTCGCCGAACCGTTCTCCGATCTCGGCCGCCTGGGCGGCGATCGCCGCCGCAGTGGCGAAGTCTCCCGCGCTCTCCCGCTCGAACGACGCGGGCAGCAGCATGTAGCCACGCTCTACCGAGTCGCCTTCCTCGCGCTCGAGGAGGCGCTGTCCTCGGCCGAGCCACCCGCCGGCAGGGCCCATCTCGCCGCGCAATGCGAGGTTCATCCCGATCCAGAACGCGCAGCGCACGGCGGGCAGCGGCTCCCCAGCCTCGAGGTACGCGTGGTGAGCGCGCTCGAGGATGCCCAGGAACTCGCTGTCACGGCCGAGCATGAACGCCGACTCCGCCAGCAGCACGAGGTCACCTGCTCCGAGCGGCGTCTCCTCGTCGGCGCGCGAGAGCGACTCGAAGGCGTCGCTCCACGCCTTCCTCGCGTAGGACTCACGACCGCGCTCGAGTGGCACAACCCGGGATTATCGTCCGGATGCCGCCAGCTCGACGAAGCGGCACAGCGCGTTCACGAGCCGCATCTCCTCGACCGTCTTGCAGTCCGCCTCGAGCAGGCGCGGCGAGCAGACGAGCTCGACGCGGCACTGCGCGCGCGAGGTCGCGACGTTGATCCGGTTCCGGTTGAAGACGAAGGCGAGGCCGCGCGGCGCCTCCTCCCCGCTCGAGCTCGCGAGCGAGACGATCACGACCGGCGCCTCCTGCCCCTGGAACTTGTCGACCGTGCCGACGCGCACGCCCTCCGGAACCGTCTGCCTGAGCGCACGGACCTGGGCGTTGTAGGGCGTCACCACGAGGACGTCGTCGACGGTGAGCGGACGGGTCGCGCCGCGCTCGTCCGTGTAGTCGGTGCCGAGGAGAGCGCGAATCGCGGCCGCGACCTCGCGCGCCTCCTCCCGTGAGAGCTGGCCGTTGGCCGCGTGCTCGACCGAGCGGAAGACCAGCCCGTCTCCCGCCGCGACGCTCCGCCGCGCCGTGATCTCGGCGTGCTCGAGCCTGCCCGCGTAGTACGCGTCCGAGGTGAACGCGGTCAGCTCCGGCCGGAGGCGCCAGGTCTCGGCGAGGAAGATCCCGCGGTCGGGCGGCACCGTCGTCTCGTCGCCGAGCAGGTGCCCGAGGACGGACGCCTTCGCCTCGTCCGGCATCGCGCCCTGCGAGACCTGCGGCAGCTGGTTCGGGTCGCCGAGCAGCACGAGGTTGCGCGCTGCATGCCCGACCGCGACGACGTCCGCGAGCGCGACCTGCCCGGCCTCGTCCACGATCAGCGTGTCGAGGAAGCCGGCGAAGTCGGCGCGCGAGAAGAGCCACGACGTGCCCGCGACGAGCTGGAGCTCGTCGTCCAGCAGGTCGCGCCAGCCGTCGCTCGAGTCGATGAACGGGCCTTCGTAGCGCGTGTCCTCGCCGGACGACTTCTTGCGGCCCTTGAAGGAGAACCCCTGCTCGCGCGCCTCGCGCTCGATCTCGGCGAGGAGCTTCGAGATCGCCTTGTGGCTCAGCGACGTGACGCCGACCCGGCGGCCCGCGCGCATGAGCGCGATCGCCGCCTTCGCGCCCTGCCACGTCTTTCCCGAGCCCGGCGGGCCCTGGACGAAGAGATGGCTGCCGTCGAGGGACAGCGCGGCCTCCGCCACCGAGGCGTCAAGCCGAGCCCGTGGCGGCCGGCGCTCGAGGATCTCCACCAGGGCGTCGAAGGAGGTCGTAGGGGCGAGGCTTGCCTCGCCCTCGAGGTACCACCGCGCGAACCGCTCGACCGAGTCGCGGTGGTTCCAGTCCGGGATCGGCCTCGGCGGGATGAGCGCCTCGGGCAGCGGCTCGTCGGCGCGTGCCTTCCCGCGCTTGAACGTCACCGTCCCGAGCTCGTCGTCCGTCGCGACGTCGTATCCGTTCTCCGTCTTCGGATCGACGGAGTAGCCGTCGATCTTGTGCTCCTGCGGCGGGAACGTGAACGTGTAGACGAGCGACTGCCCGTCCTCGACCGGTTCGCCGGCGAGCACGAGCCCGCCCATCGTGTCCGTGTCCTGGATGAGGTCGTCCTCGTCCAGCTCGAGGTGGTGGAACCACTCCCACCACTGGGACTTCGCCTCGCGCTGGTGGTAGTAGAGGAGGTGCGCGAGGAGCCAGCGCGGGCTCCCCTCCTCCGCGCCCGTCGAGCAGCGCCTCGTGGAGGGCCACGCGCGCGGCGTCGCGCTCCTCGGCCTCCTCGCGTGCGCTCGCGCTCGTCCGGCGGCAAGCGCCACGGCAGCCTCGATGGCCGCCGCGTGAGCAGCCACTCGTGCAGCTCGAAGGTCGAGCGGCAGTCCTCCTCGTTGTAGGCCTGGATCCCCTCGAGCACGCTGTCCTCCCCGGTCTCGATCCACTGCTCGAAGAGGACGATCGACTCCGCCCCGCCCTCGACCGCGGCCGTGCGCGCGAAGCCGTACAGCTTCTCGATCTCCTTGATCGAGTAGCTCGGGACGCCGGCCCGCAGCGCCTGCTTGACGACGCGGTAGAGGTCGACGAGCAGCTCCCGCCGGAGCCAGTCGTCGATCTCGGCCTCGCGCACCGAGTGCTCGCCCATGAGCCGGCGGAGCGCGACCCGCTCGTACGCCGCGTAGTGGTAGACGTGCAGGTCGGGGAAGCGCTGGCGGCGCTCGCTCGAGCCAGTCGACGAAGCGCTCGAAGGCGGCCTTCTCGCCGTCGCGGTCGAGCCCCCAGACCGCGTCGTACCGGACTTGACCGTCCTCGCGGTAGCAGTAGCCGAAGAGGTACTCGAGCCCGCGTGCCGGCTCGTAGAACGGGTGGCCCTCGAGGTCGAGCCAGACGTCTCCCTCGGACGGCGGCGGGAGGAGGCGGAACCCGCGGTCCTCCTCGTCGGGGAGGAGCTCGACCAGGCGCTCGCCGGTGCGCGTGAAGTGGAGCTGGAGGCGTGCCTGGTCGCGGATGCGTTCGAAGCTTTCGTCGCGGATGCGTTCGACGGTCGTCCCGGCGTCGGTCTCGCCGAGCGCCGTGAGCGTTGGGATGTCCGCGGCGAGGAGCCGCTCCGCGTACAGCCGCCCGAGCCCCGCGACGAGCACGAGGTTGTCGTCGTCCTCGAGCTGCTGCCGGCAGAGATGCCGAAAGTCGCAGATCCCGCAGTGGTAGACGGGCCAGGGATACGTCTCGGGACGGCTGTTCGTAGGGGCGAGGCTTGCCTCGCCCTCGACCGCCGCAAGCAACCGCTCTCTGGATCTCCTGAAGAAGGCGATGAACTCCGCCGTCCGGAACGTCGCCCGCTCGCCGGTCCCGAGCTCGACGTGAACATGCTCGGGCATCCGCCCCTGGATCCGCCCGAGCTGCTCGGCGTAGAAGCTGAGCTGGATCAGGTGCAGCGGCTTGGCGGAGCGCGCGAGCTTCGTGTCCACCGGCTCGTAGCGCATGCCCGGCTCGCGTCGTCCCGCTCGAGGAAGTCGGCGAACCCGCGCCAGGTGCCGTCCGTGAGGTACGCCTGGTAGAT
Organism: uncultured Actinomycetes bacterium; assembly: GCA_963716605.1. Lineage (GTDB taxonomy): Bacteria > Actinomycetota > Thermoleophilia > Gaiellales > Gaiellaceae > GMQP-bins7. Next base: position 933,307 of record CAVQTO010000002.1, on the reverse strand, counting down.
GACGTCCGCCTCGCCGGCGCGAATCGCGTCCTCGGTCGCGCGACGGGCCTCCTCCGCGTCGAACCCCTCGTCGTCGTAGGTGAGCATGCGCGCGACGCGCCGGCCCTGCGCTTCGAGCCGCGCGAGATACGCGAGCTCGTGCTGGTTCCCCTTGTCCATGAGGATCCGGCCGTACGGGTCGTCGAGCACCGGCCGCTCGAGCTCGCCGCGCACGACCCGCAGCTCGAGTTGCGTCAGGTGCGGGCAGGCGAGGTGGTTCGCCAGGTCGGTGGGCGAGAGCCGAAGCGTGCCGTCGTCAGCGAGTCGCATGCTCCAAGTATCAGGTTCGTGGAGGCTGCGCCTTACGGCTAGGTTGGGCGGCGATGCCGCTCCAGAACCGCGTGACGCCGCTGTCGGACCTGATCGCCGATCCCGCGCGGGGCTTGGTCTATGGAAATCGCGGGTGCCTCCACGACGATGAGGGGCGAATCCGAAGGCGCTGGGCGACGAAGCGCTGGATCGCGTGCCGGCTCGAGTTCCGAGGCTGGAAACGCGAGCAGCTGCTCCAACCGGGCAAATTCACGGAGCTCTTCTTCCTCGACGAGGCGACGCGCATTCGCCGCCGGCCATCGCCCGTGCGCCCTGTGCCGGCGTGAGGACTACATTCGCTTCGGGGAGCTCGTCCCGGGGCCGAGCGGAGCCGACGCGATGGACGAGCAGCTCCACGCCGAACGAGTCGACGGGCGCGAACGCCGCATCCAGGACGTGGCACTCGAAGATCTGCCGAACGGCGCGTTCGTGCTCGAGGACGGAGTGTCGTGGCTCGTCCTCGGCAGCGAGCTGCTCGGCTGGACACCAGCGGGCTACGCCGAGCGGAGACCGCGGAAGCTGGGCATGGCAAGCCTGATCACGCCGCCGTCCCTCGTCGATGTTCTCCGCGCGGGCTGGTCGGGCGTCGTGCCGCTCCTTCACGCCACGGCATCTAGAAGCCCGACAAACGAGCGGTAGAAGTCCCGCCGCTCGCCGCACGGCTCGTCGCCGGTCGCCTCGAACAGCTCGGAGTACAGCCGCAGGCTGACGAGCGCAAAACGCAGGTCGATCCCGCGCTCGGCGAACGACCGCTCGAGCTTCACCGCGAGCTCGTACTCGCCGACGTCGCAGTGGATCGCGATCGCGCATGCGAAGACCGCGAGCTCCGCGCCCTCGCCTGGCGAGGGCTGACAGGCGAGGTCGAGCGCCTGCAACGCGTCGTCGTAGCGCCGAAGCGCGCGGAGTTCGCCAGCGACCCGAACGAGTGCCCACGCGCGCTCGTCCACACTGGCAGCCGCTGTATCGACCACGCTGTCTCCAGACCCGGACACGAGAAGTCATGTCGGCACCGCGACGTGTCGACTTGAGGGTGCTGCAATCCTGCCGAGGTGCGCCCGTCGCTTTCAGCGCTGATCGCTTCGTAGGTCACCCACCTGGCGGGTTTCAACCTCGTCGAACCCCTCACCGTCGTACGTGAGCATGCGCGCGACGCGGAGCCCTTGCTCTTCGAGCCGAGCGACGTACGCTGCCTCGTGGAGGTCCCCAAGACGCGCGGCGTTGCTCGGGCGCCCTCAAATGCTCTCGAACGGTCGGCTGACGAGGGGGCCGCACCGGCATCGAACGGTGACTTCCGGCTTGCAAAGCCTCGGCAAGGCTCTCTCGCGCTACTCCTGGCTCGAGCCGGCCCAGAGGTTGATGCCGCTCTCGGTCGCGTAGCGATCGATCTCCGCGAGCTCCTCGTCGTCGAAGTCGAGGCGCTCGAGCGCGCCGACGTTGTCCTCGAGCTGCTCGACGCTCGAGGCGCCGATCAGCGTGGAGGTCACGCGCGGGTCGCGCAGCGTCCACGCGAGCGCCATCTGCGCGAGCGTCTGGCCGCGGCGGGCGGCGATCTCGTTCAGCGCGCGGATCTTCTCGAGCGACTCGTCGGTGATCAGGTCGGGCCAGAGCGAGTACCCCGGGCGGCTCGCGCGTGCGCCCTCGGGGATCCCGTTCAGGTACTTGTCGGTGAGCATCCCCTGGGCGAGCGGCGAGAACGTGATGCAGCCGACGCCGAGCTCCCCGAGCGCGTCGAGGAGGTCGGGCTCGATCCACCGGTTCAGCATCGAGTACGACGGCTGGTGGATGAGGAGCGGCGTGCCGAGCTCGCGCAGGATCGCGGCCGCCTCGCGCGTCTTCTCGGCCGAGTACGAGGAGATGCCCGCGTACAGCGCCTTGCCCTGGCGGACGGCCGTGTCGAGCGCGCCCATCGTCTCCTCGAGCGGGGTCTCGGGGTCGAAGCGGTGCGAGTAGAAGATGTCGACGTAGTCGAGGCCCATGCGGCCGAGGCTCTGGTCGAGGCTCGAGAGCAGGTACTTGCGCGAGCCGCCGTCCCCGTACGGGCCCGGCCACATGTCGTAGCCCGCCTTCGTCGAGATGACGAGCTCCTCGCGGAAGGGCTGGAGATCCTCGCGCAGGAGCCGCCCGAAGTTCTCCTCGGCGGAGCCGTACGGCGGCCCGTAGTTGTTCGCGAGGTCGAAGTGGGTGATGCCGAGGTCGAACGCGCGGCGCACGGTCGCGCGGCCCGTCTCGAAGTCGCGGTCGTGCCCGAAGTTCCACCACAGGCCGAGCGAGATCGCAGGGAGCTTCAGGCCGCTCCGGCCGGTGCGGCGGTAGGGCATGCGCTCGTAGCGATCCTCGGCGGGGGCGTACGTCACAGCCCCGACGATATCGCGAGGGCTAGAAGCGGTTGCCGGTCTCGACCAGCACGTTGCGGCCCCAGGCGAAGCGCTGCTCGTACCAGCCGGTCATCGGGGTGAGCGTCGTGCCGCGGTCGGAGGAGTGCAGCATCCAGCCGTTCCCGACGTAGATGCCCATGTGCCCGACCTCGGACGGCTTCGACTTCGTGCCGCGGTCGCCGAAGAAGACGATGTCGGCCGGCTGGAGCCTCTCGAGCGGGATCCGCGCCTTCTTGCCGATCTCGGCGCTCATCTCGTAGGTCGTCCTGCCCTTGAGCTTGGTCGCGAGCGCGGGCGCGCCGGCGGTCGGCTCGAGCTTGTAGACGCGCCAGACGTAGCCGGAGCAGTCGAAGCCGCCGGGCTGCATCCTGCCGGCGAGCTTCTGCTTGCGCTCGGAGGTGCCCGCCCAGACGTACGGCGTGCCGACGAACTTCGCCGCGCGCCCGATGAGCGTCCGCTGCACGGGCGTCATCGCCGGCAGGGCGAAGGACTCGACGGTCTCGCGAACCTCCATGATCTCCTCGAGGTCGAGCTCGAGCAGGCGCGCGATCGAGTACGCCGCCTCGGCGCGCGTCGCGGGCTGGTTGAGCTGGAGCTCGAGGTGCTCCTGGTCCTTCGTGTGGTTGATCCGGAAGCCGAGCAGGCGCGCGACGGACTCCGTGCCGAACCACGTTCCCGGCGTCAGGCCCGCGTAGACCATCGCGAGCTTGAGGCCGTGCGCCTCTTGCTTCATCCCGGCGGTGGCGACGAGCTTCGCGTCGAGCTCGCGGAGCGTGACGAGGCGGTTGGGCTCGGGCGCCGAGATCTCGAGGCCGAAGGAGGCGAGGACGATCGCGAGCTCGCTCTGCGTGAGCGGATCGGTGGGCCGGAACTCGCCGACGCTCGGCGCCATGAGGCCGGCCTCGACGACGGCCTTGATCTCGGTCGCGGCCCAGGAACGAGTCGGCGCCGCCCCCGCCGTGGAGGCGGCAGTGAAGAGTGCGAGCGCGCACGCGAAGAGGATGAGTCGCCGCATGTCTCCGGTATCGGCTGTTGGAGGCGAGGGCTACAGTGGTCGCGTGCGTGCGCCGGTGGTCATCGTCGCGTTGTTCGCGCTCGTCGCCGCCGGATGCGGCAGCGAGAGCGGCGATCAGGCGGCTCCGCCGACCACGACGACGACCGAGACCGCGCCGCCGCCGCGCGAGTCGAGCCGGCCGCCCGCTCCCGCGATCGAGGGCACGACGCTCGACGGCGAGCGCCTCTCGCTCGCGGACTTCCGCGGCCGTCCGGTGCTCGTGAACGTCTGGGCAGCATGGTGAAGCACGTGCCAGAGCGAGGCGGTCGCCTACGCAGAGTTCCAGCAGAGTCACCCCGAGGTCGAGTACCTCGGGCTCGACGTCGCCAACACTCCTGACGAGGGCCGTGCGTTCGTCGAGGAGTACGGGTGGACGTGGCCGTCGATCCACGATCCGGAGCGAGAGCGTGCGCGGAAGCTCGGCGCCGACTACCAGCCGCATTTCGTCCTCGTCGACGCGGAGGGTCGGGTCGTCACGAGCCACGAGGGCGGTGGCGACGCCGAGATCTGGGAGGCGATGGTCGCGCGGCTGTCGCTAGCCGGGTCAGGCGAAGCCTGACCCCGCGGCTAGGCTCCGGAGCGACGTGAGCACGACCTCCGACGCGCGCTATGCCGGCTGCCAGCCCGCCACCTGGCTCGCCGTGCGGTTTGCGATGGAGCCGGGGACGATCGACGCGATGCGGCGCGACGGCGAGCTGATCGCCGTGCGCGAGCCGGGCTCCACCGACGTGGCTCTATCCGCCGTGGCAGTTCGACGGGCGCAACCCGCTCCCGAGCATCCCGCGGATCGTGCGAGCGGCGCGCGAGACCGGCCTCGACGAGGCGAAGCTGTTCACGATCATGACCGCGAGGCGCGGCCTCGGGAGCGAGGGACGGGTGTACGAGCTGCTGCGCGAGGGGCGCGCGGACGACGTCGTCGAGCTCGTTCGCGCGGGTTGAGAACCGGCGCTACGCGGAGACCCGCGCCGCGCTCACGATCTTCACGTCGCCGCTGACCGTCTTCAGGTGCAGCGGCACGACCTCCCCTGGCTCGTCATCGTCGGCCTCCTCCGAGGTCGGCTCGTCGTCCATGACGCCGAGCTCCGACTGAAGGTCGCCGGAGACGGAGGCGGCGTCGATAAAGACTCGCGTGCCGCTGCCGACGCCGATCTTGATGTCGCCGGACACGGACTGAACCCGAACGTCCCCGTTCTCGACCTTCTCGAGCTCCACATCGCCGGACGTGGTCGAGAGCATGAGCGGCGCCTGCACGGCGCCGATGCGGACGTCGCCGGAGACGGACCGGGCGTTGAGGGCGCCCTCGATCCGGCGGACGCCGAGGTCACCGGAGACGGTGGCGGCGGAGCCGCCGGCCTCGACGACGTCGATCGAGATGTCCCCGCTCGCGGTCTTCACGGCGAGCTTGTCGGTCACTTTCTCGAGCCGGATGTCGCCGCTCGCGGAGCGCGCGGAGACCTCGCCCAGCTCGCCGGTGACGCGAAGATCGGTGGAACCGGCGGAGAGGTCGAGATCGGCACCGTGCGGGCAGACGACGCGAACCTCGACGTCGCCGCCCCAGCTGATCCGGATCGGGCCCCAGCGGATCCGCTCCTTCTCGTCGACCGTGATCACGTGGCCGCCGGCGTGCTCCTGGCACGTGACCTCGACGTTCTCGATCGCGTCGGGGCCACGGCGGCCGATGGGCTTGAGCTCGACGCTCGTCTGCGGCTGGTCGGCCGTCGTGACCACGACGCGTCCACTCGGGAGCCGAAACCGGAGGGAGACGCTCCCGGGAGTGTCGAAGACTTCCATCCTCGTGACCTAGGCCTTGCGGTCGCCGCGGACCCGCCTGGTGGTCACCGGCTTGGTCGGCTTGCGAATCCGGTCGCCGGGGTCGAGGAGCTTGGCGTACTCGAAGGGGATGGGCGCGAGAAGCATGGTTCTCCTTTCAGCCTTGGGCATAGCCCTGGAGGCGGTTCCTGCCGCGCTTATGCGAGCGCGGCGAGGCGACGCGCGCGAGATTGCGCACGAGCCAGGCGTTGGTCGAGATTCCTTCCGCGGCCGCTGCGGTCTCGATCGCGATCTTCAGCGATTCGGGAAGCCGAAGCGTGATGCGGCCCGTGTACTCCTCGCCGGGGGCGACGCGCACGTCGTCCTCGACGTCTTCCGTGATGACCACGAGCTCGGGCTCGCGTCCGGCGAGGCGGACCTCGACGCGTCCGGAGCCGAGCTGGCCGCTGATCTCGAGCGTCGCCTCGCCGAGAAGGTCGAGGAGGCGAAGGTGGAGGGTCGAGCCGAGCGTCTCGATGAGCCTCTGAGCGGCGGCGGCGATGGCTTCGTCGCCGAGATTGGCCGTGTTGGCGAGGTCCTGCTGGATCGCCTGGATGTGGTCATCGAGTTGCATCGTGACAGCACTATGACATCATCACTCGCTGTCTTGTCAAGGTCAGCCCTGACATTCGCGTGCCGGTACGGTGCAAAACGGCATGGTTGAGCCGTATTCGGCCGCGTCTTTACAGTGCCTGGCACTGTAAAGACCACAAGAGTGCGCCAATTTGCGCACAGGACGTGCGCGAGGGCAGCAGCTACGCCAGCTGCCAGACGTCGTCGCGGAGGATCGGCGTCGCCGAGCCGTCCGCGTCGAGCCCGTCCACGTCCACGTCGGGCCCGCCGACCATGAAGTCGGTGTGGGCGCCGGAGACGTTCACGCCGCGCTCGAGCAGCTCGTCGCGGGAGAGCTCGCCGCCGCCCTCGACGCTGAGCGGGAAGCCGGCCCCGAAGGCGAGGTGGCAGGTCGCGTTCTCGTCGAAGAGCGTGTCGTGGAAGACGAGGCCGGTGCGCTTCACGGCCGACGTGCCGTCGACGAGCGCGAGCTCGCCGAGAGAGGACGCCTGCTCGTCGGTCGCCAGCTGCTGGCGGATGATGTCTGCGCCGGCCGACGCCTCGACGGAGACGATCTTCCCGTTCTCGAACCGCAGCTCGAGGTCGTCGACCCTCGTCGCAGCCGCGATCAGGGGCGCGGTCGAGCGCACCGTCCCCTCGGCGCGCCGCCAGTCCGGGCTCGTGAAGACCTCCTCGGTCGGGAGGTTCGGCACGTGCGGGATGCCCGTGACCGTCTCGGCGCTCGCGCAGTCCCACACCCCGCCCCGGTTGAGCCCGAGCGTGAGATCGGTTCCGGGCCCGCGGAAGCGAATCGCGTCGAAGCCGCGCTCGTTCAGCCCGGCGGCGCGGGTCGCGAGCCGCTCGGCGTGCTCCTTCCAGGCCGCGACCGGATCCTCCGCGTCGAGCCGGGTCGCGGTGGCGACGGCGCCCCAGAGCCGCTCCATGTCCGGCTCGCCGAAGACCTGCCGCGCCCAACCCTCGTTCGGCGCGGATACGACGGTCCAGTTGACGTTGCGACCGGTGATGTGTTGAAGACCGACCGCGCGGAGCTCCTTCGGCTCGGCCTTGCCGACGAGCGCGGGGTCGAGGTCGGACAGGAGCTCGGGGGTCGGATTCCCGGTGAGCGCGATGATCGCGGGGTGCTCGTCTCCCCAGCGCTTGTACCAGTCGAGCAGGTACGGAGGCGACCAGCCGAGCTCGTCCTCCGGCCCGAGCTCGATCGCGGCGCGGCGCAGGTGGAGGTCGCCGTAGAGCACGATCACGTGGCTCGCGCCGGCGCGGTACGCCTCGCGCACGATCGCGCGCGTGATCTCGGCGTGCTCGACGAGACACGTGACGACGACGTCCTGGCCCGGCTGGACGTTCGCGCCGACGCGCACTGCGAGCTCCGCGTAGCGGCGCAGGCGCTCGTCCGACCCCACGGCTGGCGCCGTCGGGGTCACTGCCGCAGAGGTTCGACCGGGATCACGCAGGGCGACTCAGTCGCCCCAGTCGAAGTCCCGGGGACGGCCCGTCCACAGCGTCTCGTCGAGCGCGGCTCCCTCGACACCGTCGACGTCCTCGACCGTCTTCTCCTCACCGGGCCACAGCGCGCGCTCGGCAGGAAGCTCGACGGCCGGGATCTCGCCGTCCAGCGTCTCCTCGATGCGTGCCTGCTCCTCGCTCTTGAAGAGCGGGTGGTTCTCGAGCACGTCGCCGTTCAGGTAGCGGTCGAGCGGCATGTCGCCGTCGAGTCCCGCGTTGCGTGCCTTGAGGTCGAGGTGGTCACGGATCGCCTCGGCGAAGAGGGTGTCCGTATCGACTGCGTGGTCTTGAAGTTCGGTCATGGGGCGGTCTCCGAAGGGTCGGAGTCTAGCGGAGGCGTCGGGGGCCCGAGCGATGGGGTGCGGACGCTATCGTCTCCGTGTGCCGCTCATCCGGCTCTTCACGCTCTTCATGCTCCTGTACCGCGTGTGGCGCAGGCTGCCGGCGCGCCAGCGTCAGCAGGCGCTCAGGCTCGCCAGCCGCCACGGGCCGCGTATCGCCTCTCACGCCGCGCGGCGCGCGACGCGCAAGCCCTCGCTAGGGACTTCCCCGGAAGCCGAGCGCCTCGCGGACGATCCGGTCCTGCTCGCGGTGGTGGAGCGTCGGGTAGCCCTCGCTCGGGCTCGCGCGCCACGGGCGACCCACGTACTGGACGCTCTCGACGTGGGGCGCGTGCCCGGCGGCCTCCTCGAGGCGGTGGCGGATCGAGCGCCAGGCGCCCATGTTCTGCGGCTCCTCCTGGGCCCACACGATCTCCCGGAGCTCGGGGTACGAGGCGACGAGCCGGCCGACGGGATCGACGGGGAACGGGTACAGCAGCTCGATCCGCGCGACGGCCGCGGTCTCCGAGAGGCCGCGGAGCTCGTGACCGGCGATGTCGTAGTAGATCTTCCCGCTGCACAGGATCAGGCGCCGGATCGAGTCGTGGTCGGCCTTCGGCTCGTCGAGCACGGGCTGGAACGAGCCGAGCGCGAGGTCGTCGGCCGTCGACGTCGCCTGCTTCAGGCGGAGGAGGCCCTTCGGCGTCATGACGACGAGCGGGCGCGCGGTCGCGTCGAGCGCCTGCCGTCGCAGCAGGTGGAAGAACTGCGCGGCGGTCGTGCACGTTCGCGACCCGGATGTTCTCCTGCGCGGCCTGCTGGAGGAAGCGCTCGAGCCGCGCGCTCGAGTGCTCGGGGCCGTTGCCCTCGTAGCCGTGCGGCAGGAGCAGCGTGAGCCGTGACGTCTGACCCCACTTCGAGCGGCCGGAGACGATGAACTGGTCGACGACGATCTGGGCGCCGTTGATGAAGTCGCCGAACTGTGCTTCCCACAACACCAGGCAGTCGGGAGCGGCAATGGAGTAGCCGTGCTCGAAGGCGAGCGCGGCGAACTCCGAGAGCGGCGAGTTGTAGATCTCGAACGCGGCGGCCGACTTCGCGAGCACCTGGAGCGGCGTGTGCATCTCTCCCGTGCGCGCGTCGTGCAGGACCGCGTGGCGATGCGAGAAGGTCCCGCGCTCGGTGTCCTGCCCCGAGAGCCGGATCGGGATGCCGTCCTCGAGCAGCGACGCGAAGGCGAGCGCCTCGGCCTGGCCCCAGTCGATGCCGCCCTCGTCGAACGCCTCGCGGCGTCGCTCGAGCTGCTTCGCGAGCTTCGGGTTGGCTTCGAAGCCGTCGGGGACGGTGAGCAGCTGCTCGTTCAGCTCGCGCAGGCGCTCGGCCGGGACGGCGGTGACCACGGCCTCGCCGGTGTCGGGCCGCCGGCGTTGCTCGCCCGGCGGCTCCGGCTCGGCGAACGACGCGCGCAGCTGGTCGTGCACCTCGCGGAGAGCCTCGATCGTCCGATCGAGCAGCGTCGAGGCCTCGTCCTCGGAGATGACTCCCTCGGCCACGAGCCGCGCCGCGTACGACTCCCGCACTGGCGTCTGCTGCTCGATGCGCGAGGCCATGAGCGGCTGCGTGTACGCCGCCTCGTCCTGCTCGTTGTGGCCGAACCGCCGGTAGCCGATGAGGTCGACGACGACGTCGTGGCCGAACTCGGCGCGGTAGGCGAGCGCGAGCCTGATCGCGGAGACGGCGGCCTCGGGGTCGTCGGCGTTGACGTGGATGATCGGCGTGTCGAAGCCCTTCGCGAGGTCGCTCGCGTAGCGCGTGGAGCGGCCCTCGGCGGGGTCGGTCGTGAACCCGATCTGGTTGTTCGCGATCACGTGCAGCGTGCCGCCGGTCGCGTACCCGTCGACGGCGTGCAGGTTGAACGTCTCGGCGACGACGCCCTGCCCGGCGAACGAGGCGTCGCCGTGGATGAGGATGGCCAGCGCGACCGTCGGGTCGTGGATCCCCGCGCCGGACGAGCGATCGGTCTGCTCGGCCCGCGTGAGCCCCTCGACGACGGGGTCGACGGCCTCGAGGTGGCTCGGGTTGGCCGCGAGCGTCACCTGGACCTCGCCGGCCTCGGTCATCCGCGACTCGGAGGCCGCGAGGTGGTACTTCACGTCTCCGGTCCCGCCCTCCGGGTCCGCGACGAGGGCGTCGAGCGACCGCTCGCCCTCGAACTCGCGCAGGATCGACGCGTACGAGCGGCCGACCGTGTGGGCGAGGACGTTCAGCCGGCCGCGATGCGCGATCCCGACGACGACCTCGTGCGCGCCGCCCGCGGCGCCGGTCTCTACCGCTTCGTCGAGCATCGGGACGAGCGCGTCGAGGCCTTCGATCGAGAACTGCTTCTGCCCGATGAACGCGCGCCGGAGGTAGGTCTCGAACGCCTCGACCTGGGCAAGGCGCAGCAGCAGCTCGCGGCGTTCCTCGGGCGGGAGCGGCTGCCGGAAGCGGCCCGACTCGATCGCGTGGCGGAGCCACACGCGCTCGGCGTGGTCCGAGATGTGCTCGATCTCGTACGCGATCGTCCCCATGTAGACCTCGCGCAGGTGCGGCAGCGCCTCGCGCAGCGTCTCGCCCTCGACGTACAGGCGGAGCACGCCCGCGGGGATCTGCGCCTGGACCTCTGGCGTGAGCGGCGGATCCAGGGTCTCCGGCTCGAGTGCGGGATCGCCGGGCGGCTCGGAGCCGAGCGGGTCGAGCCGCGCACCGAGGTGGCCGTGCATGCGGATCGCCTTGACGAGCGACACCGAGGCGGCGACGGCGCGCAGGAGGTCGGTGTCGACCGGCGCCTCGGTCGCGACGGGAGGCGGGGCAGGCGGTGCGGGCTCCGCGAGTAGGCGCCGGGCGGCGCGACCGCGGCCGGAGCGGCGCCGTTCCCGTCGTCGGACGAACGCGTGCCGACAAGCCGCGAGAGGCCGGGGAGCGCCGCGAGAACCTCGTCGTCCGCCTCCTCGAAGAGGGCGCGCCAGGCCGGGTCGACGGAGTCGGGGTTCTCGAGGTACTGCTCGAGGACGAGGCCGACGTACCCCGCGTTCAGGCCCGAGATCTGCGAGGAGCCCGACACGTCAGTAGAGCGGCGAGTCGGTGGAGATGGCGACGATCATCCCGACGAAGAACGCGAGCGCGCCCGCGAAGACGGCGACGGCCGCGAGCGTGCGGTGCGCGACGGTCATGCGCGCGGCGACGAGGCCGATGACGATCGCGACCGGTGCGAGCAACCCGGGGTGCCGCGCGAGCGCGATCCCCGAGAGCGCGAACGAGAACGCGCACAGGAAGCCGGCCACGCGGTCGTGCTGGCGGTACGGAACGGAGCTCACGCGGCCCCCACCCGCGGGCGGCGTACCGGCCGCATTCCCGGCCCGTGCGGGATGGGCCGCAGCGGCCGCCGAGACGCGGCGCCGCGCCCGCGCCGCCAGTCGTCCCAGCCGCACGGAGTGAGCGGGACGAACGCGCGCGCGGGCTCGGATCCCCCGCCCGGGTGCGGCTCCGCCCGAATCGCCCACCACACGACCACGGCGAGGTAGACCATGGGGATCTTGAGGATGACGAGCATGAAGATCCCCTCCCAAAGGGATACCGACCTCATACAGGGAGTCTAGAACGCGTACGCCACCACCCGACGCCCGGTAAGGGCGGTCCTCACCGCAACGTCAGGTCCGAGCCGCTACGGTGCCGTGATCGTTCGCGGCCCACTCGACCCGCTCCGCCGCTCGCAAGCGTAAAAGGAGGTTTCGTGCGACGCATCGTTCGCATCGTCCTTGCCCTGTTCGTCCTCAGCGCACTCGCCGCTCCAACCGCCTACGCAGCCGAGAGGATGTGGGTCGGTTTCCACGACGACCCGAGCTTCCGGTGGGCCGACAACCGCGCCACGCGGATCGAGTCGACCGCCACGAACGGCTCCACGATCATCCGTCTTCTCATCGGGTGGAACGAGGTGGCGAAGCAGCGGCCGTCTGTTGCGACCGACCCGTTCGACAAGGCGTACAACTTCGGCGACATCGACGAGGCGGTGCGCACGGCGCAGGAGCACGACCTCGAGGTCATGCTCACGATCTCGGGCACGCCCGGCTGGGCGAACGGGGGCAAGAGACACAACGTGATGCCGACGCGCGTCTCCGACTTCCGGGCGTTCGCCCAGGCGATCGCCTCCCGCTACTCCGGACGCAACGCCAACATCCCGTTCGTCCGGTTCTTCTCGATCTGGAACGAGCCGAACCTGAACCTCTTCCTCACGCCGCAGTTCAACAGCAAGGGGAAGTCGATCGCCCCGAGGAACTACGCGAAGCTCGCCGCCGCCGGGTTCGCGGGGATCAAGGCCGGGAACCCGCTCGCGAAGGTCGCGATCGGCGAGACCTCGGCCCGCGGGCGCGACAAGCGGGTCAAGGGTCTCTCGGACACGCACTCGCCCGGGAAGTTCGCCGAGCTCGTCGCGAAGGCGAACCGCAACCTCCGGTTCGACGCGTGGGCGCACCATCCGTATCCGTTCCACCCGAACTCCGCCCCGTCGCAGGTCGTGAAGTGGCCGAACGTCTCGCTCGGCTCGCTTCCGCAGTTCAACAAGAGCCTGAAGCGGTGGTTCCGCGGCAAGGCGTTCTCGATCTGGATCACCGAGTACGGGCACCAGACGAGGCCGCAGGACCGGTTCGGCGTCCCCTACTCCACCCAGGCGACGTACATCAAGCGCTCGCTGACGCTGGCCAGGAACTACCCGTTCGTCGGGATGTTCATCTGGTTCGTGTACCAGGACGACCCGGGACAGCCGTGGGAGTCCGGGCTCTACACGTCGTCGGGCGCGGCCAAGAACCCGTCGCCGTCGAGGTTCTCGTCGAGCGCCCGTCCTCTGGACGCGCGAAACGCCGTCCACACGTTCAAGCGTGGAACGCGGTCGCCGCAGGTCCTCGTTGCCGCCCGGAAGTACTGCGGCGGGCACGCGGCGGGCGCGATGATCGAGGTGTCGTGGCGCGTCATGCGCGGCGGTAGCCAGGTCGCGGCAGGCTCACAGCCCGCGGCCCTCCGCGCGGACTGCACGCTCCCCGTGCGCCTCGACTTCACGGTCGCCAAGGGTCAGAGGTACACGGCGACGTTCTCGTTGAGCGACGGGAACGGGATGAGCGCCACGCGGACGCTCTCGATCCGCGGAACCTGACCTCTCGTTCGGGACAGCAGGTCCTACGCGTCCCAGCGTAGGACCTGCATCCCTTCCCACCACTGCGGGAAGCCACGGGTCTTGCCGTCGATCGCGAGGATCCGCGTCGCGCGCGGCTGCGCGGCGAGGTAGTCGTCCATCGCCCGGTCGACGCGCTCCCAGTCGGTGTCGTCGACGATCATCAGCGCACCCGGCGCGAGCAGCGGCTCCGCCATGCGCAGCCCCTCGACCTGGGAGTCGTAGTCGTGGGCAGCGTCGTAGTACCAGAGCGCCGATCTTCGTCCCGTCGAGGGCGCCGCCGGGGACGAGCTCGAACGCGTCGCCGACGAGGAGCTCCGGCCGAGGCACACCGAACCGCTCGAGGTTCGCCTCGACCCTCTCCAGGCTCGCGTCACGAAAGCCGAAGCTGTCGATGCCGACGAAACGCTTGCCGTCGTTGCCGAGCATCGACGCGATGAGGCTCGCGCCGTGGTACACGCCGACCTCGACGTACGCCTCGTCCGGCTCGATGAGCGAGGCGGCGAGGTTGAGCAGCGCGAGGACGTTCTCCGACGCGAGGTTCTCGACCGTCTCGACGACGGGCTCGAAGCGGCGGTCGCGCGGGTGCTCCGAGCGCGGGAAGTCGTCGAAGAGCGCGGGAAGCTCGCGGAGGAAGCGGTCGGCGTCCAACCGATCTACAGGTGGCTCGTCACGCCGGCGAGATCCGGCTCCTCGGACGGGGGCTCGTACCAGGACAGGGCGTAGTTGCCGTCGTCGAGGTCGCGCGCGAGCGTCGAGAGCTTGAGCGGGCGGAACGTGTCGCACATGACGGCGAGCTCCGTCGTCTCCGCGAACGCCGAGGGCCCGCTCAGCCAGGCCCGGCGCCGGCCCGTGCGGGAGCCCCGACGGGTGCAGCGTGATCGAGCCGACCGAGATGCCCTTGCGCGAGCCGAAGTTCCCGGAGACGTAATAGATCATCTCCTCCGACTGGAGATTGCTGTGGTGGTACGGGATCGGCACCGCCTCCGGGATCGAAGTCGAGATGGCGCGGGCAGAACGAGCAGATGACGAAGTTCGGCCCCTGGAACGTCTGGTGCGAGGGCGGCGGCTGGTGGATCCTGCCGGTGATCGGCTCGAAGTCGTGGATCGAGAACGTCCACGGGTAGAGGTAGCCGTCCCAGCCGACGACGTCGAACGGGTGGTAGTCGAGGACGTAGTCCTGGTACCCGCCGCGGACGCGCACCTTGACGAGGAGAGTCGCCGCGCTCGCGGTGCGTCTTGAGCTCGGCAGGCGGGTGGATGTCGCGGTGGTAGTACGGCGCGCCTTCGAGGATCTGGCCGTACTGGTTTCGGTAGCGGCGCGGGATCTCGATCAGGCCCGGCGTCTCGAAGACGAGGTAGCGCTGCTCGCCCTTCGGGCACGAACCGGTAGGTCGTGCCGCGCGGGACGACGACGTAGTCCCCTTCCTTGTAGGGCACGTCCCCGAAGGTCGTCTCGAGCGTTCCCGGAGCCCTCGTGGACGAAGATCACCTCGTCGCCCTCGCCGTTCCGGAAGAAGTAGTCCATCGACGAGTCCGGCCGGCAGAGCGAGATCTCGACGTCGGAGTTCCACATGAGCGTCCGCCGCCCGCTGATCTCGTCGCCGGTCGGGTCGACGTCGTACGTGTTCATGCGCCGGTGCGCGTGCGCCTCGGGGACCCACTCCTCACGCTCGATCGGGCGTGAAGTCGCCGAGCTCCTTCACGCGGCAGGGCGACTCGAGGTGGTACAGGATCGACTCGTTGCCGGTGAAGCCCTCGAGGCCCATGACCTCCTCGGTCAGCAGCCTCCCGTTCTCCCGAAACACGATGTGCCGCTTGCGCGGGACGTCCCCGCGACGCTGGTAGAAAGGCATGTCCGTCCCTTTCGGAGTCGTTGCACTGGGTTCTAGCGCACAACGACCGTCTCACGGGACGGGTCGCGCGGGCGACGCCGCCTCCGGCGCCGCCCCTCGTCAGCTCGTCGCGTTCGGCTAGCCCTGCCCGCCGGGCGCGTTCGGATCGTTCTGCCAGAGCCCGAACTCGTTCCCCTCGGTGTCGCCGCAGACCGCGAACCAGCCCATGCTCGGGACGGGCAAGGCCTCGCCGGCCTTCCCGCCGAGCTCGGCGACGCGGGACGTCGCCGCGTTGATGTCGTCGACGTCGAAGTAGACGCGCGGCCCGCGCTTGTCGCTCTCGGCGCCCATGATCGCGCCGCCCTGCGTGTCGGAGAACCGCGTCATGTGGTACTCCGACGGGCTGCCCTCGAACGCCTGGAACTCCCAGCCGAAGAGCCCGCCCCAGAACTCGCGCGCCTTCCCGGTGTCGCCGGCGGGAATCTCGACGTGAACCATCTGTCCTGACATTGCCCTCTCCTTTCTCGTCCGTTTGCGGTCGAGGGCGTCGCCCTCGCCGCTCTGTCATTCAATACGACGAACTGCAGCCGGCGCGATAGACACGGTCACGCACCGATCGACTTCAGGATCTCGAGGCCGATCCGGTCGACCGGACGGCACGAGTTCGAAAGCACGACGACAGAAGTTCCCGGCTCCGCGACGAAGCCGGCGACGCTGCGAAAGCCGCCGGTGCCTCCGTCGTGCCAGACCGCGGGACCAGGCTGGCCTTCGACGGGCAGGATCATCCAGCCGAGCCCAACCGACAGCGCACGGCGGCTTGCGCGCGGCTCGTGGGTCAGGCGTACGGCCTCCGCGAGCCCGGGCGGCGCCGTGCCCAGGTGCGCGTCGAGGAACGTCAGGAGGTCGGTGACCGTCGAGCGGAGCGCTCCCGCGCCCGCGAGCCCCGGAAGATCCCAGTTCGACACGGGCTTGCCGCGACGGCTGTGACCTTCGGCGAAGCGGTCGAGCTTGTCGTCCGGGACCGCGATCGACGTGTCGGTCATGCCGAGCGGGCGGGTGATCCTCCGCGCGACGAGCTCCTCGTAGCTCGTGCCGGCGCGCAGGGCGAGCACGTGCCCGAGCAGGCCGGCTCCGTAGTTCGAGTACCTGAACTTCCGGCCGGGCTCGCGCCGCGGCTTCGTCACCGGGATCGCGGCACGAAGGTCGTCGACGGTGAAGCTCGCATACGGGTTCGCGCCCTCGCGGAGCGCCCGCCAGAGAAGGCCCTTCGGCAGCCGCGGCAGCCCGGACGTGTGCGTCGCGAGGTCGGCGAGGGTGATCGGGCGGCCCCGAACCGGGATGACGACGCCGTCGGGCAGGTGGCGCTGGACGGGGTCGTCGAGCGCGACGAGGCCCTCGCGCGCCAGGTCGGCCAGGAGGGTCGCCGTGACGACCTTCGTGATCGAGCCGATCTCGAAGATCGTCCGCTCGTCGGGAGCGTGCGGCCGGTCGTCGGCAACGCGTCCGCGTCCGACGAGCGCGGTCTCGCCGCCGCGGCGAACGCCGACGGCGATCCCGACGTGCTTGCGAGCGCGCTCGTCGAGCACCCGCTCGATACGAGGAACGAGATCGGCCGACACGCGGCTAGTCTGCCGTCGGCGCGGAGTGGAGGATGGAGCCAGCCGGGCTCGAACCGGCGACCTTCTGGCTGCCAGCCAGACGCTCTCCCAACTGAGCTATGGCCCCAACGAGGCCTCAGTCTAGCGTCCGTCAGACCGCTAGCTCGCGGCCGCTCGACCGACGGGACGTCGCTCCAGAGCTCCTCGAGGCGATAGAAGCTCCGCGTGTCCGGCGTGAAGAGGTGCAGGACGACGTCGCCGTAGTCGGAGACGATCCACGTCGCCTCGGGCAGCCCCGCCGATCGCCCGCGGCGATGAGGCGGTGGTCCTTCTTCAGCGTCCCCGCGACCTCGTCGTAGATCGCCTTCGTCTGGCGCGGGTTCCGGCCGCTCGCGATCACGAAGAAGTCCGTGAAGTCGCAGACGCCGCGCATGTCGAGGATGGTGACGTCGGTCGCCAGCTTCTCCTGGCAGAGAGCGGCGGTTCGGCGTGCTTGCTCGAGCGGGGTCAGTCGGTCGTCGTCCTGTCTCGATCGACCCAGTCTACTCGGGCCGGCCCGTAGAGACCGAGCCGCGCGAATTGCCTCCGCGACCGGCGGCGGGACGAGGTCGTCGATCGACTCGCCGCGTGCGACGCGCTCGCGCACGAGCGACGAGGAAACCGGTACCGGCGAAAGATCGAAGTACGAGATGCGGTCGGGCGCTGAGAGGCGTAGCGTATGTCTCGCGCACCGTTCGTCGGGGACGCCCGGCCGCTTCGCAACCGCGAGGCGAACGAGCTCGAGCACGCGCTCGGGCCGCTTCCACGTCGGCGAAGTCGGCGAACTCGTCCGCGCCCAGAACGAAGGTCGCGTCGTCGAGCGGCGAGCCTCGAGCGAGTCGACAGTGCGAGCGTGCGGGTCGAGCTCGACCTCGGCACCCGGGACGTCCGCGAAGGCGAGGCGCGCGAGCTCGAGCCGGGTCTCGGCCGGAGTGACCACGTCCTTGTGGCCCGGGTCTGCGACGACGAGAACGAGCAGCCTCTCGAGGCCGAGCTCGGTCGACCGCGGCGCGCGCGAGCGCGACGTGCCCGAGATGCGGCGGGTCGAAGACGCCTCCCAGAACCCCTACTGCCATTCGAGCACCTCGCCTTCCAGCTCGACCTCGGCGCCGCGCTTGACCCCGGCGCGGCGAAGCGCGTCCTCGAGCTCGTCCTGCGGCGGCGGAGTCCCGACGACGCGATAGCCGCGGTCGGTGCGGAGGATCCGGAACCTCGGGCCGCGGCGGGCGCGCGGTCGGTACTCGAGGAACTCGGGCAGGTCCGTCCTCGACCGGCGTGGGCGGCTCGACGGGACAGAGCTCGAACAGCAACCGCTTCAGCTCGTCGATGCCGGCGCCGGTGGCGCACGACGTCGCGACGACGCCCACGATCCGCTCGTCCGCGAGCTCGAACACGGGCGGCTCCGCGAGGAGGTCGATCTTGTTCAGCACCACGAGCTGCGGCCGCTCGTCGAGCCCGGCTCCGTAGGCCGCGAGCTCGCGGTCGATCGGTCCGGAACCGCTCCTCGAGCTCGCCCGCCGACGCGTCGAGCACGTGCACGAGCAGGCGCGCGCGCTCGAGGTGCGCGAGGAACTCGTGTCCGAGCCCGGCGCCGTCCGCCGCGCCCTCGATCAGGCCCGGCACGTCCGCGACCGTGAGCTGTCGCGCGTCCGGCCCGTCGACGGTCCCGAGGACCGGCTCGAGAGTCGTGAACGGATAGTCGGCGACCTTCGGCTTCGCGTTCGAGATCCGGCGCAGGAGAGAGGACTTGCCGGCGTTCGGGAGCCCGGCGAGCGCGGCGTCGACGACGAGCTTGAGGCGCAGCGCGAGGTCGTCTTCCTCGCCCGGCAGGCCCGTCTCGGCGAAGCGGGGCGTCTGCCGCGTCGACGTCGCGAAGTGGGCATTGCCGCGGCCGCCGCCGCCGCCGCGCGCGGCGACGAATGTCGCGCCGGGAGTCGTCAGGTCGGCGACGATGCGCGCCCTCGGCGTCGAGGATCTGCGTTCCGACGGGCACGCCGACCTCGACGGTCTCGCCGTCCGCGCCGTGCTTGCGGCTCCCCCGGCCGTTCCCGCCCTTGCCGGCGGCGAGCCACTTCACGCGGCGGAATGCGCGACAGGTCCCGGAGCGCCGGGTCCGCGCTGAACGACCACGTCGCCGCCACGGCCTCCGTCACCTCCGTCGGGGCCGCCGCGCGGGACGTACTTCTCGCGCCGGAAGCTGAGCCCGCCGTGCCCGCCGCGGCCGGCTTCGACGTGGATCGTCGCCTTGTCGTGGAACACGGCCTATGCCCTCAGACGAGGGCGAGGCAAGCCTCGCCCCTACGACGAGGGCTCAGAGACCGAGACGAAGCGCTTCTCGCCGGAGCGGCGGAACTCCACGGTCCCCGCCGCAGCGCGAAGATCGTGTCGTCGCGGCCGAGGCCCGTGCCCGGGCCCGGGCCGGAACTTCGTGCCGCGCTGCCGGACGATGATCATGCCGGCCTTCACCGGCTGCCCCGCGAAGATCTTGACCCCGAGCCGCTTGGACTGGGAGTCGCGACCGTTGCGCGACGAGCCGAGGCCCTTCTTGTGCGCCATTAGGACTCACCTTCCTTCGCCGCGAGCGCGGACTCGAGCGTCGCGATCGCGCCCTTCCGGTTCGCGTTCTCCTTCTCGTACTCGAGCGCCGCCTCCAGCATGGGCCGGTTCCACTCCGCCGCGGCCTCCTTGATCTGAGCGATGGTCAGGTCCTCGTAGCCCGCCGGCATGCCCTTGACCCTGTCTGCCTGAGGCTCCGGCTCGGCCGCCGGAGCCGCCTTCGGCGCCGCTTTGGCAGGAGCCGTCGCTTTCTCTGCGGAAGGCTCTTGCTTCTTCGTGGCGCGCTTGGCGCCGATGGACTCGATCTCGATCTGCGTGAGCGACGCGCGGAAGCCGGTGTGGCGGCGGTAGCCGGTGCGCTTCTTGTACTTGCCGATCCGGATCTTCGGGCCCTTGACCTCGCCGAGGACCTTCGCAGTCACCTTGAGATCCGGGTCGAGCGCGGGCTCGCCGTTCCCGCCGACGAGCAGGACGGTGGGCGTGAACGTCGCGCCGTCCTCCTCCGCCAGCCGGTCCACGAGCAGCCGCTCGCCCTCGCGGACGCGGTACTGCTTTCCGGCAACCTTGATGATCGCGTAGGTCACGTCTTCTCCGACTGAAAGGCCAGCAAAACGCGGGCACCCGGCCCGCGAGCCGGGGAATGATACCGAACTAGCGGCCGCGTCCGGCGCGCCGGTCGAAGTCCTCGATCCACTCCGACATCGGCACGTAGTCGGGGGCTTCGGTGTCGGGCTCGGGCTTGGACTCGGGCTCGAGGACGGGGTCGGCGACGACTGCGATCGCCGCGGCAGTCTCTTCCGCGTCGCCGTCCGCCGGTGTGCCGTCGGCTGCGGCTGCGGCCGGCTTCTTGCGCTTGCGGCCTCCGCGCGTCCCGCGGCGGGTGCGCTTCTTCGGCGCCTGCCCGTCCGTGGCCGCTGCCGGCTCGGGCGCGTCTGCCGTCTCCGCGCTTTCCTCCGGCTCGGCGGCTTCATCGGCCGCGTCCGGTTCGAGCGCGAGCGCGGGCTCGGGAACGTGGATCTTCGGAGTCGTCCGGGGCGCGTCGTCCGTCGCAGCCTCAGAAGCGCCTTCGGCGGCAGCGGCAGTGGCAGGCTTCTTCCGCCCTCGGCCCCCGCGCGTGCCGCGGCGGGTGCGCTTCTTTGCCGGCTGGCCGTCCTTCGCCGCGGGCTCGGAGTCGACGCCGACCGCGACGACCTCGTCCTCGGTCTGGGCCTCGACCTCCTCGACCTCGGCCGTCTCCGGCGCCGCGGCCTTCGCGGCGCGAGCCGCCGGCTTCGGCTTCGCGGCGGGCTTGCGTGCCGCGGTAGCGCGTGCCCGCGCCTTCGGAGCCGGATCCGCCTCGGCCACCGGCTCGTCCTTCTCCTTCGTCTCGCCGGCCTTGCGGCCGGGAGCGCGCGTGGGCTTCTCCGCCTCGGCCTCGAACGTGATCGGCGAGGGGAGCTTCGCGGAGTCGGCCACGACTGCGAACGCGAGACCTTCGAGGACGCGGCCGACCGTCGCCTGGACCTTCTTCCCGACGAGCTTGGCCGCGCCGGAGACGACGATGTCGTAGCCGTCGAGCTTCCCGACGCCGGCCGTCGGGTCGTACAGGCCGACCTCGACGAGCTTGACCTCGAGCGACGCGCCCTCCGCGACGGGAGCCGGAGGAGCGAGCGTGTCGAGCTTGCCCTGCGCGAGCACCTCGAAGTGGTCGAGATGGACGTGGCCGTTGGTGTCGGCCGGGACGAGGAAGAACTTGCGGCGCGCGGCTGCCTCGACCTCGGCGAGCCGGCTGCCGCCCGGCCCGGCCAGCAGCGTGAGCACCCTGGGATGGACCGCGACCCGGAACGCCTGCACGCGCGAGCCCTTCGCGATTCCCCGGAGCCTGCGCTCGATCTCGAGCGCGTGCGTCGCCTCGGACACGACGAAGCCGTCGCCGGCGCACACCGCGCACTTCGTGGTGAGGATCTCCCGCGGGCCGTCGGTGACGTTCTGGCGCGTCATCTCCACGAGCCCGAGCGGCGAGATCTCGACGACGTACGTCTTCGTCCGGTCGCGCTCGAGCTCCGAGCGGAGCGCCTCCTCGACGGTCGCCCGGTTCTTCGGGTTGGACATGTCGATGAAGTCGATGACGATGATCCCGCCGATGTCGCGGAGCCGGAGCTGGCGGACGACCTCCTTCACCGCCTCGAGGTTGTTCTTCACGATCGTGTCCTCGAGCCGGCCCGACGCCGACTTCCCGCGCGAGCCGACGAAGCGGCCCGTGTTGACGTCGATGACGGTGAACGCCTCCGCGTAGTCGAAGACGAGGTACCCGCCGGAGGGCAGGTCGACGCGGCGCGCGAGCGTCGAGCGGATCTCCTGCTCGATGCCCGAGGCCTCGAAGAGCGGCTCCTTGTCGCGGTAGCGGTGGACGCGCTCGATCATGTGCGGCGAGGTCTTCTTCAGGTAGCTGACGATCCGCTTGTGCGTGCGGTCGTCGTCGATCTGCGCGCCGACGAAGTCGCCTGCGAAGAGGTCGCGGACGATACGGAGCGGGAGCTCCGCCTCCTCGTACACGAGCTCGGGCGCCTTGGATGCCTTCGCCTTCGCCTCGATCGTCTTCCAGAGCCTCTGGAGGAACACGAGGTCGCGCTCGATGTCCTCCGCGGACGCGCCCTCGGCGGCCGTGCGCACGATGATGCCGCCGCCCTTCGGGTCGAGATCCTTGACGATGCCCTTGAGGCGCGTGCGCTCGTCGTCCTCGAGCCGCCGCGAGACGCCGTAACCGTCGCCGTTCGGGACGTAGACGAGGAAGCGGCCGGGGAGCGAGATCTCGGTCGTGAGCCGCGCGCCCTTCGACTTCATCGGGTCCTTCACGGCCTGGACGAGGATCGTCTGCCCGCGCTTGATCAGGTCCTGGATCCGCCGGGCGCCCTTCCGGCCCTCGAGCTCGGGGCCGACGATCTCGTCGACGTACAGGAAGCCGTTCTTCTCGAGCCCGATCTCGACGAACGCGGCCTCCATGCCCGGGAGGACGTTGTCGACGACGCCGAGGTAGATGTTCCCTGCGATCGAGCGCCGCTCGGGCCGCTCGAGGTAGACCTCGGCGACGCGGTCGTCCTCGAGGATCGCGACCCGCTGCTCGCCGACGTCGACCGAGATGAGGAGCTCGCGCTTCGCCGCCGGCAGCGCGGCGCGCCGCGTGGGCGTCCGGCGCCGCTGGCTCTGGCTGCGTGCGGACTTGCGATCGGTCTTTCGCTCCTGCGAGCGCGCGGGCTTCCGCTCGGCGCGGCCGCGCTCGGCCTTGGCCGGGGTCTCGGCGCCGTCGGGCGCCTCGGCCTTCGCCTGCGCACCCTGCGCGGCCTGTGCGCCCGTGGTCGAGCCGGGCTTCTTCCTGCCACGACCACCGCGGCTTCCGCGCCTGCGCCTCTTCCTCGCGGCCTCGGAAGCGTCTGTCGTCTCCGGGGCCTCGTCCGCCTCTACCTCAGGCGGAGCCCCCTCCTGCGAATCCTCCTGCGCTGCCGCGGGTGTGTCCGCGGCCTCTTCCTCTTGCTTCTTTCCGAAGCGAAACCAACGTAGTGCCAAAGTGTGATTCTCCCTGTGTTGTCGCGCGCGAAAGAACGGACGCCGTGCGGGCGTCCGGGGTCGCGCAGCGGATGTATGTGAAAACTTCGGTCATAGACCTGCCTGAAGGCTACCAGTCGGCCGGCTCAGGCAGCCGCCGTCCGCAGACGCGAGCGCCGCGCACGGACCGCGCGCAGCCGCTGCGCGAGGCGAGCCCATGCCCACGGCTCGAGCTCTGTGTACCGCGTCTCGGCCTGCCCACGCGTCGACTCGAGGTACTCGAACCACGCGTCGGCTTCCTCCAGCTGCAGGAGCTCCTCGGCCAGCTCGGTGTCCGCCATCGTCCCTCCAGTCTCGGAGTGCCCTCGCGCCGGATGCTAGGTCCGGGACCGGACGGAGTGGACGTATCGGGTTTGCAGGCGGTCTGGCCGGCGCCAGACCGCCGGATCCCGCTCAGAGCCTCGCGTTGAGCTCGCGGAGCACCCGCGCGAGGGCGAAGGTTGCGGCCGCTGCGATCAGAGGATCGGAGACGCGCGCCGGGAGCACCCGTCCCGTGTCGTGCGCGGCGCGCCGGAGCGCGTAGCTCGCGGCGAGCGTCGCTGCGACCGCGCCGGCCACGACACCGGGGTGATCGGGCTCCGAGGGAGGGTCGAGCGCCCGCAGGCGCGCGAGCATCCGCGCCTGCTCGAGGGCGATGCCCGCTCTCGCACCCGGGAAGCCGTTCCGCGCGAGCAGCGCAGCCCGGGCGACCGCCGAGCGGACGATCGCGCGCTCGGCCGTGTCCGCCAGCACCGGGACGCGCACGGCGAGGGCGGTCGAGCTCTCGACGGCGAGCACGATCTTGCCGGCGATCTCCGAGATGGGAAACCCCTCCCCGGTCCGGCACTCGACGACGAACGGCGACAGGACGAACGGCGCCCGCCAGTCGGCCTGCGGCCAGGTCTGCACGAGGACGATCGGGATCGCGGCGCGGTCCGCGGCCGCGACGATCGCATCATCCTCGTCGCTCGGCTCGCCGGCGATCACGCGCACGACGACAGCGGCGCCCTGCACTGTCGTCGTCGACGACGACCGCCCCGGGCCGCGTGCCCGCGCCGAGCTCCCGCGCAAGCTGCTCCGCGAGCATCCCGCTGACGACGACGCGGCCCGACAACGACTCTGCGAGCTCGGCTCGGGCGGCTTGCAGGGAGCCTCGAGCTTCCAACGCGAGCCCCTTGAGCGCGGCGACGTTCACTGGGCGTCACGCCCGGCGAGCAGGCCGCGCGCGTGGATTCCCTGCAGCACGCCCACGAGCACGAGGTTCGTCACGAGCGAGCTGCCGCCGACCGCGATGAAGGGCAGCGGAATGCCCGTCACGGGCGCCACCCCCATCGTCATCCCGACGTTCACGAAGACCTGGAACAGGAGCGCGCACACGAGCGCTCCCGCCACGACCGCGCCGTAGAGATCGCCCGCGACGGTGATCACCCGCAGCCCGCGCCAGACGACGAGCAGGTACAGGAGGAGCAGGACCGAGGAGCCGACGAACCCTCGCTGCTCCGCGAGTGACGCGAACGCGAAGTCGGTCGCATGCTCGGGGAGGTAGTCGCGCCGGGTCTGGCTCGCGTCCACGACCCCACGGCCCGTGAGCCCGCCGGCGCCGACGGCCGTCTTCGACTGGTGGACGTTCCACGTCAGGCCGCTCGGGTCGCGATCCGGGTCGAGCAGGCCCGCGACGCGGTCCATCTGGTACGGCTTCAGCACCTCGATGCCCGCGGTCGGGAGGACCCAGACGACCGAGAGCGCGAGCACGAGCACCGTGACGACGAGCGTCAGCAGCTGCTTCCAGCGGACGCCGACGAAGAAGAGCGCAGCCATGAGCGCAGCGCCGTAGACGAGCGCCGTCCCCAGGTCCGGCTGGAGGAAGACGAGCAGGATCGGGACGATGCCGAGCCCGACCGCGGACAGGACCGTGCGCCAGCGCGTGACGCGACCGGCGCGCTCCACGAGGAAGCCCGCGATCGCGAGGACGAACAGCACCTTTCCGAGCTCCGAGGGCTGGAACTGGATGACGCCGAGGTCGAGCCACCGCTTCGAGCCGCGCACCGTCTCGGCCGCGACGAAGACGAGCACCATCAGGCCGAGCGTGGCGAGGTAGATGACGCGCCAGTGCCGGCGCGCGACGTCGGCGGGCACGAGCAGCGCCGCGAAGAGGCCGATGACGCCGAGCCCGGCCGCGAACGCCTGGCGGAAGACGTAGTAGCTCTCGTCCCCGGGGACGTCGAAGCGCGTGATGCCCGAGACCACCCACAGCCCGTAGGCGACGAGCGCGAAGGTCGCCGCCATGAGCACCCAGTCGAGCCGCCGCAGGAACGCGAGCGGGCGCGTCTGGGAGCGCAGGCCCGCGACGCTGACGCTCGAACGCTCGGCGACCTCGATCATCAGTCGACTTCCTTCACGACGATGTGCGTGGCCTTCTCACCGAAGAAGCGCTCGAAGACCTTGAGGGCCGCGGGCGCCGCGGCCGAGGAGCCGTGACCGCCGTTCTCGATCAGCGCGCAGACGACGATCTGAGCCTCGATCGAGGGCCCCCAGCCGCACCACCAGGACTGGTCCTCGAGGTGGTCGCTCGGATAGCCGGGAAGCGGGACGACCTTCTCCGCGGTCCCCGTCTTGCCGGAGATGTCGATCGGGTACTCGGCGAAGACGCCCGAGGACGTGCCCGCGCTCGCGTGCGTCGCGAGGTAGAGCCCGTCACGGACGGCTGCGAGCGCGGCCGGGTCGATGCCGGACGGCTTCGGGGGAGCCGGGGCGAACCGGCGGAGCACGACGCGCGGCGAGCCCTTCGCCCGCGGCTGCTCGACGTCGGAGACGAGATAGGGCGTGACGACGTTCCCGCCGTTCGCGAGCATCGCGTAGAAGGCGGCCATCTGCAGCGGTGTCACGAGCAGGTCCTTCTGGCCGATCGAGAGCTGGATCGAGTCGCCCGGGTTCCACGCCTTGTCCCAGTCGGTCTCGAACGTCTTCTTCCGCCAGTCCGGAGTCGGCAGGAGCCCCTCCGCCTCGCCGCCGATGTCGAGCCCGGTCGGCCGCCCGAACCCGAACGTGCGGGCCCACTGCTGCATGCGCACGCGGCCCTCGGCGCCACGCTCGTAGAAGTCGTTTCCGATCTCGTAGAAGTACGTGTCGCAGGACTCCGCGAGCGCCTCCGGCAGGGTCATCGGGCGGTTCACGAACGGGTTCCAGTTGACGAACTTCTGCCGGTCGAGCCCGTAGTACGCGACCGGCGTGCACTGGATCGAGCCGTACGCCGAGAAGACGTGCTCCTGCATGCCGGCGAGCGCGGTCACGGGCTTCCACGTCGAGCCCGGCGGGTACAGCCCGGCGATCGCACGGTTCAGGCCGGGGTAATTCGCCTCGCGGGCGGATTCCTCCTCGAGCAGCGGGGCGAGCTTCTCGGGGTCGCTGCGACCGACGAACACGGACGGCTTGTACGTGGGCGACGACGCCATCGCGAGGACCGCGCCGTCGTCGGGGTCGAGCGCGACGATCGCACCGCCGTCCGCCGCCCAGTCCTCGTTCTGGTGCGCAAGGTTGATCCCGTACGCGAGCGCCTCCTCGGCAGCCCGCTGGAGCCGGATGTCGAGCGTGAGTCGCAGGGCGTTGCCGGCCTGCGGCTCCTGCCTCAGCTCGAGGTCGCTCACCTGGTTCCCGAGCGAGTCGACGCGGATCTGCGCGAGGCCCGAGCGGCCTCGGAGGTACGTGTCGTACGCCGCCTCCACGCCCGTCTTCCCGATCCGGTCGCCTGCGCGGTACCCGTCGCGCCGTTGCGATTTCAGCTCCTCGGGCGAGATCTCCCCCACGTAGCCGAGGATCTGCGCCGCGAACGAGCTGTACTGGTAGTCGCGGAGGTGGATGTGGACGATGTCGACGCCGGGGAACTCGGCCGCGTGCTCCTTCAGGTAGTAGACCTTGTCCTCGGCCACCGCGGTCTTGACCGTGATCGGCGTCAGCGGGTCGTGCCCGTGCTCGGCGACCTGGCGCGCGAGGTCGCGCGGCGGGACGTTGAGCACCTTCGCGAGGCGGCGCACGATCCGGTCGCGTCCCTTGCTCGGCAGGTCGCCGACCCAGAGCTGGACGGCCGTGCCCGGGACGTTGGAGACGATCGGGCGACCCTGCCGGTCGAGGATCGAGCCCCGCGGCGCCTCCAGCCGTACGAGCCGGAGCTGGTTGTTCTGGGCCGCGTTCAGGTACTCCTCGCCGGAGAGGACCTGCAGCGACCAGAGCCGCAGGAAGAGCAGTGCGAAGAGGACGAGCGCGACCGCACCGAGTATCCCGACGCGCAGCGCGAGCGGCGGCGTCAGCCGGTACGGCTCGCGGACCCTGGGGTCCGGCGGGAGGAAACGCTCGGACGGCGAGCGCCGCTCCTTGTACGCGCCGTCAGACAAAGACCTCGACCTTCTGGGCCGGTTCCGGAGTCTCACGCTCGTGGACGGCCGCGCGCACGAGGAGATAGACGGGGTAGGCGAGCACGAGGTTCGCGACGAACGTGGGCACGAGCACGCTCACGAGCACGTGACGCGCGACGACGTCCTCACCGAGCAGGTAGTGGAGGAGGAACGCGAACACGGCGGCGAGGAGCGTGATCACGGCGACGGCGACGAGCGGCGCGACCCGCTTCCCGCGCCCCGTCGTCTCCGCGTAGCGTCCCGCCCAGAAGCCGGCGAGCGTGAGCACGAGCGAGGTGACGCCGAGCGTCTCGAGCGTGAGCAGGTCGACGAGGAGGCCGCCGGCGAAGCCGTAGCCCGCTCCCGCGACCGACCCCCGCAGCAGCCCGAGCGAGACGACGACGAGCAGGAGCACGTCCGGCGCGCCTCCCGAGAACAGGTACGGCGGGACGATCACGGCCTGCACGAGCACCGCGACGAAGAGCAGCGCCGACCCGCGAACGGACGAAGGGACCGTCACCGCTTCCGCTCCAACGGGACGAGCACGAGGACGGCGTCGAGCAGTCCGAAGTCGACGTACGGGTCGATCTGCACCTGCTGGAAGAGGTCGGTGTCCGTCTGCCCGACGCTCGTGACCTCCCCGATCGGGATCCCCTTCGGGTAGACGGAGCTCAGACCGCCGGCCCGCCAGCCGGCGGTGACGATCTCGTCGCGGCGGCGGACCACGTCCTCCTTGCGCACGCGGTCGAGAACGAGCGTCTCGCGCGTCCCGCGCGCGTGGAGCACGATGCCCTCGGCGTTGGTCCGCACGTCGATCGCCGACGCCGGCGGCTTCCTGGTCGGTGAGCAGCTGCACGCGGGCGGTACGCGCGGTCACTCGCGTGACGATGCCGACGAGACCGTCCGCGTTGACCACGGGGTCGTCCACGCGGATGCCGAGGTCGGCACCGGCCGCGATGACAACGGCCTGGTTGAACGCGCCGCCGGGGCGGGTGATGACCTCGGCAGCGACGTAGTCGTAGTCCTCCGGGAAGCGCGGCCCGTCGACGTACGTGAGCAGGCGCCGGAGCGACTCGGCTTGCTGCTTCGCGAACTCGGCCTGGATCGTGCGCTGCCGGAGCTCGCGGTTCTCGGCGCGGAGGCGTTCGGCCTCGCTGCGGGCGTCGAGGAGGCTGTCGGTCCAGCCGTACGCGTCGCGGAACGGCTGCGCCACGCGCTCGAAGCCGACGGCGAACGGGCGCAGAGCGGTCGATCCGGCGGACTGGACACCGGCGAGCGGGCCGTCGTCGCCGCCGCGGAACGAGAGCGTGATGAGGACGAGCGAGAGGAGGACGAGGCAGCCGATGACGATCCGGCGGCGCAGCACGCCGGCGCTGCGGTGGCCGAAGGGGGTCGTCGGGATGCGCCGGACGGTCACGCCCAGCGCCGCCGAACGAGCGCTGCGTCCTCTGGGCACGACAGCCGAGTGTAGCTAGGGCGGAAGCCGGTTTCCGAGTCTCGGGCCCAGGGTCGAGTCTCATGAAGTGCGTCGCCGAGCCTGTGGATCGATCGGCACAGTCTCGACGCACTCCCACCGTCCCGGGCGGACATGACGGGGGTCTGTCCCTCGTTCTCGCGCGCCACGGAGCGCCCGCGGGGACGGCATGGGAGCGGCTGTCTGTTCGAGACAGCAGCGTCGTGGCCGAAGGAGACGCGTCTGTCGCTAGTAGCGGAGCATGCCGTTGCGCCGGGCACGGCTGCGCGCCGAGCGGTGGATCACGTCGAACTCCTCGAGGCTGCGGCCGGAGCCGACGGCGACGCAGGTGAGCGGGCTCTCCGCGAGGTGCACCGGCATGTGCGTCTCGTGCCGGACGCGCTCGTCGAGGCCCTGGAGGAGCGCGCCGCCGCCGGCGAGCACGATCCCGCGATCCATGATGTCCGCCGCGAGCTCGGGCGGCGTCTTGTCGAGCGTCGACTTCATCGCGTCGATGATCTGCGTCACCGGCTCGTCGAGCGCTCGCCGCACCTCTTCGGACGAGATGACCACGGTCTTCGGGAGCCCGGTGAGCATGTCGCGGCCGCGCACCTCGGCCTGGAGCTCGTCGTTCAGGCGGAAGGCCGAGCCGATCTCGAGCTTGATCTCCTCGGCGGTCTGCTGGCCGACGAGGAGCTTGTACTCCTTCTTGATGTGGTTGACGATCGCCTCGTCCATCTCGTCGCCGCCGACCCGCATGCTCTGGGAGACGACGATGCCGCCGAGCGAGATGATCGCGACCTCGGTCGTGCCGCCGCCGATGTCCACGATCATGTTCCCGGTCGGCTCGGCGACCGGCAGCCCGGCGCCGATCGCGGCCGCCATCGGCTCCTCGATCAGGTAGGCCTGCCGCGCGCCCGCGGAGAGCGTCGCCTCCTCGACCGCGCGCTTCTCGACGCCGGTGACGCCCGACGGCACGCAGACGACGACGCGCGGATGCGCGAAGCGGTGCTGGTGCACCTTCTGGATGAAGTGGCGGAGCATCTGCTCGGTGACGTCGAAGTCGGCGATCACGCCGTCCTTGAGCGGGCGGATCGCGGAGATCGTCCCCGGCGTGCGCCCGAGCATCCGCTTCGCCTCGACGCCGACCGCGTGCACCTCGCCCGTGCGCTGGTCGATCGCGACGACCGACGGCTCCGAGAGCACGATGCCGCGCCCGCGCACGTAGACGAGCGTGTTGGCGGTGCCGAGGTCGACGGCCATGTCGCGGCCGCCGAAGCCGGTCAGGGTCTTGAACCAGGCCATCGGAAGGCCCGAGTCTACCTACGCACTTTCCAGCATCTTTGGCACGTGGCGCTCCAGCAGCGAGACGAGCAGCGCGGCGGGAAGGCCGACGACGTTGAGGTAGTCGCCGTCGATTCGCTCGACGAGGCGCCCGCCAAGCCCCTGGATCGCGTACGCACCGGCGCGGCCCTCCCACTCGCCGCTCGCGAGATACGCGGCCACGAGCTCGGGCGCGAGCGGACGAAACGTGACGTTCGTGAGCGCGTGCCGCACGAGCTCGAGCTCCGGCCCGAGCAGGCAGAGACCGGACACGACCGTGTGCGTGCGACCGGAGAGGTCGTTCAGCATCCGCTCCGCATCCCGCACATTCGCCGGCTTGCCGTAGCACGCGCCCGTCGAGCACGACCGCCGTGTCCACCCCGAGCGTCACGCGGCCCTCGGCGTGGACGGAGCGCGCCTTGCCCTCCGCATGCGTGCGGACGAGGTCTTCCGGCTTCGAGGCCCGGCGGATCGTCCTCGACGTAGGACGGCGCGACGACCTCGAAGGGAATTCGCAGCTGCTCGAGGATCGCGCGGCGCTGCGGCGACGTCGAGGCGAGGACGAGCGGCTCGCTCATCCGCGGAAGTTCCTGGCGAGCTCCGAGGCGTACTGCCGCCCCAGCGAGTCCCTGTTCGCGAGCACCCACTCCCGGAAGCTGTCGGAGCCGAGCGGCTCCTCGTGGGAGACGAGCAGGCCTGTCTTCAGCATCCCGAGCTCGTCCCTGGTCAGGATCACGTCACGGAGAACGAGACCGGCCACACGCGCCGTCGCGAGGGAGACGCGACTCGGGCGCATGCCGGATCCAGGCACGCCCGCCGGTCGCGCGCTTGATCAGCTCGGACGAAGTCCTCGAACGTCAAGCGCTCGGGGCCGGCGGCGTCGACCGCGACGTCGTCCGAGCTCTCCCCCGCCTCGACGCAGATCCTCGCGGTGTCGAACACCGACACCGGCTGCACCTCGTCGTCGCCCGTCGCTGACGAGGAACACCGGAACATGCCGGAGCGCCCACGCGATGTTGTTGACGAGGATGTCCCCCGGACCGAAGACGAGCGTCGGCTTGACGATTCGCGTGAGACAGCCCCGAGTCGCGCAACGCCTCCTCGGTCGCGGCCTTCCCGCGGAAGTACGCGAACGGGGAGTCGGACGTCGAGTTCGCGACGCTGACGTGGACGACCCGCCGGACGCCCGCCCGCTTCGCCGCGTCGAAGAGGAGGCGCGTGTTCTCGACCGCGCGCGCGAACGTCGTCTCGCCGCGCTCGAAGCGCACCCAGTACGTGTTGTAGAGCGTGTCGGCGCCGCGCAGGCTCTCGACGAGCGAGTCCGTCGA
The DNA here is from genome assembly GCA_963716605.1 of uncultured Actinomycetes bacterium. Taxonomy (GTDB): domain Bacteria; phylum Actinomycetota; class Thermoleophilia; order Gaiellales; family Gaiellaceae; genus GMQP-bins7. Next base: position 902,041 of record CAVQTO010000002.1, on the reverse strand, counting down.
AGACGAACGGCCTCGCCTCGACCTTCTCGGCAAGCGGATGGCCGGCGGGCGCGGGACGTCGCGTCAGCGTGCGCACCTCCCGTCCGCGCGCGAGCAGCTCCTCCGCGATGTGGCGGCCCGTGTACGAGAACGCGCCGGTGACGACGTCGAGCGTCACCGGGACTTACTGGCGACCCAGATCTGCTCGGCCGGCCAGTTCCGGCTCCACTCGGGATCGTGGTCCGCGTAGTACTCGTGCCTCGCCGCGCCCTCGGGCGTCTGAAGCTCGATGAGCCGCTCGATCTCGAAGCCGGCCTCGCGGAGCACGTCGATCCAGCCGCCGTAGGTCAGCTGGAACTCGACGCCGCTCTCCGAGTCCCACACGAAGCGGTGCATGCCGAAGTACGGGCGCTGAAGCTCCCTCGTCGCGTCGCCGATGTCCGGGTAGCAGAGGAAGGACAGCGGCGTGCCGTGTATGAACACGAGCCGACCGCCGGGCCGCAGCAGCCGCGCGGCCTCCGGAATCCAGAGGTATGGGTCGGCCCAGTTGCTCGCGCCGTGCTCCGAGAACGCCAGATCGAAGCTCGCGTCCGGCAGAGGCACGCTCTCGGCGCCCGGCCTCGACGAGCGGGAACTCGATCCCGGTCTCGGCCATGCACCGGCGCGCCGTCTCGAGCTGCGCCGGCGTGGGATCGACGCCAACCGGACGCGCGCCGCGTCTGGCGAGCCTCGCGGACTCGAAGGCGGTGCCGCATCCGAGCTCGACGACGTCGATGTCCGCGACGTCGCCGAGAACGTTCAGCTCGTCCTCCGGGATACCGAAGACTCCCCACCTGAACTCCGGCATCCGCCCACGCGCGAAGCGCATCCCCATCCGTGTACTCGGCGTTCTTCCGCGTCCAGAGCGCGCGGTTGGTGAGCGCGTCCGGGCCGAGGTCAGACAAGGCCGTCGGGGAAGAAGAGCTTCAGCTCCCGCCGCGCGCTCGCCTTCGAGTCCGACCCGTGGACGATGTTCTCGGAGAGCTCGAGCGCGAAGTCGCCGCGGATCGTCCCCGGCGCCGAGTCGAGCGGGTTCGTCGCGCCCATCATCGTCCGGACGACCGAGATCGCCGACTCGCCGGAGACCGCGAGCGCGAGCACCGGGCCCGACGTGATGAAGTCGACGAGGCCGGGATAGAACGGCTTCCCCTTGTGCTCGGCGTAGTGCTCGCGCGCGAGCGGCTTCGTCACCCGCAGCAGCCGCGCGCCGCGGAGCTCGAGCCCGCGCCGCTCGAAGCGGCCGATGATCTCGCCCGCGAGCCCGCGGCTCATGCCGTCGGGCTTCACGAGGACGAGCGTGGTCTCCCGGGCCATGTCGGCCGCGGAGTCTAGAAGGTCTACTCCGGTAACTGTCGCCGACGCGGCAGGGGAAGCTCCCCGCGGCTGACGTCCTCGAGCGCGGGCAGGGCGGTCGCGATCGCGGTCGCGCAGTGCGGGCACACCTGCCAGAGCGCGTCGAGCGGCTGCCCGCAGGTCCCGCACGACTGCTTCAGGCGCGTCGTGCAGACGGGGCAGACGAGGTAGTTCGGCTCGACGTGCGCCCGGCACACCGGACACCGCCGGTCGAGCTCCGCCAGCCGCTGCTCCATCGCCTTGATCTCCAGCCGCCGCTCGTGCACGTCGTCGAGGTACTCGGGCGGGCGGAAGAACATGTAGATCACGGGGCCGACGAACGGCAGCACGAAGCCGAGCACCGTCGCGAGCGCGACGAGCCACGGGTCTCCGATCCGCCGCCGCGCGTCCTTGAACGTCCAGAACGCCGTCGCGAGCCAGAGGATCACGACGAACGCGAGCCCGAGGTTGCGGAGGAGCGTCCAGTCGGGCGCGTCGGAGAGCTGTGCGATCGGGATCTGCATCGGCGCGACCGTCATAGCAGAAGCTTCCCCACGAGGTACCCGAGCGCCAACGATCCTCCCACGATTCCCGCGACGACGACGACGGCAAACGCGAGGACCGCGAGCCGCTCTCTCACTTTCGCCATGTCGTACGCCGATCCCTCTGCTGCTCCTCCTCGGCGAGATCGCCGAGCAGGTACAGGGAACCGGTCACGAGCACGGGCTCCCCGAGAACGTGCGCCCGAGCCACAGCCTCCACAGGGCTCTCGATCGCCTCGACATGGTCGAAGTGGGCCCGCGCGAGGTCGGCGACGCCCTGGGCCGGAAGCGCGCGCTCGGACGAGGACCGCGTCGCGACGAGCCGAGACCCCACGCGTCGAAGCTCTCGGAGCATCTGATCCGCGTCCTTGTCGGCGAGGATCGAGACGACGACGGTGAAGTCGTCTCGTGGCTCCGAGCGGCGAAGTTGCTCGACGAGATACCGGACACCGTCGGGATTGTGCGCACCGTCCCGGATCTCGCCCTCGCGCCGCTCGAGCCGTCCGGGCAGCGAGGCCGCGGGGATGCGCGCGAGCTTGTGGCCGACGAACGTCTCGGCCGCCTCGTGCGCGCCGCCGGTCGCGAGCCCCTGCAGCGGGAGCATGCGCACGAACTGGTTGTCGGGGAGCACGACGGTGCTGTTCGGTGGTGCGACTGCGAGCTTCTCTCGCGCGATCTCCTCGACGGTGCCGCCGAGGACGTCCGTGTGCTCGAGCGCGACGTTCGTGAGGAGCACGACCTCCGTGCGGAGGACGTTCGTCGCGTCGAGCCGGCCGCCGAGGCCGGCCTCGACGACGGCGACGTCCACACCCGCGTCGGCGAACGCCTGGAGTGCGGCCGCGGTCACGATCTCGAACTGCGTCGCCTCGAGCCGTTCGGCGGGCAGCCGGACACGCGCGACCGTGCGTTCGAAGTCGGCCTCCGCTCCGTCGATGCGGATGCGCTCGCTCCAGCTCGTGACGTGCGGCGAGATCGTCGCGCCCACCGACAGCCCGTCGGCGAGGAGCAGCTGCTCGATCGTGATCGTCGCGGTCGACTTGCCGTTCGTCCCGACGACGTGGATCGACGGGTACCGGTACTGCGGGTTGCCGAGCTCGGCCATGAGCTCGCGCATCCGCTCGAGCCCGAAGCCGTCGCGCGGCCAGGGCGAGAGCGAGTCGAGCCACTCGGCGGCGGTCATGACGGAATCGTAGGGGCGACGCTTGCGTCGCCCTCACGTGTGCGACACGCCGGCGAGGGCGAGGCAAGCCTCGCCCCTACGAACCTCCGAGAGCTTCGAGCTCGCGGCGGTAGCGCTCGAGCTTCTCGCGCTCGGCCTCCACGACCTCGGCCGGCGCGTTCTGGACGAAGCGCTCGTTCGCGAGCATGCCCTCGCCGCGCGCGACCTCCTTGCGCAGCCGCTCGATCTCGGCCTCGCGGTTGCCGTCGACGCGTCTCCGGTCGGGACGCACCTTCGTGGCGAAGATGCGGCGCTCGTCGTCGGAGCCGAGCTCGACCTCGACGCCGCTGCGGAGGAACATCCGCGCCGCCTCGCGCACCGGGTCGAGCGCGCCCGCGTCGGCCGCGAAGCGCCCGTCCGCCTCCAGCCAGGGCGAGACGATCAGCCGCGCGCCGCGATCCGGAAGCTGTGTCCAGATCTCCTCGGTCACGTGCGGCATCACCGGGTGCAGGAGGACGAGCACGCGCTCGAGCGCGGCGAGCGCGGTGGCGACGGCCTGCGGCTCGCGCTCGTACAGGCGCGGCTTCACCGCCTCCGCATACCAGTCGCAGAAGTCGTCGAAGACGAGGCGGTACAGCGCAGCGACCGCGGGCGCGAACTCGTACCGAGCCCAGGACTCCTCGACCTCGGCGCGCGTCGCCTCGATGCGTGCCAGTATCCACCGCTCCTCGAGCTCGCGCGGCTCGGCGGCCGGAGCGACGCCCTCCGCGTGCTGGAGGATCAGGCGCGACACGTTCCAGAGCTTGTTCGCGAGCTTCCGGCCCTCCTCGATCGCGCCGGACGAGTAGCGGACGTCCTGCGTGGACGAGTTCTTCAGGAGCCCGTAGCGCGTCGCGTCGGCGCCGTGCTGCGCGATCGGCTCCATCGGATCGATGCCGGTACCGAGGCTCTTCGACATCCGGCGGCCGTCCGGCGCGTTGATCGTGGAGTGGATGTTGACCGTGTGGAACGGGATCTCGCCCATGAGCTCGAGCCCGGCCATGATCATCCGCGCCTCCCAGAGGAAGATGATCCCGCGGTCGGTCGAGCTCGCGTCGTTCGGGTACCAGGCGCGGAGCTCCGGGGTGTCGTCGGGCCAGCCGAGTGTCGCGAACGGCCAGAGCTGAGACGAGAACCAGGTGTCGAGGACGTCCTCGTCCTGGCGCAGATCCAGTGAGCCGCAGTCGGCGCACGCCTCGGGCTCCGTCTCGGCGACGGTGAGGTGCTCGTCCGGGCAGTACCACACGGGAATCCGATGCCCCCACCAGAGCTGGCGCGAGACGCACCAGGGGCGGATCGACTCCATCCAGTCGAGGTAGATCTTCGTGTACCGCTCTGGACGGAAGACGCACGCGCCCGTCCCTGACCGCTGCGATCGCCGGCGCCGCGAGCTCGGTCATCTCGCACCACCACTGCAGCGTGATCAGCGGCTCGATCCGCGAGCCGCAACGGTCGCAGTGGCCGACCGAGTGCCGGTACGGCTCCGCGGACTCGAGCAGCTCCTGCTCGCGGAGCCTGGCGACGATCCGCTTCTCGGCCTCCTTCTGCTCGAGCCCGGCGAACTCGCCGGCGGCGTCGTTCATGAGCCCGTCGAGCCCGATGACGGTGAGCTCCGGAAGCCCGTGCGTGCGGCCGATCTCGAAGTCCATCGGGTCGTGGCCGGGCGTGACCTTCACCGCGCCGGTGCCGAACTCCGGATCGACGCGGTCGTCCGCGATGATCGGGATCCGCCGCTCCGCGACGGGCAGAATCGCCTCCTGCCCGACGAGCTCGCGGTAGCGCTCGTCCTCGGGGTGAACGGCGACGGCGACATCCGCGAGCATCGTCGGCGGGCGCACGGTCGCGACCGTGACGTGGCCCGAGCCGTCGGCGAGCGGGTAGCGGATCGTGTAGAGCGTGTCGTTCTCGTCCGTGTGGTTGACCTCGAGGTCGGAGATCGCGCTCGCGCAGCGCGGGCACCAGTTGACGATGCGGTTGTCGCGATAGAGGAGCCCTCGGTCGTAGAGGTGGACGAAGTACTTGAGGACGGCGCGCACGTAGCCCTCGTCCAGCGTGAAGCGCTCGCGCCGGTAGTCGAGCGAGGCCCCGAGGCGCCGGAGCTGGCCGTAGATCACCTTCCCGTAGTGCTCGAGCCACTCCCAGGTCCGCTCGACGAACGCCTCGCGGCCGAGGTCGTGCCGGCTGAGCCCTTCCTTCGCGAGCTCGCGCTCGACGACGTTCTGGGTCGCGATTCCCGCGTGGTCGTAGCCCGGCTGCCAGAGCGTGTTGAAGCCGCGCATGCGGTGATAGCGGATGAGGAGGTCCTGGATCGACGCGTTCATCCCGTGCCCCATGTGCAGGTCGCCGGTGACGTTCGGCGGCGGGATCGCGATCACGAACGTCGGGCCCTCGGCGTCCGGCTCGGCCTCGTAGAGGCCCTCGGCCTCCCACGTCTCCTGCCAGCGCGCTTCGACGCCTTCCGGCTTGTACAGCGGATCCATGGAGCGGGAGTCTAGAAAGGGGTCGCGGCGCGCGTTCTCGCCTAGGCGCGGCGCCGCGGAGGTACCGGGGACAGGGAGCCGACTCTCGCGTCGCTTCGCATCGGCCCAGGTTAGCGCGAGTCGCCGCCGAGGACGAGGATCGTGCTCGTCGCGTGCGCGCAGAGCCGGCCCTGCGGATCCTCGATGCGCGCCTCCGTCGTGACGACGCGGCGGCCGGGATGGACGACCGTCCCGACGCAGCGCACGGTCCCGGTGTCCGCGGTGAGCGCGCGCGTGAAGTTCGCCTTCAGCTCGAGCGTCGTCCAGGGAACGAGCGGATCGAGCGTCGTCACGAACGCGCAGCCCATCGCCGAGTCGAGGAGCGTCGAGGCGAGGCCCGCGTGGACGGAGCCGATCGGGTTGTAGTGGAACTCGGCCGGCTCGCACTCGAAGACGACGCGGCCGTGGTCGGCCTCGACGAGCCGGAAGTCCAGCGTCCTCGCGATCGGCGGCGGCGGGAGCTCGCCGACGATCATCTTCCGCATCGCATCGAGGCCGTTCGTGCCGGCCAGGTCTCCGAGCGACGCGAGCGGGTCCTCCCAGGAGTACGTCCTCGTTCGCTCGCCCAACTCAGCGCCCGACTGCGTAGCCCTGCATCCCGCGCGGGTTCGCACCCGCCTTCAGCAGCCCGTCCGGCTCCCGGCTGACCGCGGTCACGCGTCCGAGCGACCAGGCCGGCCACAGCGTCACCTCGTGCCCGCGCCGCTGGAGCTCGCCGACCGTCCGCGAGCCCGCGCGTCCCTCGAGCGCGAGCGACCTCGCGTCGAAGCCGCGCGGGTAGAACGACGAGATCAGGTGATCCGTGTGGAACTCGGGCGCGTCGATCGCGGCCTGCAGGTCGAGCCCGAGGTCGACGTGCCGGATGAACGCGTGCAGCGCCCACTGCTCCTGCTGGTCGCCGCCGGGGGTGCCCCACGCCAGATACGGCCGCCCGTGCCGGAGCGCGAGCCCGGGAGAGAGCGTCGTCCGCGGGCGGGCGCCGGGCTGGAGCGACGACGGCAGCCCTTCCTCGAGCCAGAACATCTGCGCGCGCGTCCCGAGCGGCCAGCCGAGCGCCGGGATGACCGGCGAGCTCTGGAGCCAGCCGCCGCTCGGTGTCGCCGAGATCACGTTCCCGTGCCGGTCGGCGATGTCGAAGTGGACCGTCCCGCGGCTCGGCTCGCCCGCGCCGACGCCCGCCTCGGCTCCGCTGTCGACACGCGGGAGCCGGCCGAAGCCGGGCCGGTGCTCCGAAGACGCCTCCTCGCCGACCAGCTCGCGGCGCTCGCTCGCGTACTCCTCCGAGAGGAGGATGTCGAGACGGACGTCCGCACCGTCGCCATACAGGGCGTCGCGGTCCGCGAACGCGAGCTTCGCGCACTCGGTGACGACGTGGATGAACTCCGCGTCGGAGAGCTCGGCGAGGTCGTACCCGCGCAGGAGCGCAAGCTGCTGGAGCGCGACCGGGCCGGTCGCCCACGGCTGCACCTTGCAGACGGTGAGCCCGCCGTACTCGAGCGTCGCGGGCGCCTCGAGCGTCGCCTCCCACGCCGCGAAGTCGTCTCCGGTGAGGAGCCCGCCCTCCGCAGCGACGAAGCGGTCGATCTCCTCGGCCACGAAGCCTTCGTAGAACGCGAGCCGCGCGCGCTCGATCTCGTCCTCGCGCGATCCGCCGCGGCTCTCCTCCACGATGCGCCGGTAGGTCGCCGCGAGCGCAGGGTTGCGGAAGAGCGCGCCGACCTCCGGCGCCGGGAGATAGAGGTCGCGCGACCCCGGCCAGGTGGCGAGGAGCGACTCGGTCCGGTCGATCGTCATGCGGATCCCGCGCACGAGCGGGAACCCGTGCTCCGCGTAGCCGATCGCGAGCTCGAGGACGTCCTCGAGCCGCCACGTGCCGAAGTCGCGGAGCAGCCGGAGCCAGCCGCCGAAGGCACCGGGCACGCACGCGGCGAGGACGCCGGTCCCGGGGACGAGCTCGTGGCCGAGCTCCTGGAAGCGCTCGATCGTCGCCGCCGCGGGCGCCACCCCCTGGCCGCAGAGGACGAGGGGCTCGTCGCGCTCGACCGCGAAGAAGATCGCGGGCACCTCTCCGCCGGGCCCGTTCAGATGCGGCTCGACGACCTGGAGCACGAACCCGGTCGCCACCGCTGCGTCGAACGCGTTGCCGCCGCGCTCGAGCACGGCCATCCCGCTCTGTGACGCGAGCCAGTGAGTCGACGCGACCATCCCGAAGGTGCCGCGGAGCTCGGGGCGCGTCGTGAACACCGGCGCAACTCTACGGTCTCCCACACTGCAGCGGTCGCGCTCGGACCGTAGGCTTCCCGCGGTGCGGGGATGCACTCACTGCGGCCAGGAGAACCCGGTCGGGGCCCGCTTCTGCAACGCCTGCGGAGCTCCGCTCGCGGAGTCGGCGGGCACGAGCGAGGAGCGCCGGGTGGTCTCGGTCGTCTTCGTCGACCTCGCCGGCTTCACCGCGCGCTCGGAGAACCTCGACCCGGAGGACGTCCGTGCGTTCCTCATCCCGTACTACGAGCGCGTCCGCTCCGAGCTCGAGTCATTCGGCGGCCGGGTGGAGAAGTTCATCGGCGACGCGGTCATGGGCGTCTTCGGGGCGCCGGTCGCGTACGGCGACGACCACGAGCGCGCGGTGCGGGCGGCGCTCTCCGTCCAGGAGTGGGCCTCGACGGACGGGCTCGAGGTGCGGGTCGCCGTGAACACCGGAGAGGCGATCGTCGAGCTCGAGGCGCGCCCGGAGCACGGCGAGGCGCTGATCGCGGGCGACGTCGTGAACACCGCCGCACGGCTCCAGAGCGCGGCGCCCGTGGGCGGCGGTGCTCGTCGGTCACGAGACGTACTCGGCGACGCGGTCGGCGATCGAGTTCCGGCCGGCGCCGCCCGTCGAGGCGAAGGGGAAGTCCGAGCCCGTGCGCGCATGGCTCGCGCTGCGCGCGATCTCGCCGGCCGGCGAGCGGCCGCTCACGCCAGTCCCCATCGTCGGCCGCCAGCACGAGACAGAGCTGCTACGACGGATCTGGGAGGACGTCGCGCCGAGCGCCGCCCGCACTCGTCACGGTCTTCGGCCCGTCCGGGATCGGGAAGTCGCGGCTCGGTCTCGAGCTCGCGCAGCACGTCGCCTCGCTGGGCGGGCTCGGGCTGCGCGGCCGCTCGACCCCGTACGGCGCGAGCAGCCCCTACAGCGCCTTCGGCCAGCACGTGAAGCAGGTCGCGGGGATCTTCGACAACGACGAGCTGGACGAGGCGCGACGGAAGCTGCGAGCGGCGGTCTCCGACCTCGTCGACGGCCTGGAGGAGGCGGAGGAGCACGCCGAGCACCTGTCGATGCTCGTCGGACTCGGCAGCTCCGGCGAGGTCGACGGACCGCGAGACGCTCTTCTTCTCCGCGCGCGTGCTCGTCGAGTCACTCGCCGCGCGGGGGCCGACGATGCTGCTCTTCGAGGACATCCACTGGGCGGACGCCAGCCTGCTCGACCTCATCGAGATGCTCGCCGCGCGCGTGCGCGACGTGCCGGTGCTCCTGGTCGCGCTCGCCCGCCCGGAGCTCCTCACCGACCGTCCGACGCTGGGCGAGGCGGGCTCCCGGCGTACACGGCCCTCCAGCTCGAGCGGCTCTCCGAGCGACGACGCGCAGGTGCTCGCCGAGCTGCTGCTCGACCGCGCTCGGCGCCTCGCCCGACCAGGCCGACGTCGTGGCCCGGACCGCCGAGGGGAACCCGCTCTTCATCGAGGAGCTGGCGGCGTCGGTCGTCGAGCGCTCGACCGTCGACGCGGGGCTGCCGACGAGCGTGCGCGCCATCGTCGCAGCCCGGCTCGACGCGCTGCCTCCCGTCGAACGCAGCGTGCTCGTCGACGCGGCGGTCGTCGGGCGCGTGTTCTGGCGGGGCGCCCTCGCGAGCATCTCGCCGCGACGACCGACCTCGCCAGCGCTGCTCGGCATCGCTCGAGGAGCGCGACCTCATCCGCCGCGAGGCGGTCTCGCGAATCACCGGGGAGCAGCAGTTCGCCTTCAAGCACGCCGTGATCCGCGACGTCGCGTACCAGCGGCTCCCCCGGGCGGCGCGCCGCGAGCGGCACGCGGCGGTCGCCGAGTTCCTCGAGGACGCGGACGGGCGCAGTCGGACAGTCGAACGAGGCAATCGCGGAGCACTGGCGCGAGGCCGGCGAGCCCGAGCGCGCGGTCGACTGCCTCCTCATCGCCGCCGATCGGGCCGGCGCGGGGCTGGGCGAAGGAGCACGCGCTCGCGCTCTACTCGCGTCGCACTCGAGCTCCTGCCGGAGGACGACCCGCGTCGCCGCGAGGTACGCCTACGGCAGGTGGTCACCGCCCAGGCGTTCCAGCACCTCGTCCAGCACGACGTGAAGCGACCCGAGCTAGCCGGGTAGTCGGGATCGTCGGTCGAGCGGGAAGTCGCGCGGGCGTGACGTCGCCGGCGATCTCGTAGATCTGCTGGATGAAGTGGTCCCCGAGCAGCTCCGAGTGCTCGCGAACCATCTCCTCGCTCGGCGCGGCGTAGACGCAGTACGACTTCGGCGTCCCCTCGCTCGTCGATGACCACGTGGCTGTGCTCCCAGACGATCTCCGGGAACCGGTGGTGGCCGATCGCCTTCGAACGCGTGGCGACCGTCCGGAAGCGTGTCCATGTCCACCGTGTAGGTGCGCTCGATCAGATACCTCGGCATCGCGTCCCTCCCGATCCCCCCAGTGCGTTCCGCAGTGTGGTTACGCAGACTCTTCGGCGAGCTCTTCGAGCTCGTCGTCAACGGCGCCGGCGCTCGTCACGAGCGTCGGCTTCAGGCCCTTGGAGATCGTCTCCTTCGTGATCACGCACTTCGTCACGTCGGTACGCGACGGCAGCTCGAACATGACGTCGAGGAGCGCGAGCTCGATGATCGAGCGCAGGCCGCGGGCGCCGGTCTCGCGCGCGAGCGCGTGGTCGGCGATCTCCCAGAGCGCGTCCTCGGTGAACACGAGCTCGATCGAGTCGTAGCCGAAGAAGCGCTGGTACTGCTTGACGAGCGCGTTCTTCGGCTCGATGAGGATCTCGACGAGGTCCTCGCGCGTCAGCTGGTGCACGGCGCGAGATGACCGGCAGCCGGCCGACGAACTCGGGGATGAGGCCGAACGCCATCAGGTCCTCGGGCATGACCTGCGTCGAGCAGCTCCGCGCTCTCCTCGGAGTTGCGCGAGCGGATGTCGGCGCCGAACCCGACGGTGTTCTTGCCGATCCGGCGCTCGACGATCTTGTCGAGGCCTGCGAACGCGCCGCCGCAGATGAAGAGGATGTTCGTCGTGTCGATCGAGAGGAACTCCTGGTGCGGGTGCTTGCGCCCGCCCTGCGGCGGCACCGAGGCGACGGTGCCCTCGAGGATCTTGAGCAGCGCCTGCTGCACGCCCTCGCCGGAGACGTCGCGCGTGATCGACGGGTTGTCCGCCTTGCGCGCGATCTTGTCCACCTCGTCGATGTAGATGATCCCGGTCTCGGCCTTCTTGATGTCGAAGTCGGCGGCCTGGATCAGCTTCAGGAGGATGTTCTCGACGTCCTCGCCGACGTAGCCCGCCTCGGTCAGCGCCGTCGCGTCGGCGATCGCGAACGGGACGTTGAGGATGCGCGCGAGCGTCTGCGCCAGGAGCGTCTTCCCGCAGCCGGTCGGCCCGAGCAGGAGGATGTTCGACTTCTGGAGCTCGACCTCGCCGTCGTCGAGGCCCATGCGGACGCGCTTGTAGTGGTTGTAGACCGCCACCGCGAGCGTGCGCTTGGACTCCTCCTGCGAGACGACGTAGTCGTTGAGGACGGAGTAGATGTCGAGCGGGCGCGGGAGGTTGTCGAGGTCGAGCTGGGCGGGAGTGGTCAGCTCCTCGTCGATGATCTCGTTGCAGAGATCGATGCACTCGTCACAGATGTAGACGCCAGGACCGGCGATCAGCTTCTTGACCTGACGCTGACTCTTGCCGCAGAAGCTGCAGAGCAGCTGTTCGTTGCCCTCACTCGCCCGAGCCATCCCTGTCTCCTTTTACTCCGATTTCCCGTTCACCGCTAGGGGGGATTTCAGTGGTGCTCGATGACCCGGTCGATGATCCCGTACTCCTTGGCCTCCTCGGAGGTCATGTAGTAGTCGCGATCCATGTCCTTGGCGACCTTCTCCATGGGCTGACCGGTGTCCTTCGACATGATCTCCTCCATTAGGCGCTTGATGCCGATTACCTCCCGGGCGTAGATCTCGATCTCCGTCGGCTGACCGCTGTAGCCGCCCGAGCCCTGGTGGATGAGGATCTTCGAATGCGGGAGCGCGCTGCGCTTGCCGGGCGTGCCGCCGGCGAGGATCACGGCTCCCATGGACATGGCCATGCCGACGCAGATCGTCGCACGTCGCGGCCTGATGTAGTGCATCGTGTCGTAGATCGCGAGGCCGGCGTAGACGACGCCGCCCGGCGAGTTGATGTAGATCGAGATGTCCTTGTCCGGGTCCTCCGACTCGAGGTGGAGGAGCTGGGCGACGACGAGGTTCGCGATCTGGTCGTCGATCGGCGAACCGAGGAAGATGATCCGCTCGTTGAGCAGACGCGAGTAGATGTCGAACGAGCGCTCGCCGCGCGAGGTCTGCTCGATCACCATCGGAATCAACGGGCTCATGCAGGCTCCTTGCTGCCGGGGGTCCACAACTTCGTCTCGCCCTCGGGCTTCTCCTTGTCGGGGGTCCAGAGCTTCTCGCGCGCCTCGGCGAGGTCGGGGGCGATCGGCTTCACGTCCGCGACGAGGCGGTCGAGGGCCGCGCGGAGGCGAAGGTCCTCGCGGATCGACTCCTGCTGCCCGTGCGCGAAGACGTCCTCGACGAGCGCGTCGGCGTCCTCGCCGGCCGCTGCGGCCTCCTCGCGCAGATAGGCGCGAACCTCGTCGTCGGAGACGTCGATGCCGGCCTTCGCCGGCGAGCGCCTCGAGCGCGAGCTCGCGCGCGATCGGACACGGCGGCCTCGAGGACGAACTGCCGCTGGATGTCCTCCGCGTTCGCCCCGCTCGCGGCGAGGTACGCCTCGAGCGTGACGCCGCGCCGCTCGAGCGAGCGCACGAAGCCCGTCAGGAGATCCGTCGCGCGCGTGCGGACGAGCGCGAGCGCAGGCTCGACCTCCGACGCGCGCACGAGCTCGTCGACCGCGGCGATGCGGTACGCCTGGTCGATCTCGGCGTCGAGCTGGGCGCCGCAGCGTCTCAGCGATCGAGCTCGCGCAGCTCGGCGAGCGTGTCGAACTCGCTCGCGGCGCGCGCCAGGTCGTCGTCGAGCGGCGGCAGCCGCTTCTCCTGCACCTCCCGCACCGTCACCTCGACGGTCGCGGTCGTGCCGTCGGCCTGCGCGAACGAGACGTCCTTCGTCTCTCCGGCCGAGGCGCCGACGAGCGCTTGCTCGAGCTCCGGGGTCAGGCGGGCGGCGCCGAGCTCGACGACCGTGTCGCGCTGCGCCTCGCCGTCGGAGTCGACGAGGTCGACGAGGAGCGTGTCTCCCTCACGCGCCGGACGTCCGTTCGCCGGCGCGAGCTCGGCGACGGACTCGCGCAGCGCCTCGACCTCCTCGTCGATCGCCTCGGCCGGCACCTCGATCTCGTGCCGGGCGACCTCGAGCTCGGTCCAGTCGACGAGCTCCGGGAGCGGCTGCACGTCGACCGTCGCCGCGAAGCTCCAGCCGTCGTCCGCGTTCGCCGGGAGCTCGTACTCGTACTGCGGCTCGGCGACGGGCCGGAGCCGGCTGCGCGACGCGGCGCTCCAGAACCAGCCGCCGATGTGGCTCTCCACGGCCTCGCCGTAGATCCGCTGCTTCCCGAGGCGTGAGACGAGAACCTGCGTCGGGATCTTCCCCTGCCGGAAGCCGGGGACCTTGACGCTCTCGGAGAGATCCGACATCGCGTGCTCGACCGCGTGCTTCACCTGCTCCGGCGAGACCTCGACGGTCAGCCGGACGCGGTTCTCGCCGAGCTCTTCGACAGCGGTCGCGGACACCTGGCCATTCAACCAGCCTGGACAGGGGTCGCGACGGATGGAGTCGCGTCCCCGGCGGTCGGCGGTCTTAACAGTGCCTGGCACTGTAAAGACGACAAGACTGTGCCAATCGATCCACAGGCGGGACGTAGGATCGCGGCCGTGAGCGAGCGCTACGACGTCGTCGTCGTCGGAGTCGGCGGGATGGGGAGCGCCGTGCTCTACCACCTCGCCCGCCGTGGGCAAGCGCGTGCTCGGGCTCGAGCGCTTCGACGTCCCGCACGAGCACGGCTCGTCGCACGGGCTCACGCGGATCATCCGCCTGGCGTACTTCGAGCACTCGAGCTACGTCCCCATGCTCCGGCGCGCGTACGAGCTGTGGCGCGAGCTCGAGGCGGAAGCGGGCGAGCAGCTCCTCCACGTGACCGGCATCGTCGAGGGCGGCCCCCAGATCCTCGAGGGCGTGCTCCGGTCCTGCGCAGACCACGACCTCCCCCACGAGGTGCTGCGCGGAGAGGAGGTGGCCCGGCGCTTTCCCGCGTATCGCCTGCCCGCCGAGCTCGAGGTCGTGTTCCAGCCGGACGGCGGCTTCGTCGTGCCCGAGCGCTGCATCGTCGCGCACGTGGAAGGCGCGATTCGGCGAGGTGCGACCGTTCGGGCGAGAGAGCGCGTGCTCGAGTGGGACGCGGGCGAGAACGGCGTGCGTGTCACGACCGACCGAGGAGTCGTCGAGGCCGACCGGCTCGTCCTGACCGCGGGCGCCTGGTCTCAGGACGTCGCGCGGCTGCCGCCGGGTCTCGTCCGCGGAGTGCGGCAGACGCTCGCGTGGCTGCAGCCGACGAGCCCGGAGCTCTTCGCGCCGTCGGCGTTCCCCGTCTTCAACCTCGGCCTGGACGGGGAGCACTTCTACGGCTTCCCCACGTTCGGCATCCCCGGGTTCAAGCTCGGCCGCTACGACCATCAAGCGCCCGGCGGCGACCCCGACACCATCGACCGCGAGCCGACGCTCGAGGACGAGGTGCCGCTGCGCGCGTTCGCCGAGCGCTACTTCCCGGACGGCGCCGGCCCGACCATCGCCTTGAAGACATGCCTCTTCGAGCCTTCGCCGGACGAGCACTTCCTGATCGACCGCCACCCGGAGACGGAGCTCGCAGTCCTCGGCGCCGGCTTCTCCGGCCACGGCTTCAAGTTCTGCTCGGTCGTCGGGGAGATCCTCGCCGACCTCGCCCTCGACGGCGAGACGCGCCACGACATCGGCTTCCTCCGCCTGAGCCGATTTGCCTGACGCACCCGTATCCTTTGCGGCACGCGGGCGTGGCGGAACTGGCAGACGCGGCGGGTTTAGGTCCCGTTGGGCCGCGAGGCCCTTGGAGGTTCGAGTCCTCCCGCCCGCACTCCGCTCCGGTAGCTGCTCATCTCGCCGGCGTTACAGTGGCTCGCGATGAAGGCGATGGCGGCACTCGTTGCCATTGCCTGCGGCGGAATCTTCGCGCTGGCCGCGTGCGGCGGCGGGGACGCGGAATCGGCGCCTCGGACCCCGCGCCCTGCGCCCGAGGTCCTGCTTACCCCCGACGAGCAGCAAGTATGGGCGCCGCTGCCACCGGATCGGTCCGCGGTCCCGGTGCTCCTCTACCACGGGATCGGAGAGGAGAGCGACTTCTCGAACGAGGCAGACGCCTCGCATGGCGTCGGCTTCGAGGACTTCGCCAAGCAGATGACGCTGATCGCCGAAGCCGGCTACCAGACGATCGACCTCGAGACGTTCCTCCGCTTCGTCAGGGGCGAGCCGGTCGATCTTCCCGCACGGCCGCTGCTCCTGACCTTCGACGACGCCCGGGCGGACTCGTGGACCGGCGCGGACGGGATCCTGAGCGAGCTCGGCTTCGACGCGGTCATGTTCGTCGACGTCGGCCGCGTCGCCGGAGGGGACCCCGAGTACCTGCGGTGGGAGGAGCTCGAGACCGTGCAGGAGAGCGGCCGCTGGGACCTGCAGCTCCACTCGGGAGAAGGCCATCGGCAGATCCAGTACGGGCCTGGCCCCGACGACTTCGGGCCGTACTACGCCTACGAGGAGGAGGGCGAGGATCTCGACGACTGGCGCGAGCGGGTGCGCTCGGACATCGAATGGGGTCACGAGACCCTCGCCGACCAGATCCCCTCGTACGAGCCGCTGGCCTTCGCGCCCCCGTACGGCAGCTACGGCCAGGACGGCACGAACGATCCGCGCATCCCGGACGACCTGCTCGGCTGGCTCACCGACGAGTACGACGCCGTCTTCACGCAGGACGTGAATGCCAGGGCCAAGCCCGGGGCCGGGCAGCCCCACGGACGGATCCAGGTCACGCGCGCGACAGCCGGCGGTGACATCTACGCGAGACTCCTCTCCGGGGAGGTATGAGGCTAGGCCTCCTCACGCGGGACGTCCCACACGACGCGCTCCTCCCGCGGACCGCGCCAGACCGCCGGTAGCTCGTCGCGGAGGGCGGCCAACGCCGAGATGGCCCAGAAGCCGAGGGGATAGAGCGGGCCGAGCAGGAAGACGAATGCCGCGGGTCGGTCGTAGCGGGCCTCGATAATGACGGCGAACCCGAGCTGGAGGGTCGCGACGAGCGCGATGCCGATCCCCCACGCGAGGCCGAAGCCGAAGACCTCCGGAGGGTCGATGAAGAAAGCGAGAGCGGCCACGATCAGGCTGAGGGCTAGGCAGGTCACCCACAGCAGCGAAAGCGTCGTTTCGAGCGCGACGCTCCAGATCCGCCACGAGCCACGGCGGAAGATCGTCCCGACGTGCTCGTGCAGGACCTCGCCCTGGCCGCGCGCCCAGCGGCAGCGCTGTCGCCAGAGTGACGACAGGGTCGGCGGCACCTGCATTCCGACGAGCGCGTTCGGCTCGAACGAGGTGAGCCAGCCGGCGAAGAGCAGGCGCCAGGTGAGGTCGATGTCCTCAGTCGCCATCCGGGCGTCGTAGCCGCCGACCTCGACGACGGCGCTTCTCCGGAAGATCCCGAGGACCCCGGCCACGATCTGCGTGTGGCCGCCGAGGGCTTGCGTGCGTCGTGCGAGCCCGATGATCGAGGCGGCCTCGAGCGACTGCAGCGCGGCCAGCAGGTTGTGCCGGTTCGTCACGTGTGGAGCGCCCGCAACGGCGGCGATCCTCGGCGAGCGGACGATGCGCGAGACGAGAAACGTGATCGCCAGCGGATGGAGATGCGTATCGGCGTCGGTGACGACCACAAGCTCGTTCCGGGCGCGCCCGAAGCCGAGGTTCAACCGCTCCGCCTTGCCGCGGTTGACCGGGTCCCGGAGCACCTGGACCCGCTCGTCCCCGTCGGCTGCGGCGCTCGCCACCGAGACGGTCTCGTCCGTGGACCCGTCGTCGAGCACGAGGATCTCGAGCTCGGCGTACTCGACCGCGCGAGCGGCGTGCACGTTCGCGGCGATCACGCTCTCCTCGTTGTACGCGGGCACGAGGATCGTGACACCGGGCCAGCCGCCGGCCGGCTCGGTCGGATCCGCCTTCTCGTCCAGGATCCGGAAGAGGAGCCCTCCGCCCACCTTGATCCCGGCCATCACGAGCGGGTAGAGCGCTACGAACGCGATGAGGATGTCAGCGAGGAGGGCCAGGCTCTCGCTCCTCCCGGACGCGGCGCGCTCGCATGGGCAGCAGAACCACGATCCCCAGGAGGCACGAGCCGGCCGCGATCGCGAGCCCGTACCAGATGAGGTCGGTCGCGTCGAGCGCGGCCGCGAGGATGCTCAGAACCACCAGCCAGAGCAGTGGTGCCGTGAGCAACACGACGGCGCGTGCGGCCCTCGACGGGGGTCGAAGCGGGTCGAAGTGAGCGTGGAGATCGCTCATCAGCGGCTTCGGAGACTAACGCGGCCGGCGGGCGGGTCGAGTGACCCAGGCCGGGAATTCCGGCCTCGGCCGCGGCGAGGGCGCGCTGCTAGCGCCCGACGAGCAGCGCGAAGGTCTCGCGCACGCTGTCCGCGACGAGCCCGAGCAGGAACACGATGGCGAGGATTGCGGCGGCGGCGTACACGTCCCCCGTCGTCGACAGCGCGAGCACCGCCGAGAAGCTGCCGAGGACGAAGAACGCGGTCGAGAGGGGCCGACGGGTGTAGGTGCCGAGCCCGAGCCCGACGAGGAACGCGGCGCCGAACACCACGATTCCGAGCGTCATGGCGCGAGGGTAGGACCGCCGTCGGACGGAGACCTTCATACTGCGGCCCCGTGCGAGCAGACGGATCGCCGTCCTCCCTCCGTGACGCACTCACTGCCGGCTGGCACGAGCTGGCGCTCTACGTCGCCGCCGGAGTCGTCTACGTCGCGATCGGCGTCGCGTTCCCGGAGTTCCTCTTCTCGTGGGTCATCGCGGCCGGATACCTGATCGGCTGCGTCGTCCTCCTTCCCTGGCTCGTCCGGCTCGCGCGCCGATGAGCTGGGCTGCACACGACCTCGAGCCGTACGTCATCCAGAAGCACCTGGGGAAGAAGGTCGCCTTCGTCCCGCTGCTCGTCGGCTCGTACGCACCCGACCTGCTCTCGAAGTGGTTCGTCTACGGAGTCGGGCTCGCGGGAGTCGAGCTCAAGGCGGACGAGCCGGCGCAGTTCCATCGCGGCTGGCCCGGCGCGGGCTTCACGCACTCGCTGACGTTCGGCGTCGTCGTCGGGCTCCTGCTCTACCTGATCTGGCGGAACAAGGTCGTCGCGTACAGCTTCACGATCGGCCAGTGGGCACACGCACTCACTGACATGGGAGACACGGTCGGCTCGATGCTCTTCTTCCCGTTCAGCGACCACCTGTTCGCGATCGGCGCGTGGGCGTATGCGGGCCAGACCGGGCGCTACGTCGACGCGGGCGCGTACTTCAGCGGGCTCGGCTTCGTCTGGGACGGCGTCTTCGTCGTGTGGGCGATCCTGAGCTGGAGAGTCCTCACGCGCGGCTACTTCCGCGAGACGGTCATGGCCGCGGACCCGTTCTGGCGCTGGGCGGGCCGGTACGTCTCGGAGACGATGCTCGTCGCGCTCTATCGCGCGTCGTTCTTCTACGGCGTCGCCCGCTGGACCGCGTGGTTGATCTGGGCGCACGTCGTTCGCTCGTTCGCGTTCGACCTGCGCTGGGGCGGCCCGCGCTGGGTGCCGAGGATCTACGCCGACGAGCTGAACGCCGCCGGCGCTCCCGCGTGCAAGTGCCCGGGGTGCTGCTCGATGACGCCGCGGCTCGGCTTCTACGGCGCGGTGGCGGTGCTGGCGTTCGCGAAGGGACGCTCGGACTCGGTCCGCGAAGCGTGGCGGGAGGCACCGCGCGGTCGCCGTCGTCGCAGGCGGCGGTGGCTCCGCCGTCGCGCTACCGTGCGCGGACCGGCCCCGTAGCTCAGTGGATAGAGCGGCAGACTTCGAATCTGCGTGCGGAGGTTCGACTCCTCCCGGGGCCATCGGAGAGTCCCCCGTCGCAACGTGCTCGGAGTCGGGCGATGAGTCTTGCCGCTCCGCCGGTCTCGTTTCGTGACATCGAGAGAGAGGTGGCCTCTCATGACCGAGCCGAAGACCCAGACCCTGGACGTTCCGGGCGCCGTGCTCCGGTACGACATCCGAGACGCCGCGGACGGAGCAGCGCGCCCGTGCTGCTGATGCTCGGATACCCGATGGACGCCAGCGGGTTCGGCACCCTGGCCGGGCACTTCCGAGACCGGAAGGTGGTGACGTACGACCCACGCGGCGTCGGACGGAGCGAGCTCACCGACGGCGCACCCGAGTCCACGCCGGACCTGCACGCGGACGACCTGCACCGGTTGATCTCCGAGCTGGACGGTGGCCCCGTGGACATCTTCGGCAGCAGCGGTGGAGCCGTGATCAGCCTCGCGCTCGTCGCTCGGCAGCCGGAGCAGGTGCGGACGCTCGTGGCCCATGAACCACCCGCCGCCCAGGTGCTGCCCGACCGCGAGCAGGCGCTCGCCGCCGCGGTGGACGTCCACGAGACCTACGAGCGCGAGGGCCTCGGACCCGGGATGGCGAAGTTCATCGTGCTCTCGAGCCTGAGAGGGCCGGTTCCTGCCGACTTCGCCGACCAACCCGCCCCGAACCCCGCCGACTTCGGGCTGCCGACCGCCGACGACGGCGCTCGCGACGATCCGATGCTGAGCCAGAACATCGTGAGCAGCACGCACTACGAGCACGACTTCGACGCCTTGCGCGCCGCACCGACCCGCATCGTCGTCGGCGCCGGAGCCGAGTCCGAGGGCGAGCTCGCCCACCGCGCTGCCCTGGCCGTGGCGCAGCGACTCGGAACGGAGGCCGTGATCTTCCCCAGCCACCACGGGGGTTTCCTGGGGGGCGAGTTCGGCTGGAGCGGCGACCCGGACGCGTTCGCCGTCACCCTGCGCCAGGTGCTCGCCTGAGACGACGGACGCTCACTACGGACGGCGTGCGAAGAAGACGAGCTCGCGGCCGGGCGCGGTCCGGCGCGTCGCGGACCTCGTCCACGACGTATCCGTGCTCGACCAGCGCGGCCTCGACCTCGTCGCGCTCGCGGAAGCGCAACGTGGAGTCGGACGTCAGCACCTCCCCGTCGGGGAACACGCAGGTCCCGCGGAAGCTGACCAGGGGCAGGCTCACGTCGATCAGCTCGTACCAGCTCTCGACCGCGCCGACGCCGTCGATCTCGGTGACGCTGTAGGAGTCGCGGCGGGTCCACTCCTCCCAGGCCCTGGCTGCCGGGTCCCGGGTCTCGAAGACGAGGTGCCCGCCGGGACGCAGCGGCGGCGTGGACACCGCGCAGCGTCCCTTCCCAGTCCGCCGGGTCGACGATGGCCTGAGCGACGTTCGCGGTCATCGTCGCCAGATCGACCTCGAGCGGAGGCAGCGCCGTCGCGTCGCCGTGAATCCAGCGCACACGCTCGGCGCCGGGCTTGGCCCGCGCGACGTCCAGAGATGCACCGGCGGGATCGACGCCGGTCACCTCCAGGCCGCGGTCGGCCAGCAGCAGCGCGAACGTGCCCGTCCCGCAGCCGACGTCCAGCACGCGCCGCGCTCCGAGCTCCTCGGCGATGGCGACGTAGACGTCGAGGTCGCTGCGGTCGGGGTCGAGCGCGTCGTAGATCGCCGCCAGCCGAGGATGCTCGAAGGTCTCGTCGGCCATGCCTGCAGCACATCCTCGACGACAGCTGCAATCCTCGTGCGACACAGGAGGTGAGGATGGGGTCGAGCTTCGCGATCGGCCGGATCGCCGGCATCCGGATCAGCGTCCACTGGAGCTGGCTCGTCGTGTTCGCGCTGTTCGTTTGGACGCTCTCGACCGGCGTCTTCCCGCGGACGAACCCCGACCTCGGCGACGGCACGCACATCGCGATGGCGTTCGTCGCCGCGATCCTGTTCTTCGTCTCCGTGCTCCTGCACGAGCTCGGCCACGCGCTCCAGGCGCGGCGCGAGGACGTCGAGATCGAGGGCATCACGCTCTGGCTGTTCGGCGGCGTCGCGACGCTCAAGGGGTCGTTCGAGAGCGGAGGCGCCGAGTTCCGCATCGCGATCGCGGGGCCGATCGTGTCCCTGGTGCTCGCGATCCTCTTCATCGGCGTCGCGCTGCTCGAGAGCCCGCAAGAGATCGACGGCGTCGTCGCGTGGCTCGGCTACGTCAACCTGAGCCTCCTCGTCTTCAACCTGATCCCCGCGGTCCCGCTCGACGGCGGCCGCGTCCTGCACGCCGCGCTCTGGCACTTCCGCGGCGACTTCGCCTGGGCGACCCGAATCGCTTCCGCGATCGGGCGCGGGTTCGGGTTTCTGCTGATCGCGGTCGGGATCGCGATGTTCGTGGTCCAGGGCTCGTTCAGCGGCGCGTGGCTCGTCTTCCTCGGCTGGTTCCTGCTCGCAGCGGCTGGCGCGGAAGCGCGATACGCGGCCGCGCGGCAGGCGCTCGGCGGACTCCGCGTCGGCGACCTGATGGCCCCCGACCCCGTCTCGGTGCCGCCGGATCTCACACTGGGCCGGTTCCTGGACGAGATCGTCTCGAGCCGCCGCTACACGACGTACCCCGTGGTGGAGAACGGCCGCGCGATCGGCCTCCTGCCGTTCCGCTGTGTCGCGGAGATCCCGCGAGGCGAGTGGGACGTGAAACGCGTCCGCGACTGCATGCTCGGCCTCGACAAGGTCCCCGTCTTCGCACCGGACGACGACGCACTCGACGCGTTCGCGACGCTGTCCCAGGACGCACTGCATCGAGGTCTCGTGCTCGCGGGCGATCGGCTCGTCGGCCTGCTCTCGATCACCGACCTCGCGACCGCGCTCGAAGCGCCGCCGCGCCGGCCACGCCCGACGCCGACGGTCGGACACGACGCCGCCTGAGCCGGCGCTACTCCATCCGATCCTTGTAGCGACGCAGCGCTCGCGTCTCCCGCGCCCGCGCCTTCCACCGCCGCTTCAGCTCGCGATGCTCGCGCGAGCCCGCCCTCCTCCGGACCGAGCGCAGCTCGCGCTGGAGCTTGAGGTAGCTCGCCCAGCGGCCTTCGTCGAGCTCGCCCGTCTCGAGCGCCGCCTGGATGGCGCAGTCCGGCTCCGTCTGGTGCGCGCAGTCGTTGAACCGGCACTGCGCCGCCAGCTCGGCGATGTCCGTGAACGCCTCGTCGACGTCGCCCTCCCACACCTGGAGCTCGCGCAGGCCCGGTGTGTCGATGACGATCGCGCCTCCCGGCAGAACCAACAGCTGTCGATGACGAGTGGTGTGGCGGCCGCGGCCGTCCTTCCGCAAGTCTCCCGTGGGCATCAGCGTCCGCCCGGCGAGCCGGTTGACGAGTGTCGACTTCCCCGCGCCCGAGGAGCCGAGCAGGACGAACGTGCGCGCGGGCCGAAGCAGCGCGCGCACGTCGTCCACCCCCTCCCCCGTGAGGTTGCTGACCGCGAAGACCGGCACGCCGAGCGCAACCGCCTCCGCCTCGGCCAACAGGTCCTCGTCCCGGCACACGTCGAGCTTCGTCAGCACGAGCACCGGGTCGGCTCCCGAGTCCCACGCCGCGATCAGGTAGCGCTCGATCCGCCGCACGTTGAAGTCGGCGTCGAGCCCGGTGACGAGGAAGACCATGTCGACGTTCGCGACGAGGATGTGCTCCTCCGCCTTCAGCCAGGGCGTCTTGCGCGAGACCTTCGTCCGCCGCGGGAGCAGGGCCTCGATCGCGCGATGGTCGCCGGGCGCGTCGACGATGGCGACCCAGTCGCCGACCGTGGGCATCCCGCCGAAGAGCTCGTCGTCGCGCATGCGGCCGCGGGCGTGCGCGAGGTGGTCGCCGCGCGCGCTCCGCACGAAGTAGCCGCCGCGGTGCTCGGCGACGACCCGAGCGGGCTCGAAGCCGCGCTCCGCGTACTCGTGGAACGCGGCCTCGAGCTCGTCGGTCCACCCGAGCGCCCCCAGCGTGCTAGCCGACATGAGACATCTCCTGCTCCGGCTCGAAGACCAGCTCCACCGTGACTCCGGTCCGCCGGCCGCCGAGGCGTTCCGCAATCGCGGCCGACGCCTCGTTCGTCAGGTCGTACTCGGTCGTGACTTCTCTGGCGCCCGTCGCCTCGACGGCCCGCAGCGCGCTCGCGAGGAGCGCGGAGCCGATGCCTCGTCGGCGGTGCTCGCGGCGCACGCCGACGAATCCCAGCCGCGGACATGTCCGGCTTCATCCAGACCCGCACGATCCCGACGTACTCGTCGGAAGCCGCGTCCACGGCCACGAGGTACGTGCGCGGATCGAACTCCGGATCGTCGAACGACTGGTCGCGGAACTCCTCTGGCGTGCTTCTCCAGCCGGACGTGCCCGGGCACGTCCTGCCGGAGCTCGTTGTCGAGAAGCCTGAGCTGGTCCTCGTCGACGTCGGCCGCCGAGCGGAGCTCGACGCCTTCGGGCAGAGCTAGCGTCGCCGAGCGCTTCGAGCGCCCGCTCGACCGAGATCGTGATCACGGCTTCGCGCCGCGACTCGGCGAAGCCGGCGGCGATGAGCGCGGCGCGCTCGGCCGCGTCCTCCTCGCCGATGTGGGCGAGCGCCGGCGCGCGGTGGCGCGTCGCGAGCTCGGCGGCCGCTCCTCGCCGAGTCCGGACGTCCACTCGCCGTCGGTTCGGACCAGCAGACGCCCGTCCGGACGCAGCAGGTCGGAGATCGGTGCGTTCATGAGACCGTCTCCGATGAGCGGAGCGCGGCCGGGCTTCCCTGGGACAACGTGAGTCTCCTTCGCTTGGGATGGCACGGCTAGCAGGGCCGCGGCTCGCGGCCGCCGAGCGAAGAGACGCGAGTGTCTCTAGGTGAGGGCGGCGTCGAGCCGGAAGGCGATGCAGCAGATGACTTTCATCACGGCCTCCTCTCGCTCGACGACCCGCCCAGGGTACAGCGCACGGCGCCGGCTCGTCAACGCGGCGCCGCGCCCGGGTGCGCGAAAACGCCGCGCTATCCTGTCGCGGGCGCGGTGGCGGTAGCTCAGTTGGTAGAGCCCCGGGTTGTGGTCCCGGTGGTCGCGGGTTCGAGTCCCGTCCGCCACCTGTGTTCGCTTGACCCGCTCTCCCACTACTGAGAGTCTTCGCGGCCAGTGT
The DNA here is from genome assembly GCA_963716605.1 of uncultured Actinomycetes bacterium. Taxonomy (GTDB): domain Bacteria; phylum Actinomycetota; class Thermoleophilia; order Gaiellales; family Gaiellaceae; genus GMQP-bins7. The sequence continues at coordinate 877,909 of CAVQTO010000002.1, read as the reverse complement.
CGCTCGGTCGCGCCATCCTCATCTGGAGGATCACCGCCCTGGCCCTCGCGGCGACCTACGCGATCGCAGGCATCGCCGGCATGCTCGCCGACTGGAAAGCGGGCGAGACCGTCCTCTGGGTCGCGTTCCTCGTGGGCGGCGCGATCCTGATCGTGATCGGGCAGCGCCTCTTCGACTCCTCGGCGACGCTCGCAGGGATCCTCGTCTCCGTCGGCGCGGCGGCCGGCGCGTTTCCGCTCTTCTGGCTGATCGTCGTCCCGCTCGCCGCGGCGGTCGTGATCGCGCTCAGTGTCACGATCGCGCGCCAGACGTCCGCGGCGACGTAGCCCCGCCGCCCGTGCGTCACACGCGACACGGGTGGTGGCTCGAGGAGGCCGGCGACGTCGTCCCGACGCGCCCTCTCGAAGGCGACGCCTCGGCAGACGTCGTCGTCGTCGGTGGCGGGTACCTCGGGATGTGGACGGCGTGGCACCTCCTCGAGCTCGAGCCGAGCGCGGACGTCCTCCTGCTCGAGGCCGAGGTGTGCGGCCACGGGCCGAGCGGGCGGAACGGCGGCTTCTGCGAGACGCTCTGGGGCGACGCGCCGACGCTGCGCGAGCGGGCCGGCGACGCGGCGGCGCTCGCCGTCTGCCGCGCGTCGGAGGAGGCCGTCCACGGGATCGGCGCCTGGTGCGACACGAACGGCGTGGACGCCTGGTTTCGGCTCGCGCCCATGCTCGAGGTCGCGACGACCGAGTCGCAGCTCGGCTCGTGGGACGGAGAGGTGCGCGCCGCCGCAGAGCTGGGCGCCCCAGACGAGGTCGTGTCGGAGAGCGAGTCGGAGATACGAGCGCGCTGCGACTCGCCGCTCTTCCTCGGTGGCGCCGCGTACCGCCTGAACGCGACGGTGCACCCTGCGCGGCTCGCGCTCGGGCTGCGCCGAACCCTGCTCGGACGCGGCCTGCGGATCCACGAGCGCACGCAGGTCACCGAGCTTCACCCGGACGGGAGCGTCGAGACGCGTACCGGACGCGTGCGCGCGGGAACGGTGGTGCTCGCGGTCAACTCCGCGACCGGCGGCTTCCCCGGCCACGGCCGCTCGCTCGCCGTCGCGTCGAGCCACATCGTCCTCACGGAGCCCGTCCCGGACGTCATCGAAGAGCTCGGCTGGACCGGCGGCGAGGCGATCGTCGACTGCAGGACGCTTGTTCACTACATGCGAACGACACAGGACGATCGCATCGTCTTCGGCTGGGGCGGCGGGACGATGGGGCGCGACGCCCGCCCTTCGCGACGCCTCGAGGTCGATCCACGGGTCATCGCGCGCACGCGCGAGGGCCTCGTCCGCTTCTTCCCGCAGCTCCGCGGCCGCACCTTGACGCATGCCTGGGGCGGCCCGATCGACGTCTCCCCCACGCATACGCCCATCTTCGGAAGTCGCGGACGCACCCACTTCGGGTTCGGCTTCACCGGGAACGGCGTCGGGCCGTCGCACCTCGGCGGCGAGATCCTCTCGCGCCTCGCGCTCGACGTCCGCGACGAGCGAACCGCGCTCGCGATCGTGGAGCCGCCGCGGAAGCTGTTCCCGACGGAACCGTTCAGCTTCGTCGGCGGGTCGCTCATCCGCAGAGCCCTGATCGCGAAGGACGCCGCCGAGGACGCCGGCCGCGAGCCCGGTCCCGTGACGTCCTTCGTCGCGTCGCTGCCGCGCCGGCTCGGGCTACGGCTGCCTCGCTGAGCGTGACCGGGCCTGGCGACGCGCACCTGGCCTTCGCGCAAGCGGCGGCCGGGGACGCGATCGCTCTCGAGTCTCAGTCGTTCGACTGGCTCTGCGAGCAGGGTCACGTCGGGCTCGAGCGCGTCGCCAAGGCTCGACGGGATCCGGCGCTCGTCGAGCCGGTGACGGCAGCGCTCGCGATCCTCGAGGCGATCTACGCGCGCCTCAAGGGCGACGTCTCGGTGCTGGACGCGTCGCGCGCGAGCCTGCTGCTCCCGCTCGACCTCGTGCACGTGCCGACCGGGACGCTGATCGAGATCGACGAGTCGCCGCACTTCACGTCGTTCCGGCTGGCCGCGCTCGAGCTCTATCCCGCCGATCTCGCCGTGGGCTTCGACGTCGCGGAGCATCAGGAGCTCTGCCGCACCTGGTGCTCGCAGACCGACAGCTTCGATCGCGCCCTGGCCTCGAAGGCCTTCGGCTTCGGCGGGATGCAGCGCGAGCGGGCGTACCACGACGCGCTGCGCGACCTCGCGACTCCGGCGATGGGTCACCCGCCGCTCCTGCGAATCGCGGCGGTGGACGGCGACGGGGCGGCCGCGTACCGCCGCCACCGGGCCTCAATCCTGGCGCTTCGGGCCTCCTGAAGGAGCGACGTAGCCGTCGACGACCGAGACGTTGACCGTCCCGCAGCGCCCGCAGCGGACCCGGACCTTCTTCGTCATCTGCACCGGCTGCATCGCCGTAGCGAGGAGATTGCCGCACGTGACGCAGACGTAGTCGTCGGTCCCGTTGCCATGGAAGACCGGCCGGTCGGGGTCCTCCTGGATCGCGGTCCCGCCGTCGATCGGCACCTCGCCCTCGCGGACCTCTCGCATCGTGATCGTCGCCATCGGCTGGGGTCCATCGGCTGGGGTCAGAGCGCGCCGAGCTTGCCGGCGAAGTCCTTGATCAGGGCGTCGAGAACGCCGTGGACGACGCCCTCGCCCATCGACGCGGCCTTGCCCGTGATCCGCGCGTTCGTCGAGATCGTCCCTCCGCCGTCCGCAAGCACGAACACGACGTCCGCGTCCGCGTGGCCCTGGCCGCCGGCCTCCTTCGACCTGACCGCCAGCACCACGCGGTGAGCCGCGGAGTCCTGCTCGACGATCTCCACGGTGCCGGTGAACGTCATCCCCATCGCTCCCATCTTGATGTCGATCTCGGCCCGGACCGAGCTCGGCCCGGTCTTCTCGAGCACGCTGCCTCCCTGGACGCACGGCACCACGCGCTCGAGGTCGAGGACCGTTGCGTAGCTCTCGTCGAGCGACCTGGCGGTCGAGAACGGATGCTCGAGCACCACGGCCACGGCGACGGACCTTAGCGAAGCGTCATAAAGTCTTCGCCGATCGCGTGATGGGGATCCCGGCAGGCACGCACACGTTCGGGCCCGAGAACGGCGCGCTCTGGGTCAAGACCGGACGCGCCGGCGCCGCGGCCCAGGCCGGGCACGACCTTCTCATCCAGGTGACGTCCTGGCGGGCGACGCTCGAGGTCGGCGAGGACCCCGCGCAGACGAGCATCGTGCTCGAGGCCGACGCCTCGTCTCTGCGCGTGCAGGACGGCTTCGGGGGGATGCAGCCGCTCGGCGACGAGGACAAGGCGAGCATCGAGCAGACGATCGACGACGAGATCCTGAAGCAGACGGACATCGAGTTCCGCTCGACCGCTGTGCAGCCCGCCGACGGCGGAAAGATCGCCGTACAGGGCGAGCTCACGCTCGTCGGCACCGTCCATCCGCTCGAGCTCGAGGTCGAGGTCGGCGAGGACGGCAGGCTCAGCGGCAGCGCCGTGATCAAGCAGACAGAGTGGGGAATCACGCCCTACTCGGCGCTCTTCGGAGCCTTGAAGGTCGCCGACGAAGTCGCGGTCGCCCTCGACGCGACCTGGCGTGACACGGGCCTGGCGCCGGTGGGGGCAGAGCGCGACTGGTCCGACGCCTTCGAGATCGAGTGGCGACCCGTGCCGGTCGTCGACCCCGGCATCTCCAGCTTCGTCTGGGCGCTGGTCTTCTTCCTCTTCCTCTGGCTCGGCATGCTCGCCCTCGACGTGTCCTCCGGTACCGCGCTGATCTCCGCCCTGCTGGCGGCGTCCTTCATCTTCCTCTACGTCCGCACCCGTGGGATGGGGCGGGAGGACGAGGAGGGTCAGTCGCGGTAGACCGTCTGCGCGTCGAGCCCGCCCTCGACCCCGGGCGGCAGGACGCCGGTGCCGTGCGCGTAGAGGGCGATCTCCTCGATCGTCTTGACCTGCGCGGGATCGCCTCCGTCCGCGACCCAGGCGCCGTTGACCCACTCGAGGCTCTCCGGTGACGTGTCGAGCGCCGCGGCCGCGAGGAGCTGCGCCTTGTCGCGGATCTTTCCCGCCGCGGTGGCGATGGCCGCCTGAGCGCCGCCCGAGGGGCTCGTGTTGAAGCCGTGACCGACGCCGAAGCGGTCGGTGTCTGCGGGAACGACCTTCACGTCGAGCGCCGGCACCCCGAGCTCGCCTGCGACGAGCTGCGCGTACTCGGCCTCCTTGCCGTCGGGCTCGGTGGTGAGGCTGAGCACCATCTTCCCGGTCGGGTGCACGCGGAGGAAAACCGCGCGGTACGCCTCGTCAGCCATCGCCGCATCTCCTCTCGGTCGGTGTGGTGCCGATCATCGCTCGTTCTCGGCCGCGCTGCGCGCGGACTCGCTCGCAAGGCGCTGTCGCTCCTGGTGCGCGGTGAGCGCGTTGTGCTCCTCGAGATCGCAGAACGCGGGTTGCGGCCCGCCCATCGGGTGCGGCGGCACCGCCGGTCGCTCGCATCCCGGGTAGATGCACTTCTTGGGCTCGGTCTCGCTCATTCGTCGGTCACCCAGCCGGGCGTGACGTTGCCGCGGCTCGGGCCGTGGCCGCTCGGCATCCCGACCGAGCTGCCCCGGACCGGGGTCGCGCTCGCCCACGGTTCGGGCTCGTCGTCGGCGACCGCCACGGGCTGCAGTCCCCGGCGGTCGCCCCTGCGCGCTCCGATCGCGTCGGCGACCTCGCCGAGCGCCTCGAAGCTGTGGCCGCTCACGAGCGCGTCGCAGTGCGGGAGCGCGGCGACCATGCCGCGGGACTGGACGGAGAAGGCGTCGGCGGCGACCCGCGGGTTGACCCACACGATCCGATGCGCCAGCCGGGCGAGGCGCTCCAACTCACGGCCGACGAGCTTCGGGTCGCCGCGCTCCCAGCCGTCGGAGAGGATCACGACGACGGCGCCTCGCGCCATCCCGCGCCGCCCGTGCCGGTCGTTGAAGGCCTGGAGCGCTTCGCCGATCCGCGTCCCGCTCGACCAGTCCGGCGCTGCGGTAGCGGCAGCCTGGATCGCGCGCTCGGGGTTGCGCGAGGAGAGCGCCCGGGTGAGGCGGGTGAGCCGGGTGGCGAACACGAACGCCTCGGCGTTCGGGCCGCTGCCGGCGGCGCAGGTGAGGAACTGGAGGTACGCCCGCGCGTACGGCTCCATCGACCCGGAGATGTCGCAGAGCAGCACGAGCCTGCGACGCGCGACGCGCCGGCGCCGCCGCGCGAGACGCATCGGATCGCCGCCCGTGCGCAGGCTCGTGCGCAGCGTCCGGCGCAGGTCGACGCGCTCGCCGCGGCGTCCCTTCTCGTGGCGGCGCGTGAGGCGGAGCGGCGTCGCGAGCTTGAGGCGCGACATCAGCCGGTAGAGCTCCGCGAGCTCGTGCGGCTCGAGCGCGTCGAAGCTCTTGCTCCGGAGCAGCTCCTCGTCGCTCGCGAGGGCCAGCGGCAGCTCGAGCTCGGTCGGATCCTCGTCGTCGCGTTCGCCCGCCGCCGTCGACGACACGCGGGGGGCGGCCCCGTCCTGCGAGGAAGGGTCGGTCCTCGGCCTCTCGTCCGGCGACGAGGCGACGGCCTCGGGTTCTCCGGAGGCGATCTCCTCTCCGCCCCCGAAGATCGAGAAGAACACGGCGTCGAACGCCTTGACCTCCGCTGCATCCGAGACGAACACGGCGCGAGCGGTCCAGTACAGGCGCCGCCGGGTGATCGGGCGAACGAGCGTGAGCGCCCGTGCGAAGTCGGCGGAACGGGCGGGCGTGACGGTCACGCCGCGCTCGTGCAGGCGACGGCCGAACGCCCCGACGAGCGGTGGCAGATCGAGCTCGATCGTCTCGACTCCGAAGACGCCGGGAGCCTCAGTCACCGCCGTGCACGAGCTGCTCGAGGCCGGCCGCGCGGATCACCTCCTGGTCGTCCGAGTACTTGAGCACCGAGCCGAGCGTCCGGTCCACGGTCGCCACGTCCAGCCGCTCGACGCCGAGCAGGGTCAGGGCCGCGACCCAGTCGATCGACTCCGCGATCCCCGGCGGCTTCTGCACGTCGCTCGCTCGCATGCGCGAGACGGCGTTCGCGACCTGGACCGCCAACGTCTCCGACGAGCCTTTGACGCGCCGGCGCACGATCTCCACCTCGCGCTCCGGGGTCGGGTACTCGATCCGGTGGTAGAGGCAGCGGCGCTTGACCGCGTCGTGCAGGTCGCGCGTCCGGTTCGAGGTGAGGACGATCGCCGGTGGGTGCGTCGCGCGGACCGTCCCGAGCTCGGGGATCGTCACCGCCGCGTCCGCGAGCAGCTCGAGCAGGAACGCTTCGAAGTCGTCGTCGGCGCGGTCGATCTCGTCGATCAGCAGCACCGCCGGGCGCGGGCCGGGGTGCTCGAGCGCGCGCAGGAGCGGGCGACGGATCAGATACTCGGGGCCGAAGAGCTGATCCTCCTCGAGCGGCGTGTGGCTCGAGTCGGCCAGGCGGATGCTTAGGAGCTGGCGCGGGTAGTTCCACTCGTACAGCGCCTCCGCGGCATCGATCCCCTCGTAGCACTGGAGGCGCACGAGCGGCGTGTCCAGCACGAGCGCGAGCGCCTTCGCGGCTTCGGTCTTGCCGACGCCCGCCTCGCCCTCGAGCAGCAGGGGCTGCGGCAGGCGCAGGCTGAGGAAGAGCGAGGTCGCGAGGCCCTCGTCGACGAGGTAGTCCACGTCGGCGAGGCGCAAGGCGAGGGTCTCGATGTCGGGGACGACCGCGCGGATCTCGTCCGCGGGGTCGCCGGTTGCCCCCTTCGGAGTCACGGAAGCGTCTGGGTGGACTGCTGCGCCTCGAACGTGGCGCGGCAGCCCTCGCAGCAGAAGTAGATCGTCTCCCCGTCGTGCTCGAGCGAGGGCGTGGTCGCGACCGCGGCGACCGTCATCCCGCAGATCGGGTCGACCGCGAGGCTCGGCGCGGGTGCGCGCGGCGGATCCGGGACGAGCGGAGCACGGTCGGGATCGAACGCCGCGGTGTGCTTCCCGCGGCGCACGGCCGTGACGGTCGCGAGGATCGAGAGCGCGATCTCGGCAGGGGTCTGCGCGCCGATGTCGATGCCGGCAGGCACGTCGATGCGCTCGAGGTGCTCCTCGGAAACGCCGTCGGCACGCAGGTCCGCGAGCACGCCTGCGCCGCGCTTGCGGCTGGCCACGAGGGCGACGTACGGAACGCCGGTCTCGAGCCCGCGCCGGAGAGTGTGCAGCTCGTCGCGGCCGTGCGACGCGACGACGAGCGCGAGATCGCCGGCCGCGGGCTCGGGGCTTCCGCCCTCGACGGCGACGACCTCGAGCCCGAGCTCCGGGCCGAGCGTTCGCACCGCGTCCGCGATCGGCGATTCGCCGACGACGAGGACACGCGGTGCGGGGAGCACGGGCTCGAGGAAGACCTCGATCGCGCCTCCGGACAAGCACGGGTTCTGGATGGTCGTCGCTCCTTCCTCGTCCGCAGCCTCCCCGCGGGCGCCGTCGTCCTCGCGGGCCGATCCGTCGGGAAGTATCCGCAGCAGCAGCGCCTCCCCGCTCTCGAGCGCGAGCAGCGAGTAGGCGCGGACGCTCTCCTGCGTGCACACGCCGCCGACGAAGCCCTCGATCGTGCCGTCGGCGAGCACGAACGCGACGTCCCCCGCCTTGACGCTCGTCGGGCGCTGCGCGCGAACCACGGTCGCGACCACGAAGGCCGTGCCCCCTGCGGCGAGCTCCTGCGCCCGCGGAGACACGGCCCCGATCGTCATTGCGGCGGCTCGGCCCGTCCCTGCATCGCGGCCCAGACCCGGGCCGGCGTGCAAGGCATGTCGATGTGGTCGACGCCGTGCGTGGAGTGCAGCGCGTCGATGACCGCGTTCACGATCGCCGGCGGCGACCCGACGTTCGGCGACTCGCCGACGCCTTTTGCGCCGAGCGGATGGTGCGGGCACGGGGTGACCGTCTCGCCGAGCTCGAAGTCGGGACACTCGAGCGCGGTCGGGATCAGGTAGTCCATGAACGACGAGTTGAGGCAGTTGCCCTCCTCGTCGAACGTGAGCACCTCCATCAGCGCGATGCCGATGCCCTCCGCGAGTCCGCCGTGGATCTGGCCGTCGACCACCATCGGGTTGATGCGCACGCCGCAGTCGTCGACCGCGATGAAGCGCCTGACCTTGACCTCGGCGGTGTCCGGGTCGATGTCCACGACCGCGATGTACGCGCCGTACGGATACGTTAGGTTCGGCGGGTCGTAGATGACCTGCGCGTCGAGCCCGCCCTCCATGCCCTCGGGCAGCGGCTCGCCGTCGTACGCGCGCACTGCGATGTCTTCGATCAGCGCGCCTTTCTCGGGGTCGCCCTTCACGTACCAGCGGCCCTTCTCCCACGCGAGATCGTCCGGGTTCGCCTCGAGCATCGTCGACGCGATCAGCCGCGCCTTGTCGCGCACCTTGCGTGACACGACCGCGACCGCCGCGCCCGAGACCGGCGTCGAGCGGCTGCCGTACGTGCCGAGGCCGTACGGGGAGCGGTCGGTGTCGCCGTGGCGGACCTCGACGTCCTCGGGCGGGATGCCGAGCTCCTCGGCGACGATCTGCGCGAACGTCGTCTCGTGGCCCTGCCCCTGCGTCTGGGCGCTGATCGAGACCACCGCCTTGCCGGACGGGTGCACGCGCAGGTCGGCCCCGTCGTTCATGGCCAGGCCGAGGATGTCCATGTGCTTGCGCGGGCCGGCGCCGACGCCCTCCGTGAAGAAGGAGACGCCGATGCCCATCAGCTCGCCGCGGGCGCGCTTCTCCTCCTGCTCGCGGCGGAGATCCTCGTAGCCGGCGATGTCCATCGCCACGCGCATCGTCTCGGCGTAGTTGCCGGAGTCGTACGTCCAGCCGGTGGTCGTCTCGTACGGGAACTGCTCGGGCGCGATGAAGCTCCGCATCCGCAGCTCGATCGGGTCGGCCTTCATCTCCAGCGCAAGCGCGTCGACCATGCGCTCCACGAGGTAGACGGCCTCGGTGATCCGGAACGAGCAGCGGTATGCGACGCCTCCGGGCGCCTTGTTCGTGTAGACCGCCTTGACTTTCACGTGCGACGCCTGCAGGTCGTACGAGCCGCAGACGATGTGGAAGAACCCGGCCGGGAACTTCGTGGGCTGCGCCGTCGAGTCGAACGCGCCGTGGTCGGCGATCACGTCGACGCGCAGGCCGGTGATCTTGCCGTCCTTCGAGCACATCTCCGCGCGCATGACGTAGTCGCGCGCGAACCCGGTGGACACGAGGTTCTCCGTGCGATTCTCGACCCACTTCACCGGGACGCCCGCCGCGATCGAGCCGGCGATCGCGCACACGTAGCCCGGATACACGGGGACCTTGTTGCCGAACCCGCCCCCGATGTCCGAGCAGATGATCCGGATCATGTGCTCAGCAAGCCCCGCCACGTGCGCGTAGACCGTGCGGTGGGCATGCGGCGCCTGGTTGCCGTTGTAGATGTCGAGCTGGCCGGTCTCCGGGTTGAAGTCGGCGATCATCCCGCAGGTCTCGAGCGGGGCGGGATGGCAGCGGGGGTAGATGATGTCGCGCGTCACGACCGTGTCGGCCTCCGCGAAAGCGCGGTTCGTGGCCTCCTCGTCGCCGGCCTCCCACAACGGACTCGCGAGGTTGTCGTGCAGCCCCTTGTCGTCGCGGATGATCGGCGCGTCGGGGTCGAGCGCCTTGCGGGCGTTGACGACCGCCGGCAGCGGCTCGTACTCGACGTCGATCAGCTCGAGCGCGTCGTTCGCCGAGTACTCGTCCGTGGCGATCACGAACGCGACCTCCTGGCCCTGGAAGCGGACCTTGTCGCCCGCGAGCACGGCCTGCGTGTCGTAGGAGATCGTCGGCATCCACGCGAGACCGAGCGTCTCCAGGTCCTTCGCGGTGATGACAGCCGCGACATTCGGGTGCGCGAGCGCCTTCGACGTGTCGATCGAGACGATGCGCGCGTGCGCGTACGGGCTACGCAGCATCGCGCCGTACACCATTCCCGGCAGCCGGATGTCGTCGAGGTAGCGGCCCTTGCCGCGGATGAAGCGCGCGTCCTCCTTGCGCTTGAGGCGGCCGAAGCCGATCGGGCGCTCGGTCTGCTCGCTCGGAAGGTTCTCGACGGTGGTCATGCCGACACCCCCTGTCTGGCCGAAGCTTCGTGCTCGGCGGCCCAGCGCACGGCCGCGACGATGTTCTTGTAGCCCGTGCACCGGCAGATGCCGCCCGAGATCGCGACCCGGATCTCGTGCTCCGTCGGATCCGGGTTCTCGTCCAGCAGCGCGCGAGCGGTCATCAGCATCCCTGGCGTGCAGAACCCGCACTGGAGACCGTGCAGCTCATGGAAGCCCTGCTGAACCGGGTCGAGCGTGCCGTTCACCTCGAGCGACTCGACCGTGCGGATCTCGTGGCCCTCGGCCATGGCCGCGAGGATCGTGCAGGACTTCACCGGCTCGTCGTCCATCAGCACGACGCAGGCGCCGCAGTTCGACGTGTCGCAGCCCCAGTGCGTGCCGGTGAGCCCGTCCGTCTCGCGGATGAAGTGGACGAGCAGCTGGCGCGGCTCGATCTCGCGCGAGACCCGCTCGCCGTTGATCGCTATCGAGACGTTCACGATCCCCCCTCCCGCCCGGCGCGCGCAGCGGCGCGGCTGAGGGCTCGTTGTGTGAGGACGCCGGCGAGGTGCCGCTTGTAGTCGACCGGCCCGCGACCGTCGGCGGTCGGGGAGCAGTCCGTCGAGGCGATCTCGCCCGCCTGCGCGAAGAGCTCCTCCGACGGAGCCTGGCCGCGGAGCAGCTCCTCGCCTCGTGAGAGGTGGATCGTCGTGAGCCCGACCGCCGACAGCGCGATCCCCGCGTCCACGATCTTCGCAGCGTCGATCCAAACAGCTGCAGAGACGGCGGCGATCGCCCAGTCACCGGCCCGGCGCTCGACCTTCACGTGAGCGCTGCCGCCCCCCGGCCGCAGCGGAATCCGGATCTCCGTGAGCAGCTCACCGTCGCCGACCGCGGTCTGGTACGGCCCGGTGTGGAAGTCGTCCATCGCGACCACACGCTCGCCGCCCGTGCCTCGGATCACGGCCTGCGCCTTCACCGCCGCACACACGGCCGCGAGATCTTCCGCGGCGTCCGCCTGGCAGAGCGAGCCGCCGATGGTGCCGCGGTTGCGCACGACCGGGTCGGCGATCACGTCCTCGGCGTCACGAAACACCGGAAAGTGCCGCGCGAGCACGTCCGACCGCTGGAGCTGGACGTGCCGGGTCAGCGCCCCGATGCGGATCTCGGACCCCTCTTCGCGGATGTACGAGAGCTCGGCGAGGTCGTTGATGTCGACCAGGTGCTTAGGCTTCGCCAGCCGAAGCTTCATCTGCGGGAGCAGGCTGTGTCCGCCCGCGATCACGCGGGCGTCCGAGCCGAGCCGTTCGAGCGTCGCGATCGCGCCGTCGACGCTGGTCGCGCGCTCGTACTCGAATGGCGCAGGGGTCTGCACAGGGCTCCTTTCGTCTCAGGGTACGGATTCGCGACGTGGGAGGTTCACGGCCGACTCGGCAGCCGCTTGCGCGGCTTTCCGATGTCCTCCCGCTCCTCGTACTGAACGGGCGCATCGGTGCCGATGACGGGAGACCTGGGGAGGGAGTCCGGCCTCGTCTGCCGGATCTCCGGGTACAGGAGACGCGCCGCGAGGCTGCCGCCTTCGACGTCGCGGAGGGCCGGGCCGGCCGGGTTCCCGAGGGCGATCGGCGCCTCGCGGCCGAGCCGCGCCAGCGTGAGCGTCCCCTTCGTGTAGACCTCGCCGATCCGCGGGACGGTGACCTCCGTGCTCTCGGGGAAGTTACGGAGGCCCGCTGCCGCCGCGCCGGGGTAGAGGCCGTCGACGAGGCCGACGGCGTCGGTAAGGCCGGCTTTCTTCACGAGCAGGCCCTCGAGCAGGTCGACGCCTGCGTCGAGCTGCTGGTTGATCGTCGTCACGACGTCGTTGACCGGCGCGCTCTTCTCCACGATCCCGCTCACGCCGACGATCGCCTCGTCCAGCCCGGCGGTGATCTTCCGGAGCTGCACGATCACGGAGACGAGGTAGTAGACGAGCGCGGCGACGATCAGCGCGACCGCGATGATCGTGACAGCGCCGGCCGCGTTCACCGGCTCTCCTCGGCGTCGTCGATGATCACGTCGAGCGAGCCGCCGTAGTTCGCGGCGACCGCGATCGTCTGCTGCACCTGGTCCTGGGTCGTCAGGAGGAGCGCCGCCGCGTCGAGGTCCTTCGACCCTGCGGCCGCGGCGGTCGAGATCTGCTGCACGCTCGGCACGATGCTCTTCGCGGCTTCGAGCACGCCGCGGAGCAGGTACACGACCACCGGGACTACCACCAGGAGCAGGACGGCGTTCCCGATCCACCAGAGGATCATCGGGGCCTCCGCTCGGCCACGATCGCCGCCTTCCTCGCGATTCCCGGGAACGCGCCGAGGATGACGTCGAACTGCGCGTTGATCGCCTCGACCGCGGGCTCGAGGGGGCGGAGGTGCTGCGACTCGACGTCTTCGAGCGCGGAGCCAAGGGTCGCGAGCCCTGCCGAGATACTCGTGAGGCCCCTGTGCACCTCGATCAGCGCGAGTGCGACGACGGCGACGACGACCGCCGCCAGCACGACGCTCAGGAGGATGAGCAGGTTGGTGTCGCTCATCGTCCGTCGAACCCGTCGGTGAGCGCGTTCATGTAGCCGTCCTGGATCACGGCCTCGTCCACGATCAGCGCCAGCACGGGCGCCGTCGCCTGGAGCTGCGGGATGTTCGCCGTGTTCGCACCGACCTTGCCGGCGACCTCGAGCAGCCCGCCGACCGAACGCTCGATGCGCCGGACCGTCAGCACGAGCGCGATCAGCAGCAGCGCGACGGCCACGGCGGCCGTGGCGGCGATGGCGAGCGAGATCGCCCAGTACTGGTTGAACGACAACGCGAGCGTCGTCGTCACTTCCCGACCGCCACCTTCCGGAGCGCTCGCGCGGAGTGCAGGATCCGCACGCCCGAGTCGTTGATCCGCGCGATGCCGGCCAGCTCGGTGGTTTGCTGCCGGATCACCTCCACCGCGTCCTCGGCCGCCTTCGCCTGCTTCGCGATCCTCAGCGCGAGGAGCACGATGGTGATCACGATCACCGCGGCGATCGCGATGACGACGACGCCGAGCGCGATGCCGAACTGCCACCAGCCGGACGAGGCGATCAGCGCGAGCATCGCCGTCGTCGAGCCGAGAAGGGCTCAGGCAGTCGTGTCATTCGCGTGTCCCTCGGGGTGCTCGTCGAGGTGAGGCCACCCTAAACGGGGGCCGAAAACGCGTCAAGCAGCGGCTTGCGACTAGGCCAGGAAGTAGACGAGGAACGCGAGGACGAGCCCGATCGCGACGAGCACGCCCACGACGCCGGCCACCGAGCCGAGGAGCACTGCGGGCGTCCGGGCGGAGCGACCCGACGCGAGGTCGTGCTCGTCCTCGGGCACCTGTTTCTCGGCCTTGCCCGGGGTGTGATCGCCGGCGATCACGCGAAGGCGAACGAGGGCTTGTGCTCGATGTACTCCACCTCGACGCCGTCGGGCCCGCAGACGAAGAGCGCAAGGCTCTCGTCGCCCTCGACCTCGCGTTCGATCTCGAAGCCGAGGTTGGCCGCCGCGCGCCGCGTCTCGTCAGCCGACTCGACAAGGAGTCCGAGATGGTTCAGGAGCGGACGGCGGGTCTCGTCGACCGGCCCTGGATGCAGCACGAGATACGTCGACCCGAGCCGGACGCGCTCGGCCGGCCCCACGGTGCCGGCTCGCTCGAACCCGAAGGCGAGCCATGTCCGCACGCTCTTCACGGGATCGGGGACCCGTAGCGCGATGTGCGAGATGTCGATGTCGCCGTCGGGGGCGGACGGGACGAGCTCGAGGTCGAGACCCTCCCCGGCCACGAGCGTCGTCGAGGCCGTTGCACACGGGATCCCGATTCCGACGTTGACGAGCGAGCCGCGCTCCCGGGGCCCGGGGGCGCGGAACAGCGTCAGCTTCCCGAGCTCGGGCGATCGGCCCACGAGCACGAACTCGTCCGTCTCCTCGATGACCCGGAACGGCAGCCTCGAGAGCAGGTTCTGCGTGACTGCCTGCGGATCAGCCACGTAGAGCGCCAGGTGATCGAGCCGCTGCGGTCTCACACCTTCGCACTACCCGTCGTGGAACTCCGAGAAACGCGACGCGAGCCGGCCGCCCCCGAAAGGGTCGGCCGGCTCGGTCCTCGCAACTACCTCGAGGCCGTCCGCGACTTGGTCCGCGAGCGGCCCGTCGTGGCACGAGCACGCGTGCTGCTCCGCGAGGACGTCTTCCTTCTCGACGTACCCCCGTTCGACTTCTTGAAGATCCGCTTCGAGATCGACTCCATCTTCCGGAGCGCTTCCTTCTCCTCGCGCAGGTTCTTCTGCAGGAGGTCGACGGCCTCGCGCTCGCCGAGCGCGCGGGCCTGGTTCACGAGCCCCGTGTACGCCGCGATCTCGTAGTGCTCCGTGCGCGCGGCGGCGCCGGTCAGGAACGCGTCGCGGATCACCGGCGTCGGCTGGTTCTCGCGAATGAAGTCGTCGTGCTCCTTCTTGATGCCCTCGATCCCGGGGCAGTGACGCGGCTGCGCGACCTTGCCGATCTCCTTGAACACCCGCTCGAGGTTGGTGACGTGCTTCTCGGTCTGCTTCAGATGCGCCGTGAAGGCACGCGAGAGCTCACCGTCGGTCGCTTCCTTGGCGAGCTGCGGAAGCGTGCGCGTGAGCGTCTTCTCCGCGTAGTACATGTCCTGCAGCTCGTGGACGAAGAGCTGCTCGGCTGACATGACCGCAGCCATTGATTCCTCCTTGCGTCGGGTTCGGTGGTCGGGGTCCCGGTACCCGCCGTCAGAGGCTCGAAACGCGTGCTCGAAACCGTTTTGCAGCAGCCTGTTCCGGGCACCCTCGTGCCGTCCAGCGAAGAAAAGGGGTGTCATGGACAAGGATCGGATCAAGGGCAAGAAGAAGGAAGTCGAGGGCGAGGCCCAGCAGAAGTGGGGCGAGGGCAAGGACAAGGCCCGCGACACCTGGGAGGACGTCAAGGACAAGGGTGAGGACGTCCTCGACAAGGCTGAGGACCAGGTCGACGAGCGCGAAAAGGAACGCGCTTCCCGCTAGTCGGCGCCGGCCTTCAGGAGAGCGACGAGCGCGCGCTCGTCCGCGGTCAGGTGCCGCGGGCGGGCGCCGTTCGCATCTCGGAAGTCGTCGATCGTGCGGCCGGCGCGGTATGCGCTCACGACCACCGGGCTGACGTAGGAGTCCCGCGCTACCGCGGGCGTGTTTCCGAGCTCGGCGCCGACGGCGCGCATGACGGCCGCGAGCGTGCGCGTGGCCTCCGGCTCGTACTCGGCAGGGCCTCGCCGCGCGAGCTCGGTCGCCGCGAGCAGCGTGCCGCCCCATGTCCGGAAGTCCTTCGCGGTCAAGCCCTCGCCCATGTGCTCGGCGAGGTACTCGTTCAGAAGCGGCCCAGTGACCGGATAGAGCTCGCCGTCCCGCTGGAACCGGAACAGACGTGAGCCGTACGGGAGCTCGAGCAGCTCGGCGACACCGCCCGCGAGCTTCGCGTTGCTGATCGTGCGCCGGACGAGCCTACGGTTCTTCGCGCGAAAGAGGAACTCGACCTCGTCGCCGGTGACGGTGACGTGGCGCTTCGTCAGCGTCGTGATGCCGTACGTCCGCGAGCGCTGCGTGTGCCGGTCCGAGCCGACGCGGAACCACGCCTTGTTGATGAGGCCGACGGCGAGCGCACACGCCCACTCGCGCTCGTACGGCCCGGCCCGCAGGTGGCGTGCGGAGCGCGACCGGAGTCCCGGAAGGGCCTTCGCGAAGTCGAGCAGCTCCTCGAACTTCGCGCGCTCCTGAGCAGCGCGGAAGCTCTCGTGATAGCGGTACTGCTTGCGGCCGGCGGCGTCGATGCCCGTCGCCTGGATCCTCGCCCTCGGGTTCGGCGATATCCACACCTCCTGCCATGCGGGTGGGATCGCGAGCTCGCGGATGCGTTCGAGCTCCGCCTCGTCCTCGATCGGTCGCGCGGCGCTGTCGACATACCGGAACCGCCGGCGCCCGAGCCTTCTCCAACCACCCCGCCGAGCCACGCCCGCTCGGTACCCGCTCGGCCGCCCGTCTCAAACCGCCGGCGGCTCAGTCGCGCACACGAGGTTTCGCCGCGCTGCCGACGAGGTATGCGTCTCGTGTGAACGCAACTAGCGTCGCGCAGCGCCGGCGATCGCCGCGGCACACGAAGTCACCGGAACACAGGCACGCGAATGTGCAGCAGCTCTGCGAAGTGCCCACCCGGGATCCAATCCCACACGACTTCGTGCTCTGGATGGAGCGCCGGCAACCGCGCAGGCATACGGATACGAGCAGGACCGACGCGCGAGCCGCATGAGCCGCGTCGTCGTGGTCGCAAGCGACGAGGTGCCCGAGGAGGCGCTCTCGGAGGTGATCTCGCCCGACGACGACGTGCGCATAGTGATGGCCGCTGTCGACCAATCTCGCCTCAGATGGCTCGTGAGCGACGAGGACAAGGCACGGGCGGAGGCGCAGGAAGCCGGCGAGGCCATCGCCAAGGCCGCGCCCGTCGATCCCTCGAGCATCCAGGTGAAGCCGGACCTGCCGAGCCAGGCCGTCCTCGACGCGATCGCCGAGCACCACCCGGACAAGATCGTGGTCGCGCTCCACGAGGGCGAGGAGGCGACGTGGCTCGAGAAAGGCGAGCTGGAAGAGCTTCCGCACGAGATCGACGGCATCCCCGTCGTCCACGTCAGCGTCTAGCTAGCTCGCTCCCCGATCGAGGTCCATGCGCATGCGCAGCGTTGTGCGCCCGTGCCCGACGTTGATATCGAGTTCCGACATCAGCCCGCGGACGACCGTGAGCCCGCTGCCGCTCCGCAGCTCGTTCGAAGGCCGCCCGCGCCAGCGACCGGCGTTCGACACGACGACGAGCAGCTTCTCCTCGTCGCGCACACCGCGGACGACGACCCGCGCGGCAGCGTGCTCGATGCCGTTGGCGGCGGCTTCGTGGGTCGCGAGCACGACCGCGTCACGTTCGCTGCCTGTGACGCCCACACGTTCGAGCCAGGCGGCGAGATCGTGCCGGAGCGCGTGCAGCCGGGTGAGATCCGGGGGCAGCGAAGCCTCGAAGGGCTCCACGGCGTCAACCCCGCCCGCCGTCATGGCGCAGTGCTTCCTCACGTGACTCAACGCAGCCGAGGCGGGTCGCGACGCCGGTGAGCTCGAATGCTCTGCGCACGATGTCCGCGCTGCCGAGCTGAAGCCGAAATGTCTTGCCGCGAACCCGGGCAGCGGCATGGGCCCTCAGCAGCACGTGCAGCGTGGTCGAGTCGACGAACGCGGCCTCGGAGAAGTCGACGACGACGAGGTCGTTCTCGTCGACGAGCGTCCCGAGTAGTGACTCGAGCTCCTTCTTCGAGGCGATGTCGTGCTCGCCGAGGAAGACCGCTACTGCCGTGTCCGGGGCCGGTCGCTCGATGCGTATGTCCGTCGGCGGGTCGTGCATCTGCGCGCCTCGTGCCGCGGATAGCGGGACTTGGCCGAGTTGCGAACTGGTAACTGAGCAGGTACCCGCGGCAGCGCCCGGCTAATCGCGGCCGGTCTTTAGGGCCGCGCAGAAGCGGGTACCCCGGTCACGTGACCAAGACCATGACCTACCTCGAGCTCTCGCTGCCTGCGCTTCCACGGTGCGTGCGCGTGGCTCGTCTCGCCGTTGGAGAGGCGGTCGCGTCGCTCGTCTCGACGAGGCGCCTGGTCGACGACGTGCGGCTCTGCGTCAGCGAGGCGGTGACGAACGTCGTCCGTCACGCGTACGGCCGGCGGGCCGGCCGCGTGGACATCGTGGTCGAGCGCGACCACGACGAGCTCACGGTCGTCGTCCGCGACACCGGGATCGGCATGCCTCCTCCGAGCCGGCGGGAGGCGTCCGGGGGCTTCGGGCTGAAGATCATCGACGAGCTCGCGAGCGAGAACACGATCTCGTGCCCGGTTCAGGGCGGCACCGAGGTCGAGATGGTCTTCGATCTCACGCCTAGCGCGGAAAGAGCCGCGCCGCCGTCGCCTTGAACGACGCCGTCACGAGCGCCCCGGGCCGGAGGTCGAGCCGCTCGGCGGACGCCGCGGTGATCTCGGCGACCACCGGCCCGACGCGGACTCGCACGCGATTCCCCATCGGCGCGACCGAGAGGACCGGGCTACGGACGTGGTTCATCCGCGAGTCGTCCGGCGACGTCGAGCCCAGCGAGACGTCCCACGGGTAGACCGCGACGTTCACCGGCCCGTCCGCGCGGTCGGCGCTCCACACCTGGAGACCACCTTCGAGCGCGACACCCGTGAGGCCGTCGCGCGACTCGACCGTCCGCCCCTCGAGCAGCGTCGCGCCGGTGAAGCTCGCGACGAAGGCGTCGCTCGGGACCGCAACGAGCTCCGTCGGCGAGCCGAGCTGCAGGATCCGCCCTTCGCTGATGACGCCAACGCGGTGGGCGAGCGTCGCCGCGTCCTCGAAGTCGTGGGTCACGAGCAGCGTCGGGAGGCCCAGCGTGTCGAGAAGCTCACGCAGCTCCGCGCGGACGCCGGCTCTCGTATGCGTGTCGAGAGCGGAGAGGGGCTCGTCGAGCAGGAGCACCGCCGGATCGCGCGCGAGCGCGCGGGCAAGCGCGACTCGCTGGCGCTCACCTCCGGAAAGCTCGCCGACGCGCGCCCGCGCGAGCCCGTCGATTCCGAAGCGCTCGAGGAGCGCGGCGGCGTGCTCGCGATCGCGGGCGCCGAAGCGCACGTTCCGGAGGACGTCGAGGTGCGGGAAGAGCGCGTACTCCTGGAAGACGTAGCCGACACGTCTGCGCTCCGGGGCGACGTCGATCCCGCGCGCGCTGTCGAGGAGCACTGCGCGGTCGAGGGTCACGAGCCCCGTCTCCGGCCGGAGCAGGCCCGCGACCACGCGGAGAACTGTCGTCTTCCCTGCCCCGGACGGCCCGACGAGAGCGAGCGTCTCGCCGCGCTCGACCGTCAGGTCGGCCGACGCTGCGAAGGTGCGAAGGGGATGAGTGAACTGGACTCTGAGCGCCATCTGGTCGCGAGCTTGATCGAGAGAAGGACGGCCGCGCTGATCGAGATGAGCAGTGCGCTGATCGCGAGCGCGACGGTGAAGTCGACGTCGAACTGCTCGTAGATCGCCAGCGAGAGCGTCTGCGTGACGCCCTGCAGCGAGCCGGCGAACATGATCGTCGCGCCGAACTCGCCCAGCCCGCGCGCGAAGGCGAGCGCCGCCCCCGCGCCGAGGCCGGCGCGGGCGAGCGGGAGCATCACTCGGAAGAACACCCTGCCTCGTCCCGCGCCTAGCGTCCTCGCCGCGGCCGGCAGTGTGGGATCGACGGCCTCGAAGGCCGCGATGGCAGTCCGGAGGTAGAACGGGCTGGCCACGAACGTCACCGCGAGGACGACGGCCATCTTGGTGAAAGCGATGTCGATCCCGAGCCACTCGACCTGCTCGCCGAGGAGCCCCGCCCGGCCGAACGCCACGAGCAGCCCGATGCCCGCAACCGCGGGCGGGAGCACGAGCGGGAGCTCGATCATCGTGACGAGGACGTCGCGGAGCGTGCCGCGGCGGGTGGAGATCCAGTACGCGGCCGGCGTCCCGAAGCCGAGGATCAAGGCCATCGCGATCGCGTTCGTCTCGGCCGTGACGCGGAGGGCGTCGACGGCGGCCTCGCTCCCGAGCGCCGAGAAGAGCTCGCCGGGCGGCACCTCCAGGAAGACCGCGACGATCGGCAGGAGCAGGAAGAGCAGGACGGCGCCGGTCGCGACGACGAGCGCAGCACGAAAGACGAGGTCTACGACGGCTTGGGCACCGGCAGGAACCCGTAGCTCCGGAGAGCCCTCTGGCCCCTCGGCGAGAGCAGTCTCTTGATCCATGCTCGCGCTGCCGCCTTTCTCGTCGACCTCGACACGACCGCGATCTCGTAGCGAACCCGCGGCTGCGCCCAGGCTGGAATGCGAATGACCGCAACCTGGTCGCGCACGGCTCGCGCGTCCGTGACGTAGACGAAGCCCGCGTCCGCCTGTCCGAGGGCGACCTTGCCGGTCACCGCCCGCACATCCGACTCCTGGCTCACGACCTTCGAGAGCACCGAGAGCAGCGCCATCTTGCGCAGCACGGTCCGCGTGTAGCCGCCGACGGGCACCGACGGTGCCGCGATCACGAGCTTCACGGGCTTGCGCTTGAGGTCGTACACGCTGCGGATGCCGGCCGGGTTCGACCTCGGCACGATCAGCGCCAGCCGGTTCGAGGTGAAGGTGACCGGTTTCTCGACCAGCCGCTCCCGGAACAGGCGCTGCGTGTTGAGCGGCGCTGCCGACGCGAAGATATCCGCGGGTGCGCCGTTCCTGATCTGCGTCTCGAGCGTGTTCGACCCCGCGAAGCTGTAGCTCTGGACGGAGTCGTAGCCGCGGAACACGTCCGTCAGTGAGGCGGCCGCGTAGATCGTCAGAGGCCGAGCCTGGGGGCGGGCTGTCGCGGCCAAGGCCGACACGGCCACCGAAGCGACGACGATCAGCGTTGCCGCAAGACGGATC
This sequence comes from uncultured Actinomycetes bacterium, assembly GCA_963716605.1. GTDB lineage: Bacteria > Actinomycetota > Thermoleophilia > Gaiellales > Gaiellaceae > GMQP-bins7. The sequence continues at coordinate 857,243 of CAVQTO010000002.1, read as the reverse complement.
CTCATCAGCCGAGGTACCTGTCGAGAGCCGCGCTCGCGGCCTCGAGGTCGAGGGCGACGGGAAACGGGTGCAGCTCCGCTTTCCCGGACAGCGCCGTGAAGGCGCCGATCTGCTGGCCTGCGCTCACGGCGAGGCTCGAGTAGAGGACGCGATACGACGCGACGGAGGCTGAGACCGCTCCGGTCTCGTACGAGCCTTGCAGCGCGCGGAGCACGCCGAGCGCGGTGGACAGGATCGAGTCGGCCGTGCGGAACGTCCGGGCGGGCCAGGTGAACGCGAAGTCCTCCTCGGCGGGCGGCGTGTCGCCGGCTCCTTCGAGGAGCGTGGACAGCGCTCTCGCATGCCTCGCCGCGGCCGACCGGCCTTGGCGAAGGACCTTGTACCCCGGGCCGCGCAGCAGCTTGGCCTCGAGCGCCTGGGAGTAGAAGTCCTTGAGCAGGAGCTCGCCCGCCGCGCCGAAGTTCGCGAACGAGAGATCCTCGTCGGTCACCGCGCCCGCCGTCGGCACGAGCGGGCCGGCCAGCGTGCCTGCGCCGACCGCGACCGTGCTGATGAGGAAGTGTCGTCGGTTCATCAGGGATCGGCCATCGCGGCCTGCGGCTACGCTACCAGAGCGGTAGTTATTTTTCGACTAGTGGAGGTGGCGCGGTGAGGATCGAGTCGACCGAGGTGCTCGCCCGATGAGCCGTCCGCCTCGCACCGAGCCCTCCCTGCCGGAGTGGGCCGCCCTGGGGCTCCTCTGCGAGCGACCCTCACACGGCTGGGCGATCGCGCAGGCGCTCGCCGGGTCCGGCGAGATCGGCCGCGTGTACACGGTCACGCGACCGCTCGTGTACCGAGCCCTCGCGCAGCTCCGCGAAGCCGGTCTCGCGGAGGTGAGGGGAACGGCGCCCAGCGACGCAGGGCCGGCGCGCACGACGCTCGGTGCGACCCGCCGCGGCCGCGCGGCTTTCAAGCGCTGGCGCGGAGGCGCGAGCGAGCACATCCGCGACCTGCGCTCCGAGCTCATGCTCAAGCTCCTCTTCCACGACCGGGCCGGGCTCGACGCGGGGCCGCTCCTGGGCGAGCAGACGGTCGTCCTCGCGCGCGCGGAGCGGGCCCTCGAGCGGCAGCTCGCCGACGCGGAGGGCTTCGAGCGGACGCTCGTGCTCTGGCGCCTCTCGGTCGCGCGTGCGGCTCTCTCCTTCGTCGAGGCGCTCCTCGACAGCCGCACCGTGGAGCCGGTCGTCTACCGGCCGATCGGGTACGTCGCCTCACCTCACGCCGAGCTCGACGGCATGCCGCTGCAGGCGATGGCGGACACGAGCGGCGAGTCGACGATCGAGATCACCGAGGCGCACCGCGGCTGTCTCGCCGACCTCGAGGGCTTCTCGCACGTGTGGGTCGTCGCTCACCTGCACGAGACGCTGGGCTGGGACTCGACCGTGCCGACGTTCCTCGACGACCGGACGCACGGGACGTTCGCGACGCGCTCCCCCCGCCGACCGAACCCGATCGGCCTCTCGCTCGCGCGCGTCGTCTCGGTCGGAGAGTCAGCGGTTGTGGTAGAGGGCCTCGACCTCCTCCACGGCACGCCGGTCCTCGACCTCAAGCCGTTCGTCCCGCTCTTCGACACGCCGACGTCGGACGTCCGTGCGGGCTGGTTCGAGGGCCGCGCCGAGCGAGTCTTCCGCCGCCGCTCCGACGAGCGCTTCGCGATGCGCAGCCGCCGCTGACAGCGTCAGCTACGTCAGTTGCTCGAGCACCGCGTCGGCGAGCGGCAGCGAGCAGCGCATTCGGCGAGCTCGTCACGGGCCCTGGCGGACTCGCGCCGAGCACGCGCTCGGATAGCCCTCGACCGCGCTCGACTCGCGTAAGTTTGACGCATGCGTGAAGCGCACGCCCCTCCTCGGGCGTCTACATCGCCGGTATCGCCCATCGCCCTTCCGATCCGACGAATCACGGGCCCGGTGGTCGGCCGCCAGGTCGAGCTCGGCGCGATCAGACAGGAGCTCGCGTCGGCCAAGGCCGGGCGACTGACGGCGCTCACACTCGAGGGCGAGCCCGGTATCGGCAAGACGCGGCTCCTCGTCGCCGCTGCGGAGGTCGCGGCAGCGGAGGGCTTCACGCCGCTGGCGGCGACCGCAGACGAGGAGATCCGGGGCCCGTTTCTCCTCGCCCGCGGGATCTTCGCCTCGGCCCTGTGCGCACGAGAGCGGCAGCAACGGCGCGCGGGAGCAGTTCCAACGCGTCCTCGATGCGGTCTCGGGCCGAGACGACCCGACGCTCGACGCCCTCTCCCTTGATCACAAGCTCCTTCGGGTGTTCGATCTTGCCGCCGTCGCCATCCGTTCACTGGCTGCCGCCAATCCTGTCGCGGTGCTGATCGACGACCTCCAGTGGGCTGACGAGGACAGTGTGCGAATGCTTCGCTACGTCGTCCGCACCGACGCCGACGTCCCGATCTTCCTCGCGCTGGCAACGCGTTCGGAGCAGCTGGCCGTGGTCAGCGAAGCCGTGACGCTCATCGCCGACATGGAGCGGATGGGGATGGTCCGCCGCCTGAAGCTCGAACGGTTCACGCAGCTGGAGACGACCGAGTTCGTCCAGCAGGTCCTCGGCGGGAAGGTCAACGCCTCGAGCGCGGCAACCATGCACGCACAGGCGGAGGGCGTCGCGTTCATCGTCGAGGAGCTCGCCCGGACGTACCGGGAGATGGGCCTGATTCAGCAGATCGACGGCGTGTGGACACTGGCCCAGAAACGCCACACGCCTGCTCCCGTCGGCGGTGCGCACGCTGATCCAGCGCCGCGCTGCCCGGCTGCCCGACGAGACGAAGCAGCACCTGGCCGACGCAGCCATCCTCGGCCGGAGCTTCAGCCTCAAGGATCTCCGATCGATCAAGGTGCACCTCGGGGCGGAAGAGGAGGGCTGCGACCAGAGCGTCCTCGCGGAGTCGCTCGCCCCCGCCGCTAAGGCCGGCCTGCTCGTGGAGCACCCCGCAGGCTCGCCCGCGGACTACGACTTCACGCACGAGCAGGTCCGCGAGTTCGCCGCGGCGACGCTCACGTCTGCGCGTCGGCGCGCGATCCATACGGCGCTCGTCGAGATGCTGACCGCCGACGGCGACCCGCCTCCGGAGAGCCTGTCCCTGCTCGCCCATCATGCGCTCGCCGCCGGGGACCCGGAGCGCGCCGTGCGCTTCTCCATCGCGGCCGCCCGGGCGGCGCTCGAGGCCCGGGCGGCGGAGGAGGTGCTCCGCATGGTCGACCAGGCGCTGCCGTCCGCCTCGGCGGCACAGGACCGAGTCGCCTTGCTCACCTGCCAGGACGAAGCCCTGGACATGCTGCGGCGACCCGCCGACCGTCTCGAGGGCCTCGCCGAGCTGGCCGCGCTGGCAGAGGCTCTGGGTGACGCCCACCTCGAGCTCGACGTGAAGCTTCGCCGCGCAGCTTCGTTCCGCGTGTCCCAGGAGGAGGACCGCGCCGCGGAGCTGGCGAGCTCGGTGCGCGCGACCGCCCACGAACGGGGCGACCGGGCGGCCGAGCTGGCGGCGTGCCTCGAGCTCGGGCAGGACCTGCTCCGAAGCCCGCTGGGAGAGTCGTTCAGCGCACCGACCGAGGTGGATCTCGACGGCGCTGCGGAGGCCTACGGGCGGGCGTGCGAGCTGGCAGAGGAGCTGGGCGACCTTGCCGCCCTCGCAGCAGCGCTGCGCGAGCTCGGTGTCATCTCCGTCACCCGGGTGCGGGTGTGGTACATGGAGCGCGTCCGGAGTGGCGAGGTCGTCGCGATCATGGCGCGGGTTGCCGCCGGCGAAACGCCGGCCGAGATCTTCGCCGACACGGCGATCGCTCCCAGCCTCGAGGAAGGCATTGCGCGCTACGAGCGTGCCATCGAGCTGTTCGACCAGGTCGGCGACCGTCGAGGCGTGATGTCGGCGATCATCGCGAGGGCCTACGTCAACTTCGCGATCGACATCCATCTTCTCGGTGCCGCCCGGAGGATCGAGGAGATCCGGCGTCTGTCCGCGCAGCTGTCCTCGCTCACCCGCGAGAGCGAACGTGCCATGGTCGAGGCACAGATGCTCTTCGGCACCCAGGTCTTCGCGCGTGCCAAGGTCGTTCCCGACCTCGCCCTCTCCCGCGGCGAGCAGGCCTACCAGCACGCACGCCTGCTGGGAGACCGCTCCCTCGAGTTCGCCGCAGCCAACGGGCTCGCGTTGACGCATCTGGAGCTCGGCGAGGTCGACCAGGCAGAGAGATGGATCGATCGTGCCGCCGAGGCGGCGGCCAGCGACCCCACGCCCCTGCGGGCACGCCAGCTCGAGACGACACGCGGAGCGATCCGAGCCGCCGAGGGAGACGCGGACGGCATGCGAGAGCATCTGGAGCGAGCGGTTCGACTGGCGACGGAGCAGGGTCGCCCCGCGGCCCGCTGCGAGGCGCTCGCCAGGCTCGCGCTGGAGGCGGCCGCGCTCGGCGCCGAGCGCGGCGACGAGGAGCTGCTCGCTCTGGCGGAACAATCGGCGAATGACGCCAAGGACCTCATGGGCGTCCTGCCGGGCCACCCGCCGTGGGGAGCCGAAGCCGACGCGGCACTCGCCCAAGTGGCGCTCGCGCGCGGCGAGCGCGAGTCGGCCGCCGAGGCCGCGCGGTCGGCCTTCGCGACGCTCGGCGCTGCGCACCTCGAGGACGTGTTCCTGCGAATCGTTCTGCCGGCCTCAGGTGCCCTGCTCGAGTCGGGCACAGAGGAGGAGCGCGAGATGGTTCGGTATCGGCTGACCTTGACAGCGGCACTCATCGCGCAGCGGATCACCGACGAGAGCGTTCGCGTGCGGTGGTTCCGCGGCCCCCTCGGCCGGGAGCTGTCCAGGCTCACGGGGAGGTCGCACGGCGACGCCGTGAACGACGAAGTCATCGGCGTCCCCGAGGCCACCGACCTCGGCGAGGACGATACGAGGCTCCTCTGGCTCCTCATCGAGGGCAAGACCGAACCGGGAAATCGCCTCCGACCTGGACGTGAGCGAGGACGTCGTCGCGCGGCGGCTCGTAGAGATGTACGCACGGATCGGGGCCTCCTCCCGCAGCGAGGCAGCGGTCCTCGCCTTCAGGGAACGGATGGTGTGAGCATGCTGCGAGCACGAGTCGACCGCCATCGCTGCATCGGCGCTGGAAACTGCATCACGGTCGCTCCCACGGCTTTCTACTGGGTGAAGGGAGACCTCGGGAAAGCGGACGTCATCGACCCGGACAGCGTCGAGGCCGAGCTGCTGCGAGAGGCCGCACGTGTCGTGTCCCACCGACGCGATCGTGATCGAGGAGGTCGAGGAGCTCCTGCCCTGGCAGCTCCGCGGAAAGGCCGGCCCGGACCGACGCGTGCTCAAGACCTTCATGTTCACCGACATCGTGAAGTCGACGAACCTGGCGGAAGCGATGGGTGACGACGCGTGGTTGGAGCTGCTGCGCTGGCACGACGAGACGCTGCGGTCGTACTTCGCCGCGCACGACGGCGACGAGGTGGGCACGACGGGCGACGGCTTCTTCGTCGGTTTCGACAGCCCCGACGCGGCAGTGACGTGTGCCGTCGCCATCCAGCGCCGGCTCGCCGACCACCGCAAGCAGCACGGGTTCGCGCCGCAGGTCCGGATCGGGCTGCATGCATCCGGGGCCGCGCAAGTCGGCAAGGGTTTCCGCGGCAAGGGGGTTCACGAGGCGGCGCGGATCGCGGACCTCGGCGAGGGCGGGGAGATCGTCGCGAGCAAGGCCACCGTCGGATCCGCTTCGCAGTACCCGACGACCGAGCCGCGGAGCGTCACGCTCAAGGGAATCTCCGAACCGGTGGACGTCGTCTCGATCGATTGGCGCTGAGCCTGGCGGAGCAGGTGCGACGCTGAGCGACTAGGGCTCTCCCCCCGTGCGAGCACTCGCGCGGCCCGGCGCCAGACCGACGCCGACGCTCGACGCTACCGCTATGCGACGTGGAGCTTCTGCCGCGCGCGACGCTTGATCAGCTTCCAGGCGATCCAGCCGAGAAGCGCGTACCGCCACTTGTTCATGTTCGGTGTGTGCCCGGTGCGGCGGCGGCAAAAACGCCCGGCGTGGGCTTGGACCGTCATGCGCCCGGCTAGCCCGAGACGAAGCTCCTTCGGGTGGTGGGGGCGGGCTAGCCCACGAGGAAGCTCCTCGGGAGGAGGTTCTCGTACACGTCGAGGAGCCCCCGCTCGCGAAGCGGTGCACGCGCTGCGGGGAACGAAGCCGCTCGACGGGTTCCCCTTCGATGCGAGGACGAGGGACGGGCGGCGCACGGTCTGCGATACCGTCTGCGCATGGGCACCCTGATGGTGGACGGCTACCGGATCGAGCCCCTGAGCATGCGGACGTGGGATGCGTTCGCGGATCTGGCCGAGCGGCACAACGGTGTGTGGGGCGGTTGCTGGTGCACGTACTTCCACCTCCACCCGGATTCCGACGAGGAGCGCAGGGCGCTCGGCCATCGCGAGTTCAAGCGGCGTCTCGTCGAGGCCGGCCGTGCGCACGCCGCGCTGGTATTCGACGGTGATGTCGCGGTCGCCTGGGCCCAGTTCGGGACGGTCCCAGAGCTACCGAACATCCACCACCGCAAGGAGTGGGAGCAGGGCGTCGCCCGGATGCCGGACTACCGGATCACGTGCCTGTTCGTGGACCGCGGATACCGGCGCGCGGGAATGGCCGCGGTCGCAGTACGGGGTGCGCTGGCGCTGATCGCCGCGGCGGGAGGCGGCCTCGTCGAGGCGTACCCGCACGACCTGCCCGAGGGCAAGAAGACCTCGGCATCGTTCCTCTACAACGCCACCCGGACCATGTACGAGCGGCTCGGGTTCAGCTACGAGCGCTCCAAGGGCAAGGGCAACTGCGTGATGAGCGCGGTCGTCCCGGCCGCCACGTAGTACCGCCCGCTTCGCATCTTCGGAACGGTCGCGCTCGCGATCGGCCTCGTCTGCGTTGCCCTGGCGACCTTCCTCGCCTAGAACGGGCTCTACGGACAGCGGAAGGCAATCCCCCCGGCCCGAGCTCCCGGCGGCTTAGGAGGCCGGAGAGCGACGGGGAGGATGGCCGAAGTAGACGAGAGGCATCCCGAGCAGGACGCCTCTCGCTTTCGCGTCGAGAACGGCGGCGCGAAGGCCGGGTGTGCTCGTTAGACTCGCGGTCGTGGCGTACCCGGCCTAGTTGATCCCAACTTCAAGCCCTTAGCCGTGGCTGTCGGCCTCGGCTGCTGAAAGCTGGATCGACTAGGAGAAGACAGATGCTGTACGAGCCGACGAGGTTCGATGCGCTGATCGACGAGCCGTGGGTTCCGGCGCGTGTCGAGGACGCGATCGCTGCGATCGTCGCCGACGCCGACGCTGCGTTCGATCCGACAGCGCTCTGGCCCGCACACGAGTGGGATGCGCGGGAGAAGCCGCTGCCGCTATCCGGCCTGTACGTCGGTGCGGCCGGCGTGATCTGGGCACTCGATGAGCTCCAAAGGCGGGGCCATGCCGAGTCGTCGCTCGACCTGGCCGGTGCCGTGGTGCGCTCGGTCGAGTTCGAGCGGGCGACGCCGGACTTCTCTGCGGACGATCACTACCGTCCTGGTGCGCTCATGTCCGGCCTGACGGGAGCAGCGCTCGTCGCCTTCCGGCTGACCTCCGACCCGGCGCTCGCGGACGACGTGCACGCGCTCGTGCGCGGGAACGTCGACAACCCGACGGACGACATCAGCTGGGGTGCGCCCGGGACGCTCCTCGCCGCTTTGGCGATAGGCGAATGGACGGGCGAGGGTCGTTGGGATGAGGCTGCCCGCGAGTCGGCCATAGCACTCCGGGAGCGCCGCGGCGGCGACGGGCTATGGCGCCAGGACGACGACTACCGCGGCCTCAGCACGCTACACGGCGTCGCGGGAAACACGCTCGCTCTGCTCCGTTTCGAGGTCGACGCTGCCGTCGCAAGCGAGAGCGCGGCCGTTCTCTCACGGCATGCGTTCTGCGAGGACGGCCTCGCGAACTGGCCCGGCTCGCCGCGGTCGCAGCTCACGCGGCCACGAGACGGCCGGATCTGTCTGCAGTGGTGCACCGGCGCGCCGGGTGTCGTCGCCGGTGCCTGGGAGTATCTCGACGAGGACCTCCTGCTCGCCGGCGCCGAGCTCATCTGGCGTGCGGGCGCGCACCGCGACGAGAAGGGCCACGGCCTCTGCCACGGCACCTCGGGCAACGGCTTCGCCCTCCTCAAGGCGTTCGCGCGCACCGGCGACGAGCACTGGCTCGAGCGTGCGCGCCGCTTCGCCGTCCACGCCCTCGCCCAGGCGGAGCGGATCGCCGCCGCGAACGGCCACCGCCGCTACTCGCTCTTCAACGGAGACATCGGCACCGCCCTCTTCGCCGCCGCGTGCCTCGACGCCGATCCTCGCTTCCCAATCGTCGACGTCATGTAGTAGAGCCAGCCAGCAACCGCGACCCGGCACCTTGCAAGCGGCTGCCGAGGGAGAGCTTGCGGTAGATGACTGCGGCGCACAGGCCTGAAGCGGCCCTGCCAATAGGGCCGAAAGCGGGTAGATGCGGGCGAACCCGGTCGAACACGGTCGTTTCCCAAAAACAGCCGATTTGCGGGCAATTCCGACGAATTCGTGGCTGCGACAGGAATGCGCCCGGCAGGATTCGAACCTGCGACCCGCGGATTAGAAGTCCGCCGCTCTGTCCACTGAGCTACGGGCGCCTGTCGGCAGGGTAGTCGGGCGCCAGGCCGTCCGCGGCCGAGCGCGCGGTCTGCACACAAAGTCGGCTTATCCTGTGACAGGCCGCACATGGAATCGGTTGTCGGAACAGTCGTTCCGGCCTCGTCCGGCACGACCACGGTCACGAAGCTCCTCCCGCCTGCAGGGCCGACCGCGCTGCTTCGGCGGGATCGGTTGCACGTGGTCCTCGCAGGCGTGCTCGAGCGCCGCCTGACCACGGTCGTGGCCGAGGCGGGGTACGGCAAGTCGACGCTGCTCGCGGCGTGGGCCGAAGACGCGCACTGTGCGTGGTACGGCTGCTCTCCCGAGGACGCGTCGTTGGCGGCGTTCGCCCGAGGGATCACGGACGCGCTGCGCCTCCGCGTTCCGGGGCTCCCGGCGGACCTTCCGGGAGCGGTCATCTCCGCGGCAGGCCCGGGGGCGGAGCAGGACGAGCCGACGCGGGCACGCGGGTTCGCCGCGCTCGTCTGCGAGGCGCTCCAGGGACAGCTCCACCGCGATCTGGTCCTCGTGGTCGACGACGTGCACGAGCTCGCCGGGTCGGCGGGAGCGCTCCAGCTCCTCGAGTCGCTCTGCCGGCAGGCTCCCCCGCGGCTCCACCTCGTCCTCGCGTCACGCACGGAGCTGCCGTTTCCCATCGAACGCCTGCGCGGCCAGGGGCAGGTGCTCGACATCTCCGGCTCCGACCTCTCCTTCGACGTCCACGAGACGCACATGCTGCTCGAGGCCCTTGCAGGCTCGGAAAGCGCGGGGACCTCCGAGGAGCTCTATCGCGCGACGGGCGGCTGGCCGGCGGCGGTCCGCCTCGCCGTCGAGACGCTCCGCCGGGTACCCCCGGACGCACGCAGCGGCGCGCTGGAGCGAATCCGCCGCCCCGGAGGACCGCTCTTCGCGTACCTCGCGGCCGAGGTGTTCGCCCACGAGCCGCCCGAGGTCGAGGCGCTCATGCGGCTCGTCGCGCCGCTCGAGCGCTTCACGCCGGAGCTTTGTGACGCACTCGGGGCGTCGAACAGCGCCGAGATCCTCGGTTCGCTCGCACGGCGCGGCCTGTTCGTGGAGCTCCACGAGCATCCGACGGCCTGGTACTCGCTCGGAGAGCCCGTGCGCGAGTACGCACTCGCGCGCCTGGGCAGCGACGGCCAGGAGGCGCGCGACGTCCAGCTGCGCGCAGGGCATTGGCTCGAGGGACGCGCGGACCTGGAGAACGCGCTCCGGTGCTTCGCGGCGGCCGGCGATCGTGCGGAAATCGCGCGCCTCCTCGCCGCGCACGGCCAGTCGTTGCTGGCACGCGGAGCCGTGGACGCGGTCCTCGAGGCAGTTGCGCGCCTCCCCGTCGAGCTCCGCGACGCCGCGATCGACCAGCTCGCCGGGGAGGCCTCGCAGGTCCGCGGCGACTGGGACGAGGCGCTGCGCTGCTTCGAGCGGGCGGCGGGCGACACCGTGACGCTGCCGCCTGCGCTGGCGTTGCGGATGGGCCTACTGCATCACCTGGTCGGCCGACTCGACGAAGCCGTCGAGACATACAGCCGCGGGGCCGAGGACGGCGCGCCACACGACGTCGCGCTCCTCCTCGCATGGCGCGCGAGCGCCTACTGGCTTCGCGGTGAGGTCGAGCTTTGCCGCACCGACGCGACACGGGCGTTCGAGATCGCCTCTGGCGCCGGCGATCCCCAGGCACTTGCGGCAGCGCACATCGTGCTCGCGATGCTCGCCGCGGTCGAAGGTGACCGAAGCGCGAACGACGCTCACTACCTGCGCGCGCTCGACTACGCGCAGCAGGCCGGCGACGTGCTCCAGCTGATCCGTGTCCGCACGAACCGCGGCTCCCGGCACCTCGAGGAGGGGGCGTACGAGGAGGCGATCACCGAGCTCGACCTCGCGCTGCGACTCGCTGACCTCGCCGGGTTCGCTGCGTTCCGCGCTCTCGCCCTCTCGAACCGCGGAGCAGCGCGTGCCAAGCTCGCGCGACTCGAGGAGGCGGTCGCGGATCTCGAGGACGCGCGCGAGCTCTACCAGCGGCTCGGCTCGCGGATGGTCGCGTATCCCCTCGAGAAGCTCGGCGAGATCTACCGCCTGCGAGGCGACCTCGCACTCGCCCGCGCGGCGTACGAGGAGGCCCTCGTGCAGGCCGAGCGATCCGGCGACATCCAGGGGCTCGTCCCGGCACTCGCCGGCCTGGCGCGCGTGCTCGTCGTCGACGATCCGAAGAGGGCGGAGCAGCTCGTGGAGCGGGCGCTGGCGCACGGCCCGGGAATGGCACACGCGCAGGCTCTCCTCGCCGCCGGGTGGGTGGCACTCATCCGAGGCAATCGCGAGCTCGCCGACACTCGCGCAGCAGAGGCGGCAGCGGAGGCCGGGGTCCGCCGCGACCGAGCCGCGCTGGCCGAGTCGCTCGAGCTCCGCGCCCTCGCTGCGCCCTCCCCGATACGCGAGGTCGCCCGGCTCGAGGAGGCGGCACTCATCTGGCGCGAGCTTCGACACCGGCTCGGCGAGGCCCGCGCGGACTTCGTCGCGGCATTGGTCACGCGCAACTCCTCAGCCGCAGCCGATGCCGAGACTCGCCTTCACGCCCTCGGCGCGCGCGGCTACCGCACCTCGTTCGCGGTCCTCCTTCCTCTCGGCGGCTTCGCGCCGGTCGCGGTGCAGTCGCTCGGTCGGTTCCGCATCCTGCGCGCGGGCGAGCCTGTCCCACCCGCCGCGTGGCAGTCGCGCAAGGCCAGAGACCTGCTCAAGATCCTCGTCGCGCGCCGCGGCCGACCGACCCCGCGCGACTACGTGATGGAAGCGCTCTGGCCGAAGCAGAGCCCCGAGCGGCTGGGCAACCGCCTGTCGGTCCTCCTGAGCACGATCCGTGGGGTCCTCGACCCCGAGAAGCAGCATGACCCGGGGCACTTCGTGGCTGCCAACAAGCGATCGCTCTGGCTCCAGACGGAGCACGTCGAGGTCGACGTCGAGCACTTCCTCGACTCGGCCTCGGAGGCACTCCGGCTGCGTCGGGCCGCGAGCTCCGACGCGTACACGCGACTCACGTCCGCCGAGGCGGCGTACACCGGCGACTTCCTCGAGGAGGACGCATACGAGGATTGGGCGATCGCGCTCCGGGAGGAGGCGCGGGCCGCATACACCCAGGTCGCGCGGGTGCTCGCCGAGGATGCGGCGGCTCGGGGCGACACGGACGCCGCAACGCGCTACTACCTTCGCGTGCTCGAGCGGGATCCTTACGACGAGCCTGCGCATCTCGGGCTCGTCGGCGCGCTCGAGGCGGCCGGCAGGCACGGGGAGGCGCGGCGCTGCTTCCGCGCCTACTGCGCACGAATGGACTCGATCGGCGTCGAGTCGGCGCCGTTCCCGACCTTCTCGCGGTAAGCGCGCCCAAACGCGGCTCTAAGGCGGCTGGAAGCGCCTGCTGGACGATGAGCGAGACCATGACGTTCCGGTGGTGACCGAAAGCTCGATGCAGACCTTCGTCGTCCGTGTGTGGGCTGCGTCGACGACGAGTCCAGAGGACGCCCAGCCGGGCCGGCTGCGCGGGGTCGTGCAGCACGTCGCGACCGGACGCTCGGGGACGTTCACGGACGACGGCGAGCTCCTCGAGTACCTGCGGGGGCGCCCGGCGCCGGACGAAGATCTGGCGGGGACCAGGGCAGGTCCGTGAGGCGACGAGGCGCTACGGGGAGGCGCCTCGTTGCCTCGGCGGGCCGATCGTCACGCCTCTAACTCTTCGCGACGCTCCTCCTCGGCGAGAAAGCGCAGGAAGCAGACGGCAAAGACGGCGAAGAACACGATCGACTGCTCGACCGCCATCAGGAGGCCCGCGAGCTGCTGGTCCTCGAGCGCGCTCAAGCCCCAGAGCCGCTCGGGCGCGTCGACGTAGAAGTCGTAGATCGGGTCCGGGACGAGCGCGATGACGAGGCCGATCGGGCTCCCGAGGACGAACGCGGCGAACACGACGCCCGCGCGGATTCCGGCTCCGAGGCGGTGCGGGGCGTCGTGGACGACGCTCCACCAGAGCAGGACGCCGGTCGAGAAGTAGAGCGCGTGCTCGAGGTGGAGGAGCGTGTGCGGATTCTCGAGCGCCGTGTCGTAGAGCCAGGGCAGGTGCCAGAGCATGTAGTTCCCGAGCCAGAGCGGGAGCGCGACCGCGGGATGCGTCAGCGCGCGGGCCCCTGGCAGGCGCGCGAGCTCCGCGGCGAGCGCGGGCGCCAGCCCGAGCACCGCGAGCAGCGGCGCCCACTCGGCCAGGACGACGTTCTGCAGGAGGTGGACGACCAGCAGGTAGTTCATCGCGATCGTCTCCAGCGGAGTGATCGTGACCGCGAGGATCAGGGCCATCGCGGCGACGAAGCAGGCGATGCGCCACGCGCGGCGTGGGGTAGCGGCGGACGGCGAAGACGTACGCAATGGTCAGGAGCGGGATGAGCACGAGGGCCTCCGCGTTCCACGACCACCGGTACGGGTCCACGACGCTACGCTAACCGCACGCGGGTGTAGCTCAGTTGGTAGAGCGCCAGCCTTCCAAGCTGGATGTCGCCGGTTCGAGCCCGGTCGCCCGCTTGCCCGCTCGCCTCCGTCTCGTCCCACCCCTTCGACGATCGAGCCAGGAGATGGCTCTCCGACGGCGAAAACGAGCCGCGGCCACACGTCATCGGAGGTCGGACATGGATCATCCGCTCTACTCGCGCCTCGCCGCAGAGGCACTCGGCACGTTTCTGTTCTTCTTCCTCGGATTCAGCGGGATCGCCGTCGCCACCGACATCGGCATCGACGCGATCACGCCCATCGGCATCGCGGTCGGGTTCGGCTTCGGGCTCACGCTCGCGATCACCGCGTTCGGGCACGTCTCGGGCGGTCACTTCAACCCGGCGGTCACCGCCGGCGTCGCCGTCAGCGGGAAGTTCCCGTCGAGCGACGTCGTCCCCTACTGGGTGGCACAGCTCGTCGGCGGCTTCGGCGCCGTCGTCGTGACGGCGATCGCGTACTCGAGCCAGGCCATGGACGCACTGCACACGCAGCCGGGCAGCGGCGTCGACGACTGGGCCGCGCTCGTGCTCGAGATCGTCGCGACCGCGCTCTTCGTCATGGTCATCCTCACCGTCGCGACGGACTCGCGCGCCGCGTGGGTCGGCGTCATGGCGCCGCTCCTGATCGGGCTCTTCATCTTCACGGCGGCCGTCACGGTCGGGCCCGCATCGGGCGGCTCGTTCAACCCGGCTCGCTCGCTCGACCCCGTCCTCTGGAACCAGGAGTGGGGCGATGTCTGGATCTACATCGTCGGGCCGCTCGCAGGCGGCGTCCTCGGCGCCGCGATCTGGACGTACCTGCTGGGCGAGAAGAAGGCGCCCGCGCCACCACCGGCGCCGGCGAGCGGAGGCGCCGCGCCGTAGAGCCCTAGCGGCCGCTCGCGGAGAAGTGCTGGTAGTCCTTGACGGACGTCCAGCGGCCTCCCCACCCCCACCCGATCGCGTCGAACGCACGCACGACGGCGCCGCTCTCGTAGGCCATGCCGGGGCGGCGCCGGGTGCGGTCGAGGTACGGGATGCTCGCTCTGTGCGACGTCCGGCCGCCGGAGACGTACGGGTTCTCGATCGGGTTCAGGTCGATCGCGCGGCCGTACGCGTGCTCGGACCAGCGCGTCGTCCCCTCCACGTAGCGGCAGTTGAACGCGGACGTGTTGTCGGCCTCGATCGAGCGGAAGTCACTCGCGCCGTACGCGTCGACCGGAACCATCCGGCGGACCCGGAAGCCGACCGCGTAGAGCCGGCGGAACACGGACACGACCTCGCGCGCGACGTCCGCGTGCACGATCATCCGGCCGGTCGCGACGCGTCCGTCGAAGCGCCGGTGGGACATCTTCAGAAGCCGGAGGTCACGCAGGTGAACGGGACAGCCGGGTCGCCAGGAGACGCCGGTCATCCGCTTCGCCTGCGCCGCGTCGATGCGCGAGATCGTCCCGCGGAATGCGAGGTCGCCCGATGCGGCGGCGGGAACGGCCAGAACGCGCGGCCGCCGCGCAGGCTGCGAGCACTCGACGTCTCACGAGTCGGGGCGGCGGGACTTGAACCCACGGCCTCTGCGTCCCAAACGCAGCGCTCTACCAGGCTGAGCTACGCCCCGAGGTTCCGAAGTGTAGGCGGATAGCCTGCCGGGCCATGGTCGACGCACCCGTCCCCATCCCCGGCGCGACCCAGCGCGACCAGCGCGCGCGCACGGGCTACGCGATGGCGCTCGGCGGCGCAGCGCTCTTCGCGGTCAACGGAACGGTCTCGAAGGTCGCGCTCACGGGCAGCGAGCTCTCGGCCGTCGACTACACGCAGCTCCGCACGGCCGGAGGCTTCATCGTGCTGGCGCTCGGACTCGCCCTCGTCGCCCGCGACAAGCTGCGGATCGGGCTCCGCGACATCCCCTTCTTCATCTTCTACGGGATGTTCTCGTTCGCGCTCATCCAGTGGCTCTACTTCGTCGCGATCGAGCACCTGCCGATCGGGATCGCGCTCCTGATCCAGTTCTGCGGCGTCGTGCTCGTCGCTCTCTGGGCGCGGCTCGTCTGGCACGCGAACGTGCGCCCGCGCGTGTGGGCGGCGCTGAGCCTGACGCTCGTCGGCCTCGCGCTCGTGTCCGAGTTCTGGCTCGGCTGGACGCTCGACACGGTCGGAGTCGTTGCGAGCGTCGGCGGCGCGATCATCCTCGCCGTCTACCTGCTCGCGGGCGAGCGGGCGGTCGAGAAGCGCGACCCGCTCACCGTCCTCTGCTTCGCGCTCCTCTTCGCGGCGATCGTCTGGTCGGTCGTGCAGCCGTGGTGGACCTACCCGTTCGGCGAGCTCACCGAGGAGACATCGCTCCTCGGCAACCTCGACCACCTCACGGTGCCCGTCTGGACCCTCGCGGCCTGGACGATCGTCCTCGGCACGATCGTGCCCTTCGCACTCACGATCGGCGCGCTCAGGCACCTGGCCGCGACCCGCGTCGGGATCACGATGACCTTCGAGCCCGTCGCCGCCTCGGTCGTCGCGTGGGCGTGGCTCGGGGAGACGCTTTCCGCCGTGCAGATCCTCGGCGGCGCGGTCGTCCTCACGGGCATCCTCCTCGCCCAGACGGCGCGCTGACGTACCCTTGCCGCGATGGTGAAGCGCGTCCTCCTGGCATCGCCGCGCGGCTACTGCGCGGGAGTCGAGCGCGCCGTCGAGACCGTCGAGCGCGCGCTCGAGCACTACGGCGCACCGGTCTACGTGCGCAAGCAGATCGTCCACAACATCCACGTCGTCCGCGACCTCGAGGCGCGCGGCGCGATCTTCGTCGAGGAGGAGACCGAGGTCCCCGAGGGCGCAACGGTCGTCTACTCCGCGCACGGAGTTGCCCCGACAGTGTTTGCCAACTCCGAGCGACTCGGCCACAACGTCATCGACGCGGTCTGCCCGCTCGTGACGAAGGTGCACGTGCAGGCGCGGCGCTACGCGGACGAGGGCTACACGATCGTCCTCATCGGGCATGCCGGCCACGAGGAGGTCGTGGGCACGACCGGGGAGGCGCCCGACGCGACGGTGCTCGTCCAGACGGTCGCGGAGGTCGAGGCGCTCGAGGTGCCGGCCGGCGCGAAGCTCGCGTACGTCACGCAGACCACGCTGTCCGTGGACGAGACCGGGGAGATCATCACGGCGCTCCGGCGGCGCTTCCCGGAGATCCGGGCGCCGCGCAAGGAGGACATCTGTTACGCGACCTCCAACCGCCAGTGGGCAGTGAAGGAGATGCTCCCCGAGATCGACCTCCTGCTCGTGATCGGCTCGCGGAACTCGTCGAACTCGAACCGCCTGGTCGAGACCGCCCGCGCGGCGGGGACGGCCGCGCACCTGATCGACGACGAGACCGAGATCGACGAGAGCTGGCTCGAGGGCGTCGAGACGGTCGGGATCACGTCCGGCGCGTCGGCACCGGAGAAGCTCGTCGGCCGCGTCTGCGACTGGTTCCGCGCGCGCGGTGTGGACGACATCGAGTCGTATCGCCTCGTCGAGGAGGACGTGACGTTCCGCCTGCCGGTCGAGCTCCGACGTGAGCTCGAGCTGGCCGCGCAGAGCCAATGATTCGAGCCCTCCTCGTCGTCGCGGCGGTGGGACTGTTCGGGCTCGGCGCCGCCGCCGGCTGGTTCGGTGCGCAGGAGCTCGAGGAGACGGAGACCGTCGTGGAGACGACGACGGAGACGACGACCACGGAGCCCGGGTCGGCGCTCCCGGCAGCGGTCGAGGAGACGCGCGCCGCGCTCCTCGAGGCCGTGTCCTCCGGCAACTACGAGGCGCTCCGCGACCTCATCCCGGAGACCGGGTTCACGTACACGTTCGGGGGCGACGTCGAGGGCGGGCCGATCGCACACTGGCAGCAGCTCGAGCGGACGACGAACGAGCGGCCGCTGGAGACGCTCGAGGCGGTGCTGCGAATGCCGTACGTCCTCTCGCGCGGCATCTACGTCTGGCCGTGGGCGTACGCGGTCGAGAGCGCCAACGACCTCTCCGAGCACGAGCGCGAGCTGCTCGCCCCGCTCGGTCCGCCAAGCGGGCTCTTCGTCGAGGACACCGGGTATCTCGGCTGGAGGACCGGGATCGCGCCGGACGGAACCTGGGTCTTCTTCGTCGCCGGCGACTAACGGCGGACGAACGCGGCCCGCAGATCGTCGAGCAGCCGCTCCCGCAGCCGCCGGGCGGGTCCGACGAACGCTGACAGCCGCTCGGCCTCGTCGTCGTCGAGTGAGACGGCGCCGCGCACCGTTCCGGTCTCGTCCCAGACGCTGAACCGAACCCGTCCGGTCTCGAGGTAGCGCGAAACACGGAGCGAGCGGTTCTCGTCGGGATCGGCACCCGGGAAGAACTCGACGAGCTTCAGCCGCAGAGGCTCGGCGCACCCAGGGCAGAAGCGGAACTCGGGTTCGACCTCATGCTCGCAGTGGGGGCATCGAGCCATGACCTCAGAATACGCCGCCGCGGGGCACACGTCACCGTCTGTTCAGGACCGTCGCGGTCGCGAGGGCGGCGACGATCGAGCCGGTGAGCCCGAGGAGCATGTCGCCGAGCGTGTCGGTGTACGCGGTGTCGAGCTCGTCCGAGTTGCGGATGAAGGCGACGTACTCCCCGAGCTCCCAGACGATCGCCGCGAATGCGCCGAAGCCGACGACGATCACGAAGGTCTCGACCCGCGGCAGCCCGAAGCGGAGCACGAGCTGGCCGATCGCGAGGCAGAGCAGCGCCCAGTTCACGAAGTGGTTGAGGTCGTCCCACCACTCGATCGCGTCGTACAGGTCGAAGACGTTGCCGAGGACGTCCACGAGGAACGGCGACACGAGCAGGATGTCCAGCGCGTACGGGTAGGGCCGCGGCCGCCCGGCGAGCCACCAGCCGAGCGGAACGATCACGGCCGCGAGCGGATAGAAGACGAGCCGCCAGCCGAACGCCTTGCCCTCGAACTGCTCGAGCCCGGAGAACGCGCCGAACGCGAGCAGCGCGACGAAGAGGAGCTTGACCGCGATGTTGAGCCAGAAGACGAAGCGGCGGCGCTCGGGGACCGCCGTCTGGCTCACGAGGCCTTGTCGAACCGGATCCCGTCGCCGTTCGCCTCGACCGAGACCGCCAGCGTCTCGGCCGCGATGACGTCTTCGTGCGCGAGGAGATCGGCGTCGCTCGCGGGGAGCGTCAGCCGAATCCGGTCGGTGAGCTCGAGGCCCGCCTCCTTGCGCAGCGTGTTCACCGCGTGGATGAGGTCGTAGCACGCGCCCGAGCAGCCGCGAGCTCCTCGTCGACGTGCGTGTCGAGCGCGACCGTGAGCCCGTCGGCGGAGGCGAGCGACCATCCCTCCTTGCCACGGCGTTCCACGAGCACCTCTCCCCCCGACAGCTCGTGGCCCGCAGCGCGGAAGCCGCCGCCTGGCAGCTCCTCGAAGTCGCCCGCCTCGAGCGCGCGGCGCACGTCGCCGAGCTTCGCGCCGAGCTTCGGGCCGAGGACGGGGAGGTTCGGCTTGACGTGCAGCTCGCTCGCGTCGACCTGTCCGAAGGAGACCTCGCGGACGCGCAGCTCGTCGGCGATCTCGGCCGCATGGGACTGCGCGAGAGGCGCGCCCTCGACGACCAGCGACGGGAGCGGCTGGCGGAGCTTGACGCCGGCCGCCGAGCGGGCCTGGCGTCCGAGCTCGACGACGCGCCTCAGCTCCGCGACCTCGGCGAGGAGCGCGGCGTCGGGCTCCGTCACCTCCGGCCACCCGGCGAGATGCACGGACTCTGGGGCTCCCTCCGCGGGCGTTGCGAGCGCGCGCCAGAGGTGGTCGGTGAGGAACGGCATGATCGGCGCGACCACGCGGAGGCCCTGGACGAGCGCGTACCAGAGTGTGCGAAGAGCGACCTCGTCGCCGTCCCAGAAGCGCCGCCGCGAGCGGCGGATGTACCAGTTCGACAGGTCCTCGACGAACGACTCGAACGCTCGGACGACGTTCACGGTCAGGTAGCCCTCGTAGGCCTCGGTCGTCTCGCGCACGAGCTCGTTCGTCCGCGAGACGAGCCAGCGGTCGAGCGGCTGAAGGTCGCCGGCCGGGCCGCCGTCGAGGTCGGCGTAGGTCGGCGTCCAGCTCACGATGTTCGCGTAGTCGACGAGGAAGCGCGCCGAGTTCCAGAGCGTGAGCAGGCGGCGCCGGATCTCGTGCGCCGGGCCGTACCCGAACAGCGCGTTCTGGCTCGGCGGCTGAGACGTGTACTGCCAGCGCATGACGTCGGCGCCCATCTGCGAGAGCGCGTCGTCGGCCGCGATCGCATTCCCCCACGAGCGGTGCATCTCGCGCCCGGTCTCGTCGAGCAGCTTCTCGTAGGCGAGGACGCGCCGGTACGGCGACCGGCCGGTAAGCGTCACCGACATGAACGAGATCGAGTAGAACCAGAGCCGGATCTGCTCGCGCATCTCCGAGACCCAGTCCGCGGGGAACCACTGCTCCCAGTAGGCGTGGTCGGGGAGATCGGCTTTCGTCAACCCCCTGCCCGCACCGGTGGCGTAGCCCTCGGGGACGAACTCCGGGCTCTGCCAGCCGAGCGTCGAGAGCGGGACGATGCCCGCGTCGAGCCACGCGTCGCCGACCTCGGGGACGCGGCGCACTTCCTCGCCGCAGCCGGAGCACGCGATGGGCACCTCGTCGATCCAGGGGCGGTGAAGCTCCCGTAGCTGGTCGAGCCCGGAGAGCGCCCGTTCCTCCAGCTCCTGCCGCGAGCCGATCACGGTCAGCGTCCCGCACTCGCAGGGGTAGAACGGCAGCGGAAGTCCGAAGTAGCGCTTGCGCGAGATGTTCCAGTCGCCCATGTTGCGCAGCCAGTCGTCCATGCGCTTCGAGTAGAAGGCGGGTGTCCACTCCACGGTCGCGTTGGCGTCGAGCATCGGCTGGCGGATCTCGTCGCAGGCGATGAACCAGTCGTCGACGACGCGGAAGACGAGCGGCGTGCCGCAGCGCCAGCACGTCGGGTAGCGGTGGACGATGCGGCCGGACTCGAGCAGGAGCCCGCGGCGCTCGAGGTCCTTGATGATCGGCTGCTCGGCGTCGTCCGTCGAGAGGCCGTCGAACCCGAAGCCGGGGAGCATGCGCCCCGACTCGTCGAGCGGAGCGAGCACGGGCAGCTCGTGGACGCGCGAGAGCTCGAAGTCCTCCGCACCGGCGCCTGGGGCGATGTGGACGATCCCGGTCCCCTCGCCGAGCGAGACGTCGTCCCACGGGATGACGCGGTGCACCACGCCCTCCTGCGCAGGAAGGTGGTCGAACGGGCCCTCGTACTCGAGGCCGACGAGCTCCGAGCCGAGCGCCGTCTTCACTGCTCGCGCCTCCGGATCACGCTCGCGCGCGACCCAGACGCCGTCCTCGCGGAGGACGTACTCGGCCTCCGGGTTCACGGCAGCCGCGACGTTCGCGGGCAGCGTCCACGGCGTCGTCGTCCAGACGGCGAGCGACTCGCCCTCGCGCCCCTTGAGCGGAAGGCGCACCGTAGAGCGAGGGATGGTCGAGCTCCTTGTACTCGCCGGAGAAGACCTCGTGCTGGGAGATCGACGTGCCGCAGCGGGGGCACCAGACCGTCGAGCGATGGCCCTGGTACAGCCAGCCGCGCTCGTGCACGGCCCTGAGGAAGCGCCAGATGTACTCGATGTTCGTGTCGGTGAACGTGTAGTAGTCGCGGTCCCAGTCCATCCACATGCCAAGGCGCCGCGACTGCTCGGTGATCACCTCGGAGTAGTGGGCGACCCGCTCGATGCAGCGGTCGGCGAACTCGGCGAGGCCGTACTCCTCGATCTCGCGCTTCGAGTTGAGCCCGAGCGCCTTCTCCACCTCGACCTCGACCCACAGCCCCTGGCAGTCGAAGCCGTTCTGGTAGCGCTGGTCGAAGCCGCGCAGCGCCTTGTAGCGCTGGAAGACGTCCTTCAAGGTCCGGCCCCAGGCGTGGTGGACGCCCATCGGGTTGTTGGCGGTGATCGGCCCGTCGATGAAGCTGAACTTCGGCCCGCCACGGTTCCGCTCGCGGAGCTTCTCGAAGGTGCTCTCGCGCTCCCAGGCGTCGAGGAGATCGAGCTCCAGGCGCACGTGATCCGGCTTGTCCGGAAGGGGTGAGAAGATGGGCGGCACGGGGCTCAGTCTAGGGCCGTCGGGGAACACATCTGGCATCCTGGACGTTCTCGTCTCCGCGTTTTCAAAACCTGAAAGAAAGGAATGAGCCCTCCATGGCGATCGATGTGACAGAGCAGACCTTCGAGCAGGAAGTCCTCAAGAGCGACACCCCCGTACTCGTGGACTTCTGGGCGGTCTGGTGCGGCCCATGCCACGCGGTGGCGCCCGTGCTCGACAAGATCGTGGAGGAGCGGAAGGACGCACTCAAGCTCGTCAAGGTGAACATCGACGACGAGCAGGAGCTCGCGCAGCGCTACGGCGTCATGTCGATCCCGATGATGATCCTCTTCAAGGACGGGGAGCCCTCGGCCGCAGCGGTAGGCGCGCAGCCGAAAGCCGCGCTCGAGCGCTCGCTCGGGCTGGCCGAGCAAGAGCTCGGCCTTGCTTCCTAGGCCGCGATCCCCGAAACTTGTGCGCCTGGCCTCCGGCGCGCGGAGTATTCTCCCAGCAGCGGTTTTTGCAGGAGGTTTCGAGGCTTCCCCCTCCCCTCCCCTGACCGAAGGGCCGGTGCTTCCGGCCCTTCGGGTCATCTGCTCAGCTCATCGACCCAGCGTGCCCGCCTGCGACGCCCACGTCCGCAGCACGGGAGCGAGCCAGCGGAACGCGAGCTCGGGGTCCGCGGGCAGCTTGTCTCGCGCGAACCAGCGAAGCTCGGAGACGTCGTCGGCGGCGACCGGCTCTCCCGGGTCGAGCCGAACCTCCCAGACGAGGTTCAGGGTCGGCCTCGCCTCCGGACCGTCCCCGTACGTGTCGGGGAACGCTCCCACGAAGTCGCCGACCTCGCACCCGAGGCCGGTCTCCTCGCGGAGCTCACGCTCGAGACCGGCGATCGGGTCCTCGTTCTCCTCCAGGAACCCACCGAGCGAGTCCCACTTGCCCTGGTCGGGCTCGACGGCTCGGCGCGCCAGCAGGATGCGGCCCTCGTCGTCGAGGACGAAGGCCGAGACCGCCGGTGAGGCAGCTGCGTACTGGACGTAGCCGCAGGCCGGGCAGGTGGCGCGTCCCGGCTCGAGGCGGAGCTCCGACGCGCAGCGCGGGCAGTACCGCCAGCCGGTGAGAGCGCCCACCTCGGTACGGTAACGCGGTGTCTCCGCGGGAGGTTCCGGCGTCCGTGACCGAGCTCGCGCGAGTCGGGCTCTTCGGCGCGCTGCCCGGCCAGACGCTCACGAAGCTCGCCGACCGGATGCGCCGGGACGACGTCGCGGCCGGGTCCGTGATCGTGCGCGAGGGTGAGCCGGGCGACCGCTTCTATGTGCTCCTGTCGGGCGTCGCCGGCGTGTCCCAGTCGGACCTGGGCCAGCGAAGCGTGATGCAGGCCGGCGAGTTCTTCGGCGAGGTCGCGCTCACGATGCACGTCCCGCGAACGGCAACCGTCACCGCGATGACGCCGTGCGTCGTCGCGAGCTGCGACGCGGCGACCTTCGACGAGCTCGTGCGGCCGCTGTTCGCCGACGACGAGTCCGTCTGACGTTCGCTCAGGCGCTCTTCAAGCAAATCGCGCGCCATGCTCCGCGCTCGAGTTCACAGGCTCACACCCCACCCTGGGTGGGGCGTTTGGCCACCCTCCACCCGCGTCGAGCGTAACGCGGAAGCGCGCACACGTGGGACACGACTCTGCGCCGATGGTGCGCCGATCCATCCACAACGGCGCGGCCGGAAGGGACAGCTCAGACTGCGCGCGCCCCGTCCCACTCCGCGATGACCGCATCCGAGAACGCGGGCCACGCCTCCTTCGCCCACTCCCCGAACTCGCGATCAGTCAGCGCCGCGCACGCGACGGCTCGCTCGGGATCGACCCACACGAACGTCCCCGAGCCGCCGAAATGGCCGAACGCGCGCTCGGACGTCTTCGTGCCCATCCAGCTCGGAGGCCTCGTGTTGAGCTGCACGCCGAGGCCCCAGTCGAGAGGCTCGAACCGGCCGTGGTCCGGGAGGACGCCGGAGAGGCCGGGGAACTGCACGCTCGTCAGCTCCGCGAGCGTCTCGCTGGCGATGATCGTCGGCTCGAGCAGCTCGCGGGCGAAGGAGAGGACGTCGGCGAGCGAGGCGTGCATCCCCGAGCCGGGATCGCCGGTCGGATCGAGGCCGATCTCGAGCGGGTCGCAGACGGCCGCGCGCACGTACTCGGCGAACGGCATCTCCGCTCGCGTCGCGAGGTGGCTCGCCAGGACCCGGAAGCCTTCGTTCGAGTAGATCCGCCGCCGACCCGGAGGCGCGATCGGCTCCGTCCCCTCGAAGGGAAGCCCGGACGCGTGGGCGAGCAGATGGCGGACGGTGGAGCCCGGCGGGCCCGCAGCCTCGTCGAGGTCGACGACGCCTTCCTCGGCCGCGACGAGGATCGCGAGCGCCGCGACCGGCTTCGAGACGGAGGCGAGCCGGACGACGCGGCGCGCGTCTCCCGCCATGTCGATCCTTCCCCCGTGGACGACTCCGGCTGCCGCAAACGAGACCGGCCAGTCCTCGATCTGGCGAAGTGCCTGCACGCGGCGCGATACTAGTGCCCCCATGGAGCGCCGCAACATCTCCGGACACGTCGCCGTACGAGGCGATCATGGGCTACTGCCGGGCGGTCGTCGTCGGCAAGCAACGTCTACGTCGCAGGAACCGCGCCGATCCCGCCGGACGGCTCCGAGCCGCCCGAGGACCCCTACGACCAGATGAAGCTCTGCCTCGAGCTCATCGGCACGGCCCTCGAGAAGGCCGGCGCGAGCTTCGAGCACGTCGTCCGCACGCGCATCCACATCACCGACCCGCAGCACTTCGAGGGCATCGCGCGAGCACACGGTGAGGTGTTCGCCGAGATCCGGCCCGTCAACACGACCGTCGTCAGCTCGCTCATGGACCCGCGCGTGGAAGCTCGAGATCGACGTGGACGCGGTTCTTCCGTGACCGGCAAGCAGGCCTTTCCGCCGTCGATCACCGGCAAGGGCGCCGTCCAGACCGGGCAGCGTGCTCGACCACGCGTTCGGGAAGGGCGACCCCTTCACGCTCGGCGTCGAGGAGGAGTACCAGCTGCTCGACGGGCGGACGTTCGACCTCGTCCAGCACATCGAGACGATGCTCGACGCGGTCAGCGGGCACGAGCTCGAGGAGCGCATCAACCCCGAGCTCATGCAGTCCGTGATCGAGATCACGACGCCCGTCTGCCGGAACGCCGCCGACGTGCTTCGGGAGCTGACGAAGCTGCGCGCGTACGTGACCGAGGTCGCCGCCGCGAACGGGCTGCGCGTCGGGTCCGCGGGCACGCATCCCTTCAGCCTCTTCGAGCGCCAGCGGATCACGGCGAAGGACCGCTACCACGCGCTCATCGACCAGATGCAGTACGTCGCGCGGCGCGAGCTCATCTTCGGGATGCACGTGCACGTCGCGGTGGACGACCCGAGAAGGCGATCAAGGTCGTCAACGGGCTCCTGCCCCAGCTCGGCCCGCTGCTCGCGCTGTCTGCGAGCTCTCCCTTCTGGCGAGGAGAGACGACAGGGCTCGCGTCGAGCCGGCAGATGGTCTTCTCCGCGTTCCCGCGCTCGGGGCCGCCGCCCCGCTTCCGCGACTACTCCGACTACGCGGACGTCGTCGGCCAGCTCGAGCGCTCGGGCTGCATCGCGGACTACACGCACATCTGGTGGGACATCCGCCTGCACCCGCGGCTCGGCACGGTGGAGGTCCGGATCTGCGACGCGGTGACGAGCGTCGAGGACGCGGTCGCGATCGCCGCGTTCTGCCAGTCGCTCGTGAAGCGGCTGTCCGAGCAGTACGACGCGGGCGAGGAGATCCCCTCGTACCACCGCATCCTCACGAGCGAGAACAAGTGGCTCGCGGCGCGCTACGGGCTCGAGGCGCCCGTGATGGATCTCGCGGCCGGTCGGAGGAACCGCGTGCCCGTCGCCCGGTTGATCCGCCGGACGCTCGCCGAGATCGAGCCGCATGCGCGGGAGCTCGGGAGCGAGCGCGAGCTCGAGGGCATCTCCGCGATCCTCGGCCGCGGCTCGAGCGCGGACCGCCAGCTCCGGGTCTACAACGCGAACCGCGACATCGTCGAGGTCGCGCGCGAGATCGCGGCCGCGACCGAGACGCTCCCGGCGGCGGCCTCGGCCCCGGCCTAGCTGCGCACCCTCCACGACTCGGTGTCGATCTCGGCGACCCTCGAGCGGCCGAGCCTCACCGCGAGCGCGTTGCCCTCGGCGTCGAGACTGAGGCGCAGCCGCTGCTGCTTCGGCTTGCGGAAGGTGAGCGGCAGGTCGATGCAGAACGCCTCGCGGCGGGCCGTGTCGAGCGCGTGCACGAACGGCTCGTGCTGGTCGCGCGCGTAGAGCGTGTACGCCCAGCGGCCGTCGGGTGTAGTTGCACGGGTCACGGGCTGACCGCCCATCACCTCCTCCTGCTCGAGGCGATCGACGATCGCGCCTCCGAGCCGGCGCTCGCCGACGTCGAAGGTGCGCACGCGGTACTCGGGGTCGGCGCCGACGGAGATGTGCTCGACGAGGTAGAGCGTCGAGCCGGACGGCGAGATGGCGTCGAACGACCACGTGCCGGGAAGATTGACCCGGAGGCGCGGCTTCAGCGAGCGCGTGTCGAGGACGGCGAAGCTCGTCCGGCCGGCGGCGCCCGGAGGCGGGCCGTAGGACGAGACCGCGAGCCAGCGGCCGTCGCCCGACAGGCCTCCGGTCGTTCCGTCGTACGCGACGAGCGGTACGCCGAGGAATCCGCGCAATGCCTTGCTGCGCAGCACGCGTCCGTCGCGCGTGCGCACGGCAGCGACGATGGTCGACCTCGGCATCCCGAAGGTGACGAATCGAACACCGTCGCCCACTCCTACGCCCGGCCAGCCGTACACGAGACCGGGTGAGTACGGCGAGCCGTTGGCACCCGCTCCGCCCACGGTGATCGCGGCGACGGCGACGATGGAGGTGAGGAGGAGTGCGAGGGATCTCATGTCGGGCTCCTTTCAGGGGCCGAAGACGATGCAGGCGTCATGGGCGGCGCGGGCGACCGTCCGTACCGCGTCCACGCGGCCGTCGCGGCCGAGCACGCTGAGCGTTCCGCTGGAGAGCGAGGGCGAGATGACGCGCCCCCAACCGAAGGTGACGTTGTACGAGCCGATCGGGACGCGGGCCTCGCGCACGAGGCCTCCGTCGAGCCGGTAGCGGCGAACGGTGCCGTCGTCCCCGCTTGCGACGAACGCGTTCTGCTCGGCGAAGGTCACGTGCTGCGGCGGCGCTCCGGCGCCGACGATCCGGCGCGGACGCCGCTCGCGCGAGTAGAGCGCGATCCGCTGCTCAGCCCCGGACGTGACCCACACCGAGCGGCCGTCCGGCGCGAAGACGACGTCGTGGGCGAGGAACGGAGGTGCGATCGTGCGGACGAGCTTCGGGCGCAGCGGGTCGCTCGTGTCGAGCACGGCGATCCGGGGAGACGCGTTGCCGAGCACGATCCAGACCGTGCTCCCGTCGTGGCTGATCGAGACGTGGCGGGCGGCACCGGGGACGCGCGTGCGCCGGCGCACTCGTCCGTGCTCGAGGTCGAGCACTGACGAGCTCCTCCGCGGCCGAGTCGGTGAGGTAGGCGAGCGGGTGGCGCGGGTGGACGGCCGCGTAGCGGGGCGCCTCGAAGCGATCGAGCTCGGCGCGGATCCGGCTCTTCGCGACGTCGAGCACCGTGACGACGCCGTGCTCGGAGTGGCCGACGACGGCGAGCCGGTCGTGAACCGACTCGATGCTCCGCGGCCCCGGGCCGGTGCGGATGCGGCGGACGACCTTCTTCGAGCCGAGGTCGACGACGGCGACGTGGCTCTCGAGGTCTGCGGTCACGTATGCGACCGGCGTCCCGCCGAGCCGGGACGCGAGCGCCCAGGGCTCCGTCGCGAGCGCGACCGAGCCGCCGGCCGCTGCGATCAAGAACCGTCGCCTGTCCACGTTCCTTCTACGCGCGGCCGCGGCCGAGAGGTCCCACGACGCCGCCTCGGCGTCGCGAGCCGCGGTGAGCGCTGTGGAACGATCGGCGCACTTTCGTCGCCGTATGCACGTCTGCAGTGGACGTGTCAAGGGACTGTCCCCGGTTCTCTGCGCTGGCGCCGGGTCGGCGTCCACGGACGGTCGCTCGTTGCGAACTTCAGGTTCGCCCTAGCGGCCACGTCCGGCTCCGCGCTCGACTCGCCGTGCCGGACCTCCCGCGGGGCGCTCGACGTATCTCCTGCGTGGACCTCCGGACGAGGTTCGGCCGTAGTGTGGACGCATGCGCGCCGGCCGTGACGAGCGCGCCCGCCTGCGCGCCGCGCAGCGGGGATCGGCCTCGGACCTCGAGGAGCTCTTCCGCGCCCACTGGCCCCGTGCCTACCGGGCCGCGTACCTCGTCACGCACGACGCCGCCGCCGCCGAAGACATCGCGCAGGAGTCGTTCCTGGCTGCAATCCGCGCGCTCGACCGCTTCGACCGGCGCAGGCCGTTCGGGCCATGGCTCCACCGCATCGCCGTCAATCGCGCGATCGACTGGACGCGCGCTCGGCGCCTGCGGGCCGAGGTCGAGCTCGGCGCGACCCTGCCCGCACCGGAGTCCGCACATCCGCCGCGTGACGACGTGCTCGCGGCGCTCGCGCGCCTGCCGCCGGAGCACCGGGCGGTGATCGTGCTCCGCTACCTCCTCGAGTTCACTCCCGGCGAGATCGCGGAGGCGCTCGACCTGCCCCGCGGGACGGTCAACTCGCGTCTCCGGCGCGGGCTCGACTCCCTGGCGGAGGAGGAGCTGTGAGGGACGAGCTCGAGCGGGTGGAGATCCGCGGCGAGAAAGATGCCCGCGAGCGCGTGTGGGACGTCGTCCGCGAGGCGTTCGCCGAGCGCGAACCGGTAACGCGGCCGTCGCACTGGCCGCGCGTGGCGGCGGTCGCACTCGTGCTGGCCGCGCTCGGCGCGGCGGCATTCAGCCCGCCGGGCCGCGCGGTGCTCGACGAGATCCGCGAAGTCGTCGGCGTCGAGCGCGCGCAGCCAGCACTCTTCTCGCTCCCCGCGCCCGGCCGGCTGCTCGTGTCGTCGGATGCCGGCCTCTGGGTCGTCCAGCCGGACGGATCGAAGCGGCTGCTCGGGGACTATCGGGAAGGGAGCTGGTCGCCGTTCGGCCGCTTCGTAGTGGCCGCGGGCGACAACGAGCTCGCGGCGCTCGAGCCGGACGGCGACGTGCGCTGGACGCTCGCGCGGCCGGACGTCCGCTCACCGCGCTGGACCGGGACGGAGACCGACACGCGCATCGCGTACGTCGACCGCAGCGGGCTTCGGATCGTCGCGGGGGACGGTACGAACGATCGCTTGCTCGTGCCGGGACTCCGCGGGCTCGCAGCCTGGAAGCCGGGAGAGGAATTCGTCCTCGCAGCCGCCACGGGGCGCGAGATCCGCGTGATCGACACTGTCGCGGGCCGAACGCTGTGGCGCCGGGCGCGCGACGGGACGGCACCGACGGACGTCACATGGTCGAACGACGGTCGGTCGTTGCTCGTCGCCGGGGCCCGCTCGCTGCTCGTCTACGACGATCGCGGCCGCGCGCGCTTCGAGCTCGGGCCTGGCGCGGCGCCGATCCGGTCCGCTGCGCTGTCTCCCGGAGGGCGCAGCCTCGTCTTCGCACAGGAAGCGGGCGGCCGCACGCAGCTCTGGGTCGTGCCGCGCATCCGTCCGGATGCCGGCGCCGCGCGCCGGCTGTTCGGCGGGGCAGGGATGTTCGAGAAGCTCGCGTGGTCTCCCGACGGAAAGTGGGTCATCGCCGGTTGGAGCGCACGCCGACCAGTGGATCTTCGTCAGACCCGACGGCGCCGGCATCCGCGCGGTCTCGAACGTCTCCGAGCAGTTCCGCTCACGGACGTTCCCGCGCGTCGAGGGCTGGTGCTGCGCGCCCTGAGCGGACGCCGTTAGGCTCGATCGGTGCTCGGCCCAGGCGACGCCGTCCCCGACGTCCAGGTCTGGACGGCGCCGCGCGAGGAGGCGGTCCCGCTCCGGCAGGTGCTCGGCGCCGGCTACGCGCTCCTCTGCTTCTACGTCTGGGACTGGTCGCCGACCTGAACCAACGAGCTTCTGCTCCTGCGGGACAGGGGCGCGGACCTCGCCGAGGCGGGCATCAGGCCGCTCGCGATCTCGCGCGACTCGGTGTGGTCGCACGCGGCCTGGGCGCAGTCCCTCGGGGTCGACGTGCCGCTCCTCTCGGACTGGAACGGTGAGGCGATCCGCGCGTTCGGTGTTGCGTTCGAGCCGATCGGGATGGCGGACGTGGCCAAGCGGTCGTCCTTCCTGATCGAGGACGGGAGCGCGATCGTGGAGGCCTGGATGCTCGGACCGGAGCTACCGGACGTCGACGCGGTGATCGCGGCGGCGAAGCGCTAGCGGACGCGCGGTCACGTAGGCGTCAACCCCGCGGGCAGACTTACATGCCCATCGCGTGGTAGCCGGCGTCGACGTACAGCGTCGTGCCGGTGACGTTCTTCGCGTCCTCGGAGAGGAGGTACGCGGCGGCCGCGCCGCAGTCCTCGGCCTCGATCTGCCGGTGCAGCGGTGCGCGCTCCTCGAACATCTCTTCCATCGTCGTGAAGCCGGAGATCGAGCGCGCGGCGAGCGTTCGCACGGGGCCCGCGGAGATCGCGTTCACGCGGATGTTCTTGAAGCCGAGGTCCCAGGCGAGGTAGCGGACGGAGGAGTCGAGCGCGGACTTCGCGACGCCCATGACGTTGTAGTGCGGCACTGCGCGCTCGCCGCCGAGGTAGGTCATGGTCAGGATCGAGCCGCCACCGCGGGCCTCCATCAGCGGCTCCGCCGCCCGCGCGCAGGCGACGAGCGAGTAGGCGCTGACGTCGAGCGCGAGCCAGAAGCGGTCGCGGGGAGTGTCGGTGAAGCGGCCTTCGAGGTCCTCCGCGGCGGCGAATGCGACCGAGTGGACGAGAAGGTCGAGCCCGCCGCCGAACGCATTCCCGACCTCGCCGAACACGCGGTCGACGTCGTCGTCCGAGCGCACGTCGCACTCGACGACGAGCGGGCTGTCGACGCTCTCGGCGAGGTCGCGGACGTTCTTCTCGATGCGCTCTCCCTGGTAGGTGAACGCGATCTGGGCGCCCTCGTCGGCGAGGCGGCTGGCGATCGCCCACGCGATCGAGCGCCTGTTGGCGACGCCCAGAACGAGCGCCTGCTTTCCCTCGAACCTTCCGGGCACGCGGCGATCCTAAACGGATAGTCTCGCCGCGCGATGGACGGAGGGCGCATAGCGGTCGTGACCGGAGCGTCGTCCGGGATCGGGGAGGCGACCGCGCGCGAGCTCGCGAAGCGTGGCTGGAGCTGCGTCCTGCTCGCGCGGCGGGAGGATCGGCTGGCGGCCGTCGCCGAGGAGCTCGGCGCGGAGTGGGAGATGTGCGACGTCTCCGATCGCGCGATGGTCGACGAGGTCGCCGCGCGGATCCTCGAGCGGCATCCGGCGGTCTCGCTCCTCGTGAACAACGCGGGTATCCCCGCACGCGGGAGCTACCTGGACATCGAGCCGGAGCGGATCGAGCAGGTGCTCGCGGTCAACTACCTCGGAGGCGTGTGGTGCCTGCGGGCGTTCGAGCCAGGGCTGCGGGCGGCGACGTCGGGGGGCGGTCGCGCGCACGTCGTGAACCTCGTGTCGGTAGCGGGGACGGTGGCGTTCGCTCCGGCCGGGGCCTACTCGGCCGCGAAGCACGCGCAGCTCGCGTTCTCGCGCTCGACCGCGGCGCTGCTGCGCGGAAGCGGGATCCAGGTGCACGCGGTCATGCCCGGCTTCGTCGAGACCGAGGGCTTTCCCCAGAGGACGGCGCTCCGAAGCCCGCTCCTGCGGCGCTTCATCATCGATGCCGACCGCGTCGCGAAGTCGATCGTGGACGCCGTCGAGAAGGGGAAGGGCGAGGTCACGGTTCCCTGGTTCCCGTATCGCTTCATCTCGATGGCGCAGGCGCTCGTTCCAGGAGTGTTCGCGGTCTTCGCCGGACGGGCCGGCTACCACCGCGGCGAGCAGCGCTGACCTGAGCTGAGCCGAGTTGAGCCGGCCGGTCTGAGGCCGGAGAGGCAGGGACAGTCCCTCGACACGTCCGCCCGGGACGGTGAGCGTGTGCCAATGGCGTGCCGATTGGTTCGCGCATGTGTGACGCGGGCCGATTGTCAGGTTTCATCGACTTCGTGGCTCGCTCGCCACGCATGCTGCTCCCCGACGGGTACTTCCACGTGATCACGCGCGGCGTCGACGGCTGCGCGATCTTCCGAGACAACGCCGACCGCCGCGAGTTCCTCTCGCATCTCCGACGAAGCGTCGAGCGGTTCGACTGGACCGTCTACGCCCTCTGCCTCATGAGCACCCACTACCACCTCGTCCTCCACTCCACGAGGGATGCGCTCTCGCGGGGATTCCAGCTGCTGAACGGCCGCTACGCACAGGGGTTCAACGAACGCCATGGCCGGTTCGGACACCTCTTCTCCGACCGCTTCACCTCCAGAGTGATCGAGCACGAGACCTACCTCCTCCACGCCTGCCGCTACGTCGTCGAGAACCCCGTGCGCGCAGGTCTCTGCGAGTCAGCGGAGGACTGGCCGTGGTCGCATCTCCGCGCCGACCTATGGGCCGGACTTGCGAGCCACGTACCAACCGACCTCGATCTCGTACGGCGCGGCCGGCGCGGGACCCCTGATCCGGACCCGGTCCTCCTCGGAAAACCCGGCGAGGTCGAGACGCCGCTCGAGGTCGACGGGCTCGCGCGTCACCTCCGAACGGAGGACGAGGAGGTCGTTCGCGTCGAGGAACCCGCGGATGTCCGCATCCGGGAGCAGGCGCTGGTGGGTCGGGTCGCGCAGCCGCTCGAAGCGATCCATCTCGTAGCTCCGCAACGGGTCGACCGACCCGAGCTGGTCGACTACGAGCAGACGCCCGCCGGACCGCGTGACCCGCGCGAGCTCGGAGACCGCGAGCTCCGGCCGCCGAACGTGGTGGAGGACCCGGTACGACGCGGCGAGGTCGAACTCCCCGTAGCCGAAGGAAAGCGCGGTGGCGTCGCCCTGGACGAAGCGGACGTTCGCCGGAGCATGCGCCCGGCCCGCCTCGAGGTACTCCTCGTTCACGTCGAGCGCGACCACATCGGCCACGTGCGGAGCGAGCGCAAAGGCAAGGGAGCCCGTGCCGGAGCCGGAGTCCAACGCCGCCTCTTTCCCCGAGAACGGGCCGAGCAGGCTCCGGACGCGCTCTGCGAGCTGCGCCGCACGCTCGCTCCTGGAGCGCCAGCCGGAGGTTCACGCTCATAGGGTCGCCTCGGCGCAGGCGAGCGTGCGGGCGAGCGCGAACGCCTGCTCCCGTGTCGTGATCGTCCCGGCTGCCCGCTCCTCTTCGATGCGCGCGAGGATACGCCCGATCGCAGGCCCGGGGGGGAGTCCCAGCTCGTCGCCCCGCAGGAGCGGCTCCGCCGGATCGTTCGCGCGCGCGGCCTCGACGACCGCGGCGAGCTCCGAAGCGGCCACGAAGGCGAGCGCGTCGAGCGCCCACGGCTCGGTCGCCTTGCGGAAGCGATGGATGGCTCGCGGCGACCTGTCCTCCGGCGGCCGGGCACGGAGGAGCGTCCGCGCATACCGTCCGAGATCGTTCGAGATCGGAAGCTCCGAGAGGCGCTCGCCGAGAACGGCGACGAGGCGAAACTCCGGCAGGTCGAGCGCCTCGTACGGCCCGTCGAGGGACCCGCCGAGCGGCGCGAGGAGTCCGAGCTCGTCGAGCCGCCGAAATCCCGCTGGCCCCACCCGGCGGAGCTCGGCGAGGATCCGCTCGCCCGCGGGCTCGGTCACGAGCGCAACAGCCTCCCGCAGGAGTCCCACGGTGCGCTCGTCCATCCGGAACCCGAGCTCTTCCTCGATGCGGACCGCGCGCAAGAGCCGCAGCGGGTCGTCGCGGAAGACGGTGTCGGACACCGTCCGCAGCACCCGCGCCGCGAGGTCCGCGCGGCCACCGTGAGGATCGACGGCGTCGCCTCCGGCCACCGGCACCGCGATCGCGTTGATCGTGAAGTCGCGCGTCGCGAGATCGGCCTCGATCCCGTCCGGCAGCGGCGTGAAGTCGACCGTCTCGTCGGAGCCCTCGGCCGCGACGCGCCAGGCGCCGTGCCGTTCGGACAGGGGAAACGGGGCTCCTCCCTGCTGCCGAGAAAAGCGGTGTGCCGCCGCGCGAGGATCGGCGCAGGCGACGTCGACGTCGACGATCCGCCGGTCGAGGAGGAGGTCGCGCACGGCGCCGCCGACGACCCAGGCTTCCTCGCCCTCGGCGAAGACTCCCTGCAAACGACGCGTCAACCATCACGCACCACCCGTCGCGCACGGCCGGACGCCGGTGTTGAGCCCGGTCGCGATCTCGTACCCGATCGTGTCCGCGACCCGCGCGTGCTCCTCGATCCCGAGCCCGTCCCCCACCAGCGTCACCGGCGTCCCCGCAGGAAGCTCGCCGGGCAACTCCACCGCGAGCGCGTCCATCGAGATCGTCCCGACCACGCGACGGCGCTCGCCGGAGACGAGCACCTCCGTCCCCGTCAAGTCGCGCCGGAATCCGTCCGCATACCCCACCGGGACGACGCCGATCCAGGTCGGCCGCTCCGCGACGAAGCGCCGTCCGTAGCCCGTGCTCTCCCCCGGCTCGAGCCGCTTCACGAGCCCGACGTAGGACTCCCAGCGCAGCACCGGCTCGAGCCCGTCGTCCCCGGGATCGCCGCCGGAAGGAGAGATCCCGTACAGCGCGATCCCGCAGCGCACGGCGTCGAACGCAGCCTCCGGAAAGCGAAGCGTCCCGGCGCTGTTCGCCAGGTGGCGCGTGAGCCCGCCCAGCCCGGCCGTCGCCTCACGAAAGCGCTCGATCTGCCCCCGCGTGAACTCGTCGTCGGACTCCGCGGACGCGAGGTGGCTCATGACGCCGACGACGTCGCGCCCGGGCGCGGGCAGCTCCGCGAGCCCCCATCGGCCCATCCCGGTGTCGAGCTTGAGATGGACGCCGACGCCCTCCGGCACACGGCCGTCCGCGGCGACGAGCTCGAGTCGCGCCGCCCGCGCCTCCCCTACCTCGCGCTCGCTCACCGGCCCCATGACGACGATGCGCGCATCCGAGAACGCCGCGCGGAGATCCAGACCCTCGGGCAGGGTCGCGACGCAAAACGCACTTGCACCCGCATCGAGCGCAGCCCGCGAGACGTCGATCGCACCGTGCCCGTACCCGTCGGCCTTGACGACGGCCCAGAGCTCGGCGCCGCCCGCGGCGCGCAGGAGCGTCTCCGCGTTCCGCCGGAGAGCACCGAGGTCGATGGTGAAGGACGACCGTTCCATCGCGGCTCATTCTCCGCAATCGGCGAGATCTCAGCCGTCGAGCGCCGCGGGAAGCGTGTCGAGCAGG
Source organism: uncultured Actinomycetes bacterium (assembly GCA_963716605.1). Classification (GTDB taxonomy): domain Bacteria; phylum Actinomycetota; class Thermoleophilia; order Gaiellales; family Gaiellaceae; genus GMQP-bins7. Next base: position 822,473 of record CAVQTO010000002.1, on the reverse strand, counting down.
TCGCTCGCCACGAGACCGGACGTGTGCGGGACGAGCTGCGCAGCCAGCCCGTGCGCGACGGCTCCCGCTGCCGCTGCGACCCGGGGCTCCAGCCCCTTGGCGAGGAAGGCGGCCACGACGCCGGTGAGGACGTCCCCGGTTCCGGCACTCGCCAGCGCGGGCGGCCCGAAGTCGCTGACGACGGCTCCGTGATCCGGATCGGCGACGATCGTGTCGGATCCCTTGAGGAGGACGACACAGCCGTATCGCTCCGCCCCGAGCTGAGCGGCTTCGAGCCGGTGCGCGCCGACCCAGGCGGAGTCCGTCCCGAGCAGGCGCGCGAGCTCGCCGGCATGCGGGGTCAGCACCGTCGCAGCGGAACGCGGGACCGGATCGAGCTCGTGGAGCGCGTCGGCGTCGACAACAGCAGGCAAGTCGATCTGCTCCAGGAGCTCGCGTACGAGTGCTCGCCGCCGCTCACCCCGTCCGAGCCCCGGGCCCAGCGCGAGCGCGCTCGCGCGCTCGGCCGCGGAGGCGATCGTCTCAGCGGCGTGCTCCTCTTCCCAGCCGACCTTGACGGCCTCCAGGACCAGGGCCTCGACCACGGGGAGCGACCCGGCCGGCACGGCCAGCGTGACGTAGCCCGCGTCCGCGCGGAAGGCTGCGCGCGCAGTGAGCGCCGCCGCGCCGGTCATCCCCGGCTCCCCGCCGACGACGAGGACCGCGCCCGCCGTGTACTTCGTGTCCCCTTCGCGCTTGCGCGGAACCACGCTCAGCAGCTCCCGCGTCGCGCGGCGCGTGTCCGTCGGGATGTGCTCGAGGCCGATGTCCGCGACGACCACGCGCCCCGCGTGGAAGCGGCCGGGCGCGACGACGAGCCCGACCTTGGGCGCGTGGAAGGTGACGGTGAGGTCCGCGTGCACCGCTGCTCCGGCGACCTCTCCCGTGGACGCGTCGACTCCGGAGGGAAGGTCGACCGCGACGACGGCCCCCGGCGCGTCGCTGATCTGCGCGATCAGCTCCGCGGCCTCCGCGCGCGGCTCCCCGCGAAAGCCGGTCCCGAAGAGCGCGTCGATCACGACGTCGTATGCGTCGAGGCCGTCGGTGGTCTCGTCCGCGTGATGCCCTGCCTCGCGCAGCAGGCGCGCGGCAACGCGCCCGTCGCCGCCGTTCGATCCCTCCCCGCACACGCACGCGAACCGCCGAGCCGCCGGATACGCGAGCATCGTCTCGGTCGCGACCGCGGTCCCGGCGCGCTCCATGAGCTCGGGGATGCTGGCGGGGTAGCCCGGGTACCGCTCCTCGGCGACGCGCATCTGACTCGCCGAATAGAGCGGCTCGTACACCTCAGTCGCACCTCGGATGCCGGGGGGAGCAGCGACGAAATCGGCGCACAATCGTGACCCAGATGGGAGGGCTTACTCGGTACCGTTCGCTTAGGGACACGGGAGTGCCCCTGGGGGTGTTTGGATCGACATCGAGCTGCGTGGACCGGCGCGACGCTCGTGTGTGCCCGCCGGGCCCGCGGCCGTGGGTGAGTTGGTCCGAGGCACCGCCGCCCCTACACCCGCGGCGAGACGACGCAGATCGCGGCGGCGAGCTCGCGCGAGTGCGTCATCGAGAGGTCGATCGCGCCCGCCCGGACGCGTTCGGCGAAGGCAGCGGTGCGTCCCGTGAGGTGAACCGCCGGCTTCGGGCGGCCGACGATCTCGACCTCACGCCACGTGAAGCGGACGCCGCACCCCAGTGCCTTGCCGACGGCCTCCTTGCCGGCGAAGCGCGCCGCGTAGCTCTCGGCCGGGTTCGGGCGGGAATCGCAGTACGCCTGCTCGGCGACGGTGAAGCAGCGTTCGCGGAAGCGCGGCCGCTCGAGCGCGCGGCGCACGCGCTCGATCTCGATCAGGTCGATGCCGACCTTCACGCCGGCCCGCCCCGGAGGTCCTCCTCGAGCAGCTCGGGGAAGCTCGCGAGCGACGAGACGACGATGTCGGGCGACGCTGCGGCGGTCTCGAGCGATCTCCGGTCGGAACTTTCCCGTGCGGACGAGCGCCGTGCGCATCCCGAAGAGGCGCGCTCCGCGTACGTCCGCCTCCACGTCGTCCGTCACGAGCCAGGTCAGCTCCGGTTCCGCGTCGAGCGTGTCGAGCGCGGCGGCGAAGTACGACGGGCTCGGCTTCCCGAGCACGGTCGCCTCCACCCCGGTCGCGTACTCGAGCCCGGCGACGAACGCGCCTCCGTCGAGCAGCGGCCCGCGGCTCGTCTGCCACCACTTGTTCTTGTGCAGGCAGTAGAAGGACGCGCCCGCCTGGATCTCGGAGAACGCGCGGCCGAGATTCATGTAGCTGAAGACCTGATTCGGCTCGAGCGTCTCGTCGCAGCCGCCGATGAGCACGGCTTCGGCATCGTGGCCGACGAGCTCGAGCTGGTCGAGATCGGGGACGATGGCCGCCATGACGAGCGCGAGGACGCGCCTTCCGGCCAGCTCGCGCGCCGCAGCCCCGGGCGTCGTCTGCAGCTCCGCGTTGTCGAGCTCGAAGCCCAGTCTCGCGCAGCTCCTCGGCGAGCCGCCCGCGCGGCCGCGTCGAGTTGTTCGTGACGAAGCGAAGCTGATGCCCCGCGCGCCGGAGCTCGCCGATGGCTTCCACCGCCCCCGGGATCGCCTGTCCGGAGACATGGAGCACGCCGTCGACGTCGAGCAGAATGCAGGCCATGGAGCGTGAGTCTATGAGCCGTAGGCTCGACGGAGGCGACAAACGAGCGGAGGTGCCGGCTTCGCCGGCGCCGGAGCGGGGGCTGCGCGTGACGCGCTCCGTCTCGTTGCCGTTTTCGGAGATCGAGCTCCGAGTCTCCCGGTCGAGCGGGCCCGGCGGCCAGCACGCGCAGAAGTCGTCCACGAGGGTCGAGGCGGTGTTCGACGTCGAGGCGTCCGCGGCGCTCTCGGACGTGCAGAAGCGGCGGGTCGTCGGGCGAGTGGGACCCGTGCTACGAGCGGTTGCCCAGGACGAGCGGAGCCAGGCGCGGAATCGCGAGCTCGCGGTCGGGCGGCTCGTCGAGAAGCTGCGGGCGGCGCTGTTCGTCCCGCGCCGCCGCAAGCCGACGAGGCCGACCGCGGCCTCGCGCGAGCGACGTCTTGCAGGAAAGAAACACCGGGCGAAGACGAAGCGCCTCCGGCGTCCGCCCGCGGACGACTGACCGGCTCAGACCTCCGGTGCGGGCTCGAAGCGGAGGAGCTCGTCTCCCTCCGCATTCAGGAGCACGAGCTCGTCGCCCTCGACGTACCAGCCCCTGGCGAGCTCGAGCGCGTCGAAGAACGCGTTCTCGACAGCGTCACCGGGCGGTTGGCAGGCGATCCGGGTCGACGCGACCGGAGCGAGCTCGATGGAGCTCCCATCGACGGTGTACGACGAGGCGTACGAGTTGCACACGCCTCGACCGGAGAGTCCACCGGAGTCGAAGGTCGCGCTCGGGACGCTGGCCTCGTCGGAGCCTTCGACGTCGTTCCCGGCCACGAGCACCCACGGCACGCCCTCGAGCGAGGCGACCTCGGTGCTCCTCTCCTCGTCGCCCGCACAACCGGCCGCAAGGGCGGCGACGGCCGCGACGAGCGGGATGACGGCTGCCCTCACGGCGCGAAACGTACCGTCTGAGATCCGGGTCAATTGCGCGCGAAGTCGGCGACCCGCGTCCCGTCGTCCGTCGAGAGCAGGAGCGTCCGGCCGTCGACGCGGAAGCGCGTCGCCGTCGCAAGCGCCGCGAGATACGCAGCTTCCTGCTCCATGACCCCTTCGGGCTCCGGGCACAGCTTCTTCGTCGCAGCTGGCGATGCGATCTCGATCGCGCCCTTGTCGGTCGTGTACGTCGCGCGGTAGGTGTTGCAGCCGGCGGAGCCGCTGAGCTCGCCCGCTTCGGAGAACGTCGCGGTGATCTCGGTTCCGGCGATCGGGCTCGTGACCGCGTCCGCGCGCAGGATGCCGGTCGCGTGCCAGGAGCCGGCGGGTGTCGCGGCCTCGAAACGGAGCAGCTCGTCGTCGTTCTCATCGAAGAGGGCAAGCTCGTCGTCTTCGACCCGCCAGCCTGCGACCCGCTCGAGTGCAGCCACGAATGCCGTTTCGACGTCGCCCGCCGGCGGCGGGCAGCCGATAAGGGTCTGCGTGATCTGCCCGAGCTCGAGCGTGCTCCCGTCGACGGTGTACGGGGCGCCGTACACGTTGCAGCCGTTCGAGCCCGTCATCCGTCCGTCCTCGAAGGTCGCGCTCGGCGCCACCATCTCCCAGCCGTCGACGTCGATTCCGGAGGACAGCACCCAGGGCACGCCCGCGAGCGACGAGACGTCCGCGACGCTCCCCTCCTCGTCCCCGCAGCCGCCCGCCAGGGCGGCAGCGACCGCCAGGACGAGCGGGGCGGCGGCGAGCCTCACCGCTCGACGGTACCACCCTCCGGACGCGAAGTACGATCGCCCCATGGACGTGCTGCGTGCCACTGCGCTGCTCGCCGAGCTCCCGGGCGAGCGCACCCGGCTGCTCGACAACCTCGGCCGCATCCGGCGCGAGGTCGGGCCGATAACGCCCGAGCTCTCGGACGCGCTCGCCGACCACATGAACATCCGGCGCGGCGAGGTGCACGAGGTCGTCTCGTTCTACTCGTTCCTGCAGGTTCCGATCGACGCCGTCCGCGTCTGCACCGGGCCGGTCTGCGACTGCTTCGGCGCGCGGGAGCTGCTCGCCCAGAACCCGGGCGCGATCGAGGTCGCCTGCCTCGGCCACTGCGACCTCGCGCCCGTCCTGACGCGCGGCGACGAGATCGTCCCCGAGGTCACGCACGCGACGAACGACGGGCCCGTCGTCGGCCTCGCCCGGCGCGACGACACGCTCGAGGACTACGTCGCACGCGGCGGTCTCGAGCTCTACCGCGGGCTTCCGTCCCCCGAGCGCATCGTCGAGGAGCTCAAGGCATCGGGGCTCACGGGGTACGGGGGCGCCGGCTTCCCGACCGGGATCAAGTGGGAGGCGGTCGCGCGCGAGCCCGGCCCTCGCTACGTCGTCGTGAACGCGGACGAGGGCGAGCCCGGGACGATCAAGGACCGCTTCGTGCTGGAGCTCCGGCCGTACCTCTTCCTCGAGGGCGTCCTCGTCGCGATGCGCTTCGCGGAGGCCGAGCACGCGTACATCTACCTCCGGGAGGAGTACGCGACCTCACGCGCGCGGCTCGAGACGGCGATCGACGAGCTCGCCGCCGCCGGACTGCTCGGCGGCCTGAGCATCGAGCTCGTCATCGGCGCGGGCGCGTACATCGCGGGCGAGGAGACGGCGATGCTCGAGTCGATGGAGGGCCGCCGCGCGATGCCGCGCCTGCGCCCGCCCTTCCCCGCCCAGGTCGGCTACCTCGGCCGGCCGACGCTGATCAACAACGTGGAGACGCTCGCGCACATCCCCGCCATCCTGCAAAACGGGGGCGAGTGGTGGGCGGGGCTCGGGACGCGCGGCGCGAAAGGAACGCGGCTGTGGTCGGTCTCCGGAGCCGTCGCGCGGCCGGGCTGCTACGAGGCGCCGAACGGGATCACGACCCGCGAGCTCGTCGAGGAGCACGCCGGCGGCTTCAGCGGCGAGATCGGCGCGGTCGTCCCGGGCGGCGCGGCGAGCGGGATCCTCCCGCCGCAGGCGCTCGACAGCCCGCTGACCAGAGACGGCCTGGCCGAGTGGGGCGCGGGGCCGGGGTCGGCGGCGGTGCAGGTGTTCCCGGCGACGCTACTCGCCGCTCCGCCTCCTCGCGGAGACGATGCGCTTCTTCGCGGAGGAGTCGTGCCAGAAGTGCACGCCGTGCCGGATCGGGAACCGTGCGCTCCACCACCTGTGCGAGGAGCTCGAGCACGGGCGCGCCGCGATGACCCGCGAGAAGGTCGACGAGTGGCTCCTCGCCATGGAGAAGACGTCGATCTGCGGCCTCGGACAGGCGGCGCCGTTCCCCGTGCGAAACGCCATGCGCCACTGGCCCGAGCTCTTCTCCCCACTCGGCCACGCGAGCTGAAGAGCCCCGCAGTCGCGGGGCTCCCCAGTGCCGCCAACACTTCGCCTTCGCCGAGACTCGGTACAGCCTCGGCGCTCGCCGACGCCGGCGAGGCCCCCCGTTCCCGAGCCGCAGATCCCTTCCCCCAGCCCAGCCCGGAAACCGCACCACTTCTATCACGCGTCGTATGACTATTCAAGGCCTGTCTACGGTCGCCCGGCGATAGCATCTCGGTCCATGGCCCCGGCGGACGGACTCCCGCTCGCGTTCACGCTCGACGGTCGGGCGGTGAGCGCGCAAGAGGGCGAGCTCCTCGTCCACGCGGCCGCGCGCCACGGGACGTTCATCCCGACCCTCTGCCACGACGACAAGCTCGCGCCCTACGGCGGCTGCCGCATGTGCGTCGTCGACGTCGAGGGCGCGCCCCGGCCGATGCCCGCCTGCGCGACCCGCGTCACCGAGGGGATGGTCGTCTCGACGAACGGCGGGATCACCGACTTCCAGCGCACGCTCACCGAGATGCTCCTGTCCGAGCACCTGAACGCGAACCCGGGCGGCCGTCCGAACGAGCTCGTCGACCTCGCGAACGAGCTCGGCGCCGAGGCCCCGCTGATCCTCCCGGACGCGAAGCGCGCCGAGTACGACGACCGCAACCAGCTGATGGGCTACGACCCGGACGCGTGCATCCTCTGCGCGCGCTGCGTCCGCTACACGCAGGAGGTCATGCAGTGCTCCGCCCTGAGCCTCGAGGGCCGCGGCGGGCACGCACGCATCGTCCCGACCTGGGAGCTCTCGTGGCTCGACACCGAGTGCGAGCTCTGCGGCGGCTGCCTCTCGGTCTGCCCGACGGGCGCGATCTACGAGAAGTTCGAGGAGGGCACGAAGACGCCCGAGCGCGCGCTCGAGCAGGTCCGCACGACCTGCACGTTCTGCGGCGTCGGCTGCCAGATCGACCTGAACCTCGATCCCGAGACGAAGCACATCGTCAAGGTCACGTCGAAGGACGAGTACCTCCCGAACGAGGGCAACCTCTGCGTGAAGGGCCGCTTCGCCTTCAACTTCGTCCACCACCCGGACCGCCTCACGCAGCCGCTCGTCCGGGGCGAGGACGGCGAGCTCCACGCCACCACCTGGGAGCACGCGATCGAGACGGCCGCGGCCGGCCTGCGCGGAGTGATGGAGCGCCACGGCCCGCAGGCGGTCGGCTTCCTCTCGTCGGCCCGGCTGACGAACGAGGAGAACTACCTCATCCAGAAGCTCGCGCGCACGGGAGTCGGGACGAACTCCGTCCACTCGTGCGAGTCGACCTGACACGCTCCGACTCTTTACGGCCTGGTCAGGTCGTTGGGCAGAGGAGCGAGCAGCAATTCCATCCCGGAGATCGAGAACGCGCGCTTCCTCTTCGTCATCGGGTCGAACACGACCGAGGCGCACCCGGTGCTCGCGCTCCGCATCAAGAAGGCGGTGCGAAACGGCGCGACGCTCGTCGTCGCCGACCCGCGGAAGATCTGGCTGACGAAGCTCGCGAAGCGCCACCTCCAGCTCCGCCCCGGCACGGACGTGTGGCTGATCAACGCGATGATGCACACGATCCTCGCCGAGGGCCTCCAGAACGAGGAGTACATCCGCGAGTTCACCGACGACTTCGATGCGGTGCGCGAGGTCGTCTCCCGCTACACGCCGGAGGAGGCCGAGAAGGTCACGGGCGTTCCGGCCGAGGCCATCCGCGCGACCGCCCGCGAGTACGCGACCGAGCGGCACGCGGCGATCTTCTACACCCTCGGCATCACCGAGCACGCCTGCGGCGTCGACAACATCTGGTCGCTCTCGAACCTCGTCCTCATGACCGGCCACCTCGGCTACGAGTCGACGGGCCTGAACGCGCTCCGCGGCCAGAACAACGTGCAGGGGCTGAACGACTCGGGCGCGAACCCGCACTACCTCCCGGGCTACCAGCCGGTCGACGATCCGGAAGTCCGTGCGAAGTTCGCCGCGCGGCTGGGGAGCCGAGGTGCCCGAGCGGGTCGGCTACCGGCTCGACCAGATGATGAGCGGCCTGCACGACGACCGGGTGAAGGCGCTGTACCTCATCGGCGAGAACCCGGCGCAGACCGAGCCGAACGCCCACCACGTCGAGGAGGGCCTCGGCAAGCTCGAGTTCCTGATCTCGCAGGACATCTTCCTGCACGACATGACCCGCAAGCACGCGGACGTGGTCTTCCCGGCCTCGTCCTTCGCGGAGAAGGACGGCACGTTCACGAACACCGAGCGGCGCATCTCGCGCGTGCGTGAGGCGGCCCCGCTGCCGGGCGAGGCCAAGGGCGACCGCGAGATCGTCATCCTCATGGCGAAGGCGCTCGGCGCGAACTGGCCGGAGTACCCGGACGCGGAGTCGGTCTGGAACGAGCTCGCCGACCTCTCGCCGAACTGGTACGGCGTCCGCTACGACCGGCTGGAGGAGAACGGGATCCAGTGGCCGGTGACCGAGATCGGCGGCCCGGACACGAAGTTCCTGCACGCGCCCGCCCCCGCACGACCGCCGGGCCGAGGCAAGTTCTTCCCGGTCGAGTACCAGCGCCCGATCGAGGAGCCCGACTCCGAGTATCCGCTCGTCCTCTCCACCGGCCGCACGCTCTACCACTACAACTCGGCGACCATGACGATGCGCGAGTCCGGGATCACGGAGAAGCAGGAGGAGCCGTTCTTCGAGATCTCCGCCGACGACGCGGCCGCGCTGGGCCTGTCCGAAGGCGACCTGGCCCGGCTGGTCTCGCGGCGCGGCGCGCTCGAGGCGAAGGCGCAGATCTCCGACCGCGTCTTCCCTGGCCTCGTCTGGATGGCGCTCCACTTCGCCGAGCAGAAGGTGAACTGGCTGACGCACGACGTCGGCGACCCGCTGATCGGGACGCCCGAGTTCAAGGTCAGCGCCGTCCGCGTCGAGCGCGCCGGGTGATCAACAGAGCGGATTCGCTCGCGCCGGAGGCGGTCGAGCCGCACCTGCGCGGCCGCTTCGGCAAGCCGTACCTGTACGAGCCCGAGTGCGAATCGACCCAGCTGCTCCTCATCGGCTCCGGCCTCCCGGAGGGCGCGGTCGCCGCGACCGAGCATCAGACGCAGGGCCGCGGACGGCTCGGCCGATCCTGGGACGACGCTACCGGCTCCGCGATCCTCGTCTCGTTGCTGCTCCAGCCACCCGCCGAACGGCACCTGCCCGAGCTCTCCCTCGTCGCCGCACTCGCCGCCGCGGAGACCGTCGAGAACGCGACCGAGCTCGCGGCGCAGGTCAAGTGGCCGAACGACGTGATGCTGAACCGCCGGAAGGTCGCTGGGATCCTCTCCGAGCTCACCGACGGGACGGTCGTGACCGGGATCGGACTGAACGTCAACCAGACCCGCGAGCAGCTCCCGCTCGACTCCGCAACCGAGCCCACGTCGCTCCGCGCCTCGACCGGGACGACCTACGACCGCGCCGAGCTCCTCGGCTCGCTTCTCCTCCGCCTCGAGCGCATGTACGGCGTCTGGTGCGAGGGCGGGTTGGACGCCCTCTACTCCGAGCTCGGCCCGCGCGACTTCCTCCGCGGCCGGCGCGTCACCGTCGACGGGGAGCCCGCGACGGCGGTCATGATCCTGCGCGACGGCCGGCTCGAGCTCGCAACCGGCCACCATGAGACCCGCGCTATCGAGTCGGGCGAGGTCGCCTTCGAGCGTTAGGAGCGCGGGTCGATCTGGATGACGCGCCCGTTCGCGCTGCGGCGGTACGCCTCACTGCGCGGGAATCTGCCAGAACACCGGTCGAGCGGCATCGGCGAAGACCGCCAGGATCGTTCCGGGGAGCACGTCCATGCCCACCATTCCCTGCGGGTCGTGCATGGACGCGCGCACAGCGAGGGACGGAACCCGGACGTCGTGCCCCGCCACGACCAACGTCGCCTCGCCCGCGTTCGCTCCCATGACGTCTGCCCCGCTGACGCCACCACCAAGGCGTTCTCGGACGCCTCCCGCGACACCCGGCACGGCGTCGGCGGAGAACTCGGTGCGCGTGCCGCCCGTGTTGAGCATCGTCGGGATCTCGCCGTGGGGCCTGACGGACGCCTGAACCACGACGCTGCCGAACGTCGGGTCTCGGTCGAGCACGACCGTCGTCATCGCCGGAGAGCGCTCGGCGAGCCAGGCGGCGAGGCCGTCGTCGCTGCCGTCGACGAGGAGGAGCTCGTCCGCAACCAGGTCGACGACCGCGCAGGCGCTCTCGTGGAGATGCTGTGGGCTGAGGATGGCCCCGATGCCCCAGCCAGGGAACGACCGGGGCGCGGGAATGGCGACCACGTCGCGGAGGACGAGCGCGCGCCCTCCGAGCGCACAGGTGACGTCCTCCACGGTCCAGCTCGGCATCGTGGCGCCGCTGTGATCGGTGCCCTCCTCGCCTTCGGCGAACGCCAGGCCGAGCTCGTCGACGAGCTCCTTCGTGAGCAGGTGGACATCCGAGCCGGTATCGAGCACGAGCCGCGTGACCGTGCCCCCGACGCTGCCCACGACGAGCGGCGCGTGCTCCGAGCGTCCGTCGGCCACCTCGAACGAGATCGGTGCTCGCACAAGCGTGCGCACGTCCTCGCTCATACGGCCGTCAACGGTTGTTGACGAAGAACGAGATCACGAAGTACGCGAGGAACGCGACCGGGACGAGCCAGGAGACCCACTTCGGGCGCTGCCCCTCGCCCTCCCCGAGGACGGGGTCCGTCGGCGGCGGCTCGAACCGGCGACGCCGCTCCGGCGGCTCCGCCTCCTCGAACGTCTCGACCTCGACCGTGACCGGCTCCGGTGCGTCGCGGGTCTGCTCCGGAGCGGCCGGAGGCTCGTATGTCGCCACGGGCTCCGACTCCGGCAGCCCCTCGACCTCGACGTCCTCGAGCACGCTGTCCTCGAGATCGAAGAGGCTCGGCCACTTGCCGCACGTCCGGCACGAGTTCGCGACCGGCTCGTTGATCGTCCCGCACTGGGAGCACCGCCACGGCGCAGTCGCCATCTCCGTCAGGCTACCCCTGGAGCTCGAGCGGGATCTCGACCTCGTTCATCCGCGAGCCGTCCTCTGCCGAGAGCTCGAACACGACGAGCGACCCGGCCTCGCTGCCCTCGATCACGAACGGCTGCGCGAAGGAGAAGGTGCCGCGCATGCCGGAGCCGGACGTGGCGGTGGCGAAGTCGGAGGCGAGAACCTCCCCCTCCGAGTCCTTGATCTCGAAGCTGAACGTGGCCTCGAACGTGTTCGCCGTGCCGCTCGCGGTGAGCGGGCTCGAGACGACGTCGTACGCCAGCGGCGACTCGACGAGAACCGACGGGGTGTACTCCTCGAAATCGTCGCGGGCGTACGCCTGCCCGTCGACCTCGACGGACGTCACGCCGGGGTCGGCGGTGAGCGTGTAGACGATCTGCGCGAGGGCCTGGTCGGAGAGGTCCGCCTCGGACTCGACGGTTGCCACACCTGCGGCGACCGACGCCTCGGACGGCCCTTCGTCCAGGATCGCCGTCGTCAGCTCGAGGTCGGCTTCCTCGTCGTCGCTCGGGCCGCCCGCGAGCTCGTCCATCGCCGCGGCCGTCGCATCGGCGGACTCGGCCACCTCGCGTCGCACCGGCCAGACCTGATCCTCGCGGAGAAAGTAGACGGTGACCGTCGACGTCTCCTCGCCGCCGGTGGTGGTCTCGCTGCCGGTCCCCTCACCGTCGCCGCAGCCGGCGACGAGGACGAGAGCCGCCAGCACCAGCAGGGCGCGCGTCACGGCGCGAGCATACGTCCTGCGGCCGGCTGCGGAACCACCTCCGCGACCCGGCGGCGAAGGTCCGCGTGGTCGAGCCCGACCTCGAGCCCGAGCCGCCGCGCGGTCTCCTCCTCGAGCGCCTGCCAGAGGTCGATCGTCGCCCACAGCGCGCGGGCGACGTCGCGCACGTCGTAGTGCGCGTACGCCAGCTCGAGCGCGGCCAGCGCGCCCGGGTCGGCCCAGCGCTCGAGGAACCGGCCTCCGTGCCAGGTGTCCACCGTGGGGTCGACGGCCCGCGCGTGCCACTCGAGCAGGGTGACGAGCCGCGCCTTGAGGTAGCCGTCGAGGCAGTCGATGGCCGTGTACACCTCGCCCCGGCGGAGCTTGCGGGCGGTCCAGAGCGCGTGGTACCAGAAGTCGCTCGCCAGCTCGCGGAGCGCGTCGTCGTCGGGCAGGGCAGGCGGCGGTGGAGCGATGACCGACTCGAGCTCGGCCTCCATCCCGAGCTCGTCGTGGAGCGCGCGGTGTCCCCGCGCCAGCAGCACCCGCGCCTGGGGAGTCGACGCGAGCTCGCGCCACTGCGACGCCTCGAGCATCGGGAAGTCGACGTCCTCGCCGGTCTCGTACAGGACGCGGCGCTCGACACGCTCCCCGAAGCCGGTCGCCTCGAGGAAGGTGAGCACCGGCGTGCCGAACTCCGCGACCCAGCTCGCGTCCTCGGCGAGCCGGCGCGGGTCGTCGACGAAGAGCACGACGTCGAGGTCCGACCAGCGATCCGCGGGCGCGTCGACACGAGCCTGCGAGCCGACGACGAGCACACCGCGCACGTCGTCGCGCGCGCGAGCCCAGTCCGCGATCGCAGCCTGGATCAGGTCCATGCGCGTGTTCACGTTCAGCAGGAACTTCTCGTCGACCTCGAGCACGTTCGGGTTGACGCCTCGGAGCGACAGCTCCCCGCGGGCCACTCGCGCCTCGAGCTCGGGGAGGAGCTCGGTCGGGTACGCACCCGGGAGCGGGCCTGTTTGCGGAACCGCGCGTGTCTCCGCGAGCGTGCGCAACAGCTCGGGCGTGACGAGCGGGCAGTCGACGGGGAGCACGCAGCAGACGTCGTTCGACGCCGCGCGCAGGCCCGCGAGCAGGCCGAAGACCGGTGCACGCTCCTCGGCCCCGTCGTCCAGGACCGGAAACGGCAGCTCGAGAACGTCGGCGTCCTTCCCGACCGCGATGACCTCCTCGAACGCCTCGTTCAGCACACGCCAGCCGCGCTCGCCGAGCGTCTCTCCGCGGAAGTCCGCGAGCGCCTTCGGGGACCCGAAGCGCTCCGAGGCGCCGCCGACGAGGAGGATCCCGGTCGCCGTTATACGACCCGCCACGGCTCCGAGTAGACCGTCATCCGCCCCTCGCGCACGAAGCCGCAGAGCGTGATCCCTCGGTCCTCCGCGAGCTCGACCGCGAGAGACGAAGGCGCACCGACCGCGACGAGGACGGGGCAGCCGGCGACGGACGCCTTCTGCACGAGCTCGAACGACAGGCGCCCGCTGACGCAGAGCACGTGCGTCGAGAGCGGCAGCAGCCCCTCGAGAAAGGCCCAGCCGACGACCTTGTCGAGCGCGTTGTGCCGGCCGACATCCTCGCGCGCGCAGACGAGCTCGCCCGTCGGAGGTGAAGAGCCCGGTCGCATGCAGCCCACCGGTCACGGCGAATGCGTGCTGCGCTTCGCGAAGCCGGTCCGGAAGGGATGCGAGCACGTCCGCGGGGATCCAGAGCGAGCCCTCGATCCGCGGCGCGGCGACCTGCACGGCCTCGATCGCGCCCTTCCCGCACACGCCGCAGGACGACGCGGTGTAGAAGCTCCGGCGCAGGCGCTCGGGGTCGAATCCGCCGGCGTCGACGTCGACCGTGTTCGCGGCGAGATCGTCGGGAACACGGGCTGATACCGGCGTCAAACCCTCCGTGAGGCAGAAGCCGAGCGCGAGCTCCTCGTCGTGACCCGGCGTCCGCATCGTCACCGCGACGGGCTCGCCGCCGATCCTGATCTCGAGCGGCTCCTCGACGGCGACCAGGTCCTCTTCCACACCGCGACCCGGGATGCGGAGCGCGTGCACCCCGCGCGTCGAGTACGGAGGGGCCTCCACCGGGTCACTCATGCGGCAAGCGTAGTCGCCGAAGCACTACGGCTTCGCGCGGCGCTCGGCCTCGTCCTTGACGGAGACCAAGCGAGGACTCGACCGTCGCGACCCACGTCCGCGCGACCGCGGCGCCCCACAGCGCACCCGCGGCCCAGAGGTCGGTCCCGAGCTCGCCGCTGTACTCGAGCTCGGTGCCGTCCTCGGTCTCGCGAAGCACGAACTGCTCGACCACGTGCGGAACCGGGCCGCGAACGAGCCGGAAGTGCACACGCTCGGGCGGCTCGAAGCGGACGGTCTCGACCGTGGTCGCGGTCAGCCCGTACACGTGCGTGAAGTGCGCGGCGAGCACGACGTCCTGTCCGCGCTCGAGCACCTCGAGCTTCGAGCTCACTGCGCGCGGCGTGCGGCCGAGGTACGGGCCCGAGACGACGTCGTAGACGACTTCCCTGGGCGCCGCGATTCGGACGCGAAGCGGCCCGAGCGGCCGAAGGCGGCGCCCCACGCCGAGGTCGACCGTGAGCGACCCGCGGACGAGCAGCACCCACAGCGCAAGTGCGAGGCCCGTGAGCCCGGCCAGCGGGCGGGCACGCATCATGAGATCGTCACGTCGATGCGAGTCCTACGCTTCGTCACCGCGTTCTCCGTCGGGTACCTCCTCGGCACCGTACCGTCCGCCGACGGCGTGACGCGCCTGGCCGCCGGCCGCCGAATCGATCTCCGCGAGACCGGCAGCCGGAATCCCGGCGGCCTCAACGTCTTCCGCATCCTCGGACGCGCGCCCGGCCGCGCCGTGATCGTCGCGGACATCGCGAAGGGCTTCGTCGCCTGCGCCTGTGGGCGCGCGGTCGCGGGTGACGGAGGCGCGCACCTCGGAGGCACCGCGGCCGTGCTCGGGCACTGCTACCCGGTCTGGAACCGCTTCCGGGGAGGGAAGGGCGTCGCAACGAGCTTCGGCCAGTGTCTGTACACGTTCCCCGCGGCGGCGCCGCTCGATCTCGCGCTCGGGATCGGCATCGCGCGCGTGCCCGGCCTGCGCCGGCCGGGGCTCGCCGCCACGGTCGTGCCGTCGACCGTCTGGCTGCTCGCGAGCGTGCTCTGGTGGCGGCGCCAGCTCCCGAACTCCTGGGGCCCACGGCCGACCGCCGCCCTGCCGCTCGCGAACGCCGCGACCGTCCTCGTCATCGCCTCGCGCTTCGTTCGCGCCCATGCGCTCGGCCACCCCGACGAGCTTCAAGCGTCCGGCGAAGGGGTGCGGAGCTGACGGCGGTCACGATCTGCACCGACTCGAGTGCGCTGCTCTCGGCTTCCGCGGCCGCAAGCCTGGCGGTCGAGGTCGTCCCCATCGCGGTGGCGCTCGACGGTGAGCCGTTCGACGAGCTCACGTCCTCGCTCGACTGGTTCTACGAGCGCATGCGCGCCGGAGCGCAGGCGACGACCTCGCAGCCCTCTCCGGCCGACTTCGCGACCGTCTTCGAGCGCGCGGCCGAGCGCGGCGCCGAGAGCATCGTCTCGATCCATCTCGACTCCCGTATCTCGGGCACCGTGTCCTCGGCGGAGACGGCGACCGTCAGTGTGGAGCTGCCGGTTGTCGTCGTCGACACGCGCACGGTGAGCTTCGGGGTCGGCCTCTGCGTCCGCGCGGCGGCAGCGGCACTGGCGGCCGGTGGCGCCGCCGGAGACGCCGCGCGCGCCGCCTCGCGCTTCGGCGCAGGGATCCAGAACGCGTTCGTCGTGCGGAGCAGCCCCGGGGGACGGGTCCCGCCGGCCGAAGGCTGGACGGTGTTCCGCTATCAGCACGGCGTCGCGACGCGGATCTCGGTGTGCGCGTCGCTGACCGAAGCAGTGGCGGAGCTCGTGAGCATCGCCGTCGACGAGGGCCCGCCGTCGTCGGTCGCCATCGGGCACGCCGGGCAGGAGATGGAGCCGGCCGCACACGAGCTCGCGCGGCGACTCCGCAACGCTCACGGCGTCACGGACGTCGAGCGGTACCGGGTCGGCGCCTCGGTTGGCGCGCACACCGGCGCCGACAGCTTCGGGCTCTTCTGGTGGCCGGCCTCATAGCGGCATCCCAGCGGCCTCGAGCTCGGGTGACGCTGGGGAGAGATCGGCACGCTTCCGGCGCTATCCCGTCTCCCACGCGTACGCATTTCCTCGTTACGATCGCAGTGGGTGGTGGGATGGGGTGCCCCGATGGAAGGCGCCCGTGAAGAGCGGAGTCGTCGCTGCCCGCCGCCCCTCCCCCGGACCTACTCGACGGTGACGGTCTTCGCGAGGTTCCGCGGCTGATCCACGTTCAGGCCACGCAGCCGCGCGATCCGGTACGCGAGCAGCTGCAGCGGGAGGATCGCGAGCACGACCTGGAGGAACGCCGGCGTCTTCGGGACGTAGATGACGTCGTCAGCGTGATGCTGGATGTCCTCGTTGCCGTCGGTCGCGATCGCGATCACGTGCGCCCCGCGCGCCCGCACCTCCTGGATGTTCGAGACGATCTTGTCGTAGAGGTGGATGTTCGTCGCGACGACGACGACCGGCGTCTGCTCGTCGAGCAGCGCGATCGGCCCGTGCTTCATCTCGCCGGCCGAGTAGGCCTCGGTCGGGATGTACGAGATCTCCTTCAGCTTCAGCGCGCCCTCGAGCGCGACGGGGAGCCCGATGTGGCGCCCGAGATAGAGGAAGAAGTGCGCGTCGTGATAGCGCCGAGCGATCTCCTCGATCGGATGGTCCCCGTCGAGGAAGGCCTGGATCTTCCGCGGAAGCTTGTAAACGAAGTCGAGGATGAACTCGATCTCGCCGGGCGGCAGCGTGTCCCGGATCTGCGCGAGCTTGAGCGCGACCAGGTAGAGGAGCGCGACCTGCGCGGTGAACGTCTTCGAGGCCGCCACGCCCATCTCGAGGCCGGCCCGCGTGTACAGCACCGAGTCGACCTCGCGCGTGACCTGCGAGCCCATCATGTTCGTGATCGCGACCGTGCGCGCGCCGTGCGCGCGAGCCAGCTTGAGCGCCTCGATCGTGTCGCGGGTCTCGCCGGACTGCGTGATCCCGATGACGAGGTCGTGCTCGCCGATGACCGGGTTCCGGTAGATCCATTCGCTCGCGATGTCGAACTCGACCGGCACGCGCGCCCACTCCTCGATCATGTAGCGACCGACGACGCACGCGTGGTACGCCGTGCCGCAGGCGACCATGACGATGCGGCGGAGCTTCTTGACCTCCTCGTCCGTCATGCCGAGGCCCTCGAGCACGAGCCTCCCGTGGCGCACGCGGTCGCCGATGGTCTCGGCCACCGCGTCGGGCTGCTCGTAGATCTCCTTGAGCATGAACGTCTCGAAGCCGCCCTTCTCGGCGCCCTCGTCGTCCCAGTCGAGCTCGACAGTCTCGTGCTCGATCGGGTCGCCGGCGACGCTGATGAAGTGCGCTCCCTCCGCCGTCACGGCGACGATCTCGCCGTCGCCCGGGAACTGGACGGTGCGCGTCTCGCGCAGGAATGCCGCCGCGTTCGAGCCGAGGAACATCTCGCCCTCGCCGAAGCCGACGACCAGCGGAACCTGGTGCCGCGCGGCGACGAGGAGACCGGGGTGGTCGCGTGAGATGACGACGAACGAGAAGTGGCCCTCGAGCTCGGCGAAGGCGGCGCGGGTCGCCTCCACGAGATCGCCGTCGTAGTGCTTCTCGACGAGATGGGTAACGGTCTCGGCGTCGGTCTCGGAGGTGAACGTGTGCCCGTCCGCGGTGAGGCTCTCGCGCAGCTCACGGAAGTTCTCGACGATGCCGTTCAGGACGACCGAGATCCGCTCGGGGTCGCAGCCGGCGAGCGGGTGCGCGTTCTGCTCGGTGACGCCTCCGTGTGTCGCCCAGCGCGTGTGGCCGAGGCCCGTCGTCGCAAAGGTGTTGGTCGTAACCGCGCGCTCTTTCAGGTTGGCGAGCGGGCCGACGGCGCGCACGTACTCGAGGCCCGACTCCGCGAGGAGCGCGATGCCCGCCGAGTCGTATCCGCGGTACTCCAGGCGCTCGAGGCCCTGGAGGAGGAGCGGCTTGCAATCACGCGATCCGACGTACCCGATGATCCCGCACACGGCTTCGACCTCCCTAGAAATACGTAAGAGCCCGGCAGGGCCCCCCGTTGGGCTTCAGCCGAGCTCCTCAGCGACGAGCCGGGCGATGGTAGCACAGATTTTTCCTGCAACTTCGGCGGTTTCTGCCTCGACCAGGACACGCACCACCGGCTCCGTGCCGGAGGGCCGGACGAGCACGCGGCCCCGGTCGCCGAGCTCCTCGCCGAGCCGCGCGGCCTCGTCGAGCACCGCCTGCGACAGCTCGCGGCGTGCGACAGGGACGTTCCGGATCGCCTGCGGGTAGCGCCGGAGCACCGAGGCGGCCTCGCTCAGCGCTCGGCCGCCGAGGGCGCGGCAGAGGAGGAGCGCGGCAACGAGCCCGTCGCCGGCGACGTGGTCGCGGAGCCAGATCACGTGGCCCGACTGCTCGCCGCCGAGCAGCCCTCCTTCGCGGTGGAGCGCCTCGAGCACGTAGCGGTCGCCGACCGGAGTCGTGACGACCTCGATCCCCCGCTCCTCCATCAGCCGGTGGAAGCCGAGATTCGTCATCACCGTCACCGCGACGAGCTCGACGCCGAGCGCAAGAGCGAGGATCGCGACGATCTGGTCGCCGTCGAGCGGCTCGCCGCGCTCGTCGACCGCGAGCATCCGGTCTCCGTCCCCGTCGAACGCGACGCCGAGCGCGGAGTCGGTGGAACGGACCTTCTCGCCGAGCACCCTGAGGTCGGTCGCACCGCAGCCGACGTTGATGTTCGTCCCGTCCGGCTCGACGCCGATGGCGTGGACCTCCGCCCCGAGGGACGCGAAATGCTCTGGGGCCGAGCTCCGAGAACGCGCCGTTAGCGCAGTCGACCGCGATACGGAGGCCGGAGAGGTCGGAGCCGAAGTGCTCGAGGACGTGCTCGAGATAGCGGTCGCCCGCGTCGTCGACCGCCTCGATGGCGCCGCCGTCGCCCGCGGGAGCCTCGAGGAGACCCTCGATCGCCTCTTCCTCGGCGTCCGAGAGCTTGCGCCCACCGGTGCCGAGGATCTTCACGCCGTTGTACTCGGGCGGGTTGTGCGACGCGGTGACGATCGCACCGAGGTCCTCGGCGAGGAGTGCCACGGCAGGCGTGGGCAGCACTCCGGCGAGGACGGCGGTCCCTCCCGCCGAGGCGATCCCGGCGGCGAGCGCCTGCTCGAGCGCCGGCCCGGACCCGCGCGTGTCACGTCCGATGAGGACATGACAGGGGTCTGACCCCTGTTCGCTCTTTGCGGCTCTCTCGGCCGATTCCCGGGCCCAGAGGGCTGCCGCCCGCCCGATCTTCTCCACAAGCTCGGGCGTGAGGTCGTCGCCGGCAACGCCGCGAATGCCGTCCGTACCGAAGTAGCGTCTACTCGCCATGGCCCACCACGGGGTGGGAGGCTACTTCCTGACGAACGACCGGATCGGACGTCAGCGCGTGAGCGTGAGCACGCGGCTGATCCCGGCGACATAGCCGGGAGCGGCCTGAGGCGCGGGCATGAACACCCGCACCGTCGAGCGACCGCGCGGGAGCCGCGCCCTGAAAGTCGCCGCGGACGTGGAGCCAAGCGTCACCCGCTTCAGGTTCACCCAGCGCCCGAGGCGATTCTTCCGCTGGAGGTTCACAGACTTCCCGGCGAACGAGCGGGCGCCGCGGACCTTGCTGAAGAACGTTACGACCCGGCCGCGCGCCGCCTTCCTGACGAGCCCGACCTGCGGCTTGACGTTGACCGTTGTCTGCGGGCTCGCCACGGTCTGGTTGGTCGGCCGCCACCGCGCCTCGTACGTTGTCTGCAGCTTCGGCTTCACGATAACGCTCCAGTTGCCGTTCGGCGCGCTCGTCCCGCTCCCCACGGAAACGAACTGGTTCTGGCCGAGCGGTTTCGCGAAGACGGTCACCGTCTCACCGGCGCGCCGGTTCGACACGGCGCCGGAGAGCGTCACCGCGCCGCCGTACACGACGAGCTTCGGGGCGGCCGTCTGGGTGACGGCCACGGCACCCGACGCCGAAACCGTCACGGAGCCGCTCAGCCGCTTCACGACCAGGTCCTTGTAGTTGAACCTGCCCGTGGTCTTGAAGACGAAGGAGTAGCTCTGACCGGGCTGGATGACAGGCGACGTGAGGTTTGCGCTCTTGATCTCGATCTGGTGGTTCGAGGTGTCCGCGTTCGTCCACGTCACCGTGTCGTTCGGGCCGATCGTCATGTCTTTCGGATTGAACCCTGCCTTCGTGATCATGACCGGGTAGGTCGCGGCTCGGGCCGGAGCCAGCACGAGCAAAGCGAGAAGGAGAGCCCCTAGGAGTATTCGTGACCGCATCGTGATCCTTGTCGTGAGAACGTTCTCACATACATCGGACGTGCAGGTGCGCCTCAAGCTCGCTCAGAGGAGGGATCCGTGAACGCACGACAGGCGCTAGCGCTTCGAGAACTGCGGCGCCTTGCGCGCCTTGTGCAGGCCGGCCTTCTTGCGCTCGACGATGCGCGCGTCGCGCGTGAGGAAGCCCTGCCGCTTGAGCGGGACGCGCACCTCGGGGTCGGCCTCGACGAGCGCACGGGCGATCCCGTGCCGCACCGCGCCGGCCTGCCCCGAGACGCCTCCGCCGTGGACGCGGATCCGCAGGTCGTACGTCTGCTCGGCTCCGGCGACCTCGAGAGGCGCCATGACCATCTTCCGATGCGCGAGCCGCGGGAAGTACTCCTCGAGCGTGCGGCCGTTGATCCAGCTCTTGCCGTCGCCGGGCCGGAGGATCACGCGCGCGACCGACGTCTTCCGCTTGCCGGTGCCCAGGTACTGCGCGATGTCGCTCATGAGAGCTCCAGCGGCTCGGGCGACTGCGCGCTGTGCGGGTGGTCGGGCCCGGCGTAGATCTTGAGCTTGCGGAGCTGCGCCGCGGCGAGCTTGTTCTTCGGGAGCATCCCCTTCACCGCGACCCGCAGCACCTCGGTCGGGCGCCGCTCGAGCTGCTGGCGGAGCGTCCGCTGGCGCAAACCGCCCGGATACCCCGAATGTCGGTAGTAGATCTTGGTGTCGAGCTTCGAGCCCGTCACCGCGATCTTCTCGGCGTTCACGACGACGACGAAGTCGCCCGTGTCGACGTGCGGCGTGTACACCGGCTTGCCCTTCCCGCGCAGCATGTCCGCGATCCGGGTCGCCAAGCGGCCGAGCGTCTGCCCGTCGGCGTCGACGAGGTACCACTCGCGCTCGATCTCGCCGGGCTTTGCCGTGTACGTCTTCATCAGAAAGAGGGCGAACACTCCGTCCGCCGGCGCAGGATTCTACCAGCTGCCAACCGGCCGATCGGGTGGCACGAACTGTGAGAGGGGCGCCCCCCGAGGGCGCCTCCTCTTCGCTATCCGGCCGGCTCGGGCGCCGCGGCGGTCGGTCGCCGCGCGAACAGGATCGCGAGCGCCGGCGCGACGACCGCGATCGTGGCGCCGATTGCGACCGCAGCGACTCCCCACTCCGTGTAGGCCGCGCCGCCGAGGAGCGCGAGCCCGCGCGCCAGGAGCCCGGCAGCCGAGGTCGGTCGCGCCCACGAGACGCCCGCGCTCGACCGGCGTCGCGTGCGTCACGAGCTCGGCCGTCGCGGCGACATACGAGACGTTCCAGCCCAGGCCGAGCAGAAGAAGCGAGATCGACGTCCAGAGAAGAGACTCGGCCCAGACGAGCATGATCGTCGACACGGCCATGATCGCCAGGCCGGCGATGAGCGACGGGCTTCCTCCCGACCCTGTCGATCAGCGCGCCGATGACGAGGACGAGCGCGTACATCCCCACGATGTGCAGGCTGATGACGGTGAAGACGTCGGCCTGCTCGTGGTCGTGACCGACGACGATGTAGCCGGTCAGGTTCATCACGGACGACCATGACCGCGAAGCTCGCGAGCGCTGCGATCACGGCCGAGGGGACGCCCGGCCTGCGCAGGATCTCCGAGAGCGGCGCGGGCGGCGCGTGCGGGCGGCCGGGGCTCTCGGCCTCATGCATCTCGAGTGCGATCGTGCGCGGATCCGGCCGGATGAGGAGTGCGACGACGAGCCCGACGAGCGCCATGCCGCCGCCCACGAACCACGGGATCGACGAGCGTGTCGAGCTCGAGGTCCTTCCCGGCGAAGAGCGGCCGGAAGACGAGCGGCCCGAGCGCGGCGCCGAAGAGCGCGCCGAAGAGGACGTACGAGATCGCCCGAGCGCGCTTCTCGCTCCGGGTACATGTCCGCGGCGGCCGTGCGCGCGAGCAGCACGGCTCCCGTTCATCGCGCCGACGGCGACGAAGCCCGACGATCACGAGCACTGCGTTGTCGACCCGCACCCGAGCGCGACCAGGCAGCAGCCGGCCGCACCGATTCCGAAGCCTCCGGCGATCACGGGCACGCGGCCGATCCGGTCCATGAGCCGCCCCGCCGGCAGCGCCGCGAGTGCGCCGGCCGCGAGGAAGATCGCAGGCCCGAGCCCGAGGATCGACTCGATGCCGGTCACGAGCGACGAGCGTGATCGTGGCCACCGCGACCGCCGAGCTGGAGCACCCCCGAGAGCAGCACGAGGCAGAGACCGAGGAGAAGCGGTGTTACGCCGGACCGGGTAGGAGATCGAGCAATTCAACCAGCCCGACGCGAGCGGAAACCCACGGGTGGGCCCTCTCGCCTACGCGCACGCGGGTACGATGCGCGAGCGAACGGGGAGCTCGGGCAACCGGGCTGAGAGGGCGGCTGCACGCGCCGCCGACCCGCAGAACCTGATCTGGGTAATGCCAGCGGAGGAAGGCGCTTGTCGAACGAGGTCGTGGTGGTCGTCGCCGGTGGGGAGGCGCCCCCTGCGGACGCCGCGCGCGCGGTTCCGGCCGGCGCGCCCGTGATCGCCGCCGACAGCGGGCTCGAGCACGCGCGCGCACTGGGGCTCGACGTCGACGATCGCCGTCGGCGACTTCGACTCCGCCTCGGCGGCCGCGGTCGCCGCGGCGGAGCAGCAGGCGCGCGCAGTCGAGCGCCACCCGACCGACGAAGGACGCGACCGATCTCGAGCTCGCCCTCGACGCCGCGCTCGCGGCTCGAGCCCGCCGCGCATGCTCGTGCTCGCGGGGGTCGGCGAGCGGCTCGACCACCTCGTCTCGGCGCTGCACGCTGCTCGGCTCGCCGCGCTACGCAGCGGTCGAGGTCGACGCGCGCGTCGGCGCGGCGCACGTGCACGTGATCCGCGACGAGCGCGACGCTCGACGGGTGCAGCCGGGCGAGCTCGTCTCGCTCTTCGCGCTGCACGGCCCGGCCGAGGGCGTCAGCACCGAAGGGCTCGTGTACCCGCTCGACGGCGAGACGCTGCGAGCCCGGCTCGACCCGCGGCGTCTCGAACCGGTTCGTCGCCGAAGCGGCGCGCGTCAGGCGTCGAGCGCGGCGTCCTCCTCGCCGTGCGGCCCGGCCCCGAGACCGAGGATGCGGCGTGAGGCTCGACCGGAAGATCCTTTACGGCGCCGGTGTCGCCGCCTTCGTGCTCGTCGTCGCGGTCGCGATCATGCTCCGGGGCGGTGGAGGCGGAGGGTCCGACGAGGTCGTGCTCGTCACGCACGACTCGTTCGTCGTCTCGGACGACGTGAAGCAGGAGTTCGAGACGGCGAGCGGCCTAGACGCTCCGGATCCTCCAGACCGGCGACGCGGGTGAGGCGCTCACGAAGGCGCTGCTCACCGCCGGCAACCCGGAGGGCGACGTCCTCTTCGGCGTCGACAGCAACCTCCTCTCGCGCGCGCTCGAAGGCGACCTCTTCGAGGCCTACGAGTCGCCGGGGCTCGAGAACGTCGACCCGAAGCTACGTGCTCGACGAGGAGCACCGCGTGACGCCGATCGACCACGGCGACGTGTGCCTCAACTACGACCGCGGCTGGTTCGCGGAGCGCGAGCGTCGCGCCGCCGCGGTCGATCGACGACCTCACTCGGCCGCAGTACGAGGGCCTCGCTCGTCGTCGAGAACCCGGCGACCTCGACCCCCGGGCTCGCGTTCCTGCTCGCGACGATCGCACGCTACGGCGAGCGCGGCTGGCAGCACGTACTGGCGGCAGCTGCGCGAGAACGACGTCCTCGTCGTGGACGGCTGGGAGGAGGCGTACAACGTCGCGCTTCTCCGGCGCGTCCGAGAGCACGGGAGACCGACCGATCGTCGTCTCGTACGCGTCGAGCCCGCCGGCGGAGGTCATCTTCCGGAGCCCGCGGCCCGACGCAGGCTCCGACGGCCGTCGTCGACGGACAGCTGCTTCCGGCAGATCGAGTTCGCGGGTGTCCTGCGCGGCGCCGCCGAACGAGGAGGGCGCGCGTGCAGCTCGTCGACTTCATGCTCTCGACGCGCTTCCAGGAGGACGTCCCGCTCTCGATGTTCGTCTTCCCCGTCGATCGCGGCCGCGGAGCTCCCGCCCGAGTTCGTCCAGTTCGCCGTCGTCCCCGAGGACCCGCTCGAGCTCCCGCCCGCGCGAGATCGAGGAGAACCGCGACCGGTGGATGAAGGAGTGGACGGCGACCGTGCTTCGCTGAGCGCGGCCGCCTGGCGGGCGCTCACGGTCGGCGTCCCGCTCGCCTTCCTCGCGCTCTTCTTCGCGTTCCCGCTCGCGACGATCCTCGAGCGAGGGCTGCGCGCGGGCGGCGGGCTCGCGTCGCCCTCGACGTGCTGACCGACCCGCTGACGCGCGAGCGTCGTCTGGTTCACGGTCTGGCAGGCGCTCGCCTCGACCGCGCTGACGCTCGCGGTCGCGCTGCCGGCCGCCTACGTCCTCGGACGCTTCGCGTTTCCGGGGCGCGGGCTCGTGCGGGCGCTCGTGACGGTGCCGTTCGTCCTGCCGACGGTCGTCGTCGCGCTCGCGTTCCTCGCGATCCTTCCCGCCGGCCTCGAGCGCGGCTGGGCCGCGATCCTGATCGCGCACGCGTTCTTCAACGTCGCGGTCGTCGTGCGCGTCGTCGGCGGCGTTCTGGGCGGGCCTCGACCGGCGCG
Source organism: uncultured Actinomycetes bacterium (assembly GCA_963716605.1). GTDB lineage: Bacteria > Actinomycetota > Thermoleophilia > Gaiellales > Gaiellaceae > GMQP-bins7. The sequence continues at coordinate 797,591 of CAVQTO010000002.1, read as the reverse complement.
TCTCCGAAGCGGCGGCGACGCTCGGCGCGGGCCCGTGGCAGCGGCTTCGCGAGATCACGCTTCCGCTGCTCGCGCCCGCGCTGGCGGCGGCGGCCGCGATCGTCTTCCTCTTCTCGTTCACGTCGTTCGGGATCGTCCTCATCCTCGGCGGGCCGGAGTACTCGACTCTCGAGACGGAGATCTACACCAGGCGGTTCGCATCTTCGACCTGCGCGCGGCGGCGATCCTCTCGCTCGTGCAGCTCGCGTGCGTCGCCGTCGCGGTCTGGGTGGCGACGCGGCTCGAGGCGAGGCTCGCGGTCGGCGGCCACGCTGCGGCCCGAGCGGGACGTGCTTCGCCGCCCGCGCGACCGCGGGCGAGAGGCTCGTGGTGGCGGGGAGCCTCGGCGGCGCTCGGCGCTCTTCCTCGGCGTGCCGCTCGCGGTGCTCGTCGAGCGCTCGCTCGCCGTCGGGGACGGACACGGGCTCGAGGCGTACCGCGCGCTCGCCGAGCCGACCGCCGCGCTGCTCGCGACGCCGTGGGAGGCGGTCGTGAACTCGATCCTCTACGCGACCGCCGCGACCGTGCGTCGCGCTCGTCGTCGGCGGCCTCGCGGCGTTCGCGATCGCGGAGCCGCGCGGCTCGCGGCTCGCTGCTCGACGCGCTGCTCATGCTCCCGCTCGGCGCCTCCGCGGTGATGCTCGGCTTCGGCTTCGTGATCGCCTTCGACACGGCGCCGTCGACTTCCGCGCGGCGCCGTGGATCGTCCCGGTCGCGCAGGCGCTCGTCGCCATTCCCGTTCGTCGTCCGGATCGTGGCACCGACGCTGCGCGCGATCGACGACGCGCCAGCGCGAGGCGGCGGCGCTGCTCGGGGCCTCGCCGCGGGCGTGTGCGCCGCGAGATCGACCTTCCGGTCGCGGGACGTGCGCTCGGCGGTCGCGGCCGGGTTCGCGTTCGCGATCTCGCTCGGCGAGTTCGGCGCGACGGTCTTCCTCGCGCGGCCGGACAGCCCGACGCTTCCGGTCGCGATCTTCCGCTTCCTCGGCCGGCCGGGAGAGCTGAACGCCGGTCAGGCGTACGCGCTCGCAGTGATCCTGATGGTGGTCGTCGCGGTCTCGGTCTTCCTGGTCGAGCGCGGCCGCCGCGAGCACCGGCTGGGTGGTTCTGATGCTGCGGATCGAGGACGTGTCGGTGCGGTTCGACGGCGACGGCGGCGCTGGACGGCGTCGACCCTCGAGGTCGCCGAGGGCGAGGTCGTCGCGCGTGCTCGGGCCGAGCGGCTCCGGCAAGAGCACGCTCCTGCGCGTCGATCGCCGGGCTCCAGCGGCCGGACACCGGGCGGGTGCTGCTCGACGGGCGCGACCTCGCGGCGGTCCCGCCGCACCGCCGCGGGATCGGGCTCGTGTTCCAGGACCACGCGCTCTTCCACGCACCGCGACGTGTTCGGGAACGTCGCATTCGGGCTGCGGATGCGGGGAGATGCACGCCGAGGACGTCGAGCGCGCGCGTTCGCGAGCTGCTCGAGCTCGTCGGGCTCGCCGGGTTCGAGCACCGCTCGGTCGCGACGCTCTCGGGCGGCGAGCAGCAGCGGGTCGCGCTCGCCCGCGCGCTGGCGCCGGCGCCGCGCGTCCTGCTCCTCGACGAGCCGCTCGGCTCGCTCGACCGGCGGCTCCGCGACCGGCTGCTCGACGATCTCGCGGAGCTGTTCGACGCGCTCGTCGGTGACCGCGCTCTACGTCACCCACGACCAGGCGGAGGCGTTCGCGCTCGGCGACCGCGTCGCGGTCATGCGGGCGGGCCGGATCGTGCAGGACAGGCACGCCGGACGAGCTCTGGGCTCGCCCGGCGGATGCGGACGTTGCGCGCTTCCTCGGGCTCGCGCAACGTCCGCGACGGCGAGGTCATCCGGCCCGAGGCGGTTCGCGTCGTCGCGTCCGACGGCCCGGCGACGGCGTCGTCGACGAGCGCCGTCCGGCAGGGGCCCGTCGTGCGCCTGACCGTCGGAGCTCGACCGCGGGGAGAGCGCTCGTGGCGGCGGTCACCGCGATCGAGCATCCGCGACCCGGAGAACGAGTCAGGGTCGAGGTGGACGAGCGCGGCATCCTGCGCCTGCCGACCACGGTCGAATGACGGTGCCGGCGAGCCCCCAGTTGGCACACATTCGGCACGCTCGCGTTTCCCACGCGTACGCACTTCGACGTTATGCTCGCAGTGGGTGGTGGGCCGGGGTGCCCCATTCAAAGGCCGCACGTTGAGCACACCCGGCGCAGGTGATCCCGCTCGCCGCCGGGTCGTCGTGCGCGGCTTCGTGCAGGGCGTCTTCTTCCGCGACACCGTGCGCCGCCGGGCCGAAGCACGAGGCGTCGCCGGCTGGGTGCGGAACAATCGCGACGGGACCGTGGAGGCGGTCTTCGAAGGCGAGCCCGATGCGGTCGAGCGCCTCGTCGCCTTCTGTCGCGACGGCCCGCCCGGAGCGCGGGTCGACCGCGTCGAGATTTTCGCCGAGAAGCCCGAGGGGCTCGCCGGCTTCAGAATCGCCTAGATGGTTGATGCCACGAGATCGCCGCCCCGGGGCGTGAGCTCGCCGCTCGGGGGCGCGGCCGGAGAGCGACGGCGAGGCTTGAGGCCTCGGGGTCGCTCTCCGGCCGCGAAGAGCACGCTCGTCGAGGAGCCGAGAAGCGGCTCCTCGACGAGCGGAAGCGGCCCCGACGCGCCAGATCGCGCATCCGGGCCCGCGAGATCGTGGCATCAACCATCCAGCGCTACCAGCGCTCCCAGCGAACGACGTCCTCGGAGCCACGGCGCCGCTGCGTCCGGCGGCTCGTGACCGCGCTCCAGCCGGGATCCGGCGCGGGAGAGCCGACGGTGACGAGTGCCACGACGTCCACCTCTTCGGGGATTCCGAACGAGGAGCGCAGCGCGGCGGCGGCCTCGCGCGGCACTCCCGAGACTCCGGCCGCCAGGCCCTCGTCGATCGCAGCGAGGAGGACGAGCATGAGCGCAGCGCCCGCGTCGACGTACCAGTACGGAACGGGCCAGTCGATCTCCTCGCCGCCCTGGAGCTTGTCCGGCCGCTGGTAGCGGTCGTGGTAGTCGGCCTCGCGCACGCAGACGAGGACGTGGACGGGCGCGCTCTCGAGCCACGGCTCGCGGTCGTCCGGCTGCGTCCAGCCGGCGTCGCCGAGGATGCGCGCGATCTCCGCCCGGCCGGCCTCCTCCGTGACGACGAGCAGCCGCTGCCCCTGGCTGTAGCCCGCGCTCGGCGCGCGCCTGACCGTCTCCGCGATGCGCCGGACGGCGTCCAGGCGCACGGGCTCGCCGGTGTAGTGCCGCACCATGCGCCGCCGCGGGAGCAGCTCGCGGAACTCCACCGGGGCTAGGGCTCCTCGTCCGTCAGGGTCTCTTCTTCGTCCTCGTCCTCCACGGCGACCAGCTCGGGGTCGTCCAGGCCGGCGCCGAACCCGGACAGTGCTTCGTTCTCCGGATCCCCCTCGAGATCTCCGCCGCCCTCCCAGTCGTCGTCGCCGCCGAAGCCCTCGTCGTCCCAGGCGTCGCTCATCGACGCCGACCCTAAACGGTCGTCAGCGCTCGTGCGCGCAGATCGAGTCGTTCGCCATGACGCGATCGAAGATCGCGTTGAACTCGCCGTCCCGGCCGCGGTCCTTGCGCGTGAGACCGGGAATCTCGACGCGGATGACGGGCGTCACCCCGGGCCCGCCGATCGTGACACGGTGCTGCTCGCCGGGCGCAGCCGGGCGCATCTTCTGACTCGGGTACCACGAGAACGGCCGCTGCGGGACGAAGCTGTGGCAGAAGGTCCCGGTCGCCCGGTGCGTGAGGATCCCCGACTCGCGCTTCCAGCCCTTGCCGTACGACGAGTTGAAGGTGTCGATGAAGAGATTCCGGCCGTACTTGTCCTTCGGCACGCCTTTCGGCGTGTTCCCGAACCCGTACACCGGCACGCCGAGGTACGAGTAGCGGCCGAAGACCCCCTGCCAGGCGCCGCCGTAGGTCCAGTTGGGATGAGACCTCGAGCACCGCGAGCGGGCCCGACCAGTGCGAGACGTGCAGCTCGAGGTTCCGGTGCTCCGGGAGCCAGGGCTCGAAGCCGAGGAGCGGCATCCGCCGCCGCCAGGCCTGGACCGCCCAGTACGAGCCGTCGGGCGCCTTGCAGGCGGCGACGAGGTTCGCGAGCCGCGGCCCGTCGTACGGCTGGCACTTGTCCCGGAACCGCCGCCAGTACCTCCCTTTTCTGTACTTCCCCCAGCCGCCCGCGTAGTCCCACTTGAAGCGCACCTGCGGCACGGTCTCGGACGGCGCCCGAGCGTTGATCGCGCCCCACACGAGCACGTTGCGGAGCTTCCCGGTGCGCAGCCGGTACGAGATGAGCGCCTCGCCCTTCCGGTTCACCTTCAGTGACTGGAACTTGACGTTCGGGTCCCAGAGCGGCTCGCTCGCGGACACGGGCGTCGCCGGCACCGCGAGTGCGGCGGCAGCGCAGGCGGAGAAGAGCAGCCGGCGGCGCATTCAGCTCACAGGGGAGCGGAGCGCTCCGCTGCTGACAACCCCCGACCGGGCCAGCCGAACAGAATGCTTACTCCCACTCGATCGTGGCGGGCGGCTTCGACGAGATGTCGTAGACGACGCGGTTCACCCCGGGAATCTCGTTGATGATCCGGCTCGAGACGGCCTCGAGCAGCTCGTAGGGTAGCCGGGCCCAGTCGGCGGTCATCGCGTCCTCGGACGTCACTGCGCGGATCACGACCGGGTACGCGTACGTACGCTCGTCGCCCTGGACGCCGACGGAGCGGATCGCGGGGAGCACCGCGAAGCTCTGCCAGAGGTCGCGATAGAGGTCGGCGCGGCGGATCTCCTCGAGGAGGACCGCGTCCGCCCGGCGCAGGATCGCGAGCCGCTCCTCGGTCACCTCGCCGACGATCCGGATCGCGAGGCCGGGGCCGGGGAACGGCTGCCGCCAGACCATGCGCTCCGGCAGCCCGAGCTCCTCCCCCACGCGCCGGACCTCGTCCTTGAACAGCAGTCGCAGCGGCTCCACGAGCTCCATCCGCATGTCCTCCGGGAGCCCGCCGACGTTGTGGTGCGACTTGATCTTCGCCGCGACGCCGTCGTCGGCCCCGCCCGACTCGATCACGTCCGAGTAGAGCGTGCCCTGGACGAGGAAGCGCACGTCGCCCAGCTTCGCCGCCTCCTCCTCGAAGACGCGGATGAACTCCTCGCCGACGATCGTGCGCTTCTCCTCGGGATCGGAGACGCCCGTCGAGCCGCGTGAGGAAGCGCTCGCTGCGCCTGGACGTGCACGAGCGGGACGCGGAAGTGGCCTGAGAAGGTCTCGACCACCTGCTCGGCCTCGTTCTCGCGCAGGAGGCCGTGGTCGACGAAGACGCACGTGAGCTGGTCGCCGACGGCCTTGTGCACGAGGAGTGCGGCCACCGCGGAGTCGACGCCGCCCGAGAGCGCGCAGAGGACGCTTTCGTCCCCGACTGCGGCACGGATGAGTGCGACCTGCTCCTCGATCACCGCCGCCGGCGTCCAGGTCGGCGGCATGTCCGCGACCTCGTACAGGAAGTTCTTCAGGATCTCCTGGCCGTGGGGCGTGTGCACGACCTCCGGGTGGAACTGGACGCCGTACAGGCGCCGCTCGCGGTCCTCGAAGGCGGCGATCGGGGTCGAGGCCGAGGACGCGGTTACCACCGCGCCCTCCGGCGGCGCGGTGACCGAGTCGCGGTGGCTCATCCACACGGTCTGCTCGGGCGGCAGGTCGTGGAAGAGCTCGGACTCCGTCGCCTCCAGCTCCGCCTTGCCGAACTCAGAGGCGCCCGTCCGCTCGACGGCGCCGCCGAGGTCGCGCGCCATCAGCTGCATCCCGTAGCAGATCCCGAGCGTGGGGATCCCGAGCTCGAAGATCCCCGGATCGATCTCGGGGGCGCCGTCCGCGTACACGGACGCCGGGCCGCCGGAGAGGACGAGCGCGGCCGGGTTGCGCCGCGCGATCTCGGCGGCGGGCAGCCGGTGCCCGACGAGCTCCGAGTAGACACGGGCCTCGCGCACGCGGCGCGCGATCAGCTGGCTGTACTGGCCGCCGAGGTCGACGACGAGAACAGGACGTTCCTCCGGGGTCGGCTCCGGGGTCGGGAAACGCACGACCTCGGCCATCAGCGGCGGTAGTTCGGCGCGTCCTTCGTGATCGTGACGCCGTGCGGGTGGCTCTCGTGCAGGCCCGCGGGAGTGATCCTGGTGAACTGCGTCCGCACCTGCATCTCCTCGATCGTCGCCGCGCCGCAGTACCCCATCGACTGGCGCAGCCCACCGACGACCTGGTGCACGATCGGCGCCAGCGGGCCCTTGTACGGGACGCGCCCCTCGATGCCCTCGGGGACGAGCTTGTCCACGTCCTCGACGTCGCCCTGGAAGTAGCGGTCCTTCGAGAACGACCGCGCCTTCATCGCGCCCAGGGAGCCCATCCCGCGGTACTCCTTGAAGCGCTCGCCCTGCGCGACGATGACCTCGCCCGGGGCCTCGTCCGTCCCGGCGAGCATCGAGCCGAGCATGACCGTGTCCGCGCCGGCCGCGATCGCCTTGGCGATGTCGCCGGAGCTCCGGATGCCGCCGTCCGCGATCACAGGGATGCCCTGCCCGACGAGCGCCTGCGCCGCGTCCCAGACCGCGGTCACCTGCGGGACGCCGACTCCCGCGACGATGCGGGTCGTGCAGATCGAACCGGGCCCGACGCCGAGCTTCACCGCATCTGCGCCCGCATCGGCGAGCGCGAGGGCGCCGTCCGCGGTGGCGACGTTCCCCGCGACGAGCTCCACGTCGTGCGCGGCCTTGACCTTCCGCACGACCTCGAGCACGCCGTGCGAGTGCCCGTGCGCAGTGTCGACGACGAGGACGTCGACCTCGGCGTCGACGAGCGCGGCGGCCCGCTCGAGCGCGTCCGTCCCCACGCCGACTGCGGCGCCGACCCGCAGCCGGCCCTGGTCGTCCTTCGTCGCGTCCGGATACTCGAGCCGCTTCGAGATGTCCTTGACGGTGATGAGCCCCTTGAGGACGCCGTCCGCGTCGACGACGGGCAGCTTCTCGATCTTGTTGCGGTGCAGGATCTCGCTCGCCTCGTCGAGCGTCGTGCCGACCGGCGCGGTGACGAGGTTCCGGCTCGTCATGAGCGCGGACACGGGCTGCGAGGTGTCGGTCTCGAAGCGGAGGTCCCTGTTCGTGAGGATGCCGACGAGGATCCCGTCGTCGTCGATGATCGGCACGCCCGAGATGCGGTAGCGAGCCATCAGCTCCAGTGCGGTCCCGACGCTGTCGCCGGACCGGAGCGTCAGCGGCTCCACGATCATCCCCGACTCGGAGCGCTTCACCTTGTCGACCTCTGCGACCTGGTCCGCGATCGAGAGGTTCCGGTGCACGATCCCGATCCCGCCCGTCCGCGCGAGCGCGATCGCAAGCCGCGCCTCGGTCACCGTGTCCATCGCCGCGGAGACGATCGGGATGTTCAGCGAGATCGACGGCGTCAGACGCGAGACCGTCGAGACGTCGTTCGGGAGCACCTGCGACTCGGCCGGAAGGAGGAGCACGTCGTCGAAGGTGAGCCCTTCACGTCCGAACTTCCGCTCGAAGGCGACGAGGCGCTCGACGTCCTGCTGGCGAAACTCGGTCTCCATCAGGTGACGTTAGCAGCGCTCTGCGACGGCGTCAGTCGACCTCGATACCGATCTCGACAGCTTGGGCACGGCGCCACGACACGGAGTCTAGGAGGGTTGCAGCACGGCGAGTACCGCGCGCGATCGCTCGGCCGATACGACGTTGCCCTTCTGCTCATGCAGCGAGATCGCACGCTCGACGGCGGCCGTCGCTTCAGCCATCTTTCCTGCGAGAGCCAGCACCTCGCCGAGCACGTCGTGGAGCCACGCCTTCAGCGGGAGGAAGTCGGTCGGCTCAGCGAGCGCCACGGCCTCGCGCGCGAGCCGCTCCGCGTCGTCGAGCTCGCCCCTGCTCGCGAGGACGAGGGCCAGCGAGCCGCGCCAGCGCGGCTGGGCGTCGAGATCGTCGACGGATGCGATCAGCCGGCTCTGCTCCGCGAGCGACACCGCATCGTCCATGCGCCCGAGGCGGAACTCGACGTCGGCGAGGATCGCGTCGAGCGTCGAGCGGGCTCCCGTGTCGCCCATCTCGACGAGCAGCTCGTGGCCCCGGCGCAGCCGCGCCGCGGCCGCGTCGAGGTCGCCGGCGACGACCTCGGCAGACCCGACGTCGAGCGAGTAGGCGCCTTTCAGGAGCTCGAGCCCGTACTCCTCGATCAGCGCCCACGCCTGCGCGGCTGAGCTGCGAGCGTCCTCGTAGTGGCCCTGCATCGCCTGGAAGAGCGCGCGCACCTGGAGCCCGTGGGCCCGGTCGCCGATGTTCGCGGCCTCGCTCTCGAGAAGCTGCGTGCAAAACGCGATCCCTTCGCCGGCCGGCGTCGGCCCCCAGGCGATCGGCCGGAGCCTCGAGTTCAGAGCCGCGCGCTCAGACACTCGGTCACCGGCACGGCGTGCGATGTCGGCCGCCCGCTCGAGATCGGCATCGCCCTCGCCCGCACGGCCGAGCATGAAGCGGGACATCCCGATCTCCGAATATGCCTGCGCGAGGATCGAGAGATCGCCTGTCCGCTCGAGCGACGCCGCAATCTCGAGCGCCTGCTCGAGCTCGTCCTCGACGCTGGCCGAGGCGACCCTCGTCTGGAGCGAGTTGAACAGCAAGCGCGCCCGCGCCCCGAGCGCCTCGTTGCCGACCCTCCGCGCCGTGTCCATAGCCGAGGTCAGCACCACGCCGGCACGCTCGAGCTCGCCGCGACGCGAGAGAGCCTCCGCGAGATCGCACATCGCCTCGAGCCGCACAGGGTCGGCCTCGCCCAGATGGCCGATCGCGCGCTCCAGCAGCCCGACCGCGGCGAAGAAGTCGGCGCGGCCGAGCGCACCCCGGCCGGCGGCGGCGAGCCTCGCTCCCGCGCGAGCCGCGAGCTCGCGCTCCGCATCGCCCTCCTGACCGAGCTCCATCCGAAGGCCGACCGCCTGCTCGAGGTGGTAGCCGAGGATCTCGTCCAGCTCGAAGGATGTCACCCGGACGCGCTCGAGCCACGTGGCGAACTGCTCGTGGAGGCCGGCGCGCAACGTCTTGGGCATCGCGCCGTACGCCGCGTCCCGGATCAGGATGTGCCTGAAGCGAAACGCGTCCTCGCCCGGGATCAACGAGCTCTCGGGGCGTATGAGCTCCTTGCGCACCAGGCTCGAGAGGTGGTCCTCGAGAGACGACTGCAGATCGTCGTCGGCGAGCGCGACCACCGAAGCGCGGTGGAAGACCTCGCCCTCGATGGCGGCATGCCCTACGACGAGCCGCTCGTGGTCCGCGAGCGCGTCGAGGCGTGCTTGCAGCAGCGCGTGGATCGTGGGCGGGACGTCGATGGCTCCTTCGCCGGCGCCGCGCTCACGCACCATCGCGAGCATCTCTTCGACGAAGAGGGGGATGCCGTCGGAGGCGTCCGCGATGCGCTCACGCGTGGCCTCGTCCAGTGACGCGCCCCCGAGGAGATTGTCGATGAGGAGCTCGCGATCGGTCTCTCCGAGCGGCTCGAGGAGGAGCGACGTCGCGTTGAGCTTCCCGCCACCCCAACCGGGGCGCCCGTCGAGCAGCTCCGTGCGCGCGACGACGAGCAGGAAGATCGGCGCATTCCGCGAGAGGTCGGCGACGTGCTCGACGAGGTCGACGAACACCGGCTCGGCCCACTGCAGGTCGTCGACGACGACCACCTGCGGGGTCTCGGCCGCGCGAGCCTCGAGCAGGCGGCGAAAGCCGACCCGCGTCTCCTCGGGGGTCGATGCGACGATCGCCTCCGGGTCGATCCCGAGCGGAGCGAGCATCTCGACGAGCGGCCAGTACGTGATCCCCTCTCCGTACGAGAGGCAGCGCCCGCGCAGGACCTCGGCCGAGTCGCCGACTCGCTCGAGGAAGTCGGCGACCAGCCGCGACTTGCCGATGCCGGCGGGACCGAGCAGCGTGAACAGCCGGCAGGAGCGATCGGCCACGGCGTCCTCGAAGTCGCGCCACAGGCGGTTCCGCTCGCGCTGGCGCCCGACGAGCGGCGTCTCGAGATGACGTGCGACGCCGTCCGCGTCGCTCAGGACCTCGAGCAGGCGAAACGCGTCGACCGGCTCGGACTTCCCCTTGAGGACGAGAGGCTCGACGGCCTCGAGCCGGACCGCGTCGCGCACGAGCAGGCGGGTCTCCGCGCCGATGAGCGCCTCACCGGGCGGCGCGGCTTGCTCGAGTCGTGCGGCCACGTTCACCGCGTCGCCGGTGACTAGCGTCTCGCCGGCGCCGCCCACGACGACCTCGCCCGTGTTGACACCGATGCGAGCCTCGAGCCCGTGCTCCGTGATCGCGGCGCGCAGCTCCGACGCGGCACGCACGGCTCGCAGGGCATCGTCTTCGTGCGCGACTGGGATCCCGAAGACCGCCATGACCGCGTCTCCGACGAACTTCTCCACAGTGCCCCCGTGCCGCTCGACGATCCCCCTGAGGTCCTCGAACAAGCGCTGCATGCGCGCTCTGAGAGCCTCCGGATCCGTTGCCTCGCCGAGCGCCGTCGAGCCCACGACGTCCGCGAACAGCACCGTCACGATCTTGCGCACCTCGCGAGACGGCTCGGCCGCGGCGAGCGCCGCTCCGCAGAAGCTGCAGAACCGCGCGTCGTCCGCGTTCTCGCGACCGCAACTCGGGCACCCCGCCATTCGCGGAGTCTAGGAGCGCGCGGGCTGCAGCTCTGCGACCTCCACCCCGTCGGCGAACGTCGCCGCGAGCTGGGGGTCGAAGCGGCCGGCGCCGACCGAGCGGACGGAGGCGGCCCCGGCGGCGACGGCCAGGCGGATCGCGTCCTCGGACGAGCGCTCGTCGACGATCGCCGCCAGGAACTGCGCGAGCAGGACGTCGCCCGACCCGACCTGCGACACCGGCTCGACGTGCGGGGCGAACGCCCGCACGCGCTTGGCCTTGCGTCCGAGCCTGAGGAGTGCGAAGCATCCGTTCTCGAGCGTGATCACGACGTTGCGCGCGCCCATCTCGGCGATCGCGTCGAGCGCCATCAGGAAGTCGTCGTCGTCCTCGAGCTCCTGACCCACGAGCTGCTCGGCCTCGCGCTGGTTCGGCGAGACGAGGTACGGGGCCGCGTCGACGCCCGCCTGCAGCGGCTCGCCCTCGCTGTCGAGGACGACGCGCACGTCGCGGCGCGCGAGATCCTGATCACGTCCGCGTAGAACGAGGTCGGGACGCGCCGCGGCAGCGAGCCCGAGAGGACGACGAAGTCGGCGCCGCGCGCCAGGTACCGGAGCTTCTCCACGAGCAGCTCGAGCTCGGCGGTGGTGACCTCCGGGCCCCACTCGTTGATCTCGGTGTACGACCCGACGGTCGGGTCGACGACCGCCGTCGACGTCCGCGACTCTCCGCCGATGCGGACGAAGTCGTTGAGGAGAGCCTCCGCGGTCAGCTCTTCGATGATCCGCGTCCCGGTTCGGCCGCCGGTGAGCCCGGTCGCGACGACCGGCACCTCGAGCAGCTTCAGAGCCCGGGCGACGTTGATCCCCTTCCCGCCCGCCAGCGCGATGACGTCGCTCGAGCGGTGCCGGTAGCCGATCTGGAAGCCCGGCACGGTGAGCGTGCGGTCGAGGGCCGCGTTCGCGGTGACGGTCACGATCACGTGAACATCCCCCACAGGTTGGCAGCCGTGCGCTCGACATACCACCCCGCCTTGCCGAGGAACCCGGGCTCCGTGACCGCCGCATTCGCGACGAGCGGCGACCTGGCGAGGAGGACGTCGCCGTCCCAGACCTCGACCTTCCCCAGGCGCTGGCCCTTGCGCACCGGAAGCTCGACCGAGCTCGGCGCGATCACGCGCTCGAGCAGGGACTTCGTCCCGAGGACGGTGCGCGCAACCGTGCGGGGCGCCACGAGCTCCACCGCCGGGCGGCCGTACCCGGTCTCGGCCTCGGCGTAGATTCGAGACGCGTCGATCGCGGCGATGCGCCGGTAGCTCGCGATCCCGTGGCGGAGGAGCTCCTCCAGCGCCGCGTTTCGCCGCTCGCGCGTCGCGCCGCCGAGCACGGTTCCGTAGACGGTCGTCCCGCGCCCGGTCGCCGCCGCCGCCTGCGACCAGCCCGCGTCCTCCGTGTGACCGGTCTTGCCGCCGACGAAAGCGGGCCAGTCGAGGAGGTCGTCGGTCGACTCGAAGGTGCGGCCCGACAGCGAGAACGAGGTGCGCGAGAGCGCGTCGCGGATGAAGGGCTTCGCGAGCGCGTGCTCGACGAGCAAGGTCGCGTCCCGCGCGCTCGAGACATGTCCTGCCTGGTCCAGGCCGTGCGGGTTTGCGAACGTCGTGTCCTTCAGCCCGAGCGTCCGCGCCTTCGCGTTCATCAGCGAGACGAAGCGCGCGACGGAGCCGTCACCGACGTGCACCGCGAGCGCGGTCGCCGCGTCGTTCGCGCTCGGGATCAGCATGCCGCGAACGAGCGTCGCGACCGTCAGCTGCTCGCCGCCCTGGAGGAAGATCGTCGAGCCGCCGACACCGGCGGCGGACGGGCTGACGCTGACGACGTCCGCGGGACGCGCGCGCTCGAGGGCGACGAGCGCGGTCATGACCTTCGTGATGCTCGCGATCGGGCGCGAGCGCCGGGAGCTCTGCTGCGCAAGGACGGTCCCGTCCTCGCCGACGAGATACCAGGCGGCCGCGTCGAACGTCGGGCCGGTCGCAGAAGCGCGCGACGCGTCACCCGAAGCCTGCACGGGGACGGCGAGTGCGACGGAGACGACTACGACGGCGAGCAGCGCTCTGCGGTTCACCGGCGCGACACTCTAGCTGGCGCGCAAGACCGGAATCCGCGAGCGGGAGTTCCGGTCGCGCGAAGAGCAACGGACCTGAAGCGCGGCTTCGCGGCCGCGGTCGGGCCCTACCATCCCGCCGCCGACCAGACCTGAACCGCGAGGCGCTCGGCCTCGCCGGCCGCGGCGACGCGCCAGTCCTCCTCGCTCTCGCGGAACGCGTAGATCACCGACCGCGACGCCGTCACGAGCGCGGTCGCGGGGCCGCGGGTGAACGCACGCGCGACGTCGGCGGGGGTCGCGCCCTGTGCACCGACGCCAGGCAGGAGGAGCGGTGTCTGCGGAAGGAGCTTGCGCGCGTCCGAGACGGCTCGGGGCACCGTGGCGCCCACCACCGCCCCGACGCTCGACATGCCGCCCTCGCCCACCAGCGGCTGTCCCCACTCGTGGACGAGCTCGGCGACGAGCTGCCACAGCGGGCGCCCGTCGGAGAGAACGGCGTCCTGGACGTCCGCCGCGCCGGCGTTCGACGTGCGGACGAGGAAGAAGACGCCGGCGCCGTAGCGGCGGCATGCGGCGAGGAACGGCTCCACGGAGTCGAGGCCGAGGTACGGGCTCGCGGTCATGGCATCCGCGAGCGGCGGGCTCCCGTTCCGCGGCTCGAGGTAGGCAGTGGCGTACGCGCGCGAGGTCGAGCCGACGTCGCCGCGCTTCGCGTCGAGGAGGACGAGCAGACCGCTCGAGCGCGCGTACTCGCAGACCTCCTCGAGCGCTCGGATCCCGTCCGAGCCGAGCGCCTCGAAGAACGCCGACTGCGGCTTCACGGCGACGACGTACGGGCCGACGGCGTCCACGATCCCGTTGCAGAAGCGCACGACCGCCGCCGCAGCGGACGGGCGGCCGAGCACCGACTCGCCGCGGAGCTCCATCGGCAGCAGATCGAGGCGCGGGTCGAGACCGACGACGAGCTGGCTCCGCTTGCGCGCGACCGCTTCGCCCAGCCGGTCCGCGAAGGCGGGCATGTCGTCCACGCGCCCATTCTGGCGGGCGGCGGCGGCGCACGTCTCACGCAGCGAGGATCTCCTGCACATCGAGGGAGACGATCCGGAGCTCCGGCCCCGGCCGGCGCAGGAACCCGGCGACGACGAGGAGCTCGTCCGCGTCCTCGGGTGCGAACGACCGGTCGGCGCGAGCGGCCTCCGCGAGCCCGGCCTCGATCTCCAGTCGCCCGGCCGGCCCGTCCGGCACCGTCCGCACCGCTGCGAGGCGGCCCTGCGCGACGAAAAACGCCCGCCGGAAACCGCTCTCGCGCGCGGGCGCGAGCACGCAGACGCGCCGCTCTCGAAGGCGGGCGAGCGTCTCGATCCGAGCAACCGCGTCCTCCAGCGCCGCCAGGCGATCGCGGAAGCGCGCGGCGTCCTCGAAGCGCTGGTCTCGCGCGAGCCGTCCGAGCCGCGCGCGCCCGGCCGCGAGCGCCGCCGCCGGGTCCTCGCCCTCGAAGCCGTCGAGCGCGCGCACGGCGAGGCGGGCGCGGTGCTTGCTCGTCAGCGGCCCGAGCGGGCCGGGCTCCGTGACGACCGCCCAGCGCTCCCGGCGGCGTGCGAGGTAGCAGTAGCGGTCGGGCCGCGGGCCCCGTGCGTTCGCGGGAGGGCGAAGCTCCCGGATCAGTCGTACTTCGGCGAGCGCGGCTTCGAGCTCGGAGCCGAGCTCGCGCCACTCGACGCGCTCCAGCGCTCCGAGCGCGGCCTCGACCGCCGGCCGCTGCCGGCTCCCCGAGAAGTACGAGCGCAGGCGGGCACGGAGATCGCGCGCCTTGCCCACGTAGAGGACCGTGTCGTGGCGGTCGCGGAAGAGGTAGACGCCCGGCGTGCGCGGCGCCCCGGCGATGAGCGACCGCTTCGAGTGCAGCCTGCGGGCGCGCGGCGCGGCGAGCTCGAAGACCTCGGCGAGCGTGCGCGCCCCGCGCTCCTGCGCGAGCCCGAGAAGCGCGATCACGATCTCCGCGGTCGCGAGCGCGTCCGGGAGCGCGCGGTGGCACGGCGAGGTCGCGGTGCCGAAGAAGTGCGAGAGCGATGCGAGTGAGAAGCGCTCGCTCCTGCGCTGCAGGAGCCGCCGCGCGAGCCAGACCGTGTCGAGCACCGGTGCTGCGACCCGGCGGCCGGAGAGGCGCTCGACTTCGCCGTCGAGGAAGGAGACGTCGAAGCGAGCGTTGTGGGCGGCGAGCGGGGCGTCGCCCGCGAAGGCGAGGAAGCTCCGCACGGCCGCCTCCGGCCGCGGCGCGCGGCGCAAATCGGTCTCTCGGATGCCGGTCAGGCGCGCGATCGCCGGCGGCAGGACGGTGCCGGGGTTGACGAGCGTCTCGAACGTGTCGTCGATCTCGAGCGCGCGCACGCGCGCGGCGCCGATCTCGCACAGCCGGTCTCGCCGCGCGGAGAGGCCGGTCGTCTCGAGGTCGAAGACGACGAGCTCCGCATCCTCGATGAGCGTGTCGCCGTGCGGATCGTCCGCGAGGCCGACGCGGGCGCCGAGCCACGTGAGCCTGGCGTCACCTTCGACGACGTCGGCGAGGAGCGAGCGCGCGAGCTCGGCCGGTGCATCGGTCGAGCGCGAAGAGGACGCGCGCCGCCTCCTCCGCCGCGACCGCCCCGCGCCGCGCCTGCACGAGCTCCACGAGCCGGTCGGCGGCGTCGAACGCCAGCTGCATGAGACGAGGCTAGCGAACATATGTTCGTACGACAAGCACTCGCTTCTTCTCCAGCCCACGCCCGGATAGCGTCCGCGCGATGCGCCGGATGTCGTCCGTCGAGCTGATGCTGCTGGTCACGGTCCTGCTCTGGGCGCTCAACGTCAGCGTCACGAAGTACATCCTCGAGCACGGGTTCCTGCCGCTTGCGTACGCGAGCCTGCGCTACGCGATCGCGGGGCTGATCTTCGTCGCGCTCACGGTGATCGCGGAGCGCACGCTCCGGATCGAGCGGCGCCATCTCCCCGTGGTCGGGATCGCGGCCCTCGCGCTCTTCCTGAACCAGATCTCGTTCGTGCTCGCTCTCGACGTCGCGACGGCGACGACGATCGGGCTCCTCCTCGGCGCGATCCCGATCTTCACGGCGCTGCTCGGGCTCGCGCTCGGAACGGAGAGCCTGACGCAGCGTTTCTGGCTCGGAGCCGCCGTGTCGGCCGTCGGGGTCGCGCTCGTGGCCTTCGGCTCGAGCGGAGACGTCTCCGGCGGCTACCGCGGCGTCCTCCTCGGGCTCTCGACGTGCGCGACGTGGGCCGTGTACTCGGTGGCCGCGGCACCGCTGATGCGGAGCTACTCCGCGACACGGGTGAGCGCGATCGTGATCCCGCTCGCGTGGGTGCTCCTCGCGCTCGTAGCGCTCCCGCAGACTCGGGACCAGGAGTGGGATCTGGGCTGGGAGGTCTGGGCCGCCCTCGCGTTCGCGACGGTGGGCCCGCTCGTGCTCACGAACATCCTCTGGTTCCGCTCGATCCACCGCGTGGGGCCGTCGCGAGCGACGCTGGCGGTGAACCTCCAGCCGTTCGTCGCCGCGCTGCTCGCAGTCGTCCTGCTGTCGGAGCCGTTGAGCGCGCTCCAGATCGCGGGCGGCGCGCTGATCCTGCTCGGAATCCTCGTCGTCCGCCGGCGGACGGCTCCCGAAGTCGAAGCTGCCTAGAATCAGACCCATGAGCGAACACGACTTCATGCCCATCGACGGCTGGGACCACCTCGAGGTCTGGGTCGGGAACGCGAAGCAGTCGGCGTTCTTCTACGAGAACGCGTTCGGCTTCACGCGCACGGCCTATGCGGGGCCGGAGACCGGCGTCCGCGACCGCGCGTCCTACGTGATCGAGCAGGGAGACATCCGCCTCGTCCTCACGAGCGGCCTGCGCGCCGACAGCGACATCTGCCGCTGGGCTGCGACGAAGGGCGACAGCGTGCGCGACGTCGCGCTCGCGGTACCCGACGCCACCAACGCATACAGGCAGGCGGTCCAGCGCGGCGCACGCGGGATCGCCGAGCCGCACTGGGTCGAGGACGACTCGGGCCGCGTCGAGCTCGCCTCGATCGGGACCTACGGGGACAACGTGCACACGTTCGTCAACCGGTCCGAGTACAGCGGCCCGTACCTGCCCGGGTACGTGTCGGCGTCCGGCAACGGCGGCGGTCCGTCCCCGGGCGTCGGGCTCATCTCGATCGACCACGTCGTCGGCAACGTCGAGCTCGGCCGCATGGACGAGTGGGTCGGCTTCTACGAGCGCGTGCTCGGGTTCACGCAGCTCACCCACTTCTCCGACGAGGACATCTCGACCGAGTACTCGGCGCTCATGTCGAAGGTGATGACGGACGGCGAGGGGAAGATCAAGTTCCCGATCAACGAGCCGGCAGAGGGCAAGCGCAAGAGCCAGATCGAGGAGTACCTCGAGTTCCACGGCGGCCCGGGCGTGCAGCACGTCGCGATGCAGTCGAACGACATCGTGAAGACCGTCGCGGCGCTGCGCGAGCACGGCGTCCTCTTCATCACGACGCCGGACACGTACTACGACATCGTCCAGGAGCGCGTGGGCGAGATCGAGGAGGACTGGGCCGATCTGCGCTCGATGGGGATCCTCGCGGACCGCGACGAGGAGGGCTACCTGCTCCAGCTCTTCACGAAGATCGTCCAGGACCGGCCGACGCTGTTCTTCGAGGTCATCGAGCGCCACGGCTCGCGCGGATTCGGGATCGGGAACTTCAAGGCGCTCTTCGAGGCAATCGAGCGCGAGCAGGCGCTACGCGGAAACCTCTGAGGCGTTCTCCCTGAGGAGAGCCTCGGCTTGGCGGATATAGCGCTCCGCGCCCACGGTGCGCCAATAAGCGAGCGCGCGCCGCAGCTGCTCGACCGCCTCGGTCCGGCGGCCCTCGGCGACGAAGCGCTCCGCAGCACGCAGACGCGCCATGGATTCGAGCTCGGAATCGCCGATCTCGTCGAGGAGCTCTGCGGCCCGGACGATCTCGCCGCGCAGCAGTGCGCTCGCGGCCTCCGTCCACTTCGTCTTCAGGCCGCTGTCGACCACCGCCGCGAGCTCGTCGGCGCAGTCGAGCTCGTCGGCGACGAGGGCGAGATCGACGAGACCCCAGCGGGCCATATTTATCGTTCCACTGCCGAGCAGCTCCGACAGCTCTGGGGCGAGCTGCCTCGCCTCGGCGACCTGACCCGCTTCGACGAGGAGACGCGCGGAGCCGGCAAGCCACGGAACACGCTGCTGGGGATCGCCCGCGCTCCGCGCGAGAGGCACGACCTTCCGTACGTCGTCGAGCGCGCCGTCGACGTCGTCCCGCGCCAGCCGGACGAGCGCCCGCCGAAGGCGCATGCCGCCCTCGTGGTAGTGGGGCTCTCCGGCCTCGCACGCCGCCACGAACTCGTCGATCTCGGGCAGAGCCTCGTCCCAGCGCTCCCTTCGGGTGAGCAGCCAGAGCTGGACGTTTCGAGAGAACCTGAGCAAGCTGGCCATTCCGAGTCGCTCCTCGTGAGCGATCGCCTCGCCCATCAGCCGAAGCCCGCGACGGAGGTCGCCCAGGACCAGGCTGAGACTGCCAGGTTGTTGTACGCCCGTGCGACTTCTGCCGAACCCGCCGCGGCCGCGATCTCGACGGCCCGCTCGAGGTCCTGGAGCCCCGTGGCGTCACCCATGTTGGCCCTGGCCGTCCCGATGTTGACGAGCGCGTGCGCCCGGAGCTCCTCGAGCCCCAGCTCCTCGGCCATGGCGAGCACCTGCTCGCCGATCCGAATCGCCTCGTCCTCGACCCCCGCGAGCATCCGGTAGCGGGAGACCTGGCCGAGCACCAGTGCCTTTCCGGCCGAGGCCGGGAGGTCGTGGACCGACGCGTAGGCGCGCTCGAGGTGACGATCGCACTGCTCGCGATCGCCCCTGTTCCACCACACCTCGGCGAGCAGCGCGTCGGCCTCGGCCGCCTGCTCGTCCCGTCCGGCGGCGAGCAGCGCTTCTCGCGCGTCCTCGAGCGAGCGCTCCCGTCTCTCGTCCCCGCTGATGTGACGAGCGCGGCCGAGCTCGAGGAGGAGATCCGGTCGCTCCGGATCGTCACTCGCCGACAGCTCTACGGCGAGCTCGTAGTACCGCGCGGCCGCCTCGAGGGCGTTGAGCGCGAAAGCCCGATCTCCCGCGTCCCGGAGGGACTGCCTCGCGCGGTCGGCGAGCGGATCGATGCTCTGTCCGGCGGCACGCGCGTACCCGATCGCGGATGCGTAGTGGTGGGCGAGCATCTCGGAGTGGTCCTCGGTCCGCCCGAGCGACTCCATCCACTCGGCTGCTGAGCGGTGCTTGTCCGCGCGCTCGGCCCGAGGGATCTGCTCGTACGCAACGTCGCGGACGAGTGCATGGCGAAAGACGTACTCGTCCTCGCCGCCGACCGAGCTGCGGCGGTTCCGGGTCACGAACTCCTTCCGCGTGAGCGAGTGCAGCCGCTCCTCGAGCGTCCACCGCTCGCGGCCGAGCGCGCCCAGCCAGAAGACCCTGCCTATCACGGCCGCCTCCTGGAGTAGCTCCTTCTCCTTCGGCGGGAGCGTGTCGAGGCGGGCGGCGATGATGCCCTGGACCGTCTCGGGAAGGACGACGTCGCCCGGCCGGGAGGTGTGCATGCGCGTGAACTCCTCCGCGTAGAGCGGGTTCCCGCCTGCGTGCTCGAGGAGCCGTGCCTGGAGGTCCGCGTCGAGTGCCGAACGCCCGAGGAGGGCGTGGAGGAGCTTCGTCGTCTCGCTCCTCGGAGAGCGGCGAGAGCAGGATCGTCGATGAGTTCACCTTGCCGCCGCCCCAGCCGGGCCGGCGGGTCAGGAGCTCGGGCCGGGCGGTGCAGAGGACGAGGAGCGGAACGCCGGTCGCCCAGTCGACGAGGTAGTCGACGAAGTCGAGCAGTGCATCGTCCGCCCAGTGCAGATCCTCGAAGACGAGGACGAGCGGGCGGTCGTCCGCGATCGCCTCCAGGAAGCGCCGCCAGGCGGCGAACGTCTCCTCGCGACGATCACTCGACGTGTCGTCCGCCTCGAGCCCCGCGAGCGGGCGTAGGTGTCGCTCGACCCAGGCGGCATCGCCGCTGTCTCCGACGAACCTCTCGACTGCCTGGCGCAGCTTCTCTGCAGCCTGCTCGGGCTCGTCCGACTCGAGGATTCCCGCCTGCGCCTTCACCATCTCGCCGAGCGCCCAGAACGTCACGCCCTCGCCGTAGGGCAGCGAGCGGCCGTGGCGCCAGTAGACGAGCCCGTAGTCGCCGGTCTCGATCGTCTGGAAGAGCTCGAAGACGAGCCGGCTCTTGCCGATCCCCGGCACGCCGACGAGCGTGACGAGCTGCGGCTGCGCGCTCGCGGATCACGCGGGCGAGCGTCTCGCGAAGGAGTGTGACCTCCTGCTCGCGGCCGACGAGCGGAGCGCCGCCGACCCGCTCGACCGACGACGCGGGCACGCGCCTTCAGCGCCTCCCAGACGCTGATCGGCTCGGCCTTGCCCTTGGCCTCGATCGAGCGCGGCTCTCCGTAGTCGATCGCGCGCTCGGTCGCGCGGTACGTCGTCTCGTCGACGAGGATGCGCGTTCGTCGGCGCCGCGGTCTGCAGGCGGGCCGCGGTGTTGACGACGTCGCCCGACGCCATGCCCTCGCCGGCCTCCGGCCGCGCGCCGAGCGCCACCAGCGCCTCGCCGGTCGTGATCCCGATCCGCACCTCGAGCTCGCCTTCCTCGGCGAGCTGATCGCGAATCGACGAGCGCCGCGCGCACGGCGCGCTCCGGGTCGTCCTCGTGAGCGACCGGAGCGCCGAAGACCGCCATCACCGCGTCGCCGATGAACTTCTCGACCGTGCCCCCGAAGCGCTCGAGCTCGGAGCGGACGCGCGCGTGGTACGGCTGGAGGAGGCGGCGCACGTCCTCCGGGTCCATCCGCTCCGCGCGGGCCGTGAAGCCGACGAGGTCGCAGAAGAGGCAGGTGACGACCTTGCGCTCCTCGCGCGCGGGCGAAGCGGGCTCGAGCGCCGTGCCGCAGCCCGAGCAGAAGCGCGCGTCGTCCGCGTTCTCGCGCCCGCAGCTCGGGCAGACCTGCACGTGCGGAGGATAGGGCGGCCCCGTACACGACGCTGCCGTCCCCATGTCGCCCCAGCGGCGCACCGCGCTCGTGTCGGTCGGGGCCGCGTGCCTGCTGATCGCGATCAAGCTCGCGGCCGGGCTCGCGAGCGGGAGCCTCGGCCTGCTCGCCGAGGCCGCGCACTCCGGCAGCGGACCTCGGCTGCGGCGCTGCTGACGTTCTTCGCAGTCTCGGTCGCGGTGCGGCCGGCCGATCCGGGCCACCCGTTCGGGCACGGGAAGGCGCAGAACCTCGCCGCGCTCGCGGAGGCGCGTTCCTGATCGTCGCGATCAGCCTCGCTGATCGGCGGCGCTCGCCGTCGCGCGGCTCGTCGGCTGCGGTCGAGTTCGAGGTCGAGGCGACGTGGTGGACGTTCGCGGCCGTCGCGCTCGTGATCGCGATCGACGCGTCGCGCACGGTCGTCTCGCTCCGCGCCGGCACGGCAGCTACCGGAGCGACGCGCTGCTCGCGAACGCGCTCCACTTCGGCAGCGACCTCGCCGGGACGCTCGCCGTGCTCGCCGGGCTCGTCGGCGGCCGCGCTCGGCTTCCCCGAGGGAGACGCGATCGCGGCGCTCTTCGTCGCCGGCGCTCGTCGATCGTCGGCGGCGGGCAGGCTCCTGCGTCGGAACGTCGACGTGCTCATGGATCAGACGCCCGCCGAGGCGCGGAGGACGCTGCGCGGCAGGCGATCGACGTCGCTCGATCCGCCGGTCGAGCTCCGGCGGCTGCGCGTCCGCGAGTCCGGCGGCGCGCACTTCGTCGACGTCGTCATCGGGATCGCTCCCGGCGCGGCCGTCGGTCAGGGCCACGCCGCCGCCGACCGCGTCGAGGACGCTCTCCGCGAGCGGCTCCCCGACGCTCGACGTCGTCGTCCACGTCGAGCCGCGCGAGGCCGACGCGGAGATCCGCGAGCGCGTGCTCGCGGCGGCGCTCGGCGTCTCGCAGGTGCGCGAGATCCACAACCTCGCGCGTGCTCGACGTCGACGGGCGGGTGGAGGTCGTCGCTGCATCTCAAGCTGCCCGGGCGACCTTCGCGCTCGAGCGACGCGCACGACATCGCCGAGCAGGTCGAGCGCGCGATCCTCGCGGCCGTGCCCGAGGTCGAGGACGTGCGGACGCACCTCGAGCCGCTGACCGAGGCGGTCTCGGCACAGCGAGGTCGCCGTCGACGCGGCCGCGGTCGAGCGGGCGGTGCGCGAGGAGACGGGCGCCGCTCCGCGCGAGCTCCGCTTCGTGCGGACGGACGACGGCCTCGTCGCGTTCCTGACGCTCGCGCTCGCCGGGGACGAGTCGCTCGCCGACGCGCACGCCCGCGCGAGTGCCGTCGAGGAGCGCGTGCGGCAGGCGGTGCCCGGCGTCGCCGACGTGGTGGTGCACACGGAGCCGTGAGACCGTGAGGCTCTGCATGTTCCATCCCGTCGACCACCCGATGGAACGCGGGTGGCTCGGCCGGATCGACGGCGAGCACGTCGTCGAGCTCGCGGCGCAGACGCTGCAGGCGTACTTCACCGGCGGCGGCGCGGCGCGCGAGCACGCGCTCTTCCCGCTCACGAGCGTCCGCCTCCTCGCGCCGGTCCTGCATCCGCCTGCAGTGCGGGTGTTCGACGACGAAAGCTCGTTCGAGTTCGCGAACCCCGCCGCGATCGCGGGGCCGAACACCGAGGTCGAGCACCGCATCGTCCACGACTGGCTTCCGCTGGAGCTTTGGCCGCGCGTCGCCGCGGTGATCGGAGCCAGGGGCGAGATCGGCGGCTTCACGATCCTCGCGGACTGGCGAGCGCCGGACCTGCCGCGGCCGAAGGACCGCGACTTCGCGCTTGGCCTCGGCCCGTTCGTCGTGACGCCGGACGAGGCTCCCGAGGCCCCCGGCGGGAGGGTGAGCGTCTTCGACGACGTCGTGCTCGAGGGCAGGTCAGAGAGCTTCTCGTGGGCGGCGGCGCGGGACTTCGCCGCGGCCGACACGACGCTGAAGCCGGGCGACGTCCTCGCCGGCCCCGCGCTCGGCGTCGTCGAGGGCATCGAGCCGGGGGCGGTGGCCCGCGTCGAGATCGACGGCCTCGGAGTCCTGTCCCAGTCCGTGCACCCGTATGTCGAGACCCAATGAAGCTCGTCGTCGACTGGGACGGCACCGTGACGGAGGTCGACGGGCTCCATCTCGTGCTGCTCGAGTTCGGCGACGAGCGGCTGTACGACGCCGCCGAGAGCAAGCTCGGGCGCGAGCTGACGCTGAACGAGGTCATCGCGCTCGAGTTCGAGAGCGTGCGCGCACCGCTCGATGAGGTCATTGCGTGGATGCGCGCGAACGTGCGCGTGCGCGCAGGGTTCGCGGAGCTCGCGCAGGCGCACGACCCGCTGATCGTGTCCAGCGGCTTCCGCGAGCTGATCGAGCCGATCCTCGAACGGGAGGGGCTCGAGCTCGAGCTGGTCGCGAACGAGGTGGACGCGAGGCCGGACGGGTGGCGGGCGCGCTTTCGCGACGCTGCTTGCTGTGAGGTCTGCGGCCAGCCGTGCAAGCGAGCGGATCTCGCCGGCCTCGACGGCTTCGTCTACGCCGGAGACGGCTACTCCGACCGCTGCGTCGCGCTCGCGGCATCCCGCGTCTTCGCACGCAACGGTCTCGCCGAGCTACCTCCTCGGCCTCGGGGTCGCGTTCGAGCCCTTCGACGACTTCCACGACATCGCGCGTGCTTTGTGACGATCCTCCGGGTCCCGCAGCCGTACGACTTCGAGCTCTCGCTGACGCGCTTTCGCGAGTGGTCGGACGGCGCGATCGTGTGGCACGAAGGCGGGGTGCACCGCGTGGTCGACGGGGCCGAGGTGCGGATCGAGCCCGCGCCCGGAGGCGTCCGCATCGAGCCCGGCTCGCCGGAGGCCGTAGCCGAGGTCTCCCGGCTCCTCGGCCTGCCCTTCGAGCTCGAGCCGTTTCGCGCCTGGGCGCACGCGGACGGGGTTCTCTCCGAGATCGTCGAGCGACTCGCCGGCTTCCGGCCGACCCTGAACCCGCGGCCGTTCGAGGCGCTCGTCGTCGCAATCACGACGCAGCAGATCTCGCTCCACGCCGCGGCCGCGATCCGGGGCCGGTTCGTGCAGCACTTCGGCGTCGGGCACGAACGTCGCGTGGGAGTTCCCGACGCGGGAGCGGATCGCGACGGCCACGACGGAGGACTTCCTCGAGCTCGGCTTCTCGCGCACGAAGATCGCATACGTGCTCGGGCTCGCCCGCTCCGACCTCGACTTCGACGCTCTCGCCGGGCTCGAGGACGACGAGGTCGTGGCCGCGCTGACCGCGCTCCCCGGCCTCGGCCGGTGGACCGCGGACTGGTACCTCGCTCGGCATCTCGCACGCCCGGCCGCGTGGCCCGCCGGAGACCTCGGGCTGCGTAAAGCCGTCTCGACCTTCTACGCTGACGACCGCTCCCTCACCATCCCGGAGGTCCGCGCAATGGGCGAGCGCTTCGTCCCCTTCCAGAACCTGTCGGCGCAGTACCTGCTCGCGGGCGCGAGGATGCTCGGATGAACGTTCGCCGCGCGACGGCCGACGACTACGACGCGATCGCGGAGCTCTGGAGGGAGTTCGACCACGAGGTGCCGCCGCCGACGCACGAGGGTCCGAACGACCTCGAGAAGGAGCTCGCCGAGATCCGCGAGATCCTGGCCGACGGGATCGTGTTCCTCGCCCTCGACGACGACGGCACTCCGGTCGGCTTCGCGCTCGCCCGGCGCCGCGCGCCCGGCTTCGGCACGCTGAGCGACCTCTTCGTCCGGCAGGGTGAGCGCCGGAGCGGAATCGCGACCGAGCTCATGCGCGAGGTGCTGTCCGCGTTCCGCGAGGAGGGCATCGAGCAGCTCGACCTCGAGGTCGTCGCTGCCAACACGGTCGCGCGCTCGCTGTACCAGCGCTGGGGTCTCACGGACGAGGTGATGATCATGACCGGGCGCGTCGCGGATCTCGAGGCGCGGCTCGGGCGGCAGGAGGCGTCGTCCTTCGGCTCGATCCACATCCAGACCGACGACGTGAACACCGTCGAGGATGCGGTTCGTCAGTTCGTGCCACGGCTTCCCGGCAACTCGCGCGGGTCGGTGATCGCGCCGCCGCGGCACGGCTGGATCACGGTCTACGACGACGTCTGCGACCGGAACCCGGACATGCTTCGCAGGCTCGCGAAGGAGCTCTCGGACCGGATGGGCTCCATCGTCCTGCTGCTCGGGGTGGAGCGGGACGAGCTCGTGCGCATGATCCTCTTCGAGCACGGCCGGATCGTCGACGAGTACCTCTCGGTCCCCGAGTTCTACGGGCCGCTGCCTCCGGGCGACGTGGTCGGGCTCGCCGCGAACCCGCGGGTGGTCTCGCGCCTGACGGGCGCGGATCCGGAGGCGGTGCGGCGGATCGCGGTGACCGCGCCCTCCCCGGCCGAGCTCCCGCCGGCGCGGGAGCTCCTCGCCGCGTTCGCGCAGGCGATGCGGATCGAGGGCGCCGAGCACGGATGGGAGGACGCGTCCGGGATCGACGGGCGCGACGCGCATCGACCGGCAGTGAACGTCCTCCTCCTGCACGCGTGGCCGCTCGACGAGTCGATGTGGGAGCCTCACCTCGAGCCGATCCGCGCCGCCGGGCTCGAGCCGATCGCGCCGCGGCTCTACGGCCGGGGCGCGTCGATCGACGCGCTGGGCGGCGCAGCTCCTCGGCGAGCTCGAGGGGCCGTTCGTCGCGGTGGGCGCCTCGATGGGCGGCTACTGCGCGCTGGCGCTCGCCCGCCGAGCCTCCGAGCGCGTGCCCGGCCTCGTCCTCGTCGGCTCGAAGGCCTCTGCGGACTCCGCGGAACGGAAGGCGGCCCGGGACGAGCTCGATCGCGCGCCTGCGTAGCGAGGGCGTTCCGCCGGAGTACGAGACGATGGTGCCGGCGGAGGAGCTGGCCGTCGCGCAGGAGGCGATGCGCGACCGGCCGGACTACTCGAGCGTCGCGGCCTCCTTCGGCGGCCCGCTGCTCGTCTGCGTCGGCGATCAGGACGAGATCGTCTCCGTCGACGAGGCCCGTGAGCTCGCGCGCGAGCGCGCTCCTCGGCTCCGCTGGAGGTCTTCCCGGAGACCGGCCACCTGCTGAGCGTCGAACGGCCCGAGGCGTTCAACGCGGTGCTGCTGGAGTATCTGGCGCGATGGACGTAGACCCTCGACGAGCTGCGCGCGCGAGTGGGCGGCGACGACGTCGCGCTCGTCGACGTGCGGACGCCGTTCGAATACGACGGGAGCGCGGGCGCGCACTGCGACCCGCGGCACGGGCACATCCCGGGCGCGCGGAACGTCCCGCTCGAGACCATCCTCTCGTGCCGCTCGGCCGACGAGGTGCGGGCGCTGGTCGCGCTGCCCGAGGGAACCGAGATCGTCGCCTACTGCCACGTCGGGAGCCGCTCGGCGTTCGCGGTGCAGGTGCTGCGCGGAGCGGGATACGACGCGCGGAACTACGCCGGCTCGTGGCACGAGTGGTCCCGCGACCTCACGCTGCCCGTCGAGCCTTAGAGCTCGGTCGCGACCTCGAGGAACGCGCGGCACAGGGAGCGGCCCTGGTCGTTCGAGCTCTCGATCCGTGATGCGGCTCGCGCGAGGAAGTCGTCGGGGGCGACGGGAAGCTCGGCCGCCTCCTCGGCGACCCAGGCCTCGCAGCATCGGGAGGGTCACCTCCGCGTGGAACTGGACCCCCCACGCCGCCCGGCCGTGGCGGAACGCCTGCGTGTTCGCCTCGCTCCGGGCGAGCTCCGTCCCGCCCTCCGGGACGGCGTAGGTGTAGTGGTGCCACAGGAACGCCTCCGGTCGCGGCGGAAGCGCGCCGAGCACCGGGTCGTCGCGTCCGTCGGGCGTGAGCTCGATCTCGAACCAGCCCACCTCGGGCGTCGGGCGCCGGCCCGACCCAGGCGCCCGCTGCGCGCGCGAGCATCTGCGCGCCGAGGCAGAGGCCGAAGACCGGTACTTCGCTCGCGAGCGTCTCGGAGAGAAACGCAGCCTCCCGCTCGAGCCAGACGTGCTCGGCGTCCTGGTCGGGGTGCATCGACCCGCCGAAGACCATGATCGCGTCGTACGCCGACGGCGGCTGCGGCTTGCCGCCGAGCGGCACGTCCCAGCGCTCGAGCGCGTGCCCGGCCGCCTCCACCTCCTCGTCGAAGACGCCGCCCGGAACCGAGGGCCCGTGGGTGACGGAGAGGACGCGCATCGCGAACGACTCTAACCCTCCGACCTGTGGACAGATTGGCGCACTCTTGTCACATAACAGGGCCAGGCCCTGTTAAGAACGACCGCTCTTCTGGACCTGGCTAGAACAGCGTCGGCGCGAGCGGCGGCGGCTCGATGCCGCCGGCCGCGGGGATGCCCGCCTCGTCCAGCAGGCCGCGCAGCAGCACCGCGCTCCGAGGCGCGAAGTCGTCGCGGTTGTTGTTGAACATCGCGTACACCTCGTCGGCCGCGTCTGCGAGCCCGCCCAGCTCCTCGACCCACTCGGCGAGCTCCTGCTCCGAGTACATCCAGTCGAAGCGGTCGGAGGACTTCTCGCTGCGGATGTTCCACGTCTTCACGTTCCGCCCGTGGAAGCGCACGTACGCGACGCGATGGGTCGCGGCGGCGACCGGCGGCATGACGTTGGACGCACGCGTCCGCGGCGCGTCCACCGACACGTATGCGAGCCCGTGCCGCTCGAGGAACGAGAACGTGTCCGCGCGCTCGTCCTCCTCCATCCACGACCGATGCCGGAACTCGACGAGCGGCACCAGCGGGTCGAGCAGACGTCGTACCCGCGACAGTTCCGCCTTGGCAGTCTCCGACTTCTTGACGCGCGGGTGGTACTGGAGGAGAACCCCGCGAAGCTTCCCGGACAGCTCCAGCGGCTCGAGCGAGGCCCGGAACTCGGCGAACGCCTTCTCCTGCTCCGCCTCCTCGTGGCCGGTCATCGTCTTGTGCGCCTTCACGTGGAAGACGAACTCGGGCGGCGTCCGCTGCGCCCAGCGGGCGGTCACGTCCGGATCGGGGAGGTGGTAGTACGGCGAGTCGACCTCGACCGTGTCGAAGCGCTCCCCGTAGTACGCGAGCCGCGCCTTCGCGGTCGAGACGCCGCGCGGGTACCAGGCCCTGAGCAACCCCTCGTCGGCGAAGCTGCACGTCCCGAGCCGGATCGTCGCGGGCATCGCCGTAGCCTAGGAGACCATGCGCACGCCACACTTCACCCTGTGAAGCGCTCGTCCGACCTCGCCGCGGTGCAGTTCGCGCGCCGTCACGTCCGGCTCCAGCCTCAGCCTCCGAGGTCGGCGCGCTGGCCGGAACTCGCGCGCAAGGTGTACCGGTCGCCCGACGAGCTCGCGATGGTGGGCGTCGGGGTCTTTCTCGTCGGCGTCGTCGTCTGGGGAGCGGTCACCTGGGACGATCCCGCGTGGGCGTACGTCGCGCTCGGTGCCGTCATCGTCGTGTTCGGTCTCGCCTGCATCCTCGCCCCGGCGGTCTTCGCCTACCGTGTGAGCCGCGCGATCCGGGACGGGCTCGTCGTGGCCGCGACCACGATCCGGGCCGCGC
Source organism: uncultured Actinomycetes bacterium (assembly GCA_963716605.1). Classification (GTDB taxonomy): domain Bacteria; phylum Actinomycetota; class Thermoleophilia; order Gaiellales; family Gaiellaceae; genus GMQP-bins7. Next base: position 769,084 of record CAVQTO010000002.1, on the reverse strand, counting down.
CCGAGGACGGCTACCTCGAAGGAAGGCTGCTCGTGCCGCACCCGGGACGGCCGCCGTTCACGGCCGAGTTCTCCGAAGACCTGGAGGTCGCGGGCGGCATCGAGCCGGGCTCGAGCGTGGACGTCCTCGTCGACCCCCGCCGCCCGCGGCTGCTCTTCGTCATCGGCACCACGCCGGTCGGCAAGGCCGCCGCGGACGACGTCACTGCGTGACCGGGAAACGAAGACCGGGGAGCGTCAGCGCCGCGTTGCCGACGCGCAGGCGTGCTCTCTTCTTCATGGGACTGTCGAGGTAAACAACGCTCTCGGTCGAGTGCGCGAGCGACGACGAGCCTAAGGTCAGCGTCAGCCGCGAGCCCTTCGGGATGAACGTCGCCTGGCTCGCAAGCTGAATCGTGACCTTGCGAAGGCCGTTGCGCGTCGGGACGCCGCCCGCGCTGACGACGAACTCCTTTCGTCCCGGAGGCTTCGCGCTCAGCACCGCGACGAGCCGCGACCAGCCGCCGCTCGCCGCGATCGACAGCTTCACCTGCGGCGCGCCGTAGGCCTCGATCGCGTTCCGGAGCGGCGCCGAGCGGCGCACCGCCTTCCCCTTCGGCGCGAAGGTCGTCACGCCTGGGAAGCCGAACTGCGCTGCCTTGGTCTGCGGAAGCGTGGGCCGGTACACGAGCGCAGCGGAGATCCGCTCCGGCATCAGGTAGACGCCGTCGGGGATGCTCTCGCACTCGAGGCCGCGCACGTGGCAGTCGAGCCAGTCCTTGACATTCGTCAGGAGCAGGGACGTGTCGGCCGCCGGGAACGTCGACGGCGCGTGGCCGTGGAGGCCGAGGTAGAGCGTCTTCGGGCCGGCCAGGTGCCGGAACGCGGTCGTCGCCTGGTCGATCCCGAAGAGGAAGTCGCGCCGGCCCTGTGCCATGAAGACAGGGGTCGTGACCGCGGCCAGCTTCGAGAGACTCGAGCGCTCGGTGGCCCACGGCTTCACGAGCGCGGTCTTCCCGGCGAAGGCCGCCGCGAGCGTGGGTGTCAGCGAGGGGTCGCGGCGCTCCGGCGGGATCGAGGCCGCGAGCGAGGTGACGACTCCGGACTTCGCGAGCCCTTGCGGCATCAGCGCGGTGAGCAGGTCGGTCCAGCTCTCGAACGTGACGACGGCACGCCACGGAACCCCCGCGACGAGTGAGTTCATGACCGCGCCGCCGCCGTACGAGATACCCCAGGCGCCGATCCTGGAGTCCGAGACGTCGGCACGCCCGGCGAGCCACGCGTGCACCGCGCGCAGGTCCGCGACGTCCCGCGTCCCGCCGAAGCCGACGAGGCCGCCCGACCCGCCGTGACCGCGGGCGTCCACGGTCAGCACGGCGTAGTCGCGCTCGACGAACCCGTATGCGGTCACGAACGCGTTCACCTGCTCGCGCGTCCCGCCGATGCCGTGGACGAGCACGACGGCCGGCCAGCCGCCGGGCGGGGCTGCGCCGCTAGGCAGGTACAGCGTCGTCGCGATGCCGACGCCGTCGTCCATCGGGATCGTGACGTCCGCGCGGGAGAACGCGGCGCCGCTCGCGTCCCCGACGAAGAGCACGAGCACGGCCGCCAGACCCCCGATCCAGGTCCTCAGCACGCTCACAGGGTAGAGACCGTTTGTTCGGACGAGGTCAGGGACGACAGCGGCCGGTCGTAGTATCCAGCCGATGGATTCGCGCCCGATCGGCGTCTTCGACTCGGGGATGGGCGGCCTCACCGTCCTGCACGAGTGCCTCGTCACTCTCCCGCACGAGGACTTCGTCTACCTCGGGGACGGCGCGCGGCTGCCGTACGGGCCGCGGCCGCTCGAGGAGATCCGCCGCTTCGCCGCCGAGATCGCGGGCTACCTCGAAGGGCTGGGCGTGAAGCTCATCGTCGCCGCGTGCAACTCGGCGACCGCGGCCGCGCTGCCCGCTCTCCAACGGAAGCTCTCCGTGCCGGTGGTCGGTGTGCTTGCGCCGGAGGCGCACGCGGCCGTGCTCGCGACCCGGAACCGACGGATCGGGCTCCTCGCGACGGAGGCGACGGTCGCGAGCGGTCGCTATGCGGAGCTGGTGCAGTCGCTCGATGCGGGCGCGGAGCTCGTCCCGGTCGCGTGCCCGCGGCTCGTCCCGCTGATCGAGGGCGAGGACCCCTTCGGCGAGGAAACCGCCGAGGCGGTGCGCGCGTACGCGGCACCGCTCCGTGACGCAGGCGTCGACACGGTGATCCTCGGCTGCACGCACTACCCGCTCATCCGCCCGGTCTTCCAGCGGGTGTTCGGACGCGGCGTGACGCTCGTCTTCTCGGCCGAGGAGACCGCGCGCGAGGTCGCGGAGCTGCTCGCCCGCCGCGGGATCGAGAACGCGGAGACCCGCGAGGGCGCGTACCGCTTCCTCACGACAGGCGACACGGAGCTCTTCCGTCAGATGGGCGGCCGCTTCCTCCAGCTCCCGATCTCCGAGGTCGAACGCGTCGAGTTGGCAACGCTCGAGGCCGCAGCGGCATGAGGGCCGACGGCCGTCGGAGCGACGAGCTCCGCCCGCTCGAGATCCGCACCGACTTCCTCGAGCAGCCGCACGGCGCCGTCCTCTACGGCCAGGGGAAGACGCTCGTCCTCTGCACGGCGACAGTCGAGGAGGGCGTCCCGCGCTGGCTCAAAGGGCAGGGGCGCGGGTGGATGACGGCCGAGTACTCGATGCTCCCGGCCTCGACCGGCGAGCGGACGCAGCGCGGGGTCGCGCGCGGGCGGCCGGACGGGCGGACGGTCGAGATCCAGCGCCTCGTCGGCCGTGCGCTTCGCTCCGTGTGCGACTTCGAGGCGCTCGGTGAGCGGACGCTCTGGCTCGACTGCGACGTCCTCCAGGCCGACGGAGGCACGCGTTGCGCATCGATCACCGGCGCCTGGATCGCCGCGCGGCGCGCTCTCGACCGCTTCGGCCTCTCGAAGACGCTCGTCGGCTCGATCGCGGCGGTGTCGGTCGGGATCGTGGAGGGAGAAGCAGTGCTCGACCTCGACTACGAGGAGGACTCGACCGCGGAGACGGACATGAACGTCGTCATGACCGGCGAGGGCGCGCTCGTCGAGGTGCAGGCCACCGCGGAGCGGGATCCCTTCTCGCGCGAGCTCCTCGACGAGCTGCTCGACCTCGCGGCGGGAGGGATCGACACCTTGACCGGCGCTCAGGCGGAGGCCGCGGCCGCGTCCCTCCCGTGAGGCTCGTCCTCGCGTCGAGAAACGAGCACAAGCTCCGCGAGCTGCGTGCGGCGCTGCCAGGCTGGGAGATCGAGCTGCTCGACACACCGGGCGAGCCGGTCGAGGACGGCGCGACGTTCCTCGAGAACGCGCGGATCAAGGCGAGGCACGGGCGCACGCACGCCGCGGCTGACGACTGGGTCGCAGGCGAGGACGCGGGGATCGAGGTCGACGCCCTCGGCGGTGCGCCCGGCATCCACTCCGCGCGCTGGGACGACGACGGAGTGACGCGGCTCCTCGCCGAGCTCTCGGGGGTCGAGAAGCGCCGCGCGCGCTACGTATGCGAGCTCGTCGCGCTCGCGCCCGACGGTTCGGAGCTCTCCGCCCGCGGTACGCTCGACGGCACGATCTCGGCAGGGCCGAGCGGAAAGGAGGGCTTCGGGTACGACCCGATCTTCGTCCCCGACGGAGAGTCGCGGACGGTCGCCGAGCTCGGGAACGCGTGGAAGGCAGAGCACTCGCATCGCGCTCTGGCCGCGCGGGCATTGGCGAAAGCGCTCTCGGAACCGTGCTAGCGTCGCGCGGTGGACGCGGCCGCTGCGCTCGCCGAGCTTCAACAGCTCTCGCCAGGGATCGAGAGCGCCGTCGTCCTCGACGTCGCGTGGAAGCTGCTCGGCTCCACCGGTGAGGACGCAACGCGGCTCGCCGGCGCGACAGGCGAGCTCCTCGAGACGGCGGGCGGGCTCCGCTCCCCTGACGACGAGGTCACGCGCGTCGAGGTCGAGCTCGCCGAAGGCAGCTTGTTCGTTCTCCGTGAGGGCGGCCGGACGATCGCGGCGACGACGGGCCCGGGCGCGATCGCCGGCATCGTCGTTTACGACCTCCGCACGTGCCTCGAGGGAATCGACTCGAAGCCGAAGCGCCGCGCGAAGCCCAAAAAGGAAGAGGACGCGTGAGGCGGCTCGTGCGGCTCGCCGTCGTTGCGGCGCTCGCGGTGTGGGCGTGGCGCCGGGTGCTCCGCGGCCGCCGGTCGCGAGAGCGCGCGACCGTGGCCTTCTCCGACGGCTCCGCGCTCGTGCTCGAGCCGGGCTCCGACGAGTTCGAGCGGCTCGCAGCCGTCGCGCGAGCGGCGCTTCGCCCATGAACGACGAGCTGGGACGGGCGCTCCTCGACCGCGCGCTGCTCGAGGGCGACTTCGTCCTCCGGTCGGGCAAGCGCTCGACCTGGTACCTCGACAAGTACCGCTTCGAGACCGACCCCGCCGTCCTGCGCCAGCTCGGCGTCGCGTTCTCGGACGCGGTTCGGGAGTGCGAGCCCGACGCGGTTCGGCTTGCCTGCCCGGTTCTCGGGGCGGTCGCGTTGGCCGCTTCGGCATCCCTGACGTCCGATCTCCCGTTCATCATCGTGCGCGATGAGGCCAAGGCCTACGGCACGTCGAACCGCATCGAGGGTGTCTTCGAGACAGGCGATCTGGTGTGCCTGCTCGAGGACGTCGTCACCACCGGCGGCGCGCTCGTGGAGGCGGTTGCGGCGCTCCGAGCAGAGGGCCTGGTCGTCAGAAACGCCGTCTGCGTGGTCGATCGGGAGGAGGGCGGTTCCGACGCTCTCGCGCGCCTCGGCGTGCGTCTTCGTGCGCTATTTGGGGCAAAAGAGCTTCTGGAACTGCGAAAAACCGCCGCAAAACGGCACGGTTGAGCCAAATCCGATGGGCTGTTAGGCTCATTTGGTCTCCCAGGGCGAACCCGACGTTAGGAGGACGGACAGTGACGAAGCAAGAGTTCGTGGATGCGGTAGCCGATAGGGCCGACATGTCGAAGCGCGATGCCGGCGTAGCGGTCGATGCCGTTCTGGACACGATCACCGACGCGCTCAAGCAGCGTGACTCGATCACGTTCACGGGTTTCGGGAAGTTCTCGACCTCCGATCGCGCAGCGCGCATGGGGGTCAATCCGCGCACAGGGGCGCGAGTTCCGATCGCGGCGACGACCGTGCCGAAGTTCTCGGCCGGTAGCGCGCTCAAGTCCGCGGTCAAGGGCGGCTAGCGCGGACCAACGGAACGGTTTCGAAGGGCCGCCGGGAGGCGGCCCTTCTGCGTTCGGGGACGAAGCGAGCCGACGGACGTGTCTCTGGGGAAGAGTCGGCGCTCTATTGGCACGCCTCCCTGTCCGTCGCGGACGTGTCCAGGGACTGTCCCCGAAGGTGTGACGAGTTCGTGCCGATTGCTCCCCGGCTCTGGTTAGGCTTCGCGGGCCATGGCCGAGCCGACCTTCGAAGACGTCGACGCCCTCGTCGGGCCGGCCACCCCGCACTTCGCGTACCAGCTCCGTGCGCGCGTGCGCGAGCTCGTCGCCGATCTCCCGGCCGAGCACCCGGTCCGCAAGTACGGCGAGGAGAAGATCGAGCTCCTCGACCGGCTGGGGCGCGCGTCCTCCTTCGCCGCGGACGGGGCGCGCGAGCCCCGCAGCCGGATCGGCTGGGACACAGTCCCGTCGTCGGCCCCGGTCTCAGACCCCAAGGGATGAGATTCGACGGCGCCTCCGTCCTCGTGACGGGCGGATCGCGCGGGATCGGCAAGGCGATCGCGCTCCGCTTCGCGGAGCTCGGAGCCGGCCGCGTCGCGATCGGCTACATGCGCGCCGACAGCACCGCAGACGAGACCGCGGCCGCCCTTCGCGAGCTCGGCGCCGAGCCGGTGCTCGTCCGCGGGAACGTTTCCTCGCAGCGCGTCGCCGACGAGGTCGCAGCGCTCGGCCCGCTCGACGTCCTCGTGCACGCGGCCGCGACCGGCGTGATCCGGCCCGCGCTCGAGACGGAGGACAAGCACTGGGACTGGACGCTCTCGGCGAACGCGCGCGCGCTCCTCTCCCTGACCCGCGCAGCCGCACCCTCGATGCCGGCGGGCGCATCGATCGTCGGCATCTCGAGCCTCGGCTCGACCCGCGTCCTCGCGAACTACACGCTCGTCGGAGCGTCGAAGGCCGCGCTCGAGGCGCTCGTCCGCTACCTCGCCGTCGAGCTCGCACCGCAGGGCATCCGCGTGAACGCCGTCTCCGCGGGAGTGGTCGAGACGGGTGCGCTCGAGCACTTCCCGAACAAGGAGGGAATGCTCGAGATGGGACGCCGGAATCCCGTGCGGCCGCATGGTCTCTCCCGAGGACGTGGCCGGCTGCGTCACGTTCCTGTGCTCGCCCGCGGCGGAGATGATCCGCGGCCAGACGCTCGTGATCGACGGCGGCTGGTCGCTGCTCGCCTCGCTCTAGGAAACGACGTCAGACCGAGGGCTGAAGATCGGCCCGGACGACCGCGAGGTCCTTCGAGCTCCAGACGACCGTCGCCGCGAAGCCGGCGTCGCTGAGCCACGCCAGCTGCTCGGGCAGCGGGTCCGGGAAGTCGAAGCCTTCCTCGATCGGCACCACGGCGTCCTCGGGCCGCGCGGGGACGACCACGTCGGCGAGGACGAAGCGGCCGCGCGAGGCGAGGGCCTCGGCGACCCGCCGAAACAGCGCTGCCTTCTCGTCCCCGCGCAGGTGATGGACCACGAGCACGGAGACGACGACGTCGAACCGGCCCGAGGGCAGCGGATCCTCCAGACGGGCGAGCTTCAGCTCCACCCGGTCGGCCGGTAGCGCAGCCGCCGCCGCGGAGAGCATCGCCTCGCTCCCGTCGATGCCGACGAGGCTGGCCGAGGGATGGACGGCGAGCAGCCGCTTCGCGGTCTCCCCGGTCCCGACGCCGAGCTCGAGCGCGTCGCGGACGTGCACGCCTCGGGTCGCTTCGACGGCGCGCTCCTGGAGCTCGTCGTACTTCGGGATCTCGGCGCGGATCTCGTCGAGATACGCGTCCGGTCTCCAACCCTCGCTCACAGCCCGAGAGCAGCCTATTGCCGCATGAAGCCCTGGCGAGCGGCCGAGACGAGCGCGACCGCCTCCGGGAAGAGCACGCGCATCGCGTCGCGGAGCGCGATCGCCTGCGCGTCCGACGAGCCGTCGACCTGGATCCGGCCCAGCGCAGCCGCCGTCAGCTCGACGGCGGTGTTCAGGGTCAGCGTGGCGTACTGCTCCCGCTGCGCGTCCTGCACCGACTCGGCCTGTTTCTCGGCGAACTCGCGCAGCGCGCCGAGGAGATCCTCCGGATCGCCGCCGCCGAAGGGGAAGAAGCCGCCGCCACCACTCTCCATGCAACGGAGTCTAGACCTAGGCGAGCGGCAGCCGGTACCCGGCCTCGATCTCGCGCTGGAGCTCGCTGACCGCGGCCTGGGACGACCTCATCGCCGCCGAGAAGGGGGACGCCCCGGTCGGGTCGAGCTCGCGTTCGAGCCGCCGCGTCGCCGCGCCGATCTCGTCGAGGCGGGCCGGAGTCGCGACCTGAGGCACGTCGCCGAGGACTTCTCGGAGAGCACGCGCAGCCTCCTCCGCCTGCTCGATGCCATCGGGCGCCTCGGTCCGGCGGAGCTCCTCGAGCCGGTCGATGAGTGTGTCGAGGTCTCCGCCTCCCGCCGCGTCGGTCGCCACCTCGCAGAGCGCGGCGATCGAGACGGCCTCGCGCAGCTCGCCGCGCCCCTCGACGACGGCGCCGTCGTCCCGCACCCCGAGCCAGCTCCGGTAGCCGTCCGCGCCGTCGAAGGCACAGAGGTAGACGCGCTGCCCGGGCGCGGGCTCGGTCGCGATGACCCCGGAGACCACGTCGCCCTCCGCGCCGGCCGCATCCGCCGCGAGCCCGGCGATGCGTTCCAGGTCCTCCGACACGAGCACGTCCCGCCACAATACGGGCTCCATGTCGGCGCGAACCGCCCACGCCCGCTCGCTGTTCGCCCCGCTCGGCCCGACGTACGACCGCGTGGGCGCGACCCTCTCGCTCGGCCAGGATCCCCTGTGGCGCCGCTTCCTCGTCCGCAGGCTTCCGGCGGACCGAGGACACGTGCTCGACGTCGCATCCGGGACCGGGCTCGTCGCCGCCGAGCTCCTCCGCCGCGGCTTCCGCGTCACCGCGCTCGACCAGAGCGCCGAGATGCTCGCGGTCGCGCGTGCTCGCCTGGACGGGCGCGCGGAGCTGGTCGAAGCCTCGGCGGAGGCGCTGCCGTTCGCCGACGGCTCCTTCGACCACCTCACGGTCACGTATCTCCTCCGCTACGTCGACGATCCCGGGGCCACGCTCGCTGAGCTGGCACGGGTCGTCCGCCCCGGCGGTGTCGTCGCCTCCCTCGAGTTCGGGGTTCCGGGAGGGCCTGCGCGGCCGCTCTGGGAGCTCTATGTCGGCGCCGTCCTTCCGCTCGCCGGCGCTGTCCTGCGAAACGGCTGGCAGGAGGTCGGAAGCTTCCTCGGCGGCTCGATCCGCGACTTCTGGCGGCGGTACCCGGTCGAGCGGCAGCTGGAGCTGTGGCGGAGGGCAGGCGTTCGAGAGCTCGAGGTGCGCCGCCTGAGCCTCGGCGGCGGGGTCGTGATCTGGGGAACGAAGGCGTGACCGAGGCGCCGGCGAAGCCCGCCGCACCGGACACCGATGGAGCCCGGCCGACGGACAGGCCGTCCTTCTACGCCCTGGCTCCCGGCGGCTGGCGCGACTACGTGACGCTTCTTCACGCGCCGTACACCGGGTGGCACCTCTCGTACGTCGTCATCGGCGGCTGCCTCGCGCCCGCCGTCGCCTGGGGCAGGCTCGGGGCGGCGGTGGCGGCCTTCGCGCTCGCCGTCGGGATCGGCGCGCACGCGCTCGACGAGCTGCGCGGACGACCGCTCCGTACGGCGATTCCCGACAGGATTCTCCTCGGCCTCGCCGTCGTCTCAATCGGCGCCGCGTGCGCGATCGGGCTCGTCGGCGCGGCGACCTTCGAGGCCTGGATCGGCTTGCTCGTTCCGCTGGGAGTCTTCCTCGTCCTCGCGTACAACCTGGAGCTCGCGGGCGGCCGCTTCCACACCGACCTCTGGTTCGGCCTCGCGTGGGGCGGGTTCCCGGTGATCTGCGGCTACGCCGCGGTCGCCGGCGACCTCGGCGCGGTCGCGCTCGTCGCCGCAGCCTTCGGCGTCCTGCTCTCGCTGGCGCAGCGGGCGCTCTCGAGCCACGTCCGCTTCGTGCGCCGCCGCGTCACCTCGGTCGAGGGCGAGCTCGAGCTCGCGCGACGGCAGCCGCGAGCCGCTCGACGCGACGTCGCTGATCGCGGCCGAGGAGCGTGGCCTGAGGCTCCTTGCAGCGGCGACGATCCTGCTCGCGGCGGCCCTCGTAGCGTTTCGGCTCTGATGGATGATCGGAAAATTGGCGCGCAGTCGGGGGCGATCACGACCAAGCCGAGCGTCGCGCGTACGCGTCGTGCAGGCCGGGGCCTGTGCGACGCGCGCGGGTGGCGATCCGGCGCCGCGTCGTGATCGGTCATCCGGCCCGCGTGAATTTTCGATCAGCCATCTAGCATGAACGCGTGTCGCTGATCGCCTGGCTCCTGCTCGGCGCGTTCGTCGCCGTCGTGATCGCCGCCGTCGTCCTCGCGCTCGCGCTGCGCCGCAGCCACGTCCGCGCGAGCCGAACGGACGAGATCGTGGCGGACGCCCGCCGAGCGGTGCGCGCCGCGGCCGAAGAGGAGACCGCGACGCAGATCGCTCAGGTCCGGATCGCGATCACCCGCGCACAGGCCGACTCCGTCTCCGCCTACGTCGCCGAGGAGCGGCGGCTGTCCGACGAGCGCCGCGGAGAGCTTTCCGTGCGCGAGCGCGACCTCTCCGACCGGATGGCCGAGATGGTCGCGGCAGTCGAACGCCGCGTCGAGGAGCGCCTCCGCGCGTGGGAGGCAGATCTCGAGCGGGCCCAGCGCGCGCTCGAGGGCGAGGTGACGACGCTCGAGCAGCGGCAACGCCAGCGGGTCGAGGAGGTCGAGACCCGGATCGAGGCGGAGGCGGTCGAGCTCGGCACGACGGCCGACCAGCAGCGAGCCGCGGCCATCCGGCTCCGGGAGGAGCTCGAGCACACCGCGCGAGACGCCCTCGCGCAGGCCCTCGACGAGCTCCAGGTGCAGGCCGACGACCGGCGGCGCGCGATCGAGGACGTCATGGAGCGCCTGCGCCAGCACGAGCACGCCATCGGCGAGCAGGTCGACCGCGCCGAGGCGGAAACCCACGCCCGGATCGAGTCCGCGTTCGCCGAGCTCGAGCGCCGGCAGGTGGCCGAGCTCGAGCGTGCGACCGCCCGCGAGGTCGAGCGGCTCAGCGAGTCCGGGGCGCTCGAGTTCGAGGTGCGCATGAAGGCGATCCGCGAGGAAGCCGCCACGCGGCTCCGCGACGAGCTCGACCACACGACCGAGACGTTCCTGCGGCGCGCCGACGGGCTCATCGCACAGCAGCTCCAGCAGGCGGGAGACGCGGCCGCCGCGCGCCTCGAAGACCGGATCATCGAGCTCGCCCGCCGCTACGAGGCGTCGCGCTCGTCGGCCGGCGTCTAGACCTTCGGCTAGGACCGATGACCACCAACAAAGACGCGCAGGGAACGTCTCTAGGACACCGAATCCCACGATCATGTCCGAGACGACCCAAGCCCCCTTGTGGAACGAGAACGAGCCCGCCAAGGTCGAGAGCTGGCGCCTTCACGTCCTGATCGAGGCCGGATACCCCGTGCACCTCGCCGAGCGCATCGCGGGCAGCGAGGTCGATCTCCATGACGCGGTCGAGCTCGTGACCAAGGGCTGCGACCCCACCACCGCCGCCGAGATTCTCCTCTAACGGCCCGCGCCGCCCCGCGCCGCCGACCTTCCGAGCGGCCGTCGTTACGCTGCGGCGGTGAAGATCCAGCCCGTCGTCCACGGCGACCGCAAGGTCTACAGCGTGTCCGCGTTCAACCGCGGCGTCTCCCGCTACCTCGGCCGGCTGCCCGTCGTCTGGGTCGAAGGGGAGGTCACGGAGCTCCGCCGCAACGACGCGTGGGCGAACGTCTTCCTCACCCTGAAGGACCCGAAGACGGGCGCGTGTCTCAAGGTCACGATCTCCCGCCCGACCTTCGACCGGCTCGAGCTGCAGCTCGAGGAAGGCGAGACGGTGCACGCGGCCGGCAAGGCCGAGCTGTACGAGCTCAAGGGCGAGCTCGGGCTGCGCGCGACGACGCTCGAGCGGGTCGGCATGGGCGGTCACCTCGTCGCCCTCGAGCAGCTCAAGCGCCGCCTCGCCGCCGAGGGCGTCTTCGCGGCGGCGCGCAAGCGGCCGCTGCCCCGCGTGCCTCGCGCGGTGGGGATCCTGACCGGCGCCGACGCGGCCGCGCGCGGCGACCTGGTGACGACGATCGGCCGGCGCTTTCCAGCCGCGAAGGTGGTCGTCTGCGAGGCACGGGTCCAGGGCAAGGGTGCCGAGCAGGCGATCGTGGCCGGCCTCGGCGCGCTCTCCGCGCACCCCGAGGTCGATGTCGTCGTGCTCGCGCGCGGCGGCGGGAGCTTCGAGGACCTGCTGCCGTTCAGCGCAGAGGCGGTCGTCCGCGCAGTCGCGGCGGCGCCGGTGCCGGTCGTCTCCGCGGTCGGGCACGAGCAGGACACGCCGCTCTGCGACCTGGCCGCCGACGCGCGCGCCGCGACGCCGACCGGCGCCGGCGCGCTCGTCGTCCCGGACGAGCAGGAGCTCCGCGCCGCGCTCGAGGCGACGCACCGGCGGCTCGGGCACGCGGTTCGCTCGCTCCTCGAGCGCGACGCCCAGCGCCTCGGCCGGCTCGGAGATCGCCTCCACCGCTCTCCCCGTTTGCTCCTCGAGCGCCGCCGTGCGGCCCTCGACCACGCGGGCGCACGACTGCAGGCGCTCTCCCCACTCGCCACGCTCGCGCGGGGCTACGCGATCGTCCGCTCCGGCGGCGACGCGTTGCGGGAGGCCTCCGCCGTCGCCCCCGGCGACCGGCTCGACGTCGAGCTCGCGTCGGGTGGGCTCGGCGCCCGCGTCGAGGAGGTGCGGCCGTGAGCGACGACAAGTCCTTCGAGGAAATGCAGAAGGCGCTCGAGGACGTCGTCGCCCGGCTGGAGCGAGGCGACGTGGCCGTCGACGACGCGATCGCGCTGTTCAAGCGCGGCGAAGAGCTGTACCGCGCGTGCGTCGAGCGGCTCGAGGCGGCCGAGCTCCGGATCGAGCAGCTGGCGCCGACTGACCGAAACACGTGACAACACCTGCGCCGTTGGTGTATGAATCGCCCCATGGCCAAGCCGACACCTGAACTTCTGCGGAACGTCCCGCTCTTCTCGGCCCTCGACGACGGCGAGCTCGAGAGCCTGGCGGACGAGTTCAACGAGCGGCGCTTCAGCGCCGGCGAGTCGATCGCTCTCGAGGGCGAGGGCGGGCTCATGTTCTTCGTCGTGGAGAGCGGCGAAGCGAGCGTCGAGGTGCAGGGCGAGGAGGTCGGCAAGCTCGGGCCGGGAGACTCGTTCGGCGAGATCGCGCTCATCGACCGACGGCCCCGGACGGCGACGGTGAAAGCCGCAAGCGAGCTCAAGACGTACGGGCTCCCCGTCTTCGTCTTCCGCCCGTTCGTCGAGTCGCGCCCGCAGGTCGCCTGGAAGCTGCTCGAGGCGATGGCGGACCGGCTCGAGGCCGCCGAGAGCCGCTAGCTCGCCTTCTCCGCAAGGCCGGACTCCGCTAGCGCGGATTCCGTCCGCGAAATCCCTAAAGGCGTCCGCGTCGCGGCCGCGGGCTCTGTGGCTTAGACGAATTCACGGCCTAAACGCAGGCCGAGCTCCACGAGGTCGGCATCCGCGCGTGCCGGGTCGCCGGAGAGCGCGACCGTCTCGGCGCCGGGGACCTCCGCTCGCACGACGCCGCCGAAGACGACGCAGCGGATCCCGGCCGCGCCCGCTCTCCTGGCGACCTCGCCCGGCGCCTTCCCCTCGCGCGTCGTCTCGTCCACCATCCCCTCGCCCGTTACGACGAGGTCGCACCCGGCTGCGCGCTCGTCGAAACCGACGAGGTCGAGCACCGTCGCGGCGCCCTCGACGAGCTCCGCGCCGAGCGAGGCGAGCGCCGCGCCGAGACCGCCGGCGGCGCCCGACCCGGGAAGCTGGGCAAACGGGCGCAGCTCGTCCATCGCCGCGAGGCGCTCTTCGAGGAAGGCCACGTCCTCGGCGGACGCGCCCTTCTGCGGACCGAAGAGCCGCGCGGCATCGGCGAGACGCGTCCGGACGTCGCAGAGCACCTGCGTCCTCACCGCCAGCCGGTCCACGACAGCGAGCAGCCCCGCCCCACCGTCGACCGTCGCCGAGCCACCGAGCGCGACGACGAGCGAGGTCGCGCCGCCCGTCGAGCGCGGCGAGGACGAGCTCGCCGAGCCCGCGGCTCGACGCGCGCCGCGGGTCACGCTCCTCGGGTGCGAGCAGCGGAAGCCCGATCGCCTCCGCGGCCTCGACGACCGCCGCGTCCGTCCGGAAGCAGCAGCCAGCGCGCCTCGACCTGTCTCCCGAGCGGGTCCGCGACGCGCGCCGAGCGCCACTCCCCACCGAGCGCCGCGTGCAGGACGAGAGCGGTGCCCTCGCCGCCGTCCGCGACCGGGAGCTCGACCGCCTCCGCCCCGGCGTCGCGCATCCCGCGCGCCAGTGCCGCCGCCGCGACGTCCGCGTCGAGGACGCCCTTGAGGCTAGCGGGAGAGAGGAGCGCCCTCACGGGCGGCTTCGTCGGCGTCGAGCTCGTCGATCAGCTCGTGCACGTCGGCGACGTCGTCCTCGGACTCGGCGTCCTCCTCCTCGGCCTGCATGCGCCGCAGCATCGCGACCGAGATGCCCTCGCGCATGAGCGCGAGGAGCCCGAGCGCCACGCCGCACGCCATCTCGAGCGCCTGCAGCGCGAGCCCGTAGGCGAAGCCGGTCGCGTACGGCACGCCGTAGTTGCGAAGCGGCACCGCCACCGCGGCCTGCACGAGGCCGATATTCCCCGGCCAGAGCGGGACGATCGTCGCGATGTTCATGAGCACGAGCACGAGCCCGGCCGCCGGGAGCGGCGCGTCGATGCCGAACGCCTGCATCGCCGCGTACACCGCGAGCAGCTGCATCAGCCAGCCGAGACACTGGAGGAGGACTGCGCCCGCGAGCGGAACCGGCGCCTTGAGGACCGAGAGCCCCTGTCGCGCCATCGTCAGGAGGTGGCGAACCGAGCGCCCGCCCTCGCTCACGACCGGCCGATCGTGACGGCGCGCGCTCATCCACGCGATCGTGAAGAGCGCGAGGCCGACGGCGGCAACGATCATGAGCGCGACGATCGCCCAGTGCGGCACCTCTGCGGTCAGGAGCACCCAGACGACGAGCAGCGTCGCGGGTACGAGGTCGAAGAGCCGGTGCGCGAACACCGTCCCGATGAGCGTCGCGCTCGTCCCCGGAGGCGCGTCCGGCAGGTGCCGGCGAAGTGTCGCGACACGCGCGAGCTCGCCGAGGCGCCCCGGGACGACGGCATTCGCGAACAGCCCCACACCGAACGCGGAGAAGACGTGGACTGCCTTCGGCTGGTGCTCTTCCGGAAGCGCCTGCGAGATCGTCATCCGCCACGAGAGGGCGCGGAAGAGCGTCGAGACGACGTTCAGCGCGAATGCGAGCACGATCCAGCTCCAGACGACGAAGCGGAACGCGTCCCAGACGGCGCCCCAGTCCGGGCCGCGCCACCAGAGGACGGTCAGCGCGAGCAGGACGAGGAGGAAGACGAAGGCGGCCTGAGCCCAGGGGCTGCGCCAGGCGACCCGGAGCGCGGTCATGCGGCCCGAGCCTCGTCGCGCGCGCCCGAGGTCACCTGCTCGTAGATCCGCTCGAGCCTGCGGGCGATCCCGGGCCACGCGTAGAGCTCGACGGCGAGCGCCCGCGCGGACTCGCCGAGAGCGGCGCGCCGCGGCTCGTCCTCGACGAGCGCCGCGACGGCGTCGGTGAGCGCGGCGGTGTCGCCGGGCGGGACCGCGACGGACGCGGACGGGTCGAGGACCTCGCGGTACCCGGGGATGTCCGACGCGACGACCGGGAGCGCGCAGGCGAAGGCACGCGTCAGAACCATCCCGAAGCTCTCCTGACCGAGCGACGGCGCGACGAGCGCCTTCGCCCCGAGCAGCGCCTCCGTCAGGTCGGCCTGGCTCAGGAAGCCGACGACGTCGATTCCCTCGTCCGAGACCCCGAGGCGCGTGAGCAGGAGCCGGACGGCGAGCGGATCCGAGCCTGCGACCGTGAGCCGGAGCCCTGTGCGCCGCCGGATCTCGGGCCAAGCGCGCAGGAGCACCTGGAGCCCCTTCCGCGACTCCTGGCGCCCGGCGAAGACGATCCGGTGCTCGCGCTCGCCGGCGGGCGCCTCGTCCGGGACGAGGACGCCGTTCGGAACGACGTCGTACTCGCCCGGCAGCCAGCGCGCCTGCGAGTCGCGAGCGCGCTCGGACACGGCGATGCGGTGGTCGATGCGGTCGATCAGGAACCCCCAGACCGGCGTTCCGTACTTCATCCAACCGAGGTCGCCGGACGCATGGAACGTCGCGACGAGCGGACACCTGGCCATGACGAGCGTGGCGGTGCAGATCGCCGGCGTCATCGGCTCGTGCAGGTGGAGGACGTCGAAGCGCTCGCGCTCGAGGGCGCGCTGGATGCGGAGATACGTGCGCGGCGAGAGCACGATGTTCGGCAGCGAGCCGTTCGCGGGCACGATCACCGAGCGACCGACCGGGATGACGTTCGCCGGCGGCTCGTCGTGGCGGCCGACGCGTGGGTGGAGCGCCCGCGTGAACTGGCCCGGCGGGTCGTTCCCGATGATCAGGCGCACGTCGTGGCCCAAATCCTCGAGCGCGGCCGCCTGCGACTCCGCGTGCTCCACGACCGCCCCCCAGAACGACCACGAGAACGGGACAACGATCCCGATCTTCACGGGCGCACACTAACCGCACGTCGTTACGCTGCGGAAGCGATGGGCCTCGACGGCGTCCACCACGTGACCTGCATCACGGCCGACGCGCCGCGGAACGTCGACTTCTACACGCGCGTTCTCGGGCTTCGACTCGTCAAGAAGACCGTCAATCAGGACGACCCGACGGTCTACCACCTCTTCTACGCGGACGAGCAGGGGAGCCCCGGGAGCGACATCACGTTCTTCGAGTACCCCGGCGCGCAGCGCGGGCGGGCGGGAGCGGGGATGGTGCACACCGTGGAGTGGCGTCTCGGCTCGACCGAGGCGGTCGACTTCTGGGAGCAACGCCTTGCCGGGGAGGCGAGCGCGATCGGGCGGGGCGACCGGGGGCTGATCTTCGAGGACCCCGAAGGCCTGCGGCACCGGCTCGCCGTGGTCGAGACCTCCGACGCGCCGCTCGCCGCGGAGCATCCCGAGATCCCCGCCGGGCTCGCGCTCCAGGGCTTCGACGGCGTCCGCGCCTACTCCGCGGATCCCGAGCAGTCGCGCGACGCCGCTGGAGGCGCTCGGCTTCACGCACGCGAACGGCGGCTGGGAAGCACGCGGCGCCACGCGAGGCGGCGGCTACGCGTACGACGAGGCGCCGGACGGGCGCGGCATCGGCGGCGCGGGAACGGTGCACCACGTCGCCTGGTCCTCGCCGATGGACGAGCACGAGGCGTGGCGCGAGCGTGTCGCGGCTGCGGGTCTCCGCCCCACGCCGGTCATCGACCGCTTCTGGTTCCGCTCGATCTACTTCCGCGAGCCGAGCGGCGTGCTCTTCGAGATCGCGACCCTCGGCCCGGGCTTCGCGACCGACGAGGATCCCGAGCACCTCGGCGAGAAGCTCGTGCTCCCGCCCGCGTTCGAGCACCTGCGCAAGGAGATCGAGCCGATCCTGACGCCGCTGCCGGACCCGCGCGCGGCGCTTCGCTCGTAGGTGCGAGACTCGCCTCGCCCTCGGCCGATCAGTGGTGGCCGTGCGCGCCGTGCGCGAGCGCGTGTCCCTTCCCGCGCGCGATGAGTGCGCGGTTGACGAGGAAGGTCGGCCCCCACGCGACGGCGAGCGCGATCGCGAGCGGGCCCCAGAAGAGGAGGTCGCCCAGGCCGGCGGCCATCGCGCCGGGCCAGAGGAGGATGATCGCGTTGTCGACGATCTCCATCGTCGTGATCGACAAAGTGTCGGCCGCGAGCGCGATCGCCAGTGCTGCTGCGACAGCTGTTCCCGCCCGAAAGAGGGGAATGAGCGTCAGCAGGTAGCCGAAGAAGAACGCGAGCGCCACCGCGAGCGCGATCGAGGCCGCATCGCCCCAGCCCCACCACGTCGCGAGCACGAGACCGAGCACCTCGCCGATGCCGCAGCCGGTGAGGCAGTGGTTCGTCGCGCGGACGGCCAGCCGGTTGACACTCACGGCGCCAACACTAGACTCGCGCGAACCGATGGACGAAGGTCTCGCCGAGCTCCACACCCACCTCGGAGGCTCCGTCGCCTCCGACATCCTCTGGAGCCTCGCGCACGAGCAGGGGATCGCGCTCCCGGTGAAGGACTACTGGGAGTTCGACGCGCTCGTGACCGTGTCCGACCCGCACGGGGTGACCGGGCTCGACGCGCTCGACAAGATCTACCACTGGACGGAGCTCATCCAGTCCTCGCCGTTCGCGGTCGAGCGCTCGGTGCACGGCGCGATCGGCGGCGCCTACCGCTCGCAGCACATCACGACGCTCGAGCTCCGCTTCAACCCGATGAAGCGAAACCGCGGCGGCGAGCGCGACCTCGACCACATCATCCTCGCGGCGATCCGCGGGCTCGACCTCGCGAGCCTCGAGTACCCGCACATGCGCGCGGGCCTGATCCTGATGATGGACCGCACGTTCGACCGGCGTCTGAACGAGATCATCGTGGAGAAGGCGATCCGCTGGTCGAGCCGCGGGGTCGTGGGCGTCGACATCGCGGGGCCGAGGCCGCTCGGCGCGCGCTACGACTACACGCAGCTCGCGCCGATGGTCGAGACGGCGCGCGAGGCGGGGCTCGGGGTGACGATCCACGTCGGCGAGGAGGGCGGCGACATGGGCCGCGAGGAGATCGGCGAGGTCGTCGAGTCGCTGCGGCCGGAGCGGATCGGGCACGGGATCCTCGCGGCGAGCGACCCGGAGCTGATGCGCGTCGCTCCGCGACCTGCAGGCACCGTGCTCGAGATCTGCCCCACCTCGAACCTCCTCACCAAGGCGCTGCCGGACGACGAGGCGGTGCGGGACACGATCCGCGCGTTCGTCGAGCACGGCGTGGCCTTCACGATCGCGACCGACGGCCCGGAGATGATGCGCACGCACCTGCGAGACGAGTTCGAGCTCCTGCTCCGGATCGGCGCGCTCGACGAGGACGAGCTCCGCGAGGCGAACGCGCGCGGCCACTCAGCCGCCTTCCGGCGCCGCACCGCCGTTCCCGCCTGAGGCAATCCGCCGGCGCCGGCTTTGAGTATCTCTTGAGCGCATGCATCCAGCATGAGCCCGTCCAACAAGGGACAGCCGCGAGTCCGAAGTGCGTGCCCTGGCGCTGCCCGCGACACAGGGCCCGCACGGCTCGCGGTGCCTGCGGCTAGGACGCGGCGCGCGCGGCGGCCTGGTCGGTGAGCGCGGCCGCGAGCTCGCGCAGGAGCGCCCGCACCTCGCCAGGCCCGGTGATGTGGACATGGTCGCGCGGGCCGCCGTTCGTGCGCGTGCTCGGGAGCAGGCCGCCGACATGCCCGGCGATCGACCCCTGCGGGAGCGCGTCGAGCAGGTCGTGGTCGGTGCGGTCGTCCCCGAGCCCGATCACGAACCGCGTCTGCTCCTTGGCCTCCGGGAAGATGCTCCGCACGTAGACGCCCTTGTCCACGCCGCGGGCGCGCACCTCGATCACGCGATGCCCCTGGAGCACCTCGGCGGGCGCACTCGCGAGGTGCTGGCCGAGGTCGTTCAGGAGCTCGTGCGCGCGCCAGGACCCGTACTCCGGCTCGGCCTCGCGGTAGTGCCACGCGACGCTGCACGCCTTCCGCTCGACGTGCGCGCCGGGGACGTCCGCGGCGACCCGGCGCAGGAGCCGCTCGATCGGGCGCATCCAGGAGAGGTCGAGGTCGAGGAGCGTGCGCCACTCCCCGCCGGGCTCGCGTGCGAGGTAGCCGTGCTCCGCGCAGAGGTGGATCGGGAGCTGGCCGAGCCACTGCTCGAGGTTCCGGCGGCGCCGGCCGCTGACGATGTGGACGTCGGTCCGTGGAAGCGCAGCCAGCTCGCGCAGCAGCGCGCGGATCTCGCGCGTGGGGATCGCGAGGTCCGGATGCGGCTCGATCTCGCGGATCGTGCCGTCGTAGTCGAGCATGATCGTCCGCGAGCGCGCGCGCACGAACCGGCGCATGAGCCGCTCCTTGACCTCGCCCTCGACGTCGGGCGGCGTCTTTCGCCGCCGGTCGCGCCGCGAGTGCCGCCCGAGCCGCGTGAGGAACCCGTCGGCCCACTTGCGGCAGTCGAGCGCGTCCACGCGCCTCGCCATCGTCTCGAGCCGCCGCCTGCGCTCCGGGAGCGAGAGCTCGAGCGCCGTGCCGAGCCGTTCGACGACGTCGTCCACGTCCCAGGGGTTGACGAGCGCAGCGCCCGGGCAGCACCTGCGCCGAGCCCGCGAGCTCCGAGAGGACGAGCGAGCCGCGCCAGCGGCTCGGAAGCCCGGGCTCCGACTGGCAGAGGACGAACTCGTGCGCGACGAGGTTCATCCCGTCGCGGAGCGGCGTCACCATCATCACGTCCGCGCGCCGGTACAGCGCGACGAGACCGGCCTTCGAGATGTCGCGGTGGAGGTACTCGACCGGCGTCTGCCCGGGCTGCCCGAAGCGGCCGTTGATGCGAGCGATGAGGAGCTCGATCTCGTCCCGCTGCTGCCGGTACTCGGGGCTCTCGAGCCGCGACGGGACGAGTACCTGGAGCATCGTCGTCGTGCGCGCGCGCTCCGGCTCCCGCTCGAGCAGGCGCTCGTACGCGAGCAGCTTGTGCGGGATGCCCTTCGTGTAGTCGAGCCGCTCGACGCCGAGGATGAGCTTGCGGCCCTCGTACTGCTTGTCGAGCTCGGCGAGCAGGCGAGCGGTCTCGGGATCCTTCAGCGTCTCGATGAACCCCGCCGTGTCGATCCCGATCGGGTCGACGCCGATGCCGACCGGGCGCCCGTCCGACCTCGATCGAGTCGGGGACGGAGTCGAGGCCGAGGATGCGCAGGCACGACGAGCGGAAGTGCCGCGCGTAGTCGCCCACCTGGAAGCTCACGTAGTCCGCTCCGAGCAGCCCGCGCAGCACCTCCTCGCGCGCCGGGAGCAGACGGTAGACCTCGGACGAGGGGAAGGGCGTGTGCAGGAAGAAGCCGATGACGAGGTCGGGCGCGCGCCGGCGCAGCATCGCCGGCACGAGCATGAGGTGGAAGTCGTGGATCCACACGCGCGAGCCCGGGCCCGTGTGCTCGAGGATCGCGTCCGCGAAGCGCTCGTTGACGTGGACGTAGCGCTCCCACGCCTCCGGCGTCAGCCTGAGCCGGTCGCCGAAGTAGTGCAGGAGCGGCCACAGCGTGTCGTTGCAGACGCGGTCGTAGAAGTCGTCGATCCTCGCCCGCGGAGAGGAAGATGGGCACGAGGTTGTCCGCGGCAAGACGCTCGGTCGCCTCCGCCTGAAGCGACTCGCGCACGACCGTCCCCGGCCAGCCGATCCAGACCGAGTCGCCTCGCACGGCCCGCAGCGCGGAGGCGAGCCCGCCCGCCGACGGGCGCACGTCGAGCGTCCCTCCTCGCTCGGGCGTCAGCCGCACCGGCAGGCGGTTGCTCGCGATCACGAGCGTGTGATGTCCGGGGCTTCGGGCCAGCGTCTCCTCCTCTGGAGCGTCGATCGGTCGCTACAGCCTAGGCTTCGCCCGTGGTCCGCGGCCTCGGCATCATCGGCAACTGCGCCTACAGCGCGCTCGTCCGCGACGGCTCGGTGGAGTGGATGTGCTGGCCGCGGCCTGACTCGAGCTTCGTCTTCGGCCCGCTGCTCGACCGCGAGAAGGGCGGCGTGTTCGCGATCGAAGGCGTGGACGCCGACGCACGTGAGCCAGGCCTACGTCGAGAACACGAACGTCCTGCGCACGGTGTTCTCGACCCCGAACGGCGACTTCGAGGTCTACGACTTCGCGCCGCGGTTCACGCTCTTCGACCGTTACTTCAAGCCGCCGATGCTCGTTCGCGTCATGCGGCCGCTCTCGGGCGAGCCGCGCGCGGTCGTCCGCTGCAAGCCGGTCTACGAGTACGGCCTCCTCGAGCCGACGAGCTGGGCCGCCTCGAACCACGTCGAGTACCGCGGCTTCCCCGCGCCGGTACGCCTGACGACGAACGTCCCGCTCGCGTACATCGAGGACGAGCGCCCGTTCCTGCTCGAGCGCGACCGCCACCTCGTGCTGACCTGGGGACAGCCGCTCGAAGCGGGGCTCGAGGACACCGCCGAGCGCTTCCTCGAGCGCACGCTCGACCACTGGCGCGCTGGGTCAAGGGAACGCGCGTGCCGCGCGACTACCAGGTCGAGGTCATCCGCTCGGCGCTCGCGCTCAAGCTGCACCAGTACGAGGACACGGGCGCGCTCCTCGCCGCGACGACGACGAGCCTGCCCGAGTACCCGGGCTCGGGGCGCAACTGGGACTACCGCTACTGCTGGCTCCGCGACGCCTACTTCACCCTGAACGCACTCGAGCGGCTCGGCCACTCGGAGGAGATGGAGCGCTTCCTCGAGTACCTGCGCAACCTCGCCGAGGAGAGCGAGGGCGTGCTCCAGCCGGCGTACCGGCTGAACGGCAGCCCGGACGCGCCCGAGCGTCGAGCTCGACCACCTCTCCGGCTTCAACGGGGAGAAGCCCGTGCGGGTCGGCAACCAGGCGTTCGAGCACGTGCAGAACGACGTGTACGGGGAGATGGTGCTCGCGATCTCGCAGGCTCTTCCTCGACATGCGCTTCGTCGGCTCGGTGCCGCCGCACACCGCGATCGAGACCGTGGAGGGGCTGCTCGCGCAGATCGAGGCGCGGCTCGACGAGCCGGACGCCGGGCCGTGGGAGTTCCGCGACCGCACGCGGCTGCACACCTTCACGGTGCTCATGCACTGGGCGGGCTCGCGGCGCGCGGTCGAGGTGGCGGAGGCGCTCGGCGCCGACGAGCTCGCGGAGCGGGCGCGGACGGTCGAGGCGCGCGGCGGCGGAGCTGCTCGAGACGCAGTGCTGGAACGACGAGATCGGCGCGCTGACCCAGGTGGCCGGCGAGCCGCAGCTCGACGCAGTGAACCTGCTCGCCGTCCACGTCGGGTACCTCGACGCCGAGGACCCTCGCGCGGCCTCCCACGTCGACGCGATCCGCAAGGCGCTGTCGGTCGACGGCGGGCTCCTGCGCCGCTACGCGACGCCCGACGACTTCGGCCGCATGGAGGCCGCGTTCACGGTGTGCTCCTTCTGGCTCGTCGAGGCGCTGGCGCTGCTGGGGCGAACGGACGAGGCGCGAGAGCTCTTCGAGCGGCTCCTGTCCTTGTCACAACGGCCTCGGGCTCTACTCCGAGGACATCCTCCCGGAGACGCTCGAGCAGTCGGGCAACTTCCCGCAGACGTACTCGCACGTCGGGCTCATCAACGCCGCGTTCCGGCTGTCACGCCGCTGGGACTGAGTCACCGGTGACAGCCGCCGGACGCGGGGTGACGAACGGGCGAAGGAGTGGCGCGTCGAGCCGCGCGAGGAGGCTCGCGGCCTGCTCCTCCGAGCAGTCGAGGACGCGGCGCGTGCCGGCGCCCTGGCCGAGGTGGAGGTTGACCGTGCAGAGGCCGGTGCGGGCCTGGAACGGGGAGCGCTCGACGGCGTAGGAGACGACCGCGGCCGGGTCGAGTGACGTCCACGTGCGCGTGAGCGAGCCCTCACGGACGGTCACGCGGCCGCCGTCGAAACCGTGACCGAGCTGACGGTAGCGGTCGATCCCGAGCGCAATCCCCGCCGCTGCGAGCACGGCCAGCGCCGCGGCCACCCAGACCGAGCCTGCAGCGAGGGCGCCGACTGCAAACGCAGCGGGCAGCACGATCGCGCGCACTATCCGCCGCGTGCGTGCCGCCGGCGGATGCGGCTCGAGGGAGGCGTCGAGGCGTGTATCCGGGTCGAGGTCGCGGAGCAGGGCGCGCGCTTCCGCCCTGGAGATCACCGGCGCGAGGACGGCGCGGCCCGATCTCCCGCCGCCGATCCCGCCCGCCACGGCCCGCACTCCGACGAGGCCGAATGCCCGGCGGAGCGGCGAGTCGCGGAGGTCGATCCCGCGCACGCGAGCGCGGTCGATCACGACCGAGCGCCTCGTCAACAGCCCTCGGCGCGCGACGAGCCGCTCGCCGTCGTCGGCGAGCTCGAAGTCCCAGTCGGCGAGGAGCGAGCCCGCTGCAGCGAGAGCGCCGGCGAGCAGCACGGCGACGACCACCAGCAACGAGATGCCGAGAACGTCGGTCGGCGCGCGGTCGGCCGCGGAGCCGAGAAGATCCTCGACGAAGTCGCCTGGCAGGTCGTCGGCGAAGTTCGCGAGCACGCTGATGACGACGAGCGGCGCGAGGATGTGGCGGCCGCTGGTGAGACCGCCGACGACGAGGATTCGCGGGCCTGCTCGGTAGAGAACGCGTGCCGGCACCTCCTCCTCGCGCGGCCTCCTGCGGGCGAGAGCCTGCGAGCAGAGCCCGCCGCATCCGCTCGCCCTCCGCCGCCGTGACCGCGACGAGCGAGAGCTCGGCCTTGTCGGAACCGCCCGCCGCGGCCTCGACGTCGACGCGGACGAGACCGAGCAGGCGATGCAGCCAGGGCGCCTGGAGCTCGACGCCTCGAATGCGTTCGAGCGGGACGACGCGCGTCGAGTGGCGGAGGACGCCGCGCTCGATGACCAGTCGCGTCCCCTCGATCCGGTACGTGAACCGACGCCACTCGAGGACGACGATCGCGGCGCCGATCGCAAGCAGCGCGAGGAAGCCCGGGACGACGAACGCCGGCCGCCACGCGAACGCGATGACGAGGACCGGGATGATGCTTGCGCGGATCATCCCCCGCGCGAAGACCACGATCGCGAGCGGATGGAGGCGCCCAGGCGTGACGCCGTCGGCGGTCACGTGCCTTCTTCGATCCCCGCGCGCCGGGCCAGCTCCTCGACAAGGCTGTTCGCGACCTCGACGTCGAGGCCAGGCACGTCCGTTCCGCCCTTCGCCGAAGCGGTCGTGACCTCGACCGACACGAGCCCGAAGTACCTCTGGAGCGGGCCGCGCTTCGTATCCACGGTCTGGACCCGCGCGTGCGGGACGACCTGCCAGCGCCGCCAGAGACGCCCGCGGGCGACGTAGAGACCGAGCTCGGTGACCTCGTAGCCGAAGCGGCGGTACGCGAGCCCCGGCTGGACGACGGCGACCACGGCGAGGCCGAGCGACAGGATCGCTCCGATCACACCGACGCCGATAGCGGCGAGCTCGCTGTCCGAGGCCGCGAGCGGCATGACCACGACGAGGGTCGCCAGCGCGGCGGCGGCGGCGATGCCGACCCATTCGACCATCCAGAGCCGCTGGACGCGCGGATCGAGCTTCAGCGCCGGCTCGCGGAGGATCACCCTGCCAGCCTGCCAGATCGGAAAGTACCGTCTAGGCCGGCCTGCAGGAGCGACTCGTGCAGTGCTTGCAGACTCGCGCTCGTGTCCAAATTGGGCACATTCCGACCCGAGAGTTGACAGAAGCAGGCTGTTCTGCGATATCTCGACTGCTTGTCAGGGGGATCCGAGCGACATTCGACGCGTGTCGGCGGGAGAGCGATCGCGGCTGCGCGAGCGCGTGTCACCGCGCGTTGAGCGTCCCGTGAGATGCGGGCACGAACCTGAACTCCCAACAACGGAGGTGAAGCGCGTGGCCAGACAGCTCAAGACGGGTTACTGGAAGATCGGCGTCGTCGCCATCGCGATTGCCGCGGTCGCAGTCGTCGCGTCGGCCGCATGGGCCGCGATCCCGGACTCGAGCGGGACGATCCATGCCTGCGCCGACCGCGATGGCCACTTGAGGGTCATCGACACCGAGGGGGGCAAGACCTGCAAGTCGAACGAGAGCCCGCTCTCGTGGTCGTCGGCAACCGGCCCGCCCGCGCCGCCGCCGGCGCAGCTGTCGGATGCGTTCGTCGCACTGCGCGGGGGGACTGCGTCCGTGCAGCCCACGGGCGAGCCCACGGAGATCACGACGCTCGACCTTCCGGCCGGCAAGTACGTGGTCACGGCGAAGGCCCAGCTTGGCAGCCAGGGCACGGCTGCCGACGACCCCGTCCGGGTGTTCTGCTCGCTGGAGCAGGGCTCGCCGGCGAACGACTTCGCGGGTCTCCTGCTCGCACCGGTCGGTAGCCCGGGCGAGAGCGAGGTCATCACGCTCCTCGTCAGCAAGGAGCTCTCCGAGCCGGGCTCGGTGCGCCTTGCCTGCTCGGCGTCGGGGAACGTCATGGGCGCGTCGGTCTCGGAGGTCGTTCTGCGGGCGGTCGAGGTCGGCACGATCACGACCGACATCGAGTTCCCACCGCTGCCGTAGCGGCCGTCGATCCAGGTCAGGCCTTCCACCTCTCGGGACAACCGTGGAAGGCCTGGCCTCCCTTAGTGCAGGGGGATCTGGCGCGTCATCGTGACTCCGCGCCCGTCCGTCGTGCGCACGCGAACGCGGACGGTCGCGGTCGGGCTCTGGAAGAGCGTCGACGGGAGCGTCGCGGCGAAAGGCGCGCGGTTGTCGGCGGCGACCCGCCTCCCGTCGACGTAGAAGCGCGTCGCGGAAACCCAGCGGGCGTCGGCCCC
The DNA here is from genome assembly GCA_963716605.1 of uncultured Actinomycetes bacterium. Classification (GTDB taxonomy): domain Bacteria; phylum Actinomycetota; class Thermoleophilia; order Gaiellales; family Gaiellaceae; genus GMQP-bins7. The sequence goes on along the minus strand of CAVQTO010000002.1, from coordinate 743,212 downwards.
CGCGACATTCGCGCGCACCGAGCGTCCCGCCGCAGCCAGGCGCAGCTGCACCCGAGGATCGCGGAGGCAACTCGCACCGGAGCAGGTCCCGAGGTCGTTGAGCCGCCGCTCGAGCTCGAGGCGGATCTCGCGGAGCGCCGGGTCGCGGTGGCGACTCTCCAGCTGGTGCGGGTCCTTCTGGAGGTCGTACAGCTCCCACACCCGGCGGTAGTACGCGATGTAGGCATAGCGGTCCGTGCGGATACCCAGGAAGTGGCCCGACTCGAGCAGGAGGTCGCGCCCGAAGTCGGCCAGAGGGTCGCGCGCCAGCGGCAGCAGCGAGCGGCCGTCCACGACGCGGCCGGGGGTCGCCCTCGCGAGCGCGAGAACCGTCGGCGCGAGGTCGATGTTGGCGACGACGTCGCTCACGCGACGACCGCGAGGCAGGTCGAGCCCGCGCAGCACCAGGGGAATGCGGGCGGACGGCTCGTACGCGAAGCCCTTGCCGCGGTCGGGCATGACACGGTGCTCTCCCTGCATGAAACCGTTGTCGGACGTAAAGACGATGAGCGTGTTCGCGAGCTGGCGCTCGGCGCGCAACGCCTCGACGATCTGCGCGACTCCCTCGTCGACCGCGAGCAGCGACTCGAGCCGCTGCTGGTACGACTCCGTGACCGCCAGCGTCTGTGCGAGCGTCAGCCGGCCGAACCTCTTGATCGCGGGCGGCTTGTCGGAGACGTCGACCTCGTCGTAGGAGGGCGGGAACGGGAGCGGCTCCGCCGCGAACGCGTCGCGATGGCGCGCGGCGGGCGAGGGAGTCAGCGAGACGCCGGTGGCGCGCGCGTCGTCCTCGTCCCTGGGCAGGCCGCTGTGCGGCGCGAAGTACGCGAGGTAGAGGAAGAACGGGGAGCCCGACGCCACGCCGCTCCGGATCGAGCTCACGGCCTTCCGGGTGAAGACATCCGTCTGGTAGTTCGCCTGGTTCGGCGGGTAGTCGACGAGGCCGCCGTTCTCGTTCAGCGTGAACCCGACGTACGACTGGGTCCCCTTCCCCGGCGTCCTGACCAGCGCACGCCAGTCGCTCCAGCCGGCCGGTACTTCCTCGCGGCCGCCCTCCCCCTCCCCGTAGCCGTTCAGGTACTTCCCGACGAAGGAGGTCTGGTACCCGGCCTGCTGGAGCCAGACCGGCAGCGTGTTCGAGTGGTCGAGCCGCACGTAGCCGCCGAGCGGAGGCTGGTTCCCGCGGACGCCGTGGTTGTGGGCGTACTGCCCGGTCAGCAGCGTCGCGCGAGAGGGGCAGCAGAGCGGGTACGACGCGAAGTTCTTGTCGAAGCGCACGCCCTGCCTGACGAGCAGCCGGTTGACGTTCGCCATGTACCGCAGCGAGTCCGCTGTCTGGTCGTCGGTCTGGATGACGACGATGTTCGGCCTGTCGTCGGGCAGCTGCGCGACGACGGCGCCCGAGTGGGAGCCGGCGACGAGCGCGAGCAGACCGGCGACGGCGAGCCCTGCCCCGAGGCGCCTTCGCATGGCTGACGAGGGTACCGAGTCGTTCAGAGGGCTGCCAGCGCGCGGTACGTCTCGCGTGCGGCGGCGACGCCGAGCGAGAAGGTCTCGAGGAGCATGCGCTCGTTCGGCGAATGCGTGTGGCTGTCCGGCAGCGCGAGCCCGGCCATGACCGTCGGGATCCGGCGGCGGGCGAGCGCGGCGAGGATGGGAAGCGTGCCGCCGGCACGCACGATCAGCGGCTGACGGCCGAAGACGCCTGCGAACGCCTCGCGCCCGAGCCGGAGCGCCTCGGTGTCGCGCGGGAGGACGGCCGGGGGTGTGGACTCGACCGCGACGTCCATGCTCGCGCCTTGCGGGAGGGCTTCGCGAAGAAGGCGCTCGGCCGCTGCTGCGAGCTCCTCGGGATCCTGGCCGGGAGCGACGCGGATCGTCACTCCCGCCGACGCACGAGAGACGAGCGTCGTGTTCCGAAGGCCGGGCTTGCCCCCGAGGATGCCGGTGACGTCGACGGACGGCTCCACGAACGCGCGCACGTAGAACTCCTCCGCGGCCTTCGGGTCGAGGGGGACGGCGCCGACGCGGGCGAGCTCCTCTGCACCCGGCGGCAGGTCCTGCCAGCCCGCGATCTCGTCCTCGTCCGGCGGCGAGACCCCGGCGCGCAAAGGCTCCGGCAGCCGGCCGTCGCGCGGGAAGAGTGAGGTGAGCGCCTGCGCGAGCGCGTGGATCGCGTTCAGCGCCGTTCCACCGTAGTGGCCCGAGTGAAGGTCGCGGTCTCCCGTCTTGACGTCGACGTCGAGCGCGACGAGACCGCGGGTCGCGACCACGAGCTCGGGCGTGTTCCGCGTCTTCATCCAGCCGTCGAGGACGACGCACGCGTCGACGCGGCGGTCGTCGTCGTCGAGGAAGCGCGAGATCGCGTCGCCGCCGGTCTCCTCCTCCCCGTCGCAGACGACCCGGAAGGTCACGGGCAGCTCTCCCTCGGCCGCGAGCGACTCGATCGCCCTCAGCTGCATCCAGAGCTGCCCCTTGTCGTCGGCGACGCCGCGCGCGTAGAGCCATTCGCCGCGCGGCTCGGCGACGAACGGGTCCGACTCCCAGAGCTCCAGCGGGTCCGGCGGCTGGACGTCGTAGTGGCCGTACACCAGGACCGTCGGGGAACCAGCCGCCCCCGGGATCTCGCTCACGAGCAAGCGGCCGTCCTCGCGCACCTCGGCCTCGCCGCCGAGCGACTCGACCTTCGCCCCGACCCATTCCGCGGCCCGTCGCACGTCGGCCGCATGCGCCGGATCCGCGCTCACGCTGGGGATCGCGAGGAACGCCGCCAGCTCGTCGAGCCAGCCCTCGGGAAGCGCGTCGGCAGCCACGGCGGGAGGCTAGACGCCGCGACCATTAGCCGCGCCGCTCGACACGAGCAGCAGACGGCATAGCGCTGCGGAGTGCCACCGGCTTCGCTGTCGTTCTCACACCCGTGGACCCGCGCGCGTTCTCCCACCTGTGACCGCTCCCGCCAAGCGCGTCTGGATCGCCCTTCTCACCGTCTGGGTGGTGTGGGGGTCGACCTACTTCGGGATCAAGGTCGCCGTGGACACCATCCCGCCACTCCTCGCAGGCGGCAGCCGCTTCCTCGTCGCCGGCTCGATCCTCGCCGCCGTGCTCGCGCTGCGCGGCACCAGCCTGCGCGTGACGCCGACGCGAGCTCGTCGGCAGCGCAGCTGCCGGCCTGCTCCTCCTGACCCTCGGCGTCGGGCTCGTCCACGTCGCGGAGACGCGGATCGACTCGAGCATCGCGGCGATGATCGCCGGGACCGTGCCCCTCCAGATCATCCTCATGCGACTCGCCGCGGGCCAGGACGTCGCGCGTGCGACGCGGCTCTCGACGCTGACGGGCCTCGTCGGTCTCGGGCTCGTCGTCGCGCCCGGGCTCGGCGGCGGGTCGACCGCGATCGGCCTCGCGATCATGATCTCGGCGTCCATCTCCTGGTCGCTCGGCTCGTTCTTCAGCGGCCGACTCGGCATGCCGCGCGACCCGTTCGTCGCCGCGGTGTACGAGATGCTCGCGGGCGGCCTCTTCCTGACGCTCGGCGCGCTCGCGTTCGGCGAGTGGGGCGAGCTCGGCTCGGCGACGTTCGCGGCCGACTCGATCGCGGCGTGGGTCTACCTCGTGATCGTCGGCTCGATCATCGGCTTCACGGCGTACGCGTGGCTCCTCCGTGTGGCGCCGATCTCGCTCGTCGTGACGCACCAGTACGTGAACCCGCTCGTCGCGATCGCCCTCGGCGTCGCGCTCCTCGGCGAGCGCCCGAGCCCGTGGACGTTCGCGGGCGCGCTGCTCATCATCGGCGCGGTCTACGCCGCCGTCCGGGCGGAGACGCCTAGGCGGGCGGTTCGACCTGAGAACGCCGCGCCGCGAGGAACTCCAGCAGATCAGACCGTGTGAGGATCCCCGTCGGTCGTCCGTCGCTCGCGACGACGACCGCCGCGGCCGGGCCTGAGAGCCCCTCGTAGACCTCGTCGAGCGACGCATCGGCGTCGACGGCCGGCAGCGGAGGCTGCATCGCGACCGCGACGTCCTCGTTCAGCGCGTCCCCGTTCTTGAACACCCGCTCGAGCAGGCTGCGCTCCTGCAGCGAGCCGACGACGTCGGCAAGTGAGTCCGCACTGTCGTGGCGAACAGACAGGAAGCTGCGAGATCCCGTAGCGCTGCATCAAGTCGATCGCCGCGCCGACCTTCTCGTGCGAGCCGATCGTGACGAGGTCCGGCGTCTCGTGCCCGACGCGCCGGAAGCGGAGCACCTCCTCGACCGCGGGCGGCGCGGTCGTCCGCTCGAGGAAGCCGTACTGGAGCATCCAGTTGTCGTCGTAGAGCTTCGAGAGGTACGAGCGGCCCGAGTCCGGGAACATCATGAGGACGCGCGCTTCCGGCCCCAATCGCTTCGCGACCTCCATGCCGGCCCAGGCCGTCGAGCCGGTCGAGCCTCCGACGAGCAGCCCCTCCTCGCGAGCCAGCCTGCGCGCGACGAGGAACGAGTCGCGATCGGAGACCCGCACCCACTCGTCCACGACCTCCGGGTCGAGCGTGTCCGGCCAGCGCTCCTTGCCGATCCCCTCGACGAGGTACGGCCCCATCGGATGCTCCTCGTCCGCGGTGAAGACCGAGCCCTCGGGGTCGACGGCGACGATGCGCGCGCCCGAGCCGTGCTCCTTGAAGTAGCGGCCGACGCCGGTGATCGTGCCGCCGGTGCCGACCGAGATCACGACCGCGTCTACATCGCCGCCGTCGGTCTGTTCGAAGAGCTCCGGCCCGGTGGTCTCGTAGTGCGCCTCCGGATTCGCCGGGTTCGAGTACTGGTCGGGCTTGAAGCCTCCCGGGATCTCCTCGGCGAGGCGGTCGGAGACGCTGTAGTAGCTCTCCGGGGAGTCCGGCTCGACGGCGGTCGGCGTGATGACGACCTCGGCGCCGTACGCGCGCAGCATCGAGATCTTCTCCTGGCTCATCTTGTCCGGCATGACGAAGATGCAGCGGTAGCCGCGAAGCGCCGCCGCCATCGCGAGGCCGACGCCGGTGTTGCCCGAGGTCGGCTCGACGATCGTTCCCCCCGGCCGCAGGCGCCCGTCCTGCTCGGCTGCCTCGATCATCGCGAGCCCGATGCGGTCTTTGACGGAGCCGCCGGGGTTTAGAAACTCGAGTTTTGCGAGAAGATCTCCAGGGACGTCGCGAGACAACCGCTCGAGCCGGACGATCGGCGTCGAGCCGACGAGCTCGAGGACGGTCGGGTACTCGCGACGCGCCATCGCGGAAGCCTACTTCGGCCGGGAACGATCCGAACGCGCTCGGCTACCCTTCGGAGCCCGGCAGGCGAGGGCCCTCTCATACGAACGTCATTCGCATGCCGACCAACCCGACATCCAGACTCAGTCGCGTGACCCGACGCCGCGCAGCCCTGCTCGCAGCTGTCGTCGCGCTCGCCGCCACGGGCGTCGGAGCCGCGACGCTCCTTCGGGACGCTCCGGAGAATCGAGCTGCGCCGCCGACGCCGACGCCGACGACCGCGACCGCACCCGAAGAGAAGCGAGCGCCTGCGATCGCGGAGGACACGGAGACCCCGGTCTTCACGCCGCCCGCCGTGCCGCCCGAGGACGAGGCTCCGACGCCGGCCGAGGAGACCACGCCTGCTCCTGAGCCCGAGCGCACCGAGCCGATGCTGGTCGGCTTCATGGACGACGCGAGCTTCCGCTGGCGTCCGTCGCGGGCGAGGATGCTCGACCGCGCCCGGGCGAGCGGCGCGCGCCTCGTTCGCGCCCTCGTCCGCTGGGACGTCGCCGCTCCCGAGCGTCCCGCACGCGGACGCCGGCCGTTCGTCGTCCCGCGGATGTACGAGCTCGACGAGCTCGTCGCCGGAGCGGAGGCACGGGACATGGAGGTGCTGTTCACGATCTGGGGCACGCCCGCATGGGCCAACGGCGGGCAAGGGCCGAACCACGCGCCGACCGATCTCGACGCCTTGCGTGATTTCGCGCACGGTCTCGCCGCGCGCTACCCGTCGGTGCGCCGCTACTCGATCTGGAACGAGCCCAACACCAATCTCTTCCTCACGCCTCAGTTCGACGCGCGCGGTCGTTCGGTCGCTCCGCGGACGTATGCCGCGCTCTACCGCGCGGCGTACGAGGGGATCAAAGAGGCGAACGAGGACGCGCTCGTCGCGATCGGCGAGACCGGCTCGCACGGCCGCGACGCACCGTCGCCCGGCCCCGGCCAGGACCGACACTCGCCGGCACGGTTCGCGCAGCTTCTCGCCAGGGAGGATCTCGAGTTCGACGCGTGGGCCCACCACCCGTATCCGATCTCCCCGGGCGTCCCACCCGACGGCGCCGCGCACTGGCCGAACGTGACACTGCCGTCGCTCGGCCGCTTCGCGCGAGCGCTGGAGACGTGGTTCGGGCGGGACGACATCCCGCTCTGGATCACGGAGTTCGGGTACGAGGTCGCCCCGGCGGAGCCCTTCGGCGTGCCGCAGGACGTCCAGGCCGAGCGAGCGGAGCGGGCGATCGAGCTCGCCGCCGCGGAGCCGAGGGTGGAGATGTTCGTCTGGTTCACGTTCGCGGACTCCGAGCACAACACGTGGCAGAGCGGTCTCCTCGACGCGACCGGCAGGAAGCGCCCCTTGTACGAGCGCTTCGCCGCGGCCGTGCGCGCGTTCGCCGCGTCCTGAGAAACCGCAACAGGATCAGCTAGCGTCCGGACGATGTCGCTGTACATCGGTACCGAGGACCTGCAGGCAGGGCTTCCGGAGATCCTCGCCGCGCCTGCGTCCCTGGGCACGGTCGAGCTCGTCGTCCGCCGTCCCTCCGAAGGAGAGCGCGAGGTGCTCGAGGAGGGCGTCCTCGACGTCCACGAAGGGCTCGTCGGCGACGACTGGGTCAGGCGTGGGAGCAGCCAGACCGCGGACGGCTCCCCGCATCCGGGAGCGCAGCTCACGCTGATGAACGCGCGCGTGATCGCGCTCGTCGCGGGCGGCGACCGCGAGCGCTGGGCGCTCGCCGGCGACCAGCTCTACGTCGACCTCGACCTCCGGCCGGAGAACCTCCCGCCGGGAACGAGGCTCGCCGTCGGCTCCGCGGTCGTCGAGGTGACCGAGCTCCCGCACACCGGCTGCGCGAAGTTCACCGAGCGCTTCGGCCCGGCCGCGATCCGCTTCGTGAACGGGAAGTCCGGCCGCGCGCTCCGTCTGCGCGGGATGTACGTGCGCGTCGATCGAGGGCGGTACCGTGCGTCCCGGCGACGCGATCACGAAGTTGTAGGGACTCGCCCGTCCTAGTGCCGGAAGTGCCGGCGGCCTGTGAGGACCATCGCGCGGCCCGCCTTCGAGACCGCTTCTGCGACCTCCTCGTCCCGCTTGGAGCCGCCGGGCTGGATGATCGTGGCAACCCCCGCCTCGAGTGCGGCCTCGACCCCGTCCGCGAACGGGAAGAACGCGTCCGACGCGAGCACGGCTCCCTCGAGGTCGTGGCCGAGCGCGCGCGCCTTCTCGACCGCGAGGCGCACGGCGTCGACGCGGCTCGACTGGCCTGCGCCGATCCCGAGGGTCTGACCCCGCCGCGCGATGACGATCGCGTTCGACGCCACGTGCTTCACCACGCGCCAGGCGAAGAGCAGGTCGAGCCACTGGTCGCCCGGGACCTCGCCGCAGGCGACCTCCATGTCCCCACGCTCCGGAAGCGACCAGTCCCGGTCCTGCACGAGCAGGCCGCCGAGAACTCGCCGATAGTCGCGCTCGGTCTCGACGAGAGCGCGGCGCTCGGTGTCGTTGAGGATCCTGACCGAGTCCTTGCGGGCGAGCGCTTGCATCGCCTGCTCGTCGTAGCCCGGCGCGAAGAGCACCTCGACGAACTGATCCGCGAGCGCCTCGCCGAGTGCGACCGTTATCGCACGGTTGAACACGACGACGCCGCCGTAGGCCGAGACCGGGTCCGCGGCGACGGCCCGCGCGTACGCGTCCTCGATCCGCTCCGCGATCGCGACTCCGCACGGGTTCGCGTGCTTGACGATCACGCAGCAGGCGTGGTCGAACTCGCGGACGAGGAGCCGTCCGGCCGACAGGTCGTTGACGTTGTTGAACGAGAGTGGCTTGCCCCCGAGCTGCTCCACGCGTGAGAGGACGTGCGTGCGCCGGCCGCGCTCGGCGTAGAACGCGGCGCCCTGCTGCGGGTTCTCGCCGTACGCGAGCTCGAGCGTCTTGTCGAACGTCGGGACGAAGGTCTCGGGCATCTCCTCGTCGCCCTGGAACCAGCGCGAGATCGCGGAGTCGTAGGCCGCGGTCGTCGCGAAGGCGACGGATGCAAGCCGGCGCCGCGTCTCGGGCGTGGTCGTCCCGTTCTGCTCGCGAAGCTCCTCGAGCACCTCGTCGTAGTCCTGCGGGCGGCACATGGGCGTCACGTGCGCGTGGTTCTTCGCGGCGGCGCGCAGGAGCGAGGGGCCGCCGATGTCGAGCAGCTCGATGACCGCCTCGTCGTCGAGGCGAAGACCGAACGCGGCTCGCTCGAACGGGTACAGGTTCACGCACACGAGGTCGAACGGCTCGATGCCCTGCTCCTTCAGGGCAGCCAGGTCGTCGGGCTGGTCGCGGCGCGCGAGGATCCCCGCGTGGATGCGGGGATGCAGCGTCTTCACGCGTCCGTCGAGGAGCTCCGGAGAGCCGGTGACGTCCTCGACCCGCGTCGTCTCGAGGCCCGCCTCCTCGAGCGCGGTCGCGGTGCCGCCGCTCGCGACGAGCTCGAAGCCGAGCCCCGCGAGCCCGCGCGCAAAGGGCACGAGACCGGTCTTGTCGTAGGTGGAGATGAGCGCTCGCATCGCCCCGTCTCCGGGCGAGGCTTGCCTCGCCCTCGCCGACCAGCTCGCGCACGACTCGGGCAGCAGCCGGTGCTCGGCCGCGTGAACGCGCTCGCGCAGGGTCTCCACGGTGTCGCCGGGCTCGACGGCGACGGGCTCGCTCGCGATCACCTGTCCTGTATCGACGCCCTCGTCCACGAAGTGAACAGTCGCTGCCGCATGTGAGGCACCCGCCGCGAGCACGTCCTCGAGCGGGTGCGCCCCCGGGAACTCGGGAAGCGGCGCCGGATGGACGTTCACGACGCGTCCCGGGAAGCGATCGAGGAACGCCGGGCGGAGCAGGTGCATGTAGCCGGCGCAGACCACGAGCTCCGCGCCGCGGTCCTCGAGCCACGACGCCATCGCCGCGTCGCGGGCCTCGCGGTCCGGGTACTCGTCGAGCGGGAACGCCTCCGCGGGGACGCCGGCCGCGCGAGCCCGGTCGAGCGCGCGCGCGTCGCGCGTCGACGACGCGACGGCGACGACGGGGAGCCGGGCGTCGAGCAGCGCCTGCAGGTTCGTCCCCTCTCCGCTCACGAGCACGCCGATCACGCGCGCACGATCGTCCCGACGACGAGCGCGTCGCCCGGGTCGGGGACGACGGCGAGGTAGCCGATCCCGAGGTTGAAGACGCGGCGCAGCTCGGTCTCGTCGATGTGCCGCGCGAGCCAGTCGAAGACTCCAGGGCGCTGCCACGAGCGCCAGTCGATCTCGGCGGCGAGGCCGTCCGGGAGCACGCGCGAGAGGTTCCCGAGGATCCCCCCTCCGGTCACGTGGGCGAGTCCGCGAACATCGGTGCGCTCGCGCAGGGCGCGGACGTCGTCGAGGTAGAGGCGTGTCGGCGCCAGCAGGTCGTCTCCGGCGTAGTCCTCCGTCTCGAGCACGCGGCGGACGAGCGTGAAGCCGTTCGCGTGGACGCCGTTCGAGGGGAAGCCGACGACCGCGTCGCCCGCCTCGATGCGCGAGCCGTCGATCAGCCGGTCGCGCTCGACGATGCCGACGCACGTCCCTGCGAAGTCGAGCTCGTCCTCGCGGTAGATCCCGGGAAGCTCCGCGGTCTCGCCGCCGATGAGCGCGACGCCTGCGGCACGGCAGGCCTCGGCCGCGCCGTCGACGAGCTCGGCGACCTGCTCGAGGTCGATGCGGTTCGCGGCGACGTAGTCGAGGAAGAAGAGCGGGTCGGCGCCGCAGGTCAGCACGTCGTTCACGCAGTGCGCGGCGAGGTCGACCCCGCATGCCCGCAGGGCCCCGCGCGCGCGGGCGAGCACGAGCTTCGTCCCGACGGAGTCGGTCGAGGCGGCGAGCAGCCGGTTGTCGTCGAGCGGATGCAGGCCCGCGAAGGCGCCGAAGCCTCGAGCTCCGGTCGACTCGACGGCGGCGCGAAGCCGCTCGGCGACGGCGTCGGCCTTCTCGATCGAGACACCTGCGGCGGCGTACGTGGGGCGGTCGTTCGCCACGGCGCGAGTCTACGTCCCCGGAGTCTGAGGTCAGGCTTTAGCCTGACCTCGGCTTGAGGTCTCCGCCGTGATCCTGCTGCAACTCGCGCCGATCGCGCTGATCGCCGTGGCGTACGGGACCCGCGTGCGGACGCTCGCGAAGCGAGACCAGCCCGTCCCGATCTGGCAGAGTCCTGCTCTTCGTGCTCGGGCTCGTGCTCCTCCTCATCGCCGTCGCGTCCCCGATCGCGAGGATCGGAGAGGAGGAGCTCTTCTCCTTCCACATGGCGCAGCACCTCCTGCTCGGCGATCTCGCCCCGCTCTGCCTCCTCGCCGGGCTGACCGGGCCGGTGCTCCGACCGCTCCTCGCGCTTCCGGGGGTCATGCGGCTCCGCGTCCTCGCGAACCCGCTCGTCGCGCTCCCGATCTGGGCCGCGAACCTCGCGCTCTGGCACGTCCCCGCGGTGTACGAGGCCGCAGTCGAGAACGGCGCCGTGCACGCGCTCGAGCACGTCGCCTTCTTCTCCGCGGGAGTCGTCCTCTGGCTGCCGGTGCTGGAGACGCTGCCCGCGCCCGAGTGGTTCGGCACCGGCGCCAAGCTCGGGTACGTCGTGGCCGTACGCCTGGTCGCGACCGTGCTCGGCAACGTCTTCGTGTGGAGCGGCAGCGTCTTCTACGACGTCTACGGGGACGGCGAGTACCTCGGGCTCTCACCGGAGGGGGACCAGAGCCTCGCGGGGTCGCTGATGATGCTCGAAGGCTCCGTCGTCACCATCGTCGCGATCGCCTGGCTCTTCCTGCGCCTGGCGCAGGAGGGCGAGATCAGGCAGGAGCTGCTCGAGCGCGGCCACGACCCGCGCACGGTGCGCCGCGCCGTCCGCTACCGCCGCTGGCACGAGCTGAGCGGCGAGGGCTAGAGAGCCGCTACGCGGCGGACGGCTCGCGGCCGTCGTGCCGGAGCACGTTGACACTCCACCAGCGCTCGTGCCAGGCCTCGTCGCACGTTTCCTGCCAGAGCTCCCAGTACACACGGGCCAGCGCCTTCAAGACGCCCGGGTCGTGCGCTTCTGCGAGCAGCTGCTCGCCGAGGGCGGCAGCGGCACCGAGGTGGCCGTCGTCGGCGAGGAGGGATACCGAGACCGTGCGCGCAGCACGGGTCACGGCGGGGCCGGCGTCGATTGCGATCGCGGCGTCGACGGCGAGCCGCGCGAGGTCGCCCGACCGCTCGCGGCGCAGTCGGTGTGCGAGCGCGACGAGCGCCCATGCCCGCTGCTCCGCCTCGGGCTCGATCGACGCGCACACCGCGAGCTCGATCGCCGAACGGCTCTGCCGCGCGCGAAGCCGCGCTCTGAGGCTCTCGAGCAGGACGTGCGTGATGGCCGAGTCGTCCGCCATGACTCGCATATCGGCACGCGCTCCGCCGAGCCTTATGCCAATCAGGGGATCTGCGGTCGCCTCAGGCCTTCGCGGGCTCGAAGCGGTGCTTCTCGGCTTTCGCGGGCACGCGCGTCGGATAGTCGCGCGTGAAGCAGGCACGGCAGACCGAGTCCTCCGGAAGCTCCGTCGCGGCCGTCATGCCCTCGACGGAGAGATAGTGGAGCGAGGTCGCGCCGATGAGCTTGCGCATCTCCTCCACAGAGCGGTGGGCCGCGGGGAGATCGTCCTCGTCGGGGAAGTCGATGCCGTAGAAGCACGGGGAGACGACGGGCGGCGACGAGATGCGCACGTGTACCTCCGCCGCCCCGGCGTCCATGAGCATGGCGACGAGCTGGCGCATCGTGTTCGAGCGGACGATGGTGTCGTCGACGACGACGATCCTCATCCCCTCGACCTCGTCGAGCGGGTTGAACTTCATCCGGATCCCCTGCTCGCGCATCGCCTGGTCGGGCTGGATGAAGGTGCGCGCCACGTAGCGGTTCTTGATGAGCGCCTCGTTGAAGGGGATCCCGGACGCCTTCGAGAAGCCGATCGCAGCCGGCGTGCCGGAGTCGGGGACGCCGATGACGAGATCCGCGTCGGCCGGCGCCTCGCGCGCGAGCGTCTCTCCCATGCGCACGCGGGCGCCGTGCACTTCCACGCCGGCGAGCCGCGAGTCGGGTCGCGCCAGATAGACGTGCTCGAAGATGCAGAGCGCGTTCTTGCCCGCGGGAAGCGCCTGCGCGTTGTGGAGCCCCCCGGCGTCGACCCAGACGACCTCACCCGGCTGCACCTCGCGAACGAACTCGGCGGCGACGAGGTCGAGCGCGCAGGTCTCCGAGGCGATCACCCAGTCGTCGCCGAGCTGCCCGATCGCGAGCGGCCGGAACCCGAGCGGGTCACGGAACGCCACGAGCGGTGTCGTCGACGAGCGCGACGACCGAGTACGCGCCCTCGAGCCTGCGCATCGCGTTCGCGACTGCCTCCGCCAGCGGTGACGGGGTCGCGAGCGATCAGCGCCGCGATCACCTCGGAGTCGGACCCCGACGTGAGCTGCACGCCGTCCGCCTCGAGCTCGGAGCGAAGCTCCTCGACGTTCACGAGGTTGCCGTTGTGCCCGAGCGCGACGGTGCGCTCGCGCCCGTGGTGGATCAGCGGCTGCGCGTTCGCCCACCGGTTCGCACCGGTCGTCGAGTAACGCGTGTGCGCGATCGCGACCTCGCCCGGGAGCGCCTGGAGCTGCTGCTCGTTGAACACCTGCGCGACGAGCCCCATGTCCCGCACGACCGTGAGGCGTCCCTGGTCCGAGACCGCGATCCCGGCCGACTCCTGGCCGCGGTGCTGGAGCGCGAACAGCCCGAAGTACGCGAGACGCGCCACGTCCCGCTCCTCCGAGCGAATGCCGAACAAACCACACATCAGGCAGCTACTCCCCCGCAGATCGGAATCCGCTCACGCGGATTCCGATCGCTCAACACCCCTAAAGGCGTCCGCTTCGCGGCCGCGTTATCAGTGGCTCTCACAGGTCGCTTGCCTCCGCCCAGGCGCTTCGGAGCCGCGATAGCTCCACCCCGAGGAGGGTAGCGCCGCCGGCCAGCCCGATGCCGTGCACCGGCACGCCGAGCTCGCCCGCGAGCTGCATGACCTCGTCCCGCTGCTCCGGCGCGCAGGCGAGCACCGCCCTTCCGCCCACCTCGCCGAAGAGCGCCAGCGGGTCGTCGTCGAGGGCGAGCTCGGCTCCGACGCCGGAGTGGATCGCCGCTTCGGCGAGGCAGACCGCCAGCCCTCCGTCGGAGACGTCGTGGACGAGCGTGCAGCGCGGCGCCGCGCGCCACAGGAAGCCGACGAGGCGCGCCTCTGCGGCGAGATCGAGCCGCACCGGAGTCCCGCCCACCTCGCCGAAACGGGCCTGGTACTCGGACCCCGCGAGGGACGGAGGCGAAGCTTCGGCGACGAGGATCGAGTCGCCCTCGCGCCAGCCTCCCGGCACGAGGCGGACGTCCTCGACGAGCCCGACTGCGCCGACCACCGGGGTCGGATGGATCGCACGGCCGTTCGTCTCGTTGTAGAGCGAGACGTTCCCGGAGACGATCGGCAGCCCGAGCGCCTCGCAGGCCGCGGCCATGCCGTCGATCGCCTCGGCGAGCTCCCAGCCGGTCTCGGGCTTCTCCGGGTTGCCGAAGTTGAGGCAGTCGGTGAAGCCGAGCGGCTCGCCTCCGGCGCAGGCGACGTTGCGCGCCGCCTCGAACACGGCGAGCGCGCCGCCCGTGAACGGGTCGAGGCGGGCGATGCGGCCCTGGCCGTCGAGCGAGACCGCAAGCCCGCGGAGCGACGGAAGCAGGCGGAGCACGGCCGCGTCGAAGCCGGGGCGTCGCACGGTGCGGTGGCCGACGAGCTGGTCGTAACGGCGATAGACGAACTCGCGACTTCGGAGGTTCGGCGACGCGAGCAGGGCGAGCAGGGCCTCTGCCGTCGGAGGCGCGCCCGCGATCTCCCGCGCCGGCTTCGGCGCGCGCGGCGCGCGTCCGACCTCGTAGCGCGGGCACTCGTCGGTCAGGAGGCGAGCGGGGATCTCGCCCACGAGCTCGCCCTGCCAGAACGCGCGCAGCTCGCCCGTCTCGGTCACCTCGCCGATCACGGCGTGGTTGAGCTCCCAGCGGTCGAGCACCTCCTCCACCGCCTCGAGCATCTGCGGGCGGACGAGCGCGACCATCCGCTCCTGGCTCTCGGAGATCATCACCTCCCAGGGCTCCATCCCCTCCTCGCGCAGCGGCACGCGGTCGAGATGGACGTCGATGCCGAACTCGGCCGCCATCTCCGAGAGCGAGGAGGCGAGCCCGGCGGCGCCGCAGTCCTGGAGCGACTCGACGATGCCGGCCGTCACGAGCTCGACCGAGGCCTCGATCAGCTTCTTGCCCGTGAACGGGTCGCCGATCTGCACGGAGGGGCGCTTCTCGGACGAGCCCTCGTCGAGCTCCTGGCTCGCGAGCACCGATGCGCCGCCGATCCCGTCGCGCCCCGTCGTCGCGCCGTAGAGCACGACGTGCTGCCCGGCTCCGGTCGCTTTCGCGCTCATCACGCGTTCGGTCGGGAGGAGACCGACGCACATCGCGTTCACGAGGCAGTTGTCGCGGTAGGCCTCGTCGAAGACCGTCTCGCCGCCGACCGTCGGCACGCCGACGCTGTTGCCGTAGGCGCCGATCCCCCCGACGGCGCGCGAGAGCTCGTGCCCCGGCTCGCCGAAGCGGAGCCCGTCGAGGAGGGCAACCGGTCGCGCGCCCATGGCGACGATGTCGCGGAGGATCCCGCCGACGCCCGTGGCGGCGCCCTGGAACGGCTCGACTGCAGAGGGGTGGTTGTGGCTCTCGACCTTGAACGCGACCGCGATCCCGTCGCCGAGGTCGAGCACGCCCGCGTTCTCGCCGGGGCCCTGCAGGACGTGCTCGCCCGTGCTCGGCAGCCGCTTCAGGAGGAGCGCCGAGTGCTTGTAGCCGCAGTGCTCCGACCAGAGGAGCGAGAAGACGGCGAGCTCGAAGTCGTTCGGGTCCCTCCCGAGCAGGGCCTGGATGCGCTCGTGCTCCCCGTCGGTCAATCCGAGGGCACGATGGAGCGGCTGCTGCGCCACGCTGCTCAGATGGTTCAGCTTAACGACGCGGTCCGACCGCGCGGCAGCCGTCCGCGACATCGGCGACGTGCGCCTGTGTCGAAACCCCAACCTCCCCAGCGGCACTACCGATCGACAGCCCGCCGACCGCCTCGTGAAAGCGCGCGGGTAGGGTCCGAAAGTGACGCGCTACTGGCCGATGCTGGTGCTGCTCGCGGCGATCTGGGGCGCGTCGTACCTCTTCATCAAGGTCGCGCTCGACGACTTCGCGCCCGCTCCGATGATGGCGATCCGGAGCCTCGCCGCAGGGGTGATCCTGCTCGCCTACCTCGCGGCGACGTTCGGCGGGCGGCGCGCGCTCGAGGAGCTCCGCCGAAGCTGGCGAGCCACGCTCGTGCTCGGCACCCTCAACGCTGCAGTCCCGTTCTGGCTCATCGCCTGGGGCGAGCAGCACGTCGACTCGACCGTCGCCGGCATCGCCCAGTCGACCGTCCCGATCTTCACCTTCCTCCTCGCGATGCGCTTCCTCCCGCACGAGCACGTCGGAGCCGTCCGCGTCGCGGGCGTCGCACTCGGGTTCGTCGGCGTCGCGGTCCTCGCAGGGCTCGATCCTCGCGGCGGCTGGTGGGCGGTCGCGGGGACGCTCGCGGTCGTCCTCTCGTCGCTCTCGTACGCGGGCTCCGGGGTCTACGGGCAGCTGCGCGTGCAGACCGTTCCCGGGCCCGTGCTCGCAACCGGCTCGATGCTCGTGGGCGGACTGCTGCTCGTGCCGCTCTCGCTCTTCCAGCTGCCCGACCACGTCCCCGACGCCGCGTCGATTGCCTCGCTCGCCGCGCTGACGCTCCTCGGGACCGCATTCGCGCAGCTCGTCCTCTTCCGGATGCTCCGTCTGTTCGGCTCCCGCCGGCTCTCCCTCGTCACGTACCTCATTCCGGGCTTCGCGCTCTTCTATGGCTCGGTGTTCCTGGACGAGCCGGTGACGATCGCCGCGCTCGGCGGGCTCGTGCTCATCCTCGCCGGTGTCGCGCTCGCGTCCGGAGAGCGACTCCTGCGAACACGGGCGAGGGCGCATGAGGAGCCAGCGTGAGCGTCTCGATCCGGCGCGCACGGGCGGACGACGTCGACTTTCTCGTGGAGCTGTTCACGCACGAGGAGGTCGAGCCCTTCCTCGCCGCCGTCCGGCCCAAGGACCCCGAGTCGGTGAAGGCGGAGATCGCGCGCAGCGAGTCCGACCCGGACGCGTTCGGCGTCTTCGTCGTCGAGGTCGACGGAGAGCGCGCAGGGACGATGCACTTCGAGCGCGCGAACCGGCGAAGCCGCATCGCCGACCTCGGCGGCCTCGCGATCCATCCCGACTTCCGGGGCTCGAAAGTCTCCGATGAGGCGGCGCGCCAGTTCCAGCGCCACCTGCTCGGCGAGCTCGGGTTCCACCGCGTGCAGATGGAGATCTACGGCTTCAACGAGCGGGCGATGGCGCATGCCGAGCGGGCGGGCTTCACCCGCGAGGGCGTCCGCCGGAAGGCCTACTGGCGAGACGAGGCGTGGGTCGACGGCGTGCTCTTCGGGCTCGTCGCCGAGGATCTCGACGACTGAGCTCCGCGAACAAGGCTGCGTTCGGTAAACTCCGAACAATGAGTTCGGTGCAAGACGAACCTCGCGCGAAGGGCCTCACCGCCACTGCGGCTCCGACCGTCGAGGTCGCCTGGGGCCTCGCGTTCGAGCTCGTCCTCGGGCTGCGAATGCTTGTCGACCACGACGAGGATCCCGCGTCGTACACCGTCGGCCCGGACTGGTTCGCGGAGACGCGGGCTGCTCTCGACCCGGAGACGCTGGACGCGATCGAGCGCTACTCGGGCGGCCACGAGATCCTCTTCGGCTACCTGCTCGCGCTCGCCGCGGACACGCCCGCCCCGCACGACGCCTCCGCGTTCCTCGACACGCTCGAGCGCACGTCTGCGCGCGACCTCCGCCGGCTGCTTCTCGGCCACCGGCTGGAGACGTACCGCGGCGAGATCTCGCGCAAGGCCGTCGCCGCCGCCGCGGATGGCGACGATGCCGCAGCCGCGCAGCTCCTCGACGGGTGTGCGGGATGGCAGCGGTCGGCATACGAGCACGTGCTCTCCCTCGACGGCGAGGAGACGAAGGCCCGGCTCGAAACGGCGTGCCGCGGCTGGCACGAGGCGGTCCTCCATCCGGTCGAGCGGACGACCGCCCGGGTGCTGAGGCGAAGCGCCCGGGCGGCCGTAGCTCTCACCGAACGCGTGGCGCCCACGGAGCTCATCGACACGCTGACGCGTGGCATCCGCTACGCGCCCGAGCCCGGCATCCGCCGCATCCTGCTCGTGCCGCACGTCGCCAGCCGGCCGTGGTCGATCTTCACGGAGTCGGAAGGCACGAAGATCGTCTGCTACGGCGTCGCGGAGACGGACATCACGGGCGATGCGCCGCCGGACCCGCTCGTCGCCGCGTACAAGGCGCTCGCTGACGGGACGCGGCTCCGCATCCTGCGCCGCCTCGCCGAGGGGCCCGCGACGCTTCACGAGCTGACGGAGATCCTCGGCCTCGCGAAGTCCACGGTCCACGGGCACCTGCTCGTCCTGCGCACCGGCGGGCTCGTGCTCGCGGATGTCTCGAAGAAGACCGGCTACCGGCTGCGCCGCGAGACGCTCGTGGAGAGCGCGGCACTGCTCGACACGTACCTCGAAGGAACGGAGGAGAGATGACCATGCGGTACAAGCTGCTCGGCGGAAGCGGGCTTCGCGTGTCGGAGCTCGCGCTCGGGACGATGACATTCGGGGAGACCTGGGGTTGGGGCGCGTCTAGAGACGAGAGCCGCCGGATCTTCGAGGCGTTCACGGACGCCGGCGGGAACTTCGTCGACACGGCGGGCAACTACACGGACGGCGAGAGCGAGTCGATCCTCGGGGAGCTCATTCAGGAGGAGCGCGAGCGCCTCGTCGTCGCGACGAAGTACACGCTGACCGCCCGCCGGGACGACCCGAACGCCGGCGGCAATAGCCGCAAGAACATGGTGCACTCGCTCGAGGCGAGCCTGAGGCGCCTGCGAACCGACTACGTCGACCTTCTCTGGCTGCACATGTGGGACGGGATGACGCCGGTCGAGGAGGTGCTGCGCGGGTTCGATGACCTCGTCTCGTCGGGAAAGGTGCTGTACGTCGGCTTCTCGGACACGCCCGCCTGGGTCGTGTCCCAGGCAGTGGCACTCGCGGAGCAGCACGGCTGGGCGCGTCCGGTCGCGATCCAGGCGCCGTACTCGCTCGCCGACCGCGACGTCGAGCGGGAGCTTCTGCCGATGGCGCGCTCGCTCGATCTCGCGTTCACGCCGTGGGGCACACTCGAGGGTGGCGCGCTCACGGGGAAGTACCTCGAGGAGGGCGACGAGCCGCGACGCTACAGCGACATCGGCCCGAAGACGAACGAGATCGCCCGCGAGGTGGTCGCGGTCGCCGACGAGCTCGGCGCGACGCCGTCGCAGGTCGCCATCGCGTGGGTGCGCGCGCAGCCGTGGCACTCGACGCCGATCGTGGGAGCGCGGAGCGAGACGCAGCTCCGCGACAACCTCGGAGCGCTCGAAGTAGAACTGTCGGAGGAGGCAGCGGAGCGGCTGAGCGCGGCGAGCGGCTTCAGCGTCGGCTTCCCGCGTGGCTTCCTCGAGTCGGACCACGTCCGCGGCCTCATCTTCGGGGACACGTTCGACCTCATCGACGACCACCGCTCCCCGGCACCGAGGAGGGTCCCGCAGGTCGCCTGACGAGCGTCAACCGACCTCGGTGGCCTCGCGGGGCAACTGCGTTGGCTCGCGGACGGGCGCGTCGTCCACGGGTCGCGCACGAGGCGACGCGCCGTGACGCTTTCTTCGCGAACTCGTGAACCAGACGTCGACGGATCCTCGATAGCGTGACAGCAGGGACACGGGAGTGCCCCTGGGGGTGCTTGGGCGATTACGGAACGGCGGCCGCCGGGTTTCGGAAGAACCGCTCGAGGACCGTGCGGACGCGGGCCGAGCCCTGAACGAGGAAGGTCCCGTGCAGCGAGCCCGGGACGAGCTCGAGGCGCTTCTCGGCCGTTCCGGTGGCCTCGTACAGCTCCTGGGCCTCCGCGGCGAAGTCGTAGGGCACGTTCTGGTCCTCTTCGGCGACGACGTAGAGCGTCGGGACGCGAAGGCGTGGCGCCGCGGGCCGCGCATTCAGCTCACCGGCGATCGCGGCCGGGCCGGAGACCGACACGACACCCTGGACGGCCGGCCGGAGCTTCGGCGCCGCGACGATCGCCGCGATGCCCCCGAGTGACGCCCCGCCGACGACGACCTTGCGCGCGCCGAGACGACGGACCGCGCGCACCGCCGCGGCGAAGTCCGCCACGGCCTTCGCGTGGTTGCGCCGGCCCTCGGAGAACCCGTGCCCGCGAAAGTCGAACGGGAACACCCAGAAGCCCTTCGCCGCGAGGCGCCGCGCGTACGGCGCCCACACGCACAGGTCGCCCTCGGACATGTGCGCGAGCACGACAGCGGTCTTGCGACCCGGCTTCGCGCCCCCGAAGCGGTGCCCGACGAGCCGTGTCCCGTCGCCCGCCCGGAACCAGAGCTCGTTCGCCTGCACGCACGAGTGCGCCGTCGCCGCGCCGGAGGTCGACGCGAGCCCGAACGCGAGCGCAGCGAGCCCGAGGGCAACAGCCAGGAGAGCTCGGAGCCTCACCGCACTCGCACCCGCACCGTGGTCGCGCGGCCTCGGTTCCCCGCGCGATCGGTCGCCCGCACGCCCACGCGGTGGACGCCGCGGGAGAGACGCAGCGTGGTGCTCGCGTTGAGGTACGGGATCTGACCGTCCAGCGTCCGCACGGCCCGGCCGTCGACGAACACCGTGTAGCTCAGAAGGCCGCTGCCCTGCTCCCGGGCAGGATCCCAGGACACGCGGACTCGCCCTCGCCGGGGCGCTCGGACGTCGATGCTGGGCCGAGCCGGCGCCGTCCGGTCGAGCCACTCGAACCTGAGCGCCGCGCTCTCCGGCGCCTGCCGGTCGACCGTGACCCTGAAGACGCCGCGCCTCGCGAACGACTCGCCGGCGGCATACGCGAGCCGCCCTCCGCCGCGCGGGTTCGGGAGCAGGAGGTTCTCGCGCGGATAGGGCGACTTGATCGCTCCGTTCGCCGGGCCTGCGATGACCGCGACGCCGGGCGGCTGCACCGAGTCACCGACGAACGCGGGCGTGGAGCGCGCTCGCGTCTCGAACCAGAACTCGCTCGCGGCGGTCGTCACGACCAGCGCCTGGGGCAGCGTCGTCGGGCCCTCGACCGGGCCGATCTCGTACATCGTGTTGCCGGTCGGACGGACGACTCTGGTCAGCCACTGGAGCTTCGCCTTCTCGAAGGCGTTGAGGTCGCCGTTCCCGTGGCCCATCACGCTGAACTCGTTGCCGTACTCGTTCACCTGGCACGAGGTTCCGGTGCAGTCCCAGCGGCTCGCGTGGGCCAGGCCGAGGGTATGGCCGAGCTCGTGGGCCGTGAGCGCCATGTAGAGCAAGCCGTTCAAGAGCACCTCTGTGGGGTTGGCCTCGCCCCCGAAGTTGCACGACGACACGCGGGGCATGACGATGACCGCGCGATCCGAGCCGGCGAAGAGCGCCGGCGGCGCGGCGTTGCGGATCACCGTGGCGTCGCAGCTGTCGAAGACCGCGCGCGGCAGCTGGACTGCGCCGGCGAACGTCCCGGGCGTCGACAGCCGGCCCGAGGACGACGCTCGGAAGTACGCGTCGGTCTCCGCGGCCACGCGGTCGAAGTCGGCCTGCGTGAACGGCGTTGGGCCCCACGTCGCGAGGACGTACACGACGCGAAGCTCACCGGACAGCGCGGACGCCGCGGGCACGGAGGTTCCTGCGGCGACGGCGACGACGATCGCCAGAAGTAGAGCTGGTCGCGACAGGAGTGTCCGCATGGTGTGGGATGATTTATCGTGAAACTGTTGACATGTCAAGTCTGACATAACGATGTCGCTGCGTCACGCACTCCTCGGGGCCCTCGCCGACGACCCGCGGACCGGCTACGGGCTGCTCAAGCACTTCGAGCAGTCGCTGGCATACGCGTGGCCCGCGAGCCACAGCCAGATCTACCCCGAACTCGCACGGCTTCTCGAAGACGGGCTGATCGAGCAGGCCGGGGCCGGGCCCCGGGGCTCGAAGACGTACGCGCTCACGGAGGCCGGCTTCGCAGAGGTGCGCCGGTGGCTCCGCGACACGGAGCCGGACCGGCGCGTTCGCAGCGAAGCGACCCTCCGGCCGTTCTTCCTCTGGCTGCTCGAGCCCGAGGAAGCCGCGAGCCAGCTCGAGGCCGAGCGCGCGTACTGGCGCGGCATCCTCGACGAGCTCGAGACGATTCGCGAGGAGCCGACCGGCACGGACCGGAAGGCGAGGACGCTTCCGCATCGTCCTCGAGGGCGGGATCAGGACGATCACCGCCCGGCTCGAGTGGCTGGAGTGGGCGATCGCCGAGATCGGGTCGCCCGCCTGGCGCGACGCCTAGGATCCGCCGGTGGAGGAGCGGCGCGCCTGGATCGCGATGCCGCGACGGCGCGCGGCTCGCGGCCCGGCTCTTCCTGCCTGACGAGCTTCCCGCCGCGGTTCTCCTGGAGGCGCTCCCGTACCGGATGGACGACCTCACCGCGTCGTACGACTCGGAGTGCCGCCGGCTGTGCGAGGAGGGAGGCTTCGCCGTCTGCCGGCTCGATCTCCGCGGGACCGGCTCCTCGACGGGGATCGCCGTCGACGAGTACCACCCGCAGGAGCAAGCCGACGTGTGCGAGGCGATCGCGTGGCTCGCGGCGCAGGAGTGGTCGACCGGGCGGGTCGGGATGTACGGCACGTCGTGGGGCGGGTTCAACTCGATCCAGGTCGCGATGGAGCAGCCGCCCGCGCTCGGCGCAATCGCCCCGATCTACGCGTCCGACGACCGCTACACCGACGACGTCCACTACATGGGCGGCGCGCTCAGGGCACTCGACCTCGTCGACTGGGTGCTGTACATGGCGGCCTGCAACGTGCTGCCGCCGGTGCCGGAGGTGTTCGGGGACGGCTGGCGCGACGAGTGGCGGCGCCGGATCGACGGAACCGAGCCGTGGCTCCTGCGCTGGCTCGAGGAGCAGACGGATGGGCCCTACTGGAGGCACGGCTCGCTGCGGCCGCGGTACGAGCGGATCGTCTGCCCGACGATGATCGTCGCGGGCTGGGCCGACGGGTACACGAACATCGCCTTCCGCGCGCTCGAGGGGCTTCGGTGTCCGCACCGCGTGCTCGTCGGGCCGTGGAGCCACATGTCGCCCGCGACGTCGGTGCCCGGCCCGCACATCGACCTCGTCCCGGAGCTCGTCCGCTGGTTCGCGCGCTGGCTGCGCGACGAGCGAAACGGCGTCGACGAGGAGCCTCCGCTCGTCTACTTCGCGCGGCGCTCGACGCGGCCCGCGCCCGAGCTTCCCGAGATCCGCGGCGAGTGGCGGGCGGAGCCCGTGTGGCCGCCCGCTCGGCTGCGCGAGGTCGTTCTCCGGCCGGAGGGGAACGGCCCCGATGTCGTCGCCGTGGAGGGAGACGTGGGCACGAGCGCGTGGATCTCCTGCGCAGGGAAGCCTCCGTGGGTGCTCCCGGACGACCAGCGCGAGGACGACGCGCGCTCGCTCGTCTACGAGTGGGACGCGCAGGAGCTCGAGCTGCTCGGCCACCCGCGCGCTGCGGCTCGCGGTGACGTCGCCGGCGCCGGTCGCGTACGTGTCCGCGAAGCTCTGCGACGTCTTCCCCGACGGCACCTCGGCGCTCGTCACGCGCGGGATCCTGAACCTGACCCACCGCACCGGGCACGACGCTCCCGAGCCGGTCGAGCCCGGCGTCCCGGTCGAGATCGAGATCGAGCTCGAGGCGACGTCGTGGATCTTCGAGCCCGGCCATCGCCTCCGGCTCTCGCTTGCGGGGACCGACTGGCCGAACGTGTGGCCGCCGCCGTTCGGGGGCTCGCTCGAGATCGACCGCGCGTCCGTCGAGCTGACGCTGCCGGTGCTCGCCGGCCCGCCGGTCGCGCCGGCGCCAGAGCTTCCACCCCCGCCGCCCAGGGACTCGGCCGACGACGACGAAGCCGGCCCGCCGGCCGTCTGGCGGGTCGACCGCGACGCCGACGAGACGCGCGCGGTGACGAGCTACGGGTCTGACTACGACGGCCCGTTCGGCGCGAGGATCGCGGAGCGCTACGAGGGAACGGTCGGGGTCTCTCTTCGCGACCCGGCGCAGGCCTGGGCACGCGGCTCCGCCCGCTATCGCATCGCGTGGCCCGAGACCACGGTCGAGACGGAGGCGCGCCTCGACCGTCCACTCCGACGCCGAGGCGTACCACGTCGTCGTCGACGTCGTGGTCGACGAAGCCGACGGTGAGCTGGGCCGCGTCGAGCGCCGCTTCGAGCGCACCATCCCGCGCCACCTCCAGTAGTCACGTCTCGTTCGGCCGCCCTGCGCAGCGCCGGTCCCACCCGGCACCATGGGATCGTGTTTCGTCGGCGACGCCGCCAGCCCATGCTCACGCGGCAAGAGGTGAACGGGCTGCTCGTGATCCTCATGAGGATCGACGAAAACATCGCGCACATCGCCGAAGCAGAAGAGGAAGACGAAGATGGCTAAGCGCTCTAAAGACGCCGAGTACTGGGCCAGGTACCACGAGCAAACCCGGGAGCTCGAAGAGCTGTTCGCCCGTATGCGGGAGCGCCATCGCCGCGAGGACGAGCTGGACGAGCGGCGGCGCAAGCGCCTCCGCCGGCTGACTTTCGGCTTGCTCGGCAGGGCCTAACGCGAGACCGCGAAGCAGGCGGCGCGGTGCGCGCTCGCCGCACCGCCGCCAACCGGCTCGAGCCCGAGATCCTCTCCGCGGCAGCGCTCCTCGATCCCGAGCCGCGCCGCCTCTCCCGAGGCGACGAGCGGGCAGCGCGGATGGAACCGGCAGCCGTCGGGGATGAGCGTCGGATCGGGCGCCTCGCCGACGAGGATCTGCTGCTCCATCTCCTCGACCTCCGGGACGACCGAGAGCAGCGCCCGCGTGTACGGATGCCGCGGGTTCGACAGCAGCTCCTCCGCGGGGCCTTCCTCGACGATCCGGCCGAGGTACATCACGGCGATGCGGTCGGCGATGTTCCACGCGAGCCCGAGGTCGTGTGTGACGACGAGGATCGTGACGTCTGCCTCGCGCACGAGCGTGAGCATGAGCTGGAGGATCTCGCCGCGCACCGAGGCGTCGAGGCTGGACACGGGCTCGTCCGCGACGAGCAGCGACGGGTCGAGCACCATCGCGCCCGCGATCACGACGCGCTGGCGCTGCCCGCCCGAGAGCTCGTACGGATAGAGCTGGAAGAAGCGCTCCGGCGGCCGGAGACCGGCGCGCGCGAGCGCATGCGCGACCCGCACGCCCTCGTCGCCGGGGAGCTTCTGGATCCTCAGCCCTTCCGCGACCACCTCGTACACCGTCTGCCGCGGATTCAGGGCGCCCATCGGATCCTGGAAGACCATCTGCGCCTTGCCGCGATACCGGCGGAGGTACCTCGCGTCGTAGCGAAGAGCCTCCCCCTCGAAGCGCACCTCGCCCGCCGCCGGACGCTCGAGCCCGAGGATCGTCCGCGCGAGCGTCGTCTTGCCGCACCCCGACTCACCCACGAGCGCGAGCACCTCACCGCGCCGGACCACGAGGTCCACCCCGTCGACGGCGCGGGCGACCGCGCCGTGGCGAGCCGCGAAGCGCACGTGCAGGTCGCGCGTCTCGAGCAGCGCCTCGCTCATCGTGCTCCCTGCGGAGCACCCAGCACGTGGACACAGGCGGCACGACGACCGTCGCCCGCGGGCCAGAGCTCGACGTCACGAGTCGAGCACTCCGGCTGTACCACCGGGCAGCGCGGGTGGAACGGGCACCCGCCCGGCAACGCGCGCGGATCGGGTGGATCGCCGCCGAGGCCGGACGGCCGCATCCTGAACGCCTCGTCCCCGATCACCGGGAACGCGGCCGCGAGAGCCGCCGTGTACGGGTGCGCCGCGTGGCCGAAGATCTCCGCGCTCGGCCCCTCTTCGACGATCCGCCCCGCGTACATCACGGCGATGCGCCGACAGACGAACGAGAGCGTCGAGAGGTCGTGGGTGATGAAGATCATCGAGAGCCCGAGCTCCCGCTGGAGCTTCTCGAGCAGCGCGAGCACCTGGGCCTGGACCATCACGTCGAGCGCCGTCGTCGGCTCGTCGGCGATGAGGATGCGCGGGTTGCACGCGAGCGCGAGCGCAATCAGCACTCGCTGGCGCTGGCCGCCCGAGAGCTGGTGCGGGTAGTCGGCGGCCCGCCGCGCCGGCAGCCCGACGGTCTCGAGCAGCTCGGCGATCCGCGCTCCCTTCTCGCGTGCCGACGTGCCCGGGAAGTGGACGTCGATCGCCTCCTCGATCTGACGATCGATCCGGAAGACCGGGTTCAGCGAGTGGAGCGCGCCCTGGAAGACCACGGACATGTCCTTCCAGCGGACGGCCCGCAGCCGACCCGGTCTCATCGTCAGCACGTCCTCCCCGTCGAGCAGGACCTCGCCCGTGACCGAGGTGCCACGGGGCAGAAGTCGGAGGAGCGCGTTCCCGACCGTCGTCTTCCCGCAGCCCGACTCCCCCGCGACGCCGAGCGTCTCGCCGGAGGCGAGGTCGAAGGAGACCCCGCGCACCGCGGGCACGGCGCCGGAGTCGGAGCGGTAGGTGACCTGCAGGTCGCGCACGGAGAGAACAGGCGGCGTCACTTTGCCTCCCGCAGCCGGGGGTCGAGGACCTCTTCGAGCGCACGGCCCACGAGCGTGAAGGCGAGGACGACTCCGATCACGCAGATCCCGGGCGGCAGGTACCACCACCACGCCTCACGCGAGAGTGCGCCGAACGAGAACGCCTCCTGGAGCATCTGGCCCCACGAGACGTTCGACGGGTCGCTGAGGCCGAGGAACGCGAGGGCGGTCTCGGAGAGGATCGCGATCGGCACCGTCAGCGTCGCGTTCGCAAGGATCAGGGGCGTCACGTTGGGGAGGATGTGCCGTCCCATCACGTGGGCGCCCGACGCGCCCAGCGCTCGGCTCCGCTCGACGTAGAGCCGCTGTTTCACGGTGAGCACCTGGGCGCGGATGAGGCGCGCGGTCGTCGGCCACGACGTGACGCCGATGACGAGGATGATGTTCCGGATCGAGGGGCCGAGGATCGCCGCGAGCACGATCGCGAGCGGGATGAACGGGATGACGAGGAACCACTCGCTCAGGCGGGAGAGGACGCTGTCGACCCAGCCGCCGACGAACCCGGCCGTGATGCCGACGACCGTCCCGATCACGATCGCGATGAGCGTCGCGGCGACCCCCACGAGGAGGCTGATGCGCGAGCCGTAGACCAGCTGGTCCCAGATCGGCCTCCCGAAGTTGTCCGTGCCGAGCGGCGGGAACTCGCGCGGCGGCGCCCACGTCGGGTTGTCGGTGGTCTTGACGACCTCGAGGTTCGCGGGATCCGCGAGCAGCGGCGCGAGCAGCGCCATGAGCACGAACAGGCCGAGGACGACGAGACCGGCGATCCCCTCGCCGCTCCGCCGGTAGCCGGCCCAGCTGCGGGCCACCGCACGTCTTCGCCGGGCCCAGGCGACGCTCGTCACGCATACCTCACTCTCGGGTCGAGCAGCGGGTACAGGAGGTCGGCGAGCAGGTTGAAGACGATGACCGAGGCGCTGAACACGAGGAACAGCCCCTGGAGCATCGGCAGGTCGGGCCCGCGGAGCGCCTCGTACGTCAACAAGCCGAGCCCGGGCCAGGAGAAGACCGTCTCCACCGTGATCGCCCCCGAGATGACGAAGCCGAAGTTGATCGCGATGAGCGCGGTCGACGGCAGGAGGGCGTTGCGGACGGCGTGCCGGTTCCGCACGTGCACGTCGCGCAGCCCCTTCGCGCGCGCGAGCGTGAGGTAGTCCTCGCGCATGACGTCGAGGATCGACGACCGCATGATGAGCGCGTACTCGCCGAGGTACGCGACCGCGAGCGTCAGGCACGGAAGCGTCATGTGCCAGGCCTGGTCGAGGAGCTTCGCGACTCCGGTCGCGTCGGAGGACGGGTCGGTGATCCCTCCCGTCGGGAACAAGCCGAGCCGCACGCCGAAGAACGTCAACAGCAGCATCCCGAGCCAGAACTCGGGCGTAGACCACGTGACCATCGACGCCGACGTGAGCACGCGGTCCTGTGTCGTCCCGCGGCGCCAGCCCGCCAGCACGCCGAACCAGATGCCGAAGACGATCGACAGGATCGTGGCGACGCCGACGAGCGCGAGCGTTGCCGGCGCCGCCTGCCAGATCTCTTCGCTGACGGGCTGGTTCGTCGTGTACGAGCGGCCGAGATTCAGCTGAAGCGTCTGTTCGGCGTAGCGGCCGAACTGCTCGAGCTGGGAGCCCTCGAGCCCGAACTCCCGACGGAGCTCGTCGCGCTGCTCCTGCGTCAGGTTCCGTCCGCGGAAGAGGTTCGCGACCGGGTCGCCCTCGACGACGCGGAAGAGGAAGAAGTTGAAGACGAGCACGAACGCGAGCGTCGCCAGGGCCGCGAGGACCTTCCCGACGACGAAGCGAGCGCTCATGCCCGTGCGGCCGGCGGGCTCTCCGTTACTCGCGCTCCTCCGCCGAGCGCCTGCGCGCAAGCACCAGCCCAACGCCTCCGACCACCACGACGCCCGCGAGGATCAGCGCGACGAGCGCAGCCGTCGAGAGCCCACCGTCACCGTCGCCCGCCGACGCGAGCGGAGTCAGGTTGAAGTACGAGGGTGACGTGTTCGAGAAGATCACCGGCCCGACGTCGGCCGGCTGCTTCAGCCAGCCCTCGAAGCGGTCCGTGCGGTACGCCTGGAGGTCCGGGTTCTTCGAGATGTTGTTGTAGACCGCCGACTTGTAGAACAGCGTGAGCATCTGGTGGGCGATCTCGCGGCGGCGCTCGGGATCGAGCTCGACGTTCTGCCGCTTGTACATGCGGTCGTACGCGGGACTGCACCAGTTGGCGTCGTTCCAGTAGTCCGTCGGGTTCTCGGGATCGGACGCGAGCTGGCTGCACTGGAAGTAGGAGAGCATCGGGTCCGGGTCGACGTACGGCGTCCACGACCAGTGGAACAGGTCGTACTCGCCCTTCCCGATCACCTCGGTGAGCTTGCTCTCGCTCATCAGGTCGTAGGTGATCTGGATCCCGACGTCCTCGAGCCAGCCCTTGACGAAGTCGGCGATCGGCTTCGCGATCTGGGAGTCGGTCCGGACTGCGAACGTGAAGTTGAGCGGATTGCCGCCGCCGGGCATCTCCCGCACTCCGTTGCCGTCCGCGTCGGCGTAGCCCGCGTCGTCGAGGATCTGGTTGGCGCGGTCGAGGTCGAAGGTGTACTGCTCCTCGACAGGGATCTCCGGTGTCCAGGACGGATCGGCCGACGGGCTGAACGTGAGCGCGGGCTCGCCGATCCCCGAGTTGACCTGGTCGATGATGGTCTGCTTGTCGATCGAGTGCGCGATCGCCTGCCGCACGCGGAGGTCGAGGAGCGCGGGATGCGGATCCTTCAGGCCCGCGCCGCCGTTGATCGCGACCTCGTCCACGTTGCCCTGCTGGCCCTCGACCGTGACGATGCCCTCGGTCGTGGACAGGCGCTCGAACGAGCTCGCCGGAACGTCCTGCGCAGCGTCGATCTCGCCCTTCTCGAGGGCCGAGACCATCGCGTCGGCGTTGTTGAAGATCCGGAAGACGACCTCGTCGTACTTCGGGCGGCCGGCCCAGTAGTTCTCGTTCGCGACCATGCGCCAGAACTGGCCCGGCTCGTACTCGGCGAGCGTGAACGGGCCGGATCCGACTCCGTCGAGGCCCTTGTACTTCGTGATCGCGGCCTCGTCGAGCTCGCCCCAGACGTGCTCGGGGAGCAGGTAGATGTCCATCGTCGGCAGCTTCGGGTCCGGAACCGACGACGTGATCTCGACCGTGCGCTCGTCGATCGCGCGCGCGGACAGGTTCTGCACTGCGGAGTAGTGGTTGAGCCACTCCTCGTCGCGCCCGCGCTCGATGTTGAAAACGACGTCGTCCGCGGTCAGCGCCTCGCCGTCGGACCACAGGAGGCCCTCGCGCAACGTGTACGTGTACGTCTTGCCGTCGTCCGAGGCCTCCCATGACTCGGCGAGCCCCGGGATCGTCGCGAAGTCATCCGCGGCCTTGTCGCTGAGCGTGGCGTAGTGGAGGTTCCACGCCTCGAAGTCCGGGACCTCGACCCCGATGAGCGGGCTGAACGAGTCGACGTCCTCGGTGCCGACGGTGAGGACGATCCTGTCCTCCTGCTGCGCGCTCGCGACGGCGGTGAGCGGGAGCGCGAGGACGACAGCGAGCGTTACGAAGGCGGCAAGCGGAGCAGGTCTCACGGACGATCAGCCTCCCGGGTCGGGTGTGACGCGGATTATTCCGGAGTCGAGACCGCCCGTATAGTCTCGCGCCCGTGGCGGCACCCGAACCGCGCAGTCCGCGCCTCCGCCAACACGGTCTCCGGATCGGGCGCTTCGACGCGGGACCGGCGAACGCGATCACGGACGTCCCGGGCGTCACGGTCGGGCACATCACGGTCTGGCGAGACGAGGCCGAGCCGCCCGACGGCCGCGGGATCGCGCGCACCGGCGTGACCGCAGTGCTCCCCGCTTCCGCGGAGACGCTCTTCGGCGCTCCCGTTCCGGCGGGCGTGGCGATCTTGAACGGCGCCGGCGAGCTGACGGGCTCGCTGGCCGTGGCCGAGTGGGGACTGCTCGAGACGCCCGTCTACCTCACGTCGACGCATGCGGTCGGACGGGTCTACGACGGCGCCGTCGCGGCGGCCGTCGCGGCCGACCCGCGCGTCGGCGTCGAGGATGTCGCGATCCCCGTCGTCGGCGAGTGCGACGACAGCTGGCTCTCCGAGGCGCGCGTGGTGCAGATCGAGGCGGAGGACGCGGCGCGCGCGGTGGCGTCGGCCGCCGGAGGAGTCGTGGTGGAGGGCGCCGTGGGCGCCGGAACCGGGATGCTGACGAAGGGGTACAAGGCCGGGATCGGGACGTCGAGCCGCGTCGTGCCGGCGATCGGCGGCGCCGTCGGCGTGCTCGTGCTCGCGAACTTCTCGTCGCCGCCGGGGCTCGTCGTTGCCGGGGTTCCGGTGGGAGAGCTGCTCGGGAGCCCCGAGGAGTCGCCGCCGCGGGAGGCCGGGAGCTGCATCGTCCTCGTCGCGGTCGACGCGGCGCTCTCGGCGGGCCAGCTCGAGCGGGTCGCGCGTCGCGCCGGCCTCGGCCTCGCGCGAACCGGCTCGGTGGCGCATCACGGAAGCGGCGAGATCTTCCTCGCGTTCGCGCCTCCGGGGCGGCGGCCGCGGGGCGAGCCTGCGGCAGCAAGCGTTCCCGATCGCGGCCTCAACGACGTCTTCGAAGCCGTCGTCGACGCGACCGAGGAGGCGGTGCTTAACGCGCTCTGGGCGGCGCAGGAGGTCGAGGGGCGGGACGGCCGCATCGGTCTCGCGCTCCCGCACGCCGACGTGCTCGCGCTGCTCCACGCGCACGGGCGGCTCCCGCGCGATTAGGCTCGCGGCATGGCTTCCTTCCTTCACACGATGGTCCGCATCACCGACCCGGCGAAGAGCCGCGCGTTCTACGAGGCGCTGGGGTTCCGCTTCAACCGCGACATGGACATCGTCCGGAACGGCGAGCTCGAGGCGACGAACTACTTCTTCTCGATCGGGGATCAGGAGAACGTCCTCGAGCTGACGTTCAACCACGACGGGCGCACGTACGACATGGGCACCGGGTACGGGCATGTCGCCGTCGGCGTCGACGACCTCGACGCGACGCTCGCGGCGCTCTCGGGACATGGGATCGAGCCCGAGCGCCCGCCGTACCAGGTGCGCGAGGGCGGCTCGCGGATCTGCTTCGTGCGCGATCCGGATGAGTACCGGATCGAGCTGATCGAACGCGGCCGCTAGCCCGGCACGGGCTCGTGGCTCCGACACGCCGACAGTAGTCCGGACGACAGCGCAGTTGTCGCACTCTTGGCACGGAGGCGTGTCCCACGTGTGACGCGATCCGCCCTACCCTCGACGTCATGGCAGTTGCAGAGGCGAAGCCCCGGACGGTGGCGACTCCCTGGGGCCCGGCGGGCCTCGTGGAGGAGGTCTCGATCCCGCAGCGCGTGGGCGAGAAGCGGTTCTCGGTCCTCGTGCAGCTGCTCGAGGCGGCCAAGGGCGAGCGCCTCGTCCGCTTCGCCTACACGACCGAGGGATCGGCTCGGCGCGGTCCCGTCACGATGCGGGCGCGTGACATCGAGCGGCTGCGGGCGGCGCTCGAGCGCGCGCCCGTTCTCCTGGAGGTGCTCCGCCTCTGAGGTCCTACGACGTCATCGGCCGCGACCTCGGCGTCGGCACCGTGCGACTGGCGCCGCGCACACGCCGGCGTGACGCCCGGAGCTCGACCGGTCAGGACGGCTATCCGCGTCCGAGGGGGAGCGCGTGCGCGTGCTCGGCGGCGGCGTCGACGAGAGCCGCGAGCAGAAGCCCTCCGTCGGCCGAGCCCAGCAGCGGGTCCACCGCGTGCTCCGGGTGGGGCATGAGCCCCATGACGTTGCCGGTCTCGTTCACGACACCTGCGACCGATCCGAAGGAGCCGTTCACGTCCTCGACGTAGCGCAGGACGATCTGCTTCCGCGCGACCAGGGTCATGAAGTGCCCCTCGTCTGCGTACCAGGCCCCCTCACCGTGCTTCACGGGGATGACGAGCTCCTGGTCGGCGGCGAACCGGCGAGTCAGGACGGAGTCAGTGCTCTCGACGCGGAGTGCGACGTCCCGACACACGAACTCGAGCTGACGATTGGGG
Source organism: uncultured Actinomycetes bacterium (assembly GCA_963716605.1). Lineage (GTDB taxonomy): Bacteria > Actinomycetota > Thermoleophilia > Gaiellales > Gaiellaceae > GMQP-bins7. The sequence continues at coordinate 711,000 of CAVQTO010000002.1, read as the reverse complement.
CGGAGAGCGCCTGGGAGCATCCGCGCCTCGCAGAGGGTCTGGAACCCGTTGCAAATCCCGAGAACCGGACCGCCTACCTGGGCGAACCGACGCACCGCGCCCATGACGGGAGCGAGGCTCGCGATCGCGCCGCAGCGCAGGTAGTCGCCGTACGAGAACCCACCCGGGAGAACGACCGCGCCGGTCCCGGCGGGGAGCTCGTGCTCCTCGTGCCAGACGAGCACGGGCTCGGCCCCGACGGCTCCGAGAGCCCACGCCGCATCCCGGTCGTCGTTCGACCCCGGGAAGACGAGGACTGCCACGAGCGGCCGGCCCGACAGCGGCTCAACCCTCCTCGAGCCGGATCTGGACGCTCTCGATCAACGGGTTCGCGAGCAGCTCCGAGCACATCCGCTCCAGCTGCATGCGTGCGTGGTTCGGCCCTTCGGCCTCGAACTCGAGGTCGATGACCTTCCCGACCCGAACCTGCGACACCGCGAAGCCGAGCTTCCGCAGCGACCCCTCGACCGCCTCGCCCTGCGGGTCGAGGATCCCGTCCTTGGGTCGCACGAGGACCGTGGCCTTCACGCGAGCACGACCTCCGGGTCCGCGACGTAACGGTCGAACTCGATCCCGGTCAGCCGCTCGAAGGCCTCGACGTAGCGGGTGCGCGTCCCCGCCACGACCTCGGCGGGAAGCTCAGGCCCCGGTGCCGTCTTGTCCCACCCGGACGCCTCGCACCAGTCGCGGGCGAACTGCTTGTCGAACGACGGCTGCGGGCCTCCGGGCGCGTAGCCGTCGAGTGGCCAGAACCGGGACGAGTCGGGTGTCAGCGCCTCGTCGCCGAGCACGAGCCCACCTCGCGGGGCGAGCCCGAGCTCGAACTTCGTGTCGGCGAGGATGATCCCCTTCGCCTCGGCGTGAGCCGCCCCGAACGCGTACAGCGCGAGCGAGGCGCTCTTCGCGGCCTCGTATGTGTCGGCACCGCAGAGCGCGGCCGCCTGCTCCTCGTCGATGTTCTCGTCGTGCCCGTCGGTTGCCTTCGTAGCCGGGGTGAAGATCGGCTCCGGCAGCCGCTCGGACTCGCGCATGCCCCGCGGGCAGCCGGTGGCCGCAGACCGCGCCCGTCTCGCGGTAGTCGCGCCAGCCCGAGCCCGCGAGGTAGCCGCGGACGACGCACTCGATCGGGAGCATCTCGAGCTTCCGGCACACGAGCGAGCGCCCGTCAGGTCGAACTTCGAGGAGATGGTTCGGGACGATCTCGCCCGTGCGCGAGAACCAGAACGCCGAGAGCCCCGTCAGCACGCGACCCTTGTCCGGGATCGGCGTCGGTAGCACGACGTCGAACGTCGAGAGCCGGTCGCTCGCGACGAGCAGCAGCCGCTCGTCGTCGAGCGCGAAGATCTCCCGGACCTTCCCGCTCGCAACGTGCACGACGTCAGGCACGGACGGACTCCCCGTCGCGATCGATGCTCCGGAGCCGGGCGAAGATCACGTCGGCGTGCTCGGTGAACGCTGCGAGGTCGAAGACGGCGTCGAGGTCCACACGGCCCGCGATCTCCCCGTCCCCCCGGACGAGCTCGCGAAAGTCGAGTCCCTCGTCCCACGCTCGCATCGCATGACGCTGCACGCGCTCGGTACGCGGTGTCCCGCGCGAGACCCGACTCGACCAGCGCCAGAAGCAGGCGCTGGCTGAGGAAGAGCCCACCCGTCGACTCGAGGTTCTCTCGCATCCGCTCCGGCCGGACGACCAAGCCCTCGACGAGCCACGCAAGGCGGTCGAGCATGTAGTCGACGGCGAGGAACGCATCGGGAAGAACGACTCGCTCGGCCGAGGAGTGCGAGATGTCGCGCTCGTGCCAGAGCGCGACGTTCTCGAGCCCGATCTGCGCGTGTCCCCGCACGACGCGGGCGAGACCGCAGATCCGTTCCGCGGTGATCGGGTTCCGCTTGTGCGGCATCGAGGACGAGCCTTTCTGACCCCTCGCGAACGGCTCCTCGACCTCACGCACCTCGGTGCGCGCGAGATGACGGACTTCGAGCGCGAACCGCTCGAGCGACGACGCAAGGACCGCGAGCGCGGTGAGGAGCGCAGCGTGGCGATCGCGCTGGATGATCTGGGTCGAGCTGGGCGCAGGCTCCAGCCCGAGCGCCTCACAAGCGATCCGCTCCACCTCCGGCGATGTCGCCGCGTACGTCCCGACGGCGCCGGACAGCTTCCCGACCCGAAGTCCTTCGAGCGCGGCCTCCACCCGCCCTCGGTCCCGCACGAGCTCGAACGCCCAGCCCGCGAGCTTGAGACCGAACGTGGTCGGCTCGGCGTGAACCCCGTGCGTGCGCCCGATCGTAAGCGTCTCCCGATGCTCCTCCGCCCGCGCGACGACCGCCTCGAACGCGCGGTCGATCCCACCGAGGACGATGCGGCCGGCTTCCTGAATTGTGAGCGCCAGCGCGGTATCGAGCACGTCCGACGACGTGAGGCCGTAGTGGAACCAGCGCGCTACTTCGCCGAGCTCGTCGGCGACCGCATCGACGAATGCCGCAACGTCGTGACTCGTCGTTCGCTCGATCTCGGCCACGCGCTCGGGTGACGGCGCCGTCGCTCGCGCGCGGATCGCCTGCGCAGCGTCGGCCGGAACGGTGCCGAGCTGCGCCCAGGCATCCAGCGCCGCGAGCTCTACGGCCAGCCAGCTCTCGAGCTTCGCCTCCTCCGACCACACATGCGTCATCTCGGGCCGGGAGTAGCGCGGAATCACTGGAGCGATTGTAGTGGCCCGCCTCGGCGCACCTGCACCTCAACGGGTGCCCGGCGCCGCAGATTGGCGCAGTCTTGGCACAGTCGCGTGTCCCACGCGTGCGAACTTGCCGAATAGACTCGGCAGTGGGTGGTGGCCCGGGGTGGCCCCACCGACAGGGCCAAATCGGCCGGGCCTAGCTGATCTCGATCGCCTGCCCCTCGGCAGCCGCGAGCGCGACGTCCTCCCGTCGCCGAGCGCCCTCGAACTCGATCAGGTCAGCCGCCCCGTAAGCGGAGGCACGCGCCTCGGCGACCGTCTCACCGAGCCCGGTCACGCCCACGATCCGCCCTCCGTTCGTGACGACTCGATCGCCCTGGAGCGCGGTGCCCGCGTGAAAGACGAGCGCTCCGGCAGCCTCCGCCTCCGGGATGCCGCTGATCACCGACCCGCGATCGCCCTCTCCCGGATACCCGCGGGCCGCGACCACCACCGTTACCGCCGCTTCGGGCCGGCTCGACAGCTCGACACCCTCGAGCTCCCCCGCAGCAGCGGCGGCGAGCGCCTGCAGGAGATCGCCATCCACAAGCGGGACCACCGACTGCGTCTCGGGATCGCCGAAGCGGCAGTTGAACTCGAGCACGCGGACACCGTCGGGTGTGATCATCAGCCCCGCGAAGAGGAGGCCGACGAAGGACGTCCCGCGCCTCGCCAGCTCCCCGAGCACCGGCTCATAGACGATTTCGACGAGCGCTGCGATCTGTGTCGCGTCGAGCCCCGGCACCGGAGCGTACGAACCCATGCCGCCAGTGTTCGGCCCCTCGTCGCCGTCATAGGCTCGCTTGAAGTCCTGCGCGGGCACGAGCGGCACAGCCACCCGGCCGTCCGCGAGCGCGAGCAGCGACACCTCCTGTCCCTCGAGGAGCTCCTCGACGACGAAAGCATCCCCGAGGGCCGACACAGCGCGCAGAGCGGCATCGAGCTCGGCCTGCGTCCGGCAGACGTGAACACCCTTGCCGGCAGCCAGGCCGTCGGCCTTGACGACGCATGGCGGCCGGGCGACAGCAAGCGGCGCTGCAGTCGGAACTCCGGCGGCGGCCATGACCTCCTTCGCGAACGACTTCGAGCCCTCGATCGCGGCGGCCGCAGCACTCGGCCCGAAGACCGCGATCCCGGCGGGCCGGAGCACATCCGCGAGACCCGCGACGAGCGGCGCCTCGGGCCCGACGACGACGAGGTCGACATCGAGTGCGTGCGAGAGCGCGAGCAACCCCTCGGCGTCCTCCGCACGAATGGGATGGCACTCGCAGAGCTGCGCAATTCCCGGGCTCCCCGGCGCCGCATGGAGCTCCGTCAGCGACGGGGACTGGGCAAGCTTCCAAGCGAGAGCGTGCTCTCGTCCTCCCGAACCGACCAGCAGCACGCGCATCGAGGCGAGTCTAGGCTGTGCGCATGGGGACGCCCGGCTTCCAACGCTGGCTCGACGACTACATCGAGGCGTGGAAGACCTACGACGAGAGCGCGATCCGCGCGCTCTTCAGCGACGACGCAACCTACCGCTGGCACCCCTGGGACGAGGACGCCGAAGCCGCCCACGGACAGGACGCCATCGTCGCTGCATGGCTCTCGGATCGAGACGAGCCCGGGTCCTGGAGCGCCGAGTACCACCCGTGGGCGATCGAAGGCGATCGTGCCGTCGCGGTCGGCGTCTCGCGCTACTTCACGGCCGACGGCTCGCTCGACCGCGAGTACCACAACGTGTTCCTCTGCCGCTTCGACGACGAAGGGCCTTGCCGCGAGTTCACGGAGCACTTCATGAAGCGACCCGCCTAGCCGAGCGCAAGGACGCGCTCACGGGCAGCGCCCGTCCCGACGAGGCTCACGGGAACTCCCAAGCTCCGCTCGACGAACTCGACGTACCCCTGAGCCGCTGCCGGAAGCTCGTCCTCGAGCTCCCGCTCCCACCCGGGAAGCAACTCGAACACGGGGCGGCAGTGATGGAAGTCCGTTTGGTGTGCGGGGAACTCCTCCGTCTCGGTGCCGTCCGGCAGGCGATACCGAACGCACACGGGAAGCTCGGAGAATGCCGAGAGCACGTCGAGCTTCGTGAGCGCGAGAGACGTGATCCCGTTCACCCGCGCGGCAAAGCGAAGCGCCACGAGGTCGAGCCACCCGCAGCGACGCTCGCGGCCGGTCACGGTGCCGAACTCGTTTCCGAGCTCACGCACCCGATCGTGCGCAGGGCCCTCGATCTCGCTCGGGAACGGGCCCTCCCCGACGCGTGTTACGTATGCCTTCGCGACGCCGAGGACAGCGTCGATGCGACTGGGTCCGATGCCGAAGCTGACCGCCGCGCCGGCGGCGATCGGGCTCGACGACGTGACGAACGGGTACGTGCCGTGGTCGAGGTCAAGGAGCGTCCCCTGAGCGCCCTCGAAGAGAACGCGCTGCCCTGCGCGCAGGGCACCATCGACGAGCAGCGACGTGTCGGCGACGTACGGGCCGAGGCGCTCGGCGTGGACGAGCTGCCTCTCCACGACCTCCTCGACGTCGAACGGCTCGAGGCCGTAGACGCGCTCCAGCCACACGTTCTTCTCCGCTACCGCGAGCTCGAGCTTCTGGCGAAGGATCCTCCCGGCGAGAAGATCCTGGACGCGGATCCCGATTCGCGTGGCCTTGTCGGCGTATGCAGGGCCGATTCCGCGGCGGGTCGTCCCGATCTGAAGATTGCCGAGTCGCCGCTCGCGCGCGCCGTCGAGCGCCACGTGCCACGGCATGACGAGATGCGCGTTCCCGGACAGGAACAGAAGCCCCTTGGTCGGGAGCCCGCGCGCCTCGAGCTCGTCGAGCTCGTCGATCAACACTGCGGGGTCGACGACGCAGCCGGCGCCGATCGCGCTCGGCTTCCCGGCGACGATCCCACTCGGGATCTGTCGAATCTTGTACGTCTCGTCGCCGACGACGATCGTGTGCCCCGCGTTCGGCCCGCCCTGGTAGCGGCACACGAGGTCCGACTCCTGGGCCAGGAGGTCGACGATCTTGCCCTTGCCCTCGTCGCCCCACTGCGCCCCGACGATCACGGTCGCGGGCACATACGACAGTGTTGCACGCCGTTCGGTGAGCACGTCCCGGGCCCGCTCGCCCGAACGGAATACACCGCGAAGTACATCCCCTGGCCAATAGGCGTCCCTCGAACGAGGGAGTAGCGTCGTGCCATGATCGAACTGGCCACGCCACGGAAGACAGTCGCTCCGATCACCCAGCGTCAGCGGGAGGTCGTGGCTCTGATCGCGGCAGGATGTTCGAACGACGAGGTCGGAGCACGGCTCGGCATCTCCCCGAGGACGGCCAAGGCGCACTGCGACGTCCTGCGACAGAAGCTCGGCGTAAGGCGACGGCGTCAGATTCCGATCGCGTACCGCCTGCTCACGGGTGAGGACCCCCTCTCCGCCGGGAACATCGAGCCGCGACGACCACCGCACCCCCGCTGACGGGTCGCCTGCGGCGCGGCGGCCCGCAGGCGACCGGAGCGACTTAGGGTGTTAGGGTCGTCGGTCAGGTCCCCAACGACGGGCGGCGGAAGATGGCTACGACGTCGAACAGCGCGACGCGGCATGGGCCGCTTCAGCGCCGCCGGATCATCGAGCGGCCGCGACTACTCGCGCTTCTCGACGGGTCGACCGCCCAGATCAGGACGCTGGTCGCGCCCGCCGGCTACGGGAAGACCACGCTGGCCGAACAGTGGGTCGCCCACGACGGACGCACGAGTGCTTGGTTCAAGATCCGGCGCTCGTCAGCCGACGTCGCAGCGCTTGCACTCGGCATCGCACGAGCCTCGACTGCGCTGGTACCGGGCTGCGACGAGCGACTGCGGGACCACCTGCGGGCGCTTCCGGCTCCTGCTGAGAACGTGGACGTCCTCGCCGAGATTCTGGGTGAGGATCTCGTGCACTGGCCGGCAGAAGCGTGGCTCGTCGTAGACGAGTACGAGGCGATCGTGGGCGCCGAGGATGCGGAAAGGTTCGTGGAGACCCTCATCGCCGCGTCGCCGATCCAGCTCCTGGTCACGAGCCGGCTGCGACCAAAGTGGTCGACCGAGAAGGTCATCCTCTACGGCGACGTCTCCGAGATCGACCAAGAGGATCTGGCGATGGACAGTGGGGAGGCCGCTGAGGTCTTGGCCGGGAGGAGCGCTCCTTCGACCTCGGGCCTACTCGCAATCGCCGAGGGCTGGCCGGCAGTGATCGGCCTGGCAAGCGTGACGCCGGCCGAGATCGACAAGCTCGACGATGTCCCCGGGTCGTTGTATCGCTACTTTGCGCAAGAGGTCTTCGGAGCGCTCGACGAGGACGTTCAAGGAGGGCTTCAGAGCCTCGCGATCGCGCCTGTCCTCGATCGGGCGCTCGCCGAAGGGCTACTTGGAGCGGAGCTCAGCCAGCGCGTCTGCTCGTCAGCCCTCGACGTCGGAGTCATGGTCGAACGCGATGGGCAACTCGAGCTGCATCCTCTCGCGAGGTCCTTCCTGCAGGAGCGCGGCGATCGTTCGGCCGTGGCACGTGCGGCGATCGCCGCGCGCTGCCTGACGCACTATCGCGACGGTCGAGAGTGGGAAGCCGCATTCGATCTCATCGCCCGCTATGGGGCCGCTGAGCAGCTCGAAGGCGTGCTCGTCGATGCCCTGGATGAGTTGCTCAGCACGGGCCGTCTCTCCACCCTTGAGACATGGCTCGCGTTCGCCATGGAGGCGGGCCTCGACACGCCGTGGTTCGCACTCGCCCGCGCCGAGGTGGCACTCCGCCGAGGACGGTTCACGGAGGCTCAGACAAGTGCCGAAGCTCGGCCGCGGCGGGCAGAGCTCTGACACTCACTCGCGCTCTATGTGTCGCGGGCCACGCCGCGCACCTTGCGTCGCGTGAGGAGGAAGCCCTCGCGTTCTATCGAGACGCGCGGCGAGGCCGCACGAACGAAAGACGAGAGCCGAGAGGCCGCCTGGGGACAGCTCATGTGCCTAATCGATCTCGAGCGACCGCAGGCGGCTCTGGTCCTCGAGCAACTCAGCTCAATCGTAGTCCGCTCGGACCCCCGCGACGTGGTCCGATGTGCAGGAATGCGGCTCGGCTACCAGTTCAAGTTCGGCGAATCTCGACCTTGAAGAGGCCGACCGCGCCACGAGCTGTTGGAGAATGTGCGGGATCCGTTCGTCGGCACTTCATTTGAGTGCAACTACGCACGGCGCTGGCGTCTTGCCGCGACGATACGACGAAGCGTTGGCGGTCGCGGACTCCGCTCGTTGAATTCACTCGTCGCTTCCGGCTCGATTTCGCGCTGCCGTACGCTCTGTGCCTCGCGGCCATTGCGAATGCCGGTCATCGTCAATGGGCGGCCGCACACGCACGTTGAGGAGGCTCTTGCAGAGGCTCGCTCCTCCAACAACGCCTTTGCGAGGCACCGTGCCTCGCACTGCAACTCCGCATCCTGGCGCAGGAGGGAAGACTCGAAGCCGCGCTAGCCGTCGAAGTTCCCGAACTTCCTGGGTCGCTTCCTTCCGTTCGGGCCGAAACCCGTGCGTCGAGAGCGCTGGTGCTGGCATCGACGTCTCGCCTCAGTGAAGCGCGCGCCCTGGTCGATGAGGTCGTGGTTCAACGTCTGCGATCGAGGCAACCGTTCTCGCGTCGGCTGTGGATGCAATCATTGCGCTGAAGAGTCGAGATCATAGTGCGCCTCGTGCTTATCGCAGACTTCGTCGAGTATGCCTACAAACGGGGCGCTTTGGACCTGCTCGTCACTGCCTATCGATCGACGCCTGAGCTACTGGGCGTCTTGTTGGCTGGCGCGTCTCATCGCGAAAAGGTCGGCAGGCTGGTCGCTCGCGTGGGAGACGATGATCTGGCCGCCGCCGTCGGTCAGCCGTTGGCGCTCGACGACGACGTGCACTGCTGTCCCGCCGCGAGCGCGAAGTTCTTGAGTACTTGGAGAACGGCTTCACAAACAGTCAGATTGCGGCAGCACTCTTCATCGCGGAGTCGACCGTGAAGGTGCACGTTCACCACATCTTCGACAAGCTCGTGTCCGATCTCGGGCGGACCTAGCGATGCAGGCGAGGCTGAGAGGTGTCGCTCAGGCGACTTCGGCGATCACTGGCGGCGACGCGGCGCGTCGGCCCGTCACTGCTCTGAGCGAACTCGAGAAAGTCTCGTCGCTTCGCGGTTCGATACTCTCGTCGGCGCCGGCAAGAATCGCTTCGAAAGCTGCGACGACTGCCGTGTCGAACTGGCTCTCGACCGCCTGCGCCAACCTCAGGCGAGCGACTCGGCTCGGCATCGCATCGCGATACGGTCGGTCCGAGGTCATGGCGTTGTACGCATCAGCGACGGCGATGATGCGCGAGACGAGAGGAATCTCCTCGTCAGCGAACCCGTCAGGATAACCCTGTCCGTCGATTCGCTCGTGGTGGTGGCGCACCACCCTCGCGATCTCTGAGTACTCGTCCACGTACGCGAGGATCCGCTCGCCGATTGCCGAGTGCTCCTGCATCTGACGCCGCTCCTCGAGCGTCAGCGCTCCAGGCTTCTCGAGCAAACCGGGCGGAAGCCCGATCTTCCCGATGTCGTGAACGAGCCCGCAGAGGTACGCATGCTCCTGGACATCAGCCGGCAAGACCCATGCGTTCGGCGATGTCGCGCGAGTAGATCGCGACCGCGGCGGAGTGACCTGCCGTGTACCGATCCCTCGCGTCGAGTGTCGCGATCAGAGCTGCAGCGAACTGAAGATTCGCTCGCTCGAGTGTCTCATTCGCCGTCGAGAGATCCGCAGCCAGTTGACGTTCCTCTTGGTAGAGCCCGTACAAGCCGCTGCGCAGCCATCGCTGGAACCAGGAAGAGCGCGAGTGTCCACGGTGAGACCTCGACGATACATGAACGCGAGAAGCGCAACGATCGGGCGCGTAGATCGGGGGCGCGAGCAGCAAGAAGTGGAGCCATCGTTTGCGCGACTTCGCGTATGGCGAGCCACCGCGTACAGCCGCGGTGAGTGATGGCGAAAGCCAGTCGACAAGCTCCTCGCTAACGACCGCCGCCGACCAACGTCGCAGCGATGAGTCCACCGAACTCAGAGGGAACGATCAGCGATCGTGGCCTGTGCTGCCAGGCCGGTCAGCGCGCCCGTCATGAATCGCGTGCTTGTGTAGACGGCCCACTTGAGTCGCGGCGCTCGATCACTCCGCCGTGACGTCGAGTTCGGGATCCCCGAGCATGGATGCTGCGCCGACGACAGCAGCCGCGAGATGGACCGAAGAACTACGGCAGCAAAGAGTGTTGGAATGACTGAGATCGATAGCTCGGTGTGTTGCGTCAGCCGAACACTGCTGCGCTCGGCTACGGCTGCGGCGCCACGCAAGTGCGAGGACGTCAGCGGCTGCTTCCAGCCCGTAGCCCGCAGTGATCAAGGCCAGCGCCGGTAACGTCACAGCGCCGACGATCACACCGGTGACGTACATGACCGTCCGTCGGTGCGGGCTGCTGCGCGCTCTGACGAACGCCTTGCGCTATCCCTCGAAAGGGGTATACGATTCGTTTGCCGTCAGTTCCCAATCGAGGAGTCATCGCCTATGATGCCAGAAGCGTCAAGTTCTGGTAGGCCGTCTAATCCTCGGTTCTCCGCCGGGGGTGAGCATCCCTCTTTCGGGGCACCGCAGAGGGATCACACCCGCGGCGAGCGGCTCGGTGGAGTCAAGGGATAGATCGCCGTAGCTACGCAATGAGCCCACGCCGGAAGCCAACTGCTACGGCGTGGGCTCTGCTGCGAGCTTGAAGCTTCGCGAGCAGGTGCCTGACGTGGGACTTGACCGTCTCCTCCGAGAGGAAGAGGCGTTCGCCGATCTCACGGTTTACGAGCCCGTCTGCGACGAGCTGTAGCACCTCGATCTCGCGTGCAGTGGGGTCCTGACCGGCCTGCTCACGCGTCGCGGGTGCGGTAAACGGGATGACCGACCCGTGGCGCCGCGCGCTGCGACGCGCCGCGGCCGCCTCGAAGCGGCGGCTGTGGTCGCGGTAGCGGTCCAGAATCTCCTTGCGCTCAGCAGCATCCACGCCTCCGGTATCGGCCTACCCGTAAAGCGTCTTTAGGTCACGTGTGCTCGTATCGCTCGATCGAGGGAGTGACTCCTCCTGTTGCGGCATGGATGCGCCCCGCCTTTACGTCCTCTGCGTAGTGGCACGCGACGAGGTGGCCGTCGAGCTTTCGGAGCAGCGGTTCCTCGTCTGCACACCGGGTCGGCTGCACGAACGGGCAGCGCGTGTGGAAGCGGCACGCAGCCGGAGGATTCGCTGGACTGGGAAGGTCGCCCTCGACGCGAATCGGCTTGCGCGTCCGCTCGACCTCGGGATCCGGGATCGGGATCGCCGAGAGGAGCGTGATCGTGTACGGGTGGAGCGGGTTGTCGTAGAGGTCGTCGGCCGGCGCGACCTCGACGATCTTGCCGAGGTACATCACCGCGATCCGCGACGAGATGTGCCGGACGACGGCGAAGTCGTGGGCGATGAAGAGATACGTCAGGCCGAACTCGCGCTGGAGCTCCTCCATGAGGTTCACGATCTGGGCCTGGATCGAGACGTCGAGCGCGGAGACCGGCTCGTCGCATACCAGGAACTCCGGGTTCACCGCCAGCGCACGCGCGACGCCGATGCGCTGGCGCTGCCCGCCCGAGAACTCGTGCGGGTAGCGGGATGCCGCATCCGAAGGGAGGCCGACGAGCAGCAGCAGCTCGCGAACGCGAGCGTTCGCCTCCGAGCGGCTCGAGATCCCGTGCACGCGAAGCGGTTCGCCGACGATGCGCCCGATCGAGTGCCGCGGGTTGAGCGACGCGAACGGATCCTGGAAGACCATCTGCATCCGCCGTCGCAGCGGACGCAGCTCGCCTTCCTTGAGATGCGTGATGTCGCGGCCGTCGAAGACGATGCGTCCGGCCGTCGGCTCGTACAGGCGGAGGATCGCGCGGCCGATCGTCGACTTGCCGCAGCCGGACTCGCCGACGAGCCCCAGTGTCTCGCCGCGCGCGATCGAGAACGAGACGCCGTCGACCGCGCGGATGTCGCCGACGTGCCGGTCGAGGACGATGCCGCTCTTCAGCGGGAAGTAGACCTTGAGGTCGTCGAGCTCGAGCAGCGCGTCCCCGTTCGAGACGGGCTCGCTCATGCGACGCCTTCGAGCTTGAAGCGTTGCCACTCGTCGTCGGCGACCGGGTTGAAGCAGGCCGCCCTCTGACCCGGCGCGAGCGGCTCGAGCGTCGGAAGGTGCTCGACGCAGGTCGCGATGGCGTTGGGGCAACGCGGCGCGAACGGGCAGTGGTCGGGCGGGCTCAGCATGTCTCGCGGCGCGCCTCTGATCGGCCGTAGCGCCTGGCGCACCTTCGTGTCGAGGCGAGGAATGCTCTGGAGCAGGCCGAGCGTGTACGGATGCCGCGGCTGGCGCGAAGAGCTGCGACGCGTGCCCGGTCTCCACGAACGTGCCGGCGTACATCACGTGGACGCGCTCGCACATGCCCGCGACGACACCGAGATCGTGCGTGATGAGGATCAGCGCCGTGTCCCGCTCGCGCGACGAGCTCGCGCAGGAGATCGAGGATCTGCGCCTGGATGGTGACGTCGAGCGCCGTCGTCGGCTCGTCCGCGATGAGCAGCTTCGGCTCGCAGGCGAGTGCCATCGCGATCATCGCGCGCTGCCGCATGCCGCCGGAGAACTGGTGCGGATAGTCCTTCAGGCGGTGCCTCGCGTTCGCGATGCCGACCTGGTCGAGCAGCTCGGCGGCACGGCGATCCGCCTTCGCTCCCTCCATCCCGAAGTGGGTCTCGAGCGCCTCCCTGATCTGCCGGCCCGACCGTGAGCACCGGGTTGAGCGAGCTCATCGGGTCCTGGAAGATCATCGCGATCTCGCGCCCGCGGATCTTCCGCAGTTGCGCGTCGCTGAGCTCGAAGAGGTTCTGGCCGCCGAAGATCGCGCGCCCGCTCGTGACACGCCCCGCGCGCGAGAGGATCCCGAGGAGCGCGAGCGAGGTGACGCTCTTCCCGCACCCGGACTCGCCCACGATCCCGAGCGTCTCGCCGGCGGCGACGTCGAACGAGATGCCGTTGACGGCATAGACGGTGCCGCGATTCGTCCAGAACTCGACACGGAGATCCTCGACCGGGAGCAGCGGCTCGCTCATGTTCTGCCTCGGAGCTTCGGATCGAGGGCCTCCCGCAGCCCGTCCCCGATGAGGTTGAACCCGAGGACCGAGACCACGATCGCCAGGCCGGGGATGATCGCGAGGTGCGGTGCCGTCTGCAGGTAGCGCACGGTGTCCGTGAGCATCGTCCCCCACTCGGGCGTAGACGGATCCTGCGGGCCGAGCCCGAGGAAGCCGAGACCCGCAGCGTCGATGATCGCCGTGGCGAGGGCGAGCGTCGCCGCGACGATGACCGGGGAGATCGAGTTCGGGAGGATGTGCGAGAAGAGAATCGTCCGCCGGGGCACGCCCACCGAGCGTGCGGCGAGGACGAAGTCGTTGCCCTTCTGACCGAGCACCGAGCCGCGGAGGAGCCGCGCGAAGATCGGGATGTTCACGACCCCGATCGCGATCATGATCGAGAAGCAGCCCCGGGCCGAGCAGCGCCGCGATCCCGATCGCCATGAGCAGCCCGGGGATCGAGAGCATGATGTCCATCAGCCGCATGAAGACCGTGTCGGTCTTCCCGCCGAAAAAGCCCGAGAACGCACCGAGGACTATGCCGAAGGTCACTCCCACGGTCACGGAGACGACTCCGATCAGCAGCGAGAACCGCGCTCCGTAGACCACGCGGGAGAACTGGTCGCGCCCGAGGTCGTCGACGCCGAACCAGTGCTCGGCCGAGGGACCCGGGCAGCACGAGCCTTCGAGGAGGTCGAGGTTCTGCTCTCTCGGATCGTAGGGAGCGATCACCGCCGGCGAAGATCGCCGTCAGGACGAACAGTGCGACGAGGACGAAGCCGACGATCGCGGCGGGATTGCGGATCAGACGACGCCAGGCGTCGCTCCAGAGCCCGCTCGGCGCCTCGAGCTGGATCTCGGCGGTCTCGAGCTGGGTGACGGACATCAGCTCAGCCGCACCCGCGGGTCGATGAGGGCGTAGGCGACGTCCACGAGCGAGGTTCACGAGGACGAAGATGACCGCCACGAACAGGATCCCTCCCTGCAGGACCGGGTAGTCGCCGAAGCTGATCGCATCGGCGAGCCACGATCCCATGCCGGGGATGGCGAAGACGGTCTCGGTCAGGATCGCGCCGGAGAGGAGTAACCCGGTCTGCAGGCCGATGATCGTGACCACGGGAAGCATCGCGTTCCGGAAGACGTGGCGGCGGTCGACGATCCGCGACGCGAGCCCCTTCGCCCGGGCCGTTCGCACGTAGTCCTCGTTCTGGACGTCGAGCACGGACGCGCGTGTGATGCGCGCGATGATCGCGAGCGGGATCGATCCGAGCGCGATGGCGGGCAGGACGAGATGCCAGATCGAGTCCGCGAACGCGACCGGGTCGAGGGTGATGATCGCATCGAGCACGTAGAAGTTCGTCGGGTGGTCGATGCTTATCTCGCGACTGGCGGCCGATGGTCGGGAACAAGCCGAGCTCGACCGAGAAGATCCACTTACAGGATCGGCGAGGAAGAAGATCGGGATCGAGATTCCGAGGAGCGACCCGACCAGGCTCGCGTGGTCGAAGAGCCCGCCGTAGCGTTTCGCGGAGAAGAACCCCAGTGGTATCCCGAACACGACGGCGAAGATCAGTGCGGCAACCGCCAGCTCGACCGTCGCGGGGAACCGGCGCGAGATCTCCTCGGTGACCGGCCGGCGTGACTGGATGCTCGTCCCGAGGTTGCCCTCGAAGACGACGAGGTCGCATGTACGCGAGGTACTGGACGTAGATCGGCCGGTCGAGGCCGTACTGCTCGCGGACCTGCTCGATCGACTCTGCGGTCGCCCGCTCGCCGAGGAGCGCCGTCGACGGATCGCCCGGTAGCGCTCGAACCCAGAGAAACAGGAGGATCGAGAGCCCGAGGAGGATCGGGACGAGCAGCAACAGCCGGCGGACGACGAATTGGAGCATCTCTGCTCTCGACTATGACGCCCGCCGGCTGCTGTTCGCTAGATCACTACCCCGTTTCGGTCTCTTCGGTCTCTTCGGGCTCTTCGCCGAACGACACCGTGTCGAACTCCTCGCCAGCGACACCGGGCTCGGGACGTAGCCGGTGACGTTCGCCTCGAACGCCAAGGCCGGCGATCGTGTGCACGTACGGCACGCCGGGGATCCAGTCGGCGATCAGCCGGTTGGCCTCCTGGTAGAGCGCCGTCCGCGCGGCGAGGTCCGTCTCCCGCTCGGCCCGGTTGAGGACGTCGATGACCTCGTTGTTCGGGTGGTCGTTCGTTCCCCAGGCCGGCTGCCGGCTCTGGAAGAACGTCCCGACGAAGTTGTCGGGATCACCGAAGTCACCGTCCACCCGATCAGGTTCAGGTGGCCGGCGGTCCCGTTCTGCTGGCGCCCGAGGTAGTCCGGGCTCCACGGCGCGCTTCTCGGCGTCACCCGGAATCCCGACTCGTTGAGGCTCGCTGCAAACGCCTCGAAGTTCCGCTTCGGGTCCGGCATGTACGGCCGCGATGACGTCCGTCGGGTACCAGAAGTCGATCGGCACCGGCAGCGTCAGACCCGCCTGCTGGAGGAGCTGCCCGCGACTTGGCCGGGTCGTACTCGTAGCGCGTGCACGTCACCCGCGTAGCCCTCCACGACGCGGCGGCATGAACTCGTGCGCGACGACGCCGCGACCGGCGTAGAAGTTGTTGACGACGTCCTCGCGATCGAGCGCGTGAGCGACCGCCTGGCGAACGAGCGGGTTGTCCATCGGCTGCCTCGACTGGTTGATCGTCACGTAGCCGACGTTGAACGCGGGGCGCTCGAGGATCTGCAGAGCAGCGTCGCCCTCGATCGTCTCGATGTCCTGCGGCTCGACGAGGTCGTAACCCTGGATCTCGCCCGTCTGCAACGCCTGCAGGCGTGCGGCGTTGTCGGGGATCGGCCTGAAGATCAGCGTCTCGAGCTCCGGCCGCCTCGCCCCAGTAGTCGTCGTTGCGGACGAGCGTCAGACTGCTCACCGCGCTCCCACGACTCGAACTTGAAC
Organism: uncultured Actinomycetes bacterium; assembly: GCA_963716605.1. Lineage (GTDB taxonomy): Bacteria > Actinomycetota > Thermoleophilia > Gaiellales > Gaiellaceae > GMQP-bins7. The sequence goes on along the minus strand of CAVQTO010000002.1, from coordinate 695,105 downwards.
GCGCCCGTGCCGGTCGGGTGCTCCGTCCCGTACGTCCCGGTCGGCTGGAAGACGCCGGCCTCCTCGTTCGACGGTGCCCGCGTCGGCCTCGAAGTCCGTGAGCGCTTTCGGGCTCGCGATCTCGAAGTTGGCGAGCGCGAGCGCGACCCAGGAACGAGGACGACGGCTCGCTGATCGTGATCACGGACCGTCAGCTCGTCCTGCGCCTCACAGCTCTCGTAGAGGCTGCGGGGCGAGAGTCTCGTCCGCGTTGTTCGCGTACCCGCGGAAGACCGTCTGCCAGTAGTACGAGACGCTCGAGTTCTGCAGCGGGCCCTCGAAGTTGTACCAACGGTCGAAGTTGAAGCAGACCGCCTCGGCGTTGAAGGGCTCACCGTCGTGGAAGGTCACGCCGTCCTTCAGCGAGAAGGTCCACGTCAGCCCGTCCGCCGATGCCTCCCAGCTCTCGGCGAGCTAGGGGACGAGCTCCGTGGTGCCGGGCTCGAGCCCGACCAGCGTCTCGAAGATCTGGTCGATGACGCGGAGCGACTCCCCGTCCGACACGAGCGCGCCGTCGAGCGCGATCGGGTCCGACGCGGTGCCGAACGTCATCGTGTCGCCGCCGCTTCCTCCACCACCACATGCGGCGGGGAACACGGCGAGCAACGCCACACCGCCGAGCAGTGCCAGCAACCTTCATTCTCAACCTCACACCTTCTCCTTTCCGGGGCGACAGAAATGTCTGAGCCGCCCAGTATCCCGAAGGCTCGGAGAGTGAGCAAGCGAGAGGGGCCTTGCGGCCCCTCTCGCTAGATCCGATCTGAGACTTGGCCCGAGGCCGGCGAGGTCGCCTCAGGCTGCGAGGCCGGCGAGGTCGCGCAACGCCTCGAGACGCTTCAGCGCCTGGCCCTCGAGCTGCCGGACGCGCTCGCGCGTCAGGTCGAGCTCGTGCCCGATCGCCTCGAGCGTCCACGGCTCGCCCTCGAATCCGAAGCGAAGCTCGAGGATGCGCCGCTCCCGCTCGGGGAGCGCGTCGAGCGCGCGGCGGATGCTCTGGCGCCGGAGCGACTCCTCGGCCTCGTCGAACGGGTCGGCCGCCTCGCGATCGGCGAAGAGGTCGCCGAGCTCGCCCTCGTCGTCCGCGCCGACGGTCTGGTTCAGCGAGACCGACGCGTGCGCGGCGCCGAGCGCCTCGTCGACGTGCTGGAGCGGCAGGCCGGTTGCCTCCGCGAGCTCCTCCTTCGTCGCCTCGCGCCCGAGCTCGACCTCGAGCCGGCGGGCCGCGCGCGACAGCTTCTGCTGCCGCTCGACGACGTGGACGGGCACGCGGATCGTGCGCGCGTGGTTGGCGACGGCACGCTGCACCGACTGGCGGATCCACCAGGTCGCATAGGTCGAGAACTTGAACCCTCGGCGCCAGTCGAACTTCTCGACGGCGCGGTTCAGGCCCAGGGTTCCCTCCTGGATGAGGTCGAGGAACGGCACTCCAAGTCCGCGGTAGCCCTTCGCGATGGAGACGACGAGGCGGAGGTTCGACTCGATCATCGTCCGCTTCGCGACCGGGTCGCCGCGCTCGATGCGCTTCGCAAGCGCGACCTCCTCGGAGGCGGTCAGCAGCTTGTGGCGGCCGACGTCGGCCAGGAAGAGCTGGAGGCTGTCGGCGGCGCCCGAGACGGCGCCGGCCTCGTACTGCGGCTTCTCGGCTTCCTTCCCGGCGTCGGCGTCCGCCTGGGCGATCTCGATGCCGTGCGCCTCGAGCTCGCGCTGGAGCAGCTCGGTGTCGTCCTCGCCGAGCTCGTGCTCGAGCACGAACGCCTCGATGTCGGTGACAGCGAGGCTGCCCCCGTGCTCCTCGGCGCGCTCGATCAGCGCCTTCACATGCTCTGATTCGAGCAGTTCGATTAGCTGGTTCTGCGTCAAGAGTGAGATTCGTCCTTTCGAAATCGGCGACTTGGCGAAGCAACAAACTTACGAAGTTTAGGGCGGGTTTCCTTCTCTTTCCAGGGGTGATCAGCGCTTTTGAGGCGTCACAAACTCCTGAACGTCGTCGCCTCTTCCAGATATTCCGCCGCCGAGGCCTCGGCGGTTCACGTGGCGCGTACGCTAGGAGCCCAAGGCCCCTCAACTCACCTGAGACGTCGCGGCGTTCAGGCAGTTAGATCATGACCGGTCGCGCGGACGTCGAAAACCCCCGCGCGAGTGTCTTTACGCGCTCTTAGCGCGTCTTTCCGCAAGCAGCTCGGACGCGCGCTCGACCGTGACGCCCTCGACCGTGTCCGCCTTGCGCAGGCTGGCATTGGTGTCTCCGTCCGTGACATAGGGCCCGAAGCGCCCGTCCTTGACCACGATCGGCTTGCCGCTCGAGGGATCCGCCCCGAGCTCGCGCAGCGGGCCGCGCGCTGCGCCCCGCCCGCGGCGCCGCGGTGGTTGCGCGAGCAGCGCCTTCGCCTCGTCGAGCGTCACCGTGAACAGCTGGTCCTCGCTCTCGAGCGAGCGAGAGTCCGAGCCGCGCTTGACGTACGGGCCGTAGCGACCGTTCTGCGCGGTCACCTCCTCGCCGTCGAGCTCGCCGACGACGCGCGGCAGCGTGAGCAGGCGGACCGCGTCCTCGAGCGTGACGGTCTCCGGCGACATCGACGCGAAGAGCGACGCCGTCCGGGGCTTCTCCTCCGCACCGTCGGGCAGCACCTCGGTCACGTACGGCCCGTAGCGTCCGACTCGAGCGATGATCTCGTGCCCCGTCTCCGGGTGGCGGCCGAGCGGGCGGTTGTCCGGCTGCGCGAGCAGCTCCTCGGCCTTCTCCGCGGTCAGCTCGTCCGGCGCGAGGTCGGCCGGGATGTTCGCGCGCTCGTCCCCGCGCTCGAGGTACGGGCCGTAACGGCCGACGCGTACGACGGCCTCGCTCCGCGGGATCGCGATCGAGTTGACGGCTCGCGCGTCGATCTCGTCGAGATGCTCGGTGACGAGGTGGTGGAGCCCGGGCTCGCCGTCGTTGCCGAAGTAGAAGCGCCCGAGCCAGGCGACGCGCTCCTCGTCGCCGGCCGCGATCCGGTCGAGGTCGTCCTCCATCCGCGCGGTGAAGTCGAAGTCGACGAGCTGCTGGAAGTGGCGCTCGAGGAGGTTCACGACCGCGAACGCGAGGAAGGTCGGCACGAGCGCGGTCCCCTTCTTGAACACGTAGCCGCGGTCGACGATCGTCGAGAGGATCGCCGCGTACGTCGAGGGGCGTCCGATGCCGCGATCCTCGAGCGCCTTCACGAGCGTCGGCTCGGTGAAGCGCGGCGGCGGTGTGGTCGCGTGGCCATCCGGCTCGAGCGAGACGGCCGTGACCTCCTGGCCGACCTCGAGCTGCGGAAGCTTCCGCTCCTCGTCGTCGTCCGCGGGCTCGTCGCGGCCAGGCTCGTAGGCCGCGAGGAAGCCGCGGAAGGTGATGACCGTCCCGGACGCCGCGAACTCGACGTCCTCGCCCTCGGATGACGTGGCTGCGATCCGGAGTGAGACCGTCTGCCCGCGCGCATCCTCCATCTGCGATGCGAGCGTCCGCTTCCAGATGAGGTCGTACAGCGCGTGCTCGTCGCGCGAGACGGCGCCCTTGATCGCGTCGGGCGTCCGGAACGTGTCGCCGGCGGGGCGAATCGCCTCGTGCGCCTCCTGCGCGTTCGCGACCGCCCGCCCGTACGTGCGTGGCTTCTCGGGGACGTAGTCGTCGCCGAAGAGCTGCTTCACCTGGGTGCGGGCCGCCGCGAGCGCGGACTCCGACAGCGTCGTCGAGTCGGTCCGCATGTACGTGATGTAGCCCGACTCGTACAGCCGCTGAGCCACGCGCATCGTCGTCTGCGCGGAGAAGCGGAGCTTGCGGCTCGCCTCCTGCTGGAGCGTCGCGGTGCGGAAGGGCGCGGCCGGACGACGGCGGTAGGGCTTTTCGTCGGCAGCGCGGACGGTGTAGGTCGAGCCTTCGAGTCGCTCTGCGAGCCCGCGGGCGTCGCTTTCGCCGAGGACGGTGAGGTTCTCGTCGCGCAGCGTCCCGTCCGAGGCGAAGTCGCGCCCCTGCGCGACCCGCTTGCCCGCGACGGCGAGCAGGCGCGCCTCGAACGAGCCGGGATCGAAGGTCGCGAGCAGGTCCCAGTACCCGGCCGAGACGAAGGCGATCCGCTCGCGCTCGCGCTCGACGACGAGCCGCGTCGCGACGGATTGCACGCGTCCGGCCGACAGGCGCGGCATGACCTTCTTCCAGAGCACGGGCGAGACCTCGAAGCCGTAGAGCCGGTCGAGGATCCGCCGTGTCTCCTGCGCGTCCACGAGATCCTTGTCGATGTCCCGCGTCTCCTCGAGGGCGCGGGCGATGGCCTCCTTCGTGATCTCGTGGAAGACCATGCGCCGGACCGGGACCTTCGGCTTCAAGACCTCGACGAGGTGCCAGGCGATCGCCTCGCCCTCGCGGTCCTCGTCCGTCGCGAGCAGAAGCTCGTCGGCGCCCTGGAGGTGCTTTTTCAACGCGCTGACGACCTTTTTCTTCTCCGTGTCGACGATGTAGTACGGCTCGAAGCCCTCCGCGACATCGACGCCGAGCGCGCCGAAGCGCTTGCGCTCCGCGGCCGGGACGTCCGACGCGCGGTTCGGGAGGTCGCGGATGTGGCCGATGCTCGACTCCACGGCGTAGTCGCCGCCGAGGTAGCGGCCGATCGTCCGCGCCTTCGCGGGGGACTCGACGATAACCAGGCTCTTTGCCATCGGCGCGACAGGTTAGCGCCGACGCGCCGCGGCGCAAGGCCGCGATACTGCCGCGCGTGCAGGAAGCTCCCCGGCCGAGCTGGCTCTACTTCGCCATCGCGGCGCTCAGCTGGCCCGTCCTGAGGACGGTGTTCAGGCTCCGCGTGAGAGGCGCGGAGAACGTCCCGCGCGTGGGCGGATTCGTGCTCGCGGCCAACCACCTGTCGAACTTCGACCCGTGGCCGCTCGGAATCCCGCTCTTCCCACGCCGCTTCCTGCGGTTCATGGCGAAGTCGGAGCTCTTCTGGTTTCCGTTCAGCGTGATCGCCCGCGCGGGAGGCGCGTTCCCCGTGCGGCGCGGCGAGCGGGACGAGGAGGCGATCGCGACCGCCGTATCGCTGTGCCGCGAGGGCCACGCCGTCGTGATGTTCCCGGAGGGGACCCGGCGCAAGAAGGGCATGCGCAAGAAGCACGAGGCGCGCTGGCGCACGGGCGCGGCACGGATCGCGCTCGAGGCGGGCGTGCCGCTCGTGCCCGCGGCGGTCGCAGGGACCGACCGGCTTGCCCGCCTCGGGCCGCTACGTGTGCGCTACGGGACGCCGGTCGAGCTCGGTGACCTCGACGGGGCCGAGGACGGCGCGCGCGTGGCGACCGAGCGGCTCCAGACTGCGATCGAGGAGCTCGAGGAGTCAATCGCGTGACTCCGCTGCTCGTCGTCGACGGCGACTCGTTCGCGCACCGCGCGTATCACGCGATCCCGAAGTCGATCCGGCGCGGCGACGGCGGCCCCGGGAACATGCTCTTCGGGTTCTCGAACATGCTCCTGCGGCTGTGGCACGACGAGCGGCCGCGGAACGTGCTCGTTGCCTGGGACACGCTCGAGGTCCCGACCTACCGGCACAAGGCGCTCGAGGCGTACCAGAGCGGCCGGGAGTTCGAGGACGAGCTGCTCGAGCAGCTCGCGCTCATGCCGGCGCTCGTCGCCTCGTCGGGTCTCGCAGTGGCGAAGGCGCCGGGGTACGAGGCCGACGACTTCCTCGGCGCGGCGGTGGCGCACGAGGAGGCTGCGGGAGGGACCGTGCTCGTGGCGACGTCCGACCGCGACGCCTTCCAGCTCGCGAGCGCCAAGACGATCATCCTCCAGCCCGTGCGAGGCGAGGCGCCCGCGCGCATCGGGCCGGACGAGGTGCGCGAGCGCTACGGCGTCGACCCGGAGCAGGTGCCGGACTTCATCGCGCTCCGCGGCGACCCGTCGGACAAGATCCCCGGCGCGCGCGGGATCGGTCCGAAGAAGGCCGCCGACCTCCTCGCGCAGTACGGATCGCTCGACGCGCTGCTCGACGCGGGCCGTTTCTCGGTCGAGGCGGAGGCGCTCAGGCTCTACCGCGAGATCGCCACGATGCAGAGCTCGGCGCCACTCCCGGAGCTCCCCGACGTCACGCCGGACTGGGGGGCTGCCGCGGCCCACGTCCGCGAGCTGGGGATGGAGAGGCTCGCCGGCCGGTACGAGGAGGCGACGTCGTGGACGTGATCAGCCACGCATCGCTGGCGCGCCTGCACTCGCCGGGAGGGCACCGTCACGACGAGATCCCGGAGCGGCTCGCGGCGCTGCATGCACGGTTCCCGGACTTCGACGCGGGTGGGCCGGCAACGCGTGAGCAGATCGAGCGCGTGCACTCGGGCGCATACATCGACCTCATCGACGAGATCGACGAGGAGCTGTGGCTCGACCCGGACACCTTCGCGGGGCCGACGACCTGCGAGGCGGCGCGTCTCGCCGCGGGTTGCACGATCGCGGCCGTCGAGCGCGAGGGCTTCGCGCTCGTCCGTCCGCCTGGGCACCACGCGTTCGAGTCCCTCGCGATGGGTTTCTGCATCTTCAACAACGTGGCGATCGCGGCACGCCACGCACAGGCCGAGCTGGGGCACCGACGTGTAGCGATCGTCGACTTCGACGTCCATCACGGAAACGGGACCGAGGAGCTCTTCCGCGGCGATCCGGACGTGCTCTTCGTGTCACTGCACCAGTGGCCGTTCTGGCCGGGCACGGGCGGGCCGGGAACGAGCAACGGGAACACGTTGAACGTCCCGCTGCCGGCCGGATCGGGGGACGACGTCTACGCCGAGGTCTTTCGGGAGGCAGTCGAGCCTGCGGTGCGCGCGTTCGAGCCCGACGTCGTGCTCGTCTCGGCCGGGTTCGACGCCCATGAGGACGACCCGCTCGCGCAGATGCGAGTCACGGAGGAGGGCTTCCGCGACCTCGCGCGTCGCTGCGCCGGGCTCGGCCCGCGCCTCGCGGCCGTGCTCGAAGGCGGCTACAACCTCGAGACGCTGCCCCGGCTCGTCGAGGCCGCGCTCGACGGGTTCTCGCGCGACGTCTAACCGCGCGCGGTCTCGAGGCGCTCGAGGGCATCGCGCCGCGAGGACACGCCGAGCTTGCGGAGGAGGCTCTTCACGTGCGAGCGGACGGTGTGCTCGGAGATGTAGAGGCGCTGCGCGATCTCGTCCGTCCCCAGGTGCTCGTCGAGCAGGAGCAAGACTTCGACCTCGCGGGCCGAGAGCACACGCGTGATCTCCTCCGGGATGCCGTCGAGACGACCTCCCTCGCGAACGCGGTCGAGCAGCCTGCGCGCGACGCCGCCGGAGAGCGCGGCCTCGCCGCGGACGACGCCACGGAGGAACGTCGCGATCTGCTCGGGAGGCTCTGTCTTCAGCAGGTAGCCCGCCGCACCGGCCCTGATGGCGGCCAGGAGGTTCTCCTCCGCATCCGACGCCGTGAGGACGACGACCTCGCTGTTCGGCGACTCCTCGCGAATTCCAGGGAGCGCGGTGAGCCCGTCCATCCCGGGCATGGTCAGGTCGAGGAGGACGAGATCGGGCTGGAGCCGCTCGGCGGCGGCGATCGCCTCCTCGCCGTTCGACGCGTCGCCGACGACCTCGAAGCCCTGCTGCGCGAGCAAGGCGGCGAGGGCATCGCGCGTCAGGGGATGGTCGTCGACGAGCAGGATTCGCTCGGCCATGCTGCCCTTATCGGCAGGGAGCGGCCTGCCGACAAGAGGGAGGTGGAACATTCGCGTTCGCAGAGCTACCGCTCGTGGCTCTTGGGCGAGGTCCTGCTCATCGGGCTGCTGGCCTCGGCGACGGGCCTCTTCGCGATCAGTGAGGCGCTCCAGTCCGCCTACGAGCTGCCCGAGACGCGGCTCGTGCTCGACACCGCCGTCGCTGTCGTGGCCGCGATCGTGTCGGTGCTCGCGAGCGTCCGCTTCCTCGCGTACGGCCGCGCCCTCGACCTCCTCGTCGCGGCCGGGTTCTGGAGCATCGCGCTCGGGACGACCGTGTTCGGGCTCGTACCCGTGCTCGGAGGAGACAGCATGCCGCCCGAGGCGGCGTGGGCACTCGTCGGCTCCCGCCTTCTGGGCGCGGCGCTGATCGCGGTGGCGCCATGGGCGGACGGGCGGCTCAAGTCGAGGCGACCGGCGCTCGTCGCCGTCGGCATCGGAGTCGCGGCTCTGCTCGCATCCGCCGGGATGGGGCTCAGCACGCCGCAATGGGGCAATGCGGACACGGCGGTCGAGCTCGTCGAAGGATCCTCCGTCGTCTTCGCGGCAACCCTGCTCGCAGTCCTCTGGTTCATCGCGCTGATCGGGTTCGCGCTGCGCTACCGACGGTACGGACGCGACCTCGACAGCTGGCTCTGCCTGGCCGTGACCCTCGCGCTCTTCGCCGACCTCCACCTCGTGCTCACGCCCGTGGTCTCGAGCGAGTTCGTGCTGCAGGGCGACTTCCTCCGGCTCGTCGCCTACGGGCTCCTTCTCGTCGGGGTCTGGCGGGCCATTGCCGATGCCGAGTTCGGCCGCGCAGTCGCAGATGAGCGCGCGCGTGTGGCGCGGGAGATCCACGACGGCCTGGCGCAGTACCTGTTCGCGATCTCGACCCAGGTGAACATGCTCGAGACGGGCGGGACGCTCGAACAGGTCCTTCCCCGCCTCAAGCGCGCCTCCACCGCGGCGCAGCAGGAGGCACGGTTCGCGGTGCTCGCCCTGTCCTCCGCGGGAGGCTCGGCCCGTTTCGACTCCGCGCTCCGCCGCTACGTCGAGGTGCTGACCGCCGACGGCGAGCTCGACGTCGAGCTCGACGTCGACCGCGCAGTGCGGCTCGCGCCCGACGAGCAGATCGAGGTCTTCCGGATCGTGCAGGAGGGGCTCGGGAACGCACGCCGGCACGCCGGCGCGAAGCACGTGGACGTGGAGATCACGCAGCGGAACGGCCGCCGCGTCGTGCTCGTGCGCGACGACGGCGTCGGGTTCGACGAAGAGACGGCGGAAGCGGGCCTGGGGCTCGAGAACATGAAGCTGCGCGCGGACGCGATCCAGGGAGAGCTGAGGCTGCGCTCAGCGCCGGGCCGCGGCACCGCGATCGAGGTCGTCCTCAGGCCGACGTAGCGCGGGCAGGCTCGGGCGCCCGCGGCTGCGCGACGCCGATCATCGAGTCGCGCGTGACGAGCGCGGCGAGCTCGTCTTCTCCGAGCGCGTCCGTCTCCGGTGGCCGTCGCGGAACCACGAGGTAGCGCACGTCGGCCGTCGAGTCCACGACCCGCACCTCGACATCCTCGTCGAGCTCGAGGCCGAACTCTCGGAGGACGCCGCGCGGGTCCGAAACGGCGCGCGAGCGGTACGGGAGGCTCTTGTACCAGTCCGGAGGCGGGCCGAGCAGCGCCCGCGGGTAGCACGAGCAAAGCGTGCACACGACGACGTGATGAACGGACTCGGTGTTCTCGAGCGCGATCACGACCGGCGAAGGGCCCGGGTCGAGGCCGAGCTCGTTCGCGGCCGCGCGCGCATCTTCGAGAAGTATCCGCTTGAAGTCGGGGTCGACCCACGCGCGCGCCACGAGCCGCGCGCCGTCCGCGGGCGTCCGCGAGACGAGCCAGTCGATGCGCCTGCGCACGCTCTCGCGATCGACCACGCCGTTCTCGACGAGGATCTGCTCGAGCGCGCGAACGCGGGCAGCGGCCTCGGACTCGCCGTCGTTCCCGATCGGGTCGTGCTCGTGATCGTGGTCGTGCGTCACACCGGCTCCAGCCAGTGCTCGAAGAGGTCGACGAGGAGGCGGTCGCCTCCTGCGCCGCGGTACTCGGGCCAGAGCTCGCGCTGGTGGAAGCCGACGAGGTAGAGCGTCTGCGCAGGCTGCCCGTCCGTGCCGTACGCCCGCGTCTCGGGATTCGCGAACGACGGGTGCACGCGCTCGACCCGGCCGGTCTTGCCCTTCACGTAGCCGGGGGTGCGGTGGTGGCCGGTGTGCGGCCGCGCCGCGACCTTGACGCGTTGGCCGAGTTCGAAGCTCACGGGGCGACCCTCGCGTCGATCTCGCCCGGCTGAAGCACGCCCTTCTCGGTGAGGACGGTCTCGACCGAGAAGAGCCAGCGCTCGTAGTACGACGCCCGCTCGTACTGGTCTGGAGCCATCGTCTCGATCCCGCGCCGTAGCTCGTCCACGTTCATGACGTCGGCGGCACCGAGCGTGCCGACGAGCGCGTCCATGAGGAGCTCCCAGTCGGCGAGCTCGTGCTCGGACCGGTCGATCGGCGACGCGTCCGGGCGTCCACCGCGGTCGTGGACGGCACCCTCCATGGAGTCGATCTTACGTCCGGCCGCGGGTGCGGGCGAACGCGAAGAGCGCGGCCCATTGCGCGGGGCCGAGATCCCGGGGAAGCGCGTCCGGGGCAAAGCCGAGAGCCGGCGCGAGCCGCTTCAGCTCTCGCGGCGAGACGTGAGCTCGGAGAGCAGTCCGCAGCGGGCGCTGCGACCGGAACGCGCCGGCGGCGAACTGCTCATAGCGGGTGTGCTCCGCAGGGGGAACGAGCGCCCGAGGGCGCCGGACCGCCCGGAGGACTCCCGCGTCGACTGAGGGAGGCGGCGAGAACGCGCTTCTCGAGATCCGCGCGGTGACCGCGAGCTCGTGCCACGCGCCCCAGTGCGTGCTCTTCAGCGTCGCCGGCCAGACCGCGGCGTGCTTGACCGCCGCCTCCCACTGGAGGATGGCGTCCAGTCGCCTGAGTGGGATTCGTGGGTCGCCAAGCAGGCTGCTGAGGATCGACCCCGAGCCCGCGAACGGCAGGTTGGCGACGACCGCGAACGGGCTCTCGGGCCAGATCCAGTCGCGTGCGTCAACCGCGAGGACCTCGACGTCGCGAGCTGCGAAGCGCTGCCGGAGCCCCGCTGCCAGTGCGACGTCGAGCTCGAGTGCGAGAACGCGTGCACCTGCTTCCACAAGCGCCTGGGTGAGTGCGCCGGTGCCGGCGCCGACGTCCACGACGACGTCGCCGGGCTCCACGCCCGCATCGCGAACGAGCTCCGCTGCGAGTCGGCTACTGCGGAGGAAGTGCTGCCCGGGCGCCGACCGCGAGGGTCGTTGCCGGACGGCCACGGAGCGTCACCATGGTCGTCATACGCGTCACAGTCTACGGGGACTACGCGTCCTCGACCACCGGCGCGGCGACGACACCGTAGCCCTGCTCCTCGAGCATCGCGGCCGCGAGCGCCGCGTCCTCCTCGCCGGTGACGAGGATCGTGAGCGTCCCGCCGCGGTCGTGGGACAGATGCTCGAGGTCGAAGTCGGCGACGTTGATCCGCTGCGCGCCCAGCGCCTGGAAGATGCCGGCGAGGACGCCGGGGCGGTCGGGCACGTGCACGCGGAGGCGGTGGAGCCGGCCCGCGTCCTCGTACGCGGTCTCGAGCATCCGGCGGCGGTTGCCCGCCGCCTCGCCGATCCAGCGGGCGAGGAACCCCGCGTCACCCTCGGCGAGCGCGGCCTCGAGCTGCTCCACGCGCCGGCGATGCTCGGCGAGCGCGGTCGCGAGCGGAGCGCGGTTGTCGAGGAAGATGTCCACCCAGATGCGCGGATTCGCCCCGGCGATCCGGGTCATGTCCCGAAGCGAGCCTCCCGCGGCCGCGAGCGGCTCGTGCCCGTCCATGCGCGTAGCGCCCGCGTGGTTCAGGAGGACGTTCGCGAGCGCGTGCGGCAGGTGGCTCGTCACCGCGACGAGGCGGTCGTGCGCGTCCGGGTCGATGGCGACGGGGCGCGCGCCGAGCGACGTGACGAGGGCGTGGATCGCGCGGTAGCGCTCGGGTTCGGTCGACGCGAGCGGCGTCAGGAACCAGGTCGCGCCGTCGAAGAGCTCGGCGCTCGCGCGGCCGGGCCCCGCGTCTCCGCGCCGCAGATCGGGTGGCCGCCGACGAAGCGCGGGTCGCCCGCCGCGGCCGCGCAGACGGACTCCTTCGTCGAGCCCGACATCCGTGACCGTGCAGCCGCGCGGGCGCTGTCTCGAGAACGCTGCGCACGGCGCTCGGAAGCGCGGCCACGGGCACGGCCACCAGCGCGACCTCGGCTTCGGCGAGGGCCTCCTCGAGCGATCCCGCTGGGACGACCGCCCCTCGCTCCGCGGCCACCTCGAGCGCGTCGCGAGTCCTCGATCCCACCCGGCCACCTCGCCGAAGCCCGCCCTGCCGGCCGCGAGCCCGACGGAGGCGCCGATCAGCCCGGTGCCGACGACCGCGAGTCGCACGCCGTCACCAGGGACCACCGCCGGCGCCCCGCATGAGCTCGGCGACGCGGAACGCGAGGTCGAGCGACTGGCGGCCGTTCAGGCGCGGGTCGCAGAGCGACTCGTAGCGGTGGTCGAGCTGCTCCTCGCAGCACGGCCTCGGAGCCGCCGAGGCACTCGGTCACGTCCTCGCCGGTGAACTCGATGTGCACTCCTCCGGGCCAGGTTCCCACCTCGCGGTGCGCGGCGAAGAAGCCCTGGAGCTCGTCCCAGATCGCCTCGAAGTGGCGCGTCTTCGTGCCGATCGGTGTGCGGACGAGGTTCGCGTGCATCGGGTCGCACACCCACACGACGGGGATCTCCGTCTCGCGAAGGGCGCGCAGCAGTGGAGGAAGCAGCTCACGCACGCGAGTTGCGCCGAGCCGCGCGACGAAGGTGAGGCGCCCCGGGATGCGACCGGGGTTGAGCCGCTCGGCCAGCCCGACTGCTTCCTCCGGGGTCGCGGTGGGGCCGAGCTTCACGGCGATCGGATTGCGGACGCCGGAGAAGAACTCGACGTGCGCGCCGTCCGGGTCGCGCGTCCGCTCGCCGATCCAGAGCAGGTGCGCGGAGCAGTCGTACCACTCGCCGGTCAGCGAGTCCTTCCGCGTGAGCGCCTCCTCGTACTCGAGCAGGAGCCCCTCGTGGCTCGTCCAGACCTCGACCTCGTGCAACGTCCGCTCACGCTCGAGGTCGATCCCGATCGCCTGCATGAAGCGGAGCGCGCGCTCGATCTCGTCGGCGAGCGCCTCGTAGCGCTGGCCGGCCGGCGAGTTCGCGACGAACTCGCGGTTCCACGTGTGGACGAGGGTGAGGTCGGCGAAGCCGCCCTTCGCGAACGCGCGGAGCAGGTTCAGCGTCGATGCGGCCTGGTAGTACCCCTGGATGAGTCGCTCCGGATCGGGGGTGCGCGCCTCTGGTGTCGGCTCGTCGGAGTGGACGACGTGGCCGCGGAACGACGGGATCTCGACGCCGTTCACGACCTCGGTCGGCTCGCTCCGCGGCTTCGCGAACTGCCCGGCGATGCGGCCGACCTTCACGACCGGGAGCGTCGCGCCGTAGGTCAGCACGGCGGACATCTGGAGCAGGACCTTCAGCTTCTCGCGGATCGCCGGCGCGGAGACGTCGCGGAACGACTCGACGCAGTCGCCGGCCTGGAGCAGGAATGCGCGCCCGTCGCAGACGTCGCTCGAGCGCCGCGAGGAGCGCCCGCGCCTCGCCCGCGAAGACGAGCGGCGGCAGCCCGCTCAGGCGCTCCCGGACGGCTGCGAGCGCATCGGGATCGGGCCAGTCCGGCTGCTGGACCGCGGGAAGCGAGCGCCACGAAGCGGGTGTCCAGTTCGACGCGGTTACGGCCATCGGAGGGTGAGTGTAGAGGCGGGTCTCGGGCGCGCGATACGGGCGCTGCTGCACTCTTAGTGCGTGACCACGGTCGGTTATCCCGGACGCGACGGCGCGCACAGCGCCGCGGCGTGCGAGCGCCTGTTCCCGGAGCAGGCCGAGCTCGTCGGCGCTGCCGAGCTTCACGGCAGTCGTCGACGCCGCGGTCGGAGGCGACGTCGAGTTCGGGGTGCTCCCGATCGAGAGCTCGCTCTCGGGGCCGGTCGCGGAGACGCACGATCTTCTCTACGAGTCGCCGCTCGCCATCTGCGGAGAGGCGGTGCTGCCGATCCGTCACAACCTCGTCGGGCCGGCGGACGTGCCGGCGGAGGAGATCAAGGTCATCCACTCGCATCCCGCGGCGCTCGACCAGTGTCGGCGGCTGCTCGCGGCGATGCCGTGGGCGACGGCGATTGCGGCGCCGACGACGGCCGACGCGGCGGCCCAGGTCGCGGCAGACGCGGATCCGACCGAGGCGGCGATCGCGAGCGAACGGGCTGCGTCGCTGTACGGCCTGACGGTGATCGCGGCCGACGTCGGCGACCATCCCGAGGCGTACACGAGGTTCGTGTCGGTCGCGACCTACACCCGGCTGGACGGCGGCGACGCGGCGTGGCGGACGGCGTTCTCGTTCGTCACCGATCACCAGCCGGGCGCGCTGCACCGCGCGATCGAGCCCTTCGCGCGGCACGGGATCGACCTCCTCCAGCTCGTCTCGCGCCCGATCCCGCAGTCGCCCTGGCGCTACCGGTTCGATGCGGTGCTCGACGGGCATCCGCTCTCGCCCGTCGTGCGGGAGGGGCTGGCGGAAGTGCGGGGTCGCACGCGGCAGCTGCGGGTCTTCGGGTCGTACCCTGCGGGCAACGGACGATGAACGACTCCTCCTCCGACCCCACCCTTCAGCGGCTTCGCCGCGAGATCTCGGGCGCCGATCGCGAGATCCTCGGTGCTGTCAATGCGCGGCTCGAGCTCGTCGCACAGTTGAAGCGGCATAAGGAGAGCCTCGGGATGTCGTTCGTCGACGCGGATCGCGAGCGAGAGCTTCTCGACGAGCTGGCGCGCGCGAACGGGGGCCCGCTGTCGGAGGAGGGCATGCGCGCGTTCTTCGCGGGGCTGCTCGAGCTGACGAAGCGCGAGGTCGACCGGGGGACGTGACTTCGGGCCGGCGAGCCCTGGCGGCAGAGGCTAGGCCGCCGAGAGACGCAGACGCGAGTAACTTGGCACGAACTCGTGACTCGGACGTGAACGGGTAGCCGATACCGTGTTCTCAGGGACACGGGAGTGCCCCTGGGGGCACGTGCAGGGAGTTTCGCGTCCGACTTCGGTTCGTCGGAGTGGCGATCGAGGCCCGCTATGCGTCGAGCGCCTCGCGAAGCGAGCGAACGAAGTCGCGCAGCGCCGCCGTGCCTTCCTCCGCGGCGACCAGCGCGCGTGACCCGACGACGACGCCGTCCGTGAGATCGGCCGCCGCCCGCGCCTGCTCGGGGGTCGAGATCCCGAAGCCCGCGTACAGGGGCACGCCCGGCCCCAGTCGCCGGGCGCGGTCGGCGAGGTTCCCGAGGGAGGACGAGAGCTCGTCCCGGACTCCCGTAGTGCCGGTGAGCGTGACCAGGTAGAGCCAGCCGTCGGTCTCGCCCGCCGCGAGCGCGATCCGCTCGTCGGTCGAGGTCGGGGCGACGAGCTGGACGCGGCGAAGCTCGGGGCGCTCGCCCGCGGGCAGGTCCGCGACGATGAGGCTCGTCGCGCCCGCCGCGCCCGCATCGGAGGCGAAGCGCTCCCAGCCGTACGCCTCGAGCAGCGAGGCATACGTCATCGGCACGAGCGGCGTGTCGCCGACGCGGGCACGCACCTCGGCGAGGCACTCCAGGCAGGCGCGTGTACGCATTCCGCGCGAGAGCGCACGCTCCGCCGCCCGCCTGATCACCGGCCCGTCGGCGAGCGGGTCGGAGAACGGGAAGCCGAGCTCGACGACGTCCGCGCCACCGTCGACCGCAGCCTCCGCGAGCTCCGGCGTCTCGGGCTCGGACATGAGATAGACGACGAGCGTCTTCGGCACGGCTAGCCGCCCGCGAGCGCTCGCAGCGCCTCGGCCAGGTCCTTGTCGCCGCGCCCGGAGAGGCAGACGACGACGAGCTGGGCGTCGAGCTCGGCGACGCGCGCGAGCGCATGTGCCGGCTCCAGCGCGGGGATGATGCCCTCGGTCTCGGCCAGCCTCTGGAACGCCGCGAGCGCGTCGTCGTCCGTCGCGGTGACGTACCGCACGCGGCCTGAGTCGCGGAGAGCCGCATGCTCCGGCCCGACCCCCGGATAGTCGAGCCCGGCCGAGATCGAGTGCGCGTCCGCGACCTGCCCGTCCTCGTCGGCGAGCACGGACGACCGCGCCCCGTGCAGCACCGCCGCCCGCCCGCTCGAGAGCGAGGCGGCGCCCGCGGCCTCGACGCCCACGAGCTCGACGCCGGCGTCGTCGAGAAATCCGGCGAACATGCCGATAGCGTTCGAGCCGCCGCCGACGCAGGCGAGGACGGCGTCCGGCAGGCGCCCCTCGGCGGCCACGATCTGCTCCCGCGTCTCGCGCCCGATCACCGCCTGGAGCTCGCGAACCAGCTCGGGATACGGCGCCGGGCCGACGCAGGAGCCAATCAGGTAGTGCGTCGTCTCGACGTTCTCGATCCAGTCGCGGATCGCCTCGCTCGTCGCCTCCTTGAGCGTGCGCGTGCCGAACTCGACGCCGCGAACCTCGGCGCCGAGCAGGCCCATGCGCTCGACGTTCGGCTGCTGCCGGCGCATGTCCTCGGCACCCATGTACACCACGCACTCGAGGCCGAAGCGCGCGCACACCGACGCGGTCGCGACGCCGTGCTGGCCCGCGCCGGTCTCCGCGACGATGCGCCGCTTCCCGAGCCGCTGCGCGAGCACGGCCTGCCCGAGCGTGTTGTTGAGCTTGTGCGCGCCCGTGTGCAGGAGATCTTCGCGCTTCAGGTAGAGCCTCTTCGGCGGCGCGAAGCGGTCGGCGCGGGTGAGCGGCGTCGGCCGGCCCGCGTACGTGCGCCCGAGCTCGTCCACCTCGTCCCAGAAGGACGCATCCTCCCTGGCCACGTCCCACGCGTCGGTGAGCTCGTCGAGGGCGGGGATCAACGTCTCCGGGACATAGCGACCGCCGTACTCGCCGTACGTCGTGGTCATGACCTGGCCGCCTCGACGTATGCGCGCACGAGCATGTGGTCCTTGACGCCGGGGGAGGTCTCGAGCCTCGAGCTCGCGTCGACGCCCCAGGGCCGGACCCGCGCGATCGCAGCTTGGACGTTGTCGGCGTCGAGCTTTCCTGCGAGCACGATGCGGCCCTCGGCCGCGGCCGCGCGCTCCCAGTGCTCCGGGTCGTCCCCCTCCCACGGCAGGTCGAGGTGCGTTGCGACCGCGGCGCCGTCACGGAGGAGGACTGCGTCGCGTCCGCGGACCTTGCCCTCGGCCGGCGGATGCACCTGGTCGAGGTCGGCGGCGCTCTCGCTCGCCTCGCCGACCCACACCGCGACCGCAAGCGTGCCGACCGGCACCGGCAAGACCTCGGCCGCGGCACGCGGGCTCTCCCGGGCGAGGACGAAGCCAAGCAGGTCGGCGCCGGCCTCGGCTGCGACGGCCACGTCCTCGTCGCGGGTGAGCCCGCACACCTTCACGAGCGGACGCGAGAGGAGCTCGGCGAGCTTCGTTGCCGGGTCCGGCGCCCGCATGAGGGCAGAGCCGACCAGGATCGCGTCCGCTCCGGCGAGCTCGGCCTCGGCGCCTTGAGCTCGCGTGGAGACTCCCGACTCCGCGACGACGACCCGATCCCGCGGCGCGCGCGCCACCAGCTCGAGTTGCGCACGGCGATCGATCTCGAACGTCGAGAGATCGCGAGCGTTGATCCCGATCACCGGCGCTCCGAGCGCAACCGCGCCATCGAGCTCGGCCTTGTCATGGGCTTCGACGAGAGTCTCCAGACCGAGCCGCTCTGCCGTGACGAGCAGCTCCGCGCACGCGGAGTCGTCGAGGTCCCGCAACAGCAAGAGCGCCGCATCCGCGCCCGCGTCTCGCGCGGTCCACAGGTCCTCTTCGCTCGTGAAGAACCCCTTCGCCAGCAGCGGCAGCGACGCCGAGGCCCGCGCGGCGCGGAGGTCGTCCCAGTTCCCGCCGAAGCGGGCGTCGACCAGAACCGACACTGCGGCGGCTCCCGCACGCTCGTACCCGGCCGCCAGCCGCGCGGGATCCGCATCCGGCCGCAGATCGCCGGCGGACGGCGAGCGGCGCTTGATCTCGGCGATCCCCGCGAGCCCAGGCTGCGCGAGCGCGTCCCGGAACCGGCTCACGCCACACGCTCCGACGAGAACGCCACGAGCGCCTCGAGCCTCTCCGCCGCACGGCCGCTGTCGATCGCGGCGGCGGCGAGCGAGACTCCTTCGCGCAGGTCGGCCGCGTGCCCGGCCGCGGCGATGGCTCCGGCCGCGTTCAGGACAACCGCATCGCGTTTCCCGCCGTGCACACCGGAGAGGACCTCGTGCACGGTGCGAGCGTTCTCCTCGGGCGTGCCGCCGGTGAGCTCGGCCGGGGCGCAGCGCTCGATCCCGAGATCGCGGGGATCGATCGTGCGCTCGCTGATGCGGCCGTCGAGGATCTCGCAGACGGCGTTCGGGCCCGCAGGAGAGAGCTCGTCGATCCCGTGCGCGCCGTGCACGACGAAAGCGCGCCGGGTATCGAGCGCGACGAGCGCGTCCGCGATCGTGCGCACGAGCCCGAGCGAGAACACCCCGAAGACGCCCGCGCGCGCGCCGGCCGGGTTCGTCAGCGGCCCGAGGACGTTGAAGACCGTGCGCGTTCCGATCTCACGGCGCACCGGTGCGGCGTGCTTCATCGCCGGATGATGCGCTGGCGCGAACATGAAGCCGAAGCCGAGCCGGTCGATGGACTCGGAGATGCGCTCGGGCGGCTGCTCGAGGGTGAAGCCGAGCGCTTCGAGGACGTCCGCCGACCCGGAGACGGAGCTGACGGCGCGGTTGCCGTGCTTTGCGATACCGGCGCCTGCGGCGGCCGCGACGAGCGCGGCAGTCGTGGAGATGTTGAACGTCCGCGCCCCGTCTCCGCCCGTGCCGACGAGATCGACGACGTCGGCGCGCGTCGGCCGCACGGGTAGGACGTGCTCGCGCATCGCCTCCGCTAAGCCCGCGATCTCGTCCGCGGTCTCGCTCTTGTCGCGGAGTGCGACGAGGAAGGCGCTCATCTCAGCGGGTGTCGCCTCTCCGCGCATGATCTCGTGCATGACCTTCCGCGCCTGCTTGCGCGTGAGGTCGCGGCCGTCCAGCGCGATCGCGGTGGCCGACTCGATCACCGCAGGAAGTTCTCGGCCATCGCCGGCCCGTCGGGTGTGAGCACGGACTCGGGGTGGAACTGGACGCCCTCGATCCGGTGCTCGTGGTGCCTCACCCCCATGACCTCGCCGTCCTCGGTGCGCGCGGTGACGACCAGTATGTCCGGCACCGAGACCGCCGCGAGCGAGTGGTAGCGGCCGGCCTCGATCTCGCCGGGGAGCCCCGAGAACACACCCTCGCCGTCGTGACGGACGCGGCTCGCCTTCCCGTGGAGCAGCGCCTTCGCCTGTCCGACCTCGCCACCGAACGCCTCGATGATCGCCTGGTGCCCGAGGCAGACGCCGAGCGTCGGCACGCGCGGGCCGAGCCGGCGGATCAGCTCGACCGAGATCCCCGCGTCGGCCGGGCGCCCCGGCCCGGGCGAGACGACGAGCCGGTCGGGCGCGAACGCCTCGGCCTCGTCGACGGTAAGCGCGTCGTTGCGGTAGACGGCGACGTCGATCCCACGCTCCTCGAAGAGATGGACCAGGTTCCAGGTGAAGGAGTCGTAGTTGTCGATCATCAGGAGCTTCACGCGTACTCCTCCTCCGCGAGGTCGATCGCCGCCTCGAGCGCGGCCAGCTTGGCGAGGCACTCGCGGTGCTCGGCCGCCGGCTCCGAGTCTGCCACGATCCCCGCCCCCGCCTGCAGCCGCGCGACGCCGTCGGCCATGACGATAGTCCGCAGCGCGATGCACGTGTCCATCGTCCCCCCCGGCAGCACGTACCCGACCGCACCGGCGTACGGGCCGCGTCGGTACCCCTCGAGCTCCGAGATGATCTGCATCGCGCGGATCTTGGGAGCGCCCGTGACCGTGCCGGCCGGGAAGCACGCCCGGAGGACGTCGAACGGCGTGACTCCATCGCGCAGCTCGCCTACGACCTCCGAGACGAGGTGCGTGACGTGCGAGAAGCGCTCGACCTCGAGCGAGCGCGTCACGCGTACCGTGCCCGCGCGGCAGACCCGCGAGAGGTCGTTCCGGCCGAGGTCGACGAGCATCACGTGCTCCGCCCGGTCCTTCTCCGACGCGAGCAGGCGCTCGGCGTCGCCGTCGCCCGCGGCCGTCGTACCGGCGATCGGGCAGACACTCGCCTGCCCGTCCTCGCACGCGACGAGCCGCTCCGGCGACGAGCCGATGAGCGCGAGGTCGCCGAGCTCGAGCAGGAAGAGGTACGGGGACGGATTGACGCGGCGAAGTGCGCGGTAGACGGCGAGCGGGGTCGCGGAGGTCGGACGCTCCGCGCGCTGCGAGGGGACGATCTGGTACGCGTCGCCCGCGACGATGTGCTCCTGGCAGCGGCGCACCATCTCCTCGTAGCGCTCCTGCGAGGGGAAGCGGCGGAGCGGCGCTGACTCGAAGTCGGCACTGTCGGTGAAAGAACCGTGCGGCTGCTCGAGCCGGCGCGTGAGCTCCTCGGCATCTCCCGCAAGCACCTCGACGATGCCCGCGCCGAGGTCGAAGCGGAGGAGCGTGTCGGCGACGACGAACAAGCTCTCCGGGAACGGTGGCCCCGTCCGCCGGTAGCGGAACCGTGGGCTCGAGCCGTGCGACGTGGTCGTACGCGAGATAACCGATGGCCGGCGCGCCGAGCCGCTCGACCTCCTCGATGCCGACGAGCCGTGCCCCGGCCCCGACGAACGAGTTGCGGCCGAGGCGACCGCGCTCGACCGACTCGAGCAGGAAGCTGCCTCCCTCCGGGGAGCGCAGGCGGAGATACGCCCCGAGCGGGGTGATGAGGTCGGCGGGAATGGAGTGGGTCGGCGTCATCGGGCACGAAGAGGAGCCTCGTCCGAGGCGGTCGCGAAGCGGGTTGTGAATGCGCTGTCTAGCGCATGCTCCCGCCTCGCGTCCTGCGCCACCACCAGCAGCGGACCGAGGCGAGAGTCATCGGTGACGGAGCGTAGCTTGGGCCGCTCGAAACATGCAAGCACGCCGTCCCTATCGAGCTGGCCCCGGGACATGGCTGACGACGCTGAACGAGAGCGAGCTGACGGATCGCGAGCGGGCGCTCCGAGAGGCGGTATTCGATGACGGTCGCCTCGCGGCTGCACTACTCGACCACGACGTAGAGGCGCTCCTGGCGGGCCCGGCACCTGCCTAACTGCTCGGCGCTATTGTCGTCTTCGAAAACGATGGGCAGGCGCGCAGGCATCGGAGGCGTCGTCCTGGTCGCCGCACTCATGGCGCTGTCGGTTGCGCTCGCCGCTCCCGGACAGCTCGACCGCGCCTTCGGCACCGGCGGGAAGGTCGTCACCGACGTGGGCGGGCTCGACTGGGCAGGCTCGATCGCGATCGCGCCGAACGGCGCCGTGGTCGTCGCCGGAGGGAGCGGCGACGACATCGCGGTCGCGCGCTACGACGCTGCCGGCCGTCTCGATTCGAGCCTGGGCGGCCGCGGGACGGTCGTAACCGACCTTGGCGGCGGCAACGATGGCGCCGGCGCGGTGCTCGCTCAGCCCGACGGGCGGATCGTGGTCGCAGCTCAGCGAGACGGGGATCTCGCTCTCGTCCGGTACGCAGCCAACGGAACGCTCGACCCGAGCTTCGGGACTGGAGGCGTCGTCGTGACCGATCTCGGCTTCGAGGAGCGCGCGATCACCGTTCTGCGGCAAGCGAGCGGACGACTCCTCGTCGTCTGCGCGGCACCGGATCGGCTCGTTGTTGCGCGCTTCCTGGCTGACGGCCGACTCGATGCCGGCTTCCAGGGAGACGGCAGCGCGTCCACCCTCACGCGAGGGATCGACTGGCGGATCGCGGTACTCGCGCGCGACGGGAAGATCATCGTCGCGGGAGCGCGCGAGGTAGCGCGCCCAACGCAGGCGATGGCGCTGGCCGTGGCGCGCTACCGGCCCGACGGACGGCTCGACCGCACGTTCGCCGGCGACGGCCTCGCGACGACGAAGGCCCGGCCCCACTGGCACGGCGCCGTCAAGCTCGCCGTGCGTCGAGACGGACGGATCGTGCTCGGGACACACGGGCACTCGAGCCGCGGCCGCGCCGGGTTCGCACTCGTGGGCATGCGCCGAGACGGCTCGATCGATCGGACGTTCGGCGACGGCGGCGTCACCGTCAACGAGGTCGGCTACGGCGTGCATGCCCTCGCTCTCGACCGCCGAGGTCGCATCGTCACGGTCGGCACGGACGACGTCGCTGCGGGACTTCGTCGTCGCGCGGTTCCTACCGAATGGTCGGCGGGACCGGAGCTTCGCGGCGACCGTCACGGACTTCGGCGGGGTCGACACGCCCTTCGCGCTCGCGCTTCAGCCGGACGGCAAGATCGTCGCGGTCGGTGCGTCATCGGCGTCCAGCACGTCGCTCGTCGGCGACATCGCGGTGGCGCGCTACCTCGCTTCCTGAGGCGCGTGGGAGCTCGGTCTCCCGCCGGGCTGGCAGCAGCCGATTCGGGTTGCGGCAGAGGCGTTCGAGAAAGACTTGCGTGAAGGAGATATACTGGGTATAGTACCGGGTATGCATCTTACTGGGAACACACTCATGAGCGTCCCTCACGCGCTCCTCGCCCTGCTGAGCGAAGGGCCGAAGTACGGCCTGCGGCTCCAGAACGAGTTCGAGGCGCGGACCGGCGAGGTCTGGCCGCTGAACGTCGGCCAGGTGTACACGACGCTCCAGCGTCTCGAGCGGGACGGGCTCGTCGAGACCGACGATGGCGACGCGGAGCGCTCGCGGAAGCGCTACCGGATCACGTCCGCCGGGGGCCGCGCGTTGGCCGACTGGCTTCGCACTCCGCCTGACCTCGTGCCTCCCCCGCGCGACGAGCTCGTGATCAAGGTGCTGGTGGCCCTCCAGGTCCCGGGGACCGACGTCCACGAGATCCTGCAGGTGCACCGCCGGCACGTGATCGAGCTCATGCAGCGCTATACGCAGGTCAAGGCCTCGGCGAAGGAGGACGACCTCGCGTTGGCGCTCGTCGCCGATGCCGAGCTCTTCCGGCTCGAAGCGATCGTCCACTGGCTCGATGCCGCCGACGTCCGCTTGAAGCAGCAGCCGTCCCTCCCGCCGGTCGCCGTGGCCGAAATGGCACCCGAACCAACTCACCCGATGGAGGTCTCGCCATGACCAGCGCACTCCAACTGCGGCACGTATCGAAGGTCTACGGCTCCGGGCCGACCGAGGTGCGCGCGCTCAGCGCCGTCGATCTCTCGGTCGAGCGCGGCGAGCTCGTCGCGATCATGGGCCCCAGCGGCTCGGGCAAGAGCACCCTCCTGACGATCGCCGGCAGCCTCGAGCAGGCGACCAGCGGCGAAGTGCTGGTAGACGGGGTCGACCTCGCGAGCGTCTCGCGCTCGGCTCAGGCTCAGATGCGCCGCCGGTCGATCGGCTACGTCTTCCAGGACTTCAACCTGCTTCCCGGGCTGACCGCGGTCGAGAACGTGGCCCTGCCCCTCGAGCTCGACGGCACCCGTGCCAAGACCGCGCGCACCGCGGCGCTCGAGGCCATGGAAGAGCTCGACATCGCGGACCGCGCCGATCGCTTCCCCGACGAGCTGTCGGGCGGTGAGCGCCAGCGCGCTGCGATCGCCCGGGCGATCGTCGGCGAGCGCGGCCTTGCTTCTCGCGGACGAGCCGACCGGCGCGCTCGACTCCGTGAACGGCGAGGCCGTCATGCGCCTGCTGCGGGCCGCCACCGCGCGGGGCGTCGCCGGTGTCGTCGTGACGCACGAGGCACACCTTGCGTCCTGGGCCGACCGCGTCATCTTCCTGCGCGACGGCCACGTCGTCGACCAGACGGTCGCGCCTCCCGGCCCGGAGTCGCTCCTCGCGGCCGGCGACCGGCGATGACGACGGTCGCGCACCGCTCGGAGCTGCGAGGGCCGCGAACCGGCGGCATTGCCGCGCGTCGCGCGGTCGTCCGGTGGGCCTGGCGCATGTTCCGCCGCGAATGGCGTCAGCAGATACTGGTGACAGCGCTCCTCGCCGTCGCCGTCGCGGCAGCGATCGGCAGCGTCACGGTCACCTACAACTCGGGCGCAGCCACCTCGGACGATGCGACGTTCGGCTCGGCCGATCACCTGCTCAATCTCGACGGCGGCGATCCCCGCGCGCTCGAGGCGAGTCTCGCCAACCTCGAGCAGCAGTACGGGACCATCGACGTCATCGGCCACCGCTCGTACGCCGTCCCCGGTGACGTCGAGACCGTCGAGTTTCGCGCTCAGGACCCGCGCGGGCCATACGGTGACGCGCGCCTTGCGCTACACCGAGGCGACTACCCGCTAGGCAGCCGCCAGGTCGCCGTCACCGACGGCGTCGCCGAGCTGCTCGGGCTCGAGATCGGGGAGACTCTGAGCCTCGACGGACACCGCCGGACCGTCGTCGGCATCGTCGAGAACCCTGCCGACCTGAGCGACGAGTTCGCCCTCGTCTCTCCCTCGTCGGCCGGGCCGCCGGACCATGTCACGGTCTTGGCCGACGGTGCCGGATTGCGCCCCGGCATGGACCCCGGGTCGGTGGTCGGCAGCCAGAGCATTCGCGGCAACGACAACCCGGCGGATGAGCTGCTGATGTTCTCCGTGGCCACCGTTTTCCTGCTCCTGGCTTCGCTCGTCGCCGCCGCCGGCTTCGCAGTCATCGCCCAGCGACGGCTTCGCCAGCTCGGCATGCTCGCGGCGATCGGAGCGACCGAGAAGCACCTTCGACTCGTGGTGATGACCAACGGTGCGGCCGTCGGCGCGATCGGCGCACTGATCGGGACCGTCATCGGTCTCGGACTCTGGCTCGCGCTCGTCCCGACGCTCGAGTCCGCGCTCAGCCATCGTCTCGACCGGCTGAGCCTGCCGTGGGTATTGCTCACGACGATCGTCCTCGTCGCGGTCCTCGGGGCAACCGCCGCCGCCTGGTGGCCCGGGCGAGCGGTAGCCCGCGTCCCGGTCACGCTCGCCCTCTCCGGGCGACCACCCAAGCCGAGGCCGGCACGGCACTCGGCCATCGTGGCGGCCGCGCTGATCGTGGTCGGGATCGGGTGTCTCGCGTTTTCCGACCGAGACAGAGCGCCGCTCATCGTCGCCGGAATCCTGGCGACGATCCTCGGCACGCTGCTGCTGGGCCCGTTGGCGATCCGCATCTTCGCCCGGACGGCCGGGCACACGCCGGTCGCGCCGCGCCTGGCGCTGCGGGACCTCGCCCGCTACCAGGCCCGGTCGGGGGCGGCACTCGCAGCGATCACCCTGGCCATCGGAATCGCAGCGGCAGTCGTCGTCACCACGGCAGCCCAGGACAAGGAGGAGGACGACCGGGCTGCTGCCACCCTCCCCAACCTGTCCGACCGCCAGATCCGGGTGTATGCGGGCTCGACGCGAGACCCGGAGTTCATCCCGTTTCCGCTCCAATCGCCCGCCGAGCTCGCACGGACCGCAGCTCGTGTTCGCCGGCTGGCCGCAGCTCTCGAGGCCGCGGTGATCCCGCTTCGGAAGGCCGTCGAGCCCGGCGAGCCGCCCATCGTCACGTTCGAAGGTGACCGAGTCCTCGTCGCGGTCGGATTCGCGCACCAGGTCGGCCCGCGATTCTTCAAGCAGGGATCCGGTGTCTACGTCGCCACGCCTGCGCTGCTCCGGTACCTCGGACTCGACCCCGACACGGTGGGCCCGAACACGGACTTCCTGGCCGACCCGACCGTTCCCACCGACGAGTTCGTCATCTTGGGGCCTCGGGCGAGGACGCGCGTCCCCGTCACGAACGTCCAGAGGATCGACAGCCGACAGGTTCTCGGCTCCGGGGGAGGAGACGCCGGCCGGGTGCCGGCCTCATTCGTCACTCGCAACGGTCTTCGCCGCCACGGATGGAAGCAGGTTCCGAGCGGATGGCTCGTCGAGTCGAGCCGCGCTCTGACGAGCGACCAGATCGCCACCGCGCGCGAGCTCACGGCCGGGACCGGCCTCACGATCGAGACACCGCGCGAGAGCACATCCCTCGCGACGCCCATCGCGATCACAACGGCCGCGGGCGCGATCCTGGCACTGGCGATCCTCGCCATGACCGTCGGGCTGATCCGCAGCGAGGCCGCCGGCGACCTCCGAACCCTGACTGCTACCGGAGCCACAGGCAGGACGCGCCGAACGCTGACCGCGGCCACCGCCGGCGCGCTCGCCCTCCTCGGCGCGCTCCTCGGTGTCGCCGGCGCCTACGTCGTCCTGATTGCGACGTACCACGACGACCTCGGCTATCTCGGCCGGATACCGGTGCTTCCTCTCGTTGTGCTCGTCGTGGGCGTCCCTTTGGCGGCTGCCGCGGCCGGCTGGCTCCTAGCCGGCCGCCAGCCGCCCGCCATCGCCCGGCCCGCGATCGAGTGACCGACGCCACGCGGGACTCACTCCGAGAATGGAGAAGCCCCGCTCTCGCGGGGCTTCTCGGTAGCAGGCCTGTAAGCCGGATTCTGTCGAGGGTGACCATCTGTCTTTGCGGCGCACCCGGTCCCTCGGCGGGCCACGTCAGCGGGACCTGCTTCGCCTTGCACCGGACGGGGTTTGGCTAGCCGGCGATGTCGCCACCGCCGCTGGTGGGCTCTTACCCCACCGTTTCACCCTTACCGACTCGATCGTGCACCAATCGGCCGGCGGTCTCCTTTCTGTTCCACTTTCCGTCGGCTTTCGCCGCCTGAGTCTCCTCAGCGTCCTTGCCCTGCGGTGTCCGGACTTTCCTCGAGCCAGCTTGCGCTAGCCCGCGGTCACCCGGCCTGCATGGCAGATGGTAGCTCGATCTCCGGCACTTCTCGGCCGTCGGCCAGGATCGCGCGGCACTCCGGGCACGCGTGGGCGCCGCGAACGTGAAGCAGGAACTCCCCGCATACGAGGCACTCGAGGCTCACGCCGCGGACGAGCGCAGTGAGCTCCTGGTCGAGCGTGCGATTGATCGGCGCGACGGTCACGCGCTCCTACCCGCGCTCTCTCAACTCAAGCTCCTGAAGACGCCGGTCACCTTCCCGAGGATCTGCACGTGCTCCGGGTACAACGGCTGGAGCGCGCTGTTCTCGGGCTGAAGGCGGATGCGGCCGGACTCGCGGTGGAACGTCTTCACGGTCGCCTCGTCCGCCGACTCGTCCTCGCCGACGAGCGCGACCACGATCTCTCCGTTGCGAGCGTCGTCCTGCCGTCGTACGACGACGATGTCGCCGTCGAGGATCCCGGCCTCGACCATCGAGTCGCCGGTCACGCGGAGCAGGAAGTCGGCGTTCCGGCCGAGTGGCTCGGGGACGGAGATGCGGTCCTCGATCTGCTCCTCGGCGAGCAGCGGCCCGCCGGCGGCGATGCGGCCGAGAAGCGGAAGCGCCGGAGCAGTCGTCGCTTGCAGAGCAGCGGGCTTCGGCCGGCCGACGAGCTCGATCGCGCGCGGCTTCGTGGGATCGCGCTTGATGAGGCCCGCGCGGTCGAGGTTCGCGAGGTGCGCATGCACGGTGGAAGGGGACGCGAGGCCCACGGCGTCGCCGATCTCGCGGACGGTCGGCGGGTAGCCGTGGTCGTCGACGTACTCGACGAGGAACTGCCAGATCTCCTGCTGTCGCGCGGTGAGGAGCGGGGTCTCGAGCATGAGGTCTCTCTCCAGTGTCGTGGACGAACATATGTTCGTCGCCAGAGGGTAGACCCCTCCCCGGACGGCGTCAAGAGAAAGGGCCAGACCGAAGTCTGACCCTCATGCGCTGGAGAGGACTTGAACCTCCACGGCCTATAAGGCCACTAGGCCCTCAACCTAGCGCGTCTACCAATTCCGCCACCAGCGCGCGCCCGGGCATAGTAGCCGCCCTCGCTGCGTCAGACCGGGATCCGCTCGCGCGGATTCCGGTCGCGCGGGCATTCGTCGGGGGCCGAACCAAAGCGCCTAGAGCAGGTGGAAAAGGATGAGCGTGTTCGCGCCGAAGACCGCCCCCACGACGACGGTGAGCCGCGTGAGGTTCCGCTCCACGATGTGCGTCCCGCCCTGCGAGTGCGGGGTGAAACCGAGACCTCCCATCCCCGCCTCGCGGCCCGAATGCATGAGCACGAGCACGATCAGGAACGCGCTCAGAAGCACCTGGATGACGGCGGAGATCTGGAGCCACGGCATGGCGGGGCCAGGGTAGCAGCGCGTTATGGTCCGCTCGTGACCGACGACGACGCGCGCGAACGGATCCAGAAGCTCCTCGTAACGGGCGACAACCGGTTGAAGCAGGGGGTCGCTGCGGAGAAGGTGCGCCAGACCTACGAGGAGGCGCTGGCGGTCGCGCGGGAAGCCGGGCTCGAGGACTCCGTCCGGCCGCTCGTCGAGGTCAGGCTCGCGGACCTCCAGCGGCTCGCTCGAGGATCTCCTCCACCCGTTCCGCCTGCAGCCTGACGTCGTGCGGCTCGGCCGCGGCGCGAGCCTCCAGATTGGGACGGGAGAGCGCGGCCGCGGCGTCGAGCGCGAGCACCAACCTGTCCTCGTCCTCCGGGTCGACGAGGACCCCCGCCTCCTGCGGAACGAACTCCGGCGGCCCGCCGACCCGTGTCGCGACCACCGAACGCCCCGACGCCATCGCCTCGAGCGTCGCGAGGCCGAACGGCTCGACGAGGCTCGGCTGGCAGACGACGTCCGCCGCGGCGATCCAGAACGGCACCTCGTCGTGGCTGACGCGGCCCGCGAGCCGGATCCCCGGCCTGCCCTCCAGCGCCGACCGGAGCGGGCCGTCGCCGACGAAGGTCAGCGACCCCTCGCCGCGCCGCTCGAACGCGCGCGCGAGCCGCAGGACGTTCTTGCGCTCCGAGAGACCGCCGAGGCAGAGGAACGCGGTGCCCTCGCCGGCGGGCCACCCGACCTCGGCGCGCGCCTCGACCGGGGAGCGCAGGGAGAACCGCTCGAGATCGACGCCGCAGTCGACGACCGACGTCTTCGACGCCGCGTCGGGGACTGCCGCCTGGAGCCGGTCGCGAAGCCAGGCCGAGACCGCGATCACGTGCGCCGCCCGGCCCACGACGTAGCGGGTCGCGCGGCGCACGGCGGCGTTCTCGATCGCATTCGCGACGTCCTGGCCGTGAGCGGTGACGACGAGCGGGGCCTTCGACGCGAGCGCGGCGACGAGGCCTGCGGGAACGAGGAAGTGCGCGTAGACGACCTCGGGGTCGAAGCTTCGCGCCGCGCGTCTCGCGTCGCGGAAGAGCCTCAGGTGCCGGCGGCGCCCTCCGACTCGCCTGTCCACGACGGCTCGCTCGAGCTCGTGCCCGCGCGCGAGGAGCTGCTGCTCGAGCGAGGCGACGAACACGCCGAGGTCGGGGTCGTCGGCGCCCGGATACATCTGCGAGACGAGGAGGATCCGCATGGCCGCTCGGAATCGTGACGGCTAGCGCGTCACCTGGAGGATCCCTAGGCACATCTCGTCGGTCGTCCCCTCGCCCCACAGGATGTAGCGCGGCGTCTTCGGGACGCCAGGCTCGCCGGCCGTCCGCTTCTCGACATCGTGGCGGCAGGTGACGCGGACGACGTCTCCTGCCTGTGTCCGCACCGGCTGCGCGAGCGTGTACGCGTTCTGCCAGTGGAAGTCCCAGCGCGGGATGTCGAGCAGGACCTGCGCCCGCGGCGTCCCAGGATTGAGCTCGATCGTGATCGACGACCCGAGCAGGTGCATGTGCCCGGCCGCGATGCGGATCGTCGCGGGCTCGCGGAACCGTCGGTCGCAGGTCGAGACGCCGTCCGCGTCCGAGCTCCGCGAGTCCCCGCCGCACAGGAACAGCAGGCCGGCGGGGACGAACGCCGCCTCGGGGCCGTACTTCCGCGCGAGCTCGGCTACGGCCTCGCCGCGGTCGCAGAGACGCCCCTCCTCGTCTTCCGCGCACGGGAGCTCGACGGGCCCAGGAAGGAGCATCGTCCGGATCGGCTCGAGCTTCGCGGTCGCGGGCGCGACGGTCAGAACGGCCTCGGAGCGATCCGGCGCCCGTCCGTTCAGGAGGTTGTAGTGCACCTGCATCACGATCCGGCTGCCGGCCTCGAGCGGGACGCCGGTCCCGTCCGGGAAGCGGCCGCCCTCGCCGCCGGGCGCCCACGCCGAGACCCAGTCCGCGTCGTCGAGCGTGTCCTCCGGATCGACCGACAGTCCCGAGTCCCCGAAGCAGCGCCAGCCTCTGCCTGGCGCGGCTGTGTCGAGATCCTGCGCCTCGGCGACCTGCGAGGGATCGACGCGGAAGAGGATCACGTGATGCACGACCTGCGGCTGCCCCGGCTCGATCGTGGCCCCGGTGACCGACGCATCCCGAGCGAGCTTCGGGTCGAGGAGGAAGCAGCGATAGTCGTCGGTCCCGCCCTCGGGGGCGCTCGGCCGGTAGGCCGCGGGCATCCTCAGCCGTAGAAGCTGCTCGCCCGCGCGTGCGCGAAGCGGCGGCTGCCGGGTGGGCTTCGCCGCTGGTCCGTCGACCTTGCCGCCCGCGTTCGCCCAGGCGACGAGCGTCGCACGCTCGCGCGCGGAGAGCGTCCGCTCCTCCTCGCCCGTGTAGGCGGGCGACTTGCTTCCCGGCGGCCAGGGCGGCATGAGGTCTGCCTGCACGGCCGCCGCGATGTGGTCGGCACGCGCGGCGACCTGGTCGGCGGTCTCGAGCGGGAACGGCGCGATGCCGCCGGCCTGATGACAGCCCGCGCACTTGTCGCCGATGACAGGCGCGACGTCCCGCGTGAAGCTCGGCGCGATCCCCGACCCGCCACCGCCCCCCTCACACGCCGCAAGCGCGAGAACCGGGATCAGGAGCACCGGGAGAGCGGCCGCGACGAGCCTTCTAATGCTGGGCGTCATACGTGCCCCAGAGCTCGCGGAGAACGCCGCAGATCTCGCCGACTGTTGCCCGGACGCGCAGGGCCTCCCGCAGCGCGGGCAGGAGGTTCGCGTCGGTCTCCGCCGTGCGCACGATCCCGGACAGCGCCTGCTCCACGACAGCCGAGCCGCGCTCGGCGCGCACACGGGCCGTCCGCTCGCGCTGCCGGCGCTCGCTCTCGGGGTCGAACTGGAGGAGCTCGACGCGCTCGGAGTCGTCCCCGGTGAAGCGGTTGACGCCCACGACCACGCGCTCGCCCGCCTCGACTGCGGCCTGGTGCCGGAACGCGGACGCCTCGATCTCCGCCTGCACGAAGCCTTGCTCGATCGCCGCGACGGCTCCGCCCAACGCATCGATCTGCTCCATCAGCTCCCGCGCGCGCGCCTCGAGCTCATCGGTCAGCGCCTCGATGAAGTAGGCGCCGCCGAGCGGGTCGGCGGTGTCCGTGCCACCGGCCTCGTGCGCGAGGATCTGCTGTGTTCGCAGCGCGATCCGCGCCGCGTGCTC
Source organism: uncultured Actinomycetes bacterium (assembly GCA_963716605.1). Taxonomy (GTDB): domain Bacteria; phylum Actinomycetota; class Thermoleophilia; order Gaiellales; family Gaiellaceae; genus GMQP-bins7. Next base: position 663,816 of record CAVQTO010000002.1, on the reverse strand, counting down.
GCTCGGGAGCGCCAGCGCCTCGTCGAACGAGTTCGTGTGGATCGACTGCGCGCCGCCCGCAACCGCGGACAGCGCCTGGATCGCGACCCGCACGACGTTATTCTCCGGCTGCTGAGCGGTGAGAGTCGAGCCTCCGGTCTGCGCGTGGAAGCGGAGCGCGGTCGCGCGCGGGTTGGTCGCGCCGAAGCGCTCGCTCATGATCCCGGCCCACAACCGCCGGGCGGCGCGGAACTTCGCGACCTCCTGGAAGAAGTGGTTGTGCGCGTTGAAGAAGAAGGAGAGGCGCTCGCCGAATGCGTCAGGGGATTGGCCCGCGGCGATCGCCGCCTCGCAGTACGCGATGCCGTTCGCGAGCGTGAAGGCGAGCTCCTGGGCGGCGCTCGCCCCCGCCTCGCGGATGTGGTAACCGGAGATCGAGATCGTGTTGAAGCTCGGCAGCCGCTCACTGCAGTACGCGAAGAGGTCGGTCGTGAGCCGCATCGACGGCCGCGGCGGGAAGATGTAGTTCCCGCGCGCGATGTACTCCTTCAGCACGTCGTTCTGGACGGTGCCACGCAGCTTCTCTCCCGGAACGCCCTGGCCCTCGGCAACGAGCTCGTACAGGAGGAGCAGGAGCGCGGCGGGCGCGTTGATCGTCATGGAGGTCGAGACTTCGCCGAGCGGAATGCCGTCGAGCAGCGCCTCCATGTCCGCGATCGAGTCGATCGCGACCCCGGTGCGTCCGACCTCGCCCTCCGCGAGGGAGTCGTCCGAGTCGTAGCCGAGCTGCGTCGGGAGGTCGAACGCGACCGAGAGCCCCGTCTGACCGCGCTCGAGGAGGTAGCGGAAGCGCGCGTTCGACTCCTCCGCCGAGCCGTAGCCCGCGTACTGGCGCATCGTCCAGGGACGCCCGCGGTACATCGTCTTGTACGGCCCGCGCGTGAACGGGTGCTCGCCCGGAGGCTCGAGCGCGCCGGGCGGGAGGTCGTCCGCCGTGTAGACGGGCTTCAACTCGATCCCGGAGTCGGTGAGCCGAGGATCCTCGGCGGTCGCCATTGTCAGAAGGCTAGATGCTTCGCGCGAAGCTCAGCATCGTGTCGACGGCCTGTGCTCGCGTCAGACCTTGTCGGCGTACCAGCGAGCGCCAGGTCTCGAACTCGAACGCGTGGCCGATCGCCGCGCGGACGGCCTTACGGCGCGGCCACCCGCCGACGACCGTCTGCACCAGCGACCGGATCGCTTCGTGCCGTCGGGCGACGCGCTCAGCGGTGACCTCGTGGACGAGCGCGTCGCGCTCGAAGACGGCCACGTCCTGCTCGACGGTCTCGTACCACGCGTAGACCGCGTCGAGCGCGGCTCGAAGGCGCTCCTCGGCGTCCGGGATAGCGCTCCAGCTCGACGCGTCCGGGACGGGATGGAGAGCGGCCCAGTGGGCGGAGCAGGCGTCGAAAAGCGTGCGCTCGTCCGGGAAGTGGGCATACACCGTGTGCCGCTGGACGCCCGCCCGCTGCGCGATCTCGGAGATCGTCGTGCGGGCCGGGCCGACCGTCGTGTGCAGGCCGACCGTGGCCTCCACGATGCGACTCCGCGTCTCTGCTTGGCGCTCGGCGCGCCGCTTGAGCTCGTACTTTCGTTTCATTGCACAGAACTGTACACCGAACCCTTGACAGCCGGGATGCCGTCTGTCATTAATCGCTGCACAATATCGTGCAACGAAATGGAGGAAGTCATGCTGCATGTCGATCTCAGCTCGGTCGAACTGATGGACATCGAGTCGACCATCGATCCGAGCCGGCGCCTTCGCGTCGCGTTTCCGCACTCGAGCGCGACCGGCCACGCGAGCCTGGCGACGGTCTACTTCGAGGTCGAGCCCGGCGACCACATCGGGCGCCATACCGACAGCGCCGAGGAGCTGCTGCTCGTGCTCGAAGGGGTCGGTGAGGCCACCGTGGGAGACGAGACGGGGATCGCGCACGCGGGCGGCGTCGTGACCGTTCCGGCGATGGAGCCGCACGACATTCGAAACGTCGGCGACGGCCTGCTGCGCGTGCTCGGGTTCTTCTCGGCTTCGACCAACGTGGGAACGTTCGAGGAGCCCACGGAGCCAGGCGGCCCGCAGGTCTTCGTGATCGGCGCGCCGATGCCCGTGGTCCTCCCGCTCGAGGAGCCCGTGCGCGCATAGAGCCCGAGCGGTACGCGGGGAGGGCGGAGCCTTCGGGCTACGCTCTCCCCGTGAACGTACGAGTGCGGCTCTTTGCGGCGTTGCGGGAGCGTGTCGGGTCGGGGAGCGTCGAGATCGAGCTTCCGGACGACTCGCGCGTCGGCGACGTGTGGGGCGCGCTCGACCTCGGGGACGAGCCGCCCGGGATCCTCTTCGCCGTCAACCGCGACTATGCCGAGCGCACGGCCGCGCTCACAGCGGGAGACGAGGTCGCGCTCATCCCGCCGGTCTCGGGAGGCTCGTTCCGGCTCGTGGAGGAGCCGCTGTCGCTCGACGCCGCCGTGGACGAGGTGCGAGGCGACGGAGCCGGCGCCATCGCGACGTTCACGGGCACTGTGCGCAACCGCTCGCGCGGGCGCGACGTGGTCCACCTCGAGTACGAGGCTTACGAGGGCATGGCCGAGGAGATCATGGCCGACCTGGCCACGAGGCTCACCGACCGCCACGGCCTGTCGGGCGTCTCGATCCATCACCGCGTCGGCCGCGTGGACATCGGCGAGGCGAGCGTCGTCATCGCCGTCTCCGCACCGCACCGGGCGGAGGCGCTCGCCGCCTGCAAGGAGGCGATCGACGAGCTCAAGGTCTCGGTCCCGCTGTGGAAGAAAGAGGTCTACGAGGGAGGCGAGGAATGGATCGGCCAGGGGAGCTGAGCGGGAAGACTGCACCCGAGCCGCGCACCGCGCCGGAGCCCGAGACCCTGCCGCTCGAGCACACACGCGAGCGGCGCAGCCTGCTGGTCCGGATCGCGGCGCCGTTCCTCGTCCTCGGCGGGCTGCTCCTGAAGTTCGGCGGCTCGCTGAAGTTCCTGACCATCTTCCTGGCCGTCGGCGGGTACGCGCTGATCTGGGGCTGGGCGTTCGCCGTCGGCCTCGTCGCGCTGATCCTCGTGCACGAGCTCGGCCACTACGTGGAGGCGAAGCGCGTCGGATTCAACCCGTCGCTGCCGGTCTTCATCCCGTTTCTCGGCGCGTACGTGGCGCTCAAGGACATGCCTTTCGATCCGTGGCGCGACGCGCGCGTGACGGTGGCCGGACCGGTGGTCGGCGGCGCCGGCGCGCTCGCGCTGCTGGTGGCGGGCGAGGTCACGGACTCGGACCTCCTGCGTGCGCTCGCCTACACCGGCTTCCTCCTGAACCTCTTCAACCTCATCCCGATCGGGTTCCTCGACGGCGGGCGCCTCTTCCAGTCGTGGAAGGTGCTGCGCGCGGGTGGAGGAGCCGGGACACCCCAGCGGGCACAGCAGCTCGGACTATGGGTCGCGGTGCTGTCCATCGCGACGGCTGTAGCGCTCGCCGCAGGCATGTACGTGGCTCACGTGCCCCAGGATCGCGTGTGAGCGAGCCGCAGCTCGACCGCGCTCTGCTGCGGCGGACGCACGAGACGCTCGCAAGCGACATCTCGCTGATCGCATCGGAGTTCCTCGCAGGCTTCCAGGCGATCCAGAAGATCGACCGCCCCGCCGTCTCGATCTTCGGATCCGCGCGCGTCGTCGAGGGGAGTGCGACGTACGAGAGCGCGCGGGTCGCCGGAGCCGCGTTCGCGGAGGCGGGGTTCGCGGTCGTCACCGGCGGCGGGCCGGGGGTGATGGAAGCCGCGAACCGCGGCTGCCAGGAGGCGGGCGGGCTCTCGGTCGGCTTCAACATCGAGCTGCCCATGGAGCAGGGCCTCAACCCGTACTGCGACATCGGCCTCACGTTCCGGCACTTCTACGCGCGCAAGGTCATGTTCGTGAAGGCCGCGGAGGGATTCGTCATCTTCCCCGGCGGCTTCGGCACGCAGGACGAGCTGTGGGAGGCGCTCACGCTCATCCAGACGCGCAAGATCGGAGCCTTCCCGGTCGTGCTCTTCGACTCGGCGTACTGGCGCGACCTGCTCGCCTGGGTCGGAGACGAGATGCTGCAGAACGACCTCATCTCGCCCGAGGACCTCGAGCTGCTCCTGGTCACCGACGACGCGAAGGAGACCGTCTCGATGGTCGTCAGCCACTACGACGACCGCGTCGCCGAAGGCTCGGCCTAGAAGCGGCGCCCGCGGAACACCCAGCGCCGGATCAGCGGCGGCGCGACCCAGCTGTACGCGACGACGAAGAGGTACGCGACGATCCACGCGACGGCCACGGGCGTCGGCGCGACGGCGCCGAGGAGGAAGATCCCGCCCACGCCGAGCACCCAGAACTTGAGCACGCCGAGCCGGTAGAGCGGCCATAGCGGCCACATGAGCGGGTGCGCGAGGGCGCGGGCCTCGAGCGCGACCTCGGCGAGCTCCTGGTCGGTGAAGTCCTGGCGCGCGGCCTCCTCGAAGTGCCGCCGCGCGGCTGTGGTGTAGCCGCGGCTGCTCGCGACGTTGCCGAGGATCGAGTGCGCGACCGTGTCCGCGGGCGCCTCCGCGAGCAGCTCCTGGCCCCGCTTGCGCGCGTCGCCGTCGCGGCCGAGGAGGTAGTCGAGGAGGACCCGGGCCCGCATGACCTCGACGTCGTTCGGCGCGATCGCCGCGGCCCGGGCGTGCGTCGAGAGCGCCTTCTGCTCGGCTCCACCCTCGGCGAGAACGAGCGCGTAGTGCGAGAGGAGGATCGGGTTCTCGGGCTCGAGCCGCAACCCCGCGAGCAGCGCCTCCTCGGCTTCGCCGAGACGACCCAGCCCGCGCTGCGCGAGCGCGAGCAGATCGAGGAGCGCGATCGACTCGGGCGCGAGCTCGAGGCCCGCACGCGCCGCCGTCACGGTCTCCTCCTCGCGATCGAGGTCGAGGAGCGCGGCGGCCCGCAGCTCGTGGAGCTCGACCGCTCCCGGCTCGTCCCGCAGGAGCTGCTCGACGAGGAGCAGCGCCTGCTCGGGGCGCTCGATCTCGAGGAGGTGCCGGACGTGCGCGGTCTGCTCGTGTGCGGTGTGCTCGCTCATCACTGGCTGAGCAGGTACATGAGGCCGTTCTGGGCGGTTCCGAGCACGAGCACGGCGACGAGCCCGGGGACCCAGAGCGAGTCGTACGCGTCACCGCGCCGGAAGCCGTAGCGTCGGTCGGCCTTCGCCTGCAGCGGCCGCTGCACGGCTGCCGTCGCGATGCCGCTGAGGTGGAGCGCGAAGCGGATCCCCGTCAGATCGCCTGGATCCGTGACCGCGACGGCGACGCCTGCGGCAACGAGCCCGACGATGCCGACGCCTGCGATCAGCAACCGGTCACGTTGCGAGAGACCGAGCCGCGTCGCGTTCATCCACGCGATCACCGTGGCCGCGATCGCGCCGCCGAAGAACCCCACGTAGAGCTGGGACGAGAGCCGCCACGGCCTGCGACCCTCGACGGGCAGCGCCTGCTCGACTCCGGCGAGCGCTGGCCGCAGGAGCTCGTCGTCCTCGGTGTTGGTCAGATCGCGTTCGGTCAACGGCAGCGGAGGGTACGCGACGGCCCGGCGAACCGCTCCGTCCTAGACTCCCGCGATGCTCGACGAGGCCGTACGCCGCGTTCGCGAGGAGACCGACCTCGAGCCGCGGGTCGGCGTGATCCTCGGCAGCGGGCTCGGCGGCCTCGCGGGCGAGGTCGAAGGGCGCATCGAGATCCCCTACTCCGAGATTCCGGGCTGGCCCGCGTCGACCGCGATCGGGCACGCTGGGCTCCTGGCGCTCGGGACCGTTCGCGACGTGCCCGTCGTCGTCATGCGGGGACGCGCGCACCTGTACGAGGGAGTCCCCGCGGACGAGGCGGTCTTCGGCGTTCGCGTCCTCGGCCGGCTGGGGATCCGGACGCTCGTCGCCACGAACGCGGCCGGGGCGATCAACGAGTCGTTCCGGCCGGGGCAGCTCGTCCTCATCTCCGACCACCTGAACCTGCAGGGGACGTCGCCACTCGTCGGGCCGAACGACGACGACCCTCGGCCCGCGCTTCCCGGACATGTCCGACGCGTACGACCCGGAGCTCCGCGCGGCGGCGCGAGACGCGGCTGCGCGGCTCGGCATCGACGTCGGCGAAGGCGTGTACGCAGCCTGGCTCGGGCCGCAGTTCGAGACGCCCGCCGAGATCCGGTTCATGCGCGCGATCGGAGGCGACCTGGCCGGGATGTCCACCGTTCCGGAGGTGATCGCGGCCCGGCACATGGGAGTCCGCTGCCTCGGGATCTCGGTCGTGACGAACATGGCTGCCGGGGTCGTCGAGGGGAAGCTCGGCCACGAAGAGGTGCTCCAGGTCGGGGCGGAGGCGCAGCCGCGGCTCACCGCGCTCCTTCGCGAGCTTCTCCCTGTTCTTGCGGCGTAGCTTCGCGGCGGGCGAAACTGCGGGCATGCGTTCGCTTCGCGACCTTCCCTCGGTCGACCGGCTCCTCGCCGGACCGCGTCTTGCGGATCTCCCGCACGAGCTCGCCTTGACCGCCGCGCGCACGGTGCTCGAGCGCGCGCGGGCGGAGATACGCGCGGGCCGCGAGCCGGGCCTGCTCGAGGAGGCGGTGCTCGAGGAGATCGCACGCGCGCGTCGATCGTCACTCCGGCGCGTTCTGAACGCGACCGGCGTGCTCGTACACACGAACCTCGGCCGCGCCCCGCTCGCCGCGGCTGCGCTCGCGCGGGTCGCAGAGGTCGGCGCCGGCTACTCGAACCTCGAGTACGACGTCGAGCGCGGGGAGCGCGGCTCGCGGCAGGATCACCTCGCACCGCTCCTCGAACGGCTGACGGGCGCGGAGGCAGCGCTCGTGGTGAACAACAACGCTGCGGCGCTGCTGCTCGCGCTCGCCGCCCTCGCCGAGGGCCGCGAGGTCGTCGTCTCGCGCGGCGAGCTGATCGAGATCGGGGACGGCTTCCGGATCCCGGACGTGCTCGCTCGCTCGGGTGCGCGGCTCGTCGAGGTGGGTACGACGAACCGCACGCGCGCGGAGGACTACGAGCGCGGGATCGGGCCGGAGACCGCAGCTGCTCCTGCGAGTCCACCAGTCCAACTTCCGGGTCGTGGGGTTCTCGGAGCAGCCGAGGCTCGCCGAGCTCGCGGCAGTCGCCGAGCGCGCGGAACTCCCGCTGGTCGACGACCTCGGCTCCGGCGCGCTCTCCTCGCGTCGGCGACGAGCCCACGCCTGCCGAGAGCCTGCGCGCGGGCGCGGACCTCGTCTGCTTCTCCGGAGACAAGCTCCTCGGCGGCCCGCAGGCGGGGATCGTCGTAGGGCGCAGCGAGCTCGTGGAGAAGCTGCGCCGACATCCGCTCCAGCGCGCGCTGCGCGCGGACAAGCTCACGCTCGCGGCGCTCGAGGGCACGCTCCAGCTCGCGCTCGACCCCGACACCCGGAACCAGATCCCCGTGCTGCGGATGCTGCACGAGCCGCTCGAGGGAGTTCGCGCCCGCGCCGAGCGACTCGCCGAGCTCGTCGCGGGCGAGGTCGAGGAGACGGTCGCGCGCGTCGGCGGCGGCGCATTGCCGCTCGCGGAGCTCGCCGAGCTTCGCCTGCGCGGTCGAGGAGTCCCTCGCGGAAGCGCTCAGGCTCGGCGAGCCGCCCGTCGTCGGCATCGTCCGCGACGGGAGGCTGCTGCTCGACTGCCGGACGCTGACCGACGCCGAGATCGACGAAGTCGCGGCCGCAGTGGCCCGCGCGCGCGAATGAGCGAACGCTCTCCCGAGACTCTCCTCTGGGACTTCCTGCGCGGAGCGATGACCACGAAGGCGTTGGCGATCGTCGTCGATCTCGACATCCCGCGGACCCTTGCGGACGGGCCTCGTCCGGCGGCAGAGCTCGCGCGCGACGCCGGTGTCGACTCCGATGCGCTACATCGCGTCCTGCGCGCGCTCGCGAGCGACGGGATCTTCGACGAGGAAGAGCCGGGTACGTTCGGCCATTCCGAAACCTCACGGCATCTGCTGAGGCCCGGCTGGCAGGAGTTCGCGCACCTCTTCGGCGGCGTCTTCTACCGCAGCATCGCCGACCTCGACGCCTCCGTTCTCAGCGGCGCTGCGACCTTTCCGGACATGTTCGACACGGACTTCTGGTCCTGGCTCGCCGCGCATCCCGACGAGCGCGCGATCTTCGACCTCGCGATGGCCGGCGGGAAGGGGCGGAACGCCGAGCGCCTCGCGAAGCTCGAGTGGCGCGACGGCGAGACCGTCGTCGACGTGGGAGGCGGAAACGGAGCCCTGCTCGCCGAGCTCCTCCGGCTCCGGCCCGAGCTTCGCGGAATCGTGCTCGACCTCCCGGAGACCGACCGCGACGAGAGCACGTTCGGCCCGAACCTCGAGTTCGTCGCCGGGAGCTTCTTCGAGAGCGTCCCCCCAGGCGACGCGTATCTCCTCTCCGGCGATCGTCCACGACTGGGACGACGAGGCGGCGACGACGATCCTGCGCACGATCGCGAGCTCGGCTCGCCCCGGCGCACGCGTCCTCGCCACGGAGTCCGTCATCCAGCCTGGAAACGAGCCCGACGGCGCGAAGTGGCTCGACCTCCTCATGCTCGTGCTCGCGGGCGGCCGCGAGCGCACCGAGCCGCAGTGGCGCGCGCTGCTCGAGGGCGCCGGGCTCGAGCCCGTGTCCATCGAGGACGGTCTGGTTCAAGCGCGATGCCGCTGACGATCGGGACCGCAGGCCACATCGACCACGGGAAGACGTGGCTCGTGCGGGCGCTGACGGGTAAGGACACCGACCGGCTGCCGGAGGAACAGGTGCGCGGGATCTCGATCGACCTCGGCTACGCGCCGCTCGAGCTTCCCGACGGGAGTCGGCTCTCGGTCGTCGACGTTCCCGGCCACGAGCGCTTCGTGCGGACGATGGTCGCGGGCGCGACCGGGATCGACCTCTTCCTGCTCGTGATCGACGCCGGCGAGGGCGCGCGCCCGCAGACCCACGAGCACCTGGCGATCCTGCGGCTACTCGGGATCGAGCGCGGCGTCGTGGCGGTGACGAAGGCGGACGCGGTGGACGCGGAGACGCTCGAGCTCGCGGTCGCGGAGGCATCCGAGCTCGTTCCTGGAGCCGAGGTCGTGGCGGTCAGCGCGAAGACCGGCACCGGTCTCGACGAGCTGCGCGACGCGCTCGCGCGGGAGACGGCGAAGGTCGAGCGCACGAGAACGGATCGCCCGACGCGGCTCTACGTCGACCGCTCGTTCACGTTGCGCGGGATCGGCACGGTCGTCACCGGGACGCTCTGGTCGGGGACGCTCGGGGCGGGCGACGAGCTGCGCCTCGAGCCGGAGGGACGAGATGTGCGCGTGCGCAGCGTCCAGGTGCACGACCGCGAGGTCGCGCGGGCGGAGCCGGGACAGCGTGTCGCGGTGAGCCTCCCGGGCGTCGAGCGCGCCGACGCCCGCCGCGGCGACGCGCTGGTCGCTCCGGGCGGGTACCCGGTCTCGTACCGGCTCGACGTCGCGCTCGACGAGCTCGAGCCGATCGGCGACGGCGAGCGCGTGCAGGCGCACGTCGGGACCGCACACGCGCTCGCGCGTGTCGTGCGGATCGGGGAGGACTGGGCGCAGCTCCGGCTCGCGGAGCCGGTGGTCGCGGCCCGCGGCGACCGCGTGATTCTCCGCGGCGAGACGACGCTCGGAGGCGGTGTCGTGCTCGACCCTGCGCCGCCCCGCCACCGCGACGCCGAGCGCCTTGTCGCACTCGCACACGGTGACGCCGCCTCGACCGTCCACGCCCCGGTCCTCGTCGACTCGCTCCGCCATCTGCTCGACGACGAGCCGGCCGGCGTCGAGCGAGCCGGGCCGTGGGCGTTCTCCCGCGCCTGGCTCGAGGAGCTGGAGGACGAGCTCCGCACGCGCATCGCGGCCGCCGACCCGATCGACCCGGGAGTCCCGCCCCCGTCCGAGCCGTGGGCCGGCGACGTGCTTCCGCTGCTGCCTTTCGAGCTGCGCGGCGCGAAGCTCTACGCGCCCGGAGCGACCGCGTCGCTCGGCGGGCGCGAAGCCGAGGCGCAGGCGCTGGAGGAGAGCCTCGTCGCCGCAGGCATGCGCGCGACGAAGGTCGACGACGCAGAGCTGGCCAGGTTCCTGGAGGCGCAAGGCCGCCTCGTCAGGCTCGGCCCCGACCACACGATCTCGGCCACGGCCTTCGAGATGGCACGCGAGTCGCTTATCGCCGAATGCGCGACAGCAGGAGAGATCACGCTCGCGCGCTTCCGGGACCTCGTCGGAACGGGACGGCGCGACGCCCAGCTCCTGCTCGAGCGCTTCGACCGGGACGGGCTCACGCGGCGTGTCGGCGACGGTCGCGTCCTGCGGCGGGCCGCGACGGTTAGTCGCAGGCCGTCGTAGTCACGTCGCCGTCCGGGCCGTCCTGGTACCAGTTGCGCCCGCCTGCGACGGCCCAGACGAATAGCCGGTGTCGTCGGCCGCGATGACCTCGATCCCCTGGACGCCCGAGCTGTACGAGGCCTGGAGCGCCTGCACGGACATCCCGGCGTAGGTTCCGTTGTCGGAGCGATACGCCTCGATCGCCGGGATCGCGATGCGGATGTTCGCCTGCGCCGTCGCGTCGCCCGCGCGCTCGCGCGCCTGCCCGTGGAAGCCGACCGCGATCAGCGCGAGGATCGACATGATCACGAGCACGACGACGAGCTCGACCAGCGTGAATCCGTCCTCCGCGGTTCTCACGCCCCTCCGTATCGGCGGCGGGCGTACCGCTCTCTCGAGTGATGGTTACCAGTCCGGCTCGTCGTCGATGCCGACGCCGTCGGCGACGCGCGTGACGTAGTTGAAGTAGCCGACGACCTGGATCGCGTCCGAGATCGCCGCGTCGTCGAGCCCTTGCGCACGCAGCGCGTCGACGTCGGCCTGGTCGACCTCGGCCGCGAGGTGCGTGAGCTTCACCGCGAACTCGCAGAGCGCACGCTCGCGCGGCGAGAGCTCGGCCTGCCGCCAGTCGTGCGCTGCGTGTGCTGCGAGCTCGGCTGCTGCGCCCTCGGCACGGAGGTCGTCGGCGTGCGCCTTCGTTCAGTAGTGGCAGCTCTGCTCGGCGGAGGCCACGGTCGCGAGCAGCTCGCGCTCCTGCCGCGAGAGGCCGGACTCGCCGAACATGATCTCCCGGTAGAGCGCCATCGACGCCCGCAGCACCTCCGGCCGGAGGCTCATGGCCTTGACGATGTTGAAGACCTTGCCCGCGCGCTCGATGGCGGCGTCGTAGTCCTCCTTCAGCGGCCCCTCGGCCTCGCCCTCCTCGATCAGCCGGATGTACGGCAACGGTCAGCGCGTCTGCGGGAAGCCGAGGTCGACCTTGCTCGTCGCCGGGTCCGGCCAGCGGCTCGTGACCGCCTTCGTCCGCGAATAGAAGTCGATGCCCTCCGGCCCGTAGATGTGCCGGTCGCCGAAGAGGGAGCTCTTCCAGCCGCCGAACGAGTAGTACGCGACGGGCACGGGGATCGGGACGTTGATCCCGACCATCCCGACGTTGACGTCGAACTGGAACTGCCGTGCGACGCCGCCGTCGCGGGTGAAGAGCGCGACGCCGTTGCCGTACGGGTTCTCGTTCACGAGCCGGAGCGCCTCGTCGTAGGTGTCGACGCGCACCACCGAAAGCACCGGCCCGAAGATCTCGTCGCGATAGGCATCCATCTCGGGCGTGACGTCGTCGAGGAGCGAAACGCCGAGGAAGAAGCCGCCGTTGTCGGGCGCCGTCTCGCGGCCGTCCGCGACGAGCGTCGCCCCCTGTTCGGGGCCGGAGTCGAGGTACGACGCGACCTTGTCGCGGTGCTCGCGTGTGACGAGCGGGCCCATCTCAGACGAGGAGTCCATCCCGTCGCCGACCTTGATCTTCGGAAGCCGGTCCTTGATCGCGCTCACGAGCGGGTCCGCGGAGTCGCCGACCGCGACGACGACCGAGATCGCCATGCAGCGCTCGCCGGCCGAGCCGTAGGCCGCGCCGACGGCTGCGTCGGCGGCCATCTCCAGATCGGCGTCGGGCAGCACGACCATATGGTTCTTCGCGCCGCCGAGCGCCTGGACGCGCTTCCCGTGCTTCGTCCCCGTCTCGTAGACGTAGCGCGCGATCGGGGTCGAGCCGACGAAGCTCACCGACGCGATGTCCGGGTGCTCGAGGATGCGGTCGACCGCGATCTTGTCGCCCTGCACGACGTTGAAGACACCGTCCGGGAGCCCCGCCTCCTTCAGCAGCTCGGCGGTGAGAAGCGATGCGGAGGGGTCCTTCTCGGAGGGCTTGAGGACGAACGCGTTCCCGCAGGCGATGGACGGCGCCCACATCCACATGGGCACCATGGCCGGGAAGTTGAACGGCGTGATCCCGGCGGTGACCCCGAGCGGCTGGCGGATCGAGTAGACGTCGATGCCCGTCGCGGCCTGCTCCGAGTACGAGCCCTTGAGCAGCGTCGGGAGCCCGCACACGTACTCGATCACCTCGAGCCCGCGCTGCACCTCGCCGAGCGCGTCGGAGAGCACCTTCCCGTGCTCGAGCGTGAGCAGGCGCGCGAGGTCCTCGCGGTGCCGGTCGAAGAGGTCGTAGATCCGGAAGAAGAGGTCGGCGCGCTTCGAGAGCGAGACCGCTCGCCAGTCGGCGAACGCGGATTTCGCGGTCGCGACGGCGCGGTCGATCTCCTCGACGCTCGCGAACGAGACCTCGCCCGACTGCTCGCCGGTCGCCGGGTTGAAGACCGGGCCGGTTCGCCCCGACGCACCCGGTACGGGCTCGCCTCCGATCCAGTGGCCGATCGTCTTGAGCTTCGTGGTCACCGCGGCCATGCGCGCACCTCCGTCCCGTTTCGTCGAAGGGTACCGCCCCTCGGCGCAGGGACTGACGACGGCGAGCTGCTCAGGCAGGGATGACGAGGCTCTCGAGATCGCGCGGGTAGTACGTCAGGATCTCGATCCCGTCGTCGGTCACGAGCACCGTGTCCGAGTGGCGGAAGCCGCCGAGGTCGGGCGCGTACAGGCCCGGCTCGACCGTGAAGACCATCCCCGGCCGGATCTCGGTGTGGTCGCCGGTGTCGAGGAACGGCCCCTCGTGGTAGCGGAGGCCGATCGCGTGCCCCGTGTGGTGGCGCCAGTGCGCGAAGAGGTCGTGGTGCGCGAAGTACGCGCGCACCGCCTTGTCGACGTCCGAGCAGAGCGCGCCGGGCCGGATCGCGTCGAACGCGATCTCCTGGAGCGCCTTCATGTGCCCGAACATGCGCTCCTGGTCCACGGTCGGCTCGCCGACGAACATCGTCCGCTCGAGCTCGGAGAGGTAGCCCCAGACGGGCGCGCTCGCCCCGGTCACGAGCACGTCTCCCTTCTCGAACACGATGTTTCCCGCGAGCGCGTGCGGGATCGCCGAGTTGCGCCCGATCTGCCCGCGGTAGCCGGCGTGCGCGCCGCTGCGGAAGAAGCTCTGCGCGCGGTAGATCTCCCCGATCGCGTCGAGCATCGCGAAGGTCGCCTCCGCGCTCGCGCGCTGCTCGACCTCGGTCTCGGTGACTCCGGGCTTCGTGTACCGCTGAAGCAGCCGGTGCGCGAGGTTCGCCCAGCGCACGCTCTCGCGGATGAGCGCGATCTCGGCGTCGGACTTGATCGCCATCTGCTCCTCGATCTCGGCCGCGACACGGACGACCGTCGCGCCCGAGAGCTCGGAGAGCGTCGGCCCGCGGTACCCGAGGATCCACGGGTACCCGTCCTGGTCGGCGCCGATCTTCCCGCTGAGGCCGAGTGCCGCCAGCGCGCGCTCGAGCGCGGTCTCGGCGCGGGGCTCGCCCGGGTACTCGTCGTACTGCTCGACGCGGTCGAAGACCGCCTTCGCCTCCGCGTGCTCGACCTCGAGCCGCGGGACGACGAGCGCCCGCGTCGCGTCCGCGCCGAGCAGGAACGCGATCGGCCGCTCGGTCGGCGCGAACGCGAAGCCCGCGTAGTAGAGGACGTAGTACGGGTCGAAGAGGACGACGCCGGAAAGGCCCTGCTCGGCGACCCGCGCGAGCAGGTCGTCGCAGCGCGCACGATGCTCCTCGGGCGCGATCGCGATCGAGGTGACCACGACTGCGGAGACTACTGCGGGGGTAGTCTGGCGGTGGAGTGAGGGTGTTTCTCGTCTCAGCTGTCGCGGTTGGTGCGCTGCTGAGTGGGAGCGCCCAGGCGTCGAACTTCGCCTACGACCGGGAGCTCGGGATCGTCGCCCGCGCGACGCTCCGGCAGGCGACGGATCCCGAACGGCGCGTCCCGCGTAACCAAGTGTTCCGGGCGTACGTCCGCTGCTACCACTCCGAGCGCGCCTTCGAGCGCGCCTTCGAGCAGCGCTACGGCGTCTCGGCGGATCGCATCATCGCGTACTACGCCGGCGGCTCCGACGTCTATCTCCGGAGCACGACCTGTCGCAACGTGCACCTGTTCATCAAGGGCATGCACACGCTCTTGACCTCGGCCGCCTTCTCGATCCTCCTGCACGAGGTGCTCCACCGCCAGGGCGTGCGGGACGAGCGGATCACGACGTGCCTCGCGAACGACGCAGTGCGGTGGGGCGCCGAGCACCTCGGGTTCGAGGAGGAGCGGGCGGAGCGCGCACGCGAGCTCGCATTCCGCTTCACGAAGCGCTACTCGCCGCCGGAGTACCGGATGGGGACCCCGCACTGCCGCCTGCTGAACCGAAGGACGGACTGGACCGACCACCGCGTCATTCGCGCATGACGAGCCCGGACGCGGCGCAGGAGCACGTCGACGCGGAGCAGGACGACGAGTCGCTCAAGGAGCGCCTCGAGCGTGAGCACAACGAGCTGCTCCAGGAGCTGCGGTCCCTCATCCCGGGGGCCGAGGTGCTGTTCGGGTTCCTGCTCGCGATCAGCTTCACGAACCAGTTCGGCGAGCTCACCGACGGACAGCGGTACGTGTACTACGGGACGCTCGTGAGCACGGCAGTCGCGCTGGTCCTCTTCCTCGCGCCGGCTGCGCATCACCGACTGCGCTTCCGCGCCGGGGACAAGGAGTACATGCTCCGGAAGGGCAACCGCGAGGCGATCGCGGGGACGGTGGCGGCGTCGCTCGCGCTGACGGGTGTGATGTACCTCGTGACGGCGCTCGTCTTCGGGACGACCGAGGCGGTGATCGTCTCCGTGGTGTTCTTCCTCGTTCGTCGCGTGGCGGTGGTGGGCGTTTGCGCTGATGCGAGCCTGGAGGGGCGGAGAGCTCGAGCTCTAAAGAAATCAGCCGTCGGCGACACTCAACAGAACGTGAGCCGCAAAGGCGCAACGACGGCTGAGCTCGAGGACGTGTACCGCTCGCAGTTCGAGCACTTCGTGCGCGTGGCTGCGGCGATCTGCAACGACGGCGAGGCGGGCCGTGACGCGGTCCAGGCGGCGTTCGTGAGCGCGGTTCGCGTCCGGAAGTCGTTCCGCGGCGACGGCCCGCTCGAGGGCTGGATCTGGCGGATCGTCGTCAACGAGGCCCGTCGCCTCGCGCGAACGCCGCGTTCGGAGCCGCTCGAGGCGACCTCCGAGCACATGGCGAACGGCCGTCCGGAGGACCCGTTCGGCGTGCGCGCGCTCGTCGCGGCGCTGCCGACGCGTCAGCGTGAGGTGCTGTTCCTGCGCTACTACGCCGACCTCGAGTACCGCGCCATCGCGGAGGTGCTCGAGATCGAGCCGGGGACGGTCGCGGCCACGCTGAGCACGGCGCATCAAACCCTGCGGCAGAGACTGGAGGCTCGTCGATGACGGACGTCGAAAACACGCTCCGCGCGGAGCTGGATCGGATGCTCGTCGTCGACGCGACACCCGATTGGGAGGGCGTCCTCGCCTCAGCCCGCGAAGCAGGCGAGGACGCCCGGGGGCGGCGGCTCGGCATTGCCGTGGCCGTGCTGCTCGCCACTGCAGCCGTGGCGCTCGTGACACCGCTCGGCGGCGCGATCGCGCGAGGGCTCGAGGACTTCACGACGTGGCTCACCGGGGACCCGGGCACGCCGGTCTCGGAGGAGGAGCAGCGCGCGTTCGACGAGGAGAACCGCGGACGCACCTGGCGTGGGTTCGAGTTTCCCCAGGGCACGCAGCTGCGGCGCCTGATCACCGCCGCGTCGGCGACTCGACGATCGAGCTGCTCGGCTTCCGCTCCGGCCATTCGCTCTGCCTGCGGGTCGTCGTCTCCGGCGCGCTCACGGAGAAGGCAGTCGAGTGCGCGCCGCTCGCCGATCTCCGCCGCGATGGCGGTCCCGTTCGCGTCCTGATCGACGACGGCTTCGGCCGGGGGGACAAGGAGGCCTGGTTCGGCATCGACCGCTTCGTCTCGAACAAGCTGCGAGTCTCGGCAGGAGTGGCCGCAGACGACGTCGACGCCGTCGTCTTGCGGGACGCCTCCGGTCGCCATGAGGTCCCCGTCGAGTCGAACGCGTTCCTCTACGTCGCCGAGGATCCGGAGGTCGGGCAGCGTGTACGCGAGGTCTGGGCGCGGACACCCCGGGGTCTCGTTGCGGTGCCGTTCGCGCCGGTCCCGTTCGGCATCGGATCGGCCGGAGCACCACGTGCGGCCCCGCCTCCTCCGCCGGTCGAGCGCGAGGTGTCGGGCGGCACGATCGGCTGGCTCGAGGCACGCGAGGAGCGCGGCGAATCGTTCGAGTCGCTGCCCGACCGAGTCCGGCGCAGCCTCGGATTCCGGTCGCCGCCGTTCCCGTGTGACCCGGGGGCTGGAGCTTCCCATCCCCATGCACCGCCACCGTGCCCCCACGCTCTCTGTGGCAGCCCTACAACTTCGAGTTCGTGCGCGTATTGACGCCGGATCCCGGCCGGTCGTACCGAACCGTCTTCGCGCTGTATGCCAACCGGCCGGGCGACCCGGCCAGGTTCTGTCACTTCGACGTGGAGCTGTCCGGGAGGGGCGGAGGCAGCGGAGGCTGCTGGCCCCACTCTCGCGGGTTCGGGTTCGGCCTGTGGCCGTTCAACTTCAGCGGGAGTTCCGGAGGCCCGGGCGCGTTCGACACGATTCATGGCTGGGCGAGCGACGACGTTGCGCGCCTCGAGATCCTGTTCGCGGACGGTACGCAGATGGACGTGCCGCTCACGGACAACGCATTCATCGTTGACTATCCGCGCTCGCGTCTCCCGGCGCGTATGGTCGCGTACGACTCGGAGGGCCGCGTGATCTCGTCGAGCATGACGCTGGGCGACATTGCCGCTGAGCCCGCACCAGCCCGCGGCCAGGCCGAGCTGCTCTGGCGCGTCACGGGCCCGAACGGGACGTACTTCGAGCTCTCGGTCGGACCGTCGAACCAGGGCGGCGAGTGCCAGTTCCTCAAGGACTTCGTCGCCGACCGGACCACGGGCATCGGTACCTACTGCACCGGAGCGCCACAAGCGACTGACCCGCCTGTACAGGTGCTGCTGGTGGCCGCGCTTCCGAAGTTGGTGGGCGCCCGCGTCCGCGACGACGTGAAGACCGTCCGGCTCCGCTTCGCGGATGGTCAGACGGTGCTTCTCGAACCGAGGCGCGGCTACGTCCTCTATGCCGTCCCGGGCGACCGCATGACCGCGGCGCGCGCGCCGACGAAGGCCGAGGGCCTCGACACGTCCGGGCGCGTGATCGGTCAAGCGACCTTCCTCCGACCGCAAGGTGGGTAGCTGGCGGAGCGGCGCCGGAGTCGAACCGACCGAGCCGTGGGTTACACGACCGCACGAGTTTTGAAGACTCGCTGGGCCACCGGGCCCATGCCGCTCCGCGCGCGAGCGTAGCCGAGACTAGTCCTGAGCTTCGCGCCTCCAGCTCGTCAGGTCGTAGCGCTGGTTCAGCAGTGAGAGCACCTTGCGCGCGATCAGGTCTCCCGCCGCCCGCTCGAAGTGCACCCCGTCGTCGGCTCGCATCTTCACGAGCGTGCCCGACGGGTTCGTGAGGTACTCCGAGTAGCCGCCGTCGTCGCCGGCGAAGAAGAAGTACGTGTCGAGGTACGCCACACGCCCGCGGCGCTGCGCGGCCTCGGTCTGGACGACGCCGTTGATCGTGTCGAAGCGAGCCGTCTGCGCCGGGTCGTTCGTGATCGGGAGCCCGATCCAGACGAGGAAGGCACCGTTGCGGGTGACGGTGTCCATGATCCCGCCGACGCGTCGGCGGTACTCGGCGGTCCAGGCCGGGCCGGCGAAGCCGTCGAGCGTCACCCCCGGCGGCAGGCCGGTCATGAACCCGTGGTCGTCGTTGCCGCCGAACATGACGACGGCCGCGCGCGGCTTCTCCTTCTTCAGCACCTTCGGGATGTGTGTGAACCAGTTGAAGGCGTCCGGGCGCTCGAGGCCGCTCGCGATCCGGCCGTCGACTTCGCCGGTCGCCTCCATCGAGCTCCGCCCGCCGATCGCGCGCAGCAGCGACTGCCCGGGGACGACGACGAGCGAGTCGCCCGCGATCCAGATGCGGAGCTTCTTCTCGGGAGAGAACTTCTCGCGGGACGGGGTCGTCGTCGGCTCCCCATCGGGCTCGGGCACCGCCACCCCGGTGTCGATCTCGTCGTCGCCAGAGCGCCCGAGCGCGGCCTTCAGCCCCTCGCGCGGGCGGTCGAGGAGGAGCGCCTCGCTCGTCGAGACGAGCGGCTCCGTGAACGTGAGCGCGAGGTCGCGCTTCCAGCCCTCGGGCTGGATCGTCGCGGACTTGTGCAACCCCTCCGCGTTCAGCAGCACCGCGAGCCCGAGGGCGAGCGCGCAGGTCACGATCGCCGAGCCGGCAGAGCGGAGCCGGCGCCCGTCCTCGCCGACCTTGCCCGGCGGCCTCCGCCTTCTCCTGGGTGTCGGCTCGTCGGTCATCAGAACTGGAAGTAGATGAACGGAGCCACGCCCTCGGGCCCCATCGCGTGGACCCCGAGCAACGCGACCGAGAGGACGACGGCCTGGGCGGGGACGGGAAGCCGCGAGAAGCGCGCCATGAGCGCTAGCGGCAGCCGGCGCGGGAGGTACTGCGAGCCGATGCCGACCGCGATCGCGAGCAGGACGCCCCCGGTGACGAGCTCCGACGGCTCGCCCCAGGCCGTGAAGAGGCGGACGATCAAGTCCCACGCGTCCGCGAACGAGTCGGAGCGGAAGAAGATCCACGCGAAGCAGACGACCTGGAACGTCACGAACCGCTTCCAGGCGCGACTCCACGCGGTCGACGGGCGCTCGACGTACCCCGGCCGGTCGCGCCACCACCGTTCTGCGACGAGCGCGGTGCCGTGGATCGCTCCCCAGGCGATGAACGTCCAGCCGGCGCCGTGCCAGAGCCCACCGAGGAGCATCGTCAGCATGAGGTTCCGATACGTGAACAGGCGCCCGCCGCGGTTCCCGCCGAGCGGGATGTACACGTAGTCGCGGAGCCAGCGCGAGAGGGTCATGTGCCAGCGCCGCCAGAAGTCCTGGACGGAGACGGCCGCGTACGGCGAGTCGAAGTTCTGCGGGAACCGGAAGCCGAGCAGGAGCGCGATCCCGATCGCAATGTTTGTATATCCAAAGAAATCCGCGTAGATCTGCACCGCGTACGCGTAGATCGCGACGAGCACCTCGAGCGACGAGTGCTGGTTCGGCGCGCCGAAGACGTCGTCGACGATGCTCGACGCGAGGTAGTTCGAGATCACCACCTTCATGAAGAGGCCGGTCGCGATCAGGAAGAACGCTCTCGAGGTGTCGACGTAGCGCGGGTCTCTCGGCGAGTCGAGCTGCGGGATCAGCTCGTTCGGGCGCACGATCGGGCCGGCGACGAGGTGCGGGAAGAAGGAGAGGTAGGCGGCGAACTTCGCGAGGCCGGTCGGCTTGAAGTCGCCGCGGAAGACGTCCACGACGTAGCTGATCCCCATGAACGTGAAGAAGGAGATCCCGACCGGGAGGACGATCGAGCGCGCCTCGAGCGGGACGTCGATCCCGACCCACGCGAACGGCGTTGTTCGTGGACGTGACGAAGAAGTCGACGTACTTGAAGTAGCCGAGCACGGCGAGGTTTCCCGCGATCGCCAGGGCGAGGAGTCGCTTGCGCGCGCGCCGCTCGGGCCGGCGGTGGATCGCGAGCGCGAACGCCTGGTTCCACACGATCGACGCCGCGAGCAGGAGGACGAACCTCCAGTCCCACGCGCTGTAGAAGACGAAGCTCGCGAGGACGATGAACGGGCGCCAGCGCTCTCCGCGCGGCATGAGGAGCCACGAGAGCGGGAGCACGACGAGGAAGAAGATCGCGAAGGTGGCGGTGGGGAAGAGCACTGCGCGTCGTTACTCGGCGCAGCGCCGCGTGACCGCGCGCGCGATCGCCTTCGCGCGGGCGCGGTACCCGGCGGAGCTCGCGTGGACGCGGTCCGATCGGAGCCAGCCGGGGTTTCGCCGGACCATGCCGACCCAGTCGACGAGGACGAGACTCGAGCGACGCGCCGCGGCGCGGGAAAGCACCCGGTTCAGCCCGGTGTACGGCATGCCGCCGACCGGTGGGCGGGCGATCGTGAGCCAGACGACGCAGCGGGCGGTCCCGGCCGCTGCGAGCACGCCCGAGACGGACTCCGAGAAGGCAGTGACCTCTCGCGGGTCGTCGTTCGTGCCGGCGCTGACGACGAGCACGGGCGGAAGGGCCCGTGATCGACCGATCCGCCTCGCGACCTCCTGGGAGCGCAGCCCGACGGCGCGGTAGCCGTCGATCCGGTACCCGCGAAGCTGTTGAGCGAGGTAGGGCGCGGTGCCGACGCTCAGCGAGTCGCCGACGTCGAGGACCGCCCGCCGCTCGGCAGCACCCGCGGGACCTCCCAGCAGTGCGAGCACGACGAGCACGGCCGCAAGAGCCGCAATCGGAGCGGGCGCGCGGTCGCTCGACACCGGGCCGAGCGTAGCTCCCTAGGTGGTCGGGTGCGGTGCGAGCCGGTCCTGCGTGTCCTCGTCGTCCTCCACCGCCACGGGAGGCTCGAGCACCGTCCGCTCGACCGGAGGACGGAACCACGACGGGTCGTCGGCGAGCACGCCGCCCAGGCCGGCGAGCGGCCGCAGGGCGATCTCCGCCTGCTCCTTCGCCGCCCGCGCAGCGAACCACTCGGAGAGCGCGACAAGACCCCAGGCCAGGACCATGAGCCCGACGATCACGATTGCGTCGAGCTTCGCGATCACGGCCGCTACCGCGACGGCCGCGAGGAACACGACCTCGAGCAGGAGCCGGGGAGCCGCGGGCGCACGCGACACCGGGCCGTCGAGCGAGCGGATCCACGGCGAGCTCTCGCGGCGCGCGGGCGCCCGGTCCCACCCGGGGACCTCTCTGCCCGGCGCCGGCAGGGACGCCGTCCGGTTCTGGGCGCGAAGCGACTGGACCTCGGACTGAAGCCCTCCGACCTGCGCGGAGAGCGCCCTGATCGCGGCGAGCAGCTCGTCTCGATCGGGCTCGGCTCCGGTTGGCTCACCTGGGCCGGGAGAGAGCTGCGTCGTCTCGGACGGATCCGCCATGCCGCCTAGCCCTCGTCGGTCTCGCGCATCTCGTCGAGCGCGGACCGCCCCTGTCCGTGGACCTCTGCGCGCCGCTCCTCGACCGTCACCGGGGACGGAGAGACAGCGGCCGGCTCGTCCTCCGCACGCGACTCGGCGAGCTTGCGTCGGAGCTCGTCGGCCGGGTCGTCCTCAGTCGGCTCCGCAGTTGCCCCGGCGGCGGGCGCGCTCTCGACCGGCCGACTCGAGCGCCGGAGCCGGCGGATGAGAGCGGCGATCCCGAGCGAGACGACGAGCCACGTGAGCAGCCTGCGCATGGCGCCGATGGTACCCACCTGCCCAGAGGGCGGCGGGACCGCTGCTGGTAGACTCCTGCGGCTTCCTGCCTCATGCATGCCCGCCCGTTCCCGGCGGTGTCACACACGATGAGGCCGACTAAGACCGAAGGAAGGAGACACGGGAACCCGTGACCGAGTACGAGATTTTGCTGCTGCTGGACCCGGACCTCGAGGAGGACCGGCAGAACGACGTGGTCGCGCGCACGCGCGAGCTCGTCGAGAAGTCGGGCGGCTCGTGGGACCTGCACGACGTCTGGGGCCGGCGCAAGCTCGCCTACGAGATCGCGCACAAGGGCGACGGGATCTACCACCTGCTGCACTTCACGTGCGACGCGGAGACCCTGGACGAGATCTCCCGCGTGCTCCGGATCGACGACGGCGTCATGCGCCACATGGCGACACGTCGGATCGAGGGGAGTCCCGCACGGCCCGTAGCGGTGGGCGCGCCGACGCGCGAGGATGAAGGCACCGCATCCGAGGTCGAGGAAGAGGAGGAGTAACGATGGCCGGCGACATCAATCGCGTAACGCTCGTGGGACGCCTGACGCGCGACCCGGAGCTCAAGCACCTGCCGTCCGGGACGCCCGTGCTCGAGATGGGCGTCGCGGTGAACGGGCGCATGCAGGACGATGCGGGCAACTGGGTGGACAAGCCGAACTTCTTCGACGTCAAGGTCTTCGGGAACCAGGCCGAGATGCTCTCGCAGCATCTGACGAAGGGCCGGCGCATCGGCATCGACGGGCGCCTCGACTGGCGCTCGTGGGAGGCGCAGGACGGCACGAAGCGCTCGAAGGTCGACGTCGTGGCGCAGAGCGTCCAGTTCCTCGACAGCCGCGGCGACCAGGAAGGCGGCGGACAGTACGTCCCGGCCGGAGCGGCCGCTGCGACCGGCGGCGCCGACTTCCCGCCCACGCCCGCAGACGACGACATCCCGTTCTAGGAGACACATGGCACCGAAGAAACAGCAACAGCGCAGGCGCACGGGGCCGTCATCTGGCCCGATTCGCCGCAAGAGCTGCCACCTCTGCCGGGACAAGGTCGCCGAGGTCGACTACAAGAACCTCGCGCAGCTCCGGCGCTACATCTCCGAGAAGGGCAAGATCCGCTCCCGCCGCATCACGGGCGCGTGCCGCCGCCACCAGATCCAGGTCGCGGCCGCGGTGAAGCGCGCGCGGGAGATGGCGCTCCTGCCGTACGTCTCCCAGTAGCCGATGGACGTCATCCTGCTGAAAGACGTCGAGAACGTCGGACTGCGCGGGGAGGTGGTCGGGGTCGCGCGCGGGTACGCGCGGAACTACCTTCTCCCCCGAAAGCTGGCCGAGGTCGCGACGCCGGCAAGGGTGGCCGAGCTCGAGCGCGTCGAGGCGAAGCGCTCGCTGCAGGAGGCGAGGAGCTCCGAGCAGGCGCAGGAGATCGCCGAGGTGCTCGGCAAGACCGTGCTCACGTTCGAGGTCAAGTCCGGCCCGACCGGCTCTCTGTTCGGCTCGGTGACGCCGACCGACGTCGTGGACGAGATCTGGCGCGTGCGGAAGGTGCGCGTCGACCGGCGCAAGGTCGGGACCGATCCGATCAGGCGCATCGGCCGGTACTCGATCCCGATCGAGATCTTCGAGGGCGTGGACGTCGAGGTGAAGACGCTCATCGTCCCCGAGGGCGGGGAGCTCCCGCCCGAGGAGGAGCTCGCCGCGCTCGAGGCGGCCGAGGCCGCGGAGGCGGAGGCGGCCGAGGCGGAGCACGAAGCCGAGCACGAGGAGGCCGAGGCCGCGATCGCCGAGGTCATCGCGGACGATGAGCCGGAGGAGGAGCCCGAGGAGGTGGAGGTGGCCGAGGCCGCGATCGCCGAGGTCGAGCCGGAGGCCGAGGCCGACGCGGAGGTCGAGGCCGTGGCCGAGGCGGACGAGGAGCCCGTCGCGGCGGCCGCCTCGGACGAGCCAGAGCCTGACGACGCGAACTGAGCGCGCGCTCCTTCTTGCAGACAGCCGCGAGCTCGAGACTCGCGTCGTTCAGGTTGATCGTGAAGCCTCGGCGATAGGAGAGAGTCGCCGTCGCCTCGTCCACAGTCCCTGTCCACAGGACTGTTGACAGCAAGACGATTCCGCCGCTACGAGCGCGAGTTTCCGCTTGGAAAACTCGTGCCGGGCGGTGGGCAGACCGTCCGCCGCGGTGGATATCATACGAACGTATGTTCCGTAATCCCTGCACGAGGGCTCGCTCGGCGTCGGCGGCCGCCGACTGGACGTTGCGGGCGACTGTCGCTTGACTGCCGCGCGGATGGCACGGGCGGAGATCGCGGGGATCGAGCGGCTGGGAGCCAGCGTTCCGCCCCAGAACCTCGAGGCGGAGGAGTCCGTCCTCGGCGCGATGCTCCTGTCGCCGACCGCGATCGGCAACGTCACGGAGATCCTCGACGCGGCCGACTTCTACCGCGAGAGCCACGCGACGATCTACCGGGCGGCGCTCGCGCTGTGGGCGAAGGGCGAGCCCGTCGACGCGATCACGCTCTCGAACGAGCTCGACGCCCGCAGCGAGCTCGAGGCCGTCGGCGGCACGTCTCGGGTGGCGGAGCTCGCCGCGCTCGTCCCGTCCACCTCGAACGTCGAGCACTACGCGCGCATCGTCAAGGAGATGGCCACGCTCCGCGGGCTCGTCCGGACGGGACAGGAGATCACGCGGCTCGGGCAGGAGCGGCCGGGCGAGGTCCCCGATCTCGTCGACCGCGCGGAGCAGATGGTCTTCGAGCTCGGCCAGCGGCGCGCGACGAGCGACTTCTCGCACATCGAGTCCCTGCTCAAGGAGAGCTTCGAGCGCATCTCGCAGCTCGTGGAGATGGGCGCGGAGGTCACGGGAACGCCCAGCGGATTCAAGGAGCTCGACCTCCTCACGTCGGGCTTCCAGCCCGGCAACCTCATCATCCTCGCGGCGCGGCCGTCGATGGGGAAGTCCGGGCTCGGGCTCTGCATGGCGGCAAACCTTGCAGTGCGGCAGGGGATTCCGGTCGGGCTCTTCACGCTCGAGATGTCGAAGGCCGAGGTGACCCAGCGGATGATGTGCAGCGAGGGCAAGGTCGAGTCGCAGCGACTCCGCACGGGCCGCCTCGCACCGGACGACTGGCCACGGCTGACCACTGCCTGCGACCGGCTGTCGAAGGCGCCCATCTGGGTCGACGACTCCGGCTCGACGACGATCATGGAGCTGCGCTCGAAGGCCCGCCGGCTGAAGTCGCGGGAGCCGAATCTCGGGCTCATCGTCGTCGACTACATCCAGCTCATGACCTCCGGCGCGACCGCGGAGAACCGCGTGCAGGAGGTGTCTCAGATCTCGCGTGCGCTCAAGGTGCTCGCGCGCGACCTCGACGTGCCCATCCTCGCGATGTCCCAGCTCTCTCGCGCGGTCGAGCAGCGCCAGGACAAGCGCCCGCTCCTCTCCGACCTGCGCGAGTCCGGGTCGCTCGAGCAGGACGCGGATCTCGTGTGCTTCATCTACCGCGACGAGTACTACAACCAAGAGGAGTCCGACCAGCAGGGCATCGCCGAGATCATCCTCGCGAAGCACCGCAACGGCCCGACCGGGACGACCAAGCTCTCCTTCCTGCGCCGGTACGCGAAGTTCGCCGACCTCGCGCCGGGCTAGCGCCGCCGACGCGTCCGTAGCTTCTACGGTTGACGGTACGGCTGACGTCGGCAAACTGCGGCCGTGGCCCGGCTCCCGAAGACGAAGAAAGCACCGCCGCCCAAGAAGGGCCCGTCGGGCCGCATGGTCGTGCTCGCTTTCGCGATCGCAATCGCAGCGGCGGCCGCGCTCGTCGCCTCCGCGCTGCTGCTTCGGGAGGACGGGGAGGCGGCCGCGCCGAACCCGGTCCCGAGCGTCGAGCTGGACGGGATCCCTCAGGACGGGGCCGTCCTCGGCGCCGACGCGGCGAACGTCACGCTGATCGAATACGCCGACCTCCAGTGCCCGTTCTGCCGCGGCTACTCGGAGAGCGTCTTCCCGGCCATCGTCGACGAGTACGTCCGCCCCGGGCGCGTGAAGACCGAGTTTCGTGCCCTGGCGTTTCTCGGCGACGACTCCGAGGAAGCGCGGCGCTTCGTGTACGCGGCGAGCCTGCAGGACCGGGCATGGCACATGCAGGAGGCGCTGTTCCGCAACCAGGGGGCCGAGAACTCCGGGTGGGTGACGGACGACCTCGTCCGCACGCTCGCCGGGCAGATCGAGGGGCTCGACGTGGACCGGTTGTTCGAGGACGCCGAGCGGCAAGAGGTGATCGCGCTCGGCGACGAAGCGAGCTCGCAGGCGCAGGAGGCGGGCGTGACCGGCACACCGAGCTTCTTCATCCAGGTCGGGGACGAGGAGCCGTACCGGCTCGAGTTCGGCGGCCTCGATCCGGCGGAGTTCCGGCCAGCGCTCGACGACGCGCTCGACGGTTGACCGACCGCGCGCTCCGCCTCGCCGCCGGCCTCGTCGCACTCGCAGGGGTCGGAGTCGCGGGCTACCTCACGTGGGCGCACTTCGCCGACTCGACCGTGCTCTGCGTCGCCGGCGGCGGCTGCGAGACGGTTCAGGAGTCGGAGTACGCGGAGATCGCCGGGATCCCGGTCGCGGTCCTCGGCCTCGGCGCCTACGCGACGATCCTCGCTCTCGTCCTGTGGGACTCCGTCGGCGCGCGGGTTGCGGCCGCATCGCTTGCGTTCCTCGGCGTCCTCTTCAGCCTCTACCTGCTCGTGTTGCAGCTGTTCGTCATCGAGGCGGTTTGCATCTGGTGCATGGCGAACGACGTCGTGATCGCGCCTGCTCTCGCGGTGCTGACGGCCCTCCGGCTCCGCTCGTAGAGCGTGGCGATCGAGGACACGCTCTGGAGAGCCTCCCGGCGGCTTGCGCGCGAGGTCGACGCCCTCTCGTTCGCACCGCCGGTCACGCACGTCTACAACCCGCTTCGCTACGCGGCCGCTGGGTACCGCGAGTATCTGCGGCGCTTCGGGAGCACGCCGAAAAGCCAGTTGTACGTCGGCATGAACCCGGGGCCGTGGGGGATGGCGCAGACAGGCATCCCCTTCGGTCAGATCGCCGCCGTGCGCGACTGGCTCGGAA
Source organism: uncultured Actinomycetes bacterium (assembly GCA_963716605.1). Lineage (GTDB taxonomy): Bacteria > Actinomycetota > Thermoleophilia > Gaiellales > Gaiellaceae > GMQP-bins7. The sequence continues at coordinate 636,943 of CAVQTO010000002.1, read as the reverse complement.
TCTCGAGCAGGCCCGGACGGCCGCCGGTCGAGCATCCGCGGTATCGGGTCTCGGGCTTCGACTGCCACCGAAGCGAGGTGAGCGGTGCGCGGCTCTGGGGCGCGCTAGCCGAGCGCTACGCGACCCCTGACGACTTCTTCCGCGAGCGCTTCGTGGCCAACTACTGCCCGCTCCTCTTCATCGCCCACGACAGGAACCTCGTTCCCGAGAAGCTGCCACCTGCCGAACGGGAGCCGCTCCTCGCGGCGTGCGATCGTCATCTGCAAGCGGTGTGCCGGGCGCTCGAGCCCGAGTGGGTGGTCGGCATCGGGAGGTTCGCGCGGCAGCGGGCGGAGACGGCGCTCGCAGGCACCAGCATCGCCGTCGTCGAGATCCTGCATCCCTCACCCGCGAGCCCCGCTGCGAACCGCGGCTGGGCTGAGCAAGCCGACGCGCAGCTCGCGCGCTACGGGCTCAGGCTGTAGCTCAGTCGGCGCGCCAGAGATCGGGCTGCGGCAGCCCGTGGATGCCGAGCGTCTGCGACAGCTCGCCGGCGTGCCAGGCGTCGTGGGTGAGCATGCGCTGGAGGATCGAGCTGCGAGTGTGGATCTGGACGGTGCCGCCGAAGGACCGCTCGATCTCGTCGGTCAGCATCTCCGTCGTCCATCTGTCCAGGCAGCCCTCGACGATCGCGAAAGAGGAGTCGAGAGCCGCGGCGAGCTCTCCGGCCGAGCGTGGGTGATCGAGGTCGTCCGCCCAGTCGATGGTCTCGCCGCCGTCGACCCGGAACGGCGTCGTCTCCGCGCCCGGCTCGCCGACGACCCCGCACAGCCAGTACACGCGCATCGCTGCGGTGTGACCGAGCGTCGCCCAGATCGGTAGGAGTTCCGGCGCGGGGCGAATGGCGAGCTGCTCGTCGGTCAGGGAGGCGGCGATCTCACGCAGCCGGCGGTTGTACTGCGGCCACATGCTGTACGCGGATCGGATCGTTGCCGTCATGCGTGATGAAGGTCAGGTCATCGGAACCTGGCGGAGGACCTTCGGCGCGATGCGGTCGAGGATCTCCGACAGGCTGTCGCCCGTGCAGGTGAGGCCGTGGTTGCGGAGGCCGATGACGGCGTGCGCGGGATCGGGCTCGAGCGCGACGAGGTCGGCGACTGCGACCGCGAGCTCCTGCGTCCCGCACGGGTAGTTCACGTCCGTCGCGGCGATGCCCTCCATCCAGGCGTGCACGTGCAGGATCGCGCCGACGTCGGGATGCGCCTGGTAGATCATCCAGTGCTCGATCGCGTCCACGGAGACGCGGCGCGGCTCGATCCCCGGCGGCACGCTGAGGATGATCACACCACGGTCGTCGTCGAAGTCCTTGACCATGAGGATGTCGCGGCCGACGGTCTCGAGCTTCGACTTGTCGACCCCGCTCGCGCTCATCCAGAAGCGGTTCTCGTCCTTGCGGGCCGAGAGGTTCCCGTACGAAAGGCCGCCGACGCTGTATAGCCGCATGACGTGGCGGAGGTCACGGCCCGACAGGTACTCCTCGACGGGGAACGGTGACGGGAGCAGGTCGAGCTCGTCGAGCCGGCGCCCGGCCTCCCCGATGTCGGCCGTGACCTCGTCGCCGCCCCAGAGCTCCGGCTCGAGGTCGGGATGCCAGTCGTTGTCGATCACGAGGCGCGACGTCGCAAGCGGCTCGAGGCGCGCGTAGATCTCCTCGGGGTCGTCCGCGACGTGGTACGTGCCGCGTTCCATCGTCGTGAACCACACGCCCTCGCCCGGTACGCGCAGGAGGACGACGTTCGAGAGGGTGCGGACGAGCATCGGGTAGCTCGCCTTGAGGGCGTCGTCGGGGGCCTCCGGCAGCTCGTAGAACGCCGCCGAGTACGTGCCGCGCGAGGCGCGCCGGAACGCCTTGGGGTCGGCCGCGTCGAACATGTTCAGCACGAAGTCGGCCTCCGAGATGTCGTCGACCCGGACGAAGTCGTCGCGCTCGAACTGCTGGCCGATCGCGGCGACCCACTCCTCGTGAGCCGGAGACGTGGCAGTGCCCCAGATCGCGTACTTGCGCACGGGGCGAGTCTAACCGGGAGACGTGTCGATCCGGTGTCCGGCCGGGGCCGAACTGCCCTATCTACGGTCGGGAGTGCCCCTGGGGTACGTGGGGCGGATTTCGCGCGTGCGGTGTGTCGGGTCGAGGCCTAACGGAAGAGATCGCGCTCGCGCGGCATGACGAGATCGGCGCCGCTCCCGTCCCCGGCGACGGCGAGGCCGCGCACGATGGCCGCCGGAATCCCGTCCGTCTTGCCCATGACGAGCTCCGCCGCGCCTGCGATCTCGTCGGCGACGGCGATCTCGGTCGCGTGCAGCTCGTAGCCCACCGAGTCCCGTGTGCCCTTCAGGTCGAGCAGCGGAACGATCCCGGCGACGCCGAGCGCGACGTCCGTCGTCCCGCGCCGCCAGGCACGGCCGAACGAGTCCGAGACCACGACTCCCACCTCGACGCCCGTCAGCTCGCGGATCCGCTCTCGCAGGCGCCGCGCCGAGGCGTCGGGGTCGAGGGGAAGGAGGACGAGCGTGCCCGGCCCCTTCGCGTTCGACGCGTCCACGCCGGCCGACGCGCACACGAACCCGTGCCGCGTCTCCGCGATCACGAGCGGCGGCCGGCTGCGGACGATCTCCCTGCTCTCGCGCAGGACGACCTCGAGCCGCCGCGCGTCCTCGCCGCCCGCGAGCTCGCGTGCGCGCGCGGACGGCTCGACCTCGTCGAGCGAGACGACGCGGCCTTCGACCTTCGAGACCGCCTTCTGCGCCACGACCAGGACATCTCCCACCTCGAACGCAGCCGCCTCGGCGAGGAGCGCCCCGAGGTCGTCGCTCTCCTCGAGCTCGGGGATCCCGCGGAGCGGGATGACGCGCAGCTCGCCGCTCAAGGCTGCGCTGGTTCAGGCAACCCGGTCACCCGGATGCCGGCGTGGCCTCGGTAACGCTTGTTCAGATTGACGATCACGGCCGTCATCCCTTCGAGCGCGCGGGCGCTCGCGAGCGGGCCGGCGTCGAGGGCGCGCCCGGACACGAGCCGCGCTGCGAGCTCGAGCGTTATCACCTTCGCGTCCGCGTCGTCGCCGCACACGAACGCGTCCTCGTCCGGAGCCTCGTCCTCCCCGAGCGTCGAAGCCGCCAGCGAGTGGAGCCCGGCGAGAACTGGGCCTGCCAGCTCAGCCTGGGCCCGCTCGGCGAGCGACGTCGCATCCGCGGCAGGCAGTACGCCGACCGGCGCGAACCGGAGCTCGGACGCAACCAAGAGGACGGGCGTCGTGCCGATCGCGCCCGAGAGCTCGCGCGCCGTCTCGAGGGCGGCCTCGGCCTTCGTCGCAAGCACGACGAGGTCGGCCGTGCGCACCGCGTCGTCGTTCGCGGCCCCTTTGGTCGCTCCGACCTCGGCGGCCGCAGCCGCGGCGCGCTCGACGTCCCGCGAGCCGATGACGACCTCGTGCTCGGTCCCGGCGAGCCGCGTCGCGAGCGCCTTGCCGAACGGCCCCGTCCCGCCGACGATCGCTATCCGCACGCGACCTCCAGCACCGTCTCCGCCAGCCGCCGTTCCGCGGCCCGGTCGCGCATGAGCGTCTGCGTGACGACGAGCGGGAGGTCCGCCTCCGCGGGCGCATCCGCCTCGTCGATCACGAGTGCATCGATGAGTCCCCGGTAGCAGCCAGCCAGATGCTGAGGAGTCGTCCCGCCGGCCATGCGCCGGAGCATACGGTCGAGCGGGCCGGTGACGGAACGGCCGCCGACGAGCGGGCTCACGGCGACGCAGCGAGCGCGGCGACCGGCGATTGCGTCGCGGATCTCGCGCACGGCGAGGACGGGGCCGAGCGAGAGGTACGGGTTGCTCGGCGCCAGCAGGATCGCCTCGGCCTCCTCGAGCGCCTCGAGGACACGCGGTGCCGGCCGAGCGTCATCGGCGCCGTCGTACGACACTCCCGTGACCTCGTCGCGGTGCCCGCGGCCGACGAACCACTCCTGGAAAGGGAACGTCCCCGCGTCCGTCTCGACCTGCGTTCGTAGCCGGTCGTCCGTCGCGGGAAGGATCGTGGTCGCGAGTGCCGTCCGCTCGGTGAGCTCTGCCGTGACCCCCGACAAGGTCGCGCCGCCGCGAAGCCGCTGCGTGCGGACGAGATGCAGGCCGAGGTCGAGGTCCCCGAGCCGAAACCAGTCCTCCCCTCCCCACTCGCCGGCGGCCCCGAGCGCGCTCCAGGTCTCCCCGGCACGGCCCCAGCCGCGCTGGTCGTCGATCAGGCCGGCGAGCGTGTACAGCAGGCTGTCGAGGTCCGGCGAGACGTGCAGTCCGAGGATCTCCACGTCGTCGCCGACGTTCCCGATCACCGTGAGATCGCCTGCGGGCACCGCGTCGGCGAGCCCGCGCGCGAAGCGGGCGCCACCGCCGCCCCCCGACAGGAGGACGAGCTTCACGCGTGCACTGCGAGGAGTGCGCGCGTCCGCGAGCCGAGGCGCGAGGACAGCCGCTCGAGATCCTCGCCCGTGTCGACGTCGGCCTCGAGCTCCGGGATCGCGACCGTCGCGAAAGGCGCATGCGCGCGGAACCGTGCGGCGCTGCCCGGCCCGTAGAGCGGCGCGAACTGCGAGGGGTCCGGAAGCGAGAGCGCGTTCGTCGTCCCGTCCCGAGCCTCGACCAGCGCGAGCCCGGCCGCCGCGAGACGACGGATCGCCTCGGGAGTCGCGCGCGGCACGTCGGCGTTCACGACGAGCGCATGCCCGTCGACGCGGGCGAGCCCGGCCGCGACGGCGGCGCTCAGACCCTCACCGGGATCCGCGACGACCTCGACGCCCGCGGGCACGACCCGCGCGTCGTCCGTCACCACGATCACCGGCCCGACCTCGACCGCGGCCGCGACGACGTCCCCGAGCATCGCGACCGCCGCAGCGGCGCGGAGCGAGGCCGGCAGGCGGCGTTTTGCGTCACCGCGGTAGGGCACGACGACAACGGGCATGCGCAGAACCCTAGTGACGCGCGCAAGCACCCATCGGGCGCTTACGACGGTCGGGAAAGCGCCTAGGCGGCGTTCGTGGAGGCGCTCGCGCCCGGGCCGGACGTCGCCCACTCGTTCACGTCGAACCAGTGCGTCTCGCGGAGGGCCTCGCAGACCCCGGGATTCGTGTGCGCGGGGTTGAAGACGTGGTGGTCGATGTCACAGCAGATCTCGACCTCGCCGAGCGAGACTTGCGACATGCGCGCGAGGGCCTCGGCCGGGAGCTGCGCCTCGGCGACGGTGTAGTGCTTGAACTGGAGGTCGGGATCGAGCTCCATCAGCTCCGGCCAGTTCGGGCAGGTGCGGGCGGTCATGTCTCTCTCACGGTGGGTCGAAGACGGGCGCTGGTCAAGGGGCCGCCTACTTCGACCCGCACGCCCGGCTCCCTGCACTGAGCACGGGCCATGGCGATCAGTGTAGGAGTCGCCAGGTTCAGAGCGCGAGAAGGCGCTCCGGATGCTTGCGCACGAAACGGGCCATCCCGCGGAGGTGCCAGAGCGTGTGTCGCGAGAGGAAGCTGCGGTCGATGACCGCCGCGTAGTCGTGGACGACGACCGAGGCGGGGACGTACCAACGCTCCCAGCCCGCGCGCGCGGCGCGGTAGCAGAGGTCGATGTCCTCGCAGTAGTGCCGGTAACCGGCGTCCCAGCCGCCGAGCTCGTCGAGCATCGTCCGGCGCTGGAGGAGGAACGCCCCGAGCATCCAGTCGGCCCCGACGGGCTCGGTGGGGCGCTCGTCGAGCTCGTAGTGGTCGCGCTGCGAGTACGTTGCGCGGAAACGCCGGAGAGGCGTACGCCGGACGATCGTGCCGCCGACCGTGGGGAAGCGGCGGCGCGACGGCTGCCAGGTCCCGTCCGGCCAGCGCATCTGCGGCCCGAGGACGCCTGCGCGCGCATGCTCCTCGGCGACGGCGACGAGCGCGGCCACCGCGCCCGGCTCCGGGGTCGCGTCCGGGTTCGCGCTCAGGACGTACTCGCCGCTCGTCGCCGCGATCCCGAGGTTGACGTTCGCCGCGAGCGGGAGCGGGCTCGGGTTCTCGAGCACGCGCACGCCTTCGGGGACACCCGCGGCAGATCCCGGGACGTTCGCGACGACGACGACCTCGTCCACCTGCGGCAGCAGTGCAGGCAGCAAGCGGGCGAGCTCCTCCGCATGCCCGTGCGAGACCACGACGGCGGAGACCTTCACGCGCCGAGTATCTCCCGGTACACGGCCAGCGTCCGCTCGGCCGCATGGCGCCAGCTGAACGCCCGCGCGCGCTCGAGACCGGCAGCGACGAGGCGGTCGCGGTCCGCGAGCGCCCGTCGGATGCCGTCGGCGAGCGCGTCGCGCTCGACCACGACGGCCGCGTCGCCCACGACCTCCTCGAGCGCGGACTCGCGGACTACCACGACCGGAGTGCCGCTAGCCATGGCCTCTACGACCGGGAGCCCGAAGCCCTCGAAGCGCGAGGGCTGAACGAGGCAAGCCGCGCCGCGGTAGAGATCGGCGAGCTCTGTGGTCCCGACGTAGCCCTCGAGCCGCGCGCCGCGGCGGCGGAGCTCGTCCGCGAGGGCCGCGTCCTTCTCCGGCCCGGCCACGACGAGCGGGAGCCCTACGGCGTCCGCGGCGTCGAGCGCAGCAAGCTGGGCCTTTCGCGCCTGGATCGCGCCCACCGCGAGGACGTAGCTCCCAGGCTCGCCGCCTGCGTCGGATGCAGCGTGGAATGCGGGATCGACGCCGTTCGGCGTCACGACCACGCGCTCCCCGGGCACGCCGTAGAGCTCCACGAGATCGCGCTTGGTCCGCTCGGAGACCGTCAACACGCGCGCAGCGCCACGGGCCGCGCGCGGGACGACGCGGCGGAAGACGAACCGGTCCTTCCGGCTCATGAGCCCCGGCTCGCGGGCGAACGAGAGGTCGTGAATCGTCACGACGACCGGGCACGGGGGGCGGAGCGGGAGCGCGTACTGCGTGTGGACGAGGTCGGCCCCGAGGCGGCGCAGCACGCGGGGGAGCGAGAACGCCATGCGGAGCTCTTGCACGGATGTCGTGAGCTCGACGGCCTCGATCCCGTCCGGGACGAGGTCGGGCCGCCGGGTCACGGCCGCGAGCCGGATCCCCGCGTCCGGCGCAAGCGGCGCGAGCTCACGGAGGAGGTTGCGGACGTACGTCTCGTCGCCCGTCCGCTGCCGGCCGAGGACGTCCGCGTCGATCGCGGCGAGCTTCATGGGCCAGTCTCGCGCGTGGCCGCTCGTGCGGCGAGATTTGCACGAATCGTGACCCACGCGTGAGCAGATCGCCGATAGCGTGTTCTCAGGGACACGGGAGTGCCCCTGGGGGTGCGTGCGCTGAGGGTGCGTGGCACTGGGTCGCGGCGGCAGCGAGCGTCCCCGCGCATACGAGCAGGCGAGCGCTGATCACGCGAGCTCCCGCCACAGCGCCTCGACGGCATCTGCGACCCCAGCCCACGTGAATTCGCGCGCCCGCGAGAGGCCGAGCGGGACGAGCTCGTCGCGCCGCGTCTCGGCTTCGGCGATGCCTTGCGCGATCGACTCGGGCGACAGCGGATCGACCAGCACGGCTGCCTGCCCGGCAGTCTCCTCCGTCGCAGAGCCCCGCGAGGTCACCACGGGCGTCCCGCTCGCCATCGCCTCGAGCACGGGCAGGCCAAAGCCCTCGTACAGCGACGCGTACACGACGCAGCGCGCGCCGCGATAGAGCCGCGCCAGCTCGGTGTCCGTGATCTCACCCACCCAGCCCGGAACCTCGACGCCGCCCCAGCCGCGCGCGCCGACGACCCGGAGCTCGACGCCCGCGATCTGCACGGCCTCGACGACGCGGCTGAGGTTCTTGCGCGGCTCGAGCGTCGCGACCGCGAGCACGTAGTCGCCCTCCGCCCGCGGCCCGTCGTCGGTGAAGGCCATGTCGACCCCGTTCCCGGCCACCCGAATCCGCTCCGGCGGAACACCGAGCAGCTCCACCGTCTCCGCCTTCGTGAACTCGGACACGGCAACGACGGCCTCGGCCGCGCGCACGACCTTCTCGAGCCCGGCCCGTCCGTATCGCCGGTGCCAGCGCGGGAGCGACTCGGCGTGGCGGAGGATCGCGAGGTCGTGGACGGTGACCACCGTCGGGATCTCGGCAACATCGGGCCCGCGGAAGGTCGTGCAGTGGAGGACGTCGAGCCCGCGCGCGACCCGCGCGATCCCGCGCGAGTACCACCACGTGTCCCGAGCGACGCTCGAGAGCCGGCCCGTGCCGCCGAAGGACAGCAGCTCGAGCTCGAGGCCGGCCCGCCCGCGTAGCGCGCCGACGAGACCGCGCACGTGACGCGCAGTCCCGGCCCTCGTCTGGACGAGCGGCGCGATGTCGAGGCCGACCCTCACCGCTCTGCGAGCTCCCGTGCGACGTGCTGCAGAGCCCTCCGCGGCTCCCGGAACTCGAGCAGCTCCACGGCCGCGTCCGCCGGACACCAGCGGTAGTCGACGTGCTCCTCGTTGAGAACCGGCTCCCAGCCGGGAGGCACCGCGACCGCGAACGAGTGCACGGTGATCCAGGCTCCGGCCCGCGTGCGGTATCCGAGCTCGAGCGGGAGCGGGCCGAATCCCGCAGGCCGCGTGAGCCCGGTCTCCTCCTCGAGCTCGCGCAGCGCCGCCTCGTGTGGCTCCTCGCCCGACTCGACCCCGCCGGAGACGAGATGCCAGTACCCCTCGCCGGCCGGCGCGCGCAGCATGACGAGAAACTCCGTCCCCGACCGGTGCACGACCATGAGCACCTCGTGGTTCGTCCTCATCGCCCGAGCGCCCCTTCGTACGCGCCCAGGAAGGTCTCCCCGACGGCGCGCCACGTGAAGCGGCGGGCGTGCTCGAGCCCGGCGGGGACGAGCCGCTCCCGGTCTCCGAGCGCCTGCTCGATCGCCGCGGCGAGCGCCGCGGGGTCGTCCGGGTCCGCCCGAACCGCGGCGCTTCCGGACGCCTCGTCGAGCGACGGATGCGACGACACGACGACCGGGCAGCCCGACGCCATCGCCTCGAGCACCGGGATTCCGAAGCCCTCGAAGCGCGACGGGTAGACGGCGACCGCCGCGCCGCGATAGAGGCCGGCGAGCTCGGCGTCGGAGACGAACCCGAGCGGGCGGACAAGCGGCCCGGCGAGCTCCGGCTGCTCGCCCCAGCCGGCTCCTCCGACGACAGCGAGGAGAAGCTCACCGTCGAGAAGCGCATGCGCGTCCACGAGCGTCTGGAGGTTCTTCCGCGGCTCGAGCGTGGCGACGGTGAGGATGTACCGCGCACCGAGATCCGCCGCGTGCCCGTCCGGACGGAAGTCGTCCTTCACCGCCGGGTACGCGACGTGCACTCGCTCCTGCGGCATCCCGAGCGTCTCGACGACGTCGCGCGCGGTGTACTCGGAGATCGCGAAGACGACGTCGCAGGTCGCGGCCGCGTTCTCGTACTTGCGCGTGTGCATCGCGTAGGTCCTCGGCGTCACCCACTCGCGGAAGTGCACCGGCACGAGGTCGTAGATCGTCGTCGCGCGGACGCCTCCGCGCTGTGGCGGGTACATCCAGTCGCTGAAGTGGAGCACGTCGAACGAGCCGAGCAGCCGCTCGGCCGCGGGTCGCCGCGCGCGGCTCCACGCGGTCCGCAGCGCCTGCGAGAGCGGAAGCCGCCACGTCCGAAGCTCGACGTCGATCCCCGAGAGCGCCGCGCGGATCCGCTCCGGCCCGCGCAGGCTCGTGGGCGCGAACGCGACGAGCTCGTGCCTCCCCGCGGAGGCCTCTGCGAGACCCTCGAGCGAGCCGCGGATGTAGTTCCCGATCCCGAGAGGGGGGTGCGAGAGCGGCGAGACGTCGAAAGCGATCCTCACGCACACGGTTCGTACACGAATGCGCTGGTGCCACGGCGCGGCGTCGGTCCTGGGTGGGGGATGCGCGCGACACTCGCGGCCGTACGATGAGACGGGGTGCGTGTCGGGATCTCGCTCTTGACGCTCGCTTCGGGCGAGCCGGGGGGATCAGCTGGCGCTGCGCGGCAGCTCGTGCGTGCGCTTGCCTCGGCCGGGACGCTCGACTACGTCGTCTTCGTCCCCGCGCACGCAAAGGACGCCGCCGGCCCGCTCCCGGCCGTGGAGGTGCACGAACCTCCAGCCGAGCGGCACTGGCCGTTCCACCTCGGTGCGCGCGCGCTCGACGCGTTCCGCGCGCGACAGGTGCACTCGCGGCTCGACGACGTGGACGCCCTCCATTACGCGGTCGGGAGCCCCGAGCCCGAGGCGGAGGCCGAGGTTCCAACCGTGGTGACGCTGCACGACGTGCAGCACCGCGATCTTCCGGACTTCTTCGGCCCCGGTCGCCGCTCGTACCAGCGGGACGCGTACGACCGCGCGACGCGCTCGGCCCAGGCGGTGGTCGTCCCGACCGAGTTCGTGCGCGAGCGCGTGCGCGACCTGCTCGGGCTCGACGGGGCGCGCGTGCACGTGATCCCGCCCGGTCTCAACCAGACCGTCTACCGGCCGGGCGAGGACGCACGCGAGCCGTTCGTCCTCTACCCGGCGCGGCCGTGGCCGCACAAGAACCACGCGCGGCTGTTCGAGGCGTTCGCGACGCTCAGGAAGACGCGGCCGAAGCTGCGCCTGATCCTCACCGGCGACGGGCTCGACCGACTGGGCCACCTGCCCGACGGCGTCGAGCGCTGGGGAGTCATGGGGGACGCCGAGCTCGCGTCGCTCTATCGACGGGCGGCGTGCCTCGTGTACCCGAGCCTGTACGAGGGCTTCGGCCTGCCGCCGCTCGAAGCGATGGCCTGCGGCTGCCCCGTCGCCGCCGCCGACGCCGGCGCAATCCCCGAGACCGTCGGGGACGCGGCGGTCCTCTTCGACCCGCTCGACCCGGAAGCCATGGCCGAGGCGATCCTGGAGACGGACGACCGCCGCGCGGAGCTCCGCGAGCTCGGGCTCGCGCATGCGGCGGGCTTCACGTGGGCCGAGGCCGCCCGCCGGCACGACGAGCTGTACACCTCACTGACCTAGGATCGACCCGATGCGGGTCGGGATCTCGCTGCTCACGCTCGTCCCCGGGATCTCGGGCGGGAGCGAGACGTACGTCCGCGAGCTCGCGCGCGCGCTCGGCCGTGTCGGGCGTCACGAGTACCGCGCGTTCCTCCCGTCGATCGCGCCCGACGTCGACGGGCTCCCGGCCGAGGTCGTCGAGGAGTACCGCGCGTCGCGCTCGATGCCGGGACGCCTCGTCGCAATGGCGGAGGGGCGCGTGTGGGGACGCCGCCTGCGCGGGCGCTACCAGGGCCTCGACGTCTTCCACTTCCCGCTCACGATCCTGATCCCCGGATTCGCTCGCGGCCGGTCGTCAGCTCCATCCTCGACGTCCAGCACGAGTACCACCCGGAGTTCTTCTCGCGCGCGGAGCGCGCGTACCGGCGACTCGCGTACGGCGAGGCCGCCCGGCGGAGTCAGCTCGTCGTCACGCTCTCCGAGCATGCTGCGGCGACAATCGCCGACCGCCTCGACGTTCCGCAGGAGCGCATCCGCGCAATCCCGCTCGGCATCGACCACGACCTGTTCTGCACTGGCGACGAGCCGCGTGAGCCGTTCTTGCTCTACCCGGCGCGCGAGTGGCCGCACAAGAACCACGCGGTCCTGTTCGACGCGTTCGCGGAGCTCCGACGCCGGCATCCCGAGCTCGAGCTCGTGCTGACCGCGTACGCAGGGCCGGTTCCCGAGGGCGTGCGCTCGCTAGGGCGCGTGTCGCGCGAGGAGCTCGCTCGGCTCTGCCGGACGGCCTCGGCGCTCGTGTTCCCGAGCCTCTTCGAGGGCTTCGGCCAGCCGCCGCTCGAGGCGATGGCGTGCGGGTGCCCCGTCGCCTGTTCGAACGCCGCCTCGCTGCCGGAGGTCGTCGCCGACGCCGCGCGCCTCTTCGACCCCACGTCCGCCGAGGAGCTGATCGCGGCGGTCGAGGGCGTCCTCGCCGATCCCGAGCCGTGGGTGCGACGCGGCCTCGCGCGAGCAGCCGAGTTCACATGGGAGCGAACCGCGCGCCTCCACGACGACGCCTACGACGAGGTTGCGTGACGACGACGCTGATCACAGGTGCGACAGGGTTCGTCGGGTCCGCCTGCATGAGGGCCTTGTCCGACTCGCGCGACGACCTCCACGCGTGCGCTCGGACGCTGCCGCGCGATCTCCCGTCGTCGGTCACGTTTCACACCGTCGATCTCCTGGATTCGGCACAGGCCGTCGAGCTGATGGAGAGCGTGCGTCCGTCGCGCCTCCTCCACCTCGCGTGGATCGCGACGCCGGGGTCCTATTGGGACTCCCCCGAGAACCAGACGTGGGCGGTGCAATCTCAGCGCCTGCTCGAAGCCTTCGCGGATCAAGGTGGCAAGCGGGTCGTCGTGACAGGCAGCTGCGCCGAGTACGACTGGACTTCGCCCCCGCCCTATCGTGAGGTCGAGAGCCCGACCGGGCCGACGAGCGCATACGGCCGCGCGAAGGACGACCTGCGCCGGTGGGTCGAGCGCTTTGCGATCGCACGACAGGTCTCCGTGACCTGGGCGCGCCTGTTCTTCCTCTACGGGCCGGACGAGCACCCTTCACGGCTCATCCCCTCGGTTACGTCTGCACTCCTGCACGGACGCCCTGCGGAGATCACCACAGGGAACGACATCCGCGACTATCTCCATGTCGAGGACGCTTCCTCGGCGCTCATCGCGTTGCTAGATCGCGACCTCCCCGGGGTCGTCAACGTCGCATCCGGCGAAGGCGTCACGATCTCGAGCATCGCCGAGCGAATCGCGAGTATCGTCGGTCGTCCCGATCTGCTCCGCACAGCGCCTCGCCCATCAAGCCGGTGAGCAAGGTGACTCGCGAGCACGCGCGTGATGGTCGCCGGCTCGGCACGGCGCGACCTCCCGCAGCACTCCGCCACGTAGCGCCGTGTCCAGCGAGGCAGCTCCCATGTGGAACGAAGCCGAGATCGTCGCGAGCGTCGCGACGCGCGAGACGTGCCGCGTCTGCGGGTCGGCGCCGTTGATCCCGGTCCTCAACCTCGGCGACATGTGCAACTCCGGCGCCTTCACGCCTCCCGGCGCGTCGAGACTGCCGGAGCCGCGGCTTCCGCTCCAGCTCGTCCGCTGCGATGCGTCGCGGGCCCCGGGCTCGTGCGGGCTCCTCCAGCTCAGGCACACCGTGCCGGGATCGCTGCTCTACCGCTCGTACTGGTACCGCAGCGGGATCAACCGCTCGATGACCGAGAACCTGCACGAGATCGCAGGGCAGGCGGCCGCGGAGGTCGGAGGCCTGCGCCCCGGAGACCTCGTCCGTCGACATCGGCTGCTGATGCCGCCGCGATGCTCGAGGTGAGCCAGTGCTGCAACGATCGCCGAACCCGCTGCTCGACGGGTATCGACGCCGAGGGCGGATGAGTTGCCGCTCGACTCTCCGGAGGCGTTCGCCATCCTGTCGGAGCAGTGGGTCACCGTCGGTTGGGGCCAGCGGTACTCGTACGCATTCACCTGGCTCGGACGACCCATGATCCAGCTCCCCGAGGACGTGCTCCGAATCCAGGAGGTCGTCTTCCGCGTCGAGCCCGAGTCATCGTCGAGACCGGAGTGCCCACGGAGGCTCGCTCGTCCTGCCCGCCTCTGCCGGGCCCTCGGTCGGGGACGCGTCGTCGGAGTGGACATCGAGATCAGGTCGCACAATCGCGCCGCGATCGAAGCTCACCCGCTCGCGTCCTCGATCACGCTGATCGAGGGCGACTCGGTCGCTCCGAGCATCGTCGACGACGTGCGCTCCTCGATCGCCTCACAAGATCGGGTGCTCGTCATTCTCGACTCGAACCACTCGAAGTCGCACGAGCTGGCGCGAGCTCGAGGCCTATGCACCGCTCGTCTCGGTCGGGTCGTACATCGTCGCGCGACGGAATCATGGCGGACGTCGCGCGGTCCCGGGCGGGCAGCCCGAGTGGACGTGGGACAACCCCCAGGAGGCGGCGCGGGAGTTCGTCGTCGAGGAACCCGAGCTTCGAGCTCGAAGAGCCCGTGCCGCTGTTCGACGAGGCTGCCGTGACGTCGCAGGTCACGTACTGGCCGTCTGCTTACGTGCGTCGCACCGCCGGCTAGGCCGCATGGCACGCCCTCGCTTCAGCATCGTGATTCCGACGCGAGACCAGGCGGACACGCTTCGCGTGACGCTCTCAACGTGCCTCGAGCCGGAGTTCGACGACTACGAGGTCGTGGTGTGCGATAACGCGGATCCCGGAGACACGCACGGTCGTCGACGAGGTCCGATCGACACGCATCACCTACCATCGCGTCGAGCAGCCGCTTGCGATGAGCGCGAACTGGGACCTCGCGGTCTCCATCGCGCAAGGGGAGTACGTCACCGTGGTCGGCGTCGACGACGCGCTAATGCCGTACGCGCTTCGCGAACTCGACCGCCTGATCCAGGAGCACGCACGACCGGCTGCCGTGCACTGGAAGCGCGCATCCCGCGTGGCCGACAGTCCCGCTCGCGAGCGAGGCCAACCTCCTCGTCCTGCCGTGACACGGTCACGTCTGTGTTCGATGGTCGGGAGCGGCTCGCTTCCGCCGCGCGGTGGGAGATCGGCGTCGACCAGCTTCCGATGATCTCCACGGCGGTGATACGGCACGACCTGATCGAGCGGCACCGTGAGATCGCAGGTCGTGTGTTTCCGAGCATCCATCCCGACATCTACTCCGGGTACACGTTCGCGTATCTCGCCGACCGCTACGTGTCCGTCGACGTTCCGATGGGTATCGCCGGCCTGTCAGCCGCGAGCAACGGCGTGGCGACCTTCCTTCAGGACGGCGAGACTCCCGTCGCCAGGGAGTTCGACGAGCTGAATCGCGCGGCCGGGCTCCGTCCTCACCCGACCGTCCCGAATCTACTGCTCGTTCCCATTCATTCCGACGACTCGTTTCAGCATGCTCGAGATCTTCTCTTCCCGGACGACGCGGACCTAGCCCTCGATCGCCGCCGCATGGTGGAGCGCTATCTCGCCACGATTCCCGAGACGGAGCCTTCGAAGCGGGCCGAAGTGCGCGTAGCGATTCGCAGTCGGTCATTGATCGCCCCACCTCGTCGAGTGGTTCGATGCCGAGCGCCCTTTCCACCCCCGTCGGCGCCGTGGCGCTCGACCCCGCGCCTCGGCTACCTGGCCGGCGCTCACGTCGTCGACGCCTCACGTTTCGCGGTAACCGACGTGCGGGTGCCGCCCGCTTCGGCCAGGACCTGCTCGGCATCGGTGACGACCCGATTCAGTACGTCCCGGGGTCGGCTCAACCTAGAGACGGCGAGATGCGGCCCCGTCGCGCTCCGACATCACGCCCGGCGGCAGCGGCCACGAACGCCGTAGGCGGGATCGTCGAATGCGACGACCCGCGAGGCTTCGGGCGAGTGCGGAACCGAGACCTGGTAGTGGACGAGCGTGTCGTCCTCGAGCGTCTGGAAGCCGTGGGCCACGCCCTCGGGGATGTAGAGCGCGGCGAGCTCGTCGCCTGCGAGCTCGACGCCGAACCACGTTCCCTCCGTCGACGAGCCCGGCCGCAGGTCGAGCGCGACGTCGTAGAGGCGGCCGCGCAGGCAGCTGACGAGCTTCGCCTCCTCGTGCGGCGCGGCCTGGTAGTGCATCCCGCGGATCGTGCCGCGCGAGCGGTTCCACGAGAGGCTCGACTGCGCGACCCGCGGATCCAGGCCGCGCTCGCGAAACGCATCCTCGGAGAACGTGCGGACGAAGTACCCGCGCTCGTCCTCGTGCGGCTCGAGGCGGATCAACCACACTCCGGCGAGTCGCGTCTCCTCGAAGGTCATCGCACGTCCAAACTCGGAATCGGCACCACGAACCGCCCGCCCCACTCACCGATCCCGGCGAGCTGTTCCCGGATCTCGCCCTCGAGGTTCCACGGCAGGATGAGGACGTAGTCGGGCCTCGTCTCGAACACCTTCTCCGGAGCGAAGATCGGGACGCGCGTGCCCGGAAGGTACCGGCCCTGCTTGTGCGGGCTCCGGTCGACCGTGAACGGCAGCAGGTCGGGGCGGACCCCGCAGTAGTTCAGCAGCGTGTTCCCCTTCGCGGGCGCCCCGTATCCGACGACGAGCTTGCCCTCGCGCTTGGCGCGCACGAGGAACTCGACGAGCTCGAGCTTGACGCGCTCCGCCTGGCCGGCGAGCCCGTCGTAGCCCCGGGCTCGTGGAGACCGCGCTTCGCGCTCGAGCCGGCGCACGTCCTCGACGCGCCGCGAGCACCGGCCGCGCCGCATGGCGCGGCTCGCGTGGACGCGCAGCGAGCCGCCGTGCGTCGACAGCTCCTCGACGTCGTGCACCGTCGAGCCCGTGCTCGGCGAACAGCGCTTCGACGACGACAAGCGAGAGGTAGCTGAGGTGCTCGTGGTAGATCGTGTCGAACTGCGAGCGCTCGATGAGCCGGAGCACGTGCGGGAACTCGAAGGTCGCGACGCCGGCCGGGGCGAGCACGAGCGGAAACCCTGCGACGAAGTCGTGCAGGTCGGGGACGTGCGCGAGGACGTTGTTGGCGACGATCAGGTCGGCCCGGACGCCCTCGCGCGCGAGCTCGCGTCGCCAGCGGCACGCCGAAGAACGCGACCCGCGTCTCGATTCCCTTGGCCTTCGCGGCCTCGGCCGTGTTCGCGCTCGGCTCGATGCCGAGCACGCCGATCCCACGCTGCTGGAAGAACTGGAGCAGGTAGCCGTCGTTGCTCGCGACCTCGACCACGAGGCTCTCGGCGCCGAGCCCGAGCGACTCCACCATCTGCGCGGCGTACGCCTCGCGTGGGCGAGCCACGTGTCCGAGAACGACGAGAAGTACGCGTACTCCTCGTTGAAGATCGCCTCCGGCGCCCGTAGGTCGGGAAGCTGCACGAGCAGACAGCGCTCGCAGGTGAACACCTTGAGCGGGAAGCGGACTTCCTCCCGCAGACAGGTCCTCCTCGCTGAGGAAGGCGTTCGAGAGCGGGCTCGACCCGAGGTCGACGAAGGTCCGCGTCAGCGGCGCGCCGCAGATGCGACACGAGGCCATCAGCGCGCTGCCTCGCGTGCTTCGATCTGCGCGGCCATCAACGGCTCCAGCGGCTCTCCGCGCAGGAACGCTCGGTGCCACTCGACGGTCCGCTCGATGCCCTCCCGCAGGCGCCACACCGGACGCCAGCCGAGCTCCTCCCGCGCGAGCGTGGCGTCGAGCTGGAGGACGTGCGTCTCCGGTGGGTGGTCGCCCGGCGACTGCCGCCAGGCCGGCTCGGCTCGCCCAGGCCTCGCGCGCACAGCTCCGCGAGCTCGCGCACGAGAACGCGCGTCCTCCCGCTCCGGGCCGAAGTTGAACGGCCGGCTGAAGTCGTCGGGCGCGCCCGCGAGCTTCTCCGCGAGCAACAGGTAGCCGCTCAGAGGCTCGAGCACGTGCTGCCACGGCCGCACGGCGTCCGGGTTGCGCAGCAGCACGGGCTTTCCGTCCGCGAGCGCCTCGACGCAGTCCGCGACGAGCCGCCCGACGTGAAGTCGCCGCCGCCGAAGACGTTCCCGGCCCGTGCACGTCGCGAGCCCTATCGCCGCTCTCGCGAAGAACGAGCGCCGGTACGCCGCCGCGACGATGCTCCTGTCGCCGCCTTGCTCGCGCTGTACGGGATCGCGGCCGCCCAGCGGGTCGGTCTCGCGGTGCGGCGAGCCCGAGCCCGCGTCGGCGTAGCACTTGTCGCTCGTGACCACGACGACCGTGCGCACGCTCTCCTGCGCTCGGCAGCGCGTCGAGGACGTGCGCCGTCCCGACGACGTTCGTCGAGAACGTGCCGACCGGGTCGCTCGTAGCCCTCGCCGACGAGAGCCTGCGCGGCGAGGTGGAACACGACCTCCGGCCGGACGCGGTCGACGCAGGCGCACGACAGCGACTCCCGGTCGCAGACGTCGCCGATCGTGCTGTGCGACGAGCTCGCTCGAGCCGGACCGCTCCGAAGAGGCTCGGCTCCGTCGACGGGGCAAGCGCGTAGCCCGAGGACCTCGGCCCCGAGCATCCGCAGCCAGACCGCAAGCCAGCCGCCCTTGAAGCCGGTGTGCCCGGTGACCAGGACGCGCCGGCCGCGCCAGTGCTCCGGCGTCCGGTCACGCGGGCGGCGCGGCCGTTACCGGAGCCACGGCGCCTGCCCGACTCCCAGAGCGCCTGCAGGTAGTTCTTGTCGCGCAGCGTGTCCATCGCATGCCAGAACCCGCGATGCTCGGTACGCGTGGAGCTGGCCGTCCGCGCAGAGCCGCTCGAGCGGCTCGCGCTCCCAGACGGTCGTCGTCGCCCTCGAGGTAGTCGAGCGCGCCGGGTGAGACGACGAAGAAGCCGCCGTTGATCCAGGCGTCGTCCCCCTCGGGCTTCTCCTGGAAGCCGACGACCGCGTCGTCCTCGACCAGCATCGCGCCGAAGCGGCCGGGAGGCTGCACCGCGGTCACGGTGACGAGCTTCCCGTGCGCTTCGTGGAACTCGACCAGAGCACGGATGTCGACGTCGGCGACGCCGTCGCCGTACGTGAGGCAGAACGTCTCCTCCGCCGAGGTAGGGCGCGACGCGCTTGATGCGGCCGCCCGTCATCGTGCGCTCGCCGGTGTCGACGAGCGTCACGCGCCATGGCTCGGCGGAGTCTCGTGCACCTCGGTCTGCCCGGCTGCCATGTCGATCGTCACGTCCGACATGTGCAGCAAGTAGTTCGCGAAGTACTCCTTGATCATGTACCCGCGGTAGCCGAGGCAGATGACGAACTCGTCGATGCCGTGACGCCGAGTAGATCTTCATGACGTGCCAGAGCATCGGGCGCTCGCCGATCTCGATCATCGGCTTCGGCCGAAGCTCGGTCTCCTCGCTGATGCGCGTGCCGAGTCCGCCGGCGAGGATCACGACCTTCACGGCTTGGACGTCCCGTCGGTGAGCCTCGCGTGCCCCGGCACGACGGAGTATCGTAGCCCGGCTCCGTGAGATGCCCCCGCCTCTGGTCAGCATCGGCCTGCCTACGTACAACCGGGCCGCGAGCCTCGAGCGTGCGGCGCGGTCGGCGCTCGCGCAGGATTGGAGCGAGCTCGAGCTCGTGATCTCGGACAACGGGTCCGACGACGACACCCAGGCGATCTGCGAGGCGCTACGTGACGCGGATCCACGCGTGCGGTACGTGCGCCAGGCGGTGAACCTCGGACCGCTGCGGAACTTCGAGGAGGTGTTCGAGCACTCGCGCGGTGAGCTCTTCATGTGGCTCGGGGACGACGACACGCTCGATCCCTCGTACGTCTCCGAGTGCGCGCAGCGTGCTGCTCGCGAACGAGGACCACACGCTCGTGTGCGGCCGGGCGCGGTACTACCGGGACGGGACGTTCGCGTTTGCCGAGCGGGACGTGAACCTGCTCGCCGACTCGCCCACGCGCCGCCTCGCCGGCTTCTACCGGCAGGTCACACTCAACGGCGCGTTCTACGGCGTCATGCGGCGAAGCCACGTCGCGCAGGTGCCGCTCGCGGACGCCGTCGGCGGGGACTGGCTGTTCGTGGCGCGCCTCGCATACGTCGGGAAGGTGCGACGCTCCGGAGCACCGACCATCGCTCGCTCGGGGCTCCTCGACGCGGCCCGTCGCCGTCCGCACGGCGTGCCGAGGATGCCGAAACTGCAACTGCGGTGCGCCCCTGAAGACGTGGTTGAGGCCTGCTCGGCGCGCCGCTCGCGCCGCGATGCCGGGCGTCGGTGCCTGCGCGGCCGGTCTCGCAGTCGCTCGACGCGGCGCGGCTCGGCGCAAGCCGCGCGCGGCGGCACTCAGCGCGCGAGAGCTCGCACGCCGATAACGCCGCGACCCGAGCGCGAGCCCGCGCGGCCGGACGAGCGTGCGGATCCGGCTGCGCTAGGAGCGCGCGCAGGTACTTCCAGGCCGCGAGAGTGGCTGCGGCGCACGGCACGAGCAGAGGGCGAGAGGAACGCCCCACGGCGGCCGCGATCACGGTCGCCGATCAGAAAGCCGCAGGCACGAACGCGGCCAGTGCGAGACTGACGACCGCGAGCGTCGCAGTCGCGAGAGCCGTGCCGCCCCCTCGAGCGCGTCGAGCTCGACGAGGAGCGCTAGAAGCACGAGCAGAGTCGTCGACGCCAGCGCAAGAGCCAGTCCCTCGAGCCCGAGCGCGCGCCGCGCCCCACGCGAGCGGAGCCTGGATGCGCGAGCGCTCCGGCGCGATGAAGGGGAATCGCCCCGTGCGGCCGGAGACGAAGGCGAGCGGGAAGGTGACCCCGATGCCGATCGATGCGACGACCCAGGGGCTGAACGCGACGACGAGGCTGCCGAGGTCGGCTCCCACGTCCTCGGCGTACGCGTCGCCGAGCACCGACTCGACGAGCTGGCCTCCGGCGACCGCGAACGCGCCGGCCGCAGCGCCGACGACCGCGAGGGCGAGCCACGAGGTCGCGACGACGTGGCGGACGATCTCCGCGTCGACGCCGGCTCGAGAGAGGGGCACCGAGGTCACGATCCCCAGGACGCCGGCGGTGGTCGCGACGAGCGCGGCGGCGGCCAGGTAGGCGTACACAAAGCTCGTGGCGTCGCCCGTGTCGAGACGGGAGGCGAACGCGAGGCAGACGACGTACAGGAGCGAAGCGCGAGGGCGAGCGCCGCGCCGATCGCAAAGGCGGAGAGCCTCCCACGCAACGACGACGCCGTCCTGCACCGCCGCCGCCGGAACCCGCTCGCGCGCCGCCCGCACTGCGAGCGCGACGGCAGGGACGAGCACGATCGCCGCGTTGAGCGCCACGCCCCATGCGACCGCGCTGATCCCGTCGGGCTCGACCCGAAGCACGATGAGCGCCAGGCCCGCGACGCTCCCGGCCGCGTAGCCGAACGCGGCCGTCCCGTAGTCGTCGAGGGCGGCGAGCCCGCTCACGGCGACGGCGGCGTAGAGCTGCGCGACCCCGGCGGGAACCATCCAGCGAAGCGCCTCCGCCGCAGTGCTCGTCGCGACCTCGGACTCGCCGCCGGTGAGCACTTCTGCGAGCGTCTCGGCGCCGAGCTCGGCGGCAAGGACGAGCGGGACCGCGACGACCAGGAGCGCGAGCCCGTATCCGGCGAGCTCGCCGGCGAGCCGCTGCTCGTCTCGCGCACGCGCAAGGGTGGGCAGCACGGCGATGCGGATCGCCTGCGCAGCGATCGCGATTACGACCGAGAGACCGTACGCCGCGAGCACTCCGTCGGTCTCTGCCGAGCGGCCGAACTCGCGCGCAATCACGATTCCGGTCGCCGCGGCGGCAACCGACACGACCAGGAACGACAGGGCCGTGAGCGCTCCGCTTGCCAGGGAGCCGAGGCCGGACGAGTCTGTACGCTTGCTCACCAGCGCGGAAGCGTACGCCCCACACCCGACCACCACCTCATGCCGAACGACAGCCTCTGGACAGGAAGCGCGCTCGACGACCTCCGCAGGGAGTTCGGCGGCGTCTACGAGGGACGCACCGCGCTCGTCACCGGCGCCGACGGCTTCATGGGCTCACACCTGACGGACGCGCTCGTCGAGCTCGGCGCGAACGTCCACGCATTCGTGCGCGCGACCTCGAGCGGCGCGCTCAGCAACGTCCCACACCTGCGCGGACGGATGAAGGTGCACTTCGCGGACCTCACCGACAAGCACTCGATCGACCTCGTCGTCAGGCAGGACCTGCTCGATGCGCCCGACAAGCCGTTCATCTTCCACCTCGGCGCCCAGGCGCACGTCCACGAGTCGTGGCACCGGCCCTACGAGACGCTGATGTCGAACACGATCGGGACGCTCAACCTCCTCCAGTCGATCGTCGACCACGGCCTCGAGCTCGAGAAGCTCGACACCGCCGGCACGTCGGAGGAGTACGGGAACGTGCGGGAGTCCGTCGCCGACCACCACGACTTCGACGAAGACGGGGGCCTGATCCTCCACGAGCGCTCGCCGATCAATCCCAAGTCGATCTACGCGACCTCGAAGCTCGCGGCGGACTACCTGACGATGAACTACTTCGACGCCTTCGGCGTCCCAGGCCTCGTCGCGCGCATGTTCAACAACTACGGCCCGAGGCAGAACCCGCGCTACGTCACGGGCACGATCATCACGCAGGCGCTCGAGCGCGAGTCCGTCGAGCTCGGCGCGCTCGAGCCGCTGCGCGACTTCTGCTTCTGCACCGACGGCGTGCGCGGACATCTCACCGTGGCGGCGCACGGGACCCCGGGCGAGCACTACGTGTACGGGCAGGGCGCGAACATCTCGATGGCCGATTGGGCCGCGCTCATCTTCCGGCTGGGCGCCGAGCTCGGATTCTGGGCCGAAGGGTCGCGCGAGATCGTGCAGACGCAGGCGCGCTTCCGTCCGGGCTCGAGCGACGTCGTCGCGCTGCGCGTGGGCTACGACAAGCTGAAGCGGGAGACCGGCTGGGAGCCGAGGACCTCCTGGGAGGAAGGCCTCGCGCAGACCATCCGCTGGTATGCGGCGAACCGGGACAAGTGGATCGGGCGGGTCGACTGGCTCGGCGGGACGGATCCCACGGTCCGGGCGCGCGGCCTCACTCAGCCTGCTTAGCCTCGGCTGACTCCTCCTCGCGACGCAGGCGCTCCTCGACGAGCGCAAGGCGCTGGGCGAGCAGCGAGTTCTGGTCCGACAGGCGCGAGATCACGGTCGAGTAGTGCAGGAGCACAGCGAGGATGAAGAGCGTCGCGGTCGCGAAGAGCACGGCCGGCGGGTAGCCGGTGACGCCGAGCCAGCCCGCGATGGTGTTCAGCCCGCCGCGCCAAGCGGAGAGGGCGAGCAGGACGAGGCCGGTGAGGAGCCAGAGCAGCGCGTAGCGCTCGCGCAGGCGGCGGCTTCGGATGAGGTGGACGACGACGCCGAGCAGGAGCAGCGACACGGCGGTGGCTGCGACGGAGACGATCCAGGGAGTCACTCGGCCTCCTCCAGCGGCGTCGCGCTCCGGCGCGAGACCGCCATGAACACGGCGAGCAGCACCTTGATCGCGTAGTAGACCGACCAGACCCCGCCGATCGACGAGCGGCCCGCTTCGCGCTCGCGCATCTTCACCGGCACCTCCGCAAGCCGGAGTCGATGCTTGAAGACCATCACGGTGGCCTCGACCTCGGGGTAGTCGTGCGGGTAGTCGGCCGCGAAGAGGCGGATCGCCTTTCGGTTGCAGGCCTGGAAGCCGGAGGTCGTGTCCGTGACCCGCTGCCTCGTGAGCAGCGAGACGACACGGGCAAAGAGCTTGATCCCGACGCGGCGGGCGAACGGCGGCCGGTACTCCGTCGAGCCGGCGAAGCGGGAGCCGACGACGATGTCCGCGGCGTCCGCTCGGATCGGCGTGATGAGCTTGGGCAGCTCGCCTGCGATGTGCTGGCCGTCGCCGTCGAGGCGGACAGCGATGTCGAATCCTTCGTCGTACGCGAGCTTGAAGCCGGTCTGGACGGCGCCGCCGATCCCGAGGTTGAACGGGAGCGACACCACGCGCGCGCCGGCCCTCCGCGCGAGCGCGACGGTGCGATCCGTGGAGCCGTCGTCGACGACGAGCACCACGCACGACGCGTCGAACGCCTTGATGCCCTCAACCACGCCGCCGATGCACTCCGCCTCGTTGCGGGCGGGCACGATCGCGATCGTCCTCATCCCGCGAAAGTATGGCCACGGCCACGGAAAGCACCGGTGCCGCTGCGAAGATCTGGCGATGCCGACCCTCGCCGTCGTCGTCGTCACCTACAACAGCGCCTCCGCGCTCGAGCGGTCGCTCCCCGCGCTGGAGGCGGAGCTCCGCGACGGACGACGAGCTGATGGTCGTCGACAACGCCTCTCAGGACGAGACCGTCGCGCGAGTCCGCGAGCTCACGCCGGGCGCGACCCTCGTCGAGGCGCACGCCAATCTCGGCTTCCCCGCCGCCTGCAACCTGGGCGCACGGGCGGCCGGCGCGGAGCTCCTCTGCTTCCTGAACCCGGACGCGGTGCCGCAGCCGGGGTTCCGGGATGCGATCGAGCGGCCGGCGCTCGACGGCTCCGGCTGGACGGCTTGGCAGGGCCTCGTCGCGTCCGACGGCGGGCAGCGGGTGAGCTCGGCCGGAGGCGTGCTGCATTTCACCGGCATCGCGTGGGCGGGCGCGGCGGGGCATCCGCGCGGGACGGAAGTCGAGCGTCTCGGGTTCCTCAGCGGTGCGTGCCTGGTCATCGGGCGCGAGCGCTTCCACGAGCTCGGCGGGTTCGCGGACGACTACTTCCTGTACCACGAGGACGTCGACCTCTCGCTGCGCGTGTTGCTCGCGGGCGGCGCGATCGGCGTCTGCGCGGACGCCGTCGTCGACCACGACTACGACTTCGACAAGGGCGCGTCCAAGTGGCGTCACCTCGAGCGGAACCGCTGGGCGACGATCGTCCGGACGTATCCGGCGCCGCTGCTCGCGCTCCTTGCTCCCGCGCTGCTCGTCGTCGAGCTAGCCGTCGTGGTCGCGGCGCTGCGGGGCGGTTGGTGGCGCCAGAAGCTCCTCGCGGCCGCCGACAGCGTCGAGCGCCTGCCCGGCTGGTTCCGCGAGCGCCGGCGCGTTCAGCGCGGGCGCAAGCTCTCGTCGGCGCAGTTCGCCGACGCGATGGTCGCGACACTCGACTCGGAGTACATCGGCCCGGCCGCGCGGTGGTCTCCCGTGACCGCGTCGCTGAAGCTGTACTGGCGTGCCGTCGGCGCTTTGCTCGGCGTGCGGCGCTAGTACTAGTACGCGCCTTTCCCGCGGAGAACCGCGGGAACCGTCCGGGCGATGATCGTGACGTCCAGCCAGATCGACCAGTTCTCGAGGTAGGTGAAGTCGAGCCGGACGAGGTCGTCGAACGAGAGGCCGGAGCGGCCCGAGATCTGCCAGAGCCCGGTCATGCCGGGGAGCACGGCGTAGCGCGCCCGGTGCCAGTCCTCGAGCAGGGCGTAGTCGCGGAGCGGGAGCGGCCGCGGCCCGACGATGCTCATCTCGCCCTTGAGCACGTTCACGATCTGCGGAATCTCGTCGATCGAGAGCCGCCGGAGGATGCGGCCAACGCGCGTGACGCGCGGGTCGTCGCGGATCTTGAAGAGCGCCCCCTCCGCCTCGTTCGCGTCCTCGAGCTCGGGCTGGAGCTCCGCCGCGTCCTCGACCATGGTCCGGAATTTCAGCATCCCGAACTCCGCCTCGCCGACACCGATCCGGCGATCCGAGTGGAAGACCGGGCCGCGCGAGTCGAGCTTGACGGCGAGCGCGACGAGCAGCCAGAGGGGCAGCAGCAAGACGCCGATGAGGATGCTCACCGCAATGTCGAAGGTCCGCTTGAGCGCCCACTGCGCGGCGGTCAGGACCGGCGGGCGCAGCTCGAACAGCGGGGCGCCGTGCCCCGGGACGTACTCGCCGCGCTGGACGAGGAGCTCGGTCGTGGCGGGCGCGAGCCGCACCTTGATCCCCTGGCGATGCGCGTGCTCGACCATCTCGAGCACGGCGCGCTCCTCGACGTTCGCCTCGGACAGGATCACCTCGTCCGGCCGGACCGCCTCGAGGACGGCCGGGAGCTCGTCGCGCGAGCCGAGCCGCCGCAGCCCGGGAACGGTCTCGGATGTGATCGCTCCCGCGAACTCGTACCCAAGCCCGCCGCGCGTGGCGGCGAGTGACGCGCGCAGGGCCGCGAGGCTCTTTCCCTCGCCCACGAGCACGACTGTCCTGCGAACTCCCGCGGCGCGCATGAGCTCGAGCGTCACCGAGTCGTAGGCGCTCCGGAGCAGACCGATCGTGAGAAACGAGACGACGACCGCGGTCGGGATGAGCCCCGACGACATGAAGTCGTAGTCGGTCCCGTAGCCGAAGGCGAAGACGACGAGACCGACGACGACGAGCGAGGACAGGATGCGGCCGGCGCCGGCCCGGCGCTCGCGCTGGCGATAGAGGCCGGACTGGGCGAAGACGAGGACGGTGATAGGCGCTGCCCACCGGAGCCACTCGGACGCACCGTCGCGCCAGAGCAGCCCCCAGAGGATGTCCTCGCCGCGAAGCGCCTGCCGGAGGACGAGCGCGAGGTAGATGCCGAGCGCGAGCCCGGCGACGTCGAGGACGACGAGGGACACGATCGAGAGCACCCGCCGCCCGAGCGTCAGGGCGCCCGCGCGGGAGAGGACGTAGAAGCGGAACGCCCGCACGTCGCGCCCTGTCGGCGAGGGTGCTCGCGCGCGGCGCGGCTCGACAGGCGGAGCGACCTTGGCCACCACACGATGTTAGAGCGGCCGGAACGCGGAGGACAGCGGGGCGGCAGTCTAGAGTCCGCCTCCGAGTGAGAACCCCCCGACCCGGCACCCGGGAGTCCCTCGGCGCGTTGGTCCTCGCGCTCGCGGTCCCGTTCCTCTTCGTCGGCGAGGACCGCTTCAGGACGTTCTCGCTGGACGTCGGCTCGACCACGATGGACTTCAGCCCATCGGACGCGGCGGTCGTCGCCATCCTCGTCGCGGCCATCATCGCCGGCGTCCGCATGGGCGCGGCGCGGCTGAACGCGGCCCGGATCCTGTGGGTGCCCGGCATCGCGCTCCTGCTCTGGCTCGCGTTCCAGACCTTCCGGCCTGTGTCGATCGACGACGCGCGTTTCGACGACCACCTCGCGGACTACGTCGAGTTCGTCGCATACGCGCTCCTGGCCATCGCCGTTCCGCTGCTCGTGCGGCGCGCGCAGGACCTCACCCTCGTGGTCGCGAGCATCGTGCTCTGGTCTCTCGTGGCGTCGGCCGTCGCTCTGGCTCAGTTCTTCGGCGCGGACGTCTTCGACGCGTGGCCCCCGGGCTGGCGGCAGCCCTCGTTCCTCGGGCACAGCGACCTCGCGGCGCTCTCGGGCATCGCCATCGGAGTCGCGGTGGCCGGCATTCTCTGCACCCGCCGTCGCATCCCGGCGCCGATGCTCTTCGCGGTCGCGCTCGGTGCGGGCGCCGTCGGGCTGGTGCTCGCCGGCTCGCTCGCGGCGGTGATGGGCTTCGCGGTCGGCGTCTTGCTCATCACGTTCGCGGCGCACAGCCGCTTCGCGCCGTCGGGCCGGCGCCTCCTCGGCGTCGTCGCGCTCCTCGCGGTGGTCCTCGTCGGCGTGAGCGCGATTCGGGCCGACGCGCTCGAGTCAGTCGGCGAGCTGACCGGCCTCGGCGAAGACCGGCCGGCACCGGACGTGCAGACGTACTCGGAGAGCGCAGTGCTCGCCTACATCGGGCTGCGCGTGTTTCAGGACAACCCGATCCTCGGAGTGGGCTGGCAGCGCTCCGGCCGCGCCGAGGTGTTCCAGCCGTACCTGGGGGACGCGCGAGACCGCTTCCCGGATGAGGCACAAGCGATCCCGTCAGCGGAGCGGGAGCTCGGCGTCCAAAGCCTCTACGTGCAGATGCTCGCCGACGCGGGGGTGATCGGGCTCGCGCTCCTTCTGGCGGTCGCTGTCGGCGGCCTCGTGCTCGGCTGGCGCACCGCCGCCTACGCCTCGACCCCGTGGGCGGCCGGAGCCGGGCTCGCGGTCATCTGCGCGCTGCTCACGGTCGCAGGGGAGTGGGCCGTGGTCGGCATCGTGCCTGGGATCCCGATAGACGCCGCGACCTGCCTGCTCCTCGGCCTCGCGGCCGCGGGCGCGGCGACGGTGGAGGAGGAGACCGGGGGTTGAGCCGCGGTAGGCTGCGCGGACATGGGCCACGCGTTCGGATCGGTGGACGAGCTCGGCGAGGGGTACGGGTTTCGCAAGATCCGCGTGCCGCTCGGGGTCACGGCGTTCGGCGCGAACGCGATCGTGTACCCGCCCGGGTACGAGGGCTTCCACCACTACCACGACACGCAGGACGAGCTCTACTTCGTGCACGCCGGCTCGGCGCGCATCGAGGTCGAGGGCGAGGAGCGCGTGCTCGGGCCCGGCGGTCTCTGTCACGTCGAGTCGACGACGCCGCGGAAGGTGTCGAACGCGAGCGACTCGGACGACCTGGTCATGCTCGTCGTGGGAGGGAGCGGCGGCTACGTCGAGCGCGACGGGCACATGGTCGACGACGCCGACATCGCGCGGCGCGCGTCCTTCGGCCGCGGCGAGAGCTGACTACGCCGAGCGGACGGCCGCTTCGTGGCCGAGCGCGGCGATCGTCTTCTTGAGACCGTCCTCGAGCGAGATCTGCGGCTCCCAGCCGAGCAGCTGACGTGCGCGGGTGATGTCCGGCTGGCGCTGCTGCGGGTCGTCCACAGGGAGCGCCTCGTACACGATCTCGGACGACGAGCCGGTGATGCGGATGATGGTCTCGGCGAGCTCGAGCAGCGTCTTCTCGTCCGGGTTGCCGAGGTTCACGGGGAGGTGCTCGCGTGACTCCGCGAGCAGGATGATCCCGCGGATCAGGTCGTCGACGAAGCAGAAGCTCCGCGTCTGTGAGCCGTCGCCGAAGACGGTCAGCGGCTTCGAGTCGATCGCTTGCCGCAGGAACGTCGGGATGGCGCGCCCGTCGTACGCGCGCATGCGCGGCCCGTACGTGTTGAAGATCCGGACGATCGCCGTGTCGACGCCCTGCTGGGTGTGGTACGCCATGACGACGGCCTCGGCGTAGCGCTTCGCCTCGTCGTAGACCCCGCGCGGGCCGATCGGGTTCACGTGACCCCAGTACGTCTCCGGCTGCGGGTGCACCTGGGGGTCGCCGTAGACCTCGCTCGTCGAGGCGACGAGGAACCGCGCGCGCTTCCACTTCGCGAGGCCGATCGCGTGGTGCGTCCCGTACGAGCCCGTCTTCAGCGAGTGCAGAGGCATCCGCAGGTAGTCGACGGGGCTCGCGAGCGCGGCGAGGTGGTAGACGAAGTCCACCGGCTCCTCCACCGTGATCGGCTCGATCACGTCGTGGTTCTGGAACGTGAACGCGTCGTCGCGGAGGTGGTCGATGTTCGCGAGCGACGAGACGACGAGGTTGTCGATGCATACGACCCGGTGGCCGCGCTCGAGCAGGGCCTCGCAGAGGTGGGAGCCGAGGAAGCCGGCGCCGCCGGTGACGACCGAGGTGGGCATCGGCGGGATGCTAGCTAGCCGGGACGGGCCACGGGTAAAACGCGAGGTGGAGCAGGAGGATCACGAGGAGCGCTGCCACGAGCCCGGCGACGAATTGGAGGCGGCGGCCGAGCGAGCTGATGGTGAAGAACAGGTTCGTGTACGGGAAGTCGCGCTTGAAGAAGTACGAGGCGACGTTGGGGACCACGATCCAGAAGATCGCGATCAGCGAGTAGAGCACGTAGCCGACGAGGAACCGGTTGTCGCTTCGCGAAGCCACGAGGCTGAAACCGACGACGATCGTGGTTGCGAGGCCGAGGTAGGCGACGAAGGTCCGACGGGGGACGACCTGCGCGGTCGCCGGGACACCCCCGACGGCGAGCTCCTCGCGGCTCACCTCCTGCTTCACGAGCCGGCCCTGGAGCGTGCGTCCGAGCGCCTGCTCGTCGGCCTGGAGGACGGTGTCGCCGATCGTCCGGATCCGGAAGACCGAGTAGCCGCCCATCACGATCGCCGCCACCGGCAGCAGCGCGACCACCGGCCAGCGCTCCTGGAGATGCCCGATCGTCGTCGAGATCGTCGGCCAGTAGAAGTCCTCGCCCGCGATCGCGGCCCAGATCTCCGGCACGCCGACGACGACGCCCATCGCACACCAGACGGCGTAGCCCGTCGCCTCGCTCTGCGAGATGTCCTTGAACCGGTCCTGGAAGAAGCCCCGGACCCACCTCCACAGACGGCGAAGCCAGCCTCGCGGGCCGGAGGGAGGCGGCGGTTCTGCGTTCCTCGCGATGCGAGAGAGGCTACGACGGCGGTCGGACCGCTCTCTCCCGGATCAGCGCAGGTCCTTGTTCGCCTCCATGTCGAACCACATCGCGAACAGCGTCAGCTGCAGCCCCGCGATGAGGAGGATCGCGACGAGCACGATCGACGCCGCGGTGATCTCGTTCCCCGCGATCCGGAGCGCGACCTCGAGCACGCCGAGGGTGAGCCCCGCCAGCGTCATCAGCACCCCGAACGCGTAGAAGAAGACGAGCGGGTGGAAGTCGCGGATCACGTACTTCTGCATCATCCGCCACCAGAAGCCCTTGAACAGGAGCCAGGAGATCCTGGGGACGACCGAGCGCAGCTTGATCCCGGACGTCTCGCCGACGTGGTAGATCGGGCGCGAGGGGACGTCCCGCACGCGCGCGTTCTGGACGTTCAGGTGGACGAGCATGTCGTTCGGGAAGCCGTAGCGCGGGTACAGGCGATCGAGATCGAGGCGTCGCAGAGCGTCGAGCGACAGCGCGGTGTACCCGGCCTGCGAGTCGGCGACGTGCCAGTAGCCGGACGCGATCTTCGTCAGCAGCGAGAGCACGGCGTTCCCGAGGTAGCGCGTCCGCGGGATCACCTTCCATGCCTCGCCTGAGACGAGCCGGTTCGCCTTCGCGTACTCGACCTCGCCGCGCGCAACGGGGCCGGCGAGCCCCTCGAGCTCCGTGCCGTCCATCTGGTTGTCGGCGGCCATCACGCACGTGACGTCGATCTCCTCCTCGAGCGCGCGCCGGTAGCCCGAGGCGATCGCGGCGCCCACCCCGAGATTGCGGTCGTGCCGGATGACCTCCACACGCGGATCTCCGGCCTCCAGCGCCCGCTCGCCGGTCCCGTCGCGCGACGCGTCGTCCACGACGTAGATCCGGTCGACGAGCTCGGGGATCCCGCGAAGCGTCTCCACGACGAGGCGCTCCTCGTCGTAGGCGGGCACGACGACGGCGACCCGCTTGCCCTCGAGCATCAGGTGGCGGTGTCGGCCGTGCGCCGGCGGCGTGCGGCGAACGGCTCGGCGGCGAGCGCGGCGATCGTCCCGACGAGGAGACCGACGAGCGCGCCCACGAGAACCGAGGTGCGGCGCGAACGGGCGGTCGTCCGGACCGCGTTGGCGTCCTCGACGACCCGGCTCGACTCGACGTCCTCAGCGAGATTCAGGAAGTGCTCCGCCTCGAAGAGGTTGTCTTGCAGCGCGGCTCGCCGGGCGTCCGCGGTCGTGATCACCGAGTTGAGGTTCAGGCTGAGCAGAAGGCGCGTGTCGAGCGGGATCGAGGCGTCGTTCGTGATCTGCTGTTGCTGCTGCTCCGCGCGCTCGATCCGCGCCTGGATGTCCGCGAGCTGGGCCCTGCTCACCCTGATCTGCTGTTTCAGGAGATCGATCTTCTGGAGGACGAACGACGACACGTTCTGCACCACGCGCTCGGAGAGGGCGTCGGCGGCTTCCTCGATCCTCCGCGGCTCGGCCTCACCCTTGACTCCGATCTCGATCAGCGGATTGATCCCGCGGATCTGCCCGGGCGCCACGATCTCCTTGGTCGAGATCGACGAGCGCAGCTGCGAGACCGGAATCCCGGTCGCGTCGGAGACGTCGCTGAGCACGGCCTCGGAGCGGATGATCTCGCTGACCGTCCGCGGGTTGGTCGCGAGGCTCTGGATCTGGCCGCCACCCTGCGGCGCAAACGGCTGGCCGAGGTAGACGATCGTCTCCGCGCGGTACACGTTGCCGCCGGCGAGCGCGAGCGCGATTCCGACGACGGCCCCGAGCACGAGCCCGCCGACGGGCAGCCACCACCGCACCTTGATCCGCTCCCACGCGGAGGCGAGGTCGACCTCCTGCTCGTCGTCCGGCACCGGAGCCGCGGGGCGGTCGCTCATCGGCTCGCGACCCTATCAGCGGCCCAGCGCCACTGGGCGGCAAGTCCCTGCTCGAACGAGGTTTTTGGAGCCCAGCCGGTGTCCTCCCGAAGCCGTGTCGTGTCGGCGCAGGTGCGCGCGGCGTCGCCCCGGCGCCGGGGCGTCGAGACGACCTCGAGACGCGCGCCGGAGACGGCCGCGAGCGTGTCGATCGCCTCGAGCATGGAGACCTCGACCCCGCCGCCGACGTTGTAGATCGCGCCCGGCGCGCCGCGCTCCATCGCCAGGATCGTCGCCTCGACCGCGTCGTCCACGTATGTGAAGCTCCGCGACTGCGTGCCGTCGCCGAAGAGCTCGAACGAGCGGCCTTCCGCGAGCGCGGTGGTCATGGCGGTGAACGCCATGTCCGGGCGCTGGCGCGGCCCGAAGATCGTGAAGTAGCGCAGGCTCACGGCCTCGAGCCCGAGCTCCCGGCCGTACGCGTACGCGAGGTGCTCGCAGGCGAGCTTCGTGATGCCGTACGGCGACAGCGGCAGAGGCGTCGCGTCCTCGCGCGTCGGGTATGCGGCGGCGTCCCCGTAGATCGAGGACGACGACGCGAGCACGGCGCGCACCCCGGCGGGCGCGGCGACCTCGAACAGGCGCTGGGTCGCGAGGACGTTCTCCCGCACGTAGTTCGCGAACGCGGTGCCGAAGCTCAGGACGCCCGGCTGCCCCGCGAGGTGGAAGACGCCGTCGACGCCGTCGAGAACGAGCTCGTCCTCGGCGAGGTCGATCCGCTGCACGGGGAGCCCGTGGGCGTTTTGCTCCTTGAGGGATGGGTCGTAATAGGCGGTGAACGAGTCCCAGCCAACGGCGTCATGGCCGCGTTCGAGCAGGGTGCGCAGCAGTGTCGAGCCGATGAAACCGGCGGCGCCGGTGACGACGTAGCGCACGGCCCGCCTAGCCTCGGATGACCACCGGCTCGAGCGAGCCGTTGCCGTCGCGGCGGAGACAGATCTCGGAGAAGAAGCGGGTCATGTAGACGCCCTCCTCGAACTCGCCGAGCCGCGGCTCCGGATGCTCTCCGCGCGCGAGCGCAAGCGCGAGCTCCGGGTAGCCGCTACCTGCCGCGAGCGGCAGCGGGAAGCCGCCGCCGAAGCGCGTGTTCACGTCGGTGACGGGCAGGCTCCCGTCCGGCTCGCGGAAGCACTGCACGTTCGCGGGGCCCTTGATCCCGACGGTCTCCGCGACGTGGCAGCCGTAGGCGATGAGCTCGGCATCCTGGATCGAGGCGCCCTTGATCGACTCGCCGCCCTTCGACTGGATCATCGTCCGCGGGATCGCGTTCAGGCACCGCGCGTCCATGTCGCAGAAGACGTCGATCGAGAACTCCTCGCCGAGGCAGCGCTCCTGCACGAACGACGGGACGGTCGTGTAGCGGACGAAGAAGTCGAGCTGCTCGGGGTCGTCCGCGCGGAAGATGTGGTTCGAGCCGAAGCCCTCGCGCGCCTTCACGAGCAGCGGGTAGCGCGCGTCCTCGGGGACCTCCTGTGGCGTCCAGCTGCGTGGCGAGGCGATGTCCTGCTCGACGAAGAACCGATGCGCCTCGAGCTTGTCCGACATGCGGTCGCAGACGTCGGCCTCGGGGAGGAGCACGAGCGCGGGCGCCAGCTCGGCCCGGGTGCGCGCGAGCACCGAGTGGTCGAGGTCGGTGAGCGGGACGATTAGACCGACCTCGTGCTCGCGGACGAGCGCGGCGAGGGCGGGGACGTACTCGTCGTCGGCAATCCGCGGCGTCGGCGCCTGCCGGTCGGCGTGGTAGAGGGCGGGCGCGAGCGGGTCGAGGTCGGTGGCGAGCGTGACGGCGCCCGCGTCGCGGAAGGCGCGCACGATGTCCACGCGCTGCCCCGCGCACGTAAAGAGGACGACGGTCACGACGGCAGAGAGTAGCGACGCGCCTCGCGGGCCTCTGCGCCCGTCGGCTGTGCCCCGGCGAGGAGGTGCCTAGTCGGCCCGCGCAGACCCGCGAATCGACACACATTCGGCACACACGCGCGTCCCACGTGTACGCACTTCGTCGTTATGCTCGCAGTGGGTGGTGGGCCGGGGTGCCCCACTTGAAGGCCGCAAACTGGAGGGCTGCAGACGTCTACTGTCGCCAGCCGCCGGTCGCGCCCCGATAGGTCCCCCGGAACAGGACGAGCGGCGTGCGCAGCAGGATCGAGAGGTCCACCCGGAGTGAGCGGTTGTCGACGTACCAGACGTCGAGCTCGATCCGCTCCGGCCAGGAGAGCGCCGCGCGGCCGTTGACCTGCGCCCACCCCGTGAGCCCCGGCCGCACCTCGAGCCGGCGCAGCTGGCGCTCGTCGTACTGCTCGACCTGGTAGCGGAACGTCGGCCGCGGCCCGACGACGCTCATGTCGCCGCGCAGGACGTTCCAGAGCTGCGGCAGCTCGTCGATCGAGCTCCGCCGGAGGAAGGAGCCGACGCGCGTGATCCGCGAGTCGCCCGCGTCCACGGCCGGGCCGGCGCCCATGCCCTCCGCACCCACGACCATCGTCCGCAGCTTGAGCATCTCGAAGTCCTCGCCGTTCCTGCCCACCCGCGTCTGGCGGTAGAGCACCGGCCCCCCGTCGCCGAGCTTCGTCGCGACCGCCGCCGCCGCGAGGAACGGGCTCGCCACGACGAGGCCCACGCCGGCGACCGCCATGTCGAGCGTCCTATTCACCGCGTTCCCTTCGCCTTCTCCCAGGTCTGCGGCGTCCCCGTGCGCAGGTAGCGGACGAGCCCGGCCGCGGTCGCGCGCGTCACGAGGAAGTAGTAGTACGCGAGCCGCGCGCCGGGAAGCGGCAGCCTTGCCTTGCCGGCCGCGGCGAGCCCGAGACCGCCGATCTGCACCGCGAGGAGGACCCGGTACAGCGTGCCCTGCCCGAGCAGGGCGACGTTGGTGACGAGGAGCAGCACGTGCAGGAGCCCGCTCGAGTAGCGGAGCACGCGGTGCGAGACGAGCTCTACGAGGTACAGGGGCCGCGTACGCCCGAACATCCGCCCGGTCACGATGTGCCCCCACGAGCGCGCGTTCATCCGCACCTTGCGCCCGTACTCGTCCTCGGGCTCGCTCGCCGGCTTCTCGACCGCGACCGCCTCGGGGTCGTACACGGCCCGGAGCCCGTTCTGCTCCATCACGTACGGGAGACCGAAGTCGTGCCCGAACTTCGGGTCGTCCTCGACGTACGCCTCGCGCCGCACCGCGTAGATCGCGCCGTTCCCGGCCGTGATCGAGCTCGCTCGCGACTCCTGCTCGCGCACCCACGTCTCGTAGCGCCAGTAGACGCCCTCGAGATTCGCGCCGTCGGGGCTCTCGAGACGGAGGAGCCCGCACACGTACCCGACTTCGGGGTCCGCGAGGTTGCGCACGAGCCTTCGGAGAGCATCCGGCCGCCACTCGGTGTTCGCATCCGTGAACGCAAGCACCTCGCTCTCGGTCTCGCGAACCGCACGGTGCTGCGCTGCGACCTTGCCCTCGCGCGGGCAGGGCAGGAGCCGAACGCGCGGCTCGCGCGCGGCGATCTCTCCCACGATCTCGTCCGTCCCGTCCGTGGAGCCGTCTGAGGCGACGACGATCGCAAGCCTCTCGGCCGGGTAGTCGAGCTCGAGGAGGTTCTCGACACGTCTGCCGATCACGCTCTCCTCGTCGTGGGCGGAGACGACGAGCGCGACGGCGGGCTCGATGTCCGCTCGCCGGACCGGCCGCGGACGCACGCGCGCGAGCAGGCCCATCGCCGCCGGGTAGCCGACGTGCGTCCACGCGAGCGCGCCGAGCGAGCCCCAGAAGAGGACCTTCGTGATCACCACGCGGGCATCGTGCGGGGAGGCTACCCCGGTGGCGCGGTGGACAGCTTCTTGCACTCTCGTTGCGGTTTCACCGTCGGTTGCGGACATGACGAGGGTCTGTCCCCGTACTTCGCGCTGCGACGGGCATGGACGAGGTCGAGGCCGGCGTCGATGCCCGCAATTTGCGGGTCTTCGGCTGTCGGCTGCGGACCTGTCGCCGCGCTGGCGTACGCGCTAGCGCCGGCCGGCAGCCCGAGCGGTGTCCGACGCCGCCTCCCGCACCGCCGCGAGGAAGCCGTCGACGCTCGGGCCGTAGCCCCAGTCGCGCGCGAGCTCGCGCGAGCGGGCGCCGTACGCGTCCCTCAGCTTCGGATCCCCGGCGAGCCGGCCGAGCGCCGCCGCCGCCGCGTCCACGTCGCCGGTCTCGACGAGCGCGCCGTTCTCGCCGTCGACGAGCAGATCGTGCGCCGCCCCGACGCGGTCGGAGAGGACGAGCGGCAGCCCGCATGCGGCCGCTTCGTTGACGACGACCGCCCAGGTCTCGTGATCGGACAGGAGCACGAAGACGTCGGCCGCCGCGTACAGCTCGATCGGCCCCCACGCCTGCTCACCGAGCACGACGAGGCGGACGTCGCGGATGCGCGCGAGATCGACGAGACGCTCGCGCTCGGGACCGTCGCCGGCGAGCACGAGCAGCAGCCGGTCGTCTCCCGTCCTCGCCGCCGCGTGCACGAGATCCGCATGCCGCTTCTCGGGAGCGAGCGGCCCCGTCGAGAGGACGACGACGTCCCCCGGCGCGGCCCCGAGCGCCTCGCGCAGCTCCTCGCGGTGTCCCGCCAGCCCGTCCGCGCGAGCGCCGAAGTCCTCCACGTCGATCGTGTCGGCGAAGACGCGCACGTGCTCGGGCGGCGCGCCGCGCTCGAGCACCGAGCGGCGGGCGAGCGTCCCGGTGACGAGCACGCCGCCCGCGTGCTGGACGATGGGCGTGACCACCGCGCCGTCGACAACGCGGCGCCAGCCGCCGCCCGCATCCCCGTCGAGCTCCTCGACCACGAGCACGTACGGGATCCGCGTGAGTCGGCACCACGCTATCGCCGCCTGGGTGGCGAACGCGCGCCAGCCCGAGACCACGACCACGTCCGGCGACGCGCTCGCGAGCGCGCGACGGATGCCGAGCGTAAGCGGATAGCGGCGGGCGAGCTGTGCCACGGGCAAACGAAGGCCGCGAAGGAACACGGCCCGATGCCGGGGGCGCGGACGCGCGTTGCGGCCGTCGGCCGTCGGCTCCGCGTAGATCGCGGTCAGGTCGATCTCGGGATGCGCGGCGACGCGGTCGAGGAGCGAAGCCCGCTCCGGCCGAAGCTCGGAGAAGACGGCAGCGACGCGAAGCGCTCGCGAGCGAAGAGGCGTGTCGACCGCGACGCTCACTGGTCTCCCCTCGGTGCCCGCTCCGCCGTCTCGAGCTGCGCCCGCAACCGCGCGAGGTCGGCGTCGACGAGCAACCGGACGAGACCCTCGAAATCGACGGTCGGCGTCCACCCGAGCCGCTCCCGAGCCTTCGTCGCGTCGCCGAGGACGCCGTGGAGCTCGGCCTTCCCGCGGACGAGTGACTCGTCCACGCGAACGTGCGGCTCGGGATCGAGCCCGACGTGCGCGAAGGCGATCTCCACGAGCTCCCGCACGCTGTGGCTCTCTCCGGTCGCGACCACGTAGTCGTCCGGCTCGTCCGCGCGGAGCATCAGCCACATCGCCCGGACGTAGTCACCCGCGAAGCCCCAGTCGCGGCGTGCATCGAGGCTCCCGAGCCGAACCTCGCTCTCGAGCCCGAGACTGATCGACGCCGCCGCATGCGCGATCTTCCGGAGCACGAAGTCGAGCGAGCGCCGAGGCGAGTCGTGCGTGTAGAGGATCCCCGAGCACGCGTGCAGGCCGTAGTAGCGGCGGAAGCAGCCGGTGAGGAAGTGGCCGTACGCCTTCGCGGCCCCGTACGGCGACACCGGCGCGAGCGGCGTCTCCTCCGTCTGCGGGGTCTCGCGCGCGACGCCGAAGATCTCGCTCGACGTCGCGTGGAAGAAGCGGATCGACCCGTCGACGCGGCGGATGCCCTCGAGCAGCGCGGTGACCCCGAGGACTGCGACCTCGGCCGTGGCCACCGGCTGCTCCCACGACCTGGGGACGAACGAGGGCGAGGCGAGGTTGTAGACCTCGTGGGGACGGCAGGACGAGAGGAGGTCGGCCAGCGCGGCCTCGTCGCGGATGTCCACCTGCGCGAGCTCGAGCCTGTCGCGAAACGACTCGAGGTTCTCGAGTGTGGCCGACGTGCTCCCCCTGACGATTCCGAAGACCTCGTACCCCTCGTCGAGGAGCAGCTCTGCGAGGTAGGAGCCGTCCTGCCCGGCGATGCCGACAATCAGGGCTCGGTTGGCCGCCATGCAAACCGCACGTTACCGCGGGCACCCCGCAGGCCGCGTGAGTGCCTCTCTTAGAGGTGTGCGGCCAGGGACGCGAGCTCGGAGAGCACGGGGCAGGGCACGCCGAGCCGCTCGCCGGCCCGCACGACCGCGCCCGTGATCACGTCGATCTCGCGTGCGCGGGACCCGTTCTGCACGTCCCGTGCGACCGAGGTCGTCATGTCGGCGTCCATCTCCGTGATCCGCGTCCACTGCGCGGAGGGCATGAGGCTGACGCCGTCGGCGTTGGCGACCGCGCACGCCTCGGCGACGCCTTCCTGCAGCCGTGCGCGCCATTCGTAGTCGTTACGGAGGTCGCCGACGGTGCGGCCGGTGATCACCGTCGCGGGCGCCAGCACGGCGAGGCGCACGGCCTTGCGCCAGAGCACGCGACGCTCGTCGTCGTCGATCTCGACATCGATGCCGGCGCGCTCGAGGATGCGACCGGCCCGCTCGAGCTCCTCCTGCGGAAGCTCGTCGGACGCCATCGTCACGACCGCCGTCGGAGTCTTCTGCACGATCTGCATACGGCCGACGCGATACGCGTCGAAGCGCGAGAGCGCGCCCGCGGCCACCCGGCCGGGGAAGCGCTCGTGAAGCACGCCCATGTGCTCGAGCCCGTTCAGGAGCGGCAGCACAACTCCCTCCGCGACGGCCGCGGGGTCGACGCGCTCGATCGCTTCCTCGAGCTGGTCGTGCTTGACCGTCACCAGCAGGAGCTGGACCGGAACAGACAGGTGCTCGGTGACCTCGGGGCGGCCGACGTGCGGAGGCGAGCCGTTCGTCTCCAGCGAGATCCCCGAGAACGCCATCAGCTGCACGGTCGCGGCGGGAGCGACGCAGATCGTGCGGTAGTCCGCGTTGAGGAACTGGACTGCGAAGGTGCCCCCGACGGCGCCGGGGCCCAGGACTGCGACGGTGGTCTTCATGGCGTAGATCGGCTCGAAGGGTTGTGTTTCGACCGGTATCGGCTGGGAGTATGCGCTGCATGAGCCTGACCTACGACTCGGCGGATTGCAACGCGGCCTCGTAGGCGGCGAGCGCAGCGACGGTCGCCGCGGGCCACGAGAAGCGCACGAGCGCGCGCTCGCGGGCGGTCTCGCCGAGGCGGCGGCGGAGCTCCGAATCGGAGAGCAGGCGCTCGAGCGCGGCTCTCAACGCGACAGGGTCCCGCGGAGGCACCAGGAGCCCGGTGACCCCGTCCTCGACGGCGTCGACGAGACCACCGACCGCGGAGGCGACCACGGGCCGCGCGTATGCCATCGCTTCCCGCGCCACGACGCCGTACCCCTCGCGGCGCGACGGGCAGACGACGACCGCTGCGCGCTCGAAGTACGGCCCCAGCTCGCCGGGCGGGACGAACCCGACCGCGTCCGGCACCTGCTCGCGGAGCGGCCCGTCGCCGACGATCACGCGCGGGATGCCGGCGGTCGCCTCGAGCAGCTCCGCGACGCCCTTCTCCTCGGACAGCCGGCCGACGTAGAGGGCGTGAGGCGGGTCTTCCGGCGGCGGGACCAGCTCCGGGACCGCGACGCCGCTCGGGACGAGACGCACAGCCTTTGCCCCGAGCGCTCCAGCCTCGGCAGCGAGCGCATCCGACGGGCACACGACGAGCCGGGCACGGCGCAGCAGCCGGCGGGACGCCCATGGCACCCTCCGCGCTAGCACGACGTCGGTGCCCCAGAGCTGCACCACGAACGGGCGGCGCGTCGCGAGCGCCGGCAGCGCCGACGGGAGCCAGTGGGCATGGACGAGATCCGCGTCGCGGGCCGCCCGCCGTGCCGCCCACGCGTACGACGCGAGGAAGAGAGGAAGCGCGAGCGCGCGCCACGGCCTCCGGCGCAGGTTCCCGACGATGCCGTCCCCGTACGCGAGCCCGAAGTGCCGGAAGGACGCGGGCGAGACGACGTCGATCTCGACGCCCGCCTCGCGCAGGTGCTCCACGGCGTCGCGCACGAACGCC
This sequence comes from uncultured Actinomycetes bacterium, assembly GCA_963716605.1. Lineage (GTDB taxonomy): Bacteria > Actinomycetota > Thermoleophilia > Gaiellales > Gaiellaceae > GMQP-bins7. The sequence goes on along the minus strand of CAVQTO010000002.1, from coordinate 597,037 downwards.
CCGGCGACGTCGTCCGGCCCGCGCGGGTACGACGTCGTCAGGACGACGACCTTCACTCCCGGGCCGCTCTCCCGAAGACGACCGGCACGGCCACCGCGAGCGCCGCGAACACGTAGAAGTAGTAGAAGGTCATCGTGAGGTAGAAGACGTTCGCGACGAGCGTCGCGACCATCGCGGCCGTCAGCCCCCATGCCAGAGGCCGCACGCGGGCAGCGAGCGGGTCGCCGGCGGCGGCGAGCGCGCGGCCGAGCCGGTGCGCCGCACCGAGCCGGCGGAAGATCCACACGACGAACACCCCGAACAGCGCGGTCCCGACGAGCCCCGTCTCGACGAGCGTCGCCACGTAGAACGAGTGCGGCCCGAAGTCCGGGCGACCGGTGACGAACTCGTAGTACACGGCGAAGTTGTTCAGCCCGAGCCCGAGGAGCGGGGCCGACGAGAGCACGTCGGGAATGAACTCGTAGACCGCGAAGTGTGGCGACGCCGACGCCGCGCTCGCGTTCGTCCGCACGCGCAGGATCGTCAGGAAGAAGTCCAGCCGCGCGAGGACGACCGATCCCACGAGCACGAGGAACGCGCCGAACGGGATGAGGAACGTCCGCCGCACGAGGTGGCTGCGGTACGGAAGCAGGAGCACGAGCGTCCCGCACATGAGCCCGACGAGCCCGCTGCGCGAGAGCGTCGCGAGCTCGACGATCAGCAGGAACACGAGCAGCACCGCGAGCGGCGCGCGCAGGCGATGTCCGGCCTCCAGCCGCAGGTACAGCGGGGTGAGAACCAGCAGCGGGATGACGAGCTCGATCCCTAAGTGGTTCGGGTCGCCCGTGAGCGCGTTCGGCCGGAAGATCTCCTCGGTCCCGCCGACGATGCCGAACAGGCTGATGTCCGTCTGCCGCGACGTGATCGGCTCCACGAGCAGCTCGTCGAGGTTCACGTCGCCGAGCTCGGCGAGCAGGAGCTGAACGACGCCGTAGAAGGCGTTCAGCGCGATCCCGCCGCAGAACGCGCCGAGAGCCAGCCAGTAGAAACGGACAGTTCGGCGAGCAAGCAGCGCCACGCCCGCGACGAGGAAGCCGAAGTGGAGGACGAACTTCACCATTCCCTTCGCCCACTGCGCGAGCGCCTGGCTCGTGTCGAGCGAGTAGTAACCGGCGAGATAGAGCAGCGCGAACGCGACCATGAACACGAGTGCGACCCACGCCGTGTGCGTGAGCCTCCCGTCCTCGTGCTCGAGCCGACTCCAGAGGAAGAGCACGAGGAAGAGCGAGGTGAGGACGTCCGCGAGCGTGAGCGAGCCCGCGAGCTCCCATTGGAGCTTGTGGAACGTGACCGTGAGCACCGCCGCGAGGAAGAGCCCGTCGAGCACGGGCTGGACGAGGACGCGCTCGCCTTCGCCGAGGAAGCGGGTGCGGAACGAGAGCGCGTGCGACGTCACCGGGCGAGCTCCCGGAGCAGGTCGGCGGTCTCCTCGACGCGGGCTCTTCGCGAGAGTCGCTCGCGCGTGTCCTCGGGCAGCTCGACCGACGGCAGCCCGCCGTCCGAGTGACGCGCGTGCAGCTCGCGGAGCGCCGCGGCGACGCCCTCGACGTCGTCGGGTGCGACCACGACGCCGGCGTCGGTCTCGCGGATCAGCTCGGCCGCGGCTCCGTCCGGTGGCACGACCGCGAGGATAGGGCGACCGGCGGCGAGGTACTCGAACACCTTTCCCGACAGCACCCCTCTCCCGCGGCCACCCGCGTCCGGCACGAGCAGGAGCAGCGCCTCGGAGTCGCGCTGGAGGCGAAGTGACTCCGCGTGCGGCGCGTACGGGACGAGCTCGAGCCGGTCTCCGAGGTCGAGGGTCGCGGCCCACTCGAGGTCGGAGCTCCGGAAGTCGCCGACGAAGCGCGCCACGGCATCGACGCCGGAGTCGTGGAGCGCCTGCAGGAACGGCCGCGGGTCGCGCTTCCCGAAGAAGCTCCCGGTATGCGTGATCCGGAACCGAGTCGCGGGCCGGTACTCGAGCCCGGCGAAGTCGTCGAAGTCGCAGCCGTTCGCGATCGTGCGGACGAGGCCGCGCGCGCCGAGGCCCCTTACTTCCTCCGCGATCGCGTCGGAGACACACGTGATCGCGTCCGCCCTCTTCGCGATCAGCCGCGCGAGCCGCTCGTTCGTCGCCTGGCGCGCGCGGGCGGCGGTCGTGTCCGAGCGGCGGTGTGGGTTCGCGACGAGCGGGTCCCTGAGGTCCGCGAGCCAGCGTGCACCCGTCGCCCGCTGCACGGCAGCCCCGACGAAGTGGACGGAGCCGGGCGGCGAGGTCGTGATCACGGCGTCGATGCCCTCGCGCCGCGCGATCCGGATCGCTGCCGGGATCGCGGTCAGGTTCCAGGTGACGTTCGCGTCCGGGATCAGCAGCCTGCGAGCGGTGGCGTGCGCCTGCACGAGCGCCCGGTCGAGCCCGTCCGCCGCCTCGAGCTCCTCCTTCGGCTTCTGCGCGCGGAGCCCGAAGTAGCGCGCGCGATGCACCCAGGCCTGCGTCGGCACGCGGAGGTCGGCGTCGCGGTGCACCCACTTCGGGTCGTCAGGCGCGAGGACGTGGGTCTCGATCCCGAGCGCCGGCAGGTATTGCGCGAGCTTGAGCGGGCGCTGCACGCCGCCGCCGCCCGCGGGCGGGAAGAACATCGTCACGAGCAGGACGCGCACTAGCGGTGTCTCGGGCAGAGGCGCAGCACGAGCGGAAGGTTAGGCGAGCGCTCTAGAGCAGCTCGAGGTCTCCGAGCGTGAGCGCCCACGAACGGCCGTCGGTCGGATCGGGACGCAGATCCCCCTCGATCGGATAGACGAGTAGAAGCTCCGTGTGAGTCGAGCGGAGGAAGCCGCCGAGCGCAGCCGCCCGCCGCTGCACAGTCCGCGGCGCGAAGTGGCACGTCGCGTACTCGACGTCGGCCGCCTTGACGGCGCTTCGGAGAAGCCGCCGCGTCGTGGGCAGGTCGTCGCCACGCACGAGCAGCTCGCAGACGCGAGTGCTCCAGCTCGCGCCGTGGGCGACGAGCCGAAAGATCGCGATACCTACCAGGTCGGCGCCGCGCTCGAGTGGCAAGGCGTGATACCCCGCGAGCGCGCCATAGCGCCAGCGCAGCAGGTCGAGGTCCTTCACCGCGGACAGACGATCCCCGGGCCGATCGACGTCGGCGAGGAGCGCAGCGACACGCTCGCCGTCCTCGAGCACCTCGACTGCAGGCGGCGCCTCGACGGTGGGGCGAGGAGCAGATGTCCCCGAGCGGCGGCGGCGCACGGCTCGCAGCGGCCTCCTCATCTTGACCAGCACGGGAAGGTCGCCGGCCCTCCGCCGGTCCTGACGCAGCACTCCCGACCGGCTGAACAGGTTCGGCGTGCTCATCGTGAACGCCGTGCCCGGCGGCGCATTCGTCGCCCCGGCGGGCGTCAGCGCGGCCGCAACCCCCCGTCCCCTGAAGTCCGGATGGACGCCAAGATCGACGCCACGCAACGCACGGACGAGCCCCTGGCCCACGATGAACACGCACGGCATCCACGCCGCGAAGCCGACCGCCAGCCCGCCGACCTCTGCGAGAAAGGCGAGCGACGGCCCGAAAGGCGAGGACAGGTGCTTCCAGCGGAAGTGCTCGACCGCGTCGACGTCGAGGTCCGCAGGCCACCGGCCGAAAGCTGCGTCGAGCACCGCGACGGCAGCGGGCTCTTCACCCGGACCGAGACGCCTGACTTCGATGCCTCCCTGCACTTCCCCACCCCCACCCTCAGTGTGCACCCGCGCGGCGCGGAAGGGTAGAGGTCAGTCGAGCGAGGCGAACGCGGCTCGGGCCGCAGCGATCGTCGCGTCGATCTCGGCGTCGCCGTGCGCGGCCGAGAGGAACCAGGCCTCGAACTGAGAGGGCGGGAGGTAGACGCCGCGGTCGAGCATCGCACCGTGGAAGCGGGCGAAGCGTTCGGTGTCCGCATGGCGCTTCGCGTCGTCCCAGCTCCGTATCGGCTGCTCCGTGAAGAAGAGCCCGAGCATCGTCCCCGCGTGCACCGGCTGTCCCGCGACGCCCGCGTCGGCCACAGCGTCCCCGAGGCCCTGGGAGAGCCGCGCTCCGGCCCGCGCGATCCCCTCCCAGACGCCCGGCTCGGCGAGCGCGCGCAGCGTCTCGATGCCCGCGGTCATCGCGAGTGGGTTCCCGGACAGCGTCCCCGCCTGGTAGACGGGGCCCGCGGGCGCGACGAGCTCCATGATCTCGCGGCGGCCGCCGTACGCGCCGACCGGCAGACCACCGCCGATCACCTTGCCGAGCGTCGTCAGGTCGGGCTCGATCCCGTACAGCGCCTGCGCGCCGCCCGGATGCACGCGGAAGCCCGTCATCACCTCGTCGAAGACGAGGAGCGCGCCGTGCGCCGAGGTCAGCGCGCGCAAGCCCTCGAGGAACCCCTCGTCGGCGACGACGAGGCCCATGTTCCCCGCGATCGGCTCGACGATGACGGCAGCGATCTCGTGCTCCGCAAAGAGCTGCTCGACGGCGTCGAGGTCGTTGAACGGGGCCGTCAGCGTGTCGGCGGCGGCGCCGGTCGTGACGCCGGGGGAGTCCGGCAGCCCGAGCGTCGCCACGCCCGACCCCGCCTGGACGAGGAGGAAGTCCGCGTGACCGTGGTAGCAGCCGGCGAACTTGACGATCGTCTCGCGACCGGTGAACGCCCGCGCGAGACGAAGGGCGCTCATCGTCGCCTCCGTCCCCGAGCTCACGAAGCGGACGAGCTCGACGCTCGGGATCGCGTCGCGGATGAGGCGGGCGAGCTCGAGCTCGAGCGGGCTCGGGGCGCCGAAGCTCGTCCCCCGGCGAACCGCCTCCTCGAGCGCGGCGACGACGCGCGGGTGCGCGTGGCCGAGGATCAGCGGCCCCCACGAGAGGACGTAGTCCACGTAGCGGTTCCCGTCGACGTCGACGAGGTAGGCGCCCTCACCGCGCTCGACGAAGAGCGGAGTCCCGCCGACCGCCTTGAACGCGCGGACGGGCGAGCTGACGCCGCCGGGCATCAGGCCCGACGCTTCGGCGAAGAGCCTCTCCGACTCCTCGATCGCTCGTGTCGTCTCTCGCGCGGTCATGTCCGATCCGGTCGTGAAAACGCCAAGTTACAACTTGTAACTTGGCGGCTCCTTCGGCCGTGTCTCTGCCGGCGCGATCGTCCGCGGCGGATCATCGGAAACCCGAGAGCGCACGCGGACTGCAGCCTCGCGCGGCGGACGAGGGGCTCGCAGGCGAGAACGCCAAGTTACAAGTTGTAACTTGGCGTCCTGTTCGGCCGCGTCTCGCCTCGCCAGGTGTCAGCTCCGGTTGGTCAGCTCCGATTGGTCAGCTCCGGGCAGCGGCGAGCGAGCCGGCCAGGGAGCGGGCGGCCTCCTCGCCGGAGTGGATGCAGTCGGGGATGCCGACGCCTCGGTAGGCCGCGCCGGCGAGAGCGAGGCCGGGGTGGCGCTCGAGCGCCGCGTCGATGCGCTCGAGGCGCTCCGGGTGGCCGAGGGTGTACTGCGGCATCCCGAAGGTCGGAACGTCGACCCGCGTGAGCACGCTCTCGCCCCGGATCCCGAGGAGACCGACCTCCTCGCGCGCACGGGCCACGAGCTCGTCGTCCGTCAGTTCGCCGAAGCGACCGAGGAAGACGCGCAAGAGGACATGGCCGTCCGGCGCGCGGCCGTCCCACTTGCTGGAGCTCCACGTGCACGCGAGAACGTGCGAGCCCTCGGCGCGCGGAACGACGTAGCCGTAGCCGTCGAGCGGGTGCGCGACGTCGTCGCGCCGGTAGCCAAGCGTGACGACGGCGCTCTGGGCCGACGGGATCTCGGCCAGGACGCCCGCAAGCTCGGCGTCGAGCTCGGAGACGAGCCAGGACGTCACACGCGCGGGCGTCGCGAGCACGACAGCGCTCGCCTCGTCGATCCTGCCGCCGTCGTGCTCGACCGCATAGCCGTCCGGACGCGCGTGCACCAGCAGCGGCTTCACGCCCGGGCCCCGGTCGATCGTCGTTCGCCGGAGGTCGTCGACGACGGCGCGCGCGAGCGTCTCCAGGCCGAAGCGCAGGCTGAGGAAGGGCGGGCGGGCGCTCTCGGCAGGCGCTTGCGCGCGGAGGCCGCTGAGGACGCTCCCGTGCTCGAGCTCGAGCGCGCGGAGTTGCGGGAAGGTCGCCCGCAGCGATAGCTGCTCGCCGTCGCCGCCGTAGATCCCGGTCGTGAGCGGCTCGACAAGACGCTCGTAGGCCTCCCGGCCGAGGCGCCGCGTGACGAACGAGGCGATCGACTCGTCCTCGCCCGGCGGCTCCGGCGGGAGATCCGCCTCGGCCGCGAGGCGCCGCTTGCCCTCCGGAGAGAGGAGCGTGCTCTCCTCGAGTGCGTCGAGGTCGGTCGGGACGAGCCCCGTCAGGCCCTCGGGCAGCGGATGGAGCTCGTCGCCGAGTCGCACGAACGAGCGCGCGTTCTCGGGCCGGCGCCCGATCAGCTCGCCCGCGAGCCCGAGCTCCTCACAGAGACCGACACCGCGCGGCTTGCGCGAGAGAAAGCTGTCGGCACCGCACTCGACGAGGAAGCCGTCGACGAGCTCGGTCCGCAACACGCCGCCGGTCCTGGGTGCCCGCTCGAGGAGCGCGATCTCCGCGTCCGGCACGAGCGACTCCAGCGCGCGCGCCGCTGCGAGCCCCGCGATCCCGCCTCCCACGACGACGACCTTCACGCCGCGACCTCCAGGTCGGCCGGGGCGTCGAGGAACTCGCCCAGGCGATCCGCCTCCTTCGCGATCCCGCGGCGCGTCGCCGCGCTCAACGGCGCGAACGGCTCGATCCGCACCTCCAGGCGGCGACCTCGCCGCTCGCGCTCCCAGATCCCGACCGCGCGGCCGTCCACGAGCACGACCGGCGAGAACCAGGCCTGCGGGCGGAAGATCCTCGACTCGTGCTCGGGATCCACGAGCAGCGAGCGGGGCCGGAAGCCGACGACGTACGGGTCGAATGCCGGCAGGAGCCGGACGGACTTCGGCCGAGGCGCACGCCTTCAGCTCGTCCGAGATCGGCCGCGAGGAGCCACGCCGGCGAGCCCGCAACCTCGACCTCGACCAGCTCGTCCCGAGCGCCCGCGAGCATCCGCTTCAGCTTGGCGACGCGGAACCCGAGCCAGCGTCTCGAGGTCGTCCGCGTTTGCAGGCCCGTATGCCGCGAGGAACCGGCGCACGAGCTCGCGACTGCGCCTCTTCCTCGTCGAACGCGCGGCAGCCGGCGGCCGAGCCAGCGATCCGGACGCACGAACGTGACGTTGCGACCGCGGTTCGGCCCGAAGGCAGAGGTCGCCGCGCCGCGCCGACGGCTTGAGCAGCGCGCCCCAGCCGGAGAGGAGCTTCTCGCGCACGCCCGGGCCCGGCGAGCTCGCCGAGCTTGTCCGCGAGCTGCTCGCGGGTCTTCGGCCGCGCCCCGAGCGCGCGCGGCACGCCCTTCGAGGATCGCGTCGTACTGCTCCCTCGTGACGCCGAAGCCGCGCAGCCACGCCCCGCCCGGATCGTCCCAGGGTGGCCCGAGCACGGCGACGTAGAGCGGGAGGTCATCCGCCGCGAGAAGGTGGAGCGTGCCGCGCATCGCCCACGTCTTGACGAGGCTTCGTTCCTGCTCGAGTGCCTCGCGCACATCCTCGCGGCCGAGCCCCTCGACACGCGCCCATACGGAGAGCTCCGCGGTCGCACCGAGCTGCGCATGCAGGCCGCAGAGCTTGCGGGCCACGTCGGCGGGCGATGCGGCGACGCGGCGGTCGAGCAGGTGGCGCCGGACGCGGAAGCCGAGGATCTTCGCAGCCGGGACGCGGGTCACGCCGCGCGCGCCTCCCCGAGCCAGACGCGCGCGCGGTCGCGGACGAGGCCGGCGAGCGTCTCGACGAACACCGGATCGTCGTTCAGGGCGGGCGGGCGCTCGAGCCGGATGCGGCACTTCTTCGCCACCTCCTGAGCTCGGACGTCGATGTCGTAGAGCAGCTCGACATGGTCGGAGACGAAGCCGACCGGCACCGCCACCACGTCGTGCACTTCCCGCGCCGCGAGGTCGAGCAGGTGCTCGACGAGATCGGGCCCAGCCCACGGCTCGGGCGTGCGGCCCGCGGACTGGTAGCTCCACGACCACCGCTCGTCCGGCAGGCCCGCGCGCTCCGCGACGAGCTGAGCCGTCTCACGGCACTGCGCGTCGTACGGATCACCGCCTGCGAGCACGCGCTCGGGCAGGGAGTGCGCACTGAAGACGACGTGCACGTTCTCGCGCTCGTCCTCCGGCCAGCGGGCGACGCCCTCCCGCACACGCGCCGCGAGCGCGTCGATCAGCCCGGGGGCGTCGTGATAGCTCGGGACATGCTCGAGCACGATGCGCCCGCGGTAGAGCTCGAGCCCGTCCGCGACGCGCTGCTGGTACTTCGCGATCGAGAGCGCGCTGAACTGCGGCGCGAGGACGAGGCCGACCGCGTGCGTCACGCCGTCCTCGACCATCTCGCCGACGACCTCCTCGATCCACGGCGACCAGTGCCGCATCCCGAGGTAGCAGCGGAAGTCGTCGCCGAGCGCGTCCGCGAGTGCGTCGACCTGCCCGCGCGTGATCTCGAGGAGCGGCGAGCGCCCGCCGATCGCGCGGTAATTCTCCGTGATCTCGTCCACGATCGCGCGCGAGGTCGGACGCCCCGCGCGGATGTCGGCGAGGTAGCCGGGGATCTCGTCGAGCGACTCGGGGCCGCCGTAGGCCATGACGAGAACGCCGATCGGAAGCTCCGCGCTCACGCCGATGTCCGCTCCCGCACGTGCTCGACGAGGTGGCGCACGTGGTCCGGCGGCGTCTGCGGCACGACCCCGTGACCGACGTTGAAGACGTGTCCCGGACGCCCGCCTGCGCGTTCGAGCACGTCGTCGATGCGGCGCCGCAGCTCGCGCCAGGGGGCGAGGAGCGCGGCCGGGTCGAGGTTGCCCTGCACCGGCCGCTCGAAGCCCACCCGCTCCCAGGCCTCGTCGAGCGGCAGCGTCCAGTCGAGCCCGACGACGTCGCCGCCGCACGAGGCCGCCTCGGAGAGATACGTGCTCACGCCGAGCGAGAAGTTGATCACCGGCACCCCGGCCTCGGAGATCGCCGCGTACAGCGCGCGGTTCGACGGAGCGACGTAGCGGAGATAGTCCTCGCGGCCGAGCGCGCGTCCGGCCCATGAGTCGAAGACCTGCAGCGCCTGCGCGCCTGCTCGCGCCTGCGCGAGCAGGTAGTCCGCCTGCACGGTGACGAGCTTCGTCAGCAGGCGGCTCCACGCGGCGGGCTCGGAGAGCATGAACGCCTTCGTCCGCGAGAAGTCCCTCGACGTCCCGCCCTCGATTGCGTAGCTCGCGAGCGTAAAGGGCGCGCCCGCGAACCCGATCACGGGGACGTCGCGCGACTCGAGCTCCCGGCGGACGAGCGAGATCGCGCCGAGCGTCCCGGCCATCGTCTCCTCGGCGGGCGGCGTGCCGAGTAGGTCGACCGCTCGCGTCGTCGTCACGGGGTGCCGGATCACAGGCCCGTCACCCGGGACGAACTCGAGCTCGAGGCCCATGCCGACGAGCGGCGGGAGGATGTCCGAGAAGACGATCGCCGCGTCGACGCCGAACGCGTCCACCGGCAGCAGCGTGACCTCGGCGGCGAGCTCGGGCGAGCGGATCAGGTCGAGCATCGAATGCCGCTCGCGGAGCGCGCGGTACTCCGGCATGTACCTCCCCGCCTGCCGGAGCAGCCAGACGGGCGTGCGCTCGACCGGGAGGGCGCGGCACGCGCGGAGGAAGAGGGCGGTCGGCTCGGCGTCGGTGGGTTCCGCCGGCGACGCGTCGGTCACGCCGGGGAGCTCTGCCACGCCACCCTGCCGACGAAGAACGGCCCCAGGCGCTCGAGGTGGAGCGAGGTCTGGCGCGTCTTCCGCATGCGCTGGACGATGATCGACAGCGGATGCAGGTCGGGCCCGAGCAGCCCGACCACGAAGTCGTTGTCGGCCTGGTCCAGCCCGTGGCATGCAAGCCGGATGTCGTAGCCGAGCCCCGCGCGGCCGAACGACATGCCGACGCCGCCGTGCTCCATCAGGATCTGGTTCTGCTCCTTGCGCGAGAGCTGCTCGAAGGAGCCGGATCGCCGGAGCGGATACCAGATCGCCCAGCGCAGCTCCGAGTCGAGCACGCGGCGTCGCGGCCTCGAGACGAGCGCCTCCTCGAGATCCTGCTCGTGCCCGATTGCATACGTGCGGCCGAGCATCGTCAGCTCCGGCTTGCGCTCGAGGGACGCGAACGGGTCGGACTGGAGGAACGCGCGCGCTTCGCCGACGAACGCTTCGGGCTGCTCGGTGAGCGTGAGCAGCGCGACGCCGGTCGGGTCGTTCGCATCCTCGTAGAGGACTCCTTCGACCCCGGACGCGTCGAGCGCGGTGGCGAGTGCCTGTGTGTCGCCCGCGCCGCCGAACGCGTGCAGCTGCATGAAGAGACGGCGGTCGAGCGAGATCGTCTCGCCGTCGGCGCTGCGGCCATGCTCGGCGACGTCGGCCTCGTCGAGCGACGTCTCTTCGGGCCTGTCGTCCACGCGCGCGTTCATGCGCGCTCCTGCAGCCAGCCCGCGGCCTCCTTCGCGTGGTACGTGACGACGAGGTCGGCGCCCGCGCGTCGGATCCCCGTCAGGAGCTCGAGCACGACCGCGCGCTCGTCGAGCCAGCCGTTCGCAGCCGCGGCCTTCACCATCGCGTACTCGCCGCTCACGTTGTACGCCGCAAGCGGGAGCTCCGGAAAGCACTCGCTTACGCGCGCGACGACGTCGAGGTAGCCGGTCGCAGGCTTGACCAGGAGCGCGTCCGCGCCCTGCTCCACGTCGAGCGCCGCCTCGCGCAGCGCTTCGCGCGCGTTCGCGGGATCCATCTGGTGGCTGCGGCGGTCGCCGAACTGGGGAGCCCCCTCGGCGGCGTCGCGAAACGGGCCGTAGAGAGCGGAGGCGTACTTGACCGCGTACGAGAGGATCGCGACGCGTTCGAGGCCCTCGCCGTCGAGCGCGGCGCGGATCGCCGCGACCATGCCGTCGAGCATCCCGCTCGGCGCGACGACGTCCGCGCCCGCCTCGGCATGCGAGACGGCGATCCGCCCGAGGGTCTCGAGCGTCTCGTCGTTCAGCACCTCGCCGGCCTCACCGAGCAGCCCGCAATGGCCGTGGTCCGTGTACTCGCAGACGCAGACGTCGGTGATGACGACAAGGTCCGGGAACGTGTCCTTGAGCCCGCGGATCGCCTGCTGGACGACACCGTCCTCGGCGAAGCTCTCGAGCCCGAGCGGGTCCTTCGCGCTCGGGATCCCGAACAGGAGCACGGCCTTGATCCCGAGAGCGCCGAGCTCGCGCGCTTCGCCTCCAAGCGCGTCCACCGAGATCTGGTCGATCCCGGGCATCGAGTGGATCGCGTTGCGGACGCCCGCCCCCGGCACGACGAAGAACGGGTACACGAAGTCGTCCGGCGCGAGCGTCGTCTCGCGCACGAGATCCCGAAGCGCGGCGGTCCGGCGCAGCCGCCGCGGGCGGCGTGCTCCCGCGTGCGCGCCCAGCGAATCCAGCGTCTGCGCGTCGAGCGTCTGCGAGTCGGCCATGTCCGTCACAACCGTCAACTCTCCCCGAAGTGCGACAAGAGCGCCTGAATGATGCCCTCCGCCGTGGCCTCACCGGCCACGAGACCGACTGGCAACCCTACCTCGCGCGCTTCGGCAGCGGTCTTCGGGCCGATGCAGACAACCAGCGTCCCGTCCGCGAGCTTGACGTCAAGCGCGGCGAGCGCGTGCGCCGCGGAGCCGCTCGCGACGACGATCGCGTCCGGGCCGCGCTCGAGCTCCTCGCGCAGCGCGGCGGACGGCTCGACGGCGACCGTCCGGTAGGCGGCGACCGCCTTCACGTCCGCGCCGCGCGCGCGGAGCTCGATCCCGAGCTCCGACCCGGCTGCGTCCGCCTGAGGCAGCAGCACGCGCGTTCCCGCGAGCGGGCCCAGGCCGGCAGCGACGTCCTCGGCCGCGAACACGGCGGGGACGAACGACGCCTCGGCCCCGAGCTCGCGCACGGCCTCGGCTGTCGCGGGCCCGACCGCGGCCACCCTCGGCCCCTCGAGCGGCGTCCCGGCCAGCGCCCGTCCGAGGGCTGCCGCCCCGTTGGCGCTCGTGAGCACGACCCAGTCGTACGAGGCGAGGTCGCGCACAGCGTCCTCGAGCGGGGAGGCGTCCTCGAGCTCCTCGATCGCGACGAGCGGGACGACGGTCACCGTCGCGCCGAGGTCGGCCAGCCCGTCGGCGAGCGGCCCCGCCTGCGCGCGCGGGCGCGTGACGACGATGCGCCGGCCCGCGAGCGGCCCGTCAGCCACGGATTGCCCCCAGGATCTCCTCGGCCCCCGCGGCGAGCGCCTCGTGCGCGAGCCGGACGCCGACCTCCTCCGGCTCGCCCTCGCCCTCGACCCGGACGACGTCGCGCCCGTCGATCGATGCGACGAGGCCGCGCAGGTGGACGCCGGCGGGCCTCGGCTCGGCGTAGGCACCGACGGGAGCCGTGCAGCCCGCTTCGAGCTCGCGCAGGAACGCTCGCTCGGCCGTCGTCGCCGCACGCGCACCCGCGTCGTCGATCGGTGCGAGCAGCTCGAGGACGGCATCGTCGCCGGCCCGGCACTGGGCCGCGAGCGCGCCCTGCCCGGGCGCGGGCACGAAGCTCTCGGGGGCGAACCACTCCGTGACCTCGCCCTCGAGCCCGAGCCGCCGGATCCCCGCGGCCGCGAGGACGATCGCCGCGACTTCGCCCTCGCGCACTTTGCGGATACGCGTGTCCACGTTCCCGCGAACCGAGCCGATCTCGAGGTCATGGCGAAGCCCGCGGAGCTGAGCCTGGCGGCGGAGACTGCTCGTCCCCACGAGCGCGCCCGCGGGTAGCTCGTGCAGCCCGAGCCCGCCCGCGGCGACGAGGCAGTCGCGCACGTCCTCCCGCTCGCAGACCGCGCCGAGGACGAGACCTTCGGGACCCTCGGTCGGGAGGTCCTTCAGTGAGTGCACGGCGAGATCGATCTCGCCCGAGCGGAGCGCCTGCTCGAGCTCGGCAGTGAACAGCCCCTTGCCGCCGATCTCGGGGAGCGGCTCGCCGCTCGCCTGCGTGCGGTCGCCGGTCGTCGCGATCAGCAGCGGCTCCGCGCGCAAGCCTGGCCAGGCGGCCTCGAGCAACGCGACGACACGCTCCGTCTGCGCGCGCGCAAGTGGCGACGCCCGTGTGCCGACGGTGACCGCCGCCTGTGGCGGCGGCGAGCTCACGGGTCGCGGGGGACGGTGAGCCCGAAGAGCTCGCGCGCTGCGGCGGCGACGTCGTCTGCGTCGCCCTCACCCGCGCGTTCACGGAGCCGGACGGTGGGCTCGTGCAGGAGCTTCTTCGTCAGCGCGCGCGAGAGGTGCTCGATGCGCTCGGCAGTCGCCGCATCGACGTCGCCGAGGTCGCGCAGCGTGCGCTCGACCTCCGCCGCCCGGATCGCCTCCGCGTCGCGGCGCAGCGCCGCGACCAGCGGCTCGACCTCGAGCTCGCGATACCGGCGGCGGAACGTCTCGACCTCCTCGTCCACGACGGCCTCGACCTTCGGCACCTCGCGCATGCGGGAGGCGATCGCGTCGTCGAGCCCGGCGCGCAGGTCGTCCACGTCGAAGAGCCGCACTCCGGGCACGTCACCGGCAGCCCGCTCGACGTCGGCGGGCACCGCGAGATCGACGAGGACGAGCGGCCGCTCTCCTCGGCGACGCGCTGCAGCAGCGACCGTCGCGGCCGAGACGACCGCCTCCTCCGAGCTCGTCGCGGTGACGGCGACGTCGGCCCAGGCGAGGAGCTCCTCGAGCTCGTCGAGGCCGTGGGCGCCGGCGCCGAAGCTCGCCGCCGCCTCGGCGGCGCGCTCGCGTGTCCTGTTCGCGACCGCCAGCTCGGTGACGCCGCGCCCGGCGGCCGCCTTCAGCGTCTGGAGCCCGATCCGGCCCGCGCCCACGACGAGCGCGCGTCGCTCGCGCAGATCGCCGAGCGCGCCCGCTGCGAGCGCAAGCGCCATCGAGCTCGCCGTCGCGGGATTCGCACCGATGGCGGTCTCGGAGCGCGCCCTCCGCCCGGCCGTGATCGCAGTGCGGAAGAGCAGCGTGAGAGCCGGCCCGGCCGTCGCCGAGACGCGCGCCTCCTCGTGCGCGTCGCCGACCTGGCCGAGGATCTCGGCCTCGCCGAGCACGAGCGAGTCCAGTCCCGCCGCGACGCGGCAGAGATGGCGGCAGACGTCCTCACCCGCGTGCACGTACAGGTGGTCGACCAGCAGCTCCCGGTCGACGCCGTGCCCGTCCGCGAGCACGCCGATCAGCTCCTCGCGCGCGCCCTCGACTCCCTCGGAGAGGTACGCGTAGAGCTCGACGCGGTAGCAGGTGGAGAGCACCGCGTGCTCCTCGACCGCGGGGCAGCTGCCGGCCGCGGGGCCGAGCGCACCGAGCCGCTCGCGCAGCTCGACGGGAGCCGTGCGGTGGCTGAGACCGAGGCAGACGAGGCGGTCCACTCGCGCGGAACTCTACTCCGCCCGGTGTCAGACACAGCGTTCGAGGCCGCTCACGCCCGTGACAGAACCGGTGTCTGACACCGGTTTCATGTGAACGCGGAGAGAATGCGGGCCGTGCGCGCGCTCGGCATCGACGTCGGCGGGACGTTCACCGACGCGGTGCTCGTCGCCGACGGGCAGGTGACGACCGCGAAGGTGCCGACGCGGCGGCGGCAGGAGGAGTCCGTACTGGCCGCGGCCGAGGTTGTCGGGGCGAAGGGAGCCGAGCGTTTCACGCACGGGACGACGATCGCGACGAACGCCCTGCTGGAGCGGCGCGGCGCGCGCACGGCGTTCGTCGCGACGGCCGGCTTCGAGCATCTCCTCCACCTCCGCCGCCAGACGCGCGCGCACCTCTACCGGCCGTGCGCCGAGCATCCCGCTCCGCTCGTCCCCCTCGAGCTCTGCACAGGTGTGCGCGGCCGGATCTCCCGCGACGGCGAGCTCGAGCCACTCGACCTCGCCTCGCTGCCGGAGCTCGACGCCGAAGCCATCGCCGTCTGCCTCCTCTTCGCCTTCCGCGACGCGAGCCACGAGCGCGAGGTCGCCCGCGAGCTGCGCCGCCGCCACCCGAACGCCCACGTCGTCGCCTCGCACGAGGTCGCGCCCGAGCTCCGCGAGTACGAGCGCGCGTCGACCACGGTCGTGGACGCGTACCTCGGCCCGGTCCTTCGCGAGTATCTCCTCGCCCTCTCCGAGGTGTGCCGCGGGAGTGGCCTCACGGTGCCGCTCGTGATGCGCTCCTCAGGTGGGCTCGCGACGCTCGAGGAGGCCGCGGCGCACGCCGCCTTCGCGCTCCTCTCGGGCCCGGCCGCGGGGGTCGTCGGCGCGGCACGGATCGCGACCCTCGCGGGGCTCCGGAACGCGCTCTCCTTCGACATGGGCGGCACGTCCACCGACGTGTGCGCGATCGTCGACGGCGAGGCGCGACGCGAGGCCGAGAAGACCGTCGGGGGGATGCCCGTGCGGCTGCCGACGCTCGCGGTGCACACGGTCGGAGCCGGCGGAGGCTCGATCGTCCGGCTCGACGAGGGCGGCGCGCTCCGCGTCGGGCCCGAGAGCGCGGGCGCCGATCCGGGCCCTGCCTGTTACGGCCACGGCGGCACGCGACCGACGGTGACGGACGCGAACCTCCTGCTCTCACGCTTGCCGAACGCTCTTCCAGGAGGCATCGAGCTCGACCCGGACGCCGCGCGCGCCGCGCTCGGCGGCATCGACCCGGAGGCGGCCATCGCGGTCGTGAACGCGGAGATGACGCGCGCGCTCCGGGTCGTGTCGGTCGAGCAGGGGCTCGATCCGCGCGACTTCGCGCTCGTCGCGTTCGGCGGCGCCGGGCCGCTCCACGCCTGCGCGCTCGCCGACGAGCTCGGGATGTCGACCGTGCTCGTGCCGGCCGCCGCTGGAGTGCTCTCCGCGCTCGGGCTCGTCGCCGCGGACGAACGCCGCGACGCCGTGCGCTCGTACGTCGTCCCGCTCCCGGACGCGGGAGAGCTGCCCGCGGAGGGCGAGGCGGACCTCCGATACGTGGGTCAGTCCTTCGAGCTCACCGTCTCCCTCGGCCCCAGGCTCGCCGAGCGCTTCCACGCGGCGCACGCGGAGCGGTACGGCTACGCGGATCCCGGGCGGGAGCTCGAGCTCGTCGCGGTCCGCACCGCCGAGATCCGCCCCGCGCCCGTGCTTGAAGTGACAGGCCCTCGTCTCACGGCGAGCGGCCCGGAGGTCCTCGAGCTCGAAGGAGCGACCGTCTGGGTTCCGGCGGGCTGGTCGGGGGAGACCGACCCGCACGGGACGCTCGTTCTCCGGAGGCAGGCGTGATCCCGGTCGAGCTCCAGGTCATCGGCAGCGGCCTCCGTGCGATCGCCGAGGAGATGGGCGCGGTGCTCGTCCGGTCCGCGTTCTCCGCGAACATCAAGGAGCGCCGCGACTGCTCGACCGCGCTCTTCGACGACGCCGGCCGCATGGTCACTCAGGCGGAGCACATCCCGGTGCACCTCGGAGCGATGCCCGAGGCGGTCGCCGCTGTCCACGCGCACGCCCGGCATCGAGGGGAGCCGTGGATCCTCAACGACCCCTACTCCGGCGGCACGCACCTGCCCGACCTCACGATCGTGACGAGAACCGAGCTCGGCTATGCCGTGTCGCGGGCGCACCACGCAGACGTCGGCGGCGCCGAGCCCGGGAGCATCCCGGCCTGGTCGACGACACTCGAGGAAGAGGGAGTCGTGATCCCGCCGACGCGCCTCGACGACTCGGCGCTCGAGCGGCTCGTGGGGCAGATGCGAAACGAGGACGAGCGGCGCGGCGACCTGCGCGCGCAGCTCGCGGCGCACCACCTGGCGCAGCGCCGGGTCGAGGAGCTGTGCGCGCGGCGGGGACGCGACCGGGTCGCGGCGGCGATGGACGAGCTTCTCGACTACTCGGAACGCGTCGTCCGCGCCGCGCTCGCGAAGCTCCCCGACGGCCGCTTCGAGGCCGCCGACGCGCTCGAGACCACCGACGGCCTGCTCGAGCTCCGAGCCACGGTCACGATCGCCGGAGACACGATCGACATCGATTTCGCGGGCACGGCGCCGCAGCACGAGGGGAACCTCAACTGCCCGCTCGCGGTCACCCGCTCGGCCTGCTTCTACGTCGTCCGCTGCCTGACGGCTCCCGACCTCCCGGCCTCGGGCGGCGCCTTCGAGCCCGTGACCGTCCGTGCGCCCGAGGGCTGCCTCGTCAATGCCCGTTCTCCGGCCGCCGTCGCCGCCGGAAACACCGAGACCTCGAGCCGGATCGTCGACGTCGTCTTCGCCGCGCTCGCGCAGGCGGTGCCCGTGCCGGCCCAGGGCCAGGGGACGATGAACAACGTCGTCCTCGGGAACGAGCGCTTCACGTACTACGAGACGATCGCCGGCGGGCAGGGCGCGTGCCCGGACGCGAACGGCCCCTCGGCGGTGCACGTGGCCATGTCCAACACGCTGAACACGCCGGTCGAGGCGCTCGAGCTCGCGTACCCGCTACGGGTCGAGCGGTACGAGCTCCGGCTCGGCTCCGGCGGCGCGGGCATGCATCGGGGCGGAGACGGCGTCGTCCGCGAGCTCCGCGTCCTCGAGCCCTGCCGCCTGTCGCTCCTCACGCAACGCCGCGAGCTCGCCCCGCGCGGCGAACGGGGCGGCGGCACCGGGCGCCCCGGCCGGAACCTGCTGAACGGCGACGAGCTGCCCGGGTTCGTCACCCGTGACCTGGCTCCCGGCGACCTGCTCCGGATCGAGACTCCGGGTGGCGGCGGCTACGGAGGCGGCGGCAGCCAGTAGAGGATGTAGCGCGGGTCGCGGTGGATCTCGACGAGGTCGTACTCGCGCCGGCTCCGCAGGCGGTCGACGACGAGGTACTGGGCCCCGTAGCGCCGCGGGATCGCGAGGTCGCCCGTCCGCAGGAACTCCCGTGCGTCGGCCGCGCGCTCGAACGGCTCGTTCTGGACGGTGTTCGCGACGTGGCCGGGCGGTGCGACCGCGATGTACACCGGCGCGTACGCGGCGACGCGGTAGCTCGTCTCCTGGTCGGAGTAGACGGTCGCGAGCGCGGGCACCTCCTCGCGCACGGCCTCGATCAACCCGTCCGAGAGCAGGCTTCCCGGCGGCGTCGGCACCGGATCCCACTTCGCGAGGCCGACGACGACGATCGGGGCCAGGAACAGCGCGGCGGCGAGCCCTGCGGATTGCTCGAACGGCAGCGCGCGGCGGCGCACGAACCCGACGAGCAGCGCCGCGGCAGCGCCCGCGACCCCGAACCACACGATCCAGACGGGCCCGCTCTCGTCGAAGGCGTAGTCGAAGTCGCCCGGGTAGAGGTACTGGAGCCCGGCGCCCGCGAGCAGGGCGAGCGGCGGAAGCCACGGCCAGAGCGCGCGCGAGAGCACGCCGAGGCCACCCGCGAACGCGAACGCGTACGGGAGGAACCCGGCCGTCCGGCGCGCCTGGGAGATCGACACGAACTCGGAGAGCGTCGTGAACAGGATCGGGACGAGCGTGACCGCGAACACCGCGAGCGCGCCCCCGACCACGAACGCGGACCAGCGCCTGCGGGCGGCGAAGGCGGCGAGCGGGATGAGCAGGAGCGCGGCGAGCGACACCGGCCCGCCTCGCGTGAAGACCTCCGGCGCCAGGCTGTAGCTCGTCACCGAGCGGACGTCGAGCTGCTGCGGGTACTGCTCGAACGCGCGCTGCACCTCCTCGGCGTCCGGGACGACCGAGACCGTGTCCGCCGCGATCGGGACGAGCCAGAGCATGAACAGCGAGGCCGGCACCGCAAGTGAGCAGAGCACGGCGACTCCCGCGCGGAGGTCCTGACGGGCCCAGAGCCAGCGGACGAACAGGAAGCCCGCGAACGGGATCCAGAGGAAGATCGCGTAGGTCGGGTGGACGACCGCGAGCACGAGCCCGGCGGCGCCCGCCGACGCGTACACGGCGAGCGAGTGCGTCCGGATCGCGGTGAACGCGAGCGCGAGCGCAGCCGCGACCAGGATGTGGCGCGAGGCGGACGCAGGAAGCGCGAGCAGCGGGTACGAGCCGCCGCTCCCGGGCGCGAAGCAGGCGGTCGCGAGCGCGGCGCCCGCGACGGCGCCCGCGGCCCACGACGTGCGGAACAGCGCCGATCCCGCCTCGTACGCGACGACCACCGCGATCGGGGCGAGGATCGACGGAAGGTGCAGGATCACCTCCTCCGAGTCGACGCCCGCGATCCGCGCGATGAGCGCGAGGAAGCCGTGCCAGAGCGGGAACGCGTAACCCGGGTGGAGGCTCGCGTCGGCGAACTCGCCGACCCCTTCGAGCGAGATCCCGTCGAGCTCTGCGAGCTTCCGCACCCGCGCGAGGTGGAAGAGCCCGTCGCCCTGCACGGTGCTCGTGACGCTGAAGAGGAGGATGCCGACGGCGGCGCCGCCGAGGCCCGCGAGCCAGCTCCACGGCGCGCCGCCTGTTGGCTCCGGCCGGCCCCGGAAGAGCCTGACGCCGGCCGAAACCAGGGTCGCGACCGCCAGCAACGCAAAGGTGATCACGAGCGAGCCCTCGACCAGGAAGGTCACCGCGAGCGCGCCGAAGAGGACCGTCAGCGACCACGCGAGCGTCGCGGACATCCCGCGAACGCCGAGGGCCCGCGCGAGCGCGAAGCCCGGCGCGAGCACGACCGCGGTGGCTGCGAGCAGCCGGAAGTAGAGGAGGATGTTGCTCACGCGCGCCCCTGGCCGGCAGCGGCTCCCGCCGGGCGGCGCCCGGCTCCGCCGCCGCCTGACGACGCTCGCGGCACGAGGCTCTGCGGGCCCGTACCTCTCGTACTGTGCCCTCCGGCCCCGCACCGCGAGCGCCGCCCCAGGAACGCGCGGGGCTTTCGGGTAGACAGCGTCACGCGATTCACTCCGAGAGCAGCGTGGCCACGTCGCCGGACGCGAGCCAGTCCGCGGCCTCGCGGTAGGTGGCGCCGCGATCGCCGCGAAACACGAGCCCGCGGAGGCGAAGGGCGGCGAGGAGCACCCGGCGCGCATAGCTCGCCTGACGAACGCCCCGATGCTTGGCGATGAACCGCAGGTGCCCGCGCAGGTTCTCGCGGTAGAGGCGGCCGCCGTGCGAGGCACCCGCGTACGTGCACGCACTCCGCGCCCGGGAAGAACACGACCTGCCAGCCCGCCTCCCGGAAGCGGTAGCACCAGTCGGTCTCCTCGCTGAAGAGGAAGAAGTCCTCGTCGAGCGTTCCCGCCTCACTCACGGCGTCGCGGCGAACGAGCATGCACGAACCCATGACGACCTCCACCTCGCGTACCTCGTCGTGATCGAACCCGCCCGCATAGAAAGCATTCAGGGCGGAGGTACCGGGCGCAAGCTTGCGCAGGAAGAAGTACTCGGTCGCGAGGCGCCAGAGGGTGGGAAATCCCCGCACGGAGCGCTGGAGCGTCCCGTCCGGGTTCGAGAGGCGGGGGCCGACGACGGCCGCGCGCGGCCGCTCGTCCGCCGCCTCGACGAGGCGTGAGAGAGCGTCGCCGACGAGCCATGCGTCCGCGTTCAGGATCAGCGCGTAGCGGCTCTCGGTCTCGCGCAGGCCGATGTTCCAGCCAGCGGCGAGGCCGCGGTTCTCGGACTCGATCACGCGCACCTCGGGGAAGCGTTCGCGCACGAAGGCGACCGTCCCGTCGCTCGAGCCGTTGTCGACGACGACGGTCGGGACGCCGCGCACGCTCTCCAGGCACTGCTCGATCCAGGGGAGCGCGTCGTACGTGACGACGACGACCGCCACGTCCGTCTCGTCGTCAGCCATGCTCGACCCGCGGGCGCGCTCTTCCTCCGCGGAGCCCTTCCCAGGCAAGCACGCCGGCTCCCGGAAGCGCCATGACGACCGTGACCAGGAAGAAGAGGAACCCGGCCGCGAAGGCCTCGTCCGCGCCGACGCCGAGGCTCCCGAGGAAGCTGACGAAGAACGCCTCGCGCACGGCGATCCCGTTCAGCGTGAAGGGGACGAGCATGACGAGGAAGAGCAGCGGCCCCATCACGTAGTACGCGACCACGCCCAGCTCGATCCCGACCGCCTTCGCGCACGCCCAGATCGCGAGGACGCGCACGGCCTGGACCGCGAGGCTGACTCCCGCGACCGCGAGCAGGAGCCGCGGGCGCCCGCGGTAGTGGTGGACGCTCTCGTAGAACGCGCGCAGCGGTCTGGCGAGGCGGGCCCGCTCGAGGAGCGGCTGCGTGCGCCGCAGGAGCGGCCGGGCGGAGCGGGCGAAGAAGAGGAACGCGAGCAGGATCGTCGCGAACACGAACACGCCCTCGAGCCAGAGGTACGCGCTCACGTCGTAGCGGCCGATCGCGAGCAGGAACGCCGCGGCGCCGAGGAGGACGGTGGCGGCGCCTCCGAGGCCGCGCTCGAGGACGACGGTGCCGGTGATCGCGGCCGTGCGTCCCGCGTGGCGGCGGGCGGTGTCGAGGACGCGTACGGCGTCGCCACCGAGCGCCGTGGGCAGGATCTGGCCGGCCGTGTAGGCGACGAAGTAGGCGCGCGTCAGCCACGGGAGGCGCTCGTGGATCCCGTGCGCGCGGAGCAGCGCGTCCCAGCGCGCGGCCAAGACGGGCACGGTGAGCACCATGATCGCCGCGGCGGCGACGAACCACCCGACGCTCGTCTCGGAGAGGACGTCGAGCGTGGTGCCGAGGTCGACCTTCCATACGAGATAGGCGATGGCGGCTGCAGTGAGGACGAGCGTCCCGAGGACGCGGATACGGCGGCTCATCTCTTCCAGCCGAGGACGTCGAGGGTGAGGAGCTCGAAGGCGGCGTTCGCCGCGGCGACGGCCGTCGGCTGCCCCGGCCCGTCGTACGGCGGGCTCACCTCGACGACGTCGTAGCCCGAGAAACGGAGCCCGCGGAGGGCGCGCAGATAGCCGAAGGCCTCCCGCGTCGTCAGCCCGCCTGCCTCGGGCGTTCCCGTGCCCGGCGCGTATGCCGGGTCGAGCACGTCGACGTCGAAGGAGAGGAAGAGCGGCCCGTCGCCGGCGCGGTCGCGAACGCGAGCCGCATACGTGTCAGGGCTGAGCGTGACGAGCTCGTCGCCCGAGATCGCCTCGAAGCCGAGCTCGGCCGGCATCGCCACGTCCTCGGGGCCGTAGAGCGATCCGCGCATCCCGGCGAGCAGCGAGCGCGAGGGGTCGACGAGCCCTTCCTCGAGAGCGCGGCGGAAAGGGGAGCCGTGGTAGTAGCGCTCGCCGACGTAGAGGTCCCAGACGTCCGCGTGCGCGTCGAGCAGGACGAGCCCCAGCGGGCCGTGGACCGCCGCGTGCGCGCGGAGCTCTCCGAGAACGACGAGGTGGTCTCCGCCGAGGCAGAGGGTCCTGGTTCCCGAGCGGACGATCGGCTCGAGGGCCTCCGCGATCTGCGCGACGGTCCGCTCGGCGTTCCCGGGGGTGACGGGGACGTCGCCGAGATCGGCGACCGACAAGCGGCCGAACACCTGCGCGTCCTGGACCGGGTTGTAGGGGCGGAGCGCGATCGAAGCCGAGCGGACGGCCTCGGGCCCGAAGCGCGCACCGGGCCGGTTCGTCGTCGCGGTGTCGAAGGGGATCCCGAGGACGGCGACGTCGACGCCCTCGGGGTCGTCTGCGAGCGGGCAGCGCGCGAACGTCTTCACGCCCGCGTAGCGCGGCGTCGCCAGAGCGTCAGGCGGTACGTACCGCGGCGCGTCCTCGCTCGACACGCGGCGACGGTACCAGCGCTCCCGGCGAGGCGAAGCCCGGCGAGGCGCCCGGCCGTCACGCGACCACGGTCCTGTCCTCCCGGAGCGATCGTCACGCTTTCGGCACAGATCCCCCGTCCGCAGCGGTCATGACGAGGGACTGTCCCTGAGTCATGTCTCTCGTGGAGAGATCGGCGCTGTTACGTGACGGTCTAGGCGCAGGCAGAGCCGGATTCCCGCACGAGTACTCGAAGGCCCGTGCGGCCGTGTCCGACGGGGACACGGCCGCACTGAGCAGGTCTCAGGGCAAGTCTCAGGCCGCTTCGGCCTGCGGGACGAGCGGCTCCGACGGCGCGACCGTCGCCTCCTGCGGGCGCCGCTTGCGCGGGATGAGGAGCGCGAGCGCCGCCCCGACCCCGACCACGATCGCGCCGACCCAGAGAGCCGGCACCATCCCGTCGTTGAAGGTCACCGGCGTCTCGTAGCCGCCCTCGCGAGCGAAGATCGATGCGAGCACCGCCACGCCGAGGACGCCTCCGACCTCGCGGATCGCGTTGTTGGCGCCCGATGCCTTGCCTTCCTGCTCGGGCCGGACGGCCGAGAGGACCACGTTCGCGACGGGAGCGAAGAAGAGCGCCATCCCGATCCCGGAGAGCACGAACGGGAGCACGAGCGACGAGTAGCCGACCGTCGCCGTCGAGACGGCGGCGATCCACCCCAGGCCGATCGCCTGCAACGCCAGCCCCAGCGCCATGAGCGGCCGCCCTCCGATGCGATCCGAGAGCGCGCCCGCGATCGGCGCGACGAACATCGGCATGATCGTCCACGGGAGCACGCGGAGCCCCGACTCGAGCGGCGAGTACCCCTGCGCGGTCTGGAAGAACTGCGTCAGCAGGAAGATCGAGCCGAACATCCCGAAGTACATGAGCAGCGAAGCCGCGTTCGCGGCAGCGAAGCCGCGGTCGCGGAAGAAGCCCATCGGCAGCATCGGCTCGCGCGCCCGGAGCTCCCAGGCCACGAACGCTGCCAGCCCGACGACGCCCACGACCAGAGCACCGACGATGCCGGGGCTCGTCCAGCCGTCGCCGTTGCCGTGGATGAGGCCCCACACGAGCCCGAGCATCCCGACGCTCGCCAGCCCGAGACCCGGGAGGTCGAGCGCCTTGTCCGGACCAGTCGACTCGCGAAGCTGCGTCGCGAGCGGCAGCAGGACGAGACCCACGGGAACGTTGAGCCAGAAAATCCACTGCCACGAGATGCCGTCCACGACGGCGCCGCCCACGAGCGGCCCCATGGCGACGGCGAGGCCGGCGATCCCGGACCAGGCTCCGAGCGCGGCGCCGCGTCGCTCACGCGAGACCGCCCCGCTCAGGATGGTCAGGGTGAGCGGCGTGACGATCGCGGCGCCGAGACCCTGGACCGACCGGGCTGCGATCAGCCAGTCGGCCGAAGGTGCGAGCGCGGCCGCCGCCGAGGCGGCCGTGAAGATCCCGACTCCGAGCATGAACATGCGCTTCCGCCCGAAGCGGTCGCCGAGCGCGGCGCCCGTGAGCAGGAAGACCGCGAACGTGAGCGTGTACGCGTTGACCGTCCACTCGAGCTCCTCGATCGAGGCGCCGAGGTCGACGCGGATCACCGGAAGCGCAGTCGAGACGACGAGGTTGTCGAGCACGACCATGAAGAGCGCGATCGAGGTGACGACGAACGTCCAGATGGCCGGCGGAAAGATTCTTGTTCCGGCTTTCATCTCAACTCCTTCCGGATCTGACTTGGATGTAGTGACTGATCACTCAATTAGCAGGGAAAAAAGAGAGGCCCTCTACTCGGGGTCCCTGCACCCCTCGGCGAGGCGTGCCGCCCACGAGTCGCGCGGCTCGTCGGTCAGCGAGTAGTCCATGGCCGCGAGCACGTTCATGAGCATCCCCTTCGCGAAGAAGGCCGAGATCGTGGCCCGGTCGGCTCCGGAGACCGTCTCGGCGTAGTCGACGAGCCGGCCGAAGCCGCGTGCGGTCACCTCGCGGATGTCGGCGTCCTCGACGGACGCGGCATACGACTGGAGCTGGCCCTGGAGCATCGTGCGGTCGCTCTCGATCGACGCTGCATACGTGTCCCCGATGGCCTTGAGCGCGTCCTGCCCCGACTTCCCCGAGGCCGCGGCGCGGAAGGACTCGAGGGTGCGCGCGAGGCAGTCCTCGATCGCGGCGATGAAGAGCCGCTTCTTCGAGCCGAACAGGCGGAAGAGGTACGGCTGCGAGATGCCGGCCCGGCGGGCGATCGCGTCCGTGGAAGCCCCGTGGAGCCCGCGGAGCGCGAACTCGACGTTCGCCGCCACGAGCACGGCCTCGCGGCGCTCGGCTGCAGTCTGCCTGGTCGTGGTCGCCATGAAGGTAGTGATTATTCACTCACAACACCGCGCTTGTCAAGTCCGCGTGTGAGACGGGCGTCGTACTCTTGGCACATGCGCGCCCTGCTCCTGCTCGCACTCACGGTCGCACTCGCTGCCTGCGGGACGAGCGCCGCCGCGGAGACGGCGTCTACGACGTCGCTCACGGTGACGTACTGGCCGGGGGGCCCCGGCAACGGCGGCAAGCTGACGTGGACGGTCAAGTGCGCGCCTGCGCGCGGGACCCTTGCCCGGCCGGCCGTCGCGTGCCGGAAGCTCAACGCCGGCGGCGCAAAGCTGTTCGCGCCCACTCCGAGGAACGTCGCGTGCCTCCAGATCTACGGCGGCCCGCAGGTCGCGCGCGTCGTCGGGAAGGTCAAGGGCCGGCGGATCTTCACGGGCTTCAGCCGTCAGGACGGGTGCGCGATAGACCGCTGGAACAAGCTCGCGCCCTGGCTCCTCCCGCCCGGCGGCGCGTAGGTACCGACCGTCGGCCTCCCCTAGCTCTACTCTCGCCCCGTAGTGGCGCTCGGCCCGCAGCTCAGACGGCTCGGAAAGCATTCCGCGATCTACGGGCTCGGCGGGCTCGTGCAGCGGATCCTCGCGGTCCTCCTGCTACCCGTCTATACGCGCTACCTCACGCCTGCTGACTACGGCACGGTCGAGATCCTCGTCGCGCTCACGACCGTCCTCGTCATCACGCTGAGGCTCGGGATCACGAACGCGTTCATGCGTTTCTACTTCGACTCGCCGGAACCGGCGCACCGCCGCCTCGTGCTGCGGACGTCGTTCTGGTTCACGATGGGCGCCGCGACGGTCGGGCTCGTCCTCGGCCTCCTCTTCTCGCGCGAGATCTCGATCCTCCTCTTCGACTCCTCGGACGACACCGAGCTCGTCGCCGCCGCCTTCGTCGGCCTGTGGGCGCAGATGAACTACGAGCAACTCACGTCCCTCTTCCGCGTGGAGGAGCGCTCGGTTGCGTACGTGATCGCGAGCCTCGTGAACGTCGGGATCACGATCGCCGCGACGCTGCTCCTCGTCATCCGCTACGACGCCGGGCCGCTCGGCGTCATCGTCGGGAGCTTCACCGGCACGCTCCTCGTCTACGCCGGGCTCATCGGCTACCGCCGCGAGCAGCTCGGCCTCCAGTTCGACCGCGGCCTGCTGCGCGAGATGAACCGCTTCGGGATCCCGCTCGTCCCAAGCGCGGTGTTCCTGTGGATCACGAACTTCAGCGACCGCTTCTTCCTCATCAAGCTCGCGGATGCGGAGGAGGTCGGCCTGTACTCGATCGGCGTCCGCATCGCCTCGGCGATGGCGATCCTGCTCACCGCCTTCCGCACCGGCTGGCCCGCGTTCGCGTACTCGATCGAGGACGAGGACGAGGCGCGCAGGACGTACTCGTACGTGCTGACCTACGTGGTGCTGATCACGACCTGGGTCGCGACCGGCCTCGGGCTCCTGTCGCCCTGGCTCGTCGACTGGATCGCGACTCCCGCCTTCGCCGAGTCGTCCCGCGTCGTCGCGCCCCTCTCATTCGCGGTCGTGGCCTTCGCCGGCTACGTCGTCGTCGTGATCGGGATCGGCCGCGTGCGCCGGACGCAGTTCAACTGGGTCGTGACCGGAGTGGCAGCGGTCGTCAACGTCGTCCTCAACCTCGTCCTCATCCCGCCCTTCGGAATGATGGGCGCGGCGGTGGCGACCATCGCAGCCTTCGTGACGATGTTCGCGGGCATGACCTGGTGGGCACAGCGGGTCTACCCGGTGCCGTACCAGTGGCGTCGTGTCCTCACCGCCGCCGGAGCGGGGGTTGCGCTCGTGGTCGCCGGCAAGCTCGCCGGCGCAGGGCTTCCGGTGGCGCTCTTGCTCTCGCTCTCTTATCCGCTACTGCTCTTCCCCGCGGGCTTCTACCTCCCCGAGGAGCGCCGGGCGATCGGGGCCCGCCTGCGGCTCGCGCGCTGACCAGGGACGAGGGCGAGGCAGCCTCGCCCCTACTTGACGAGGAACGCCATCCCGCGACCGAGCTCGATCGGCTCGCGACCCTGCTCGCGAGCGAACTCGGGGAAGGCGGCGGTCGAGTTGACGTCGTCCGAGACGAGGACGCCTCCTTCCCGCAGCGCCGGCCACGCGCTCGTGAACTCGAAGCGCATGCACTCGTACGAGTGCTCGCTGTCGTGCAGGAAGAAGTCGATCGTGCCCACGCTCTCGAGGAGCGGCGGAAGCTCGTCCTGGCTGCGGCCGAGCCGGAGCGTCCAGCGCTCGCGCAGCCGCTCGGGCACGAGCCAGCCCGACTCGTGCTCGGAGGGGACGCCGACGCTTCCGATGCCTTCGTGGAACGACTCCGCGTTCTCGTCGAAGGTCCGCGGATAGTCGATCGAGTGCAGCTCGCCTTCGCCGTTTCGCTCGAGCGCCAGCAGCGCGAACGCGGTCGAGAACCCGTTCGCGACGCCGGTCTCCACGGCGACCTTCGGCCTGAGAGTGCGGAAGATCGCGTACAGGTAGATCCGCTCGGCGAGCCCGATGCCGCCGGGCGTGTAGCCGTCGCTTCCGGACGCCGCGAGCAGCTCGTCGTACTCGAGCCGCTTCTCGCGGATGCGGTCGAGGAGCCCGCTCTCGCGTATCTCGCGCTCGTACGCGTCGAGCGCCTTTCGGTCGTGCAGGAACGCATCCTCGAAGCGCCGCCGCACGAGCCGCCGGTGCGCCGACTCGCGCGGATGCGCGGCGGCACGGAGCGCGCGCCGTAGCGAGCGGTACGCGCCGGATCGGCGTAGCGTCGAGGCGGCGGGCACGACGGGATTCTCCCAGCTAGCCGAGCCAGACGTCCGCGGCTGCGGCGAGCTCGCCGGCCGAGAGACACACTCCGCCGCGCTCCCGCACCGCATCGAGCACACGCCAATAGAGCCGGTCCCAGCCCTGCGCCGTCGCCCGGTCGAAACGATCCGTGTGCCAGAGCAGGGCAAAGCCGCCTCCATGCTCCGCGGCCTGGTCGAGGAGCTCGAGCAGAGGACGCTCCGCTTCTCGCGCCGATAGCCCCAGGTACCGGTTTTCTCCGAGCGTCACGTCCATCGCCGCGAGCGGGACCTCGACGAGGTCGAGCGGGCTCTCCGTCTCGAAGCTCCACGGCCGGAACGGCTGCGCGATCCCCGCCCGGAACCCGAGCGCGTCCGAGAACCCGAGCGACGTGTCGTACCGGAGCCCGAGCCCTGCGAGCGGCGCAAGGTTCGCGTGCGGGTCGACGCGGAGGTAGTGGTAGCGCTGGCCCCGCGCCTCCACGCCGAGCCCCGCAAGCGTCTCGACCTCGTGCGCGAGCAGCGCCGGGTCGCGAGCAGCTCGATAGCTCCCGTGCAGCCCGACCTCGCCGCCGCCGCCGAAGATCGTCTCCACCAGCCGAGGCCGCAGGCGCGCGTACGTCTCCGGAGACGGGCCGTCGTGCGGGTCCGAGTGACCGGCGAGCAGGAAGAACGTCGAGGACGCGTCGCGCTCGCCCTCCGCCTCGAGCAACGCCTCGAAGCACCAGTTCGGGTCGGTCCCGCGGAGCTTGTGCAGCGGCAGCCCCGCGAGCGCCCGGGCTTCCCGAACCGCCGCCCGCCGGCGGCGCGCCAGCACGTGCGACTTCAGACGCCCGGCGGTGCCTCGCACTGCGCGACGCGTCCAGCGCCAGGGCACGTCGACGTCGTGCGTGAGCGCGACCGCGAACCGCGCACCACGCCACTCGGGCGGCGCGAGCCCGAGCTCTCGGCGCAGCCGCTCGAGAGGTGGATCGAGCGGGTCGAGGCACGACGAGGCACCGAGGAATCGTCCGTGCTCGTCCTTCGGCCCGTCCAGCTCCTCGACACGAGCGAGGTGGAAGAACGCCGCCGCGAGGTCGTCGCTTGCCGGCCGCTCGCCACGCGCGACCTGCTCCCATGCCTCCGCGTGGTACGGCAGGTCATCCCCGAGCACGACGTTGCGGGCGCCGAGCGTCTCCAGCACCCAGCGCGCCCGGCGCTCGACATTCTCCGGGATCAGCGGACGAGGCTCCGGACGACGCGCGCCGCGTACACGGCCGCAGGGCGAAGGTCGTCGTGCGCAAACACCGCATCGACGTACGGCGGCCGCAGCAGAGCCGGCGACTCGCCCGCGAGGAACGTGATCGCCCACCGCCGCCGGCGCCCGTTCATCGACGCAGGAGCTCTCTCGAGCCCGAGCAGGTCCTCGTAGGCGAGGCGCGGCAGGTCGACCCCGCAGGCTGCGGCGAGCCCGTGCCACTGGAAGAGCCGCGGGTTGATCTCCATGAGCTTGAAGCGCCCGTCCCGCGGGTCGCGCTTGAACTCGACCTGCGAGATGCCTCTGTAGCCGACAGCCCCGAGCAGCCGCAAGCCCGCGTCGACGACCTCCTGCACCCAGAGCGCCTCGCCGACGCGACACGTCCCGACGAGCCGTGGCGTCTGCCGGAGCTTGCGCCCGCTGAAGACGCCGCGCGGCTTCCCAGCCGCGTCGAGGTAGCTCCCGACGGTGTACAAAGCGTCGTCGCCGCCGGGGATCAGCTCCTGCACCATCGGCTCGTGCGCCTCCGCTTGCGCGTACGCGGCTTCGAGCTCGGCCTCGGTCTCGCAGCGGAACGCCTGGCGCCTGTGGCGGCGCTTGAACTCGATCGGGTCGGCGGGCTTCACGAGCACCGGGAAGCCGAAATCGCGCGCGAAGCCGAGAGCCTCGGCCGCAGAACGGGGGTGGCCGGTCTGCGGCACGTCGACACCCGCGGCTTCCGCGGCTTCGAGCTGGGCGCGCTTGCTCTGGATCCGCCCGAGCGCGTCCCACGACGGGAACGGGTAGAGGAAGCGCTCCCCGAGCTCCGCCTGCCGGCGCGCGATCGCGTTCAGCCACACGTCGTGCGTGGGGAAGATCGGTGCCGGCCGGCCGAGCGCGTCCCCGAGCTCGACGAGGCGCCCGATGAACCCGTCCTCGTCGGCCCCGGCTTCCGGCGCAAGTACCGGAAGCGCGTACCGGGACCGGAACCCGAGCGCCCACGGCCGGTGATCCACCGCGACGACCGGCGCGTCCGCCCGCCCCAGCGAACGGATCGCGGCGAGCCCGTTGACCCACCCGACGTCGACGACGACGGCGGGCAAGCGGTCGCGCGAGCGCGCGACGGCGGCGGCCTCGCCGGGCTCGAAGAGGCGCGTCACGAGGTCAGTCTATGAGTCGCCCCGACGATCCGATCGAGGAGTCGCGACAGGCTCGCTGCAGGCAAGTTGGCGCGAAGTCGTGACCCACGCGTGAGGGAAGCGCCGATACCGTGTCTTCAGGGACACGGGAGTGCCCCTGGGGGTGCGTGGGGACGCGTGTCCGGACGCGTGGTTGTGGGTGGAGGCGTCGCCCAGCTGCCGGCTCGCCCGTCGCCGTCGGCGCCCGTGGCGAAGCGAAGAGCCTGGCTCCCGAAGGCACTCAGACGACGATGCGGTACACCTGGAAGCACTCCGCATACTCGCGATTCACGTTCACGCCGTGGACGCGCGCGAGGTTCCGGACGTACTCGGGATCCGCGTAGCGCCGGTGCTGCTGCGAGGCGTAGCAGGAGAGCGCCGCGCACTTCCTTTCGACATGGCGCTCCTCGAGCGCGATGTAGGCGCCGTACGAGAAGTCGAAGTTGTTCCAGGGGATCTCGTACCCGAGGATCGTCGTCCGCTTGAACGCGCGCAGACCCTCCTGCGCGATCGTCTGGTGGTCCTGGTGGACATCGTGGTGCGACGGCTGGAAGACCGCGTCCGGCTTCCACTCCTCCCACAGCGCGACCAGCAGCTCGAGGATGTCCTGCCGGCGGTCGGGAAAGGTGCGGACGTCGAAGTCGTGCACGGTCAGGTGCTCCTCTCCGAGACCGAGCTCGGCCGTCGCCTGGCGCACCTCCCGAGCCAGCGTGTCCGGCTCGAAGCCCTCCGGTAGCGAGCGGGTCGCGATCGAGAACGCGACGTAGCGGACCTCGCAGCCGCCCTCGACGAGCCTGGCCATCGTCCCGCCGCATCCGAGCTCGCCGTCGTCCGTATGCGGCGCGAGCACGAGCGCGCGCTTCCAGGACTCGATCACCGCGCTATTCAACCACCGGAGCACACGGCGCAACGAGCCACACGGACTCGTCGCAGTCCCGGCCCGAACGCCTCGCCAAATGCCCCCAGGGGATCCCCGAGATCCCTGCGGTCAGCGTAGCGACGATCTGCGTACGCATGGATCACGATTCAGTGCCGACTTCGCCACCCTCGAGGCGACCCTTCACGGCGCCACCTCGGCCTCCGGAGCACTGGTCGAGTCGCCCAGCGCGAACGCGTAACGTCCCACTCCGTGGAGCACACCGACGCCGCTCAGGTGTTCGCGCTCGTCGGAGCCCTCGGCGTCGTGCTCGCCGTCCTTCCCCGCGACCGCTTCACGCCCCTCGCCGGCCTCGCGCTCCTCGGGATCGCCTCCGCCGGGCTCGGGCGCTCGCTCGTCGGCGACGACGACGTCGAGCTGCTCCTGACCGAACCGGCCGGCCTCGCGCTCTTGGTCGTAGGTCTCGCCGCGGCGGCCCTCGGCGCGATCCCGCTGGTCCGCTATCCCGCGGTCGTCCCGGTCGTCCTCCTCGTGGTCGCGCCCTTCCGGATCCCGGTCGAGCTCGGCGACGAGGAGGCGTTCCTGCTCCTGCCGCTCTACCTCGTGCTCGCCTCGTCGGTGCTCGCGCTCGCGTACCGGATCCTTCGCGGCGCGCAGCCGCCCGCGCTCCCTCTCCTCCTTGCGCTTCCCGTCGCCGCGATCGCGACGTTCGGCTCGATCTCGTACCTGTGGACGTGGGACGACCGCGCGGGCGCGATCGCGCTCGCGTTCTTCGTGTTCCCGTTCGCGGCGGGGTTCGCGGTCGTCGCGCGGGCGCCGCTTGCCGCATGGCTTCCGCGCGCGCTCGTCGGGACGCTGCTCGTGCTCGGGACGCTCTTCGCCGCCATCGGCGTCTGGCAGGCGCAGACGCGAACGCTGTTCTTCGCGCGGGACGTCGCGGTCGCGAACGCGTACACGTCCTTCTTTCGCGTGACGTCGCTGTTCAAGGACCCGAGCCTGTACGGCCGCCACCTCGTCATCCCGATCGCGGTGCTTCTCGTCGCGGTCCTGCTCCGGCGCAACCGGCCCATCGACTGGGTGGCGGCGGCCGCGATCGGCGCCTTCCTCTTCTGGGGGCTCTTCTACTCGTACTCGCAGTCGAGCTTCGTCGCCCTGTTCGTCGTGACGTTCGGGGTCGCGCTGCTCGTGCTCGGGAAGTGGCTGCGGGTCGCACTTCTGGCCTGCGCCCTCGCGGCGACCCTGGCCGCGGCAGCAGTCGCCGCGGACGCGATCGGCAACCGCCCGGCGCAGGACGTGACGAGCGGCCGTTCGCGGCTCGTGTCGGTGACGCTCGACGTGTTCGAGAAGCGCCCGGTCGCCGGCGTCGGGATCGGCGGCCAGCCCCGCGCGAGCACCGACCTCTCGGGCGAGGGCTCGCCGAACCGCAACGCCTCGCATACGACGCCGCTGACGGTGCTGGCCGAGCAGGGAGTGCTGGGCTTCGCGCTCTACGCGTGGCTCCTCGCGGCGGCCGCGTGGGCCCTCGTCCTCGTCGCGCGCAAAGACCGGCTGCTCGGTGTCGGGCTCGGCGCCGTGCTCGTTGTCCTGACGGCGCATTCGCTGCTCTATGCAGGGTTCTTCGAGGATCCGCTGACCTGGGGCGTTCTCGGCTTAACGGCAGCTTCACTCGCTGTTTCCGGCAGAGTCGCGGAGGGCAATCTGTAGCGGCTGGCACACTGGAGACGTGCCGGCTCGCCCGGCACTTCGTTTATGCCCAGAGCCCTCAAATGGATCATCGCGGTCGTCGCCGTACTCGTCGTCGCGCTTGCAGGAGTCGGAGTCGCGCTCTGGCTGTCGCTCGACCGCGACGCGGGAGCGCTCGACACGGAGCTCGACGACATCACCGTCTCACAGTCGACGAGACCGCTCCTGCCACCGCCGCCGAAGGAGCCGGCGAGCGACCGCCAGTGCTGGATGGAGTTCGGCGGCGAGCCCCGCCGCTCGCTCGCCCGCCCGCACGCGAAGCTCGGGCTGCCGCGGAAGAAGGCGATGTGGACACGCGGGCTGGGCGGCTACATCGAGTTCCCGGGGACGTACTGCGACGGGACGTTCTACGTCAACACCGTCGAGGGCAACACCTTCGCGATCGAGTCCGAGACCGGCAAGGTGCGCTGGCGCCGGCAGGTCGGGGGCACGCTCCCGTCCAGCCCGGCGATCGACGGTCCTCGCGTCATCGTCGCGTCGCAGTCGGGCGCCGTCACCGCGCTCGATCGCACACGCGGACGACCTGTCTGGCGCGTCCAGACCGCCGGCAAGGTCGAGTCGTCGCCCGTGGCCGTGAAGGGCCTCGTCTACTTCGGCTCCCACGACGGCCGGCTCTTCGCCGTGCACTCGGACACGGGGAAGGTCCGGTGGGCCTACCAGACCCGAGGGCGGATCAACGCCAGCCCGTCGGTCTTCGGCGGGCGCGCCTGCGTGACGACGTACGCGGGCTCGATCCTCTGCGTCGACGCGCGCACCGGCCGCGAGCTGTGGACGACGTACCTCAAGCGCGACTCGTTCCGCTACGAGAGCTTCTACGCCAGCCCGGCGTCCGACGGGCGGCGCATCTACTCGGTGGCGCGGTCGGGGAAGGTCGTCGCGCTCGACGCTCGCGACGGCGACGTCGTGTGGACGGCGCGCGTCGGCGGCTACGGCTACACGACGCCGGCCGTGGCCAACGGGCGCGTCTTCGCCGGCGGCTTCGACGGACGCCTGCGGGCGTTCTCGTCCTCGACCGGAGCCGAGCTCTGGAGCCGCTGGGCCGGCGGCCGGATGCTCGGCGCACCCGTGGTCATCGGGAAGCACGTGTTCTTCTCGACGCCCGCGCACCGCACCTACGCCGCACGGGTCACGGACGGCTCGATCGACTGGCAGTTGCCGCTCGGGAAGTACTCGCCCGGGATCGCGACCGAGCGGTCGTACTACTTCTCGCTCAACGGCCGCCTCATGGCATTCCGCGGCCGCAACGCACCGCGTCAGCCGGCCGCCGAGTCGCGACCCCGGCCGCGCTCCTCGCCCGCGCGGTGACGCAGGCGCCAGAGCGGAGAGCGCTGGACGGCCGCTGTGGTGCCGTCCCACGCCGCCAGGCGCGCGCGGTACGACGCGATTCCTGCCCGCTCCCGTAGCCCCGGCGGACGGGCCGGAGGCGAGAGCAGCGGGTATCCGAGCTCCACGAGCAGATCGCCTGCGACGGCCTCGAACGCGAGCGCCTCGTCGGCGCCGAGCTCGGTCCGCCAGTCGCGCACGCCGACCGTCGGAGGCTGCAGGAGCCGCTGCTGGTGCGGCTTGGCCGAGACGTCGACCTGACCCGTGTACTCGAGCATCTCCGGGACGAACGGGATGTCCGCGAACGCGCAGATCGACGTCACCACCTCCTGCGGCTCGGAGACGAGCGCCTCGTAGCGCACCTCGAGGTAGCGCCCCGGGCGAGCGCGGGCGCCGACCTCGCGGGCAGCGCGCACCTCCGTCCGCCACAGCCGCGCGAACTCCCTCGCGGTGTCCGGATGTGCCCACGTGCGGGTGTACGTCCCGGCCGGCATCCGCAGGAACGAGACGGCCGCGTCGCGCCCGTCCCGGATGAGGTGGACGTATTGCGCGCCCGGGAACAGATGCTCGAGCACCGGCAGGTAGCGCATGTACATCGGCGTCTTGTCCCCCCAGCGCGGCTTGCCCTCGCCTGCGGCATACGACTCGTAGATCGCCGCGATCGCGTCCCCGACCTCCATCTCGGGACGTAGCCGGCGGCCGATGTCCTCCAGGGACACGCCCCAGCTGGCCAGTACGGGGAGGCGTCGCAGATCCTCGAGGAACCTGTACGGCATCGACCCGGCCGCGGTGACGGCGCGCGAGCACCGGGATGAAGAACGACTCGTCCGGAATCGCGATGCCCGGCGAGCGGTCGAGGATGACGCGCAGGAGCGTCGTGCCGGAGCGGCTGACGCCGAGCACGAACAGCGGCGGCCTCACTCCGCCTGCTCCTCCGGCTCCGTGACGATGACCTCCGCGCTGTCCGCGTGGCTACCGACGATGACGTAGAGCCGGTACTCGCCGGGTTCCTCCGGCGCACGCAGCCGCAGCACGCTGGTGCGTCCAGTGCCGCGTTGGCCGGCGAAGAGCCAGCGGTAGCTCGCTGCATCCTTCGACACGCGCACCCGGAAGCGCCTCCCCGCCTCGACCTCGACCCGTTCTCGCGAGAGCGTGACAAATCGGACGAGCACGGGCACGACGCGGAGGGTGCTCCCGCGATTCCGCGCCTCGTCCTCCGCTCGGAGCCTGAGCTCGTACATGCCGGGGCGCGCAGTCGTCCCGTCTCCGTGCCACACGAGCCGGCCGCTCTCGGGGGTGAACTTGCCCACCAGGCGCTGCTTGCCGTCGACGAGCAGCACGGGCCTGCTCCGCTCGTCGACCGTGAACTGCACCGACACGCGATCGCGGCTGCCGTCGCCGTCGGGCGAGAAGACGCGCGGGAAGACCCGGCCGAAGCGAATCCGCGGCGCGGTCTTGTCCACGCGGATCTGGTTCGGGAAGTCGATCGTACGGCCGTGCTCCTCGAGCTCGACGCGAGGGTGGTAGCGACCCTCGGCGACGACGCGCTCGGCGTCGTCCCGCCCGTCCCATGTGAACGAGACGCGCCCGGACGGCTCGTCGCGGTCACGGACGAGGGTGCGCGCGGTCTCGTTGTCCGCGTCGAGCACGCGCACCGTCACCGTGGCCGCCCGCCGAAGCACGAACGAGATCACCGCCACGTCCTGACGGCATTCACAGACCGGGGAGAACTCGCGGGTGACGCGCGTGCCCGTGATCGGGCTCCGCTCGAGCTTCAGCCGCTCCGTGACGGCGAATGCGGCGGCAGTCGCGCCGAGCAGGACGACGACGAAGAGGAGTTGCGGGAGCCTCGCCACCGGGTTCCCGGTCAGCGGAGCTCGAGCCCGCGCCTGAGAGCAGGAACCCTGCGCATAGCGGGGCGATGCTACCGAGCCTCGGCCTGGCTTTGAGTTGCCGTTCGGCTGCGCTGCAGCCGGGCCCAGCTCGTCCGGCCGATCCAGACGAGGAGCGCCGTGGCGCCCGCGGAGAGCGCGACGACGACGATCACGCTCGCTCCCGGGACGTCCAGGAGCTTGATCCCGGCGAGTCCGAGGACGCACGCGAGCAGCATCCGCAGCACGTGCTCCGGGATCGCGAGCGTGAGACGCCCTCCGACGAGCACCCCCGGGATGGAGCCGAGGAGGAGCCAGAAGAGCAGCCCGAAGTCGACGTTCCCCGCGAGCCAGTGGCCGGCGCCGGCGACATACAGGAGCGCGGCCGCGTGGAAGATGTCCGTGCCCACGACCTTGTGCGCGCGGAGCGGGAACAGCACGAGGAGCGTGAGCCCGAAGAAGACGCCGCTCCCGACCGAGGTCAGGCCGACGATGAAGCCGCCGAAGGCGCCGATCAGCACCGCGGCGACGCGATCCCGCGTGGACAAGCGCCAGCCCTCGTCGCCGGCGGGTGGTGTCCGGACGAGGCTCTTCGCGACGAGCCCGATCGCACCGAACAGGAGCGCGGCGCCCAGCACGCGTCCCATCACGCTCTCGACGTCGTCCCCGTAGCGCTCCGTGATCTCGACCGCGGCCCAGACGCCGACGAGCGAGAGCGGCGCCGACCCGAGCAGCATCCAGCCCGCGAGCCGTGCGCGGACGTTGCCCATGCGGCGGTGCTGTACCGCGCCGACCGACTTGAAGGCGGCGCCGTGCGCGATGTCCGTCCCGATCGCGGTCGTCGGCGGGACCCCGAACAGGAAGACGAGCAACGGCGTCATCAGCGAGCCGCCGCCCATCCCGGTCATGCCGACGAGGAGCCCGGTGAAGAGCCCGAGGACGGTGTACTTCCAGTCCATGCTCTAGCCGCGGAGCCGGACCCGCGCCGCTCGCGCCGAACGCCGCCCCACCTGCCCCCAGAGGCACTCCCGTGTCCCTACACGAACGCTACCGCGAACGGCGTCACGGGTGGGTCGAGGCTCTGTGCGGACTTCGTCACAACGACGCCTCAGGGTCTGCGAGCACACAAGGCTCATCGCCGCACAGCGGTCAGGCAGGAGCCTGACGCCCCCGGTAGGCGTCGATGAGGACCTTCGCGACTTCCTCACGCGTGAACTCGACCGGCGGCACATCGCCCTCGCCGAGCATCTCCCGCACCTTGGTTCCCGACAGAAAGACTCGGTCGTCCGAGCCGTGCGGGCACGACTTCGTGCTCGCCATCGACCCGCAGACGTTGCACCAGAACGTGTGCTCGAAGAACATCGGCTCGATGTCGAGCTCGTGCGGAGCGAACTCGTCGAAGATGAGCTGCGCGTCGTACGAGCCGTAGTAGTCGCCGACGCCGGCGTGGTCGCGCCCCACGATGAAGTGCGAGCACCCGTAGTTCTTGCGGCAGATCGCGTGCCAGACCGCCTCCCGCGGGCCTGCGTAGCGCATCGCAGCCGGGAACGCGGAGAGGAGGACGCGATCCTCGGGGTAATAGCCCTCGAGCAGCGTCCGGTAGCAGGCGACGCGCACGTCGACGGGAACGTCGTCCGACTTCGTCTCGCCGACGAGCGGGTGCACGAGCAGCCCGTCGACGGTCTCGAGTGCGACCTTCGTCAGGTACTCGTGCGCGCGGTGAATCGGGTTCCTGGTCTGGAACCCGACCACGCGCTTCCACCCGCGTTCCGCGAACACGCGCCGCGTGTCGGCCGGGTCGAGCGCGAGCTCCGGGAAGCTCGACTCCGGCCGCTCGAACACGGTGACGCGGCCGGCGAGGTAGAGCTCCTTCTGCGCGTACAGGCGGGCAACGCCCGGATGCGCCTCGTCGAGCGTGCGGAAGCACTGCTCGGCTTCACGCGCCTTGTCGTAACCGTAGACCTCCTCGACCTCGAGCAGCGCGACCGGCTGCGAGGCCTCGTCCACGAGGACGACTCGATCCCCGGACGGCGCCGCGTCGACAGCCAGGCACACCGGGAGCGCCCAGGGAAGCCCGTTGACGAGGTGCATCTCCTCGATGACGCGCTCGTAGTCGGCGCGGCCCATGAAGCCCTCGAGAGGAGAGAGCGCGCCCGACGCGATCATGTCCAGATCGGAGAGCTCCCGTGGCGTGAGCGCGACGGTCTCGAGACTCTCGGCGTCGTCCGGCCGCTCGCCGGTCCCGTCGACGAGCGCGCCTCCGTGCGGACGGATGAGCCGGTCCGTGGCCGCGACCGTCACGCGGTCACCTTCGCGGGCACGAGCCCGAGCTCCTCGAGCTTCGAGATGACGACCGCGGCGGACTCCTCGGGCGAGACGCCTTCGGTGTCGACCACGATCTCGGGCGAGGACGGCGCCTCGTACGGGTCGTCGACGCCGGTGAAGCCCTTGATCTCGCCGGCGAAGGCCTTCGCGTAGAGGCCGTTGACGTCGCGCCGCGCGCACTCCTCGAGCGAGGTCTTCACGTGCACCTCCACGAAGGGGCCGTGCTCCTCGACGAGCGCGCGCGCGTTGGCGCGGGCCTGCTCGTACGGGGAGATCGCCGCGACGATGACCGCGCCACCGTGCCGCGTGATCCGCGAGGCGACCCAGCCGAGCCGCTCCACGTGCGCGTCGCGGTCCTCCTTCGAGAACCCGAGACCCTTGGAGAGGTGCGTGCGCACGGTGTCGCCGTCGAGGTACTCGACGACGAGGCTGCGGCGGTCGAGCTCCGGGCCGAGGTGATGCGCGATCGTCGTCTTGCCCGAGCCCGAGAGCCCCGTGAACCAGATCGTGAAACCGCCCCCGCGGTCGGTCTCGGACTCGGGGTGCTCGTGCGCGTGGATGTGCTGACTCATGTGGTCCTTTCCAGTGTCGTGTCTTCGTGGATGCCGCATTCGAGCTTGTCAGATCCCGCCCAGCGACCCGCCCGTTCCTCCTCGTCGATCCGGGTCGGGCGCGTGCACGGGATGCAGCCGATCGAGCGGTAGCCCGCCTCGTGCAGCGGGTTGAAGGGGATCTCGTTCACCTGGATGTACGACCAGACCCGCTTCTCGTCCCAGTCCGCGAGCGGGTGGATCTTGAACACCTGGTAGCGCTCGGACCACTCGATCTTGGGCGTCTCCGCGCGGCTCGGCGACTGGTCACGGCGGATACCGGAGATCCAGGCGTCGTACGGCGCGAGCGCCTGCACGAGCGGCTCGACCTTGCGGATGTGGCAGCAGCGGTCGGGATCGCGCTCCCAGAGGTTCGCGCCCTCGGCGCGATGCTGCTCGGCGACCGTCGGGATCGAGGGCTGGATGAGCTTCAGCTGGTAGCGCTCGACGAGCCGGTCGCGCGTGTCGTACGACTCGCGGAAGAAGAGGTGCGTGTCGAGCTCGACCGTGTCCATGCGCAGCCCGAGCTCGGCGACCATGTGCACGAGCACCGACGACTGCTTCTGCCACGAGCAGGTCAGGCAGAGACGCGGCCAGAAGAACTGGTGCGACCACGAGATCAGCTCCTCGGCGGTCATCGCCTCGAAGTCGAGGTCAGGGAGTTGCGGCGGGCTCAGCGGGGCTGGAACCGCCAAGGAGCACCTCCTTCAGGGTGTCGGCACGGAGCCCGAGCCGGAGCGTCTCGAGCGCGATCACTTCGTCCGGCGGGATGTTCCCGAGGTTGACCTCGGGCCCGAAGTGACGCACGAACCAGGCCTGCGAGCTCTTCGTCGGCGCCTCCCAGATCAGGTCGTGGAAGCTCAGCGAGTGCTCGATCTCGTCCACGAGCCCGGTACGGAGCTCGCCGGTCGGGCGGTAGATGCCGGCGGTGCCGCCCTCGCGGCCCTCGGCGATCACCTTCCAGGCGCCCGCGTCGAGCTCCTCGCGCATCCACTGCACCCACAGGTAGGGCGCGATGTTCACCTCCGAGTCCTTCGAGCCGACCTCGGAGAGCACGACGAAGTCCTGCGCGAAGTCGGCGATGAGCTCGAGCTTTTCCTCGCGCGGGATCTCGAGCGTCCCGTCGGAGATCTCGACGTGCGAGAAGCGGTAGTGCTCGAGCCAGCGCTTGAAGTCGTCCATCTTGCGCTGTCCGTAGACGGCCTCGAAGAGCGTGCCGCCGCAGACCACCGGTGTGGAGAACGAGCGGTAGAGCGCGATCTTCTTCTCGAGGTTGTTCGTGACGTAGCTCGTGCCCCAGCCGAGCTTGACGATGTCCACGTACTCGCCGGCCGTGTCGAAGAGGCCCTCGATCTCGCGCAGGTTGAGGCCCTTGTCGATGACGTGGGTCAGCCCGCGGCTGCGCGGCTTGCCCTCGCGCTTCGGGATGTCGAGGAAGTTGGCGCCGCCGTCAGAGCCGTGCATAGATCGCCTCCAGTCGCTTGCGGGCTTCCGCCTGGACGTCGCGGTACAGCGAGCCGCCTTGGGCGTCGATCCCGACGGTCAGCGGACCGAAGTCCTTGACGCGGAACTTCCAGAGGCACTCGGGCATGAGCTCCTCCCAGGCGACCTCCTCGATCTCCTCGATCTGCGTCGTCTCGAGCGCCGCAGCCCCGCCGACGATCGCGAAGTAGACCATCCCGAGGCGCTGCATCGGCTCGATCGCGTCGTCCGGGAAGCCCCCCTTGCCGCAGATCGCGCGCACGCCGTACTGCGAGCCGAGTCCCTCGGTGAAGCGCACCATGCGCGCGCTCGTGGTGGTTCCGATGCAGACCTTTTCGTACTGGCCTGGCCCAAGCTTGCGGACGCCGGGCGCCGTGTGCAGGAGGAACGCGCCCGTGAGGTCCATCGGCGGCTCGACGCCCTCGTCGAAGATCCGGATCTGCGTGCGGTCGCGGATCCCGATGATGTGCCCCTGGACGACGACCTCGTCACCTGCGCGGAGCTTCAGGATCTCGGCCGGGTCGGTGATCGGGAACGTGACCTCGTGCGTGGCCATCAGACGACCTCCCCGCGAGCGTCGCGCGTGCGTGCGCGCATTCCCCCGCCCAGGGTGGGGAGCTTTCCCGCCACCCTCACGGCCGAGTGTACGTCCGCGGGCGGGCTCGGACTGTGCCGATTCAGCGCCGATTCGTACGCAGGCCTCGTCGTTCCCAGCGCCACGGCCATCAAGCGTCCCTCTCGTACTCGACCGTGCCGTCGGCGGCGACATGGGCCGAGGCGCGCCGCGCGGCCCAGCACTGGTAGTTGACGGCGACGGGGTTCAGCGTCATGTGCGTGTCCGCGTGCTCGACGTGGACCGAGAGCACGGTCACGTCACCGCCGAGCCCCATCGGGCCGACACCGGTCTCGTTCAGGAGGTCGTACAGGTCCTGCTCGAGCTCGGCGACGAGCGGATCCGCGTTGTGCGTACCCACCGGTCGCGCGATCGCCTCCTTCGCGAGGTGCATCGCGTAGTCGGCCGACCCGCCGATGCCGACGCCCACGATCCCGGGCGGGCACGGCTTGCCTCCCGCGCCGACGATCGAGTCGAGCACGAACTCCTTGATCCCGCGCACGCCGTCGGCGGGGACACACATCTTGAGGAAGCTCATGTTCTCCGAGCCCGACCCCTTCGGCACGCATTTCACATCCAACCCATCCCAGTCGGGCACGAAGTCCCAGTGCACGATCGGCACGCGGTAGCCGACGTTCTGCCCGGTGTTCTCGCGCGTCAGCGTGTGGACGGTGTTCGAGCGCAGCGGATGCTCGACCGTCGCGCGCTCGGTGCCCTCCTTCAGCGCCTCGTAGATCCGGGCCGGATGCACGGGAAAGCCCTCGCCGACGCGGCAGTAGTAGACCGCGATGCCCGTGTCCTGGCAGACGAGGTTCTTCTCGTCCTCGGCGACGTTCACGTTCTTGAGGATCGTCTGGAGGACGCGCTGGCCCGTGACCGAAGTCTCCTTCCCGGCCGCGTCGGCGAGCGCGTCGCGCAGGTCCTGCGGGATGTCCTTCAACGCCCAGACGTATAA
This sequence comes from uncultured Actinomycetes bacterium, assembly GCA_963716605.1. Taxonomy (GTDB): domain Bacteria; phylum Actinomycetota; class Thermoleophilia; order Gaiellales; family Gaiellaceae; genus GMQP-bins7. The sequence goes on along the minus strand of CAVQTO010000002.1, from coordinate 554,891 downwards.
GTGCGCGGCCGCGTCCTCCACCGCTTGTGCGAGATCGGTCGCCACCGTACTCATCGCGCAACCGCGCTTCGTTCCAGCAGCGCGAGAACCTCACGCGCGTCCTCGCCGCCCGCCCGCGCATGCTCGACGAGCGGAATCCCGTGCGGGCCGGGAAAGTCGCGCGCGCCGGGATCGGCCTCCAGCACGGTTCGCACGACCTCGACGCGGCCGAGCATCGCCGCGGCGAAGATGTCCATCCGCGCTCCTCGCTCGAGCAGGAAGAGCGCGATATCGCGCCGGCCCATGTGCGCCGCCGCGCCGAGAGCCGTCTCCCAGTCGCCGCCGCCCCAGTCCCAGGTCGCGTTCACGAGCGCCGGCTCTTCCTCGAGCAGCGCGCGGACGACTTCGAGGTCGCCGTGCGCGTTCGCGACGAACGACTGAACCTTCTCCGGGTCGAGCCGGGCAGGTGCGTCGCTCATGACCGTGCCCTCTTCGCGGCAGCGCGACCCGCGCGGCGCCCGAACACCGTGCACTCCAACAGCGAGTTGCCCATCATGCGGTTCCTCCCGTGCGTCCCGCCGGCGATCTCGCCGCAGGCGAAGACGCCTTCGAGGGTCGTCTCGGCATGCTCGTCGATCACGAGCCCGCCGTTCTGGTAGTGGAGGACGGGGTACGTGTAGATCTTCTCGGTCAGCGGGTCGATCCCCCCGCCGCGGTAGCGCCGCAGCATGTACGGGAGCGAGATCTCCGCGTCCTCCTCGGCGATCCTGGTCGTGTCGAGCCAGACCGCCGGCCGCCCGTCCGGCGTGGAGACGCCCTTGCCCTTCTCGACCTCGTCGAAGATCGCCTGCGAGACCGCGTCCCGTGCGCCGAGCGAGTCGGTGAACTCCTCGCCGTCCGCGTTCAGCAGGACGGCGCCGTATGCGCGCGTCGTCTCCGGGATCGAGTAGCCCTGCATCGTCGACGGCCAGGCGCCGCCGTTCGGGTGGTACTGGAGCGCGTCGAGGTCGCGCGCCTCGGCGCCCGCCTCGAGCGCGATCCGCGTCACCTCGCCGGTCGCGTTCGGATGGTTCGTCGAGAACTCGCCGCGCTGCTCGGCCTCGAGGTAGCAGCGGCCACCGGCCCCGAGCACTACCGTGCTCGCGGCTAGGACCTCGATGCCCTCCTTCGTCTGGAACGTCGCTCGCCAGGCGTTCTCCGCCGGCTCCAGAGACTTCAGCGCGTGGTGGGGAAGCACCGTGCCGCTGCCGGCCTCGTAGGTCTCGCGGAGCGCCTTCGTGATCGCGTGCCCCGTGCGGTCGCCGACCTGGAGGAGTCGGTGTCGCGTCGCTCCGCCGCAGCGCGCGAGCCGGTAGCCGCCGTTCGAACGCGTGAACTCGACGCCGAGCTCCTCGAGCCAGTGGATGGCGGAGGGCGCCTCGCTCGTCAGCACAGCTACCAGCCGACTGTCCGCAGTCTCATGAGAGCTCCGCATGACGTCCTCTGCGTGGATCTCGGGCGAGTCGTCCTCGCCGAAGGCAGCCTGGATGCCGCCCTGGGCCTTCGCGGAGTTGCATGCCTGCAACGTCGTCTTGGTCGCGAGCGCGACGCGGGCGCCCGCGTGCTCCGCCGATACCGCCGCAGCGAGCCCGGAGGCGCCGCTCCCGATCACGAGCACGTCGAACGAAGCCTCGCTCAGCACGCACCGATCCTAGCGGAGATGCTTATGCCTGTCATTATCAGCTGTTATCCAGAGGATCACGATAGACTCGCGCCAATGGGCACGCTCGCCGATGTCGTCTCCCCGAGCTTCCTCACCGTGGCGCCCGAGGACACCCTGGGCGAGGTCGCCGAGCGGATGACGCAGCTGAACACGGGCGCGGTCGTCGTGAAGGACTTCGGCCGCCTCATCGGCATCCTCACCGAGCGCGACATGCTGCGTGCGATGGCCGCGCGGGTTCACACGAGCGACGCGCGCGTGCGCCAGTGGATGACCGAGGACCCGATGACCGCCCCTCCCGACATGGATCTCGAAGCGGCGGCGAAGGTCATGCTCGACAACGGCTTCCGGCACCTGCCGGTGGTCGACGGCTCGACGGTGCTCGGCGTGGTCAGCCTGCGGCGCGTGCTCGGCGGGCGGCGTCAGCCGGCTCCCGCGCCCGAAGCAGCCTGAGGTAGGCCGGGCGAGGCACGCCTCGCCCCTACGAGCAGGCGGACGCGATCCCGGCGACGACGACCTTCGCTGCCGCGGGCTTGCTCACGCCTCTCCGCGCGAGCTGCCTGCCGAGCTTCGGGCGCTTGCGGATCTCGGCGAGCGCCTCGCGGGCCGTCTCCTCGGGCTGCACGCGGGCGAACAGGCACGAGACCGGATCCTTCTTCCCGCCGATCCAGCCGACCGCGAACAGGTACTTGAGCACCGGCTTCGAGTAGGGCGCTCGCTTGTACGCGGCGCGCGCCTGGGCGGGCGGGACGTGCTGCGCCTTCGCTCCGGCGCTCACCGCCGAGAGAGCCGTCGAGGTCGAGCTCGGCAGAACTGCGAGCTTCGCGCCGAAGGCACCGGTCAGCGTCGACGCGAGGACGGCCATCGCGGCCACGAGACTCGCGTACTCGACCATCGCCGCATGGTCGAACGAGGCCGGACCGGCGTCAACCCCTGGTTAGGCTTGCGCGGTGCGCTGGCTCGGGAAAGCCGCTCTGCAGAAGGGAATGAGCGCGCTCCCGAAGGCGGAGAGCGCCAACTACCTGTTCCAGCGGCACGTCTCCCGGTCGCTGCCCGCGTCGGAGGCGGGCTTCCGGCGCAAGTTCGACCGGGCGGTCAGCCACCTCGGCGCGTACGCCGAGCACGGCGGCGGGCGCGCGGTGGGCGAGGCAGTCTTCTACGAGTTCGGCGCCGGCTGGGACCTCACGGTCCCGCTCGCGTACTGGGCGCTCGGCGTCGAGCGGCAGGTCCTCGTCGACATCCACTCGAACCTCCGCTTCGAGCTCGTCAACAAGACGATCGAGCGGCTGGAGGACTCGGGCGACGAGCGGCTGATCCGGCGACCCGGCGCGGCGGACGTCGCCTCCGCCGCCGAGCTCGAGGAGCGCTTCGGGATCGCGTACGTCGCCCCGCGCGACGCCCGCGCTACCGGGTTCGAGACCGCATGGGTCGACTTCGTCTCGAGCACGAACACGCTCGAGCACATCCCGGCCCGCGACCTCGGCCCGATCCTCGCCGAGTGCCGGCGGCTGCTCCGAGCGGACGGGATCATGAGCTCGCGCATCGACCTCCGCGACCACTACTCGTACTTCGACCGGAGCCTCTCGCCGTACAACTTCCTGCGCTACTCCGACCGCGCCTGGCAGGCCTTCAACTCGCGACTGCTGTACCAGAACCGGCTCCGCAGGCCCGACTATCTCGCGGCCTTCGACGACGCGGGCCTCGGGATCGTGGAGGAGGTCCCGTCGAGTGGCGACGACGCTGCTCTCGCCTCGCTGCGCGACCTCGAGGTTGCCCCGCGCTTCCGCGGTTACGACTTCGACGAGCTCGCGGTGACGGCGCTCGTTCTCGTCGCCCGACCTAGCTGAGGCGCTCGCGGGCGAACGCCACGAACGCGTCCGCGACACGCGTGCGGGCGCGCCCGGCTGCGGACGCGAGCGAGATCTCGCGGCTGGCGTCGAGCCCCTCGACTCGCGCCTCGGCGAGCCGACCCTCGGCCAGCTCGGCCTCGACCGCGGTCCGCGAGATGAACGTGACCCCGAAGCCGGCCTCGACCGCACGCCGCACCGACTCCTGGAGCCCGAGTTCGAGCCGAACGTCCAGATCACGAAGCCTGACTCCCTGCCGGCGTAACGCGTCCTCGACGATCTGCCGCACGCCCGCGCCCTCCTGCATGAGGATCAGCGTCTCCTCGCGGAGCTCGTCGAGCGTGACCGTGCGTCCCGCGAAGCGGTGTCCGGGCGGGCACGCGAGGATCACCTGATCGGCGAAGAACGGCTCGAAGCGGACGCCGCGGTGGCGCCGTGAGGCGCCGACGATCCCGAGCTCGAGCTCCCGCTCGGCGACCCGCTCGACGATCGAATGCGTGTCTGACACCGTCAGGAACACCCGCACACTCGGGGTTCGCCGCTGGAACTCGCCGAGCAGGAGCGGCACGACGATCGCCGCGGGGCCGGTCGACGCGCCGAGGACGAGGTCGCCGGAGAGCTCCCCCTCGTTCGAGGCGGCGACGTCGGCGACGAGCTGCTCCTCGAGCGCAAGCAGCTTCTGGGCGCCGCGGTAGAGCCGCCACCCCGCCTCGGTCGGCTCGACGCGCCTACCCGAGCGGTCGAGGAGCTGCGTCCCGAGGCGCTTCTCGAGTGAGCGCACCTGCAGCGACACCGCCGGCTGCGTGACCCCGAGCCGCTCGGCCGCCTGCGAGAAGCTCTTCCGCTCGACGACGGCACAGAACGCCGCCAGCTGCCGCGTGTCCATAACGGATGCTTATACCGCAATCGTCGCTAGAAGAGGCCGCGCTCGGCGAGCCAGTGCTCGAGCAGCGGATCGGTGAGCTCCGGGCCGGAGCCGATCTGGTGGGCCTCGGCCTTGCCGACGAGACCCGCGAGCGCCCGGTCGACGCTGCCCTTCTTGAGGCCGAGGAAGCGCAGCGTCTCCTCCGCGTAGAGGGTGCGCGCGCGCGTGGCCAGGGCGAGGCTGACACGCTGCTCGTTGACGGCGAGCGACTCCCAGCGGGCGCGGATCGCCGTCTCCGCATGCTGCGAGCGCCGGTCGCGAGCATCGACGAACGCGGCCTCGTCGGCGGTCGAACCGCGTGGGACGAGCTCCCACAGGTGGTGCGCGACGAGCATCGTCCGCTGCGGGTGCCCGCGCGTGAACGCGAGCAGCGGGTCGAGTGCGTTGCCGATGTCACGATCGGTCCGTCGGAAGCGCTCCTCGAGGTAGTCGGCCGTCGCGTCCGCCGGGAGCGGCGCCGAGCTCGACCGACACGGCGTGCTCGAGGAGGGGCCGCGACGGATCCTCGAACAGCCGCTGCATCAGCGTCGGGGCCGAGCCGGAGAACGCGTACGACGCGACCGCCGTCTGGTGCTGGAGCACGCTGCGCAGGATCCCGTCGGCGCCGTCGACGCGCAGGAGATCCTGGAACTCGTCGAACGCGACGAGGCTGCGGACGCCGGTGCGGTCGTGGAGCTTCGCGGGAAGGTCGAGCAGGCGGAGGAGCACGCTCTCGACGTCGACGCGCGGGTTCGACTGGAGCGTCGCGGTGAAGCCGCCGGCGCCGAGCGACAGCCCGACCTGCCACGCGCGGAAGAGCGCGTCGACCGTGCGCCTGATCGTCCCCTTGAGCTCGCGGTCGTAGGCGCGCTCGATGCGCACGACGATGCTCGACAGCGAGAGCACGCCCTCGAGGTCGACGAGCGCGGTCGCCCAGCCCTCCGCCGACGCGTGCGTCGAGCACGCGGCGGAGGAGGCTCGTCTTCCCGTACCGGCGCGGCGCGACGAGCCGGGACGAGTGGCCGCCGGCCGCGAGCGCGAGCAACCGCGCGGCCTCCGCCTCGCGGTCGATCATCTCCTCCGGCAAGAGCTCGCCGGCGATGCGGAACGGGTTCGGCCATCCGGGCATCCCAGTCTGCACGAAGCAGGCGGATATGTCTACTTCATGTAGGCAGATTCGTCTGCCTAGAGTAGACTCGGCTCGCGTCTCGCCCAGGTAGGTTCGGCGCGGTGCGCGTCTGGATCGACGTCTCGAACTCGCCGCAGGTGCCGTTCTTCCGCCCGCTGATCGCGCTGCTCGAGGCACGCGGGCACGACGGTCGAGGTCACGACGCGCGACTACGCGCAGACGCTCGAGCTCCTCCGGCTGCACGGCATCCCGCACGAGGTCGTCGGGCCGCCGCACGGCGGAGCCGGCGCGCTCGGGAAGGGGCGGGCGATGGCCGGACGGCTGCGCGCGCTCCGCGGCCACGCGCGCGGCCGCGGCTTCGATCTCGCGCTCTCGCACGCCTCGCACGAGCTCCAGCTCGTCGCCCGCTCGCTCGGGATCCCGTCGGCGTACGCGTTCGACTACGAGTTCGCCCGCGTCCAGCACGGGCTCGGCTCGCGCGCGGCGACGGCGCGTCGTCGTCCCGGAGGCGATCCCGCAGGAGCGGCTCGACCGGCTCGGGGCGCGGGCTCGGAAGGTGCGGCGCTTCGCGGGGCTCGAGGAGGAGTACTACCTCGCCGGGTTCCAGCCGGACCGCGCGGTGCTGACGGAGCTCGGCCTCGACCCTGAGCGGACTCTCGTCGTCGTGCGCACGCCGCCCGACGTGTCGCTCTACCACCGGCACGGCAACCCGCTCTTCGGCGACGTGCTGCGCCGCCTGGGCGGCGATCCGTCGGTGCAGGCCGTCGTTCTGCCGCGAACCGCGGCGCAGCGAGCCGCGATCGCCGAGCTCGCGCTCCCCTCCCTCGTCCTCCCCGAGCACGCGATCGACGCGCAGAGCCTCGTCGCGCTCGCCGACCTGGTCGTCTCGGCAGGAGGCACGATGAACCGCGAGGCGGTCGCGCTCGGCGTCCCGGTCTACACGACCTTCGCCGGACGCATCGGGGCCGTGGACGAGAAGCTGCTCCGCGACGGAAGGCTGCGCACGCTCTCGGCGGCCGACGAGCTCGTGCTGGAGAAGCGCACAGCCGCAGGCGCCCCACGGGTCGAGCGCGACCCCGCGCTGCTGCTCGACCTGATGCTCACCGCGCTCTGAACTGTGATCAGGTGGTGAAGCGGCCGGCGACATAGCCCGGTTATGGTCCGCGGCGAGCAAGCGATCTGTCAGGAGGGGAGACATGAGACGATTGCGACTCGCGGCGGCGCTCGCCGCCGCCGCCCTCGCTGCGGTCTTCGTCACCACCGCCACGGCGCACCATCGGCCCCCGGCGGGCTTCAAGACGACTCAGGCCGCGATGCTCGACTGCCCGACGTGCAAGAGCGTCACACCGATCATCACCGTGGGCGAGACGCTGCCCGGCAGCACGTACCGGTTCGAGGCGATCCCGGACGGGATCTCGATCGTGCCCGGCAGCATGGCCGGCACGGCCACGGCGACCGCAAGGGCCGCACGGCCGAGATCCTCGTCAACCACGAGACCTCGACGGTGCCGTTCCCGTTCACGCCCGCGACCGGGGTCGGGTTCAACGACTTCGACAACTCCCAGCTGAGCCGGCTCACGCTGAACACGCGGACGGCGGGAGTGCTGTCGGGATTCTTCGCCATCCCGTCGAGCGCGAACTACCAGCGCTTCTGCTCGAACTTCATGGCGACGAGGAAGCACGGCTTCAGCCGGCCGCTCCTGTTCACGAACGAGGAGGCGACCGACCTTGTCAACCGGACCGGCACCGCATGGCCCGCAGGGCCGGGTGCCGAGCAGGCGGGCGTGGTCGTCGCGTACGACCCGCGGAACGGTCAGTTCAGGACGATCTACGGCATGGGCCGCCACAACCACGAGAACAGCGTGGCGTTGCCCGGGTACCGCAAGCCGGTGATCCTCTCGGGCGACGACACGTTCGCGGCGCCGTCCTCGCAGCTCTACCTGTACCTCGCGAAGAACGCCGACGCGGTGTGGAACGACCAGGGCTCCCTGTGGGCGTTCAAGTCCGACAACGCCGCGGTCAACGACTACGGCGACCTCTCGGGGAGCGCGAGCGTCTCGGGCACGTTCATCCCGGTGCCTCGCGACATCGCGGTCGGCGACCAGACCGGGCTCGAGAACTGGTCGAACACGAACAACGTGTTCCAGTTCATCCGGCTCGAGGACATCGCCTACGACCGCAAGAAGCCGAACATCGTCTACATGGCGGACACGGGCGAGCCACGGGCGATTCCGAACGCGGCGACGGGCCGCCTCCAGCGAGGCCCGGCGGCGCCGCCGGCACCGCTCGGCCAGTGGTCGAACGGCCGCATCTTCAAGTTCGTGTTCGACAAGAAGGATCCGACGAGGGTGAAGAAGCTCTCGATCCTGATCGACGGCGACGCCCTCGGGGCGGCAGGGGTCAAGCGGCTCGACCTGATCCACCAGCCGGACAACCTCGAGACGACCAAGGGCTTCCTCTACATCCAGGAGGATCCCGGCGGACACAACCAGTACGCGATCGGCGATCCGAACGGGACGACCGCGCGGATCTGGGAGTACGACCTCAAGCGGAAGACGCTCCGCGTCCTCGCGACCGTGAACCAGGGAGCGGACGAGGGGCCGACCGACACCGACCCGACGCCTGCCGCCCTCTGGGGAGCGTGGGAGTCGAGCGGCATCGTCGATGCCTCGAGCATCTTCGGCAAGGGCGCGCTGCTCGTCGACATCCAGGCGCCGACATTGGTCGTCGAGCGTCAGGTGGTCGGGAACATCACCTTCGAGCGCGAGGGCGGTCAGCTGCTGCTCATCCGCCTCGGCAAGGGTGGTGGTCACCACCACGACGATGACGACTGAGTCGGGTCCGAGCTAGGAGACCGTCTCGGATGCGGGCGCCGTCTCGACGGCGCCCGCTCCGTCTCCGGCGACGGTCGCGCCCTCGGTCTGGATACGGCGCGGCGCGCCGACGAGCGTGCTCAGGCGTCCGACGAGCTCCAGCGTGTCACCGGCGGCGACCAGCTCCTCGAGAGCGTCGAGCTCGGACTCGAGCCAGCCCGGTTCGATCGGGTCGCGCGTGACGAGGAAGATGGCCTCGTGCGAGGACGGCGTGACCGTCTCGTCCGCCGACCAGCGCTCCTCGTGCAGCTTCTCGCCCGGCCGGGCGCCGATGTACTCGATGGCGATGTCGCGACCGGGCTCCTTCCCGGAGAGCCGGATCATCGTGTCCGCCAGGTCGACGATCTTCACCGGCTCACCCATGTCGAGGACGTACACCTGGCCGCGCCCGCCGATGGCGCCCGCCTGGATCACGAGCTGGACGGCCTCGGGGATCGTCATGAAGTAGCGCGTCATCTCGGCGTGCGTCACGGTCACGGGCCCGCCGCGGGCGATCTGCTTGCGGAAGATCGGGATCACGCTCCCGGACGAGGCGAGGACGTTCCCGAAGCGGACGCCGCAGAAGCGGGTCGAGGTGTCCTCCCGGTGCCCCCATGCCTCCACGATGCACTCACACAGTGCCTTCGACTGGCCCATGACCGTCTTCGGGTTGACGGCCTTGTCCGTGGAGACGAGCACGAAGCGCTTCGCGCCGAACTCGACCGCGACGTCGGCGACGACGCGCGTCGCGAGCGTGTTGTTGCGCACGGCCTCGAGCGGGTTCGCCTCCATCAGCGCGACGTGCTTGTAGGCCGCGGCGTGGAAGACGACCGCGGGGCGGTACTTGTCGAAGATCTGGCGCATCTTCGTGACGTTCCCCGCGTCGGCGAGGACGGCCGCGGTCGCGTGGAAGCCGCGCTCGTCGACGAGCTCGCGCTCGATCTCGAACAACGCCGGCTCGCTGTTGTCCACGAGCACAAGCCGCGTGGGGCCGACGCGCACGATCTGGCGGCAGAGCTCGGCTCCGATGGAGCCGCCTGCCCCGGTCACGAGCGACGACCTCACCGGTGAGGTAGCTCGCGATCGCTTCGATGTCCACGGTGACCGGCTCCCGTCCGAGCAGGTCCTCCACCTCGACCGGCCTGATCTGGCCCGCGAGGTTGAAGTCGCCGGCGATCAGCTCGTACAGCGCGGGCAGCGTCTTGACGGGGATCTTCGCGGTGCGCGCGATCTCGACGACGCGCTCGCGCTGGTCGCCCGAGGCCGACGGGATCGCGATGAGCAGCTCATCCGGGCGGCGGTCGTGGAGGAGGCGGGCGAGCTCGTCCGTCGTCCCGAGCACGCGTACGCCGTGCAGCCGAAGGTTCTTCTTGCGTGGGTCGTCGTCGACGAGGCCGATCGGCGTGTACCCGAGCGCGGGGTTCTTCAGCATCTCGCGCAGGATGAGCTGGGCCGCGTCGCCGGCGCCGACGATGATGACCTCCTTGCCGCGTGCGACCACGGAGCCCGCGGCCGGCCGCTCGATGATCGTGCGCGTGAGCAGTCGCGAGCCGGTGACGAACGCGAGCAGGAGCAGCACGTCGACGATCCAGATCCCGCGCGGGACTCCTGCCGGGTGGAAGTCGAGCGCCGTGAACACGAGGTACGCGGCAACCCCGGCCGCGGCGACGCCGCGCACCGCGTCCCACATGTCCCGCGTGGACACGTACCGCCACCAGCGGTTGTAGAAGCCGAAGGCGATGAAGACCGGGAGCGTGATCCCGACGACGAGGACGACGACGTCCCACTCGAGGTAGCGGTCGTAGTAGACGGGCCGCGAGTCGCCCTCGAAGCGCACGTACCACGACGCGATCCACGCGGCCGCGACGAGGCCGGCGTCGACGACGACCTGCCAGAGACGGTGCCTGTTCACCGGCGAGCGCATTGTCAGGCAGGGACTCCGACCGCGGCCTTCACGGTCTCGACGACGCGCGCCTGCTGTTCCTCGGAGATGCCCGCCCAGAGCGGGACCGAGAAGTTCTCGCGCGCGGCGCGCTCGGTCTCGGGGAGGTCGCCCTCCGAGTAGCCGAGGTACGAGAGCGCGGGCTGGAGGTGCATCGGCGGCAGGTAGTAGTCGGCGCTCCCGATCTGCGCCTCGGTGAGCGCGCGCCGGATCTCGTCGCGCTGCGGCGAGCGGGACACGAACAGGTGGTAGACGTGCCCGGGCTCGTCGGCCGGCACCTCGCACGCGTCGCCGAGCCCCAGCTCGCGGTAACGCTCGGCGGCCTCTCGCCGGAGCGCGGTCCAGGAGTCGAGCTCGCGCAGGAAGATCCGGAGCGCCGCGGCCTGGATCTCGTCGAGCCGCGAGTTCGTCCCGACGTACTCGAAGATCCGCTTCGACTTCGACCCGTGGAAGCGCAGCAGGCGAAGGCGTTCCGCGAGCTCCGGGTCGTCGGTCGAGACGAGCCCGCCGTCTCCGAGCCCGAACAGGTTCTTCGTGGGATAGAAGCTGAACGTCGACGCGACTCCGGTACGCGCGATGTCCGGCGAGCCGAACGCCTGCGCCGCGTCCTCGATCAGCGGCACGCCGAGCTCGGCGAGCTCCGGGAGCGGGGCGGGCCGGCCGAAGAGGTGAACGGGCATGATCGCCCTGGTGTGGGGCGTGATCCTCTCCGCAACCTTCTCCGGCGACAGGTTCAGGGTCTGGGCGTCGATGTCGGCGAACACCGGGGTCGCTCCCACGCGCGCGATCGCCTCGGCGGTGGCGTAGAAGGTGAAGGCGGGACAGATGACCTCGTCGCCCGCGCCGATCTCGAGGGCGTTCAGGACGAGCACGATCGCATCGGTCCCGTTCGCGACTCCGACGGTCTCACGGACTCCGAGATAACGCGCGGCCTCCTCCTCGAACGCGCTCACGTTCGGCCCGAAGACGAACTGCCCGCCCTCGAGAACCTCGTCGATCGCGGCGCGAATCTGAGGGAGAAGCGGCGCGTACTGCGCCTTCACGTCGACGAGTGGGATGGGCTGGGTCAAGGGGGCGAGTGTAGCTCCGCGGCTTTCGGAGCCTGTTTCCTCAGGCGCCGGTGGACTCCTCGGCGATCCGGCGTCGCCGGCGCACGTGGCGGATCACGAGGAACGCGACCGCGGCCACGATCAGCGCGGCAATGAGGTAGTCGAAGTACCTGAACGCGTGGTGGAACTCCTCCCAGCTCTCACCCGCGGCGTACCCGGCTGCGGCGAACGCGAAGCACCAGATCGCGGAGCCGAGGAGCGTGAGCGCCGTGTACCGGCCGAGCCTCGCCTCGAACACTCCCGCCGGGATGGACACGAACGAACGCACGACCGGCGTCAGCCGCCCGAGGAAGACCGCCCAGTCCCCCCAACGCTCGAACCAGCGCTCGGCGCGTTCGAGCTTCTCCTCGTTCAGGTGGAGCCAGCGACCGTGCCGCTCGAGATAGGGCCGGCCTCCGTAGAGCCCGATCGCCCAGCCGCCGACCGCGCCGATCGTGTACCCGATCGTTCCCGCGAGCGCGATCGCGAAATATGCGGGGAGCCCCTCCTCGATCGTCTCCCCGAAGAGGGTGACCTCCTGGCCGGCGAACGCACCTGACGCCAGGGCGCCGCCGTACACCATCACGACCTCGCTCGCCGCCGGTAGAACTGCGTCGACGAGCATGAGGAAGAAGACCGCGTAGAGGCCGTAGTCCCCGATCGTCGCCGTGACCGCGTCGGTGATCTCGCTCAGGATCGAGGCGACGAGCACCGCGGCAGTCTAGATACGCCGGCTGTCGCTACTTCGCCGTGGGCGCGACGATGCGGCGGACGCTGAGCGGCCGCTCGAGCGCCGTGGCTCCGAACCTGGTGTCCGCCTCGACCCGCACGACGTACGCGCCGCCGGCGACGGCCTTGCCGCCCGAAAGCTTCCCGTTCCAGGTGACCGACGGGTCGCCCTTCTTGAAGCGACGACTCGCGACGCGGCTGACCAGGACGCCGTTGGAGGTGAGGACGCTCACCCGCACGAACGCGTCCCGCGACAGCTTCCACCGGATCAGCGCCGTGCCCCCGGACGGCCGCACGACGATCCGCGACGGCGCGCGGAGGAAGCCCAGCGTCGAGTTCACGAAGAAGCGGCGGGTCGTCGCAGAGACGAGGCCCTGGTCGTCGGTCGCGTTCATGGTCAGCGTCCAGCGGCCTTCGGCGAGCGGCTGCGGCGCCGCGGGCGGCGGAGGCGGCTGTGTCGGGTCGACCTGGGGCTGGACCGCGGCCGGCGGGAACGCGACCGGATAGCTCCCGGGAGTCCGCGCCGCGGTCTCCTGGAACGCGACCTTGTTGCCCGGCGCCGTCAGGGTCACGGTCACGTCGGAGGGCCGCACGACCTTGAACGACAGTCGCTGGGTCTCCGCAACGCCGTCTCCGTTCGGGGAGACGACCTCCTCCGCCGGCTCGGGCGAGTACACCCCGAAGTACTGGAGCATGAACGAGTTCGCGACCGAGCGCTCGCGGCCGTCCGACGGCCGGTTGAGCACGGTGCCCTCGAACGCGAGCGTCGAGGAGCCGCCGCCGTCGAGCGCCATCCCGCGCACGGCGCCGAGGCGCGAGAGCGTCTGCGCGAGCTCGAAGTTCGTCATCCCGACCGAGTAGCCCGGCTGGCGCCCATCGGTCGCCACGAGGAGCATGCTGCCGTCCGCCCGCTGCCCGACGCCCGTGCGCGGGCCGCGCGGAACGAGCTGCGAGGTCGCGAACGTCTCGTTCGCGCGGAAGACCGGCTTGCCGTTCTGCACGAGCAGCGGGCCTCCCCCGATCGCGTCCGAGACCGACGACCAGTCCGGGGTCAGGATGAGGCGCATCGTCAGCGTCTGACCGACCGGCGCCTCCGTCTGGAGCCTCGTGGCGGCCGTCCCGCGAGCGACGACGACCGCGCTCCCGGCCGGGATGCCCACGCGCGCGTTCTGCACGGTGCTGGTGACGACCGACTCGATGTCGACGTTCGGGGCGGTGGGAGGGAAGGGGGACAGGACAGCCGCGAACGATCCCTCCACGCGCGGCGTGATGCGCCCCCAGTCAGACGTGAAGAGCGAGACCTGGTTCGTTCCGGGCGGCTTGTTGATCAGCGTCAGCGTCCGGCGCGGGCCGTTCCCGCGCCAGGTGCCGCGGAAGCCGATCTTGCGCACGTCGAGCGTGCCGTCGAGGGTCACACCGGCGCTCGACCGCCCCGGGTTCGGCGGGGTGACGAGAACACCGTCGCGCATCACGATTCCGCTCGGGCGGCCGTCCGCGAGCGTGAAGAAGTCGCCGTTGACGCCGACGGACGTCGCCGTCGACGAGAGGCGCTTCTGCATCGAGGAGACGGACTCGCGGCCGAGCACGGACTCGTTGGAGAGCACCGGGCGCATGCGGTAGAGGCCGACGGGCCGCGGCCCCCGCACGATGTGGAGCGCCACCGGGCCGTGCGGCGTGAACTGGATGCCCTTCTCGTACGTCACGTTCGGGAAGAGCTGGGCCGGGGCGGCCTGCGCCTGCGCAGGCGCAGCAAGGACGAGGGCCCAGACGAGGATCGTCAGGCCGGAGGCGAGAAGCAGGCGAACCACGGCCCGATCGAGGCTAGCGAAATCCAATAGGGCGATTTGCAGGTCTTACAGGATTCGTACACGCGGGGCGCAGACGGCTCGGCTGAGCGGATTCGGGTCGGTAGCCTGCCCCGATGCGGGTTTGGCCGGTGTTGGTCGGGATCATCACGCTGGTCGCTGCCGGCGAGGCCGCCGCGCACGCGCCGACGACCGCCATCGGTCGTGCCGTCACCGCGTTCGGCGTGCTGTCGGTGTCGTACGACCCGGAGTCGGCCGTCAGCGACGTCGAGGCGGGAGGCTTCCCGCAGATCGTCGGCTCGAACCCCAAGGTCGCCTTCATGCCGGCGTCGACCCTCCAGGAGATCGGAGGCGGCCCGAACGCAGTCGCCTCCGAGGTGGCACGGGAGGCCGGGCTCGACGGAACGCTCGTCGTGCTCGCCGGGCCGCGGCTCGGGGCGTGGAGCGAGGACATCGGTGAGGAGCGGCTCGCGGAGCTCGTGGCCGCCGCCGAAGCCCCGCAGGCGGGCTCGCCGGCTGCAGCGGCCGAGTCGCTCGTGCGCGCGGTGCAGGCGGAGCCAACCGACTGGGATCCTCCCTGGGGCTGGATCGCCGTGGCGATGCTCGTCGTCGCCGCCGCTGCGCTCGTGGCGTTCGACCGGTCCGTCAGGCGAAGACCTTGACCTCGCGGTAGAGCGTGTCCCGCTGCACGGGTATCTTCCCGACCGCTCTGATCAGATGTACGAGCTCGGCCGTTGTCGTCCGATAGGTCGTCCCGGCCGCCGAGACGACGTTCTCCTCGATCATCACCGAGCCCATGTCGTCGGCGCCGAACCCGAGCGCCACCTGGCCGACCTTCAGCCCCTGCGTCACCCAGGACGACTGGATGTGCGGGACGTTGTCGAGGTAGATCCGCGAGACCGCCTGGGTCATGAGGTAGTCGAACGACGTCGGCCGCGAGTCCTCCGGGACGAGGTCGTCGAGGCGGTTGCCGTCGCGCTGGAACGTCCAGGAGATGAACGCACGGAAGCCCCGCGTCTCGTCCTGGAGCTCCCGGATCCGCCGCATGTGCTCGACCCGCTCCTCGACCGTCTCGACGTGGCCGTACATCATGGTCGCGGTCGTCGACATGCCGAGGCGGTGCGCCTGCCGCATGACGTCGAGCCACGCGTCGCTCGTGGTCTTCTTCGGCGCGATGATCTTGCGGACGCGGTCGACGAGGATCTCGGCGCCGCCTCCCGGGACGGAGTCGAGACCCGCGTCGCGCAGGCGCGTCAGCGTCTCCGGGATCGTCAGCTTGGAACGGCGCGCGACGTGCTGGATCTCCGGCGGCGACAACGCGTGCAGGTGGATCTTGTAGCGCGCCTTGATCGAGCGAAAGAGATCCTCGTAGTAGTCGATCCCGAGGTCGGGATGGTGCCCGCCCTGCATGAGGAGGCCGGTGCCGCCGAGCGCGAGCGTCTCCTCGATCTTCTTGAAGATGACCGGCTTCGGCAGCAGGTAGCTCTCGCGCTGGTCTCCCGGCCGGCGGTAGAACGCGCAGAAGTCGCAGTCGGTGACGCAGACGTTCGTGTAGTTGAGGTTCCGGTCGACGATGAATGTCACGCGGCCCGGGTCGTTCTGCCGGTTCCGGAGCTCGTTCGCGACGCGTCCCACCGCCACCAGGTCACGGGAGCGGAGGAGCGCGATCGCGTCCTCGTCCGTGATCCGCTCTCCGTCGAGCGCCTTCTGCAGCACCCCGGCGACCTCGTCTGCCTGCGGTCGTAGGGGCGAGACATATCTCGCCCCTACATCAGTTGCGCTCACGCGGGCACCTCCTGCCGCACGAACCGCAGCTCGGGCACGTGCTCGAGCGCGCCGACGTCGCGCGCCATCTCGAGGAAGGTGTAGAGGCCCGCGCGCTCGCGCGGCCCGAAGCTGTAGCGGAGCTTCTCGAAGTAGCGCGCGAGGAAGCCGGCCGGGTAGCCGTAGACCTCGCTCGCCTGCCGTGCGAGGCGCTCCGGCTCGGAGCGCGCGAGGCGCACGGACGCGACGAGGGCGTGCTCTAGCTCGACGAGCCCCTCCGCGACCGGCTCCCCCGCGGCCCAGACGGCGAACACCATCGGGAGCCCGGTCTTCTCGAGCCACAGCCGTCCGAGGTCGTAGTGCGGCGTCGGATCCTCGTACGCGCTCTTGAGGGCGGCGTCGCCGATCAGGAGCGTCGCGTCCGCCTCCGTCCCGAGCGGGACGATCTCCGCCTTCGGCAGCAGGATCCGCGTGAGGACGACCGAGGTCGCGCTCTCCGGGGTCACCGCGACCGAGCGCACCTGGCCGAACGGGATCCGGGTCACGAGCTGGATCGAGTCGACCGCGCCCTCCGAGGAGACGCAGAGCCGCGGCAGGATCCGCAGCCGGTCGGCGTTTCGCGCGTAGTCGATCGACGGGATGGGCGCGATGTCGAGCGCCTCGTCGAGCAGCATCCGCGTGAGCTCGGTCGGGACGCCCGTGACCTCCTCCACGTCGACCTCGAGCCGGTGGAAGACCGGCGCCATGTTCACGTACGAGATGCGGCCGAGGCGGATCACGAGTCGCCTCGCGGGTCATGGCCGTTGGGCGCCTCGAAGAAGGTGACGAGATTCCCGTCCCGGTCCCTGACGGAGAACTCGCGGAACCCCCACGGCTTCTCGTCGAGCGGGGCGTTGGGGTGAACGATGTCGCGCCCCTGGCAATGTGCGTAGAGCTCGTCGATGCCCTGCACGCCGAGCCGGATCATCGTCATCGAGTCCTCGGGCGCGATCTCGCTCGGCCCCCAGAAGTGGATCCAGGACTCGCCTCGCCCCACGATCCCGTACTCACGCTCGGTGTGGAACACGTCGAACCCGAGCTCGTCGCGGTACCAGGCGGCTGCGGCGTCGATGTCCCTCGCCGGGATGATCGGGACGGCGGACACGAACTCGGTCATGCCCATCGGCGGAGCTCGTTGTAGAGCGTGTCGCGCTGGACGGGGATGCGGCCGGCCTCGCGCACGTAGCGGACGAGCTCCTCGATCTTCTGCTCGGTCTCGGTGCGCGCGCCCGCGGCGTGGAAGATCTCCTCGTGCACGACCGTCCCCTGCACGTCGTTGGCGCCGAAATGCAGCGCAACCGCCGCGAGCGGCATCCCCATCATGATCCAGTAGGCCTTGATGTTCGGGACGTTGTCGAGCATCAGCCGCGAGAGCGCGAGCATCTTCAGGTCGTCGGTCCCGGTCGTGTGGCGCCAGCCGCGGCGCTCGAACACCGTGTTCTCCGGGTGGAACGCGAGCGGGATGAACGCGAGGAAGCCGCCGGTCCTGTCCTGCTGGTCGCGCAGTCGCAAGAGATGGTCGACCCGCTCTTCGTACGTCTCCACATGCCCGTAGAGAAGCGTGCAGTGCGTGGGAATGCCGAGCTTATGCGCTGTGTCGTGCACGTGGAACCAGATCTCCGGGCTCTCCTTGCCGGGCGCGACGAGTCGGCGCACGCGATCCGCGAAGACCTCGGCGCCCCCGCCAGGCAGTGACCCGAGACCGGCCGACTGGAGCTCGCGCAGGACGTCCTCGTGCGTGAGCCCGGAGAGCGTCGTCATGTGGTGGATCTCGGACGCCGTATAGAGCTTGAGGTGCACGTCCGGAAGCGCCTCGTGCAACGCGGCCGTCGTGTCGCGGTAGAACTCGAAGTCCACGTGCGGGTTCTCGCCGTTGACCATGTGGATCTCGGTGAACCCCGTCGCCTCGCGCTGGCGGAGCACGTCCTCGACGAGCTCCTCGGCCGTGTACGTGTACGCGTGCTCCTGCTTCTGTGTTGCCGCGAAGGCGCAGAACTTGCACTTCACGCGGCAGACGTTCGTCTGGTTGACGTACAGGTTCTGGACGAAGAAGACCTCGTCCGTCCCGCCACGCAGGCGCCGCGCGAGGTCGGCGAGCTCCCCGATCGCGAGCAGGTCGTCCGACTCGAGGATCGCGACGCCGTCCTCGAAGCCGAGGCGCTCGCCGCCCTCCAGCTTCTCGCGAATCGGCTCCAACGTGCGCGCTGCGACGACGGCCATCTCGTCACTTCTCCCGGTCGATGACGATGTGCGTGAGCGCCTCCAGCTCGGGCTCGGCCCGGAGAAGCTCCCTCGCTCGCCTAGCGTAGTCGAGGGCCATGGCGCGGGCCTGTTCCAGCGCGCCGGTCGCGGCGACGCGGACGAGCGCCCCCTCGAGCGGGCCTCCGTCGAGAGCGCGCCGCACGACCTCGTCCTCGCGCGCGGCGAGGATCAGCGGGAGCGTCGGGACACCCTCGCGCAGGTCGGCGCCCGGGATTTTCCCGGTCTCGATCGTGTCGCCGACGCAGTCGAGGATGTCGTCGGCGATCTGGAACGCGACGCCCAGCGTGAGCCCGAACTCGCCGAGCCGCGAGTCCCTCGAGCCGAGCAGGCAGGCGGCCTCGAAGAGCCTCCCCGTCTTGAGCGCGATGCGCTCGAGATAGGCCTCGATCGGCGTGTCCGGGTCGTTCGCCTGCAGCTGCTGCATCGCCTCGCCACGCGCGATCGCGAGGCACCCGCGCGCGAGGATCTCCACGCCTTCGAGGTCACGTACCTCCGCGAGCTCGGCGAACGCGCGCGAGAACAGATAGTCGCCTCCGGTGCGCGCGGCGATCTCCCCGTGCTCGTGCCAGGCGGAGGGCCGGCCGCGACGGAGCTCGGCGCCGTCGATGAGGTCGTCGTGGACGAGCGTGGCGACGTGGGCGAGCTCGACCGCGACGCCTCCTCGCATGGCCCGCTCGCGCGACGGCGAGGTCAGGTGCACGAGCAGCGGGCGGAGGCGCTTCCCGCCGGCGCCGACGGCGTTCCGGCCGACGGCGGAGACGAGGCCGGGGTAGCGCTCGACGGCGGCCTCGAGCCGCTGCTCGAGCTCGTCGAAGAACGGCCGCGCCTCGGCGAGGACCGCCTGGGCGCTCATCGGCTGCCCTCCGGCCGATGAGTGGGGAGGGGTGTGGGGAACCGGGAGGTTCCCCACGCTCTCCAGAAGAAGAGGGCACGTGGGGGAAACATGGTTTCCCCCACGATCGTTTGCCGAAGGCGAACGATGCTCATGGCTTCACCGCCGTGTGCAGCGCGACGGTGCCGCCGCCGAGGAGGCGGTAGCGGATGTCGCGGAAGCCGGCCGCCGCCATGAGCGCCGCGAGATCCTCGGGCCCGGGAAAGCGGCGCACGCTCGCAGGCAGGTACGTGTACGCCTTCCCGCCCGGAAGCACCTTGCCGGCGACGGGGACGAGGACGTCGAACCAGAGCCGGAAGAACGGCCGCAGCAGCCCGCGCGGGCGCGTGATCTCGAGCACGGCGATCTTCCCCTCCGGCCGAAGTACGCGCGCGAGCTCGCCGAGGCCGCGGCCGAGGTCCTCGAGGTTGCGGACGCCGAAGCCGACCGTCACGGCGTCGAACTCGCCGTCCTCGAACGGGAGCGCCATCGCATCGCCCTGCACCCACTCGATCGCGCCGGACTTCTCGCGTGCGCGTTCGAGCATCCGCTCCGAGAAGTCGAGCCCGACGACCCGGCCCCCGCGGCGCTCGGCCTCCACCGCGAGGTCTCCCGTCCCGCAGCAGGCGTCGAGCACGCGATCGTCGGGCCACACGACCTCCTTGACCGCCAGCCGCCGCCAGCGGCCGTCGAGCCCGGCAGTCATTACCCGGTTCATGACGTCGTACACAGGCGCGATTCGGTCGAACATCCGGCGCACCTCGTCGGGCGGCAGCGTCCCGGTCTCGTGGGTCATGTCTGGCCCCAGCGGGCAACGAGCGTGTTCTCGATCCCGAGTTGGTCGAGGCAGCGGGCGACGACGAAGTCAACGAGGTCGTCGACGGTGTCCGCGCCGTGGTAGAAGCCCGGCGCGGCGAAGAGGATGACCGCACCGGCCTCGTTCAGGGTCGCGAGCCCGCGCAGGTGGATCGACGAGAGCGGCGTCTCGCGGGGGACGAGCACGAGCTTGCGCCGCTCCTTGAGCGCGACGGACGCGGCGCGGTGGATGAGGTTCTGCATCGCGCCGGCCGCGAGCGTCCCGACCGTGGCCATGGAGCAGGGACAGATCACGTACGCGTCGACCTTGGCGGATCCGCTCGCATACGGGCTGCCGAAGTCGTTCTCGCCGTACACCGTGACCGCGTCCGAGGCGTCTCCGACGAAGCGTGAGAGCACCTCGTCGCGGTCGAGCGAGGGCTCGCGGTAGAGCTCCGTCGCGAGCACCTCGATCCCGGAGCGCGAGGCGGAGAGACCGATCTCGCAGTCCGCCGCCGCGAGCGCGCGAAGGAGGCGCTCAGCGTACGGGGCGCCCGAGGCACCGGTCACGCCGAGGAAGACGCGCACGTCCCGGAGGCTACCCCTCTCCGTCCGCATCCGGCTTAGCAACGAGGCTCCGCGACCGTTCTACATAGAATCGCGCGCGGCTGTGGTTCTCTGCTTGACACCGCGCATCGAGGCGATCACGCGGTCCGTGACCGGGAGGACCGCGAGCTTCTTCGCCGCCGACTGCGCCGCCCGCGAGGCGGAGCTCAGAGACCGGCTCGAGGGGAAGCGGGTCCTCGTCGTGGGCGGAGCGGGATCGATCGGGTCGGCCACCTTGGCCGAGGTTGCGACCTACCGCCCTCGCTCGCTCGCGATCCTCGATCCCGCCGAGAACAACCTCGTCGAGCTCGTGCGCACGCTGCGCTCGGCCGAGCAGCCGTACGAAGGCGAGCTCCTGGTGGAGCCGCTGGACTACGGCAGCGGGCTGACCAGGCGATGGCTGGGCGAGCAGGCCGAGTCCTCGGGGCCGTTCGAGCTCGTGCTCTGCTTTGCGGCGCTCAAACACGTCCGCTCCGAGCGCGACGCGTACTCGCTCCTCCGCCTGCTCGAAGTGAACCTCGTGGCAGCGGACCGGTTTCTCGGCGCCGTTCGCACCTTCGGTCACGGGCAGGAAGGCGTCTTCCTCGTCTCGACGGACAAGGCGGCGCGCCCGGTGAGCTTTCTCGGCGCCTCGAAGCGTGCAATGGAGCTCCTGCTCTGGGCACACACGGAGGAAGGCGCGCCTGCGTCGCTGCTCGACGGCGGAGACGCTCCCGCGCTTCCGTACACGACGACGACCCGCTTCGCGAACGTCGCATTCTCGGACGGAAGCCTCCCCTGGGGTTTCCTCCAGCGACTGGAGAAGCGTCAGCCGCTCGCAGGCCCGAGCGACATCCGCCGCTACCTGATCTCCCCGGTCGAGTCCGGTCAGCTCTGCTTGCTCGCGGCCTGCGTGTGCCCGAGCCGGTTCGTGTTGCTCCCGCGCCTCGATCCCGACGAGCACACGGTCGACTTCGCGACTGTCGCGACCAAGACCCTGCAGGCGTACGGCTTCGAGCCCGCGTGGTACGACGACCCGGACTCGGCGCGGGGCGCAGTCTCGAAGGAGCTCGTCGACGGCCGCTATCCGGTCGTGCTCCTCCCCTCCGACACGAGTGGCGAGAAGGAGGTCGAGGAATTCGTCGCCGCAGGCGAGACGCCCGTCGAGGTGGGTCTCGAAGCGGCGGTGGCGGTCGCCGCGCCCTCGCGCCACCCCGACGGACTGGGCGAGCTCCTCCACGCCGTCGACCGCGCCTGCCGCGGGAGCGACGTCCTCGCGAAGGAGGACCTCGTGCGCGCTCTTGCCGGGATCGTCGCGGACTTCACGCACCTGGAGACCGGGCGCAGCCTCGACGAGAAGATGTGAGGCGAACGACCTCCGGACCTAGCCGCCGTCCTCGGACTCGCCGCCCTTCGACGCCTCGAGGAACGCGCCGAGCGCCTCGAGGTTCTCGTCCCCGAGATACGAGTACGAGCCCATGACCGTGTTCCCGAACGCCGCGGGGTTCGCGAGGTATTCGACGAAGTAGGCGGCGTCGTTCGTCTGCCCGACCTCCGTGAGGTCGGGCGCGCCCAGGGTTCCCGATCCCTGACCCATGTACGTGTGGCAGTTGAGGCAGCCGGACTGCGCGAACAGCTCCGCACCCTGCACCGCCTGGGGGTCGTCCGCGAAGCCCTGCTCCTCCGACCACTCCGGGACGAGCAGGATCAGCTCGGAGCCGAGCGCCTCCTGCGCGGTCGCGCCCTTGTACGTGAGGACGCCCATCGAGATCACGGTGAGCACGGCGGCCACCATCGCCACCGGCCGGCGCGACGGGCGGCGCTCCGGGCGCCGGTCGAAGAACGGCAGCCCGAGCAGGAGGACCAGGCAGACCGTCGGGATGCCGACGGTGGCTATGAAGACCGTCTCCGGCCACTCGAAGATCCGGAGGAGGTAGAAGAGGAAGTAGAAGTACCAGTCGGGCCGCGGGATGAAGTCCGTCGTCCCCGGATCGGCCGGCTCCGTGTACCAGGGCCCGAGCACGCCCGGTTCGACCCCGTCCGCGTCGTAGTACCAGATGGCAGCGAGTGCGATGATGACCCCCAACGCGACGAGGCCCATGATCGTGTCGTGGAGCATCGCGAAGGGGTAGAAGGGCTTACCCTCCTTCTTGACGTCGTCCTTGTAGCGGGCGTTCCACTCGCGGTTTCGCTCGCCGAGGTCGCGGGCCATCAGTCGCCCCCTCCCGAGCCGCGCACGAGACCGGCGCGCGCGTCCTTCGACGGCTCGACGGCCGGCCGGTCACGCCCCGCCTGTTCCCTCGACCACGGCGGCGAGACGACCCCGAGCCGCGCGACGAGGTAGAGGTGCAGGCCGATCAGGGCGATGAGCGCGCCCGGGATCAGCAGCATGTGCAGCGCGTACCACTTGGCGAGCGTGTCGGAGCCGATCTCGGCCCCACCCGCGAGGAATTGCGCCAGCCAGGGGCCGGCAAAGGGGGCGGTGCCGTTCAGGTTGATTCCCACGACGGTCGCCCAGTACGCAGTCTGATCCCAAGGCAGCAGGTAGCCGGTGAAACCCATGAGCATCCCCGAGACCAGGATGAGCACGCCGACGATCCAGTTCAGCTCGCGCGGATACTTGTAGGCCCCGAACAGGAAGACGCGGCCCATGTGGATGAACATCAGGATCACGAAGACGCTCGCTCCCCAGCGGTGCATGCCGCGCACGAGCCAGCCGAGCGTGACGTCATTCGTGATGTGCTCGATCGACGTGTAGGCGATCGGCTTGCCCGTCGCGGGGTCGATCTCGGACGACGGCTTGTAGTACATCGCGAGGATCGCGCCGGTGAGGGCCTGCGACGTGAACGCGATGAGGGTCGCGAAGCCGAGCGTCTGCGCCCAGCTGATGTCACGCGGGACGGGCCGGAAGAGGAACCACTTCGTGCCGCGCACGAGCGCGGATCGCTCGTCGATCCAGTCGAGCGGCACGAGCACGGCCGTCTCGACGGCTTTCGACCGTTTCGACTTGACCTTGGCCACGGCCTACCCCGTCACCTGACTCGGCACGATCGGATAGAGCCAGGCCTCGATCCCGTCCACGTGCGTGCCCGGCACCGACCACGGATACCTCGAGATCGTCGCGTTCGCCCCGGCGCCGGAGACGCTCCCGACCGCGAAGAGCTCGCCGAGGATGAGGTTGCCGTTGCGGATCGAGAACGAGTAGCGGTCCATCGAACGGACGGGCGGGCCGGCCTGGCGGTTGCCTTCCGCGTCGTATAGGCCGCCGTGGCATGGGCACCCGAACGACTGCGCGAGCACCGGCCGGAGCTCGACCCCGTTGACCTCGGTCCTGCCCTCCTCGTCGATCGGGCCGTTCGGCTGTACCGGACAACCGAGATGCACGCAGCGGCTGTACAGGATCGTGAAGCTCTGCTCGCCCTCCTCCGTCGGCCCGTTGTTGCGGACGAACGCCGTCCGCCGACTCACCTCACCCTGCTCCGGGAGCGCGAGGTATGTCGCGATCACGTACTGGCCTTCGGGGAAGTTCTCGATCGGGCCCAGATCCGCCTCGTCCTCCTCGACGTCCGTGAACGACGGCAGCACCATGAACCCGAGCACGGGCAGCGTCAGGACCGCGCCGAGCACCACGGAGAGGCCGATGAGCGAGGACTCGAGGAATCCCGAGCGCGTGTAGGCGGGGAGCGGCTCGGGGACAGCCCCGGTGACAGCGCCCGCGTCGGCCGCACGCACCTCCGGCTGGATCGTCGGAACCTCCCCGCGGACCTCGCGTGTGACGTCGCGGGCCCACAGGATGCCGAAGACGACGACGAGGATCGCGCCGACGAGCGCAACGAGCCAGTTGATGACGAGGCCGAGCAGGAGGCACGCCACACCCACGGCGAAGGCAATCGGCCAGAGGCTCGGTCCCGGGGGGTGCGGTGTGTCGTTGCCGTTATCGCTCAAGACGAACCTGGGCCGGATTCAATCGCTCGCCCTTCGCTCGTGTCAACGAAGTGACGCCTGTCGCGACGTCGATTCTGACCAGATCGGTGGGCGTGTGTTGCAGTCGGGCTCAGACCCCACGCACCCTACCCGGGCCGCCGATCCCGTACTCCGGCCACCGTCTCGAGACGAGATCGCGGATCTCCTCGCTCATGACGATCTCCTCCGGCCACGGGCGCGCGTCCTCCTCCGGGAGCTTGTGGGTCGCGTCGATCCCGAGCTTGCCGCCGTAGAACTGCCGCCCGGGCGCGTGGTCGAGGTGGTCGAGCGGGCCTTCGGAGATGAGGACGTCCCGCTTGGGGTCGACGTTCGCCGTGACGCGGAAGAAGACATCGGCGTAGTCGTGCACGTCCACGTGGTCGTCGACGACCACGATCGACTTCGAGAGCGAGAGCATCCCGAGGCCCCAGAGCGCGTGCATCACCTTCTGCGCGTGGCCGGGGAACGCCTTGCGGATGGAGACGATCACGCAGTTGTGGAACGCGCCCGCGACCGGGAGGTCGTAATCGACGATCTCGGGCAGGGTCATCTTGACCGCGGGCAGGAAGATCCTCTCGGTGGCTTTCCCCAGCCAGGCGTCCTCCGCCGGAGGCTTGCCGACGACGATGGACGCGTAGATCGCGTCGCTTCTCATCGTCATCGCGGTCAGCCGAAAGATCGGGAACGGCTCGGCATGCGAGTAGTAGCCGGTGTGGTCGCCGAAGGGGCCCTCGATCCCGACGTCGTCCTTCGAGACGTGTCCCTCGAGGACGATCTCCGCGTTCGCGGGCACCTCGAGGTCGACGGTCTTGCACCTGACGAGCTCGACCGGCTCGCCGCGGAGGAAGCCGGCGAGCATGAGCTCGTCGAGGTGCTTCGGGAGCGGCGCGCTCGCGGAGTAGGCGGTGACGGGGTCGAGCCCGATCGCGACGGCGACCGGGATCCGCCCGTCCGCGGACGCCAGCAGGTCCGCCCGCCCGTCCTTGTGCATCTGCCAGTGCATGTAGGTCGAGCGGCGGTCGATCACCTGCATCCGGTACATGCCGACGTTGCGGACGCCCGTGTTCGGGTCCTTGGTGATGACCGCGGGAAGCGTGATGAACGGCGCCGGGTCGCCGGGCCAGCAGCGCTGGATCGGCAGCCTGCCGAGGTCGACGTCGTCCCCCTCGTAGAAGACCTCCTGGCAGGCGCCCTTGGAGACGGTCTTCGGCAGCGAGTCCGCGACCGACTTGAGCTTCAGCAGCCCTTTGACCTTCTCGACGATCCCCTGCGGCGGCTGCATGTCGAGGACGTCGCCGAGCTTCGCCGCCGCGTCGTCGAGCCGCTCGACGCCGAGCGCGAGGCACATGCGGCGCTCGGTCCCGAACTGGTTGATCAGGAGCGGGTGACTCGACCCCTTGGGGTTCTCGAAGAGCAGCGCCGGCCCGCCCGACTTGACCACGCGATCGACGATCTCGGTGATCTCGAGGTCGGGCTCGACCTCGGCGGCGATGCGCCGGAGTTCGCCCTCGCGCTCGAGGAGCGCGATCCACTCGCGGAGGTCCTTCGGGAGCGCCACCGCGATTCAGTCTATGGACGCGAGGGCGTACTCCACGGCCTCGTCGAATCCGAGCGCTGCGCCCTCTGCTCGCGCGCGATCAGGCACCTCCGGCGGGAGGGACTCGGTGCGGGCGCTCCCAAGACGTGCGTCGAGCCGGAGCGCTGCGGCTGCGCCGACCAGCCGCCCGGCGCGCTCCGCCTCGCCGCGGGCGAGCGAGATCACCGCGAGCCCGTCGAGGCCGTTGGCCACACCCAGCGCGTTGCGAAGCGCGTGCATGATCCGGAGCGCGTCGCGGTAGGCATGTTCGGCGCCGGGTAGGTCGCCCCGGCGCTGGCGGACGTCGCCGAGGCGCCCGAGAGCCCAGCCGGTGTGTGCCGCTGTCGAGTCGCTCTCCATGGCTTTCTCGACCGCCCGCTCCGCGAGTCGCTCTGCTCGCTCGAGATCGCCCTCGTGGACGGCAAGCTGGGAGAGAGACCCGAGCGTTCGCGACAGCCCGCGCACAGCGTCCGGGTGATCGCGGAGCGCGAGGCTCTCTTCGAGCAGCTCATGCGCATGCGCGTACTCGCCGCGGTCCATCGCGAGATCGCCGAGATCCGCGAGAGTCCCGGCCACAGCCCGAATCTCCCCCCTGTCCCGGAGGATGGGGAGGACCTGCTCCTTCAGACTCCGCGCCCGCTCGAAGTCGCCGTGGTCCCGGTCGAGCTCCCCGAGAGCCATGGCGCCCCAAACCCAACTCTCCGAGGACGGGTCGGAGCTCGTCACCGCGGGCTCGAGCAGGCGCCGGCCCTCGGCGAAGTAGCCCCGCACACTCCAGAAGAACCACAGCGCGCCCCCGAAACGGTGCACCCTCTCGTAGTTCTTGCGCTCGAGCGACCACTCGATCGCAGCCCGGAAGTTGTCGAGCTCGACTTCAAGGCGCTCAAACGCCGCGGACTGGTCGCCCTCGAACACATGCGTGCCACCCGTCGCCTCGGCACGTTCGAGGAAGTAGCCGGCGTGCCGCTCGCACACCGCGGCCTCCTCCCCTGATCGTTCGAGCTGCTCTGCTGCAAATTCCCGAATCGACTCGAGCATCCGGTAGCGCTCACCCATGTGCCCGAGCAGGCTCTTGTCCACGAGCGACTGGAGCGTGTCGAGGTCCGTGCCGCAGACGGCGTCGGCGGCGTCGAGCGTGCAGCCCCCACGAAACACGGCGAGCTGGACATGGAGGCGACGCTCCGCGGTCGTGAGTAGCTCGTAGCTCCACTCGATGGTTGCGCGGAGCGTTCGCTGGTGCTCGGGCACCTCTCGCGCGCCGCCGGTCAGCATCGAAAGTCGCTGGTCGAGCCGATCGAGGATCTGACGAGACGAGAGCGATTTGACGCGCGCGGCGGCCAGTTCCAGCGCAAGAGGCAGGTCGTCGAGCCGCCGGCAGATCTCGTGAACCGCGGCGTCCGGCTGAAAGTCGTGCCTGACCGCGCGGGCCCGCGCGAGGAAGAAGCCGACGCCCTCCTCGTGCACGAACGGTGGAACTGCGTACTCCTGCTCGCCCGTGACGTGCAGAGGCTCCCGACTCGTCACGAGCAGACGCAGGTTCGGACACGACGCGAGAAGATCCGCGACGCCGGGCGCAGCGTCGACCAGATGCTCGAAGTTGTCGAAGACGAGGAGCAGCGAGCTGTCCGCGATGTGCTCGGCGAGCGCCGTCCTCGCGCCGAGCACTTGCCCCGCCGTCTCGAGTACGAGCTCGGGATCGTGGAGCGCCGCCAGCGGTATCCACCAGACACCATCCGGAAACTCGTCTGCGACGCGCGCCGCGGCCTGCGCGCCGAGGCGAGACTTGCCCGTGCCGCCCGGCCCCGTCAGCGTCAGTAGGCGGATGTCGTCTCGTGACATGAGCAGGGCGACGTCTTCGAGCTCGCGCTCACGCCCGACGAACGACGTCGCCGGGATCGGAAGGTTCGTCTGGTAGAGCGTCCGAAGCGGTGGAAACGAGCCGTCCCCGAGCTGGTAGAGGCGGACGGGGGCGGAGAGGTCCTTGAGTCGATGCGACCCGAGGTCGGTCAGCTCACGGTCGACGAGCTCGCCGGTCGAGGAGGCGAGGATCACCTGAGCACCGTGGCCTGCCGCGGCGATCCGAGCGGCCCGGTGGACGTCGGCACCCACGTACCCGTCCTCGGTCACGAGCGGTGTGCCCGTGTGCATCCCGACGCGCACCTGGATCGGACCGGGGGCGAGCACGCGAGTGAGCTCCTCGGCCGCGGCGACCGCTCCCGGCGCGGTCGGGAACGCGAAGAAGAACGCGTCGCCCTGCGTGTCCACTTCGACCCCGCCCTCGGCGGCGCACGCCTCGCGGATCAGGCGCCGGTGTTCGGCGAGGGCCTCCGCGTACGCCGTGTCTCCCAGCTCGTGCAGGAGCCGCGTCGACCCCTCGACGTCGGTGAAGAGGAACGTGACGGTGCCGGACGGAAGATCCCCGCGCACGCTCGAAGCATTACGCCTCGCGCGGGCGAGGCAAGCCTCGCGCCTACGAGCGGTGCTTGCGGCGGTGGATGCGCCAGGCGTTCAGGTCGCCGATCAGGATCACCGCGATGAACACGAGGCCGACGACGAGCATCGAGAGGATGATGTCGCGGCCTTCCTCGGCGGCCGTCTTCGCGAGCAACGGAGCGAGCGCGCTCATCGGACGCGACTCTACCCCACCAACCGCGCGTGAGCAGCGAGGGCGCCTTCGACCGCCGTGTCACCCGCACGGTCACGCGCGACCCGCTCGAGCGCGGCCGAGTCGCCGCTCAGGCGCATCGCGTCGCGGCCCTCCTCGAGCCCGCCGCCGCCGAGCAGTGCACAGGTCGCCGCCCACGCCGGCCCGTCGCCGTCCCGCCCCTCCGACCGCGCCTGCGCGCAGAGCGAGATGAGCTCCGCGAGATCCGCGACCGCGTCCACGTTCCCGGTCTCTGCGACCCGCACGAGCCCGTGCGCGTACAGGTAGTCGCCGAGGAGCAGAGCAACGTCGCCATCCAGCTCCGCAAACAGACGAGCGCGGCCGTAGTGCACGAGGTAGCCCTCGTAGATCGTCTCCACTCCGACCCCGAGCTCCGCCGGCGCGAGCGCCGAGAAGACAGGCTCTGGGGCGGCGTCCGAAAGCAGGGCGTCAGCCCAGACCGCGCTCTCCGCGGCAGCCTCGGACGCAATCGTGTCCCACACGGCCGGGACCCTAGCGAGGCCCGCTCGCAGCCTTGGGTTGCTCCGGCTCCGGTGGTTGCAGCTCGACCTCGACCGGCACCTCGGGCGCGCCCTCGTCCCAGCGTTCGAACTGGATGCGCGGGTGGAAGAACCCCCAGACCGCGC
Organism: uncultured Actinomycetes bacterium; assembly: GCA_963716605.1. Taxonomy (GTDB): domain Bacteria; phylum Actinomycetota; class Thermoleophilia; order Gaiellales; family Gaiellaceae; genus GMQP-bins7. The sequence continues at coordinate 525,772 of CAVQTO010000002.1, read as the reverse complement.
GCAGTCCGGCCATCGTCGGCAGGGCCACGAGGACGCCGGCGATGCCGTACAGCTCTCCGCCCGCGAGCAGCCCGAAGATCACGAGCAGCGGATGCAGCCGGAGCGCGCTCGCCATCACGTTCGGAACGACGACGTGGCCCTCCACCTGGTAGATGAAGAGGAAGAGCGCGGCCACCCAGACCACTCCCCAGGGCGGGTCCGCGAACAGCGCGAAGATCACCGGTGGCACGGCCGAGAGCCACGGCCCGATATACGGGATCACCTCGATGAAGGCCGTCCAGAGCGCGAAGAGCAGGGCGTACTCCTGGGCGCCCTCGACCAGGCCCGTCTCGCCGAGGATCCACATCCCGATGCCGGCACTCCCCCCGATGACCGTGGAAAGGATCGCCTGGCCCTTCACGTAGCCCCAGAGCGCGCTCTCGATCTGCTCGGTGAGCGGCGGCCCGTCGTGCGGCGGAAAGCGCGAGTCGATCGACCGCTCCAGCCGCGGCATGTCGAGGAGCATGTAGATCGAGATGACGACGATGAGAATCAGCGAGAAGAGCAGGAGCACGACCGAGATCGCGGCGCCCTGGGCGAACTCGATCGCCTCCTGGACGTAGCCCGAGACCTCGCCGGCACTCAGCGAGTCGACCCACTCGTTGAACTGCTCCCGGATCTGGATCCGTTCGAGACCGTGGTCGTCCAGCCAGCCCTGGAGGTCGTCGATGTCGCGCTCGGCATCGGTCTGACCGGTGTCGAGGTCGACGTTCGAGACGTAGTCGTCGATCTTGTCGCCGGCGCTCAGGGTCTGGTCGAAGGCGACGACGCCGATCGCGATCAGCAGCGCGACGACGGTCGCCGCGAAGATCGTGTACACCGTCATCACCGACAGCGCGCGGGGAATCCTGAGCCGCGTGAGGTCGCGGACGAGCGGGTTGAGCATGAACGCGATCACCGACGCCGTCAGGAACAGGAACAGCGCGTGACCCAGGGTGCCCGCCATGAGGAACGCGAGCACGAGAAGCACCGGAAGACCCACGAGCTGCACCCACCGCGGGATCTGGATCGTCGGCCCCGGGGTCCCCATCTGCACGCTGATCGTATCCCGCAGGCGGATGGCGGCTGCCATGAGATCGCCGTCCCCGGGTCGCGAGCTGGCCGCTCTGGGGCGCATACGGAGAGCGGCTGCGAGGCTCGAAGCCTCGGGGTCGCTCTCCGGATGCGAAGCGCACGCTCGCCGGGAAGCATCGAAGAGGCTTTCCGGCGAGCGGAAGCGGCCCAGACGCGTCAGATCGCGACCCGGGCGCGCGAGGTCGTGGCAGCAGCCATCTAGCTTGCTACGGTCCGGGCGATGACGACTCCGCGCTCCCGGCACGCGGCCAGGCTGCGTGCCCACCGGCGGCGGGCTCAGGCACGGGCGCGCTGGTTCGCGCTCGCGATCGTGATGGGCGTGCTCGGCGTCGGGACGCTGCTGCTCACGGCGTTCGGCGACGGCGGCAACGACGCGGCGGTCGCCCCCGTCCCGGCGCCGCAGCCACTGACGTCGGTGCCGCCGGAGACGCAGATGCTCGCCACTGTCGGAAACGTCCGCGTGCAGTCGCCCGTCGCACAGGGAGGCGTGACCGCGATCGGGTTCCACGGCTCGGACGAGGGCGCGCTCGTCCTCCATCCTGTCGGCCCGCAGGCGAACGAGGGTCTGCTCGCGCGCCTGTGGCGCCGGATCACGGGGTCGTCGCAGACCGGGCTCGGCTGGTACCAGCTCGAGGGCGGCGAGCTCCGGACGCTCGACGTCGGGGCGGTGGCGGGGACCGACGTCTACTCGCCCGTGGACGGAACCGTCGTCGCTCTCCGCGACCAGGTCATCGCGGGGCGCACCGTCGGCGCGGAGATCGAGCTTCGGCCGACGTCGGCGCCGTCGCTCGTCGTCACGATCGAGAACGTGCGCCCGGACCAGGCGCTCACGGTGGGCGCGAACGTGGCCGCGGGCTCGTCGAAGCTCGGCCGCGTCATCGACATCCGCAGGCACGAGCAGCAGGCCCTCGCGAAGTTCGCGCCCGACGGCGGGAACAACGTGTCGATCGAGATCTACCCGTCGGCGTCCCTCGGCGTGCCGTAACCTCGGCCGCTTGCGCATCCTCTTCATCGCCGACGTCGTGGGCGCACCGGGGCGACGAGCCCTCGAGGCGCGCCTCCCCGCCCTGCGCGCGGAGCGCGGCATCGACGTCTGCGTCGTGAACGGCGAGAACGCGGCGGACGGCATCGGGATCACGCCGAAGCTCGCCGATCGCATCCTCGCGACCGGAGTGGACGCGATCACGCTCGGCAACCACGCGTTTCGGAGATCCGAGATCGCGCCCTATCTCGACAGCTCCGACCGGATCGTGCGGCCTGCGAACGCGTCGAAGAACACCCCCGGGCGCGGGCTGACCGTCGTCCCCACGGCGAACGGAACGAAGCTCGCGGTCGTGAACGTGCTGGGATCGCTGTTCCTGCACCCGGCGACGTCGATGTTCGAGGTGATCGACGAGCTCGTCGAGGCCGCGACGGCGGAGACGCCGTTCGTGCTCGTGGACGTCCATGCCGAGGCGACCAGTGAGAAGGCGGCGCTCGCACGCTGGCTCGACGGCCGGGTCACCGCGGTCGTCGGGACGCACACCCACGTGCAGACGTCGGACGCACGCCTGCTCCCGCGCGGGACCGCATTCATCACAGACGCCGGGATGACCGGGCCGCACGACTCCGTGATCGGGGTCGAGGCCGAGCTCGCCATCCGGCGCATGCGCACCGGGATGCCCGTGCGCTTCGAGACCGCTCAGGGAGACGTGCGGATCGAAGGCGCCGTGATCGACTCCGACTCGGAGTCGGGCACCGCAACCGCGATCGAGTCGCTCCGCATCTCCGTCTCGTAGGCGTCCGGCTCCGGCTCAGGCGGCCGCGGCGCGGGCAGCACGAGCCAGAGGATGACGAACGGGAGCATCCACGGGAGGTAGAGGTAGAACCAGTGGGTGAGCGAGAGCTGGAAGGCGATGAGCACCGCCGCCGTCAGCGCCGCGAGCTCGACCGGTCCCTTCTCCCGCGGCACCAGCCCGACGACGAGCGCGATCGCGACCGCCAGCACGGCGACGACAGGCTGGACGAAGCCCAGATCGGGGATCCCCGCGGCGTGGTACTGGCCCCAGCCCCAGATCGAGAACGGCGAGTCGCGTGAGGACTGGTACTCGACGGTGCGCTCCCAGAACGTGCGCACGGCGTCCCCGAGGCCCGGCTCGAGCAGGAGGATCGCGAACGCCGCGAGGGTCGCGGCCGCGAAGCCGACCCCGAAGGCGAGCACGCGCCGAAGCGTCAAGCCGCGGATAGCCGGCCCAGAGCGGCGCGAGCAGCAGCGCCCCGAACTTCGCCCAGCCGGCGAGCGCGACCGCGCTCCCTCGCGCCCACGTCGAGGACGCGAGCCAGAAGCCGAAGATGAGGACCGCGGGCATGATCGTGTCGTTCGTGTTCGCGTTGAGCGTGTACGCCGTGAACGGGTACGCGGTCCAGGCGAACGCGAGGATCGCGCCGAGCCGCCAGCCTCCGTACCGGCGCCCGACGAGCACGAGCCCGAGCAGCGCGAGCAGGTCGAACGCGATCGAGGTCGCGTGCGCCGCCGGGAGCGAGTCCCACTTCCCGCTCCAGTCGAAGACGAGCACCGCCGGCACGTAGCCGAGGTACGAGACGGGCCCGTACGTGTCGCCGCGCTCGATCGCCGCCTCGCAGCGGCCGTTCGTCTGGATCCGCTCGCGGATGAACCCGTCCGCGTCGGCGTCGCCGCACGGCTCGAGGTCGCCCGTGCGCGGCATGTTCCCGTACGGCGCCTCGCCGTCGAGGATGCGGTCGGCGCCGACCACCCCCGCGAGCCCGACGTCGATCACCCCGCGCGGCGTCTCGACGTTGAGGCCGATGCGAAACCCGAGCAGGAACACGGCGACGGCCGCGAACGCCCACGTCGGCCAGACGAAGCCGGGCGCGCCGCTCACGCCGGCGCAGGCCGACCCACAGGCTGCGCCCGAGCAGGTACGCGAGCACCGGATACGCGAGCGGCACGCTCGCGAAGATCTCCCCGAGGTTGAAGAAGACGAGCGAGACGGAGAACGAGAGCAGGACGATCAGGTCGAGGTTCCGCATCGAGAACGGGCGGCGCACGTTTGCCAGCCCGACGAGAAAGAGGACGCAGAAGCCGAGCCACACGTACCAGGTCTGGAGCGTCTTGCCGCCGAACGACCCGTCCCGCCCGCGCGCCATCTTCCAGGCGACCTGAGGTCCCGTCCACGCCTCCGTGACCCTCCCGGTGCCGTCTTCGACCACCACCTGCGCGATCTGGCCCGCGTCCCCCGACCAGGCCTTCACGAGCCAGGTCCGGTCCTCGGAGCGGAAGCGCGCGGACGCGGTCGGATCGGGCGGGTAGCGGTCGAGCCACGCGGTGACCTTCGGGTGCTCGAGCGCGCGCTCGACCGCCTCGTCCTCGGTCAGCCGCGGCGACTGACCCAGAGCAGTCGGGGCGAAGAGCAGCGCAAGGAGCGCGACCGCTAGGGCGGCGAGGACGCTACGTCCGCGGGCCGAACGACCAGAGCTTGTTGCCGAGGAAGTTGATCGGCGTGACGAGCACGATCGCGATCGCCTGCGCCAGCACTTCCTGGAGCCCGAGAGCCACGAGCGCGGTGAGGACGACCAGGTTCGCACCAAGCGCGAGAGTAGAGACGACGAGGAACCTCATGCCCTGCCAGGCGACGTGCCCGCGCTGCTGGCGGAAGGTCCACAGGCGGTTCCACGTGTAGTTGTTCGTGACCGCGACGAGGAACGAGACGATCGCCGCCGGGATGTAGTGGAAACCGACGACGAGGAAGAAGAGCGAGAAGACGAAGAGGTTGACCGCGTACCCGGAGGCGCCGACGAAGCAGAACTTCAGGAGCTGCTCCCAGTTCCCGCGGCGACGCAGGCCGGCGCGAACGCGAGCTCGCGACATCCCGGTCCTCAGCTCCGCAGCGTTCTCCACGGTCGTCGCAGGGTAGTCGGGCGCCTCGTCGGCTCCACCCCCCGAAAGGTCAGGTTCCTGCGAAACCTTCGGCTCCGACGAGCGGGACGAAGCGACACGGGACCGACCTGCGCTCCACGGGACCGTCCGTCGGTGCGCTCCACGAGGACGAGGTCCTGGCCCCACCGGCCGCCACGCGGAAGGACGAGCCGCCCGCCGACGACGAGCTGCTCGTAGAGCGCCGGCGGGATCGACGGCGCCGCAGCCGCGACTGCGATGCCGTCGAAGGGCGCCCGGTCCTGCACGCCGAGCGACCCGTCGCCGACGCGAACCTCGACCGAGCCGTAGCCGGCAGACGCGAGCGTCTCGCGTGCTCGTTCGGCGAGCTCGGGCACGCGCTCGATCGTGACCACCTCTGCCGCGAGCTCGGCGAGCACCGCCGCCTGGTAGCCCGACCCGGTGCCGACGTCGAGCACGCGCTCGTTCCCGCGAGCTGCAGCAGGGAGCAGATGGTGGCGACGATGTACGGCTGCGAGATCGTCTGCCCCTGGCCGATCGGGAGCGCGCCGTCCTCGTACGCGAGGTGGCGGAGGTGCTCGGGGACGAAGAGGTCGCGAGGAACACGCGCCATCGCGGCCAGCACGCGCTCGTCCGTGATCCCGCGCCGGCGAAGCTGGCGCTCGACCATTTGCTCCCGCGCCGCGACCGGGTCGACGGCGGGAGCCGCTGGCCCCGGTCGACTCATTTCGCCAGCGTCCGCAGCCCGGCGAAGCGAGCCGCCTGGCGACCTCGCATGCGCGCGGCGAGGACCGGCAGCACGACGGCCGCGACGTACCCGGCGATCGGGATGAACGCGACGAGGCAGACGAGCACGCCCGTCGCGCCGACGTAGGCGGCGACTCCGATGCGAGTCGCGCCCCGGCGCATCGCGCCGTGCACGACCGCGGCCGCCGCGAGCGCACCGAGCAGCCCCCCGATGCCGCCCGCGATCGACTCCGGGAGCTCGCCGATCGCGTACCCGAGCCCCGCGCCCGCAGCCGCTCCGGCAACCACGGCCACGCCGATTCCGGCGGTGTTCACGCTGAGAAGCCCGGACAGGATCACCCCGAAGCCGAGCCCGAGGCCGAGGCAAAGCCCGATCGTGTACCAACTGCCCATCCGACCAGTTTAGGAATTGTGAGCACTGGAAACCATTTGCGGGTCAGTCGCGTAGACTCAGCGACGTCCCAAACAGGGGGGTGTACATACATGTCTAGACGCACTGGCGTCGTCACGATCGTCGCGATCGTGGGCGCAGTCGCGCTCGTACTCACCTCGGTCGGCGTAGCCGGTCATGGCAAGGGCAAGGGCAAGAGGTCAGCCGAGGCGAAGCTCATCGGCTACGAAGAGGTTCCGGCGGTCTCGACTGCGGCGTGAAGGCAAGATCAAGCTGAAGATCCGCAACGGGTCGACGGGACCATCGACTACCGATTGTCGTACTCGGGCCTGTCGGCACCGGCGACGCAGGCGCACATCCACTTCGCGCAGAAGGGCGTGAACGGAGGGATCGTGCTGTGGCTCTGTGGCTCGGCCGCGCTACCCGGTGCCGGCCGGTACGCCGGTTTGTCCCGCGGGCAACACCGCAAGCAAGGAGACCGTGTCGGGGACTCTCGACGCCGCAGACGTGCAGGCGATCCTCGCTCGGGGGCGTGCCCGCCCAGGGCATCGCGGCCGGCGAGCTCGCCGAGGTCGATCGCGGCGACTCAAGGCAGGCGTTACGTACGCGAACGTCCACACGGGTCCCGATCGCTTCCCCGGCGGAGAGATCAGGGCCCAGCTCGACCGCAAGCACGACCGCGACTGAGAAGTTGATCGGACGGACTCGGCGGGCGGACTCAGCCCGCCGAGTCTCCGTTCTCGATCCTCCGAATCACCTCGAGCCCGAACGCGGCGGCGCGGGCGCCGTCGACGACCCGGTGGTCGAAGGTGATCGCGATCGTGCCCGTGCGCGCGCACGAGCGACCTCGCCGTCCCGGACGACCGCCCTCGGCGCGATTCGGCCGATCGGAGACGATCGCGACCTCCGGGTGGTTCACGATCGGAGTCTGGAAGAGTCCCGCGAGCTTGCCCGCGCTCGTGACGGTGAACGTCGAGTCCGCGCACCTCCTCGGGCTTCAGCGATCCGGCCCGGGCGCCGTCGGCGAGCCGGCGGATCTCAGTGTCCAGCTCGTCGGGCGACCTCGAGTCCGCGCCCCGCACGACCGGGACGACGAGGCCCTGCTCGGTCTGCACCGCGACGCCGATGTCGTAGCGGTCGAGGTAGACGATCGCGTCGCCGTCGAGGCGCGCGTTCAGCTCGGGGAACTCGAGAAGTGTGTCGGCGACCGCCTTCACGACCGTCGCGAGCAGGCGGTCGAGCTCCACGCCTTCGAAGTCGCACTCCTCGACCCAGGTGACGGGCGGGACCTCGCGGTGCGCGCGCGTCATGTGCTCGGCGATCAGACGGCGCACCCCGCGTAGCGGCTCGCGCCGGCCCTCCGACACGACGGCGCCACCGTCCGCAGCTGCCCGCACGTCCTCGTCCGTGATCCGGCCGCCGGGGCCGGTCCCGGTCACCGTCGCGAGGTCGACGCCGAGCTCCTGCGCGACCTTCCGCACCAGCGGCGTCGCCGCGACTCGCCCGGTCGGTGCCGTAGCTACCGGCCCCGCGGCGTCTCGTGTCTCGTCGGTGGGCGACGGCGCCTCCGGGAGCGCCTCGCCCGCCTCGCCGATCACGACGAGCACGGCCCCTACCGGCGCGACCTTGCCCTCGGCGACGAGGATCTGGAGCACGGTCCCGGCGTACGGCGACGGGATCTCGACGGTCGCCTTGTCCGTCTGGATCTCGACCAACGGATCGTCCTCGGCGACCTCCTGACCCTCGGAGACGAGCCAGCGCGCGACCTCGCCCTCCGTGAGCCCCTCGCCGAGGTCCGGCAGCTTGAAGGAGTGCGCCACGTCGCGATTCTCGTCTATCGAGCGCGACGCGCGCGGCGGCGCTGCTCGAGCGCGATGATGCCCGCGAGCGCGGCGAGGGCGATGAGGAGCGGGGGCGCGAGGAAGCCGACGACGACCGAGTAGTGGAGGCCCGAGCACTCGTCGGCGCACTCGACGAAGTCGTCGGCGCCACGGTACCCGGAGGCGATGAGGAGAAAGTCGATCACCCAGACCGCAAACGCGAATGCGAGCAGCGCCACGGCCGCGAGCACGAGTCGTTGCCGCATCCACGCAAGCGTCAGGAGGCCGCACGTCAGGGCGAAGAGCCCGACGAGCACGACCTGCACGACAGTGTCGTTCACGTACTCGTCTTCCGTTCCGCGGGACGACGGAACGCGTCGTGCGCGAGCCGGGCGTGAACCCCGCGGGCTCCGTTCACCATCTGCGTGACGCGGAGGTCGACGACGACGCTCGCGTATGCGAGCGCCTCGCGGCGTTCGAGGCCGAGCTCGCGACCCATGAGATCGAGCATCCCGTCGAGCGCGATCGCGGCCGCCTCGTCGAGATCCTCGTCGAACCCGAACGTCAGCCAGGCCCCGGACGTCCACGCGACCGGAGCCGTCAGCGGCAGGTCGCGGCGCGCCGTGAGCGTCAGCCGAGCTCGGTCGACGGGCGCCTCGATCGCGAGCTGCGAGACCTCGCCGTCGCCCTGCGCCGCATGCCCGTCGCCTGCGAAGAGGAGTGCACCGGCGACGGGAATCGGGAGGAAGAGCGTCGTGCCGGCCACGAGCTCCTTGCAGTCGATGTTGCCCCCGCACGCTCGCGGAGGCCCGGTCGAATGGATGCCCGACTCGGCCGGCGGCATCCCGATGACGCCGAGAAACGGCGCGAGCGCGACTTCCCGCCCGGCCTGGTCGCGGCCGACCCCTGTCTCCGAGTCGAGCTCCCAGACGAGCGTGGCCGTCGCGCCCTCGGCGACCCCGAGACGCTCGTTGAGCGGTGTGTCCCAGCCACCTGCGTCCGTGATTCCCCATCCGCCGATGCGCACCTCGTCGATCCGAACCTCGAGCGTGTCACCGACTCGCGCGTCCCGCACGGCCACCGGCCCGATCAACGGGTGCCCGCGGTCGAGCTCGGGGTCCCGAGGCTCGAAGCGATCACGAGTCCCTGTGACGTCCTGCGGCGGGCCGATTCCCCAGCCGGCGTCCGGTGCAGCGAACGCGATCGAGTCTCCGGAGTCGACGGTCAGGATCGGCTCGAGATCGCGCGAGAAGTGCCCGTGGAGAGTGCGCCGCTCGAGCGGTATCTCGTGCAGCGTCATGAGCCGAGGACGCGGCGGGCGGCGTCGACGACGCGCTCGACCGAGGGCATGTACGCGTCCTCGAGCTGCCAGTACGGGTACGGCACGTCGTAGCCAGTGACCCGCACGACCGGCCCCTGCAGGTCGAAGATCGCCTTCTCCGCGAGCACCGCCGCGACCTCGGCAGCAAAGCCGGCCACCCGCGGGGCCTCCTGGACGACGATCGCCCGGCCCGTCTTCGCGACGGATGCGAGCAGCGCCTCCTCGTCGAGCGGCTTCAGCGTCCGCAGGTCGAGCACCTCGCACGAGGCCTCGCCCTCGAGCGCGTCGGCGGCGCGCTCGGCGAGCGGCACCATCGCGCCGTAGGCGACGAGCGTGAGGTCGCTCCCCTCGCGCGTGACACGCGCCTTCCCGAGCGGCACCACGTGCTCGCCTTCCGGAACCTCGCCGCGGGCGGTGCGGTAGATCAGCTTCGGCTCGAGCACGACGACGGGGTCCGGGTCCCGGATCGCCGCCGCGAGCAGCCCCTTCGCGTCGGCCGGCGTCGACGGGATCGCGACCTTCACGCCCGGCGTGTGGACGTAGTACGTCTCCGGCGAGTCGTCGTGGAGCTCCGGCGCGCGCACCCCGCCGCCGTACGGCATCCGCAGCGTGAGCGGGAAGGACATCTTCCCGCCGGTGCGCCACCGGTAGCGCCCCACGTGGTTGATCAGTTGGTCGAGGCCCGGGTAGCTGAACGCGTCGTACTGGAGCTCGCAGACGGGGCGCCAGCCGGCCATGCAGAGACCGACTGCCGTGCCGACGATTCCGGCCTCGGCCAGGGGCGTGTCCACGCAGCGGTCGGCGCCGAAGCGCTCCTGGAGGCCGGCGGTCGCGCGAAAGACTCCTCCGAGCCGCCCGACGTCCTCTCCCATCACGAGCACGTCGCGGTCGCGCTCCATCTCCTGGTGGAGCGCATCGTTCACCGCCTCCACGAGGAACCGCTCGCTCACTGCCCGAGGATCCTCTTGAGCTCCGCAAAGTCGTCGGCGAGCGACGGCGGCGGGTTCGCGTACGCGTGCTCGAACACGAGCGCGGGATCCGCCGGCGGCTCGGCCTCGGCCTCCGCGATGCCGGCCCGCATGAGCTCGAGCGCCTCTTGCTTGATCTCGAAGGCATCGGAGTCCGACAAGGCTCCGATGCGCTGGAGGTAGCGCTCGTAGCGGCCGACGCACTCGTTCTCCCGTGCCTCCTCGACCCGCTCGGGGTCGATGTAGATCGACGGGTCGTCAGCGGTCGCGTGCGGCGCAGCGCGGTACGTCACGGCCTCGATGAACGTCGGGCCCTCGCCCGCACGTGCCCTGTCGACGGCTTCCCGCGTGGCCTCGTACACGGCGAGGACGTCGGTCCCGTCCACGCGCAAACCCGGCATCCCGTATCCGATCGCCTTGTCGGCGAGGGTCGGCGCGGCCGTCTGTGCCGAGAGCGGTGTCGAGATCGCCCACTGGTTGTTGTTGCAGAAGAGGACCACGGGCGCCTTCATGACCCCCGCGAAGGTGGCGCCCTCGTGGAACGCGCCCTCCGAGGTCGCACCGTCGCCGAAGAACGTGAGCGCGACCCGGTCTTCCCCCTTCAGCTTCGAGCCCCACGCGAACCCGACCGCATGCGGCACCTGCGTCGCGATCGGGACGCAGATCGACGCCACGCCGTAGTCCTCCGGGTTCCACCAGCCCGAGGGATGTCCACGCCACCAGGAGAGCACCGTCGAAGCGCGCATCCCGCGCAGGAGCCCGATCGCGGACTCGCGGTAGGCCGGGAAGATCCAGTCGCGATCCTCGAGCGCGAACACGGCGCCCGCCTGCATCGCCTCGTGGTTCCAGTAGATCGCGTACGTCCCGATGCGGCCCTGCCGGTGGTAGACGACGCTGCGCTCGTCGTAGGTGCGGAGCAGGATGAGGTCGCGATACAGCGCAACCAGGTCGTCGGCGGTGAGACCGTCGACCTCGCCGTCCGGAAGGCCCTCACCGTCGCCGATCACACGGCGCAGGCCTCTGTCCGACGGCAGCACCTGGGTCACGGCCGGATTGTAGGCGCGTGGCTCGGAACCCCAGACGGAAGCACGGTGTAGTTGCAGCGACGTCGAGACCCGGAGGCATCGATGACACGCACCGTCCTCACAGCGCTCACTGCCCTGCTCATCCTGGCCGGCACCCCATCGCTTGCTCTCGCCAAGGGCCCGAGCGAGGCAACCATCGATGGACCGGGGCTCGCAGAAGCAGTCTCGATTCCCTTCGACTCACAGGCGAGTGCCGCGTTCTGGAGAATCGTCGAGGACACAGGGTTCTTCCCGGCGGTCTTCGGCCAGACGCCCGATCCGATGCTCGCGAAGCGCCCGCGCGGGAGCCTTGGCCCTAGGTACGTGATGACGTACACGCTCCCAGGCCTGAACGGCGTGGGGACCGTCCTCCATCAGGACGTCTATCCGTACGCGAGGCCGCGACCCGTCACGTACACGAGGCCCGGCCAACGTTTCTTCGTGGACCAGGAGACCGCCGGAGGCTGGTTCGTCGCGGAGCCGAGCCTGAAGAGATCGCTGGTCACCGCCGGGCTCCCGGAGACCCCGCCGGCGAGCGAAGACGACGCGTCCTTCCCGTGGCCGGTCGCCGCGCTGATCGCCGCTCTCGGAGCGCTCGTCGTCGCAGCGCTTGGTGTTCGCGTACGGCGCCGCTCGCAGGCTGCCCCCGCTTCGTGAGCTCAGACGAGCACCGTCACCGCGTCGCGCTCGGCTTCGAGGACGACGGTCTCGACGTCCCCGAGGTCCTCGCCATCCGCCTCGAGCGGAAGGGGAAGGTCGCAGACGATCTCGATCCGGTCGGCGTCGTGCACGTACACGAGATCGTCCGCGCGGGCGCGATCGCCCCGTCCTCCCGCGTACCAGGAGAGGCGCGGGAGGTCGCGGGCGCGCAGCCGGACCGGCCCGACGAGGTCGAGCCCGCCCTCGAAGGTCGCGTCGGGAGCGGGGCGAACGGCGAACCTGCCGGCGTACGTGTAGGTGGGCCCGTTCGTGACGAGCACGAACGCAGCGCGGCCGACGTCCTTGATCTCGAGACTCGGCTCGATCCGGAAGCGGCGGCGCATCAGCGTGCGCGCCCCGATCCACGCGAACGCGAGATTGCCCGGACGCCGGCCGTCCTCGTTGCGGCCGAGCTCGTCGACCGCGCGAACGACCTCGGCGTCGAGCCCGATCCCGCACGCGAACCCGAAGCGGTGACCGTTCACGCGACCGACGGCGATCCGCCTCGGCTGCGAGCCGGCCGCGAGCCGCTGCGCTGCCTTCGCAGGGTCGTGCGGGAGCCCGAGCGCACGCGGGAGGACGCTCGCGCCGCCGCCGGGCACGAAGCCGACCGGCGTCTCGGCGTCGACGCCGTTCAACACCTCGTTGTAGGTCCCGTCGCCGCCGAGCACGTACAGGGCGTCGACGTGCCCCGAAGCCTCGCGCGCGATGTCGGTCGCCTCGCCCTTGGCGCTCGTCAGCCGGAGCTCGGTGCCGGCGGGCAACGCGGCCCGAACCGCGGCCAGACAGGCCTCGTCGACCCCGCTCGCGAACGGGTTCACGATCAGGAGGAGTGGCACCCGCCCAGCCTAGATTCTTCGGTGTCGCGCCCGGCGCGGGTCAGCGCGGCGTGGCGTACCCGCGGATGCCGTCGACGAGGATCGCGGTGAAGCGGTCGGCGAGCTCGTCGGTGTCGCGGCCCGGCGTGAGCCAGGTGTAGGCCCAGTTCGCGGCGGAGAGGACGAGTAGGGCCGCGGCGCCGGCGTCGAGGTCGGTCCGCAGTCCGCCCTTCTCCAGACCCTCCCGGAAGAGCGCGCGCCAGCGCTCCTCGTAGCGGCGGCGCTCGGCGAGGATCTCCTCCCGGTGCTCGCCCTCGAGGTAGCGCCACTCGCGCGTGAAGACGGTCGCGACGTCGATCTGCTCGGCGACGACGCGGAGGTGGCCGCGCAGCGCGAAACGGACTCGCTCGGCCGCAGGCGCGTCCTCCGGAACCTCGTCCAGCGCGGCGTGGAACGCTTCCGCGCCCTGCCGCATCGTGTCGTACAGGAGCTGCTGCTTCGAGCCGGTCAGCGAGTAGAGCGACCCCTTCTGCACGCCGAGCGCCTCCGCGAGGTCGCCCATGGACGTGCCGTGGTACCCGCGATCCGCGAACAGGCGCGCGGCCTGGCGGGTTAGCTCGTGCCTGCGCGTGGGCATATACTCGATGCTAACGACCGTTCGGTAGGAGGCCAAGCGGACATGGACACGCGGACGCAGGAATTCCTCGAGTACGTGCAGTCGGGGGGCCAGGTCGAGACGACCGACTGGATGCCCGACGAGTACCGCGCCAAGCTCGTCAAGTTCATCGAGATGCACGGGAACTCGGAGCTCATGGGCGTCCTCCCCGAGCGCGACTGGATCCTGCGCGCGCCGACGCTGCAGCGCAAGCTCGCGCTCACGGCGAAGATCCAGGACGAGGTCGGGCACGCGCAGCTCATCTACCGGGTGGTCGAGGACCTCGGCAAGCCGCGGAGCGCCTGCCTCGACGACCTCGTCTCGGGCAAGGCGAAGTTTCACAACGTCTTCCACTACCCGACGAAGACCTGGGGCGACGTCGGCGTCATCGCCTGGCTCGTCGACGCCGCCGCGATCGTGTCGCAGAAGGCGCTCCTCAAGTGCTCGTACGCGCCGTACGCGCGGATCATGAAGAAGATCTGCTGGGAGGAGTCGTTCCACATCCTCCACGGGCGCGACGTGATCCTCGCCATGGTCACGGGGACGGACGAGCAGTTCGCGCTCGTGCAGGAGGCGCTCGACCGCTGGTGGGAGCCGCTCATGCACTTCCACGGGAACCCGATCCCGGCAGAGGAGGACCCGATGTACGTCTGGCGGATCAAGAGCCAGGCGAACGAGGACGCGCGGCAGGAGTTCCTCGACGGGTACGTGCCGCAGATCCGCGAGCTCGGGCTCGAGATCCCCGACCCGGCGCTCGCCAAGGACGAGGAGACGGGTGTCTGGCGCTACACCGAGCCCGACTGGGAGAAGCTGCGCGCGGTCGTCACTGGGCACGGACCGGCGTCCGCAGAGCGCCTCGCGTTCCGGCGGCTCTCGCGCGAGGACGTCGCCTGGGTCGAACGGGTGGTGCTGGCCGAAGCGGCCTGACGGACCGGCGATGACCCGCCGTGAACTGATCCGCAACCGAGGCCTGCTCGGCCTCCTCGCGCGCGACGTCGTCTCGATGACGGGGTCGCAGATGACGATGATCGCGCTCCCGTGGTTCGTGCTGACGACGACGGGCTCGGCCGGGCGGATGGCGATCGTGCTCGCCGTCGAGTCGGCGTCGCTCGCGGTCTTCGGCTTCCTCAGCGGGAACCTCGCCGCCCGACTCGGTCCGCGGCGGACGATGTTGATCACGGACGCCGTGCGTGCCCCGCTGGTCGCGCTCGTGCCCCTGCTGCACGCGCTCGACCTGCTGAGCTTCCCGCTCCTGCTCCTGATCGTCGCGGCGATCTTCGCGTTCGGCATTCCGTCCTTTGCCGCGAAGACAAGCATCCTCCCGGACCTCGTCGGCGAGGACGAGAAGGTCCTCTCCGAGGCAAACGCGCTCATCCAGATGTCTCAGAGGATCACGCTGTTCCTCGGTCCCGCGCTCGCAGGCGTGCTGATCGCGGCGATCGGCGCCACGAGCGTACTCCTGCTCGACGCGGCTTCGTTCGCGATCGGCGTCGTGCTGGTCGCGGCGCTCGTCCGCGGCGGCGGACGGGTGGAGCAGGACGAGGAGTCGCGGGGCCTGGCGGCGGGCTATCGGTTCCTCGCACGCGAACCGCTCCTTCGTCCGTGGACGATCGCCGTCGTCATCGGCGACGTCGCCTGGCTCGTGATGTTCGCTGCGATGCCCGTGCTCGTGCTGGAGCGCTTCGGCGAGGATCCGGCTCTCCTCGGCTGGATCTGGGGCGCGTGGGGGCTGGGCGCGGTTCTCGGCAACGTCGTGTCGTTCCGGACGGCCGCAAGCACCGACCGGCTCCTGGTCGCGAGCGTGGGCGAGGTGGTGATGATCGCGCCTCTCTGGCTGCTGCTGGTCGACGTCCCGGCAGGTGGAGTGATCGCAGTGCTCGCCGTGTCAGGGTTGGCGAACGGCATCGTCAACCCCCCGGTGTTCACGATCTTCACGCTGCGCACACCGCGCGCGCTACGAGCCAAGGCCTGGTCGGTGATCATCGCCGCGACCTCGGTTCTCGGACCTGTCGCGCTCGTCGCTGCGGCGGTGGTGCTCGAAACGGAGGGCTTCGTACCCGTGCTCCTGGCGCTCGTCGCGGTGCAGACAGTCGCCGCGTTGGCCTTCGCGAGAGCGGGCCTGCGCGAGCGCGCTCGAGCCGGCGAGGTGGTGACGGCGTGATCTTCGAGGTGTTCCGGCAGGAGCGGAAGGGGCAGCCGTTCCAGCACGCGGGAACGGTGTCCGCGCCGGACGAGCGGTTTGCCGAGATCTACGCGCGGGAGCAGTACGCGCGCCGCCAGGAGTCGGTCGCGCTCTGGCTCGTGCCGCGCGAGGCGGTGCGCGAGATCGCGGAGTTCCCCGACGAGTTCGAGATGAAGTACCGGCGCGTCGACGGATACTCGATCAAGGCGCGACTCCGGGAAGCCCGCGAGAAAGCCGGGACGCTGGAGATGGCTCCGGGAGGCGAGGAATGAGCGACCGCACCGACCTGCTGCTCGCGTTCGCCGACGACGAGCTCGTCCTCGGCTGGCGGAACTCGGAGTGGACGGGCATCGCGCCGTTCCTCGAGGAGGACGTCGCGTTCTCGTCGATCGCGCAGAACGAGATCGGCCATGCGCGGGCGCTGTACGAGCTCGCCGCCGCCGAGCTGGGGACGACCGCTGACGAGCTCGCCTTCGACCGCAAGCCCGAGGAGTACCGGTGCGCCCCGCTCGTCGAGCTGCGCCGGCTCGAGTGGGCACGGACGATCGCGCGCCACTGGCTATACGAGACCGCGGACGAGATCCGGCTCGGCGCGCTCATGGCCTCGGGCGACACGGCGATCGCGGGGCTCGCGGCGAAGATGGATCGCGAGGAGGCGTATCACCGCATGCACGCGGAGATGTGGATCGACCGGTTGCTCGCGACCGACGAAGGCCGCACTCGTCTGCACGAGGCAGTCGACGAGCTCTGGCCCTACGCGCTCGGCGTCCTCGACGAGGCGCTCCGCCCCGAGCTCAGGCGCCGCGCCGAGGAACGGCTCGCGCGCACGCTTCCCGAGGTCGAGCCGGTCCCGCGCGGCGTCCACGAGGCCGAGCTCGCGGAGCTCTGGGAGGAGATGACCATGGTCCGCCGCTCGGCGCCAGCGGGTGCGCAGTGGTGACCGTCGACGAGGTTTGGGCGGCGCTCGCAGAAATCCCAGATCCGGAGATCCCGGTGATCTCGCTCGTCGACCTCGGCGTGATCAAGGACGTCGAGGTCGCGAACGGCACGGTGCGCATCGACTTCACGCCGACCTTCATGGGCTGCCCCGCGCTCGAGTCGATGCAGCGGGCGATGGAGGCGAAGGTGGAGGAGCTCGGCGGGCACGCGGAGGTGCGGGTCGTGCTCGACGACTCCTGGTCGACCGACCTGATCACGGCGGAGGGGAGGGAGAAGCTGCGCGCCGCCGGCTTCGCGCCACCGACCCCGAGGCCGGTGGCGAAGATCGACCTCGTCCAGCTCCGGAAGGGCGTATTCCGCTGCCCGTACTGCGGCTCGACCGAGACGCGGCTCGACAACCTCTTCGGCCCCACGCCGTGCCGCTCGATCCGCTACTGCGAGAGCTGCCGGCAGCCGTTCGAGCAGTTCAAGACGCTCTAGGGGTCATTCGTAACGGAGCGCGTCGGCGGTGCGGATCCGTGTGGCCAAGCGGGCCGGAAGGCTCGTCGCGACGACGACCACGAGCACGGTTCCGATCGGAATCAGCGCAAGTGACCACCACGGTGCGAGGACGGCATCCTCGGTCGTGCCGCTGGCGGCCGTGACCAGGGCGAGGAAAAGCCCGATGCCGAGCGGGACGGCGAGGAGCGAAGCGACCACCGCAAGCGCCACGTGGGCGCTGACGAGGGTGGAGTTGATCTGCGTCGGTGTGAGGCCGATCGCCTTGAGCACGCCGTAGTCGCGGATCCGCTCACGGACCGAGAGCAGGGTGACCGCGACGAGCGTGGTGGCAGTGATCAGCAGCAACGCCGCGTCGAGGGTGTAGATGAGGAGCGGCAGCTCATCCGGAACGTCGCTCACTTCGCCGGCCGGCCGCGCGTCGAGCGTGGCTTCGACCGAGAGCGCGACGACCACCACGGCGCCGGTCAGTGCGATCGCGGCTCCGAGGAAGAGCGGCCGGCGCCTTCGTGCGAGCAGGTCTTTGAGCCCGAGCCGTGTCGTCAACGGCAGAGAGGATCTGGCGAGCGCGCGCGCAAGACGTGAGCTCGGTGGAGACGAGCTACCGGCCCGTATCGCTTCGAGAGCGGTGTAGCGGGCGCTGCGGCGGACGGACGTCAGCGTGCCGGCCAGAAGCACGGGAATGACGACACAGCTCGCGATGAGGACGTGCCAGGGGTTCGCCGCGATCGTCGGTGAGCCGAGCAGCGTCTCGGCGCTCGGTGCGGCAAGTCGCGGCGCGAGCAGCATCCCGAGCGTGAAGCCGAGGGCCGCCGCGACGACGCCGAGGGCGGCGGACTCGAGCGCGAAGACGGCTCCGACCTGGCGCGGGGTGAAGCCGGCCGCCTTCAGCAGCCCGATCTCGCGGTGTTGAGCGCTGGCGCGGGCGCCGACGAGGATCCCGACCACGACGAAGGCGACGATCAGGAGCAGGATCGTGTACGTCGTCACGATGAGCTCGATCGGCTGTGCATCGGCCAGAGCGTTGTAGCGCTGGTCTTGCCAGGACTCGAAGTAGAGCGCGCCGGACCCCAACGTGGCTGCCGAAGAGCTTGCAGCCGCCCGCTCGATGAATGCCGCAGCCGCGGAGGGATCGGCCAGTCGAACCGCCTCGGTCCAGCGCCACTCCGAGCGATCCGGCTCGATTCGCTCGAGCGTCGCGCGGGTGATCCAGGCAAGCCCGGGGTTGCGGCGAGGGTAGCGCGGCTGGCTGGGTACGACCGCCGTCCCGAGAACCGGAAGCTCGACCGAGCCGCGTCGGGTCGTGAGCTCCATCGTGGCGCCGACCTCGAGGCCGCGTGCACGCGCAAGGCTGCGTTCGAGCACGATGCCCCCCTCGCGCAGCTGCGAGCCGGCGGTCAGCACCGGCACGTTGACGAGCTGTGCGACGCACTCAGGCCGGCGAGCTCCACTCGATCGGGGCTTCCAGGTGGCCCCAGGGTCGGCCCGAGGGTCGCCGTCACGAGAGGAACCGGCGCGCCGCGCTCGGTAACGCCCGTGAGGTCGGCGATCGCGCGCGCGTCGGCGCGCGAGTGAGCGAACGCGAGCACGTGTGCCCCGTTGGCCGCGTCGAACGTCTGCTGCCAGGGATCGCGCCCGCTCGAGCGCACCTCCAGCGCCAGCACGATCGTCGCCGCCGCTGCCCCCGCGATTGCGATCGTGAGCGCGCTCGCAAGCAGACGCGAGCGGATGCCCGCGAACGCGAGCTTGAACAGCAGCGCCGTCATTCCGGGCTCTGCAGTTCGAGTAGAGGAGCGACCTGGCGAGCAGCGGCCAGCTCCGTCTCATCCGCAACCAGCCCGTCGCGGAGCGTGATCACCCGGTCCGCCGCCGAGGCGACGCTCGCGTCGTGCGTAACCATCAGGAGCGTCTGCCCCCGGTCCCGGGCCTCCCGAAAGAGCCCGAGCACGTCCCGAGCCGCTGCCGAGTCGAGGTTGCCGGTCGGCTCGTCCGCGAGCACGACGTCGGGCCTGTTCGCCAGCGCGCGCGCCAGCGCCACGCGCTGCTGCTCGCCGCCGGACAGCTCGGCCGGAGCGGCTTCTGCCTTCCCCGGAATCCCCAGATCGCTCATCAGCTCTTTCGCGGACCGTCGAGCCTCTCTGCGTCGGCGGCCGACCAGGAGAAGTGGTAGCTCGACGTTCTCGACCGCAGTTAGCGTCGGCACCAGGTTGAAGAACTGGAACACGAAGCCGACTTTGCGACGACGCAGACGCGCGAGAGCGGTCTCGCTCAACCCGTCGATCCGCTGGCCGTCGAGCCAGACCTCACCCGCCGTCGGTCGATCGAGCCCGGCGAGCAGATTGAGCAACGTCGACTTCCCGCATCCGCTCGGCCCCATGATCGCGACGAACTCGCCGCGCTCGATCGAGATGTCGACCCCGCGAAGACCGAGCACCTTCGCGCCGCCGGTTTCGTACGTCTTCGCGAGATTCCTCGCCACGAGTACCGGTGCCATCAGATCTCCTCCTTCAGCGCAAGTCGCTGCTCGATCAGCTCGAGCCACTCCAGGTCGGCTTTCAGATGCAAGATCGCCCCTTCGAGCAGGAGCTCACCCGCGGGCGCTCTTCCATCGGCGTCGAGCAGCGCGTTCAGGTCGCGCAGCGACTGCAAGTACTCGCGTCGCTGCCCTTCGATCAGCTGCTTCGGGTCCGCGAGGTGAGCTGACGCCACGACGACGAACTTCATGAAGAACTCGTCCTTGAGCCGCCTGCCCGAGACCGGCAGCTCGATCCAGGCCGCGAGCGCGGCGCGGCCGGCCTCCGTCAGCTCGTACACGCGCTTGCCGCGGCTGTCCCCGGGCACCGCGGTGCCGACGACGAGACCGTCGCGCTCGAGCCGGGCAAGCGTCGTATAGATCTGGCCGGCGTTCAGCGCCGGCAGCAATTCCCCGAACTCATGCTCCAACGACTGCTTCAGCTCGTACCCGTGAGCACGCTCGTCGCTGAGCAAGGCGAGGAAGAGCTCTCTCATAGTTAGCGAGCATATATTCTCGCTATCTATCCGTCAAGCTCACTGCTCAGGGCAACGTCGGCGTCGCGATCGGCGCAGGCAGGGGCGGCGGTCGCCGCATCCGCAGAGCGAGGTAGACGGTCGTGACGAGTGGGCTGATCGCGATGGCGACGAAGATGACCAGCCCGAGCCAGGAAGCACCCGGTTCGCTCTTCGTACAGTCCCCCGCGGCGGAGATCGCGATGCAGTCCTCGCCCAGCGACTGGGTCGTGAAGAGGAAGATGACCGCGAGCCCACCACCCGGCGGGATGAGTGACCCGATCAGCTTGTCCCAGACCGTCCACGCCTGGGAGGTCCAGAGCAGCACCAACCCGACGAGCCATCCGATCCCGAAGGCGAAGCCGCCGACGAGCAGAAGCACGAGCGCGGCGACCTCGTGCACACCGCCGCCGCGCGGGCTCACACCGAAGCGCTCGCGCGCGTCCGCGGCGATCTCGTCCGGCGAGCCGAGACGTTCGAGCACATTCCGGACGTCGGCCTCGGTCTCCACGGACCCTTCCGCGCGCGCCTCGTCGATGTGGCCGGACACCTCCTCGAGCACCTCGCGCCGAGCCGCCCGCGGTAACCCGCGGAGCTCGTGGTTCAGCCGGCGAAGATAGGTCTGGACGTGATCCTCCGGCGTGCGGGTCATCTCTCTGCCTCTCCTCGGACGAAGTGATCCACCCCGTTGCGAAACCGCTTCCACTCCTCGCGAAAGCCACCGAGCGCCGCCCGGCCCGCGTCGCTGAGCCGGTAGTACCGGCGCGGCGGGCCTGCGTTCGACTCACGCCAGGTGGTCTCGACGAGGCCGTCACGGCGCAGGCGACTGAGGAGGGGATAGATCGTCCCTTCGCTCGTCACCATGCCGTCCACCTCCCCGAGCCTCCGCACGAGATCGAAGCCGTAGTGCTCGTCGCGTTCGAGGATGGCCAGCACGCAGTAGACGAGCGTGCCGCGTCGCATCTGAGCAAGCAAGGTCTCCTGCGCGACTACCATGCGCGGCAAGGTACGAGGTATTGCCGCGCACGTCAAGTGCCCGCGCGCTTGCCGCTGCGAGCTGCAACGCGCAGGCTACGGCGGTGACGACGTCCCCATACCTGCGCACCGCGAACCAGCCGCCGCCGCTCGAGGGCTACGACCTCTTCTCCGAGGATCGCGCCCTCTTGGAGGCGGTGCGGCGCGAGGGCGCGGCCGAGCGCGAGGACGAGTGCGCCGCGTTCGGCCGGCTCTGCGGCGGCCGGCCGCTCGAGCTCGGGCGGCTCGCGAACGAGAACCCACCGAAGCTGCGTCGCGACGACGAGGTCGAGTTCCACCCGGCTTGGCACGAGCTCCTGGGGATCGGCGTCGAGCACGGCCTCCACGCGTTCCCGTGGGTCGACACCGGGCCGGCGCCGCATGTCGCCCGAGCCGCGAAGTTCATGCTCCTCGCGTATGCCGAGGCAGGAGTCGGGTGCCCGCTCTCGATGACGTACGCGGCCGTCCCGGCGCTACGCCACGACGACGGCCTCGCGGCCGATTGGACGCATCGGCTGGCGAGCCGCCGGTACGACCCGGAGCTGTCGGCCGCGAAGGACACCGCGCTCATGGGCATGTCGCTCACCGAGCGCCAGGGCGGCTCCGACGTGCGTGCGAACGAGACGCGCGCCGAGCCCGCCGGCGACGGCTACCTGCTGACAGGCGAGAAGTGGTTCTGCTCGGCTCCCATGTGCGACGCGTTCCTCGTCCTCGCGCAGGCGCCCGGCGGCCTCACGTGCTTCGTGCTCCCGCGGGTCCTCCCGGACGGCTCGCGCAACGGCTTCCATCTGCAGCGGCTCAAGGACAAGCTCGGGAACCGCTCGAACGCGTCAGCCGAGATCGAGCTGCGTGAAGCGTGGGCCGCGCGCCTCGGCGAAGAGGGACGCGGGATCGCGACGATCATCGAGATGGTCGTGCACACGCGGCTCGACTGCGTGCTCGGCTCGGCGGCGCTCATGCGGCGCGCGGTCGCCGAGGCAACGCACCATGCATCGCACCGCGTCGCGTTCGGCAAGAGGCTCGCCGACCAGCCGCTGCATCTGAACGTTCTCGCCGATCTCTGCCTCGACTCCGAAGCCGCCACAGCGACCGCGCTCCGCCTCGCGCGGGCCGTCGACGAGGGCGACCAGGCTCTTCAGCGACTGGCGACGACCGTCGCCAAGTACTACATCTGCAAGTCGACGTCGCCGCTCGTCGCGGAGGCGCTCGAGTGCCTCGGTGGAAACGGCTACGTCGAGGAGTCGGTGCTGCCGCGGCTCTTCCGCGAGAGCCCGCTCAACTCGCTGTGGGAGGGCGCGGGGAACGTCAACGCGCTCGACCTCTGGCGCGCGGCCGCCCGCGAGCCCGAGAGCGTCGACGCGCTGCTCGCGGAGATCGAGCTCGCCGCGGGCGGCGACACGCACCTGGACGCGGCTGCGAAGCATCTTCGCGCCGAGCTCGCAGACGGCGAGGAGCCCGAGTACCGCGCCCGATCCGTCGCCACGCTTGCGGCGCTCTGCCTGCAGGGCTCGCTGCTCGTGAGGCATGCGCCGCCCGAGGTATCGGACGCGTTCTGCGCGACCCGGCTCGCCGACGGGGGCGGGCGCGCGTACGGCACGCTCCCGCGCGGAGTCGACTGCTCCGCGATCGTGGAGCGTCACCGCCCGACGCTCGGCGGATAGTGTCCCGGGGCGTGCCGGTCGAGATCCTCTACTGCCCGACCTGAAGCGGCTACGACAAACGAGCCGCGAGTCTCGCGGCCGAGATCGAGTCGAAAGCCGGCGTCTCGGCCACGGCCACGCCGGGCGCCAAGAGCCAGTTCGACGTCCTCCTGGACGGACGCGTGCTGTGGTCGAAGCAGGAGAAGGGCCGCTTTCCGGAAGACGACGAGATCCTCTCGCAGCTCGCCTGACGCTCAGTCGTCGTCGCCGCCGCCCTCGCCGCTCGAGTCGCCGGATACGCACCTCTCGAACGCCGCGGCATAGAGGTCGTTGATCTCCTGCCGCTCTCCCTGCACGGCCTCTGAGCGATCGAGGAGTCGGAGGACGTTCGTGCAGTCGCCGAGCGCGTACCGCGTGTAGGCGAGGTTGTAGCTCGCGTACGCCTCGATGATCGTCCCCCGGCCGCGGAGCGCTCGCACCGCGCGCTCGAGCAGCGGCAAGGCAGCGGGGAAGTTGTTCGCCTGCATCAGCGCGAACCCGGCATCGTTCAGCGCCCGCGCGTCGACCGTGGCCTGCGACGGCCTCGGCGTGGTCGTTGTCGTCTGGCCGGCCGGAGTCGACGTCGAGCGGGCATCGGTGCCGTTCGGCGAGTTGCGCACGGCGCCGATGAGGATCGCTGCGACGACCCCCGCAATGACGAGGACGAGCGCGGCGACGAGCAGGGAAGAGCGCGGAACCCTGCTGCCCGGCGGCGCCGGAGTGCCGGGGAGCACGCGGGTCGGGGCAGCGGCGAGCGGGAGGGTCGCCGGAAGGACGTCTCCGCGGAAGGCGGCCCGCAGGTCGGAGACGAGCTCGGCACAGGTGGCCGGGCGGCGCTCGGGCTCCTTTGCGAGCGCGCGGGAGAACACGGAGTCGACACCGGGCGGCAGATCCGGGTGGAGGCGCTCCGCGCTCGGGACGGGCGCGGTCACGTGTGCAAACGCCTCGGTGGCGGCAGTGTCGGCCTCGAACGGGCGCCGTCCGGTCAGGAGCTCGAACGCGACGACCGCGAGCCCGTAGCGGTCGCTCGCCGCCGTCGCCGGCTCGCCGCGGGCCTGCTCGGGCGAGAGGTAGCCCGCGGTTCCGAGCACGGTTCCCGGCAGGGTCAGGGTGTCCACTCCGGTCGTGGACGCGATCCCGAAGTCGGTGACGCAGATCTCGCCGCCGCGCGCGATCAGCAGGTTCGCGGGCTTGACGTCGCGGTGGACGACACCCTCCTTGTGCGCGCTGTCGAGCGCCTGCGCCGCCTGTGTCAGCCATTCGAGTGCTTCGCCCGGCGCCACCGGCCCCTCGCGTAGCCGGTCGTGCACCGAGCCGCCCTCGAGGTACTCCATGACGATGAACGGGCGCTTCCGATGCTCGCCGACGTCGAAGACGGTGATGATGTGCGGGGCGCCGGAGAGCCGCGCGGCCGCGAGCGCCTCGCGGCGGAAGCGCGCGCGCACGTCCTCCTCGTTGGCGTACCGCTCGGAGAGCAGCTTGACGGCGACCTTCCGCTCGAGGACGGTGTCGGTCGCCCGGTACACCTCGCCCATGCCGCCGCGGGCGATCAGCACTGCGGACGCGTATCTCTTCGGTAATGCCTGGGTCGCGATCGCGATACCACCTAGTACCCGGCCCCGCGCAAAACGATACCCCTGTGCGGGTTCAGAGTTGCCTAGCGAAGGAGAAAGCCTTCGCCAAGCGCGTCATCGGCGTCGAGGCTGAAGACGTGCTCACCCGTTCGGAAGGCGCTCCCCTCGACCTCGGTCACGACGGCCGGGATGCCCGCGACGTCGGCGTCGGCGACGATCCACGCCCGGAACTCGGAGCCCACGATGCTGAGGTGCCGGAGCTCGGCGCCGCGCGGAAGCCGTCCCGAGCGGTCGAGCAGGGCGAGGCGCGCGGACGTCCCGCTCCCGCACGGCGAGCGGTCGACCTCGCCGTCGGCGAAGACCGTGACGTTCCGCTGCGTCAGCGGCTCCTCGCCCTCCTCCTGCCAGAAGATCACCCCATAGACGTCGCGGAGCTCGGGCTCGAGCGGATGGACGACCTCGTGCTCCGCCTCGATCGCGCGCTTGAGCTCGCGGCCGAGCTCGATCAGGCGCGGCAGCTCGCGGGGCTCGACCTTCTCCTCGACCGACGCGTAGAACGCGCCGCCGAACGCGAGGTCGAGCGTGCGTCCGGCGATGTCGAGGCTTTCCGAGTGAACGTATGCGGGCACGTTGCGGAAGCGGACCGAGCGGACGCGGCCGCCCTCGACCTGCGCCCAGGTCTCGAGACGGCCGGACGGCACGTCGACGACGACGCGGTTCTCTCCTTCGCTGCGCTCAACGATCCCCTCGTCGAGCGCCCACGTCACGAGCGCGATCGTCCCGTGGCCGCAGGCGGTCGAGTAGCCCGCGTTGTGGAAGAAGACCACCCCGAGATCGGCGCCGTCGTCCTCCGGCGGGACGACGAAGCACCCGTACATGTCCGCGTGGCCGCGGGGCTCGTGGACGAGGAGCCGGCGAACGTGGTCGAGCCGCTCGAGGGCGTCGCGGCGACGGTCGAGGATCGTCTTCCCGCGCGGCGTCTCGACTCCGCCCGTGACGATGCGGAAGGGCTCGCCGCCCGTGTGGTAGTCGACGGTCGCGATCCGGTCCACGGCAGCGATCTTGGCAGGCTGCGGCACCTAGGCTGGGCGCCTAGGCTGGAACCCATGCAGTACGTCGCGTTCCTGCGCGGAGTCAACATCGGGCGGTCGCTGAAGATGGAGGACCTGCAGCGCGTCTTCGAGTCGCTCGGCTACGAGGGCGTGCGGACCGTGCAGGCGTCGGGCAACGTCCTCTTCGAAACGCGCAAGACCGCCGTGCGCTCGCTGACGGAGCGGATCGAGGACGCCCTCGCGGAGGCGTTCGGATACCGGATCTCCGTCGTCATTCGCACGAGAGCGGAGCTCGAGCAGCTGCTGGAGGCGAATCCGTTCGCGAAGGTCCCGGCCACGACGGGGACGAGGACACACGTCACGTTCCTCAAGGACAAGCGTGCGACGCCCGTAGAACTCCCACGGGGCGCGGGCTTCGAAGTGCTCGAAATCGTCGACGGCACCGTGTGTGGCGTCGTCCACCCGTCCGGAGCGACGACAGACCTGATGCGCGCGCTCGACAGGGCGTTCGGGACCGAGGTCACGACGCGGACCTGGAAGACCGTCGAGCGGATCGTGCGCGCCGGCGCGGGCTAGCGGCCGCGGAAGGTCGGCGGGCGCTTCTCGAGGAACGCCTGCACGCCCTCGGCGAAGTCCTCGGTCCCCGTCGCCGCCTGTTGGAGCTCGGCCTCGAGCTCGAGCTGCTCGTCGAGCGACGCGCCGTAGGCGTGGTCGAAGAGCTGCTTCGTCATCGCGACTCCGCGAGTCGGCAGGGCCGCGTACCCCTGCGCGAGCTCCGCGACACGAGCCTCGAAGGAATCCGCGGGCACGACCTCCGACACGAGGCCCCACGCGAGCGCGTCGTCGGCGCCGAGACGACGATTCGACACCATCCACTCGAACACGCGCGCGAAACCCAGCAGCCGGTGGAGGAACCACGTGCCGCCCGAGTCGGGGACGAGGCCGATGCCGATGAAACCCGGGACGAAGCTCGCCGCATCGGACGCGACGCGCACGTCGCAGGCGGCGGCGAGCGAGAGCCCGGCGCCCGCGCACGCGCCGTTCACCGCCGCGACGACCGGCTTCTCGAGCGCGCGGATCGCGCGGATGTTCGGGTGATACGTCTCCTCGAGACGCTGCCGGATACCGCCGTCCGACGGAATCTCCTGGAACTCCTTCAGGTCCTGGCCGGAGCAGAACCCGCGCCCCGCGCCGGTGATCACGACCGCCCGCACGTCGGCGTCCGCCGCCTCGGCGAGCGCGGCCGACAGCGCGGCGTGCAACGCGCGGTTGAACGCGTTGTAGACGTCTGGACGGTTGAGCGTGATCGTCAGCACCGCGCCGTCGCGCGCCGTCAGCACCTCACTCATCGCTACTCCTTCCCGCTCCGGCGCCGGCAAAGCCGGCACCTGCGCTCTCTATCGCCTCCGTCGAGCCTACGGCTTTCCTCTCGACAGGAACGCCTTCACCGCTCCCTGCGCCTCGTCGCCGAGCATCGACAGCGCGAGCCAGTCGCGCGCGTGCCCGACGGTCTGGTGCCAGGCGAGGTCACGCCACACGTTGAGCTGCTGCTTCGCGTAGCGCGTCGTCTGCGGGAGCTTCGCCGCGAGCTTCTCGACCCAGTCGTCGACGACGGCGTCGAGCTCGGCCTCGGGCACCGCCCGGTTCACCAGCCCCCACTCCGCGGCCTGCGCGGCCGGGACCTCCTCGCACAGGAACACGATCTCGCGCGCGCGCCGGTCTCCGACCATGAGCTGGAGCCACTGCGTGGCACCGCCGGCAGGCACCGACCCGTGCTCGAGACCGACATGACGGATGAACGCGGTATCGACCATGACCGCGAGGTCGCAGGCCATCTGCAGCTCGTTCCCGCCGCCGACCGCGATCCCGTTGACGCGCGCGATCGTGGGCTTCCCGATCTCGCGCAACCGGTCGTGCGCGTCCTTGAACGCGCCGAACCACTTCCAGTACTCCTTCGGTTTCCCGAGGTAGTCCTCGTCCCAGGAGCGGAGGTCGGCGCCGACGCAGAAGGCGCGGCCGGTGCCGGTCACGACCACCGCGTGCACGTCGTCGTCCCACGACGCGTCCTCGGCCGCGCGCGCGATCTCCCGGAGCATGCGGAAGTCGAACGCGTTGAGCACATCCGGCCGGTTGAGCCGGATCGTCGCGCGCGGCGGCGCCTTCTCGTAGACGATCGCCTCGAAGCCGAGCTCGGCCGGGTCGCGCGGGCGCGGGTGCGTCGGCTCGGTCACTCGACGGAGACGAAATCGACCGTGAAGGGAATCCCCATTCCCATCGCGTCCTTGCCGGACGCCGCGAACTCCGGCGCCTTGACGGCGGCCTTGAACGACTCCATGTCGTCCCACTCGAACTCGGCGTAGTAGCGGAAGGTCGGCTCGCCGAACGGCGACCCGAAGACCTTCCCGTGGCGGAACGCGGAGCACTCGACCTTGGAGGCGTACTCGTCGATGTGCTGCTGGTAGCGCTCGGGATCCGGCTCGGACTCGTACTTGACGATCGCGCGGACCATTCGACTCCCTTCGTCGCGGACGCGGGGAGCGTATAGCGTCCTGCGCCATGAACTCCACGGCACTCGCAGCGTTGCTCGCGTTGGCCGCGGGCCTCGGCGGGGCGGTGCAGATCGCAGTGCAGGGACGTTTGGGCGACCGCGTCGGGAGCCTCGAGGCGATGGCGACTGCGAGTCTGATCGGAGCGATGATCGCGCTCACGGTGCTGCTCGTCGCTCGGCAGTCGCTCGCGGGCGTCGGCGATGCCTTCGGCGCGCCGAAGTGGATGCTGCTCGGCGGCGCCATGAGCGCGCTCATCATCCTCGCGATCACGGTCGCCGGCCCGCGCATCGGCATCGTCGCGACGACCGCGGTTCTCATCGCGGCGCAGTTCACGCTGGCGGCGGTCATCGACAAGTACGGCTGGTTCGGGGTCGACCGGATCGCGCTCGACTGGCCGCGCGTGCTCGGAATCGGGCTCCTGTTCGTCGGTGCTGCGCTGACGCTGCGGCGATGAGCGCGGCCGACGTCATGGCCGGGCTCGAGCCTTCCGGAGTCTGGGAGCGCTTCTCCGAGCTGACGAGGATCGCGCGGCCGCCGAAGGAGGAGGCCGCGGCGCGCGAGCACGTGACCGTCTGGGCGGGCGAACTCGGCTTCGAGACCGCGGTCGACGCCGAGGGCAACCTCGTCGTGCGCGTGCCGGCGTCCCCGGGCCGCGAGTCCGCGCCGACCGTCGTCCTCCAGGCGCACCTCGACATGGTCTGCGAGCGCGATCCCGGCAGCGCGTACGACCCGCGCGCGGGCCGCATCCTCGTCGTGGTCGAGGGAGACTGGGTGATCGCGCCGGAGACCACGCTCGGCGCCGACAACGGCATCGGCGTCGCGGCCGCGATGGCAGCCGCGGAGGATCCCGACATCGTGCACGGCCGCCTCGAGCTGCTCTTCACGGTGTCCGAAGAGCAAGGCCTGGACGGCGCGAAGGCGCTCGACCCCGGGCTCGTATCCGGCCGCCTGCTCCTCAACCTCGACGGGACGAGCGACACCGCGCTCACGATCGGGTGCGCGGGCAGCACGCACGTGTTCACGCGACTCGCGCTGGCGCCCGCGCCCGTGCCCGACGGTTGGACGGTGCTCGAGGTGGCGGTGTCTGGCGCACGGGGAGGCCACTCCGGCGGCGACATCGCGAAGGGACGCGTCAACGCGATCAAGGCGCTCGGCCGGATTCTCGCGGGGACGCCGCTCCGGCTGGCGCGGCTCGACGGGGGCGTGAGTCGCAACGCGCTCCCGCGCGAGGCGCGGGCGGTCGTCGCCGTTCGCGAGCCGTCGGCGTTCGAAGAGGACGCCGAGCGCGAGCTCGAAGCGATCCGCGAGCAGTTCGCGGGCACGGACGACGGGCTCGCGCTCTCGATCGAGACGGTCGCGCGTCAGGACGCCGCCGACGAGTCGACGAGCGCCCGCGCGCTCGACCTCCTTGCATCGATCCCGAGCGGCGTCGTGGCCATGAGTCCTGCTCTGCCAGCAAGCGTCGAGACGAGCACGAGCCTGAACGTCGCGACGACCGAAGAGGAAGTCGTCACGTTCGCGTCGATGACGCGGAGCGCGAACGCCCGCGCACTGGACGACGTCGTGGCGTCGATCGAAGCCGCCGCGCGCCTCGCCGGCGCCGAGGTGGAGCTCAAGCGCTCCTACCCGCCGTGGCAGCCCGACCTCGAGTCCGAGCTCCTCGCGACCTCACGGGCGACCTTCGAGCGCCTGTTCGAGATCGAGCCCCCGCTCGAGGTCGTCCACGGCGGGCTCGAGTGCTCGGTCATCGGAGGCAAGCTCCCGGGAGTCCAGATGATCTCGCTCGGCCCCGAGGTCGTCGGCCCGCACGCTCCGGGCGAGCGACTGAGCATCTCCGGGACGCAGCGCTTCTACCGGCTGCTGACCGCGCTGCTCGACGACCTATCTCGCTAGGCGCTTCGGCGGCAGCGGCGGTCGAGGTCGCCGGCGTCGAGGATCGTCACCCGGCCCCGGCTGTGCGCGACGGCTCCCCGGTTCACCTCGTCGCGGAGCACACGGTTCACCGTCGCCCGCGACGTCCCCGCCATCGCCGCGAGATCCTCCTGGGTGAGCGGGACTACACCGTCGTCGTACGTCTCGGCGAGATCGTGGAGCCGGCGGCGGACGCGCGTGTCGGCGTCGACGTAGTGCGCCTCGACGATGCGGTCGCTCGCGCGGCGGAGCTGCTCGGCGAGGAGGCGCAGGAGAACGTCCTTCACGCCCGGATGGCTGCGCTGGAGGAGCGCGAAGTCGTCGCGGAAGATCGAGCGCGTCTCGCCGTCCTCGAGTGCCGCAACAGTCGCCGAGCGCCTGGCGCCGGGCAGGATCAGCGCCAGCTCGCCGAAGGCCTGGCCCGGGCTGAGCACCTCGAGGAGGACGCTGTCGCCCTGCGGCGTCGCAACCCGCGCCGCGAACCGGCCGCGCGCGATCAGGTGCAGCGAGTCGGCCGGGTCGTCGCGGTGGAAGACGATGTCACCGCGGCCGAACGTCCTGCGGCGCGCGATGGACAGGAGCTGTCTGACGTCCTCGGGCTCGAGATCGAACAGAAGTGGCCACTCCACGGCCTGAAGTCTCTGTCACGACCGTGACACTCGCAACGTCACGTGCACGAACGACAGCAACGCGCGCCAGTCCTAGGGTCAACTCATGACGGATCGGACTGGAAAGGAGCACCTGATGAAGCGCACAGCCACCATTATCGGAATCGCCACAGCACTGGCCGTCCCCTCGGTCGCAGCCGCCGGGAACAACCATCCGGCTCAGGCTGGCAAGCCGCTCGTCGCGCACAAGATCCTCGTCGCGCACAAGATCCAGATCGTCAAGGCGCATCGCGCGGTCGTCGCCCGCGTGACCGTCCAGCGCGCGACGAACCTGCGCACGACCAACCTGGGCGCCAGGGCTCTCGGCACCAAGATCGTCCCGCTTCGGGTCCATCTGAGGGCCGACAAAGCCCTCAGCACTCCGCGGGCAACAGGCCAGTGGTACCGCGCCATGGATGAGTCGACCGCGATCTACTACATCAATCGCGGGAACGTGGCGTACTGAGGCCTCTGTTCTGGACCGATCCGTCGATTCCATCCGGGGAGGAGAGAGGGCCCAGTCGGGCCCTCTCTCTTTGCGCCAGCTTTTTGCGCCGCGCCGCCCGAGAATCGTCGCCCAACGGCCCAGGGGATCCCCGATCGACTCGCGACTACAACCCGACGATGTCGTCCGGGCGCACCGGCACGCGCGCGAGCTCCCGCTCCGTCGCGTCGCGCAGCGCTGCCACGATCGCCGCGGTCGAGACCACCGTCGGCGGCTCGCCCACGCCCTTGACCCCGTAGGGCGCGTCCGGCTCGGGCTCCTCCACGAGCTCGGACACGACGGGGGGCATGTCGAGGAACGTCGGGATCAGGTAGTCGGTGAAGTTGGGGTTCAGGATCGCGCCGTCGCGCACCTGGATCTCCTCCATGAGCGCCAGGCCGAGGCCCTGCGCCGTGCCGCCCTCGATCTGACCCTCGACCGCACGCGGATTCATGGCATGCCCGACGTCCTGCGCGGTCCCGACCCAGACGACCCGCGTGAGGCCGAGGTCGACGTCGACCTCGACGACGACCCGCATCGCGGCGACTGCGAACGCGACGTGCGATCGCTCGCCGAGCGCCTGTCCCGTCTCGGGATCGAGCGGGAACGTGCGCGGGTGGCGGTAGACGCGCTCGACGTCGACCTCGCTGCAGCCGCTCCGCTCGCGCTCGTCGAGTGCGGCGCGACACGCGAGCTGCACCGCGCCGGCGGCCATCCAGGTCATCCGCGACGCCGACGAGGACCCCGCGGAGCCGACGTCCGCGGTCGAGCCGGTCACAAGGACGACATCCTCGATCCCGAGCTCGAGCCGGGCGACCTGGAGGATCACGTCGTGGACGCCCTGGCCGACCTCCGCCGACGCGCAATGCACCTCTGCGCGATCACCGTCGAGCCGGATCCGCGCTGTGCAGTAGTCGTCGAAGCCCTCCGAGTAGCAGATGTTCTTGAAGCCGACCGCGAAGCCCGTCCCGCGCCGCACTCCCTCGCCGCGGGTCGTGTTCCCGGCGCCGCCCGGCAGCCTGATCGCCTCCCGCGGCAGCTCCTCCGGCGCCGGAACGGCCAAAGCGGCCGCACGACGGATGACCTCCTTCGTCGGGAGCGAGCCGGCGATCACCTGCCCCGTCGCCAGCTTGCCGCCCGGCTCGAGCGCGTTCAGGAGCCTGAGCTCGACGGGGTCGATGCCGAGCGCCGCGGCCAGCTTGTCCATCTGCGCCTCGGCCGCGAAGCACGTCTGCACCGCCCCGAACCCGCGCATCGCGCCGCACGGCGGGTTGTTCGTGTACACGACGAGGCCGTCGACGAGGACGTTCTCGACCGCGTACGGCCCGACCGCGAACGAGCACGCGTTCGAGATGACGGCCTCCGACGAGGACGCGTACGCGCCGCCGTCCAGGAGAATCCGCATCCGCACCGAGACGAGCTGCCCCGCCGCCGTCGCCCGATGCTCGGCCCAGATCCTCGCGGGATGGCGATGGATGTGGCCGACGAACGACTCCTGGCGGTTGTAGACCATCTTCACCGGTCGCCCCGTCCGGAGCGCGAGCAGAGCTGCGTGCACCTGGATCGAGAGGTCCTCGCGCCCGCCGAACGCACCGCCGACGCCGGCGAGGTGGATCCGCACCTGCTCCGGCTCGAGCGCGAGACACGGCGCGACCTGGTCGCGGTCGACGTGCGTCCACTGCGTCGCGACGTGGATGTCGACGCCGCCCTCGCCGTCCGGGATCGCGATGCCCGGACTCGGGCCCGAGGAACGCCTGATCCTGCTGGCCGATCTCGTAGACGCCGGAGACCGTGACGTCGCCCTCCGCATCCGGGTCGCCGCGGCGGATGACGAGCGAGCGGACGACGTTCGGCCGCGGGTCCTCGCGGAAGCCGTGTCGCGCGGTCGGTCGTCCCGCGGGTGCAGCGGCTCCGACTCGGTCGCGCGCTCCGGGTCGACGACCGGCTCGAGCGGCTCGTACTCGACGCGCACGGCCGCGGCCGCACGGCGGGCCTGCTCCGGCTCCTCGGCCGCGACGATCGCGACCGCCTCGCCGAAGTAGCGCACGCGCTCGTCGGCCAGCACCGGCTGGTCCGGGAAGTCGAGCCCGTACGTCTTCTGGCCGGGGACGTCGTCGCTGCGTCAGCACCGCGTGCACGCCGGGCATCCGCGACGCCTCGGCCGAGTCGATCGAGAGCATCGCGCGCGTGCGCGTGCGGGCTCCGGACGGTGTGTCCCCAGAGCATGCCCGCCGCCTCGAGGTCGCTCGAGTAGGCGAACTCGCCCTTGACCTTCGGCATCGCCGTCGTGCCGGCGCGTGGCCGGAGTCGCGACGGCCGCGCTCGAGCCTCGCGCACGGTGCGGGCGGAGCTGCTCATGCGCCGGCCGCCAGGTGGACCGCGTCGAGGATCTTCTGGTAGCCCGTGCAGCGGCAGAGGTTCCCGGAGAGCGCCTCGCGGATCTCGTCGTCCGTCGGCTCCGGGTTGTCCGGCGGAGGAGATCCGCCGCGGCGACGACGAGCCCCGGGCGTGCAGAAGCCGCACTGCACCGCGCCCGCCTCGACGAACGCCTCCTGCACCGGGTGCAGGTCGCCGTCGGCGCCCGGCGAGACCCTCGACCGTGACGACCTCGTGCCCGTCCGCCTGCGACAGCGAGCACGAGGCACGAGCAGACGAGCGTGCCGTCGAGCAGGACCGAGCACGAGCCGCACTCGCCCTGCTCGCACGCGTTCTTCGATCCGGGGAGGCCGAGCCGGTCGCGGAGCGTCGGTGAGCAGGCTCTCGCCCGCCCAGACGTCGGCCTCGCGCGGCTCGCCGTTGACGGTCACCGCGATCCTCACGCGAGGCACCTCTCGAGAGCTCGGCGCGTGAGGACGCGCGAGAGCGTGGCGGCGGTACGCGGCGGTCCCGCGCACGTCGTCGATCGGGCTCGCCGCGGCCGCGACCTGCTCGGGGAAGTCGTCCGCCTCGTCGAGCGGCGCGCGACGAGGCCGGACGACCGGCCCGGACGAGCCGAACGCCGCGCGCAGCTCGCCGCGCTCGCGATCGGCGACGAGCGCGAGCGAGCAGACGGCGATCACCATCGCGTTCCGCGGGCCGACCTTCATGAACGTCTGCGGCTGGCCGCTCGGGCGGCACGAGCACCGCCGACGATCAGCTCGTCCGTCCGCGAGCGTGTTCCGCTTCGGCCCGACGAGGAACTCGCCGAGCGGCACGCGTCGCGTCGCCACCGACGCTCGCGAGCTCGACCTCGGCCTCCTCGACGAGGAGCGGCGGCAGCGCGTCGCCCGCGGGCGAGGCGGTGCCGAGGTTGCCGCCGATGCGTGCCGCGGTTGCGGATCTGCGGCGAGCCGACGGTGCGCGACGCCTCCGCGAGCGCGGGCAGCGCGTCCGCGAGCGGCTCCCGCATCAGCTCCGTGTAGGTGAGGCCGGCGCCGAGCCGGAGCGAGCCGTTCTCGCGCGACGCAGCCGCGGAGCTCCGCGACCTCGTTCAGGTTGAGGATCGTCTCGGGCCGCAGATCGGTCGAAGTTGAGCGCGACCATGACGTCGGTCCCGCCCTGGATCGGCACCGCGTCCGGGTGCTCGGACTTCAGCCGGAGCGCCTCCTCGAGCGAGCGCGGCGTGAGGACGTCCATCGCGCGCAAGCGTATTACGCTGTCGCGCCATGGAGGGGCTCCGCCGCCGGCTGGCCGTCGCTCGCGGCGACGAGCCCGCCGACCTCGTCGTCCGCGGCGGCCGCGTGCTTCTCGGTCTTCACGCAGGAGTGGCTCGAACGCGACGTCGCGATCGTCGACGGCGTCGTCGCCGGGCTCGGCGAGCTACGAGGGCCGCGAGACGCTCGACGCCGTCGGACGCTTCGTCGTCCCGGGCTTCATCGACGCGCACATGCACCTCGAGTCGGTGAAGCTCATGGTCGACGAGTTCGCGCGGCTCGTGCTCCCGCTCGGCACGACGGCGGTCGTCGCCGACCCGCACGAGATCGCCAACGTCCTCGGCGTCGACGGCGTGCACTGGCTGCTCGACGCGTCCGCCGGGCTCCAGCTCGACGTCTTCTTCATGGCGTCGTCGTGCGTGCCCGCGTCGCCGTTCGAGTCGCCGCGGCGCCCGCTCGGCCCGGGCGACCTCGAGTCGCTCATGCGCCGGCGGCGCGTGCTCGGGCTCGCCGAGATGATGAACTTCCCCGGCGTCATCGACGGTGCGACGAGGCGGAGCTCGACGAAGCTCGCGCTCGACGGCGCGCGCGCACGTCGACGGCCACGCGCCGGGCGTCCTCGGGAAGGAGCTGCAGGCGTACGCGGCGTCCGGGATCCGCTCGGACCACGAGGCGCTGACCGTCGACGAGGGCCGCGAGCGGCTGCGCGCCGGGATGTGGCTGCTCGTGCGCGAGGCGTCGATGGCGCGGAACCTGCGTCGACCTCCTGCCGCTCGTCGCGCGAGTACGGCCCTGGCCGGATCGCGTTCTGCACCGACGACCGCGACCCCGACGACATCGTCGACGACGGGCACGTCAACGGCATGGTGCGGAAGGCCGTCGCCGCGGGTGTCGCGCCCGAGGACGCGCTCCTCATGGCGTCGTACCACCCGGCGCTCTGGCACGGGCTCCGGCGGCACGGCGCGATCGCCCCCGGCTACCAGGCGGATCTCGCTCGTCCTCCCCGACCTCGTCGAGCTTCGAGCCCGAGCTCGTCCTGAAGCGCGGGACGCCCGATCGAGGACACTCCGCCGCGTCGAGATCCCGGACTGGGTCCGGCAGACGGTCCGCATCCAGCCGGTCTCGCCCGAGGACTTCGCGATCCGCGCGACCGGTGCGAGCGTCCGCGCGATCGGCCTGATCCCCGAGCAGGTCGTCACCGAGTCGCTCGTGCGCGAGCCGCGTGTCGAGAGCGGGCTCGCGCTCGCCGATCCCGAGCGCGACCTCGCGAAGATCGCGGTCGTCGAGCGGCACCTCGCGACGGGTCGGATCGGGATCGGCTTCGTCGCGGGCTCGGGGCTCCGCCGCGGCGCGCTCGCGTCGACGGTCGCGCACGACGCGCACAACATCGTCGTCGTCGGCATGGCCGACCGGGACATGGCGTTCGCGGTCGAGCGGCTCGCCGAGATCGGAGGCGGGATCGTCGCGGTCGAGGACCTGCGCGTCGTCGCCGAGTGCCCGCTCCCGATCGCCGGCCTCCTCTCGGACGCGCGGCTGCCAGACGTCATCGCGCAGAGCCGCGCCTGCAACGAGGCCGCCCACGCGCTCGGCTGGACGGGCGCGACGCCGTTCCTCACGCTCTCGTTCCTCGCGCTCTCGGTGATCCCGCACCTGAAGATCACCGACCGCGGGCTCGTCGACGTCGACCGCTTCGAGCTCGTCCCGCTCGAGGCATGAGACGCCTCTTCGCCGGCGGCTGGATCGTCACCTGCGACGACGCCGGGACGGAGCATCCGGACGGGCTGGGTGCTCGTCGAGGACGGATTCATCTCGCGGTCGGGCGCGGGCGAGGAGCCGGAAGCGGACGAGCGCGTCGACCTCGGCGGCGCGGTCGTCACGCCCGGGCTCGTCAACACGCACCACCACCTGTACCAGACCCTCACCCGCGCGCGGGCCCAGCAGGCCGATCTCTTCAGCTGGCTCCGCGAGCTCTACCCGCTATGGGCGGGGATCGACGCCGAGTCCGAGCACGCCGCGGCGCGCACCGGGCTCGCCGAGCTCGCGCTCTCGGGATGCACGACCGTCTTCGACCACCACTACGTCTTCCCGCGCGGGCGCACGGGGCTCGTCGAGGCCGAGGTCGCAGGCCGCGCGCGAGCTCGGCGTCCGCATCGTCGCGTCGCGCGGCTCGATGGACCTCGGGGTCTCCGACGGCGGGCTCCCGCCCGACGAGCTCGTCGAGGAGCTCGACGCCGTGCTCGCCGAGACCGAGCGCCTCGTCGCGAGCGCTGCACGAGCCCGGGCCCGGCGCGCGCGTCCAGATCGCGGTCGCCCCCTGCTCGCCGTTCTCGGTGACCCGCCGGCTCATGAAGGAGTCGGCCGCTGCTCGCCCGCCGTCTCGGCCTCGTCCTGCACACGCACCTAGCCGAGACCGTGGAGGAGAACGCGTACTGCCTCGAGCTGTACGGCTGCACCCCGGTCGAGTACCTCACCGACCTCGGCTGGCTCGGCGGCGACGTGTGGTGCGCGCACTGCGTCCACCTCTCCCCGGACGACATCCAGGACTTCGGCGCGACCGGAACCGGTGTCGCGCACTGCCCCACTTCGAATCTCCGACTGGGCGCTGGTGTCGCACCCGTACGCGAGCTCGTCGACGCGGGCGTCCGCGTCGGGCTCGGCGTCGACGGCTCGGCGTCGAACGAGCGGAGCGACCTGCTGTTCGAGGTGAAGCAGGCGCTGCTCGTCGCGCGCGGGCGTGGCGGGCCGGCGGCGATGACCGCCCGCGAGGCGCTCCGGCTCGGGACGCGGGGAGGCGCGTCCGTGCTCGGCCGCGACGACCTCGGCTCGCTCGAGCCGGGCCAGCTGCGCCGACTCTCGCGATCTGGCGTACCGACGTCCTCGAGCTCGGCGGCGCGGAGGACCCGGTCGCAGGGCTCGTCCTCTCAGCACCGCATCGCGTCGACCGCCTCGTCGTCGGCGGCGAGGACGTCGTGCGCGGCGGCGCCCTCGTCAGAGCGGACGAGGACGAGATCGCACGCGTCCATCGCGCGCAGGCGCGAAGATTCGCGGCGTGAGCGTCTCCGTCTCGACGCACGTCCTCGACACAGCCGCCGGGCGACCCGCGAGCGGGGTCCGCGTCGAGCTCTGCCGCGACCGCGAGGTCGCTCGCTGTCGGTGAGACGAATGCAGACGGGCGCATCGCCCCGCTCGCCGAGTCGCTCGACCCGGGCCGCTACTCGATCGTCTTCTGGCCGCCTTCGCCGTTCTTCACGCGGGTCGAGCTCGAGGTCGAGCTCACCGACGGCCACCACCACGTCCCGCTGCTCGTCTCCCCCTTCGGATGCGCGACCTACCGCGGAAGCTGAGCGTCGAGCAGCTCGAGGAGCTGTTCGAGGGGCGCACGGCGCTCGTCGAGCGGCTGGCCGAGATCGAGGACCCGCTCGGGAGCGCCGACTCCGTGCTCGCGAGCCTCGACGAGGAGGAGAAGATCGAGGCGCTCGACGCGCATCCGGCGATCGGCGCGAGGACGCTGTCGGCCCGCTCGGCCGAGGAGCAAGGCGCATCCGAGCGACCCGGCCGTCCTCTCCGAGCTCGCGTACCTGAACCAGATCTACGAGGAGAAGTTCGGCTTCCGCTTCGTCGTCTTCGTCGCCGGCCGCCCGAAGCGCG
The DNA here is from genome assembly GCA_963716605.1 of uncultured Actinomycetes bacterium. Taxonomy (GTDB): domain Bacteria; phylum Actinomycetota; class Thermoleophilia; order Gaiellales; family Gaiellaceae; genus GMQP-bins7. The sequence goes on along the minus strand of CAVQTO010000002.1, from coordinate 487,445 downwards.
AGATCCTCGAGGTGCTGCGCGACCGGATCGCGAACACGCGAGAGGAGGAGCTCGACACCGGCTGCCGCGAGCTCGTCGCGATCGCCAGGGATCGATGGACCCGTACCTGAGGGACGTCCTCGACGTCTGCCTCCGGCTGCTGCACGTGACCGCCGGGATCGCGTGGATCGGCGCCTCCTTCTACTTCGTCCGCCTCGACCTGTCGCTGCGGCCGCCGAAGCGGCCGGAGACGCGCGACGCCGGCGTCGCCGGCGAGTTCTGGGGCGTCCACGGCGGCGGCCTCTACCACTCGCAGAAGTACCGCCTCGCGCCCGCCGAGATGCCCGAGCCGCTGCACTGGTTCAAGTGGGAGGCGTACACGACGTGGCTCTCCGGCTTCGCGCTCCTCGTCGTCCTCTACTACTTCGACGCGGACACGCGGCTCGTCGATCCGGCGGTGGCCGCACTCGAGGGGTGGGAGGCGATCGCGCTGTCGGTCGGCGGTCTCGTGCTGGCGCTGGCCGTCTACGAGCTGCTCTGCCGGACGATCGGCCGATGGAGCCAGCTCTGGTTCACCGCGTACGGCGTCGTGTTCCTCGCGCTCGCGGCGTGGGCCGCGGCGGAGCTCTTCGCCCCCCGCGCCGCGTACCTCCAGGTCGGCGCGATGGTCGGGACGATCATGGCCGCGAACGTCCTCCTCGTGATCATCCCGGCGCACCGCAAGCTCGTGGCCGCGATGGAGGCAGGGCGGCTGCCGAGCGAGGAGCCGCTGCTCGAGGCGAAGCACCGCTCGGTGCACAACAACTACCTGACGCTTCCCGTCCTCTTCACGATGCTCGTCGGGCACTTCGCGTTCGTGTTCGGGCAGGAGGACGCCTGGCTCGCGCTCGTGCTCATCTCGATCCTGCTCGCCGGGGTCAGGCACTTCTTCAACCTCTGGCACACCGGGTATCGGGCCTGGTGGATCCTCGGCGCGGCCGCCGTGGGCGTCGTCGCGCTGGCGTTCTGGCTCGAGCCGGAGAGCCGCGACGCCGTCCACGTCGGGCCCGGTCTCGTTCGCGCAGATCGAGCCGATCGTCGAGGAGCGGTGCGCGACGTGCCACTCGGGGGCCGCCGCGCCGCTCGGAGTTCAGCTGGAGACGCAGGCCCAGATCGAGGCGCGAGCCGAGGACATCGAACGCGTGGCCGTTCTCACGCGAGACGATGCCGCCGGGGAACGCGACCGGGATGACCGAGGAGGAGCGCGAGCTCCTCGCCGCCTGGATCGCCCAGCGTTAGGGTCCGCGGCATGCTCGAGATCACCGCGGGCGGCTTCGCGTTCGAGGCGCGCTTCGAGGAGGAGGCCGCGCCCGAGACCGTGGACGCGTTCCGGCGGATGCTCCCGCTCGAGTCGAAGATCATCCACGTCCGCTGGTCGGGCGAGGGCGGCTGGATCCCGATGGGCGACCTCGACGTCGGCATCGGCCCCGAGAACGCGACGCGCTACCCGAGCCCGGGCGAGCTGATCTTCTACCCGGGCGGCGTGAGCGAGACCGAGCTCCTGCTCGCGTACGGCTACGTCGCGTTCGCGAGCAAGGCGGGCGCGCTCGCGGGGAACCACTTCGCGACGATCGTCTACGGGAACGAGAACCTGCGCGAGCTCGGCCGGCGCATGCTCTGGGAGGGTGCTCAGGACATCTCGTTCAGGGAGTCGTAGGGCGAGGCTGCCTCGCCCGGCCCGCGACGGACGAGGGCGACGCAAGCGTCGCCCCTACGAATCCGGGTTGGGGCGAGCGCGGCCGAAGAGGCCGTGGCGCGAAAAGCCGCCAAGTTACAACTTGTAACTTGGGCGCCCTTTCGGACAGGTCTCCCGCTAGGAGCCCGCTATCCGTGCGAGTGCGCCGGTCAGGACCTCGACCGCGAGGGACACGTCCTCGTCGGACGACAACTCGTCCGGCGAGTGGCTGACGCCGCCGTTCAGGCTGCGGACGAAGAGCATCGCGCTCGGAACTCCCGCAGCGGCGAGGATCCCGGCGTCGTGCCCGGCGCCCGAGGGCAGGTCGAAGGGCGTAAGACCGCGCGCGGCGATCTCCTCGCGAAGGACGTCGCGGAGCCCCGCGTCCATCATCGCCGGCTCGGTGAACTGCGCCGGCTCGAAGCCGATCGACGCGACGAGCCGCGCAAGGCCGTCCGCCTCGGGCGCGCGCACGTCGACCGACATCCGCGCCCGCGACGGGATCACGTTGCTCGCGCCGGGCTCGACCTCGAGCTCGCCGACCGTCGCGACCGCGCCTTCGACCTGCCACGCCGCGTCGCGGATCTCGAGGATCCGCTCCGCCGCCGCGACGAGCGCGTCGTCGCGAGCCGCCATCGGCGTCGTCCCCGCGTGCCCCGCGCGGCCCTCGAACACGAGCTCGCCGCGCGCGTAGCCGACGATGCTCGTCACGACGCCGAGCGGGACGCCCGCGTCCGCGAGCACCGGCCCCTGCTCGACGTGGAGCTCGAGGAAGGCGCTGGGCAGCGACCGCCGTCGGAGGAACAGAGCGCGCGGCTCCCGATGCAGCCGACCTCCTCGCCGCGAAACGACGACCACGGACCCTGCGCCGGCCCGCTCGACCGCCTCGATCCCGGCGACGACCCCGAGCGCGCCGTCGTAGCGGCCTCCGCGCGGGACCGAGTCGAGATGCGATCCCACCCAGACGTCGTCGTGACGCGCCGACCGGCCGAGGAGGTTCCCGCACGCGTCGACCTCGACCGCGAGCCCGGCCTCCCGCATCCACCCGGCCGCGAGCTCGTGCGCCTCGTCCTCGGCGGGGCTGGCGTGGGGCCGGTTGGCGCCCGGCCCACCGCCGATCGCGTACAGCTGGTCGAGCCGCTCGAGAACCCTCATCCCGCCGCAGTATGTCGCTCGCTCAGCGCGGCCGAGCAGCCACCAGCCGGCGAGCGGGATCAGCGCGGCGACGACGAAGGCCACCGGCCACGACGCCCACGACACCGTCGCCGCGAAGGCGACCGGTGCGACGACGCCGATCGCCGCCAGGACGGTCTGCTGGACGCCGATCGCGGCGCCGGTTCGCAGGGCGCCGGCGAGCTCCGCGGCGGCCGTGAACGAGAGCCCGTTCCACGCCATGGTCAGCCCGCAGGCGAGGATGAGCGTCGGGACGAGCAGCCACACGGGCCCGCCCGCGAGCAGCGCCGTCAGCAGCATCACGGCGACGATCGAGACACCGACGCGCCGCAGCGGCACGATCCGCGCGCCCATGCAGGTCCGACCAGCGTCCGCCCCCGATCCGGAAGACCGCGGCGAGCACCTGCCCGGCGGCGAACACGAACGCCGCAGACTGCGTCGAGAGGTCGTGCTCGTCGACGAGGAAGAGCACGCCGAAGCCGATCACCGCGATCTGCGCGTACAGGTAGAGGCCGCTGCCGACCGACAGCCGCCAGAGCTTCGTGTCGGCGATCGTGCGTGCGACCGAGGCGGGCTCGATCCCGTCCTCCGCGTCCCGCCCGCGCAGCACGAGCGCGCCGACGAGCGCCCCGACGCCGATGAGCGCGGCGAGGAAGAGGAATGCCGCCTCCGAGCCACCCGCCTCGGCGATCGGGGGCAAGGTGAGCGCGCCGATGAGGCCTCCGAGCGGGATCGCCGTCTGCCGGACGCCGAGCGCGAAGCCGCGCTCCTCCGGCCCGAACCAGTGCATGACCGCGCGCCCGCTCGCGGAGTTGACCGCGCTGCCCGCCGCGCCGACGAGAAGCGAGGAAGACGACGAGCTGCTCGAAGCTCGACGCGTACGCCGCGCCGACGAGGCAGGCCGCGCTCCCGAGCATCCCGACGGTGAGCGCCAGCCGCTCGCCGAAGCGGTCGGCCGCCAGGCCCCACGGAAGGAGCGTGAGCGTCGTCCCGACCCAGGACGCCGCGAGCAGGACACCGATCTGGCCGAGCGAGAGGTCGTACTCCTCGCGCAGCTGCGGGACGATCACCGGCAGGCCGATCCCGAACGCCGCGTTGCTCGTCGCCGCCGCCGTCCCCGCGGCGAGGACCGCCCACCGGTAGCGCACGTCTACGTCACGCCGCGGCGTAGAGGTCGCCGGCGAGGTACTTCAGCCCGGAGTCGACGAGCGTCGTGACGACTCGCGAGCCCTCGCCGAGACGCCGCGCGAGCTCGAGGGCGACCGTCAGGTTCGCCCCGGTCGACGGTCCCGACCACAGCCCCTCCTCGCGCGCAGCCCGTCGCGCCATCGCGAACGCATCCGCCGTCGAGACCGCCTGCGTCTCGTCGAGATCGCCTTCCTCGAGCAGCGGCGGCCAGAAGCCGACGCCGCCGCCCTCGATGCGGTGCGTGCCCGGCTCTCCGCCCGAAAGGACGGGCGACTCGGCGGGCTCCACCGCGACGCGGAGGAGCTCGGGAAAGCGCGAGCGGAGCTCGCGCGTGACACCGGTGAAGCACCCGGCAGTCCCGACGTACGTGCAGAACGCGTCGATCTGGCCGTCGAGCTGCTCGACGAGCTCGCGCCCCAGTGCCCGATAGCCGTCGACCATGTCGCGGTTGTTGAACTGGTCGGTGGCGAAGCCGTGCGTCTTCGCGACGATCTCCTTCGAGCGCTCGATCATCCGCGGCAGGAGCTCCGGCGTGATCCCCTCGGGGCTGGGCACGAGCTCGACGCTCGGCCCCGAGGACGCGCATCGTGCGGGTCTTCTCGAGCGCGAACGCGTCCGAGGTGACGATGCGGAGCGGGTAGCCCTTGAGCGAGCAGACGAGCGCGAGCGACGACCCCGTGCTCCCGCCCGTGTACTCGACGACCGTCTGCCCCGGCGCGAGCCGGCCGTCGCGCTCCGCGCCCTCGATCATCGCGAGCGCCATCCGGTCCTTGTACGAGCCCGTCGGGTTCGCCGACTCCAGCTTGACCCAGACCTCGGCCATGCCCGGCTCCACGAGGCGCTCGAGACGGACGATCGGCGTCGAGCCGATCGCGCCGAGCACCCCGGTTCGGGTCAAAGCCCGAACGGGTTGATCGGTCGCGCGCCCGTGGAGACGACGACGCTCTTCGTCTCGAGATACAGGTCGAGCGTCTCGAGCCCGAGCTCGCGCCCGAAGCCCGACTGCTTGTACCCGCCGAACGGGATCCCCGGGAAGGCCGTGTACGGCATGTTGATCCCGACCGTCCCCGACTTGATCCGAGCCGCGATGCGGTGGCCGCGCGCGGGATCGCCGGTCCACACGGTCGCCATCAGCCCGTAGCGCACGTCGTTCGCGAGCCGGATCGCGTCCTTCTCGTCCTCGAACGGCGTCACCGTCACGACCGGGCCGAAGACCTCCTCCTGCGCGATCTCGAGGTCGTTCGTCGCCGCGACGACCGTCGGCGGGTAGAACGCGCCGGCGCCGTCCGGCACCGAGCCGCCCGCGACGACCTCCGCGCCCTCGCCGGCGCCGCGCTCGACGTACCCGTGCACGCGGTCGCGATGCCCCGTGGAGATGAGCGAGCCCATCTGCGTCTCCGGGTCGAGCGGGTCGCCGACCTTGACCTGGCCCGCGAAGTCGCTCATCTGCGAGACGACGTCGTCGTAGATCGAGCTCTCGACGAGCAGCCGCGAGCGCGCCTCGCAGCTCTGGCCCGCCGCGTAGTAGATCGCCCACGCGGAGCTCGGCACGGCGCTCGCGAGATCCGCGTCTGCGAAGACGAGGTTCGGGCTCTTGCCGCCGAGCTCGAGCGTGACCCGCTTCACCGGCTCCGAGGCGAGCCGCATGATCTCGCCGCCGGTCTTCGTCGAGCCCGTGAACGCGACCTTGTCGACGCCCGGATGCCGGACGAGGTACGCCCCGGTCGTCGGCCCGTCGCCGGGGACGACGTTGAGCGAGCCCGCGGGGAAGCCGACCTCGGTCGCGAGCTCGGCGAGGCGGATCGCGGTCAGCGGCGTCTGCGGGTCGGGCTTGAGGACGACCGAGCAGCCCGCCGCGAGCGCCGGCGCGAGCTTCCAGGTCGCCATCATCAGCGGGTAGTTCCAGGGGACGATCTGCCCGGCGACGCCGACCGGCTCCTTCAGCGAGTAGAAGAGGAGCGAGCCGCCGATCGGGTTCGCGCGGCCGCCGATGGTCGCGATCGCGGAGGCGTAGTAGCGGAAGTTCTCGACCGCCTGGTGGAGCTCGGCCTTGACCGAGGAGATCGCCTTGCCGACGTTCCGCGACTCGAGCTCGGCGAGCTCGGCGCGGTTCGCGACGATCGCGTCGGCGAGCGCGTGGAGGAGCCGCGCGCGCTCGGTGCCGGGGGTCTTGCCCCAGTCTCCGGCGAGCGCGCGCGCGGGCAGCCTCGACCGCGCGGTCGACGTCGGCCTCTCCGGCCATCGCCGCGCGGGCGAGCGGCTCGCCGGTCGCGGGCTCCGTCAGATCGCGGATCTCGCCCGAGGCCGGCTCCGCCGCCTCGCCGCCGATGAAGAGCAGGTACTCGCGTCGGTCGCGACCGCCATCGCCGGGACGATACCTCGCCCGCGGTCAGGCAGCTCGCGCGGTGTCCGGGTTCGGTCCGGCGCGAGCAGCGACGGATCGATCCACGGGCCGCCGGCGCGCGCCGCGAGATCCGCGAACGTGACGCCGCCGAGCAGCGAGATCGTCGCGTCACGCACCTCCTCCCACACGCCGCGGAGCGTGCAGCCGATCATCATCGGGCACGGCTCGGGATTGTGCCGCGTCGCGCAGCTGATCGGCGCGAGCGGCCCCTGGAAGAGCCGGACGACGCGCTCGAGCGTGATCTCCTCCGGCGCCTTGTTGAGCCGGTAGCCGCCCGACGGGCCCGCGCTCCGAGCGCACGATGCCCGCGGTCCGCATCGTCGGCATGACCTGCTCGAGCACGGACTGCGGGCACGGCCGTACGGCGCGCGAGCGCCTCGAGCTTGAGCGGCCCGCCGCCGTCGAGCGCGAGGGCGAGGATCGCCCGCGTCGCGTAGTCGGTCCTTCGGGATACCCACATCGTCGCCTCCTCGGCGACGGTTCCGTTTGACGGCACTGGCGAATCTGTCTAGCGTTACAACCTCAACTATGTCTACAAAACCTGTCGAGATTATCAAGCGAGGATCGGATGCCGGCGCTGATCGTCCTGATCGTCATCGGGTTCTTCGCGCAGCTCGTCGACGGCGCCCTGGGCATGGCGTACGGAGCCACGTCGTCCACGCTCCTGCTCGCGTATGGCCTCAATCCGGCAACGGCCTCGGCATCCGTCCACCTCGCCGAGCTCGGCACGACCGCCGTCTCGGGCTACAGCCACTGGCGCTTCGGGAACGTCGACTGGCGGACGGTGCGCCGGATCGGGATCCCGGGCGCGGTCGGCGCGTTCGTCGGCGCCGTCGTCCTGAGCTCGATCTCGGCGGAGATCGCGAGGCCGTGGATGGCCGGGATCCTGCTCGCGATCGGGACGTACATCCTCATTCGCTTCACGCTCTTCGGGCCTGCCAAGCCGCGTGGGCGCCGCTACATCCGCGGCCGCTATCTCGCCCCGCTCGGCCTCGGCGCCGGCTTCGTCGACGCGACGGGCGGCGGCGGCTGGGGCCCGGTCGCGACGCCGACGATCCTCGCGACGGGCAAGTACGAGCCGCGGAAGGTCATCGGCTCGGTCGACACGAGCGAGTTCCTCGTAGCGCTCGCCGCGAGCATCGGCTTCCTGCTCTCGCTCGGCAGCCAGGGGATCGCGTTCAAGTACGTCGCGGCCCTCCTCATCGGCGGCGTCGTCGCAGCGCCGCTCGCGGCCTGGCTCGTCCGGCACGTGACGCCGGCGCTGCTCGGAGCCTCGGTCGGCGGCCTGATCCTGATCACGAACACCCGGACGCTGTTCGACACGTACGGCGTCTCCGGTGAGGTGCGCAACGTCGTCTACGCGGTGCTCGGAACCGCATGGATCGCCGCGCTCACGATCGTGATCCGGAGGCTCCGCCGCGACGGGCTGCCGCTGCTCGAGCGCGCGAAGCGCGAAGACCGCGAACTCGCTCCCGAGCACGCGTAGCCCCGCCACCAGCGTTGTATCTTCCGCGCGTGATCGCCGCTCCCCGCTGTCGAGAGCGCGGAACCGCGGTGAGCGCAGACGGGACGCGTATCGCCTGGTACCTCTACGGCGGGGGTGGGCGCGCGATTCTGTTCGTGCCGACGTGGAACCTCGTCGACGCGCGCGTCGTCGGGCATCAGGTCGCCGCACTCGAGTCGCGCGCGACCGTTCTCACGTACGACCCGCGCGGAGCGGGCGACAGCGACCGGCCGGAACGCGGCTACGACTTTCCGCTCCACGCCGCGGACGCACTCGCGGTCCTCGACGCAGTCGGAATCGAGCGCGCATCGCTCGTCACCGCATCCCGGGGACTGAACGCGGTCGTGCTCCTCGCTGCCGACGACGCTCAGCGCTTCGACCGCATCGCCGTCATCGCCCCGTACATGAACCTCGCTCCCGATCCAGCGCGGCCGGACCCAGCACGCCTCGACGCCTGGCGGGCCGACTGGCCCGGATTCATCGTGCCCTTCATGCACGCGGTCTTCAACGAGCCCGACTCCGACGATCTCATCGCCGAGATGGTCGCGATCGGCCTCGAGGCGTCGCCTGCGGTGATCGCGACCCAGGAAGCCGAGCTCGACTGGACGCGTCCCGGCGCGTCTCCTCGGCGGTGTCAACTGCCCGACGCTCGTCGTCCACGGCGAGGCAGATGCACCGGTCCCGGTGGCGCTCGCGGAGAGCATCGTCGCCGCGATGCCCAACGCTCGGCTCGAGGTGATCCCCGGCGGCGGGCACCGGCCCGACATCCGCAGCCCGGAGGTCGTCAACCCTCTCTTGCTCGACTTCCTGCTCGAATCGCGCTAGCGCTCGAAGAGCGCGGCCGCGCCCTGGCCGACGCCGACGCACATCGTGGCCAGTCCGTAGCGGCCGTCGCGACGGCGGAGCTCGTGCAGCAGCGAGACCACCAACCGCGCGCCGCTCATCCCGAGCGGGTGGCCCAGCGCGATCGCGCCGCCGTTCACGTTGACGCGCTCCTCGTCCAGGCCGAGCTCGCGGACGACCGCGAGGCTCTGCGAGGCGAAGGCCTCGTTCAGCTCCACGAGATCGAGCTCAGCGACCGAGATCCCCGCGCGCTCGAGCAGCTTCTGCACCGCCGGCACCGGCCCGATGCCCATCACCCGCGGATCGACTCCCGCGACCGCCGACGCGACGAACGCGCCGAGCGGATCGACGCCCAGCTCCCGAGCCTTCTCCTCGCTGGCCAAGACCAGCGCCGCCGCGCCGTCGTTGATCCCCGCCGCGTTGCCCGCCGTCACGGTCCCGCCCTCGCGGAACACCGCCCTGAGGCCGGCGAGCGCCTCCGCGCTCGTCTCCGGCCGCGGGTGCTCGTCGACGGCGACGTCGCCGACCGCGACGAGCTCGTCCTCGAAGCGCCCCGCTTCCTGCGCGGCAGCCCAGCGTTGCTGCGAGCGCAGCGAGAACGCGTCCTGCTCCTCCCGCGAGACGCCCCACCGCTCCGCGACGTTCTCGCCCGTCTCGCCCATCGACTCGAGCGGGAACATCGCCTCGTGCCGCGGGTTGGGGAAGCGCCAGCCCAGCGTCGTGTCCCAGATCGTGCGGTCGCCGCGGGGGAACGCCTTGTCCGGCTTCGCCATGACCAGCGGCGCGCGCGACATCGACTCGACGCCGCCCGCGACGACCACGTCGGCGTCGCCGACCATGATCGCGTGGGCAGCCGAGGCAACCGCCGACAGCCCCGACGCGCACAGGCGATTGACGGTGATCCCCGCAACCGACTCGGGAAGCCCCGCGAGCAGGAGCGCCATGCGCGCGACGTTCCGGTTGTCCTCGCCCGCCTGGTTCGCACAGCCGAGGTACACGTCGTCGATCGACCCTGGCTCGACCCCGGCCCGCGAGACCGCCGCTTCGATCGCGACCGCGGCCAGGTCGTCCGGCCGCACGCCCGAGAGCGCGCCGCCGTAGCGGCCGATCGGCGTGCGCACACCGGAGAGAACGACGGCCCGCATCAGCGAGTCCGACGTTATCCGACGAAGTCCACGTGGACGGGCGCGGGGAACGCGCCGAGCACCTCGCCCCGGCGCAGGAGCTCGGTGACGGCCTTCCGCCCCTCGTCGCCGTAGTCCTGCGTCAGCTCGTTCACGTACATCGAGACGAAGCGGTCGGCGATCGCGGCGTCGATGCCCGCGCCCGAACTGGAGCGCGTACTCGAGCGCCTCGGCGCGGTTGTCGAGCCCGCACTGGATCGCTTCGCGCAGCACCTTCGAGACGTCGCAGAGCACGTCGTCGCCGAGGTCGCGGCGCGCGACGTTCACCCCGAGCGGGAGCGGGAGCCCCGTCTCGAGCAACCACCACTCGCCGAGGTCGAGCACCTTCACGAGGCCGTGGTCCTCGAACGTGAGCTGGCCCTCGTGGATCAGCAGGCCCACCTCGGCCCGTCCCGACGCGACCTCCTCCGGAATGTCCTCGAACGGCAGCACCCGGTACGGGAAGTCGCTGAGGAAGAGCCGGAGTGCGAGGAACGACGTGGTCAGTGCCCCGGGCACGACGATCTCGACCTCGTACAGCTCCTCGCGCGACATCGGCCGCCGCGCGACGACGATCGGCCCGTACCCGGTGCCGATGCTCGCGCCGTGCGGGAGCAACGCGTAGTCCTCCTGCACGAACGGGTACGCGGCGAGCGAGATCGCCGTCACCTCGAGCCGGCCCGCGCGCGCCCACTGGTTCAGGGTCTGGATGTCCGCGTGGACGGGCTCGAACAGGTGGCCGCGGGTGTCGACGAGGTCGGTCGTCAGCGCCCAGAACATGAACGCGTCATCGGGATCGGGACTGTGTCCGACGCGGATCTGCACGAAGCGGGGGACGCTAACAGCGCACCCGCGATCCGCGACCCGACAACCGCCTCGGCCGACGAGGCTTCAGCGGTTGAAGAACCAGCGCTCGAGCAGCGGCAGGACCTCCTTGCGCGTGAAGGGCCTCGCGTCCACGGACCGGCCGTCGGACTCGAGCACGACGACGTCGTCCTCGAGCGCCTCGTTCGCGCGCTGAAGCGCATCGTCGAGCTCGTAGCCCTCGAAGACGAGGTCCTCGGGGCGGGTCTCGTCCGATTCGCGCAGGTGCGGGTTGACCGCGCGCGCCACGGCCCAGACCCCTCCTTCGCGCCGCTCGATCCAGAGCACGATCCGCTCCTCCGCACCGGCGTCGTCGACGCCGGCGAGGGTGCGCTCGGCGAACCGACCCTCGCGTGACCTGCGCTTCATGCACCGGGGATACAATCGCGTCTCGTGTCCGGCTTCAAGAACATGTTCTCGTTCCTGTTCGGGCGAAACTCGGCCGAGGAGCACGTGGCGCGGTACGTCATCCGCGAGCACGAGCGTGGACGGACGCTCGACGAGATCCTCGAGGACAAGTACGTCCAGAACCGGCTTTCACCCGAGCAGCAGCGAAGACTGCTCGACCGGCCGGAGATCGTCGGCGCGATCTCGGGCGAGAAGATCGAGGCCGCGAAGGCCTCGGTCGAGACGTCGGCCTAGCTAAACCTCCGTCCCGACCCCCCGCTCGCGCCCGCGCCGCAGCGCCTCCGCCCCGATCGCGACGTCCCACGCGGCGAGACCGTTCGACTTGAAGACGACGATGTCGCTCGTCCGACTGACGCCCGGCGACCTCGCCCGAGACGACCTCCTGCAGCTCGTGCACCTCGAGCCAGTCGAGGACTCCTGCGGCGATCGGCTCGATCAGGTCGCCCGACTCGAGCTTCGCCTGCTCGATCGAGTCGCAGCAGACGAAGGACGCGCGCTCGAGGACGGCGTTGTCGAGCTCCCGCCTGCTCGCGACGTTCGCGCCCGCCGCGACGACGAGCGCGCCCGGCTGCAGCCACTCGCCGCGCAGCACCGGGTCGCGCGAGCTCGTGATGGTCACGACCACGTCCTGCACCCCGGCCTCGCGGTGGCTCTCGGCCGGCTCGGCGCCCACGCGCTCGCAGAACGCGGCCAGCCGCTCCTGCGACCGGCAGTACGCCACGACGCGTTCGAGTTGACGGCACGGCCGCGCGGATGCAGGCGACCTGCGTCTCCGCCTGGTGCCCGCAGCCGATGCACGCCGAGCGTGCTCGCGCCTCGACGCGCGAGGTGGCGCGCCGCGACCCCGCTCGCCGCGCCCGTTCGCAGCCTGCCGAGGTGGTCGGCCTCGATCACGCCGGCAAGCGTCGGGCCGTCCGTCTCGAAGATGCAGACGACGAAGAAGGCGCCGTCGCCGGTCGCCGCATACAGCTTCCCTCCGGCGAGGCCGAGCTCGAGATCGGACGCCGCCATGTCCGCGAGCGACCCGGCCGCGAGCTGCAGGCGGCGCCGGGGAGCGTTCACGACCTCTCCGCGCGCCATGCGCCGGAAGCACTCCTCGATCGCCGCGACCGCGTCCGCCGGCTCGAGCAGCGCCGCGACCTCCTCCTCGGTCAGGTAGAGCGGCACGACGGCGAAGTCTAGGAGGGCTGGAACCAGAGCGGGCAGTCGTAGACTGCTCCTGCACTGGACAGCGAGAACTACCTGGAACTGCGGCTCGACGACTTCCTCGGGAGGCTCTCTGCGGGCGAGCAGGCTCCCGGCGGCGGTTCGGCGGCCGCCTTGACCGTCGCGTTCGCGGCGAGCCTCGTCGCGATGGTCGCGCGCTCGTCCTCCGGCACGCTCCCCGACGCCAAGGGGATCGTCGCCCAGGCGCTCGCGCTGCAGGACCGCACCGCGCCGCTCGCGCACGTCGACGCCGAGGCCTGGGACGCGCGTCGGAGGCCCTCCGCGCCGCGGCAGACCCCGAGGGCCCCGCACAGAGCAGGGGCGCGCTCGAGCAGGCCGCTCGACCGCGCCGCCGCGATCCCGCTCGAGGTCGCCGAGCTCGGCGCGGACGTCGCCGCACTCGCCGCGCATCGTCGCGGAGCACGGCGAGCCGGGCTACCGCGCGGACGCCGCGGCGGCCGCCGCCCTCGCCGCGGGAGGCTCCCGCGCTGCGGCGCACCTCGTCGAAGTCAACCTCGCGATGCGAACCGGAGACCCACGCCTCGAACGGGCCCGGTCGTCCGAGCAGGCCGCCGCCGAGTCCGCCCGTCGCGTTCTCGCCTCGATCCGGTGAAATGCAGAGCGTGACTCAACTCTCGACACTGACTGACGCCGAGCTCGTCCAGCGGTGCCGGGACGGGGACCCGGACGCGTGGAACGAGCTCGTCGAGCGCTTCTCGCGCTACGTGTACGCGGTCTGCACCCGGGGCTTCCGGCTCAGCGAGGCCGACGCGGAGGACGTCTTCCAGGAGGTGTTCGCGCGCGCGTACACGCACCTCGACTCGCTGCGCGACGACGCGGCGCTGCGGCCGTGGATCGCACAGCTCACGCGCCGGCTCTGCATCGACTCGGTCACGCGCGGCCGCCGGGAGCAGCCGGTCGCCGAGCCGATCGAGGACGGCTTCGAGCGCGATCTCGACGAGATCGAGGATGCGTTCGCCGTCCGCGAGGCGCTCTCCGCCCTCTCCGAGCCGTGCCGCGACATCCTCGACCGCTTCTTCACGAGAGACCAGAGCTACCGCACGATCTCGGCAGACCTCGATCTCCCGTCTGGAACGATCGCAAGCCGGATCGCACGCTGCCTCGGCAAGCTGCGCGATCAACTCGATGGAAGAAGCGACCCCTCTTCGGAGTCTGGTGTGTAGATGGAACGCGCGCTCGACGAGGAACGGATTGGGGCGCTCCTGCGTGTCCTGCGCCCTGCGCCTCCTGGCTGGGTGCAGGCCGCGCAGGAGCTACCGGGCCTCCGCGGCTCGCTCGACGAGATCGTCTCGCGGGCCGAAGCCGACCTCGAGTTCAGGGACGCGCTCATCGCGGATCTCGAGAAGGCGCTCGGGCAGGCGGGGTTCGAGCCGGGAGAGCGTCTTCTCGAGGAGCTCCGTCGCCGGCTCACCGAGCACTGACGGACCGGACACTGGCGGATCGCTCTACGATCCGCGCGTGAGCGAGGTCGCAGCCCACAGCGGGGACGCGAGCCACGCGCTTCCCGCCTGGAGCCTGCCGAAGGACGCGGTCGACCGGATCGCGCTCCCGGACGACTGGCCGGAGCGCGTAACGCGCGAGTGGGCGTTCGGCGGGTCGACCGGCGAGGGCGTGCGCGTCTGCATCCTCGACTCCGGCGTCGACGGCGACCATGCGAGCGTGGGCGGGCTCGAGAGCGCGGTCGCCATCTCCGTCGACGAGAACGAGGAGACGGTCGCGGCCGAGGACACCGAGGGCGACGTCTCCGGGCACGGGACCGCGTGTGCCGGGATCGTGCGCGCGCTGGCTCCCGACTGCCGCATCTCGAGTGTCCGCGTGCTCGGGTCCAGCTTCACGGGCAGCGGCGGGGTGCTGCTGGCGGGACTCCGGTACGCGATCGACGAGGGCTTCGACGTGATCAACATGAGCTTGTCGACGACGAAGAAGCCGTTCGCGGTGGTCCTCCACGAGCTGGCCGACAGCGCCTACTTCCGGCGAACGGTGCTCGTGGCCTCGGCCCACAACATGCCCGTCGAGAGCTACCCGTGGCGCTTCTCTTCGGTGATCTCGGTCGGGAGCCACGAGGAGGAGGACCCGCTCGCGTTCTTCTACAACCCGAGCCCTCCGGTCGAGTTCTTCGGGCGCGGCGTGAACGTCGAGGTGCCGTGGAGCGACGGGCGCTCGGTCACGGTCTCCGGAAACAGCTTCGCGACCCCGCACCTGAGCGCGATCTGCGCGCTGATCCTCGCGAAGCACCCCGAGCTGACGCCGTTCCAGCTCAAGAGCGTCCTCTATCTGACCGCGACCAACGTAGGGGGTGGGACGTGACCAGCAAGCCCGATCTGCACGCTGCCGTGGCGGCGGGAGTCGTCGGCTCGGAGGAGTCGTTCCGGGCGCTCCTGTCCGCGATCGTCGAGGTCGCGCGCTCGATCTTCGGCGCCACGGCATCGTCGATCCTGCTCCTCGACACCGAGACGGAGGAGCTCGTCTTCGAGGCCGTCGTCGGCGAGGGTGAGGACACGCTCCTCGGCACCCGGTTCCCCGCAGGGACGGGAATCGCCGGCTGGGTGCTCTCGACACGAACGCCACTCGTCATCGAGGACGTCCACTCGGATCCTCGGTGGTCACGAGACGTGGCCGAGGGCAGCGGCTACGTCCCGAAGGGGCTCATGGCGGCGCCGCTCCTGCACGAAGAAGGCGTGCTCGGCGTGCTCTCCGTCCTCGATCGGCCGGAGCAGTCGCTGTTCAGCCTGCGCGAGATGGAGCTTCTGGGCCTCTTCGCCAACCAGGCCGCGATCGCGGTCGACCTGCTCCTCAGGGCGCGGCAGGCGAACCGGCTCATCGGCGACGAGGACGGTGACGTCGCCGTCGTCGCCCGACTCGCAGCCGCGGTCGACGCGCTCGAGGACGACCGGCGGGCCGCGGGCCTGCGGCTCCTCGAGGACCTCGCCGACGACTCTCGGCGCATAAGAAAGGCCCGGAAGACCGGGCCTTTCAAACCTTGTTGCGACGGTTAGCCGCTCGACCGTCGCCTAGCTCGCTACGTCGCGTTGCGACGTCCGAGGTCGACGTCGGTGACCACGTTGACGTGACCCTCGACGTCCGGCTCGTCCTCGTTCGCGCTCGCACACGTCGCTGGCGACGTCCGAGGTGACGTCCAGGTTCGTGTCCATGTGACCCTCGACATCCGGCTCCTCGTTGGCGCTCGCCACGTCGCTCGCCACGTCGCTTGCGATGTCCTGCGTGCGATCCGTCATTTGCTCCTCCTGTCCGTGCGCTCGAAGCGCGGTTCCGTCACACAAGACCGCGCAAGGTGCCGAAATCTTCCCTCGCTCTCTTTCATTCCGCAAGTCCCGATGAGATGCTGGCGCCCGTGGGTGGAGTCCGGGGCCGTCTGAAGGAGTCGGCCGCCGCGTTCGCGGCCGTCTGGCGCAACGCGAATCTGCGTTGGCTCGAGCTCGCGTGGGCGTCCGCGGTCGTCGGTCACTACGCGTTCCTCATCTCCGTTTCCGTGTACGCGTACACCGTCGGCGGCGAGAAGGCCGTCGGGCTCGTCTTCCTCGTCCGTCTCATCCCAGCCGCTCTCGTCGCCCCGTTTGCCGGGATGCTCGGCGATCGCTATCCGCGCGAGAAGGTCCTGCTGTACACGAACATCGCCCGCGTCCTGCTGGTCGCGGCAGCCGCCCTGGCCGTGTTCGCGGACGCAGATCCCCTCGTGGTCTATGCGTTCTCGATCGCGGCGACGATCGCGACCACGCCGTTCAGGTCGTCGCAGGCAGCGCTCACACCGACGCTCGCGCGAACGCCCGAGGAGCTCACCGCAGCGAACGCCGTCGCAAGCGGCATCGACAGCATCGCGATCTTCGCCGGGCCGGCTATCGCCGGCGCTCCTTCTGGCCGTCGGCAAGCATCGGCACGGTCTTCACCATGACGGCTGCGCTGATCGCCGTGTCGGCGCTGTTCGTCCTCCTCATGTCCGTCGAGCGCGAGGAGAAGCCGAGACGAGAGCTCGACGCGTCGACCATCGCCGCCGAGCGTCTCGCCGGCTTCACGACACTCGCCCGAGACCCGTCTCTGCGCGTGCTGGTCCTGTTGCTGACGGCTCTCACCGGAATGTTCGGCCTGGTCCAGGTGTTCATCGTCGTCGCGTCGATCGAGCTCCTCGGTCTCGGCGAGGGCGGCGTCGGATACCTGAACGCCGCGATCGGAGTGGGCGCGTTCGTCGGGGCCGTGTCGGCACTGACGCTGACCGGTGCCAAGCGCCTCAGCCCGCCGTTTCTCGCCGGCCTCGTCGTGGCGGGGCTTCCGCTCGTCGCTCTCGGCCTCTGGCAGGACGTGACCGTCGCACTCCTCGTCTTCGGTGTCATGGGCCTCGGCCACTCCTGCGCCGACGTCGCCGGCTTGACGCTGATCCAGCGCGCCGTACCGGACGAGGTGCTCGCACGAGTGTTCGGCGTCATCCAGATGCTCTTCCTCGCGGCGATGGGAATCGGCGCCGCGATCGCGCCGGCGCTCATTGCGTTGTTCGGCACCGACACCGCGATCGTCGTGACGGGTCTTCTGCTGCCCGTGCTCGTTGCGGTCTCCGGAGTGACCGTCGCTCGCATCGACGCAGCGGCACCCGCGCCGGACGTCGACGAGCTCCGCGTGCTCGCATCGGTCCCGATCTTCGCTCCGCTCCCCGGCGGGTCGCTCGAGCACCTGGCCGCGCGCCTGGTGCCTCTACGGGTGGATCCCGGCACGGTGATCGTCCGCGAGGGAGACGCGGGCGACCGCTTCTACATCGTGGCCGAGGGCCAGATCCAGGTGACGCAGGACGGGCTGACGATCTCGGAGCTCGGAGGCGGGCGGATACTTCGGCGAGATCGCACTCCTGCGCGACGTCCCGCGAACGGCGACCGTGACGGCGAAGACGAACGCTGTCCTCTACGCGCTCGACCGGGAGGACTTCCTCTCGGCCGTGACCGGGCACGCGCAGAGCGCGGAGGCTGCGGAGACCGTCATGAGCGCGCGCCTGGCCGGCCCGGCCGCGACGGGCTATCGGTCGGCGACGTCCAGCTAGCCGGGCACGGACGGCGCAGGGATGAAGCTGATCTGCCCGCTCGTCTCGAGCACGGCCCACTCCACGTCCTGGAGCCGGCCGTAACCCTCCTGGCGTGCGGCAGCACGGAGCTCGTCGACGGTGATCCGGTTCCGGTCGAGGTTCTTCCGGATCGGCTCGCCTCGCTCGAGCACGATCACCGGCTCGCCGTCGAGCACGGGGCGCAGGCGCGGGAAGCGGAAGCTCGAGTAGGAGACGACCACCGTCAGCGCCGCGATCGTCCCCGCCGCGAGCACGATGCCGGTCACCGAGAAGTCGTTCTGCGTCACGCCCTGCTGTACGAGGTCTCCGATCATGACGAGCAGGATCAGGTCGAAGGGCTGCAGCGACGAGAGCTCCCGCCGGCCGACGATACGCGTCACGAGGAGGACGAAGAAGAACGCGAAGAAGCGCGCGGAGGACGATGTCCATCAGGGCCAGATGATCGCTTCGCGGTCGAAGGAGGCCAGCAGCCGGTCGCCGTCGTAGAGCTCGACGTCCTGCGAGCGGAAACCGACTGCGGTCGGGTTCACCTGGAAGTGGAGGAAGAGCACGTGCTCGTCGCCGGCGGGGACGCGCCCGAGCTCCATCGCGATCTTCCCGTCCCTGCTCGTCTCGCCGATCGGCGCCGGCTCCACGGTGTTGAGCGTGATGCCCTCGAGCCAGCCGGGGTCGAGCACGATCGTCGCACTCTCGATCTCGTCGACTGCCTCGATCTTGTAGCGCGCCTCGAAGAAGAGGCCGCCGCGAAGCTTCGTCGGGGCCGAGACCTCGAACCGTGCGCCGTCGGTCTCCACGGTGCTCACCGACCGCACCTGGCCGAAGACGTTCAGGAGGCCGAGCGCGAGGACCGCGAAGAGCAGACCGATGAGCACCTGGCGGACGTACGGCTGCCGGGCGCGGCCCGGGAGGTCGCGGTGGTGCTCGACGGAGAGGCCTTCGGGCACGGCCATTGCCAGGCCGGGTTCGGCGTTCCTCGCAAGGCTCCTACAAGGAGCCGGGATGGTCCGAGCAGCCAGCGAGGCGGGTGAGGGGCGATGCCCCTCACCCGGTCCCGTCAGAGAGCGGTCAGGCCTTCTTGGCCTTGATCATCGAGGTGCCCCGGCACATGCCGACGTTCGACAGTGTCCCGGTGAACGACTTCGTCGCGGGCGTGAAGGTGCCCTTCGCGGTGAAGTACTCGCCGTTGCCGCCGAACGGCGGGATGTAGGTGCCGCTCACCTTGTTGGCCTTCAGCGTCCCCTTGAACTCGTACTTGATCGGAGTCCCCGGCATCGTGTACGTGCCGCTAGGCCCGAGGCACTTGACCGCGAACTTCGGCGCCTTGATCGTGACCTTCTTGCCGACGACGACGACCGTCGCCGGAGAGCCCGCGATCTTCGACCCGCTGGCCAGGTGCAGGCTTCCCTTGTACGTCCCAGGCGCGACTGCCGCCATGGCCGCAACCGTGAGCGTCGCCGCACCAATGAGGGCGACCGCGCCCACGAGAACGTGGCGTTTCATTAAATGACCCCACCCCTTCAAACGTTGAACGTACCCTCATAGAAGCGAGGGCGCTGTAGCGTAGTTACGCTCTTCGACCACTGTCCTAGCCGATCGGCCAGTCCTGCGACTGCTTGTGTCGTCGACTATCCCGCCGTCGGCTCGTCGAGCATGCGAGCCAACATTTGGGGCTCTAAGGGGCACGACGACGTGCCTGACCACGCCTCTCCATCCTCCGCAGAGTGCTGGCTTGCAGCGGTCTTTCCAGAATGCGCCCGGCATGATTCGAACATGCGACCTCTGCCTCTGCAGGCGGTTAGCAGCTTACGAGTCGGCGGGTCGCGCGGCGCGCCGCCAGGTCACAATGACATGCCCGCTTGTATCCGTGACGGCCGTAGCGACGACCCACTTGCCGTCGCTCCGCCACAGCGTGTCTCCGACCTTCGGAACGTTCTCGCTGTCGGTGAGCTCCCACGCACCGTCGGGGTAGCGAACCGTGACGAAGGGTGAGGACATAGCCCCTCTCTTCCCGCTCGACCTGGCGCAATGGCTCAGGACTTCGGGTCACGACGTGAGGTGAGCTATCGAGTGCCCTCCAGTGTATCGCGGTAGTTCGCGGCGACTCTATTTCGATGACTCGCCGCGACGCGCCCTAGCCGCATCGCGGTCGCGCTCGGACGAGATTTCGCGGTCGATTCTCTGTGCGCGGCGCATAGCCTCGTACACCGCGTCCCAGTGCCGTGAGACCTCTTCGAGGGCACGGGCCGTGGTCAGGGCGGCTTCCTCAAGTCGCGCGTTCACTGTCTCGACCTCGGCCAGGCGCTCCTCGAGGTCGTGCCACTTTTCCCCGAGCTTGCTCAGCTCCTCGGCGACTACTTCGTAGTCGTCCATGTCTGCGCATGATCCCGCCGATGCCAACCGATCGTCAACCTCGGCTTGGTCTGGCCTCGCTGCGTAGCCGGGATGGTTCAGCAACACCGACTCGCGCCGCCGGCTGCGACGGCGCGACGCGTAGCTCGGGTCGACAGTTCGAAGATCCGGGCGACCTGCACCTGGGTCAGAAGCTCGGGGATCTCCTGCGGTTCTCTGGAGATTCACGCCATGTTCCTCGGCCACCCCAAGAGCGCCCGAAGTGACGTGTCGCGAAGATTCCGGACTGGGACGAAAAGGAAAGGCTCGCTATTTGCGAACCCCGCACCTCGAACCCGCTTCGCTTTGCCGACGCGCGGAGTAGGTTGTGTGAATCGCTACAGACTCAGTGTCTGAGTGCGAAGGACTCGCTCCCCCGTTTTCGGGGTCCTCTCGATAGCAGCCGCCCGCGAGGCCGACCTCCCCCCGCCCGCCGGTTTCGCGCGGCGGCTGTGCCACCACCTGCTCGAGACGCGCGGACGGCCAAGAGGTGGCCACCAAGTGACCCGTACGGAGCCCAGACGGGTTCTCCGAGACACGAAAGCCCCGCAAACGCGAGGCTTTCTAGTCATGCGCCCGGCAAGATTCGAACTTGCGACCTCTGCCTCCGCAGGGCAGCGCTCTATCCCCTGAGCTACGGGCGCAGGGACGTCAAGCTCTAGCTGCCTCGCCGCGCGGCCCCCGAGGTCGAGGACCGCGTCGGCCGGGACCTCGACCCGCACGTAGCCGAGCGCGATGACGCCGTCGCCGTCGCGGGCCGCGCTCGTCACGCGGCCGACCGTCTTGCCGTCGCGCGTCGAGCTCGGCGTCGTACTCGGGCAGCTCGGTTCCCTCGAGCCCGAGCACGCGCAGAGAGCGGTTCACGCGCCCGCGGTAGTGCTGGCGCGCGACCGGCTCCTGGCCGACGTAGCAGCCCTTCGCGAAGTCGATCGCGCGCGCATCGAGCCCGGCCTCGGCGGGAAGGACGCGGTCGTCGATCTCCGTGCCAGAGCGCGGCGTGCCGGCGCGAATTCGTAGGAGCTCGAGCTCGTCGTCGGCGATCGTCGGCTCGAGATCGCGCGTCGAGCACCTCGACCGCCTCGACGCCGTAATCGCTCGTCGGGATCCCCTCGGCGTCGCCGAGGACGACGACAGACGTGTGCTCCTCGAGCTCGATCTCGCACTTCGCGGCGAAGCGCGAGCGGAGCAGCGCGGCCCGCAGCGCTCGCCCGAGGCCGGGCTCGGTGAGGAGCAGGTAGTCGTCCGCCGCCCGGCGGAGGACGACCATCGGCGCGATCGACGCGCGCCTTCGGCGTCAGGAGCAGCGCCTCGCACGCCTCGCCCGGGCCGAGCGACTCGACGTCGTTCGTCACGAGCGCCTGCAGGTACGACTCGGCGTCAGGCCCGCGCACCCCGACGAAGTCCCGCGGTCGCGCGGCCACTCGTGTCGTCGTGACGGCCATCCTCACTAGTGTAGGAACCGTGTTCAGGGGCAGAGCCGAGCGGAAGGTGATCGAGGCGGGCTACGACCCCGCGCGCCTCCCGCCCGGCCAGTACCTGACCGAGAAGTGGCCCGTCCTCCACGCGGGCACGATCCCGGACACCGACCTCGCGACCTGGGACTTCACCGTGACCGGCGAGGTCGAGAGCCCGCTCCGGCTGACCTGGGACGAGCTCAACGCGCTTCCCCGCACCGAGGTCACGGAGGACATCCACTGCGTGACCCGCTGGAGCCGCTTCGACGTGACCTTCGAGGGCGTCCACTGGAGCGCGCTCGAGGAGCTCGCGAAGCCGAAGCCGTCGGCCCGCTTCGTCGTCGCGCACTCCGAGCAGGGCTACACGGCCAACGTGCCGATCGCGTCGCTTCGCGACCCGCTCTCGCTCCTCGCGACGCACGCCGACGGAGCGCCGCTGACGCCGGAGCACGGCTGGCCGCTGCGGCTTGTGATCCTCGGCAAGTACTTCTGGAAGAGCGCGAAGTGGCTCCGCGGCATCGAGCTCACCGCGAGCGACCGGCCCGGGTTCTGGGAGCGCTACGGCTACCACAACGACGCCGACCCGTTCGAGGAGGAGCGGTACGGGTTCTAGGGGCGGTCGCGCGTGAGGTAGTGCGCGCCGGCGCCGAGCCCGGCGTCCTCGTCGCCCGGGTTCAGAAGCTCGCAGCGGTCGATCGAGAGGCAGCCGCACCCGATGCAGGTCGAGAGCCGGTCGCGTAGACCCTTCGAGGGTCGCGATGCGCCGGTCGACGTCCTCGCGCCATGTGCGCGACAGCCGCTCCCAGTCCGCGCGATCGGGCGTGCGGTCGTCCGGCAGGATCGCCAGCGCGGCCTGGATCTCCGCGAGCGGGATCCCCGCGGCCTTCCCCGCCTGGATGACGGCGATCCGCCGCAGCGTCGAGCGGAGGTAGCGGCGCTGGTTTCCGGCCGTGCGCGTCGCGACGATGAGCCCCACGGACTCGTAGAAGCGCAACGCGGACGCAGCCACCCCGCTTCGCTCTGCCACCTCGCCGATCGCCAGCTCCGCCTCCACTTGACTTCAACCTTACTCGAGGTTTTACGCTGCGCGAGACACACGAAGGAGGAGACATGGCCGTGACCGAGATGGGCGCGCTCGTCCGAGCCGCCTCGCTTTCCGAGCTCCGGGCTGCCGGCAGGCTCGTCGTCGGCGTCGGTGGGCAGACGCTCTGCCTCTTCGCGGACGGCGACGCCGTCCACGCCGTCGACAACCGCTGCCCGCACATGGGCTTCCCGCTCCATCGCGGCACGGTCGCGGACGGGATCCTCACCTGCCACTGGCACCACGCCCGCTTCGACCTCTGCTCCGGCGGGACGTTCGACCAGTGGGCCGACGACGTGCGCCGCTTCCCCGTCGAGCTTCGCGACGACGACGTGTACGTCGACATCGCACCGCGCGAGGATCGCGTCGCCCACCAGCGCAGTCGCCTCGGCGACGGGCTCGAGCGGAACATCTCGCTCGTGCTCGCCAAGGCGACGATCGCGCTCGCGGAGGCTGACCCGTCCGGAGCGGACGCCTTCCGCGCCGGGCTCGACTTCGGCGTCGAGCGGCGCGGCGACGGCTGGGGCCGCGGGCTGACGACGCTCACGTGCTTCATGAACCTCGTGCCGGCGCTCGACGAGGCGGACGTACCGGTGGCGCTCTACCACGGGCTCGCCGACGTCAGCTCCGAGGCCGCATCCGGCCCGCCCCGGTTTCCGCTCGAGCCGCTGCCGTCGAATGGAGCGAGCGTCGACGCAGCTCGCGCGCTGGTTCCGGCGCTTCGTCGACGTGCGCGACGCGGAGGGCGCCGAGCGCGCGCTCGT
Organism: uncultured Actinomycetes bacterium; assembly: GCA_963716605.1. Lineage (GTDB taxonomy): Bacteria > Actinomycetota > Thermoleophilia > Gaiellales > Gaiellaceae > GMQP-bins7. Next base: position 464,229 of record CAVQTO010000002.1, on the reverse strand, counting down.
CTCGGCGGTGCGCGCGGGCGCCTCGGCCGAGGAGCTCGCGCGACATGCTGTTCGCCGCGGCGACCGACCACCGCTACCTCGACGTCGGCCACGCGCTCGACTTCGTGAACAAGGCGCTCGAGGCACTCGACGTCGCCGGCTGGGAGCACGCCGAGCGGGTGCTGGCGTCCGTGCCGGCGCAGATCGCCATGGCGCAGCGGATGGAGGAGAGCAACTCGTGGCGGAACCCGGTCGACCTCGTGACGCTGCTCGAAGCCGCGTTCGAGCGGATCCCCGACGCGCTCGCGGCCGCTGCTCCACGCCGAGGCGGGTGGACCGGGCGCTCCGCGCTCGTCGAGAGCGTGCTCGGCGACGATGCCGCCGCGGCGATCGAGGCGCTGCTCACCGCGCTCGAGGACGGCGCGAGCGAGGTCGAGCTCGCCTCGGCCGTCTCGTTCGCGGCCGCGACCCGCATCGCGCGCTTCCCGACGACGAACGAGTTCGGCGACTGGGACACCGCGCTGCACACGTTCACGTTCGCGAACGCCGTCGAGCAGGGGCTGCGGCGCTCGCCGTCGCCGGAGCTCGTGCGCGGAGTCTTCGACGCCGCCGCGAGCGTCTACCTCGACCGCTTCCTGAACGTGCCCGCGACGCGGCTCCCGGAGCCGCGGCCGGATGCGGATCCCGAGACGCTCCTGCTCGAGCTGCCCGCGCTCCTCGACCGCCAGCAGCAGGTCGACGAGGCCGGCACGCTCGTCGCGACGTTCCTGGCTGCAGGCGGGGACCCGGCGCGCCTCGTCGCCGCGCTCGGCAGCGCCCTTGTTCGCGAGAACCGGAACTTCCACACGATCCAGTGCGTGGAGGCTGCGGTCCGGCAGCACGGGCTGCTCGCCGGCGACGAGGCCGCGTTGCCGCTCGTCGCAGCCGCCCGCTACCTCGCCGCGCACGCGACGACCACGCGCTCGCAGCGCCAGACGTTCGACATCGCGCGGCGACTGCACCGCGGCGAGAAGCTCTACGAGGGGGCTATCTAGGGCATACGAGGGAGGTAACGGGCATTTCCCCCAACTGGGGGAGGAGCGGCGGGGCGCGATCCGCGACAACCCGTACACCAACCCATCCTCCCCAGTTCTTCCCCTCGAGCGGCCGTCCCAGCGGCCGCTCAGCTTTTCGGGCAAGGGCAGCCGATGGAACGAAGGGCCGGCATTGCCGGCCCTTCGCAGTTCCGATACAGGAACGCTAGCGCGGATTTCGTCACGCCTGGATCAAGAGAGGGCGCCGACTTCGCACGCGTCGTCGCCCCGCGACGCGCGTCCTACGCCTGGGAACCACGGGGAGTGCGAGAGCAAGAACGACGGAGGGCCGGCGTTCCCGGCCCTCCGCAACCCATGAGGCCGATCGCGATGCGAGCGGCCGGGCGACCGGACTCCTAGAAGTCCATGCCTCCCCCGGGCATGCCCGCGGGCATCGCCGGCTGCTTCTCCGGCATCTCCGCGACGATCGCCTCGGTCGTGAGGATGTTCTTCGCGATCGACGCGGCGTTCTGCAGCGCCGAGCGCGTGACCATGGTCGGGTCGATGATCCCGGCCTTGACCAGGTCATCGATCTCGCCGGTCTCGACGTTCAGGCCCTCGCCCTTCTTGGCGGCGCGAACCTGGTTGACGACGACGGAGCCCTCCAGGCCTGCGTTGTACGCGAGCTGGCGCAGCGGCTCCTCGAGTGCGCGGAGAATGATCTGGGCGCCCGTCTTCTCGTCGCCCTCGAGCGCGTCGAGATCGATCGAGGCCGACGCGTTCAGGAGCGCGACGCCGCCGCCCGGCCCGATGCCCTCCTCGAGGGCGGCCCGGGTGGCCTTGAGCGCGTCCTCGACGCGGTGCTTCTTCTCCTTGATCTCGACCTCGGTGGCCGCACCTACCTTGACGACGGCGACGCCGCCCGACAGCTTCGCGAGGCGCTCCTGGAGCTTCTCGCGGTCGAAGTCGGAGTCCGTGTTCTCGATCTCCGACTTGAGCTGCTTGATGCGGCCCTTGATGGCGTCGGTCTCGCCGGCGCCGTCGATGATCGTGGTCGTGTCCTTGTCCACGACGATCTTGCGGGCGCTGCCGAGCTGCGAGAGCTTCGTGTTCTCGAGCTTGAGGCCCAGCTCCTCGGTGATGACCTCGCCACCGGAGACGACGGCGATGTCCTCGAGCATCCGCTTGCGGCGGTCGCCGAAGCCCGGGGCCTTGACGGCGACCGCGGTGAACGTGCCGCGGAGCTTGTTGACGACGATCGTCGCGAGGGACTCGCCCTCGACGTCCTCGGCCACGATCAGGAGCGGCCGCCCGGCCTGGATGACCTGCTCGAGCACGGGGAGGATGTCCTTGACCGCGCCGATCTTCTGGTTCGCGATGAGGATGTACGGCTCGTCGAGCACGGCCTCCATGCGCTCGGGGTCGGTGATCATGTACGGCGACAGGTAGCCCTTGTCGAACTGCATGCCCTCGGTGAACTCGAGCTCGAGACCGAAGGTCTGACCCTCCTCGACGTTCACCACGCCGTCCTTGCCGACCTTCTCGATCGCGTCGGCGATCACGTCGCCGATCTCGCGCTCGCGCGAGACCACGGTGCCGACGCGGGCGATGTCCTCCTTGCCCGACACCTCCTTCGAGTGCGCCTTGAGATCCTCGACGACCGCGTCCACGGACTTCTCGATGCCGCGCTTGAGTCCCATCGGGTTCGCGCCCGCCGCGACGTTCTTCAGGCCTTCGCGGACGATCGCTTGCGCGAGCACCGTCGCGGTTGTCGTGCCGTCGCCCGCGACGTCGTCCGTCGACGTGGCCGCCTCGCGCATCAGCTGCGCGCCCTGGTTCTCGAACGGGTCCTCTAGCTCGATCTCTCGAGCGATCGTGACACCGTCATTCGTGATCGTCGGCGCGCCGAACTTCTTGTCCAGGACGACGTAGCGTCCCTTCGGGCCGAGCGTCACCTTGACCGCATCGGCCAAGACGTTCACGCCGCGCTCGATCGATCGGCGCGCGTCCTCGTTGAACTTGAGCTCCTTGTGAGCCATCTAACAATTCCTCCTCAGCGAAACGCGCTATGCGGCGGCGCCGGCAAGCTTCCGCTTACCCTTGCCACCTGTGGTTACGACCTTCGCGAGCACGTCGGACTCGCGCAGAATCAGGACGTCGTCCGAGCCGAGCTTGATCTCCGTCCCGCCGTACTTGGAGAAGATCACCTCGTCACCGACCTCGACGTCCATCTTGATGTACTCCCCGTCCTCATCCCGAGAGCCGGGACCGACGGCGAGAACCTTGCCCCGCTGCGGCTTCTCCTTGGCCGTGTCGGGCAGCACGATGCCGCTGACCGTCATCTCCTCCTCGTCGAGCACCTCGACGATGAGACGGTCGCCCAGAGGCTGCAGATCCATGCGCAAAAACCTCCCTCTTAGCGAGTTTGTGACATACGACTTTGTAACACTGCTGGCACTCGCAAGGGCTGAGTGCCAGCTTCACCATAGCACTCGAGACGTGCCTGGCCAGGCCAAACTGAGTCAGTCAGACTCAGATCTCGTGGCCAAGTGGCACATAGGTGTCACAAAGTCGTGATGCGCCGGGAGTTCTCTGCCGGCCTCGTTCTCGTCCGGCGGATGCGCGGCCGCTGGTGGCTCGCCGCGGTCCGACCGCAGGGCAAGCGCGAGGGTACCTGGGCACTCCCGAAGGGCCTCGTCGACGCCGGCGAGAGCCCGGCCGAGACGGCGGTCAGGGAGGGCTTCGAGGAGACGGGGCTCCGGGGCGAGCTCGGCCCGAAGCTCGGAGACGTCCGCTACGTCTACACCTGGGAGGGCGAGCGGGTGTTCAAGATCGTGAGCTTCTACCTCGGCCGGGCTGCAGGTGGCCGGATCGGCGAGCTCCCGCCGGGGATGGAGCGCGAGGTGGCCGAGGCACGGTGGTTGCCGCTCGCCGACGCGCCACGCCTGCTCGCCTACGGAGGCGAACGGGACATGGCCAAGCGGGCGCTGGAGACGTTGGCGGAGGACGTTCTATAGTTGCGCGGCCGCCGTGCCGAGCTACGCTCTGAACTTCTACAACCCCACTGTCGCCGACCAGCTTCGCACCGGCCGGAAGACCGCGACGATCCGCCTCGGCGACAAGTCGCCGAAGTACCGGAAGGGGATGATCGTGACCGTGCTCTGCGGCGCGCGCTACGGGCAGCGGGAGCGGATCTTCGACGCGGTGATCGACAAGGTCGAGGTGAAGCAGCTGCGCGACCTCTCGCCGCGCGAGATCGAGCACGACAACCCGGAGGTTCGCCGCGCGGACGAGCTCGCGCGCTTTCTCGGTCAGCTCTACAACCGCGAGGTGACCGAGGACGACATCGTCACGCTGATCCGCTTCTCGCAGATCACGAGCTCCTGACGCTCTACCGCCCGGGCTTGCGGATGTGGGTGCCGAAGAGCTCCGGCGACCTGACCTCGGCCCCGCACTCCTCGCACGCGACCGCGAACGCGGACGGGATCGGGGCGTTGCAGGCCGGACAGCGGTGGCGGAGCTCGCCGCCGCACTGCGGGCACGTACGCTGGAGGTCGGCCTCGTCCTCGAGGAAGTAGCGCTGCGTGTGGCCGCAGGCGAGGCAGAACGCGACCCAGTCGCCGAGCGTCTTCCGCCGCTCCTCCTGGATCCAGTTCCGTTTCGGCTTGGCCATCTCGCGAACTGTAGGGGCCGCTGACGCAGTCGTTAGAGTGAGGCCGACCCGGGCACCACCGCGAGGAGACGCATCGAATGGCAGTTCGTGAAGCCGAGCCCGTAGGCTCGCTCCAGGAGGTGAAGGAGGCGGGCCTCGACCGCGAGGACCTGCTCTCGATGTACCGCAGCATGCTGATCACCCGCGGCATCGAGGAGCGCGGCCACATCCTCTACAAGCAGGGCAAGATCCCCGGCTCCTTCTACACGGGGCGCGGGAACGAGGCCGCTGCCGTCGGAGTCGGGAACGGCGATGGGCCCGAACGACGTCGGCACGCCGCTCCACCGCGACATGGGCGTCCACATCACGCGCGGCGTCGAGCCGTGGCGCATCTTCGCCCAGTACATGGGCCGCGAGGGCGGCCCGACGCGCGGACGTGACGGGAACGTGCACATGGCCGTGCCCGAGCTCGGCCTGCACCCGATGGTCAGCCACCTCCCGGCGATGCTGCCCGTGTCCACGGGCATGGCGCTCGCGTTCAAGATCCGCGGCGACCGCCGGGTCGCGCTCGGCTGGTTCGGAGAGGGCGCTGCGGCGCGCGGCGACGCGCACGAGGCGCATGAACATGGCCGGCGTCCGCCAGCTCCCGATCGTCTTTGTCTGCGACAACAACCAGTGGGCGTACTCCACGCCGACCTACCTCTCGTACCCGGTCGAGCACATCGCGGACCGCGCGGCCGCGTACGGCTTCGACGGCGTGGTCGTCGACGGCACCGACGTGCTCGCGGTCTACCGCGAGGCGAAGCGCGCGATCGAGAAGGCGCGCGAGGGCGGCGGGCCGACGCTCGTCGAATGCATGACTCTCCGCATGGAGGGCCACGCGGTGCACGACGACGCGTTCTACGTCCCGAAGGAGATGTTCGAGCAGTGGGCGGCGCAGGATCCGCTCGAGCGCTTCCGCTCCTGGCTCCGCGACCACGCCGAGCTCTCGGACGACGAGGAGGACGAGATCGCGGCGTCGGTCAAGCGGATCCTGAACGACGCGCTCGAGCGGGCGGACGAGTCGCCGCTCCCCGACCCGTCCGGCCTCGAGGCGGGCGTCTTCGCGTCACCCGAGGACCTCGACACGCCGCACCACAAGTGACATGCCCGAGCTGACCTACATCCAGGCGATCTCGGACGGCCTGCGCCAGGAGATGCGGCGCGACCAGCGCGTGTTCGTCCTCGGCGAGGACGTCGGCGTGTACGGCGGCGCGTTCAAGGTCACGCTCGGGTTCCAGGAGGAGTTCGGGCCGTGGCGCGTGATCGACACGCCGCTCTCGGAGACCGCGATCGTGGGCGGAGCGACCGGCGCCGCGCTGATGGGGATGCGCCCGGTCGCGGAGATGCAGTTCGCCGACTTCATCTCCTGCGCGTGGGATCACCTCGTGACCGTCGCGTCGAAGCAGTTCTTCCGCGGAGGGACGCCGGTGCCGATCGTCGTCCGGCTCCCGTCCGGCGGCGGGTTCTCGGGCGGCCCGTTCCACTCGCAGAACCCGGAGAGCTCGTTCGCGCACATCCCCGGGCTCAAGATCGTCTGCCCGGCGACGCCGCACGACGCGAAGGGGCTCCTCGCCTCGGCGATCGAGGACGCGAACCCGGTGCTCTACTTCGAGCACAAGCACCTGTACCGGCGGATCAAGGGAGAGGTGCCCGAGGAGCGCTACACCGTCCCGTTCGGCCAGGCCAACGTGCACCGCGAGGGCGACGACGCGGTCGTCGTCACGTGGGGGGCGATGGTGCACACGGCGACCGATGCAGCGGACGAGCTCGCGAAGGAGGGCTTCGAGACCGAGGTGCTCGACCTTCGCACCCTGATCCCGTGGGACAAGAAGAAGGTGCTCGAGAGCGTGCGCCGGACGTCGAAGGTGCTCGTGCTCCACGAGGACACCCGCACCGGCGGGTTCGGCGGCGAGATCGCGGCGACGATCGCCGAGGAGGCGTTCGAGGATCTCGACGGGCCGGTGATGCGGGTCGCCGCGCCGGACACGCCCGTCCCGTTCTCGCCCCCGCTCGAGAAGGCGTTCATCCCGCAGCCCGAGGACGTCCTGAAAGCGCTACGAGAACTTGGCGGCCTATTAGGGCGAGGCAAGCCTCGCCCCTACGAGGAGGGCACGTGTCCACAGGAACCCAGACCGAGGTCGTGATGCCGCAGATGGGCGTGTCCGTCTCCGAGGGCACGATCACGAAGTGGCTCAAGCAGCCCGGCGACCAGGTCGCCCGGGACGAGCCGCTGCTCGAGATCTCCACGGACAAGGTCGACACCGAGGTTCCGAGCCCCGGCGAGGGCGTGGTAACGCAGATTCTCGTGCCGGAGGGGGAGACCGTCGACGTGGGCACCGTGCTCGCGACGATCGGCCCCGCCGGCTCGGCCCCGGCCGAGGCGCCGACCCAGGAGCCTCCGGTCACCACGCCCGAGGCGGCTCCCGCTGCAGCACCCGAGCCCGACGCGGCGCCGGAGCCCGCGCCGGCCCAGCCCGCTGCCGCTCCTCCCGCACCGACCGCCGAGACCGCGGCCGGCAACGGGAAGACCTTCGTGTCGCCGGTCGTCGCGCGCATCGCCTCCGAGCACGGCGTTGACCCGTCCGCCGTTCCGGGCACCGGCGCCGGCGGGCGCGTGACGAAGAAGGACATCCTCGCGTTCATCGAGTCCGGCGCACAGCCCGCAGCCGCTGCTCCCGCACCCGCACCTGAAGAGGCACCCCCGGCCGCACCCGCAGAGGCTCCCCCGGAGCCCGCCCCTGCACCGGCCGCAGCTCCTGCCCGCGCAGTCCCGCCGTCCGCTCCTTCACCGACAGCCGCGGCTCCAGCGACCGAACCGGAGCTCGCGCCGGGCGAGCAGCTCGAGCCGATGACCGCGATGCGCCGCGGCGTCATGGAGCACATGCGCCGCTCGGTCGACACGGCCGCGCACGTCACGAGCGCGATCGAGGTCGACTTCGCACGTGTCGTCGCGCTCCGTCAGAAGCTGAAGCCCGAGCTCGCGAAGCAGGGCGTCAACCTCACCTATCTCGCGTTCATCGCTCGAGCGTCCGTCGACACGCTCGCCGAGTACCCGTGGATCAACGGGGAGATCCGCGGGCAGAGCATCGTCACTCGCCCGCAGATCAACCTCGGCATCGCGGTCGCGCTGGAGGAGGGCAAGGGCCTCATCGTCCCGGTCATCCGAAACGCGCAGGACCTGAACCTCCAGGGCATGGCGCGCTCGATCCAGGACATCGCCGAGCGCGCGCGCACGAAGAAGCTCCTCCCGGACGACGTCCAGGGCGGCACCTTCACGATCACGAACCCCGGCAGCTTCGGCACCTTCCACGGGACGCCGATCATCAACCAGCCGCAGTCGGCGATCCTCGGTACGTACGCGCTCGTGAAGCGGCCGTGGGTCATCCAGGACGAGCTCGGCAACGACGTCATCGGGATCCGCCCGCTGATGAATCTTGACGTTGACGTACGACCATCGCCTCGTCGACGGCGCGTACGCGGGGATGTACCTCCGCGACCTCAGAGCCCGGCTCGAGAGCTGGGACGAAGCGGCATATTGAGCCGATGAGCGAGCTGAAGGGCACCTGCCAGTGCGGAGGCGTCCGGATCGCGGTCGAGGTGCCGTTTCTCCTCGTCAGCGCGTGCCACTGCGCGACCTGCAAGAAGATCTCGGGAGGCGGCGGCACGGCAAGTGGGCGCGCGCGTACCGAGGACGTCCGCATCCTCCAGGGCCGCGATCTGATCACGACGTATCAGCCGGCCGAAGGGAGCGCGAAGAGCTTCTGTGCCCGCTGCGGGACGAACCTCTTCGGCGGAGGCTGGCCGGACACCGAGTTCACGAGCGTCCGCCTGTCCGCGCTCGATGAGCCGTTCGAGGGCCCGCTCGAGGCGCACACGTTCGTGCGCTCGCTCGCGCCATGGGAGACACTGCCGGATGACGGCACCGAGCACTACGAAGGGAGGGCGCCGTGACGCAGCGGATCTACCCGATGATCGCGTACGAGGACACCGCGGCCGCGCTCGACTGGCTGGCGGAGGCGTTCGGGTTCAGCGAGCGCGGCGAGCGCTACGTCATGGACGACGGGACGATCGGCCACGCGGAGCTCGAGGTCGGAGACGACCAGGTGGTCATGCTCGCGACGCCGAGCCGCGAGTACCAGAGCCCCGCTCGGCACCGGCAGGAGTGCGAAGCCGCTCGCCGCTGGCTCGACAACCCGTGGGTGATCGACGGCCTCCTCGTCCTCGTCGACGACCTCGACAGGCATCACGCACACGCGGTCGACGCGGGCGCGAACGTGATCCGGCCGGTCGAGGAGGGCCCCGACGGCCGGCTCTACACCGCCGAGGACCTCGAAGGCCACCGCTGGATGTTCCAGCAGTCATGACCGGCGACGAGCTCGTGCGGCTGACCATCGTCGGCAGCGAGCCGGAGGCCGAGCTGCTCCGCGGCCTGCTCGCGACCGAAGGGATCGACTCGATGCAGCGACCGACCGACTCCGCCGCCGGCGCACTCGACGGCTGGGCAGCGGGCGGCGCGCGGGAGATCCTCGTCCGGGCGACCGACCTCGACACCGCGCGCGAGCTCATCGAGCGCCAGTAACGTGCCGGCGTGAGTCGCGGCGCCTACCTGCTGAGCCTCGGCCTCGTGCCGTACGCCGAGGCGTTCGCGCTGCAACGCTCGCTCGCGGGCGCGGTCTCGCAGGGCGCGATCCCCGAGACCGTGATCTTCCTCGAGCACCCGCCCGTGATCACCGTCGGGCGGCGCACCGAGACCGATCGCGAGCTGCACGTCCCCGAGGGCGCCGAGGTCGAGATCGCGGAGACCGACCGCGGCGGCAAGTCCACGTTCCACGGCCCCGGCCAGCTCGTCTGCTACCCGATCCTCGATCTTCACAAGCATGGGAAGGACGTGAAGCGCTACGTGCGCGACCTCGAGGAGTCCCTGATCCGCACGCTCGCCGCATTCGACCTCGAGGCCACCAGGTACGAGGGCCTGACCGGGGTCTGGATGCCGCCGGCGAGCGGCCAGGGGCCGCGCAAGATCGCGTCGATCGGCGTGCACGTCTCGCGCTGGGTGACGACGCACGGGTACGCGCTGAACGTCGACCTCGATCCGGCGCCGTTCACGGAGTGGATCACGGCCTGCGGGCTCGAGGACGCCGCGTTCACGACGATGGCGCGGGAGCTGTCACGGCCAATGTCGGTCGAGGAGGTCCGGCCCTCTGCGATCGCCGCGATCGCGGAGGTGTTCGAGCTCGAGCTCGAGGAGCTACCGGCAGAGGACGCCACGGGCCTCTGGCCGCAGCCCATCCACGCCTCGCTGGCAACCCCCTAGTCGGCTTGCGGGACCGAGCGCGACGCGTGCTCCCGCGCCTGCTCGTCGAGCAGCTGCTCCGCGTTCAGGAGGTGCCCACGCGCCGCGCACGCATGGGCCGTGCCGCGCGGGACGAGGTTGTCGCGGAAGTGCTGAGCCGCGACCCGGCAATACGCGACGGCTTCCTCCAACTCGACCGCCGCCTCGTCGTACAACCGCGCCGTGGCTTCGAGCGCCTCGCTCATCCGGAGAACTCCGGCGGGCACGCGATCGCCTTGGGGTCCGGGAAGCGGGCATACGCCTCGGACGGCTGGGTCGTCTCCTCCGAGACGCCTGCGTCGTGCTTCACCGCGACCTCGTCCACCGGGTAGACGATGCCGCGGCCCTTGCGCCGGGCTCCGACCGCGAGCACGACGCAGGGCTCGGCGCCGGCGCCGACGAAGCCGTGCGCCGTCCACGGCGGGCAGTGGAAGAAGTCCCACTGGCGGAGCGTGCGCTCCTGGCCTTCGACGATCAGCAGGCACTCGCCGGAGAGCACGAGGAATCCCTCCTGCGCGTCCTCGCTGTGGTACATGCCGCCGGCCTCGCCGGGCCGCACAATGCCGAGGTTGAACCCGAACTGCTGGAACCTCGCGTTCTCCCCCTCGAACGGCGCATAGAAGCCGAGCGGCGTCGAGTCGAACCACTGCATCTCGCGCGCGTTGACGACGAACCAGCCCTCGCCGGCCGGGTACAGCCCACCGGCATCGTTCTTCTCGAGAGGGGCTTCCGGAACCACGGTCTCTAGACTAATCCGCGCGATGCAGCGTTCGTTGCCAGTGGCCGAGCGGCCACGCCGCCCCGAATGGATGAAGGTGCGCGCGCCGAGCGTCCACTCGCGCTATCACGAGGTGAAGAGCCTCATGCGCGAGGGGCAGCTCGTCACGATCTGCGAGGAAGCGCGCTGCCCGAACATCGGCGAGTGCTGGGGACGCGGCACGGCGACGTTCCAGATCCTCGGCGACATCTGCACGCGTGCGTGCCGGTACTGCTACGTGCACTCCGGGAAGCCCGAGACCGCGCCGGACCCGCTCGAGCCGCTCCGGCTTGCGCAGGCGGCGGCGCAGATGGGGCTCTCGCACGTCGTCGTCACGTCGGTCGACCGCGACGACGTCCCGGATCGCGGGGCCGGCCACTATGCGGCGACGATTCGCGCGCTCCAGAGGAAGCTGCCAGGCGCAACGGTCGAGATCCTCACGCCCGACTTCCTCGGCGTCGAGGAGGAGGCGCTCGTGACCGTGCTCGACGCGCGGCCGGACGTCTTCGGCCACAACATCGAGACCGTCCGCAGGCTCCATGCGCGCATGCGCGGCGCGAAGGCGAGCTACGACAAGGCGCTGTGGCTGTTGCAGCGCGTGAAAGAGGTCGCGGACTACCGCGTCATGACGAAGTCCGGGATCATCGTCGGGCTCGGCGAGACCAACGACGAGGTGATCGACACGATGCGCGACCTCCGGGCCCACGGCGTCGACGTCGTCACCATCGGCCAGTACCTCCAGCCGTCGCCGAAACACGCGAAGATCGACCGCTGGGTGCACCCGGACGAGTTCCGCTGGTTCCGCGAGCAGGGCGAGGCGCTCGGGTTCGGGTCGGTCTTCTCCGGGCCGCTCGTCCGCTCGTCCTACCGCGCGGACGAGCAGCGCCACGCCGCGGAGACCGGGCGTGGCGCCGTCGCCTACTGAGCTGAGTTGTGCGCAAGACCGGTGATCCCCGAGTGGGGATCCCGGTCGCGCGGTAGAGCAATTGCCTAAAGGCGGCCGGATCCTCGCGCGGATCCGCGTCTTGCCAGGTCAGCGGGACGGAGCCCGCGCGCCGCGCGCGTGAATGCGGTCGGCGCACTGCCCTTCGCGCCACCCGCACGCGTGTAGATGCCCGACTCCCACTGCTGCCCCGGATCGTCGCGGAAGACGAACCAGACGAACATCTTCGTGAACCGCTGCTTCCGGGCGATCGAGATCGCCTCCCGGATGTACGCGGCCTGCTTGCTGTACGAGACGCCGAACCGGTCCTGCGGCCTCGTCTGGTGCGCGTACTCGGTAATCCAGATGTCGATCCTGCTGCGCTTGAACCACTTGCGCAGCTGCTTCTGGAACTCCGGCAGCGAGGAGAGCGACACGTTCGGCCAGCGAACCTTGTGCCCCGGCCGGAGGTTGGGATTTGCCGGGTACGGGTGGTGTGCCCAAGCGTCGAACTTCAGGCGGGGATTCGCCTTCGCGACAGCCTCCGCGAACCTGCCGGGCGAGTGGATCCGGCGCTTGCCCGTCGGATTGTCCGAGCCCCGGGGCGACGTCTCGCCGATCGCCACCTTCGCCTTGGGGTTGCCGCGCTTGATGCCGTCGTAGGCGGCCGCGTAGAGCGCCGCGTAGTTCCGCGGGGCGAGCGCCTTGCCACGCTTGTCGAACTGCGGCTTGAGGAAACGCTCGAGGTTCGGCTCGTTCCAGACCGACCAGAAACGAACGACCGGATACTCCGCGTGACGGCCCGAGTACCGCGACGCGATCGCCGTCGCGAACCGCTTGAAGTCGAGGACGCGAGTCGGCATGAAGCTCGGCCCGCGACGGCCGTTCGCCCAGCCCGGCGTCCCGTAGAGCGTGATCAGGACCTCGAGGTTCGCCTCGCGAGCGGTGCGGACGGCCTCGTCGATTTCGCCGAAGTAGTACGCCGGGTCGAACGGGTCGGTCGGACGCGCGGGACGATCCGGAGCGACCTGGTTCCAGTGGACCAGCAACCGCATGACACTGGAGCCGACGCGTGCGGACGCCTGGATTCGCTCGGAGCGATCATTCGCCCAGCGGAAGCTCGGGTCGTCGTGGAAGCCGATCCACATCCGGTCTGCCGCCATCGCGGCAGGCGCTGCGAGCGCTGCGAGGGCACCCAGAATCACGGCAAGCTGTAAGAAGCGTCTCATGAACCTCCCTGTGTTCGTGCCGGCCGCGTCACGCACGGTCGGCGGCACAAGAGCAGTCGTGCACCGTATCTGCCCGCGCATGAGGTTCGTGTAAACGCGGGGTTCGGAATCCTGACGAATTGCTCACGTACCGTACGAGGATGCTCGTGCGAGCCGTTGCGATCCTCGGTGCGCTGATCGTGGCCGGCTCGGCCGGTGCCGCGAGCGCGGTCGAGAGCCAGCTGCGCGTACGCGAGTTCCGTGTTCCTAGCGGCACGCACCCGCACGACGTCGCGCCCGCGCGGGACGGCGGGGTCTGGTACACGGCGCAGCACACGGGCCAGCTCGGCTGGCTCGATCCGAAGACCGGCAGATCGCGGCTCACCGCGCTCGGCAGCGGCTCGGCGCCGCACGGCGTCATCGTCGGCCCCGACGGCGCTCCCTGGATTACCGACGGCGGCCTGAACGCAATCGTGCGCGTCGACCCGCGAACGCAGCGCGTGCGGCGCTTCCCGCTTCCCGCCGGCACGGGCAACGCGAACCTCAACACTGCGACCTTCGACCGGCGCGGGATCCTCTGGTTCACCGGCCAGGAGGGGATCTACGGCCGGCTCGACCCGAAGGTCGGGAAGGTGAGGGTGTTCCGGGCGCCGCGTGGCGAGGGGCCGTACGGGATCACGACGACGCCGGGCGGCGACGTCTACTACGCGTCGCTCGCCGGGAGCTACCTCGGCAAGATCAACGTCCGCACGGGCCGAGCGGGCGTGCTCCGCCCGCCGACCGCGGGCCAGGGCGCACGGCGCGCGTGGTCGGACTCACGCGGCCGCATCTGGATCAGCGAGTGGAACGCGGGCCAGGTCGGCATGTACGACCCGCGGCGCAAGCGCTGGCGCGAGTGGCGGGTTCCCGGCTCGAACCCGATGATCTACGCCGTCTACGTCGACGAGCGCGACAAGGTCTGGCTCACCGACTTCGGCGCAAACGCCCTCGTCCGCTTCGACCCGGCCACCCAGCGCTTCACGCGTGTTCCGCTCCCGAGCGCAGGCGCGGAGGTGCGTCAGATCCTCGGGCGGAGGGGCGAGATCTGGGGTGCCGAGTCGGGTACGGACAAGCTCGTGCTCGTTCGCACCGGCTCATAGCGGTCCGCATGGACTTGTGCAGAACCGGGTGGTCCTGGAAGAGTTAGGGCTAGCTACGAGGGGACAAGGGAGTGTCTTGTGTGGGCTCACCTGCTTCGGGTCCCCTCGCGCCGACATCGCGCACGCATCTCGCCCTCTGATCGGGGGACGGCGTCGTGCCGGAGTCGCGAGGCCGCGCGGAGGGGTGGGACAGGCCGACGAGGCGTCGGAGGAGCTGAACCGGAAGCCCTGGGCTGAAGCTCAGGAGGCTTCCTCGGCTGGGGATGGGGGAGCCGGGAGGAGGGGCCGTATGCGGCACGGCCCCTCCGGCCCGTCATCCCGATTCCTACTCGTTCGGCCTGGCCATCGAGCGGTAGTCGAGCGCCTCGTCGAGGATCGCGTCGTCGACTCCGGCGTCGCGCGCGACGTCCCTCAAGGGGCGGCCCGAGGCGGCCGCCTCGGCGACGATCTCCGCCGCCTTGTCGTACCCGATGTGCGGATTCAGGGCGGTCGCCGCGGACAGGGTCAGCTCCGCGTAGCGCTCGAGCTGCTCGCGGTTCGCCTCGATCCCGTCGACGCACTTCTCGGCGAGCAGGCGGCTCGTGCTCGCGAGCAGCGCGATCGACTGGAGGAGGTTCCGCGCCATCAGCGGCACGTAGACGTTGAGCTCGAACTGGCCGCTCATGCCGCCGACGGTGATCGCGGTGTCGTTCCCGATGACCTGCGCCGCGACCTGGGTCACGACCTCCGGGATGACCGGGTTCACCTTCCCGGGCATGATCGAGCTCCCCTTCTGCAGCTCGGGGAGGTAGAGCTCGGCGAGGCCGGCGCGCGGGCCGGAGCCCATGAGCCGGAGGTCGCTCGCGATCTTCGTGAGCGAGACGGCGACGACCTTGAGCGCTCCCGAGGCCTCGACGAGGGCGTCGCGCGCGGCCTGCGCCTCGAACGGGTCGGCGGGCGGCGAGATGGTCAAGCCGGTGTCCTCGGCGAGGCGCGCACGGACACGGGCTGCGAACTCGGGGTGCGTGTTGAGGCCGGTGCCGGTCGCGGTGCCGCCGAGCGGGATCTGGCCGAGGCGCGGCAGCGCGTCGTCGACCCGCGCGATCCCCTGGCGCACCTGCGCCGCGTACCCCGCGAACTCCTGTCCGAGCGTGACGGGGACGGCATCCATCATGTGCGTCCGGCCCGACTTCACGATGGCGTCGAACTCCGAGGCCTTGCGCTCGAGCGCGGCCGCGAGCATGTCGAGCGCGGGCCGTAGGTCGTTCACGAGCTCGTCGAGCGCCGCGAGGTGGACTGCCGACGGGAAGACGTCGTTGGAGGACTGGCCCATGTTGACGTCGTCGTTCGCGTGCACGCCCTCGCCGGCGAGAGCGGCGATGACCTCGTTCGCGTTCATGTTCGAGCTCGTGCCGGAGCCCGTCTGGAAGACATCGATCGGGAACTGGTCGTCGAGCTCGCCCTCGGCCACCCGGTCGGCCGCGCTGGCGATGCGCTCGGCGACCTCGACGTCCAGAAGCCCGAGCTCGGCGTTCACGCGCGCGGCGGCGGCCTTGATCCTGCCGAGCCAGCGCGCGACCGGGGTCGGGATCGGCTCCCCGGAGACGGGGAAGTTCGCGACGGCCTTACGCGTCTCGGCTCCCCAGAGCTCGCTGCCCTCGGTCGTCTCGCTCACGCGGCGAGTCTAGCCGCGCCCAGGCGAGACAATGGACCCGTCCGGATCGGGCGTCGTTCTTTACAGGGCCTGGCACTGTTAACGCCACAAATCAGCGCCAAACAGTCCACAGGCGAGACGGTGGCGGCTCGGCTGATGCGCTGTGAGCTGTGCCGATCGGAGGCCGACCACTGTCCATTCAAGCGGCGGCGCCTTAACAGTGCCTGGCACTGTTAAGGCCACAAGACTGTGACGAGTTCTGCACAGGGCTAGCCGCGTGCGGCGGCTAGCAGCTCGTCCCACGTGCAGAGCTTGATCCGCGGGCGGCCACGCGACTCGCCCGCGGCGCGCTCGACCGAGTCGATCGACTCCCAGCCCGCGTACATGACGACCTCGACGCCGCGCTCGGCGAGGAGCTCCTCGAGCGGGGCGGCCTGCCGGCGCCGGCAGCAACCCTTCCCGCGCATCCTCGAGCAGGAGCTCGACCGTCTCGACCGCGTCCTTCTTGTTCGTGCCGATGACGCCGGTGGGCCCGCGCTTGATCCAGCCGGCGACGTACAGGCCCGGAACCGGCTCGCCGTGCTCGTCGAGGACGCGGCCGGTCGCATTCGGGATCGTCCCGCTCCGCTCGTCGAAGGGCACGCCCGGAAGGGACACGCCGCGATAGCCGACGCTGCGGAAGACGATCTCGCACGGGATCACCTCGCGCTCCTCCGTCGCGACCGCCCGCACGCGGCCCGCCCGAGTCGGCCTCGAGCCGGTTGCGCACGATCTCGACGCCTTCGACCCGCTCCTCGCCGAGGATCGCGACGGGCGAGGCCTGGAACCGGAGCCGCACGCTCCGCGGCTTCCCCTCCGGCTCGCGCGTCGCGAACTCGCGGAGGATCTCGACGTTGCGCTGGACGAGGTTCGACGCTGCCGCCAGCTCGGCCTCGCTCGCCGGATCGAGGACGAGCTCGGCCGGATCGACGACGATGTCCGCGCCCGCGAGGTCGCCCATCTCCCCGAGCTCGGTCGACGTCCACGCCGCCTGCACCGGCCCGCGCCGCCCGAGGACGACGATCTCGCGGATCCCGGAGCCGACGATCGCCTCGATCGCCTGGTCGGTCGTGTCGGTCGGCGCGAGCTCCTCCTCCGTCAGCGCCAGCATCCGCGCGACGTCGAGCGCGACGTTCCCGTTCCCGATGACGACCGCGCGCTCGACTCCCGCGAGCTCGAAGGACAGCTGCTGAAAGTCCGGGTGGCCGTTGTACCAGGCGACGAGCTCGGTCGCCGCCCACGAGCCGGGCAGGTCCTCGCCGGGGATCCCGAGCCTGCGATCGGTCTGGGACCCCACCGCGTAGATCACCGCGTCGTAGCGAGCCGCAAGCTCCTCATGCGAGACGTCGCGGCCGACCTCGACGTTCCCGAGGAACCGGAACCCTTCGCGCGCGGCGATCTTCTCGAACGCCCGCGAGACCGTCTTCAGCTGCGGATGATCGGGCGCGACGCCGAGCCGGACGAGCCCCCACGGCGTCGGCAGGCGCTCGATCATGTCCACCGCGGCCGGAGGATCCTCGCTCGCGAGCAGGTGCCCGGCGGCGTAGAAGGCAGCCGGGCCGGAGCCGACGACGGCGACACGCAGCGGACGGCCCGACATCGGCCGCAATCTAGAGCTTCCGACTCAGCGCAGCTCAGTGAGAGCAGCCGGAGCCGCAGCCGGCGGCCGCAGCGGCGTCGTCGCCGGGCTCCTCGCCCTCGGCGACGGTGAAGGAGTGCCCGCAGCCGCACGAGGCGGTCGCGTTCGGGTTGTCGATCTTGAAGCCCGACTCCTCGATCGAGTTCAGGAAGTCGATCGTCGTCCCGCGCAGGTAGGGAGCGCTGAAGGGATCGACGACGACCGGCACGCCCTCGAGGTCGAGCTGGACGTCGCCCTCGGCGACGTTGTCGAAGCCGAGCCCGTACTGGAACCCGGAGCAGCCGCCGCCCTGGATCGCGACGCGCAGGACGAGCTTCTCGTCGCCCTCCTCGGCCAGGAGCTCCCGGACCTTCGCAGCAGCGGTCGGGGTCAGCGCGATCAGGGTCTCGCCAGGGGTGTCGAGAGTGTGCTCGATGGTGGCCACCAGCTCATGGTACCCGACGGGGTCGACGCTTCCAGACCCGACTTTGTGACACTCGTATCGCTCATTCCATCTGGAAACTCGCATCCCTTCGTGCGCCGCGAGGGAGGGTGCTAGGTTTCGACGCGAGACAGAGGACCGAGCTCTCGCCGGGGGTATCGACCCGTGCTCGACAACTGGTTGCCGTTTCTCATCTACGCGCTCTTCGCGGCGGCGATCCCCGCAACTCTCGTCCTCGCGACCTTCATCCTCCCACGCCGCCCGGTGGCGCGCACGAGGCAGAAGATGCTGCCCTTCGAGTCGGGCGTCTCGGCCGAGGCGCCGAGCCACGAGCGGCGCTTCACCGTCAGCTTCTACCTCACGGCGATCCTCTTCATCCTCTTCGACATCGAGATCGTCTTCCTGTATCCGCTCGCCGTGCGGCTCGAGGCGCTCGGGTGGTTCGGCGTCGGAGAGCTCGGCGTCTTCATCGCGATCCTCGGGGTCGCGTACGTGTACATCTGGCGGAAAGGGGCGCTCAACTGGCGCTGAAGAAGGATCTCCCGGTCGTCAGCGACCGGCCGCTCGCGAAGGCGGGCCTCCAGTCCGAGCGCGTCCTCTGGCCGGACCGAGGGCCGGGCGTCTTCGAGCAGGAAGTCGCGGAGATCGAGGACGCGCTCATCCTGACGACGATCGAGAAGGCGATCGCGTGGGCGCAGTCGAACTCCATCTGGCCGGACACGTTCGGGCTCGCGTGCTGCGCGATGGAGATGATCGCGGTCGTCACGTCGCGCTACGACATCGCGCGCTTCGGCATGGAGCGCTTCAGCTCGTCGCCGCGCCAGGCGGACCTGCTCATCGTCTCGGGTCGCGTGACGCACAAGATGGCGCCGCCGATCCGCCAGGTCTACGACCAGATGCTCGAGCCGAAGTGGGTCATCGCCATGGGCGCGTGCGCGAGCTCCGGCGGGATGTTCAACAACTACACGATCCTCCAGGGCGTCGACAAGATCGTCCCGGTGGACGTCCACGTCCCCGGCTGCCCGCCGCGGCCGGAGGCGCTGCTCGAGGGCGTCGTCCGTCTGCACGAGAAGATCCGCGCCGGCGTCGCCGCCCGCGTACGAGATCCGAGGGCGTGGCCGAGTGAGCAGTATGCGCGCGAACGTCCCCGGCGTCGTCGAGACGCGCGAGACGCTCGGGGAGACGACGCTCGTCGTCGACCCGGCGCGCCTGCTCGACGCGTGCCTGACGCTGCGGGACGAGCACGGCTTCAACGTCCTCTGCGACATCACGCCCACCGACTACCTCGGCTGGGGCGACGAGGGCGTCGCCGGCTACATCGGGACCGCGTCCGGACGCGACCTCAACCGGCCCGGCTCGCAGGGGCTCGCGCGCCTCCCGGAGCCGAAGCCCAAGCGCTTCTCGGTCTCGTACCACCTGCTCCGCGTCGGCGACGAGCCCGCTCGCGTGCGCGTCCAGGTCTGGCTCGACGACGGCGAGCCGATCGCGAGCGTCCTCCCGGCCTGGCCGGCGGCGGACTGGTTCGAGCGCGAGGCCTGGGACATGATGGGCATCCCCTTCGAGGGCCACCCGAACCTCGTCCGCCTCCTCATGCCCGAGGACTGGGAGGGTCATCCCGCTGCGGAAGGACTACCCGCTCGGCGGCGAGCCGGTGCGGTTCTCGGACGAGGAGTGAGGATGGCCGTCGTCCCGACCCGCCGCATCTACGAGGGCACGCGCATCCCGAGCCCGGTGCCGACGATCCTCGAGGTCGATCCCGACAAGCACGACCTCGAGGACATCCTCACGATCAACTTCGGGCCGAACCACCCGTCGACGCACGGCGTGCTGCGGCTGATCGTCGACCTCGACGGCGAGACGGTCGCCGGGATCCGCGCGGTCATCGGCTACCTGCACACCGGCTTCGAGAAGAACATGGAGGCGAAGACGTGGTGGAAGTCGGTCACGTACGCGCCGCGCGTCGACTACGTCTCGTTCCAGGCGAACGAGCTCGTGTACGTGCTCGCGGTCGAGAAGCTGCTCGGGCTCGAGGTTCCGCGCCGCGCGACCTGGGCGCGGATGGCGCTCACCGAGCTCAACCGCATCCACTCGCACCTCATCTGGCTCGGGACCTCCGCACTCGAGCTGGGGGCGATCTCGCTCCTCTGGTACACGTTCGACGACCGCGACGAGATCCTCGACCTGTTCGAGATGGTCGGCGGCACGCGGATGCACACGCGCTACTTCCAGGTCGGCGGGCTCGCGGAGGACGTCCCGCCCGGCTTCACCGCCGAGGCACGGAAGTTCCTCCCGCGGATGGAGCGCTCGGTCGACGAGTACGAGGCGATCCTCGACCGGAACGCGATCTGGCTCGAACGGACGAAGGGCATCGGGCTGCTGTCCGCCGACGACGCGCTCGCGCTCGGCCAGTCGGGGCCGATGCTGCGCGCCTCGGGCGTCGACTGGGACCTGCGCAAGGCCGACGCCGTACCTCTTCTACGACCAGGTCGACTTCGACGTGCCCGTCTACCCGAACGGCGACGTCTACGACCGCTACAAGGTGCACATGGACGAGATGCGCCAGTCGGTGCGCATCGTCCGGCAGTGCCTCGACAGGATCGACGAGACCGAAGGGGAGCCATGGGTCGTCGACGACCGCAAGGTCGTCCTCCCGCCGCGGCACGAGCTGCACACGTCGATGGAGTCGCTGATCCACCACTTCAAGATCGTCACCGAGGGGTACGTCGTGCCCGAGGGCGAGGTCTACGTCGTGATCGAGTCGCCGCGCGGGGAGAACGGGTGCTACCTCGTCTCGGACGGCGGCCCTCGGCCGTGGCGGGTGAAGTTCCGCGCGCCGAGCCTCGCGGCGCTGCAGGCGACGGCGACGACCGTCCAGGGCTGCCTGATCGCCGACCTGATCGCCATCGCCGGCTCGCTCGATCCCGTCATGGGAGACGCGGACCGATGACCGATCTCCACGCCGAGGTGCGGAAGCTCGAGAAGCGGTACCCGCGCCGGCGCTCCGTCGTGATGGACGCGCTCCGGCTCGCGCAGGAGCAGCACGGCTGGCTCTCGCCGGAGGCGCTGCGCGAGGTCGCCGACGCGCTCGACGAGACGCCCGCGTATCTGCCACTCGATCGCGTCCTTCTACGACATGTACCACCTGGAGCCGGTCGGGAAGCACATGGTCGAGGTGTGCACGAACCTCTCCTGCGCGCTCGCCGGCGCCCAGGCCGTGCTCGACGCGTTCGCGGACGAGCTCGGCGTGCGCACCGGGCGGGACGACAGACGACGGCGAGGTGACGCTGCGCGCGATCGAGTGCGCGGGCGGCTGCGGGCGCGCGCCCGTGGTCGTCGATCGACCACGTCTACCACGAGCCTGTTCGTCCGGCAGACGTCGCCGGCTGTCGTCGAGGAGCTCGTGGCTCGCGTGGCTAGCCCGAACCTCCTCACCGCCGGAACCGAGGACCACGACCTCACGCGGCTCGACGAGTACCGCGCGGTCGGCGGCTACGACGCGCTCGAGAAGGCGCGCGGCGCTCGAGCCGCAGGCGGTGATCGACGAGATCACCGCGGCGACCCTCCGCGGGCGCGGCGGGGCGGGCTTCCCGATGGGGCGCAAGGCGTCGCTCCTCGCGAAGGGCACGGGCAAGCCGACCTACCTCGTCGATCAACGCGGACGAGTCGGAGCCCGGCGCGTTCAAGGACCGCGACGTCATGCGCTTCACGCCGCACCGCCTGATCGAGGGCTGCCTCATCACCGCGCACGGGATCGAGTCGGAGAGCGTGTTCATCTACATCCGCGGCGAGTACGGGCACGAGTTCGACGTCATGCGCGACGCGCTCGAGGACGCGCGCACAGGCGACGCTCCTCGGCGGCGTCACGATCGTGCTCCACCGCGGCGCCGGCGCGTACATCTGCGGCGAGGAGACCGCGCTCCTCGAGTCGCTCGAGGGGCAGCGCGGACAGCCGCGCCCGCGGCCGCCGTTCCCGCCCGTGAACGGCCTGTACGGCGCTCCGACGCAGATCAACAACGTGAGCACGATCGCGCTCGTCCCCAAGATGCTCGAGCTCGGCGCGGCCGAGTTCTCGAAGATCGGCGTCCCTACGGCTCCCGGAACCGCGGTCTTCTCGCTCTCCGGCAACGTCGACGCAGCCCGGGAACTACGAGCGCCCGCTGGGGACGACGATCCGCGAGCTGATCTACGACGTCGCCGGCGGAGTCGCGGGCGGCCGCGAGCTGAAGGCGATCATCCCCGGCGGCTCCTCGGTGCCGGTCCTCACGCCCGCCGAGATCGACACGCCGATGGACTACGACTCGATCGACGCGGTCGGCTCCTTCTTCGGCTCAGCGGCGATCATCGTCGTCGACGACCGCTGCTGCATGGTGCAGCTCGCGCTGCGCGCGGAGCAGTTCTACATGCACGAGTCGTGCGGGAAGTGCACGCCGTGCCGCGTCGGGACGCGCTGGCTCGTGCAGCTCCTGACGAAGATCGAGCAGGGCGACGGCGAGGCGACGGACCTCGACCTGCTCGACGAACGTCTGCGACCGGATGCTCGGGAAGTCGCTCTGCGCGCTCGGCGACTTCGCCGTCTACCCGGTCGCGAGCTACCTGCGGAAGTACCGGGACGAGTTCGAGGCGCACGTCGAGCTCGGCCGCTGTCCCGTTGACGGCAACAGCTCGATCGAAGGCATCCTCGCGCCCGTCGACCAGCACGCGCCCGCCCCGGAGACCGTGCATGCCTGAGCTCGTCTCGCTGACGGTCGACGACCGCGCCGTCGCCGTGCCGCCGGGAACCGGGTTGGTGGAAGCCGCGCTCGCGGCGGGAGTCGAGATCCCGGTCTTCTGCTACGAGCCCCGGCTCGGCCCGCCGATCGGCGCGTGCCGCATGTGCCTCGTCGAGATCGAAGGGATGCCGAAGCTCCAGGCCGGCTGCACGCTGACGGCTTCCGAGGGGATGGTCGTCCGCACCGCCGCCACCTCCGCGAAGGCCGCCGACGGCCAGGAGGCGACGCTCGAGTTCATCCTCGTCAACCACCCGCTCGACTGCCCGGTCTGCGACAAGGGCGGCGAGTGCCCGCTCCAGGACCTCACCTTCCGCTACGGGCCCGGGGCGACGCGCATGACCTTCCCGAAGCTGACCTTCGACAAGCCGATCCCGGTCTCGCCGCTGATCGCGCTCGACCGCGAGCGCTGCATCCTCTGCTACCGCTGCACGCGCTTCTCCGAGGAGGTCGCCGAGGACGGCCTCCTGATCGCGCGGAACCGCGGCGCGCGCACGGAGATCGCGACCTTCGAGGACGAGCCGTACGCGTCCGTCTTCTCCGGGAACGTCATCGAGCTCTGTCCCGTCGGCGCGCTGACCTCGAGCCTGTACCGCTTCGAGGCGCGGCCGTGGGAGATCCAGAACGTCCCCACGGTCTGCACCGGCTGCGCGGTCGGCTGCAACGTCGCCGCGACGATCCGCGAGGGCAAGGTGAAGCGGATCGTCTCGCGTAACCATCCCGAGGTCGACCGCGGCTGGCTCTGCGACAAGGGCCGCTTCACGTATCCGCACCTGCGAGCCGGCGACCGGATCAGGACGCCGCTACGCCGAGGGCCGAGAGGGCTCGACGAGGTGTCCTGGGACGACGCGCTCGACGCGGCCGAGGAGATGCTGCGCGAGGCGAAGGGCGGGATCGTCACCGCGCTCTCGGGCTCGGAGACGAACGAGATCGCGTACGGGCTCGGGCGGCTCCTGCGCGGCGGACTGGGCGCGCACTCCGCGGTCCTGCCCGAGGCGACCTCCTCGGCGCTCCAGGCGTTCACGCTCCCGCTGTCCGCGATCGCCGACGCCGAGCTCGTGGTCGTCGTCGGAGACGACCCCGTCGTGGAACGGGCTCCGATCGTGGAGCTCTGGATTCGCGAGGCGCGGCGGCGAGGCGCGGAGGTCATCAGCTGCTCGCCCACGGGCTCGCCGCAGGTCGATCCCGGCGGCGCGGCGGCGTTCTGTCGAGAGCTGGCGGAGCCCGGCAACAAGCTCGGCAAGCGCCTGCGCGAGTCGGACCGGGCCGTGCTCGTCTGGTCCGGCCCGGGCGGAGGCGGAGGCGCGCGGGTCGCGGAGCTCGCGCACGCGCTCGGCTTCGAGGGGAAGCCCGGCTGCGGCGCGTTCAACCTGCCGGCCACGCCGAACGCGAACGGGGTCGCCGCCGCCTGGTCGGTCGCGGCCGACGCCGACGAGGCGAGCCCGGAGCCGATCTCGCTGCTGGTCGTCTCGGGCGACGAGGCCGCGGCCGACCCGAGCGTGCGAGCGCTCGCGGAGGAGTCCGAGCGCGTGCTCGTGATCACGATGTTCCACGAGCTCGCCGGCGGCTGGGCCGACCTGATCCTGCCCGCGACCGGAGCGCTCGAGCGCGACGGCACGTCCGTGAACCTCGAGGGCCGCCTCCAGCGGCTTCGGCGCGCGGTGCCGCCACCCTGCCCTGACGAGCTCGCCTGGATCTCGAAGCTCGCGGCCCGCTTCGACGTCGCCGTGCCCCCGCAGGCAGCGCTCGCGTTCGGTGAGCTGTCCACGATGCTCTACGCGGATCTGTCGTTGAAAAGCGTCGGCGTCGACGCGCCGCTTCCCACGCGTCATCCCTATGTCGCCCCGGAGCCCGCGACCACCCCCGAGCCGGTGCCGCTGACCGCGCCGGCAGACGAGCGCTTCGTCGGCGAGCTCAAGCTCCACCGCTACCGGCCGCTCCTCTCCGGGCCCGCGGTCGCGCGCGTCCCGGAGCTCCAGTTCCTGCGCGCCGCACCCGAGGTCGAGCTGTCGCAAGAAGATGCTTCGCGGCGCGGGATCGGGTCCGGAGACGCTGTCGTCGTGCGCTCGAACGGGACGTCCGTCGAGCTCCGCGCACGCGTCAACCGGAGGCTCGTTACGGGAGTCGCGCGCGTGGCCGAGAACCACGCCGGTGGGCTGCACGCGACCGTCGAGGTGGTGAAGGCCTGATGGAAGTCGAGTGGTACGTCAGCGTGATCCAGGCGTTCGTGGTCATCAACCTCGTCATGGTCACGTTCGCCTACCTCACACTCGCGGAGCGGAAGGTCATGGGGCGCATGCAGCTTCGCTACGGGCCGAACCGGGCGGGGCCGTACGGGCTGATGCAGCCGATCGCGGACCTGCTGAAGCTCCTGCACAAGGAGACCTTCCAACCGGCGGCGGCAGTCGACGGGCTGTACCTGCTCGGCCCGTTCCTCGCCGCCTTCACGGCGCTGACGACGTTCTCGGTGATCCCGTTCGGTCCAGGCTGGGAGGTCGCGGGGGTCTACATCCCGGGCCAGGTCGCGGACCTCGACATCGCCCTGATCCTGATCTTCGCCGTCGGCTCGATCGGCGTGTACGGGTTCATCGTCGGAGGCTGGGCGTCGGACTCGAAGTACGCGCTCCTCGGCTCCATGCGCACATGCGCGCAGCTCGTCTCCTACGAGGTGTCGCTCGCGCTCTCCGTGCTCGGCGTCGTGATCATGGCCGAGACCCTCTCGCTGACCGAGATCGTCGCCGCCCAGGACGGCACCTGGTGGTATGCGGCGCCGCAGTTCGTCGGGCTCATCGTCTTCCTCTTCGCCGGCACCGCCGAGACGTCGCGCGCGCCGTTCGACCTCCCCGAGGCCGAGCAGGAGCTCGTCGCGGGCTACCACACGGAGTACGGCGGAATGCGCTTCGGGCTCTACTCGATGAGCGAGTACATCAACCTGATCACGCTCTCGGGCCTGTGCGTGACGCTCTTCTTCGCCGGCTGGCACGGCCCCGGCTGGGACGGCCCGAGCTGGCTCGCGCCCATCTGGTTCCTCCTCAAGCTCGCGCTCCTCCTGTACGTCTTCATCTGGATCCGGACGACGCTCCCGCGCCTGCGCTACGACCAGCTCATGCGCTTCGGCTGGAAGGTGCTGCTGCCGGTGGCGACGATCAACGCGGTCGTCACGGCCGTCCTGGTGGTGGCGCTGTGAGCCCGCAGCCGCTCGACAGCTTCAGGGGCTTCGCGGTCACCTTCAGGCAGATCTTCCGCCGGCCCATCACGCAGGAGTACCCCGAGTACAAGCGGCCCGTGTACCCGCGCTTCCGCGGGCGGCACCGGCTCTGGCGGCACGAGAACGGGATGGAGAAGTGCGTGGGCTGCTCGCTCTGCGCGGCCGCGTGCCCGGCCGACTGCATCCGGGTCGTGGCGGCCGAGAACACCGCCGAGTACCGCGTCTCGCCGGGCGAGCGCTACGCGCGGATCTACGAGATCAACATGAGCCGCTGCATCTTCTGCGGCTACTGCGAGCTCGCGTGCCCGTTCGACGCGATCACCCTCGGCAACGAGTTCGAGCTCGCGGAGTACTCGCGCGACGACCTCATCTACACGAAGGACATGCTCCTCGCCGAGCCGATCAAGCAGGTGCCCGTGGCCGACCCGAGGCAGTACGACACGCCCGAGCCCTCCTACAAGACGAGCTCGTAGCCGTGGGCAACGTCGTCGTCTGGGTCGTGTGGTTCGTGGCCGCGGGCGCGTGCCTCGCGAGCGGCGTCGCGGTCGTCTCGTCCACGAACCCGTTCACCTCCGCGCTCTCGCTGATCGGGAACCTCGCCTCGCTCGCGGTGCTGTACCTGCTGCTCGCCGCCGAGTTCCTCGCTGCAGCGCAGGTGCTCGTGTACGCGGGCGCGGTCATGGTCATGTTCCTGTTCGTGGTCGCGTACCTCGGAGGACGCGCGGACGCGCCGTGGGCGGGAGGCCCGCCGCTGCTCCGTGCCGCCGCGGTGATCGCGGCGGTCGCGCTGCTCGTCGAGATCGTCGTCGTGCTCGGGCTCGCGTGGGGCGACAACCTGAGCGACCCCGCGCAGGTCTCCGACTCGTTCGGAAGCCCCGGCGAGATCGGCGAGCTCTTCTTGACCGACCACCTGCTCGCGTTCGAGATCACGTCGATCGTCCTGCTCATCGCGGCGGTCGGCGGCGTCGTGCTCGGGACGACGCGCGAGAAGAGGGCCGAGTAGTGGACGGACCGGGAGTCGGCTGGTACCTGATCGTCGCGGCGCTGCTCTTCGGCACGGGCGCGCTCGGCGTGATGCTCAGGCGGAGCCCGCTCATCGTGCTCCTCTCGCTCGAGATCATGCTGAACGCGGCGAATCTCACGCTGATCGCGTTCGCCAGGCAGCAGGGCTCGCTCGACGGCCAGATCTTCGCGCTCGCGGTGATGGCCGTCGCGGCGTCCGAGGTCGCGATCGGGCTCGGGCTCATCGTCGCGATGGCGCGGCGGGGCCTGGCGCTCGACGTCGACGAGGCGAGCGTGCTCCGCGGATAGTGGTTACTCCAGCAACAACTGGCACCCTTCGTCCGGCTGCAAACCGTCGCATGCCGGCGTCCTCAGTCCTTGGCCTGCTCGGTTTTCGCGCGGTCGAAGGGCACCGCCGTCGCTGGAGCAACCACTGATGGTCGCCGGCGCCTGGACCTGCCTGCTCGCGCCGCTCGCCGGTGCGCTGACGATCACTCTTTGCGGAACCCGGATCAGTCGGCGGCTGGCTGGCTGGATCTCGACGCTCACGACGTTCGTCGCCTTCGGCGGCGCGCTCGTCGCGTTCTTCGGGCTCTGGGCGCGTGACCCGGGCGAGCGAGAGGAGCTCTCGACCGCGTACACGTGGCTCGCCACCGTGAACTTCGAGGTCGGCTTCGAGATCTTCGTCGACCCGCTCGCCGTCGTGATGATGCTGATCGTCTCCGGGGTCGGCGGGCTCATCGTCTGGTACTCGATGGGCTACATGGCGGGCGACGACGAGGAGCGTCGCTTCTTCGCGTACATGTCGCTCTTCGTCTTCTCGATGCTCCTGCTCGTGCAGGCGGGGAACTTCCTGCTCCTGCTCGTGGGCTGGGGCCTCGTCGGGCTCGCGTCGTACCTGCTGATCGGCTTCTGGCACCACCGCCCGGAGGCGGTCGCGGCCGCGAAGAAGGCGTTCGTGATGAACGCGATCGGGGACGCGACGTTCGCGCTCGCGGCCGTGCTGCTGATCTGGTACACCGGGGCGCTCGAGTTCTCCGCGGTCTTCGCGAACGTGGACGACATGTCGGAGACGACGGTGAACCTCGTGGCGCTCGGGCTCCTCGGCGGCGCGGTCGCCAAGTCCGCGCAGATTCCGCTGCACACGTGGCTGCCGGACGCAATGGAGGGGCCGACGCCGGTCTCCGCTCTCATCCATGCGGCGACGATGGTCACCGCCGGGGTCTACCTGCTCGTGCGCGCCCATCCGATCTTCGAAGCGGCCCCGGACATCCAGCACCTGGCGGCGATCCTCGGCGCCGTGACGCTGCTGGTCGCGGGTCTCGTCGCGCTCGTGCAGTGGGACATCAAGAAGGTCATCGCGTACTCGACGATGTCCCAGATCGGCTACATGTTCCTCGGCGCGGGGATCGGCGCGTACGGCTTCGCGATCTTCCACCTGTTCACGCACGCGTTCTTCAAGGCGCTGCTCTTCCTCGCGGCCGGAGTCGTGATCCACCATCTGGCGGACGAACAGGACATCCGCCGGATGGGCGGGCTGAAGGACGCGCTCCCGCGGACGCACATCGCGTTCCTGATCGGGACGGTCGCGCTCGTCGGGCTCCCGCCGTTCGCAGCGTTCTGGTCGAAGGACGCGATCCTCGCATCGGCCTTCGCACTCGGGGACGCGCTCGGCTGGACGCTGCTCGTCGCCGGGCTGGTCGGAGCGCTCCTCACGGGCCTGTACTCGTTCCGGCTCTACTTCGCGGTCTTCCACGGGAGCCCGGCCGAGGCGCCGGCTCACGCGGCGCTCGGGCACGGGGAAGGGCCGCGGTCGATGCTGCTTCCGGTGGGCATCCTCGCAGTGCTGTCCTCGATCGGCGGACTCCTCTCGATCCCGGGCGTCTGGCATCCGTTCACGCACTGGGTCGATGAGTCGGCCGAGCCCCTCGTCGAGCCGAAGACCGGAGAGGAGTAGGTGATCAGCGCGATCGCGGTCGCGCTCGGACTCCTCGGCTTCGTGCTGGCGCGGAGCATGTTCCGGCGGGGGCGGCAGCTCGTCACCAGCCCGGATGCCTGGCGCGTCCTCGAGCACAAGCTCTATTTCGACGAGCTCTACGACGGGCTCTTCTATCGCCCCGCCTCGTCGCTCTCGAGCGCGCTGCGCCGCAACGTCGAGGAGCCGGTGATCGAGCGCTCGCTCGACGAGATCGGCTCCGGGACGATCCAGGCGAGCGGCGAGCTCGCGCGTGTCCAGTCCGGGCTCCTTCGCACCTACGCGCTCGCCGTCACGGTCGCGGTCTTCGTCCTCATCGTCGTCTTCGTGAGCGTCCGGTAGTCGATGCTGACCACTCTCCTCATCCTCCTCCCTCTCGCCGGCGCCTTCGTCGTCGCGATCCTGCCGCTGCCGCGCCTGACGACCGCCGGGCTCGCTTTCCTGATCGCGCTCGTCGAGGTCGGGCTCTGGATCGTCGCCGTGGGCCGCTTCGACTTCGACGACCCTGCGCTCCAGCTCGGGACCTCCGAGGAGTGGGTGGAGAGCCTCGGGATCTCCTACTCGGTCGGCTTCTACGGCTTCTCGATCTGGCTCGCGGGCGTGGCGGTGATCGTCATGGCCGCGGCGATCGGGTACGCGACCTGGATCGGGCGCGACCGTCCGCGTGCGTACCACGCGCTCATGCTGCTGCTGACAGGCGCGGTCGTCGCGACCTTCGCGGCGCAGGACGTGCTGCTCTTCTACGTCGCCTTCGAGGCGATGCTCATCCCGCTGTACGTGCTCGTCGGCGTCTGGGGAGGCGAGCGGCGCTCCGCGGCGACGCTCACGTTCGTCGTCTACACGATGGCCGGGTCGCTCCTGATGCTCGCGTCGGTCGTCGCGTACGGCGTGACGCAGGGAACGTTCAGCCTGACCGAGTCGGGGACGAGCGACAACCAGTGGATCTTCCTCGGCTTCGCGATCGCCTTCGCGGTCAAGGCGCCGCTCTTCCCGCTGCACGGCTGGCTCCCGCTCACGTACCGCGAGGCGCCGGTCGAGGTCGCGGCGGTGCTCTCGGCGATCGTCTCGAAGACCGCGGTCTACGGCTTCCTCGTCATCGTGCTCCCGCGGTTCCCCGAGCCCGTGGACGACTACACCGGCGTCGTGCTCGTGCTCTCCGGAGCCTCGCTCGTGTACGGGTCGCTGCTCGCGTTCCGCGCGCCCGACCTGCGCGGGATCGTGGCGTACTCGTCGCTCGCGCAGATGGGCCTGATCATGATCGGGCTCTTCACGCTGAACGACCTCGGGACGACAGGCGCCGTGCTCCAGTCCGTCGGGCACGCGCTCGTCTCGGCGACGATGTTCCTCCTCGTCGGGATGGTCGAGCGGCGCTGCGGGACGGGCGACCTCGACGCACTCGGCGGAATGGCGCGAGGGCGGCCCGTGCTCGCGACCGTGCTCCTGATCGCGGGAATGGTGGCGCTTGCCGTGCCCGGCTCGGTCACGTTCGCGGGCGAGTTCCTGATCATGGCCGGCGCGTACGAGAACGGCTGGGGCTACGCGGCCGTCGTCGCGCTCGGGATCGTGCTGGCGGCGATGTACGTGCTGCGGCTCATCTCGGCGGTGCTGCACGTGCGGCCCGGGCCGGCGGTGCGCGACGAGGCGCTCGACCTGCGGCCCGGCGAGCTCGCGCTCATCCTCCCGCTCGTCGCCTGCCTGGTCGCGCTCTCCGTGTGGCCGGCGCTCGTCAGCGAGAGCTCGTTCGCGCGCGACGCGGAGTTCCCCGAGGGCTGGACCGGCTATGCACCGATCGAGACCGTGGGGCGGACGCCGTGATCGACACCCCGTCCGTCGACTGGCTCGCGCTCTCCCCGACGCTCGCGCTCCTCGCCGGGTCCGGAGTCGCGCTCATGGCCGCCGTGCTCGTGCCGAAGTGGATGCGGAGGACGGTCGGCGCCGTCTTCGCCTTCGCGGGCTTCGTCGCGGCGGCGATCTGCGCGGGAGTGGTCTTCGGCGACAGCTCGCCGCCGGAAGCGCTCCTCGACGAGTCGATGATCCGCGACCAGCTGGCCGGCTTCGCGCAGCTCCTGCTCGCGATCACGGGAGCCGTCGTCGTCTTCGTGTCCTGGACCGAGCGCCGGCGCGACGACCACGGCGAGTACTACGCGCTGCTCGCGGCCGCAGGCGCCGGGATGGTCTTCTTCGTCGGCGCCGAGAACCTGATGACGCTGTTCCTCGGGCTCGAGTGGTTCTCGCTCTGCCTATACGTCCTCGTGGCGTTCGACACCGACCGCGCGACCTCGCTCGAGGCCGGGCTCAAGTACCTGATCGTCGGCGGGTTCGGCTCGGCGGTGCTGCTCTTCGGCTCGGCGCTCGTCTTCGGCGCGACGGGCGAGCTCGGGTTCTCGCAGATCGCTGCGGCGGAGGCCGGAGGCGACGCCTTCCTCGTCTCGGGCCTCGCGATGATCCTCGCCGGGCTCGCGTTCAAGGTCTCGGCGGCGCCGTTCCACATGTGGACGCCGGACGTGTACCAGGGCGCGCCGACCTCGGTGACGGCGTTCATGTCGGCCGCGACGAAGACGGCCGCGCTCGTCGTCACGCTGCGCGTGCTCGTCACCGCGTTCCCGGACGAGAGCGAGATCTGGACGATCGCGGTCGCGGTGCTCGCGTGCGTCTCGCTGGCCTGGGGCAACCTCGCTGCGCTCGCGCAGATCGACGTCAAGCGCCTGCTCGCGTACTCGTCCGTCTCGCACGCGGGGTTCCTGCTGATCGCGGTCGCGGCCGGCACCGAGCGTGGCGCCGAGGCGCTGCTCTTCTACCTCGTCCCCTACTCCGCGATGTCGGTCGGGGCCTTCGCGGTCGTCGCGGCGCGTGAGCGGGAGCTCGGAGCCCCGGTGCGTCTCGAGAGCCTCGCCGGCCTCGGCTGGGAGCGTCCGTTCTACGGGATCGCGCTCTGGGTCTTCATGCTCGGGATGGCCGGCTTCCCGCTCACCGGCGGCTTCTTCGGGAAGCTCTTCGTCTTCTCGGCCGCGTACGAGGCCGGCGACTGGTGGCTCGTGCTCGTCGGCGTCGCCGCGACCGCGCTCTCCCTCGCGTACTACCTGAACGTCGTCCGCTGGCTGTACATGCGCTCGGGAGCCGAGCTGAGGCTCGCGCCCGCAGGCGGCTCGCCGCCGCGCGACTACGCGCTCGGGATCGCGGTCACGGCGGCACTCGTCGTCACCGTCGGCTCGTTCTTCGCCGTGCAGCCGATCCTCGACCTCGCAGCGGACGCGGCCTCGGCGCTCACGTTCTAGCCGCCGGCTGCAGCGGTTGAACGACAGCCGAGAGTCGCGTATCGTCCCGCGCGGCGAGGGGAGCGGACGGGGAGGTTCACAAATGCGGTGGTGTTTGCTTGCGGCTGCGGCTGCGACGTTCGCGGTCGGGATCTGCTCGGCCGGAGCGGCCGTCGAGGGTAGGGCGGCGTCCAGCGTGTCAGAGCAGGCGTCGCGCCCCCTGCTCGGGTCTGATCACACCGGAACGATCTTCTCGGTCCAGCCGGGCGGAGCCGATCTCGTCCGCCTGTTCCCCTGCGGTCTGGGCTCTCCGAGCCTGGCGCCGGACGGGCAGAGCTATCTCGCTCACGGGATCGAGCCCCGCGCCCGCCTGACGTACGGACGGATCTTCAGACTTCCGATCTCCGATTCGGTCCCGACCCGCTGCGACACTGCTCACAACGAGCGGCTGCCGTCGGCGGACACCGGGCTGAAGGGCTGGTCTCCTCGCTTCTCCCCGAACGGTCGCCGCCTCCTGTTCATCGACTCGAGGTCGTCCCGTGTGACGACAGCGGCGGTAAACGGGTCGGGAAAGCGCGCGGTTGGCCCACGCGGCGTGGTCGCTGCGAGCTGGTCTCCCGACGGGCGGATGATCGCAATCGCGAAGGCGGCCTTTCATGGCGACTGCCCGACGTCACCTCCGTCGGGCAACTCCTTCTGCCACACCGGCGAAGTCCTCGTGATGAACGCGGACGGGTCGGGTGTGCGCTCGCTCCACCGGCTGCCGCGGTACAAGCCGTTGCGCCAGTACATCGGCGTACGGACCGTCGACTGGTCACGCGCCGGCAAGATCCTCTTCACCATCCAGTCCGGGATTCGAGGGGCTTCGCAGCTGGCTCTCGTCAACGCAGACGGGACCGGGCTCCGGCCTGTGACGAAGTGGTCGGACCAGGCAGTGAACGGCGTCTGGTCGCCGACCGGCCGGCAGATCGCGTATTCGGGCCGAGTCGGAGGCGGCGTGTTCGTGATCACGCCAACGGGGCGCCCGATCTCCAACGTCACCAAGACCTGGGCGACGAACGGCCTCGACTGGTAGCCCGCGTTCGCGCCGCACGTGCCACGACTGGTCCTCTAGATTCCGGCCATGGCTACCGAACTGACCTGGCTCGGGCACTCGGCGTTCCGCATCGACAGCCCGGGCGGAAAGCGAATCTACATCGACCCCTTCCTGAACGGGAACCCGAGCTGCCCGGAGGGCGAGGTGGAGCCGGAGCGCTGCGACCTGCTCCTCCTCACGCACGGGCACGACGACCACCTCGGCGACACGATCGCGATCGCGCAGAAGTTCGAGTGTCCGGTCGTCGCGCAGGTCGAGCTCCGCGGCTGGCTCTCGACCCAGGGGCTGTCCCAGGACCCGACGCAGGCGATGAACAAAGGCGGGACGATCGACGTCGGCGGCATCAAGCTGACGCTCACGCACGGAAACCACTCGTCGAGCGTGTTCGCCGACGGAATGTTCCAGTACACGGGCGAGTCGTGCGGGTTCGTGGTCGAGGTCGAGGACGGGTTCAAGCTGTACGTCTCCGGCGACACGAACGTCTTCGGGGACATGTCCCTGATCGCGCGCATCTACTCCCCGGACGTCGCCATCCTCCCGATCGGCGACCACTTCACGATGGGCCCGCGAGAGGCCGCCGTCGCGCTCGAGCTGCTCGGCGTTGCGCGGTGCGTCCCCTGCCACTACGGGACGTTCCCGCTCCTGACCGGGACGCCTGAGAAGCTGCGCGAGCTCGCTCCCGCGGGAGTCGAGATCCTCGCGGCCGAGCCCGGCGAGACGCTGACGCTCTGATGCGCGAGCGCTGGTTCGGCTCCACCGGGCGCAAGGTTCCGCAGATCGTCCTCGAGGGGACGATCGACCTCGAGGGAGCCCTCGTCCTCGACGACGTCTCCGACCTGAAGGCGATTCACGAGGCCCATCTGAACGGCGTCCCGGTGGTCGTCCGCGCGTCGACGGTGGAGGAGATCCACGCCGCGCTCTCGCTCGGCGAGGTGGCGTGCGCGCTGGTGCGCGATCAGGCTCTCGTCGACCTCGACCTCCCGCAGCTCACGTATGGCTAGCGAGCTCGTCTCGACCTACTCGATCTGCGCCTGCGACCTCCACGCGCGGCAGTGGGGCGTCGCGGTGCAGTCGAAGTTCCTCGCCGTGGGCTGCGTCGTGCCCTGGGCGGAGCCGCTCGTGGGCGCCGTCGCGACCCAGGCGTGGGCGAACCCGCGCTACGGGCCCGAGGGTCTCGCGCTCCTGCGGGAGGGGGCTCCGGCCGAGGAGGCTGTCGCGCGCCTGACCGAGGCAGACGAGGATCGCGCACAGCGACAGCTCGGAGTCGTGGACCGGGAGGGACGGGGCGCGACCTACACGGGCGACGAGTGCAAGGAGTGGGCGGGCGGCCGCGTCGGCGCCGGCTACGCGGCCCAGGGAAACATCCTCGTCTCGGCCGAGACGGTCGACGGGCTCGCGGAGACCTTCGAGGCGACGGCCGGGAAGCCCCTCGTCGAGCGGCTGCTCGACTGCCTCGACGCGGCGCAGGCGGCCGGCGGCGACAGTCGCGGAATGCAGTCGGCGGCGATCCTCGTCGTCGGCCCGGAGCAGGGCTACGCCGGGCTCTCGGACGTCTTCGTCGACCTGCGCGTGGACGACCACGAGCGCCCGCTCGAGGAGCTCCGGCGCATCGTCGGCATCCACCACGAGCTCTTCGTGCAGACGCCCCGCGAGCGCTGGCTCGAGGTGGACGACGAGCTGCGCGCCGAGATCGACGAGCGGCTCGCCCGGCTCGGCTTCGAGCGGCTCGAGGACTGGGCGGGCGTGGAGAACCTCGAGGAGCGCGTCAACGGCGACGATGCGATCGACCCGTTCGTGCTCGACCGCTTGCGGAGGAAGTCCGGCTAGGTGCGTTTTCGCAAGTCGAAGCCTCCGAAGGGCGTAGAGCTCCTCGACGACGAGTTCCTGCTGGCGACGGTCGAGCCCCGGCCGGGACAGGTGCTCGAGGACGATCTCGCGCCCG
Organism: uncultured Actinomycetes bacterium; assembly: GCA_963716605.1. GTDB lineage: Bacteria > Actinomycetota > Thermoleophilia > Gaiellales > Gaiellaceae > GMQP-bins7. Next base: position 429,210 of record CAVQTO010000002.1, on the reverse strand, counting down.
TGGTGCGGTCGTACGACGACGCCGCCGACCGACACGTCCTGCCGCTCTTCACGAGCGAGTACGCGCTTCGCCAGGTCTATCCGCAGGGCTCGGCGTGGGCCAAGGTGCCTTTCCCGGACGCGCTCAAGCTCTTCGTCGCCGGTGACTGGGAGGCGGTGCTGGTCGATCCCGGGTACGAGCTCACGCAGGAGCTCTCGCGCGCCGAAGCCAAGCAGCTGCTCGCGCACGTCGACGGCGAGTGAGGGTCCTCGCGACCCGGCGCTCTCCGGGAACAGCCTTCGCCGACCTGGACGACGTCGAGGTGCTGCCGCTCGCGGAGCTGCGCGAGGCTCGCCTCGACGTCGAGGGCTTGATCGTCGCCAACGAAGTCGTGCCCTTCGACCTGCTACCGGGACTACGCGTGATCGCCAACTATGGCGTCGGGTACGACCGGATCGACCTCGAGGCGTGCCGCGAGCGCGGAATCGTCGTCACCAACACGCCTGGCGTGCTCGATGCGGCAACCGCGGATCTCGCGGTCGCGCTCCTGCTCGCGGCGCGGCGGCAAGTCGTCAAGGGAGACCGGTTCGTTCGCGCGGGACGATGGCGCGGCTCGTGGGCGGAGGGTCGCATCGCCGATGAGTTCACGGGCTCGACGGTCGGGATCGTCGGCCTCGGGCGAATCGGGAGCGCGGTCGCGCGGCGGGCGCGCGGCTTCGAGCTGCGCGTTCTCTACACGCAGCGGACTCGGGTCGAGACCGACCTCGGCGAGTTCCGCGAGCTCGACGCGCTCCTCGCGGAGGCGGACCTCGTGACGCTCCACGTCCCACTCACTACGGAGACGCACGGCCTGATCGACGCGCGGCGGCTCGCGCTCCTGCGGGACGGCGCCTGCCTCGTGAACACTGCGCGCGGCGAGATCGTCGACCAGGAGGCGCTCGTCGCCGAGCTCGTCTCCGGCCGCATTCGCGCCGGCCTCGACGTCTTCGTCGGCGAGCCGAACGTGCCTGAGGAGCTCCTGGGTCTCGAGAACGTCGTCCTCACTCCGCACATCGGAAGTGCGACGCGCCAGGCCCGCGAGGCGATGACACGTCTCGTCGTCGACAACCTGCTCGCGATCGAGCACGGTAAGCCGCCGCTGACACCGGTCGGGAACTGACGGCTAGCGCGAGATCGAGATGTCGAATCCGAAGAGGAGGAGCGGCCAGAGGATGACCGCCGCGATCGCGGTCAGCACCCTGCCGACGGTCCCCAGCGTGTCGAAGTAGTCGTAGATCGCCGCGACGACGACTCCGATGGCCAAGTAGACGATCGGCACGGACAATGACCTGAAGAGCAGCATGCGTTGCTCGTTCCCGTACGCAACCCTGACGAAACTCAGGAGTCGCCCGGCAGGCGCCTACCGGAGGCGCGCGCGCGGAACGCGGGCAAGGGATCGTGCTCCGGCCTCGCGACGACGAGGACGGCGCCCGGCCCGTCACCGGCGAGCGCGCCGACGAGAAGCTCGAGACCGACCGCGAGCGCGAACGCCTTGTGCGCCTGCTCGCCGCCGAACGGGACGAGCTCGTCCGGCGACGCCTCGCCCCGCGAGGACGTCGCCGTGCGTGACCGCTCCCATGGACACGTCCGCGACGAGCGGCGCGCCGTCGCTCGACGGGATCGCGATCGCGAGCGGGTTCGTGCCCGTGAGGGGAGGGCCGCCCTCCGGATGCGGGAGCCGGCGGGGCGAGGTCGCCGTCAGCGCGGCGACGAGACCGCCGTCCGCGAGCCTCCGCACCCAGTGGCCGAGCATGCCGGTCGGGAAAGCAGCGCTCGGCGACGACGATCCGGGCATGCGCCGGCGGACGCGCGAGCGTCGCCCGGACGATCTCGTCCAGCACGAGGTAGCCGAGCGCGCCGCCGCCGTTCCAGCGCTCGAAGCCCTCTTCCGCGACCAGCCGGTCGGGCCGCGCGCCGGGGTCGATCTCGAGCCCCTCGAGCCAGTCGACGCGCGAGAAGCCGTGTCCCACCTTCCCCCGTCGCTCGGCGTCGGCGAAGTGCTCGACGAGCACGTCGACGGCAGCGTCGGAAAGCCCGAGCGCCTGGAGCCGAGCCCGAGCCTCCTCCTGCGTCACGCGCGTACAGAACCGTGAGCGGCTTGCGGATCGTCCCGGCACGTGACGACGCGAGCGACTTCGGCCAGCGCGAGGATCGCCTGCGCGACCTCCGAGTCGGGCGCTGTCTCGAGCACCGTCTCGCCCTCGTCGGCCGACTCGCGCAGGGCGGGGTCGAGCGGGATCCGCGCGAGGAGCGGAACGCCGATCTCGTCCGCGAGCGCCTGGCCCCCGCCGGAGCCGAAGATCTCCGTCTCCGGTCCCTGCGAGGTAGGACATGTTCTCGACCGCGCCGACGACGCGCATCCCCGTCTTCAGCGCCATCTGCGCCGCCCGCACCGCGACCTGCTGCGCGGCGGGCTGCGGCGTCGTGACGACGAGCGCCTCCGCGCGCGGCAGCAGCTGGCCGAGGGACATCGCGACGTCGCCCGTGCCGGGAGGCATGTCCACGAGCAGCGTGTCGAGCTCGCCCCAGTGCACGTCGGAGAGGAACTGCTCGAGCGCCTTGTGCAGCATCGGCCCGCGCCACATGATCGGCGCGTTCTCCTCGAGGAAGAACCCGATCGACATCAGCTTCAGGTCGCCGCGAACCGGCGGCACGATCATCTCGTCGACGGCGATCGGCTTCTGGTGGACGCCGAGCATGTGCGGGATCGAGTGCCCGTAGACGTCGGCGTCGAGGACGCCGACCTGCTCGCCGAGCATCGAGAGCGCGTAGGCGAGGTTCGCGGTAAGCGTCGACTTTCCGACGCCGCCCTTGCCCGACGCGACCGCGATCACACGCGTCCCGGCGGAGAGCGAGATCGCTCCGCTCCGGCCGGCCGCCGCGCAGGCGCGTCGCGAGCGCCGCCTTCTCCTCGGGGCTCATCACGTCGAAGCCGAGCCGCACCGAGGTCACGCCGTCGACCGCGCCGACGAACCGCCCGACCTGCTCCTCGAACGAGTGGCGAAGCGGGCAGCCGGCGACGGTGAGCGCGATCGTCACCGCGACCGCGCCGTCGTCCTCGACGAGGACGTCGCGCACCATGTCGAGCTCGGTCACCGGGCTTGCGGAGCTCCGGGTCGATCACCTGCTCGAGCGCCTTCAGGATCGCGTCGCGGTCGGGCCTCATGGGTCGAGCGTACCTGCGAGGAGGACGGCCGAGGAGGTCGAAACACGTGTTGTGAGCAGGATCTCGCTCCTGCTGTCTGCGGTCGCACTGCTCGTCGCGCTGCTCGGATCGACGCCTCTGGGCGAGGCGGCGCGCGAGACCGTACTCCCGCGCAGCTCGGTCGGCACCGTGCAGCTTCGCGACGGAGCTGTCACCGCGGCCAAAGTCGCGGACCGCTCCCTTCTCGCGCGCGACTTCAAGGCGGGACAGGTCCCGCGCGGACCGGCGGGACCGCAGGGGCCGCCGGGGACGATCGAAGGCGTGCTCGCGAGCGGCGCCCTCACCGGGACGTATCCGAGCCCTGCTCTTGCGGCCGACATCGTGGACTCCACCAAAGTGAAGAACGGCTCGCTCCGGCTCGAGGACACCGCCGTCTTGAACGGCCAGGTGCGCATCGACGCTCCGGCGCTCGAACCGCATGCGTGCCTCTCGCTGCGCGCGACGGTTCCCGGCGTGAAGCCCTACGACCGCGCCATCCTGCTCCCGACGCAGAACCTGCCGCTCGGCGTCTCGGTGACGCCGGTCTTCAACACGAACCTCGCGGGCAGGATCCTGTACCGGCTCTGTAACGCGTCGGCGAAGAAGGTCGACGCCCCGCTCGGCGCGTGGGCGTATGTCGTCTGGCGCTAACGGAGGGCGGCCGCGACGGCGGAGACGAGCTCGTCGGAGCCGGCGGCCACGACCCGTGACCGCGTGACGAGGTCGAGCGGCGCGGACGCGAACGGCGGATCGTCGACGAGCTCGATCGCGAGCCCTCGCTCGCGGACGAGCAGCTGCGCGGCGGCGATGTCGACGGAACGCGCTTCCTTCAGCGAGCAGACGGCGTCGACGCGGCCGGCGGCGAGGTGGCAGAGCGAGAGCGCGAGCGAACCCATGACGCGGATCCGGCCCGCGACGCCGACGAGGCCCTGAACGCGCTCGGCGATCGCCTGCGTCGTCGTCCCCTCGAAGCAGAGGATCTCGATGGTCTCCTTCGGAGGCGGCACCTGGAGCGGCTCGCCTCCGAGACGCGCGCCGGCGGCGCTCTCGGCCGTCCACTCCTCGCCCGTCCCGAAGTCGTAGACGTACGCCAACTCGACGTCGCCCATCGTGCCGCCGGCTGCGACCGCGAGCGAGAACGAGAAGAACGGGATTCCCCGCTTCGCGTTCACGGAGCCGTCGATCGGGTCGAGGACGACCCGGCGCGGGCCGCCCGCGCCGAACACCCGCTCGCCGAGCTCCTCGGAGACGAGCACGAAGTCCTCGTCCAGCGCGACGAGCCGCGCGACGACCGCGTCCTCGGCCGCCTGGTCGATCGCGGTCGTGTCGTCACCGCCCTCGCCACGCCGGAGGACGGGCTCCCGCTCGAAGCGGGTCGGCTGCCGCTCGAGCACCGCCCGGATGTCGGTGACGCAGAGCCGGCAGACGCTCGAGCCAGTCGGTCACGGCTCGACCGGATGGAAGAGCAGGCCGGAGAGCGGCTTGGGGAAGAAGTAGGTGCTCTTCGGCGGCATCCGCTCGCCGCGGCGCGCGACCGCGAAGACGTCCTCCACGCGAGGCTCGCGAAGGAGGAACGCGACGTCCGCCTCGCCCCCGTCGACGGCCGCGACCGCCTCGTCCCGGTGCGGCGTGTACTCGATCCCGTCGAGCCCGATGCCGGTCGACGAGCTCCACGTCGAGCTCTCCCGCACGCCCTCGCACGAGCTCGATCCCGTCGCGGCGGTAGGCGACGGCAGCGGCGTTGTCGCGTGGCTCCTCGGCCAACGCGGCGAGGGCGCCCTCGAGCGTCTCGTGCGGCTCCCCCTCTCGAAGCGCCGCGAGATCCGGTCGCCGGGAGAACACGCGATGGGTCGGGAAGACGTGCAGGCCGGGGTCGTGGGTCGACACGAGCAGCACCATGATCCGGCGCGGCCGGCGCGTCGAGCTCGAGCGCGCTCTCGTAGCGGTGGTGGCCGTCGGCGATGAGCAGCGCGCCCGCGGCGAGCGGCGCGAGCTCGAGGTCGGCGACCCGCCAGAGCCGCGTGCCGTCGACTTCGAGCTCGGGCGGTTCGGACGGCAGCTCGACGTCGAGATTCCCGTCGATGAGCAGGAAGATCGGCTCGGGCTGGACTCGGGTGGCCTCGAGCAGCCGCTGCCGCCCCTGCCGGATCTGCGGATGCGTGTGCTCGTGAGGCAGCACGCGGCCGGTCTCGTACGGCTCCGCGGCGAGCGAGACGACGACGCCACGCCGGTCGCGCCTGACGCCGTCCGGCCCGACGTAGTCCTCCACGAGCAGCCACGACGCGGGCACGTCCTCGCGCTCGAGGATCCCGCGCGCCAGCCACTCCCGGTACAGGCGCCGCGCCTCGTCCTCCGACTCGGGGAGGGTCAGGTGGAGGACGTTGTACGGGCTCAGCGCGAGGAGTCGCTCGCGCTCGTCGGGAGCGACCGCGTCGTAGGGAGGCGCCACGAGGTCCGCGACCGGGCCGGCCGCGCCGGAGTAGCGGACGGCGCGAAACGGCTTCAGGTCGGCCATCGCGGGCGAGCGTACCAACGCCCGCTCGCCGCGACTGTCGCCGCCGGTTGAGCGGGGTCAGACCCTCGACATGTCTGCCCGGGACAGGGAAGGTGTGCCAAGAGTGTGACAATTCGTCCCCCACCCCCACCTAGACTCCCGAACGTGACGACCATCGCCGAGCTCGTCGAGGACCGGACCGTCGAGGGAGTCTTCGCGGTCGTGAAAAAGGAGCGGCGGCGGACGCGGGCGGGAGCCCCGTACCTCGCGCTCGAGCTCGCCGACGCGAGCGGCCGCGTCGAGGCCCGGGTCTGGAACGACGTCGAGCTCCTCGACGGGCGCTTCGCCGAAGGCGACGCCGTGCGCGTCCTCGGCCGGGTCGAGAGCTTCGGCGGCCGGCTTCAGGTGCAGGTGCGCTCGCTCGAGTCGGTGGACGATGCCGATCCGGCCTCGCTCGTCCCGACCATGCACCGGGATGCCGACGAGCTCGACGGCTTCCTCGAGTTCCTCGCCGCCGAGATCGCGCACCCCGGTCTCGCGGCCGTCGTCGACTCGTTCGTGCGCGACGCCGAGATCCGCTCGGCTCTCCGCGCGCTGCCCGCCGCGGGAGTCGACGGACACCACGGCTACGCGGGCGGGCTGCTCGAGCACACCGTCGGCGTGGCCACGCTCTGTCGTGAAACTGCGCAGCTCCACCCGCGTCTCCGCCGGGACCTCCTGCTCGCGGCTGCGCTGCTGCACGACCTCGGCCGGACCCGCGAGCTCGGACGCGCGCCGTCGTTCCGCCCGACCGACGAGGGCCGGCTGCTGGGACATGTCCATCTTGGGCTCCGCCTGATCGAAGAGCGCTCGCGCGACCTCGATCCGGCCGTCCTCGCCGAGCTCCTGCACGCGGTCGCGAGCCACCACGACCGGCCGGCCGCGCGCACCGCGGAGGCGGCCGTCCTCTACCACGCGAACCAGCTCGACGCGCAGGCCGCGACGCGCCCCGTCGGCGACGACCACTCCTAGAGGCCGCGCTCCGTGGCCGCGCTCTTCGCGCTTTCGGGCGCCCTCCTCTGGGGACTCGGGGACTTCCTCGGAGGCATCGCCTCGCGGCGCATCTCCGTCCTCACGGTCCTCGCCGTCTCGCAGGCAATCGGGCTCGCAGGGCTCGTGGTTTGGATCCTCCTCGCGAGCGATCCGTTCCCCGGGCGTCGTCGACCTGCTGCCGGGTGCCGCGGCGGGGCTCGCGGGGCTCGTCGGGCTCGGTGCGCTCTACCGCGGTCTCTCGATCGGCGCGATGGGCATCGTGGCGCCGATCTCCGCGGCGGGACCGGTCGTGCCGCTCACGCTCGACCTCGCACAGGGGACCGTGCCCTCCGCGCTCCAGTGGCTCGGCATCGGCCTCGTGCTCGCGGGCATCGCGACGCTCTCCCTCGAGCGGTCGGCGGACGGTCCTCGCAGGATCGCGGAGGGAGCAGGCCTCGCACTCGTGGCCGCCCTCGGCTTCGGCGCCTTCTTCGTCGGCATCGATTCGGCGGCGGACGAGAGCGTGCCGTGGGCGGTGGGCGCCGCGCGTCTCACGGCCGTCGTCGTCGCGTTCGCGGCCGTCGCGGTCATGTCCGCACCGCTAGTGCCCCCACGGTCGCTCGTTCCGGCCCTCGTCGGCGTCGGCGCGTTCGACACGGGCGCGAACGTGTCCGTCGCGTACGCAACGACCGAGGGCACGGTCGGAATCGTCGCGATCCTGAGCGCGCTCTACCCCGTCGTGACCGTCGTGCTCGCGCGCCTCTTCCTGCGACGAGCGGCTGAGCCGCGGCCGACGGGTGGCAGCCGCGGCCGCGCTCGCAGGTGCCGCGCTCGTCGCCGCCGGCTAGACGTTGAAGCGCACGTTGACGACGTCGCCGTCCTCGACGACGTAGGTCTTCCCCTCGAGCCGCTGCAGCCCGCGCCGCGCGGCCTCCGCGTGCGACCCGCTCTCGAGCAGGTCGTCCCAGCGGATCACCTCGGCGCGGATGAACCCGCGCGCGATGTCCGTGTGAATGGACTCGGCCGCGTCGAGCGCGGTCTCGCCGTGCTTGAGAGTCCACGCACGCGCCTCCGTGTCGCCGATGGTGAAGAACGTGATCAGGTCGAGCGCCTCCTTCAGCCTGCCGACGATCTCGTCGAGCGCGGACGGCCCGGCGCGGAACTCCGCGGCCTCCTCGGGATCGAGCTCCGCGAGCTCCATCTCGAGCTTGCAGTCGATGCCTCCGGGCCCGTTCTCGACGGCGATCACCGGCAGCGTCGTCAGCGGCTCGAGCGCGGCCGGGACCTCCCGCGGCCACGCCGAGAGCGGCGCTCCGCCCTCGAGGTGCGCGAGCAGCTCCTCGGTGACCTCGGCCTCCTTGCGGAGCCCTGGGTCTCCCGACTTGGCGTCCTTGCGGACCTTGTCGAGGCGGCGCGCGACGTGGTCGCGGTCGGCGATGATCATCTCGAGCTTCAGCAGCTCGAGATCGGCCTCCGGATCTGCGCCGTCCGAGAACCCGTCGAGAACGGCGAGCAGCGCGTCGGCCTGCCGCAGCCCGCCGGGAAGGTCGGCGCTCGTCGCCGGTACGTCCACGACCCGGATCGCAGCTGGCGTCATCTTCCGCGAGCCGACGAGCTCGGCCAGCCTGCCGAGGCGCTCGTCGGGGATGACCGCCATCCCGACGTTCGCCTTCTCGACCACGGATGCGTACGCCGTGACCTCCGCGCCCGCGTGGGTGAGCGCGTTGAAGAGGGTGGTCTTGCCCGCGTTCGGCAGGCCGACGATGCCGACCTGGAGCGGCAGCCTCGGCTCCTACTCGGCGAAGCCGACGCGCGACTCGCGTGCGAACCGCTTCGCGTACAGGACCCGCGAGAGCACGAGCCGGAGCTCACCGTCCTGCGCGTCGAGCGCGAGCGCCCCGGTGTCGCCCTTGTCGAGGGCGCCCTCGAGCGACTTCGCGCTGTCCGAGGTCATGAGAACGCTCAGGATCTGCCCTCCGTCGAGCCCGATCTCGACTCGCACGTATCCGTTCTTAGCCACTGGACACCACCTCCGTGAGGACGCCGTGCACGGCGTCTGGATGGACGAACGCGACCTCGAGCCCGAACAGCCCACGCCGCGGCGTCTCGTCGATCACGTGCACGCCCGACGCGGCGAGCTCCTGCGATCGCTCCCTCGACGTCCGTGGCGTCCAGCGCGACGTGGTGGATCCCCGGGCCGCGCCGCGCGAGGAACCGGCCGACAGGTGTGTCCTCTCCCGTCGGCGCGAGGAGCTCGATCCGGCTCTCGCCGACGAGCAGCGAGACGGCGTCGACTCCTTGCGAGGCGAGCGAGTCGCGGTGCTCGACCTGTGCGCCGAAGAGACGCTCCCAGGTCTCGACCGCGCCCTCGAGGTCGGCGACCGCGAGCCCGAGATGGTGGATGCCGCGCACGCGCACGCGAGCGATGCTATCCGTGGGCGGCCGTGTCTCAGTCGCGAAGGGGCAGTGCGCGGACCTCGCCGACCGTCTCCGACGAGCGCGATTCCTGCCTCACGTCCGCGAGCAGCGCCTCGAGCTCGCCCCGGTCGAGCGTCTCCTTCTCGAGCAGCGCCTCCGCGACGCGGTCGAGCGAGGCGCGATGCTTCGTGAGCAGGCGCAGCGCCTCGTCGTACGCGTGATCGGTGAGGCGCGCCTGCTCGGAGTCGCGCAGCCGCTTCGTCTCCTCCGAGAGCGCGTAGTTGTCGGCGCGCATCGTGCGCGAAGGGGCGACCTCGGACATCCCGTACTCGAAGACCATCGAGCGCGCGATCTGCGTGACGCGCTCGAGGTCGTTGGCGGCGCCGTTCGTGATCCGCCCGAACACGATCTCCTCCGCAGCACGGCCCGCGAGGAAGACCATCATCAGGTCGACGAACTCCTCGCGCGTGTGCAGGTACCGGTCCTCCGCGGGCATGTTCAGCGTGTACCCGAGCGCCTGTCCACGCGAGACGATGGTCGCCTTCTGCGCGGGGAAGAGCTCGCCGACGAGATGGGACATGACCGCGTGCCCCGCCTCGTGGTACGCGAGGATGCGCTTCTCCTTGTCCGTGACGACGCGCCGCTGCTGGAGGCCGGCGACGATCCGCTCCATCGCCGCGTCGAAGTCGCCGTGGCGGATGTACTGCGCGCCGTTGCGGCCGGCGAGGATCGCCGCCTCGTTGCAGAGGTTCGCGAGATCGGCCCCGGTGAGGCCGGAGGTCTGCCGCGCGATCAGGCCGAGGTCGACGTCCGAAGCCAGCGGCTTGCCGCGTGTGTGGACGGCGAGGATCGACTCGCGGCCGGCGACGTCCGGCGGCGACACGAGCACCTGCCGGTCGAAGCGGCCGGGCCGGAGGAGCGCGGGATCGAGATCCTGGAGCCGGTTCGACGCGGCCATCACGACGACCTCGTCGCGCGCGTTGAAGCCGTCGAGCTCGACGAGGAGCTGGTTCAAGGTCTGGTCGTGCTCGCGGTGGATGCTTCCGCCCATGCGCGCCGTGCCGACGGCGTCGAGCTCGTCGATGAAGATGATCGCGGGCGCGTTCTTGCGCGCCTCCTCGAAGAGCTTCCGGATCCTCGCCGCGCCCAGGCCGGCGAACATCTCGACGAACGACGACGCGCTCTGCGAGTAGAAGTTCGCGCCGGACGCGCTCGCGACCGCCTTCGCGAGGAGGGTCTTGCCGGTACCGGGCGGGCCGTGCAGGAGGATCCCGCGCGGCACGCGCGCACCGAGCCTCTCGAAGCGCTTGCGGTCGCGGAGGAACTCGACGACCTCGTGCAGCTCCTCCTTCGCCTCGTCCAGTCCGGCCACGTCCGACCAGGACACGTCGACCGCCGCCCCGCGGACGACCGGCGCCGGCTTCGCCCGCGGCATGAACCGGATCGTGTACAGCAGGAGGCAGATGACGACCCCGAAGAAGATGATCGGAAGCCACGTGAGCAGCGTGTTCTCGAGGTCCGTCACCCAACCTCGTATCGGCAGGAGTGCCAGGCGCCTCAAGCCGGAACCTTTCACACTCTCGGCACGGTCCGTGACCCACGCGTGACGGTTTCCTCGTTACGCTCGAAGCGGGTGGTGGTTCGGGGTGGCCCCATGAAACCGTGTGGGTTGTTCTAGCCTTGCCGCATGGCAGGCGAGCCCGGACTTCCGCTCCCGCCGCACGTCGACCTCGAGCGGGTCGGCGACGTCTGGCGAGTCGAGTACGAGGCGCGGTTCGCGGATGCGACAGCCTGGGCGGCCGCGCACGGCCTCGATCCCGCGGCCGCGGATAGCACCCGTGTCTGCCTCCTCCTCGTCGACATGCAGAACACGTTCTGCACGCCCGGCTTCGAGCTCTTCGTGGCCGGACGCTCCGGCACCGGCGCGCTCGAGGACAGCCGCCGGTTGTGCGCCTTCCTCTACCGAAACCTCGGAGCGATCACGGAGACGGTCGTCACCCTGGACACGCACCAGGCGTTCCAGATCTTCCACGCGCCGTTCCTCGTCGACGCCGAAGGACGGCCCCCGAGCCCGTACACGCTCGTCACCGCCGAGGACGTCGCTGCCGGCCGCTGGCGCGTGGACGCGGGCGTCGCGGCGGCCCTTCGCCTCGACCGCGCGGACGACTATCTCGCCGCGTACGTCGGCGCACTCGCCCGCGGCGGCAAGTACGACCTCACGATCTGGCCCTTCCATGCGCTCCTCGGAGGGATCGGGCACGCGCTCGTGAGCGCGGTCGAGGAGGCGCTCTTCTTCCACACGATCGCGCGACGCTCGCAGACGCGGTTCGAGGTCAAAGGTCAGCACCCCCTTACCGAGCACTACTCGGCCCTCGGCCCGGAGGTCGCGCGCGGCCCCGGCGGCGAGGTGCTGGCCGAGCGGAACGAGGCTCTCATCGACCACCTGCGCACCTTCGACGCGATCATCGTCGCGGGTCAGGCGAAGAGTCACTGCGTCGCGTGGACGGTCGACGACCTGCTCGCGGCGGCGCCCGAGCTCGTACCGAGGCTCTACCTCCTCGAGGACTGCTCGTCGCCGGTCGTCGTCCCGGGCGCCGTGGACTACACCGAAGACGCCGACGCCGCATTCGCCCGCTTCGCAGAGGCAGGCGCGCACGTCGTCCGCTCGACCGAGCCGCTCGCGTCGTGGCCCGGCCCGCTCGCCGCAGCAACCGCGGTCGCGCGCATCAACTGAGACGATCGCGCAGCGCCGCGACGTCCGCACCGACGACGACCTCGTACGGCCCGGCGGCGAGCGCGCGCACGGAGCCGGGAAGCGACTCGCGCTCGCGACGCGCCCGCTCGCGGATCTCGTCGAGAGGCTCCGACCGGGTCGCGCGACCGTCGCGCATGACCTCCTGCAGCAGCGGCTCTCCGTCGCCCGCCGAGCCCGCGAGCCCGAGCACGTCGTGGGTCGCGTCCCCTCCCTCACGGATGCGCCAGACCTGCTTCGGCCCCGGTAACGTCGCCTTCCCGGCCGAGAGCTTCAACACGGCACGTCCGTCGACCTCGACGAGCTTGTACACGAGGTCGAGGTACGGCGCGTCCGCGGAGACGCCCATCTTCGTCCCGACGCCGAAGCCGTCGATCGCCGCGCCGGCGCTCAACAACCGTGTGATCTCGGCCTCGTCGAGACCGCCGCTCGCGAACACGGTCGCGTCCGCGAACCCCGCGCGGTCGAGCAAGTCCCGGGCCCGCCTGCTGAGCTCCACGAGGTCGCCGGAGTCGAGTCGCACGCCCCGGAGGCGGTGGCCTTCCTCCTCGAGCTCGTGCGCGACCGTGACCGCCAGCCGCGCCCCCTCGAGCGTGTCGTACGTGTCGATGAGCAGGATCGCGGCGTCCGGGTACGCGCGCGCGAAGGCGCGGTACGCCGTCAGCTCGTCCTCGAAGCTCTGGACGTACGAGTGCGCCATCGTCCCCGCGAGCGGAATCCCGTAGCGGCGCCCGGCGAGGACGTTGCTCGTCGCGTCGAAGCCGGCGAGGTAGCTCGAGCGCGCGACCTTCAGCCCCGCCTCGCCGCCGTGCGTGCGACGCAGCGAGAAGTCGACGAGGGTGCGTCCGGCGGACGCTTCCACCGACCTCGCCGCCTTGCTCGCGACGAGCGTCTGCAGGTGGAGCTCGTTCAAGACCATCGTCTCCGCGATCTGCGCCTCGAGGATCGGTGCCGTCACCTCGAGCAGCGGCTCACCGGGGAAGACGGCAGTCCCCTCGGGCATCGCGCGCACCGACCCTGAGAAGCGGAACGAGCGCAGCCGCTCGAGGAACGCCGCCGAGAACAGCGCCGTCCTCTCGAGGTACGCGAGATCGTCGTCGTCGAAGCGCAGCTCCTCGAGGTACCCGAGCGCGTCCTCGAGCCCTGCCGCGAGCAGATAGCCCCACCCGTCCGGCAGCGAGCGGTAGAAGAGGCTGAACGTCGCCTGCCGCTCGGACATGCCCTCGGAGAGGTAGCTCTCGCCCATGGTGAGCTGGTACAGGTCGACGAGCAGCCCGGAGCGCGGAGTCACCGCCGCGGAAGGATGTCAGTCCGCGAGCTCGAGCGCGAGGCACGCGTCACGCGCCGCGTCGGCGACCTCGACCTGGGCCTCCGACGGCTCTGCGGTCGAGAGCCGGCGCTGGACCTCGAAGCCAGGTCGCGCCAGCGCACGGGCGAGCGGGTGCTCGGGGTTGCGCGTCATCCACGCGAACACCTCGACCGACGCGCCCACCGCGGCGGTCGTACCGAGGAGCCGCGCGACGCCACGCACCGGCGCCGGAACCCGCGCGATGGCGACGTTCGCGGCCAGGGAGGAGACGAGCATCGGCGCGATCAGCTGCGAGCCGCAGCGAGGATGCTCCTTCGGGGCGCGGCGGCCGCCGTTCTCGTACGTCCCGATCGAGACGTGCTCGGCCCCGTGGTACGCGGCGAGGCCCGGGCCACGGAGCGCGAGCGCAGCCGGCAGGAGCGTGACCGCCGCGGCCGCGACCTCGCGCCCACCGGGTGAGAGCCCCGAGCGACGCAGGCCGCGCGCGACGAACGTCGAGACGGCGATCGAGCCGAGCACCGCCGGCCGCTCGAACGGGAAGCGCACCTGCGGCAGCCGCCGCCGGACGAGCGGGAGCAGCGCGAATGCCTCCGCGAGAGCGATGGGCCCGCGCAAGCACCGGGAAGCGCATCCGTGCGGCCGGCGCGAGGTGCGGCTTGCGGCCGGAGGCGACGTGGAGCTCGCCGTCGGGGCTGCGCACCGCGACGCCCCAAGAGGTCGGGCCGTGCACGAGCACGCCGTTCTGCAGGGCCATCCCACCGAGGCGGACCGTGTCGTTGCGGACGGTTTCGTTCGGCATCGATCAGACGATAGCTGCGAGCTCCCGCAGCGCCTCCTGGAGACGGTCGGCGGCCGGGCCCCGCCCGAGCGGCCCCCCGTCGAGCTCGACCAGCGGCATCACCTCGCGCACCGACGACGACGTGAACGCCTCGTCGGCGCCCTGCAGCGTCGTGGAGCCGGAACATGCCCTCCTCGACGCCGTACCCGCAGGACGGGCGCGAGCTCGAGCAGCGCCGCCCGCGTGACGCCCGCGAGGATGCCGAGCTCGAGCGCAGGCGTGAAGAGCGTCTCGCCCTTTCGCCACCAGACGTTCGTGACCGTCCCCTCGAGCACGACCCCGTCGCCGTCGACGAAGATCGCCTCGTCGGCGCCGCGGCGCCTTGCCTCCGCCTCCGCAGCCATGTTCACCGCGTAGCTCGTCGACTTGACGCCGGGCAGGAGCCACGGGACCGCCGCGCGCACTCCCGACAGCGAGACGGCGCGCGCCCCTTGCGTCCGCACGTCCTCGATCCACTCCGGCACGGGGCTCAGTAGCGCGAGCCCTGCGGGCAGCGCCGCATCCGAGCCACCGGTCCAGACGAGCCGGAGCACCGCGCTCCCGCCGCCCGCGGAGGGAAGGACGAGCGGGACGAGCTCTTCCAGCGATCCGCGCTCGAAGGGCGGCAGGCCGATGCTCGCCGCCGAGGCCGTCAACCGGTCGAGATGCGTCTCGAGCCGGAACGGCCGGCCGCCGTAGACGCGCAGCGTCTCGAAGGCCGCGCGTCCGCGGAGGAGCGCCTCGTCGTCGGCGCGAACGACCGGATCCGTCGGGATCGACGAGGCCGCGGCCCGCGACGGCGAGCGCGAGCAGCGTCACGTGCGCACGCCGGCAGGCACACCTGCGGCCGACCCGATCGCCGCGAGCAGCGGACGCGCCTTCGTCCACGACTCCTCGACCTCGGCGGCCGGGTCGGAGTCCCACACGACGCCGCCCCCGACCCAGAGGTGAATGCGGCCGTCCGCGACCGCGAAGGTCCTGATCGTGAGCACGAGATCGAGATCGCCGTTCCCGTACACGCGGCCGAGCGCGCCCATGGAGGCGCCGCGGCCGACCGGCTCGAGCTCCGCGATCAGGTCGACGGCGGCGATCTTCGGCGCGCCCGGTGACCGAGCCGCCGGGGAACGTGGCCTCGAGGATCTCCGCGAGGCCGACGCCCTCGCGCAGCGTGCCCTCGACGGTCGAGACGAGGTGCTCGACGCCCGCGAGCTCGTGCGCCTTCATGAGATCCGGCCACCGAACCGACCCCGCGCGACATACGCGCGAGAGGTCGTTCCGCTCGAGGTCGACGATCATCACGTGCTCGGCGGCGTCCTTCTCCGAGCCGAGGAGCTCGCCGGCTGCGGCCTCGAGCGGGCGCGTGCCCTTGATCGGCCTCGTCCGAATGAGATCCCCCTCGTCGGGACAGGAAGAGCTCAGGCGACGCAGAGACGACCGTCCAGCCGTCGCCGATGAACGGCTCCGGATGCAGCGGGCGGAGCGGAGCGAGTGCGGCTGCGAGCAGCGCGCGGGTCTCCCGCGAACGGCGCCGAGAGATGCTGGACGAGGTTCACCTGGTAGACGTCGCCGCGCGCGATCGCGTCCCGCACGCGACTCGACGGCGTCCGCGTACTCGGCCGCGCTCCAGGTCTGGTCCCAGTCGCCGATCCGGAACCCCGCGCCGCCGGCCGCGCTCTCGCCCGCGACGCGGCACGCCGCGAGCGGCAGCGGGCACGGCTCCGGGCAGAGGCGGAGGAGAGCCGGCGGAGCGTCTCCGAGAGCCCGTACCCGAGGTAGAGCTCGCGCGACGAGATGCTCGCCGCCGGGCGCGAAGAAGCCGTGCTCCCGTAGCCACGCCTCGAGTCGCCGGAACGCGCCCTCGGGCTCGTGGAGCTCGAGCGAGTCGCTAGGAGCCATCCCGAAGCGTCCTGTAGCGCCGGACGAGCGCGTTCGTGGACGAGTCGTGGATGCAGCTCGTGCTTCCAGTCCGCGGTCGAGCTCGGGCGCGATGCGCGCGGCGAGCTCCTTCCCGAGCTCGACGCCCCACTGGTCGAAGGGGTTGATGTCCCAGATCGCGGCCTGCGTGAAGACGCTGTGCTCGTAGAGCGCGACGAGCGCCCCGAGCGTCGCCGGGTCGAGGCGCTCGGCGAGGATCACCGACGTCGGGCGGTTTCCCGGCATCACGCGATGCGGGATCGTCTCCTCGGGCGCGCCCGCCTCGCGCAGCTCGTCCTCCGTGCGGCCGAACGCGAGCGCCTCTGCCTGCGCGAAGAGATTCGCGGCGAGCAGGTCGTGCCGCCCCGCCGAGCCCGCGGTCGAGGTGCGCGAAGCCGATCAGGTCGACCGGCACGAGCATCGTTCCCTGGTGGAGGAGCTGGAAGACGGCGTGCTGCGCGTTCGTCCCCTCACCGCCCCAGAGCACCGAGCCCGTGTCCGCCTCGACCGGCTCGCCGTCCGTCGTGACGCGCTTCCCGTTCGACTCCATCCAGAGCTGCTGGAGATACGCGGGCAGCAGCCGGAGCGCGTGGCTGTACGGAGACGACCGCCGTGGTCTGGGCGCCGCACGAAGTTGCGGTACCAGACCGACGAGCAGCCCGGCAGATCGCGGGGAGGTTGCCGCCGAGCGCGGCGGTCGCGAAGTGCTCGTCCATCGCGTGCGAACCCGCCAAGCAGCTCGCGGAAGCGCTCCTCGCCGAGCGCGATCGACGAGCGAGAGCCCGACGGCCGAGCAGAGCGACGTCCTGCCGCCGACCCAGTCCCAGATGCGGAGCATGCTGCTCGGGCGGAATCCCGATCGCCGCTGCCCGCCTCGGGTCCGCCGCAACCCCGACGAAGTGCGCGCTCGACGTCGTCCTCGGCCGAGCGCCGCCTCGACCCACGCCCGCGCGCGCGCGCGCGTTCTCGATCGTCTCGAGCGTCGACATCGTCTTCGAGACGACGACGAAGAGCGTCTCGGCCGGCTCGAGGCCCGCGAGTCGCGCTCGTCGAGCGTCGGCGGGGTCGACGTTCGAGACGAAGCGCAGCGTCGAGCTCGGGCGCGGCGTACGTGCGGAGCGCCTCGTACGCCATCGCCGGGCCGAGGTCGCTCCCGCCGATCCCGATGTTGACGACGTTGCGCTGATCGGCTCTCCCGTCGCTCCGAGCCACGCTCCCGTCGCGCAACTCGCTCGTGCGACGTCGGCGACGCGGTCGAGCTCCGTCGTGCACCTCGCTTCACGACGTCGACGCCGTCCACGACGAGCGAGCGCGAGCGCGGCATGCGGAGCGCGACGTGGAGCGCAGGGCGTCCCTCCGAGATGTTGACGGGCTCGCCGCGGAACATCGCTTGCACCCGCTCCTCGAGCCCGCGCTCGACCGCCAGCTTCCGCAGCAGCTGCAGCGTGTCGTCCGTCGACGCGGTGCTTCGAGTAGTCGAGGTAGAGGCCGGCCGCCTCCGCGGTCATGCGCTCGCCGCGGCGCGAGATCGCCGTCGAACAGCTCGCGGAGCGTGCAGACTCGGCGACCTCGGCGTGATGCCACTCGAGTCGACGCCACGCCGCAGTCTCGCGAAGCGTCTCCGAGCCACGCGCGACACCTGCGGCTCTGCGACCGACTCGACGAGCTTTCGGTACGCGAGCGCGGGATCGTCGTGCCAGAAGATCGCACTGCCGGCGACGAGCAGGTCGGCGCCGGCGGCCCGGGCCTCGCGGATCGTCTCCGAGTTGATGCCGCCGTCGACCTGCAGGCGCACCTCCGGCGGGAAGAGCCTGCCCGCAGGCGCTCGATCCGCTCGGTCGCCTCGGGCATGAACGCCTGGCCCGAGTAGCCGGGATGGATCGACATGCAGAGCACGAGGTCGGCGCCCTCGGCCGCGCCCGCGGCTTCCTCGACCGCCGTCTCCGGGTTGCACGGCGACACCGACACCGAGCCCGAGGAGCGCGCGCGTGCGCGATCGCGCCCAGCCGGGTCCTCGACAGGCCTCCACGTGGAACGTGACGCTGTCCCCGCCCGCGCGCGGCGAACGCCTCGAAGTGGCGCTCCGGGCGCTCGACCATCAGATGGCAGTCGAGCGTCGCTCCCCACGCGTGGACGAGCGGCGCGATCGACGCGAGCACGACCGGGCCGATGGTGATCTCGGGGATGAAGTGGCCGTCTCCGGCGTCGAAGTGGAAGACCCGCGCGCCCGCCTCCGACGAGCGCCCCGAGCTGCTCGCCGAGGCGCGAGAAGTCGGCGGCGTAGATCGACGGCTCGACCTCGACCTCGCGCTGCCCACTCGCTCCAGCCCACGCCGTGACGCTAACGGAATCGACGCCGGCCGCTGTAGGGTTGCCCGGCGTGAGCGCCGACTTCGAGCGCGAGAAGCGGCTCGCCGCCGAGGCGGCGGCGGAGCTCGTCGAGGACGGCATGACCGTCGGCCTCGGCACCGGCTCGACCGCGGCGCTACTTCCTCGGCGGCGCTCGCCGCGCGCGGTCTCGAGCTCCGCTGCGTCGCGACGTCGCCGGCGACGGAGGCAGCGGCGCGCGAGGCTCGGCCTCGCCGTCGAGCCGTTCGACGGGCCGGACGCGCTCGCACGTCTCGACATCGCCGTCGACGGCGCCGACCAGGTCGCGCCGGACGGCTGGATCGTCAAGGGCGGCGGCGGTGCGCACACGCGGGAGAAGATCGTCGCGGCGGCAGCCGAGCGCTTCGTCGTGATCGTCTCGTCGGACAAGCTCGTCGACGCGATCGCGCCCGCCGATACCGCTCGAGCTGCTCGCGTTCGGCCTCGCGGCGACGCTCGCGCGCGCTCGGCGACGTCGCGCTGCGCGACGCGCCGCGCACACCCGACGGCGGCGTGCTCGCCGACTGGATCGGGATCGCTCGAGCGACCCGGCCGCGCTCTCCGAGCTCCTCGAGGCGACACCCGGCGTCGTCGAGCACGGGCTCTTCCCGCCCGACGCTCGTCTCCGAGGTCCTCGTCGGCCGCGGCGACGAGCGTCGAGCAGCTCTAGGATCGCGTCTAGCCGCCGGCGCCGCCGGATCGCGCCAGCCGCCGTGCTCCGCGGCCAGCGCCTCGGCGCTCTCCGGGCCCCACGTCCCCCGCTCGTAGGGCTCGAGCGGAGGCGGGGAGTCGAGGAGCGGCTGCACGATGCGCCACGTCTCCTCGATGACCTCGAAGCGCGGGAACAGCGTGCTGTCTCCGCGCAGCGCGTCCGCGAGCAGGCGCTCGTACGGCTCGCGGCGGCTCCCCCAGCTCCTCGGCGAAGTCGAGGTCGAGCGAGACGGGCTGCGACACGTCGCGACCCGGAGTCTTCGCGCGGATGCCGATGGTGACGCCGGCGTTGCGGCCGACGCGCAGGACGATGTCGTCGCTGCCGGGCGTGTCGAGCCGGTTCGACCCCCAGCGAAGCTGCGGCACGCGCTGGAGCCTGACCGACGACCTCGGTGCCGTTCACCGGTAGCGCCTTTCCGGCGCGGATGAGGATCGGGAACGTTCGCCCAGCGCCAGCTCTCGATCTCGAGCCGGAGCGCGACGAAGGTCTCCGTGTCGGAGTCCGGCCTGACGCCCTCGATCTCGCGGTACCCCACGTACTGACCGCGCACCGCGTGTGTCGGGATCGGCGTCCGGCATCGCACGGAAGACGTCGAGCCGCCGCCTCGCGATCGCGTCGTCGCCTCCCGAGGGCGGCTCCATCGCGGCGAGCGCGAGCACCTGCAGCAGATGGTTCTGGACGACGTCGCGGATCGCTCCGACGCCGTCGTAGAACGCGCCTCGCCCCTCGACGCCGAAGTCCTCCGCGAGCGTGATCTGGATCGACTCGACGTCCTCCCGGCTCCAGACCGGCTCGAAGAGCGCATTCGCGAACCGGAAGTAGATGATGTCCTGCACGGGCTCCTTGCCCAGGAAGTGGTCGATCCGGTACAGGCGCTCCTCGGGGACGATCGCCGTGAGACGCTCGTTGAGCTCGCACGCGGAGCGAAGATCGGTGCCGAACGGCTTCTCGACGACAAGTCGGGCGTTCTCGACGAGACCGGCCGCCGCGAGCCCCTCGGCGACCTGCGAGGAACGAGCTCGGCGGGATCGCGAGGTAGAAGACGGGCGAACGGGCCGAGCCGAGCTCGTGCGCGAGCTTCTCGTACAGACCCTGGGTCCGAGACGTCGCCCGGGACGTACTCGAGGCGCGAGATCAGCGTGTCGAGCGCCTTCTCGTCGACGCTCCTCGACCGCCGCCTGCACCGCGTCGCGCGTGAGCTCCGCCAGGTCGTCGTCGCTCAGCGGACGGCGACCGACGGCGAGGATCGAGCACCTCGAGGAGCCCCTGCTCGGTCAGACGGTAGAGCGCGGGCAACGTCATCCTCCGCGCGAGGTCGCCCGTGATGCCGAAGACGACGAGGGCGTCCGCGGGCTCGGTCACAACTGCGTAACCTCCGGCGCGACCGGGTAAGCGCCTTGCGTCATCGGCGAGATGCTCGCGGAAAGGAGCTCGAGTGGCAACCGACTCTCCCATGCAGCTCGGCGATCGTCGGCCTCGGCCGGATGGGCGCGAACATCGCGCGGCGCCTCCTGCGCGACGGGCATCGCGTCGTCGGCTACAACCGGACACCGGAGGCCGGTCGAGGCGCTGAAGGCGGAGGGCGCCGACGGAGCGGGCTCGCTCGACGAGCTCGTCGCGGCGCTCGAGCCGCCGCGCGCCGTCTGGGTGATGGTCCCCGCTGGGGCGATCACGGAGGGCGTCGTCTCCCAGCTCGGCGAACGCCTCGAGCCCGGCGACACGATCGTGGACGGCGGCAACACCCACTACCCCGACGACATCCGCCGCGCGAAGGAGCTCGGCGCGCGCGGAGTCGACTACCTCGACTGCGGGACGAGCGGAGGCGTCTTCGGGCTCGAGCGCGGGTTCTGCCTCATGGTCGGCGGCGACGACGAGGCGTTCCAGCGGCTGGAGCCGATCTTCGCGTCCCTCGCGCCGGGGGTCGACGCCGCCGCGCGGACGCCGGGCCGGGACGAGGTCGCTCAGGAGGAGCACGGCTACCTCCACTGCGGCGCGAGCGGTGCCGGGCACTTCGTGAAGATGGTCCACAACGGGATCGAGTACGGCCTGATGGCGGCCCTCGCGGAGGGGCTCGACATCCTCGAACATGCGGGCGCTGGGCTCGAGGAGCGCGTGGCCGACGCCGAGACCGCCCCGCTCGCCATGCCCGAGCTCTATCGCTACGACTTCGACCTCCCCGCGATCGCGGAGCTGTGGCGCCGTGGCAGCGTCGTCTCGTCGTGGCTCCTCGACCTCACCGCGGCGGCACTCGTCGCGTCGCCCGATCTCGACGGGTTCGCCGGCCGCGTCTCCGACTCGGGCGAGGGGCGCTGGACGTCCGTCGCCGCGATCGACACGGGCACTCCCGCGCCGGTGCTGACGACCGCGCTCTACTCCCGCTTCGCCTCGCGCGGCGAGGCCGACTTCGCGAACCGGCTGCTCTCCGCCATGCGCGCGGCGTTCGGCGGACATCTCGAGAAGCCGAAGTGACGGTTCGGCTCGAGGTCCTGCCCGACGCCGAGGCGGCCGTCAAACGAGTCGCCACGCTCGTCGCCGACCGGGCACGGCGCGCAGAGGACGGGCTCACGCTCGCGGTGAGCCGCGGTGCACGGCTATTCGAAGCTCTCTGGGAGGAGAACGTCCCGTGGGAGCGCGTCGCGATCTTCCAGGTCGACGAGCGCGTCGCGCCGCCGGGCCACCCGGACCGGAATCTCACGCAGCTCCTGGAAACCCTCCCGGACGAGGCTCGACCTGACCTACGGCCGATGCCGGTCGACGACCCCGACCTCGACGCGGCCGCCGCACGCTATGCAGCCGAGCTCCCGGAAGTGCTCGACCTCGTCCACCTCGGCCTCGGCGCGGACGGTCACACGGCCTCGCTCCTTCCAGGCGATTCGGTCCTCGAAGTCCGCGATCGCCTGGTCGCCGTCACCGGCGAGTCCGAGGGCCGAAGGCGGATGACGCTCACGTATCCGGCCCTCGCCCGGGCACGCGAGATCGTCTGGCTCGTGACGGGCGAGAGCAAGCGCGACGTGCTCGCGAAGCTCCTCGAACGCGACGAGTCGATCACGGCGGCGCGCATCGTGAACGAGAACCAGCTCGTCGTCGCGGACGCCGCGGCCGCACCGGAATGACGCATCGGAAAGCACGAAACCCGCCTCGCGGCGGGCTTCGCAGGTTGAAGCGGGCAGAATGCCCGCGACCGACTGAGACTCGCATGGAGTTTAGCCCGTCGTGGGCGGAGGGCGCCGGACTCGAACCGGAACCGGCTTCCACCGGTCGACCGAGTCTCAGTCGGTCATCCCACCTCGGGATTTCGACCCTCCGCCGCGCGCCACCGTAGACCCGGCCAAATCGCGATCACGTCGTGCGACGGGAAGTTGGCACACAATCGGCACGGAGCGATTGCAAACGGGCGCCCGCGGCGACCGGCGACGTCTGGCTCCGGCCTAAGCGATCAGCTCGCGCGCCGCTGCTCGCAGCATGTCGACCCCAAGCTCGAGGTCGTCCACCGCGGCCCGCTCGTTCGCGGAGTGGATGAGCACCGTCGCGAGCTCGGTGTCCATCGCCTTGATCGGGAAGTAGCCGTACGCGGTCGTCCCGTAGGCCTCCCGCAAGTAATGGCTGTCCGTGAAGCCGGGGCACGCGATCGGCGCCATGCGCGCGCCGTCCTCGATCCCTTCCGTGAAGCGCGCGAGCGCGTCCCACAGCGGCGTGTCGAGAGGAGAGCGCGTGCCGCCGGTCGCGTCCTGCCATTCGAGGTCGTACTCCCCCTCTCCGATCGCAGCACGGATGAGCGGCTCGACGTCGGCGGGCGTCTGCTCGGGCAGCAGCCGGCAGTCGACCCCCACCTCGCAGAGCGCCGGGATGACATTGCGCTGGTGCGACGCGTCGATCATCGTCGGCGACAGGGTCAGGGACAGCAGCGGCTCGACGAGGGCCGGGAGCATCGGATTCACGTCGCGCGCCCGCGTGAGCGCCTCCTCGACGGGAGGCGCCTCCCCGAGAACCACCTCGAGGAAGCCTCGCGCCTCCGGGATCATCTCCCGCTGCGGCACGTACGAACCGAGCGCGTCCACGTAGCGCGCCGCCTTGACGAGCGCGTTGTCGGCGATTCCGGGCATCGAGGCATGCCCGCTCCGCCCGTGCACGCGGAGCTTGAAGGGAGCCGACATCTTCTCCGCGGTTGCGCACATGTACACCGGGCTCCCGCCGAGGACGAGCCGCGCGCCGCCGCCCTCGTTGATCGCGTAGTCGCAGCGGGCCGCGTCCGGATGGGCCTCCACGAGCCACACGAGCCCGTAGCCGTTCGCGCCGCCCACCTCCTCGTCCGCGACCGAGACGAAGACGAGATCGCCCGACGGCTCGAAGCCCTCGCGAACGAGCGACGCGAACGCGACGGCCGACGCCGCGGCCTGGTCCTTCATGTCCAGCGCCCCCCGGCCCCAGACCTCACCGTCGACGAGGTCGCCGGACCACGGGTCGCGGTCCCACTCGGCCGGGTCCGCGAGCACGGTGTCCGTGTGCGAGAGGAACAGGAGCGACGGGCCCGTCGCCTCCGCGAAGCCGCGCGACGACGTTCGGGCGATCCGGCTCGCGCGCATAGAGCTCGGCCTCGATCCCGTTCCGCGCGAAGTAGTCCGTGAGAATCTTGGCCGCGCGGATCTCGTTCCCCGGCGGGTTGACCGTGTTCACGCGCAGGAGCTCCTGGAGGAGCCCCGTCACCTCGTCGCGCAGCGACACGTCAGCCGCAGCGTCAGGCTTCAGTCTGCGTCCCTTCCTTGGAGAGGGCGGTCAGCTCGTTCCGAACCTCCCACAGCTCCGGGAACGAGGTCTTGCTGACGAGCCGGCCGAGAAGCTCGACCGGTGTCCCCTGCGTCCCCACGACCTTGTCCCCGATCACGCGCGCGACCACCTGGTAGTGGCGCAGGCGCCAGTGCTGGGCCTGCTCGTCGAGGTCGAGGAGCGCCTCCGCGATCCGGTACAACTCCTCGTGCTCGCGGCCCTTGACGTAGAGCTCCGCGAGCGTGAGGCCGGCCTCGCGGCGCGCGTTGTGAAACGCCTGCCCGAGCCGGGGAAAGACGTGCCGCAGCTCGTTCCAGCCGGGCGAGTCGAAGCCGGATCCGTGCCCGAGCACGGTGCGGATCTCCTGGTACTCCCACGGCGACATGCGCTCGAGCATGTCGAGCTGCGAGATGACGAAGCGGATGCAGAGCGACGCGCGCTCGAGCAGGCGCAGCGCGCCGCGCAGGTCTCCTTCCCCGATGAGCTTCGCGGCTTCCGCGGCGTCGTTCCACGAGAGCTTGAGCCAGAGCTCGGAGGACTGGTGCGTGACCTGGAACAGGAGCTCGTCGCGATGCACCCACTCGTCCGGCCCCTTCTGGAGCGCGAGCAGCTCGTCCGTATTGAGATATCTCTCGTAGTCGGAGGCTCCGCTGCCTGTAAGAACCGGCTGCGAGTAGTCCTCGGCCCCACTCTTGGGCGACCGGTGTTCCGCACTAGCGGAATTCCGGTCTTGCGAGGAACCCGGCCTGGCCATGCCCGGAGCATACTTCGGCCCATGGGAGACCTCTTCTCGGAAGCCGCGCGCGAGCGTCTGGCGGAAGGCGCGCCGCTCGCCGTCCGCCTACGGCCGCGCACGCTCGAGGAGCTCGTCGGCCAGCAGCACGTGCTCGGGGACGGCACGGCGCTGCGGCTCGCGATCGAGGAGGACCGGCCGCCGTCGACGATTCTGTTCGGCCCTCCGGGGACGGGGAAGACGACGATCGCGCGGATCGTGGCCGAGCGCACGGGGGCGGTCTTCGAGGAGCTCTCGGCGGTCTCGGCACGCGTGGACGACGTACGCGCGGTCATCGCTCGCGCTCGCGACCGCCTGGGCGGAAACGGCCAGCGGACGATCCTGTTCATCGACGAGATCCACCGGTTCAACAAGGCGCAGCAGGACTCCGTGCTGCACGCGGTCGAGGACGGCCTGGTGACGCTGATCGGCGCGACCACCGAGAACCCGTACTTCGAGGTCAACTCGGCGCTGCTCTCGCGCTGCACCGTGATCGAGCTCTTCGCGCTCTCGGACGACGAGCTGGCGGTCGTCGTGAAGCGAGGCGCGGCGGAGCTCGGAACCGAGATCGACGACGACCTGGTCGCGCTCGTCGCCGGCAGAGCCGGAGGCGACGCGCGCGCCGCGCTCCAGATCCTCGAGCTCGTCGCGGACACCGCGCGGGCCGAGGGCGTCCCGGTCTCCGAGGAGCACGTCCTCGACGCCGCGCGCAAGCGGCCGCTGCTCTACGACCGCAAGGGCGACCAGCACTACGACTTCGCATCGGCCTTCATCAAGTCGATGCGCGGAGGCGACGCGGACGCGGCCGTGTACTACCTCGCCGCGATGCTCGAGGCGGGCGAGGACCCGCGCTTCGTCGCGCGGCGCATGGTCATCCTCGCCTCCGAGGACGTCGGCAACGCCGACCCGCAGGCGCTCGTCGTCGCGGTCGCGGCCGCGCACGCACTCGAGCACGTCGGGCTGCCGGAGGCGCAGCTCAACCTCGCGCAGGCCGCGATCTACCTCGCGCGAGCGCCGAAGTCGAACGCGTCCGCGGTCGCCATCTGGGAGGCGCGTCGCGACGTCCGCGAGCACGGGAACGCCCGGCCGCCCGCGATGCTGCGCTCTACCGGGCACACCAAGGCGGCGAAGGCGCGCGGCCACGGCGAGGGCTACCTCTACCCGCACGAGGATCCTGCCGGCTTCGAGGTCTCGTACCTCCCCGAGGAGCTCCAGGGCCGGAGGTACTACCGGCCGGCCGACTCCTCGGAGGGTGACGAGCCTGACCCGGACGACGAGCGGACGTGAGCTCCGGCGAGCCGATCGTGCTCGTCGACGCGCTGAACGTCATGCGCTCGCGCTGGCCGAACATCCGCGAGGACCGCTTCGTCGAGCTCGCTCGCGAATGGGGCGAGCAGGAGGGGGCGCGCATCGTGGCCGTGTTCGACGGGCCGGCTCCCGAGGAGAGACTCGGCGTCCACGAGCTCGACACCAGGACGACGGTCGTCGGGACCGGAGCCGGGAGCGCCGACGACTGGATCGCCGAGCACGCACGAGAGTTGGCCCAGGACGGACAGCGACTCTGGCTCGTCTCCTCCGATCGCGGGCTGCGAGAGCGTGTCACAGACCACGTCGAGCACGTCATCGGCGGCGGCTCGTTCGCCGGGCGACTCGAGGCCGTGGCTCGCAAGTGACGCCGGTACTATCGCCCGACCGGAAACGAGGAGGAACCACCGTATGGCGGTGACGACGAGTGAGAAGGCGCCCGAGTTCGACCTCGAGGTGACGCACGGCGAGCGCGTCTCGCTCTCGGACTTCCTCGGCCGCTCGAACGTCCTCCTCGTGTTCCACCCGTTCGCCTTCACCCCGGTCTGCGAGGAGGAGGCGCGCGACCTGCAGGAGAACCTCGAGTCCTTCCGCAACGCGCAGACGGAGATCGTCTTCGTGTCCTGCGACCCCGCGCCGGCGCGTCAGGCGTGGAAGAAGGAGCTCGGCGCCGAGTACACGTTCGCATCGGACTTCTGGTCGCACGGCGCCGCCGCGAAGGCGTACGGGGTCTTCAACGACGCGAACGGCGCACCGCATCGGGGCACGTTCCTGATCGACAAGGAGGGGACGGTCATCTGGTCGCTCGTGAAGATCTCGGGCGACCGCCGGACGGAGATGGTCCCCGAATCGCTCGAGACGCTTCGCGACGGGAGTTGAAGCTCGCCCTCGAGGAGTGGGGCGAGCCGGGGGCGCCCCGAGTCGTCTGCCTGCACGGCGTCACGAACCACGGGCGCCACTTCGCGAAGCTCGCCGAAGCGCTCCCCGGGTTCCACGTCCTCGCGCCGGACCTCCTCGGCCACGGCTCGTCGCCGTACGAGCCGCCATGGTCGCTCGACGCGCACCTCGACGCGGTCGTCGAGACCGTCGGCGCCGAGCGCGCCTTCCTCGTCGGGCACTCGTTCGGCGGCCGGCTCGCGTTCGAGCTCGCCGCTCGCGCGCCGAAGCTCGTGCCGCGGCTCGTCCTCCTCGATCCGGCGCTCTTCGTTCTCCCGACGATCGCGCTGTTCGCGGCCGAGAACGCCCGCAAGGAGCGGGCGTACGTCTCGTTCGCGGAAGGGATCGACCGCCGCTACGACGAGAGCCAGCTACAACGCGCGCCGCGCGAGCTCGTCGAGGAGGAGCTCACCGGCCACCTCGTCTGGAGCGAGGACAACCTCTACCGCTATCGCTACTCGCAGTCGGCGGTGGTGGCAGCGTACGGCGAGATGGCCTCGGAGCCGCCGGCGTTCGAACGTGCCCGCGTGCCGACGCTGCTCGTCCTCGGCGAGACGTCGTACCTCCCGTACGACCACCTGCTCGATGCGCACACCAAAGCGCTCGGTGACCTGCTCGAGGTCGTCGTCGTCCCCGGCGGGCACACCGTGCTCTGGGACGCGCTCGAAGAGACCGCCGCGGCCATCTCGGCCTTCCTCCGTTCGTAGGGGCGAGGCTTCCCTCGCCCTCAGGCGCCTCCACGCAAGCGCCGAGTCGCCCAGGCGCCGAGCCACGTCAGCGCGGCGACGAACAGCGCCACGATGAGCAAGAAGACGAGATCGCCGGCCACGAGCCGTGATTCGCCCTCCTCCGGCTCGGGGGCGATCGCGGCCACGAACACCACCACGACTGCGAGCAGCGCTCCCCACCACCACGGGCGGGCGAGAAAGGCCGTCAAGGCGCCGAGCCCGAGAGGAACCGCGAGGGCCGCGACGACGAAGGCGATCTCCGCGATCGGCTAGCCCTCGTAGTGCTCGTCCGCGAGCGCGAGGGCCTCGTCGAGGATCGCGATGCCCTCGTCGACCTCGTCGCGCGTGATCGTCAGCGGGGGGACGACCATGATCACGTTCCAGTGCGTCATGAGGTAGAGCCCGCGCTCGAGCGCGGCCTTCGCGAGGCGCGCGACGGGGGCGGCTGCATCTCCCGAGGCGTTGAACGGCACCAGCGGCTCGCGCGTCTCGCGATTCGACACGAGCTCGATGCCCCAGAAGCAGCCGAGCCCGCGCACGTCGCCGATCGACTGGTGGCCGTCGGCCAGCCCGCGTAGCCGCTCGCCGAGGTACGCACCGACCTCGGCCGCGTTCTCGACGACGCCCTCCTCGCGGAAGGCCTCGATCGACGCGACCGCCGACGCGCACGCGAGCGGGTGGCCGGCGTACGTGAGCCCGCCGGGGAAGAACTTGCTCGCGCACCCACTCGGCGATCGGCTCGCGGAAGATCATCGCCCCGAGCGGGACGTAGCCGGAGTTGATGCCCTTCGCGACGGTGACGATGTCCGGGACGACGTCCCAGTTCTCGCTCGCGAACCAGCGGCCGGTTCGCCCGAACCCGGCCATGATCTCGTCGAGCACGAGCAGGATCCCGTGCCGGTCGCAAACCTCCCGCACCGACTGCAGGTAGCCGTCGGGAGGCGGGATGATCCCGTTCGTCCCGGTCACCGTCTCGAGGAAGACCGCGGCGACGGTCTGCGGGCCCTCGTACTGGAGGATCTCCTCGAGGTGCGGCGCGCCGGTGCACACCGGACACGGATCCGGGTGACCTGCCGGGCAGCGGTACGTGTACGGGTCGAGCATGCGCACGACGCCGCCCATGCCGGGCTCGTTCGGCCAGCGCCGCGGGTCACCGGTGAGCATGACGGCCCCGTGCGTCGCGCCGTGGTACGAGCGGTAGCGCGCGATGATCTTGTGCCGGCCCGTGTACAGCCGCGCGAGCTTGATCGCGTTCTCGTTCGCCTCCGCGCCCGAGTTCGTGAAGAACGACATGTTGAGGTCGCCGGGCGCGACCTCCGCGAGCAGGCGCCCGAGCTGCGAGCGCGACTCGTTCGCCATCGGCGGCCCGATCGTGCACAGCCGGTCGGCCTGCTCCTTGATCGCCGCGATGATCTTCGGGTGCTGGTGCCCGATGTTGACGTTGACGAGCTGCGACGCGAAGTCGAGGTAGCGCTTCCCGTCGTAGTCCCAGAAGTAGCGGCCCTCCGCGCCGGCGACCGGGATCGGGTTGATCGCGTCCTGCACCGACCACGAGTAGAGGACGTACTGCTTCGCGTCCTCGACGATCCTGCGCGCCGAGGTTCGGGTCGGCCTCGACGAGGCTCGTCTCGGTGCTCACGCTCGCGATGCTAGCGCGTGATTGCGAGCCGCTCGCCGACCTTCCTCGGTGCCGGGCGAAGTCTGAGCTCGCGAATAAAGAAAACCGCCCCTGACCGCCTCCCTAGTGCCACCACGCCACCGCCCCAGCGTGGCCGGGAAGTACCTGTCGCACGAACAAGGAGGCGGAGATGCTGGAGAAGCGGATCACCGTACTCGCCGTGGCCGCGACGCTGTCGGTGGTCGCGACCATGGCGGCGGCGGCCGTCGCGACCGTGGCTACGGCTGCGGTCTCGGGCGACGCGCTGGAACGAGAGTCGCTCGTGCAGGCGCGGACGATTCGGGCCGAGGTCAGCGCCCGCTACCGCGCCCGGCCGGGTCCCGGTCTGGCCGTCACCGAGGCGAGCACGACCGGAGTCGTCGAGTCGTTCACGCTCCTGACGCCCGACCTGCTCGGAGCGCGCTCCTTCCCCGCGGACAACGGGGTCTGGTACGCGATCTGCCCGGTGCGCGCGACCTGTCCGTACCCGGCCCGGCGCTTCGCCCGCCCCGCGGCGGCGCGCGGACCCCGCCGGCTGGCGCTCGAGCTCGCCGTACGGACCTTCCTCGAGACGTCCGCGGACGTCGTCGCCGTCTCGCTCCCCACTCCGCGGTTCATCGCCTTCATCGTCGAGCGGCAGGAGCTCGCCCGCGAGGTCGACCTCCCGACCCTGGCGCACGCGCTCCGCGGCAAGCCCTCACGAGCCATGTCCGCGTCGCTGAGGACGGTCGTCGACCGGGTCACCCGGCCGCGGGTCTACCTGTTCCTGACCCTCGAGCCGACCGCGAACGGCAGAGCCTCGTGGGCCGGCCTCCCCCGGTGGCCAGCCTCGCCCGATTGATCCGACCCAACCGGCGCGGAAACCCGTCGTCAGTGCGCCCGCGCGGGCAGGAGCTCCTGCCCGAACGCGGCGCGCTCCACGAACTCGCCCACCCCGGGCTCGGCGACGAGGTCGCCGTTCTCGACCAGGATGTTCCCGCGCAGCAGGACGACCTCCGGCGAGCCGGTCACCTCGGTCCCCTCGTAGAGGTTGTAGTCGACCCTCGAGTGTTGCGTCGCGGCGGTTATCAGGTGCCGCTTCTCCGGGTCGAAGATCACGATGTCCGCATCCGAGCCCGGCGCGATCGTGCCCTTCCGCGGATACAGGCCGAAGAGCTTCGCGGGGTTCGCGGAGAGGAGCTCGACCATGCGGCTGAGCGTGATCCGGCCCGTGCGGACGCCGAACTCGTGGATCATGTGCAGCCGGTTCTCGAGGCCCGGGCCGCCGTTCGGGATCTTCGAGAAGTCGTCCTTGCCCAGCGTCTTCTGCCCGTCCCAGAGGAATGCGCAGTGGTCGGTCGAGACGACCGAGAGGATGTCCGAGCGAACCGCGTGCCAGAGGATCTCCTGGTTCTCCTGCGCGCGCGGCGGCGGCGTGTAGACGTACTTCGCGCCCTCGAAGTCCGGCCGCTCGAGGAACGTGTAGTCGACGAAGAAGTACTGCGTGCAGGTCTCGCCCCAGACGTCCCAGCCCTGCTCGCGCGCGCGGGCGATCGGGTCGACGGCCTCCTTGCAGGAGACGTGCACGACGTAGAGCGGCGACCCCGCGATGCGCGCGAGCTGGATCGCGCGATTCGTCGCCTCGCCCTCGAGCTCCGGCGGCCGCGTGAGCGCGTGCCAGTGCGGCTCGGTGTTCCCGGCCGCGAGCGCCTGCTTGACGAGCACGTCGATCGCGTCCCCGTTCTCCGCGTGCACCATCACGAGCGCACCCGTCTCGGCGGCGACCTCCATCGTCCTGAAGAGCGTCTCGTCGTCGACCATGAGCGCGCCCTTGTAGGCCATGAAGAGCTTGTACGAGGTCACGCCCTGCTCCGGCAGGCGCGCAAGCTCCTCGAGCGAGCCGCCCTCGCGGAGATCGGTGACCGCGATGTGGAAGCCGCAGTCGATGATCTGCTTGCCGTCGCGCTTCGCGTGCCACATGTCGAGTGACTCGGCGAACGACGTGCCGGGCGCCTGGATGCAGAAGTCCACGTGGCAGGTGGTGCCGCCAAATGCGGCCGCCGTCTGGCCGGAGGTGAAGTCGTCGATCGTCGTCGTCCCTCCGAACGGCATGTCGAGATGCGTGTGCGGATCGACGCACCCCGGCAGCACGTACCGGCCCGCCGCGTCGATGACGCGGTCCGCGTCGACGTCGAGCGACTCCCCGACGATCGAGATCCGCTCCCCCTCGACGAAGATGTCGCCGACGTAGTCGTCGGCGGCGGTGATGATCCTCCCACCCTTGATCAGAACCGACACGTCATCTCCTTCCTGGAACAGCGACCCGAGCCGC
The DNA here is from genome assembly GCA_963716605.1 of uncultured Actinomycetes bacterium. Taxonomy (GTDB): domain Bacteria; phylum Actinomycetota; class Thermoleophilia; order Gaiellales; family Gaiellaceae; genus GMQP-bins7. Next base: position 397,741 of record CAVQTO010000002.1, on the reverse strand, counting down.
TGCCGCGCTGCTCCGCCGGCATCGCGACCCGGGTCGCAAGTGTCTCCTATTCGCCGCCCGGTGTCACCTCCACCTCGGGCTTCGTCCAGTCCTCGCCGCGGACGTCCTCGCCGTCCTCCTCGAGCTCGGCGATCGCGGCCTCCGCGAGATCGGTCCGGTACGCGTCGTTCGTCGCGGGCGCCTTGATGATCCCGTAGTCCGTCGCGATCTGGTTCGTGATGTCGAAGTCGGCCGAGTTCATGACGCCGATGCCGCCCTCGTTCGGCCAGATGAGGTCGTTGATCTCGTTCATCATCCAGCGCTGGTGGCCCTCGCCGAGCGTGGGCCCGTTCTCGAGGACGATGTCCACGCAGTCGTCCGGGTTGTCGCGGCAGAAGATCCAGCCGCGGAAGCTCGCCTTCAAGAACCGCTTTGCAACGTCCTGGTTGGCCGAGTCCGCGATCCAGTCGGCCCGGACGAACACGCCGTCCTCGAGCGCGCCCGTGCCCTCGTCGGACATGCGGAACACGTTGAGCTCGTCGAGCGCGTGCAGCTCGCCGGTGTCGGGGTTCTCGGTCTCGAGCACCTGGGCGAGCTCGTTGTAGGTCATGGCTGCCGCTGCGTCGACCTCGCGGCTCAGGAACAGGTTCATGTCGAACGGCTGCGCGACGATGTCCGTGTCCTCCTGCGGGTCGATGCCGTTCTTCGTCAGCGCCGCGAAGAGCTTGTGCTCGTTGCCGCCGAGCCACACTCCGACCTTCTTGCCTTCGAGCGCGGCGATCGAGTCGAGCCCCGTGTCCTTCCAGGTGACCTCGGTCATCCCCGAGCGCGCGAAGACCTGGCCGATGTTGACGATCTCCTGCCCCTGGTCGCGCGTGGCGAGCAGGCTGTCGAGCCAGTTGATCCCGAACTCGGCCTGACCGCCGAGGACGACCTGCTCCGGGACGATGTCCGGGCCGCCGGCGCGGATCGTCACGTCGAGGCCCTCGTCCTCGTAGAAGCCCTGGTCGGCCGCCGCGTAGAAGCCGGCGAACTGCGCCTGCACGACCCACTTGCTCTGGAGCGTGACCGGCGTCAGGTCCGTCAGCCTCGCCGCCGCCGTCGTCGTCGCCGCCGCATCCGACCGCCGCGAGCGCGACCACGATCGCGAGCACCGGCACGAACGCCCACTTCCTACGTCTCGTCACCTTGCCTCCTCCATTCGTCGTTACCTACTCCGGTCGGGCCCCGCGCATCGACGGATGCCACCCCATGGTCAGCCGCTCGACGAGCGCCACCGATCCGTAGAAGAGGATCCCGAGCGCGCTCGCGAGCACGATCGCCGCCCAGGCCTGGTCGAACGCGAAGATGCCGACCCAGCGGCGGATCTCGACGCCGAGCGCACCCGGTGCTCCTCCGAAGTAATCCCCGACAATTGCGCCGATCATGGCGAGTACGGTCGCAACCTTCAAGCCCGAGAAGACGTACGGCAGCGAGCTCGGCAGCCGGACTCGCCGGAAGATCGTCGCCTCGCTCGCCGCGTAGGACCGCATCAGCTCGATCGCGGAGACCGGCACCGAGGTCAGGCCGCGCGTCGTGTTCACCATCACGGGGAAGAAGCAGAGGATCGCGGCGATCACGATCTTCGAGGTCATCCCGGTGACGCCGAACCAGTTGTTCGTGATCGGGGCGAAGGCGATGATCGGGATCGCGCCCGCGGCGATCGCGTACGGCATCACCGCCGCCTGGAGAAGCCGCCAGCGGGCGAGGACGAGAGCGACGAGGAAGCCGGCGCTGCAGCCGACGACGAATCCCGCGACCGCCTCCCGGAAGGTGAAGAACGCTGCGCTCCACAGCTCGCCCCGGTCGGACCACAAGGTCTGGACGATGTCGGACGGCGCCGGCAGCAGGAAGTTCTCGATCCCGAAGCCGCGCACGATCCCCTCCCAGATCACGATCCCGGCGACGAAGACGACGAGCGCGGGAACCCACTCCTCGGCGAGCCGGCGCGAGCGGGTGCTCACGGGTTGCCCTCTGGCCCGTGAGCGGGGAGGGGTGTGGGGAGCAGGGAGGTTCCCCACGCTTTCAAGAAGAACGAGGGCGAGCCGCAGGCGAGCGGTCACGGCGTCTCCTCCACCGTCGAGCAGCTCGCCCTCGCCCGGCGCGGTGCTCTCCTCGTCGAGGCCACCCTCGCGAAGGCGGTCCCGGACGGTCGTGACGAGCTCGAAGAAGCGCGGCTGCTCACGGGTGTCCGCGTTCCGCGGCTGCGGCAGGTCGACGTCGACGATGGCGGCGACGCGGCCCGGGCGACGCGACATCACGACAACGCGGCGCGAGAGAAACACCGCCTCCGCGATCGAGTGGGTGACGAAGAGGACGGTGCTGCCGCTGGCGTCCCAGATCCGCAGAAGCTCGCTGTTCAGGCGCTCGCGCGTCATCTCGTCGAGCGCGCCGAAGGGCTCGTCCATGAGCAGCAGCGCGGGGTTGAACGAGAGCGCGCGCGCGATCGAGACGCGCTGTTGCATCCCACCGGAGAGCTGCCACGGGTGGTGCTCCTCGAAGCCATCGAGCTCGACGAGCGCGATCATCTCGCGCACGCGGGCAGCCCGTCTCGCGCGGTCCCAGCCGAGCAGCTCGAGCGGCATCGCGATGTTCTTGGCGACGGTCCGCCAGTCGTAGAGCACCGAGTCCTGGAAGACGATGCCGTAGTCACGGTCGAGGCGTGCCTGACGCGCGCTCTTCCCGTTCACGACGACGTCGCCGGAGGTCGGCTCGACGAGGTCGCCGACGATCCGGAGGAGCGTCGACTTGCCGCAGCCCGACGGCCCGATGAGTGAGACGAACTCCCCGGGTCCGACGTCGAGGTCGATCGAGGTCGAGCGCGGTGACGGCGCCGGCGCCGAACGTCTTCGTGACGTCCCGCAGCGTGACGACCGGCTGCGACGTCATGCGAAGTGCTCCGGGGCTCGGCGGACGACGAGCCGCTCGGCGAGGAGAACGACGAGGAAGAACGCGATCCCGAGCAGCGCCGCGATCAGGTTCGTCGCCCACAGGCTCGTCGGCGAGGTCACGTAGTACTGGTTGAAGTTGAGGATCGCCCCGCCGAGCCCGTCCTGGACGGACGCCGGCAGCTCCCCGATGATCGCGCCGACCACGCTCGCGGGCGCGGCGATCTTCAGCGCCGTGAAGATGAACGGCAGGGCGGCCGGGAAGCGGAGCTTCCAGAGGACGCCCCAGCTGCCGGCAGCGTACGACCGCATGAGCTCGAGCGCGCGTGGGTCGACCGATGTGAGGCCGCGCAGCGTGTTGATCGCGACCGGGAAGAACGTCAGGTAGGCGGCGATGACGGAGACTGCGCCCCAGTCCTTGAGGTCGTCCGGGAGCCGCGGGTTCACCCAGACGACGACCATCGGCGCGACGGCGAGGATCGGGATCGTCTGCGAGGCGACGATGTACGGCAGGAACCCCCGCTGGAGCAGTCCCGAGTGCGCGAGCACGGCGCCGAGGACGAATCCGACGAAGGCGCCGAGGACGAATCCCACCGCAGCCTCTTTCGCCGTGAAGAGGGCGGCGTCCCAGAGGACGTCGATCAGCAGCGGCCCGTTGCGCCGTGACGGCTCGAAGAGCTGGCCGACGATGTCGTGGATGTGCGGCATCGTCCGATCGTTCGCCTCGAACTGGCCGACGCGGAGGCCCGTCGACTCCGCGACCCAGCGGCACGCCTCCCAGAGCCCCCAGAGGAAGACGAGCACCGCGAGGAAGAGCCCGACACGGACCGCCACGCCGCGCATCCGCTCCCGTTCGAGAAAGCCGGATCGCGCCGGCGCCGAGGCAACGTAGGCCATGGGGCTATTCCACCACAGAGCTCTTCAGGGTTAGAGTCGCGCCGTGCCGCTCGACCCCGCCCGCACCGTCGCCGAGCTGAAGGAGCTCCGGGCGCTGACCGGTGACGACGCGGGGGCGCAGCGCGTCGCGTGGACAGACACCTGGGAGCAGGCGCGCGCGTGGCTTCGGGAGAAGGTCCGGGAGACCGGCGTCGCCGAGCAGATCGACCCGGCGGGAAACCAGTGGTTCACGCTCCGCGGCGACTCGGAGCGCGCGATTCTCATCGGCGGTCACATCGACTCGGTCCCGAACGGCGGCTGGCTCGACGGGTGCCTCAACGTCGTCGCCGGGGTGGAAGTGCTTCGGCGCGTCGCGGAGGAAGGGACGCCTCCGGTCACGCTTCGGCTCGTCAACTGGGCGGACGAGGAGGGGGCGCGCTTCGGGCGGAGCCTCTTCGGATCGAGCGCCGCCGCCGGCTCCATGGCCGACCAGGACGAGCTCCGCGCGCTCACCGACGCCGACGGCGTCTCCCTGCCCGACGCCCTTGCCGCGTTCGGTGTAGATCTCGACCGAGCGCTGGAGGCGCGAGACCAGCTCGACACCGCCGCCGCCTACCTCGAGCTCCACATCGAGCAGGGCCCCGTCCTCGAGTCGCTCGACCTGCCGCTCGGCGTCGTCCTCGGCACGTTCGGCGTCGAGCGCCACCGGATCACCTGGCGCGGGCAGGCCGCGCACGCGGGCTCGACCCCGATGGCCGAGCGGCGCGACGCACTCGCCGGCGCCGCGAAGCTCGCGTTGGAGATCAGGGACATCGCCGCGCGCGTCGGCGACGGGGCCGTCTGCACGTCAGGCGGGGTCACCTGCAAGCCGGGGATCGTGACCTCCGTGGTCGAGACCGCGGAGCAGCTCCTCGACCAGCGCCACCTCGATGCCGACAAGCTGGCAGCGCTCCTCGCGCATGCGAAGGAGGCAGCCGCGCGCTTCGCGAACGAGGAGCGAATCGACGTGGAGTGGGAGAGGATCTGGTCGATCGAGCCGATCCTGTTCGACGAGACGTTGGTCGGCTTCGCGGAGGAGTCGATCACGGAGGCTTCGGGCACGTCCCACCGCCTGCCGTCCGGCCCGCTGCACGACGCCGCCGAGGTGTCGCGGGCCGGAGTACCGACGGTGATGTTGTTCGTCCAGAGCCTGCGCGGCCTCTCGCACACGAAGCTCGAGGACACGAAGGAGGAGCACCTCGAGCTCGCCGTGGCCGCCCTGGACGGCCTCGCGCGCAGGACGCTCGACTGGGTCGCCGGCGGCGGCGGGCGCGTCGCGTCGTAACCCGCCGCGCTGGAAATCGCCTGGCTTGGCGCGGGATACTTACGGCTTCTGCTCGCGAACCCGGGAGAGCCCATGTCCTTGAGCTTCGGCGTCACCGTCCTTCCCGACCCCCCGCCGCGGCGGCTCGTCGAGCTGTTCGCGCTCGCGGAGTCGCACGGCTTCGAGTACGGCTGGACGTACGACTCCCACGTCCTCTGGCAGGAGTCGTTCCCGCTCCTCACCCTCGCCGCCGAGGCGACCTCGACGATGAAGTTCGGGCACTGCGTCACGAACCCGGGCACACGCGAGCCGACCGTGCTCGCGAGCGGCTACGCGACGCTGCACGACATCTCGGACGGCCGCATGGTGATGGGCATCGGCCGCGGCGACTCCGCGCGGCGGTTCATCGGGCAGAAGCCCGTTCGGGTCGCCGAGTTCGAGCGGCGACTCGCGATGATCAAGGACTTCATGAACGGCCGCGAGGTTCTTTGGAACGACAAGGAACTGTCGCTGAAGTGGGTGCGCCCCGAGCTCCCGGAGATCCCGATGCACGTCGCGGGCTACGGCCCGAAGGCGCTGGCGGTCGCCGGGCCGTGTCGGCGACGGCGTCATCATCCAGCTCGCCGATCCCGTGATCATCCAGTGGATCATGAACACGGCCCGGACGGCAGCGGAGGAAGCCGGCCGCGACCCGGACGCGCTCGAGTGCATCGTCTGCGCGCCGAGCCATATCTCGGACGACATCGCGGACGCGCGCGAGCAGGTGCGCTGGTTCCCGGCGATGGTCTCGAACCACGTCATGGACCTGATCGAGCGGTACGGGTTCGAGTCGGACATCCCGAAGGAGCTCACCGAGTTCGTGCGCGTGCGGAAGTTCTACGACTACGAGGAGCACTCCCGCGTCGGCGCGAAGCACGGCGAGTTCGTCACCGACGAGATCTGCGACCGCTTCTGCGTGCTCGGGAACGCAGAGCAGGCGGCCGCGAAGCTCAAGGAGCTCGAGGCGGTCGGCGTCGACCAGTTCAACATCTACCTCATGACGGAGGGGCAGGAGGACACGCTCGCCGCCTACGGGAGCGACATCATCCCGCAGTTCGCGGGCACGCCCGCGACGTAGCCTGCCGTACCGCCCGAGCGAGGCCACAAGCCCCACATACCCCCAGGGGCACTCCCGTGTCCCTGACGACACGCTATCGGGGATTCGCTCACACGTGGGTCACGAGTTCGCGCCAAGTTGCTCGCGCGTTCAGCCCTGATCCGGGCGACCTCGCCCTCCCTCGCGTCGGGGCCTACATCGCTCTAGAGGATCTTCTTCCCGAGCGCGCTCGCGACGAGCTCGACCGCCGTCAGCGCGGTCGTGTTCTCGCGGTCGAGGATCGGGTTGACCTCGACCACCTCGAGGGCGCTGACGAGCCCCGACTCGGCGACGAGCTCGAGCGCGAGGTGGGCCTCGCGGTACGTCAGTCCCCCGCGAACCGGCGTGCCGACGCCGGGCGCGACCACCGGGTCGAGCACGTCCATGTCGAGCGAGACGTGGACGAACCCTGGGCCGGAGACCCGGTCGAGCGCCTCCCGCACCGCGCGCTCGATCCCGATCCGGTCGACCTCGCTCATGGTGAAGACGCGGATGCCCGCCTCGCGCAGCAGCACCCGCTCGCCCGCGTCGAGCTCGCGCGTGCCGATCAACGCGACCCGCCGCGCATCCACCGCCGGCAGCGGCCATGCGTTGCTCTCGAACGCAGGCCCGCCGAGCCCGAGCGCCGCCGCGAGCGGCATTCCGTGGACGTTCCCGCTCGGGCTCGTCTCCGGCGTGTTCACGTCCGAGTGCGCATCGACCCAGAGCACGCCGCCGGCACCGTCAACCGACGCGAGCCCTCCGAGTGTCCCGAGCGCGACCGAGTGGTCGCCGCCCAGGACGAGCGGGATCTCGCCGGCGGCACGCGCCGCCGCCACGAGCGCCGCGACGCGCTCACACGTCTCCTTGATCTCGGGAAGGAAGCGCGCGCGCTCGTCGTGCAGCGCAGTCTCCTCCGGCTCCGGGCTCGCCACGTTCCCCCGGTCCCGGACCTCGTATCCGAGACTGCGCAGCCGCTCCTCGAGCCCGGCCGCGCGCATCGCCGAAGGCCCCATGTCGACACCGCGGCGGCCCTGGCCGAGGTCGAGCGCCGCCCCGATGATCGTCACGTTGCGTTTCGTCTTCGCCACGGCGCGGAACGCTATGCGATCCGCGACCAAGCGCGAAGCAGGGCTAGACTGAGTCGCCCGCGGCGAGGTAGCTCAGCTGGTAGAGCACACGGCTGAAAACCGTGGTGTCGCCGGTTCAAGTCCGGCCCTCGCCATCTCACGAGTCCAGGCTGTTACGGTCGCCGAGATGGAGCTGCCTTTCCTGTCGGCGACCGAGCAGGCCCGGCTCGTACGCGCAGGCGAGGTCTCCTCCGTCGAGCTCGTCCAGCTCTATCTCCAGCGGATCGAGCGCCTCGATCCCGAGCTCAACTCCTTCGTCACCGTGCGCGGAGAGGCGGCGCTCGCGGACGCACGCGAGTCGGACGAGCGCAGCGGCGACGCTCCGTTTCGCGGCGTGCCCATCGCCGTCAAGGACCTGACCGCCACGGCCGGGACGCGCACGACGTACTCCTGCAGCGCGCTAGCCGACAACGTGCCCGACTTCGACACGGCGGTGGTGCGGCGTATCCGCGGGGCGGGCTTCGTAATCGTCGGCAAGACGAACACGCCGGAGTTCGGGACGATCGCGTTCACCGAGTCCGACCTGAACGGCGACACTCGGAACCCATGGGACACGGGCAAGACTCCTGGAGGCTCTAGCGGCGGGTCCGCCGCAGCCCTCGCGGCCGGTCTCGCGCCGCTCGCGCACGGGAGTGACGGCGGCGGCTCGATCCGCATCCCGGCCTCGTGCTGCGGCGTCTTCGGGCTGAAGCCGGCGCGGGGTCGTGTCTCGCCGGCACCGTTCCACTCGCTCGAGGGACTCTCGACAGCCGGCCCCCTCTCCCGGACCGTCGAGGACGCCGCCCGCCTCCTCGACGTGCTCGCCGGCTACGAGCCGGGCGATCCCTGGTGGGCGCCCGAGCCCGAGCGCCCGTTCGCCGACGAGGTCGGTGAGGACCCTGGCCGTCTCCGGATCGCGGTGACATCCGATCCGCCGATCGACACGCCGGTGCACGAGGACTGCGCGGCAGCGCTGCGTTCTGCGACAGCCCTTCTGGAGGAGCTCGGACACGACGTCGTCGACGCCACGCCGCCCTGGGGCGAGAGCGAGCTCATCGAATCGTTCCTCGTCGTCTGGCAGGTCAGCGCGACCCTCTATCCGATCGACCCGCAGCACTTCACTGCGCTCAACCGCGGCCTCGTCGAGGAAGCGCGGCGGACGTCCTCGGAGGAGTACGCGAACGCGACCATGCGCCTCCTCGAGGCGGCGCGGCGCATCGTCGCCTTCTGGAACGAGGTCGACGTCGTCCTCACCCCGACGCTCGCCCTTCCCCCCGTCCCGATCGGCTGGCAGCACGAGGGAGTCGACGGCGCGATCGAGCAGCTGCGCCGAAACACCGTCTTCACGCCGTTCACAGCGGTCGCGAACCTCACAGGCCTTCCGGCCATGTCCCTGCCGCTCCACCGCAGCAGTGAGGGGCTCCCGATCGGCGTGCAGGCGATCGGAGGCCCGGCCGGGGAAGCGCGGTTGATCAGGCTCGCAGCCCAGCTCGAGGCAGCTCGCCCCTGGAGCCTCGACCGCCCGCCCGTTTCGTAGACCACGAAAAGAGACGTCCGGACCGCTGACAGGCGCATCACGGACGTCCCTTCTGCGCCGGAGATTACCGCACTTCGGCCGAACCTCAAACCACGGGAGTGATCTTGATGCGCTGGCCGGGCGTTGCGTGCAGCATCCGGGCGGCGCTCCCGCGGGAGATCGCGACGGACATGTTGCGGTAGCTGTCCTCGTAGAGGATCACGTCGCCCGGGCGAGCGTCCGCGAAGGTCCTCGCCATGACCGCGTAGTAGCGCTCGCCGGTCAGCTCGAGCTCCACCCGCGAGCCGGACAGAACCCCGAGCTGCTCGACGTCGTCACGGGTCAGGTTGAGGGCGATGTTCCCGAAGCTGTCCACGTAGAGGAGCGTGGCGTGGAGCACGCCGTCCGCAACCACAGGCTCGGGAACGTCGAGGCTCACGAGCGACTCTGGGTCGAGAGGTGGTCCGAGGTCTGCGAGGTCGACCCCACGCGCAAGGTGGGCGGCCGCCGGGCTGAACAGGTCTCGCCCGTGGAACGTTCGCGAGATGGACTCGAGCGCGTACTCCGGGTTGGCAAGCTCGTGCGCGACGGCGACCCCCGCCCGCCGCGCGGCCGGAAGCAAGAGCCCGTTGTCGGGCCCCACGTACAGCCGGTCGTCCCGGTCTCGAAGCGCGATCGCGCGCCGCGGGCCGCCGACCCCAGGGTCGACGACGGCGAGGTGCACGCCGACGGGCATGTAGACGATCGTGTTCGCGAGGACGAGAGCGCCCTGGAGCACCGCCGTGGCGGGGATCCCGTGGGTGATGTCGATGATCTGCGAGTCCGGAGCGATCCGCTTCATGACTCCGTGGCACGTGCCCACGAAGTCGTCCTTCAGCCCGAAGTCGCTCAGAAACGTGATGAACACAGGTGGAGCGTAACGTCCGCCCTGCTGCGGCTGGCTAGCGGCAGCGCTTCGCGCGAGCCGCGACGCGACAGGTGCGCGAGAAGCGGGGCTCGCCGCAGAGCCGCGTTCCGGCCGGCCGGATGCGGACGAACGCGGTCGGTGCCTGCACCGGCAGCGGGCGACCGGCGAGCAGTGGTCGCCTCACGCTGCTTCAGTCACTCGTTGCCCTGCCCTCAGCACGGGCCGCAGCATAGACACGGGACCGGCGGGTCACGTCCCCCGCCGCTCAGCCTCTCTGCGGCGGGCGAGCTCGAGCAGCTCGGACGTCTCCTGCTGGAGCCGGACGAGCTTCGCGGCGATGATCGCCACGTACACGAGCACGAAGACGAAGACGACGCCGTACGCCGCCGCGACGTACTGGCCCTGGGTCACTGAAGAGCCTCGCGCAACTCACGCAGGTCGCTGTCGAGCCGCTTCCCGACGAGCTCCACTCGGTACAGCACGTACGCCAGGAGCGTCACGGCCGCCCAGGAGATGCAGAACGTCAGGAACATCGATCCTTCCATGTCGGGCCCGCTTCGCTTGAAGGCCACCGGATGGATGAAGTCCTCGGCGAGCCGGATGGCGAAGAAGCTGACCGGGATCAGCGCCACGCCGAAGAGCGCGTACACCGCAGACGACCGCTCGCGCCGCGGCCCCTCGGGGAGCGAGAAGCGCAGCATGAAGTACGCGCAGTAGAAGAGGAAGAGCGTGAGGAAGAGAACGAGCTGATTCGAGTCCCAGCTCCACCACACTCCCCACGACGCCTTCGCCCAGATCGACCCGGTGATGAGGGTCAGCGAGCCGAAGATGGTGCCCTGGTGGATCGCGACGTAGCTCTCGAGGTCGTAGCGCTCGCCGCCCCGCCAGAGCAGCAGCAGCGCCTTCCACGCGCCGAGTCCGAAGCAGAAGTAGGCGGTCAACGCGATCGGGACGTGGATGTAGAAGATCCGCTGCGAAACGCCCTGGAACGCGTCCTCCGGTGCGACGAAGAACGCGAAGACGACTGCGAGCCCCATGAGCACGGCCGCGGCGCCGGCCAGCGTCGGAAGACTGGTGATGCGCGCGGTCAGCTGGCTCTCACGACTCGGTCACGACGTACTCGAACGACGCCCACGAGAGTACCGCGAAGATCGCGTCGTACAGGACGAGGAGGAGCAGGTAGCGCTCCCCGTCGGGCGAGATGGCAGCTCCGACGCCTCCGACGACGAGCGGGATCGCGAGCGGGAGGAACAACAGCGGCAGCAGCAGCTCTCGCGCACGACCGGCGGCCGCGAGCGCCGCCATCAGCGAGCCGACGGCGCAGATCCCGAGATCGGCGAGGAGGACCCCCGCGAGGGCAGTCGCGTCGAGCGGAGCGAAGAAGAGCACGAAAGCGGGCAGCGCGACAGCCTGCGCCGCGAGCAGGAACGCCAGCGTCGCGAGCGTCTTGCCGAGCCAGATCGCGCTTCGGTCGCACGGCGCGAGGACGAGACCGTCGAGGACACCGTGCTCGTGCTCCGGCACCCACGCGCGCGCGAGGCCGAGGAGAGCGGTGAACACGATCGCGACCCAGAGGAGCCCGTACGCCGCGTCGTCACCGGTCCCCTCCGGCGTCGCGAAGTGGAACACCACGAGCGACGAGAGGACGAACAACAGCATCGCCGGGAGCGTGTCCCGCGCGCGGAGCTCGACCCGCAGGTCCTTGCGCGTGAGCGCGGCGACGTCGGCGAGGTAGGTCACGCGAGCGCGAGCCTGTCCGTTGCCATCGGCTCGACCCGCGCGGGGTCGTGCGTGGAGACGACGAGCGCGCGGCCGCCCGTCAGCTCGGCGAGCTCGCGGTCGAGGAGCGCCGCCCCGTGCTCGTCGAGCCCGGCGTACGGTTCGTCGAGGACGAGGAGCTCGGGGTCGTGGAGCAGCGTCCGGCAGAGCGCGAGCCGCTGCGTCATGCCCCGCGAGTACGCGGCGACCCGCTCGTTCCGGGCCTCCCAGAGGCCGAACCGCTCCAGGAGCATCCCGATCCGCTCGCGCCGCTCGGGAACGCGGTACAGCCGCCCGAAGAGGTCGAGATTCTCGAGTCCAGTGAGCTCCCGGTAGACGAGCGGCTCATGTCCGAGGTACCCGAGCCGGCCCCGGTCGACCGTCGCGTCGATCGTCCCGCGGGTCGGCGCGGTGAGCCCGGCCAGGATCCTGAGGAGCGTCGTCTTGCCGGAACCGTTCGGCCCGGTCACGAGCAGAAGCCCGTCGCGCGCGAGGTCGACGTCGATCCCACGCAGCACCCGCTTGCGCCCGTACCGCTTCTCGATCCCGAGGGCGCGGATCACCCGAGGAGCACGTCCGCGGCGACGAAGGCAAAGAAGACGACGCTGATCACGCCGTTGACGGTGAAGAAGGCGGCGTCGAGGCGGCGAAGATCGCCCGGACGCACGATCCAATGCTCGTAGCCGAGCAGGGTCGCGACGGCCACCACGCCGAGCCAGTAGAGAGCGCCGACGTCCAGCCCGAGGCCCGCCGCTGCAAGCAGCAGAACGGTGCCTATATGGAAAACACGTGCCCCGGCGAACGCGCCCTGCTCCCCGAAGCGGGTCGCCCACGAGTGCAGCCCTTCCTGCCGGTCGTGCTCGAGGTCGAAGAGCGAGTAGAAGACGTCGAAGCCCGCGACCCAGAAGAGCACCGCGCCCCCGAGCGCCCACGCCTCCCACGGCGCCGTCCCCGATACCGCCAGCCAGGCGCCCACGGGAGCAAGGCCGAGGCACGCACCCAGCCAGAGATGGCAGAGCCAGGTGAAGCGCTTGAGGTACGGGTAGACGAAGAACATCGCGATCGGGATCGGCCAGAGCCAGCGAACGATCGGGTCGAGCTGGAAGACCGCGACGAGGAAGACCGCCAAGGCCGCGGCCGACAGCACGGCGACCTGCGTGCGGCTGAGCGCGCCGGTCGGAAGCTCTCGCGATGCGGTCCGCGGGTTGCGAGCGTCGAGGTCGGCGTCGACGAGGCGGTTCAGCGCCATCGCCAGCGTCCGCGCGCCCGTCATCGCAACGGTGATCCAGAGGACGTCAGCGGCGCCGGGCCAGCCGTCGACGGCCAGAAACGCCCCGACGTAGGCGAACGGGAGCGCGAACACCGTGTGCTCGATCCGGACGAGCGAGGCGAGGCGGCGGGGCAGCGGTGCGGCCGTCGTGCGTCACGTCTGCTCGTGCGCGGTCGCGGTCCCGCCGGCCGCGAGCTCGAGCCCGTGGCGCACGGCCGGCCTGATGACGGCGAACCCGTCGCGGCAGCCACCGGGAGAGCCCGGGAGGTTCACGACGAGCGTCGCACCGCGCAGCCCGGCGACTCCTCGCGAGAGGAGCGCGTGCGGCGTGCGGGCGAGCGCGTCGGCGCGAATCGCCTCCGCGATGCCGGGAGCGTCACGGTCGAGGATGCTGCGTGTCGCCTCGGGCGTCACGTCGCGCGGAGCGAAGCCGGTGCCGCCGGTCGTGAGGACGAGAGCCGCGGCGGCCGCGAGCTCCGCGATCGCATCCGTGATCGCGTCGCGCTCGTCGGGCACGACCCGGCGCACGACGTCGAACCCCTCGGCCGCGAGCAGCTCCTCGAGCAGCTCGCCGCTGCGATCGTCGCGCTCACCCGCGTGCACGCCGTCCGACACGGTGAGGACGGCGGCCCTCACGAGGCCGGCTCCTTCGACTTCTCGACGAGCCGCACGTCCGAGATCTCCATCTCCTTGTCGATCGCCTTGGCCATGTCGTAGACGGTCAGCGCCGCAACGGACGCAGCGACGAGCGCCTCCATCTCGACGCCCGTCTGCGCGGTCGTCTCCGCCGACGCCTCGATCGCCACCTCCGCTCTCGCCGACCTCGAGCGAGACGTCGAGGTGCGTGAGCGGAAGCGGATGGCAGAGCGGGATGAGCTCGGCCGTCCGCTTCGCGGCCATGATTCCCGCGAGCTGGGCCGTCACGAGCGCGTCTCCCTTGGGAAGCGCGCGGAGGCGCTCAGCCGTCGCAGCCGCCATGCGAACACGCGCGCGCGCGACCGCCCGGCGGCGGGAAACCGGCTTTCCGCCGACGTCCACCATCTCCACCCGACCCGCGTCGTCGATATGCGACAGGTCGGTCAACTGCTCTCGGTCCTGAGCACGCCGGGATCGTAGACCGCGGTGCTCTCGCGAGCTCGGTCGCGCGGCGCGCATGTCGCTCAGTCGGCGGACGAGCCGTTGCCGTTTTCACGTGAAAACGGAATGTCGAGGGTGACGACGGTGCGGCCCGGCTCGGATTCGAGCCGTACCGTCCCGTTCATCAGGCGCGCGAGCTCCCACGCGATGGCGAGCCCGAGTCCGCTGCCGGAGGCCTTGCCGCCCTCGACCCGGTAGAAGCGTTCGAACACCGCGGCGCGCTGGTCGGCCGGGATCCCCGGCCCGTCGTCCGCAACGATCAGCTCCGCACGATCGCCCTGCTGCGCCGCGCGAACGACGACGCGCGTGCCCTCCGGCGTGTGCACGAGCGCGTTCATGAGCAGCGCCCGCCCGATCTGCGCGACGCGATCGGGGTCGGCGAGCGCCCAAGCGGCACCGTCCGCGTCCACCTCGAGCACGTGCCCGGACGAGTCAGCGAGATGCTCGAACTCCTCCCCGAGCTTCTCGACGACGTCGCCCAGGTCGATCGGCTCGGTGGCGACCCGGAGCTGCCCGGCGTCGACCCTCGACAGGTCGAGCAGGTTGGTCGAGAGCTTCGTGAGCCGTTCGACCTGCCCCTGCATCGTTGCGAGGAACTCCCGCCGCGTGTCGTCGTCGAGTTCCTCGTCTGCGAGCAGCTCGAGGAAACCGCCGAGAGAGAACAGCGGCGTCCGCAGCTCGTGCGACGCGTTCGCGACGAACTCCTTGCGCGCGGTGTCGAGCTGCGCGAGCTGGACGCGCATGCGGTCGAAGCTGGAGGCCAGCTGCCCGATCTCGTCGTCACCGCGATCGACGATCGGGGTGTCGAAGTGGCCACCGGCGATCCGATCGGCCGCGGTTTCGAGCCGCCGCAGGCGGTGAGCGAGCATCCCGGCCGCAGTGAGGCCGAGCACGAGCGCGAGCACGAGCGCGAACGCGGTCGCGAGCAGAAGCCGGCGCTCGACGAGCGCGACCGTCTCGAGCGAGTCCGCGAGCGGGCTCCGGAACAGCACGACCGTCTCGACCGTCTCGAACGGGCGCGGCACCGCGACCTCTGCGTACTCCTCGGAGCCTGCGATGACACGGCCGCGCTCGACCTGCTGGCTCCGGACCGCCGCGAGCGCGATCGGGTCCTCGTCGATTCCCCGTGAACCCCCTGCCTGGGGAAGGAGCGTCGGCGGATTCCGGTCGAGCACGGTGAAGAGGACCACGCGCGAATTCGTTCTCGCGGCGAACTCGTCGATCGTCGCGTCCCACGAGGAGTTGTCGTCCGACAGCTCGCTCGTCAGATCGACCGCGCGATTCGCGAGCGAGTCGAGCCTCGCATCGACGAGCCGCTGCTCGAGCGAGGGGACGACGATCAGATAGGCGGTGCCGAGAGCGCCGGCCACGATCGCGACGAGACCGAGCGCGAGGCGGACGCGGATGCCGCCCGGGATGCTCACGTCACTCAGACCTGAATCGGTACCCCGCCCCCCGAATCGTCAGGATCAGCTCGGGGTTCGAGGGGTCGCGCTCGATCTTCTCGCGCAGGTGGCGCACATGGACGTCGATCGTGCGCGGCTCGCGGTAGTCGGCGCCACCGCGCAGCCGCTCCAGCAGCTCCCGCCGCGAGAACACGACGCCGGGGCTCGAGGCGAGGAGCGCGAGCATCTCGAACTCGATGAAGGTGAGCTGGACGGGCTCGCCTCGCACTTCGACCGCCCTCCGCGGCAGGTCGATCTTGAGCTCTCCGCGATCGATCGTCTCGACGCGGTCCTTGCCGGTGTGCGGGGCAGCGGCGCGGCGCAACAGCGCGCGCACGCGGCTCCGGAACTCGCGGATGGAGAACGGCTTGGTGATGTAGTCGTCGGCGCCGAGCTCGAGGCCGAGCACCTTGTCGAGCTCCTCGCCGCGCGCCGTCAGCATGATGATCGGGACGCTGCTCTGCGTCCGGAGCCTCTTGCAGACCTCGAGCCCGTCGAGACGCGGCAGCATCACGTCGAGAACGACGAGATCGACCTCCTCCTCGCCGAACCGGCGGAGCGCCTCCTCGCCGTCGCGAGCCTGCACGACGCGGTAGCCGTCCCGCTCGAGCGGGAACGTCAGCAGGGTCTGGATGGAGTCCTCGTCGTCGACGAGCAGGATGGTCGAGGCGGTCGTGGACATCTGCGGTGATGTTAAGGATGCCCGTCCGCCGACCGCGCTGCCTAGTATTCCGCCGCGATGGAAGCCGCTCGGCCGGGAGGATTGAGGCGGCGGGCGCGACGCGGCACCGTCGACAAGCCGCTCAACACCCGACTCGTGCGAGTTGCGACGATCGTCGTCGCGCCGGCTCTGCTGGCGTTGCTGTTTTCGATATCGCCAACGGGGACCCTCCCGCCGCCTACGCTCGACCCGCTCTTCAACGGCGCCGAAGCGGCGTCGCTGGCAACCGACCTCGCCACCAAGCACCCGTCGCGGGTCCCCGGGACGGCGGAGGCCGAGGCGGCCACGCTCTGGTACACGGACGCGATCGAACGGCTGGGTCTGCCGACCGAAGAGGACGTCTGGAGCACCGACATCCCCGACCTCGGCGTCGTCGAGCTTCGAAACGTCGTCACCGTGATCCCCGGCCGATCCGAGGAGGCGATCATCGTCGTCGCGCATCGCGACAACGCCGGCGTCTCGCAACCGCTCGGCGACAACGCGTCGGGGACAGCCGCACTCGCCGAGCTCGCGCGCGGCTACGGGCAATTGGACCTCGCGCCGGCGCCCCAGCCAGATCGGACGCTCGTTCTCGTGTCGACGGATGCAGGTGCATACGGAGGCGCCGGCGTCCGGCGCTTCGCGGAGCGTTCGCCGTACGCCGAGGGCGCCATCGCAGCGGTCGTCCTCGACGGGATCGGCGGCCGCGGGCGGCCGCGGCTCGCAATCGCGGGCGACGACGCACGCTCGCCGTCCCGCGTTCTCGTCGAGACCGCTTCGGCGCGGGTCGAGGAGCACTACGGACGCGAGCCCGCACTTCCCTCGCTCGCGACGCAGCTCGTGGACCTCGCGATCCCGTTCGCGGCCGGAGAGCAGGGGCCTCTCCTCGGGCGCGGCATCGCGACGGTGACGCTCACCACGCACGACCCGGACGATCCCGGAGTTCCTGCCGGCGATACCGCAGCGCCGCTCGCCGTCGAACGGTTCACGAGGCTGGGACGCGCGACCGAGTCGCTCATCGGCTCTGTCGACGCGAGCGCCGGACGCGTGTTCCCGACACACGACAGCCTGTTCCTCGAAGACCGCGCGGCGAGCGGCTGGACCTTCCGGCTGACGCTGATCGTGGCCGTCGTGCCGTTCGCGCTGGGCGCGCTCGATCTGCTCGTCAGGGCCCGGCGGCGCATGCTTCCGCTGAAACCTGCGTTCCGCGCGCTTCGGACCCGGCTGCTCGTCTGGCTGTACGCAGGGCTCCTCGTGTGGCTCGGTGCGCTCGCAGGCGTCTTCCCGACCGGAGACGCACTGCCGCTCCCGCCGTACGCCGAACTGGTCGCGGATCCGCCGTTCGCAGCGCTCGGCCTGCTCGTCATCGCCCTGGCACTCGGCTGGTTCGTCGCGCGACGGCGGATCGCGCCTCCGTACGCAGCGACGCCGGAGGAGAGGCTCGCGGGCTACACGACGGCTCTGGCGACGCTCGCGGTCGTGGCCTTCGTCGTCGCGATCGTCACGCCGTACGCGCTGCTCTTCGTGCTCCCGTCGCTCTACGCCTGGATCTGGCTGCCGGTCCGGACGCGGTTCTGGCCGCGCGCCGCGATCTTCCTCGCAGGGCTCGTGGGCCCGGCTCTGGGCCTCGTGGTGCTGGCGAACGAGGTAGGCCTCGGCCCGGCGGAAGCGGCGCTGTTCATTCTCGGGCTCGTCACCGTCGGGTATGTCTCCCTCACGTCGGCCCTGCTCTGCCTCGCGTGGGGAGCGGTGGCCGGGCAGCTCGCCGCGCTCGCGTTCGGCCGCTACGTGCCGTACGCCCGCGGCGCAGAGCCGCCCGCTCCAGGCCCCGTTCGCAGCGGCCTTGGACGCGTAGTGCGCTACGGGAGGCGCAGGTAACGAACGCGATCGCCGGCTGCGATCTCGTCCGTGCCGCGAGGGACGTGCACGAGCGAGTCGGCGCCCGCCGCGCGGACGATCATGTGCGAGTCCTGCCCGGCGACAGGGTGAAGTAGCGGGCCCTCGTCGTCGTGGTCCCGGCGAGCGCGAACGAACTCGTCACGGTGCGGATTCCGGCGGAGCGCACGCGCAGCGCGACCGGTCTCGTACGCAGGGCCGGGCGCCGCCCCCTGGAGCGCCCGCAGCGCGGGGCACACGAACAGCACCGAGCCGACGAGCGAGGAGACCGGATTCCCGGGCAGCCCGAAGACGATCGTCGAGCCGCGGACGCCGAACGACAGCGGCTTGCCCGGCTTGACCGCGACGCCCCAGAAGACCTCCTCGACCCCGAGCGCCGCCGCGATGCGACGAACGAGGTCGTGCGGCCCCATCGAGACACCGCCGGAGGTCACGAGGACGTCCGACTCGAGGCCTTCGTCGAGCGCGCGCCGGTGCGCGTCCTCGTCGTCTCGCACCACCGGTAGCTCCACGATCTCAGCTCCCACGGTCGCGAGCGCGGCCGAGATCATCGTCCGGTTGGACTCGTAGATCTCCCCGGGCCCGAGGGTCTCGCCTGGCGGCCGGAGCTCCGAGCCCGTCGCCAGCACGGCCACCCGCGGCCGCCGCGCGCAGACGACCTCGGCCACGCCCGCCGCAGCCAACGCGCCGATCTGCGGCGATCCGAGCACGGTGCCGGGCGCGACGATCGTCTCGCCCTTGCGCACGTCACCGCCCCGATCCCGGATGTGCGCACCCGGCGCGGCAGCTTCCTGGATCTCGACGAACCCGTCGGACTCGGCTGTCCGCTCGACCGGCACGACCGCGTCGGCGCCGTCGGGGACGGTCCCGCCGGTCGCGATTGCGGCCGCCGAGCCGGACGGGAGCGAGCCCACCAGCGGGCTGCCGGCTGCGATCCGCCCGTGGACGGGGAGCCGGCCCGGCGTCTCCTCCGCACGGACCGCGTAGCCGTCCATCGCCGAGCTCGGGAACGGCGGAAGATCTGTGCGCGCCAGGGCCGGCTCGGCCACGACCCTGCCGGCCGCGCGGCTCAGGCTCACCGCTTCCACGGGGAGGCGGGACACCCGCGCGAGCACCAGCTCGAGCGCCTCGTCGACCGTGCGCAGGTCCGCCACTACGGGATGCGGCCGGGCAGGACGGGCGGAGGCGTCGGCTTCTGCGTCGTCTCGGTCTCTTCGGGCTCGGCCGGCGCGACGTAGTTCGGGTCGTACGACGAGGCGTAGTCGCCGTCGAACACCTTCCACTCGGGCCAGGCCGACGGCTCCGGGAACGGCGTCGGCTCGAGGCTCTCAAGCGCAGGCTCCATGAACAACCGCCAGATCTCGGCCGGGAAGGTGCCGCCGCTTACGGAGATCCCGTGGACGCTCTCCATCGGGATCTCGGCTCGCGTGTAGCCGATCCACGTCGTGGTCGCGAGGTCCGGCGTATACCCGGCGAACCACGCGTCCTTGTGCTCCTCGTTCGTCCCGGTCTTGCCGGCCGCGGGGCGCCCGAACGCGGCGCGCGTTCCGGTCCCGGACTGCATGTTCTGCTCGAGGATGCGCGTGATCATGGCCGCGGTCCCCTCCGAGATCGCTCTCCGTCGCACGGGTGCACCCCAGCCCGCCGTCTTGTCCTCGCGGCCGTCGGGGAGGACGACCTTGCGGATCGCCATCGGCTCCGCGTGCACGCCTCCGGCCGCGATCGTCGCGTAGGCGGATGCGAGGTCGAGCGGAGACACGGCAACCGACCCGAGGCCGATCGAAGGGACGACCGAGCCTCCGGTGTCGAGCTGCGAACGGACGCCCATCCGCCGGGCGACGTCGGCCACCTTCTCGGGCGTGACGTCAAGCGTGAGCTGCGCGTAGACCGTGTTGTCGGAGCGGATGGTCGCGCTGCGAATCGAGCTCCAGCCGTAGTAGTCGTTCGCGTACGTGGAGACGCACCACCAGGTCTCGTCCTCGCAGCTGCCGACCGGGTGGACCTTGTAGACGAACGGCTCGGAGTCGTAGTAGGTCGAGTCCGGGTTGATGCCCAGCTCGATCGCCGCCGCGAGCACGAACGTCTTGAACGTCGACCCCGGCTGGCGCCGAGCCTGCGAAACGAGGTTGAACTCGTTCTTCGGCCGGTTCGGGACGACGGCGGTCATCGCCCTGATCGCACCGGTGCGGGGACTGATCGAGACGAGCGCGGCGGCCGGGTCGCTCGGCTCGGTGAGCGTGCCCTTGATCGCGTCCTCGGCGAGCCGCTGGTACTTGGGCAGGATCGTCGTGTACACGCGGAGCCCGCCCGCGCGCACGCGTCCGGCGCCGTACTTCTCGATCAGCTCGTCGCGGACGTAGCCGAAGAAGTACGGCTCGCGAATCTGGCTGTAGAGCCTGCCGGGGACGAGGGCGAGGCCCGACCGCACCGCGCGTTGGTAACGGCGCTGCGTGATCACGCCGGTGTCGAACATCGCCCGCAGCACCTCGTCGCGGCGCGCCCGCGCTCGCTGCGGCGCGGTGAACGGGTTGAAGATCGACGGCGCCTGCGTGAGGCCCGCCAGGAGCGCGGAGTCCCGCAGGGTCAGCTCTCGCGAGGGCTTCGAGAAGTACGTCTGCGACGCGGCCTCGATGCCGTACGCCTGATTGCCGTAGTAGATCTGGTTGAGGTACGTCGTGAGGATCCACGGCTTCGTCTCGCGCCGCTCGAGCTTCGTCGCGAGGCAGGCCTCCTTGAGCTTCCTCTGGACGGTGCGCTCGCGGGAGATGTAGAGGTTCCGCACGAGCTGCTGCGTGATCGTCGAGCCTCCCTCGACGATGCGGCCGGCCTTGAGATCGGTCACCGCAGCACGGGCGATCCCCTCGATGTCGACCCCGCCGTGCTCGAAGAAGCGGCGGTCCTCGATCGCGATCGTCGCTTTCCGAATCCAGGGCGACATCTGGTCGGCGGCGACGGGCTGCCGGTTGCGCTCCGCAGGGATCGAGCCGAGTAGGGACCCGTCCGCGGCGTACAGGAACGAGTTCTGGCCGATCCGGATCGACCGGAGCGAGCCGAGATCGCAGGACGACCCGTAGGCGAACACCGCCGCGCCGCCACCGATGGCAGCAGTCACTCCTACGGCCGCGAGCAGCGCGAACCCGACGATCAGCCCCCGGCGACGGCGCCGGCGGCGTGCTGCGCGCAGACGCCGGTTCCGCGCATGCAGCAGTTCGGGCTCGAGCGAGGAGCGCCTTCCGCCCGTCGGGCTCATGCGGTGATGCTAGCCGTCATTCCGCCGTTTTCGACGGCGGCGGGCGCGCTCCTCAGCGGAGCCGCGCGTGCGCCGTGGTGAAATGTCGCCCGTGGAGAGCGCGACCCTCGGCCGACCCCTGCCCGGCCGGCTCGTGGGCTGGCTCGTCCTGGTCCTGACGTTGACCGCCCTGAACTACGCGGCGTACTTCGCCGGCGAAGAGCCTCCCGATGACGTCGCCTACCGCTACACGTCGTCGGTCGCCGCGCTCGTCCAGTTCACGATCATGTTCGGGATCCTCCTGCTGATCGCGCGCGGACTTCCCTTGCGAGACGCGTTCGGGCTTCGCAGACCACGCTCGTGGGGAGTGGCGCTCGGGTTCGTCCCGCTTGCGCTCCTGGCGATCTGGATCGCCAGCGCGTTCTACGCGCAGTTCCTCGACGCCGGAGACGAGCAGGGCCTCGTCCCGGAGGACTGGGACTCGAGCCGCGCAGGTGCTTTCGCCGCGTACTTCGTCGCCGTCGCGATCCTCGCACCCGTCGTGGAGGAGCTGATGTATCGCGGTCTCGGCTTCAGGCTCCTCGCGCCGTACGGCACGGGAGTCGCGATCCTCGTCACAGGCCTGCTGTTCGGCGCCGCGCACGGGCTGCTCATCGGCTTCCCGATCCTGAGCCTGTTCGGGGTCCTACTCGGCTGGCTTCGCTCGAAGACCGCGAGCGTCTACCCGTGCATCCTCGTCCACGCGATCTTCAATGCGACGGCCCTCGTCGTGTCGGTGCTCGTCTAGGGCGACGTCAGACGCTCTCGTCGTCGTCCTCCTCGTCCTCCTCGACGGGCTCGTCGTACTCGAGCGCCTCGAGGCTGGAGGCGAAGTCCTCAACGCTCACGTTCTCGAGGAACTGGCGGAACTCGGCGGGGTCGAGGTCGCTCAGGCGTGACGCCGCCATGAGGCCCGGCTGATCGGCGTCCTCGGCCTGGAAGTCGATCCCGGACTCCTCGATCACGTCCTCGGCCGCGAAAATCTGGGCGTCGCAGCGCACCGCGAGCGCGATGGCGTCGGACGGGCGCGAGTCGATCTCGACCTCGCGGCCGTCCTGCATGATCGTGATGCGGGCGAAGAAGGTGTTCTCGCGGAGCTCGGTGACGGTGACCTTCACGACCTCACCCTGGAGCTCGGCGACGACGTCCGAGAGGAGGTCGTGCGTCATCGGCCGCGGCGGGCTGGCGCCCTGGAGCTTCATCAGGATCGCGGCCGCCTCCGAGTGGCCGATCCAGATCGGAAGGAACTTGTCGTCGTCGGCCGTCTTCAGCAGCACGATCGGCTGCTTGCCGACGGGCTCGAAGCTCACACCGTAGAGGGTCATCTCTCGCATCGCCGGCCCGTCTCATCTTAGACACGAGGCCTTCGCTACAGTTGCTGCCCCGGAACTCCGGGGCGCGGGCGATTAGCTCAGTCGGTTAGAGCGCCGCTCTGATAAGGCGGAGGCCCCTGGTTCGAGTCCAGGATCGCCCATGCCCTTGCGCGATACTCCGGAAACTCGCTAGCGCGACTTTCCGGCGCGCGAAGAGCAAGACCCCTTTATGGACATGGTCCTTGCCCGACTTCGCCGGTGCGAGTACCGATCTCCGGTCGATTCGGGCGTGCGCTACGCGACAGCTTCGAGCGCTTCGACGAGCTCCTCGAGCTTCGTCTCGTCTTCGAAGCTGATCTGCAGCTTTCCGCCGACCACACGCGCAGGGAGCCCGGTGAGCCGCTCGGCTGCGGCGTTTGCGCGATCGACCAGCGCCGGGTCGAGGAGCGAGGCTCGGCGCGGGCGACGCTTGGCTCCGCCTTCCCGAGCGGCCCGCTCCGCGCTTCGCACCGTTAGCCCCTCCTTCACGATGCGGCGGGCGAGACGGCGTCGCGCCTCGTCGTCCGGAACTGCGAGCACCGCCCGCGCGTGACCCTCCGTGAGGTCGCCGCGCGCGAGCATCCACAGCACTTCCTCCGGGAGCTCGAGCAGGCGGAGGCGGTTCGAAACCGCCGACTTCGAGCGACCGACGCGCTCGGCCACGTCACCGAGCGAGAGCTCGAACTCGTCCACGAGCGAGGCATAGGCGCGCGCTTCCTCCACGGCCGAGAGCTGCTCGCGGGCGACGTTCTCGACGAGGCCGAGCAGCAGCGAGTCGCTGTCGTCGGCGTCGCGGACGAGCGCCGGCAGCGTGGGCATCCCGGCGCTCTGCGCCGCACGCCAGCGGCGCTCGCCGGCGATGAGCTCGAACCCGCCCTCGGGGCGGCGCCGCACGACGATCGGCTGCAGCACGCCCTGGAGCCGGATCGATGCGGCGAGGCCCGCGGCTGCTTCGGGCTCGAAGCGCCGACGCGGCTGGCGGGGGTTCGGGTGGACCGATTCGACGGGGAGGTGCAGCAGCTCGGGCTGACCGGCATCGCCCAACAGGACCTCGAGACCGCGTCCGAGACCGCGCCGCTCCTTAGGAACGCTCGACAAGCTCCATCGCCACCTTCCAGTAGGCCTCGGCGCCGGCGGAGCGCCGGTCGTAGGCGATTGCGGGAAGCCCGTGGCTCGGCGCCTCGGCGAGGCGGACCGAGCGGGGCACGGTCGTCGTGAAGACGAGGTCTCCGAAGTGCCGGCGCAGCTCGGACTCGACCTCGGCGGAGAGGCGCGTGCGCGCGTCCGCCATCGTGAGGAGGATCCCGGCGACGGCGAGCGTCGGATTCAGTCGCGCCTTCACGAGGTTGATCGTCCCGAGGAGCTGCGAGAGCCCCTCGAGCGCGTAGTACTCGGCCTGAACCGGCACGATCGCGCGCTTCGCCGCGGCGAGTGCGTTGACGGTCAGCGGTCCGAACGAGGGTGGGCAGTCGAAGAAGACGAAGGAGTACGGGTCGAGCCGGCCGGCGAGCGCGTCCGCGAGGTAGCGCTCGCCGCCGGGACGCGTGGAGAGGTCGACGGCGGCTGCGGCCAGGTCGCTCTTGGCCATCACGACATCGAGGTTCGGGAAGCCGGAGGGCTTCGCGAGGCTCGAGAGCGGGACTCCGTCGAGCAGCTCGTGCGTCGAAGCGCCGTTCGCGCGCAAGCCGAGGCCCGACGTCGCATTCGCCTGCGGGTCGAGGTCGACGAGCAGGACGCGCTCTCCCGCCTCGGCGAGGCAGGCGCCCACGTTCACCGCGGTCGTCGTCTTCCCGACGCCGCCCTTCTGGTTCGCGATCGCGTACACCCGGGCGGGCATGGGCTCAACCTAACGAGGGCGCCGGACGCCTCTAAGGTGTCGAGCCGGTGGACGAGGAGCTCGAGGCCGCGAAGGAGCGGAGCTGGCGTAAGACGGCCGCGATCGACGAGGCGTATGCGCGCGGCAAGCTCGACGACGCCGGCTGGCACGCAGCGAACGCAGGCTTGATCGTGCCCGCGTACCTCGCCGCGGAGACGCCCGAAGGCGGCTCGGGGAGCAGTCGGGACGCGGCGGGCTGGGAACGAGCGCGCTCACTGGTCGCCGATGCGACCGAGGTCGGTCAGAGCTTCCTCGACATCGGCTGCGCCAACGGGCACCTGATGGAGAGCATGGCCCGCTGGGCGGGCGTCGAGCCGTACGGGCTCGACATCTCGCCCGAGCTCGCGGAGCTCGCCCGGCGGCGGCTTCCTCACTGGGCGGACCGGATCTGGGTCGGCAATGCGCTGGACTGGACGCCCCCGCGCAGGTTCGACGTCGTCAGGACGGCGATCGACTACGTGCCGGTTCCGCGACGGCAGGAGCTCGTCGAGCACGTGCTCTCCTACGCAGGGCGGCTCGTGATCGGCGTCTTCAACGAGGAGCGGGAGCTCCGGACGCAGGAGGAGCTCGTCACGGGCTGGGGGTTCGAGATCGCCGGCCGGAGTGACCGCGAGCACCCGCATCCGCGGATCGCCTACAAGGCGTTCTGGATCGACGCGACGGGCTGAAGCGCTACGGCAGCGGGCGTTTCTTCGCCATCCCGGGGCGTCGCGGAAAGCCCGGCGGCGTCGGCCCGAGCTTCCTGAGGACGACCAGGCCCTCCTCCGCCGACTCCAGCCCCCCTCCGAGCGTCCCGGCGGCCCGCGAAACGTGCTCGAGGTCGGCCGACTCGCCCACCCAGAGGATCGCCGCGCCGCCCGTGCGAACGAGCGGGAGGCAGAGCTCGGTCGCGACCGGCGGCCTCGCGAGCGCCTTCGCGAGCGCGACGCCTTCCGTCTCGAGCGGGCGCTCCTCGGCGCGGCCCCAGACGACTTCCACGTTGGCGAGATCAGCAGTCACGCCGAGGAGGAAGTCGCACTTGCGTCGCTCGGCCTCGAGCAGGGTGAACGGCCGGTCGGGCAGGAGCACCGCGAGCGGTACACCGGGCGAGCCGCCTCCGGAGCCAACATCCACCACCGGCCCGTCCTCGGCGCGCACGAGCACCGCCGCGCGCACTGCGTCCTCGAGCAGCACGCGGCGCGCGTCGTCGAGCGTCGCCAGACCGGTGACGCCGGGAGTCGCGACGGCGTCCTCGAGCCAGCGTTCGAGGAACGCGTCCGGGGCGAGCGGCTCCTCAGACGTCGATCGATCGCGGGTAGACGACGACGTACCGGTTCGGCTCCGTGCCCTCGCTCTCGGTCTCGACCTCCGGGTCGTCCTTGAGCGCTTCGTGGACGACCTTGCGCTCGATCGAGGTCATCGGGTCGAGCTCGATCTCCTTCCCCGTGGTCGCTGCGCGCCGAGCTGCGCGTTGGGCGACCGCCTGGAGCGCGGCCCTGCGGCGCGCGCGGTAGCCAGCCGCGTCGACGACGACCTCGTGCGCTCCGCCCTCGGTCCGCACGATCGCGTTCGCGAGGTACTGGATCGCATCGATCGTCTGCCCGTGCTTGCCGATGAGGAGCCCGAGATCCTCGCCGAAGCAGGTGACAGTGACGACGTCGTCCCGCTCGGAGGCGCCGACCGTGACGTCCGCTCCGATCGCCGCTGCGACGCGCTCCACGAACCCGCGGGCCGCCGAGGCCTCCTCGCTCGTGCTCTCGTCGGTCGAGCCGGCGGCGCCTGCGACCCTGGCGATGACGCGGGCCGGTGTGTAGCCCACGCCGAGCAGGCCGCGCTCTCCCTCGGACACGACCTCGAACTCGACCTGCTCGCGGTCGAGCCCGGGGACGAGCTGCTCGAGCTCGCGGAGCGCGGTCCACTTGGCCTCGCCGACGGTCTCCCCGGTCGTCTCGACCTGCACCTCGGAGGTCTTCTCGCTCATCGCTTGCGACCGCCTTTCTTCCGCTTGACGCGGCGGGGAGGCCCCGTGCGGGCGGACGCCGGCTCGCCGTTACCGTCTGCCGTTGACGCCTCCTCGGCGACCGCTGCCTCGCGAGGCGGCGTCCGGCTCGACCGCTTCGGCGGCACCACCGGGCGCGGCATCTGCCTCCGCGTGACGACTCCCTGTCCGGTCGTCCACAGGTTGGTCGTCAGCCAGTAGATGAGCAGGCCGACGGGGAAGACCGTGCTCCCGGGCGGCTCGAGGATGAACGGGATGAAGATGAGCGGGAGGAGCATGAACATGATGCGCTGGGCCTGGCTCTGCATCTGCGTCGACATGAGCCAGGTCGATGTGAGCTGGCTGATGACGTAGATGATCAGGAGCAGGTAGCCGGACCAGTGGTCCGTGATGCCGGCGGTGATCGAGGGCACGAAGTCGAGCCAGCCGAGCACCCCGCCGTAGTCCGGGTAGACCTCGTCCTCGAAGTCGCGGAGCACGAAGAAGAGCGCGATGAAGATCGGGATCTGGAAGACGAGCGGGAGACATGACGCGTACGGGTTGATCTTGTTCTCGCGGTAGAACTTCATGAGCTCTTCGCTCTGGCGCTGGCGGTCGCTCTTCCACCGCTGCTGGATCGCCTTCATCTCCGGCGCGTGCATCTGGAGGCTCTGCATCGAGTGGATCTGCCGGATCGCCACCGGCACCAGGAGGACCCGCACGAGCACCGTCAGCGCGACGATCGACCACGCCCAGGTCAGGCCCCCGGTCTCGTGCAACCAGATGAGGACCTCCGTCAGGATGTTCTCGATCGGAGACAGGACGCCGGCGACGATCACGTCTTCACCCGCCTCGAGCGAAACAGGGGAAACACCGTCTGGTCACGCGCGTAGTCGACCCCGCCGTGGCTCCACGGGTTGCAGCGAAGTAGCCTCCAGCCCGCGAGCACGCTGCCTCGGACGAGCCCGTGCTCCCGGAGCGCGTCGATCGCATACTGGGAGCAGCTCGGGTGGTACTTGCACGTGCCCGGCGGCGTCAGCAGGCCGAAGGTGTAGCGCCACGCGTACACGAGCCCGATCCCGAGATACCTCACTTGCGCATCCTCCCGAGCGCGTCAGTGAGCTCGGAAACGAGCCAGTCCTGCCCGCGAGCCTGCGCCGGCTCCGCGAGCCCGGGACGCGCGACGAGGACGTAGTCGTGGCCGGCAGGGACCTCGGCGAGCACACGCCGCCAGGCTTCCCGAAGCTGCCGCTTCATCCGGTTCCGGATCACGGCCGAGCCGACCGATCGCGGGACTGCGAGGCCGAGACGCGGGTCACCTTCGAGATCGTCCTCGCGCGGGAACCAATGCAGAACGAGGTACCGCGTCGACGCCGAGGTGCCCCGCCGGTACACGTCGTCGAAGTCGCGCGAGCGCGAGAGCCGGTGGCGGCGCTGCACGTGCCGCGCCTTCAGGCCGAGAGCCGCTTGCGCCCTCTCGCGCGACGCCGCTTCAGAATCGCGCGGCCGCCGCGCGACGCCATACGCGCTCGAAACCCGTGACGCCGCTTGCGGCGGCGTACGTTCGGCTGGTAGGTGCGTTTCACGGTCTGGTCGGCGTGCGAGAGTCTTTATCTGCGGATCGGAGCGACGAGTATAGACAACCTCCGGACACCGAGGTTTTCCACAGAGAGCCGACCCGAGGCGGGGTCGAAATCGCTGCTCACGCGCCTACGCGGTTGCCCCGACCGCAAACGACAAACGCCTCGTCCACAGCTGTGGATATACGTGTGGAATAGATAAAAGCCCTGCAAATAGGCGAGGTTTTCTTCCACAAGGGCTCCGGAAAGGCCCATTGAGAGGCTTCGGCGACGGTGCTATGCTCGCCGTTCTCTCGATCGCCGCAGGGAGTCTCACAGGCTTGGAGCCGACGACAGAACCGACCTCTTATAGCGCCTGGACCGCCATCGCCGGCAGCCTCCGCAGAGCCCTCACCGACACCATCTTCGACACCTGGTTCGCACAGGCCGAGCCCAAGTCACTGGACGACAGCGGGCTTCGGGTCGCTCTTCCGAACGACTTCACCCGCGACTGGGTCGAGAGTCACTTCGCGGCGCTCGTGTCGGCGGCGGCCCGCGAGGCGCTCGGTCGAGACCTTCTCGTCTCCTTCGTCGTGTCCGACGGGCCGGGCGTGCCCGTGGAAGTGCTGCCGGCCGCCCCGGCGCCCGCGACGGCTGCCGGTGCCGCCGTCACCGCTCCCGTGGCCACCGACGGCCAGGATCGGAGCTCCGAGCTCCGCTACCGCGACACGACCGAGCTCGAGCTGAACCCGAAGTACACGTTCGATCTCTTCATCATCGGCTCGTCGAACCGCTTCGCGCACGCTGCGGCGCTCGCGGTCGCGGAGGCGCCGGCACAGGCGTACAACCCGCTCTTCATCTATGGCTCGACCGGTCTCGGCAAGACGCATCTGCTCCAGGCGATCGGGCACTACGTCCGGCAGCACTCGCGGCGGCTCACGCGACGCTACGTCACGAGCGAGACGTTCATGAACGACTTCATCGACTCGCTGCGCGACAAGCGGATCGAGGGGTTCAAGCGCCGCTACCGCGGCTACGACGTCCTCCTGATCGACGACATCCAGTTCTTCGAGGGCAAGGAGCGGATCCAGGAGGAGTTCTTCCACACGTTCAACTCGCTGTACGAGGGCGGCTCGCAGATCATCATCTCGTCCGACCGGCCGCCGCGCGAGATCGCGACGCTCGAGGAGCGGCTCCGCTCGAGGTTCGAGTGGGGGCTTCTTACCGACATCCAGCCACCCGATCTCGAGACGCGGATCGCGATCCTCCGCAAGAAGGTGAACACGGAGCGGATCGCCGTCACCGACCCCGAGGTTCTGACGTTCATCGCGAGTCGTGTGTCGTCGAACATCCGCGAGCTCGAGGGGGCGCTGACGCGTGTCGTCGCCTTCTCGTCGCTCACCGACCGGATGATGACCGTGGAGCTAGCCGAGCAGGTCCTGAAGGACGTCTTCCCACAAGGAGAGGCGGCGCCGGAGGTCACGATCCCGCGGATCCAGGAGGCGGTGTCCGAGCGTTTCGGCGTCACGCTCGAGGAGCTCGTGAGCCCGCGCCGGTCGCAGTCGGTCGCCTACCCGCGCCAGGTCGCGATGTATCTCTCGCGAGAGCTCACCGACTCATCGCTGCCGAAGATCGGCAAGGAGTTCGGAGGCCGCGACCACACGACGGTCATGCACGCGACGTCGAAGATCACGCGCCTGATCAGCGAGGACCGGTCTGTGTACAACCTCGTGCAAGAGTTGACCGCGCGTGTGAAGCAGGCCCGCTGAAGTGGGGGTCCCGCGTGTTCCGCTCGCGTAGGGTGTGGGACCGGTGGACGGCCACGCACAACCTTGTCCACGCACGTTTTGCCCGCTCGTGCGGCAGAATCGGCGTGTCTTCCCCGTCGTTCACACTCCTACTACTCCTACAAGGTTTTTTCTTTAGTTCATGAACACAGACCTAGCCTCCAGCACCGAGCTCCGCGCAACCTGCTCGAGAGCCGATCTCGCCTCTGCGCTCGCGACCGTCTCGAGGGGGCTGTCGACGCGCGGCGCGGTTCAGGTCCTGAGTGGGATCCTCATCCGTGGCGAGGAAGGCCGGCTTCTGCTCGCAGCGACCGACATGGAGATCTCGTTCCGGGCGACGATCGCCGGCGAGGTCGTCGGCGACGGCGCCGTGGTCGTGCCGGGGAAGCTCCTGACGGACCTCGCGCGACTCCTGCCCGACGAGAACGTGACGCTCGTGCACGAGGAAGGCGACGGCGTCCTCACGGTGACCTCGGGCAGCCACTCGTCGAGGCTGAACGTGTACAGCGCCGAGGACTTCCCGCGCCTACCGCCGGTCGACGGCGAGCTGCACTCGATCGCAGCGCCGGAGCTGCTCGCGACGATCGACAAGGTCTCGCGCGCGGCGTCACGCGACGAGTCGCGCCCCGTGCTCACGGGGATCCTCGTGAAGCTGTCCGGCGACAAGCTCGTGATGGCGGCGACCGACTCGTACCGGCTCGCCGTGAAGGAGACGTCTCTCGCCGCAGGAGGCGTCGAGCTCGACGCGATCATCCCGGCCCGCGCGCTCCAGGAGCTCGGGCGGCTGGCAGCCGGGAGTGAAGACGTCCAACTCGGACTGCACGAGAACCACGTGATCTTCGGCGCGGCCGACGTCTGGCTCACCAGCCGGAGGATCGACGGGCAGTTCCCCAACTACGAGCAGCTGCTCCCGGAGACGTTCGAGGCCGAGATCGCGACCCCCCGTGCGCCGCTCCTGGAGGTCATCCGCCGTGCTGGCGTGCTCGCGCAGCGCAACGCGCCGCTTCGCCTCCGCTTCGCCGAGGGCGAGCTGAACGTGTCCGCGCAGACCCAGGACGTCGGTGAGGCCCGGGAGTCGATCCCGATCGACTATGCGGGCGACTCGCTCGAGATCGGGTTCAACCCGGAGTTCCTCCGCGAGGGCCTCGAGGCGGTGTCGGTCGACACCGTCCAGCTCAAGCTGATCAATCCGCTTCGCCCAGGGCTGATCGTGTCGCCGGACGAGAGCTTCTGGTACCTGATCATGCCGATCCGGCTCCCTGACGTATAGGCCGCTGATCGCGCGAGAGGTCGCGCTTCGCGACTTCCGCTCGTACGCACGCCTCGAGCTCGAGCTCGTGACCGGCGTCGTCCTCGTCACCGGACGGAACGGCGCGGGCAAGACGAACCTGCTCGAGGCGCTTCACGTCGGCACGCAGGGGTTCTCTCCGCGGACGCGCAACGACGCTCAGCTCGTCCGTTTCGGCGCCGAGGCCGCGCGCGTGCGCGTCGGCGGCGAGAGCGGCGGCACGTTTTTTCAGGCAGAGCTTGCGCTCGGTGTTCGCGAGCCGAAGCGGGCGCGGCTCAACGGTGCACCGCTGACCTCGGCCGAGCAGCTCCGGCACGAGCTCAAGACGCTCGTCTTCACACCGGACCGGCTCGGTGTGGTCAAAGGGGCTCCGGCGACGCGGCGGGCGTACCTCGACCGGAGCCTCGGCCGGCTGTTTCCGGCGCGGGCGGGCCTTCCCGCCGAGTACGGGGCAGCCGTCGGCCAGCGCAATGCCGCGCTCCGCAGGCTCGCTGCCGGCGCCTCCACCCGGGAGGCCCTCGATCCCTGGACGGAGGCGGTCGCGTCTCTCGGCTCCGCCCTCGTGGAGGCGCGCAGGGAGGCGGTCGCGCTTCTGGCCTCGGCCTTCGAAGCGACCGCGGGCAGGCTCGGGGTCTCCGCGGCGACGATCTCCTACGACTCGGCCGCCGCGACGGTCGCAGAGCTCGAATCGCGGCTCTCGCGCGATCTCGAGCGCGGGATCACCGGCCTCGGCCCGCATCTCCACGACGTCGAGCTCAGGATCGGCGAGCGCGAGCTCCGCCACTACGCATCGCAGGGAGAGCAGCGGGTCGCGGTCCTCTCGCTCCTCCTCGCGGAGGCGGAGGCGATCGCGTCGAGAACCGGCGTCCCACCGCTCGTGCTGCTCGACGACGTCCTTTCGGAGCTCGACGGAGATCGCAGGCTGTCGCTCGCTGCGCTCATCGCCGACCGGGGACAGACAATTGTCACCGCGACGTCGCCGGCCGCGCTCCCGGCCGAGCCGGCGCGGTCGCTCGTCGTATCACCCGGTACGGTGCGGGTGGAGGAGTAGCCGGCCGTGGAGCGGATCGATCAGGAAGTCCAGCGCACTCTCGCCTCGAGCGGTGGCGGGATCGGGCTCGCGCTCGCGGAGATCACCGCCGCCTGGCCCGCCGCAGTCGGCGAGGCGGTGGCCAGGCAGGCATGGCCGCAGCGCGTCGCCCGGGACGGGACGTTGCACGTGGCGACGTCGTCGGCGACGTGGGCCTTCGAGCTCGACCGGCTCTCGCCCGAGATCAAGGACCAGTTGCGAGGGATTCTCGGTGACTCCGCGCCGGCGAAGCTGCGCTTCAAGGTCGGCCCGATCCCGGAGCCGCCGGGCATCACCGAAGCCGGCGCGCAGCCGGCCGACGTCGTTTCGGCGACCCCGGAGGCCACTTCCGAGGCTGCCGCGATCGCTTCCGAGATCGAGGATCCGGACCTCCGGGAACTGGTCGCCAGAGCCGCCCGCGCAAGCCTCTCTCAGAGCCGCTCCGACCGCGATTTCTGATAGACTTCCACCAGCCCGCAAAACCTCGATTTGCAGGGCTTTTTCTATTGGCCGAAGCAGCCTACACCGCAAAGGACATCACGGTCCTGGAAGGCCTCGAGCCGGTCCGGCTTCGTCCCGGTATGTACATCGGGTCGACGGGATCGCGAGGCCTTCATCACCTCGTGTACGAGGTGGTCGACAACGCGGTCGACGAGGCGCTCGCCGGCCGGAACGACCTCGTCGACGTCACGATCCACCCCGACAACTCGGTGACCGTCAGGGACGCCGGCGCGGGCATCCCCGTCGACGTGATCGCGGATCAGGGCATGCCGGCTCTCACGGTCGTGCTGACGAAGCTCCACGCGGGCGGCAAGTTCGGCGGCGACGGCTACAAGGTGTCGGGAGGGCTGCACGGAGTCGGCGTGTCCGTGGTGAACGCGCTCTCGGAATGGCTCGTCGCCGAGGTCAGCCGCGACGGCAAGGTCTACCGCCAGGAGTTCGCTCGCGGCGAGCCGACCGGCGACATGAAGAAGATCGGCGTCGCGCCGAAGGAGGAGTCGGGAACGACGATCTCCTTCCTCCCCGACCCCGAGGTCTTCGAAGAGACGGAGTTCGACGCGGCGACGCTCACGCAGCGCCTACGCGAGACGGCGTTCCTCACGAAGGGCTTGAAGATCGTCCTCAGAGACGAACGCGCCGGCGGCAAGACCGAGGAGTTCCACTACGAGGGCGGCATCCGCGACTTCGTCGCGTACATCAACGGCTCGAAGGACACGGTCCACAAGCACGTCGTCTACTTCGAGGGCGACGGCGACGAGAACCAGGTCGAGGTCGCGATGCAGTGGAACAACTCGTATGTCGAGTCGGTCTTCTCGTTCGCGAACAACATCAACACGACCGAGGGCGGCGCCCACCTCTCCGGCTTCAAGGCTGCGCTGACGGGGACGCTCAACCGCTACGCGCGAGAGAAGGGGCTGATCAAGGAGAAGGAGGAGAACCTCGAGGGCGACGACGTCCGCGAGGGGCTCGCCGCCGTGCTCTCGGTGAAGCTCCAGAACCCGCAGTTCGAGGGGCAGACGAAGACGAAGCTCGGGAACCCGCAGATGGAGACGCTCGTCAAGACGACGGTGAACCAGAAGCTCGCCGAGTTCCTCGAGGAGAACCCGACCGATGCGCGACAGATCATCACGAAGGCGGTCTCGGCCGCCCGTGCGCGCCAGGCCGCGCGGAAGGCGCGTGAGCTCACGCGCCGCAAGAGCGCGCTCGAGTCGAACTCG
Source organism: uncultured Actinomycetes bacterium (assembly GCA_963716605.1). Taxonomy (GTDB): domain Bacteria; phylum Actinomycetota; class Thermoleophilia; order Gaiellales; family Gaiellaceae; genus GMQP-bins7. Next base: position 363,930 of record CAVQTO010000002.1, on the reverse strand, counting down.
CTGCCCGGCCGCCTCGCCGACTGCCAGATCAACGATCCCGAGTCCGCGGAGCTCTTCCTCGTCGAGGGCGCCTCGGCCGGCGGCTCGGCCGTGGACGCGCGCGACCGCACCTTCCAGGCGATCCTGCCGCTTCGCGGCAAGGTCATCAACGCCGAGAAGAACCGCATCAACAAGGTCCTCTCGAACGAGGAGATCCAGTCGGTCATCACGGCCATCGGCGCCGGCATCGGCGACGAGTTCGACGTCACGAAGCTGCGTTACCACCGCGTGATCGTGATGACGGACGCCGACGTCGACGGCGCGCACATCCGCACGCTGATCCTCACGTTCCTCTACCGCCAGATGCAGGAGCTCGTCGAGCGAGGCCACGTCTACATCGCCGTGGCGCCGCTCTACCGCGTGAAGATCGGGACGCGCCAGACCTACGTCGAGAAGGAGTCGCAGCTCGAGGACATGCTCGTGCGCGAGCGGGTGAAGGACATGGACGTCACCGACCGCTCCGGGCAGACCCAGAAGCTCACCGAGGCGCGCTACGGCCGCTTCGTCAGGGTCCTGCACGAGTTCGACGGCTGGGCTTCGCGGCTGCGCGAAGACTTCGGAGCGGCGGCAGCCAACTTCGTGATCGATCACCGCATCGTCGAGACGGAGGCGGTCGCCGGCGGGATCGAGGCCGCGCTGACCGAGCTCGAGCCGAACGGCTACGAGCTCTCGCTGCTCTCCTCGGGCGAGGACGGCGAGGTGCTACGCATCGTCGAGCGTGAGACCGGAGCCGCAGCGAGCGTCGTCGTTCCGGCGGAGCTGCTCGCGTCACCGATCTACGCGAACGTGCGCAAGACGTACGCGCGGCTGGTCGAGATCGCGGGGCACCCGCCGTTCACGATCGCCTTCGGCAAGAAGACGCGGCATCCCGAGACGTTCGGCCAGCTGCGCGAGCTGGCGCTCGAGCTCGCGAAGGAGGGCATCCAGGTCAGCCGCTTCAAGGGCCTCGGCGAGATGGACGCCGAGGAGCTCGCCGACACGACGATGAACCCGCAGAACCGGATGCTCGTGCGCGTGGACGTCGAGGACGCCGCTGCGGCCGACCGCGTTTTCTCGACGCTCATGGGCGACCAGGTCGAGCCGCGCCGCAATTTCATCGAGGAGAACGCGCGCGAGGTGAGATTCCTCGATGTCTGATGTGATCGAGCCGCTCGGCTCAGGCAGGATCGAGCCGCGCGAGCTCGAGCAGGAGATGCGCTCGAGCTTCCTCGACTATGCGATGAGCGTCATCGTCGCGCGGGCACTCCCCGACGTGCGCGACGGCCTGAAGCCCGTGCACCGCCGCATCCTGTTCGCGATGCACGAGGCGGGCCTGCAGCCGAACCGCCCGCGGCTCAAGTCGGCGCGCGTCGTCGGTGACGTCATGGGTAACTACCACCCGCACGGCGACCAGTCGATCTACGACACGCTCGTTCGCATGGCGCAGCCGTTCTCGCTGCGCTACCCGCTCGTCGACGGACAGGGGAACTTCGGCAACATCGACGACTACCCGGCCGCCGCGATGCGCTACACGGAGGCTCGTCTCGCGCGGCTGGCGACGGAGATGCTCCGCGACATCGACGCGGACACCGTCGACTTCGAGCCGAACTACGACGAGTCACGTCGTCAGCCGTCCGTTCTCCCCTCGCGCTTCCCGAACCTGCTCGTCAACGGCTCGGCCGGCATCGCCGTGGGCATGGCGACGAACATGCCGCCGCATCGGCTGGGCGAGGTCGTCGACGCGATCGTGCAGATGATCGACAAGCCCGACTCCAACGTCGAGGACCTGATGAAGCACGTGAAGGGCCCCGACTTTCCGACGGGCGCGATCGTCGTGGGGCGCAGCGGGATCCGGGACGCGTATCGCACGGGTCGCGGCCGGATCGTCGTCCGCGGGCGTGCGCACATCGAGGAGCTGCGCGGTGGCCGGAATGCGATCATCGTCACCGAGCTGCCGTACGGCGTGAAGAAGGGCGGCGACTCCGGGGTCATCAAGAAGATCGCCGACCTCGTCAGCGACAAGGTGCTGACCGAGATCTCGGACGTGAAGGACCACTCCGACCGGACCGGGATGCGGATCCAGGTCGACCTCAAGCGCGAGGCGATCCCGCAAGTCGTCCTCAACAAGCTCTTCAAGCACACCGCGCTGCAGACGACGTTCGGCTACAACGCGGTCGCGCTCGTCGACGGCGTTCCGCGGACGCTGTCGTTGCTCGAGCTCGTCCAGCACTACCTCGACTACCAGCGCGAGGTGGTCACCAGGCGCTCGAAGCACGAGCTCCGGAAGGCGGTCGACCGGGCGCACATCCTCGAGGGCTACCTCATCGCGCTCGACAACCTGGACGAGGTCATCGCGCTCATCCGCGCAGCCGACGACACCGAATCCGCGCGCACGGCGCTGCAGGAGCGGTTCTCGCTCTCCGAGCTCCAGGCGCAGGCGATCCTCGACCTCCGCCTCCGGGCGCTGACCGGTCTCGAGCGCAAGCGCATCGAGGACGAGTTCGCGGATCTCCAGGAGCGGATCGCGGAGTTGCGGGCGCTGCTCGGCGACCAGGCGCGGATCGACGGCGTGGTGCGCGAGGAGCTGCTCGAGATCAAGGGGATCTACGGGAAGACGGACGAGCGCCGCACCGAGATCGTCGCCGGCGAGACCGACCTCGAGCTCGAGGACATGATCGCGGAGGAGGACATGGTGGTCGCGATCACCAAGTCCGGCTACATCAAGCGGCTCCCGGTCACGACCTACCGCGAGCAGCGCCGCGGCGGCATCGGCGTGATGGGGATGGACATGAAGGACGAGGACTACATCGAGCACCTGTTCGTCGGCTCGACTCACGACTACATCCTCTTCTTCACCACCGTCGGGAAGGTCTACCGCCTGAAGGTGCACGAGCTACCGCTCGGGTCGCGGCAGTCGAAGGGCCGGGCGATCGTGAACCTGCTGCCGCTCCGGCAGGACGAGCACGTACGCGCGGTGATCTCGACGCGGAACTTCCAGGAGGCGAAGTACCTGCTCTTCGCCACGAGGAAGGGCATCGTGAAGAAGACCGAGTTCGCGGCCTACAACACGCCGCTCAAGGCCGACGGGATCATCGCGATCGGCCTCCGCGACGACGACGAGCTCATCGGAGTTCGGCTCACGAACGGGCAGGACGACGTTCTCATGGTGTCCCGCGCCGGCCAGGCGATCCGCTTTCACGAGAAGGACGTCCGTGCGATGGGCCGGCCGGCGTCGGGCGTGCAGGGGATGCGGCTCCGGGCGGGCGACGAGGTGATCGAGGTGGACGTGGCCGACCCGGACGCCGACCTGCTCGTCGTCACCGAGAACGGGTGGGGCAAGCGCACCCGCGTCGTGGACTATCCGGTCAAGGGCCGCGGGGGACTCGGCGTCAAGACCGCGCAGCTCGTCGAGGGCAAGGGGAAGCTCGCGGGCGCGCGCATCGTGCGCGACGGCTACGCGGTGATGCTCATCTCCGACGGCGGCACGGTGATCCGCATGGCCGTGGACGACATCAAGCGCTCTGGACGCTCGACGCAGGGCGTCATCGTGATGCGACCGCGCGACGGCGAAAAGGTCGCGACTCTCGCTCCGGTGGTGGGAGCCGACGAGGCCGACGTCCTCGAGGACGCCGGCGCTCCCGAGCCCTCGGCCGAGCTCGGCTCGCTCGAGCCGCCCGCAGAAGCTCCCGAGGCGGAAGCTCCCGAGGCCTAGGCCCGCCCGATCCGGACGGGCTACGTCTTGTCGATCGCGGCGGTTTTCGAGAGCGCGGTCAAGAGGTCGATCGGGATCGGGAAGACGATCGTCGAGTTGTTCGCAGACCCGATCTCGAGGAGCGTCTGCAGATAGCGCAGCTGCACGGTGATCGGCTCCTGCGCCATCACCGCCGCGGCGTCCTTCAGGCGTTCGGACGCCTGGAACTCACCCTCGGCGGAGATGATCTTCGCCCGGCGCTCGCGCTCGGCCTCGGCCTGCCGGGCCATCGCACGCTGCATGCCCCCCGGAATCTCGACGTCCTTCACCTCGACGACCGAGACCTTGATTCCCCACGGCGAGGTCGCCTCGTCGATGATCGCCTGGAGGATCACGTTGATCTTGTCGCGCTCGGAGAGGAGCTCGTCGAGCACGTGCTGGCCGAGGACGGAGCGCAACGTCGTCTGCGAGATCTGCGAGGTCGCGACCATGTAGTTCTCGATCTGGACCACGGAGTCGTTGGCGTCGACGATCCGGAAGTACGCCACCGCGTTGACGCGCACGGGGACGTTGTCCTTCGTGATCACCTCCTGCGGCGGAACATTCAACGTGACCGTGCGCAGATCGACCCGGACCATGCGGTCGATGATCGGGATGAGGATGAAGAGCCCCGGGCCCTTGGGCTCGGGGAGCAGGCGACCGAGCCGGAAGATCACGCCTCGTTCGTACTCGCGGGCGACCTTGACCGCCGCGAAGAGGAACAGCAGGACGATGACCACGACGACTGCGATGACGATCAATCCGGCTTCCATCAGCTCTGCCCCTCCAGGATCGGTGACAGCAGGGATCCTACGACCAACCGCAGGTCGCTCTCGATGATCAGTGCACTTCCTCGACAGCCGGGGTCGGAACGGATCCGACGACCAGCCGCAGGCCGGCCTCGACCTGCTCGACGCGGACCCGGTCGCCGGGCACGAGCGGGGAGTCGTCCGCGGCATGAGCCCGCCAGAGCTCACCGTTCACGAAGACGAGCCCGTCCCTCCTGACGACGCCCTCGTCGCCGACGAGCTCGTGCACTCCGACCGCGGCCGGCCGGCGGGCGACGCGCACGACGCGTGACAGGGCTATCCCCATGAGCAGCGCGAGACTCGCGGCGATGCCGATCGCGACCGGCAGCGACACCTGGTACGTGTCGCCGGCCGGGTCGAAGAGGATGAGGGAGCCGAGGACGAACAGGATCCCGCCGGCCACGGTCAGGGCGCCGTGCGTGGGCACGAAGGCCTCTGCGACGAAGAACGCCGCCGCCAGGATCATCAGGAGCAGACCGGCGACGGAGACGGGCAGCACCTGGAGCCCGTACAGGCCGAGGATGAGCGAGATCGCACCGACCGTGCCCGGGAACACGAGGCCGGGGTTCCAGAGCTCGACGACGATCCCGATCAGGCCGATCGAGAGCATGATCGTGATGAGGTTCGGGTCGATCAGGAGGTCGCGAGCCCTCTGCCAGAAGCTCATCTCGACCTCGACGATCTCGGCGCCGGCGGTGTCGAGGACGATTCCCTTGGGCACCGTCTTCGTCCCGTCGATCTCCCTGAGGAGCGCGGGCAGCGTCGGCGCGATGACGTCCACGAGGTCGATCGCCAGGGCCTCGCGCGCGCCGTAGTTCGACGCCTTCGTGACCATCTCCCTTGCGGCTTTGACGTTGCGGTCGTGCTCGCGCGCGAGCTCGCCGACGTACGCGGCGGCGTCGTTCACGATCTTCCGCCGTAGATCCTCGGAGATGTCCTCGCCTCCGAGCGAGATGGGCGTGGTGGAGCCGATGTTCGTCTGCGGCGCCATGGCCGCGATGTCGGCTGCCATCGCGATCACCGAGCCAGCGGAGTCGGCGCTCGAGCCCGGAGGCGCCGTGTAGACGACGACGGCGACCTCCGAGGCGAGGAAGCGCTTGACGATCCCGCGCATCGAGGACGAGAGGCCGCCGGGCGTGTCGAGGACGACGACGACGGCGTCGAAGCCCTCGTCCTCGGCCCGGTCGACGGCGTTCTCCAGGTACTCCTGCGTGACCGGGTTGATGTCGTTGTCGAGCTCGACAGCCAACACCCGTGGACGGTCGTTTTGAGCAGAGCCGAGGCCCGGCACGACGAGAGCGGCGAGGGTCAGCGCGGATATCGCGACCAGAAACCCCCGCAAAGAGCGGCTCCGCACCGGTGTAAGGAGTCTATCAGCGGGATGTTTTTCACCCTTGCCCGCGTGCGGGATGACTGCGACCCTGGCCGGACATGCGCTGCCGCCTTCTCGTCCTCGTCTCGGCCCTCGCGGCCGCTGCCGCTCTCGCGCCTTCGGCCCTCGGCGCGACCGTGACGGAGGTCGAGCTGACGCCGAACGGCGCCTCGGAGGCGAAGCGCTTCACCCTCGCGGGGCTCCACTGGCAGGGCCCGGGTGGCGTCGTCTTCCGCACGCGCTCGCTCGGTGGCCGCTGGAGCGCGTGGCGACCGGCCGCACCCGAGCACGAGGACGGCCCCGACCCGGGCTCGCGCGAAGCCAGGGCGGCTCGTGCGGGCTGGCGGATCGGAAACCCGTGGTGGGTCGGGCCTTCGGACCGGATCGAGACGCGCTCGATCGGTCGCGTCTCTCGTGTCCGCGCGCACCTCGTATGGAGCGCTGCACCGACCGCTGGACGCCGCGTCGAGCACCGCGTCCTCGCTGCGACGGTAGCTCCGGCGATCGTGCCGCGCGCGTCGTGGGACGCCAACGAGTCGATCCGTCGCGGGCCGCCGTCCTACGCGACGTCGATCCGCGGCGTGACGATCCACCACACCGCGGGCACGAACAACTACTCGCGTGCGCAGGCGCCGGCGATCGTCAAGGGCATTCAGCTGTTCCACGTGGAGTCGAACGGCTGGAACGACATCGGTTACAACTACCTCGTCGACCGCTTCGGCACGATCTACGAAGGCCGCTTCGGAGGGGTCGACCGGAACGTCATCGGCGCGCACGCGCAGGGCTTCAACACCGGCGCGGTCGGCATCGCGCTCCTGGGGACGTACGGATCCGCGACACCGTCTGCCTCGGCCCAGGATGCGATTGCGAGGCTGATCGCGTGGCGACTCGACCTCGCGCACGTCGATCCCACCGGTAAGTCGACCGTGGTCTCGAGCGGGAGCGAGCGCTACCGGTCCGGCACCCGCGTCCTGCTCCGGCACGTCTCCGGCCATCGCGACACGGGGCTCACGAGCTGTCCCGGCAACGTGCTCTACGGACGGCTGAACGCGCTGGCGGCGAAGGCCCGCTCGATCGGGCTGCCGAAGATCTTCGAGCCGCGCGTCGACGAGGTCGAGAGTCTCTTCCGCTTCCGCGCGCGTGTCTCCTCGACGGTCCCGTGGGTGGTCTCGATCAAGACGGTCGCCGGCGTCCAGGTGGCGCAGCAAGCGGGGACGGGGACCGCCGTCGACTGGACCTGGGATGCGAGCGCGACGCCGAGCGGGGGGTACACGTGGACGATCAGTGCGGGCTCGGCGCTTCCCGCGTCCGGACCGCTCCGCATCGCCGGCACCAGCGTCCCGCTCGGGATCCAGGCCGCCGCGGCGCCGCAGACGATCACGCCGAACGGCGACGGTGTCGGCGACGACGCCGTGCTCAGCTATCGGCTGACCGCTCCGGCGAACCTCACGATCACGGTCGCCGACGCGTTCGGGCTCACCGTGGCGACGGTCGTGGACCGCGTCTGGACCGCGGCCCGCCCACGGACGGCGACCATTCCGGGAGCCGCGCTTGCCGACGGCGCCTACAGCATCGTTCTCACCGCGCGAACCGCTGCCGGCATCGAAGTGCGGCACAGCGTTCCGCTGACAGTGAGCCGGACGCTCGGGCTCGTCTCGCTCGCGCCCGCCGTGGTCTCCCCGAACGGGGACGGCCGCAACGACCGGCTCGAGATCCAGTTTGCGCTGACCGCGCCTGCGACCGTTCGCGCCCGCATCGTCCAGAACGGTCGCTGGGTCGCGACTGCGCTCCGGTCCACCCCGCTGGCTCCTGGCTCGCACCGGCTCGAGTGGAACCGCAGGTCGCTCCGCGACGGCTCCTATACGGCGGTGCTCGACGTGACGGACGCGGTCACCACGATCACGAGCGAGCTCCCGTTCGTCCGCCGACTCGACCGCGCCGACCGTCGAGATCCTCCCGACGCGCAAGCTCCGCGTCCGGGTCAGCGAGCCCGCGACGCTCATCCTCCTGATCGACGGGAAGTGGCAGCAGCGCGAGGTGAGGAAGGCGGGCGCCGTCAACGTGCCCGGCGCCGGATCCGCGGCTCGCGTGCGCGTCGTCGCCCGGGATCTCGCGGGCAACACGAGCCCGCCGGCCGTGCGGGTGCGGAAGACGGGGTAGCCGAGGCGGGCGAGTAGACTCGCCGGGTGTCCGAGACCGTCCTGACCGCCCCGTTCGGTAGGGCGGAGATCGAGTCGATCCTGCCTCACCGAGACCCGTTCCTCCTCCTCGACGAGGTGCTCGAGCTCGAGCCCGGCAGGCGCGTGGTCGCACGGCGGGAGGTGCGTGCGGACGACTTCTGGGTCCCGGGGCACTTCCCGGAGCGTGCGGTGATGCCGGGCGTGCTGATCGTCGAGGCGATGGCGCAGGCCGGCGCCGTGGCGGTGCTGATCGAGGAGGAGAACCGCGGCAAGATCGCGTTCTTCGCGGGGATCGACGACTGCCGCTTCAAGCGCATCGTCTCTCCCGGGGACACGCTCACGCTCGCCTGCGAGATCGACACCGTCCGGGGTCCGATCGGGCGCGGGAAGGCGACCGCGCACGTCGGCGACGAGCTCGCAGCGCGCGGGACGCTGACGTTCGCCGTGGAGCACTGAAGTGATCGGCGTGGCGACCGGTGTGCGGATCGGGATCACCGGTCTCGGCACGCACGTCCCCGAGCGCGTGCTCACGAACGACGAGCTCGCGCGCATGGTGGACACCTCGAACGAATGGATCCTCGAGCGGACAGGGATCCGCGAGCGCCGGATCGCCGCGAAGGATGAGGCGCTCACCGACATCGCGCGGCCGGCCGCGAAGGCCGCGCTCGCGGACGCCGGGGTGGAGCCGCACGAGATCGACCTCCTCATCTGCGCGACGGTTACGCCGGACATGATGTTCCCGACCTCGTCCGCGCTTCTCGCCGACGAGCTCGGGATGCCGAAGGCGGCCGCGTACGACCTCCTCGCGGGCTGCACCGGGTTCGTCTACGCGCTCGCGCAGGCGTACGGGATGCTCGCCTCGGGGCTCTCGCGGCGGGCGCTCGTCGTGGGCGGCGACGTGCTCTCGAAGATCCTCGACTGGGAGGATCGCTCGACGATCGTCCTCTTCGGGGACGGCGCGGGCGCGGTCGTGATGGAGCCCGTCGATCGAGGCGGCTTTCTCGGGTTCGAGCTCGGCGCGGACGGCGGCGGCGGCCAGAACCTGTGGCTTCCGGGCTCCGGCTCGCGGCACTTCGAGAATCCCGACCAGTACGTGAAGATGAACGGCCGCGAGGTCTACAAGTTCGCGACGCGGATCATGGTCTACTCCGCCGAGCAGATCCTCGCGGAGTGCGGGAAGACCATCGACGACATCGACGTCTACATCCCGCACCAGGCGAACAAGCGGATAATCGACTACGCGGCCGATAAGCTCGGGGTTCCTCCGGGTAAGACAATCGTGAATGTCGATCGTTACGGAAACACCTCCTCGGGCTCGATTCCGCTCGCGCTCGTCGACGCGCGGGACGACGGCCGCCTGGAAGACGGTGCGCTCGTCCTCATGACCGGCATGGGTGCCGGGCTCACTTGGGGATCGGCGCTCGTGGAGTGGTCTGGCGCTTCGACCAACGGTCGAAACGCCTAATGGGTGAAGGAGAAGATCTGCGATGACAAAGGTTGCTTTCTGTTTTCCGGGGCAGGGGTCGCTGGAGATGGGGATGGGACGAGACATCGCGGAGGCGTTCCCGGCCGCACGCGAGGTCTACCGCATCGGGTCCGAGGCCTCCGGGCTCGACCTTGAGCGACTGTGCTTCGACACGCCGCTCGACGAGCTGGTGGAGACGGAGGTGCAGCAGCCGGCGCTCGTCGCGACGAGCCTGGCGATCCTCGCGGCGATGCGCGAACGGGGCCTCGTCGCGGACGTCGTCGTGGGACACAGCGTGGGCGAGTTCGCTGCGCTGGCGGCAGCCGGCGCGCTTCAGACCGACGAGGCGATCGGGCTCGTGCGCGAGCGCGGCCTGGCGATGGCCGAGGCGGCGAAGCAGCGGCCGGGCACGATGGCCGCGATCCTCGGTCTTGCCGACGAGGAGGTCGAGAAGCTGTGTCGCAAGATCGTCGGTGTGTGGCCGGCGAACTACAACTGCCCCGGTCAGATCGTGATCTCCGGCGAGCACGACGCGGTCGAGGAGTGTTGCGCCGAGGCCGAGAGCCTCGGCGCCCGACGAGCGGTACGGCTCAAGGTCTCGGGGGCGTTCCACAGCCCGCTCGTCGCGCGCGCGGCCGACCGGCTGCGTCCCGCGATCGACAAGGTGCACTTCCCGCAGCCGCTCACGCCGTTCATGTCCACGGTGACGGCGAAGATCGAGCCCGCCCAGAAGATCGCGACCCTGCTCGTCGATCAGCTGACCGCGCCGGTCCGCTTCACGCAGGCGGCCACGGAGCTGATCCGCAGCGGCGCGACGACGTTCGTCGAGGTCGGGCCGGGCAACGTTCTCTCGGGCCTCGTGAAGCGCATCGACCGCGGCGTCAAGACGATCTCCGTGAACACGGTCGAGAGTCTCGAACGCGCCGAGGATGCGCTCGCCAAGTAAGGCGTGAGCACGACCGGCTTCTGCTCTCTCGAGGGCAAGAACGCGCTCGTCACGGGCGCCTCGCGCGGGATCGGCAAGGCGGTCGCGACCGAGCTCGCGCGTGCCGGCGCTTCGGTGGTCGTGGCGTATAGAACCGGCGTCGACGAGGCCGAGGCGCTCGCCTCCGAGATCGGCGGGAAGGCGGTGCAGGCGGACGTCTCCGATCCCGAGTCCGCTCGCGCCCTCGTCGAGGAGGCGGGGGATCTCGACATCCTCGTGAACAACGCCGGCGTGACGCGCGACGGCCTGCTCGTGCGCATGTCCGACGAGGACTGGTCCACCGTGCTCGACACGAACCTCGCGTCGTGCTTCTACACCTGTCGGGCGGCCGCCCGCGGGATGATGCGGAAGCGGGCAGGCGCGATCGTGAACATCTCCTCGATCGTCGGCCTGCACGGCAACCTCGGGCAGACGAACTACGCGGCGTCCAAGGCCGGGATGATCGGCTTCACGAAGTCGCTCGCGAAGGAGCTCGGAAGCCGCAACGTCCGCGCGAACGTCGTCGCGCCCGGGTACGTGCACTCGCAGCTGACCGACGTGCTTCCCGAGGAGATCACGGCGGTGATGCTCCAGAACACGGCGCTCGGGCGGCTCGGAGACCCTGAGGACGTGGCCGGGGCGGTACGGTTCCTCTGCTCCGACGACGCCGCCTTCGTCACGGGCGTGGTGCTGCTCGTCGACGGCGGGCTGGGGATGTAACCGACATGAGCGACGCGATGAGAAACGGACGACGCCGAGTCGTCATCACCGGGGTCGGGATGGTGACGCCGCTCGGCAACGACCCCGAGTCGACGTGGGAGAGCCTCGTCGCGGGCGAGTCCGGTGCGAACCCGATCACGCAGTTCGACACGACGGACTACAGCGTCAACTTCGCCTGCGAGCTCAAGGACTTCGAGCCCACCACGTGGATGGATCGGAAGCAGGCGCGCCGCATGGACCGCTTCTCGCAGATGGCGCTCTCTGCGGCGCGGATGGCAGAGGCGGACAGCGGGATCTCGGTGGCGGATGCGCCGGACCGCATGGGCGCTGCGGTCGCGACGGGGATCGGAGGCCTGGGTGCGTTCGAGGACTGCTTCCAGACGCTGCTCGAACGCGGCCCCGACCGGACGAGCCCGTTCTCGATCGTCCAGATCATCCCCAACATGGCTGCCGCCTGGGTCTCGATGGAGCTCGGGACGCAGGGGCCGCTCGCGACGGAGACGACCGCGTGCGCGGCGTCGAACATGGCGCTCGGCGACGGGCTCGACGCGATCAGGCTCGGGCGCGCGGACGTCATGTTCTGCGGCGGCACGGAGGCGCCGGTCACGAGAGTCGGCATCGCCGGCTTCGCGGCGATGCGCGCGCTCTCGAAGCGGAACGACGACCCGAAGCGCGGGTCGAGGCCGTTCGACGCCGACCGCGACGGGTTCGTCATGGGCGAGGCCGGCGCGATGCTCGTCCTCGAGGAGCTCGAGCATGCGAAGGCGCGCGGCGCGAAGATCTACGCGGAGCTCCTCGGCTACGGCGTGTCGTCCGACGCGGCTCATGTCACGGAGCCCGACCAGACGGGCGCGAACCCGGCGCGCGCGATGAAGATGGCTTTCGCGGACGCGGGGATCGCTCCCGAGGAGATCGGCTACGTCAACGCACACGGCACGTCGACGCCGCTCGGCGATCCCGCGGAGACGCGCGTCCTCAAGCTCGCGCTCGGCGAGGAGCAGGCGTTCAAGACACCCGTCTCCTCGACGAAGGGCGCCACCGGCCACTGCCTCGGCGCGGCGGGCGCGGTGGAGGCGATCTTCACGATCTTCGCGGTGCAGCGCGGGCTGCTCCCGCCGACGATCAACTACGAGACGCCCGACCCCACGTGCGACCTCGACTACATCCCGAACGAGGCGCGTCCTTCCGAGATCCAGGTCGGCGTCTCGAACTCGTTCGGCTTCGGCGGGCACAACGCGTGTGTCGTGTTCCGCCGCTGGGACGAGAGCTGACCCGGTAGGGGCGCCTTACAGCGATGTAGGGGCCGGGCATGCCCGGCCCACGTCGTCAAGTGGCGCTCGTGTGCGAGGCATGCCTCGCACCTACACCCGCGTCTGTCAGGTGCTCATCGCGGCCACGGCCGCCTCGGCGCGCTTCGCCATCTCCTCCGGCGGAACGTCCTCGACGTGCGTGGCGATCGACCACATATGGCCGAATGGGTCGATGACGGCTCCGAAGCGGTCGCCCCAGAACTGGTCTTCGGCCTCCCGCTCGAGCGTCGCGCCGGCGCCGACTGCCTGCTGGATCGTCGCGTCGACGTCCTCGACGTACATCATCACGCTCGCCGTCGAGCCACCAAGCTCGCTCGGCGCCTTCGTGATGAACTGCGGGAGCGGATCCGAGAGCATCACCACCGAGTCGCCGATCTCGATCTCCGCGTGGCGATCTTGCCGTCCGGCGACTGCATGCGTCCGCGCTCCTTGGCGCCGAACGCCTGCTCGTAGAACGCGATCGCCTGCTCCGCGCCGTCGACCGCCAGGTACGGCGTCACGGAGTGGTAGCCGTCCGGGATTGGCTTGGGTGCCATGGTGACCTCCTCAAGCGTCGTGGAACAGCTACCTCCACGCTAGCGCGTATACCCGTCACTTCCTGGCGTGTTCACCGGATCGATGCCGAACGGCGCTCCAGGAGGAGTGTGTCGCGCCAGGCGCCGTCGAGCTGCGCGATCCGCTCGAGCCGGCCGACGACGCGGAATCCTGCGCGCTCGTGGAGAGCGAGCGTGGCCCCGTTCTCGGGGAAGACACCCGTCTGGATGGTCCAGATCCCGGCCGCCTCCGTCGAGGCGATCAGCGCCTCCATCAGCGCGCGGCCGACTCCACGGCCTCGCGCGGCCTCGGCGACGTAGACCGAGTTCTCGACGACGCCGGCGTAGCACTTGCGCGAGGACGTGGGCGAGACGGCGATCCAGCCGACGACCTCGCCGTCCTCGACTGCGACGAAGCGGTGCTCGGGAAGCCGCGCGGCGTCGAACTCCTCCCAACTCGGCGGTTCGGTATCGAAGGTCGCGTTACGGGTCGCGATCCCCTCGACGTAGATCGCCTCGACCCGATGCCAGTCCTCACGGGTCAGCGTGCGAATCTCGACCATGGCATCAGGGTAATGAGGCGGCTCGGCGGGACGGCCGCGAGGCGGTGCTCGTCGCGGTTTCCGCTCGTGAGCGGACCCAGTACGCGGATGGGGCTTTGCTCAAACACGTTGCTAGGATCCGCGCGGGGTGGCGGTTCTCGGGCTCATGTATCACGACATCGTCGCGGGCGACCCGTCGGCGAGCGGCTTCCGGGGTGCCGGTCCGGATCACTTCAAGGTTGAGCGGGGCCGGTTCGAGGCGCACCTCGACGCGATCGCGGCAACCGGCTTGACGCCACACGTCATCGGCGAGCGAGCGGGTGATCCGGGCGTTCTGCTGACCTTCGACGACGGGGGTCGTTCGGCCGTGACGGACACGGCTCCGATCTTGGAAGGGCGTGGCTGGCGCGGGCACTTCTTCGTCACGACCGAGCTGATCGGTACGGAAGGGTTCCTGGGCCGGGACGAGATCCTGGCGCTGCACGCGGCGGGGCACGTCATCGGAAGCCACTCCTGCAGCCACAAGATCATGCCCAGGCTCGACGACGCGGACGTGCGTCGCGAGTGGTCCGAGAGCAAGGCGGTGCTCGAGGAGCTGCTCGGGGCGCCCGTCACGGTCGCATCGGTCCCGACCGGGTACTACTCGGAGCGGATCGGACGGCTTGCCGCGGAAGCAGGCTACGAGCACGTCTTCACGTGTGAGCCGTGGCTTGAGCCCAAGCGGTTGGGCGCGGCGCTCGTCTACGGTCGGTATCCGGTCTACGCGGGGACGTCCGCCCAGCGCGTCCAGGCGTACTGCGCGTTCTCGCGTCCCACGCTCTGGTGGGTCGGCGGCGGCTGGTACGTGCGCAAGGCGGCGAAGGCCGTGCTCGGCCCCGCGTACGAGTCTCTGCGCGGTCGCGTGCTCGCGCGCGCGTCGTGGGCGCTCACGCACGCGTGGGTGCTCATCGAGGTCGCGTGGCCTTTCACGCAGGCATAGCATCGACGAGAGATACCGATCGACCATCTAGGCTTCGGGCGTGGCGGAGCGCTGGGCGACATTCGACTGCTACGGCACGATCGTCGACTGGAACGCGGGGATCCTCGGCGAGCTCGAGAAGCTCTTCGGCGTCAAGGGCGAGGACAGGCTGCTCACCCGCTACCACGAGCTCGAGCCCGAGATCCAGGCGGCGAATCCCGGCCACTCCTACCGCGAGGTGCTCACGATCGCGCTCGAGCGGCTTGCCGACGAGGAGCACCTCATGCTGCCGGAGGGCGAGGCGAGCGCCTTGGCCCGCTCGCTGCCGTCGTGGCCCGTGTTCGACGACGCGCACTCGGCGCTCTCGGAGGCGAAGACCCGCGGCTGGCGGCTCGCGATCCTGTCGAACACCGACCGCGACCTGATCGAGGCGTCGATGGAGGCGATCGGCGTCGAGTTCGACGACGCGATCGTGGCCGGGGACATCGGCTCGTACAAGCCGGCTCCGGGTCACTGGCAGGCGTTCCGGAAGCAGCACGGCGGGGACGTCGAGCACGTCCACGTCGCGCAGAGCCTCTTTCACGACATCGGCCCGGCACAGGAGCTCGGGATCCGAAGCGTCTGGATCAACCGGCTCGACGAGCCCCCGGACGACAGGCCCGAGCGCACCCTCGCCTCCCTCGCCGGCCTTGCGGACACGCTCGACGAGCTCGCGCGCGCATGAGCTCCGCTCTCAGGGCGCCGACGGAGGCGGACCTGCCCGAGGTCGTCCGGCTCATGAGCCAGACGGCGGGCGAGCCCGTGCAAGCGGACGACGTGCGGCTCATGTGGAGCTCACCCGGGTTCGACGTCGCAGAGGATGCCCGGCTGGACGGCGACGCGTACGCGCAGCTCCAGGGCTTCGGCGAGGGGAGGGTCTGGATCGACGTCCGCGGACGCCCGTCTGCGGCGATCCTCGACTGGGCGGAGGAGCGAGCCCGGGAGAAGGGGCACCGGCTCATCTGCGGCGGCTGGTCGTCGAACGAGGATCTTCTTCGAGAGCTCCAGCGCCGTGGCTACGAGCTCGTCCGCCACTCGCACCGGATGGCGATCGACCTCGGCGACCCGACTCCGGAGCCGGACTGGCCCGAAGGGATCGACGTGCGGTCGTACCAGCCGGGTGACGCCCGCGCGTTCTACGAGGCCCACCAGGAATCGTTTGCCGACTCGTGGGAGCCCGTCGAGGAAACGTTCGAGCACTGGTCGCACTGGCTGCTCGAGACACAGGCCTTCGACCCCGAGCTCTGGTTCCTCGCTTCTGAGGGAGCCGAGACCGCCGGCTTCGCGGTTTGCATCTGGCGTAGCGACAGGGAGACGGCGACCGTCCGTCTGCTCGGCGTGCGCCGGCCGTGGCGCCGGCGCGGGGTCGGCCGTGCGTTGCTTCTGCATGCGTTCGCCGAGTTCCGTCGCCGCGGCTTCCGCCGAGCGGATCTGGGCGTGGACGCGGAGAGCCTGACCGGCGCCCACAAGCTCTACGAGTCGGTCGGGATGCGGGTCGAGCGGCGCTTCGACGTCTACGAGAAGGCGGTGGCATGAGCGCCCTCCGCGCACGGTGCCCCGACTGCCGCACGTTCACCGCGGTCGCGGTCGGACCGGGCTACGAGTGCCATGCCTGCGGCCGCGAGTTCAAGGCCGGGCTCATCCGCGTGCCGCGCGCCTGGGGGAAGGGCGGCGAGAAGATGGCCGAGGGCGCGGCGCTCGGGGTCCCTTACCCGGAGACGGGCTCGATCCTCCAGGAGTCGCTCGAGGCGCAGTCGGCGGAGCTCGCGGCGGCGCTTCCCGAGCGGCCGCTCGTGCTCGGGGGGTGCTGCTGCTCGCACGTCGGCGCGGTGCGCGGGCTCGCGGCGCGTCACGAGCGGCTCGCCGTCGTCTGGATCGACGCGCACGGCGACCTCAACACGCCGGAGTCGTCGCCCTCGGGCAACGAGTGGGGGATGCCGCTGCGGATGCTCCTCGACGCTGGAGTCGTGGGCCCTGACCGCGTCGCCCTCGTCGGCGCCCGGAACCTCGATCCGCCCGAGGTCGAGTACCTCGCCGCGACCGGCATCGACGACTCGCTCGCGCGGGCGCTCGCCGGTGGGGGCGCCGTCTACGTCGCGCTCGACCTCGACGTGCTGGATCCAGAGGAGGCCGACATGTTCATGCCCGAGCCCGACGGCCTCTCGGTCGCGGCGGTCGAGGAGATCCTTCGCGAGACCGCCGCGAGCGGCACCGTCGTGGGCATGGGCGTCACGGGATTCCTCCCGCGCGAGCGGAATGTGGGGGTCGTCACGCGCCTCGTCGCGGCAGCCGGGCTCTGACCCACGACTGCACCTAAGATCCAGCCATGTCTTCCGATCCCGGCCGCGTCGACGTTGAGGTCGAGAACAAGCGACCTGACGCGCCGGTCGAGGGGAAGGCGCATCCGAACACGTGCCCGGGCTGCGGCTCGCACTACCGCGACGACGAGCTCGAGCAGAGCCTCCGCGTCTGCCCTCAGTGCGGCCACCACTTCCGTGTCCCCGCGCACGAGCGCGTCGCGCAGCTCGCGGATCCGGGGTCGTTCGTCGAGGAGGATGCCGACCTGCGCTCGAGCGACCCGCTCGGTTTCTTCGACCTGCGCCCGTACACGGAGCGGCTCGCCGAGGCGGAGCTCGCGACGGGCCTCGGCGACGCGATGATCGCCGGCCGTGCTGCGATCGAGGGCGAGGCCTGCGGGCTGACGGTCATGGACTTCGGGTTCATGGGCGGCTCGATGGGAAGCGTGGTCGGGGAGAAGTTCGCACGCGCGTGCGAGCGCGCCGTCGAGGACAGCGTGCCGCTCGTCTCGGTCTCGGCGTCCGGAGGCGCGCGCATGCAGGAGGGGATCCTCGCGCTCATGCAGCTTCCGAAGACGGTGGTCGCGATCGAGGAGCTGCACGAGTCCGGCGGCTCGTTGATCTCCGTGCTGACGCACCCGACCACCGCCGGCGTCCTCGCGAGCTTCGCGAGCCTCGGCGACGTCACGGTCGCCGAGCCGGGCGCGCTGATGTCGTTCGCCGGCCCGCGCGTCGTCGCGCAGACGACGCGGGAGAAGCTCCCGGACGACTTCGGGCTTGCGGAGTCGAGCTTCCGGTTCGGGCACCTCGACGCCATCGTCCCGCGCTCCGAGCTCCGCCCGACGCTTTCGCGGCTCCTCCGCTTTTTCGATAAGGCCTAACCGTGCCCAGCGAGCACGAGATGCGCTTGCGGCAGCGGCTCAGTAAGCTCGCGTCCATGAAGCTCCTGAGGGGGACGAAGCTGACCGGCGAGCTCGAGCGGCTCCAGGACCAGCTCGATCGCCTGGAGGAGGAGCCGAGCGCTGAGGAGATCTGGAAACAGGTACAGCTCGCGCGCGACGAGGACCGGCCGTACACGCTCGACTACGTGGAGCGGATCTTCGAGGACTTCTTCGAGCTGCACGGCGACCGCGGCCGGAAGGATGACCGCGCACTCGTGACCGGCCTCGGTCGTCTCGACGGCCGGACGGTCGTGCTCGTCGGCCAGCAGAAGGGCCGCGACCTGAAGGAGCGGACCGACCGCAACTTCGGGATGCCGTACCCGGAGGGGTATGCGAAGGCGATGCGCGCGATGGCGCTCGCCGACCGGCACGGGTTTCCGCTCCTCACGATGATCGACACACCGGGTGCGTACCCCGGCGTCGCCGCCGAGCAGCATGGGCAGGGCGGCGCGATCGCGCGCTCGCAGGCGGCGATGGCGCGCCTCTCCGTTCCGACGGTGGCCTGCGTCATCGGCGAGGGCGGCTCGGGAGGCGCGATCGCGATCGGCGTCGCCGACCGCGTTCTCATGCAGGAGCACGCGATCTACTCGGTGATCTCGCCCGAGGGCTGCGCGGCGATTCTCTGGCGCGACGCCGCGGAGGCGCGGAAGGCCGCGGCCGCGTTCAAGCCGGACGCGGCCCATTGCCTCGAGCTCGGCGTCGTCGATGCGATCGTCCCCGAGCCGGAAGGTGGGGCCCACACGGACACGGACGAGGCGGCGATCCTTCTGCGAGGAGGGATCCTGGAGGCGCTCGGAGACATCGAGGGGATGGATTCGGACGAGCGAAGACGGCGGAGGCGCGAGAAGTATCGCGTGATGGGCGTCCTGGCCTCCGCTTGATCGATTCATGAGCACACGAAGCTCTAGATGCGTCATTTGGAGCGCATTCTCATGCACTATCCACACGTTCCACAGGCTTATCCCCGGACCTCGGACCGGGGCTAAGTAGGGAAAATCTCGCTCCTGCAGCGTTTTGGTGAAGAAGGCGTTGCGTTCCAGGCGACAATCCACAGCACCACTCGACGACTACCGGCGGAAACGCGATCCGGCGAAGACTCCCGAGCCCTTCGGCAGCAAACGGAAGCGCGGAAGCGCGCCGCGGTTCGTCGTGCAGCGGCACGACGCGCGGCGCCTGCACTACGACTTCCGCCTCGAGCGCCACGGGGCGCTCGCGAGTTGGGCCGTCCCGAAGGGGATCCCGCTCCGCCGTGGCGAGCGCCACCTTGCAGTGCACGTCGAGGACCACCCGCTCGAGTACGGCGACTTCGAGGGGACGATCCCCGCCGGTGAGTACGGGGCCGGCTCGGTTGAGATCTGGGATCGCGGCACGTACGAGCTTCTGGAGGAGAAGAAGAACGGCGGGTTGACCGTCCGGCTCCACGGCGAACGGCTCGACGGCGTCTGGACGCTCGTCCCCGCGCACCTCGACGGAGACCCCAAGAACTGGCTGCTGCTTCGCAAGGACGCGGACGGCGCAGGCGGGCTCCGCTACGAGCCCATGCTCGCGACCGCGGCCGACTCGCTCCCGCAGTCCGAGGGCTGGGTGTTCGAGCCGAAGTGGGACGGCTACCGCGCGATCGTGCGCGTCACCGGCGGAGAGACGACATTCACGAGCCGGAGGGGGAACGACCTCACCGGGCGCTTCGCCGAGTGCGCGCGCAACGTCGCCGCGAGCCTGCGTACTGCCGACGCCGTCCTCGACGCCGAGATCTCCGCGCTCGACGACGAGGGGCGCTCGCGCTTCTCGCTCCTCCAGGAGGGCGCCGGCACGCTCGCGGTCATCGCCTTCGACGTGCTCGAGATCGACTCCGAGCCGCTGCTCGACCTCCCGCTCGAAGAGCGCCGCGGGCGCCTGGAGGCGCTCGTCATCCCGCGTTCCGGGAGCGTGCTCGTCTCGCCGCAGTTCGACGACGGCGAGGCGCTGCTCCGCGCGGCTCGCGCGCAGGGCCTCGAAGGCGTTGTCGCGAAGCGGACGGACTCCGTCTACGAGCCCGGCCGCCGCGTCTCCGAGTGGCGCAAGCTCAAGGTGCGCCAGGGCCAGGAGGTTGTCGTCGTCGGCTACACCAAGGGCACGGGACGGCGCGCGTGGAGCTTCGGGGCGCTCGTGGTCGCTGTGCACGAGGCGGGCGGGCTCCGCTGGGCGGGGAACGTCGGCACCGGCTTCTCGGACGCCGAGATCGACCGGCTCCTGAAGATCATGAAGCCGCTCCGGCGCTCCGACTCGCCGCTTGCGGAGACGCCGAAGATGCCGCGCGTGCGGCGAGGCGACGTCGTCTGGCTCGAGCCGGAGCTCGTCGCGCAGATCGAGTTCGTCGAGTGGACGCACGAGGGGCGGCTGCGCGCGCCGGTATACCTCGGTCTTCGAGAGGACAAGGCCCCGACGGACGTGCGACGCGAGCGGACACCTCTTCCCACCGTCCTCAAGAAGGGCCGGCGCGAGCTCCGCCTCTCGAACCTCGACAAGCCGTTCTGGCTCGAGGAGGGGATCGCGAAGGGCGACCTGATCGCGTACTACCGCGACGTCGCGGAGGTGCTCGTCCCGCACCTGCGCGAGCGCCCGTTCACGATGAAGCGCTACCCCGACGGCTGGCAGGGCAAGCACTTCTTCCAGAAGCAGGCGCCGTCCCACATGCCGGAGTGGATTCCCCGCGTGCCGTTCCCCGCGTCGACCCGGGACGGTGAGAAGAAGCTGATCGAGTACGCGCTCGTGAACGACGAGCTCGCGCTGCTGTGGATGGCGAACATGGGTTGCATCGACCTGCACGCGTGGTCGTCACGCGTCGAGAAGCCTGAGCGCCCGGACTGGGTCATGTTCGACCTCGACCCGGCCGAAGGCGCTACGTTCGAGAACGTCGTGGAGGTCGCGCGGCTCGTGAAGGACACGCTCGACCTGCTCGAGCTCGAGTCGTTCCCGAAGACGTCCGGCTCGCGCGGGATCCACGTCCTCGTTCCGATCGCGCGGCGGCAGACGTTCCCGCAGGCGCGCGAGTTCGCGTCAATCGTCGCGGGCGCGCTTGCGCGGGCGCATCCCGGGCTCGTCACGACCGAGTGGGCGCGGAAGAAGCGCGTGGGGGTCCTCGTCGACGCGAACCAGAACCGCCAGGGCGCGACGAACGCGACCGTGTACTCCGTGCGGCCGCGCGCGGGAGCGCCGGTTTCGACGCCCCTGCGCTGGGACGAGGTCGTCGCCGAGCTCGACCCGATGGCGTTCACGATGGAAGCGGTGCTCGACCGTGTCGCGCGCAACGGTGACCTCTTCGCGGGAGTTCTCGGCGGGAAGCAGTCGCTCACGCAGGCGTTGAAGACGCTTCGCTGACCCCGAAGAGGGCGAGGCAGGGCTCGAGACCATCGATCTCGACTGCGATCGGGCAGCGCCAGGCGCCGAGCTCGATCTCGACCCCGTGCTCGACGACCGGGGTGCCGCGCGGGCTCTTCTCGCCGATGGCGTATTCGACGTAGCCGAGCTTCTCCGAGACGCGGCGCGAGGCTTCGTTCCCTTCCAGCCAGGACGACTCCGCGCGCGTCGCGCCGAGGCCGCGGAAGGCGAGGTCGAGCGCGGCCGCACGCATCTCGGTTCCCACGCCGCGGTGTTGGTGGCGACGGCCGAGCCAGGAGCCGGTGTGGACGGTGCGTCGCTCGCCGAAGTCCTCCGCGAGCATTCCCTGGGTCCCGACGAGCTCGCCGTGCTCCCAGACGAGGAGGTTGAGCGTCCAGTTCCCGGGCAACCAGTCCGTGAGGTGCCGCTCGTGCCACAGGACCGTCGTCTCGACGAACTCGGGCTTCCCGATGCCGTCCGTCCAGGCGATTGCGAACGGCATCTCCTCGGGAGGATGCACCCCCTGCTCCGCGAGCCGAGCCAGTGCCACGAGCTCGTCGTGCGACCCGAGCCGCAGCTCGAGCCGCGGGGTCCGGACGCGTAGGTCGTAGAGCGCGGTGATGTCCGTCACTCCCCGAGCCTCCGCGGATGGCCGAGCAGCGAGAGCTCCACGATGTCGCGGCGGAAGAAGAGCGCGAGCGTCCAGTCCGCGACGACGCGCAGCTTCCGAGAGAAGAGCGGCAGCTGGTACAGGTGATACGTCCTGGCGACGAACCAGCCGAGGAAGCCGCGAAAGTGCATTCCCGGGATCTCCGCGATGCCCTTGTAGTGGCCGAGCGTGGCCACCTGGCCGAGCATCCGGTAGCTGTAGGGCTTCGGGGGCCCGGTGAGGTTCTTCGCGAGCCGCCGCGCCTGGCGGAGCGCATGCTGGGAGGTGGGCGGATCGAGCTCTCCCGGAGTCCTCGTGTTCGGGACCGCCGCGCAGTCGCCGAGCGCCCACACGTCGTCGCGACCCGCGACGCGCAGCGTCTCGTCGACGCGGAGGCGTCCGCGCTCGTCCAGCGGCAGCCCGAGCTCGCCCAGGAAGGGATGCGCGCGGACGCCGGCGGTCCAGACGAGCGTGCGCGCCGGGACGACCGTGCCGTCGGAGAGCCGCGCCTCGCGGCCGTCGTAGGACTCGAGCGTGGTCGAGACGTGGATCTCGACGCCCTGTTTCTCGAGGTGGCGCGCCGCGTACTCGCCGAGCCGGCGCGGGATCTCCGGGAGGATCTTCCGCGCTGCGTCCACGAGCACCCAGCGCTGGGGGACGTCGCGCAGCCCCGGGTAGAAGCGGAGCGCGGCATGGCTCAGGTCGTGGAGCTCGGCAAGCGCCTCCACGCCCGCGTAGCCGGCGCCGACGAAGACGTATCCGAGCTCCTCGATCGCGCTCGGATCGACCGCTGCGCGCTCGAGCTGGCGGAGGACGTGGTTGCGGAGCGCGATCGCGTCGGCGAGGTCCTTGAAGCCGAGCCCGTGCTCGCGGAGCCCCGGCACCGGCAGCACCCGCGTTACGGCGCCGAGTGCAATGACGAGCCGCTCGTAGCCGATCTCGAGCGGGCCGGCGAGCGTCTCCGCGTGCACGATCCGGCGATCGACGTCGAGGCCGGTCGCGCGTCCGAGGACGAGCTCAGAGTGCGGGCACATCTGGCGGAGCGGCACCACGACGTGCCGCGGCTCGAGCGTTCCCGCGCCCGCGTCAGGGAGCAGCGGCGTGTAGAGCATGAAGTTCTCCGGGGAGAGGATCGTCGCGCCGTGCCGGCCGAGATAGCGTGCGACATAGCTCCCGGCGAATCCTCCGCCGAGAACGAGTGTGCCGCCGCGGGCCTCGCGTCGCTCCACGCTCCGATGCTTACCACCTCCACGCGTCCCATACCGACAGTGCGCGTGTGGAGCGATTGGCACAGTCTTGTGGCGATAACAGGGCCAGGCCCTGTTAGGAAAGACGAATGTCCTGCCCCGGCGGCGAGGCGTCATGCTTCGCGCAATGGCGATCCAGGTGTCGGTGATCGGGAGCGGAGGGGAGTGGGAAGCGGCCGCGGAGGAGGTCGGGCGGCTGCTCGCCGAGCGCGGGTGCACGGTCGTCACGGGCGGGCTCGACGAGGTCATGGCGGCGGCGCACCGTGGCGCCAAGGCCGCCGGCGGGACGACGATCGCGATCCTGCCCGGCGAGCGGCACGGCGATGCCGACCCGTGGGCCGACCACGTCGTCGTCACCGGAATCGGGCACGCGCGGAACCTCGCGGTCGCGGCGTCGGGCCACGTAGTGATAGCCGTCGGGGGAAGCTGGGGGACGCTGGCCGAGATCGGCTTCGCGATGCGGCTCGGCCGCCGAGTGGTCGCGCTCGAGGGCGCGCCCGCGGTCGCGGGCGTCGACACCGCGCGCACTCCGGCCGAGGCCGTGGAGCTCGCGCTACGAGACCTCGGCTAGACGCCGCTCGAGGTAGCGCGTCTCCGGCTCGTTCGCGGTCAGCTCGAGCGCGCGCCTGTACGAGACTGCGGCCTCCTCCCGGCGGTCGAGGCGTCTCAGCAGGTCCGCCCGCGCCGCGTGCAGAAGGTGGTACCCGTCGAGCCCGTCGAGCTCGTCCATGAGCGCGAGCCCCTCATCCACGTCCCCCGCGAGCGCCACCGCGACCGCGCGGTTGAGCTGGACGATCGGCGACGGGTCGAGCTCGGACAGCCGATCGTAGAGCGCGACGACCTCGGCCCACGGGCGCTCCTCCGCGTGCGCAGCGGCGATCGCGGCCTGGAGCTGGTACGGGCCTTGCCGCCGGAGCGAGGCCGCACGCTCGAGCACCCGAAGCCCCTCGCCGATCCGGTCGAGGTTCCAGAGCGAGCGGTCCTGGTCCTCGAGCAGCACGAGCTCTCCGTCTGAGCCCGTGCGCGCCGCGCGGCGCGAGTCCTGGAGGAGCATGAGCGCGAGCAGACCGAACACCTCGGCCTCGTCGGGCATCAGCACCGCGAGCAGCTTCCCGAGCCGGATCGCCTCGTCGCAGAGGTCGCCGCGGACGTGGTCGTCGCCGCCCGATGCCGCGTACCCCTCGTTGAACACGAGATAGAGGACGGCGAGCACCGACCGCAGCCGCTCGGGAAGCAGGTGCTCGGGAGGGACGCGGAACGGGATTCCTGCCGCCCGGATCTTGCGCTTCGCCCGGACGAGGCGCTGCGCCATCGCCGGCTCGGTGGCGAGGAACGCATGGGCGATCTCCGCGGTCGTGAGCCCGCCCACCTCACGCAGCGTCAGCGCGACGCGGCTCTCGGCGGCGAGCGCCGGGTGGCAGCAGGTGAAGACGAGCGCGAGCCGCTCGTCCGGGATCGCGTTCACGTCCTCCTCCTCGGCCGGCATCGCCTCGAGCCGCGCGAGCGTCTCGGCCTTCTGGCGGAAGACGCGGTCGCGGCGGATGCGGTCGATCGCACGATTCCGCGCGGTGGTGACGATCCAGGCGCCCGGTGTTCGCGGAAGCCCGTCCCGTGGCCAGCGCTCGAGAGCCGTCGTGAACGCGTCCTGCACGGCGTCCTCGGCGAGCTCGAGGTCGCCGAGGACGCGTGTGA
This sequence comes from uncultured Actinomycetes bacterium, assembly GCA_963716605.1. Lineage (GTDB taxonomy): Bacteria > Actinomycetota > Thermoleophilia > Gaiellales > Gaiellaceae > GMQP-bins7. The sequence continues at coordinate 339,107 of CAVQTO010000002.1, read as the reverse complement.
GGATCCCGACCGCATGGGCCCACTCCTCGCGGAAGACCTGCTCGACGTCGGTCGGCACCCCGTTGTTATGCCATTAGCTCGCGCCGGCTGATGAGACCGGGCGGATCTCGATCGAGCCTCTTTCCGCGACCGGGATGAGCGCCGAGAGCCGAATCGCCTCGTCCAGATCGGGCAGCTCGATGAAGAAGATGCCGCCGAGCACCTCCTTCGTCTCTGCGAACGGGCCGTCGGTGACGATGCGCTCGCCGTCGACGACGCGCACGACCTTCCCAGTGCCGCCGTGGTCGAGCTCCTTCCCGCCGACGTTCGGATCGGCCTTCCCGAGCTCCTCGAAGAGCGCGTTCCAGCGAGGCATGACGTCGGCGCGGAGCTGTCTTTGCTCCTCCTCGGAGAGCTCGGACCAGCCGGCCTCGTCGCCGTAGATGAGAAGTGCGTACTTCATGACTGCGCCTGCGCGGGATCGACGAACACCGGCCGGACCTCGACTGCGCCGTGCTCGGCCGAGGGGATGCGCGCCGCCCAGTCGAGCGCCTCGTCGAGCGAGCCGCACTCGAAGAGGTAGTAGCCGCCGAGCGCCTCCTTCACCTCTGCGTAGGGGCCGTCGGTCACCAGCGTCTCGTCACCGCGCACGCGCACGGTGGTCGCGGCGCGGGTCGGCCCGAGCTCGTCCCCGCCGGCCAGGACGCCGGCCTTCCGCGCGTCCTCGGACAGCGCGCGGTACCGGCCCATCACCTCCTGCCGCTCGTCGTCCGAGAGGGCGCCCCAGCGCTCCTCGTCGGCGTAGATCAATGCCATGTACTGCACGTGGCCTCCTTTTCCGCGATTCCACCACTACGACGCACAGCGGTGCCCGAGATCGACATCGCGCGCTAGCTCAGCATCCGCTCGAGCAGCGTGCGCGCGCCGGCCTTGTCGAGCGGCTCGTTCAGGTTCCCGCACTTCGGGCTCTGGACGCACGACGGGCAGCCGCTGGAGCACGGGCACTGACGCAGCAGCGCGGTCGTGTCCTCGACCCAGCCCTCGAAGCTCGCGAACCCGCGCGCGGTGATGCCGACACCGCCCGCGTGACCGTCGTAGACGAAGATCGTCGGGCGGGCGGTCTGGTAGTGGACGTTCGTCGAGAGTCCGCCGATGTCCCAGCGGTCGCACATCGCCCAGAGCGGGAGGAGCGCGATGAGCGTGTGCTCGGCGGCGTGCAGCGTGCCGAGGAGCTTCGGCATCCGCTCGAGACCCTCGAGCTGCGTCGGCTCCGGGCAGAACCAGATCGCCTCCGTCTCGAAGGTCGTCTCGGGCATGAGCATTGGGACGAGGTCGATCGTCGACCCGTCCCGAACGGACTTGCGCGCGTAGGCGACGACCTGCTCCGAGACCGACACGCGACCCCAGCTGAGCTCGACTCCGAGTTGGCGCTCGACGCGAAGCGGCTCCTCGATCGTCGTCTCGGTCTCCTTCTTCACCTGCGTGTACCAGTCCACTTTCGCGGGCCGAACGAGCGCCACGCGGCCGTCGAGATCGAGCTCCTCGACGAGGTACTGCTCGCCGAGATGGAGGTACACCGCGCCTTCGTGGACGGTCGTGTATGCGCGCTCGCGCTCGACGAGGCCGAGGAGCGAGCCCGTGCTCGCGTCCACGACCGTGAACGACTCCGGGTCGCCCGACCGCAGGGAGATGCGACCGGCCGGGTAGTCGCGGCCCTTCCAGACGTAGCCGGCGCCCGTCTTCTCGAGCTCGGGGAGGACGGCCGCGCGCTCGAGTGCCTGCGGACCGAGCGTGTCCGCGTCGGCCTCGTCGAGCGGCGCCTCGAATGCCGCGGAGAGGACGTGCGGGTCGAGGATGCGCGGGTTCGTGTGGTCGACGATTGCCGCCTCGACCCGGCGCGAGAGAAGCGCGTCGGGCTCGCGCGCGAAGAACTGGTCGAGTGCATCGTCGCTAGCGACGAGCACGGCGAGGCCGCGCCCGCGCCGCCCGGCCCGACCCCACTGCTGGCGGAGTGACGCGACCGTCCCCGGGAACCCAACCGAGATCGCGCAATCGAGCAGGCCGATGTCGATCCCGAGCTCGAGCGCGTCCGTCGCGGTCACGCCCAGCAGCTCACCCTCGACGAGGCGACGCTCGATCTCGCGCCGCTGCTGCGGCGTGTAGCCCGCGCGGTAGGGCGCGAGCCGCTGCCCGGTCTCGCGGCCGACCCGCTCGATCGTGAAGCGGTGGATGAGCTCGGCAGCCCGGCGGCTCTTGGCGAAGCAGATCGTGCGGAGGCCGCGCGAGGTCAGCTCCGAGAGGATGCGGGCGGCGTCGCCGAGCGGGCTCGCGCGGAGGCCGAGCTCCGGGTCGAGAAGCGGCGGGTTCCAGATGACGACGTCGCGTTCGGACTTCGGGGACGTGTCCCGCTCGACCACCGTCGCCGGCTCACCGATGAGCGCCTCCACGAGCTCGCCCGCGTTCGCGATCGTCGCCGATGCGAGCAGGAATTGCGGCTCCGCCCCGTAGACGCGCGCGAGCCGCCGCAGCCGCCGAAGCACGTTCGCGACGTGCGAGCCGAAGACCCCGCGGTACACGTGCGCCTCGTCCACGACGACGTAGCGCAGGTTGTGCAGCACGTCACCCCAGCGGTCGTGATGCGGGAGCATGCCTACGTGGAGCATGTCCGGGTTGGTCAGAATCAGGTTCGCCCACTTGCGGATCTGCCAGCGCCGCTCGACCGCGGTGTCCCCGTCGTAGATCCCCGGCTTGAGGCCCTTCAGCGCGAGCTCCGAGAGCGCGCGGGCCTGGTCCTGCCCGAGCGCCTTCGTCGGTGCGAGGTAGAGGGCACGCGTCTTCGGCTCGCGCGCGATCGCGTCGAGGACGGGAAGGTTGAACGCGAGCGACTTCCCGGAGGCGGTCCCGGTCGTGACGACGACGTTCTCGCCGCGACGTGCCGCCTCCCAGGCCTCGGCCTGGTGCCGGTACAGCGCCGTGACGCCGCTCGCGACGAGCGCGGACGCAACGCGCGGGTCGAGGTCGTCGGGGAGCGGCTCGGTGCGCGCCGTGCGCGCGGGCTCGACGCCCGAGTACGCGATCTCCTCGCCCTCGAGCAGGTCCGCCCAGCCGGCCGCCGCCTCCGTCGCCATGCGGCTCAGTGTCGCAGCCGCTTAGTCGAAGAAGGCGGCAAACTCCTGCTCGAAACGCGAACGAGGCTGAGCTCCGAGGACCGTCGCGCGCGGCTCTCCGCCTACGAACAGGATCACGGTCGGCAGCGAGAGGACGCCGTAGCGGCCGGGCGTCGCGAGGCTCTCGTCGATGTTCAGCTTCACGAGGCGGATGTCCCGCTCCTCGGCGATCGCGACGAGATGCGGCTCGATCGCCTCGCACGGCTTGCACCACGGCGCCCAGAAGTCGACGATCACCGGGACCGGGGACTTCAGCACCAGAGCGGCGAAGGTCGCGTCGGTGACCTCGTCCACGCTACGTGCGCCCCACCTCGAGGACAACGATCTCCTCGCCGAACACGACGCGGCCGCCAAACGCTGCCTGGGCATCTCGGATCCCCTCCTCGCGAACCTCCGGCCGGTCGAGGTGGGGGCCGATGTGGGTCAGAACCAGGGTTCCGACGCCGGCCTCGGCGGCGAGCCGCCCTGCCGAAGCCGTCCCGGTCATGCCTCCGCTCAGGCCGTCCTCCTCCATCGCCCGGTCGGTGTCCCAGCACATGCAGACCAGCATGTCGACGTCGCGGGCCAGCTCGACGACGCTGTCGACTGGCTCCGTGTCCCCGGTGAACACGATCGAGCTGCGCCCGTCGTCGAACCGGTAGGCGACCGACTCGAGCCACGGCTGTGCATGCACCGTGTCGGCTGCGCGTACGGAGAAGCCGTCCTCCTCGAGCACGAGCGACGCGTCGATGTCGGTCACGTGGATCTGCGGTGGGCGCCGCGGCAGGGTGCCCCCGCGGTTCGCGAAGACTCGCTGGCTCCCGGGATGCTCCACTCTCGCGGTCCAGTCCGGAACGTACGCCCCGGCCGGCGCTTCGAACAAGGCGCGCGTGAAGGCCTCGGTCGGGGGCGGCCCGTACACCCTGAGCGGCGTCTGGTCGACGTCCTGATCCCAGCGGGTCAGGACGAAGCACGGGTAGTCCGCGTTGTGGTCGAAGTGGTGGTGGGTGAAGAGCAGCATCGACACCTCGTGCGGCCGCCGACCGGCCTGGACGAGCTTGGACGTCGTGGCCGGCCCGCAGTCCACCAGTAGGCTTCGACCCGCCACGTCGAGCATGTAGGCCGATCCGAACCGGCTGGGAGTGGGCGTGGGAACTCCTGCCCCGAGCAGCGTGACCCTCATGGTCGTCACAGCCTGCCGGTCAGCGCCCGCCAGCGCAGCGTCGGCACCTTCCACATGGCCTCGGCGACGATCGAGCCCGTCATCTTCGACGCCCCCGCGCGGCGCTCGACGAAGCGGATCGGGAGCTCGCGGACGCGCAGGCCCTTCCGCAAGACGCGGTACGTCGTCTCGATCTGGAACCCGTAGCCGCGCGCCGCGACGGCGTCCAGGTCGATCGCTTCGATCGCCTCGCGGCGGAAGCACTTGAACCCGCCGGTGAGGTCGCGCACGCCCACGCCGAGGAGGATCTGCGCGTAGAGGCAGCCGCAGCGCGAGATGAACCGCCGCACGAAGCCCCAGTTCTCGGTCCCGCCGCCCTCGACGTAGCGCGACCCGAGCACGAGGTCGGCGTCGTTCGCGGCCTCGATCAGCCGCGGCACATGGGCGGGATCGTGGGAGAAGTCGCAGTCCATCTCGAGGATCAACTCTGCTCCTTCCTCGAGCAGGCGCCGGAACCCGGCGATGTACGCAGGCCCGATCCCCTCCTTCCGCTCGCGGTGCAGTACGGACACCCAATCGAGCTCACGCGCGAGCCGGTCCGCGATCTCGCCCGTGCCGTCGGGCGAGCTGTCGTCGATCACGAGCACCCCGTCTTGCGACGTGTCGAGCACCTCGCCGAGCGCCTGCACCATGGCCTCGAGGTTCTCGCGCTCGTTGTAGGTCGGGAGGCAGACGACGGCGCGGGGCACGTACATATCATCGCCGGATGGCGACGAACCTGCCCCGGAACGCCGAGCTCGCCGACCAGCTCGACCTCCTCGCGGACCTCTCGGAGATCCTCGGCGAGGACTCGTTCCGGATCATCGCCTACCGCCGCGCCGCCACGCGCATCCGCGAGTCCACGAGCCCCGTTGCCGAGCTTGCGCTGGCCGGCAAGGCGAAAGAGCTGCCCGGGATCGGGAGGACGATCGAGGAGAAGGTCGTGGAGGTCGTCAACGAAGGCGAGATGTCGGCGCTCACCCGCCGACGCGACCGTGTGCCCGTCGGCGTCGTCGACTTCCTCAGGCTCCCCGGCGTCGGCCCGAAGACGGCCGCGCGCATCTGGACCGAGCTTGGCGTGACGAGCCTCGAGGCTCTCCAGCGAGCTGCCGAGGATGGCAGGCTGCGCGATCTCTCGGGCCTCGGCCAGAAGAGCGAGGAGAAGATCCTGAAGGCGCTCGCGGCCGGTCTCGGGCAGGAGCCGGAGGAGCGGCGGCTCCTCGGGACGGCGCTCCCGGCCGTTCGCCGCGTCGTCGCCGAGCTCGAGGCGCATCCCGCCGCCGTCGCCGTCTCCGAGGCGGGCAGCGTCCGCCGGCGCAAGGAGACGGTCCGCGACGTCGACGTGATCGCGACCTCGACCGACGCGCCCGCGCTCATCGCCGCCTTCTGCGAGGCCGAATGGGTCGCAGAGGTGCTCGCGCGCGGGGACACGAAGGCGACGGTCGCCGCCCACGACGGCCTCCGCTTCGACCTCCGAGTCGTACCGCACGAGTGCTACGGGAACGTGCTCCAGCACTTCACCGGCTCGAAGGACCACAACATCGCGCTACGTGAGGACGCGGTTCGGCGCGGGCTCTCGATCTCGGAGTACGGGGTCACGGTCGTCGAGACGGAAGAGGTCGTCACGCACGCGTCCGAGGAGGAGCTGTACGCGTACCTCGGCTACGACTTCACTCCACCCGAGCTGCGAGAAGCGAACGGCGAGGTCGCGGCGGCGCGGCAGCACGAGCTTCCGGGGCTCGTCGAGACTGGAGACCTGAAGGGCGAGATGCACTGTCACTCGAGCTGGTCGACGGACGCGCAGAACACGATCGAGGAGATGGCCGTCGCGGCCCGGGAGCGGGGGTACTCGTTCCTCTGCCTCACCGACCACTCGCACTACCTGCGCGAGCGACGCCTGGAGGCCCAGTGGAAGGAGATCGACGAGGTCAACGCGCGGCTCGGCCGTGGATTCAAGGTGCTGCGCGGGATCGAGGTGAACATCCGCTCGGACGGCTCGCTCGACGTCGAGGACGAGGTGCTGGCCGAGCTCGACTGGGTCGTCGCCTCGATCCACACGGCGTTCGACCGCTCGCCGACCGAGCGCATCCTCGGCGCGCTCGACAACCCGCACGTCGACTGCATCGGCCATCTGACCGGGCGCCGCTTGCTGAAGCGGCAGGGTGCGGAGCTCGACATCGAGCGCGTCGTCGAGCGGGCTGCCGAGACCGGCACTGCGCTCGAGATCAACTCCCAGCCGGATCGGCTCGACATGCGCGACACGCACGCGCGGCTCGCGGGCGAGGCGGGCGTCAGGATTCCCGTGAACACGGACGCGCACTCCGTGGGCGCGCTCGGCCACGCCGAGCTCGGCGTCGCGCAGGCGCGGAGGGCGTGGCTCACGAAGGAGCAGATCCTGAACACCCGCACGTGGACGCAGATCGGGAAGCTGCGCACATGAGCGTCGCCGAGCCCCCAACCTCCCCCAGGGGCACTCCCGTGTCCCTGACAGCACGCTAGCGAGGAAAGCGTCACGCGTGGGACACGGCTTCCGGGAAGGAGTGCAACACTCGTTTCGCGACGACGGCGCGGCCGCGCTCGACTGGGTCGCCTCGTACCTCGAAGGCGTGCGCGACCGGCCCGTGCTCGCGCAGGTCGAGCCCGGCGCCGTCAGGGCTGCGCTGCCCGCGTCCCCGCCCGACGAGCCGGAGCCCTTTGCGGCCGTTCTCCGCGATCTCGACGAGGTGCTCATGCCGGGGATCACCCACTGGCAGAGCCCGCGCTTCTTCGCGTACTTCGCGACGACGGGCGCGGAGCCGGGAATCCTCGCCGAGATCCTGATCGCGGGCCTGAACCAGGTCGGGATCCTCTGGCGTACCTCGCCGGCGCTGCAAGAGCTCGAGGAGGTGACGCTCGACTGGCTCGCGCAGCTCCTCGGCCTGCCGCCGGGGCTGCACGGCCACATCGAGGACACGGCATCGACCAGCACGCTCGTCGCGCTCGCGGTCGCCCGCGCCGCTCGCCCGGACCGCCGCGTCGTCGTCTGCTCCGAGCACGCGCACTCGTCCGTGGACAAGGCGGCCAAGCTCCTCGAGCTCGAGCTCCGCAAGGTCCCCGTCGACGATGCCTTCCGGATGCGCCCCGACCTGCTCGAGCTCGATGGCGCGTGTGCCGTCGTCGCGACGATCGGGACGACCTCCTCGACCTCCGTCGACCCAGTGCCGGCGATCGCCGACCGCTGCGAGGCCGACGGCGTCTGGCTGCACGTCGACGCGGCGTACGCCGGCCCGGCAGCCGTGTGTCCCGAGCTCCGTGACCGCTTCGACGGCTGGGAGCGCGCCGACTCCGTCGTCGTGAACCCGCACAAGTGGCTCGGCGTTCCCATGGACTGCTCGACGCTCTGGACACGAAGCCCCGAGGCGTTTCGCGACGCGTTCAGCCTCGTCCCGGAGTACCTGCGCGTAGCCGAGGAGGTCGCGAGCCTGAGCGAGTACAGCCAGGTGCTCGGCCGCCGCTTTCGCGCGCTGAAGCTCTGGGCCGTGCTCCGGTGCTACGGGCGGTCGGGGCTCCAGGAGCGGATCCGCGCGGCGGTGTCTCTCGCCGCGCAGTTCGAGGAGTGGGTGCGGGCAGACGCCGGACTGGGAGGTCGTCGCGCCCCGGCCCTTCTCCGTCGTCTGCTTCCGCCTTCGCGGCTCCGACGAAGAGAACGAGCGGCTGCTCGAGCGCGTGAACGCGACCGGCGAGATCTTCATCTCGCACACGCGCCTCGACGGACGCTACGTGCTGCGGCTCGCGATCGGCAGCTTCCGCACGACCGAGGACGACGTGCGCCTCGCGTGGGACGTGCTGCGGAGGGAGTCGACGGCCTTGTGAGCGAGCGTCTCTGGGGCACGTACCTCCTCGGGGTGGAGCCGATCCTCGTGTTCGAGCACGACGGCGAGCTCGCGCTCTCGCTCGCCGAGGTCCCGCCGGAGTTCGCCGCGCGGGTGCTGCCGGCCGCGGACGGATTCCGGCTCGAAGGCGGCGATCTCGACGGCGCGTCGCTCGTCTTCGCCGAGGGCGACCCGTGTCCGGGCGGCATGCTCGCCGGCGTGCTCGGGTTCGAGCGGGCTCCGGACGGTTACGAGCTCCCGGGCGGCCGCGGGCTCGATGCACCCCCGCTCGAGCTCGACCCCGACGAGGAGATGAGGTACGAGCGCCTACTCGCCGAGCTGCTCGAGAGCCCGGACGGCGACTGGCTCGAGCTCGGCGACGACCGCCCGCGCTGGCGCTTCGTCGAATGGCTCACGCGGCAGGACGCCGTGATCTTCCACGGCTCGCCCAAGCCCGACATCGACGTCTTCCTGCCGGTGCGCAGCTCGATCGAGGTGATGGATCACGCAGGCAAGGGCAACCTGGCGGCGGTCTACGGGACGCCGGTGGGCCTGTGGGCGCTGTGGTTCGCCGTCATCGACCGGTCGCGCCTTCGCGGCACGATCCGGAACGGCGTCCAGCGCTGGACCGACCGCCAGGGGCGTGCGCTCGATCTCTACTTCTTCTCCGTCGACCACTCGCACGTGGGCGGCGACATCTGGCGCTCCGGAACCCTCTACCTGCTCCCGCGCGACGCGTTTCGGCCGAGCCCGTTCTTCCCCGGCGGGCCGGACTCGAACGAGTGGGCGAGCCCGGACGAGGTGAGGCCGCTCAAGCGCCTCGCCGTCGATCCGGAGGACTTCCCCTTCCGCGACCGGGTCGGCGGTCACGACGACTCGGAGCTGATCCGCGGCGAGGAGATCTCCGACGTCGTCTTCGATCGGGTTCGAGGCGCCAGCCGGGTTTCGGGCGGCTTCGACCTCGCCCTCGAGTGGGACGAGGAGGTGGCCGCAGTTTTCGACGAGTACCTTGCGCTGTCGCGGAAGTACATGCCGGACGTGGATCGCCGGCTGGTCGGCTCGACACTCGAGATACGCGGCCCGGCCGGCTTCCTCCAGTCGTTCGAGAAGTCGCTCGAGCGACGCGGGATCGAGGTCGAGTCAGTGTGACCGGCCGAAGAGACAGATGTCCAGGAGCGCGGCGAGGGCTGCCACGACCGCATCACTAGTAGTACGCGCCGTACGCGGACTTGTTTCCCCAGGGGCGCGTCCGCCCTCTCTCCCTACGATGCGCGCGTGCGCATCGTCGCGATCGGCTTCGTCGCCGGGGTCTTCTCCGCGCTCTTCGGGGTCGGCGGCGGGATCGTCGCGGTGCCGCTGCTCGTGCTCTTCGCAGCGATCCCGGAGCGCGTCGCGACCGCGACCTCGCTCGGTGCGATCGGCATTACGGCGCTTGCGGGAGTTGCCTTCTTCGCCGTTCGCGGAGACGTGGACCCCGGCTACGCCGCGCTCGTCGCGATTCCCGCCGCGGGCGGAGCCCTCGCCGGCACGTGGCTCCAGCAGCGAGTCTCGACCGCGACCCTGTCCTACGGGTTCGCGCTGCTCCTGACAGGAGTCGGGTTCTGGCTGCTCTGGCCATGAGCGCTTCTACCGTGGCGCTCGCCATCACCCTCGGCATCGCCGCCGGCGTGATGTCCGGGCTCTTCGGCGTCGGCGGCGGGATCCTGTTCGTCCCGGCGCTCGTCGCGCTCGGACTCGGCCAACTCGAGGCGCAAGCGACCTCGCTGCTCGCGATCCTGCCGACGGTCGCGGCGGGCGCGTTTAACCAGCTCCGCTACGGGAACTTCCGCCCGCGGCTTGCTCTCGAGCTCGGGCTTGCGTCTGTCGGGGGTGTTGCCGTGGGCGCGTTGATCGCGATCAGCCTTCCGGAGGACGTCCTGCGTCGTCTGTTTGCCCTGCTTCTGCTCATCGTGGCCGTCCAGCTGGCGCTGAAGACGTACCGCACGCGGCCGAGCTACCCTCAATCGTCGTGACCCGTCTCGCCGCCATCGCGGGCGCCGTCCTGCTCCTCTCGACCGCGCTCGCCGCGGCCGCGCCGCCGCCTCGAACCGCAACGACGGGATCGAGCGCCAGCCTCGTCCGCATCGTCATACCCGGGCAGGACCCCGTCTCGGTCGGAGAGCTCGTATGGCCGACGAACCTCAAGGCGGACGTGCAGTCCTTCGCGTACCCGGACGACGGCTCGATCATCAGGATCGGGCGCTCGAAGGCGCAGGTCTCGGCCCAGCCCGGCCAGTCGGCGGCGGCGCAGGCGCTCGCGGAGGTGATCGTGCTCTCGCTCTTCGACGGCGAGATCACCGCCGCGCAGGTGACGGCGTCGACGAGCGCGGGGGCCAGCATCCGCTCCGCCGGGGCGACTGCTGACGCGTCCTCGGTGCAGGGGCTACGTGCTCTGGACGCGGACATCTCGACGTCTCCGGGCGCGACGGCGGCACTCTCGGACTGGGGCATCCTGTCCGTGCTCTCGGAGGACAGCGGAGGCGCTCCCAAGGGACCGCCGAGGGCGCAGTCGGGAGTCGTCGCCCTCCGCGTGCAGCTGCTGTCCGAGCACGGAGGACTGCCGGCCGGGAGCGAGATCGTCGTCGGTAGCGCCCAAACGGTCGCCGTCGCCGCGCCGGGAAAGCCTCCCCGTCCGGGCACCCGTCCCGAGCCGCCTCCCGACGATCCGAGCCTGCCGACCGCACCGGAGCCGAGCACGACGGACGAGCCGGTTCCCGGGGGCCCTGTCCTCGTCCCGCCCGAGGTCACTGCTCGGCTCTCGGCGGGCGGGTACGTCTTCCCGATCTTCGGCCCCGTCTCGTACGGCGACAGCTTCGGAGGGCCGCGCGCGAACATCCCCGGCGGCTGGCACCACGGGGAGGACATCTTCGCGCCGATGGGCGCGCCGGTCCTCGCGGTCGCCGACGGGACGATCCACACCGTCGGCTTCATCAAGCTCGGCGGCTACCGCCTCTGGCTGCGGGACGACAGCGGCAACGAGTTCTACTACGCGCACCTCTCCGCGTACACGCCGCTCGCGATCGACGGCAAGCGCGTCGAGGCCGGGGACGTGATCGGGTTCGTCGGGGACACGGGCGACGCGGAGGGCGGGACGCCGCACCTCCACTTCGAGATCCACCCGGCCGCGATGATCGGGCTCGGCTACGACGGGGTGGTCGCGCCGTACCCGATCCTCGTGGCGTGGCAGCAGGCCTCGGACATCTCCTTCTCGGCGGGCCGGATCTTCATCCCGACGGGTCCAGGGGCCGATACCCTCCCGCCTCCGGGAGCGGTGCTCCTCCAGGCCGACGACATCTCCCCGACGAGCGGCCTCGTGCCGAACGGGCTCGAGCGCGCGCTCACGGAAGAGCGCCCGCAGGCCCCGGGCGGCTAGGGGCTAGATCTCGGTCGTCGGGACGTCGCCGTTGCCGGCGTCTTCGCCGAGCGCCTCGGCATAGTCCTCGAACCCGTCGCCGTTCTCGCCGGCCACGCGGCTCAAGATCCATTCACGCGTCTGCGGGCCCGTCCACGGGTTGTAGAGCACCCCCAGCGTCACGCCGGTCAGCAGGATCACGCGGTTGCGCGCCTTGTGCTCCTTCTTGCCCTGGAGACGGTCGCTCGCCGCCGAGACCTCGCTCACGAGATCCTGGAGCTCGTTCTGGAAGTCCTTGTCCGAGACCTTCTCGGCCTTGCCCTTGACGCCCTGCTGCTTTGCGATCTGGCCGTACAGGCCCCGCGCAGCGATGAACGCTGCGACCAGGTCCTCACGCAGATCCGGATCCTCCATCGCCCGCTTCACGTACGGGCGCAGAGCCTCGACGGCCAGCACCGGCTTCTCTTTGGTCCTACCCATGCGAACTACCACCTTTCCTCGACTGGGTTCGAAGTATGTCGGCTACGATCGCCTGGGTGCGGGGGTTCCTGTTTCTGCTCCACCCGAAACGCCTGCTCGCGCTGGTCGCGGGCGTCCTAGGGGGGCTCCTCTACGTCTGGTTCGCGGCAGTTCGCGCCGTGCCCGGAGTGAAGCGGCGCAAGGCTGCGATGCGCGAGCGCTGGCGGAACCGCGAGCGGAGACCGGAGGGGTGAGCCGCTAGAGCGGTTGAGCCCTGCGGCGACGCGGTTAGCATCCCGCCGTGCAGCCGAAGGGGCTCATCTGCGCGGGGGGCGAGGCGACGCGGCTCGGTGAGCTGACCCGCGTCACGAACAAGCACCTGCTGCCGGTCGGGAGCTGGCCGATGATCTACTACCCGCTCCAGCTGCTCCAGCTCGCGGGGATCCGGGACGTCCTCGTCGTCACCGGCAAGGGCCACGCCGGCCAGATGATCGACCTCCTCGGCGACGGGCGCCTCGTCTCGCGCGGTGGCGCCGACCCGATCCTGGAGCTCGAGCTCACGTACAAGGTCCAGACCGAGCCGGGCGGGATCGCCCAGGTGGTGGGCATGGCGCGGGACTTCGCCGGAGAGTCGCCGCTCGTCGTCGTGCTCGCGGACAACGTCTTCGAGCGCGCGCAGACGGATGCGATCACCGACTGGGCCGCCGACGAGAGCCAGAGCCGTGCGCGCATCTTCGTCAAGGAGGTCGACGACCCGGAGAACTTCGGCGTCGTGGTCTACGACGAAGACGGCGCCGTGAGCGACATCGTCGAGAAGGCGGGCGTCGTCGATACGCGCTACGACGCACCCCCGACGTCGCACGCGGTCGTCGGCCTCTACTGCTACCCGTCGGATGTGTACGACGTCATCGCCCGCCTCGAGCCGTCTTCGCGCGGCGAGCTCGAGATCACCGACGTCAACCGCTACTACGCGACGCACGGGCGGCTCGACGCGATCGAGGTCGCGGGCTGGTGGGAGGACGCCGGCAAGCACTGGCAGCACCTCGCGGACATCGGCCGCAGGATCGAAGAGACCGGCGTGAATACGTGATTGCGGGCGTGCTGCGCATCCCGTTGGTCCGGCACGAGGACGAGCGCGGCTGGTTCTGCGAGCTGCGGCGCGACAGCCAATTGCCGGCTGCGGCCCCGCAGACGAACGTCGTCTTCTCGCGCGCGGGCGTCGTGCGCGGGCTCCACTACCACCTGCGCGGCCAGTCCGACCTCTTCGCGTGCCTCGGCGGCATGGCCCGCGTCGTCGTCCTCGACCGGGAGACGGGCGAGACCTACTGCGAGGACATCGGCGACGAGAACCCCGTCGCGATCTACATCCCCGGTCACTACGGACACGGCTACGAGGCGCTCACGGACTGCCTGTTCTGCTATCACGTCAGCGCCGAGTACGACGCCGACGACCCCGACGAGCACACAATTCCCTGGAACGACCCGCGCGTCGCCCAGCTATGGAGCACGAGCACGCCGATCCTCTCAGCGCGCGACGCCGCCGTCGAGTCCTGATCACCGGCGCGGGCGGCCAGCTCGGTCGCGCGTTGCAGGAGGCGTTCGCCGACGAGGACCTCGTGCCGCTTGACATCGCCGACTGGGACGTGAGCGAGCCCCCGCCCGATTTCGCGCGCAGCCATCTCGACCTCGTGCTGCATACCGCCGCCTGGACGGACGTGGACGGGGCCGAGGCCGATCCGCAGGGCGCCGCGGCGGTGAACGTCGGAGGGACGGCGAACGCCGCCTCGCTCGGAGCTCCGCTCGTGGCCTTCTCGACCGACTACGTGTTCGACGGCCGCAAGCACGAGCCGTACGTCGAGTCGGACGGCCCGAGCCCGCTCTCCGTCTACGGGCGGACAAAGCTGCACGGGGAGGCGGCCGCGGGTCCCGACGCGTGGATCGTCCGCTCGTCCTGGCTCTTCGGCCCAACCGGCCACAACTTCCTCCGTACGATGCTCCGGCTCGGGGACGAGCGGGACGAGGTCGCGGTCGTCGACGACCAGCGCGGCTGCCCGACCTACGTGGGTCACCTCGCGACTGCCGTGCGCGAGCTCGTCGACCAGGGCTCTCCGCGCGGGACCTGGCACCTGGCAGCGGACGGAGACTGCACGTGGGCGGACTTCGCGGAGGCGATCTTCGCGGAGGCCGGGCTCGACTGCCGTGTGCGCCGGGTCACGACCGAGGAGCTCGGACGACCTGCGCCGCGTCCGGCAAACAGCGTCCTCCGCAGCGAGAAGCCGGGCGCCCCGACGCTTCCGCACTGGCGCGAAGGGCTTCGCGCATGTCTCGAAGCGCTCGGGCGCGCGGTCGCCTGAGTGATCTTGCGGGCTGTCGACTTCACACCCCGACGCTCCCGCCGCTCGGGCTCCCCATGAAGGGGTCTGCTTCCGGTCTTGCGCACAAACCGGGCGGTAGCCTTCCGCGGATGCGCCTTCTCGTCACCGGCGGAGCCGGCTTCATCGGCTCGAACTTCGTGCACTACTGGCTCGAGCACCATCCCGACGACCACGTCGTCGCCTACGACCTGCTCACGTACGCCGGAAACCGGGCGAGTCTCGCGGACGTCGAGGAGCGCATCGTGTTCGTCCAAGGCGACATCGGCGACCTCGAGCTCGCGCAGAAGACGATCGAGGACGAGGGCGTCGACATCATCGTGAACTTCGCGGCCGAGTCGCACAACAGCCTCGCAGTCCTCGACCCGGGCCTGTTCGCGAGAACGAACGTCCTCGGGACGCAGCTCCTGCTCGAGGCGGCGCGCGCGACCGGAGTCCAGCGCTTCCATCACGTCTCGACCTGCGAGGTCTACGGCGATCTCGCGCTCGACTCGGACGAGGTCTTCACCGAAGACTCGCCGTACCGCCCGCGTACGCCCTACAACGCCTCGAAGGCCGCCGCCGACCACTACGTGCGCGCGTACCACGAGACGTTCGAGTTGCCGGTCACGATCACGAACTGCTCGAACAACTACGGGGCGTACCAGTTCCCGGAGAAGGTGCTGCCGCTGTTCGTCACGAACGCGCTCGACGACCTGCCGCTGCCGATGTACGCGTCGACGCAGAACAAGCGCGAGTGGTTGCACGTGCTCGACCACTGCCGTGCCATCGACCGAGTGCTGCACGAGGGACGCGTGGGCGAGACGTACAACGTCGGCTCCGGCGTCGAGGCGACGATCGAGGAGGTCGCCGACCTCGTCCTCGAGCTGACCGGGAAGCCGGCGTCGCTGAAGACGATCGTCCCCGACCGGCCGGGCCACGATCGCCGCTACCTGCTCGACACCACGAAGCTCCGGTCGGAGCTCGGCTGGACGCCCGCGCACGGGTTCGGAGACGGCGTCGCGGAGACGGTCGCCTGGTACGCGGCGAACCGCGCATGGTGGGAGCCGCTCAAGGAGCGGGCGCCCGTGGAGGAGACGGCCTGGCGCTGACCGAGCGGGGCATCGAGAAAGCCCCGAATGCAACCGAAACACGTTCCTTAACGTTATGTCGCTAGCCTGGGTCTACGTCTTGCGGTTCTCGACTGTTCTTGCGGCTGTTGTCGCGGTCGTCGCAACGACGGCCTCGGCACAACCAGCGCCCGCTCCCGGTGAGGCGCTGTTCGTCGTGTCCGGGCGCGGTTGGGGGCACGGCGTGGGCATGAGCCAGTACGGCGCGTACGGGATGGCGCTCGAGGGCCGCTCGCACAAGGAGATCCTCGCGCACTTCTACACGGGTACGACGATCGGGCGGGCGGGCACGAAGAAGCTGCGCGTCCTGCTCGCCGAGGGCCGCAAGGCCGTCGCGCTGACCTCGCCGGGCGCCTTCTCCGTCGTGGACGGCCTCGGGGTGAAGCACGCCCTGCCGAAGGGCGCGCTCACGCTCAGGCCCAACCTCGTGTTCAAGGGCCCGAAGGGGAGGATCGACGCCGCGTCGCCGCTCCTCGTCCGGCCGGGGAAGGGCGGTGCGCTGACCTTCGACGGAATCGCGTTCCGCGGCGCTCTGGAGCTGAGCGCCCAGAGCGGCTTCCTGCGGGCGATCAACGTCGTCTCGACGGACGACTACATCCAGGGCGTCGTCGCGAACGAGATGCCGTTCTCGTGGCCCTCCGAGGCGCTCGCGGCGCAGGCGATCGCCGCCCGCACGTACGCGCTCTCGAGCATCCAGAAGGGGAAGCCGTACCACCTCTATTCGGACGTCCGCGATCAGGTCTACCGCGGGGTCGAGGGCGAGACCGAGCGGACGAACGACGCCGTCCGGGCGACCGCGGGCAAGGTCGTCCTCTACGCCGGGAAGATCGCGAGGACCTTCTACTTCTCGAGCTCCGGCGGGAAGACGGCGGCCGCGGCCGACGTGTTCGGCAGCCCCGTGCCCTACCTCGTCTCGCGACCGGATCCCTGGGACCGGCACTCCCCGCACCACCGGTGGGGGCCGATCCTGCTCGGGGCGCGGACGGTGCAGTCGAAGTTCGGGGTCGACACCCGCGTCGTCGACGCCGTAGGCGTGCCGACGCCGTCCGGTCGTCTCAAGACGTTCACGCTCCAGACGATCGGAGGCCCGTCGAAGATTCCGGTGACGCTCCTGCGCACGAGCCTCGGCCTCCGCTCGACGTGGGTGAACATCGGCGTTCTCCGCCTCGATCCGGTCGGCGGCGCCGCAGCTGTCGGTACGCCGCTCAGACTGACCGGGATCGCGCGCGGCCTGCAGTCGCCGGTGCTTGCCGCGTCCGTCGACGGCGGGACGTCGTGGTCGAAGGTCGGCCCCGTCTCGCGCGACGCGACCGGCGCGTTCTCGATCGAGGTCAAGCCCATGCGCCAGACGCGCTACCGCCTGCAGGTGAAGGATGGCGCGTCGCCCCCGATCCTCGTCCGGGTGGGTGGCGGATGATCCGGCGCGCGTTCTTGTTCGCGCTCGTGCTCGGCGCGGCGCTCGGTGCCGGGTCCGCCGCACCGGCTGCCGCCGAATCCGGCCGCGTTGCCATCGGGCTCGCGCCCGGAGCGAATCCCGCCGAGGTGGCGGCGGCGGTCGAGCGGAGGACCGGCAAGCGCCCGGTGCGTCTCAGCCCGATCCCCGCGCTCGTGACCGACCTCCCGGCCGGTGTCTCGCTGCGCGGGATCCGCGGCATCCGCTACGTCGAACCGACGTTCTCGCGGCGGCTCGCGCTGTTCCCGTCCGACCCGCTCGCCTCCCGGCAGTGGTACATCGCCAAGAGCCGCTTCTACGAAGGCTGGACGACGCTGCCGTCGCTCTTCGACGTGCCGGTCGCGGTGATCGACTCCGGCGTGGACGCGAACCACCCCGAGCTCGCGAAGAAGCTCTCCGGCTCGAGGAGCTTCGTCGGGGGATCACCGCTCCAGGACACGTCCGGGCATGGCACGTTCGTGGCCGGGATCATCGCGGCCGGGCTCGACAACGGGATCGGCATCGCCGGCCTCGCGCCGTCCGCCGACCTGTTCGTTGCGAAGGTCGTGACGCCCTCTCGCGAGATCCCGGTCGAGGCCGAGGTGAAGGCGATCCGGTGGGCGGTGAGCAGCGGTGCCCGCGTCATCAACCTCAGCTTCGGCGGCCTCCGCGATCCGCTCGACCCGGACCGCGACACGTACTCGCAGCTCGAGGCCGACGCGGTCGCGTACGCAGTCTCGCGGGGCGTCGTCGTGGTCGCGGCGGTCGGGAACGGCGACCACGCACCGGGAATGCCCTGGGAGTACGCGAGCTACCCGGCCGCGCTGCCCCACGTGCTCGGCGTGAGTGCGGTCAACGAGGCCGGGGTCGTACCGAAGTACTCGAATCGCGACCAGATCTACAACGACCTTGCGGCGCCGGGCGATCGGATCCTCTCGATCCTTCCGCGCTCGCTCACCTCGCGCTATCCCGCCTGCTCCGAGCAGGGGTACTCGAGCTGCGGGCCGGACGAGTACCGGGAGGCGCAGGGGACCTCCTTCGCGGCGCCGCTCGTGACCGCCGCCGCGGCGCAGCTCCTGGGCGTGCGTCCGGGACTGCGCGCCGACCAGGTGACCCAGATCCTCCAGCACACCGCCGTCGACATGACTCCACAGACCGGCTGCGCCCTCTGCAGCCTGGGCCGGGACGAGCACTCGGGCTGGGGGCGGCTGGACGTCGCCGCCGCGCTCGACGCCATCGAGGAGCCGCTGCCGATGCGCGACCGCTACGAGGCGAACGACGACGTCGGAAAGCGCGCTGCCTTCTTCTCGCGCTCGAGCCGGCGCCTGAAGGCGACCGTCGACTTCTGGGACGACCAGGACGACGTCTACGCGATCCGCCTGCAGGCTCGGCAGCGCGTCTGGGTCTCACTCGCGGGCAGCGACAGCGCCGACCTGAGCCTGGCGCTCTGGCTCCCGCGGACGCGCTCGATCACGAACGTCTCGAACGTGCGGAACCGGGCGAAGCTGTCCGCGAGCTTCGGGGGCCGCGAGCACGTCTCGTTCACGCCGACGAGGGCGGGCACGTACTACATCCAGGTGCGGATCTCCAGCCCCGGCCACGCCGGCTACCGGCTGGCGTAC
Organism: uncultured Actinomycetes bacterium; assembly: GCA_963716605.1. Classification (GTDB taxonomy): domain Bacteria; phylum Actinomycetota; class Thermoleophilia; order Gaiellales; family Gaiellaceae; genus GMQP-bins7. Next base: position 320,545 of record CAVQTO010000002.1, on the reverse strand, counting down.
GTCAAGCGCAAGCTCGGCTCTGGCGCCGCGCGTCCGTGAGGAGACACAAGAGGTCTTTCATCGCGGCGTGACGCGCGGTTGAAAGAGATGCAACGACCGAGCCGGGGGGCCGGCTTTGCCGGCCGGGAGGCGCGACGTACCGTGCACACCCATCCCTGACTACGGCGGAGCGATTTCGTCCTCGGGGACCTCGCGCAACACACGCGCGGGGTTCCCGACGACGACCGTCCTCGGGGGGACGTCCTTCGTGACGACGGCGCCGGCGCCCACGACCGCCTCCTCGCCGATCTCCACGCCCGGGCAGAGCACGGCGCCGCCGCCGACCCGCGCGCCGCGGCGGATCGTCGGGCCCTTCTTCAGCGCGTGGCGCTTCTCGGTCCTGCCCATGTAGTTGTCGTCGGTGGTCACGACGCAGGGCGAGATGAAGACGTGCTCCTCGAGAGTCGACCTCGTCGTGATGTACGCGTTCGCCTGAATCTTCGTCTCCGCGCCGATGACGGTGTCGCTCTCCACGAGCGAGCCGCGGCCGATGACGACGTTCGCGCCGATCGTGACCCGCTCGCGGATGCAGGACTGGTCGCCGAGGATCACGCCCGCGCCGATCGTCGAGCCGGCGAAGACGATCGCTCCCGTGGAGACGATGGTCCCGGCGCCGATCTGCGACGGCGCCAGCGGCTCCCGCTTCGCCGTCGACCGCGGCGAGAGGACCGGCTGCTTGCCGACGACCGCGTTCTCCAGGATCTTGACGCCCTCGCCGAGGACGGTCCCGGGATGGACCGTCGCGGTGGGGTGGATCTCAGCCGCCATTGAGAGAGGTCGTCAGCATGTCGAGCGCGCGCACGACCCGCGCTCCGTCCGTGGCCACCTTGCGGCGGTCTCCGTCCCCGCCGACGAGCCGCAGGAACTCGGCGCACTCGAGCTTCAGCGGCTCGTCGTTCGCGATCCGCGGGCTGAAGATGTCGCCGGTCCGCGTCTGCCACTCGCCGTAGCGGTCCGAGGGCCGCCACGGCCCTTTCTCGTACACGGTCACCTTGCGCTCGAGCTCCATGTCGTCGAACACGACCATCTTCTCGGTCCCGACGACGGTGATCTTCCGCATCTTGTGCGGGTCGAGCCACGACAGGTGCATGTGCGCGATCTTCCCCGACGGGAAGCGCAGGTAGCAGAAGACGACGTCCTCGACCCCACGCGTGAGGAAGTCACGGCCCTGCGCGACGGCGGTCTCGGGATCCTCGTCGAGGAGGTAGAGGATCACCGACAGGTCGTGCACGCCGAGCGACCAGAGCGCGTTCTCGTTCGAGCGGATGATCCCGAGGTTCTGGCGGTTCCCGTATACGCACAGGACCTGGCCGAGCTCGTCCGCGGCGACCATCTCCTTCACGCGCCGGATGCCGGGGTGGTAGAGGAGCAGGTGCCCGGGCATGAGGACGCGGTCACGCTCCTCGGCGAGGCGGACGAGCTCGTCCATCTCCTGCGCGCGCGTCGCCGGCGGCTTCTCGACGAGGACGTGCTTGCCAGCCTCCAGCACGCGGCGCGCGAGCTCGAAGTGGGTCGGGACCGGGGTCGCGACGACGACGGCGTCGAGCGAGTCGTCCGCGAGGAGGTCGTCGAAGCTCGTCGTGAAGCGTGCTTGCGGATACCGCTCGACGAGCTCGCCTCGGCCGGGATCCTCGTCGCAGAGCCACGTGAGCTCCGCGAGCTCGGCGAAGTTGCGAGCGAGGTTCGGGCCCCAGTGGCCCAGACCGGCGACGCCGACCCGCACGCTCACAGCTTCCAGACCTTCTCGGACTCCTTGCCGTTCGTGCCGGTCGCGTTCCGCAGGTCGACCACGAGCGCGGACTCGTCGACCAGCCGGTCGTAGTCGATGCTCGAGTGGTTCGTGACGACGACGACGCAGTCGTACGCGGGTGGATCGAGCTCGACGGAGCTCATCGCGAGGCCGTTCTGCGCGAAGGACGAGACGTGTGGGTCGTGGTACGAGACGTCCGCGCCGGCCTTCGCGAGCAGCGAGATCAGCTTCACCGCCGGCGACTCGCGCGTGTCGTCGATGTCCGGCTTGTACGAGACGCCGAGGACGAGGATCTTCGAGCCCTTGAGCGACTTCTGCGAGTGGTGGTTCAGCGCCTGCGAGACGACCGAGCGGCAGAAGTACGGCATCGACTCGTTGATCTTCCCCGCGAGCTCGATGAACTCGGTGTAGAAGCCGTACTCGCGCGCCTTCCACGTGAGGTAGAACGGGTCGATCGGGATGCAGTGCCCGCCGAGGCCCGGGCCCGGCTTGAAGGACATGAACCCGAACGGCTTCGTCGCCGCCGCCTCGACGACCTCCCAGACGTCGATGTCCATCCGGTCGCAGAGCTGCGCGAGCTCGTTCACGAGCGCGATGTTCACCGAGCGGAAGATGTTCTCGAGCAGCTTCGTGAGCTCGGCCGCCTCGGGCGACGAGACCGTGTAAATCGTGTCCATCGCGCCGTCGTAGACGGCCGCGGCGGCCGCGGTCGAGGCCTCGTCGATCCCGCCGACGATCTTCGGCACGTTCTTCGTCGTCCAGTCCGTGCGGCCCGGGTCGACGCGTTCGGGGGAGAACGCGAGCTGGAAGCCGTCTCCTGCCTTCAGACCACTCCCGGCCTCGAGGACCGGCAGCAGGCGCTCGCGGGTCGTCCCGGGGTACGTCGTCGACTCGAGGATGACGACGTGGCCCTGGCGGAGGCGCTTCGCGATCTCCCCGGCCGCGGACAGGAGGATCGTGAGATCCGGCTCCCGCTGGCGCGAGAGGGGCGTCGGGAGCGCGATGACGATCGCGTCCGCGTCGCGCAGCTCGTCGTAGTCGGTCGTCGCGGCGATCCGCCCGTCCGCCACCAGTCGCGCGAGGCTCTCCGGCGAGACGTCTCCGATGTAGCTCTCGCCGCGGTTGAGCTGCTCCACGCGCGCCGCGTCCACGTCGACGAGCAGGACGGTCTTTCCCCCGGAAGCCAGGGCTTCGGCAAGGGGGACGCCGACGTAGCCGGCGCCCACGATGGCGACATCGCGCTTCATCGGCCGGGGATCGTAGCGAGGAGAACCCCCGCAATCCGACCCGACGCCCGTCCGTCTCCGTACAGCTGCGGCCGGCGGTCGGGCATCTTCGCGTGCTTCACGGCGAGGACGATCGCGGCCGGGTCGTCGTCGACGAGCACGTTCGCCCCTACCTCGACCGTCTCGATCCACTCCGTCGACGGCCTGAGCGTCACGCACGGCACGCCGTACCAGTACGCCTCCTTCTGCAGGCCGCCCGAGTCGGTCGCGATCACCCGCGCCTGCGAGGCGAGGGACGCGAACTCGAGGTAGCTCAGCGGGTCCGAGATGTGCACGTTCTCCGCGACCCTGATCCTCTCCTTGCGGATCTGCTCGCGCGTGCGGGGGTGCGCGGGGAAGACCACCCGCTCCCCGAGCCGGTTCAGGCCGTCGATGATGCGTCCGAGCCGCGGCTGGTAGACGTTCGCCTGCCGGTGGACCGTCGCGACGACGTAGCTCCCGGGTTCGAGCGGGACCGGACACCGCTCACGTGCGATGGGGGCGAAGCGGGCGCTCGCCTCCGCCATGACGTCGCCGACCACGTGCGCCTGGCCGAGGACGCCTTCCTCGGTCAGGGTCGCCCGCGCGCGGTCGTTCGGGCAGAAGAGGAGCCAGGAGATCCGGTCGACCTCGATCCGCGCGTGCTCCTCCGGCATCGACATGTCCCCGCTGCGCAGGCCGGCTTCGACATGGGCGACCGGGACCGCCGCCTGCGCAGCCGCCCGAGCGCCCGCGAGCGTCGAGTTCGTGTCGCCGTAGACGAGGACGAGATCCGGGGACTCCGCACGGACGACGGCCTCGATCGCGGGCGTCATCACGTCGGGGTTGGCCGTCTTCAGGCCGAGCCGGTGGCGCGGCAGCGGCAGGCCCAGCTCCTGGATGAAGACCTCCGAGAGGGCGTTGTCGTAGTGCTGTCCCGTGTGGACGACGACCTCGTCGATCCCCACGAGGAGGAACCCGACCGACAGCGGCGCGCTCTTGACGAATTGCGGGCGATTTCCGAGGACGGTGAGGACCTTCACGCGCCGGGAGCCTACTCGCCCAGGCTCGCTCTCCGGGTGCGTCAGGCGGCGGCGATCCGCGGCGTGACGGCGGCAGTGCGAAGCTCCCCGTGTGCTCCCGGACGAAAGCGATGTACTCGGGCCGCTGCTGGCCTGGGGCGAGCGGGACGACAGGATCCGCGCGCTCGTCCTGACGAGCTCCCGCGCGCGACAGGACGACACCGTCGACCAGCTCTCGGACTACGACGTGATCGCGGCCGTGCGTGACCTCGAGCCGTTCGAGTCCGGCTACGGCTGGGCGGCGGCCGTCGGCCGCCCGCTCGCGTGCTGGGGTGACGAGACGACGCTCCTCGGGGAGAGAGTCGTCTTCCGCGGCGTCGTCTACGACGACGGTGTGAAGGTCGACTACACGTTCTGGCCAGAGCAGCTCCTCGAGCGCGTCGCCCAGGCCGACGTGCTCCCGGAAGACCTGGACGTCGGCTACCGCATCCTCCTCGACAAGGACGTGCGTACGTCGGCCTGGGCGGCGCCGACCTACCAGGCGCACATCCCGTCACCGCCGACGCGCGAGGAGTACCAGGCTCAGGTCGAGGAGTTCTGGTGGGCGCTGACGTACGCGGCCAAGGCGCTCTGGCGCGGCGAGGTCGTGTTCGCGAAGTTCGTCCTCGACTACGACTCGAAGCTCGGTCCGCTGCGGCGCTTCCTCGAGTGGCGGATCGAGATCGAGCACGGCTGGTCGGTCCGGCCGGGCGCGTTCGGTCGCGGGCTCGAGCGGCTTCTTCCATCTCACCTCACGGCGGAGCTCCTGGACACGTATACCGGCGCCGGCATCGAGGAGAGCTGGGAGGCGGTCTTCCGCCTGGCGGCGCTGTTCCGGCGGGTCGCGCAGGACGTCGGCGAGGCGCTCGGTTACGAGTATCCGCAGTCGGTCGACGACGGCGTGACCGCGCACCTCGAGGCCGTGCGCGCTCTCGCGCCCCGCTAGCCGCGCTCCCAGGCGAGCCCGGCGGCGAGTACCGCCTCGTCAGTGGGCGCGACGAGCTGCATGTTCCCGATCGCGAGCCCCGCCCAGCCGGTGAGGTTCACCCAGCGCAGGAACGAGGAGAGCGGAAGCCGGATCTCGAGCTCGTCCGCGTCCTCCGGCGGCAGCTCGATCGCGTAGCAGGGGCTGACGTAGAGGTCGACCTCGGGCCGGTAGCGCCGCCATTCGTCGATCGCGCGGTACGCGGCGTCGATCGACTCCGGTGTGGCGCGCTGCGCGGCCTCGAGCTTGATCCGCATGATCTCGCCGTACTCGCCGACACGGCTCGGGAAGGTCGCCGCGTGGGACTGCAGCGCTTCGTGCTGGAACTGCGGCCAGGTGTTCGCGGACGGCTCCGGGATACGAGACTCCACGACCCGCGCGCCGAGGCGCTCGAGGCCGGCGGCCCACGCCTCGGCCGCGTCGCTCGTCTCCGTCTCTCGCCCGTCGCCGATCCCGGGCGGCTGCCGCAGGAGCCCGACGGTGAGTCCGGAGAGCCGCGGTTCCGGCACCGTGCGCCCGGTCAACACCGACCACATGAGCGCCGTGTCGGCCACGCTGCGAGCCATCGGCCCGACGGTGTCGAGTGTGGGGCAGAGCGGATACACGCCTTCGAGCGGGATGAGCCCCCACTGCGACTTGAGCCCGACCACCTCGCACGCGGCGGCCGGAAGCCGGACGGAGGCGCCCGTGTCGCTCCCGAGTGCGAGCTCGCAGAGCCCGGCCGCGAGCGCGGCGCCGGACCCGCTCGACGAGCCGCCTGTCGTCCGGCCGGGCGCCGCGGGGTTCCCGCACGTCCCGTACCACGGGCTTTGCCCGAGCACGCTCCAGGCGAACTCGGGGAGATGCGTCTTCCCGACGAGCACGGCGCCGGCGTCGAGGAGCCGCTGCACGGCCGGTGCGGTCCGCTTCGGGACGTGGTCGGCGTGGAGCCCGGAGCCGTACGTCGTCCGCACGCCGGCGGTGTCGAAGAGGTCCTTGACGCCGAGCGTCCTGCCCGCGAGCGGGCCGTCACGTCCGCCGACAGGGTCGACGCGGGTGATGAACGCGTTCCAGCGGTCCTCGGTCGTCATCGCATGAGCACGCCGCCGTTGACGTCGAGCGTCGCGCCGGTGAGATAGCCGGCGTCGTCCGAGACGAGGAACGAGACGAGCGCGGCCACCTCCTCCGGGCGACCGAGGCGGCCGACGGGGATCGTCCCGAGCTTCTGCTCGCGCCGGTCGCGGAGCACCTCACGCGCGAGAGGGCCGTCGATGGCGGCCGGCGCGACGGTGTTGACGGTCACACCGTGCGGCGCGAGCTCCGTCGCCGCGCGCCGTGTCACGGCGACGATGCCCGCCTTCGAGGCTGCGTAATGCGCTCCCGAGGCGCCGCTCGCGGCGAACGCCGCGTCGCTCGCGAGGTTCACGATCCGGCCCGCACCGCGCTCGCGCAGCGCTGCGCCGACGACTCGGCAGCCGAGGTAGGTGCCGCGGAGGTTGGTCGCAAGCACGTCGTCCCACTCCTCGACGTCGATCTCCCAGAACGAGCGGAACTCGGTCCGCGCCGCGTTGTTCACGAGGGCGTACGGCTCTCCGTCGAAGCTCGCGAGCAGCCGCTCCCACGAGGAGAGCTCGCGGACGTCGTGCCCGAATGCCAGCGCCCCTTCGCCGAGCTCGCTCGCGACGCGCTCGGCGCCCTCGAGGTCGATGTCGGCCAAGACGACCCGGTACCCGTCGCCGCGCAGCCGTCGCGCGATCGCCTCGCCGAGCCCGCGCGCGGCCCCGGTGACGATCGCGACGGCCACGTCGCGACGCTACCCGCTCGCCGGATCGACGGCGTCGCCCACGGCCACGGGCCCGGGCTCGACGACCTCGCACCACACGCCGAACGGCAGCGGCTCACGGGTCGGGACGTGCGCCCGGTAAGCCGCGATGGCGCCCAGTGTGTCGAGGTCGCGGACGCCGCGGTCGGGATCGAGCGTCGTCACGGCGCAGCGCCCGACGTTCTCCCGCACGACCACGACGGCTCCGCCGACGCGGACCCGCTCGCCGAGCCAGCCGTCCTCCGCGTGCGGCTCGACGCCGTCGACGCCGATCGTCATGCGGAAGCGGCGGCCGTCGACCGGCGCGGTCGCCCCCGCGGCAGCTCGGAGCGCCTCGAGCGAGGCGGTCGAGACGAGCGAGGCGCCCGCGACCTGCCCTCGATCCTGGCCGTCCCCCTCGCGCTCCGTCCGCGCGAGACGCAGGCGCCTGCCCGCCAGCTGCGAGAGCGCCTCGTTCCAGGGCCCTGCAACGAGGCGGCCCGTCACCGGACGTCCGTAGAAGCTCGTCTCGATGCGTTCGCCAGGCTCGACCTCGCCCTCGGCGGTCGTATCGTCGGGAAAGCGGAGGAGCAGTCGCCCGTCCTCGACGGCGGGTCGCACCGTGAGCAGTTGCGGCACGCGCTTGGCGTTGGCAAGCATGCCGTCGTCGTCGACCAGGTAGAAGCGCCGGTCGCCGCGGACACCCGTGAGCTCGAGCGCGATCGCGTCGACCGAGACCAGCCGCATGGACTTGACGGGAGCGACGGACAGCCAGGCGACGCGTGCGACGGCTACTTACTCGACCTCGACGTGGATGCGCTGCTTCGCCGTCTTCAGGAACCCGCCCGCACGGCCCGCGCGCACGGCGAGGATCTCGGCGAGCATCGAGACCGCCGTCTCCTCCTGCGTGTCGGCGCCGATGTCGAGCCCGCACGGGCCCATGATCCGGTCGAGCGACTCCTCAGGGACGCCCGCTTCGAGCAGCCGCTCGCGCCGGCGCTCCTGGTTTCGCCGTGAGCCGAGCGCGCCGACGTAGAACGCCTCCGTCTCGAGCGCGCCCGCCAGCGCCGGCTCGTCGAACTTGTCGTCGTGCGTCAGGACGACGATCGCCGTCTGGTGGTCGGGGGCGACCCGCGCGAGCGCTTCCTGCGGCCACTCGACGATCAGCTCGTCCGCTGACGGGATCCGCTCGGGCGTCGCGAACTTCCCGCGCGCGTCCGCGACGATCGTCTTCCAGCCGAGGAGCTTCGCGCCGCGGCAGAGCGCCTCCGCGGTGTCGACCGCGCCGTAGACGAACAGCCGCGGCGGCGGCCCGTACCACTCCGCGAAGACCTTCGATCCGTCCTCGAGCTCGAGCAGCCGGTTCCGGCCTCGGCGGATGAGCTCGTCGAAGTGCGCGACCGCCCCGTCGAGCCCGTCGCCGATTCGCTCGCCGGACTCCAGGACGAGTGTCTTCTCGCCGACGCCGTCCCCTTCGACGCGCGTGAAGAGGATGCCGCGCTCCTCCGACTCGCGCAGCCGAGCCAGCCGCTCGACGAGGCTCACTCCAGCTTCTCCAGAAAGACGTCGATCTCCCCGCCGCAGGGAAGCCCGACGCTCCACGCCTCGTCGTCCGTGAACCCGTACGAGACGAGCCGCGGCTCGCCGCTCTCGAAGACCTCGCGCGCGTTCTCGAACACGTCGCTCTCGACGCAGCCGCCCGACACGGAGCCGCACATCTTCCCGGACTCCGAGATCGCGAGGCTCGACCCGATCGGCCTCGGCGCGGAGCGGCGGGAGGCGACGACCGTCGCGAGGACGACCTTCTCGCCCTCCTGCTGCCAACGCTCGACCTCGGGGAGGATCTCCTTCACGCTGCGTGCCTCCTTTCGATGCCGGCGAGCACAGTCGCCAGCTCCTCGAGACTCCTGAGATTATGGCCGGGAAGGAACCGGTCGACGAACGGGAGCGCCGCGCGCATCCCGCCGGCGAGCGGCTGGTACTCCGGGTTCCCCTTCAGTGGGTTCACCCATACGACCGCGTAGGCGGCGCGCGCGAGCTTTGCCATCTCGCGGCCGATCAGGCCGGGGTCGTCGCGCTCCCACCCGTCCGAGACGATGACGACGACCGCGCCGCGCGAGAGCGCCCGCCGGCCGTAGATCGCGTTGAACTCCGCGAGCGAGCTACCGATCCGCGTCCCGCTGCCCCAGTCCATCGCCGTATCGGACGCCCGCGCGAGTGCAGCCTCGGGGTCGCGCGTCCCGAGGTCGTCCGTCAGGCGCGTGAGCCGCGTGCCGAACGCGAACGCCTCGACGCCGTGCCCGGTCCCGACGAGCGCATGCAGGAAGAGGAGCAGTGCGCGCGCGTACGCGTCCATGGAGCCCGAGACGTCACAGAGGACGACGAGCTTCCGAGGGACCTCCTTGCGCGACTTCCACGGCTGCTCGACCGGATCGCCCCCGCTCCGCAGGGAGCGCCGCAGCATCCGCCGCATGTCGAGCGCGTCGCCGCGCGGGTCGGGGGCACGCCGGCGCGAGGTGCGCCGCGGCCGCGACCTCGCGATCGCCTCCATGAGCTTCCTTGCCCGCTCGAACTCCTCGGGCGTCATCTCCGCGAAGTCCTTCTCGCGCACGAGCTCGTGCTCGGACGCGCCGAGCTCGAGCGGATCCCCGACAGACGGCAGCTCCTCGTCGTCGCGACCGGACTCGAGCGTGTCGCGCGCCACCCTGCTCGCGAGACGACGCTGGTCCTTTTGGCGCACGAGCGGCGCCACGGGGCCACGCAGGAACCACGCCGTGAACGCGCGGTCGAAGAGCTCGAGCTCGTCGTGGCGCGAGACGAGCGTCTGCCGGAGCGTGAAGTACACGTCCTCCTGCCTTGTGAGGTCCACCGCGCCGAGCCCGCGCACGGCGCCGACGATGCGCCCGGGGCCGACCTCGATGCCGACCTCGCGGAGGACGCGCCCGAAGGTCACGACGTGCCCGACGATCGCAGTGCCGTGCATCAGCGGTTCGCGGTCGCGCGAGCTTCCTCGATCAAGCCGACGAGCGTCTCGTCGCGGACGGTCTCGATGTCCTCGCGGTACTTGAGCACGGAGCCAAGCGTCTGCTCGACGACTTCCGCGTCGATCTCCTCACGGCCGAGCGCTGCGAGGGCCTGCGTCCAGTCGATCGTCTCGGCGACGCCCGGCGGCTTCGCGAGATCGAGCCCGCGCAGGCCGCGGACGAACGCCGCCGCCTCCGCCGCGAGCCGCTCTGGGACACCGGGAACGCGCAGCTTGACGATCTCGATCTCGCGGTCGATCGACGGGTGCCCGATCCAGTGGAAGAGCGCGCGCCGCTTGAGCGCGTCGTGCAGCTCGCGCGTGCGGTTCGAGGTGAGGACGACGGCCGGCCGGCGCCGTGCGCGGATCGTGCCGAGCTCGGGGATCGTGATCTGGAAGTCCGAGAGCACCTCGAGCAGGAACGCCTCGAACTCTTCGTCCGCGCGGTCGACCTCGTCGATGAGGAGCACGACCTGCTCGTCCGTGTCGATCGCCTCGAGCAGCGGCCGCCGGATGAGGAACTCGGGCCCGAACAGCTCCTCTTCCGAGACGGTGCCCTCCTGCGCGGCGCGGATGTGGAGGAGCTGGCGCGGGTAGTTCCACTCGTAGACCGCGTGCGAGACGTCGAGGCCCTCGTAGCACTGAAGCCGGATCAGCCTCGCGTCGAGCGCCGTCGCGAGCGCCTTCGCGGCCTCGGTCTTGCCGACGCCGGCCTCCCCCTCGAGCAGCACGGGCTTCTCGAGCGCGAGCCCGAGGAAGAGCGCGGTCGCAAGGCCTCGATCCGGGAGATAGTCCGCCTCACGCAGCGCGCCTTCGAGCTCGTCGATCGTCCGGAACGCCATGGCCGCAGCGTACACGGGTCGTAACGAGATTCCTGGACTCCGAGGTGCCCCGCGAACGATCGAGAATCGATCATCTTCCGAGTCCGCCGCAACGGGATTAGACTCGGCCGCATCGTGTCGCTCGAGCAAGGAGGTGGGCCATGGCTGTAGCGAATCCGGCCGCGGAGGTTGCGACCGAGGTACTGCTTCCGGGCTCCGAGAGCGAGGCGATCGAGGCGTTCGGCGACGGCAAGGACGTCCTAGTCGTCGGCGGAGGCACGATCGTCGTTCCCGAGATGTCGTACGGGCGGCTTCGTCCCGCGCGGGCGCTCATGCTGAAGGACGCCGGGCTCTCCGGAATCACGCGCGACGGGTCGCGCGTCACGATCGGCGCCACGACGTCGATCCAGGCGCTCGTCGAGCTTCCTGCTCCGATCGGGCCGTGCGCCGCGAACGTCGCAGATCTCGAGATCCGCGGCGCTGCGACCGTGGGCGGCAACCTCTGCGCCGGCGAGGGCTACGAGGCGCCGCGCGGAGACCTCCAGGGTGCGTTCCTCGCGGTGGGTGCAGTCGTGCGCTCTGCGGGCGAGGGCGGAGTCGTCGAGGAGCCGTTGGAGGACTTCCTGCCCAAGCGCAGCGATCGACTTGTCCTCTCCGTCTCGTACGAGGAGCCCGACGCCGGAGCGTTCGCCGGCCTCGACCGGCCGCACACGCACGACTACACCGCGCTCGCGGTCTCCGGCGCCCGCGGCTCCGACGGCACGATCCGCCTCGCCGCCACAGGCGCGGGCTCCTACGGTCAGCGGCTTCCGTCCGCGGAGAGCGGCGACGTGGACGCCGCACTGAACGATGTCGACCCGCACGACGACGCACTTGCCTCGGCCTGGTACCGGGCCAAGGTCCTGCCGGTGCTCGTCCGCAGGGTCCTCACCGACCTCGAGGGGGCGTCATGAACCTCAACGTGAACGGCAGCACGTACGAGATCGAGAGCGGTCTGCTCACCCCGCTCCTCGACGTGCTGCGCGAGGAGCTCGGGATCACGGGACCCAAGGCCGGCTGCCACCAGGGCGGATGCGGAGCGTGCACCGTCCTCGTCGACGGCGAGTCGCGCCGCTCGTGCCTGCTCCCGGTCGCCTACGCGAACGGCGGCGAGATCACGACCGTGGAGGGGCTGGGCGCTCCGGCGGACCTCTCGAGCATCCAGCAGGCGTTCGTGCACCACTACGCGGCACAGTGCGGCTTCTGCACCTCGGGGATGATGCTCGCCGCGCACGCGTATATCGCGGGCGGTGGAAGCGACGAGGCCGGCTCGATCCACGAGGCGCTCGGCGGCCACGTTTGTCGCTGCACCGGGTACGCGAAGATCGTCGAGGCGGTGGCCGCGGCTGCGCGCGGCGACTCGTTCGACCTCACGGAGACCGCTGTCGGCAAGTACACGACGATGACGACAGGAGGTGCGGAATGAAAGTCGTCGGGGCACGCATCCCGCGCTACGACGGGGTCGCCCACGTCACCGGCCGCACGACCTACGTCGACGACGTCCGCATTCCCGGAACTCTGTGGGTGAAGGCGCTCCGGTCGCCGTACCACCACGCGGGGATCACGAAGCTCGACGCGCGCGCGGCCGAGGAGATGCCCGGCGTCCACGCGGTGATTACCTGGCAGGACGTGCCCCTTCTCGAGTACGGGCACCTCTCCGCCCTCGGTATTCCGGCCGACGAGCCGCTGCTGGCTAAGGACGAAGTCCGCTACAAGGGCCAGCCGATCGCGCTCGTAGCCGCGGACGACGAGGAGATCGCCGCAGCGGCCGTCTCGCGGATCGAGATCGAGTTCGAGGAGCGGCCGGCGCTCACCGATGTACGCCAGGCGTTCGATGCGGACGCGCCCCAGATCCATCATGAGGGCAACTGGTACAAGCACTTCGAGGACGAGATGGATCGTCGCCAGATCCGCAAGGGCGACATCGATTGGGCGTTCGACAACGCGGACACGATCGTGCAGGGCGTCTATCGCCCAGCGGCCATCGAGCACGCGCCGATCGAGACGCAGGTGTGTCAGGTCGTCCCCGAGCCGAGCGGCAGGCTGACGATCTACTCGTGCACGCAGGCGCTCTACTTCTCGATGGGCGTCGTCGCCGCGCACCTGCAGGTGCCGCTCAACAAGCTGAAGGTCGTCGGCGGCACCACCGGCGGCGGCTTCGGAGGAAAGGTCGACACGGCCACGGAGACGATGTGCTGCCTCCTGGCGATGAAGTCGGGCAAGCCCGTGAAGTGGCGCTGGACGCGCGAGGAAGAGTTCCTCTGCTCGTCCACCCGGGCGCCGTGGCACATGGAGATCGCGGACGCGGTGACGAAGGACGGCTGGATCCTCGGCCGCAAGATGCTGACTCTGCACGACGCGGGCGCGTACTCGCGCTTCTCGCCGTACGGCCTGACGAAGCACAGCTTCCACCACACGGGCGCGTACACGATCCCGAACCTCGCGTTCGACGGGTACGTCGTGTACACGAACCGCGTGCCGACGACGGCGATGCGCGGCTTCGGAGTAACGTCGGTCTCGTTCGCGACCGAGACTCACATGAGCCGCATCGCGGACGTGCTCGGGATCGACCCGATCGAGATCCGGCTCAAGAACGCGAACCGGATCGGCGACACGTCGCCCAACGGCATCGTCTACACGGATCCGTCGACCGTCTCGACGATCCAGACGATGGCGGAGGCGATCGGCCACGAGCTCCCGGCCGCCTACCGGACGATGTCGAACGAGCAGCGCGCGGGCGAGTGGCTCCCGGAGCACCTCGTCGGCCAGCTCGGGAACCCGGAGGACCACTGATGGCCAGGCACCGAGGCAAGGGAATCGCGGCAATCGAGTACCCGACCGGGATGAACCAGAACGGCGACCCGTCGCAGTGCTGGATCAAGGTCAAGCCGGACGGCCGCATCGACGTCTTCGCCGGGACGGCCGACATCGGGAACGGATCGAAGACGATCCAGTCGCAGATCGTCGCCGAGACGATCGGCGTGCCGTACGACTGGGTCACGTACGACAACTCGAACACCGACTCGTCGCCGATGTGCACGGGCACGTTCGCGTCGCGCGCGACCTTCGTCGCCGGGAAGGCCGCCGAGAAGGCTGCGCTCCAGGTGAAGGCGAAGATCCTCGAGATCGCCGGCAAGGAGATGGAGATCGACCCCGCCGACCTCGAGATCGAGGACGGAGAGGTGATCGCCAAGGGCTCACCGCAGACGCGGATGTCGGTCGGCGACGTCGCGGGCGCGGCGACCTTCGGGCACGGGGAGCTCATCACCGGCACGGGCGCCCAGCTCAAGCCGTACGCCGCGATCATCGACGCGGAGACGGGTCTCGTGGACGCGCCGCCGCACTCGGCGATCTCGTACGCGACCTGCGCGGCCGAGGTCGAGGTCGACGACGAGACGGGCGAGGTGCGGGTCCTCCGGCTCCAGCAGTGCTTCGACGTCGGCCGCGCGATCAATCCGACGCAGGTCGAGGGGCAGATCGAGGGCGGCGCGATGATGGGCCTGGGGCTCGGAGTGCTCGAGAACTGCTACCCGTACTACCCCTCGGTCGAGCACCGCGGCGGGTCGTTCGGGAGCTATCTCGCTCCCGGCATGGAGGAGATGCCGCAGATCGACACGATCCTCATCGAGAACCCGTCCGCGGACGGGCCGTATGGCGCCAAGGGCATCGGCGAGATGGCCAACAACCCGCAGCCGCCGGCGATCGCGGCCGCCGTGTACGACGCGATCGGTGTGTGGGTGACGGAGCTGCCGATCACGCCCGAGCGCGTGCTGCGCGCGCTCGAGGCGAAGGCGGAGCCCCGTCGCGAGGGCAAGCTCGTGGTCTTCGACGACGAGCTCTCGGTGAACACCGTGTCGAAGGGCGGGATTCGCTTCGAGGTCTCCGCCTGAGCTCGCCCTTCAGGACATGGAACGGCGTGGATCGCCATACCCTCTTCCCGGGTGTGGCGATTCACGCGATCGGTGGGGAGCAGGTGCTTCTCTGCCACGTGACTTACGCGGCGGGAACGACCGTCGCGCGACACTCGCATCCGGAGGCCGAGCAGGTCATGTGGATCGTGGAGGGCGACGTGACGATGACCGTCGGCGACGAGACGAGGACCCTCGGCGCAGGGGACGTCGTCGTGGTGAACCGCGGCGTCGAGCACGAGCTGCGCTCGGAAGGCGGGATGACGTTCGTCGAGGCGCTCGCCCCTGTGCCGCGCGATCACGTTCCGGACGCGGAGCGCGACCTCGTCCTCGGCGAGCAGGGACACTCGCTCCACGTCGAGCGCTAGGCAGGCGTCCGCGCCGGTGCGTCGCTCTGATCCTCGCCGGTGCGCTCGAAGTACTCGAGAACGTAGCCGTCCGGGTCGACGAAGAACACCTGCGTCACGCCGTCGCCGCGCGGCATCGGGCCGCCTGCCAGCTCGACGCCGGCCCCGGCCAGGCGCGCGCAGGCCGCCGTGAGATCGCCGACCTCGAATGCCAGGTGGTGCGTGAGCCCGCGTTCTGCGCCCGCGCCACCCCCGTCGGGCTGGCCGGCTCCACCGGTCGTATGAGCCTCCGTGAGGAGATGCAGCTCGTGCTCGCCGAACCGGAACCAGGCGCCGTCGAACGTGAAATTGGTGGGGCGCGGGACCTCTTCGAGCCCTAGTGCATCACGGTAGAAGCGCCGCGAGCGCTCGAGGTCGGAGACGACGAGCCCGACGTGCTGGATGCGCATCGCCACGGCGCCTACCGTAACCTCGCGCCACCGACGAAGGAGGCGGGAATGCCGCTGATCAGGGTCGAGCTCTTTGATTACCGAATGAACGAGGAGACGAGCTCTGCGCTCATCGAGAAGCTCACGGACGCGTTGTGCGAGGCGACGCACCCGGGCCTTCGCGACCACACGTGGGTGATCGTCGAGGGCCACAACCCCAAGAACTGGGGTCTCGGCGGGAAGCCGTGGCCGGTCGACGCAATGCCGCCGGCGCCGTCATAGGATCGGAGCAGCGAAGGAGAGGAGGAGGCCGATGCCCGTCATCGAGGTGAAGCTCTACGACCGCCGCGTCACCGAGGAATCCGTGCCGAAGATGATCGAGGCGCTCACGAACGCGTTGCACGAGACCAGCGGCGCTGCGAAGGAGCACATCCACGTGATCGTCCAGGGCGTGCCGGCGAAGCACTGGGGCCAAGGCGGCAAGCCGGGCGAGTAGCCGGCGGGAAGCTAGGCCGACGGGATCGGCACCGCGAGCTCGAGCTCCAGGGGCACTGCGCCGGGCTCGACGGCCTGAATCTCGCGCGCGTGCAGGAGCGTCGTTCGCACGATGAGCTTCGCGCGCGCGAAGTTGTCCAGCTCGGTTGGCACCGGGCCGACGCGCCGCCCCAGTGCGTAGCCCGCCGCGTTTCGCCCCATCGCCCGGTACGACTCGAGCGAGTAGAGCGGCGACATGCCGAAGAGCTCGAGGTTGTCGAGCGGCTCCAGGTCGGCGCGGTGGATCACCGCGGTGCCCTTCGACTGGAGGCCGAGCGCGACCCCGGAGCCGGAGAGGCCTGCGCCCTCGTGGGCGATGAACGCGACGTCGGCGGCTCGGCGCACGCGGACGAGGCGTGGTGTGCCGCCTGCCTGCCGGATCCCGTCGACGACGGCGTCGAGGACGTCGCGGTGGTCGAGCTCTGCGATCGTGGCGCGGATGCCGTCGGCAAAGGCCGGACCGACCGCGACCACGACCTCCGCCGGGTCGTCGCCCTTCCCCGCCCTGCCCCGTTCGAGAAGCACCGGAGTCCCGTCGCGCGTTCCCTCGAGCAGGTCCTCGGGAGCGACGACGTGCGGAAGCGACTGGAGCAGCGCCCAGCGCTCGCCCTCGAGGCGGTAGCCAGTGCCGGGGCCTGCGTACTCGTTCGGATCGTTCACGGCCGAGCGCACAAGGCCGTCCACGTCGATCACGGCCGCCGTCTGCAGGTAGTCGGCGGACACGCGCTGGCGCTGCATCGCGAGGACGGCCTCGGCGACTTCGCCGAAGCCGCGCCGGTCGAGGGCGAGCGCGACGTCCAGCCCCGAGACGTCACGTGCGAGGAGGTCGTCGGCCGCCTCGACGTCGGCCGCGCGGTCCCGGTCCGGGATGTCGTCCGAGTCGTAGCCCGTCACCGCGGCCTCGACCTCGGCGTCGGACACCGGCGGGAGGCCGAGCTCCTCGAAAGTCGCCTGGACCGCCCGAGCCGCGCGCTCGCGGACGCGCAGCACCTCCTCCTCCGCGACTGGCTCGATTCCAGCGTCCACCTGCCAGTCGCGCTGGACCGTCAGCCACTCGTCGAGGTCGTCGGCATCGAAGTTTCCGCCTCCGAACGTGTTGTCCCTGCGCGGCATCACGGAGTAGCCCGAGGTCACGAAGTCGGTGCCGGGCAGGAACTGCCCCATGAGCTTGGCGGTCTTGCGGATCTCCGAGTGCGAGGCGACTGCGTCGTTTCCCGATGCGACCTCGAGGTCGAGCCAGGCGGCGAGGACGTTCTCGCCGAGGATGGCGCGCGTCCCGCCGGGCACCGAGAGCACGAGCGCGACGCACGAGATCGAGCCGTTCTGCACGCCCTGCGAGCCTGCGGCACGCACCACCGCGAGGCAACGCGCTTCGAGGTACAGCATCGAGAGGCCCTGTGCGTGTCCCATGAGCGCCTCCGAGCCCGTACCCGACGTGAGACGCACCTTCACCCCCCGCGACGCGTACGCCGCACCGAGGAATGCCTTCGACCAGGGCGTGTCGTCGCCGTCCGCGAAGACTGGCTCCGTCCCGTACACGGACAGCGTCTCCGCGTAGGTGACGAGGCCGCGGATCGCGAGCTCGAGGTTCCGCCTCTCCTCGACCGCGCACTGCGTCATCACGCCGGGGCGGCCGGTCTGCGAGCCGACCAGCAGGGCAAGTGCGTTCAGCGGCGCGTAGCGGGCGACGCCGACGGTCGTCTCGATCTCCGCGAAGCCGCGTCGTGCGGCCTCGGCCGCGTCTGCCGCGAGCAGCGCCGGGCTCTCCTTCAAGTTGGTCACGTGGGCCTGGTTCGAGGGCGCGCGACGTGCTCGGAGCTTCTTCAGCGCGAGCATCAGCTCGACGGCGTCGAGCAGCCCGATGACCCGCGCGAGCTTGGCTGGGGTGAGCCCGCGTGCGAGACGAACGAGCTCGGCACGCGACACGCCGATGTCGACGAGCATCCGGGCGAGGTCGGTGTCATCGAGCGCCATTGCCTCGGGAGCGATCCCGAGGTCGAGGCCGTGTGCGACGACGAAGCGGTCGATGACGTCGAAGTCCGCGGCTGCGCGCCCGTCCATGCGCATGACGACGCCGCCGTCGACGACGAGCTCCGGATCCGGATCGTTCGGCCCGGCGGCCGCGACGAGCCCGAGCTCGGGCAGCGGCGAGACGAGCTGCTCCAGGCGGAGCTGCCGTCGCTCCCGCTCGGCGAACCGGCGGCTACGCATCGGCGAGCAGGCCCCGTTCGGCGTACGCGTCGGCGGCCTCACGCACGAAGGCGGCGGTCTTCGGGGCGCCGTGGCCGTCGAGCCGCGTCGCCCACTCGGCGAGCTCGTCTGCCGTCGCGCGACGCGGGCGCAGCGCCGTGTACACGGCGAGCAACAGGTCGTCGGGCACGCCGGCGAGCTCCGCAGCGCGCCCGAGGTTCTCGGCGAGCGCGACCCGGCCGGCGGCACGGGCGACCTCGGCCTGGAGACGCAAGGTCTCCGGGGTCGCTCGGATCGCGGCGCCGTCGAGATCGCCCGCCCGGAGTGCCTCGAGCGTCACGTCCGCGAGGGGGAGGCCGGTCGGGGTCGAGACGAGGTCGGGCCGCTGGGTCCCGAGGGGGTAGTCGCGCTTCGGGTCGAAGCTCATCCCGTCAGACTTTAGGCTTGCCTCCGCCATGGCAAACGATTATCGATTCTCCGGGCGCGTGGCGCTCGTCACGGGCGGGAGCAGCGGGATCGGCGCCGCGGTCGCGCTCCGGCTCGCCTCCGAGGGCGCGGCGGTCGCCTCGCTCGACCTCGCGGACGACGCCCCGGACGGCGTGCTCGCGATCGTGGGCGACGTCTCGCGGTCGGGGGACGTCGACGCCGCCGTGCGACGCGTCGAGGACGAGCTCGGCCCGATCTCCGTGCTCGTCTGCTCGGCCGGGGTTCCCGGCGCGTCCCTTCCGACCGTCGAGGTGACGGACGAGGAGTGGAAGCGCGTGCTCGCGATCAATGCCGACGGCGTCTTTTTCTGCAACCGTGCCGTGCTGCCCGGAATGGTCGCGCGCGGGTACGGGCGGATCGTCAACGTCGCCTCGATCGCGGGCAAGGAGGGGAATCCGATGGCGGGCGCCTACTCGGCGTCGAAGGGAGCGGTGATCGCGCTGACGAAGGCGATCGGGAAGGACGTCGCGCGTACGGGCGTGGTCGTGAACTGCATCGCGCCGGCGGTCATCGAGACGGCGATCCTCGAGGGCATGTCCCAGGAGCACATCGACTACATGGTCGAGCGGATCCCGATGGGCCGCATGGGCAGCCCGGAGGAGGTCGCCGCCCTGGTCGCGTGGCTCGCGAGCGAGGAGTGCTCCTTCTCGACGGGCGCGGCCTACGACATCTCGGGCGGGCGGGCGGTGTACTGATGCGACGCGTGCGCGTGCTGGGGCCGGACGGCATCGTCGAGGGCGTCGTCGAGGACGGCGTCGTCGTGACCGAGCGTGGCGAGCGGATCCGGCCCGTCGACGAGAGCACGCTTGCGCTCCCCGATCCATATCGGCTCCTCCTCCCGCTCGAGCCGCCCGAGGTCTGGTGCGCCGGCGTGACCTACGAGCGCTCCCGCGACGCGCGGGTCGGCGAGAGTGCCGCGCGCGACGTCTACGAGCTCGTCTACGACGCCGAGCGCCCGGAGCTCTTCCTCAAGGACGCGGCCTGCCGTCGGACGGTCGGGCCTGGAGCGCCCATCGGCGTGCGCTCGGACTCCGCATGGAACGTGCCGGAGCCCGAGATCGGGCTCGTGCTCGGCGACGCGGGCGAGATCGCCGGGGTCACGATCGGCAACGACGTCTCCTCGCGGGACATCGAGGGCGCGAACCCGCTCTACCTCCCCCAGGCCAAGGTCTATGCGGGCGCGTGCTCGCTCGGGCCGGCGCTTCTCTCTCCCGTTCCCGACGAGCCGCTCGAGATCCGGCTGCGGATCGTCGACGCAGGCGGGGCGGAGGCTTTCTCCGGCGCAGACGTCGACCTCGCGCATGAAGCGCACGTTCGCCGAGCTCGTCGAGTACTGGCTCCGCGACAACCCGGTCCCGGCAGGCAGCGTCCTGTTGACGGGAACGGGCCTCGTGCCGCCCGACGACTTCACGCTCGAGCCGGGCCACGTCGTCGAGATCCACGTGCCCGGGATCGGCACGCTCTCGAACCCGGTCGTCCTCGCCTCGAGCCTCGTGGAAAGGAGCGCAGCCCATGTCTGAGACCCTCACGGAATCGCCCGCGAAGAACTACGTCGGCGGCGAGTGGCGCGAGTCGGCGAGCGGCAAGACGTACGAGAAGCGGAGCCCCTGGCGCCCGTCCGAGGTCGTCGGCGTCTACCCCGCTTCGGATGCCGAGGACGCTCGGGCGGCGATCGCCGCTGCGGGCGAGGCGTTCCCCGCGTGGTCTGCGCTCCCCGCGGCTCAGCGCGCGTCCTTCTTCACGGTCGCCGCGGCCGCGCTGGAGGCGCGGGCGGAGAAGATCGCCCGCGACATGACCGCCGAGATGGGAAAGCCGCTCCGCGAGGCACGGCTCGAAGCGTTGCGCGCGGCGACGATCCTCCGCTACTCGGCGGGGGAGGCGTGGCGGCCGGTCGGTGAGCAGTACGCGCCGTCCGTGGTGGACCAGCGCCTGTACACGCTGCGGCGGCCCCTCGGCGTTGTCGGTCTCATCACTCCCTGGAACTTCCCGATCGCGATTCCGGTCTGGAAGCTGGCGCCCGCGCTGATCTACGGCAACACGGTCGTGCTGAAGCTCGGCTACGAGGCGCCTCGGACGGGGCTGCACGTCGCCGAGGCATTCGCGGAGGCCGGTCTTCCGGCAGGCGTGCTGAACGTGCTCACCGGCTCGGGGTCGATCGCAGGCGCCGAGCTCGTCTCGAACTCCGGCGTACGGGCGATCTCATTCACCGGCTCCGTTCCCGTCGGCAAGGAGGTTCGCGACAAGGCGACCGCGCGCGACGCGCGCGTCCAGCTCGAGCTCGGTGGTCACAACCCGCTGCTCGTGACGGCCGCCGCGGAGCTCGATCGCGCGGTGGAGGCCGCCTATGCGGGCGCCTTCTGGTCGGCCGGCCAGAAGTGCACGGCGACGCGACGGATCTTCGTGCAGGAGAGCGTGTACGACGACTTCCGCGAGCGGCTGCTCGCACGGATCGCCGCCGGGAAGGTGGGCGACCCGGCTGATCCCGAGGTCGAGGTCGGGCCGCTGGTGAACGAAGGCGCGATGGACGACGTTCTCGCCGCCATCGAGCGTGCCCGTGCGGACGGTGGCGCGCTGGTCGCAGGGGGCGAGCGGGCGGACGACGAGGGATACCTCGTCGCGCCGACCGTCTTCGAGGGTCTCGCGGACGACGCGGAGCTCTCGTGCGAGGAGGTCTTCGGCCCGGTCACGTCGCTGTCACGCTTCGCGACGCTCGACGAGGCGATCGAGCGCGCCAATGCGGTCCGCTTCGGCCTCTCGGCCTCGATCTTCACCCGGGACCTGCTCGAGGCTCAGCGCTTCACCGACCGCATCGCCGCCGGGATCATCCACGTGAACTCGCAGACGGCCGGGGCCGATGTCCACGTCCCCTTCGGCGGGATCAAGGGCTCGGGCTGGGGGCCGCACGAGCAGGGGCGCGCTGCGATCGAGTTCTACACGGAGGTCGTCACCGTCTATCAGGACGCGCCGCTTGGCTGACGTCGAGCGCACGCTCGTCACGGGCGCGCTCGGCTGCGTCGGCGCGTGGACGATCAAGGCCCTCCTCGAGCTCGGCGAGCAGCCCGTCGGCTACGACCTCGGCGACGACGACGCCCGGCTCCGGCTGGTGCTCGACGACGAGGAGCGCGCGCGTACGACCCTCGTCGAGGGGGACGTCACGGACGACGCGGCGTTAGGCCGCGCCCTCGACGAGCACGGGATCACGCGGGTCGTCCATCTCGCAGCGCTCCAGGTGCCGTTCTGCCGCGCCGACCCGCTCCGAGGCGCCCGCGTGAACGTCGACGGCACGGTCGCCGTGTTCGAGGCGGTCAAGGCGCGGCTCGGGCGGATCCCGGGTCTCGCCTACGCGAGCTCGACAGCCGTGTACACGGTCACGGACCCGTCTCCCGCTCCGGAGTCGGGTGGGACGGAGCCGTCCACGCTGTACGGCGTGTACAAGCTGGCGAACGAGGGGACGGCGCGCGTGTACTGGTACGAGAACGACGTGCCGTCGATCGGGATCCGGCCGTACATCGTCTACGGGCCCGGGCGCGACCAGGGACTGACGTCGGGGCCGTCGCTGGCGATGGCGGCCGCGGCGCGCGGCGACGGGCATCGAGATCGCGTTCGGCGGCACCGCGCAGTACGACTACGCGCCCGACGTCGGCCGCGCCTTCGCGCTCGCGGCACGAGCGACGTCGGACGGCGCCCAGGTGGCGAACTTCCCCGGTGACTCGTCCACGATCGTCGAGGTGGTGGACGCGATCGTGGCCGCTGCGCCGGCCGTCGCCGGGAGGATCACCTGGCAGGAGGGCCAGCTCCCGTTCCCGGAGTCGCTCCAGGCGAACGTGCTCGAGCACCTCCTCGGCCCGCTTCCGCGAACCACGCTTGCGGACGGCGTTCGCCGAACAGTCGAGCACCCGCCCGTACCGGCTAAGGCCTGATGTGACAACGGCAACAACCGCGGCCGCGAAGCGGACGCGCTTCAGGTCATTTGCTTTGCCGCGCGGTCGGAATCCGCGCAAGCGGATTCTGGCCTGCGCCAAGCTAGTGCAGCAGCGGGCGCAGGGTGTCCCGCGCGATGAGGAAGCCCCGCTTGACGAGCTCCTCCGTGCCCTCGAACGAGCGGTCCTCGTGCTCGACCGAGACGACGTGGTCGTAGCCCGCACGGTAGAGGGCCGCGACGAAGCGGTCCCACCGGACCTCGCCGAGGCCGGGCAGCCGCGGCACCTGCCAGCCGATTCCCTGTGCGGCGGTGCCGTGTCGGTACAAGCCGTCACGGTCGATCTCGAGGTCCTTCGCGTGGACGTGGAAGATCTTGTCCGCGTAGTCGCGAACGACGCGCTCGTAGTCGATCATCAGCCACACGAGGTGCGACGGATCGAGATTGAGCCCAAAGCTCGGGCTGTCCACGATCGAGAACATCTCGTCCCAGATCGCCGGCGTCGAGGCGAGGTTCGTGCCGCCCGGCCACTCGTCGTACGAGAAGATCATCGGGCAGTTCTCGATCGCGATCTTCACGCCGCGCGACTCGGCGTGGTCGACGAGGCGCGGCCACACGCGACGGAAGTCACGGAAGCTGTCGGGGACGTTCTTCGACGGGTCGCGGCCGACGAACGTGCCGACGACGCCGACGTCCAGCTTCGCGGCCGCGTCGATCACCTTGCGCAGATGCGTGTTCGCCGCGCGGCGCACCTGTGCGTCGGGGTGGAGGTTGTTCGGGTAGTACGCGAGCGAGGAGATCTCGAGGCCGTGCTTCGCGAAAGTCCCGAGGACCGCGTCGGGATCGAAGCGCGTGACGTCGATGTGGGACGTGCCCGCGTAACGGCGGCGTTCGGCGCCGGCGGCGGGCCAGCAGGCGACCTCGAGCATCTCGAAGTCCTCTCCCGCGGCCCACGAGCCGATCTGGGAAAGGGAGCGGCGCGGGAACGGTGCGGTCAATAGTCCGAGCTTCATGGCAGGGGTACCTCCACCCAGCGTCGTTCGCGGTTGGACAGGGCGACGGCGTCGCCGAGGACGTTCTCGACGTGGCCGTCTTCGAAAGTCGGGTACGCGGGCTCGTCGGAGGGAGCGCCCCGGGCGATGTCCTCGTACACGGCGCGGTAGAGCTCGCGGAAGGTGTCGGCGAAGCCCTCGGCGTGGCCGACGGGAAGGTGCGTGTGGGCGGCGGCGCGCGGATGCATGAGCGCCGCGTTCCGGAGCAGCCACTCGTTCGGACGGTCGCGATGGCCGAGCCAGAGCTCCTCGTGGCGCTCCGAGTCCCACGCGACTGCCCCGCCCGAGCCGTCCACCTCGAAGCGCAGCGACGTCTTCCGCCCCGGGCTCACCTGCGACGCGACGAACGACCCCCGCGCGTCGGAGTCGAAGCGGAGCAGGACGTGCGCGAAATCCTCCGTCGTCACAGAGACGTCCTCGCGCTCGACGGCGCCGCCGCTCGCGAATGTCTCCACCTCGTCGCGCGGCCGCTGCCGGAGGGGAAACACCGTCGAGAAGTCCGCCAACACTTCGACGATCCGCAGCCCCGTGACGAACTGAGCCATGTCCATCCAGTGCGAGCCGATGTCCCCGATGACGCGCAGCTCGCCTCCCTTCTCGGGCTCGAGACGCCAATTCCAGTCGGTCGGACGCGCCAGCCAATCCTGGAGGAAGCCGCCGTGGACGTTCCAGACCTCGCCGAGCTCGCCGGCGAGCACGCGCTCGCGCGCGTCGAGCACGAGCGGGTAGAAGCGGAGGTTGAAGTTCGTGCAGTGCACGACGCCCGCCTTCCTGGCGAGCTCGAGGAGCTCCCCGGACTGCTCGGAGGTCACCGCGAGCGGCTTCTCGCAGACAACGTGCTTCCCGGCTTCGAGAGCGCGGGCGACCTGCTCGTGGTGCAGGTGATTGGGCGTCGCGATGTGGACGACGTCGACCCGGTCGTCGGCGAGCAGGGCCTCGTACGAGTCGTACGCCGGCGCGATTCCCTTCGCGGCCGCGCGCTCGTGGGTCGACCCGGCGACACCAAGCACCTCGACCCCGAGCCGTCGGAGTGCGTCGACGTGCACGACCCCGATGAACCCGGTGCCGGCGACAGCGGCCTTGAGGTCTGCGATCTCTGTCATGGGGCGCTTCGCCGGGCTGCACGGGTCCGCCGGCGAACGACCCGCTCAGTCCTGCGCACGTGCTTCCTCGCCTCGAGCCCCGCGCGCGGGGCGTCACCGTCGCGGATCGCGTCCACGATCGGGACGTGGAACTCGGCGAGGTCGAGCTGGTTCCAGTAGGTCCAGTATGTCGCGAACGCGGTCGAGACCTCCACTCCCAGCACGAGCCAGGACTGGAGGAGAGGCTCGTTCTCGGCCATCTCGACGACCGCCCGATGGAAGGCAAGGTCGTGGGAGATCTGTGTCCTCCAGTCGTCGGCCGCGGCCGCGGCGCGCATTGCCTCGAGCTCGTCCTCGAGCGCGGCCACGTCGCCGTCGGCGAGCCGTGCAGCCTCGCGTGCCGCGAGATCCTCGAGCGCCATGCGGACCGGAAAGACGGGGAGGTGTCGCTCGTCGTCCACGGCTCGAACGCGCGCCCCGCGGAACGGCTCGGACTCGACGAGGCGGAGGAGCTGGAGGTCGCGAAGCGCCTCGCGCACCGGCGCCTGGCTCGTACCGAGCTCTCGCGCGAGGCGCGTCTCCACGAGGCGTTCGCCCGGCTCGAGCTCGCCTCTCAGGATGCGCTCGAGGAGGATGTCCTTAATCTGCTCGCGGAGAACGGTTCGGGCGACGGTCACCGGCCGACGCCGATCATCGATGCTCGATTATCGGGAGTCAACCCCGATGCGCCGGAACCGCGATCGACATCGCGCTGCGCGCTCAGCCGATCGAGAGGACGAGCTTGCCGAAGTGCACGCCGGACTCCATGCGGTCGAGCGCCGCTTCCGCCTCCGCGAGCGGCCGGACGGAGTCGAGCACAGGCCGCCAGCTCGCTTCCGAGAGCATGCGCAGCAGCGCCTCGAAGTCGCGCGGGCTGCCCAGCTGCGTCCCGTGGAGCGACTGTTGACGAAAGTAGAACGGGCGGACCTGGACGACGACCTCGGTCCCGCCGGTCCCTCCGAAGACGACCACGCGGCCACCCGGCCGCACGCTGTCGAGGCACTGCTGCCACGTCGAGCCGACGGAGTCCAGTGCGAGGTCGACCGGACCGAGCTCCCGAACCGCCGCCGGCCAGTCCTCGACCGTCTTGTAGTTGACCCCCGCCTCCGCGCCGAGCTCCGTCGCGCGCTCGATCTTCTGCGTCGGAGGAAGACGTGACAAGGACGCGGGCTCCCGCCTGGACCGCGAGCTGCACGACGAAGCTCGTGACTCCGCTCCCGGCGCCCAGCGCGAGCACGGTCTCGCCCTCGCGGAGCCCGCCACGCGAGAAGACCGCGCGGTACGCGGTCACCGCCGCGAGCGGGAACGAGGCCGCTTCCTCCCAGGAGAAGCCGGTCGGCCTCGGGAACATGCCTTCGGCCGGCACGGTAACGAGCTCGGCATACGTCCCGTCGCGCGGGCCTCCGAGAAACTCGAAGTCGGGACCGGGTGCGTCCTCGCGCTCGCCCCAGCCGACCGCCGGGAAGAGGACGACCTCCTCGCCCGTGTCGCGGCGCACGCCGGCTCCGTCGGACCCGGGGACGAGCGGGAGCGGGAACGGGTAGATGCCCTTGCGCACGAGGAGGTCACGGCGGTTGAGGGCGGCAGCACGGAGCTCGACCAGCACCTCGCCCGCCTGCGGCACGGGATCCGCGACGGTCTCGTAAGCGAGCACC
Organism: uncultured Actinomycetes bacterium; assembly: GCA_963716605.1. Lineage (GTDB taxonomy): Bacteria > Actinomycetota > Thermoleophilia > Gaiellales > Gaiellaceae > GMQP-bins7. The sequence goes on along the minus strand of CAVQTO010000002.1, from coordinate 294,164 downwards.
TCCCCTTCGTGGACACGGATCGCCTGCATCACTCTTCGTCGTCAGCCGGCGGCGGCGCCGGGTTCCACGCAGGGCTCGAGTCGTTGTCGGCCGGATCCGTGATCTCCTCGACCTGCGAGGCTCCCTCCGCGACCACGGAGGCGAGATGGATCGCCCCGTTCTCGGAGAATGCGATCGAGTTCCCGTCGGTCGACCAGGCCGGCTCGAACGAGTCCTCCTCCGAGACCGTCACGCGGGTCGTCCTGCCGTTCGCGACGGTCACCCAATAGATGTCGTACTGCGAGATCCGGTTGTTGGTCGCGAACGCGATCCTGGTGCTGTTCGGGGACCACGCGGGCGAGTAGCTCGCGGACTGGAGCTGCGTCAGCTGTCGCCGGCCCGTGCCGTCGGGACGCATGATCCAGATCTCCCGTGCGGGCGTGCCGGGCTCCCGTCGCACGTATGCGATGGAGCGTCCGTCGGGCGACCACGCGGGCTCGGTCTCCTCGGCTGTCACATCGGAGATCCGCCGGGCGCCGCCCGAGCCGTTCGCATTCATGACGTAGATGTCGCCCTCCCGTGCGAACGCGATCCGGTCTCCCTCCGGAGACCAGCTCGGCGAGGACTCGTCTTCGTCCTTGGTCGACGTGAGGCGCTGCGTGCCGGTGCCGTCGGCCGCCATCACGTAGAGATCGAACGACCCGCTCCGCTGGCTCGCGAAAGCGATGCTCATCCCGTCCGGGGACCAGTCCGGCTCGACCTGGAAGAACACGCTCTCGGAAGCAGCGTCGGTGCCCTCGGATTCCGTCAGCCGGTTCTGGCTCTCGCCGTCCGCGTTCATCTCGTACACCGCGTAGTCACCGTCGCGGGTGCTGACAAACACGAGGTCCGGTCGCGCCTCTGTCGAGCTGCCGCAGCCTCCGAGCAGCAAAGCGAGGAACGCGACGGGGGCAGCGCGGAGCAGTCGTTCTGTCATGCGGCCGACGATGGTAGCTCTAGCGAGCGACCGGCTCGACGCCGAGGAAGCGCCGCTGCATCTCGGAGTCGCGCGCCAGCTCGGAAGCAGTCGTCTCGAGCGCGATCTCACCCCCGACCATCACGAGCTGCCGGTCTGCGAGCGAGGTTGCGACGTCCAGCTTCTGCTCGATCAGCAGGATGGCGAGGCCCTCCTCCTCGAGCTTCTTGAACGTCTCGATGAGAACGTCGATGACGGTGGGCGCGAGGCCTTCGGACGGCTCGTCCATGATCAGGAGCCTGGGATTTCCGAGCAGCGCGCGGCCGATCGCGAGCATCTGCTGCTCGCCGCCGGAAAGCTCGGCGCCGCCGTTTCGCTTCCGGTCGGCGAGCCGCGGGAAGAGCTCGTATACGCGCTCGATCGTCCACGTGTCGCCCCGTCCGCGCGCGGAGATCCGGAGGTGCTCGTTGACAGTCAGCGACGGAAAGAGCCTGCGGCCCTGCGGGACGTACCCGAGCCCCGCGCGAGCGATCTTGTACGACGGCTTGCCGACGAGCTCCGTTCCGGCGAACTTCGCGGAACCGGTGACGCGCGGAGGAGTGAGGCCCATGAGCGCGGCGCAGAGCGTCGTCTTCCCCATCCCGTTCCGCCCGACGATTGCGACCGACTCGGTGCCGACCGAGAACGAGACGTCGTGCAACGCCTGCGCGCTGCCGTAGAACGCGGAGAGCCCTGCGACCTCGAGCAGGGTCTCACTCACCGGCGTAGTGATGCCTGCCCAGGTAGAGGTCGTGCACGAGCTCGTTGCCCCGTATCTCGTCCGGCGTCCCTTCGACGATCACGCGGCCGTCGTGCATCATCGTGACGCTCTCCGCGACGACGAGCGCGACGTCCATGTCGTGCTCGATGAGGACGAGCGTGATCTCTGGGTCGAGCGCGAGCAGGAGCTCGGTGAGGAGCTGGCGCTCGCCGCGCGAGAGACCGGCCGCCGGCTCGTCGAGCATGAGGATCGTCGGCTCGGAGGCGAGCGCCATGGCGAGCGCCACCTGCCGGTGCTCGCCGTGGGACAGCGACCCGACCTCCGTGTCGAGCCTGTGGTCGATGGCGACGCGCCGGGCGGACTCGCGCGCTCGCTCGCGTATCCCGCGGTCCGTTCCCGGAAGCGTCACCGGTCGCAGGTGCCCGCGTCCGACGCCGACGACCGAGAGGTAGATGCTGTCCTCGACCGTCAGGCCGAGGAACAAGCGGGATTGCTGGTACGTGCGTGCGAGCCCGAGCCGGGCTCGCTTCCTTGCCGCGACGCCCGTGACGTCGTGCCCGAGCAGCTCGACCGTCCCGGTCGACGCGGCCAGGTCCCCGAGATCACGTTGAACAGCGTCGTCTTTCCGGCGCCGTTCGGCCCGAGGATGGCACGCCGCTCGCCGCGTGCGACGTCGAGGTCGACGTCGTCGACGGCGAGGAGCCCGCCGAAGCGCCGGCCGACCCCCCGCAAGCGGAGGGCCGGCTCGGCGTTCTCGACGGACGGTGCTGCTTCGGTCACCGGCCTACTTGATGACCTGGTTCGTGATCCGGCCGTTCCGGACGACGCGGATCTTCCCCTGCCACGGGAGCTTGCGCTTCGCGCAGGCAGGGACGGTGCGACCCGGAGCCTTCTTCTTCGGCCCGAAGTACCCGCCGAACGTCTGGTCGACGTTCGGTACGTAGCCCGCGACCTGTGCCGCCGGTTGGCCGTTGGCGCCGCGGACGATCCGCAGCGGGTACTGGTCCTGGATCGCCTGGCGACGTTTGTCGAGGCGAAGGTTGCCGCTGTTCGCAACCTGGAAGGCCGGCTTCAGCGTCCTCGGCAGGGCGCGCTGCAGTGCGGCTCCTACCTGACCGTTCGACTTGTTGAGCCCCTGGACGAGCGCCCAGGCGGCGTTCCAGTAGTTGTAGAAGAACCCGTCGTTGGGGTCGAATCCGGCGAACGACCCGCTCTTCGGGAACCACTTCGACGCGTTCTTGACGTACGTCTTGGCCCGCGGTGTGTTCAACCCGGTCTGGGCTGTGCCGAAGCCACCGAAGTAGGAGCCGACGAGCTTCGGAGCGACCGTGGCGAAGTTCCCCAGGAAGAAGAGGAACAGGTTGCCCGAGTGCTGACGCGCCTTCACCGGTCCGTATGCCTGCTCGAACGCGGTCAGGGCAGCACCGGTGTTCGCCCCTCCGATGAGCCAGAAGTAACCGTCGACCTGGTCCGGCCTCGGCAACTGCCGGATGAACGGTGCGTAGTCACCACCCTGCGGCGGCGTCCACACGCGCTTCGTGATCCGGCCACCGATGCCGCAGAAGTCGGCGACGATGCCCGCCGCGGAGGTCCACGGGAAGCTGTAGTCGTCGCCGATCAGCGCGGCCGTTCGCCAGCCGAGCCGCTTGTACAGGATCTCTCCGAGCCCTGCGTTCCACTGCGCTCCGTCGCCGTGGTAGCGGAACAGGTTCTTCGGGGCGATCTGCATCGTCGGGTCCTGCGACCCGGCGGTGCCGATGATCACGGTCTTCTGCGGGTTGGCCTTCGCCCACTGCGCGATCGACACTGCCTCGTCACCGGACAGCGGGCCGATCATGACGTCGGCGCGAAGCTGGTTCATCAGCCGACGCGTTTCCTTGAGCGCCAGGGCGGGTGTCTCGTCGCCGCAGCCGATGCCGACGACGTTCAGCCGCTTGCCACCTGCCGTGCCGCCGGTCATCCCCGCCGAAGGCTTCTTCTTGTTCTTCGGCTTTGCGCCCGCGTACTGGGAGAACGCCGCGATCGTCCCGGCCGTGTCCACCTCGTACCCGAAGGCGAAGGCGCCCTTGCAGTCGGTCATGATCGCGATCCGCACCTCGCTCGCCTGCGCCGAGCCGGCGAGCGCGCCCGAGGTCGAGATCGTGGCCGCTGCTGCGAGCAGTGCCAGCGGAAGCAGGAGCTTCCACTTACGTACCTTCATCGTGCCTCCTCTCGTGCCTGCCGTTCGATCCTGGTGTGAATTAGCGCAGGAGAGCCTACGCGTGTGGCGTGGCGATTTCACCTCCTCTCTTCACGAGGTGGCCTCGGTCGCGGGCTGAACGTCGCCCGAGCCGGACGCTCGGTCTCGGCCGGCTGCGCTCCAGATCCGGTCCCACAGCCCCATGAGCCCGTCGGGTGAGACGATGACGATGGCGAGGAAGATGAAGCCGATGACCGTGTTGAACGTGCCGCCGATCACCGGTAGCCCCGAGGCAGGGATCCGGTTCGTGACCTCGTTGTTGATGACGAGAAACGCGACGGCCCCGAGCCATGCTCCTTCGATGCGCCGGAGGCCGCCTATGACGGCGATCACGAGGAGCTGGATCGTCGCGTCCAGCCCCATGATCGTCGGGGAGAGCTGCCCGAACCACCAGGCGTAGAGGACGCCGCCGATCCCGGCGACGAACGCGCCGATCCCGAAGGCGAGCGTCCGGTGGAGCGCGACGTTGTAGCCGAGTGAAGCCATTCGCACGGGCTCGTCGCGGATCCCCTGGAACGAGATGCCAAAGGGCGTTCGTATGAGGTAGCGGATGAGCGCGTACACGGCGACCGCGGCGATGAGCGAGATGAAGTAGAGGCGCTGACGGTCGTTCACGATGTCGCCGACGAACCCCGGCGTGTACAGGTCGACGCCCGCGACGGGCGAGAACCCGCCGATGAGCGTCACCGAGCCGACGAACAAGAACGCGATCACGGTGTACGTGAGCGTCAGCATCAGGAAGTAGATCCCGTAGCTTCGTGACGCGACGGCGCCGAAGACGAGGCCGATGGCCGTAGTCAGGATGATCGCGGCGATGAGGGCGACGGTCGGGTCCCAGCCGAGCAGGAGCCCCTTCGTCTCGCCTCCGGGCACCCGCTGCGTGACCATGTTCGCGAGCGCGTAGCCCGCGATGCCCATGAGGCCCGCCTGCGCCAGCGAGATCATCCCGCCGTACGCCGAGAGGAAGATGAGGCTCGCGGCGCCGATCCCGAGGATGAGCGCCTGGGTGAGGATCGAGTTGACAAAGAAGTCGCTGAAGATGAGCGGCGCGAGGACGGCGACGACGAGCGCCCCGACTCCGAGCATGCGCTCGACGAGCGTCTTCGTGGCAGCTCTCGTCACGCGGCTCTCCCGAACAGGCCCTGCGGCCGGAACGCGAGCACCAGGGCCATGAGGACGAAGGTGAGGACGACGGAGTACTGCGTGCAGCAGTTGTCGCCGGTCGTAGGCAGGTACGCGACCGCGAACGAGAAGACGAGCCCGTAGAGCACCGACCCGACGGCGGCACCCGCGAGCGAGCCCATCCCACCGATGATCACCACGACGAGCGAGAACAACAGCCACTGGCCATCCTGGCCCTGCGCGATGGACGACTGCGATCCCCCGACGACGGCCCCGAAGGCGGCGAGCGCGGATCCGACGAGGAAGGCGATCGCGAACGTGACCTGGATGTTGATCCCGATCGCCGAGGTCATCTGCCGGTCGTCGACGCCTGCGCGAATCACCATCCCGGTCTTCGTGCGATGGAGCCACAGCCAGAGCGCGACGCCCACGCCCACGCCCAGGGCGAGCATGACGAGCCGGGCGAGCGAGTAGCCGACACCCGCGACGTGGAGGTCGACGAAGTCGTTCGTCCAGCCGGGCCAGGTGATGCTCACGGCGTTCCCGCCGAACTGCTGGGTCCCCGCAGGGACCGTGCGCGGGAAGTGGGCGATCACCTGGTCGGCGACGATCACCGACACCGCGATGGTGATCAGCGCCTGGCGGAGGTCCTGCCCCTGGTTCCAGCGGAGCAGGAGCTGCTGTACAGCGACGCCGAAAACGGCAATGCATGCCATCGCGATCAGCCACGGCACGACCCACTCGAGGGTGCTGACCTCCGTGCCGCCGAGCGCGAACCCCGAGCCGGTCATCCGCTGCTGCACCTCGTACGCGATGTACCCGCCGAGGAGGTAGAAGGCCCCGTGGGCCATGTTCACGACACGCATGAGCCCGAAGATCAGGGAGAAGCCGCTCGCCACGATGAAGAGGAGCCCCGCGAACGTGATCCCGTCGAGGATCGTGGTCAGGAACGCGGCCGGGTCGTCGAAAGCCGACCCGAAGTTCGTCGTCCGCCAGTCACCCCCGCCGAGCTCGGGCGCCGGGTTGGCGATCACGAGCACGTAGAGCAGCGCGAAGGCGACGATCCCGGCCGCGACTGCTCGCGGCACGGTGCCGACAACGCCCCAGGCCCGAAGTCGTTCGGTCACAGGCGCTGCGAACGTACCAATCTGCCCTGCGGCTTTCAACGGAGAACGCTCGATAATCGATTGCGCGCTCCCGCACCCTCAGCGGGATCAGGGATCTGCGTTCACGAGGGAATGACGGCCACGCACTCGATCTCGACCCGGGCGCCCTCGACCGCAAGCCGCCGCACCTCGACCAGCGTCGACGCCGGCCGAGTGTCGCCGAAGATCTCATGCCGGACCGGGTTGATCAGCGGCCGGTCGTCGACGTCGGTGAGGAAGACCGTCACCTTCACTACGTCCCCGAAGCCGCAGCCGGCCGCGGCGAGCACCGCGCGGAGGTTCTCGAATACCTTCCGCGTCTGCGCGACGACGTCGTCTCCGCCGACGAGCTCCCCGTCGCCGTCCACCGCGACGAGGCCAGAGACGAAGAGGAGGTCGCCCGCGCGCACCGCGTCCGTGAAGTGCGAGATCGGCTCGGCGAGACTGTCGACGCGAATCTCCTCGCGGCTCATCCGCGCGCCCTCGCCTGCAGCTCGCTGAGCTTCACGCGCGGCGAGATGCGCTCGGGGTCGACTGGGAGCACGAGCACCGCCGGTTTGCCAGAAGCCAGTGCACGCTCGAAGGCGGCCTCGAACTCGTCCGTCCGCTCGACTCGCTCACCGTAGGCACCGTACGCGTGCGCGAGCGCCACGAAGTCGGGGTTCTCGAGGTCGGTGCCGATCACGCGGCCCGGATAGACGCGTTCCTGGTGCATGCGGATCGTTGCGTACATGCCGTTGTCGACGAGGAGCACGACGATCGGCAAGTCGTACTGCACCGAAGTCGCGAGCTCGGGCGAGCTCATCACGAAGTCGCCGTCGCCCGTCCAACAGACGGCGATCCGGTCCGGATGGACGAGCTTGGCGGCGTTGGCCGCCGCGACCCCGTAGCCCATCGAGCCCGATCGCGGGCACACCTGCGTCCCGAACCGTGAGAACTCGGCGAAGCGGTGTGCCCACACGGTGAAGTTGCCCGCGCCGCAGGTCTGGACGGTGTCCGGAGGCAGCCGGCCGCGCAGAAAGGCCATGATCTCGCCGAGGTCCACCGGCCCCTCCATGGGCTCGTGGCGGAGGTTCGCCTCGTAGTCGGCCCGCGACGCGTGCGTCCATTCGCGCCAGCGGGGCTCCAACGGCTCGAGCTTCCGAAGCGCCGCAGCGAAGTCGGGGACTGTGGCCGCGATCGCGAGGTCTGGCTCGTAGACGAAGCCGAGCTCGTCCGGATCGGGATGGGCGTGGATCAGCACCTGTCGCGGGTCGGGCGCCTCCAGCAGCGTGTACCGCCGGGTCGGCACTTCGCCCAGGCGGCCGCCGACTGCGAGCACGAGGTCGGCGTCCGCGAGCCGCGTGGCGAGGCGGTCGTCCATCGCGACGCCCAGGACGCCGGCGTAGCTCGGCGAGGCGTTGTCGACGAAGTCCTGGCAGCGGAACGCGCACGCGACCGGTAGTTCGTTCGCCTCGCAGAACGCGAGCGCGTCCACGCTTGTCGAGGCTGTCCAGCCGCCCTCGCCGACAACGACGAGCGGTCGCTCGGCTGCCGCCAGCAGCTCGCGCAGCCGTGCTAGGTCCTCGGCGCGCGGCGCCGCCTCCGCGATCTCTACCGGCGCAGCGTCCTCGACGTCTGCCTCTTCGGAGAGAACGTCCTCTGGCAGTGCGAGCACGACCGGCCCCGGGCGGCCCGAGAGCGCGGTCTCGTACGCGCGCGCGACGTGCTCCGGGATCCGCTCCGCGCTCTCGACCTCCCACGCGGCCTTCGCGATTCCGGCGAACGTCTTGCCGTAGTCGATCTCCTGCCAGGCCTCGCGGCCGCGAAACGCGCGCGCCACCTGGCCGACGAGCAGCAGCATCGGCGTCGAGTCCTGGCGCGCGGTGTGCACTCCGACGGCGGCCTGCGTCGCTCCCGGGCCACGTGTGACGAGGCAGATACCGGGCCGCCCGGTGAGCTTGCCGTACGCTTCGGCGGCATTGGCCGCCCCCTGCTCGTGACGGCACGACACGAGCCGGATCGACGAGTCGTAGAGCGCGTCGAGCACGGCGAGGAAGCTCTCGCCCGGGAGGCAGAACGCGAGGTCGGCGCCGTTCAGCTCGAGCTGGTCGACGACGATCCGGCCGCCGGTCCTCACAGAGGCACCTCGAGCAGGACCCGCGCCCGCTGGAGCTTGGGCTTCTCCTCGTCGGCTGGGTCGAGATACCGGATCGTCCGCTTGCCGGCCCATTCGGCCGGCAGCAGCAGCACGCGGACGAACGCGGTTGCCTCGGTCGCCGAGGACGTCGCGAGCACCGGGTCGTTCGCGTCCTCGTACCAGGAGTCGCCGGCGCGGTACGTGCTCGCGTCCCCGTCGCGGTCGATCGTCAGCTCGCCGTGCAGGAGCCTGCGGACGCCGGGGCCGGGATGGATGTGCCGATACGCGACGCCGCCGGGCGGGAAGTCGACGCGATCGCAGCGGAGGAGCCAGTCGCCGGGGCCTGGATCCTCCACCACCTCGAAGAGCAGAGCATGCCCGTCGACCTCGGCCGCGCCCGCATGCGACGTGTCGCGTGCGACGTCGTAGACGACATGGCTGCCGGGGCCGGTCCGGAGGCCGCTCACGTGCTCGGAGAGGGCGAGGATCAATGGAAGTACTGGCCGCCGTCGATGACCAGCGTCTGGCCGGTGACGAAGTCCGCGGCCGGGGTGCAAAGGAAGACGACCGCGCCGACGACGTCCTCGGGCAGCTGGTCGCGCTGGATCGTGCGCGCGGCGATCGACACGTCCCGCAGCTTCTCGACCACTTCCGGGTGCGCCTTCACGCCTTCCGACATCGTGAACCCGGGTGCGACGCAGTTGACGTGGATCCCGTCCTTGCCGAGCTCCTTCGCGAGCGCGCGCGTGAGCGCGACGATCGCGCCCTTGCTCGTGACGTAGTGGAGGAGGAACGGCACCCCGCGAAACGGTGTCCCGGACGAGATGTTCACGATCTTGCCTCCCCCCTGCTCGCGCATCACCGGGACCACCGCTCGTGAGGTCAGGAACATCGACGCAACGTTGATCTCCATCACGCGGTTCCACTCGTCGAGCGGGATCTCGGTGAACGGGCGCATCGCGAGCGACGCGTACAGGCCGGCGTTGTTGACGAGCACGTCGATCCGCCCGTGGCGCTCGAGCGTTTCGTCGACCATGCGGGCCACATCCTCCTCGGAGGAGACGTCCGCCCGGATCTGGCCCTCGGGCGGGTCGAGGTCGGCAACGACGACGGTAGCGCCTGCTTCCTCCAGTCCGCGCGCGATCGCGGCTCCGATGCCCTGCGCGCCGCCCGTGACGATCGCGACCCTGCCCTCGAGTGCCGCCATCAGCGCAGGGGCGAGAACGCCGTCGGGACGAGGATCCGGTTCTGCTGCGTGTGCATGAGGGGCTGCACCTTCGCGAGGAACTCCTGCCAGCGCGGGTCTGCCTGGAGCTGGCCGCGCTTCTCCTCTCGCTCGGCGTACGAGTCGTAGCGCCAGATCGTCGTGTACGTGGAGAGCGCACCGACGTCGGTCGTGAACGCGCCCACGAGGCCGCCCAGGATCTCGTCCTGGAGCGGAATTCCCTCGCGCTCGTAGAGCCGAACGAGCTCCGGCAACTTCCCCGTGTGGACGTGGTAGTCGCGCTGCTCGACGATCACGCAGGCCCCTCGATTCCGCCGAGCGCCCAGTACTTGAGCTCGAGCCACTCGTCGATCCCGTACGACGACCCCTCGCGGCCGATCCCCGACTCCTTGACCCCGCCGAAGGGCGCGACCTCCGTCGAGATGAAGCCCGTGTTGATGCCGAGGATGCCGTACTCGAGCGCCTCGGCCACGCGCGTCACACGGGCGAGGTCCCGCGAGTAGAAGTACGCGGCGAGCCCGTACCGCGTGTCGTTCGCGACCCGGACCGCCTCACCCTCGTCGGCGAACCGCGCGATGCCGGCAACAGGCCCGAATGTCTCCTCGCAGCTCATGGCCGCGTCTGCGGGGACGTCCACGAGTACGGAGGGCTCGAAGAACTGGCCCTCGAGCCTGCTTCCACCAACGATGACCTCGGCGCCCAGCTCGCGCGCATCCGCGACGTGGCGCTCGACCTTCTCGACTGCCGGCTTGTCGATCAGCGGGCCGACGTCGACTCCGGGTGTGAGCCCGTCTGCGACCACGAGTGCGGCGACCGCGGACGTGAAGCGCTCGAGAAAGGCGTCGTAGATCCCGTCTTGTACGAGCAGCCGGTTGGCGGAGATGCACGTCTGGCCGGAGTTGCGGTACTTGCAGAGGACCGCGCCGGCAACGGCGGCGTCGAGGTCGGCGTCGTCGAAGACGACGAACGGCGTGTTGCCACCGAGCTCGAGCGAGACCTTCTTGAGCCCTGCCGCGCACTGGCGCATCAGGAGCTTCCCGACCTCGGTCGAGCCGGTGAAGCCGAGCTTGCGCACGGCCGGGTTCGAGGTCATCTCCTCGCCGATGGCGGGCGCGTCCTCGGCGGCGCCGGTCACGATCGAGAAGACCCCGGCCGGGATGCCGGCTTCCTCGGCGAGCGCGGCGACCGCCAGCGCCGAGAGCGGCGTCTGCTCGGCCGGCTTCAGCACCATCGTGCACCCGGCCGCCAGCGCGGGCGCCGACTTGCGCGTCACCATCGCGGAGGGGAAGTTCCAGGGCGTGATCCCGGCCGTCACGCCGACTGCGTGCTTCGTCACGAGGATCCGCTTGTCGGGCCAGGGCGTCGGGACCGTGTCGCCGTAGACGCGCTTCGCCTCCTCGCCGAACCACTCGTAGAAGGACGCGGCGTAAGCGACCTCGGCCTGCGCCTCGGCGAGCGGCTTGCCCTGCTCCGCGACCATGAGGTGTGCGAGCTCGTCGTGGTGGTCGAGCATGAGGTCGGAGAGGCGGCGCAGTATGCGCGCGCGCTCCTTCGCGGGCCGGGTCTTCCACTCGGGCAAGGCACGCTCGGCCGCCGCGAGAGCGCGGCGCGTCTCCGCGGCGCTCATCCGCGGGACGTCGGCGAGTGTCTCGCCGTTCGCGGGGTTCATCACGGCGAACGTGGCGCCCGAGTCGGCGTCGACCCAGGTTCCGTCGACGTAGGCCTGCCGGCGTAGGAGCGCGGGCTCGACCGAGGTCATGCGGGCAACGATAATCGAGCGAATGGGGCCGCAGTTCGTCCGCCTCGACGCCGTCCGCGCCTTCGAGCTGGCGGCCGGCGTGAGCGGGCAGCCACTCTTCGGCGAGGGCGCGATGCTCAACCTCATCCGCTTCGAGCCAGGCGCGACGGTTCCGCTCCACAGCCACCCGCACGAGCAGCTCGGCATCGTCCTCGAGGGAATGCAGGCGCTCGTCGTCGACGAGGTCGCGCACGAGCTCGGCCCGCTCGAGGCGTACGTGCTGCCGGGCGGTGTCGAGCACTCGGCCTATTGCGGGCCTGACGGCGCGCTCGTGCTCGACGTCTTCCGGCCGGTCCGCGAGGACTACCGCGAGCGCTGGGACGAGGGTGCGTAGGGGCCGAACGGGTCGGCCCCTACGGATAAAGGGGAGCTAAACGCCTGCCGGAACGCCGGCCAGCGCCTCGGTCACGGCCGCGCAATTCGTCACCGTGGACACGTTCTGGAGCGCGTAGTTGATGGACGCGTTGTGCCAGTCGGCGTTCATCGTCGAGCAGCCGTCTTCGGGAACGACCACGAAGTACCCCTTGTCGGCGCCCGTTCGGGACGTGTGCTCGACGGACATGTTCGTCCAGGCGCCGGTGACGATGATCGTGTCGCGAACGAGGCCCTTGAGTAGATGCTCGAGCCTCGTCCCCTCCCACGCGTTCATCCGCATCTTCTCGACGACGAAGTCGCCGTCCTGCGGCTCGAGGCCCTCTGCGGGCGCCGCTCCCCACGTCCCGCGCACGAGGGCGTTGTTGTCCTTGACGCCGGCAAACAGCGGGGCGTTGACCTTCAGTCCAGGCGAGCCGTCCTCGACGACGTACCAGACGTGGATCACGGGAATGCCTTTGCCGCGGCAGGTCTCGGCGAGCGCCTTGACGTTCTCGACGACGTTCTGCTCCTTCGCGTGCTCCGGCGCGCCGGTGTCGGCGAAGGCGCCGCCGTCCATCATCACGTCGTTCTGCAGGTCCTGGACGATCAGCACGCAGCGAGCGGCGTCCAGGGTCAGAGCTTCGTCTGCCATCTCGTCCTCCTAGCGCATGTACGGCTCGCGGCGCGGGCCGACGATGGTTCGAATCGAGTACAACGACGTCGAGCTCGGAATGAAGACCGTTTGCCAGTCCGCGCCGCCCCACGTCAGGTTGCCGGTGTTCTCCGGGACGAGGATCGTCCCCAGGTGCTCGCCCTCCGCGGAGATGACCCAGATCCCACCTGGGCCGGTGACCCAGATATTCCCGCGCTCGTCGCACTTCATCCCGTCGGGGATCCCCTCCTCGATCACGCCGGAGCCGACGCCCTCGAAGAACATGCGGCCGTTCGAGATCGAGCCGTCCGGCGCCGCGTCGTAGACCTTGATGTAGGCACCGGGCGTGTCGTTGATGAAGAAGAGCGTCTCGTCCGGGTTGAAACAGATGCCGTTCGGCATCTCGAACTCGTCGCGGTCGACGATCAGCTCGGGGTCGCCGCCGCCGGGCGCGATCCGGTACACGCCCTGGAACCCGAGTCGGCGCTTGCGCGGCTGCCCGAAGCCGGGCATGCGCCCGTACCACGGGTCGGAGAAGTAGATCGCCCCGCTCGAGTGGACGCAGACGTCGTTCGGGCTGTTCAGTTCCTCGCCCTCGAACTCCTGGGCGATGATCTCCCGCTCGCCGGAGACGGTCTCGCGGATCAGGCAGCTCGTCACGTGCTCGCAGACGAGCAGGTTGAGCTCCGCGTCGTAGGTCATCCCGTTGCACCTGTTCGCGAAGTTGCGGACCTCGACGACCGTTCCGTCCGGCGTGTACTTCCGGCGGACGTCGCCCGGCATGTCCGAGAAGAGGAGGTAGTGCTCGGTTGGGTGCCAGATCGGCCCCTCCGTGAACGTGAAGCCGGTCGCGAGCCGCTCGACGGACGATCCTTCCTCCACGAGCTCGTAGATCGCGTCCGACTTCGCCTCGATTCCGAGGCCGGTATCGGTGCTCGTCACCGTGCCCCCTTTCACCGTGGAAGTGGACTCAGGAGCTGTCGCCTCGACTCTAGTACGGACGTGACGGCCGGTCAGGCGGTGATGTAGTTCGTGAGGTACTGGATCTCGAAGGTCTGCTGCTTCGACTTGAGCCTCACGAGGTCGCCGATCGAGACGAGCCCGACAACCGGCCCTCTTCCACGACCGGGAGGTGCCGTATGCGGCGGTCCGTCATCACCGCCATGCACTCGTCGATCGCCGTCTCGGGCGTGACCACGACCAGCGGCGAGGACATGATCTCGCCGACACGCGTCTCGGCGTCGGTGCGGCCCTCGAGCGTCACGCGACGGAGGTAGTCCCGCTCGGTGACGATCCCAGTGATCTCGCCGCCCACGGTGACAAGCAGCGATCCTAGGCTACCCGACTCTCGCCACAGCGATCAGGTCGCTGAAGACTCCCTGGCCCGCGAGCTCCGGGCCCGCGCCCGGGCCGATGATCGTGACCTCGCCCACCGGCTCGGCGGTGCACACGACGGCGTTCATGACGCCTTCGACGCTCGCTAGGGGGTGGTCTGCGCGGAGCTGCACCGGCTCCACGCGTGCCTCGAGCCCGTCGCGCGTGGGCTCGAGCGATGCGACGAGCTTGATCCGTGAGCCGGTGCGCGCCGCCTTGTCCATCTCGGCCCTCGTGACGCCGGCGATCCCCCGGCGAAACACCTGCTCCGGCCGGAGCTGCCTGCCGAGGACGAGCGCCGCGAGGATCATCGTCTTCGCGACGGCATCGTGGCCGTCGACGTCTGCGCTGGGATCGCGCTCGGCGAGGCCGACCGCCTGCGCCTCCGCCAGCGCGTCTTCGTAGGACTGGCCATTCGCCATCGCAGTGAGCACGAAGTTGGCGGTCGCGTTGAGGATCCCGACGAGTCCGGTGGGCCTCGTCCCTGCGAGCCCGTCGACGAGCGTGCTCAGCACGGGCGTGCCCGACATCACCGTCGACTCCGCTCGGAACGCGACCCCCTGGCGCCGTGCGAGCTCCACGAGCTCCACGCCGTGCAGCGCGACTGGCCACTTGTTCGACGTGACCACGGGAATCCGGCGCTCGAGTGCCTCGTGCATGTGCGAGAAGCCCGGCTCGCCGTCGCTTGGCGGGCTCGCGGTGACCTCGACGAGGAGGTCGGCCTCCGTCGCGTGAAGCCCATCGAGCGCGCTCGGGAGGTGGTGCGCGCTCGGGTGCTCGGTGAGCGACCGCTCGCCGTCGGCAAGCTCGAGGAGCGTCGGCAGGTCGAGGCCCTCCGGGCGATGGACGAAGCCGTCCCGTGCGTTCGCGACGCCGACGACAACCGGGACGAAGCCGTACCGATCCGCGAGCGTCCCCGCGTGCGTGTGCAGCGCTCGGACGACCCACCGGCCGACCGTGCCGAGCCCGACCACCCAGATCCGGACGTGTCTCATCGCGGGGATCAGCCTACGAATTCGGGCGCACGAGCGCGGGGCGTGCTCCAGGGCGGCAGCTACCCTTGTTAAGTGAGGCTCGCAGTCGGCACCGTTGTCGCGTATCCCCCGCATGGGGTGGGGCGCATTGCGGCACGGCAGAAGAGGGCCGTGCTCGGCGTCGAGCAGGACGTCATCGTGATCGAGCTCGCCGAGGGCCTCTCCGTGTCGCTCCCACTCGAGCGTGCACGCGCGCAGCTGCGGCCGATCGCCAGCGAGGCGGATCTCCGTCGCGTCAAGGAGACGCTGCGCGAGGACGGGCCTCTCAGCGACGACGTGTGGGCGGCGCGTCTGAAGGAGATGCAGGAGAAGCTACGACGCGGCGACCTGCTCGAGCTCGCTCAGATCGTGCGCGACGGCGTCCGCCGAGAGCAGCTGCCTACCTCGAAGGGCACGAGCTCGAAGCTCTCGACGAGTGAGCGGGCGCTCTGCGCGAAGGCGCGGGAGCTGCTCTCGGGGGAGATCGGCCTCGTCCGCGGTCTCGACCAGGCGGCCGCGAACGCCTGGATCGACGACCAGCTCACGCCTTCAGCGGCTGCCTGACCTTTAGATTTTCCGGCGCGGCCGCGGTGTGCCCCACTTCGAGCCGCCGCGGCGAGAGGAGTACACACGACGCGGAGGAGCAAGCTGCATCCCTCCGGACGTGAACTGCTCGGCGTGGCCGGCGACGCGGGCTACGCGGCTGACCTCCTCCTGCTGCTCGGGGAGCACGAACGTCACGCCGACGCCGCCACGCCCTGCGCGCCCGGTTCTCCCGACGCGGTGCACGTACCCGCTGGACTCCGCCGGCGGGTCGAAGTTGACGACGTGCGTGATCTCGACGAGGTCGAGCCCGCGCGCGGCGACGTCCGTCGCCACTAGCGTCGAAGCCTCGCCGGACTCGAACTTCCGCAGCGCCCGCTCTCGCTGACCCTGGTTGAGGTCGCCGTGCATGGCCACGGCACTGACGCCGAGCCGCGCGAGCTTGCGGACGAGCCGGTCGGCGCCGCGCCGCGTTCGCACAAAGACGAGCGTCCGCTCGCCCTCGCTGCGCAGGAGATCCGCGAGCGTCTCGACCTTGCTGTCGGCCTTCACCGACACGAACCGGTGCTCGACGTCACCGTCGTCGCCGAGAGACGGCGCGCGCTCGGCCTCGCAGTGCACGGGGTTGCTCGTGTACGCGCGCGCGAGCTCGCCGACCTGGTTGTCGAGCGTCGCGGAGAAGAACATGGTCTGGCGTCCGGCGGGGACGCGACGGACGATCCGGTCGACCTGCGGCTTGAAGCCCATGTCGAGCATCCGGTCGGCCTCGTCCAGGACGAGGATGCGCACGCCGCCGAGGTCGACTGCTCTCCGCTCGAGCAGGTCGTTCAGCCGGCCGGGTGTCGCGACGAGCACATGCGCACCCTTGGCGCGCTTCGCCTGGGCGTGCAGAGGGACGCCGCCGTAGACCGCGGCGACGGAGAGATCGCTCGGCGCGAGCGCGTTGAGCTCACCTGCGACCTGCGAGGCGAGCTCGCGCGTCGGCACCAGGACGAGCGCGGCCGGGCGATGCCCGCCGGTCTCGAACTGCTCGACGATCGGGATCGCGAAGGCGAGGGTCTTGCCCGAGCCCGTCGGGGCCTTGGCGAGGATGTCCCGCCCGGCCAGGGCGTCCCGGAGGACACGCGTCTGGATCGGGAAGGGCTCGTGGATGTTGCGCTCGGCGAGCGTGCGCACGATGCGCGCGCATACGCCGAGGTCGGAAAAGGACTGCTGCATCTCGATTCAACTCCTGTTGTTGCTGGGTCGAGATCCGTCTGCCTCGACTCGTAGGAGGAACCGAAGAAGTCAAACCTCACGGGACGACGGGTGCCGTCCGTGCCCGGGACGGTAGCAGGAGCGGGCGTGGGCGCGGCGCGCGCGGCCGTTCCCGCCGGCGTTCTGGCCTACACTGGGGCGGCACGGGACGAATACCGAAGGCGCCGCCTGCGCCCTCCTTATCCGTTCGTGGCAGGAGGGTGGGGCGCGGCAACGACGCGTCTCCTCGAAGCCGTTCGATCGATCAGGGCACAGGAGGAGCGACATGGAGGCATCCCAGACCAAGTCGAGTTCCGAGCAGGAAGGCGTTGCGCACCGCGTTTCCCGCCGGCAGGCGAACGAGCGAAAAGCGGTGCTCGACGACCTGGCGACTGACGCGCAAGGCCTCGTCGAGTTCGCGTGCGAGTGCAAGAAGAGCGACTGCGAGCGGACGGTGAACGTCCCGCTGTACGTCTACCGGCGGATGGTCGAGTCGGGCAACCAGTACCTCCTCCAGGCGGGACATCACGCGTTCGAGCGGTACCGGACGATCGTGTCTCTCGGCCTGGTTCGGATCGAGGAGCGGATCTAGTCGCTTCCAGCGCCGTCGTGCGAAGAGCCGGCCGGCAAGAAACGTGCGCCTGAAAGCTCCTCGCCTCGCGCGCTCGTAGGCGCGTCGGTGGATTGCGGGCTCAGGCCGGATTTCTTGCGTCGGCCGGCTGAGACCACCCTACTCCCCTCGGGGAGCGGCTCCGGTTAAGCGTCCCCGACCTCGCTGGGCATTGCCTGGACCTCGAGGGGCATCGCCTGGCCCTCCGCAGCCGCCTTCCGCTCCGCCGCCGCGGCCTGCTTCTTCTCGAGCTTCCGCGCGCGACGCTCGCGTACCGTTCGCTCGCGGGTCAGCTTCGCCATCGTCTGCTGCCTCTTGGTGCTCATGCCGGTCCCTTCCTCTCGTGTCGGGGGACGACCGGCACGAGTGCCCGGCCATCAAGCGCGTGCGGATCGACCTTAGCGGCAGCCGCCCGGCCGCCGCGGTCAGGCGAGGAAGTCGGCGAGCCGAAGCCTCGTCGCGAGGACGGAGAGATCTCCTCCGTCTCGGATCGCGGTCGCGGCCTCGACGAAGGCGGACACGGCCACCCAGGCGAGCGAGCCTCCAACGCTGACTCGTTGCGCTCCCGCTTCGAAGATCTCCGCCGCCGTGAGGTTCGAGAGCGCGAGCACGTTGACCGGCTTCGAGACCGCCTCGCACACCGCGCGGATCTCCTCCACCGTGCGCAGTCCCGGCGCGTAGAGCACGTCCGCGCCCGCCTGCTCGTATGCCTGCAGGCGCGCGATCGTGTCGTCGAGGTCGGGGTTGCCGCGGATGTGGTTCTCGGCCCGCGCCGTGAACGTGAACGGGAAGCCGAGTGCGCGTGCCGTCTCTGCTGCCGCCGCGACCCGGTCGACCGCATGCGGCAAGTCGTAGAGGCGGCCCTCGGGATCCCAGTCCTCGATCGACCCGCCGACGGCGCCGGCCTCCGCAACGCGGGCGATCGCGTGCGAAGCGCTCTCGGGATCGGCGCCGTAGCCGTTCTCGAGATCGACCGAGATCGGGAGCTCGGTCGCCGCATCCAGCGTCGCGACGTGCTCGACCACGTCGTCGAGCGTGGCACCGCCGTCGAGCCGTCCGAGCGTGAACGCGAAGCCGGAGCTCGTGGTCGCGAGTGCCCGGAACCCGAGCGCCTCGAGCACCCGCGCCGACCCTGCGTCCCACGGGTTCGGGATCACGAACGGCTCGCCCGCGTGCAGCGCCTGGAACGCCTCGGCCTTCCGCTCCTGCCTCGTCATCGAGGCTCCTAGACTAGAACGCCGATGCACGTCGAGGCGGAGACGCCGATCGTCTGGCGGCTGTCGCTCGCGACGGAACGGCGCGCCCAACCGCACGTGGGCTCAGCGCTACGTCGACCAGTCAGCGCGAGCTCGTGAGGACCGGCTTGAGGTCGATGACCGGGGTGCCGTCGATCGCCTCGAGCGGCTCGACCTCGACCTCGCCGCCGGAGATCCCGAGCACGGTGACTCGATGGAGCCCGACAGGGTTCGGTCGATCGCTCGACCTCGTCGCGAACACGCCCGTTAGCGGACGGCTGAGGTCGTCCCGCGGATGCACCCTCAGCACGTCCCGGTCGGCCTCGTGCAGCCACGTGAGCACGATGAGCTCGGCGCCGGGCTCGACTCCGTCGAGCGCGTCCCGGGCCTCGGGGAGGACCACGATCGTCGCAGCGGGAGCGCCTTCGTCTCCCTGTCGCGGCGCTGCCGCTTTGTCTCTCAGCGGCGAGCGGACGACCCCGATCGGCTTCAGCTCGTATGTGTCCATCGACAGTTAGATGTAACCCGCGCGCGCGGCCTGCGTCGCGGCCGCCGCGCGCGACGACTGCGTGAGCTTGCGGAGGATGTTCGCGACGTGCCGGTGCACCGTGTGCTCGCTGAGCACGAGCGAGGACGCGATCTCGCGGTTCGAGAGCCCGACGGCGACGAGCCGGAGCACCTCGGTCTCGCGTCGGGTCAGCGGCGAGTCGCCGTTCGCCTCGACCGGCACGGAGTCCTCGAGGAAGCCGGCGAGCGCGCGGTGGAGCTCGCGCTGGTCGTCGATCCACGGCTTGTGCGAGTCGCCGGAGAGCGCGATGAAGCGCGCGTTCGGCAGCAGCGACGCAAGCTCGCGGCCGCGGGAGATCGGCACCGTGCGGTCGCCGCGGCGATGCAGGACGAGCGCCGGCATCGTCAGCTGCGGGAGGTACGGACGCGCGTCGGAGACGAGGTCGAGCTCGAGGAACGCCGCGGCGACGTCGGCCTCGGCCGCATGGCGCTGGTAGCGGCTGAACGTCGCGATCTCGTCGCCGCTTCCGTGCGGGAGGAAGAGCCCGGCCAGCATCTGGGCGGCGAGCGGCCAGTTCACGCGGACGAAGTCGACGAGCGAGCGGCGGGTCGCGTCCGGGATGTCGTCGCGTGACGCGTACGCGCCGAAGAACACGATCTTGCGGACACGATCGGGTGAAGCGACCGCGAAGCGCGACGCAGCCAGCCCGGCGCACGAGCACGCGAAGAGCGTCGCCTGGTCATCGCCGCAGGCGGTGAGGACGGCCCCGAGCTGGCGCGTCTCGAGCTCCGGCGTCGGCGGGCCGGGGAGCCTCCGCTCGGAGAGCCCGGCTCCGAGCCGGTCGTAACGGACGACGCGATGCGTGCGCGCCAGCTCCTCGAAGAAGGCGCGCGCGGGCGCGTTGTCCCACTCCTCCTCGAGATGGCTCACCCAGCGGCCTCCGAAGAGGAGGAGCGGCCCTTCGCCGACGCTCGCGTAGGCGATGCGCCTGCCGTCGAGCTCGCAGAACCGGATGTCCTGCTCCATGACCCGACAGTCTTCTGGCCCGTTCGGGCCATGTCAAGAAGATGGCCCGCTGCGGCGAAGCGCTGACATGGCCCGCTCGCCCACGATGGGGGCATGCAGTCGCGCTACGTCGACGGGATCACGATCCGGCCGCTCCGGGACGGCGACACCGAGACCGTCGCCGCGGTCTTCGAACGGCTCGGTGCCCGCTCCCGCGAGACCCGCTTCTGCGGCGCCAAGCCGCGCCTGCCGGAGGCCGAGCTCGCCGCGCTCGCGCGGGTCGACGGCCGCCGCCACGTCCTCGTTGCGTTCGTCGACGGCGATCCGGCGCCGGCCGGGATCGCGAGGCTCGTCCGCGACGGCGCCTCGGCCGAGATCGCGTTCGAGGTCGTGGACGAGCACCAGGGCCGCGGCATCGGGTCCTTCCTCGCCAACGAGCTGGCGGCGGTTGCGCGGGCGGCCGGGATCCGGGAGCTGCGGGCGACCGTCTGTGGCGACAACCCGCCCGTCGTCTCGCTCCTGCGCCGCGTCGCGTCCCCGCTGCACGTGAGCTGGCACGGACGCGAGCGCGAGTTCGTGCTCGCCCTCGACCGCTAGTCGTCCTCGGCAGGCAGACTGGCGTCGTGGCGACGGCGCTCGAGATCGGACGCGAGGAGCTGCGGCAGAAGCTCGAGAGCGGGGAGGCGTTCGTCCTTGTCGACGCGCTCCCGCCCATCGCCTTCGCGGCCTCGCGCCTGCCTGGCGCGGTCAACATCCCGCCCGATTCGGTCGACGGTCGGGCCGAGCGCCGGATCCCCGACCTCGAGACCGAGATCGTCGTCTACTGCGCGAATCCCGACTGCGAGAGCTCGGTCGAGGTCGCCGCACGGCTCGTCGAGCTCGGCTACCGGAACGTGAAGCACTACTCGGGCGGCAAGGACGACTGGCGCGACGCCGGCCTGCCGCTCGAGGGCGGCCGCGTCTGACGCGCTAGCGCCCGCTACGTCGCCTCGAACGACTCGGTCGCGTCAACCGAGGTCGGGGGCACGCCCGTCGAGCAGATGACCGCGTGATGACCGGCCGTCAGACCGGAGGTGAGCACGCCGGCGTCCCGGGGATCGACCTCGAGCTGGATGAGCACGGTGACGAACTCGGGCCTGCTGTGCGGCATCTGGCCGCCTTCGACCCACAGTTGCTCCTCGGCGATGAAGGACTCGAGCTCGTCGGGCGTGCCGCCGGGATCGATCCGCACGAGCTCGAACACGCCGACCTCGTCGCTCTCGTTCTCGATGTCGAGGGTCACCGTGCCCTCGACTGAGTCCGCGCCCTCGTAGACGCAGTCCTCGTTCGTGAGCGTGACCCGCGTCGGGTCGTCGCTCATGCACGCCGTCGCGGCGACGAGAACGGCAAGTGCGAGAGCGGGAGCGAGTCGCGACACTCAGCTACGCCACTTGACGGTGCAGCCGACCGGCTCGGTGTCCGTCACGGCCGGCGTGTCTCCGGCGAGCGTGGCCTCGATCGCGTCGCGGAGGTAGTGCGCGGTCACGCCTTCCTCCTCGCGGTTGTCGTCGACGAGGCCGTGGTAGACGAGGCGGCGGTCGGCGTCGTAGACGAACGCCTCCGGCGTGCGCTCGGAGCCGAGGGTACGGGCGATCTCCTGGCTCTCGTCGTGGAGGTAGTCGAACACGTAGTCGGCCTCGCGCGCGTGCTCGACCATGGCGTCGAACGAGTCTCCGGGATGGGTCTCGGCGTTGTTGGAGTTGATCGCGACGATGCGGACGCCGCGGTCGGCGTACTCGCGCTGGAGGTCGTTGATCCGGCCCTCCCAGGCGAGGACGTAGGGGCAGTGGTTGCAGGACTGGACGAGGACGAGCACCTGCGTGTCGGCGTAGTCCTCGAGCGAGTGGTTGCGCCCGTCGACCCCGGGCAGGTCGAAGGTCGGGGCGGTCGCGATTGCGCTCACGAAAGGGCCTCCTCGAGTTGCTGTCGGCTGGGGACGGGCGACGGGCGGCCGTCGGGAAGACGGTACACCCGGCATGTCAGCGAAGGCGGCAGCGCCGCGCCGTCGGGATCGACGTCCCGTCCGTCCACGCGGATCGTCGGCGAGCCGGGAAAGGCGAGCTCCACGGCGTCGTCCTGGGTGAAGATCTCGCGCACCTCGATGTCGGCGGTCACGTCCTGCTCGGCGAGCACTGCGTCGAGCAGTTCCCGCGCCTCCGGGTGCGACGGACAGCCGGCCCAGAACAGGAACTCGATCCTCACGAAGGAGAGCTTGCCTAAGGCGCCTAGGAGCCCGCGACGACGGGATTCGTGAGCGACCCGAGCCCTTCGATCTCGATCGTGACCTCGTCACCGGGCTCGAGCAGCCGCTGTGGCCGCCTGAAGACGCCGACGCCGGCCGGCGTCCCGGTGAGGATGAGGTCGCCGGGCTCGAGCGTCACCGTCTTCGCGACGTGAGCGATGATCGCGTCGACGCCGAAGATGAGGTTCGCGGTCGTCGAGTCCTGGAGCACCTCGCCGCTCACGATCGTCCGGATCGCGAGCGCGTGCGGGTCGCGCACCTCGGCGGCGGGCACCAGCGGGCCGACCGGGCAGAACGTGTCGACGGACTTCCCGCGCGACCACTGCCCGTCGGAGAACTGGAAGTCGCGCGCGGTCACGTCGTTCGCGCAGAGGTATCCACTCACCGCCTCGAGCGCGTTCTCCTTGGACACGCCCTTGACGCGCGTCCCGATGACCACGCCGAGCTCGGCCTCGTAGTCGCACTGGGTCACCTCACGCGGGATGACGATGGGAGCTCCGGGCCCGATCAGCGCGTTCGGCCACTTGGCGAAGAGGAGCGGCTCCTCGGGGAGCTCGACACCCTGCTCCTCCGCGTGATCGCGGTAGTTGAGCCCGACGCAGACGATCTTCCCTGGGCGTTCGATCGGGAGCATGCCGAGGATCCTAGGTGCGCGTCGGTCTCTAGCCGAACATGAGGACGAGCCGGGGCGGATCGTCGGTGCCCTTCTCGCGACTGACAGGGGATTTCGCGCGTCCGATCGGCAAACGCTCGTCCGGGGGATGGGGAGTCGTCGGGAGCCGACCGTAGACTCCTGCGAACCCCGAGGAGGTCCATGCGCCGCCCAGTCGTCGCCGTCTTCGCCGTCGTCGTGATGCTCGGATTCGCCTCGCAGGCGGCTGCGACCGTCGGCGGTCCGTGCACCGCGGAGATCAACGGTGAGGACATCGGCGCCCGCGAGGTCGGCGCGACCAGCGACCCCATCGTCGTCTCGAAGGACCGGCCGGTCTCGATCACGATGACGTCCGAGCAGGAGCTCGACACGCTCAAGGTCGAGCTCGAGTTCGCGGGCATCCGCTGGACGGTCCACGACCAGCCGTCGACCGGCACGTCGTGGCGAAGCGATGTCCCGGTGGACGACTACGCCGACTACGGGCTCGGCCTCTACAAGGTGGTCGGCTCGAGCACCGGCGCGGGCTTCACGTGCGAGGCCGAGGCGCTCATCGAGGTCGCCGGCGACAACGAGCTCGATCCGCTGAAGACCCCGGTCGGCCTGGCCGGGCTCGCCCTCGCGCTCATCGGCGCGCTCGGCGCGCTCGCGATCGCCGCTCGTGTGGGACGCTCGCGCACCTCGCCGATCTTCGCCGGCCTCCTGGGCGCGGTGCTCGGGCTCGGCATCGTGATCCTCTTGCAGCAGTTCTCGGCGGTCTATCCGACCGTCGCCGTGACGGGCGGGCTCATCCTCCTCGGCGCCGCCCTCGGCCTCGCCCTCGGGTTGTTCGGCTTCGGCGGCAACCGGGGCGACGCGCGCTAGCGTCGCCCCCTCCACTGGTCCGCTGGGCCTAGGATGACCTGGTGCCCAGACACATCGTTCGTCCAACGCGAATCGCAGTGCCTGGCGAACCACCGAAGGTCATCGAGGAGTTCGTCGGCATCGTCAACTCCGGAACGGAGGACGTAAGCATCGCGCGGATGATCGCTCCCGCCGGGTGGGACGAGCCAGCGCAAACGCCAGGATTCGACGAGTACACGATCGTCCTGCGCGGGGTCGTCCGAGTCGAGTCTGACGAGGGCGTCGTGGACGTGGCTGCGGGAGAAGCCATCATCACGCGGCGAGGCGAGCGTGTTCGATACTCGACCCCCGACGCGGAGACCGAGTACATCGCTATATGCCTGCCGGCGTTCTCTCCGGAGGTCGTAAATCGGGAAGGCTGATCGCTGGCCGCGCGTTGCCCCTCTGTTGCCGACACCGCCGGCCACGTTGATCCGAGGCAGATGTGGGAACCTATTTGCAGGGCTTTCCTGCATGGGCCGTGAAGGATTCGAACCTTCGACCTTGGGATTAAGAGTCCCCTGCTCTACCAACTGAGCTAACGGCCCGGGACCGGGCAGTTTAGCCCCGCCGGTGTTAGAACCGGCTTGCAATAGGGTACGCGGCAAGCATGAGGGATCCACGAACTGCCGGGATCGTCATCGTGACCATCGGGGTCGTCGGTACCGCCATCGCAGCGCTCGCGGACCCGCTCGGGATCGGCGAGGGCGAGGTGTTCGGCTGGCTGCAGCTGACCGGCGTCATCCTCGGGGGGATCGTGATCCTTCTGGGTGTCGTCATCGCCACGGGGTGGATCGCGTATCCCGGACGCGCGCGCGACGACACCGTGGTGGCCGGCGGCGGACAGAACACGACGATCGTCACCGAGACGCGCTCGGACCCCGATGTCGTCACCGAGACGCGCACGGACTCCGAGACCGTCACCGAGACGCGCACCGACCCAGATCCACGCTGAGGCGTTCGGTTACGGGCGAAGCCCGGTGCAGCCGCGAAGCGCTCGCCAGCTAGCGAGCTCGCTTCGCCGCGCCGTGCCCGTGAGTGGGCGCGGGACGCCGTCGACGATGCGCGCGGGCACCCACCGGTACTCGTCGATCCTGCGCCCGGTGGCCGTCACGAGCAGCACGCCGGTGCGCGTCGACATCTCGGTCGTCCCGTACCAGACGAAGTTCCCGAGGCCGTAGCCGACGAGAGCGCCGTCCATCATCCCGACGCCCTGCTGCCGGTGTGCGTGCCCGCCGACGACGATGTCGGCGCCGGCCCGCGACGAGCGCGAGCGCGAGCTGCCGCTGCCGGCTCGAGGGGCAGCGCTCGGCCTCGACGCCCCAGTGGAGGAAGACGACGACCGTGTCCGAGGAGCGGCGGGCGCGCCGGACCTCCTCGACGAGCCGCGGGACGTCCTTCGCGGAGGCCAGCCCCGGCTTGCCCGGGCCTGCGGTCCACGCCGAGATGAGGTGGTCGTCGAGAACCTGCGTCGCGCCGAGGACCGCGATCCGCTGGCCGTTCACGGTCGCGCGGTACGGCGCGTACGCGCGCTTCGCGTCGAGGCCCGCACCGACGACCGGGAAGCGGTAGCGGCGCGCCGCCGCGAGCGAGTCGCGGAGCCCCTGCTCCCCGTAGTCCATCCCGTGGTTGTTCGCGAGCGACGCCACGTCGACCGAGCCCCCGCGCAGCGCGGCGTACGCGCTCGGCGGTGCGCGGAAGACGAACTCCTTCGTGGCGGCGAACCCGGTGTTCGTCACGGCGGTCTCGAGGTTCACGACCGCGAGGTCCGCGGACGCGAGCACGGGCTTGATCGGGCCGAGGAGCGACGACGCCGAGGTCGCGAGCCTCTGCGAGAGGGCGCCCTCGAAGTGGACGTCCCCGCCGAAGGCGAAGACGACCTTCTTCCCGCTTCCGAGCGGCCCGCGAGCCTGCGCCGGCGACGCCTCGCTCGCGTCGCCGCCGACGACCCCGAGCAGGCCCGAGCCGGCGGCGGCCAGGGCCAGGACGAGCAGCGAGAAAGCGAGGAGGCGAGTCATGTGACGAAGGCCGCGAGCGGGCTCTGGTTGGACGGCACGATAGCTCGCGGTTGAAGTAGGCTCGAAGCGGTGCGCAAGGGCATCATCCAGCTCGTCGCCATCGGGGTCGTGATCGGCGTGGCGCTCACGCTGGTGGCCCTCCTCTTCCAGTGGCTGCCCACCTCCGCGTCGGAGGAGTTCGACCGCATCCAGGCGCTGTACTGGTTCGCGACCGTCATCTCCATCGTCATCTTTTCGCTGGTCGGGGCCGTGATCATCTTCTCGGTCTGGAAGTGGCGCGTCCCGCTCGACGACGACGCCGACGGGCCGCCGATCCACGGCCACACCGGGCTCGAGATCGTCTGGACGGCCGTGCCCGCGCTCCTCGTCATCGCGATCGGGATCTTCAGCGCGGTCGTCCTCGCCCGAAACGGCGAGGCGGGGAACCGCCCGATGGAGGTCGAGGCCCTCGGGCAGCAGTTCGCGTGGAAGTTCACGTACGGCGACTTCGACGACCTTCAGTCCGGGGAGCTCGTCCTGCCGCTCGGCCGCGAGGTGCGGTTCACGATGCGCTCGGTCGACGTCATCCACTCGTTCTGGGTCCCGAACTTCGGCCAGAAGATGGACGCCGTCCCGGGCATCGAGACGGAGATCCTCGTCACGCCCAACGAGCTCGGCGAGTTCGAGGTCGTGTGCACGGAGCTCTGCGGTCTCGGCCACGCGACCATGCGCGCCTTCGCGCGCGTCGTCGAGCCCGCCGAGTTCGACGCCTGGGTGGAGGAGCAGCAGGCGTGACGGCCACCGAGCACGACGGGACGCAGCCGGAGCTCTATCCGGAGCACTTCGAGCCGCCGCGCGGCCCGACCTGGCGGCTCATCTTCGGCCCCGGCCTCGTCCGCGGAGCATGGATGGGCGCGCTCTTCTTCGGTCTCGGCACGCTTCTCGTCCTAGGCCTGCGCTGGTGGTGGGGCTGGACGCCGGTATGGAACACCGAGGTCGTCCTCGCGGTCGCCGCCATGACGGCCGCCCCGATCGGGTTCCTCGCCGGGATCGGCTCGTTCGACTACTGGCTCCACTACATCTCCGGCCGCCCGACGCGGCCCGAGGACCACTCGGGACACGGCGCGCACACGTGGCGCGACTACTTCCGCGTCAACACCGACCACAAGGTGATCGGGGTCCAGTACCTCGTCACGACGTTCGTCTTCTTCACGATCGCCGGCCTGATGGCGATGTTCTTCCGCGCCGAGCTCGCGCAGCCGGGGCTCCAGTTCGTCGACTCGCAGACGTTCAACGGCCTCGTGTCGGTTCACGCGACGCTGATGATCTTCCTGTTCATCATCCCCGCCTTCGCGGGCCTCGCGAACTTCGCGGTGCCGCTGATGCTCGGCGCGCCGGACATGGCCTTCCCGCGGCTGAACGCGCTCTCGTTCTGGCTCCTCCCGATCGCGGGCGTCATGTTCGTCGCGAGCTTCCTCGCGCCCGGCGGCGCCTTCGGCGCGGGCTGGACGGGCTACGCGCCCCTCGCCGAGGGGCAGCCGTTAGGCCAGACGTTCTTCAACATGGGCGTCCAGTGGGCGGGGGCGTCGTCGATCATGACCGCCCTCAACTTCCTGGTCACGATCATCACCATGCGCGCGCCGGGGATGACCTTCTGGCGCATGCCGCTCCTCGTCTGGGCGAACTTCACGACCTCGCTGCTCGTCGTCATCGCGACCCCGTTCATCGCCGGCTCGCAGTTCTTCGTGATGTTCGACCGGATCATGCACACCGACTTCTTCGTCCCCGAAGGAGGCGGGTACGTGCTGGGCTACCAGCACATCTTCTGGTTCTACAGCCACCCGGCCGTCTACATCATGATGCTGCCCGGGTTCGGGATCGTCTCCGAGGTCATCTCGACGATGTCCCGCAAGCCGATCTTCGGCTACCGCCTGATGGCCTTATCGCTGATCGGGATCCTCGTCCTCGGGTTCTCGGTGTGGGCGCACCACATGTTCGTCGCGGGCATGGCCGACTGGCTGCGCGTCCCGATGATGGTCACGACGCTCCTGATCGCGGTCCCGACCGGGATCAAGGTCTTCTCCTGGACCGCGACCTTATGGCGAGGACGCATCCACCTGACGACGCCGATGCTCTTCGCGCTCGGCTTCGTGACGATGTTCGTGATCGGCGGGCTCTCCGGGATCTACCTCGGGTCCGTGCCGATCGACATCGCCGCCTCGGACACGTACTTCATCGTCGCGCACATCCACTACGTGCTCTTCGGCGGCTCGGTGTTCACGATCTTCGCCGGCGTCTACTACTGGTTCCCGAAGATGACCGGCCGCATGTACGACGAGCGGCTCGGGAAGCTGCACTTCTGGCTGACCTTCGTCAGCTTCAACGCGACCTTCTTCCCGATGCACTACGTCGGGCTGCGCGGGATGCCGCGACGCGTGTTCGACTACGCGGAGGTGTTCGGCTCGCTGAACTTCTTCATCACGATCGCCTCGTTCGTCCTCGGGCTCTCGTTCGTGGTGTTCGTCTACAACATCGTGATCAGCTGGACGCGCGGGCCGATCGCCGAATCGAACCCGTGGCGCGCGCACACGCTCGAGTGGCAGGTCTCCTCGCCGCCGCCGATCTTCAACTTCGACGAGATCCCGCAGGTCGTCGGCGGGCCGTACGAGTACGGCGTCCCCGGCGCGCGGCACGCGGTCATGAGCCCGGCGACGGAGCGCGAAGAGGAGGAGGTGCACGCGTGAGCGAGAGCGACGTCGCGGCGACTCCCGTGCTCGTGGTCGCGAACGAGACGCTCGCCGGCACCGAGCTCGTCGACGCCGTCAAGCGGCGTGCGGCGGAAGGCCCGATCCGCGTGCTCGTGATCGCTCCGGTGACGCAGCCGCGCGAGGGGTACGTCGTCTACCGCGACTCGCGGCGCGCCGCCGCCGGTCGCCGGCTCGACCGCACGCTCGCAGCGTTGCGCGAGGCCGGGATCCCCGCGCACGGCGGCGTCTTCGACGACGACCCGTTGACGGCGGTCAAGGACGTTCTCGACGCCGAGGAGGTCGACGAGATCGTCGTCTCGACGCATCCGGAGACGAAGTCCGGGTGGCTGCGGAAGAACCTCGCTCGACGAGATCAGGCGCGTCGCCGGGAGCCGCCCGGTCGAGCACGTCGTCGTCGACGCCGCGGCGCGGACCGGCGCGAACGTCCTCGTCGTCGCGAACGAGACCGTCCTCGGAGAGCCGCTGCTCGAGCGGATCCGCGCGCGGGCGAAGGAGGGGAGCGTGAGCTTCCTCATCGTCTGCCCGCAGAGCGACCCGGCTCGCGCCGAGCACCCCGAGGCCGAGCGCCGCCTGCGGGCCGCGCTCTCGGCGCTGCGCGGCGAGGGCATCGACGCCCACGGGCAGATCGCGCACCCCGATCCCTTCACCGCGGCCATGCAGGCCGCGCACGACGAGCGGATCGACGAGATCATCGTCTCGACCTTCCCGGGCGAGCGCTCCGGCTGGCTCCGCCGCGACCTCGTCGGGCGGCTTCGCTGCGAGAGCGGTCTCCCGGTCGAGCACGTCGTCGTCGAGGGTGAGCCCGCCGAGGTGACGTCGTGACCTCCCACGCCGAAGCCGCTCATCACGACCACCACGGCCCGCCCGAGGCGAACCAGAGCTCGCGCGTCGACGCCCGCGTCCTCGGCATGTTCCTGTTCATCGCCTCGGAGGCGATGCTCTTCGGCTCGTTCTTCACCGCGTACTTCTTCGTGCGCGTCGTGAACCCCGACGCGCCGTCGGAGTGGCCGCCCGAGCCGTACCACTTCCCCGTCTTCGTCGCCGGCGTGAACACGGCGATCCTCGTCACCTCGAGCTTCACGATGCACTGGGCGCTCCAGTCGATCAAGCGCGGCAACCGGCCGGCCTTCCTCGCCGGGATGGTGCTGACGTTCATCATGGGCCTCGCGTTCCTGCTGACGCAGGTGGTCGAGTACCTGAACGTCGGCTTCAACACCGGGGACGGCGCCTTCGCCTCCGTCTTCTTCGGGCTCACCGGTCTGCACGGAGCCCACGTGGTCATCGGCCTGACGCTGCTCGGGATGGTCATCGTCCGCGGCTTCCGCGGCCACTTCACGCCCGAGCACCACCACGGCGTCGAGCTACCCGGGATCTACTGGCACTTCGTCGACGTAATGTGGATCGTCGTCTACTCGGTCGTCTACCTCATCTGACGCCGCGATGGAGAGCCCCTTCCGCAGCGAGGCGGCGGCGTTCCGATTCCTGCTCATCTCGATCGGAGCGTTCGCGCTCATCGTCGTCGCGTCGTGGATCAACCCGTGGCTCGGGCTCCTCGTGTTCGTCCTCGCTCGTTGCGGGCGCGGTGCTGGGTGTACCTCCGCGCGCGGCTCCGAGCCCGCCGACGGAACAGATCGAGCGGATCGGCCCGGCGGACGAGCGGCGCGTGCTCGTCGTCGCGAACGAGACCGTCGGCGGCGAGGAGCTGATGAGCGTGATCGGGGAGATCGCGATCGCGGGGAGGACGCGCTTCCACGTCGTCTGTCCCGGCGCTGAACTCGCGGCTCAAGACCTGGACCTCGGACGAGGATCCCGCCCGGGCGGCCGCCGAGGCCCGGCTCGACGCGACGCTCGGCCGCCTCTCGTCGGTCGGGATCGAGGCGCGAGGCGAGGTCGGCGACGTCGACCCGCTCGTCGCCGTCGAGGACGCCGTGCGCCTCTTCCGCCCGAACGAGCTCGTCGTCTCGACGCATCCCGAGGGGCGCTCGAACTGGCTCGAGCGAGGCGTCGTCACCGCGCTCCGCGAGCGCTACGACGTCCCGGTCACGCACGTCGTCGTCGACCTCGAGCGCGACGCGTCGCCGTAGGGCCGGGCCTGCCCGGCCCTAGCGCCTCGCCCCTACGAGCCCGCGACCGAGGAGACGTACTCGGCGACCGCCTCGATCTGCGCCGGGTCGAGCGAGTCCTTGAACGACGGCATCGACGCCCTGGCCGTTCGTCACGCGGTCGACGACGAGGGCCTTGGGCGGCATCGACTCGTCGAGGTTCGGGCCGACGGTTCCCGCCGTGCCCGCGTCGGCGAGCACGTGGCAGCCGCCGCAGCTCGACGTGAAGATCCCCTTGCCGTCCGTCGGGTGCCTCCGTCGGTCACGCCGGTCCCGGCGACGGAGCGACGTAGACGGCGATGTCGTTCGACCGCCTGTCCTGGTCGTCGACGCAGAATGCGTCTCCCTCGACGTCGTCGCAGCTCGGGAGTGTGCCGTCGGGTCCATCGGGGTCGGGCATCCCCGGGGCGCCGGTCGACCGGATCGGTCGATCGGGAACCGGATCTGAGCTCGCGACGACCTGGGTGAACGTCTCCGACGTCATCCCGTCCGTGCGCGCCTGGGCGAAGGCGTCGTCGAGGTTCGGGCCGATCGTCCCGGCGGTGCCGGCATCCGCGAGGACGTGGCAGGTGCCGCACGCTCTGGGTGAAGAGCTCCTTGCCCGCGCCCTGGCTGCCCTCGCTCGACGTACCCGCCCGTGCCGCAGCCCGCGGACGCGACCGCCACGACGGCCGCGGACGCGACGGCAGCGACAAAGGCGACCCTCACCCTCAACGCGGGCGAGTCTAGTCCGGATGGCGTCGAGAAGGCGCGCAGCTCCTTGAGCAGGCGCTGGACCTCGGGCACGGTCGGGTCGGTCGGCGCGAGGTCGGATGAACTTCTCGTACGCCTCGATGGCAGTCGCAGTGTCGTTGGCGTTCTGGGCAGTCTGGCCCAGCTCGAGCAGGACGCTCGGGTCCCTCGGCCTCGCGGCGACGATCTTCTTGTACGTCGAGACCGAACTCGCAGTAGGCCTGCTGGGCCGCGCCGAGCTCGGTCGAGACGATCGTGGTGAGACGAGCCGAGACGCGCGTTCGAGATCGCGTCCGGCTCGAGCGGCTTGCCGTCGATCGTGATCGAGCTCGCGACCGTCGTCCCCGGCGCCAGGTAGGCGGCGCGCAGGTTCGCCTCGCTCGCGCGCGTCTGGGCTTCGTCGGCCTTCGCGAGGTAGAGCACTGCGAGCTGGCGGAGGTCGTCGACGTTCTTCGGCCGGAGCAGGACGACACGCTCTCGAGCGCCTCGATCGCCTCGTCGGTGTTGGCGGCGGCCTGCTGCGCGGTGGCGAGCTCGCGGAACGCCCGCGGCGTCGCTCGGGTTCTCCGAGGCCTCGCTTCTCGGCCTCCGAGACGGAGGGCACGCCGGAGTCGCCGCCGCCCGAGATGACGTTGCCGAGGCCGATGCCGCCCGCGCCGACGCCGAAGAGGACGAAGCCGCCGCCCGATGGCGATCGCGAGGAAGAGGAACATCCACTTCGCCTGCCGGCGAAGGCGGGGGAAGAACATGGTGTCCTCGACGTCTACGGCCTGTCGGCGGACAGGAGGAGTCGTTCGCGCGCGCTGTGCGCTGCGTCGATCAGCTCGAGCCATGTCTTCCCTCCTTTCTCATAGCGCGGTTGGCCGGAGACGAGAGTAGCGACGACGCGCGAAGGCGAGCCGCCGAGTACCGTCGCCGTAACGGGATCTTCCCATGGTACGAACGGGGAGCCTTCGAGCGAGAGGACCGTGAGATCCGCCCGCTTTCCCGGCGACGAGCGAGCCGCGGTCCGACTCGAGCCCGAGCGCCCGTGCGCCGCCGAGCGTCGCGAGCTCGAGCGCGTCGGCCGCGGTGAGCGCGTCCGGTCGCTTCTCCCGCGCGCGCGCTGCCGCCGACCGCGGCCCGCAGCTCGTCGAACATGTCGAACGACGGCGTGGACGCGGGGCTGTCGGTCGCGATGCAGACGCGAACACCCGCCTCGCGCAGCGCGGCGAGCGGGGCGACGCCGCAGCCGAGGAACGCGTTCGAGCGGGGACAGTGCGCGACGGCGACGTCGTGGGCTGCGAGGAGCTCGATCTCCTCCTCGTCGGCCTGCACGCAGTGCGCCGCGAGCACGTGCGGCCCGAGCAGCCCCTGCTCGGCGAGCGCGCGGATGCCGGTCGTCCCGAGCGGCGGCACGAGCATGTCGGCGAACGCCTCCCACGGCCCGCTACCCGAGAGGAGGTACTCGGTCTCGTCGTCGCTCTCGGCGAGGTGCGTCGCGATCGGGAGCCCGAGCTCCGCGCACGCGCGGTAGAGGCTCGAGCGAGCACGTGTACGGCGCGTGGGGCGAGATGCCGAGGCGGACGCCGTCGGAGAGCGCCGGCGCCACGCGGTCGCGATTGAGCTCGAACCTCTCCAACGCGTCCGCGTCCCGGCCGAAGACCTCGAGGAAGACGATCGCGTCGAGGCCGACGTCGGCGCACGCCGTCGCGGCCGCGCCGACGAAGCTGCAGTCGCCGACCGTCGTGACGCCCGAGCGGAGGCACTCGAGCGCGCCGAGCCGAGCGATCGCCTCCATCTCCTCGATGCCGATCCGCTGCTTGCGCTCGACGTGGATCGCGATCCACGGCCCGAAGGAGAGCCCGTCGCCGAAGCCCGCGTAGACCGCGTACTCGAGGTGCGTGTGCGCGTTGACGAACCCGGGCAGGATGACCGAGCCCGGAAAGCGCTCGCCCTCGCCGAGCTCGTCGGCCGGTCCCGACCGCCGCGATGAGCCCATCGTCGATCGCGACGGCGCCGTCTCGGATGGGAGGACCGTCGACGGGGACGACCCAGTCCGCGGAGAGGACCCTCACGGGCTCTGGCCTTCGAGGAGCTCGTCGTCCTCCCAGTCCGCTCTGCCAGCGGCGCTCCAGGAACACCGCGACCCAGATCGAGGCCTCGAACAGGAGCACGAGCGGGATCACCTCGAACGCCAGCGACACCGGATCGGCGGTCGGGAGCAGCGCGGCGAAGATCAGCAGGAGCACGAACGCGATCCGGCGGTTCCGCCGCAGCCGGTCGGTCGTGAGGATCCTGAGTCGCACGAGCGCGAGCACGAAGATCGGGAGGAGGAACGCGAGCCCGCCTCCGAGGAGGAGCAGCGCGACGAAGTTGTAGTAGTAGCTCGCGCGGATCTGGGTGTCGTAGAGCTCCGCGTCGTACGAGGTCAGGAAGTCGAGCGCCTGCGGCAGCACGACGTAGTACATGAACACGACCCCGGAGGCGAAGAGCACGGTCGCGATCACGACGAGCACGAGGACGACCCGCTGGAAGTGCGGCTCGACGGCCGGCGCGAGGAAGGCCCAGATCTGCCACAGGAGCACCGGGAGCGCGAGAGCGATCGCCGCGATCAGGCTGACCGAGACCGAGGTCGAGAACGGCTCGGTCACGCCGAGCGTGACGAGCTGGATGTCGTCGGGCAGCGGCCCCGTGAGCCACTCCATGATCTCCTCGTGGAACGCGAACGCGAGCGCGAACGCGGGCACGATCGCGAGGAGCCCGATGATCAGCCGCGCGCGGAGCTCGTCGAGATGCTCGACGAGGCTGGCCTCCTCACCGTGGCCGAGACGGCGCGGGAGCCAACGGCGCAAGGCGTGCTCCTAGCGGACGGTTTCCCGCTCGGGTGCTTCTGCGGGGTCGGTCTCCGAGGCCGGCGGGGCCGGCTCGGATGGCGCAGACGGCAGCGCCGCCGGCGGGGTCGTGGCCTTGTCGTCGTCCCCGGTCAGGGTGTCCTTGAACTCGCGCATGCCGCGACCGAGCGACCGTCCCATCTCCGGAAGGCGTTTTGCGCCGAACACGAGCAGGAGAACGAGCAGGATGAGGAGGATCTCCCATGGACGGAGTGGCATGGCCACACGATACCTGCGGGGGCGGTCCGGGTACCATCGGGGAGGCAGGCCGCTAGCCTGTCGAGCACAGCGAGGAAAGGCTGGCGTAGGTCCTTTTCACATGGCACTTCTCGAGATCAAGAACCTTCACGTTGCGCTCGAAGACGGTCCTGAGATCGTCAAGGGCGTCGACCTCGCCGTGGACCTGAACTACAAGCACGCGATCATGGGTCCCAACGGCTCGGGCAAGTCCACGCTCGCGTACGCGATCATGGGACACCCCGCGTACGAGATCACCGAGGGCCAGATCATCTTCGACGGCGAGGACGTGACCGAGCTCGGCGCCGACGAGCGCGCCCAGCGCGGCCTCTTCCTCGCGTTCCAATACCCGCACGCGATCCCGGGAGTCACCGTGACGAGCTTCCTGCGGAGCGCGATCAACGCGATCCGCAAGGCGAAGGCGGGCGAGGACGATCCGATCCCGATCCCCGAGTTCCGCGATGCGCTGCTCTCCGCGATGGAGGAGCTGAAGGTCCCCAGGGAGCTCGCGTCCCGGTACTTGAACGACGGGTTCTCGGGCGGAGAGAAGAAGCGCGTCGAGATCCTCCAGATGGCGCTGCTGAAGCCGCGGATCGCGGTGCTCGACGAGACTGACTCCGGTCTCGACATCGACGCCCTCCGCATCGTCGCGAACGGCGTCAACGCGCTCGTCGGCCCCGAGACCGGGGCGCTCGTGATCACGCACTATCAGCGCATACTGAACTACGTGACGCCCGACTTCGTGCACGTCTTCGTGGATGGCCGCATCGTGGCTGAAGGCGGTCCCGAGCTGGCCCACAAGCTCGAGGCGGAGGGCTACGAGGCTTTCTCGCCCAACGGCAACGGCAGAGGTGGTGACTCATGACCACGAACGAGACCGAGGTCGTCCGCGGCATCCGCTCCGACTACGAGTTCGGCTGGGCGGACTCCGAGAAGGACTACTTCTTCAAGTCGTCGCGAGGGCTCTCGCACGAGCTGATCGACGCGATCTCCGACCACAAGTCCGAGCCCGACTGGATGCGGAAGTTCCGGCACAAGAGCCTCGACTACTTCTTCGCCCGGCCGATGCCGAGCTGGGGCGCCGACCTCTCCGGGATCGACTTCGACAACATCTTCTACTACATCAAGCCGACCGAGAAGCAGGCGGACTCCTGGGAGGACCTGCCCGCGGACATCAAGGACACGTGGGACAAGCTCGGGATCCCCGAGGCGGAGAAGAAGTACCTCGCCGGCGTCGGCGCGCAGTACGAGTCCGAGGTCGTGTACCACAAGCTCCAGGCCGACCTCGAGGCGAAGGGCGTCATCTTCCTCGACATGGACTCGGCTCTCAGGGAGCACGAGGACATCGTCAAGCAGTACATGGGCACGATCATCCCGCAGAACGACAACAAGTTCGCCGCCCTCAACTCGGCGGTGTGGTCGGGCGGGTCGTTCATCTACGTGCCGCCGGGCGTCAAGATCGAGATGCCGCTCCAGGCCTACTTCCGCATCAACGCGGAGAACATGGGCCAGTTCGAGCGCACGCTGATCATCGTCGACGAGGACGCCTACGTGCACTACGTCGAGGGCTGCACGGCACCGATCTACTCGTCCGACTCGCTGCACTCGGCGGTCGTCGAGATCGTCGTCAAGAAGGGCGGTCGGCACCGCTACACGACGATCCAGAACTGGTCGAACAACGTGTACAACCTCGTGACCAAGCGGGCCGTGGCCTACGAGAACGCGACCATGGAGTGGGTCGACGGCAACCTCGGCTCGAAGGTGACGATGAAGTACCCGGCGGTCTGGCTCATGGGCGAGGGCGCGCACGGAGAGGTGCTCTCGATCGCCTTCGGCGGCAAGGGCCAGCACCAGGACGCGGGCGGCAAGGTCGTCCACGTCGCGCCGCGCACGACGTCCGTGATCACGTCGAAGTCGATCTCGAAGGACGGCGGCCGCGCAGGGTACCGCGGTCTGCTCGAGGTCGCGAAGGGCGCCGTCGGCTCCAAGTCGAAGGTCGTCTGCGACGCGCTCATCCTCGACGACGAGTCCCGCAGCGACACGTACCCGTACATCCAGGTGGACGAGAACGACGTCGACCTCGGGCACGAGGCCACGGTCTCGAAGATCGGCGAGGAGCAGCTCTTCTACCTGATGAGCCGCGGCCTCTCCGAGGCGGAGGCGAGCGCGATGATCGTCTCCGGCTTCGTCGAGCCGATCACGAAGGAGCTCCCGCTCGAGTACGCGGTCGAGATGAACCGGCTCATCCAGCTGCAGATGGAAGGCAGTGTCGGCTAGTCCGATCTCGAAGGTCGACGTGGTCGGCGTTCCCTCGACCAACGGCGCGCGCTCGCGGGAGTTCTACGTCGAGACCCTGGGCCTCCGGCCCGACGCGAACGCGTGGAACGAGTTCTGGATCGGCGAGACGTGCTTCGCGATCTGGTACCCCACGCAGTTCGGAATCGAGTTTCAACCGCAGAAGAACAGCATCGCGCTCCTGCACGTCGACGACGTCGACGCGGCACGGGCCGAGCTCGAGGCGAAGGGCGTCGAGTTCGAGGGCGAGACGTTCGACACCGGCGTCTGCCACATGGCGAACTTCAACGACCCGGACGGGAATCCGCTGACCCTGCACAAGCGGTACGCGCCGTACGAAGACAAGGCGGCCGGTTGATCCAGGCACGGCGAGTCGACTTCATAGCGATCCCGACGAAGGACCGCGACCGCGCCGAGAAGTTCTACGGCGAGACGCTCGGGCTCGAGCGCAACCCGAACTCGACGGACACCTGGGTCGAGTTCGAGACCGGGAACGTGACGCTTGCGCTCGTCGATCCGGAGACGGCCGGCCAGCCGTTCCAGCCGCTGCCGTTCGCTGCCATCGTGCTGCGCGTCGACGACGTGGACGAGGCCAAGGCGAACCTCCGGGCCGAGGGGATCGAGTTCCTCGGCGAGACCTTCGACTCCGGCGTCTGCAACGGCGCCGCGTTCAAGGATCCCGACGGCAACGGCCTCATGATCCATCACCGCTACGCGCCCTACCCCGACGGTTCGCAGCCGTGATCGGCGTCGAGCGCGTCGACTACATCCGTGTCCCGGTGACGGACATGGAGCAGGCCGAGCACTTCTACGGCGAGGTGCTGGGCCTCGAGAAGAATCCGAACTCGCCCGGTGACGACTGGGTCGAGTACGAGGTCGGCAACGCGACGCTCGTCGTCATGACGCCGCATACGCACGACTACGAGTTCACGCAGCTGCCGCCGGCGACGATCGCGCTGCGCGTCCCCGACCTTGAGGGCGCGAAGGCGACGCTCGAGTCCGCGGGCCTGGAGGTCGGCGAGATCTGGGACTCCGGCGCCTGCAAAGGCCTGGGAGTCACCGATCCCGCCGGCAATCGCATCCTCCTCCACCGCCGCTACGCGCCCTATCCCGACGGGACGATGCCCTGATGCAGGTCGAGCGCGTCGACTTCGTCTCGTTCCTCACGCAGGACATCCCGCGGGCGAAGCGCTTCTACTCGGAGACGCTCGGGCTCGCGATCGAGAGCGAGAGCCGAGTCGGACATGGAGTTCACGCTGGGACAGGTGACACTCGACATCTTCGACCCGTCGAGCGCCGGCCAGCCGTTCGCGCCGAGCCTCGCCGGGTTTGCGCTGCGTGTGCCGGACGTCGCGGCTGCGCGCGCCGAGCTCGAGTCCAAGGGCGTGGAGTTCGACGGAGAGACCATGGATACCGGGGTCTGCCACATGGCGTTCTTCAAGGACCCCGACGGGAACGCGCTGATGCTGCACCGCCGCTACGCGCCGTTCGACGACGGGAGGCAGCCGTGAGCTCGCGCGCCGAGCTCCTCGAGCGCTACCGGGAGCTCCCGCTCCCGACGACGAAGGACGAGCACTGGCGGTTCACGGACCTCAAGGGTTTCGACCCGGATGCATGGACCGCGAACGGCGCAGCGGAGATCGCCGCCCCTCCGGCCCTGATCGACGTGGACGTCGCCGGGGTCGCGTACGTGGGCGAGGCCGGGATCGAGATCGAGCGCGCGCCGGACGGTATCCGTTTCGAGCCGCTGCCCGAGGACCACGAGCTCCTGTACTCGCTCGTCGGCTGGGACGAGAAGTTCGCCGCCCACAACGCCGCGCTCTGGAAGAACGGCCTGCTCGTGCACGTTCCCCGCGGCGTCGTGCTCGAGCAGCCGCTGTACGTCCGCATCGCGAACTCGGTCGAAGGCGGGTCGCTCTTCTGGCGCCTCCTGATCGTGGCGGAGCCAGAGAGCCGCTTCGCCCTGATCGAGGAGTACGCATCCTCTTCGCCGGAGCTGGGCTCCTACTCGAACGCCGCGGTCGAGATCGTCGTCAAGGACGCGGCGAAGGTCGAGTACGTCTCCGTTCAGAACCTCTCGCGCGCGAGCTGGCACTTCGCGTCCCATCACGCGCGCGTCGAGCGTGACGCCGAGCTCGACTGGGTCACGGGCGGCTTCGGCTCGGCGAAGGGCAAGGTCCGGATCCAGAACGACCTCGCGGGGCCGGGCGCGACCTCGCGCGTCACCGGCGCGTACTTCGCCGACGGCACGCAGCACCTCGACTACGACACGTTCCAGGAGCACATCGCTCCGTCGACGACCTCCGACTTCGCATTCAAGGGCGCGCTCCGGGACACGGCGAGAACGGTCTGGCGCGGGATGATCCGGGTCGAGGAGGGCGCGCAGAAGACGAACGCGTACCAGGAGAACCGCAACCTCCTGCTCTCGAAGACCGCGCACGCGGACTCGATCCCCGGCCTCGAGATCATGGCCAACGACGTCCGCTGCACGCACGGCGCGACCCTCGGCCAGGTCGACCGCGACCAGCTCTTCTACCTGATGACGCGCGGCCTCTCGCGCGCCGACGCGGAGCGGCTAATCGTTCGGGGTTTCTTCCAGGACGTCCTCGACCGCGTGGAGCTGGAACCGGTCCGGGACGCTCTCGCCGCCGCTCTCGAGGCCCGGATCCCCCAGACGTAGGATCAGGCTTGCGACCGCCTCCTCGAGCGCGGCGATCCGCTCCTCGAGCGCGCCGACCCGGTCGTCCTCGACAGGCTCGTAGCTTGGCTCGGCGGCCGGCGCCTCCTGACCCTCGAGCACGAGCCGGTAGCGCACCTCCTTCTGACCCGGACGGCGCTCGAGCCGCTCGATGAGGCCGCGTTCGATCAGCTCTTCGAGGACGGACTGCACCTCGCGAAGCGCGCCAAAGGGGTACATGCGCTCGGTGCGTCCCTTGAGCTCGCCGGGAGTCTGTGCGCCGCGCAGCATGAGCACGGCGATGACCGCGAGCTGACCGGGCGTCACCCCGAGCGCCTCGTCGAGCAGGTGCCGGTACTTGACGACGCGGCTGCCGGGGCCGCTCGCGAGGCGCGCCCAGCCTTTGCGCGAGATCCGCGCGAGCGCCGTGCGGATCGTCTCGTCGTCGTAGG
The DNA here is from genome assembly GCA_963716605.1 of uncultured Actinomycetes bacterium. GTDB lineage: Bacteria > Actinomycetota > Thermoleophilia > Gaiellales > Gaiellaceae > GMQP-bins7. Next base: position 254,347 of record CAVQTO010000002.1, on the reverse strand, counting down.
AGACCACCGGATCGCGGTTCGTGGACTGGTTGCAGGCAAGCCGAAGCGCGTTCAGCGTCAGCGGGTACGCGTCCGGAGTCGTCCGCTGCTTCTCGACGAGGCAGCCGAGGATCCGGAGCTCGACGGGGTCTGCATCCATGTCTCGGACGGTAGTCGCTACGCTCGCGGGATGAAAGAGAAAGTGGAGCTGACCGACGAGGAGTGGCGCGCACGCCTGACGCCGGAGCAGCACGCCGTCCTCAGGCAGAAGGGAACCGAGCGCGCGTTCACGGGCGCGTACTGGGACGAGCACGCGCCGGGGATCTATCGCTGCGCGGGCTGCGGCACCGAGGTCTTCCGCTCGGACGCGAAGTTCGACTCGGGAACGGGCTGGCCGAGCTTCGTCGAGCCGGCGTCGCTCGACAGCGTCGTCACCGAGACCGACACGAGCCACGGCATGGTGCGCACCGAGGTCGTGTGCGCGGCCTGCGGAGGCCATCTCGGCCATGTGTTCGACGACGGGCCGGGGCCGGCCGGCAAGCGCTACTGCATCAACTCGTGCGCGCTCGACCTCGAGCGCGCGTCGTGATCCCCCGGTGAATCGATGCTGCCGCGCCGGCGCGTGCGAGCGAGATCTTCACGCCGGAAGTTCGCGCGGCGAAGCCTCGAGAACCTGAGACGAAAGGGCCTCGGCGACGTCGAGCGGCGCATGGTTGCGATCGCGTCCGAGCCGGGGGTCGAGGGCGCGAGGGTGCTCGAGATCGGCGGCGGGATCGGCGCGTTGCAAGCGGAGCTCCTCGACGCGGGAGCGGAGCGGGGAGAGGTCGTGGAGGTCGTCGCCGCGTACGAGCCGTACGCGCGGGAGCTGGCACGCGAGCGCGGGCTCGAGGAACGAACGTCGTTCCGCGTCCTGGACGTCCTCGAGGAGCCGGACGCCGTCGAGCCCGCCGACGTCGTGCTCATGAACCGGGTCGTCTGCTGCTCCCCGGACGGGGTCGAGCTCGCGCGACGCTCGGCCGCGCTGTCGACGCGAACCCTCGTTCTCAGCTTCCCGCGGGACGCACTCTGGGTGCGCTTCGGCATCCGCATGGTGAACGCCGGGTTCGCCGTCTTCGGTCGCTCCTTCCGCGTCTTCGCCCATCCGCGGCGCGCACTCGTGGCCGCGGCCGAGGGTGAAGGCCTGAGCCTCGCCGAAGGCTGGCGCGGCGCGCTCTGGGAGCTCACGGCATTTCGGCGGACGTGACCGAGCTCGGCCTCTTCCCGCTGCCGCTCGTGCTCCTCCCGACGGAGCAGGTGCCGCTGCACATCTTCGAGGAGCGCTACCAGGAGCTCATCGGCGAGTGCCTCGAGGACGAGACGGAGTTCGGCCTCGTCTTCGCCGACGACGACGGCATCCGGGAGATCGGGACGCGGGCGGCGGTGATCGAGGTCCTCGACCGCTTCGAGGACGGGCGCTTGAACATCGTCGTCGAGGGCAGGGAGCGGTTCCGGCTCGCCGAGCTCACGAGCGGCCGGAGCTACCAGACGGGCGACGTCACGCCGGTCGTCGACGACCACGATCCTCCCGAGACGCCTTCTGTGGAGCGGGCGCGCGAGCTCTTCTCGCGGCTGCGGGAGCTGACCGGCAGCGACATCGAGACTCCGGCGCCCGAGACGCCGCAGCTCTCGTTCGCGCTCGCCTCCCGCGTCGAGCTCATGCCGGAGGTCAAGCTCGAGCTGCTCTCCGAGCTCTCCGAGCGAGTTCGGTTGGAGCGAGTGTGCGAGCTCCTGGAGGGCGCGGCGGTCACCGTGGAGCGCCGCCGCCGCGCCGCCGAGCGCGCCGCGACGAACGGCAAGGTCGACCTCGAAGGCTGACGCCGGTGACCCAGACGGCCAGGGGTACGATGCCTCTGTGGCCGTGACCACCGACCGGAAGCTCGACGCGCACCGTTTGCGCGCGGACTTTCCCATCTTCGAGCAGACGTTCCACGGGAAGCCGCTGGCCTTTCTCGACTCGGCCGCCAGCTCGCAGAAGCCGCGCCAGATGCTCGACGCGATGAACGAGTTCTACGAGACGTCGTACGCGAACGTGCATCGCGGCGTCTACGCGCTGGCGGAGCGCGCGACCGAGGCGCTCGAGCTCGCGCGCCACAAGGTGCAGGCGCTCCTGAACGCCCCATCGGCGCGCGAGGTCATCTTCGTCCGCAACGCGACCGAGGCGATCAACCTCGTCGCCTACGCCTGGGGGCTCGTGAAGCTGAAGCCGGGCGACCTCGTCGTCGTCAGCGAGCTCGAGCACCACTCCAACTTCGTCCCGTGGCAGTACGTCGCGCACCGGACGGGCGCGGGCTTCCGGATGATCTCGCTCGACGAGAACGGCGAGCTTCGCCTCGAGGAGCTGGACGAGGTCGCGCGTGACGGCGCGGTCAAGATCGTCGCGACCGGCGTCGTGTCCAACTCCCTCGGGACCATGAACCCGGTCGACAAGCTCGCCGCGTGGGCGCACGAGCACGGCGCGATCATGGTCGCCGACGGCGCGCAGTCTGCGCCGCACATGGCGATGGACGTCCAGGCGCTCGGCTGCGACTTCGTCGCGATCTCCGCGCACAAGATGTGCGGCCCGAGCGGCGTCGGGGCGCTCTGGGGGAAGGCGGAGCTGCTCGAGGCGATGGAGCCGTTCCTGACCGGCGGGCACATGATCCGCGAGGTCGGCGACGAGGACACGACGTGGGGCGAGCTCCCGCACAAGTTCGAGGCGGGAACGGCGCCGATGGCGGAGGCGGTCGGGTTCGGCGCGGCGATCGACTACCTGAACGAGATCGGCTTCGACGCGATCGAGCAGTACGAGCACGAGCTCGCCGCATACGCCCTCGGGCGGCTCGCCGAGCTTCCCTGGATCACCGTCGTACGGGCCTCCCGCCGAGCGCCGCGCGGGGATCGTCTCCTTCAACGTCGAAGGCGTGCACCCGCACGACGTCGCGCAGGTGCTCGACTTCGACGGGATAGCGATCCGGGCCGGCCACCACTGCTGCCAGCCGCTCATGCGCAAGCTCGGCGTGGCGGCAACGAACCGGGCGAGCTTCTACGTCTACACGATCCCGGACGAGATCGACCGGCTCGTCGAGGGTCTCCACAAGGTGAAGAAGGCGTTCGCGTAGTGGGCGAGTTCGACCAGCTCTACCGCGAGCTGATCCTGGATCACTACAAGAACCCTCGGAACCACGGGGTGCTCGATCCGTCCGACGCGCGCGCGGAGGGCCAGAACCCGCTCTGCGGGGACGAGATCACGGTCTCGGTGCGGCTCGGCGAGGGAGACGTGATCGAGGAGGTCGGCTTCGACGGGCGCGGCTGCGCGATCAGCCAGGCGGCGACCTCGATGCTCACCGATCTCGTCAAGGGCCGCGCCGCTCAGGACGTGGCCGCCATGGACAAGGACGAGCTGCTCGAGGAGCTCGGGATCCCGCTCACGCCGGTCCGGCTCAAGTGCGCGCTCCTCGGGCTCGGCGTGCTCAAGCTTGCGCTCCACAAGGCGAAGGGGACGCCGCTTCCGGAGGAGTGGGGAACCGCCGCACGCGACCTCGTGCTCGAGTAGTGGCGATCGTCGAGGTCGGGCCGCTGGACGAGCTCCCGCCTGGGAGCATGCGACTCGTGCCTGCGGGCGCGCGCACGATCGGCGTCTACAACTGCGGCGGGAAGCTGTACGCGATCGAGGACCGCTGCTCGCACGACGACGGCCCGCTCTGCGAGGGAGACTGGGACCCTGAGGCGTGCATGGTCGTATGCCCGCGTCACGGCTCACGCTTCGACCTCGAGACCGGGATCCCGATGTCGCTGCCCGCCTTCGTCTCCGTGCCGACGTACCCGGTCTCCGTCGAGAACGGCGTCGTTGTCGTGGACGTTGGGGAGGACTGATGCTTGACGACCAGGTGCTCGCTGTCTTGGCGCGCCTCGAGGAGGAAGACCGCACCGAGCGCGACGCGGGTGTCCCCGCGGCGCAGCGGTCGCGCCAGGTGGAGCCCACGTCCGGCCGCTTCCTGTTCGCCCTCGCGGCGTCGCAGGCCGGGATCGAGGTGCTCGAGGTCGGCGGCTCGCGCGGGTACTCGACGATCTGGCTCGCGGCGGGCGCGCGGGTGCTCGGCGGGCGCGTGGTCTCGCTCGAGCACGACCCGGTGAAGTGCGCGGCGTGGCTCGCGAACATCGCCGAGGCGGGTCTCGAGGAGTGGGCCGAGCTCGTCCAGGGCGACGCGTTCGAGACGCTCCGCGAGACGCAGGACGTCTTCGACCTCGTCTTCCTCGACGCGGAGAAGGACGACTACGAGGCGCTCTTCGCGCTCGTCCGTCCGCTGCTCGAGCCGGGGAGCCTGGTCGTGGCGGACAACGTGCTCTCGCACGCGGACCCGCTCGCCGCGTACTCGGCCGCCCGGCAGGCGGACTCCGACGCTCGTCGAGCGTCACGCGTGCCGCTGGACCGCGGCCTCGAGGTCTCGGTCGTGCTGTCGGCCTCAGCTTCCTGAACCTCGGATCATCGAGGCCGAGGCACGTTGCGGTCCGGGATCGCGGAAGAACGTCATCCACAGCTCGTGGTCGGGCATCTTCGCGATCAGGTGCGGCTCGTCGTCGAACGGCACGCCGCGGCCCGAAAGCTCCGCCCGCGCGCCGTGGATGTCGTCGACGCGGAAGTAGAGGACCGAGCTCGGATGGTCGAACTCGGGACTCTCCGCGACGGAGAGCATGAGCCGCACGTCGCCACACATGAAGAAGGCGAGCGGCCCGGCTTCGAACAGGTAGTCGAGACCGAGCGCATCGCGGTAGAACGCGACGGCACGTTGCACGTCGCGCGTGTTGATCGCGATCTGGCCGATGCTCTGGATGGGGTCGGCATGGCCGAGGTCGCCGGTCGCTCGACAACTCGAGCCTGCCTCCATCCGCCTGAAGTGCGTATGCTCCGTGTACCGCGGAAAGGAGGTGGTCCGGCTTGAGCGATGACTGTACGGGCAGTGGAGGTACCAGCGGGTAGAGGCGTGCCCCCGGGACCACCGGGAACCGCCTAGCCAGCGTAGGGGGCTCGCGATTCGCGCCGCGCGGCGTCTGCAGTTCGGGACGTTACGCAGGAAGCGCCTCTACTAATACAACGCTGGTCACCGTCAGTGAAGACAGAGGGCCGCTTCGCGCGGCCCTCTGTCGTTCTCGGGGTTCCCTGTCAGGCGGCCGCGAGCAGCACGGCCGACGCCTCGGCGACGAGCGCCGTCGACGTGCGCGCGCAGACGCTCCGCGAGCAGCGGGTCGACGAGCTGGCCCTCGGCTCGAACTTCTCGTGGGCGAGCGACACGGGCAGCTCGCCGTCGACGACGCGGGCGCCGGCCATGCCGAGCACGCGGCGCAGGTCCTGCTGCGCCCAGATCGCGCCGTAGTGACCCGTGGTCGCGCCGGCGATGGCGACGGTCTTGTCCCCGAGAGCGGAGCTCGCGGTGCGGCGCGCGACGCCCAGTCGATCGCGTTCTTCAGCACGCCGGGGATCGAGCCGTTGTACTCGGGCGTCACCACGAGCAGGCCGTCGGCGTCCCGGATCCGCTCGCGCAGCATCGCCACCGTGGCCGGCGGATCCGTCGCCGTCGTCGTCCCGGTCGTACGGCGGGATCCACGCGAGCCCGTCGTAGAGCTCGATCTCGGTCGCCGACCGGCGCGAGCTCGGCGGCCGCGCGGGCGAGAGCCGTGTTGTACGACTCCGCCCGCAGGCTTCCGGAGAGGGCGAGGATCTGCACGTCAGGCCGTCCTGACCGCCGCGAACGTCGCCTTGAGCGTCACCTCGTTCGGCAGCAGGAAGTCGCCGCCGGGGAGCGGGACGTTCCAGACGAGGCCGAAGTCCGGACGGTCGACCGTTCCCTCGAGCTCGATCCCGATCCGGTCGTTCCCCATGGGATCGACGCCGGCGCCGACGAAGCTGCCCGTCGAGCTCGACCGCCTTCGTGACGCCCTTGACGGTGAGGTCGCCCCGGACGACGAGCTCGTCGCCGTCGACGTCGAACGAGGTCGACGCGAAGCGGAGCTCCGGGTGAACCGCCGTGTCGAAGAAGTCGGGAGACTGCAGGTGCCCGTCGCGATCTCGTCGAACGTCGTGATCGTGGACGCATCCACGACTCCCTCGATCGCCGGGCTGTCGCCGCCGCGGATCGTGCCCGTGAAGCCCGGTACCCGGCCCTTCACGGTCGCGAGGCCGAGCTTCCGCACCTCGAACTCGAGCGCCGACCAGACGGGGTCGATCGTCCACGTTCCCGTGGGGATCGCGGTGGCCGGAGTGTCTGCGACGATGGTCATTCCCACTACCTCCTTGTGTCCGCTATTATTGAGCACGCAAACAACTGTAGCGGAGAGAAGCATGTCTAGTCAAGTATTGAGCGAGCAATCTCTTGAGGCCCAGGCGTTCGTCTCGCTGATTCGCGCGCATGCGGCCGCAACGCGGCGGCTGAGCGCGCAGTTGAGCGCCGACCACGGGCTCACGATCTCGGACTTCGAGGTGCTGCTACGCCTCGGGCGCGCGGCCGACCGGCGAATGCGGCGCGTCGATCTCGCTGAGGAGGTCCTTCTGACCGCGTCGGGCATCACGCGGCTGCTGGACGGGCTCGAGAGCAAGGGGTACGTCGAGCGGGCGTCCTGCGACACCGACCGGCGCGTGGTCTACGCGGTGCTCACCGACGACGGGCTCGACGAAGCTCCGCGACGCCGCGACGAGCCATTTCGGCCAGATCGAGGAGCTGTTCGGCGCACGCTACGACCAGCGTGAGCTCGCCGACCTCGGCAGCACTCCTCGCGCGACTCGGCGGCAACGAGCCCGCCGACTGCGAGCCTCCGGAGTAGGTCTCAGGCGTCCTCGAAGTTCTGCCAGTACCGGCTCGGCGTCGGCCCGCGCTGGCCCTGGTACTTCGAGCCGATCCCCTGCGACCCGTACGGGCGCTCGGCGGGCTCCGTGAGCTGCACGAACGAGAGCTGCCCGATCTTCATCCCCGGATAGATCGTGATCGGGAGGTTTGCGACGTTCGACAGCTCGAGCGTCACGTGCCCGTCCCAGCCGGGGTCGATGAACCCGGCGGTCGAGTGGATCAGCAGCCCCAGCCTCCGAAGCTCGACTCTTCCCTTCTAAGCGGGCCACCAGATCGTCCGGGAGCGTGACGCGCTCGAGCGTCGAGCCGAGGACGAACTCGCCCGGATGCAGGATGAACGCCTCGTCGCCGGCCTCGACCAGCTCGGTCAGCTCCTCCTGCTCGGTCTTGACGTCGATGTACGGGTAGCGCGAGTTGCGAAAGACCCGGAAGTAGCGGTCGACTCGCACGTCGAGGCTCGACGGCTGCATGAGGCTGTCGTCGTAGGGGTCGATCCCGATGCGGCCCTCCTCGAGCAGGCGCCGGATCGTTCGGTCGGAGAGGACCACGCGGCGATTCTACGAGTCGAGCCGCGGTCACTCGTTCGTGACAGTCTGTCACGTACTCGCCCGTAGACCCGTCTCCTGAACGCGTCGCTGCGATAAGGTCAGCCCCGCGGTGTCGATGCTCTTTCCACCCATCGACCCGAACGAGCGTTTCCGGCAGCGACGCGCGGCGACTCGGCGGCGACAGCGGCAGAGGCGGAGCGCACTGATCGGGATCCTGCTCGTCGGGCTCGCGCTCGCGGGGCTCGGCGCACAGTACGTCGGCGACAGGACCGGCGGCTCCGCGGCGACCCCCAGTGACAAGGCGCTTCGGGACCGCGTCGTCCGTGCGCCGCTGCCCGTCGAGATCCGCGGCGTCCACGTCACGATGGGCCTCGCGTCGCTCGACGGGAAGCTCGAGGAGTACGTCGGGCTCGCGGACGATGGCCTGACCGCGATCGAGCTGGACGTCAAGGACGAGGACGGGCAAGTCGGCTTCAACGCGAGCTCGGCGCGTCTCGCGAAGCGGATCGGTGCGACGAACAACTTCTACTCCGCGCGCGAGGCTGCGCGGCTCGTGCACTCGAAGGGTCTGTACCTCATCGGGCGCGTCGTCGTCTTCGAGGACCCGATCCTGGCTCACGCGCGGCCCGACCTCGCGATCCGCCGGAGCGACGGCTCCGTGTGGGAGGACGCCGCGGGACTCGGCTGGACGAACCCGTACGACAAGCGGGTCTGGGACTACAACATCGCCGTGGCCGCCGCCGCGGCGAGGAACGGGTTCGACGAGATCATGTTCGACTACGTGCGCTTCCCGTCCGACGGCGACGTGGAGAACGCGGTCTACGGCAGGACGCGAGGGCTCGCGAAGAACGACGCCGTGCCGGCGTTCCTGAAGTACGCCGCCCGCCGGCTGGAGCCGCTCGGCGTGCGCGTCTCGGCCGCCGTGTTCGGGCTCTCCGCGGCTCGGGACATGGGCATCGGGCAGATTCCGCGCCGCATCGCCAAGCACGTGCACGCGATCTACGCGATGACGTACCCGTCGCTGTTCGGGTCGGGCGAGCTCGGGCTCGCGGATCCGGGCGCGGCGCCGGGCGCGACCGTCGCGCGGGCGCTCAAGCGCTTCCACCGGGCGCTCGAGGGCCGAAATGCCCTGCTCCTGCCGTGGGTACAGGACTTCAGCTTCACGGTGCCGTACGGCAAGGACGAGGTCCGGGCGCAGATCTACTCGGCGCGGATCGCCGGGGCGAAGGGCTACCTGCTCTGGAACGCCCGGGGCGAGTACACGGACGGGACGCTGACGCCGCCGTAGCGCGGCTTACGGCGCGAGGCGCTCGCGCCGCCAGCCGTCACGCCTCGCGCACGTAGCCGATGCGGTCGTGCAGCCGGTCGTCGCGGTGCATCCAGAACTCGAAGAACGCGGGAACGATCCTGAGCCCGCCCCAGAAGTCGGGCAGCGGTACGTCGTCCTCCGCGAAGCGCTCGTCCGCGTCCGTCGTAACAGCGTCTCGAGCTCCGTCCCGGCCGGAGAGCGGCTCCGACTGCGGCGACGCCCAGGCGGCGACCCTGCTCGCCCGGGGTCGGGTCGCCCAGTAGGCCGCCGACTCGTCGCGCGCCGACCTGCTCGACCGCACCCTCGACCCGGACCTGCCGTCCGAGCTCCCACCAGTGGAGGACGACCGCCGCACGCGGGTTCTCGGCCAGCTCCTCGCCCTTGCGCGAGCCTCAGGTTCGTGAAGAAGACGAGCCCGCGCTCGTCGAGCCCGCGTAGGAGCACGACGCGCGCGGACGGGCGGCCCGTCCGCGGTGGCGGTGGCGACGCGCCATCGGCATCGGGCTGCGGCGACACTTCCGCCGCGTCGGCGAGCCAGGCGCGGAGCGCGACGATCGGGTCGGGATCGAGATCGGAGAGCTCCATCAGCGCAGGATGCCTGTCAGAGCGCGTCGGTACGCTCCGCGACGTGGCGGCGACCCGGGTCATCGAGCTCCGGACCGAGATCCCGGGCCCTCGTTCCCGCGAGATCCTGGAGCGGGAGGCGCGAGCCGTCGCGCGGCCGCTGATCGTGCATTCGCCGGTCGTCGCCGCCGAGGCGCGCGGGTCGACGATCACGGACGTCGACGGCAACACCTTCATCGACTTCGTCGGCGGGGTCGGCGTGCTGAACGTCGGCCACGGGCACCCGACAGTCGTCGAGGCGATCCAGGAGCAGGCCGAGCGCTTCCTGCACACGGACTACACCGTCGTCGCGTACGAGCTCTACGTCGAGCTCGCGGAGCGGCTCGGTGCGCTCGTCCCGATCTCGGGCGAGACGCGTGCCGCGTTCTTCAACGCCGGGACGGAGGCGGTCGAGAACGCGGTCAAGCTCGCGCGCCTGCACACGGGGCGTCCCGCGGTCGTCGCGTTCGAGGGCGCATTCCACGGGCGCACGCTGCTCGCGTTGACGATGACGTCGAAGACGCACCCGTACAAGACTCGGTCTCGGCCCGTTCGCGCCCGAGGTCTACCGTGCGCCGTATCCGAACGCCTATCGCGGCCCCGACGCCGCCGAACGCGCTGGCGGCGCTCGAGCGCATGTTCTCGACGCAGGTGCCGGCCGAGCACGTCGCCGCGATCGTGTTCGAGCCGCAGCAGGGCGAGGGCGGCTTCGTCCCGGCGCCGCCCGCGTTCGTCGAGGGCCTGCGCCGGATCTGCGACGAGCACGGGATCGTCCTCGTCGCGGACGAGGTGCAGACCGGCTTCGGCCGCACCGGCCGCATGTTCGCGATGGAGCACTTCGCAGTCGAAGCCGACCTGATCACGGTCGCGAAGTCGATCGCGGGCGGGCTTCCGCTCTCCGGCGTCGTCGGCAGGGCCGAGATCATGGACGGCGCGCATTCAGGGCGCGATCGGGGGGACGTTCATCGGCAATCCCGTGGCTCTCGCAGCAGCCGACGCGGTGCTCGACGTCTTCGAGGACGAGCGAGCTCGTCGAGCGGGCGCAGATCGATCGGCGAGGTCATGCGCGCGCGGATGCTCGAGTGGCAGGACGCGCTGGGCGCAGATCGGGGACGTGCGCGGCCTCGGCGCGATGCTCGCGATCGAGCTCGTCGTCGATCGCGAGTCGAAGGCGCCTGCGTCCGAGCTCACCGCGGAGGTGATCGACGCGGCGCTGCAGCGGGGACTCCTCCTGCTCAAGGCCGGCGTGCACGGGAACTGCATCCGCGTCCTCTGCCCGCTGACGATCTCGGACGCCGAGCTCGGACGAAGGGCTCGACGTCTGGGAAGAGTCGCTCGGCGCCGTCCTCGGCACGTAGAGGTGTCGGTGGAGGACGAGGGCGAGGCATGCCTCGCCCCTACACGGCGACGATCCAGAACTCCAGACGTGATCGCCGCTCGTGGCGCTCGAGGGCGAGCTCGATCAGGCGGTCGAGGAGCTCGCCGTACGGGATGCCCGAGGCCTCGAAGAGCTTCGCGTACACGCTCGTGGCCGTGAAGCCGGGAATCGTGTTGATCTCGTTCACGACGACCTCGCCGCTCGGGCGCACGAACAGGTCGACGCGAGCCATGCCCTCGCACTCGGTCGCGACGAAGGACTCGACCGCGACCGCGCGGACGCGCTCGGCCGTCTCCGGCGCGAGATCCGCGCGGGCACGATCAGCTCCATGCCGCCCTCGTCGTACTTCGCCGAGTAGTCGTACCACTCCGCGTGCGCGACGATCTCGCCGACCTGCGAGGCGATCGGATCACGGTTCCCGAGGACGCCGCACTCGACCTCGACGCCGTCGAGGAGCTCCTCGATCAGCACCTTGTCGTCGTGGCGGCGCGCGAGCGCGACCGCGGGCTCGAGCTCGCCCTCGTCGTGCACCTTCGAGATCCCGACCGAGGAGCCGAGCCGCGCCGGCTTCACGAACACGGGATACGAGAACGGATGCTCGGGCGGGTCGCCGTCGCGGAGCGTCACGTTCCGCGCCACGGGGATGCCGCGGTCCCGGAGGACGGCCTTGAAGAGGTCCTTGTCCATGCAGAGCGCGGAGGCGGCGACGCCGGCGCCGACGTAGGGGACGCCGGCGAGCTCGAGGAGGCCCTGCACCGTGCCGTCCTCGCCGAAGGGCCCGTGCAGGATCGGCAGCGCGACGTCGATCTGCGCCCAAGGCCCGGGCAGGGGCACTGTCTGCGACCACGGGCAGCGTCTCGACGGTCGCCCTCAGGCTGTTCGGGCAGGTGAAGCCTGTCGGAAGGGCCTAGCGCCCAGCGCCCGTCGCGCCCGATCTCGATCGCAGTCGTCTCGTACCGCTCGGGATCGAGCGCCGCGAGGACCGAGCGGGCGGAGGCGACGGAGATGTCGTGCTCGCTCGAGCGTCCGCCCGCGATGACGGCGACGCGTATGCGCTTCGTCACGGCGTCGGTGGTCGTCTCGTCGTCGCTCTTCCGTGAAGTTGCCAACGAAGATCGTCACGAGCGAGTTCGGCTCGGCCTGCACGCCGCCGATCGGCTCCTGCGCCGTGACGATGCCGTCCAGCGACGGGTCGTCGGTCGTCCTCGACCACCTCGCGCACGCGGAAACCGGCGTTCTCGAGGGTCGCGCCGGCGACGGTGACGTCCTGGAAGGTCACGTCCGGGACGGCCGAGGTGGTGGGGCCCTGCGAGACCGAGAGCGTCACGGTCGCCCCCCTCGAGCTCTCCGAGCCTCCGCTCGGAGTACTGGTCGACGACGATGCCCCTTGGCGAGGTCGGAGGCGACGTCGACGCGTGTCACCCCGAAGCCCGCGCTCTGAAGCTCGGCTCTGGCCTGGTCGTACGGGAGCCCGACGTGTTCGGCACGTTCACCGGTCTCGGTCCGCTTCGACACGTTGATACGGACCTGCGTGCCCTCCACGACCACGAGGCCCGGCTCGTGGCTCTGGGCCGTGACGGTGCCGGCCGGCTTGTCCGAGTTGACGTCGGCGACCTGGGCGTCGAGCCCGGCATCGGTCAGCTCGGCGACCGCGCTGTCCCGGCTCTGGCCGACGACGCTCGGGACGGTCACCTCCGGCTTCCCGGCGGAGACGTCGATGGAGAACGCTGCGATCCGTCCTCGACGCGCGTGCCTTCGGTCGGGTTCTGCGCGATGACGACTCCTTCCTCGCACGTCCGAGTGCGAGACGCGCCGGACGCGTGGGACGAGGCCCTCCTCGTTGATGAGACCGACCGCCTGCGTCCTCGCGAAGCGCCACGACGTACGGCACGGCGACGGGCTTCGCTGCCTCGAGCTGGTCGCTGATCGTGTCGTAGAGGAGGAATCCGGCGATGAGCAGCGCGAGCAGCGCGCCGGCACCGGCCAGCCACGGCCAGACCGGGCGCCGGCGGCGCCGCGTCGGGTCGAAGTCCGTCGGATAGCCGGCGACCGGCCTCGGCCGCCTCGCGACCTGCGTCACCGCCGTGTCGCCGTCGCCGCTCCCGCCCGCGAGCAACAGGGTCGCCGCCTCGGCCGTCTCGACCGGGACGTGGCCGCCATGGGCGACGGTCTCGAGATCCGAGTCCATCGCGGACGCAGACTGGTAGCGCTCCTTGGGCTCCTTCGAGAGCGCGCGCAGGACGACGAGGTCGAGGTCGTCCGGCACCTCCGGGCGTAGGTCGGACGGAGCCTTCGGCGTCTCCGCCGATGTGCTTCATCGCGATCTCGACCGGCGACTCGCCGGAGAACGGCACCCGTGCCGTGAGCAGCTCGTAGAGGACGATGCCCGTCGAGTAGAGGTCGGACGTCTGGTCGACCGGCGCACCGCGGGCCTGCTCCGGCGAGAGGTACTGCGCGGTGCCGATGATGGCGCCCTCCTCCGTCATCTGGCTCGCGCCCGCCCGGGCGATCCCGAAGTCCGTGACCTTGACGACGCCCTCGGGGTCGACGATCACGTTGTGCGGCTTGATGTCGCGGTGGACGACCCCGTTCCGGTGCGCGTAGCGCAGCGCGGAGAGGATCTGGCGCGTGTACGCGATCGCGACCGGGATCGGGCAAGGCCCACGGCTGCGGATGAGCTCCTTGAGCGTTCGGCCCTCGACGTACTCCATGACGATGAAGTACGAGCCGTCGACCTCGCCCCGGTCGAAGATCGCGACGATGTTCGGGTGCGACAGCCCGGCTGCGTGCGTGGCTTCGCGCCGGAAGCGCTCGACGAACTGGACGTCGTTCTGGTACCGGTTGTGGAGGATCTTGACGGCGACCCGGCGGCCGAGCTCCTGATCCTCCGCGAGGTACACGTCGGCCATGCCGCCGCCACCGAGCTTGCGCGTGACGCGGTAGCGCCCCGCGAAGAGGGTGCCGGTGAGGGTGTTCTGGGTGGCCATCAGTCCTAGAGGTTAGGGATTCTCTCTTTAGGGCAGGATTGCCTGCATTACGGCGCGGGCGATCGGCGCCGCCGTCGCGCCCCCAGTGCCGGATTGATTCTCGAGGACGACCGCGATCGCGAGGTTTGCCGGCGCCCCCTCGGTCGGCGACGCGAAGGCGATGAACCACGTCGTGTTCGCGCCGGGGACGCCGGTCTCGCCCGTCCCCGTCTTGCCGCCGACCGACCAGCCGGGGATCTGCGCCGCCGTCCCCGTGCCCTGCGAGACGGCCAGCCGCATCATCTGCGCGACCGAGTCGGCAGTCCGCTTGCTGACCGCTTGGCGAATGAGCCGTGGCCGCTGGCGGAGGACGATGCTCCGGTTCGGCGCCACGATCCGGTTCACCGCCTGCGGCTCCATCAGCCTGCCCCCCGTGCCGATCGCGCCGGCGACCATCGCCATCTGCAGCGGCGTCACGAGCATCCGCTCCTGCCCGAAGGCCATCCGCCCGGCGTCGACGTTGCGATCGACCTGCGGGTAGTAGAGGCGCCCGTCGTCGTAGAGGCCGCTCGGGCGCCGCTCGTCGGTCGGCGTCTCGAGCGGCGGACGCTCGTAGAAGCCGAAGGCCTTGGCGGTGTCGAGGATCGCCTTCGCCCCGATCGCCTTGCCGATGTTGCAGAACACCGAGTTGACCGAGTACGTGAGCGCGGTCTCGAGCGTCAGCTGGCCGAACGGCGACGAGGTGTCGAAGTTGTTGACGCGCCGACCGTAGACGGTGCAGTAGCCCGGGTCGTTGAACCCGGACTCCGGGCGGTACTTCCGCGACTCGAGCGCGGCCGAGGCCGTGATCACCTTGAACGTCGAGCCGGGGACGAACAGCCCTGCGGTCGCGCGGTTGACGAGCGGGGACGGCACGCGGCAGTCGGCGGTGATCCTCGAGATCCGGCCGAAGTTCTCCTCCACGACGTTCGGGTCGAAGCTGGGCGTCGACGCCATGACCTTGACCTTTCCCGTGCGCGGATCGAGCGCAACCACGGCACCGCACCGCGTCCCGAGCTGCTCCATCGCAACACGCTGGCCCTCGAGGTCGAGAGTGGTGATGACGTCGTTCCCCTCGATCGGCTTCCCCCTGAGGTCGTCGAGCGCCTTGTCGACGAGGGTCGAGAGGTTTGCATTCGAGGCGGTCAGGTAGTCGTTCAGCGAGCGCTCGAGCCCCGTCCGCGAGCGCCCGACGGTGCTGTAGCCGACGAGCTGCGCCGCGAGCTCGCCGGTCGGGTAGCGCCGGAAGAAGAGCGTGCGCCCGCCGATCTCCCGCTCGATGTTGCGCGCGAGCCGCTGCGGCGGCTTGTTCGCGCGGATCAGGCCGCGGTCGATCGAGATGTCGGCCACCCGCTTGATCGCGTTGTCCTGGCGATCCGCGAGGCTCGCGGCCGCCCAGGTCTGCCAGTACGTGGTCATCACGACGAGCGCGCCGAGGAGCACCAGCGAGACGAACGTGACGCGGATGATCTGCTTGTTCACTGGCGTGCGAGGAGGTTCGAGCGGTTGGAGACCAGAAGTAATCCCGCGAGGAGCAGGAAGTTCGCGACGATGCTCGTCCCTCCGTAGGAGACGAAGGGAAGCGTGATCCCGGTGAGCGGGACGACGCGGAGGATGCCGCCGACGATCACGAACACCTGGAGCGCGAAGCCGAACGTCAGCCCGACGGCGAGCAGCTTCGAGAAGCCGTCCTGGGCGTTGAGCGCGATCCGCATCCCGCGCACCACGAAGAGCATGTACACGAGGAGGAGCGCGGCGGCTCCCACGAGCCCGAGCTCCTGCGCGATCGCCGAGTAGATGAAGTCGGTGCGCAGGAGCGGGATGAGCTCGGAGCCGTCGGGTGCCTGGAAGATCCCCTCGGCGAGGCCCGTACCGCCGAAGCCGCCGTTCGCCGATCGAGTACAGGCTCCGGACGAGCTGGTACGAGGCGCAGTCCTGCCGGAGCGCGAGCTCACCCGTCTGGGAGCAGTACACCGGCGCGTCGGTCCAGGGAGTGAGCCAGATCGTGACGCGCTCGTTCACGCGGTCGATCGCGGTGTACAGCAGCGCCGCGCCGCCGACGAACAGCGCGAACCCGGCGCCGACGTAGAGCGCCTTCCCGGTCGCGACGTACAGCATCGCCAGGAAGATCCCGAAGTTCAGGAGCGCGCTTCCGAGGTCGTTGGTCTGGACGATGACGAGCATCGCCGCCCCCCAGATCGCGAACAGCGGCCCGAAGTCCTTGATTCGGCCCTGCGCCAGCACCTCGCGCTTCTCGCGCAGGTAGCCGGCGAGGAAGAGGATGAGGCAGATCTTCGCGAGCTCCCCGGGCTGGAACTGGAGCGGGCCGATGTCGACCCAGAGCCGCACGCCGTTCACGCGCTTGCCCAGCACCGGCAGCGACGGCAGCAGCAGGAGGACGACCGCCGCGACACCGAAGAGGTAGCGGTACGACTCGAGCACGCGGTAGTCGTGGCGGAGGACGATGAGCGTCCCCGCCATCGCGGCCACGCCGATCAGCACCCACAGCGCCTGCCGGCCGCCCGTCGGGTCGAGGCGGTAGTTCATCACCAGCCCGAAGGCGGTGAGGACCGCGGCGAGCGGGAGGAGCGCGCCGTCCGCGTACGGCACCGTCCGGCGCACGACGACGTGC
This sequence comes from uncultured Actinomycetes bacterium, assembly GCA_963716605.1. Lineage (GTDB taxonomy): Bacteria > Actinomycetota > Thermoleophilia > Gaiellales > Gaiellaceae > GMQP-bins7. Next base: position 238,036 of record CAVQTO010000002.1, on the reverse strand, counting down.
GCGGCGAGGTAGAGCGCGAGGAAGAGGGCGCCGTACGTGAAGACGCTCGGCGACACCTCGGAGGAGCGCGCGATGGTGACGGTCGCGAGCGCGGTCCCTGCGATCAGGCCGGCGACCACGAGCCCGAAGAGCTCCCGGTTGCGGGCCGTCACTTCATCGTTGCGAGGTAGAGGACGACGAGGCCGACTCCGAGGACGGTCGCGATGAGCACCAGTGCCGCGATCCGCCCGCCGTGGCCGGCGCCGTGTCGCCGGTGCGATGTGTCGGACGCGTCCTCGTCCGCGTCCCCGTCTTCGGCGGCGGCCTCCTCCTGCGGCGCGGCACCGTCCTGCTCGGCCTCCGCGGTCGCCACCGCGACGGCCACGGGGAGATCCTCGAGCGTGTCCTGGTCGGGCGACGTCGCCCGGGTCTCGCGCGGACCGTCGACCATCGTGTCGTGCCCCGCCTCGACCGGCGGCCCGAGCATCTCGAAGAGGACGACGGTCACGTTGTCCTCGCCGCCGTTCGCGTTCGCGGCGTCGACGAGCGCCTCCACTGCGCGGGCAGGGTCGCGATCGGCCTGCTCGATCGCCGCCTGCATCTCGGCGGCGGTGATCATGCTCGACAGCCCGTCGGAGCAGATGAGGAAGAGGTCGCCCGGCTCGGACTGGACCGTGAACGCGTCGACCTCGACCGTGGACTCGGTTCCGAGCGCGCGCGTGATCGCCGAGCGCTGCGGGTGGCGCTCGGCCTCCTCCGGAGTGAGGACGCCGCTCTGCACCAGCTCCGCGACGAGCGAGTGGTCGGTCGTCAGCTGCTCGAGCTCACCGCCGCGCAGGAGGTACCCGCGCGAGTCCCCGACGTGCCCGATGCCGACCGTGCCGGACGCCGCGTCGACGAGAGCGGCCGTGACCGTCGTTCCCATGCCTGCTGTCTGCGGGTCGGCGAGCGAGCGCTCCCAGATCCGTCGGTTGGCCTCGGTGATGAGCGCGACGACGCCCTCCTCACCGCGCGTCTCGGCCCCGGCTTCCTCGAGCGCCGCTGCCGCGAGCCCGGCCGCGATCTCGCCGGCCCTGGCTCCGCCCATGCCGTCGGCGACTGCGAACAGCGGCGGCTCGCAGATGAACGCATCCTCGTTCCGGAGCCGCCTCCGGCCCGGGTCCGTGATCCCGGCGGCGCGCCCGATCTTCATGCCTCGAGGCGCAGCTCCGTCTGCCCGATGCGGACGACGTCGCCCGGCTTCAGCCGCTCTGCCGCGATCCGCCCTCCGTTGACGAACGTCCCGTTCGTCGAGCCGAGGTCCTCGACCCAGACGCCGTCGGCACGCGGGTCGATGCGCGCGTGGCGGGCCGATGCGAACTCGTCCTCCCCGATGTCGACGCCGCCCGCGACCTCGCGCCCGACGACGCTGGCGGTCGTGAGCTCGATCTTGCTGCCGGCGTCGAGGCCGGGGCCCTCGACGACGACGAAGCGCGCGGGCTTGGGCTCCTCGTATCCGTGTTCGGCGCGCAGCGCATTCGCCTCGGCGGCGCCGAGGATGATGCTCTCCTGCGGCGCCTCGCCGATGTCCTTCGTCGCGGAGCGGACGACGTAGAGGATGAACGCGTACAGGAGCACGAGAAATGCGATCTTGAGGATCAGGAGCGTCTCGTCGGTTGCGAGCGCGGCTACCGTCATGGCGCCCGTCACGGAACCGAGCGTCCGAAGACGATCTCGGTCGAGCCGAGCGTGATCCGGTCGCCGTCGCGCAGGCGTTCGCGCTCGACGCGCTTCCCGTTGACGAGGGTCCCGTTCGTCGACCCGAGGTCGACGACCCAGTACGTCGCGCCTTCCTGCCGGAGCTCGGCGTGCCGTCGCGAGACGTTGAGGTCGTTGACATAGACGTCGCACCCCCGCGAGCGGCCGAGCACGAGGCGCGGCTCGGTGACCTCCTGCTTGCGGCCCGCGACGGTCAGGGTCACGACCTCGGGCTCGGCGGGCGCCGGCGGCGCCTCGTCGTCCGCGCCGGGGACCGGGGCCGGCGCGCGGTAGATCATCGTCTGACCCGGCTCGCCGACGGGAAGCTCGGGCGGGGTCTCGGGCAGCTCGGGTGCGCCGCCGTCCGCCGCGACGAGACGGGTCGCGATCCCGAACTCGCCGACGGCGAGGTCCGAGTCGGTCGTCACGAGCACGTCCGGCGCGGTCAGGAGCGCGTACCGCTCCCGGCGCGCATGCTCCCCGAGGTACTCCTGGAGCTCTCCGACGAGCGACTCCTCGTATCCCGCGAACTGCTGGCGGTCGTCCGGCGAGAGATAGATCGTGTACTCGTTCGGGACGTACACGCGCGAGACGGAGACCGTGCGGTGGTCGTCCATCTCCTTCGCGAGCTTGCGCGCGAGCTCGATCGGCTGGACATGCGTGCGGAAAGCGCGCCCGAAGACGCCCTCGAACAAGCCTTCGATCTTGGATTCGATGGTGCGAAACACGCTCATTGGTGGTTCCCCACCCGCGCTGAGTCTACCCGCGCCCCCCCGCCGCGACGGCTCCAGCAAAGCCCCAGACGAGCGCCACGAGCAGGATCGAGACGATGCCCGCGCCCGCCGCCACGACGCCTGCGAGCAGGGCTGCTCCGACCGCGAGGACGCCGAATCGCGACCCGCGGCGCGCGGTCGGGAGGATGGCCGCGGCAGCGGCCGCGACCGCGGCGCAGACGAGCACGAGCGGCGACATCACAAGCGTGCTCACGAGCGTCGCGCCGACCTCGACCGGGGAGTCGACCGGCGCGACCCGAAGCGGCTCGGTCGTGTCGCCCGCTGCCAGGAGGACCTCTTCCGAGAGCCCCGCTGCCAGCGCGGCGACGAGGACCGCAACGGCAGCTTGAAGCGCACGGCGCACGGGCCCCAGGGCCGGTTGGACGACGAGCGGGATGAGGCCGAGCAGGCCCACTCCGGCGAGGACGGGCCCCGACACGAACAGGAGGCCTGCGCGTGCGTCGCGCCAGGACAGGACGAGCCAGGCGGCCGCGAACACGCCGTAGATGAGCGCTGCGCTCTGCGACGCGTTCCCGATCGGGAACACCGGCGTCGCCAGTGCGACCGCCAGCCCGAGCCGCGGATCCACGACGACGGCGAGGCCCGCGCCCAGCGCGAGCGCGGCGACGAGGAGTCCGGGCCAGAACGGGAGGACGGTCGCCCCGACCGCGGCGCCCGCGACTGCGAGCGCAATCGGCGCGATGGGACCTCCCGGGAAGCGCGGCTTCGGCGCGCGCGCGGCCTTCGGGCGGGTCCGCGTTCGCGCCGGCGCCTGCCGAAGCGACGAGCGCAGGTCGGAGGCAAGCGCGGAGGCGCGCGGCCGGGCCCCCGGCGAGCGCGCGAGCGCGCCGTCGACGGCTGCGAGGAGCTTGCGCGGGAGGTCGGGGCGCTCGGTGACGAGAGCCGGCGCACCGCCTTCGATCGCTCTGGCGACCTCCTGGAGCGGCACGCCCCAGAAGGGGTGCCTGCCTGCGAGCGACTCCCAGAGGACGACGCCGACCGACCAGACGTCGCTCTCGGCCGTCGCCTCCTCGCCCGCGAGGCGCTCGGGCGCAATGTAGGCGAGCGTTCCGGGAACGTCCCCGACGGCGGTGAGCGTGTCGGCGCCGTCGAACTGTGCAAGCCCGAAGTCGAGCAGCCGCGCCGCGAGCTCGTCCCGGTCCTCGAGCAGGATGTTCGACGGCTTGACGTCACGGTGGACGATGCCCGTGCGGTGCGCGTGCGCGAGCGCGTCGAGCACCTGAGCCGCGATCTCGATCGCGTCGGCGTCGCCGAGCTCGTCCATCCGCATCGCCTCGCGCAGCGTCCGACCCGCGACGTACTCGTACGCGATGTACACGTGGCTCGAGTCGTGCCCGACGTCGTAGGCCCGCACGCAGCGGTCGTGGCGCAGCCGCCTCGCCGCCAGAGCCTCACGCTCGGCGCGTGCAGCGGCCTTCCCCTCGCGCGCGATGATCTTCAGCGCGACCGCGAGACCCGTCCGCTCGTCGTGGGCGAGCCAGACGGAGCCGGAGCCGCCGCTCCCGAGCGGACGGACCGGCCGGTAGCGGCCGAGGACGAGCTCTCGGGTCGAAGGGATCGCGATGGACGACACCGGTACCGACCCTCTTGGCCGCCGCAGGGAGAACTCCTTTACGAGCGCGTTCAGCAGCCGTTTCTCCCCCGGCGCGCTCCTGTGCCTCGTCTAGAGTGGCCGCTTGGGACGGGTGGTGTGATGACGACGCGTGACGAAGACATCCTCGATTTCGACTTCTTCGGCGAGGACGAGCCGCCGTCGTGGGACGAACCGTCCGAGCCTCCGCCCGGTCCGCCTCGCGATCGGCCTCCACGCGGTCCCCGCCGTGGGCGCATCACTACTCCCGGCAACCTGACGCCGCTCCTCCGGCTGGTCGCGCTGATCGCCCTCGCGATCCTGATCGTCGTGCTGCTCGTCGTGTGGGTCGAAGGCTGCGCGACCGACCGCAAGCGCGAGCAATACAGCGACTACATGACCGAGGTCGCCGGCGTCGGTAACCGCTCGGCAAATCTCGGGGCCGAGCTCGCGGCCACGCTGACGACGCCCGCGCTCAAGCTCGAGGATCTGGACGCGACGCTCGGCGGGTACGTGCAGTCGGCTGACAATCACGTCGAGCAGGCCATGGACATCGATGCGCCCGGACCGCTGTACAACGCTCACCTGGGGGTGATCGAGGCGCTCAACTACCGCGCGAACGGGCTCCGGGGGCTCAAGACCGCCTTCCAGGAGACGGCGGACGCGGACGAGTCCACGGTCGCCGGCGCGCGGTTGGCTGCCGAGATGAACCGGCTGCTTGCCAGCGACATCATCTGGGCCGACTCGTTCAAGGCCCGCTCGGAGGCGGTGATCACCGAGGAAGACGTCGTCGTCACTCCCGAGCCTCCCACCTCCGAGTTCGTCACCGTCGACGAGATCGCGACACCGGGCGGATTGGCCGCGATCTGGCAGCGAATCCAGGGCGCCTCGCGGGGTGAGACGCCCGGAGGCCTGCACGGAAGCGGGATCGCGTACACGAGGGTGCTCCCCAGCGGGACCGATCTCTCCACCGACACGGAGACGGAGATCCTCGTCACCGACCAGCTCGCATTCGAGGTCGGCGTCGAGGACACGGGCGACAGCCCCGAGGTGCGGGTCGTCGTGACGCTCACGATCCCGAAGGACACGGGCCCGATCGTGCGGAAGCAGACGATCCCGATCATCGACCCCGGCGAGACCAAGGCCGTGAGGTTCGACATCGGGAGCGAGATCCCGCCGTTCGGCGAGCAGGTCTCGGTGCAGGTGAACGTCGACCCCGTCCAGGGGGAGACGAACACGGCCAACAACACGTTCGAGTACCCGGTCATCTTCTCGCTTTGACGGCTTCGCTCGCGGTAGCGGTGGCGGCCGGTGTGGTTGCGGTGGCCGCGCTGGCGGTCGCGGTTGTGCTCTGGCGGCGCCTGGCGCGGATGGCGGCGGCGCAGAAGGTCGTGCTCGCGAGCGACCACCGTGACCTGCTCGAGTTCGCGGTCGCGCTCCAGGGCCGGATCGACGATCTCCACGGCGTGGTCGACGAGGTCGCGTCGGGTCTCTCGCGCGTCGACCGGCGCGTGGACGGCGCCGTGACGAACACGGCCGTCGTCCGCTACGACGCCTACGAGGGCACGGGCGGGCAGCAGTCGGCCTCCGTCGCGCTCCTCGACGCGACCCGCACCGGCGCGGTCGTGACCGCGATCCAGGGCCGCGACTACGCGCGGATCTACGTGAAGGACCTCGACCGCGGGCGCTCGTCGGTCGCGCTCTCACCCGAGGAGCAGGAAGCCGTAGAGCGCGCGATGTCGAGGTAGGGCGAGGGCGACCCAAGGGTCGCCCCTACGAGCTTCCGTTCGTCGGGCGTAGGCGCGGCGAGGCTTGCCTCGCCCGCGCGCTGTTAGGCGGCGTCCGCTAGTCCAGGGAGATACGTGCGCCAGACCTCCGGGATGTTCTCCGTCGTCAGGCGGATGAAGAGGACCGGCGTCGGTGGGCGGGGCGTCGTCCGCAGCGTCATGCTCGTCTCCTCGAGCAGTCGGTCGCCCTTGCGATGGTTGCAGGGAGCACACGAGGTCACGACGTTCTCCCACACCGAGGTGCCGCCGCGCGAGCGTGGGACGACGTGGTCGAGCGTCAGCCGGTTGCTGCCGGTCCCGCAATATGCGCACTGCCAGCCGTCGCGCGCGAAGAGGACGCGTCGCGAGATCCGCCGCGTCACGCCTCGCGGCACGCGGACGTAGGTCTTCAGGCGGATCACGTTCGGCCGCTCGAAGTTCGTCGTCGAGGAGCGCAGCGGGCGGTCGTGGCGCTCGAGGATCTCCGCCTTGCCCTTCCACACGAGCACGTGCGCGCGGCGCAACGAGCAGACGTTCAAGGGCTCGTAGCTTGCGTTGAGGACGAGTACGCGCTCCACCGCGCGCGCAGCGTAGCAGCCGAATCTGCGCTCCCAGCATTGCTCTTCTCGCATAACTCGCGGAGAATCTGCATAATACGCCGATGGCTACAGCGGCAGTCGTCGGCGCCTCCGGCTACGCGGGGCAAGAGACTCTCGATCGGGTGCTCTCGCATCCCGCGCTCGAGCTCTACGCGCTCGGGTCGGACACGCTCGCCGGGCAGCCGGCGAATGCCCTCGACCCCCGTCTCGGCCGGAACGGCTGGAGCCGGATTCCCCGCTTCATCACGAACGAGGCCGCCCTCGAGTGCGGTGCCGACGTCGTCTTCCTGTGCCTGTCGCACGAGGAGGCCGCCGCGGTCGAGCCCTCCTCCCGCAGCGTGGTCGTCGACCTGTCGGGTGCGCATCGCTTCGCCGACGCCGCGATCTACGACGCGTGGTACGGGTTCACGCATCCGCGGGCCGGCTCGCTCGGATCGTGGTCGTACGGACTGCCCGAGGTGAGCCCGCCCACGGGTCAGCTGGTCGCGAACCCCGGCTGCTACGCGACCGCCGCGCTGCTCGCTCTCTGGCCGCTCCGGGACGAGATCGAGCGGGACGGAGTCGTCGTGGACGCGAAGTCGGGGACGACGGGCGCGGGCCGATCTCTGAAGGCGAGCTCGCACGCGGGAGCCGTGCTCGAGAACCTCGCGCCCTACCGCGTCGGCGACCACCAGCACGCTCCCGAGATCGCGTCGCTCCTCGGCTTCCCGGTCGCGTTCGTCCCGCACCTGCTTCCGATCCGCCGCGGCCTCGTGGCGACGTGCTACGTGCGCTCGACCGGCGCGGACCTGCGCGAGCTGCTCGCGAGTCACTACGCGGAGAGCCACGTCGTCGCCGTCCTGCCCGAGGGCGTCGTCCCCGAGCTCGGCGCGCGTCCAGCAGACCGACGGCGCGGAGATCGGCGTCTTCGAGGACCGACTCACGGGCGGGACGATCGTGGTGTGCGCGCTCGACAACCTCGGCAAGGGCGCGGCGGGGCAGGCGGTGCAGAACGTGAACCTCATCTTCGGGTTCGACGAGACCGCCGGCCTTCGGCTCTCGGGAGTGCTCGTCTGATGTCCGTGACTGCGGCGCGCGGGTTCGAGGCAAGCGGCGTGGCCGCGGGGATCAGGCGTGCGTCCCCCGATGTCGCACTCGTCCGCTCGGTCCCGCGGGCGGTCGGCGGCGCGGTCTGGACGACGAACCGCGTGCAGGCGGCGCCGGTCTCCGTCTCGCGGCGCCACCTCGAGCTCGCCGAGCCGCAGGCGATCGTCGTCAACTCCGGGGTCGCGAACGCAGCCACGGGCTCCGCGGGCGTGACCGACGCGGAGCGCACCGCAGCGGAGACGGCGCGGCATCTCGGGCTCCGGCCGGAGGAGGTCGTCGTCCTCTCGACCGGCGTGATCGGCGTCCCGCTGCCGATGGAGAGTCTGCTCGCGGGGCTGGAAGACGCAGCCGCGCGCGCTGTCCTTCGACGGGGGCTCGCGCCGCGGCCGAGGCGATCCTGACGACCGACAACGGCCCCAAGCAGGCCCTCGTCGAGGGCGACGAGTTCACGGTCGGGGGAATGGCGAAGGGCGCGGGGATGATCCACCCGCGCCTCGCGACGATGCTCGCGGTCGTGACGACGGACTACCCGCTCGAGCCCGGTGAGCCAATCGAGCTGCTCCGCACGGCCGTGGACGCGAGCTTCAACCGCATCTCGGTCGACGGCGAGTGCTCGACGAACGACGCGGTCGTGCTGCTCGCGAACGGCGCGAGCCGAATTGCGCGCAATTCGGGTAGGGACGCCGAGTTCGCCGCGGCTCTGGACGACGTATGCGCGCGCTTGGCGCGGCAGATCGTCGAGGACGGCGAAGGCGCGACCGTGCTCCTGGAGATCAGGGTTTCTCACGCTTCCTCGCAAGACGAAGCGCTGGCGGTCGCGCGCAGGATCGCGACCTCGCCGCTCGTCAAGACCGCCGCGTTCGGCCGCGACCCGAACTGGGGACGCGTGCTGGCGGCGGCGGGCTCCGCACCCTGGAACGGGGGCTTCGCGCGCCTCGACGCAGATCTTCTGACCGTTGCGTTCGACGGCACGAAAGTGTTCGAGCGGGGCGTGCCGACCGGCCTGACGCCGTCGCTCGGCGGCGCCGCGGTGACGATCGACGTCGACCTCGGGCTCGGGACCGGCGTCGCCTCGTACCTCGCGTCCGACCTCACGTACGATTACGTGAAACTGAACGCGGAGTACACGACGTGACCCGCGTGGTCGTCAAGATCGGCGGCCGGGTCGCGGCAGGGTCCCCCTCCAATGTTCTCGATCACGTACGGGCGGGCAACGAGGTCGTCGTGGTTCACGGCGCCGGGCCTCAGATCGGCGCCGAGCTCGCCCGGAGGGGGATTCCTACCGAGTTCGTGGGCGGGCGCCGCGTCACCAGCCCAGCGGCCGTCGCCATCGTGCGAATGTCGCTGGTCGCCGTCGGGGCCGAGCTCGCCGCCGCACTCGGTCCCGCGGCGGTTGCTCTCGCCGGCGACGAGATAGGGCTCGAGGCCCGGCGCATTCCGGGGCTCGGGCTCGTCGGCGAGCCGGTGCCGTGCCGGCCTCCGGCGGTCGAGGCGCTCCTCGCTGCGGGACGCATTCCGGTCATCGCGCCGATCGCCGTCGGCCCGCTCAACGTGAACGCGGACGAGGCGGCGAGCGCGCTGGCGATCGGCCTCGGCGCCGACCGGATCGTGTTCCTCACGGACGTTCCCGGCGTCTACGTCGAGGGCGCGCTCGCCGACCGCATCGAGGCAGTGCAAGCCGACCGAATGCTCGCCGCGGGGGAGTTCGAGGGCGGCATCGTGCCGAAGCTGCTCGCTGCGGTTCGGGCGGCGCGGCTCGGCGTCCAGGCCGAGATCGGCGTGACGGAGGTGCTCGCTGACAGGGCTCGAGCGGCTGCTGCCGGCGTACGCGCGCGTCGACCTCGAGCTCGTGCGCGGAGACGGAGCACGCGTCTGGGACGCCGGCGGTCGGGAGTACCTCGACTTCGGCGGCGGGATCGCGGTCGTCGGGCTCGGGCACTGCCATCCGGCGCCCCTCGCGGCTGCGCAGACTCAGCTCGAACGTCTCTGGCACGTGTCCAACCTCTATCGGACGCAGCCCGCGGAGGAGCTCGCCGCGCTCCTCTCCGAGCGCTTCGGCGGCGCGCAGGCGTTCTTCTGCAACTCGGGCGCGGAGGCGATCGAGGCCGCGCTCAAGTACGCGCGCAAGGCGACCGGCAAGCCGGGCGTCGTCGCGCTCGAGGGCGGGTTCCACGGCCGCACGATGGGCGCCCTGTCGGCGACCGGGCAGCCGGGGAAGCGGCAGGCGTTCGAGCCGCTCGTCCCCGGGGTGCGGTTCGTGCCGCCGAACGACGTCGACTCGCTCGTGGAGGCATTCGGCGACGACGTCGGCCTGGTGCTGCTCGAGCCGATCCTCGGCGAGGGCGGCGTCGTCCCACTCACCGACGAGTTCGTGCGCGCGGCGCGCTCGCTCGACGCGCTGCTCGGCTTCGACGAGATCCAGGTCGGCGCCGGCCGGACCGGCTCGTTCTTCGCGTTCGAGCAGGTCGGGGTGCGCCCGGATCTCGTGACGCTGGCGAAGGCGCTTGCGAACGGCCTTCCGATCGGGGCGCTGCTCGTCGCCGACGGAGCGACCGGCGCCTTCGCGCCCGGAGACCACGGCTCGACGTTCGGCGGCAACCCGGTGTCGTGCGCCGCGGCGTGCGCCGTGGTCGAGGCGATCGACGACGAGCTGCTCGCGAACGTCCGCAGGCAGGGCGCCGCGCTGGCCGACGGGCTCGCAGCACTCCCCGGCGTCGGCGAAGTCAGAGGGCGGGGCCTGCTCCTCGGCGCCGTCGTCGACCGGCCGGCGACGGATGTCGTCACCGCCTGCCGCGAGCGAGGATTGCTCGTGCTCTCGGCCGGCGAGGACGTCGTCCGGCTTGCTCCGCCGCTAACGATCGGGCGAGCCGAAGTGGAGAAGGCGCTCGCGATCCTCGGCGCTGCATTCGCCGCCACGACGCCCGAGCCTGCCCTCGCGTAGCCGCATATGTTGCTAGATTTCCGCATACTATGATCCGCCGCGAGCGACAGAACGCGATTCTCGCCCTCGTCCGCGAGCGGGCGCTCTCGACGCAGGCCGAGGTCGCGGCGGCCCTCAAGGAGGTCGGGTATGACGTCGTCCAGACGACCGTGTCGCGCGACATCGCAGAGCTCGGCCTCGTCAAGGTGCGCGCTCCGAGCGGGCGGCTCGTGTACGCCCCGCCCGGCACCACGGACACCGACCGCCTGCGTGCGCTTGCAGCAGCAATGCGCCGATATGCGATCGGAATGGAGGCGGCGGGGTCGCTCGTCGTCCTGACCACGCCGTCCGGCTACGCGAACGCGCTCGCGCAGGCGATCGACGAGTCCGGTCATCCCGGAATCGCCGGGACGCTCGCCGGCGACAACACGATCCTCGTCGTCGCTCGCGACTCGACCCCGGTCGCGGTCCTCCGCGACGAGCTCGCCGGCTACACGCTCGAGGGCGCCGCATGAGCAAGGCCGTCGTCGCATATTCCGGCGGGCTCGACACGAGCTGCATCCTCGCCTGGCTCAAGGAGGACTGGTACGGGTTCGACGAGGTCGTGGCCGTGCTCGTGGATGTCGGTCAGGAGTTCGACCTCGACGAGTCGATCGCGCGTGCCAACGCCGCCGGCGCGGACGACGTCCTCCTCGTCGATCGGAAGGACGCCTTCGCGGACGAGCAGTGCGCCCGCGCGATCGTCACCAACGCGCTCTACGAGGGCAAGTACCCGCTCGTGTCCGCGCTCTCGCGACCGGTCATCGCTCAGGCAGTCGCCGAGATCGCGCTCGAGCACGACGCGGAGGCGGTCGTCCACGGGTGCACGGGCAAGGGCAACGACCAGCTCCGCTTCGAGCTCGCGTTCAAGGCGCACTACCCCTCTGTTCGCGTGATCGCCCCTCTCCGGGACCGGATCTGGACGCGCGACGAGGAGATCGAGTACGCGCTGGGCAAGGGGATCCCGGTCACGCAGACCGCCGCCTCGCCGTTCTCGATCGACGAGAACCTGTTCGGGCGCGCGATCGAGGCGGGCGTGCTCGAGGACCCGTGGAACGCGCCGCCGGAGGAGCCGTACGCGCTCACCACCGATCCCGCGACTGCCCCGGACCCCGTGGAGATCGTCGTCGGCTTCGAACGCGGGATCCCCGTCGCGCTCGACGGCGAGGAGCTTCCGCTCGCCGAGCTGATCGCCCGCACGAATCGCCTCGCCGGCGCCTACGGCATCGGGCGGATCGACATGATCGAGAACCGCGCCGTCGGCATCAAGAGCCGCGAGGTGTACGAGGCGCCGGGCGCGATCGTGCTCATCGCCGCGCACTCCGCGCTCGAGGACCTCGTCCTGACGAAGGACGAGGCGCGTCTGAAGCGCCCGCTCGAGCAGCGCTGGACGGAGCTCGTGTACGAGGGCCGCTGGTTCAGCCCGGCACGGGAGGCGATCGATGCGTTCGTCGACTCGACGCAGCAGCTCGTCACGGGCGAGGTCCGGCTCAAGCTGCGGCCGAACGCGGCCATCGTCACGGGTCGCCGCTCTCCGCACCTCCTGTACTCGACCGAGCTCGCCTCGTACGGAACCGGGGAGACCTTCCCGCACGATGCCGCCGAGGGCTTCATCAAGATCTCGTCGCTCGAGACCGAACTGCACGCAGCTCGCGCACGCGCCAGAATCACTGCGTGACGACTTGGCAAGGGCGGGTCGAGGGCAGCCTCGACCCCGATGTGTGGGAGTTCCTGCGCGCGGACGACGCCGAGCTCCTGCCGTACGACTGCGAGGCGTCGCGCGAGCACGCGCAGCGTCTCCTCGAAGCCGGGCTGCTCACCGCGGAGGAGTTCGACGAGGTCGAGGGCAAGCTCGCCGAGATCGCGCACGACAGGGACGCTTACCTCGACAGCGACGAGGACGTCCACAGCGCGATCGAGCGCCTGCTCGGCGACGTCGGCCGCAAGATTCACGCCGGACGCTCGCGAAACGACCAGGTCGTCGCGGCGCTCCGGCTGTACGTGCTCGACGCGTGCGCCGAGGCGCGCGAGGGGATCGACGCGCTCGCGTTCGTCGTCCTCTCGTTCGCTGAGTCCGAAGCCGAGACGGTCATGCCCGGATACACGCACCTCCAGCGCGCGCAGCCGGTCACGCTCGGCCACCACCTGCTCGCGTGGGTGGAGATGCTCGATCGCGACCGTTCGCGGTTCGCCGCCGCTGCGGAGGCCGCGTCCGCGAGCCCGCTCGGCGCCGGCGCGCTCGCCGGGTCGACGCTCGAGCTGCCGCCGCCCGCCGGCCAGCTACGCAACTCGATCGACGCCGTCGCCGACCGCGACTTCGCGCTCGACTACCTCTACGCCGCGGCCGTGCTCTTCTCGCACCTGTCGCGGATCGGCGAGGAGATCGCGCTCTGGGCGACTTCGGAGTTCGGCTTCGTCCGGCTCCCCGAGAGCGCATCGACGGGCTCGTCGATGATGCCGCAGAAGCTGAACCCGGACGTCGCCGAGCTCGTACGCGGGAAGGCCGGGACGGCGCTCGGGCGGCTCGCCGGCCTGCTCGCGACCCTGAAGGGGCTGCCGCTCGCGTACGACCGAGACCTGCAGGAGGACAAGACGCCGGTGTTCGCGACGCGCCGAGACGTCCGTCTCGGCCTGCGCGCGCTCACCGTGCTCGTGAGCGGGCTCGAGGTCGACCGCGGCCGGCTCGCGAAGGCCGCCTCCGACCCGCTGCTCTTTGCCACTGACGCCGCCGAGGCGCTCGTCCGCAAGGGCACGCCGTTCCGCGACGCGCACGAGGAGGTCGCGGCGAAGGTCCGCGCGGGCACGTTCCGCAAGCCCCGTGCCGCCACCGAGCGACCCGCGCCCGGTCCGGGCGGGATCCGCGAGGCGCTCGCGGACGCGCGTCGCCGCTTCGCAGACAATCTCTAACCGAGGACGGCGTCCCGCACGCGGCGCTGGAAGTCCGCGATCAGCTGCTCGCTCTCGGGCATCAGGCGTCCCTGGAGGACGGTGCCGGAGTCGAGCCCGCGCTGCACGGACTCGACGAGCGCCGTGTCCTCCTCCGCGACCTGCGAGTCCCACGCCATGAGCTCCTCGATCTCGCCTGCCGGCGCATCCGGCTCGAAGAAGTAGTCCGTCACCTCGATCGTCCGTCCGGGGCCGTCCGGGAGCCAGCGCTCGAGGGCGATGTTCGGGATCCCGGGTGCGATGTTGACCGTGGTCGCCGGGAAGAGGAAGTGGTACTGCGCCTGCTTCACGTCGTCGCTCGGCGTGTACGACGCTCGTCCGTTGCCGGACAGCGCGGACGCCCGGACCGCCCCCACCTGGCTCGAGAAGGTCGTGTGCACGTCGAGCCGGTACGCGTCGGGGCTCACGTCGACGACCTTGCTGAAGCCGGGATGCGCGGTCGGGCAGTGGTAGCACTCGAGGAAGTTCTCGATCGCGATCTTCCAGTTCGACGCGATCGGCCACTCGTGATGCGAGTGGAAGCGGACCCGGTTCAGTTCGAGCCCGCTCTCGCCCACGATGGCCGGAAGCTCGCCCAGCCACTCCTCGAGCGGCGGCGCCTCGGGGTCGGCGTTGGCGAAGACGAACGGCCCCCAGACGCCGATCGCGACGGGCAGCAGCGAGAGGCCGCTCGGATCGAAGCCCGGCTCGCGGTCGGCTCTCGGCGCGCGGCGGAGCGACCCGTCGAGGTCGTACGTCCACGCGTGATACGGGCACTGGAGCGTCTCGCGGCAGCCCTGCCCGTCGACGACCATGTGGCCGCGGTGGCGGCAGACGTTCACGAAGCCGCGAAGCGCTCCGTCCTTCCCGCGCACGATCGCGACGGGCACATGACCCACCTGTGCGGCGAAGAAGCTGCCGGGGTCGGCGACCCACTCGGCCGGGCCGGCGTAGTGCCACGCACGCGCGAAGACCCGCTCGCGCTCGACCGCGTACACGCCGGACTCCGAGTACCAGCTCGCCGGAAGCGTCCAGCCCTCCTCGAGAGGATGCTCGAACGGTGTGATCGTCGTCGTTCCTGCCTGCATCGCGGCTTGCCTCCTGACTGTCCTGTCAGTCAGGATACTCGGGCGTGACCGAACGGAGCAACCGCTGACCCCGTACCAAGCCGCCGCCAACCCCGCCACGAACCGCGTCGACGAGATCCTGCGGGCGGTCTGCCGCGTCGTCGTGGCCGAGGGCGCGCATGCGCTCCGCATCGGGAACGTCGCGCGTGAGGCGGGTGTCTCGCGCACGCTCGTCCACTACTACTTCACGACGCGGCAGGACCTCCTGCGCGCGGCCTTCGCCTACTCGGAGCAACGGCGCCTGGAGGCGCTCGAGGCAGAGCTCGCCGAGCTGGCCACCGGAGCCGAGCGGGCGGAGCGGGCGTTGCGCCGGACGCTCGACCCCGAGCTCGAGGACACGCCCGCGCTCTGGAACGAGGTCTGGTCGAGCGTGCGCGACGACGCGGAGCTGCGGCCGGTCGTCCAGGACCGCTACCGGGCCTGGGCCGAGCGCATCGTCGAGCTGCTCGAGGAGGGACGTGCAGACGGCTCGGTGGCGCCGTCGGTCGACCCGGAGGCTGCGGGCTGGCGACTCGCGGCCACGGCGGACGGGCTCGACTCGATCCAGTACCTCGGCCTGCTCGATCCCGATGCGGCGCTCGCCGTGCTCCGGTCCGCGCTCGAGAGGGAGCTCGAGACCTGAGCATCCGCTCGCAGGCGGTCACGCTCAGCGGCGTGAGCAAGCGCTTCGACGGCGTCGTCGCCGTCGACGACGTCTCGCTGGCGGTCGAGAGCGGCGAGTTCTTCTCGCTCCTCGGCCCGTCGGGGTGCGGAAAGACGACGAGCCTGCGCATGATCGCCGGCTTCGAGCGGCCCGATGCGGGGCGCATCCTGATCGGCGACGCCGACGTGACCGAGACGCCTCCGCACCGGCGGCCGGTGAACACGGTCTTCCAGAGCTACGCGCTCTTCCCGCACCTGACCGTGGAGCAGAACGTCGCGTTCGGGCTGCGCTTCACGGGCGTGCCGAAGGACGAGGGCCGGCGCCGCGTCGCTGGGCTCCTCGAGCTCGTCAGCCTCGCCGGCTTCGGCGAGCGCAGGCCGCACCAGCTCTCCGGCGGCCAGCAGCAGCGGGTGGCGCTCGCGCGTGCACTCGTGCTCTCGCCCTCGGTGCTCCTGCTCGACGAGCCGCTCGGCGCCCTCGACGCGAAGCTCCGGCGCGGGCTCCAGGTCGAGCTCAAGAGCCTGCAGCGCGACGTCGGGATCACGTTCCTGTACGTGACGCACGACCAGGAGGAGGCGCTGACCATGTCCGACCGGCTCGCAGTCATGGAGGGCGGGCGCATCCAGCAGCTGGGGTCGCCGCGGGAGGTGTACGAGGAGCCCGAGACCGCCTTCGTCGCCGACTTCCTCGGCGTCTCGAACCTCATGTCGGGGACGGGCGACGGCTCGGGGTCCGTGACCGTCGAAGGCGTCCGACTGGAAGCGCGCCGCGGCGACACGCGGGCCGCCGGCGACGTCCGCGTCACGATCCGGCCCGAGCGGATCGAGCTCGAGCCGGAGGGCGGCGAGGGCGCGAACCGCCTGCGCTGCCACGTGCGCGAGCTCGTCTATCTCGGCTCGACGACGCAGGTGTTCGTCCTCACCGAGAGCGGCGCCTCGCTCCAGGCTCTCGTCGCGAACACGGGGCAGCCGCCGCCGTACGCGCGCGGCGACGCCGTGACCGCGCATCTCCCGGCGGACGCGCTCCGCGCGCTGAGGGCGGACGAAGCCGCGTGACCGACGTCGTCGTCCTCGGAGCCGGCCTCGCGGGCCTCGCGGCGGCGCGCGACCTCGCGGCGGGCGGCGCGGACGTCCTCGTGCTCGAGGCGCGCGAGCGGGTCGGTGGCCGCGTCGAGCAGGTCTCCGTGGACGACGAGCGCCCGGTGCAGCTCGGCGGCGAGCTCGTCGGCAGCGCGCACACCGCGTATCTCGGCCTCGTCGAGGAGCTCGGGCTCACGCTGACGACGACGTACACCGCGGTCGCGGGCGCGACGACCTACGACCTCCTCGAGGGGGTGCTCCGCTCCGAGGACGGGTTCCCGTTCGCGACGGCGGACGAGCGCGGGGACTTCGAGCGCGTGGAACGGCTGTACGGCGCGCTCGCCGCGACCGTCGACCCGGACGCTCCCTGGTCGCATCCAGACGCGTCCCGGCTGGACAATGCCTCCGTCGCGGGCTGGCTTCGCTCGGTGAGCGCGCTGCCCTCGACGCTGCGTGCCGTCGAGGCGGGTGCGCTTGCCCTCGCAGCGGGCTCGAGCGAGCGTATCTCCCTGCTCTCGGAGCTCCGCAAGTCCGCAGCGATCGGCGACACCGGCTTCTACTCCTACGACCTCTGGGAGTCGATGCAGGTCGCGGAGGGGAGCGCCGAGGTCGCGCTGCGCATGGGGGCAGAGCTGGGCGAGCGCGTCCGGCTCGGCGCCGTGGTGGCCGCGGTGGACGTCAGCCCGCAGGGGTGTCGCGTCACGCTCGCATCGGGTGAGGACGTGCGCGCGGAGGCGGTCGTGTGCGCGCTTCCCGTCAGCGTCCTGCACGGGATCGAGATCGAGGGCATCGCGCTCGCGCGACTCGAGTCGCTGCGCGCGCAGCGCCAAGCGCGTGCGGCCAAGGTGGTCACGACCTACGACCGCGCGGTGTGGGCGGACTTCGGCGCGAACGGCCTCTCCGAGGGCGAGCACCTGCTGACCTCGACGTGGCCGCAGCGTCCCGGTGTCCTCTCCGGGCTCGTCGCCCCCGAGCGGCTCGCCTGGCTGCTCGCGACCGCCGAGGAGCATCGCGCGGAGGTGCTGCACGACGAGCTCGCGCGGATGTACGGGCCCGAGGCGGGCGTGCCGAGGCAGACCTTCCTGCGGCTCTGGGGCGTCGACCCGTACACGCTCGGGTACGCGACGCACTGGTGGCCGGGCGACGTCATGCACGTCGGGCCGCTGCACGGGACGCACGACCCGCCGTTCTACGTCTGCGGGTCCGACCAGTGGGTCGCCGGCTACATGGAGGGAGCCGTGCGCACGGGACGAGCCGCAGCCCGCGCCGCGCTCGCCCAGGAGCCGTGGGCGACCGTCTGATCGAGGCCGACGTTGCGGTCGTCGGCGCCGGCGCAGCGGGCCTCGCGGCGGCCGCGCGTCTCGTCGCAGAGGGTCGCGACGTCGTCGTCCTCGAGGCGCGCGACCGCGTCGGCGGGCGGCTCTGGAACACCGAGATCGGCGGCGAGGCGAACGAGCTCGGCGGCGAGTGGGTCGCCCCGTACCACGCGCGGCTGCACGAGCTCCTGCCCGAGCTCGGGATCGAGCTCTTCCCCGCCTACCGCGAGGGCGACGACGTGTACGTCGACGAGGCCGGGCGCGCGCACCGGCACTCGGGTGCCGAGACGGGAATGTCTTCGGCCTCGGAGCGCGCGCTGAAGGAGGCGGACGAGAAGCTCGACGCGCTCGCGAAGGAGCTCGACCCGGAGGCGCCGTGGGAGCATCCCCGCGCGCGCGAGCTCGACACGGTCACGTTCGACGAGTGGCTCCGGGGCGAGGTCCCGGACGTGGAGGCTCGCAAGAACCTCTCCTCGTACCTCGCCGACGGCTTCCTCACGAAGCCGGCGCACGCGTTCTCGCTGCTCCAGGGGCTGTGGGCGATCGCGGGCGCGGGCGGGACGTACGAGCTCTTCGCGGCGGAGCAGTGCCTCGCGTATCGCGTCGTCGGCGGGTCGCAGCTTCTGCCGCTGCGACTGGCGGAGCGGCTCGGGGAGCGGGTCGTCCTCGAGGCGCCGGTGCGCGGGATGCGCTGGTGGGAGGGCGGAGTCGCGCTCGACGCCGGCGGGATCTCCGTGCGCGCGTCCGCTGCGATCGTCGCGGTCCCGCCGAACCTCGTGGACGCGATCCGCTTCGAGCCGGCGCTCCCGCCGTGGCGCATGCGGCTCCAGCAGGCGATCTCGCAGGGCAGCGTCACGAAGTACCTCGCCGTGTACGACGAGCCGTTCTGGCGCGGCGAGGGGCTCTCGGGGGAAGGCTTCGCGCCGCATCAGCTCGTTCGCGAGCTGTACGACAACTCGCCGCCGTCGGGCGCGGTCGGCGTCCTCTGCACGTTCCTCCCGGGCGAGCAGGCGGACGAGGTCGGACGGATGAGCGACGCGACGCGGCGGGCGGCGATCCTCGAGGGCATGGCGAAGTTCGTCGGCCCGCGCGCGCTCGAAGCAGCGGATCTCGTCGAGACGGACTGGGCGGCGGAGGAGTGGACGCGCGGCGCGTACGCAGCGACGTTCGGCATCGGCGGCCTCACCCGCTTCGGTCCCGACCTGCGGCGCCCGGTCGGCCCGATCCACTGGGCGTGCTCCGACATCGCCGGCCGCGGCCACATGCACATGGAAGGCGCCGTTCGCTCGGGCGAGGCCGCGGCCGAGGCGATACTGGCCGGCTAGCGTCCGGGGTCGAAGTCCTGGATCCCTGACCCGGTCTGCCCGCGGGTCACGCGGACGGCGCGCCACACGAGGAAGAGCACGACCGCGATCACGATCGTGATGGCGAGCGTCAGCGCCGCGAGCGCGTTGAGCGCGGGTGTCGGCGCGGTGCGGCCGGTTCCGTAGATCCGCACGGGAACCGTGTCGGTCGACGTGCCGGACGAGAGGAACTGGCTGATGACGAAGTCGTCCATCGAGATCGCGAACACGACGATCGCGCTCGCCACGATCGCGGGGACGAGCATCGGCAGCAAGGCCAGGCGTACCGCTTGCAAGGCGGAGGCTCCGAGGTCGCGCGCGGCCTCCTCGTACTCGGGCCCGATCGAGAGCAGCCGGCCTCGCACGATGATGAGGACGAAGACCAGCGAGAACGTTATGTGGCCGATCGCCTGCGCCGGCGTGCCGAGCTCGATGAACTTCAGCAGATGGGTGAAGACCAGCAGGAACGCCGTGCCCATGACGATCTCGGGCGTGACGAGCGTCGCGAGCGAGACGGCCCGCGACGTACCGGCGCCCCGTCCGCGCCAGCGGGTCAGCCCGATCCCCAGCGCGACTCCGAGCGGCACCGTGACGAGCACCGCGATCGCGGACAGCCGCAGGCTCTGGAAGAGCGCGGCCCGCAGGTCGGGGTCATTCCACACCGACAGGTCGGGATCCTCGAAGTACCAGCGCAGCGACCACCCCTGAGCCGTCGAGCGCGACCGCCCCTCGTTGAACGAGAACCGGATCGCGATCAGGATCGGGACGATCGACCAGGCGAGATAGAGCGCCGTGAAGAGCGCGAGGAAGCGCGGCCTTCCCCACGGGTTCGCCCACCACTCGCCGAAGCGCGTCCGGCTCCGAGCGACGGGTGCGGCCTGCTCGAGCGTCGTCATGCGCCCATCCGTCGCTGCGCCCGCGCGGTGGCGAACAGGTAGTAGGCCATGAAGATCGAGAGGAACAGCATCAGGCACACCACTAGCCCTGCCCCGACCGGGATCTGCTGGCCGCCGAGGACGTAGAGGTGGATCTGGTTGCCGATCATGCTCGTCGTCGGCGACTGCGAGAGCAGGTCGGTCGTGTAGTAGTCGCCGAACATCGGGAGCGCGATGATCACGATGCTGGCGAGGATCGCGGTCTTCGAGAGCGGCAGCGTCACGAGCCGGAACGCCTGGAACCGGCTGGCTCCCAGGTCGCGGGCGGCTTCGAGCAGGCTCCGGTCGACGCGGTCGAGGAAGGCGTAGAGCGGCAGGATCATGAACGGGACGTAGCCGTAGACGAGGCCGAGGATCACCGACGATGCGCGCCCGTCCAGCCAGTTTCGCGGCGCGTCCAGGATCCCGATCCAGACGAGCACGTCGTTCACCCACCCGTCGTCCTGGAGCAGGTTGATCCAGGCGAGCATCCGCATCAGGTAGCTGATGAAGAACGGTGCGATGAGCCCTGCGAGGAGGAGCCCCTTCCAGCGGCCGCCGTAGCGCGCGACGTAGTACGCGACCGGGTAGGCGATGAGGAGCGAGAGCGCGGTCGCGACGACGACGTACACGAGCGTGCGCACGAACACCGTCTGGAACGCGGCGCCGCTCGTGAAGAGGCCGTCGAGGACGAACTCGAACGAGGCCGTGTTCCACTGGAGCGGGTTCCACTCCGGCCGCGGTGTCAGGAAGATCGGATCGAGACGGCCGAACGCGACGCAGAGGATCGCGTACAGCGGGAGCAGGAAGAAGAGGCAGAGCCAGGCGACGCCCGGCAGCGCGAGCCCTGCCCAGACGGCGTTGCCCCGCGTCCCCGCTACCGGGGGCTCGGTGTCAGACACCCGCCTTGAACTCGGCCCAGGCGTTCTGCCAGGCCACCTGGCCGTCCGGCGAGAGCTCCGTGAGGAAGTAGCCGGTGTCGAAGTCGCTCTCGCGGACGATCGCGGTCTTCAGGTGCGCCGGCACGACCCCGTCCTTGACGAGCCGGTCCGGATCGAGCTCGGTCAGCGGCGGCTGGTAGCCGACGTAGTTCACGAAGTTGTCGTAGCCGTGCTTCACGTCGAGCAGGTAGTTGAGGAAGTGGTGCGCGAGAACCGGGTTCTTCGCCGTCTTCGGGATCGCCATCATGTCGTTGCCGATCGTGCCCTTGCCGTCCTCGGGGAACCAGAAGCCGAGCGCGTCGCTCGAGAGTCCCTGCGGCAGGTACGACGGCGCCGAGATCGCGCTTCCCGACCAGGTCTGATGCACCCATGCGCGCCCCTCGGGGAGGTTCGTGTAGTCGTCCGTCGAGAGCTTCACGTTGACGGCGTCGATGAGCGACTTGAGCTCCTCCTTCGCGTGCTCGATGTGCTCGGGGTCCTCGGTGTTGATGTCCGTGATCCCGTTCTTCAGGAGCATGTGCCCGGCCGCGTCGCGGCTGTCGTCGAGGAGGTACGTCTTCCCGCGGTTCGCCTCGTCCCAGTAGATCTCGTACGGGTTCTCGAAGTCGAGCGGCGTCCTCGAGATCTTGTCCGTGCGATACCCGATGCCGGTCGTCCAGGTCAGGTACGGGACCGTGTACCGCGAGCCCTTGTCGTACCAGGGGTCCTGCACCGAGGGCCACGCGTTCACGAGGTTCGGGAGGTATTCGTGGTTCAGCGGCTGCAGCACCTTGCCGACGACCAGGCGCCCAAGACGGTCGGGTGTCGGGATGAACACGTCGTAGTCGATCGCGCCGGACGAGATCTTCGCGATCGCCTCGTCCATCGTCGCGAAGTACGTCTCCTCGACCTCGACCCCGTACTCCTTGCCGAAGTCCTTCTTGATCCTCGGCCACAGGTAGCCGTTCCAGTTGTAGATGCGGAGCGTGCCGCTCTCCGGCTCGAGCCCGGATGCGATCGCCGGGTTGTCGTCGAAGAGCTGCCACGTAACGGGGTTGTCGGGCCGCGCGAGCACGAGCTCGGCGGTCTCGCCCCCGTCTCCGCCTCCGCACGCCGACAGGAGCGTCCCCATGCTCGACAGCGCGAGAACGCTCGCCGTAGATCGGCCCAGGAACTCCCGCCGCCCGTACCTCGACTCCCGCGGATGGATCGTCGTCATCGGCCCTCCTCGTCGCGTGCCCCCGCGAGTGAACCAGAGCCCGGGTACGCGGTCAATCCGGCGACGACCACGAGCGCGTCGACCGCGAGCGTCGCCTTCGGGCCGACGACGAGCGGGTTGACGTCGATTGCCTCGATCTCCGGGTACGCAAGCGCGAGGTCGCCGATCGCGGCGAGCGTGCGCGCGATCACGTCATCCGGGTCGTCGAGTCCGGCTTCTGTCACGAGCGCGCGGCTGTCGTCGAGATCGGCAGGTGCGAGGGAGAGCACGACGCTGTCCATCTGCTCGACGGCCGCGCCTCCGCGCCCGACCGCGAGCACCGGGCCGAAGTCGGGGTCGCGGGTCATCCCGACGAGCGCCTCGGGGCCGGCGTCGACCTGCTTGGCGACGAGCACCGGTCCTCCGAGGCTGCGCGCCGCGTCGGCGGCGGCCTCTGGCGACTCGACGCCGAGGACGACTCCGCCGACCGCGCTCTTGTGCGCCGGCCCGTCGAGCTTGACGACGACCGGCGGTCCGAGCTCGGCGGCGGCGGCCGCGGCCTCCTCGGGCGTCGCGGCCCGGCGGCGCGGCGCGAACGGGACGCCGCAGCGCTCGAGGACGAGCGCCGACTCGTGCTCGGGGAGCGGGCCGGGGTGGAGGAGGTCGCGGACGTCCGGCGCCTCGCCGGCCTCCGTCGGTTTCCATCGCCGAAGCCGGATCACGTGCGCGAGCGCGCGCATCGCGTCGCGCGGGCCGCGCAGGAGCGGGAGGTCGAGCTCGCGCGCGAGCTCCTGGAAGCGGCGCGGGGGATCGGCGCTGTGCACGGTCGTCGCGGCGGCGAAGAGGTCGTGCTCCTCGGCGAGCCGGGCGAGCGCACGCAGCGTCAGCTCGCACCACTCGTCGTTCGTCTCGTCGCGGAACTGCGAGAGGTCGGCCTGGCCGAGGAGCACGTCGAACGCGCCCGACTCGGCCAGGAGCTCGAGCGAGCGTGGGTAGACGACGGTCTCGTCCGCGACCGCCCAGGCGTCGAGCGGGTTCCCGGGCGCGAGGTAGTTCGGGAACTCGGCCGTGAGGCGGGCCGCGAGGGCGTCGGCCAGCGGCTCGAACGGGATGCCGGCGGCCTCGGCCTGGTCGGCGAGAAGCGCGCATTCGCCACCCGACTCCGAGATCGCGGCGATGCGCGGGCCTCGAGGCCTGCGGCGACGGCCGAGGATCTCGAGCGTCTCGACGAGCTCGTGGAAGTCGTCGACCTCGATCGCGCCGTAGCGGCGGAGCACGGCCGAGAACGCGCGATCCGAGCCGACGAGCGCTCCGGTGTGCGAGAGCGCCGCGCGCGCAGCGGCGTCGGAGCGGCCGACCTTGAGGCACGCGACGGCCTTTTCGGCCTCGGCGCACGCCTCGAGCGCCGCCATGAACGCGTCGGGCCGCCGCACCGTCTCCAGGAAGAGCCCGACCGCACGGGTCTCCTCGTCCTCGGCGAAGAAGGACACGAAGTCGGCGGCGTCCGTCACCGCCTCGCTTCCGGAGGAGACGACGCAGCGGAAGCCGACGCGGCCTCCGAGCGAGAGGAACGCGTCCGCGATCGAGCCCGACTGGCAGAGCACGGAGACGTGGCCGGCCGCGGTCGTCTCCGGAGCGCGCCCGATCCAGGCGGCCGGCCCGCCGGGCGCGTACGTCCCCATGCAGTTCGGCCCGAGGAGCGTCGCACCGAGCTCTCGCGCGCGAGCCGCGAGCCGCTCGGTCGTCGGCCTCGCGGCCGCGCCCGCCTCCGCGCCGACTCCGGGGACCACGAACGCGCGCACTCCGGCCGCGGCCGCGTCCTCGAACGCCGCCTCGACCCGCTCGTGGTTCACGAGCAGGAACGCGGCCTCCGGCTGCTCGGGGAGCTCGGCGAAGCTCGGGAAGCAGCGGAGGCCCGCCACCTCGTCGCGGTTCGGGTTCACGCCCCACGCCGTCACTCCGCTCCGCACGACGGTCTCGACCGCGTCGACGTTCCGCGGTGACGCTCCGACGACCGCGAGCGAGCGGGGAAAGACGAGCGCGCGCACGTCGGACACGGGGCGCATTCTCTCCGTAGAGTCGCGCGGTGGCGCACGAGAAGACGATCGAGATCCGCTGGCGCGACGTCGACGCGTACCTGCACGTGAACAACGCGGTCTACGCGACCTACCTCGAGGAGTGCCGCGACGAGTGGGTCGAGCGGGCGCTCGCGGGCGTCGGCGATCCGTGGGACTTCGTGCTCGCGCGGGTCGCGATCGACTTCCGTCGCGAGCTTCGGCTCGAGGACGAGGAGGTCGTCGTGTCGTGCCGGCTGGAGCGGATCGGCACCTCGAGCTTCACGCTGCGGGAGGAGATCCGCACTCGCGGAGGCGATCTCTCGGCGGAGTCCGAGGCGGTCCTCGTCGCCCGCGACCGCGAGGCCGGCCGCTCGCGGCCGCTGACCGACGCCGAGCGCGGCGCGTTCGAGGGGGCCGCCGACTAGGCTGCCGCGCGATGGTCGTCCCCGAGCTCCCAGCAGACATCCGCGCGCTCAAAGCGGCTGTCGGTGCGTTCGTCGAGTCCGAGGTCTACCCGCTCGAGGCGCGCATCGCCGAGCGCGGCTCGATCGACGACGTGGAAATCGCAGACCTCCGCCGCAAGTCCCGCGACGCGGGGTTCGCGATGCTGAACATGCCCGCCGCGGTCGGTGGGAGCGACCTCTCGATGCTCGGCCAGGTCGCGCTCGAGGAGGAGTCGGGAAAGGCGACGAACGGCCTCGGGTTCGCGGTCGTCGACCGCGGGCCGCGCGAGCTGTACGAGATCGCGACTCCCGAGCAGGTCGAGAAGTACGTGCTCCCGATCGTCCGCGGCGAGTACCGCGAGGCGTGGGCCCTCACCGAGCCGGGCGCGGGCTCCGACCTCTCGGGGCTGCAGGCGACGGCGACCCGAGACGACGACGAGTGGGTGCTGAACGGCGAGAAGTGGTTCGTCACGAGCGAGGGCGACCCGGGCGTCTACATCGTGCTCGCGGTGGCCGAGGGGGAGCAGACGCTCTTCCTCGTCGACCCGGACGCGCCCGGGCTCGAGATCCGGCGCACGCCGGGCTTCCTGCACGACCCGTACGTCGACCACCACCCGGAGATCGTGTTCCGCGACTGCCGCGTGCCGGAGGCCCACCGCGTGCCGGCGAGCGGCGACGAGGGTGCGAAGGAATGGATCCTCGTCGAGCGACTCTTCATCGCCGCGCGCTGCTGCGGGGCGGCGCTGCGGCTCGTGGATCTCACGGCGGAGTGGGCGCAGGAGCGCGAGGCGTTCGGCTCACCGATCGCGGAGTACCAGGGCGTCTCGTTCCCGCTCGCGGACTCGCTCACCGAGCTCCACGCCGCGCGCCTGCTGACCTACCACGCGGCGCACGCGTTCGACACGCTCGCCGACCGGCGGGTCGTGCACGGGAAGGTGGCGATGGCGAAGCTGTACGCGTCCGAGATGGCGGGACGCGTCGCCGACCGCGCGGTGCAGGCGCTCGGCGGTCGTGGGTACATGGTCGAGAGCCCGGCCGCGCGCTTCTTCCGGGAGCTCCGCGTCGACCGGATCTGGGAGGGGACGAGCGAGATCCAGCGCTCGATCATCTCGCGCGGCGTCTTCAAGCGCGGCGCGGCCCCGTACCTCGGCTGGGAGTAGCTGCAGACGTGTGACGCGAGCTCGGGGTGGTGGCGTATCCCCGTCGTCAACCCGACCACGGAGGTCAACCCATGAAGCGTCTGCTCCTCGTCATCGCCGGTGGGCTCACCGTCGTAGCTCTCGCCGGCGCCGTCGGCCTGCCCGACCTCGCCGGCGCGCAGGACGCACCCGAGGCGACGGACTCGATCACCGTGACCGGCGTCGGGACCGTCAACGCGGTGCCCGACGAGGCGCAAATGTCCTTCGGCGTCGAGACCCGCGGCGCCACCGCCCGTGCAGCCGTGTCCGCGAACGCCGACGCCGCCCGCCGCGTGATCAACGTCCTCCGCCAGGCGGGCGCGCGCGAGCTCAGGACGGAGTACGTGAGCGTCTATCCCGTCCACGGCGAAGGAAGTACCGTCATCGGGTATTCCGCGTCCAACTCCGTGTCGGCCGTCACCGATGTCACCGACGCTCCGGGCGCCGTGGACGCCGCTGTCGGCGCCGGCGCGAACTCGATCTCCGGGCCCGGTATGAGCTCGAGCAATGCCGAGGAGCTCCACCGGAAGGCGCTCGCCAAGGCCGTCGACGAGGCTCGCGCCAGCGCTCAGGTGCTCGCGAAGGCCGCCGGCCGCTCGCTCGGCGCGATCACGACCATCGTCGAGGGCTCCGCCGAGTCGCCGCAGCCCTATTACGCCGAGCGCGCCGCACTCGACGCGGCGACGCCGATCGTCCCCGGCCAGCAGGAGACGACCGCAACCATCAGCGTCACCTTCTCCCTCCGCTAGCGAGGCGGGGGAACCCATGGTTTCCCGCCAACCCCCTCCTTCGGTCTCGGGCTGGGAGCACGCCGCGCCAGCCTCCCGGCCGGCGAAGCCGGCCTCCGGCTCGATCGGGGCGCCTGTTCCGACCGTCGACTTCTGGTTCGCTCGTACATGATCCGCGCGTGCCTGCCTCGCCGGAGCGCGCGGTTCGCGTCTCGACGCTCGAGCTGTTCTTCGACCTCGTCTTCGTCTTCACGATCACGCAGCTGACCGGTGTGCTCGTGGACGGCGGCGACGCGGCGTCGGTCGTCCAGGTCGTCGTCATGTTCCTGCTGATCTGGTGGATGTACGACGCGTATGCGTGGCTGACGAACGCGATCGCCACCGACCTCTTGCGCCACCGGCTGCTCCTCCTCGGCGGGATGGGCGGCTTCCTCGTGATCGCGCTCGCCGTTCCCGAGGCGTTCGAGGGGAGCGGGCTCGCGTTCGGTCTTCCGTATCTGGTCGTGGTGTTCCTGCACGCAGGCATGTACGCGAAGGGCACGTCGGTGTCGGAGGTCGCCGCGATCCTTCGGATCGTCCCCTTCAACATCGCCGCCGTCGCGCTCGTGGTCGCCGGCGGCGCGCTCGGGGGCGACGCGCAGTGGATCCTGTGGACCGGCACTGCGCTTCTGCTCTGGGTGACGCCATGGCTCGGGGGCGTCGAGGGCTTCGTCGTCACTCCCGCTCACTTCGTCGAGCGCCATGGGCTCGTCGTCATCGTCGCGCTCGGGGAGTCCGTCGTCGTCATCGGCGTAGGGGCATCCGACCTCGCGCTCGATTTCAGCATCGCGCTCGTCGCGCTCCTCTCGCTCGCGCTCAGCGCGTCGCTGTGGTGGCTGTACTTCTCGGATGAGGGCGCGGCAGAGCAGGCGCTCCACGACGCGCCGCCCGAGCGCCGCCCCGTGCTGGCCCTGATCGGGTACGGGTACTGGCACTTCGGGATCCTCCTCGGCGTGATCGCCGTCGCCGCCGGCCTGAAGAAGGCGGTCGGTGCGCCCGCGGCCGAGCTGGACACGTGGATCGCAGGCGAGCTGGCCGTCGGCGTGGCGCTCTTCGTCGCCTGCGACGTCGGGTTCCGGCGTGCGCTCGGGATCCCGCGCGGCGGCGCCAGGCTGGTCGCCGCGGCGGTCGCGCTTACGACGATCCCGCTCGGCACCGAGCTCGACGGGAAGACGCAGATCACGGCGCTCGCCGCGATCGTCGTGGGCGCGCTCCTGGTCGAAGGCGCGGAGGGGCCGGGCCCGTGAGCCCGACCCCTCGCTACCTGTGCCCTCGTAGTGGGCCTAACAGTCGTAATAGAGAGCGAACTCGGCCGGATGCGGCCTCAGGCGCACCGCGTCGATCTCGTTCTCCCGCTTCCACGCGATCCAGGTCGCGATCAGCTCCTCCGAGAAGACGTCGCCGGCGAGCAGGAACTCGTGATCGGCCTCGAGCGCGTCGAGCGCGCCCTCGAGCGAGCCCGGCACCTGCGGCACGTCGGCGTCCGCGTCCTCGAACAGGTCGTAGTCGGCCGGGGCGCCCGGATCGAGCCCGCGCTGGATCCCGTCGAGCCCCGCCATGAGCATCGCCGCGAACGCGAGGTACGGGTTCGCGGCGGCATCGGGCGGGCGAAACTCGATCCGCTTCGCCTTCGCCGACTCGGAGTACATGGGGATACGGATGCACGCCGAGCGGTTCCGCTGCGAGTACACGAGGTTGACCGGTGCCTCGAAGCCGGGGACGAGCCGCCGGTACGAGTTCGTCGTCGGCGCGCAGAACGCGAGCAGCGCCGGCGCGTGCGCGAGCAGGCCGCCGACATAAGCGCGCGCGAGCTGCGAGAGCCCTGCGTAGCCCGACTTGTCGGCCATCAGCGGCGTGCCCTCCTTCCAGAGGGACTGATGCGTGTGCATCCCCGAGCCGTTGTCGCCGTAGATCGGCTTCGGCATGAACGTGACGCTCTTGCCGTGCCGCCGCGCGATGTTCTTGACGACGTACTTGTAGGTCATGACCTGGTCGGCCATGCGTGTCAGCGTCGTGAAGCGGAGGTCGATCTCGCACTGGCCGCCCGACGCGACCTCGTGATGGTGGAACTCGCACGGGATGCCGATCCGCTCGAGCGTCAGCACCATCTCCGTGCGGAGGTCGTGCAGCGTGTCCGAGGGCGCCGCCGGGAAGTAGCCCTCCTTCGGCCGGGCGGTATAGCCGAGTCCGGGCTTTCCGGAGTTCCAGTAGCCCTCGGCCGAGTCGACCGAGTAGTGGGAGCGATTCGGGCCGAGGTCGTAGTGCACCTCGTCGAAGACGAAGAACTCGCACTCGGGGCCGATGTACGCGGTGTCCGCGATGTTCGTCGAGCGGAGGTGCTCCTCAGCCCGGCGCGCGACTCCCCGCGGGTCCTTCGCGTACGGCGCGCGCGTGATCGGGTCCGCGATCTCGCACACGAGCGAGAGCGTCGGGGCCTCGGTCGCGGGGTCGAGGATCGCCGACGACGCGTCCGGCATGAGCAGCATGTCCGAGTCCTGGATCGCCTGCCAGCCGCGGATCGACGAACCGTCGAAGCCGAGGCCCTCGTCGAACGCCGACTCGTCGAACGCCCTGATCGGCAGCGTGACGTGCTGCCAGGTGCCGAGCAGGTCGCAGAACTTGAGGTCGACCATCGCCGCGCGCGTCTCGGTCGCCCACTCGAGCGCCTCGCGCGCGTCCGGCAGCGTCTCGCCGCCGTTTCGCAGGTAGTGCTGCCGCTCTTCGATCTCGGACATTCCCCGCTCCTCTCTTCGCTCGGATGACACTGGGTTCGGACCAACAAAAAGACCCCAGGACTCTTATGAGTCCTGAGGCCACGTCGCCTCGGGCGGAGCCCTCCGCGGCTCCGTCCTGCGACCCACCTTAGCCACGCTCGCGGACGGAGGCAAGCGTTGCTCCGACCGCGCTGGTACGGTTTCTGGCTCGTGCTCGCAGCCGCGAGCGACGTCGCCGAGGGAGGTTCGCGCATGAGCGAGATTGACGCAGACGCGATCCCAAGTGGGCCCGGCCCGGCTCTCGGCGCGCAAGATCCTTAGGTTGACCGCGTCCGGTCGCGTGGCTATCCTCCGCGACCTAGTGCTGCTCCTCCGTAGCTGAGATACCGGATGTCGAGGCCCGTTCGGCTCCCTTGAGAAGTCTCCAAGGAGCCACGTGGGCCCGGCTCTCGCTTGCACGTTTCTCGCTACGCAGTTCTTCGAAGGAGCACCAGATGACGGAGATTCAAGAGGCAGTACCGATGGAGGGCATCCGCGACGTATCGTCGCCACCTGCCATCGCCGTGTGCGAGCTCAGCAAGGAGTTCACGCGGCGCGATCGCAAGAGCAAGCGGCGCTTCGGCAAGCCAAGGCGTACCCGGGTCGCCCTCGACGGAGTCACGTTCACGCTCGAGCGGGGTGAGACGGTCGCCATCCTGGGCCAGAACGGGTCCGGGAAGTCGACGCTCGTCCGGCTCCTCTCGACCCTGCTTTTGCCTGATGGCGGCGGCGCCGAGATCTTCGGGCACGACGTCGTGGCCGAGCATCGCGCGGTGCGGCGGCTCGTCAACCGGGTCTCGGTGGAGGCGTCGTTCTTCAAGAAGATGTCGGCGGCCGAGAACCTCAGCTACGCGGCCCGCTACTACGGCATGACCTCGGGCCAGACGCGCGACAAGATTCCCGAGATCCTCACGCGCGTCGGCTTCCCGGCCGACCGGCGTGACGAGTCGATGGAGAACCTCTCGCGCGGGATGCAGCAGAAGGTCGCGCTCGCGCGGGCGCTCCTGACCTCGCCGGTCGTGCTCCTGCTCGACGAGCCGACGACCGGGCTCGACCCGCGCTCGAAGCTCGAGGTGCAGGACTTCATCCGCGAGATCCGCACCTCGCACGACTCGACGATCCTGCTCTGCACCCACGACCTGAGCGAGGCCGAGATCCTCGCCGAGCGGGTCGGGATCCTCGACCGCGGCCGGCTCCTCTTCCTCGAGCCGGCGGACGAGATCAAGCGCCGGTACGGCGCGGCCACGCTCGAGGAGGCCTTCTTCGCGGCCACCGGGCGCGAGTTCGAGGCCGAGGGCGACGAGGACGACGAGGACGACGACCGGGAGGTGTTCGCATGAGAAGCATGTACGGGACGATGCGCGCGGAGCTCGTCGGCGCCGGCGGCGTCGTCGAGCGCAACGCCTACCTCACGAAGCGCTACATCTGGTGGGACCTCGCGTGGTTCGCCTGGACGGTCGCGAACACGCTCACGATCGTCTTCATCGCCAAGGGCATCGAGGCGTCCGGCGGCTCGCTGGACGTGAACGAGACGATGACGACGCTGCTCATCGGAGCCGTGGTGTGGGCGTACCTCGGGATCCTCTTCATGTTCCTGATGGAGACGGTCGCCTGGGAGCGCTGGGAGGGAACGATCGAGTACACGTTCATGGCCCCGCTCTCGCGGGCGATGCATCTGGCCGGGCAGGGCGCCTTCGCGATCCTGTACGGGCTCGTGCGGGCGGCGTTCCTGTTCGTCGTCTGCGCGTTCGTGTTCTTCGACCTCTCGATGCCGAATGCCGACTACTTCGCCGCGTTCGTCGTCCTCGTCGTCTCGTCGGTCTCGTTCATCGGGATCGGGATGATGATGTCGGTGCTCCCGCTCATCTCGCCCGAGAAGGGAACGCAGCTCGGGTTCGTCGCGCAGGGGACGCTGCTCGTCGTCTCCGGCGTCTACTACCCGGTCGAGGTGCTGCCCGAGTGGATGCAGTGGATCGCGACGATCTCGCCGGCGACCTACGCGCTCGACGGGATCCGCGAGGCGATCCTCGAGGGCCAGGGCCTGACCGCGATGTGGGACGAGCTCCTGCCGCTGATCGTCATCGGCGTCATCTCGATCCCGCTCGGCCTCTGGATCTTCAGCCGCGGCGAGCAGTACGCGAAGAAGCACGGGAAGCTCAAGAGGTCCGGATGAGCGAAGCAGCAGTTCACGTCGCAGACCTGCGGAAGACCTTCGACGTCCCCGAGCGCGAGGCCGGGCTTCGTGCCGCGACGAAGAGCCTGGTCCGGCGCACGACGAAGGAGGTGCGCGCGGTCGACGGCATCACCTTCGACATCGCGCCGGGCGAGATCGTCGGCTTCCTCGGGCCGAACGGCGCGGGCAAGACGACGACGCTGAAGATGCTGTCGGGCCTGCTCTACGTCACGAGCGGCGAGGCGCGCGTGCTCGGCCACGTCCCGTCGAAGCGCGAGCGCGAGTTCCTGCGCCGGATCGCGCTCGTCATGGGGAACCGCAACCAGCTGCAGTGGGACCTCCCCGCGCTCGACTCGTTCGAGCTCAACCGCTCGATCTACCAGATCCCGCGCGCGGACTTCCTCGCGCTGCGGGACGAGCTCGTCGAGCTGCTCGAGATCGGCGACCTCGTCCGCAAGCCCGTCCGGCAGCTGTCCCTGGGGGAGCGGATGAAGGTGGAGATCGTCGGCTCGCTGCTGCATCGCCCGCAGGTGCTCTTCCTCGACGAGCCGACGATCGGGCTCGACGTGACGATGCAGAAGCGGATCCGCGAGTTCGTGGCCGCGTACCGCAAGCGCCACGGCGCGACGGTGATGCTGACGAGCCACTACATGGCCGACGTCGAGGCGCTCTGCGAGCGCGTCATCGTCATCCACCACGGGCGGATCCTGTTCGACGGCGACCTCGCGGCGCTCGCGGGCACGGTTGCCGCGTGGAAGACGATCGCGGTCGCGCTCGAGAACGGCGCGGGTGATCTCTCCTCGTACGGGGAGGTGATCCACCGCGACGGCGATCTCGTGACGCTGCGCGTGCCGAAGGCGGACACGGCGCGCGTGACGGCACGCCTGCTCGCCGAGCAGGAGGTGCTCGACCTGAACGTCGAGGACCCGCCGATCGAGGACGTGATCGAGCTCGTGTTCGCGCAGAAGGCCGAGGAGTGACGACTGCGGCCGAAGCAGCTCCTCGCGGCCGCGAGGGACGCCTCCGCTCGCTGGTCGACTTCTACCTGACCACGATGCGCACCGAGGTGCAGACGCAGTTCCAGTACCGGGCTGCGATCTACATGTACCTGCTCGGGATGGTCGCCGAGCCCGTGATCTACCTCGTCGTCTGGACGACGATCGCGGAGGAGTCGGGTGGCACCGTCGGCGGGCTGACGCCGGGAGACCTCGCCGCGTACTACATCGTCTGGACGCTCGTCCGGAACATGAACGTCGTCTTCACCCCGTTCGGCTGGGAGTGGCGCGTTCGGGAAGGCATCCTCTCCGGCCAGCTGCTGCGGCCGCTCCATCCCATCCACTACGACATCGCCCAGTTCGCTGGCGGAAAGTTCGTGTGGGTGCTGTTCTACCTCCCGATCGCGATCGGGCTCACGTTCGCGTTCGACCCGACCTTCGGCGTCCGCCCGCTCGAGATCGCCGTGTTCCTCGTGGCGATCTGGGGCGCGTACCTGATCAGGACGTTCGCGCAGTCCACGCTCGGCATGGTCACGTTCTGGACGACGCGCGTCGGCGCGCTGTTCAACCTCTACTTCACGCTCGAGCTGCTGCTCTCCGGCCGGCTCGTGCCGATGACGCTCATGCCGGACTGGGTCCAGACGGTCGCGTGGTTCTTCCCGTTCCAGTGGACGTTCTACTTCCCGATCCAGACGCTCGTCGGCGAATACTCGAACGCGGAGCTGGCGGGTGGCCTCGCGATGCAGGTGCTCTGGACAGCGATCGGCATCGGCGTGTTCTCGCTCCTCTGGCGGCGCGCGATCCGGCGCTACTCGGCGGTCGGAAACTAGATGACGACGCTCCGTATCGCGTTGCTCCACCTCCGCGTCGGCGTCATGGCCGAGCTCCAGTACCGCGTCAACTTCGCGCTCCAGGTGCTCCAGTCGCTGCTCCAGCTCGCAACCGGGCTCGTCGTGCTCGCGCTCGTCTACTCGCACACGACGGAGCTGAACGGGTGGTCGCAGTCGGAGCTGCTCGCGGTCATGGGGATCCAGATCCTGATGGGCGGCGTCATCCGCGCCGTCATCCAGCCGAACATGATGCGGCTGACCGAGGACGTGCAGGAGGGGAGGCTCGACCACGCGCTGACGAAGCCGGTCGATGCGCAGATACTGATCAGCGTCCGCGAGGTCCAGATCTGGCAGACGATCGACATCGTTTCTGGTGCAGCCGTCGTCGGCTTCGCGCTCGTCCGCCTCGGAGCCGACCTCGGACTCCTCGACGCCCTGGCGTTCGCCGTTGCGCTCACGTTCGGCGCCGTCCTCCTCTACTGCTTCTGGCTCGTGCTCGCGACCGGCGCCTTCTGGGTCGTCCGCATGTGGTTCCTGCCCGATCTCTTCGAGGGCGTCTTCCAGACCGGGCGCTGGCCCGTCGGCATCTACCCGGGCTGGCTCCGCTACAGCGTCACCTTCCTCGTCCCGATCGCGTTCGCGGTCACCGTCCCGGCCGAGGCGCTGACGGCGCGCCTCGACTGGCAGACGCTCGCGCTCGCGGCGGTCTTCACCGTCGTGCTGTTCGCGTTCACGCGCTGGTTCTGGCGCTTCGGCCTCAAGCACTACACCGGCGCCTCCGCCTAGGGCTCCCTGCTAGGGTCTCGCGGTCTTTGTGAGGCGACGAAGCCTCGGGCGGCATCTGTCGTCCGGGGCTTTTTCCATTTCCGAGGAGGAAACGACATGGCACGACCGAGGACGCAGGCGCGCAAGACGAGCTCGAGAAGCACGATGGTGAGGAGCAAGGACCGTGCGAAGACGCCGGTCGCCGCGCGGCGCGCGGTCCTGAAGCGGATCCGGGACGAGGGCGTCGAGCACGTCCTCTTCTGGTTCACCGACCTCGAGGGGCACCTGAAGTCCTTCGCGATCACGCCGTCGGAGATGGAGGAGGCGCTGAACGACGGCATGGGCTTCGACGGCTCGTCGATCACCGGCTTCAACGCGATCGAGGAGTCGGACATGGTCGCGATCCCCGACCCGGCGAGCTTCCAGCTCATGCCGCGGCCGCTCGACGAGCACGGGAACGCAATCGGAGCGAAGGTCGCGCGGATGATCTGCGACGTCGTGACGCCCGACGGCGAGCCGTACGAGGGCGACCCGCGCTTCGCGCTCCGCAACGCGCTCGAGCGGATGCGCAGCATGGGCTTCGACGCGTTCAACGTGGGGCCGGAGCTCGAGTACTTCGTGTTCGAGGACGACCAGGGCACGGACACGATCGACGAGGGCGGCTACTTCGCGATGACCGCGCAGGACGCGGCCACGGAGATGCGCAACGACACGATCGCCGCGCTCGAGTCGGTCGGGATCCCGATCGAGTACCACCACCACGAGGTCGGGCCCTCGCAGCACGAGATCGACATGCGCTACGCGGACGCGCTCGCGATGGCGGACCACACGATCACGTACCGCCTCATCGTCAAGGAGGTCGCCGCCTGGCACGGGTACTACGCGACCTTCATGCCGAAGCCGCTGTTCGGCGAGAACGGGTCCGGGATGCACACGCACATGTCGCTCTTCAAGGGCGGGCGGAACCAGTTCTTCGACCGCCGCGACGAGTACCACCTCTCCAAGACCGCGAAGGCGTTCATCGCCGGGCTGCTCGTGCACGCGCGCGAGATGGCGGCCGTGCTCGCACAGTGGGTGAACTCGTACAAGCGGCTCGTGCCCGGCTACGAGGCGCCGGTCTACGTCGCCTGGTCGCAGCGGAATCGCTCGGCGCTGATCAGGATCCCGCTCTACAAGCCCGGCTCGGAGCAGGCGACGCGCGCCGAGATCCGCTGCCCGGACCCCGCCTGCAACCCGTACCTCGCCTTCGCGGCGCTCCTGCACGCGGGGCTCGAGGGGATCGAGCGGGGCTACGAGCTGCCCGATCCGATGGAGTCGAACCTCTACCGGCTGTCCGCGACCGAGCGGAGGGAGCAGGGGATCATCGCGCTCCCGGAGTCGCTCGGCGAGGCGATCGACGAGCTCGACGAGTCCGACCTCATGCGGCGCGCGCTCGGCGAGCACATCTTCCCGCGCTACGTCGAGCTGAAGCGCAAGGAGTGGGACGAGTACCGCGTCCAGGTCACGGAGTGGGAGAAGTCGAAGTACCTCGCGGCGCTTTAGAGCGTGGGGGAAACCATGTTTCCCCGACGTTGCTCGTGTTCCGCGGATTGAGAACGACCACGGGCTCCTCAACCGGGAGCCCGCGATCGGCCGTCAGATACAGGGCTCGGCACTCGCCTGGTGCCATGCCCTGCACGTGAATCATTAGCTATCAGCCCGCTCGCCGCAAGGGTCCTCCTTAGTTCGGCTTGCCGGCCATCGCCCACACGGCGACGACGGCTGCGGCGAGGATCACGAGCGCGATCACCATCGTCGCCTTGAGCAGGCCCTGTCCCTTGCCGTCGCGGAGGCGGCGGACGCCGATTCCGCCGGCGATGAGCGAGATCAGGAGCAGGACGGCGCCGAGGTCGGCGACGATGTAGCCGATGTCGAGCCAGGTCGGGTCGGTGCGCCCTCGAGGTCGTTCCAGCCCTGCTTCGGAGTAGATCCAGCTGCGCGCCGATCCGCATCACGACGTAGCCGGGCAGCGCGACGACGAGGAGCGTCCAGTAGCCGAGGCGGAGCAGGCTCACGCTCGCCGCGCGCGAACGCGATGCAGGCTCGCGCCCGTCAGGAGCGCGCCCGACGAGGACCGACGCCCCGACGACGTGCACGAGCAGCGGGAAGTTCTGGTCGTCAGGACGCGCATGGCGAGCAAGCCAGCTCATGCGCCGGGCTTCCAGATCATGTCGACGACGATGAGCAGCACGACGACGGACGCGAGGGCGTGCAGCAGGACTCCGCTCTGCGTCCGGTTCAGCGCGAGCAGCTCGGCGTTCGGGCCCCGTCTGGCCGGCCGCCTGGAGCTCCCTGCGCCTTGTTCATGCCCTGCATGTACGCGGCGCCTGTACGCGAGCCGAGCGCGGCCGCGACCACCCAGAGCACGAGCGCCGCGATGATCCAGCCGTCCCAGATGTCGTAGCCCCCGTACGAGAACGCGAGCCAGATCCCGAAGCAGGATCGTGCCGCCTGCGCCGATCCCGATCGCCGCGTTCCCGACCTTTACCACCGGCTCGAGGCGGATCGTCTCCTCCGGACTGTCAGCGCGTCGCACCGCGACGATCAGCACCCAGAACAGCACGACACCGGAGATGTAGGCGAAGGCGCTCAGCACGTGCAACGCCAGCACCCACTCGTCGAAGCTCACGCGGCCATCCTAGGACACGTGCGCACACAGGCGCGACAATGCGTCGTGTGGACACGACCGCGCGCCACCTCCGACTCCTCACCGACACGATCGCGGCCGTCAACTCGTCGCTCGATCTGCAGGAGGTGCTCGAGCTCGTCGCGCGCAACGTCGCGGACGCGCTCGGAACCGACGCGTGCTTCGTCTACCTGTACGACGAGCGCGGGAACGAGCTCGTCCTGCGCGCGACCTACGGAAGCCGGGTCGAGGAGATGACCCGGACTCCGCGCATGCGGCCCGGCGAGGGGATCACGGGCGTCGCCGCGGCCGAGCGCGCGCCGGTGATGATCCCCGCGCAGGCCCATCTCGACCCTCGCTTCAAGCTCTTCGCGAACCTGCCTGAGGACGAGTACGAGTCGATTCTCGCCGTGCCCATCCTGGCGAGAGAGAAGCTCGAGGGCGCCCTCAACGTCCGCACGCGCGAGGCACGCTCGTTCACGGACGCGGAGATCGAGCTCCTGGTCGCGATCGCGTCGCAGGTGGCGCAGACGATCGAGCACGCGAAGCTGTTCGCGGCCACGCAGCGCCGCGTGGTCGAGCTCGAGGCGCTGGCGCGGATCTCGGAGGCGGTCTCGGAGTCGCTCTACCTCGAGGAGTCGCTGGAGGCGATCGTCAAGACGACGATGGAGTCGTTGCATGCCACCGGCGCCGCGCTGGTCCTGGAGGACGGGAAGATCGCGTGGCCGGAGGGGCGCCCCGGAGCGTTCAACGTGCGCATGCCGCTTCGCTGGAAGCGACGGCAGATCGGAGAGCTCGTCTGCGACCGGGACACGGCGTTCTCGGACGACGATCGAGCGCTCCTCGAAGCGATCGCACACCACGCGGCTGTCGCGCTCGAGCACGGGCGCGCGGTTATGCGGGGCGTCCTCGCCCAGGAGATCCACCACCGGGTCAAGAACAACCTCCAGTCCGTGGCGTCGCTCCTGCGCGTGCAGGCGCGCGCCGAGAACGTCGACCCGCGCAAGGCGCTGCAGGACTCGGTCAACCGGATCCTCGCGATCGCCGCCGTGCACGAGGTGCTGACCGAGCACCGCGAGGACGACGTCGACCTCGGCGAGCTCGTCGACCGGCTGCGCGCGATGCTGGTCCAGGGTCTCGTCGCGGGGAAGGAGGTCACCGCGGAGCTCGCGCCCGTGTCTTTGGCAGGGCAGCAGGCTACTGCGCTCGCGCTCGTCTTCACCGAGCTCTTCCAGAACGCGCTCGAGCACGGCGGTCAGCGCGTCGGGATCGAGCTCGCGCAGCGAAACGGCGAGGTCGTGCTCGCGATCTCGGACGACGGCCCCGGGATGCTCGGCGAGGGATCGGGGACGGGGCTATCGATCGTGCGGGCGCTCGTGCGGGACGAGCTGCGCGGCGAGCTCGAGCTCGTGAGCGACGGCGGCCTGCGCGCAGAGGTGGTGTTTCCGGGATGACGCGTGTGTTGGTCGCCGAGGACGAGACCATCATCCGGCTCGACCTGCGCGGGCTCCTCGAGAGCGCGGGCTTCGAGGTCTGCGCGGAGGCGCGAGACGGGGAGGAGGCGGTCGAGCTCGCACGTGAGACCGAGCCTGACGTCGCGCTCCTCGACGTGAAGATGCCCCGGCTCGACGGGATCGAGGCCGCGCGGCGGATCCTCGACGAGCGCCCCATCCCGATCGTGATGGTCACGGCCTATGGCGAGCGCGACCTCGTCTCGCGAGCAGTTGAGGCGGGCGTCTTCGGCTACCTCGTGAAGCCGTTCCGCGAGACCGACCTCCTGCCGGCGATCGAGACCGCCCGCGCGCGCCACGAGGAGCTGGCCGCGCTCCGCGAGGAGGCCGCGTCGCTCGCGGATGCCCTGGAGTCGCGAAAGAAGATCGAGCGCGCGAAGGGGATCCTCATGGACCGCGAGGGGCTCACGGAGGCGGAGGCGTTCGCGCGCCTGCGCAAGGCGAGCCAGATCTCCGGCCGGCCGCTCAAGGTCGTCGCCGATGCGCTGATCGCGACCATCGGCGGCGACCCTCCTCGCGGCTAGGTGGCGAGCAGCCGGTCTTCCTCGCGGCGACGGTAGAACCGACGGCCGATCCAGGCAGCGAACGCGACGAGCGCAAACGGCGCTGCGACGATGAGGATCGCGAGGAAGATCACGCCTTCCCAGACGAGGACGTTCAGCGCTTCGTCGAGCGCGCGGTCGAGTCTCGAGGCCGGGGCGACGGCTCCCGCGTCCGGCGTCACGACGGCGAGCTGAACCGTTGCCATCCGCGCCTCGGCGTTCGTCCTCGACTGGCCGCGCCGGAGGCTGCGGAGCTCACTCCGCAGTGTCTGCAGCCGAGCCTCGAGCCGCGCGCGCGTGGCGGCGTCGAGGCTGTCGGACTCGAGCCGCGCGACGAGGATCGCGATCTGCGCTCGCACCGAGCGCTCGCGGCGCTCGAGCCGGTTGAGCGTCCCCTGGAGGTCGTCGATCGTGACCTTCTGCGAGACGATGCGGCCGAGGCCGGAGAGCTGCACGACCGCTTCCTGGACACGGGAAACCGGGACGCGCACGGTGAGCGCGGCGTTCCCCTCCTCGCCCGTCGTGACGGACGCGCTCACGACGTGACCGCCGAGCCTCCTGGTCAGATCGAGCGCCTCCTGCGCGGCACGGGACACTCCGTCGGAGTTCTTCACCTCGACCGTGAGGGTCGCCGTGACGCGCTGGGCGCGGTCGCCGGCGCTCAGGCTCTGGGCCTGGGCGAAGGCCTTGTCGAGGGCCGCCCGGGTTGCGGACGTCGGAGTGTCGGGGCTGCCGGAGCGGGCCTCGTACATCGTCGGATCGACATTCGCGGTCGGCGGGACCTGCACCGACTCGGCCCTGTCGGGAGCGGCCTCAGTCGTGCCGTCGGAGCGGGAGAGCCCGATCGCCCCCGCGCTCACCAGCGCGAGCGCCGCGGCGGCGGGCAGTGCGACGAGCGCGCCCCGGCGGACCGGCAGGCGAAAGCGGCTCCAGACTGGCTCTCGGGCTGAGCCCTCGCGTGCGATCTCGCGGACGCGCGTGCGGAGCTCGGCGGGCGCGGTGGGGCGCGACTCCCGGAGCTCGCGGATCAGGTCAGGCGACGGCGTCATGGTCTCTCATCCTCTCTTCGAGCTTCCCGAGTGCGCGATGGAGCCGCGTCGAGACTGCGGTTGGGGTGATTCCGAGCAGGCGGGCGACCTCGTCGCCCTCGAGGTCGAGCACGATCCGGAGCACGACGACCTCGCGCTCGCCGGTGGAGAGCGCGCGGAGCGCCTCCTCGAGCTCGGGAGACAGCCCTTCGACGAACGCGGGCTCGCGCCCTTCGAGGGGCGCGCCGGCCTCGGCTCGCTCCTCGCGGCGCCGGCGGCGCTGATCGGCGCGGAACCAGTCGAGCGCGGTGGACCGGGCGATCGCGAGGAGCCACGCCTTGTGGGTTCCACGGCGAGGGTCGAAGCGCCGCCAGCGGCGGAGGGCGGTCTCGAACGTCTCGCTCGTCAGATCCTCCGCGATCGCCCAGTTCTTGGTCATGTAGAGCAGGTAGCCGTAGACGTCGTCGAGGAGCTCCTCCGCGACGGCCGCGAAGGACGGGGATGTCGCGTGGCCGGTGCGGGGCGCGTCGAGCGTCACTGCATGCACGTCGGAACTACGCCGCCGCGCGTGCGTCTCGTCACGTCGCATCGGCCTGTGCCTCGTCGAACAGGGTCTCCCAGCGCTCGAGGAGCCTCTTCAGCTCGTCGCGCGCGGCGCGATGCGCGCTGAGCACGTCCATGTTCGCCCAGTCGTCGACGAGCTTCCTCTCCAGCTCGGAGACGCGCGCCTCGACGGCGGCGATCTCCGCCTCGACGAGCTGGAGCTCGGATGCCGGCTTTCGCTTCGCGGGAGCCTTGCGCTGCGGCTTCGGGGCGACGACGGCGTCGCACGGGCTCGGTCGCTTTCTGTGCGGCCTCCGCCGCCTCCGCGACCTTCTCCGTCTTGTCCGCCCAGCCGCCGTCGTACGACCGCAAAGCCCTGTCCTCGACGGCCACGATCCGATCGGGCACCGCGTCCAGCAAGGCTCGATCGTGCGAGACGACGAGCACGGTCCCGGGGAACGCCTCGAGCGCGGCCTCGAGCGCCTCGCGGCTCTCGAGGTCGAGGTGGTTCGTCGGCTCGTCGAGGACGAGGAAGTTCGCGCCCGACGCGACGAGAAGCGCGAGCGAGAGACGCCGCCGCTCCCCGCCCGAGAGCGCCGTCACCGCGCGATCGTGCATGTCCCGGCCGGAGAAGAGAAAGCGGCCGAGCAGAGACTGCGCCTGCTGGCGCTGGAGGCCCGTTGCTGCGGCTGTCGCGTCCAGCACCGAGCCTTTCGTCGGGAGCTCCTGCGTGTGCTGCGAGAAGTAGGCGGGGACGACGCCGTGGCCGAGCTCGGCCCGGCCGCCGTTCAGCTCGCGCCGGCCGAGCAGCGCCTCGAGGAGCGTCGTCTTGCCGGAGCCGTTCGGGCCGACGAGAGCGACCTTCTCCCCGCGCTCGACGACGAGCTCGGCGCCCTCGAGGAGCAGCTTGTCGCCGGCGGCGAGCTCGACGTCCGCGGCCTCGACGACGATCCGGCCGGTCCGCGGCGGCGAGAGGAAGTCGAAGCCGAGCGTGCGCCGCCTACGTGTCAGCGACTCGAGCTCGCCGCGGGCGGCAGAGCGCTCCTGCTCGAGACGCCCGATCTGCGTGAGCTTCGCCTGCGCCTGCTTCGCCTTCGACTTCTTGTATCGGAACCGCTCCACGAACCGCTCGAGGCGCGCGATGTCGACCGAGACGCGGTCGGCGGTCTTCTCGGCCGCCTGCGCGCGCGCAGCCTTCTCGATCCGCCACTGATGCCACGGCCCGGCGAAGTAGTGGACGCCGCCGGGGGCGAGCTCCAGTACCGCCGTCGTCACCGCCTCGAGGAACCAGCGGTCGTGCGCCACGAGGATCACCGCGGCCTTGATCGTGGAGAGCTCGGCCTCGAGCCACTCGAGGCTCTCGACGTCGAGGTGGTTCGTCGGCTCGTCGAGAAGCAGGAGATCGGGATCCACGGAGAGCGCGCGCGCGAGCGAGGCCCGTGTCAGCTCGCCGCCGGAGAACGTCGAGAGCTGGCGGTCGAGGTCCTCGTCGCGGAACCCGAGCCCGCGCACGCGTCCGCGCCGCCCGCTCGCGCCAGGCCCAGCCGCCGCCGTGCTCGAGCTTCGCCTGCGCCTCGGAGTAGCGCCGAAGCGTCGCCTCGTCGTGCGCCCCGTCGGCCATCTCGCGCTCGAGTCGAGTCAGCTCCGCCTCGAGAGCGAGCAGGTCCCGCGCGCCCGAGACCGCGTACTCGCGCAGCGTGAGGTCGAGCTCGCGCGGCGGGCGCTGGTCGTGCAGCGCGATCCGCGTTCCCTTCGAGAACGCGAGCTCGCCTCGCTGAAGCGGAACCTCGCCGGCGATCGCGCGCAGGAGCGTCGTCTTGCCGGCGCCGTTCGGCCCGGCGAGCGACAGGCGGTCGCGCCGGCCGACGCTGAACGAGACGCCGTCGAAGAGCGGGTCGCCCGAGAACTCCTTGCGGAGGCTGGATGCGATCAGGACGGACATTTCTCCTGCATTCTGCGGGTCTAGACGTCTACTGACAGCCGAGTGTCGGGCCGCGTGAGTGAAGCGATCTCGTGAACCCACTCCGAGTGACCGATCAAGCCCGTCCGAGCTACGCCTGCAGCGGGGGAATCGACCAGGCTATCCGTCACTCACCTTGCCGTGACCGGGGGCGGTCGCGGCAGGCACGCGGCGTTCTCCCGGGAGGAAGAGCCCTCCGAGGGGCGAACGCTGCGCGAGCGGGGAGCCCCAGTGGCGGGCTCTTGAGGGAATCGAGATCGGGCACAAGGAGGCGGCATCCATGCGGCACGGCGTTCTCACCATCGGTGGATCCATCGTTCTGTTAGCAAGTCTCGTCTTCGGCATCACGACTGCAAGCGGCGCGCAGCAACGCGAGGCCAGGGTAGGAATCCCGAATGCGAAGGGAATCTATTTCGGCTGCTACAGCAGGTCGACTGGCGATCTGCGGCTCGTGACGCAGCGGGCCAGGTGCAAACGGTCCGAGCGTCGCGTGTTCTGGAGCATGGCGGGTCGGACGGGAGCCACCGGGCCCGCGGGAATCGCGGGTCCGAGCGGACCCGCCGGCCTGACCGGTGCGCAGGGCATCCAGGGTCTGCAGGGCATCCAAGGTCTGCAGGGCATCCCGGGTCTCCCCGGTGCGCAGGGCGACGTCGGCCCGGCCGGCCCGTCAGGGCCGCAGGGAGACATGGGCCCCGATGGTCCTGAAG
Source organism: uncultured Actinomycetes bacterium (assembly GCA_963716605.1). Classification (GTDB taxonomy): domain Bacteria; phylum Actinomycetota; class Thermoleophilia; order Gaiellales; family Gaiellaceae; genus GMQP-bins7. The sequence goes on along the minus strand of CAVQTO010000002.1, from coordinate 195,164 downwards.
GTCCAGCCGGTCCAACCGGCGCCGATGGCCCGGCCGGCCCGGCTGGCCCGACCGGCGCGGATGGACCCGCAGGCCCCGCCGGTCCGACCGGCGCGGATGGACCCGCAGGCCCCGCCGGTCCAACCGGCGCGGATGGTCCAGCCGGCCCGGCTGGACCGACCGGCGCGGATGGACCCGCAGGCTCAGCCGGCCCTGCTGGTCCGACCGGCCCTGCAGGGCCGGCTGCGAGCCAGGTGAAGCTCGGGTCTGCGGTGTCGGCGGGAGGCAGCGATGCCGCGGGCACGCCGTTCGGCCCGTCGACCGCTTCCTGCCCGGCTGGCGAGGTTGCCCTAGGCGGCGGCGCGATCGTGGCAAACGGCAACAACGCCAAGGCCGCGGTCTTCCTGTCGGCACCAACGCCGAGGACCGATGGCGTGACGCCGACTGGATGGGAAGCACAGGGCATCATCACGATCCGAACCGCGAACGGACAGAGCCCGACCATCCAGGCATTCGTCGTCTGCAGCAACTAGCCCGAGTAGATCACGAGCATGGTGTGAGCACGGGGGGCCGCAAGGCCCCTCGTGTCGTTCGAACGGACTAGCGCCCGGCCGTCGAGGGAACTCCGACGAGCTCGCGCGCCGCTGCGGCGATGTGCTCGGCATCGATGCCGGCGTCCGCGAGGAGCTCCTCGGGCTTCCCCGATCCAGGCATGCGACGGACGGCGAGCAGGGCCACGCGCGGCCGCTCCTCCGCGTCCGCGAAGGCCGCGAGCACCGCCTCGCCGAGACCGCCTTCGGCCCAGTGGTCCTCGACGGTGACGAGCCGGCCCTGCGTCGCCTCTGCCGCTGCGAAGAGCGTCTCCGCGTCGAGCGGCTTGATCGAGTAGAGGTCGATCACGCGCGCCGCGATCCCCTCCTCAGCGAGCGCGTCGGCCGCCTTCAGCGCCTCGTGCACGGTGATGCCGGCCGCGACGATGCGCGACCTCGTCGTCCTCGGAGGAGCGGACGACGCGGCTGCCCCCGATCTCGAACTCCTCGTCCGGCCCGTAGAGCACGGGGGTGGCAGGCCGCAGTGTCCGCAGGTAGCCGATCCCGTCCACGTCCGCGAGCGCGGCCACGAGCTTCGCGGTCTGGTTCGCATCGCAGGGGTGGAGGACGACGCTCCCGTGGATCGCGCGGAAGGCGGCGAAGTCTTCGAGGCCCATCTGCGACGGGCCGTCCTCGCCGATCGAGACGCCGGCGTGCGACCCCGAGATGACGAGCCGGGCGCGGCTGACGGCAGCCATCCGGACGAAGTCGTACGCGCGGGTCAGGAACGCGGCGAAGGTCGAGGCGAACGGCTTCCATCCGACGACCTGCAGCCCGACCGCGGCCGCGACCATCTGCTGCTCGGCGATGTACATCTCGAAGAACCGGTCGGGATGGGCCTTGCGCGAAGATCTCGGCGAACGTCGAGTTCGAGACCTCGCCGTCGAGTGCGACGACGTCACCGCGGGCCGCGCCGAGCGCGGCGAGCGCCTCGCCGTAGGCCTTGCGGGTTGCGACCTCGCTGCCGAGCTCGTAGCGGGGAAGCTCGAGCTCCGACTCCGGGAACCGGTGCGGCTCGACCGGCTCGGGCTTCGCGACCTCGATCCGGATGCTGCGGTCTCCTCCGAGCTCTGTGATGGCGGGGTCAGGGTCGTCGAGCGGCTTGCCGTGGAACCCGTTCACGTCCTCGACCGCGGCGACGCCCTTGCCCTTGATCGTCTGCGCGACGATCGCCGTCGGCTTGCCCTTGGTCGCGAGCGCCTCTGCGAACGCGCGGTCGACGGCCTCCACGTCGTGCCCGTCGACCCGGATCGCATGCCACCCGAACGCCTGCGCTCGCCCGACATAGCGGTCGAGATCCCAGCCGACCATCGTCTCCCCACGCTGACCCAGGCGGTTGCCGTCGACGATCGCGGTCAGGTTGTCGAGCTCGTAGTGCGCCGCCGTGCTCGAAGGCCTCCCAGATCGAGCCCTCGGCCATCTCGCTGTCGCCGCAGAGCACCCAGGTGCGCGCGGGCACCCGGTCGAGGTACTTCGCGGCGAGCGCGGTGCCGACCCCGATCGGCAGCCCCTGGCCGAGCGAGCCGGTGGCGACGTCGACCCAGGGAAGCACCGGCGTCGGGTGCCCTTCGAGCGGGCTTCCGTGCTTTCGGTACGTGAGGAGCTCGTCCTCGGAGAGCGCTCCTGCGGCGCGGAAGATCGCGTACACGAGCGTCGACGCGTGGCCCTTGGAGAAGATGAGCCGGTCGTTCGTCGGAGATCTTCGGCGTGTCGAAGTCGTAGCGCAGGTACCCGTCCACGAGCACAGCCATGAGGTCGGCGGCGGACATGGCCGACGTGGGGTGGCCCGATTTCGCGGCCGCCGCCATGCGCACGGAGTCGACGCGGAACTGCTGTCCCAGCTCCCTCCGCCGCTCCGTGGCGTCCATGCGGCCATTCTATGGCCGCGCCTGCGGCGGCCCGCGCGCTACGGTAGAGGCATGGCTCGAAGCCGCCTGCACGAGCTCTCCGCCAACGGCGTCAGCGTGTGGATCGACACGCTCTCGCGCGAGCTCCTCGAGACGGGTGAGCTCGCCCGGCTGATGGAGGAGGACGCCGTCGTCGGCGTCACGTCGAACCCGACCATCTTCGAGAAGGCGCTCTCGGCCGGCGGCTGGTACGACGACCAGCTGCGAGAGATCCTCGAGCGCGAGGACGATCTCAAGGAGGTCTTCATCGCGCTCGCCGTCCAGGACGTCCAGGAGGCGTGCGATCTCCTGCGGCCGGCGTGGGAGCGAACGGACGGCGTCGACGGCCGCGTCTCGATCGAGGTCGACCCCGATCTCGCCTACGACCGCGACGCCTCCTTCGACGAGGCGATCCGGCTGCACGAGCTCGTCGACCGGCCGAACGCGTACGTGAAGATCCCCGGCACCGAGCCCGGTCTCGGCGCGATCGAGGACGCGATCGCCGCGGGCCGCTCGATCAACGTCACGCTCATCTTCTCGCTCCAGCGCCACGCGGCCGTCGCGGAGGCGTACATCCGGGGGCTCGAGCGGCTCGCCGCCGACGGCGGCGATGTCTCGCAGGTGCTCTCGGTCGCGAGCTTCTTCGTCTCACGCGTCGACACCGAGGCGGACGCGCGGCTCGAGAAGCTCGGGCGCACGGACCTCCAGGGCAAGCTCGCGATCGCGAACGCGAAGCTCGCGTATCAGCAGTACCTGGAGACGTTCGCCGGCGAGCGCTGGGATCGGCTCGCCGCCGCCGGCGCGCGCCCGCAGCGCTGCCTCTGGGCCTCGACCTCGACGAAGAACCCCGCCTACCGCGACGTCCTCTACGTCGAGGAGCTGATCGGGCGGGACGTCGTGAACACGATGCCGCTCGAGACCGTGGCGGCGTTCCAGGATCACGGCGAGCTCCGGGGGGACACGTTGACAGAGGGACTCGACGAGGCGAGAAAGCTCTTCGACGATCTCGCCGCGGCCGGCGTCGACTACGACGACGTCGTCGCGACGCTCGAGACCGAGGGCGTGCAGAAGTTCAGCGACTCGTTCCGCCAGCTGCTCGCAGGCATCGAAGAGCGGCGCGCGGCGCTCGTCGCCTGAACGAGCCCTATCGCCAAGTCGCCCGCGCGGTGCAGACCCCGCCCGACGGGCTGACCGCACGTCCGCGGATTACCTCCGCCCCGGCGCCGTTCCGCGCGAGCGCTCTCGCCTCGAACGAGCCGCTCGGCGGCCGCGTCGTGCGGACGAGGCGGGCGAAGCGGGCGCCGTTCCGCGTGAGCGAGACCGTCCAGCGCACGCCGTTGCGGTTCTGGTCGACCTCGAACTCGACCTCGATGCGGCCGTTCTCCTCGCTCAGCTTCAGCTTCGACGTGGTGGCGCCGGAGCACTTCCCGGCCCTGAGCACGTCGCCGTCCTTCGCGCCGGCCGGCGCGGTCGTGAGTGCGAGCGTCGCGCAGGCGACGAGGCCTGCACACACGAGCGTCGTCCTTGCTCTCATCGTCCTCTCCTCTCCGGTGGGTCGCTTCCCTTGTACCCCGGAGAAGCGCGGAGCTCGCGGCGCCTTGCCGAATCCTTGCCCGGACCTGCCCGAACCTTGTTCCATCACCATACATATGTAATTTGCATATACTCCAGGCCGTGCACCGGAAACGACGACTCCGCGCTCGCAACCGCCGCCGGCTCCCGGACGGGAGCTGGGAGGTGCGGGCCCGCGTGGAGCGCCTCGGCGAGCCCGCGCTGCTGCTCCTCCTCGACGGCGGCCCGACGCACGGGTACGAGCTCCTCGAACGCCTGCCGACGCTCGTCGGCGAGGAGCGCGTGGACGTGGGGAACGTCTACCGCGCGCTGCGCGGGCTCGAGGACGAAGGCCTCGTGGTCTCGGAGTGGCAGGCCGAGCTGCCGGGGCCGGCGAAGCGCACGTACACGCTGACCGACCGACGGTGCGGACGTGCTCGCCGCCTGGCGTGCGCTCGCTCGGCGAGCTGCGCGAGAGCCTGTCGCCGTTTCTCGACCAGACGCGAAGGGAGGTGAACCATGTGCCATGAACGCAGACACCGAAAGCGGTCCCGTCGCACTCCCGAATCGCGAGCAGCTCTTGCAGAAGCTCGAGGAGCGCCAGAAGGACCTCGAGCAGGAGATCGCGGACATCCACGACCTGCTCGAGCGGCTGCGCAACGAGGGCGTGACCCCGGCCACCGAGCCGGCGCCCGCGATCTAGCGCGCGGTCAGCCGCTGCCGACGTCGCGGGTGGCGAGGGACCGGAGCAGCTCGTCGTGCAGGAGGCCGTTCGAAGCGATCGCGGACCGGCCGTCGAGGCGCGCGACGCCCTCGAAGTCCGTGAACCGTCCGCCCGCCTCCTCGACGATCACCTGCACGGCCGCGAGATCCCACTCGGCGACGCCGACCGCGTCCACCGACGCCGTCGACGGCGCCTTCGGCGACGAGCATGTGCGACCAGAAGTCGCCGAACCCGCGGACGTGCCAGGCGCGCCGGGCGATCTTCGGCACCGCGTTCTCGAGCGCGAAGCTCAGCACTGCGTCCTCGATCTCCGCGACGGACGAGACGCCGATGTGCTTGCCGTTCACGACCGCGCCCTCGCCGCGCTCCGCCCACCAGCGTCGTGCGAGAGCCGGTGCCGAGACGACGCCGATGCGCACCTCGCCGTCCTCCTCGAGCGCGACGAGCGTGGCCCAGACGGGAATCCCGCGCGCGTAGTTGCGGGTGCCGTCGATCGGGTCGAGGATCCAGCGTCGCGCGCCGCTGCCCGTCGTCCCCTCCTCCTCGCCGAGGATCGCGTCCTCCGGGCGCGCTTCGGCGAGGAGCGCGCGGAGCTTCGCCTCGACCGCGAGGTCGGCCTCGGTCACCGGAGTCAGGTCGGCCTTCATCTCGAACGCGAGCCCGGTCCGAAAGCGCTGCAGCGAGATCGCGTCCGCCGCGTCGGCGAGCCGAAGCGCGAGCTCCAGGTCGGGGCTCACGTTTGTCCTCCGGCCACTCAGTCGAGTTGGAGGTAGAGCAGCGCGACGAGCAGCGTGCCCGAGGAAGAGCAGCCAGAAGAGGCCGAAGAGCGCCCACCCGAAGCGGAGGTTCTTGCTCGAGAGCTCGGAGTCGTTCATCAGGTCAGGAGCGGGTCGACGGCCGCCGCGGCGAAGAGCAGCGCGAGGTAGAGGAGCGAGTAGTGGAAGAGGAGCTGCGCCCGCGCGCGCGAGAGGTCGCGGCGGAGGAGCCAGGCGAGCGCGACCAGCACCGCGCCGAGGACGAGCGCCGCCACCGTGTACACGGGCCCGAGCCAGAGCCCGACCGCGATCGTGAACGCCACCAGCGCCGACCGAGTAGATGAGGATCTGGCGCGCCGTCTCGCGGTCGCCGCGCACCACCGGAAGCATCGGGATCCCGGCGGCGGCATACGCGTTCTTGATCATCAGCGCGAGCGCCCAGAAGTGCGGCGGCGTCCACAGGAACACGATCAGGAACAGCCAGAGGGCCGGCAGCGCGAGGCTTCCGGTCGCCGCCGCGTACCCGACGAGCGGCGGCACCGCCCCCGCCGCGCCGCCGATGACGATGTTCTGCGGCGTCGTGCGCTTGAGCCAGCGCGTGTAGACGACGACGTAGAACGCGTTCCCGACGAGCGCGAGCACCGCGGTCAGGAGATTCACCGTCGAGGCGAGGAGCGCGAACGAGAGCGCCGAGAGCACGATCCCGAACTCGAGCGCCTGCTCCGGCGAGACGCGGCCGGAGGCCACCGGGCGCCGCTCGGTGCGGCTGCCCATGAGCCGGTCGATGTCGCGGTCGAGGACGTGGTTCAGCGCCGAGGCGCCGCCGCAGGCGAGCGCGAGGCCGGTCATCGCGAGCACGAACAGGTCGAGCGGGGGCACGCCCTGGGCGCCGACGAACATGCCCGCCGCGCCGGTCACGAGGAGTAGCGACATGATCCGCGGCTTCGTGAGCGTCAGGTAGTCGCGCGCGGAAGCGAGCGGCGCGGGCGCGCCGCGGAAGATCGACGCGAGGACGACGAGCGACGTGCCGAGGCTCGCGGCTGCCGCTCCGACGTGCAGGGCGACCGTCCAGTCGGCGCTGTCGCTCCAGGCCACGACGCCGCCGAGCGCGATCGCGAGCAGCAGCAGGACGAGCGCGACGAGCGCGCGCACGAACAGGTGCGGATAGGCGAACCGGCAGACGAGCGCGACCGCGGCGAGCAGCGGGAGCGCGATCCCAGCGACGCCCCAGTGCGTCGTCCCGAGCTCGAGCACCGCGCTCGTGACGACGAGCAGCGTCGCGACGGCGCCGCCGACGGCCGCGAGCCGCAGCAGCAGCCCGGGTGCCGCGGCCTCAGAAGAGCTCATCTCGCCCTCGCTTCTCACGCAACCTCCGCCTGAGATCGTAGAGCGGACGCGCGCTCGTGACGTACGGGACCTCGTCGAAGTTGTGCGCCGGCGGCGGCGAGGTCGCGTACCACTCGAGCGTGTCCGCCTGCCAGGGATCGTTTCCGACGCGCTGCCCGCGGCGCGACGTCCTGACGACGTTCCAGAAGAAGAACAGGAACCCGATGCCCATGATCCACGAGCCGATCGTGGAGGTGAGGTTCAGACCCTCCCACTCCTCGTTTCGGTACGTGTAGATCCGGCGCGGCATCCCGTCGAGGCCGAGGAAGTGCTGCGGGAAGAAGGTCACGTTGAAGCCGACGAACATGAACCAGAAGTGCCACTTCCCGAGGCGGTCGTCGAGCAGCTTCCCGAACATCTTCGGCCACCAGTAGTACAGCCCGGCGAAGATCCCGAAGACGACGCCGCCGAGGATCGTGTAGTGGAAGTGCGCGACGACGAAGTACGTGTCGTGCACCTGCCAGTCGATCGGGAAGGCCGCGAGGTAGATCCCGGAGAGGCCTCCGATGGTGAAGATCGAGATGAAGCCGAGCGCGAACAGCATCGGCGTCGCGAGCGTCAGGTTCCCGCGCCAGAGCGTCGCCAGCCAGTTGAAGATCTTCACCCCGGTCGGGACGGCGATGATCAGCGAGGCGACCATGAAGAAGATGTTCAACGAGGTCGGGAGCCCGACCGTGAACAGGTGGTGCGCCCACACGAGCATCGAGAAGAACCCGATCGCGACGGTCGAGAACGCGACCGCCTTGTAGCCGAAGATCGGCTTGCGGGCGAAGACGGGGAGCACCTCGGAGACGATCCCCATCGCCGGCAGCACCATCACGTACACCTCCGGATGCCCGAAGAACCAGAACGCGTGCTGGTAGAGCACCGGCGAGCCGCCCTCGCTCGCGGTGAAGAAGTGCGTCTGCACGTCGATGCCCGCGAACGAGATCCCGCGGTCGAGGAGGAGCATCGTCAGCCCGGCCGAGAGCACGGGAAGCACCGCGATCAGAAGCCAGGCGTAGACGTAGATCGTCCAGATGAAGAGCGGCATGCGGGTCCACGTCATCCCGCGCGTCCGCATGTTGTGGATCGTCACGAGGAAGTTGATCGCGCCGACGAGCGACGACACGGAGAGGATGTGCAGCGAGAGGATCCACAGGTCCTGGCCGTTCCCGGGCTGGTCGGTCGAGAGCGGGGGATAGCCCGTCCAGCCCGACTTCGCCGCGCCGCCCTCGGCGAAGAACGAGAGCATGAGGACGACGCCGCCGAACGCGAAGAGCCAGTACGAGAGCGCGTTCAGGCGCGGGAAGGCGACGTCCCGCGCGCCGATCATCAGCGGCACGAGGTAGTTCCCGAAGCCGGCGAGGATGGGGACGACGACGAGGAACACCATCGCCGTGCCGTGGATCGTGACGAGCTCGTTGTAGCGGTCGGCGCCCACGACGCCGCCGTCCGCCTGCGCGAGCTGCATCCGCATGACCATCGCCATCAGGCCCGCGAGCACGAAGAAGAGGAGCGAGGTCCCGATGTAGAGGATCCCGATCCGCTTGTGGTCGGTCGTGACGAGCCAGCTTGCGACCCTGCCGCGCTGCCAGGCGGGAGTCGCTTCGCTTCTAACTGCCACTTGGCGGGCTCTCCTGGAGATAGTCGGTCAGGGCGTCGACCTGCTCCTCCGTCCAGCCGGAGCCGACGGCCGGCATCGTGCGCCGCCCGTTCCGGACGATGTCCTCGATCGCCTCGGCGTCGGAGAGGACGGCCGAGCCGCCGATCCGCGGCGCGATGCCGCCCTCGCCCTGGTCACCGTGGCACTTCGCGCACACGCCGGCCCAGAGCTCCTCGCCGAGCTCGGACGTGCCCGCCGTCTGCTCGGCGCGGCGCTCCTCGAGCCAGGCCTCGAAGTCCTCCTCCGGCAGGACCTCGACCTCCGCGAGCATGTTCGCGTGCTCGAGCCCGCAGAGCTCGGCGCACTGGCCCTGGAAGACACCGGTCCGCGTGGCCTCGAACCATGTCTCGTTGACGGTCCCCGGGATCGCGTCGATCTTCCCTCCGAGAGCCGTGATCCACCACGAGTGGACGACGTCGTCGTCGGGCGCCGTGACCTCGAGCCGGACGGGGACGCCTTCGGGCGCGCGCATCCGGTCGATCGCGATCACGCCGTTCGGGTACTCGTACTGCCAGTAGAACTGGCGCCCGGTGACCTTGATCTCGAGGCGTCCGCCGGCGCCGGCCTCGGGGACGTTCGTGATCCCGGGCAGCTCGACGAAGACGAAGGTGGCGATCGCGATCAGGACGAGCACCGGCGCCGCGGTCCACATCAGCTCGAGTCTCGTCGAGCCGTGGATCTGCACCCCGTCCTCGAAGCGGTCGCGGCGCTGCCGCCGGTACTTCCAGACGAATGCGATCAGCAGGCCCTCGACGAGCACGAAGATCGCGACGACGAAGATCGAGACGAAGAGGTAGCTGTCCCGGATCCCCTCCGCGTTCGGCGACGCGGGCTCGACGGGGGCGAGTTGCGCAAACGCGGCCGGGGGAGCGACCGCGGCTGCGACCGCGGCGAGCAGCATGACGGCGGCCAAGGCGAGAAGCGGACGCACCGGCTGCCATTCTATGAAGGTGCCCGAGGCCGCGTCCCGCCGAACACGCGTCCGCCTGCCTGAACGACGTCGTCCGCCCGTTCGAGGTGTACGTGAACGGGGTGCCGCAGGAGGAGGGCGGCGATTTCCGGATCGAGGGCCGGACTCTCGTCTTCGACCGCGAGCTCAAGAGCGAGGGCAGGCTCGGCTTCTGGCGCTGGCTCTCGATGTGGGTCGGCGTCGCTGGCACGTACCGCCAGAACGACTCCGTCGACGTCGTCTACCAGGTGGACGGCCGCCGCGTCGTCGCGACGAAGCTCCCCCTCGAGCCGCTGTAAAGCCCTGGATATGCGGAGGCCGCCGGTAGTGTTGGATGGTGGAGGCGGCGAACGGGATCGAGGTCGAAGGGCTCGTTCGCGAGTACCGGAAGGGCCCTCGCGCGGTCGACGGGATCGACCTCACCGTCGCGCCGGGTGAGATCTACGGCTTCCTCGGCCCGAACGGCGCGGGCAAGTCGACGACCGTCCACGTCCTGACGACGCTGCTGCCTCCGACCGCCGGAACGGCGCGCGTCGGCGGCTACGACGTCGACAAAGAGGGGCCGAAGGTGCGCTCGCTGATCGGCGTCGCGCTCCAGGAGGCCGCGCTCGATCCGCTTCTCACCGGGCGCGACCATCTTCGGCTGCAGGCGACGCTCCAGGGCGTCCCCAAGAAGCGCAGGAAGATGCACGCGGACGAGCTCCTCACGCGCGTCGGTCTCGCGGACGCGGGCGACCGCAAGGTCTCGGGCTACTCGGGCGGGATGAAGCGCCGTCTCGACCTCGCGCTCGCCCTCGTCCACCTGCCCCGGATCCTCTTCCTCGACGAGCCGACGACCGGGCTCGACCCGCAGAGCCGGACGTCCATGTGGGAGGAGGTCGCGCGCCTGCGTCGCGAGGAGGGCGTCACCGTCTTCCTGACGACGCAGTACCTCGAGGAGGCGGACGTCCTCGCCGACCGCGTGGGGATCATCGACGAGGGGAAGCTCGTCGCCGAGGGCACGCCTGCGGCGCTGAAGGCCGAGATCGGCCGGCCGAGCGTGCACGCGATCCCGCAGCGCGACGAGGACCGCGAGAAGATCGCCGCGTTCCTCGCGCAGTTCGGGGAGCCGCTCGCGACGACGCGGGACGTCGCGGTGCGGCTGCGCGACGGTCTCGGTCTCACCGACATCGTGCGCGCGGTGGACGCGAACGGCGTCGACGTCGTCGATCTCGAGCTGCGGGCGCCGACGCTCGACGACGTCTTCCTCGCGAAGACCGGCCGCACGCTCGAAGGCGCGGCGGAGGAGGCGGAGGCCGAGCGGGCCGGAGCGTCGATGAGCGCCTGGCCGCAGGTCGGCGCGATCGCGCGTCGCTCCGTCGTCCGCACCGCCCGCCAGCCGGCGAGCTTCATCCCGCCGCTCGTCTTCCCGATCGCGCTGATGACCGTGAACGCCGCCGGGCTCGAGCTCGTCGACCGAGCTCCCCGGCTTCCCGACCGACTCGTTCCTCGCCTTCGCGCTCGCCGTCCCGTTCATCCAGGGCGCGCTCTTCTCGACGATGAACGCGGGCACCGACCTCGCGCGCGACATCGAGACGGGTTTCGTGAACCGGCTCGCGCTGACCGCGCTGCAAGGACTGGGCGCTCCTCGTCGGTCAACTCTCGGGCGTCGTCGTGCTCGGCGTCCTCCAGGCGATCTTCTACCTCGCGGTCGGGCCTTGCGTCGGGGGTCGAGTTCGCGACCGGGCCGGCGGGTATCGCGGTGCTACTCGTGTACGCGGCGATCGTCTCGCTCTCGTTCGGCGCGCTCGGCGCCTGGCTCGCGTATCGCTTCGGCTCGGGCGAGACGATCCAGGCGCTCTTCCCGGTGCTGTTCGTCTTCCTCTTCATCTCCTCGATGAACGCGCCGCGCGACCTGATCGACGTCGAGTGGTTCCGGATCGCCGCGACGCTGAACCCGGTCTCGTACATGATCGAGGCTGTCCGCAGCCTGATCATCGAGGGCTGGAACGCGCAGGCGCTCGCGCTCGGCTTCGGGTTCACGATCGCGATCGGCGCAATCGCGCTCTTCCTCTCGTCGAGAGCCCTGCGCACGCGGATGACGCGGACATGAGACGCTGGAACGTCGATCTCAGGGGTCGCGTGGCGGACCTTGAAGAACGCGCTCACGAACCCGCAGATCCTGCTCCCGACGATGCCTTCCCGCTCTTCTTCTTCACGGCCTTCGCAGGCGGGCTCTCGCAGATCCGCGAGATCCCGGGGTTCGACTACGCGCCGGGATACACGGCGTTCCAGTTCGTCTTCGTACTGCTGCAGTCGGCGGCGTTCAGCGGCGTCTTCACGGGCTTCGGGATCGCGCGTGACTTCGAAGGCGGCTTCGCGAAGCGCCTGCTGCTCGCGGCGCCGCACCGGAGCGGGATCATCATCGGCTACGGGCTGGCGGCGCTGCTTCGCTGGACGGTCGTCGCGTTCATCCTCACGATCGTCGCGCTCATCGCGGGGATGGAGATCGGCGGCGGCCCTGTCGACATCGTCGGCCTGTACGTCCTCGCGCTCCTCGTGAACTTCTGCGGGTTCTTCTGGGCGGGCGGCGTCGCGATGCGCTTTCGGACGATCCAGGCCGCGCCGCTGATGCAGATGCCGGTCTTCCTCATCCTCTTCTTCGCGCCCGTCTACGTGCCGCTCGAGCTGCTCGACGGCTGGATCGACTCGGTCGCGACCGTCAACCCGCTGACGTACCTCGCTCGAGACCGGGCGAGGCTTCGTCGCCGGCGATCCGCCGCATGCGCTCGGGACCTTCGCGCTCGCGATCGGGATCGGCGTCGCCTTCTGGAGCGTGGGCGTTCCTCGGTCTGCGCAAGGCCGAGGCCGCCGGCGCCTAGTCGTCCAACACCTGGAGCAGGGCCTCGACCACGGCCGGGTCGAACTGCGTGCCCGCGCCGGCCACGAGCCGCCGCCGCGCTGCTTCGTCGCCGAGCGCCTTCCGGTACGGACGGTCGGTCGTCATCGCGTGGAACGTGTCGCAGGCGAAGATGATCCGCGACTCGATCGGGATCTCGCTGCCCGCTCAGGCCATCCGGGTAGCCGGTGCCGTCGAAGCGCTCGTGGCAGCTACGGACGATGCGGCGCACCTCGCCGAGCTGCTGCGATGGGCGCGAGGATGCGCTCGCCGAGCAGCGGGTGCGTCTCGACGCGGCGCGCTCCTCGGCCGTCAGCGGGCCCGGCTTCAGGAGGATCGACGATCGGGATCCCGATCTTCCCGATGTCGTGGAAGAGCGCGCCGAGCTCGAGTCGCTTCAGCTCGCGCTGGTCGAGCCCGAGCTCGACGCCGACCTTGAGCGCGAGGTCCGTGATCCAGCGCGCGTGCGTCGACGTGTACTCGTCGTTCGCCTCGAGCGCGTTCGCGAGCGCCTCCACGGTCGAGAGGAACGTCCGCTCGAGCGACTCGTAGCTCGCGGCGCTCTGGAGCGCGAGCTTCGTCTGCTGCGCGAGGCCGCCGAGGAGCTCGAGCTCGCGGTCGGCGAACGACGCTGGCGAGCGGGATCGCCGCGGCGATGACGCCCCAGCGGCCATCGACGACGAACGGTGCGATCGCGAAGCGACCGTCGGTGTTCTCGGGCGCGGGCGCGATCGCCGCGTAGTCGGTCGGCCTCGATGAAGTACGGCTCGGTGCGGTCGAGCCACGGGCCGAGGTGCTCGGCGGGAATCGACGTGGTCTCTCCGACGTCCGGAGCTCGCCTGCGTAGCGTCGCGAGCCGAGCATGAGGTCGCCGCGTCGTCGGCGTCCTGGAGCCAGAGCGACGCGCTCGGGCTCGAGAGAATCCGCGCCGAGCCGGCGACGACCCGCTCGGCGACCTCGGCGATCCCCTCGGCGGTCGCGACGTCGCGCGTGAACTCGAGCAGCGCGGTCGCGCTCTCGGCCTCGCGCCGCTGCGCCTCGTACAGCCGCGCGTTCTCGAGCGCGACCGACGCGTGGCCGGCGAGCACCTCGAGCACGCGCAGGTCGTCGGCGTCGAACTGGTCGAGCCCGAGCTTCGAGACGACGATGACGCCGATCACCCGCGAGCCGAACGTCAGCGGGACCGCGAGCAGCGACTCCTCGATCTCGGCCGTGCCCGCGATCTGCTCCGCGAACTCGTAGCGCCGCGGCGTCGCCGATCAGGAGCGGCTCGCCGGTCGCCGCGACTCGTCCCGTGACGCCGCGGCCGACCCGCGTCGGCAGGAGCTCGACCGCCGGACCGGGCTCCGCGGAGATCAGGTCGCCGCGGAACGCGATCGGCAGCAGGTCGTCGCCGTCGCGGAGGAAGACGCGGCAGTTGTGGTAGTCGATCAGGAGCCGGAGCTCGTCCGCGATCGTGAGCCCGATCTGGGCGACGTCGTTCAGCCGAGAGAGCTTCCCGGAGAGGCTCTGGAGCATCTTCAGGTGCGCGATCGAGCGCACGTCGTCGCGGCGCGCGTCCTCCTGCGACGGGCGCTCGAGCGTCGCTCTCGTCGAACGGGACGATGAGCCCTCTGCCGCGGGTCTTGGCGGTCATCATCGCCGCCTCCGCGCAGGCGACGAGCTCGCGCGGGTTGGCCGCGTGCTCCGGGACCGACCGCGACGCCGGTCGAGACGGTCAGCCGCCCGGCGGCCTCGACCTCGAGCTTCCCGAGCTCGGCCCCGACCCGCTCGGCGAGCCCGATCGCGCTCCGGAGATCGCCCGACGGGATGATGATCGCGAACTCCTCGCCGCCGATCCGGCAGACGACGTCCGAGGCGCGCACCGAGGCTCGCAGCACGTCCGCGACCTGGAGCAGCAGCTGGTCGCCGACGCCGTGCCCGTACACGTCGTTGACCTTCTTGAAGTCGTCCAGGTCGAGCATCACGAGCGCGACCGTGTCGTGCTCCGCCGACGCGCGCATGACCTCCTGCCGCAGGCGGTCGTGGAACGCGCGGTGGTTGTAGAGGCCGGTGAGCGCGTCGGTCGACGCCTGGTGCTCGAGCCGGGCGCGGATGTGCGCGTTGTCGATCGCGAGCGCGGCCGCGTCGCCGAAGCGCGTGGCGAGGTGGAACTCCTCGTCGGTGAAGTGCGACGTCCTCGCCGACGCGGTAGATGTTGAGCGTGCCCTTGAGCCGGCCGCGCGCGATCAGCGGCACCGCGATCAGCGCCTCCGGGTCGACCGGCGTGCCCGGAACGAAGCGCACGCGCGGATCGAGGTGCGCCTGGTTCGAGAGCACCGGCTCGCGATGCTCGACGGCCCAGCCGGTGATCCCCTCGCCGAAGGAGAAGGTCTCGCTCATGACCTCCGTCTCCCACTCGCTCCGCGCGAGCACCGGGATCAGCTCGCGCTTGGCCTCGTCGGCCTCGTAGATGTGAACGTCCTCGTACGGGATCAGCTCGGCGAGCGTGTCGGCGATGCGCTCGAGGAGCGCGGTCGGGCTCTCCTCGGAGAGCACGTCGTGGAAGATCTCGGCCAGCCGCCGGTACGGCTCGGCGGCGCCTGCGGAGACGAGGCTCATCTGCGGGCGAGGCTCCGGCTCGGGTGATGTTGGGGCAGGATCGGACATGCGCGAAGGGCTCGTCCGTCTCATCGGACAACCGGGAATCCGTCTTGAGGGCTGCTCTGCGAAGATCAACCGTCGTGGCAACGCCCGAGGACGCACGTGTCGCGCTGCTCTCGCGGCTGATCGACCACGCGCCGCTCTTTCCTCCCGCATCGCTCGATCTTCCGGAGGCGGTCGCGGAAGATGTCCGCGCCCGTGAGAGCCCCGCCTCCTTCATGCTCGCGCGGTTCGTCTGCCCGGCGTCGCGGCTCTCCGAGCTGCCGGACGTCGGCCGCGGAGTGAGCGTCGTTCTCGACGAGCCGCCCGAGCGGCGCGCGGGCGTCGAGGCGGTCGAGGCGCCGTTCTCGGACGACGTCGCGAGCCTCGTCGGCCTCGCGTCCGAGGTCTACGTCGAGGTGCCTCTCGACGATGCGCTCGACGAGCGCCTCGATCTTCTGAGGACTCGGAGTCTGGGGGCGAAGGTGCGCTGCGGCGGCGCGTCCGTCCCGGACGAGGAGGCGCTCGGCGGCTTCGTGCGCGCCTGCGGCGAGCGCGGGATCGCCTTCAAGGCGACGGCCGGGCTGCACCACGCGGTGCGGCGCGACGGCGAGCACGGGTTCCTGAACCTGCTCGCGGCGGTCGTCTTCGGAGAGGAGGAGGAAGCGCTCGCCGAGACCGACCCGGCGGCTTTCGCGCTCGACGCGGAGCGCTTCGCGTGGCGGGGGCGGCGCGCGTACGCGGCCGAGCTCGACCACGCGCGCCGCGAGCGGCTGCGCTCGATCGGGAGCTGCAGCTTCTTCGAGCCGGTCGCAGGAGCTGGAGGCGCTCGGAGTGCTGCCGCTGTGAACGGCGTGGTCGGGTTCGGCGTCTTCTCGGTGGACGGAGAGGCTCCGCGCGTCGGCTTCCGCGTCGCGGACGGCGTCCTCGACCTCTCCCGGCTCGGCGAGGCGTTCGAGCAGCCCCGGCTGAACGAGTTCCTCGCGCTCGGCCGCGCGACCTGGGAGGACGTCGTCGCACGTGCCGTCGAGCTCGTGGACGCAGGCGAGGAGCTGATCCCGCTCGAGCGCGTCGACCGAGCACCTGCCGTTCGAGGTAGCGGACTACGTCGACTTCTACTCCTCGCTCGAGCACGCGACGAACCTCGGGCGCCTGTTCCGGCCTGGCTCGGAGCCGCTGCTCCCGAACTGGCGCCACCTGCCGGTCGGGTACCACGGCCGCGCGGGAACGGTCGTCGTCAGCGGGACGCCGGTCGTCCGTCCGTGCGGCCAGTCGAAGGCGCCTGATGACGCGGCGCCACGTTTCGGGCCGAGCAGGCGGCTGGACATCGAGCTGGAGCTCGGCTTCGTCGTGGGAGCGGGGAGCACGCTGGGCGAGCCGGTCCCGGGCTCGGCGTTTCGCGACCACGTCTTCGGCGTCGTCCTCGTGAACGACTGGAGCGCACGCGACATCCAGGCCTGGGAGTACCAGCCGCTTGGACCCTTCCTCGGAAAGTCGTTCGCGACCTCGATCTCGGCGTGGGTCACGCCGCTCGCGCTGCTCGAGGATCGCTTCGTCGCCGGCCCGCAGCAGGAGCCGGAGCCCCTGGAGTACCTGCGTGTCGAGGGTGACTGGGCGCTCGACCTCGAGCTCGAGGTCGAGCTGTCGGGCTCGGTCGTCTCGCGCACGAACGCGCGCGGCCTCTACTGGACGATGCCGCAGCAGCTCGCGCACGCGACGGTCAACGGTGCGTCGCTCCGGAGCGGCGACCTCTTCGCGTCGGGGACGATCTCGGGCGCCGACCCCGGGAGCGAGGGTTCGCTCATCGAGCTCACGCGGAACGGTGCCGAACCGATCCGGCTCGACGACGGGAGCGAGCGCACGTTCCTCGAGGACGGCGGACGAGGTCGTCCTCCGAGGCCGCGCCGGCGAGCTCGACCTCGGCGAGGTCCGCGGCACGATCCTCCCGGCATGCTGCTGATCGATCGCCGCTGACGGGTCGCCGCTGACGGGTCGCCGCTGAGCGGGACGCGTCCGAGAAGGCCGCCAAGTTACAACTTGTAACTAGGCAACACACTCGCCCGATCCGTTGCGAGTGCGCCCCGTATCCCGACAGGGAGGTGTCCGGAAAGGGCGCCAAGTTACAACTTGTAACTTGGGCTCTTCCTCCCGGTTCAATCGGACCTGGCGGACGGGAACGGGCCGGCGCGGTACACCTGGCCCTCGAGCCGCCGTCCGAGGACGGTCTCGAGCCACTCCGAGACGCGCACCAGCTCGCCGAGATCCACTCCCGTCTCGACACCCTCGCCTTCGAGGAGGTACAGAAGATCCTCCGTCGCGATGTTCCCGGTCGCGTTCGGGGCGAACGGGCATCCACCGAGGCCGCCGACGGATGCGTCCAGGATCGTCGCGCCCGCCTCGAGCGCTGCGAGCGCGTTCGCGTACCCCGTGCTCCGCGTGTTGTGGAAGTGCCCGCCGACCGGGACGCCGAGCTCTCGAGCCCGCGACACCAGCCGCTTCGCCTGGCTCGGCACGCCGACGCCGATCGTGTCGGCGAGCAAGAGCGCATCTGGCCCCGCCGACGCGACCTCCGCAGCCAGCTCGAGCACCCGCCCCTCGTCGACCCTGCCCTCGAACGGGCAGCCGAACGCGACGCTGATCGTCACCGCCGAGCGGATCCCGTCCGCGCGCGCCCGCTCGACGATGCGCTGCGCGGCCGCCGTGGACTCCGCGACCGAGGCGTTCTGGTTTCGCCGGTTGAACGACTCAGTCGCGCCGAAGGAGAAGCGCACCTCGTCGAGCCCGGAGGCCACGAGCCGGTCGTAGCCTTGCTCGTTCAGGGCGAGCCCCGCGTACGCGACACCGTCGACTCGCTCGATGGCGCCGACGACCTCCTCTGCGCCGGCCATCTGCGGGACACGCCGCGGATCCACGAAGCTCGCGACCTCCACCACGGGAAGCCCGGTCCGCGCAAGCCGGTTCACGAGCTCCGCACGCACCTCAGGCGCGAGCACGTCGGGCTCGTTCTGGAGACCGTCGCGCGGGCCGACGTCGACGACGATCACACGGGACACGAGGGCCTTACGAAAGCTCGCTTGTCTTGGCTGCCAGCTCGCGGTCGCGGTCGGTGATGCCGCCGGCGGTGTGCGTCCACCACCGAAGCGTCACCTTGTTGTAGTGGATCGCGATGTCGGGGTGGTGGTTCTCGGCTTCGGCAAGCTCGCCGACCTTGTTCACGAACGCGAGCGCCTCGCGGAAGTCGCCGAGCTCGAACGTGCGCTCGAGCGCCTTGTCGACCTCGTTCCAGCCATCCGGTTGGGTCACGAAGTCAGTATCTACGATCGAGCGCTGGCGATGACGGTTTCCGACCAAGACGCGATCGCACGTCGCCCTCGAGGGCTCGAGGAGCGACGTTCCCGTGCGCGAGCTCGTGGTCGCGGGCTTCTTCGGGCCTGCTCGCGAACGCCCTCGCGGCGCTGCTCCTCCCGCTGCGGGTCCCGCCGGCCGCGATCGTGCTTGCGAACGCCGCGGCGGGGCTCCTCGCTGCAGTCGCGCTCGGACTCGAGTCCCTGGTCGTCGCCGCACTGCTGCTTCAGCTGAAGACGGTGCTCGACAACGCCGACGGCCGCCTCGCTCGGGCATCGGGGCGGGCGAGCCTGCTGGGCCGCTACCTCGACACGGAGGCGGACTTCGTCGTGAACGTCGCGCTCTTCGCCGCCCTGGGATGGCTGACGGGTGAGCCGCTGCTCGCGGCCGCGGCCTTCCTCGCCCTGACGCTGATGCTGAGCGTCGACTTCAACCTCGTCGAGCTGTATCGCGAGGGGCACGGGCGGGCCTCGCCGGCGCTTCCCGCATCCGAAAGCCCGCTCGAGCGAGGGCTTGCGGGCGTCTACCGGGTGCTCTTCGCGCCGCAGGACCGTCTCGTGCGCGCAGTCTCGGCCGGCGGGCTCGAACGCATGCTCGGCGCGCAGCCCGACCCGGCGTGGCGGAGAGACGCCACGCTCGCGTATCACGATCGCGCGACGCTCGCGGTGCTCGCGAACCTCGGCCTCTCGACCCAGCTCGCCGCGCTCGGAGCCTGCCTCGTCCTCGGCGTCCCAGTCCTCTACCTCTGGCTGGCGCTCGGGCAGCTCCTCGTGCTCCCGCTGCTCCAGCTCCGGCGTCAACGGCTCGCGAGCCGAGCGCTGCGATCGTGAGCCGAGGCGGCGCTCTCGTCACGGGCTCGGCAGCCGGCATAGGCCGCGCGATCGTGCTTGCGCTCGCACGCGAGGGTTTCGACGTCGCCGTCCACTACCGGAGCTCGCACGAAGCGGCGGAGGCGACGCGCGCAGAGGCCGAGTCGCTCGGAGCGCGCGCGGCGCTGCTCCAGGCCGACGTGACCGATCGGGACGCCGCGACCGCGCTCGTCGAGGACGCTCATCGCGAGCTGGGCGGACTTCGCGTGCTCGTGAACAACGTCGGGAACTACGTGCACACGCCGCTCTCCGAGCTGACGTTCGAAGAGTGGGACGACGTGCTCGCGACGAACCTCGAGGCGACGTTCACGACCTGCCGCGCGGCGATCCCGCTGCTACGCGCGGTTGGAGGCGGACGCATCGTGAACCTCGGCTACGCGGGCGCCCAGGACCTCGTCGCACGGCCGAATCTCATCGCGTACGCGATCGCGAAGACGGGGATCACACTGCTCACCAAGGCGATCGCCCGCGCCGAGGCCGCGAACGGGATCACCGCCAACGTCGTCGCCCCGGGCGTGATCGAGAGCTCGCGGACGCTGCCGGTCCGCGAGGTCCCGATGGGCCGTCCGGGCCGCGTCGACGAGGTCGCGTCCGCGGTCCTCTACTTCGTCTCACCCGAGGCGGAGTACGTCACCGGCCAGGTGCTCGAGGTCGCGGGAGGCTGGAACCTAGGCGGCGCCGCGTAGCGTGAGCCGCTGGCCGTTCATCGAGGCCGCGGCGTCGGAGCAGAGGTAGGCGATCGCCTCCGCGATCTCCTCGGCGGGAGTGAACGTCGAGAAGTCCTTGTCCGGGGTCTCCTCGCGCATCGCCGGGGTCACGATCGCGCCGACGACGACGAGGTTCGCGGTTGCCCCGTTCCCGCGGAAGCGGTCGGCGAGCGCGAGCGTCCAGGTCTCGGCCGCGGCCTTCGCCGCTGCGTAGACGGCGTTCGGGTGCGTGGGCGCCTGCGCCTGACCGGTGGAGACGGTCACGAACCGCCCGCGCCCGCTCGCCAGCAGGTGCGGCGCGAACGCTTGCGTCGCGTGCTGCAGCGTGCGCACGAGGAGATCCGAGAGCTCGCCCCAGTCCTCGAGGGGCGCGTCCTCGATCGGCGTCCCTCCGCGCCAGCCGCCGACGAGATGCACGAGGGCGTCCACGCCCCCGTGGCGGGACGCGAGCTCCTGCGCCCAACCCCGCGTCGCATCCGCATCGAGCAGGTCGACGACGTCGACGTCCGCGTCGGCTCCCGTGTCTGCCACGAGAGCGTCCAGCTTCGAACGATCGCGTCCGCACAGGCAGAGGCGGGCACCGCTCGGCGCGAGCCGTCCGACGACCGTGGGCCCGAGGTTGCCCGCGGCCCCGGCGATCGCGATCACGCGCCCTGCGAGAGAGGTCAGCTCGCTCTGCGAGGCCGCTGCCACGCGGCCCAACGTAGCACCGGTAGCGCGGTTAACACGCAGGCGTAGGGCCGTGACAGCTACGCTGCTCGGCGAAAACCAGGACGAGTACCGGGGGCACGCGCTTCCCTACCCGTTCGATCGAGGGTGAGGGGAGGTGTTTTTCTATGGCAACCGGAGTCGTCAAGTGGTTCAACGATGCAAAGGGCTACGGGTTCATCACGCCCGACGAGGGTGGTAAGGATCTGTTCGTCCACCACTCGAATATCGAGGGCAGTGGCTTCAAGTCGCTGAGCGAGAACGCTCGGGTCGAGTTCGAAGCTCGCGAAGGGGCGAAGGGTCCCGAGGCGATCAACGTCCAGACCGTCTAACGGATCGAAGCAGGCGCGCGCGGCGCCCGGTGTCCGACACCACGCCGCGCGCCCTCCGATCGTCGAAAGGGAATGCATGGCACGCGAGGAGAAGCTCGAAGTCGAAGGCGAGGTGCTCGAGGCGCTGGGCAGCGGCATGTTCCGCGTCTCGCTCGACAGCGGTCACGAGCTGATCGCGTACACCGCGGGCAAGATGCGCCGCTACCGGATCCGCATGGCGCCGGGAGACCGGATCAACGTCCAGGTCTCCGCCTACGACCTGACCCGCGGCCGCATCGTCTACCGCCACAAGTAGCGGCTCAGCCGGGCGGGCAGCGCTCGCTGTCGTCGCAGCGCTGGAGGATTGAGATCTGCGGAGCGGACCGGCTCCCGTTCGGCCACGTGAGCTGCAGGAGCACCGAGGCCGAGTCGTTCGAGTAGGCGAGCTCGCGGATCTTCCGCTCCGAGTTCGCGCGATGGACGAGCACGTACCGGCCTGCCGGGAGCCGGGTGACGTTGAGCTCCTGCCCGTGGAAGAACGCGGGGTAGCGGTCGATGTAGCCGACCGATGTGCCCTGCTCGACGCGACGCGCGCGGGGCTGCCTCGTTGCGCAGTCGCCGACGAAGCGCGGAGCGCCCGTGCCCGGGACCTCCGCCAGTGTGCGCCCCCAGCGGTCGATGAGGCAGAACCCGCTCTTGCCGTCGCGCGCGACGACCGCGAAGTCGCTCGCGCGGTGCAGCTGGTACGTGACGAACGACTTGAGATGCCAGTGGAAGTGCGGAGCGTGGGGCTCGTAGCGCATGCGCCCGATGTCGTGGATGACGCGCACCGCCCCGTCTCGCATCTCCACCGTCTGATGCGCTCGCATGGGCCGCCCCGGCTGCCGCGCGCCCGTGATCACCAGCGGCCCGACGCCGCGGTTCTCCGTGGACGAGGCGAAGCCGAGATTGAACCTGCGGCCTGCCTGAGACACCGTCACGTCCGCCGGTGCGCGCTGGTCGAGGTCGGGTAGTCGCTCGTCCGGGCGCGGCACGAGCGAGCGGTCCGTCGGAGCCCAGTCCGGGTCGGCGAGGCCGTCCGAGCCCTCGACCGGACGGCCGGGAGCGCCGTCCGCGCCGACGACCCAGATCGAGGAGCGCCCCCCGGTCGCGCGCGCGAAGGCGACGTGTGGGCCGCGCGGGGACCAGTCGGGCCGCGAGTCCCACGGCGCGCCGCGCGTGAGCTTGCGCGTGCTCCCGTTCGCGAGTGCGACCGTCCAGATGTCGGAGCCGGCGCCGGACTCGAGGGCGAACGCGATGCGCAGTCCTCCGGGCGCCCACGCCGGTGCTCGAGCTCGTCCCTGGGTCTGGGTGAGCTGCGCCGGCTCGCCTCCCAGCGCGGGAACCGCCCAGAGCTGACGCGTGCCGCCGCGGGTCGAGGAGAAGGCGATTCGATTTCCGTCCGGCGACCAGGCGGGATCGACGTCGTCGCCGGCGCCTCCGGCGACGAGGCGCTTTCCCTCGCCGTCCGCGCGCATGACGTACAGATCGGCCGCGCCCTGAGGACCGCTTTGCCAGGCGAGGCTGCGCCCGTGCGGCGCCCAGGCGGGTCGGCGATCGGGCCGCAGGTCGCGGGTCAGCCGTCGCACGTCGCCGGTCTGCGCGTCTGCGACGTAGATCTCCTCGTTTCCGTCGCGCGTCGAGACGAAGGCGATCCGGCGCCCGTCCGATGAGACCGCGGGGTCGGTGTCTCCCGGATAGAGCAGCGCGAGCTCGACCCGCCACGTCCCGTCGGGGAGCACCGCGGCCGTCGCCGTCGTGCCGGCTGCGACGATCGCCGCCATCGGCTCGTCGACCGCGTCCTGCTCGAGCGCCGCCAACGCGGCGCCTCCCGCAACCGGCGGCAGCAGGGCCAGCACGACGACGGCGAGCGAATGTCTCCGGGACCGGGTCATAGGGCGTGACGGCAATCGCAACGCGGCCGTGATCGCGGAGGCTACCGCCGGGCGCTCGGCTACGCAGGAAGCTCGCTCGGCACGACCGACAGCTCGACCACGTGCCGACGGATGCGAACATCACGTCCCTGCCCGCAGGGCATCGGTAGGAACCACGATTCAGCCTGCGAGTTGTCCGTGCCCGTGGAGAACGGTGTGTTTCGATCGGCTCTCCCCACCGTGTTCGCAGTGGCACGCAGGCAGTCGCGAAGTACGCCTTCGGCCGAGATCGAGGAGAGCAGTGAACGACGACCTACGAAAGGAGGTATGAGATGACAACGCACTCGCCCGTCGTTACCCCACCGACCCGGCCAGAGCTGGCAAAGGACGCAGAGAGCTGGGAGTACCTGGTCGTGCCCCTTCACGAGGTCAAAGGGCTCAAGAAGGGCGACGACCCGTGGGCGCCCGATCAACTGAACGAGCTTGGCAGGCAGGGTTGGGAAGCAGTCGGCCTGTCGCTCAAGTACGGCGACTTCATCGCCTGGCCAAGCCAGTCGTGCTGGTCAAGCGACCGCGGCTCTGAGCGCGTCGCATCCACTGCAGAGTCACGAGGGGCCGGGCGGTAGACCTCTCGCGACTCTTGTACCGGTCGGCAAGGGCAGCCGCGGTCGCTTCCCCACGACAAGACTGCGGGCTCCTACGCACGGGACTCAGCACGCTCGCTGATGCAGCGCTCGACGTAAGGCGGTTCCATCGAAAGGAGACAAGGAGGCAGCCGTGGTGCCCAGAGTTCTGATCGCTTACGCATCGAAGCATGGGACGACGCGCGAGGTCGCGGAGTCGATTGCGCAAACGCTCGAGGAGCGTGGCCTCGCCGTCGAGATCGAGGAAGCGGGTCGCGTACGTGACATCACTCGCTACGACGCAGTCGTCGTCGGCGGCGGGCTGTACATGGGCAAGTGGCACATCGATGCGCGTCGCCTGCTGAAGCGCCATCGGGAGGCCCTTGCGGGGAAGCGCCTCGCGGTGTTCGGAATGGGGCCGGACTCGCTGGAGGAGTCCAAGGTCGCCGAGTCGCAGAAGCAACTCGACCGCGCGCTGGCTGCGGTCCCGGAGCTGGAGCCGATCGCAGTGACGATCTTTGGCGGCGCCCTGGAGCCCGAGAGCTGGCGGTTCCCGCTCAACCGGTTGCCCGCGTTCGATGCGCGCAACTGGGACGCGATCGAGGACTGGGCCGTAGATCTCGTGGCGAGGCTCTCGCCGACGGCGGTCTAGCCGCTCCGCCTGCGCACGCCGCCGCGAGCCGGGTGCGGATCGACGGCCAGGCTCCCGGCTGGGCGGCGCGGCACGCTCACGACACCGTTCGTGCGACGATGCGGTCAAGACTGAGTCAATGAGCGCCCAGGCCGCTGACCTCATCGAGACTAACTTCGTCGAGTTCCTACTGTCGATGGGGAGAGCTGGCGGCGCCGTCGAACGGCTAGACGACGAGATCGCGTGGACGATCGGGGGTTCGCCGATCGGGTACCACAACGCGGTTGTCCGATGCACCGCCTCCGAAGGGCGGAGCGGCTTTTTGGTGGAGGAGTGGCGGGATGCACTGCGGCAGCGCTCCCTGCCGGGCTCGTGGCACTGGACCCCAGGGATGCATCCTCACGATCTCCCGCGTCTCCTTCTGGACGCGGGCTTCGAAGACGGGGGCGATGAACCTGCGATGGCCGCACAGCTCGCCGCCTTGGCTGACATGCCCATGGCCACCGAGTTGCAGGTCACGCCTGTCGAGGACTCCTCTGCCCTCGACGAGTACCGCCAGGTTCTCGCCGCTGGGTTCGGTGAGGGGCCCAAGGAGGCCGACTGGGTCGCCAGCGTCTTCGCCATCATTGGACTCGAACCACACAGTCGATGGCGCCACTTCGTCGGCACGGTGGCAGGCGATCCTGTCGCCACCGCCTCCACCCTGCTGACCGACTCGACCGCAGGCATCTACTTCGTCTGCACGCGGCCCGACGCCCGCCGACGTGGCTTTGGTGCCGCGATCACCAACGAAGCGATGCGCCACGCGGCGCGCACCGGAGCCACGTTCGCCGTCCTCGGCTCCTCGCCGATGGGGCAGCGCGTTTACGAGCGGCTCGGATTCCGAACCATCTTCTCCACCCGGCTCTTCGAGCTGGACGCGTAGCTCGCCCTCGATGGCGCACCCATGAGGCTGCCCTCAAGGTGCCGCTAGGGCGGAACAGCGACGGGTCCGGCGGATGCCCGCAAACCCGCTCCACGACCGGGATTCCGCATGGTGTGCGGAGTGCCCCCGGGCCGGATCGAACGGCCGCACGCGGTTTAGGAAACCGCTGCTCTATCCACTGAGCTACGGGGGCGCGTCGGCTGAGGGTAGCCGGGATCGGTCGTTTCGAGCGAGGGCGCGCGCGACCGCGTAGCCGAGCCAGATGAGGCGCGGTCGGCGCGGTCCCAGCGATGTGTCAGGTGCGCAGCCGCCCAGAGCAGGTCGCGGCTCTCCTCGCCGCGCTTGGGGATGTCCTTCGAGATCGGGCTCGAGACCGGCCACGCGTGCCGGGCGTAGAGCGTCGTCGCGTTCGTGTCCGTCGCGAGCTTGCGCACGTCCGGTCCGACATAGCTCCGGAGCCCGCGGTGCGGGAACGCCGAGGCGTCGGCCGTGTGCGGTCGAACCAGCCGATCCCGGGCACGTTCGCCCGCCCGGGCGTGCAGCCGGCGAGGAAAGGGAAGTACGCGGGGCCGGTGGTCGAGGGAAAGCAGGAGACCGCGGAGGAGCGATACGCGAGCCGCGAGCCGAGGAAGGGAAGTCCGGGGACGACCTCCTCCGCGAGATCGACCGGAAGGCCGTCCACGATCACGACGACGACACGCGTCTCCATCCGCGCGCGACTCTAGATGCCCAGTCGGCCTGCGAGCCTGGCCGCGTACCAGTCCTCCCAGCGCTCGTCCGGCTGCGCCGCGGTGAGCTCGCGATCGAGCTCGACGAGCGCGTGCACGAGATGGCTACGCACCGGCCGCCGGCCCAGGAGCTCGGGCAGCTCGGAGAGGTCGAGCAGCCAGTTCGCGTACCACGAGGCCCAGTCGGGGTCGTCGCCGTCGGTGATGCGGTAGACCACATGGTGCGTCTCTGCGGCCTCGTGCAGGAGCTCCGCGATCCGGCGGGCGGTGTCCGAGGCCTCCACGCCGACAGGTTACGCGGCCGCAGCGGGCAGTTAAGAACTCGCTGAGTCGCCCGTGCCGGACGGGTCTGGCAGCGAGCACGGAAGCTACGATCCCGGCATGGCTTTCCTACTCGCTTTCATCGTCCCCATGGCCATCGGCCTCTGGGCGCAGCACCGGGTGAAGAACACGTTCGCGACGAACCTCCAGGTTCCCGTGTCGCACGGGATGACAGGTGCGGAGGTCGCGCGCCGCGTCCTCGATGCCAACGGGCTGAACGAGGTTCCGGTCGAGGAGACGCCCGGAACGCTGTCGGATCACTACGACCCGCGGAACCGGTCGGTGCACCTCTCGCCCGAGGTCTACAACGGGCGCTCGATCTCGTCGACCGCCGTCGGATCGCACGAGGTCGGTCACGCGATCCAGCACGCCAACGCGTACGGGTTCTTTCGCTTCCGCAGCGCGATGTTCCCCGCGGTCGCCTTCACATCGAACATCTGGCTGCTCTTCGTCTTCGGCGGCTTCATCCTCCAGGCGACCAACCTCATCCTCGTCGGAGCGCTGCTCTACTCCGTCGCCGTCCTCTTCCAGATCGTGACGCTCCCGGTGGAGTTCGACGCCTCGAAGCGGGCCAAGCAGCAGCTCGGCGATCTCGGGCTCGTGCCGGCGACGGAGGCCGGCGGCGTCAACAGCGTCCTCAAGGCAGCCGCGTGGACGTACGTCGCGGGCGCTCTCGCGGCGATCGCGACGCTCCTCTACTTCCTCTCGCTGCTCTCCAACCGTTAAGTCGGGGGACTGCGGTGAACACGGGGTCGGGCCTTCGGGCTCGGCCCCGTTCTACATCGACCGCTCGCGCGGCACCCAGGTGAACCAGCGCGCCGCGACGAGGAGGCCGGCGACACCCCACGCGCCGACGACCGCGAGCGCCTGCGGGTCGGCAAAGAGCGACTCGCCGTCGATGTAGACGCCGTACACGACGTCGAGGAAGTACGTGAGCGGCAGCACGTCCGCGATCGCCTGCAGAAAAGCCGGATAGTCGCTGGTCGAGCCGAACGAGCCCGCGAGGAACGCCATCGGCAGCACCGCGACGTTGACGACGGCCGACACGCCCTCGGCCGACCTGATCAGCGCCGCCGCGCCGACGCCGATCCCGGCGAAGGCGAGGCATCCGAGGACGACCGCGCCCGCGAACCCGAGCCAGTTCTCGGGCATGCTCGCGTCGAAGACGAGCCCGCCGAGCGCGAGTAGCGCGACCGACTGGAGCGCGAACACGACGAGGATCGAGGCGAGGAACGCGGCAAGGTACGTCCATGCGGGCAGCGGCGTCGAGCGCACGCGCTTGAGCATCCCCAGCTCGCGCCGCGTGACGAGGATGATCGTGAGACCGGCGAAGGCGGTCGTGGCCGCCCCGTACCCGAAGAGACCCGCAAGCAGGTAGTCGCCGGCGGGCACGCCGTCGACGTCGCCCGAGTACAGCGAGCCGAGCAGCACGTACAGCAGGAGCGGGAAGACGAAGATGAAGATCGCCCCCTCGCGGTTGCGCCAGAAGGTGCGCTGCTCGTATGTCAGTTGATGGACGAGAAGACTCATGGCGACTCGCTCTCCTCCTCTCGGACGAGCTCGAGATAGACGTCTTCGAGCGACGGCCGTCGGACCTCGAGCTCGGCCAGTTCCTCGCCCGCGGCGAGCGCGGCCGCCGTCAGCTCGTGCAGGACGCGTGTCGGCTCCTCCGTCTCGACCACGACCGGCCGGCCGTCGCGCCGGTACCGGATCTCCGTCGCGCCCGTCGCGGCGATCAGCTCGGCGGGCGTGCCGCTCGCGACGATGAGCCCATCCCTGATCACGGCCACGCGATCGGCAAGCTGCTGCGCCTCGTCCAGGTAGTGCGTCGTCAGCAGGATCGTCTTCCCCAATTCCCGAAGGGAGCGGATCGTCTCCCAGGCCGAGCGGCGCGCGGCCGGATCGAAGCCGGTCGTCGGCTCGTCGAGGAAGACGAGATCGGGATCGCCGACGAGCGCGACGCCCAGGTCGAGCCGCCGCTTCTGTCCGCCCGACAGCGTCTTCACGCGCGCGTCCCGTTTCTCGGTGAGCCCGACCAGGGTGACCACCTCGTCGACGTCGCGCGGCCGCTGGTAGTAGCCGGCGAACATCCGGTGGACCTCGCGCACGGTCAGTAGCGGGTGCATCTCGGACTGCTGGAGCACGACCCCGATCCGCTCGCGCAACGCGCGCGGTGCGCCAGAGGGGTCGAGGCCGAGGACCGTGACCTGGCCCCCGTCGCGGCGCCGGTACCCCTCGAGGATCTCGACCGCCGTCGTCTTGCCGGCGCCGTTCGGTCCCAGGAGGCCGAAGACCTCGCCCTCTCCGACCTCGAAGCTGACGCCGCGAAGCGCCTGGACCCCGTCGTAGGACTTCGTGAGCTCACTGACGACGATGGCGTTGGACATATCAGATCGATATATTACGATGTATCAGTACGATATGTCAATGTCCGGTTCAAGGCCCGGTTCGAGATTGAGCGCGACCGGTCGCGTGATTCTCGGGCTCCTGAAGTGGGAGCCGCGCACAGGCTACGACGTCAAGCGCGTCACGGACTACTCGACGCGGTTCTTCTGGCGCGCCAGCTACGGGCAGATCTATCCCGAGCTCCGGTCGCTCGAACAGGCGGGCCTCGTCCTCGCCCGCGACGAGCCCTACGGCCGACGGCGTCGGCGCGTCTACGAGCTGACGCCCGCCGGCGAGCAGGAGCTCTTCGAATGGCTCGCCGGCATCGACGACTCGTACGACCTGCGCGACGAGGGTCTCCTCCGCCTCTTCTTCGGCGAGCTCATGTCGCACGAGCAGCTGCTCGAGCTCGTGCGACGTCGTCGCCGGTGGTTCTCCGACGCGGGAGAGCACTTCCTCGAGATCGCCGAGGAGCTCGGGCCGATCGAGGGGCCGAGCGCCGAGGTCCTCCGCTACGGGCTCGAGCTCATGGCGTGGAGCGCCGCCTGGTGGGCCGAGCTCGAGACACGACTTCTCGAGACGACGCCATCGCCTCAGTCCGGCGCCTGATCGTCGACGTCGACCTCGACGACGCCACCCGTCGGGAAGCCCGGGTCGGAGCCCGTCAGCGCGATCGCGATCTCGGAGCAGTCGGGCTGGTGGCCGACGCTCGCCACCGGCTCGTGCACCCCCTCGAGCGCCTCGCGCAGCAGCTCGAGCGTTGCGCCCGGGGCCAGCCGGTCGTCGACGCGGAGCTCCGCGGCCGTCGCGTCCGAGATCGCCTGAGCGGTCTCGCGCGCTCGGAGAAGCGGGCTCGAGACGACGATGCGCGGCGGCGTCGCGTGGCCGGCGAGGCGCTCCGCGAGCGCGCGCGCCTCGTCTCGTCCCCGTGCCGAGAGCGGCCGCAACTCGTCGGGGTCCCCGGGATCCGAGTGCGCGTGACGGACCAGAAAGACGCGCATCCCGGCCCGAGGATAACGAGCCTTGCCCAAAGTAGTCTGTCGCCATGTCAGGGCACCGGTACGTCGTCGTCGACGTCTTCACGGAGCGTGCGCTCGCGGGCAACCAGCTCGCCGTGTTCACCGACGCGCGCGACCTCGACGACGAGACGATGCAGTCGCTCGCGCTCGAGGTCGGGTTCTCGGAGACGACGTTCGTGCTTCCGCCCGAGGGAGGCGGCACGGTTCGCGTTCGGATCTTCACGCCCTGGACCGAGCTTCCGTTCGCGGGTCACCCGTGTCTCGGGACCGCGTGGGTGCTCGCGCCGTCGCTCGTGCGCGGGGTGATCGAGCTCGAGACGAAGGGCGGCCTCGTGCCGGTCGAGCTCGAGCGGGACGCCTCCGGGAGCATCGTCTTCGGCCGCATGGAGCAGCCGCTGCCCAGCGTCGAGCCGTACCCCGATCCGGAGGCGTTGTTCGCCGCGCTCGGGATCGAAGGCTCACGCCTGCCGGTCGAGCGCTACGACAACGGTCTGCTGCACACCTTCGTCACTCTCGGCTCGGAGGAAGAGGTAGCCGCGCTCCGGCCCGACTTCGCCGCGCTCGCGGAGCTCCGCGTCATGGCCAGCTGCATCGCCAGCTCGGGCGTGCGCTGGAAGACGCGGATGTTCGCTCCCTTCGCCGGCGTCAACGAGGATCCCGCGACGGGGTCGGCCGCCGGCCCGCTCGCGGTCCACGTGTGCCGGCACGCCGGGGTCGAGTGGGGCGAGTGGATCGAGATCTCGCAGGGCGCCGAGATCGGCCGGCCCTCGACGCTCTTCGCTCTCGCAGAGACGAAGAACGACGAGGTCGTCCGCGTCGCGGTCGGCGGGAGGGCGGTCGTCGTCGCACGGGGCGAGTTCCGGCTCCCGGACAACGGGCGCGCATGAGCGAGCACGACGAGGTCCTCCGCGCCTACGGCGAGCGCTACCGGGCGCTCAGGCGGCAGGTGGAGGAGGCGATCGCGCCCCTCGCGACCTCCGTGGACGGCCGGCACTTCACCTGCCAGCTGTCGCCGTACGACCTCGAGCTTCGTACCGGCGGCTACGTGGTGATCGAGCACGAAGGCGCGAGCCGGCTCGGGCAGCTGCTCGACCTCGAGCTCGCCCTCATCGACGGTCCGCAGCTCGGCGCCGGAGTGGCCGACGCGGACGCGAGCATCGCCGTCTCCGTGAGGCTCCGCGTCGTCCAGGGGACAGGTGTCGTCCGCGACGGCGACGGCGCGTCGTTCCACGACGGGCGCCTGCGCGCCGCGCAGCCGGACGAGGTGGCCGCGTGGCTGGAGACGGTGCGACCCCATCGCGCCGAGCTCGAGATCGGTGAGCTCGGCCTCGCACCCGGCGTGCCGTTCGGGCTCGACGCAGGCGGCTTCGACCGCCACACGTTCCTGTGCGGCCAGTCGGGATCGGGCAAGACGTACTCCCTCGGCGTGATCCTCGAGCGGCTGCTGCTCGAGACCTCGCTGCGCATCGTCATCCTCGATCCGAACTCCGACTTCGTGCGCCTCGGCGACACGCGCCAGGGCGTCGACGAGGCCGTCGCGGAGCGGCACGCAGCGAGCGCAGGAGTACTCGTGCGACGGGCGGCCGACCAGGGTGGAGATCGCCTCTCCCTGCGCTTCGCCGACCTCGAGCCGCGAGTGCAGGCGGCCGCCCTCAGGCTCGACCCGATCGCGGACCGGCGCGAGTATGCGGAGCTGGTCTCCCTGCTCGAAGTGTGGGCCGCCTCGGACGGCACGATGCAGCTGCCCGAGCTTCTCGCCGGCGGCGGCGAGGAGGCACAGGCGCTCGGCCTGCGCCTTCGGAACCTCGGGCTCGACCGCTGGCAGGTCTGGGCGCGGGACGACCCAGGCTCGATCGTGCAGGACGTCGCCTCGCGCGAGTCGCGCTGTCTCGTCGTCGACCTCGGCTCGTTGCAGACGCTCGAGGAGAAGGCGCTCGTCTCGGCGGTCGTCCTCGGGACGTTGTGGAGGGACCGGGCGCGGCGCGAGCCGACGCTGATCGTCATGGACGAGGCTCACAACGTCTGCCCGAGCGATCCCCGGGACCCCGTGACCGCGATCGCGGCCGAGCATGCCGTTCGCATCGCGGCCGAAGGCCGCAAGTACGGCCTCTACCTGCTCGTTTCGACACAGCGCCCGCAGAAGGTCGCCGAGCAGGTGCTGTCGCAGTGCGACAACCTCGTCCTCATGCGCATGAACTCGACGTCTGATCTCGCGGCTGTGGGCGAGCTGTTCTCGTTCGTGCCCTCCGCGCTGCTCGCCGCGGCGACCGACTTCGGCCTGGGCGAAGCGCTCGTCGGCGGGAAGATCGCGTCGCATCCGGCCTTCGTCCGCTTCGGTGCTCGCATCACCGAGGAGGGCGGGTCGGACGTCCCCGCCGACTGGGCGGTGCCGCGCTAGCCCGTCGCCGGCGTGAGCATCGCCGCGGTCAGCTCCGACGCCGCACGCCCCGCGGCTGACGGCTCGGCTCCCTGCGAGCGAGCGTGCAAGTACGCAGCGGCAAACGAGTCCCCCGCACCGGTCGGGTCCACGGCGCCGTCGATCCGGACCGGCGGAACCCGGTCCGCGCTCGTTGCAGTCACGACGAGCGCGCCTGCGGACCCGAGCGTCAGCACCACCTCGGGCACGCCGAGCTCGCGCAGCTCCTCCGCCTCGACGCCGCCGGCGACCACCCGCGCCTCGTCCTCGTTGAGCTTGAGGACCGCGACGAGCCCGAAGACGTCTCGATCGACCTCCGCATCTCGCCCGAGTGGGCCGATTCGCGCGCGGCGAACGAGGCCCTGGGCGTCGACCAGCAGCCGACCCCGCTCGGCGAGCGCCGCGAGCGTCTGGGTCGGAAAGTCGTTGCGGAGCAGCGCCCCGACGTGGATCCAGGTCGCCTCGCCGAGCGCGCGACCTGCCCACCCGGCAACGTCGGCGGGCGTCCACGGGTCTCCGATCGCGTCCACGTGCATCACGCGCTCGTCGCCCTCGTAGTGGAAGCTGAACCCCGGCGTGCGCTCGCCTGGCCCGACCGTGACGGGGAGGCCGAAGGCCTCGAGCGGGGGCACGAGCCGGTCGACGTCGTCGGCCGCGCAGCGCGTGACCACGCGAGCCTTCGCGCCGAGGGCCGCGAGCGCGCGGGCCGCGTAGAAGACGGCTCCGCCGGGTCGTGCGGGCGCCGCTGCGACGACGTCGCTGCTCAGGCTTCCGATGACGGCGATCTCGGTCACGTCGCGGCGGCCCCTTGCGCGAAGCGCCGAGACACGACCGCCACCGTGCCGGCGAGCAGGAACGACGCGAGGAAGCTCGGCACCGTTGCGCCGATCTGCCACTCGGGCGGATCCAGCCGGTTCACCTGATCCACCCCACCAGTGTCGAGCGTCCCGAGCACCCGCAGGCGCTCCGGGACGAGGTCGATGCCCAAGCTTCCTTCGCTGCGCTCGATCGACGCCATCTGGCGCGAGCGTAACGGGGCATGGACAATGGGGCCGTGATCCCGCGCTACTTCATCGTCGCGGAGCGCGATCACGAGCTCCAGAATCCGATCTCCGCCGACAAGCTCCGGCTCCTCGGCAAGCGGCTCAGGCTGGCCCCGGGGTCGCGGGTGCTCGACATCGCGTCCGGCCGCGGCGGCCCGGCGGTGCTCCTCGCCGGCGAGTTCGGGTGCTCGATCGACGGGATCGAGATCGCGCCCGAGTTCCACGCGGTTGCGGTCGAGCGCGCAGAGGCGGCCGGGCTCGCCGAGCGCGTGAGCTTCCGTCTGGGCGACGCCTCGCAGGAGGAGCTGCCCGCCGAGGGATATGACGTCGCCATGTGCCTCGGCGCGAGCTTCGTCTGGAGCGGCCTCGCAGGCACGCTCGACGCGCTCGAGCCCGCGGTGCGGCCGGGCGGGCACGTCGTCGTCGGCGAGCCGTTCTGGCGCAAGCTCCCGCTGCCGGGCGACTACGCGGAGCGTGACGAGCCGTTCACGACGCTCGGGGACACGGTGGCGATCATGGAGACCGGCGCGCTCAGCGTCGTCTCCGTCATCGCCTCGTCGGAGGACGACTTCGACCGCTACGAGACGCTGCACTGGCGCGCGGTCGAGGAGTGGCTCGCGGAGAACGCGGACGATCCCGACGCGGGCGACATCCGCTCTCGCCACGAGGGCTACAAGCAGACGTACCTCCGCCACGGCCGCGAGTACCTCGGCTGGGCGATCTTTGTCGGCTGGAAGCGGCCGGGGTAACGGCATGGCGCATCCCGACATCCCCGCGGAGCAGGCCTACCTCGATCACGCGTACGAGTGCCTCGAGCAGATGCGCCAGGCGCTCCTGCGCACCGTCGACGCCGCCGCGATGGGCTCCGACGGCGCGGACATCGCGGCCGACAAGATCGGAGCCTGGGTGGAGCGACGGCTCGCCGCGTACGAGGCGGCCGAGCAGATCCTGTGCTTCGGCCGCATCGACGTCGACACGGTCGAGGACTCCCTCTACGTCGGCCGCCGCTGGGTGCAGGACGACGACGGCATGCTGGTCGTCAACTGGCAGGCGCCCGCAGCCCGGCCGTTCTACACGGCGACTCCGGCCGAGCCGCACGGCGTCACTCTCCGGCGCCGTTTCCGGCTTCGCGGCCGGACGCTCACCGGCATCAGCGACGAGGCGCTCGACGGCTCGCTCGAGGACGCCGCTAGCGCAGTCGACGACTTCCTGCTCGAGGAGCTCGAGCGGACGCGCGACGCGCGGATGCGCGACATCGTGGCGACGATCCAGGCCGACCAGTACGGCCTCATCGCGCGCGACCCCGAACCGCCGCTCGTCATCCAGGGCGGGCCGGGCACGGGGAAGACCGCAGTCGGGCTCCACCGCGCCTCGTACCTCCTCTTCTCGCACCGCGACTCGCTTCGCCGCATTCTCATGGTCGGTCCGAACCCGGTCTTCATGGACTATGTGTCGCACGTCCTGCCGGCGCTCGGCGAGGACGCCGTCGATCAGCTCGCCGTCGTGGAGCTCGTCGACGGCGCTGACGTCACGCTGTCCGACCCGCCCGACGTCGAGCGCCTGAAAGCCGATTCGCGGATGGCCGACGTCGTCCGGCGGGCCGTCGAGCTACGCACCCGGGGCGAGCCGCGCGAGCTCGTCGTCCGAATGGAGGGGCTGTTCGTCGGCGTCCGCGAGCGCGAGGTGGCGGAGCTGCGCTCGATTGCGCGAGCCGAGCTCGGGCTCTCGGCGGCCGCGAGGGAGCGCTTCCGGATGGACGTGCTCCGCCGCTTCTACGCCGACTACGGAGCGCAGCTCGGAGGTCTCGCCGTGCGTGCCTTCGACGAGGTCGAGAAGTCGCTGCGCAAGGACGGCGTGCTCAACGAATTCCTCGACACGGTGTGGCCGGCGCCGCGGCCGGAACGGCTCGTCCGCCAGCTCCTCTCCTCGCGCGAGCGGCTGGCGGAAGCGGCGGACGGGATCCTCGACGAGGACGAGCAACGGCTTTTCCGGCGGGCGCGGAGCGGCTGGAGCGCCGCCGACCTTCCGCTCCTCGACGAGGCTCGCGCGCTGCTCCTGGGGCCACCCGTCAGGTACGGCCACGTGATCGTGGACGAAGCACAGGACCTCTCGCCGATGCAGCTGCGGATGATCGCGCGGCGGGCCGTCGGCGCCTTCACGATGCTCGGTGACGTCGCGCAGGCCACGGGGCCGGTCCCCTACGCGCGCTGGGACGAGGTGCTCGCCCAGCTCCCGGGCGGGGGCCGCGCCGAGGTCGAGGAGCTTCGCCACGCCTACCGCGTGCCGCGCGAGATCATGGCGCTCGCGCTACCGCTGCTCGAGCACGTCGCGCCGGACGTCGTGCCGCCGGTCGCGTACCGCACCGGCGCCGAGCGACCGCGCATCGTGTCGGCCGAGTCGCCCCTCGACGCCGCGTACGCGGAGGCTGCGCGCCTCGCCGGGTCGGAGGGGCTGCTCGCGGTGATCGCGCCGCCTTCGCTCCGCGGCGACGCGGAGGCCGCCCCGGGATCGCTCTTCGACGAGTCGCGATTCTCGGTCCTCACGCCCCGCGAGGCGAAGGGCATGGAGTTCGACCACGTCATCGTCGTCGAGCCGTCGCTCATCGTCGAGGAGGCGGTGGGCGGCCACAGCCAGGGGCTCCGCGAGCTCTACGTCGCGCTCACGCGCCCGACGACGACGCTCGTCGTCGTCCACGCGCGCCCACTGCCGCCCGAGCTCGCGGTCAGGTAGGCCAGCGCGGGGAGGAGGGGTCACGCCGCTCGAGCCGGCTCCAGTCCGACCGCGCCGGCGTGAAGGTCTCGATCATGACTGCGCCCTCGGGACCCACCCGCACCTCGTGCGCCACGTTGCTCGGGATCGACCACGTGTCACCGGGCCCGAGCTCGCGCGTTTCCTCTCCCACGCGGAACGTCGCCGAGCCCGAGGCGCAGACGCCGAGCTGCTCGTTGTCGTGGCTGTGCTCCGGGACGACCGCCCCGGGCGCGAGCTCGACGACGACCAGCGTGCTGCGATCGCCCTCGATAGCGCGCGCGGTGACGCCCTCCCAGATCGCGAGCCGTCCGCTCGACTCGAGATCGCCAAATGCCGTCACGCGAGCAACCGCCGGAGAACGTACGGGAGGATGCCGCCGTGGCGGAGATACTCGCGCTCGCGCGGTGTGTCGAGACGGAGGGTCGCGCGGAACTCCTTGTCGTCGGCGCGCACCGTGACCTCGCTCGCCTCGGCGTTCTCGACCCCGGAGATCGAGAACTCCTCCCGCCCCGTCAGCCCGAGCGACTCGAGGCTCTCTCCCGGCAGGAACTGGAGCGGGAGGACGCCCATCATCAGCAGGTTCGAGCGGTGGATCCGCTCGTAGCTCTCCGCGATCACCGCGCGCACGCCGAGGAGCTTCGGCCCCTTCGCGGCCCAGTCGCGGGACGAGCCGGAGCCGTACTCCTTGCCTGCGAGCACGATCAACGGGACGCCCTCGGCGCGGTAGCGCTCCGCGATGTCGTAGATCGTCCCCTCCTCGCCCGAGGGCAGGTGCACCGTCCACGTGCCCTCGGAGCCTGGGACGAGGAGGTTCCGCAGGCGGACGTTCGCGAACGTGCCGCGCACCATGACCTCGTGGTTCCCGCGTCGTGAGCCGTACGAGTTGAAGTCCTTGCGCTCGACGCCGTGCTCGATGAGGTACCGCCCCGCAGGCGAGTCCGGCCGGATGGCGCCGGCCGGCGAGATGTGGTCGGTCGTGACCGAGTCGCCGACCGAGACGAGGCAGCGCGCACCGGCGATGTCCTCGACGACATCCGGCTGCTGTGACATGTCGTCGAAATAGCTCGGGCGGCGCACGTACGTCGAGCCGGGATCCCAGGCGAAGAGCTCGCCCTCGGGGACCGGCAGCGAGCGCCAGGTCTCGTCGCCGGTGAAGACGTCCGCGTAGGTCTCGCGGAACATGTCC
The DNA here is from genome assembly GCA_963716605.1 of uncultured Actinomycetes bacterium. GTDB lineage: Bacteria > Actinomycetota > Thermoleophilia > Gaiellales > Gaiellaceae > GMQP-bins7. The sequence continues at coordinate 158,318 of CAVQTO010000002.1, read as the reverse complement.
TCGCCGATCGACCCCGCCACCGTCTCGCGCACCTCCTCGGGCGTCGGCCAGAGGTCCGCCAGGAACACGTCCGCGCCGTCCGAGCCGACGCCGATCGGCTCGTTCGCGAGATCGATGTCCATCCGCCCGGCGAGCGCGTATGCGACCACGAGCGGCGGCGAGGCGAGGTAGTTCGCCTTCACCTCGCCGTGGATGCGCGCCTCGAAGTTCCTATTGCCGGACAGCACGGCGCAGACGACGAGATCGCTCTCGGCGATCGCCCGGGAGATCGACTCCGGCAGCGGCCCCGAGTTCCCGATGCACGTCGTGCAGCCGTAGCCGACCGTGTGGAACCCGAGCTCCTCGAGGTAGGGCGTGAGCCCGGCACGGTCGTAGTACTGCGTCACGACCTTCGATCCGGGCGCGAGGCTCGACTTCACCCACGGCTTGCGGCGGAGGCCTTTTTCGACCGCCTTCTTCGCGAGGAGCCCCGCGCCGACCATGACGGCCGGGTTGGACGTGTTCGTGCAGGACGTGATCGCGGCGATCACGACCGAGCCGTGGTCGAGCTCGAACGTTTCGCCGTTCATCGTCACCTGCGCCGCGACGCGCTCTGCGAGCACGACCCGAGGCCTCGTGGACACGACCGCTCCGCCTTCGCGCGGAGCGCTGCCGGGAGCGATGTCCGCCGGCGGGTCGCTGGCGGGGAACGACTCGGCGACCGCCTCGTCGTGCGCGTTCCCGTAGTCGACGCCGAAGGTCGGCAGCGCCTCGAGAAATGCCTGCTTCGCCTCGCGCAGCGGCACGCGATCCTGCGGCCGGCGCGGTCCGGCGAGCGAGGGCTCGACCGTCGAGAGATCGAGCTCGACGACCTGCGAGTAGGTCGGTGGCTCGTCCGGGTCGTGCCAGAGCCCGTTCTCCTTGCAGTACGCCTCGACGAGCGCGATCCGCTCGTCCGGCCGCCCGGTCAGCCGCAGGTAGCGCAGCGTCTCCTCGTCCACCGGGAAGAACCCGCACGTCGCCCCGTACTCCGGCGACATGTTCCCGATCGTGGCGCGATCTGCAAGAGGCAGCCCCTCGAGCCCATGCCCGTAGTACTCGACGAACTTCCCGACGACGCCGGTCTCGCGCAGGATCTGGGTCACGGTCAGCACGAGGTCGGTCGCGGTCGCGCCTTCGGGCAGCGAGCCCATGAGCTTGAAGCCGACGACCTGCGGGACGAGCATCGACACGGGCTCGCCGAGCATCGCCGCCTCGGCCTCGATCCCGCCGACGCCCCAGCCGAGGACGCCGAGCCCGTTGATCATCGTCGTGTGCGAGTCGGTCCCGACGAGCGTGTCCGGGAACGCGACGCCGTCTCGGTCGTCGACGACGCGCGCGAGGAACTCGAGGTTGACCTGGTGCACGATCCCCGTGGCCGGCGGAACGACCTTGAAGTCCTCGAACCCGCTCTGTCCCCAGCGCAGGAACGCGTAGCGCTCGCGGTTGCGCTCGAACTCGAGCTCCGCGTTGCGCGTGATCGCGAGCCGGGTCGCGAACTCGTCGACCTGCACCGAATGGTCGATCACGAGCTCGGCGGGGAGCTGCGGGTTGATCTTCGCCGGCTCGCCGCCGAGGTCTTGCATCGCGTTTCGCATCGCGGCGAGGTCGACGACCGCGGGCACGCCGGTGAAGTCCTGGAGGAGCACGCGTCCGGGCGTGAACGAGATCTCCTGCGACGGCTCGGCCGAGGCGACCCAGCCGGCGACCGCCTCGACGTCGGCCGCCGTGACCGTGACGCCGTCCTCGTGGCGGAGGACGTTCTCGAGCAGGATCCGCAGCGTGTACGGGAGCCGGTAGACGTCGAATCGCGCCTGGAGCGGCTCGAGCCGGAAGATCTCGTGCTCCCGCCCGCCGACTGCGAGCGTGCTGCGTGCGCCGAAGCTGTCGGGATGCGCCATCCCCTCCGATTCAAGCAGCTTCGGGCCCGAGACCGGTCGAGCCCGCGTTCCGTCAGCGATGCCTCCCGGGGATCGAAGTGCGTGACGACCGCCCGCGCGTACGGTCCTGCCGACGCGGCGCGCGTACGTCGCCGAAGCCCTCGTCGCGCACCGGCTTGAGGTCCTCGGTGTACGGGTCGAGGACGTGCTGGCGCCCGACCTTGCGCGCCGAGTTGAAGAACGCCAGACCCATGCCGACCGAGACCTCGAGCAGGCTCCGGCTCTCGCGGTCGGCCTCGCGGACGAGCGCCGAGTACACGGCCGCGAGCTCCGCCGGGCTCGGAAGGCCCGACGCGTCCTCGCGCAGGTCGGAGAGCGACTGCTTGAGCGCTTCGAGCTCGAGCGGCGGGATGTCGATCAGCCGGGCGGTCGTCCCGCTCGCACCCTCGAGCGACGCCAGGAGCTCGTCGACCGACTGGAGCTCGGCGTCCTCGCGCGAGCACGCCCGCGCCCTTCAGCTCGTCCACGAGCGCGTCGAGGTAGACCCGCGTGCCGCGCGTGACGTCGGCTGCCGCGGCGAGGATCCAGAGCGGCGAGAAGCCGAACGCGAAGATCGAGCCGAGCTCGACGACGTTGCCGGCGCCCTTGCGGACGAGCAGCTTCTTCGGCGAGGGCTCGAACTCACCCGCAACCTCGTCACTCGGCCGCTCGACGCCGCCGACGAGCTCGACCGTGATCCGGAGGAGGTTCTTCGCGGTCGCCTCGTACAGCCGTGAGCGGCGGACGAGCCGCGGCAGCACGAGCTCCGCCGTCTCGTGGATCGCCCCTCCGGCTGCCGCGCCGACGGCGCGCAGGATCCGCTCCGGCAGCGAGACGACGAACTTCGTGACGCGCTGCACGCGCTAGGTGCTCGCGGCGGCTGCGGCCGTCGCGAGGGCTGGGTGGCCCTGATCGAGATGCCGCCGAACGCGGCGGTGCTCTCGACGACGAGCGTCGGAGCGTCCGGATCCTCCGGCTCGGGGACGTTGTCCGAGACGCCGCCCGCGATCGCCCGCCCGGTGGAGACGATGCGCCACTCGGGCGGCACCTTGACGTCGACGCCGCCGAAGAGTGCACCGATCGTGAGCTGCGCGTCCGGCGCGAGCTTCGCCTCGCGTCAGATCGACCGCAACGCCGCCGAACCAGGCGAACATCGAGCCGCCGCGGAACGCCTGTGCCCTGCTCTTCAGCTCGATGCCGTCGAAGATCGCCATGAGCGCGACCTCGTCGCTCTCCTCGTCGCCGCGCGAGGGCAGCGCCCGCTTCGCAAGTGCGGCCGCACTCGCGATCCCGGCCCACGCGCCGAGCTCGAAGATCACGAGCGTCCGGAACAGTCGCATCGGCAGCGAGACTAGCGAGCGGTAGCATGGCCGCGGTGGAGGTGGAAGCCATTCGCGAGCTCCTCGAGCACGCGTTTCCCGAGGCGGACGAGCTCTCGGTCGAGGACCGCACCGGCACTCGGCGACCACTTTCAGGTGACGGTGGCGAGCGCGAGCTTCGACGGACTCGCTCTCCTCGACCAGCATCGCCGCGTGAACGACGCGCTCGCCGCGCCGCTCGGCGACGGCTCCATCCACGAGCTCCGGATCAAGACCCGCATCCACGAAAGGAACCGCATGAAGACGCTGAACGAGCAGATCGCCGCACGTGATCGCAGAAGAGCCGGTGGCGCTCTTCATGAAGGGCACGCCGCAGATGGTCATGTGCGGCAACTCCCAGCGGGCGCTGAGCGCGCTCCGGGCCGTCGGCGCCCCGGTGACGACCGTGGACATCCTCCCCGACCCCCGGATCCGGCAGGAGCTCTCAGTCGATCTCCGGCTGGCCGACGATCCCGCAGGTGTTCGTCAAGGGCGAGCTGATCGGCGGCGCCGACATCACCGAGGAGCTGCTCGAGTCGGGCGAGCTGCAGCAGGAAGCTCGACGACGCGCTCGGCGCGGAGCGCGAGACGGACGTCAAGGCGGTCGCGCTCGAGCTGGTCTAACGTCCGGCGCTGCGTCTAGGTCGCGCCGATCCGCCCGGCGAGCTCGCGCGAGATCGCGTGGTCGCCGCTCTCCGTGCGGACGGTGACCGGGCCCGCCGAAGGGCGCCTGCGAGACGACCTCGACCTCCGATCCCGGCAACAGGCCGAGCTCGGCGAGGTAGCGGAGGAGCTCGGGGTCCCCGTCCGGAACGCGTGAGACCACGGCCCGCTCGCCGGTGGCCGAGTCGAGCAGCGTCCGTCGGCGGTTGCGGGCGCCAGCCGAAGCTCGCGGTCCGGGATCGGGTCGCCATGCGGGTCGTGCGTCGGGAACCCGAGCTCGGCGTCGATCTTCGCCTCGAGCTCCTCGGAGAGCGCGTGCTCGAGGAGCTCCGCCTCCGCGTGCACCTCGGCGAGCGAGAGGCCGAGGCGGTCGACGAGGTAGCGCTCGAGCAGGCGATGGTGGCGGAGCACCTCGAGCGCGCCGCGTCGCCCCGCGTCCGTCAGGACGACTCCGCGGTAGGGCGCGCGCTCGACGAGCCCGAGCTCCGCGAGGCGCTTCGTCATCGCCGTCACCGACGGAGCGCTGACGCCCATCCGCTCGGCGAGCGCGGACGTCGTCACGCGCTCGCCCTCGCTCTCGAGGGCGTAGATCGCCTTCAGGTAGTCCTGCACGGCGACGGTGAGATCGGCAGCCTGGGTTCCCATCGCAGTCGACTTAGGTTACACTCCGACTCGGATTTAGCTATGACTAAACTCTCGCGCCGGAAGCTTCTCGCCGCCGCCGCCCCGCTCGCGGCTGTACCGCTCGTGGGAAAGCTCGCGCTCGGAGAGCCAGGCCGAGGCCGGAGGCCACGACCACTCGAGCCATTCGCACCCGCGTACGCCGGCGAGCCATGCTCCGCGGTGGACAAGGGCACGCGGCGATGATCGGCGAGGAGGTGCCTGCGGTCGGCGGCCGCGAACGACCTCGACGCACTCCTCTACCCGCGGCCCGCGCGTCCGTACCGCCCGGGCAGGGTCCGCAGGTACGAGCTCGTCGCGGTCGACACCGAGCTCGAGATCGCCCCGGGCATCTTCTTCCCCGCGTGGACGTACAACGGCACGGCGCCGGGCCCGGTCATCCGCGCGACGGAGGGCGACACCCTGCGCGTGAGCTTCCGCAACGAGGGCTCGCACCCGCACACGATCCACTTCCACGGGATCCACCCCGCGAACATGGACGGCGTCTTCGAGATCGTCGAGCCCGGCGGTCAGCTTCACCTACGAGTTCGAGGCCCGGCCGGCGGGTCTCCACCTCTACCACTGCCACGCGACGCCGCTGAAGAAGCACATCCACAAGGGGCTCTACGGCGCCTTCATCATCGACCCGAAGGAGCCGCGGCCGCCGGCGCAGGAGCTCGTCATGGTGATGAACGGCTTCGACACCGACGCCGACGGCGGGAACAACTTCTACACGGTCAACGGGCGCTCGTTCTACTACGCGAACTACCCGATCCAGGTGAAGCGCTCGCAGCTCGTGCGGATCTACCTCGCGAACCTGACCGAGTTCGACCTGATCAACTCGTTCCACCTCCACGGCGACTTCTTCCGCTACCAGCCGACGGGCACGGGCGACAACTGGGAGTACACGGACACGGTCATGCAGTGCCAGGGCCAGCGCGGCGTGATCGAGATCCAGTTCGCGAACACGGGCCGGTTCATGTTCCACGCGCACCAGTCCGAGTTCGCCGAGCTCGGCTGGATGGGCTTCTTCGAGGTGAGCGACTAGATGGAAGCCGGCTCCGCCACGGCACGCGGGCGCATGGGCTGGCGGCTGTGGGCGGTCGTGCCGGTGCTCCTGCTCGCGATCGCAGTCGGCGCCGTCGTCTCGAGCGGCTCCTCGCTCGTCGACCTCATCGGCACGAACCCGCCGCCTGCGGACGAGTTCGACATCCGGCGGGTCGAGTTCTCGCCCGGCGAGATCCGGATCCTCGTCCGGAATCCGCAGCCGGACGACCTCACGATCGCGAACGTGAACGTCGACGACGCCATCGTCCCGTACACCGTCGACGGTCCGACGACGCTCGGGCGCCTGCGCTCGAGCACGATCGTCGTTCCGTTCGACTGGGTGGAGGAGGACCCGATCACGGTCGGCGTGACGAGCTCGACGGGGATCGAGACCGTCGAGGAGATCCCGGCCGCGATCGAGACGCCGACTCCGTCCGTGAAGGGCTTCTTCGGCTACGCCGTGATCGGGCTGCTCGTCGGCGTCCTCCCGGTGGCGCTCGGGCTCCTGTGGCTGCCGGCGCTCCGCCAGGCGAGCCCCGCCTGGCTCTCGGCCTTCATGGCGTTCACCGCCGGGCTGCTCGCGTTCCTCGGCGTCGAGGCGCTGAGCGAGTCGTTCGAGCTCCAGACAGGGCTGCCGGCGGGGCTGGGCGGCAGCGGGCTCGTGCTGCTCGGGGTCGCGCTCAGCTTCCTCGGGATGACGGCGCTCGCGGGCCGGCTCTCCGGCGGTGGGACCGCGACCGGCTTCGCGCTCGCACTCCTCGTCGCGATCGGCATCGGCGTGCACAACCTCGGCGAGGGGCTCGCGATCGGCGCGTCCTTCGCGCTCGGAGAGCTGCAGCTCGGGACGTTCCTGATCGTCGGGTTCATGATCCACAACGTCACCGAGGGCCTCGGCATCGCCACGCCGGTCGCGAAGACGCGCGTGACCGTGCTCGCGCTCGCCGGCCTCGCGCTCATCGCCGGGGCGCCGACGATCCTCGGCGCGTGGATCGGCGGGTACGCCTCGAGCGACGTCCTCGCCGTGCTCTTCTTCGCGATCGCGGCCGGCGCGGCGTTCCAGGTCGTCGTCGAGGTGGGGCGCTACGTCGCCCGGCAGGCGCCCGGTGGGCTTCGCTCCGCCTACGCGATCGGCGGCTTCATCGCCGGTGTCGCCGCGATGTACGTGACCGGAGTCCTCGCGGGCTGATCCTCTTCCGAGGGCGCACAACGGGCACTTAACCGGCTCTTACCTGCCATTCATGCGCGCGGGTCTATAAGGGACGGGCATGACGATCGTCGACTCCGCCCGGCCCTATGCAGCACTCGTCGCAGCCGCCGCCCTGGGCGGCGGGCTCGCGGTTGGTGCCGTAGCACTGCTCGGCGGCCTCGAGAGAGGCGAGACGACGTTCGTCACCGAGACCACACCGCCCCGAGATTTCGACGACGACCACGCCGGCGCGCAGCCTGACCGCGGGCGAGATCTACGACCGCAGCGCCCCCGGCGTCGTGCAGATCACCTCGACGAGCCCCGGACCGGGCTCGAGCGCCGAGACCGCGCTCGGCTCTGGCTTCGTCGTCGACAAGGCGGGCCACATCGTCACGAACTTCCACGTCGTCGACGAGGCCGACCAGATCCGGGTCAGCTTCTCGAATCGCGACACCGTCCTCGCGCGGCTCGTCGGGACCGACCCATCCACCGACCTCGCCGTTCTCGAGGTCGAGGCGAGCGCGGACGCGCTCACGCCGCTCCCGCTCGGCAACTCGGACAAGGTGCGTGTCGGCGACCCGGTCGTCGCGATCGGGAACCCCTTCGGCCTCGATCGCACGGCGACCGCGGGAATCGTGAGCGCGCTCCAGCGCGGAATCACGTCGCCGGGGCCCGTGAACTACACGATCGACCACGTGATCCAGACCGACGCGCCGATCAACCGCGGCAACTCCGGCGGGCCGCTCCTCAACATGCGAGGCCAGGTGATCGGCGTGAACACACAGATCCAGACGGGCGGCGCGCCCGGGAACGTCGGCATCGGCTTCGCGGTGCCCTCGAACACGGTCAAGGACGTCGTCGCGTCGCTGCTCCAGCGCGGGTGGGTCAACCACGCGTTTCTCGGAATCAGGGGATCGGCGATCAACGTGGACCTCGCCCGCTCGTACAACCTCCCGGTTCGCGCAGGCGTCCTCGTGGAGACCGTCACCGAGGACACCTCGGCCGCGAAGGCCGGGCTTCGTCCCGGTGACATGAGTGTGGTCGTCGCGGGTGTGACGTACGTCCTCGGAGGCGACATCATCGTCGCCCTCGACGACACGAGCATCGTCACTCCGCTGGAGCTCGTGAACGCGATCGCCGAGCACGAGCCCGGTGACGAGGTCGATCTGACGATCTACCGCGACGGAAAAAGAACGAGCGTGACAGTCACGCTCGGGCGACGCCCCTCCTCCCCCAGCGGGTAACGGGTAGTCGCCACCCCCGGGCCCTGGTCACTCCAGGGCCCGTCATCGGCATGGGGCCCGTCCGCCTGCCCGGGCCCCTGCCGGCCTCTATTGGTACGCAAGCCGGGATCCGCTAGCGCGGATCCCGGGTCGCGGAAGTGCCTGAAGGCGTCCGCGCTCGCTCCTCTGCGCGGAAATCCCTAAGGCGTCCGCTTCGCGCCCGCAACCTACCCGGATCGCTCACTACGGGCGGACCGACTCAGGCGACCTTCGCGAGGCCGGCGTCCGTGAGGCTGTAGCCGCGCTCGATCAGGGCTTGCTTGCGGTCGTCGCGCCAGGGCTCGTCGCCCTTGAAGGTCGGATCGAGGGCCTCGTCGCCCGGATTCGCGCGGACGACGAGGGTCGGGACGTGGCGATCGTGGCGGAACGGGAACTTGGCGGAGGCGAAGATCGCGTCGAGCTCGGCCCGCAGCCGCTCCCGCTGGCGCCGCGGCGCCGCGGACACGGCCGCGGCGACGACGTCCTCGCGCAGGCGGTGGAGCTCCGCGACGGACGTCTCCCGCTCGTCGCGAGCCGCTCCTCGAGCACCGTGTTCCGGGCGATTGCGACGCGCATGAGCCGGACGATCAGCTCGCCGTAGTGGGCCGGCTCGCCCCGCGCGACGCGCTCTTCCGCGAGCCTGATCTCCGCCGAGCAGCGCCCGCACGGGAGGGACGGCCCGGAAGCGTTCGAGCCGCTCGCGCATGCGCTCGAGGAACGCGACGTCGGTCGGGCGGTAGCTCGCGACGAAGCGGAAGGCGGCGATCGCCGACACGTCCGGGTTGCGGTACGCGTGCTCGAGCGGGAAGTTCCGGACCCAGCCTCCGTCGGTCGCGATCACGCCGTCGACGCTCACCGGGAGCACGAGCCCGCTGACCGCGGCCGACGCGAGCAGCGCCTGTCCCATCGTCTCCGCCTCGGTCGAGCGCGACGAGTACGCGAGCTCGTAGTGTCGTGTCTCCTCGCCGTCCTCGTGGATCGACACGTCGGTCGCGAAGACGACGAGCTCGACGGGCGAGGAGACGAGCGCCGTCCCGAGCTCCTCGCGCCCCCAAGCCGAGCGGCGATCGTCGCGGGGAGGGTGTAGTCGTGCAGGCCGCCCGCGAACTGCCACATGCGCCGCGGCCGGAAGACGTCGGTCGGCTGGAGGTCGAGCAGGAACTCTTCGAGGTCGTCGAGCCGGTCGAGCGCCGCCATGGTCCCCGAGAGCGCTCCCGCCGAGGTCCCGTAGATCCAGCCGACACGTTCCCAGAGCGGCGTCTCCCGGAGCCGCCGGAGGAAGCCGAGCTCGAGCAGGACGCCGTTGATCCCCCCGCCCGAGAGCACTACTGCGATGTCGCGTCGCTCCCCGTCCACGTGGCTATTGTGCCCCCGTGGAACCTGAGCTCCGGCGCGGAACGGCAACAGTGTCCGACCTCGAGCTGGAGGCCGGCGACGAGCTGTGGGAGGACGACAGCGACGACCACAGCGGCTGGTTCTGCGTGAAGACCGATCCGTTCCCGTGCCCGGCCGAGAGCTGCACGTTCGTCGCGAAGTACATGACCGCCGCGCATCTCGTTCTCGTCTGGCAGGAGCGGGACGACCCGAACCTCCTGTGGCACGCGCAGCGCGCGAAGGAGGTCGGACGCAACCCGCGGATCGTCGAGTACGCGTCGAGCTTCGGCCCGAGCGCGTCGTACTACGCGTGGGAAGCAGCCGGGCGGCCCGTGCACGGCGTGCATCGCAAGACGAAGCGCTCGTAGCGCTAGCCGGTTCCTTCGAAACCTGCCAAGTGCTTTCACTGGTGTTGCGCAGCTGGGGCTCCGCACGTACCGTTTCGGTGTGGGAGATGGGTTCCAGCCGGCCGGGCGCGCGGCGGCGCCGCCTCCGCTCGACCTCGTCCAGGACTTCGTCAACACGGAGATCCCGGAGTGGGCCCGTGACGACATCGCCACGCCCGAGCTCCTCGCCGGCTGGCTGCGCGACCGCGGGCTCCTCCGGTTCGACGAGCCGGTAAGCGGAGACGACTTCGTCGCCGCACGCGCGCTGCGTTCGGGACTTCGGAGCCTCGCGCGCTTGAACACGACCGGCGAGGCGGCTGACGACGAGCTCCGTGAGCGGCTGGCGTCCGCGTTCTCCGCCTGCGAGCTACGCGTGGAGGCGGACGCGGCCGGCAGGCTCGTGCCCGTGCCGGCGGGGCCCCCGGCGCTCCGAGCGCTGGCCGCGATCGCAGCCGTCGTGCTGGATGCTCAAACGAATCGGACGTGGGGACGTTTGAAGGCGTGCCGCAAGGAGAGCTGTGCCTGGCTCTTCTACGACGCGTCCCGCAACCGCTCGTCGGTCTGGTGCTCGATGTCGATCTGCGGGAACCGGACCAAGACGTCCTCGTACCGGCGTCGGAAGGCGGCCGGCTCGTGAGGTCGGCCCGGTACGTCGCCTGGCTCGCGTGGCGCCGCCTGCGCCGCCGGGACAGCGGCGCGGTGGTCGCGGCGCTCGGGCTGACCGTGGCCGCGGCGATCCTCGCCGGGATCCTCGCCGGAGGGACGATCGCCGCGGACCGGGCGACCGCGCAGGAGGTCGAGCGAATGCCGGCTGCCGAGCGGTCGGCGCGCGCCGTCTGGTTCGGCGTCCCGGCAACGCCGGCCGAGGCGCAGCCCGCCCTCGACGCGGAGGTCCGGAAGGCGCTTCCCGAGCTCACCGTGCCAGGGCCGACCGAGGTCGTGCTGTTCCGTGAGACCACGGTCGCCGGTCGGTTCGTGGGGATCGCGGGCGTCGACGGGCTCGAGGAGCACGTGATCCTGCGGTCAGGGCGGCTCCCGCGGCGTTGCGCGCCCGCACGCTGCGAGGTGCTGCGGTTGCGAGGCCGGGGCGCGCTGCCGGACGCGCCCGGCGTTCGGCTGGTCGAGGTGGGGACGGCTACGCTCGTCTCGCGGCAGCTCTTCGGCGACTTCCTGGCGCCGACCGACGACGCGACCGCCGACGCGGAGCTGGCACCGGCGTTGCGGGAGTCCAGCCGCTATCACCGTCCGGCGCCGGCCCCGCTCGTCGTGGCCGAGGGGGTGGACGCGCTCTCCGCGTCGCCCGCGCTCGCGCGCGTGTACCGCACCTACGCCTGGATCTGGCCGCTTGCCTCCGGGAGCCCGCGGTTGTGGGAGGTCGACGCGCTGCTCGGCCGCCTGGAGCGGGCGCGGGCCGAGCTCGCGCAGGTGTCGAGCGGCTTCGCGATCGACGCTCCCGAGGAGGAGCTCCGAGCCGCGGAGCGCCGCGCGGACATCGCGGCCGGACGGCTGCTCCTCGTCGGTGGCGAGGCAGCAGCGCTTCTGCTCGCGTTCGCACTGCTCGCGGCGCGGAGCCTGCGGCGAGACGTGCGCGCGGCGCACGTGCGCCTGACCTGGTACGGAGCCCGCCCGTGGCAGCTGGGCCTGCTGACGGGTCTCGAGAGTGGGCTCGTTGCGATCGGCGGCGTCGTTCTCGGATGGCTGCTCGGAAGCGCGGCCGGCGCCGCGGCTGCCTTCGTCGCGGATGCGCCGGCGTGGCGTGTGCTGCGCGAGAGCACCCTGTCGGCGACCGGCCTCGCGATCGCCGCCGCCGCCGCGCTCCTGGCCGCCGGGCTCGTCGCGCTCGCTGTGTCTTTGCGCCTGCGCGAGGGTGCGCGCCTCGGGCTGCCCGAAGCGGTCGCGGGCGTCGCCCTGATCGTGATCGGGCTGGCCTTCCTCGAGGGAGCGCTGGACGAGGAGCGGCTTGCGCGCGGTGGCGACACCGCGGCGCTGCTCCTCCTCGTGCCCGGGCTCGTTGCGCTCGTCGGCGCCGTCGTCGTCGCGCGGCTCGTCCCGGCGGCGGCGCGGCTGGTGGCTGACCGTTCTCGCAGGTCCGTGTCCGTGCGACTCGTCGCCCTCGGTCTCGCGCGCGGCCCGGGCGCCGCGATCGTCACGGCCTCGTTCCTCACGATCGCGTTCGGGCTCGCGCTGCTCGCGGAGGGCTACCGGGCAACGCTCGCGCGGGGAGAACGGGAGCAGGCTGCGTTTCAGGTTCCGCTGGACGTCACCGTTCGGGAGGACCTGAGCGCGCTCGTTCGGGTCTTCGACGCGGCCTCGCTCGAGCGGTACCGGTCCCTCGCCGGCCGAGGCGGCGACGCCTTCCCCGTGCTCCGGGTGAGCGCGAGCGCCGGGCGCATCGAGCGTGTCACCGGAGTCACGGTCCTCGGCCTAGATCAGCCTGTCTTCGAGTCCCTCGTGCTCTGGCGTCCGGAGTGGGCCGGTGGGTCGGGACGAGGCGATGCGGCCGAGCTCGTCGATCCGGGCCGCGAGGTCCAGCTCGATGCGGTGGCCCTGCCCGAGGGCGAGCTCGCGGTCACGATCGGCCCGGGGCTCGTGGGGCTCGCGGCGATCGTCGAGACGCCCGCGGGCAGCTTCCGCCACGTGGAGCTCGGAACGGCGCGATCGTCGCGTGCGTCCTCCCTCGCCGCCCGCGTGCCACCCGGCTCGCGGCTCGTCTCGCTCGAGGTCGTCCCGCCGCGGCGGCTGATCGAAGGCGGCGCCGACGCAGGCATTGCGTTCGACGGAACCGTTCGTCTCGAGGGCCCGCTCGGCCGCAAGCTGGCGACGTGGGTCGGCGTCGACGGCGCCACGGTCAGGCCCGCCGGCGGGGGCGTCGACGTCGACTTCGTCCTGACCCCTCAGCGCACCACCCGGATTCGCCCACCTCAGGCCACCGACGACTCGCCGCCCCGTGTGCTCGCGACGCCGCCGCTCGCCGAGGTCGCAGGCGGAGTCGGCGGCACGCTTCCGCTCCGGGTCGGCGGCTCTGTCGTCCCGGTGCGGGTCACGGGCGTCGTGGAGCGCTTCCCGGGGGCTGGCGGCGACGTCGTCGTCGGCGACCGGGGCGCGCTGGCGACGGCGATCAACACCGCGGCGCCGGGGTCTGCCCGGCACAACGAGGTCTGGCTCGATCTCAACGGGCGCTCGGCGGACGCGGTCGAGGCGGCGTTCTCGGAGCGCCCGCTCGACGCCTTGGACACGACCACCCGGGCCGAGCTCGAGGCCGACGCGCGACGCGACCCGCTCGCGCGCGGAACGCTGCTCGCCCTGGGAGCAGCCGCGCTGCTTGCGCTCGCGCTCGCGGCGGTCGGGCTCGCGCTCGCCGTGCGGTCGGACCTGCGCGACGACCGCGGCGAGCTGTACGAGTTCGAGGCCCTGGGGGCGAGTCCCTCACTGCTCCGGCGGGTCGTCCGCTCTCGCGCGCTCGCGGTCGCGCTCGCGGGCCTGCTGGCCGGCATCGTCGTCGGGCTCGTCCTCGTCCGGCTCGTCACGCGGATGGTCTCGGTGACTTCGCGGGGCGGCTTCGCCGACCCTCCGCTCGTCGCGACCGTGGACGTCGCCGTTCTCGCTGGTGGCATCGCGGCGTTTGCGCTCGTCTCCGTCCTCCTGGTCGGCGCAACGACGCGGAATGCGTTCGCCGAAGCGCGAGGACCGGCGTCACGGGAGGGCCTCTAGGTGGCGGCGCTCGTCGAGACGCGGGAGCTGTTCGTGGTGTACCCGTCGCCGACCGGTGGGATCGCGGCGTTGCGCGGGCTCACCCTTGCGGTCGAGGAGAGGGAGACGTGCGTTGTCCTCGGCCCGAGCGGCTCGGGGAAGACGACCCTCATGCGAATCCTCGCCGGCCTCGAGCGCCCGTCCGCGGGCTCGGTGGTCGTGGACGGACTCGACCTCGTGCACGCGTCTACCGGGCGGCTCGCGCGACATCGCAGCCGAACTCTTGGCTATGCGGACCAGCACTACTGGCGGGCGCTCGCCGGCGAGCTGACCGCCGAGGAGCTGGTGGGGGTTCCCCTCGGCCTGCTCTCGGTCGAGCCCCGGGAGCGGAGAGCTCGCGCCCGCGAGCTGCTCGAGCGGGTCGGACTGCTCGACCGTGCCACCGCGAGACCGGGGAGCTCTCGGGCGGCGAACAGCAGCGGGTCGCGTTATGCGCCGCGCTCGCGCACCGCCCGCGGCTGCTCATCGCCGACGAGCCCACCGGTGAGCTCGACGCCGCGACGGCGGCGGGCGTCTATTCGACGCTTCAGGTGCTCGTCGGTGAGGAGCGTGCGACTGCGGTGATCGTGAGCCACGATCCGGCGTCTGTGCGGATCGCCGACCGGGTCGTCAACCTGCGCGACGGGCGCGTGAGCGAGGAACAGCGCGACGGCGAGGAGACGGTCGTGGTCGGAAGCGGCGGCTGGCTGCGCGTGCCGGAGGAGACACTCGCCGCATCCGGGATCGTGAGGCGTGCCCGGGTCGTGACCCGGGACGGCGTCGTCGAGCTGCACCCGGTCGCGGGCGGCGAGATCGCTCCCGCCGTCGTCGCACCTGTCGTAGCGGGCACGCGCGGAGGAGTCCTCGAGGCCCGTGGAGTGTCGCGTCGCTTCGGCAGCCAGGTTGCGCTGTCGTCCCTCGATGCCGCATTCCGGCCCGGCGAGCTCGCCGTCGTGACGGGGCCGTCGGGCTCGGGGAAGTCGACGCTCCTCGCGCTGCTGGCGGGGCTCGACCTCCCGGATGCGGGCGAGATCGTGCTCGACGGCGTCGAGATCTCGGCGCTCTCGCGCCACGAGCGCGCAGAGCTCCGCCGCCGCCGGATCGCGGTCGTGCTCCAGAGCCCACGGCTCTCCGACTACCAGACGGCGCTCGAGAACGTCGAGCTCGGCCTCGCGCTGCGAGGAGGAGATGGCAGCTCGGAGCCCGCCGAGGCCCTCGCGGCGGTCGGGCTCGCCGAGCACGCCGAACGGCGCGTCGGCGTGCTCTCGGCGGGACAGCGCGAGCGCGTCGCGCTGGCGCGTGCGTTCGTCGGCCGTCCGGCGGTCGTCCTCGCGGACGAGCCGACCGCGCGCCTCGACGCGGCGACGACGCTCGCGATCGGCGACCTGCTCGCGACGCTCGCGCGTTCGACGCAGACGACCGTCGTCTGCGCCACGCACGACCCGCTCCTGATCGGCCTCGCCGACCGCGAGGTGCTGCTGGCACGACCCGCCGGGGTAGCATCGGCATATGCCGACGGTGACGGAGACGGTGACGGTCTCGGGGATCCGCTGTGAGCGGTGCGTCGGCAGGCTCGCGGTCGCCCTCCAGGATCACGAGGGCCTCGAGGCGGCGAACGCGAATCTCGTCGGCGACGTCACGCTCTCCTGGGACGACGCGCTCACGACGCGGGACGACATCCTCGCGAAGCTCTCGCGGGCCGGGTTCCGCGAGGCGCCCGGTCGGGAATAGCCCTGCACGGAGCCGCGTTGCAGCCTCCTGCTACACAACCCGTAACACAACCGGCAAGTCAACGATACGGTAGGCCGGTGAGCGAGCCCGAGCTCGAGCCCGCGAGCGAGGCGCGCCGGATCGCGGCAGAGGCCCGCGACCGCGCTCGCTTCGAGGACGAGGCGCTCGCGCTCGCCGACCAGGTCTACCGCGTGGCGCGAAGGCTCGTCGGCTCGCGCGAGGAGGCGGAGGATCTGGTGCAGGAGACGTACGCGAGGGCCTTCCGGAGTTGGCGCTCCTTCACGCCCGGGACGAACATGCGCGCCTGGCTGCTTCGGATCCTCACGAACCTGAACGTCGACCGCGGCCGCCGGATCCAGCGCAGCCCGCAGACCCAGCCGCTCGAGGAAGGCGACTACTACCTCGCGAACAAGCTCGCCTCGGCGGCGGGCGAGGAAGCGCTCGAGCAGGAGCAGGTCGTCGAGCGGATGTCGCAAGACTCCATCGTGCATGCGCTCTCCGAGATCCAGCCGCAGTTCCGGGACGTGGTCGTGCTCGTCGACATCGGCGACTTCACGTACGCCGACGCGGCCCAGATCCTGGACGTGCCGATCGGGACGGTCATGTCGCGGCTCCATCGCGGTCGGCGGGCGCTCAAGCAGAAGCTCGCGGAGGATGCAGTGACATGACGATCGATCCGTGCGACAAGTGCGAGGAGATCCTCCAGGAGTTCCTCGACCGCACGCTGACGGACGCGGAGTGGGCCGAGGCCGAGTCGCACCTCGTCGGCTGCGACTACTGCCGGCGGCGCTACCGGTTCGAGGAGACGCTGCGGCGGTACGTGAAGACGAGCGCCATCGAGCGGATGCCGCCGGGGCTCATGGCGAAGCTCGAGGAGCTTCGGGGGCTGGACGCTACGGCGTAGGATCTTGCGCTCGATCGAATCCGCTGCGCGGATTCGATCTACGCGAAACAGACCCCTTTATGGGGTGCCCGAATCCTGGCTCTCGTCGTCGTGTGAAGTCGCCTGGTTGTCGTGGCCTCCCGGGCTAATGTCGCGCGCATGGAACTGCTGGAGGCGCTTCGGGAGAGCCATCCGGAGCTCGACTTTCATGACGTTCGGACGATCGAGGACGGGTGGGACAGCATCGTGCTCGAGATCGACGGGTACATCTTCCGGTTTCCCCGCAGACCGGAGGTTGTGGAGTGGGTCGAGCGGGAGATCGCGCTTCTTCCCGAGCTTGCACCTGTCCTGCCGGTGGCGGTGCCGCGGTTCGAGTACGTGGGCCGGGATGTCTCGTACGTGGGCTACCGGAAGCTGGAGGGCATGCCCGCAACCTCTGGTCTAGGCCAGCTGACGGGAATTTCTCTCGGGCGCTTTCTCGCGGCGCTGCACGCGTTCCCGGTCGAGCGCGCGCGAGCACTGGGCGTTCCGTTCTTCAGCCCGGGCACGTGGCGTGAGTGGCTCGAGCGGTTCTGCGCGGACCTGCGGAGCCGCGTCCTGCCTCTGCTTGCGGCAGGTGAGCGCGTGCTCGCCGAAAGGCTCTTCGACCAGGCCGTGGGATTCGAGTTCACGCCGGTGCTTCTGCACGCCGACCTCGGGCCTGGGCACGTGCTGTGCCGCGACGGCCGGGTCGTCGGGGTGATCGACTGGAGCGACGCGCGGATCGGGGATCCCGCGCTCGACCTCGCGTGGTGCCTGAACGGCACGCCCGAGGCCGTGGCCGACGCGGTCGCGCGTGTCTACGGCGCAGACCCGGACACGCAGCAGCGGTCGCTCTTCTACCACCGGCTCGGCCCGTGGCACGAGGTCGTGTACGGGCTCGACACCGGGCAGGAGCGCTTCGTCGCGTCCGGGCTCGAGGGCGTCCGGTCGCGGCTTCCCGGCTAGGACAGGTCCTCGGGCCTGTCGACGTCGCCCGGCGCGCCTAGGTCGTCGCACGGGACGAGGAGGACGGGCCGGTCGCGGATGCCTTCGTCCGGGATGCCATCCCAGTCGGCGCGGCCGACGACGAGCGGGTGGCCTCTCGCGCCGCCGTAGGACGCCGCGACGACGACGCCGCGCTCGCGCCAGGCCGCGAGCACGCGCTCGACCGCCTCCGGCGCGAGGTCGGGGCCGTCGGCCAGTACGACGACGGCGGCCTCCACGTCCCCGGCGAGCGCGGCAAGGCCGCAGCGGAGAGAGGCTCCGGGCCCCCGCGCCCACTCCTCGCAGGCGACGATCCGGGCGCTCGGCGAGCTCCAGCTCGTACGCGCCCTGCACGACGACGATCTCGTCGACCGACGTGCGGCCGAGCCGCTCGAGGACCGAGGGGAGCAGGATCCGCTGCTTGGGCGCGCCGAACCGCGTCGCCTCGCCGGCGGCGAGGACGACGGCGGCCACCCGCGTCATCAGGACTCGGAGACGGTGACGGTCCGGACCAGCACGGTCATGCTCGGCGGCCCGTCGGTCGCGCCGAGGGCGGCGATCCGGTCGATCGTGTCCATCCCCTCCGTCACCTCGCCCACGATCGCGTAGTCAGGCGTCAGCGCGGCGGCGTTCGCGCCGCTCACCACGAAGAACTGGCTGCCCGACGTCCCCGCCGCCTCGGTGCCGGCCTTCGCCATCGCCACGACGCCCTCCGTGTACCGCGCGTCTTGCGGCGGAGGGTCGACCGTCTGATAGCCGGGGCCGCCGGCCCCTGTCTGCGTCGGGTCGCCGCCCTGGATGACGAAGTCGGGGACGACGCGATGGAAGATCGTGTCGTCGTAGTACCCGCTCTCGGCGAGCGCGACGAGGGACGGCGCCGTCTCGGGCGCGAGCTCCGGGTCGAGCGTGACCGTGAACGAACCGCAGCTCGTGTCGAAGACGAGCGCGTAGGTCGTGCCGGAGGCAAGCGGCTCGGTGGGAGCTTCGCGTGTCTCCTCGCGCGCGTCGGGCGTCTCGACGCTCTCGCACTCGGTGGTCTCGCCGGTCGTGTCCGCCGAAGCGCCGTCGTCGTCGCTCTCGCCGCCGCAGCCGACGGCGAGCGCCAGGAGTGCCAGTGCCAGGACGAGCGCGCGCATCGGCGTGCGATCCTAGCGATGTGGCTGAGCGGACGCGGTGCGAATGGGCGGCGGGGAGCTCTCCCGAGATGCTCGCCTACCACGACGAGGAGTGGGGCGTGCCGTCCCACGACGACCGGCACCTCTTCGAGCTGCTGACGCTCGAGGGTGCGCAGGCGGGCCTGTCGTGGTCGACGATCCTCCGCAAGCGCGAGGGCTACCGCAAGGCGTTCGCCGGGTTCGACCCAGCCGAGGTCGCGAGCTTCGGGCCGAGGGACGTCGAGCGCCTGCTGGCCGACCCGGGCATCGTCCGGAACCGAATGAAGGTGGAGTCCACGATCTCGAACGCTGCTCGAGTGCTCGAGGTGCAGGAGGAGCTCGGGAGCTTCGACGCGTACCTGTGGGCGTTCGTCGACGGCGAGCCGATCGTCGGCGGCTGGCGGTCACTCGCCGAGCTGCCCGCCGAGACGCCGCTGTCGAAGGCCATCTCGAAGGACCTGAAGAAGCGCGGCTTCCGCTTCATCGGGCCGACGATCGTGTACGCGTTCATGCAGTCCGTCGGGATGCTCGACGACCACACCGTCGACTGCTTTCGTTACAGCCGGCCCGCATGAGCGCCCCGATCAGCTACGCGCGGAGCGGCGCTGTCAACATCGCCTACCAGGTCACGGGCGACGGCCCGTTCGACCTCGTCTTCATCCCCGGCTTCTTCTCGCACCTCGAGATCGATCGCGAGCACCCTGCAAACGCGCACCTGCTCGACCGGCTCGCGGCGTTCTCGCGGCTCATCCACTTCGACAAGCGCGGCACCGGGCTCTCCGACCGCGACGTGGGCCTCCCGGACTTCGAGACACGGATGGACGACATCCGCGCGGTCATGGACGCCGTCGGCAGTGAGTCTGCAGCGCTATTCGGCTACTCCGAGGGCGGCCCGATGAGCGTCCTCTTCGCAGCGACGTTCCCCGAGCGCGTGCGTGCGCTCGTCCTCTACGGGACGTACGCGAAGCGATCCCATCCGGACGAGGACTACCCGTGGGCGCCGACCTGGGAGCAGCGGGTCGAGGTCGCGGAGGATCTCGAGCGCACGTGGGGTGAGAACGTCGACGTCGCCGGCATGGCGCCGAACGCCGACGCGGCGCTCGTGAGCTGGATGAGACGGCGCGGGAGGGGCGGTCTCAGCCCGGCCGGCGCACGCGACTTCATCCTGATGAACTCGCAGGCGGACGTTCGGGACGTGCTCGGCAGCGTCCAGTGCCCGACGCTCGTACTTCACCGCTCCGGAGACCTCGACGCGTCGGTCGAAGAGGGCCGCTACATCGCCGACCACATTCCGTCCGCGCGCTTCGTCGAGCTCGCCGGCGACGACCACGTGCCGTTCGTCGACCCTGACCAGGTCCTGGACGAGGTCGAGGAGTTCCTGACGGGTGTGCGCCCCGTCGTGGCCACCGACCGCGTGCTCGCGACGATCCTCTTCACCGACCTCGTCGGCTCGACGGAGCGCGCCTCCGCGCTCGGCGACGCATCGTGGTCCTCGCTGCTCGCAAGGCACAACGACGCCGTGCGGCGGCAGCTCGCTCGCTTTTCCGGAGACGAGATCGACACGGCCGGCGACGGCTTCCTCGCACTCTTCGACGGCCCTGCGCGCGCGGTTCGCTGCGGCCTCGCGGTGCGTGACTCGCTGCGGGAGCTCGGTCTCGAGGTACGAGCCGGCGTGCACACGGGTGAGGTCGAGCGTCCGGACGGCGACAAGCCGCGGGGCATCGCCGTTCACATCGGCGCGAGGGTCATGTCGCTGGCCGGCTCTGGCGAGGTGCTCGTCAGCGCGACGACCCGCGACCTCGTTGCGGGCTCGGGCCTCGAGTTCGAGGACCGCGGAGAGCACGACCTGAAGGGCGTCGAGGGACGGCGCCGCGTGTTCGCCGCGCGCGTGTAGCTAGGCGCGCGTCGTGACCGCGATCATGTCGGCGAGGTTCACGAGCTGGATCGCCTTCCGCATCGTCGAGACGCGCTCGTCGCCCTTCTCCATCTCGCCGCCCTCCCGCCAGAGCTGGTTCGCGGTCGACGAGCAGCTCCTCGATGCGCTCGGACGCCTCCTCGTGCCCGTCCCGTTCGCGTGCGGCGTTGACCGCGAGCCCGAGCGCGCCGATCGCATCGCGCTGGCGCGTCCAGAGCAGCGGCACCGACATCGAGATGTACTGGTGGATGCGGGCGAACGTCAGCGGTTGGACGAGGGACGAGCTGCCGCGCGGCTCGGTCAGCTCGCGCGGCTCGGCGCCGGCGGCGATCTCGAGGGCGGTCTCCCCGAGCATCGCGCGCAGCTGCGTGTCGTCGAAGCCGGCGACCTTCGCGGCCCGCGTGGAGGCGAGCAGCGAGTTCGGCTGCCGGCCGTACGGGTAGTCGGACGCGTACACGACCTGCTCGGGCGGCACCTGGCGGAAGAGGTCGAGGAGGTCGAGCGTGCTCCAGACCGACGTGTCGAAGAAGACGCCCCGGATGCCGCCGAGGCGCCCGGCGAGCCCGGCCATGTCCGCGATGCCTGCGTGCGCGATGATCAGACGCACGCCTTCGTTCCGCTTCACGAGCAGCTCGAGATCTTCGGCGATCGGCGGAAGTCCTCGGCCGCCGTGAATCAAGATGGGCACGTTGCGCTCGTTCGCGAGCGCGAAGATCGGCTGCAGGCGGTCGTCGTCCAGCGCGAAGGCCTGGGCGCGCGGGTGGAGCTTGATCCCTCTCGCCCCGAGATCGAGCGCGCGCGTCGCCTCCTCGAGCGGGTTGTGCGTCAGGTCGAGCCGCACGAACGGCAGCAGCTTTCCTCCCGAACGTGACGCGTGCCCAAGAGTGCGGTCGTTCGGAACGCAGAAGCCGGGCTCGCGGTCGGGCTCGTCGAGGCAGAACACGAAGGCACCCTCGAACCCGTAGCGGTCGAGCACGCCCACGAGCTCCTCGTAGCGCCCTCGCATCCCGTCGATGTCGTCGCCGAGGTGCGTGTGCGCGTCGAACAGGCGCGCGCCGTCGGGGAGCTCGGCTCGCACCGCGGCGGCGTACGTCTCGAGGAGCGCGCCGGCCTTCTCCGACGAGGTCATCGCGCTTCCCTGCAGCGCCGCCCACACGCGTGGCGCGGTCATCGGCAGCTCGTAGAGCCGGACGCCCGCCGCCCTCGCGACGGCGTTCGCCACCGCGGCCGGGGCCGCGACGACCGGGGCCTCGCCGATGCCCTTCGCGCCGTACGGCCCGTCGGGTGCCGGCACCTCGACGATCAGCGTGTCGATCTCCGGAACCCGCTCCGCGACCGGGATCGCGTAGGTGAGGAACGACCCCGTGAGGAGGCGGCCGTCCTCGTCGTGCGCAAGCTCCTCGAAGAGCGCCCAGCCGATCCCCTGCGTCGCGCCGCCGCGCATCTGGCCCTCGACGAGCGCGGGGTTGAGCGCGCGGCCGACGTCCTGCGCGATCACGTGCCGGAGCAGCTCGACCTCGCCGGTCTCGCGGTCGACCCGGACGTGCGAGAGATGCGCGGCGACGGACGGGGCGCCCACGGTCTGCGCGGAGCCGCCGTGGCCCTCGATGGGCTCGTGGCGGCCGCCGAAGCGGAGCGTCCTGCGGGCGATCTCCTCGACCGTGATCGAGCGGTCGGGGGCGCCGACAGCCCGGACTTCGCCGTCGACGACCTCGAGGTCGTCGGGGGAGATCTCGAGCTCCTCGGACGCGGCGGCGAGGAGCTTCTGCCGTGCGGCTTCGGCCGCCTTGAGCACCGCCGGGCCCACGGTGTACGTGACCTTCGAGCCTCCGCTCGCACCTGCGTACGGCCCGGTCTCGGTGTCCGCCTGCACCACCCGGACCTTGTCGGGCGGCAGTCCGAATGCCTCCGCAGCGATGGCGGCGAACCCGGTCGCGACACCGCTCATGTCGACCGCCGAGGTGATGACGGTCATCGTCCCGTCCGGGTCGACCCGGCACACGGCGGCCGCGGGCTCGTTCCCACCGGGCCAGTAGCCGGCTGCCATTCCGACGGCCTCGCCCTCGGGAAGCGAGTCGCGCTGCGCCCAGAGCGGGTGCTCGCGCAGGCGTTCCAGGACCTGGACGGCCCCGATCGTCGGGAACGGACTGCCGCTGACGCCGATGTCGCCCTCGACGACCGCGTTCTTCAGCCGAAGCTCGAACGGGTCGAGGTCGAGCTTCCGGGCGAGCTCGTCCAGAAGGGACTCGAGCGCGAAAGCGGCGGTCGGGGCGCCTGGGGCGCGGTAGGCGCCGAACGTGAAGCGGTTCGTCTGGACGCCGTAGCCGCGGATGTCGCGGGCCTCCCAGCGATACGGGCCGACGACGAGCGCCGAGCTGATCCCCTCGACGCCCCAGCCTGCGTTCGAGCCACGGTCGACGATCATCCGCGCGTGGATGCCGGTGAGCGTCCCGTCCTTGCGCGCGCCGATCTTCAGGTGCGTCACCTGCGCGGAAGCGGGGTTCGTCGCCTGGAAGTCCTCGCCGCGCGTCAGCGCGAGGCGCACGGGTCGCCGGAGCGCGAGTGCGGCTCCCGCCACGAGCGGCTCCATCAGCGCGAACTTCCCGCCGAATGCGCCCCCGAGCGGCTCGGCGACGACGCGGATTCGTTCCAGGGGAAGCCCGAAAGCGCGCGCGAGCTCTCTCTTGGTCACGAACGTGCCCTGCGTCGAGGTCGAGACGACGAGCGTGCCGGACGGCTCGATCCACGCGGTCGCGACCTGCGGCTCGAGGTACGCCTGGTACACCCAGGGCGTCCGGAACGTCCCCTCGACGACGGCGTCGCTCGAGTCGAGCGCGGCGGCTGTGTCGCCCTCCTTGCGCGTGATCGTGTCGAGGACGTTCCCGGAGAGATCCTCCTCCTCGTCCTCGCTGCCCTTGTCCACGCCTGCGTGGATCGACTCGAGGTCGCCGCCGCCATCGTCCTCCGCGGGCATGCGCGCAAGCGGCGCGCCGGGGGTCATCGCCTGCTCGACGTCGACGACCGCATCCAGCGGCTCGTAGTCGATCGACACGAGCTCGAGTGCGTCCTCCGCCGCGGTCTCGCTCTCGGCAACGACCATGGCGACCGGCTGTCCCGCGAACACGACCTCCTCGCGCGCAAGCGGCTCGGCCGTCCGGTCGACCCCGCCGGCCTCCAGCGGCAGGTCGGCGGAGGCGAGCACCGCGACGACTCCCGGCGCCGCGAGAGCCGCCTCGCGGTCGACTCCGCGGATGCGCGCGTGTGAGTACGTGGCGAGGACGAGCCGCGCGTGCAGGAGGCCGTGGACATGCCCGTCCGCCGCGAACCGCGTCGCGCCCGTGACCTTGTCGGGCGCGTCGATCCGAGGGCGTGCGACGCCGAGGACGCTCATCGGCCGTCCTCCGCCCGCCTGCGCGCGCTCTCGAGAGCGCGACGCACGACGACACCGGCGACATGGCGCTTGTATCCCTCCGGCGCGAACCGGTCCCCGTACATCTCGACCTCCTCCAGGCTACCGTCCTCCGGCACGAGCGTCGCGCGCGAGCCGACCCCGGTGAGCGCGACCGCGCTCGAGCCGTCGGGATGGACGAGTGCGGCCGCCCCGGCAAGGGCGAACCCGGACGCGGGATGTTCCACCGAGACGTACGCCGAGCCGGAACCCGGCGGTGGCACGGGGACGACCACGGCGACGATCAGCTCCCGCTCCTCGAGCGCCGTCGTGTACGGCATCCGGAAGAAGTCGGCGGCTGCGAGCGACCGTGCGCCGGCGGGTGAGCGGAGCTCGAGCCGGGCGCCGAGCGCGAGGACGACTGCAGGCAGGTCGGAGGCGGGATCGGCGTGCGCGAGGCTGCCTCCGACCGTCCCGCGATTTCGCACCTGGAGGTCGCCGATCCCGGCGGCGCACTCGGCGAGGGCAACGAGGCCCGGCGCCTCGAGTTCTGGCGCCGAGGCGAGCGCGTCCCAGGTCGCGAGCGCTCCCATACGGAGCTCGTCGTCCGCGAGCTCGACCCCGTCGAGCTCGAGCGCGCCGATGTCCACGAGGAGCGACGGCCGCGAGACGCGCAGCTTC
Organism: uncultured Actinomycetes bacterium; assembly: GCA_963716605.1. Taxonomy (GTDB): domain Bacteria; phylum Actinomycetota; class Thermoleophilia; order Gaiellales; family Gaiellaceae; genus GMQP-bins7. The sequence goes on along the minus strand of CAVQTO010000002.1, from coordinate 133,959 downwards.
AGCATCGGCAGGAGCGACTGCCCGCCGGCGAGCGCCCGTGCCTCCGGCTGCGCCAAGGCTTCGAACGCGTCCTCGAGGGACGTCGCCCGGTGATAGCCGACCGCGGCGGGGATCATCTCGTGAGCTCGGCCGCCGCCGCTCGGACGGAGTCGACGACCGTCTGGTACCCGGTGCAGCGGCAGTAGTTGCCGCGCAGCGAGCGCCGGATCGTCTCGTCGTCGGGGTCGGGCTCGCGGGAGAGGAGATCGGCGGCGGTGAGGATCATCCCCGGCGTGCAGAAGCCGCACTGGAGCCCGTGGTGCTCCACGAACGCCTTCTGCAATGGATGCAGCCCATCTCCGGCGGCGAGGCCCTCGATCGTCGTGACCTCGGTTCCCTCGGCCTGGAGCGCGAGCATCGTGCAGCTCTTGACCGCGCGCCCGTCGACGAGGACCGTGCAGGCGCCGCACTGGCTCGTGTCGCAGCCGACGTGCGTGCCGGTCAGGCCGAGCTCGTCGCGGAGCGCGTGGACCAGGAGCGTGCGCCCTTCGACCTCGAGCGATCGCGGCTCGCCGTTGACGACGAGCGAGAGCGGGTCACGCACTGGCGGAGACGGCGGACTGCTTCTCGCGCAGGTATGTGAGGTACGGCTGCGGGTCGATGCGTGAGGAGCCGGTGACCCTCTCGAGCGTCTCCATCGGCTTGAACTTGCGCCCGAGGGAGTACAGGTTGTCGCGGAGCCAGGCGGAGAGCTCGAGGAGCTCACCCGCCTCGAGCTGCGCGTCGAGGTCCGGGATCGCCTCCTGCACGACTGCCCAGATCTGCAGCGACAGCACGTTGCCGAGCGCGTAGGTCGGGAAGTAGCCGATCCCGCCGCCGCTCCAGTGCGTGTCCTGGAGAACGCCCTGCGCGTCGTCGGGGACGTCGACGCCGAGCAGCTCCTTCATGCCCGCGTTCCAGGCCTCGCGCACGTCCTTCGGCTGGAGCGTTCCTTCGATCAGCTGCCGCTCGAGCCGGAAGCGGAGGATGATGTGCAGGCTGTACGTCGTCTCGTCGGCCTCGACGCGGATGAAGCCCGGGCGCGCGCGGTTGATCCCCGCGACGAACGCGTCGAGCGAGACGTCGCCGAGCTGGTCCGGGAACGTGGACTGGATCGCCTCGTACCAATGGATCCAGAAGGGGCGGCTGCGGCCGACGAGGTTCTCCCACGTCCGGCTCTGCGACTCGTTCAGGCCGAGCGACGGCGAGTAGGCGAGCGGCGTCCGTTGGAGCGAGTCCGCAATCCCGTGCGCGTACTGACCGTGTCCCGACTCGTGCAACGTTCCCCAGAGCGAGCCGAGCCCGGTGGGCTGGTACCGCGTCGTCAGGCGGACGTCCCGGTTCGAGAACGAGGTGCAGAACGGGTGCACGGTCGGGTCGAGCCGCCAGGAGCCCTCGTCGAAGCCAACGGTCTCGGTCACCCGCTGGCAGAACTCGCGCTGCTTGTCCGCCTCGTACGACACGTCGAGGAACGACGCGTCGACATCGGGCGCCGACTGCACCAGCTCTTTGAGCTCCGGCTCGATCGCGTCGAAGACCCCCGCGACCTCGGTCGTCGTCATGAACGGCTCGTAGTCGTCGAGCAGCGGCGTGTACGGCGAGTCGTCCCACTCGAAGCACTCGACGTAGCGCTTCTTCAGCTCGAGGTTGCGCTCGAGGACGGGGAGGAACGCGGCGAAGTCGTTGTTCCTGCGCGCCTCGGCCCAGACGTGGTGGCCCTGCGACCCCGCGCGGATGATCTCCGCGCGGAGCTCGGCCGGGACGCGCCGGTTCTTCTCCCAGTCTCGGCGGCTGACCCGGATGAGGCTCGCGTCGTCGGAGTCGTAGTCGAGCGACTCCTCGAGCGGGCGGAGCTCCTCGAGCAGGGCTCCGAGCGCGTCGTCGGTGAACTTCTCGTGCGCGATCCGGCCGAGCGTCGCCATCGCCTCGGCGCGCGCGGGGGTGCCGTGCGGCGGCATCATCACGCGCTGGTCCCAGCCGAGGACGCCCATGGCGCGGTAGAGATCGGAAATCTCCGCCAGTCGCTCCCGCAGCGTGCGCAGGTCGGCGTCCACCGCTCGGGACTCTATAGATGCGGGGTCTCGCCGGGCTCGCCGAAGTGAGTCGACCCGTGTGACTGAACCGGCGCGGAGCCGGCACACACACGCGAGCACTTCCCCGGTAGCGTGCGTGTAGGGGCACGGGAGTGCCCCTGGGGGACGTTGGGCCTGCCGGCGGGAGGGTTCGCGGGGACACGACGTGGGAACGAGCGTCCCTGATCCGGCCGGGTAGGATCGCGCGCGTGGGCGACGTCCTCATCGTCGGCGACACCCTGCGCACGCCCGAGCTTCGGCACGAGGTGGCGCTCGGGATCCCCGACGCGTTCGTGTACGCCGAGAAGGACGGGCAGCGGATCGTCGTCGTCTCCTCGATGGAGGCGATGCGCGTCGAGGCGCTCGGCGGGCTCGACGTGCGACCGACCGAGGAGTTCGGCGCGGACGAGATCCGTCGCAGCGGGCTCGATCGCCACGAGGCTGCGCTCCGCCTGACGGTGCAGATCGTCCAGGGGCTCGGCCTCGCGCGCGCAACCGTCCCGGCCGGGTTCCCACTCGGCGACGCGGATGCGCTCCGCGCGGCGGGCATCGAGCTGACCGTCGACCAGGGTCTCTTCGACGATCGTCGGCGCCGGAAGTCCGGCGCGGAGCTCGCGGGGATCAGGCGCGCGCAGAAGGCCGCCGAGATCGGCGTCGAGACCGCGCGCGAGCTCCTCGCCCGCGCGGAACGCGCAAATGGCGGGCTCACGCTCGACGGCGAGCCGCTGACCTGCGAGCTCCTGAAGGAGCACATCCAGACCGCCTTCCTCGCGAACGGCGCGCTCGCCGAGGAGATGATCGTCTCGCACGGCCCGCAGACCGCGGTCGGGCACGACATGGGCTCCGGGCCGATCGGCGCGGACGACGTCGTCCTCCTCGACCTCTTCCCGGTCGATCTCGAGTCCGCCTGCTTCGCGGACATCACGCGCATGATCTTCGTCGGGGACGGTGAGGCCGGCGGCGACCTCCGCGACTGGCACGCGCTCTGCCTCGAGGCGCTCGAGCTTGCCGCTGCCGAGGTGAAGCCGGGCGTGAACGGGGGCGACATCCACCGGCTCGTGTCGCGGTTCTTCGCCGACCACGGGCACCCGACGCAGCTCACGAAGCAGGAGGGCGAGGTGCTCCGCGACGGCTTCTACCACGGTCTCGGTCACGGTGTGGGGCTCGAGGTGCACGAGTCGCCGTCGCTCGGGATGCTCGGTGAGGAGCTCGTCTCCGGGGACGTGATCACGATCGAGCCGGGCCTCTACCGCCACGGCGTCGGCGGCGTCCGCGTCGAGGACCTGCTCCTCGTGACCGACGACGGCTACGAGCGGCTGACCGACTGCCCGTACGAGCTCGAGGTCTCGACGTGAGCGATCCGGAAAGCGCGGCGCCGCCGAAGCCGACGGTGGACGGCGCGGGCCGCGAGAGCGCGATCGACACGCTGTTTCTCGAGGAACGGCGCTATCCGCCGCCTCGCGACTTCGCACGGAACGCGAACGCCGGTCCGGAGATCTACGACATCCCGTTCGAGGAGTTCTGGGAGCGCGAGGGCCGCGAGCGCGTCACGTGGTTCGAGCCGTTCACGAAGCTGTACGAGTTCGAGGCTCCGTACGCGAAGTGGTACCTCGACGGGAAGATCAACGTCACCTACAACTGCCTCGACCGTCACGTGGCGGCGGGCAACGGGGACAAGGTTGCCTACTTCTACGAGGGCGAGCCGGAGGGTGAGCGCACGCCGATCACGTACGCCCAGCTCCTCGAGCACGTCGTGATGGCCGCCAACGGCCTGCGCGCGCTCGGCGTCCGCAAGGGCACGCCGGTCGGGATCTACATGGGCATGGGGCCGGGGCTGCCGGTCGCGATGCTCGCGTGTGCGCGACTCGGTGCGCCGTTCACTGTCGTGTTCGGCGGCTTCTCGGCCGAGGCGCTCGCCGACCGGCTGAACGACATGCGCTGCGAGGTGCTGCTCACGCAGGACGAGAGCTACCGGCGCGGGCAGATCGTGCCGCTGAAGCGAAACGCCGACGAGGCGCTCCTGTCCGCGCCGACCGTGCGCCGGGTCGTCGTCGGCCAGCGCACGCGCGGCGACGTCCCGATGGTCGAGGGTCGCGACCTCACCTGGAACGAGCTGATCGAGCGCCAGCCGGCAGACCCGTTCAGCTGCCCGTGCGAGCCGATGGACTCCGAGGACCTCCTGTACCTCCTGTACACGAGCGGGACGACCGCGAAACCGAAGGGCATCGCGCACACGACCGCGGGCTACCTCGTCGGCGTCGCGGCGACGCATCACTACATCTTCGACCTGAAGCCCGACACGGACGTGTACTGGTGCGCCGCGGACATCGGTTGGGTCACGGGGCACAGCTACATCGTCTTCGGCCCGCTCACGAACGGGACGACGAGCGTCCTCTACGAGGGCACGCCGGACTTCCCCGACAAGGACCGCTGGTGGGACATCGTCGAGCGGTACAAGGTCACGATCCTGTACACGGCGCCGACCGCGATCCGCGCGCACATGAAGTGGGGGCCGGAATTCGCGGGGAAGCACGACCTGTCGTCGCTGCGCCTGCTCGGCACCGTCGGCGAGCCGATCAACCCGGAGGCGTGGGTCTGGTACCGCGAGCACATCGGCGGCGACCGGACGCCGGTCGTCGACACGTGGTGGCAGACCGAGACCGGGATGATCCTCATCACGCCGCTGCCGGGCGTCACGACGCTCAAGCCCGGGTCGGCGACGAAGCCGTTCCCGGGCGTGGACGCGGCTGTCGTGGACGATCACGGAAACGAGGTCGGGCCGGGCGGCGGTGGCTACCTCGTGCTGCGGCGGCCCTGGCCTGCGATGACGCGCGGGATCTTCGGCGACGACGCGCGCTTCCGGGCGACGTACTGGGAGCGGTTCCCCGGGATGTACTTCGCGGGCGACGGCGCGCGGGTCGACGAGGACGGCGACTTCTGGCTCCTCGGCCGGGTGGACGACGTGATGAACGTGTCCGGGCACAGGATCTCGACGATCGAGGTCGAGTCGGCGCTCGTCGACCACCCGAGCGTCGCGGAGGCGGCCGTCTGCGGGCGCGCGGACGCCCTGACCGGGCAGGCGATCGTCGCGTTCGTGACCCTGAAGGGCGGGGAGGAGGGCTCCCTCGAGCGCCTCGAGGAGCTTCGCAACCACGTCGCGGTCAAGATCGGGCCGATCGCGAAGCCGGCGAACATCGTCTTCACGCCGGAGCTCCCGAAGACGCGCTCGGGCAAGATCATGCGTCGGCTGCTCCGCGACGTCGCCGAGGACCGGCCGCTCGGGGACACGACGACGCTCGCGGATCCCGCGGTCGTCGCCGAGATCGCGGACCGCGCGGTCGCTCAGCCGTCCGAGGAGTAGCCGGCTCGCTCAGGCGGCGTGCAGCCCGTAGCGGCTATACGACCACGGCCAGTCGTCGGCTCTGTCGCACAGGCCGGCCTTGACCGGGTTCAGCAGGACGTACGCACACGCGTCGAACAGGTACTCCGCGCTCTCGATGGAACGGGTCGAGAACCGGTCGGCGAAGACATGACCGAAGCACCCGTACTTCTCGTTGTAGCACCGGGCGTAGAGCCAGTTCAGTCGCTGGAGGCCTGTCGAGAGCGCAGCTTGCGTCGTCTCCAGCACGAGGTGGTAGTGCGTCCCCATGAGGCAGAACGCGTGGCACGTCCACTCGTGCTTGCGGCCCGTCCGGCGCAGAAGCGCGAGGAACGTCGCACGATCGTCGTCGTCGACGAAGATGCTCCCGCGGCGTGCCACGCCTCGGGAGGCGACATGGAAGAACCCGTCGGGGAGACTCGTGCGTGGCACACGGCCCACAACCCGAAGCTAGCTGTGCGAGAGCGCCTGTGAACTGATTGGCACAGTCTTGTGGTCTTAACAGTGCCAGGCACTGTTAAGACCACTCAGCTCGCGAGGACCTCGGCGACGAAGGCGAGAATTTCAGGTGCGGCCGGGTCGATCGCATGTCCGCCCGGAACGCGTACGGCCGTCGCCTGCGGAAGCGCGCGCTCCAGCGCCGCGGTCCCTTGCTGGAGCGGCGCCGGCGACTCCTCGCCGGAGACGATGAGCGTCGGCACGCGCAGCTGTTCGAGCTGCGACGTGTCCGTTAGCCGTTCCCCGCCGCGGACCTCGGCGAGGAGCGCCTGGCCGTTCTCCGTGAAGATCGTGCGCAGCTCCGCGGGCAGCTCCTCCCACGCTCCGAGCACGTCGCGGAGCACGGCTTCGCCGACCGCCTCGACCCGCCCTGCGGCGGCGAGCTCGTCGAGGCCGGCCCGCAGCGACTCGAACCACGCGTCGTACTCGGGGGAGAGTCCCATCGGGCCCGCTTCGAGCAGTGCGAGTGCGCGGACGAGCTCCGGGTGTCTGAGCGCGAGCTCCAGCGCGACCGTCCCGCCGTAGCTTCGGCCGATGAGGATCGCCGGCTCCGCGTCGAGCGCGCGCAGCAGCTCGCGTGCGTCATCGGCGTGCTCGCCCACGCTCGTCACCTCGTACGGCTCCGGACGCTCGCTGCGCGAGCAGCCGCGCCGGTCGTAGACGATCGCGCGCCCGACCTCGGACAACGCTCTCGGCGGCCTTCTCCCACAGGAGGGCCGAGCTGCCGGCGCCGTGGATCCCCAGGATCGCCGCGCCCGACCCGCGCTCCTCGTAGTGGAGACGTACGCCGTTGACGGTCACGCCCGGCACGACCTCGAGCGTACTTCCATCAGATTCCCGGCTCGGGCCGATACGTGCCGAAGCTCCAGAGGTTGCCCTCGGGATCCCGCGCCATGTACTCGCGTGAGCCGTAGTCCGTGTCGTTGAGCTCGCGCACGATCTCCGCGCCGGCCGCCCGCGCCTGCTCGTAGTGCGCGTCGACCCCGTCCACGATGACGTAGACGCCCTGGTTGACCGCTCCGAGCTCGCGAGCCGTCCTGATCCCGAACTCGTTCTCGCCGGCCGAGCCGAGCATCACGAGCCCGCCGTCGAAGCGCATCTCGGCGTGCGCGATCCTCCCGTTCTCGCCCTCGTGCACCTCCGTTCGCTCGAAGCCGTAAGCCGCCGTGAGCCAGTCGAGCGCAGCGCGTGCGTCGTCGTAGGTCAGGAAGGGGATGCAGTTCACGCTCTCTCCTCTCGTCGTTGTGCGACGAGCGTAGGCCGCTGTCGACGCGCTTGTCTTGGACGAATGTGACCTAGACGAGCAGACCGGCTACCGGGTCGAGGCGGCGGGCGAACGCGCCCGGCGGGACCCCCGCGAACTCGCGGAAGTCGCGGCTCAGGTGCGCCTGGTCGTAGTAACCACACTCGAATGCGAGCTCGGCGAAGTCGACGCCGGACCCTCCCTGGAGGAGCTTCGTGGCGCGGTTGAAGCGGAGGATCCGCGCGACGGTCTTGGGCGGGAGCCCGATGTGCTCGCGGAACCGCGACACGAGGTGTCGGCGGCTTCGGCCGAGGTGATCCGCAAGGGCGCCCACACGCACGCGGCCGCGGCTCTGCACGAGCATGCGCCAGGCCCAGTCGACCTCCGGTGCCGGCCGGCGGGCGTCCGCGAACGCGCGCAGGAGAAGGTCGTCGAGGACTGCGAACCGGGCTTCCCACGTCTCTGCGGTCGCGATGCGCTCGGGCAGATGCCGTGCGGTCGCGGGGAGGACATCCCCGAGCTCGACGGTCATGTTCGCGAGCTCGTGCATCGGATGGCCGAGCAGCATGTGCGCCGCCAGCGGCGTCAGGTTGACCTGCACGCAACTCGCCGGACCCTCGGCCACGACGAAGGCCGAGCGGTCGAAGAGCCCGGCGAAGAAGCTGTCGACGCGCTGGAGGCCCTCGCCGTCGGCCGAGTCGGCCACGTTCCACGGGGAGCCGAGGTTGACGATCAGCGGCAGCCACGTCGTCGGAACCTGCTGCCGGTGGACCGGCGCCGGAGTGCCCCACTCCAGGTAGCCCTCGTAATCGGCGACGAGCCCGCGCAGCCGTTGGTCGGGAGCGCGCTCGACGAGCTCCCAGCGCCCGTGCTCGGAGTCGTGCCGGACGACGCGAGCGGCCTGCTGCTTCATCGCCATACGCTAGCTCGCGGCGAGCGCGGCCCCGAACGCTGCGACGGTCCGCTGGACGTCGTCCCGTGTGGTGCGCCAGCCGGAGACGGAGAGGCGGATCGCGGGCCGGCCCGCCCACGTCGTACCGCCCGTCCAGGCTTCGCCTCCGGCTTGCAGCCGAGCGAGCACGGAGCTCGTCTGGGCGTCGTCGGCGAAGCGGAAGAGAACCTGGTTGAGCACGACGTCGTTGAGGATCTCGCAGCCCGGAAGCCGCGCGATACCGGCTGCGACCTCGCGCGCGAGCACGCAGCAACGCTCGACGAGCTCGGCGACGCCGGAGCTGCCGAGCTGGCGTATCGCTGCGTAGACCGGGATCGAGCGCGCCCGGCGCGAGGAGTCGGGGGTCCAGTCGGCGGGATCGCGAAGAGCGCCGGCCGGAGACTCCTCGAGGTAGGCGGCCTGCATCGACATCGCTGCTGCGATGCGAGTCGGGTCGCGCGCAGAACGCGATCCCGCAGTCGTACGGCACGTTCAGCCACTTGTGCGCGTCGACCGACCACGAGTCGGCCGCCTCGTGACCCACGACGAGGTGCCTGTGCCGAGGACTCGCCGCGGCCCAGAGCCCGAATGCGCCGTCCACGTGCAGCCATGCGCCGGCGCTCCGCGTGAGGTCGACGATCCGCTCGAACGGGTCCGACGCGCCGGTGTTCACCTCCCCCGCCTGGGCGCAGACGATCACCGGGCCGGTCAGCCGCCCGAGAGCCTCGGCGAGCGCGTCGGCGTCCATCCGCCCCTGGTCGTCGGAGTCGACGACGACGAACTGGGAGCGGCCGATTCCGAGGAATCGCAGCGCGCGGTCGACGGTGACGTGGCGCTGAGCGCCGACGACGACCGCGATCGGCGGGCTGCCGGCGAGGCCGTGCCCGGCGAGGTCCCAGCCCGCGCCGGCGAGCACGTGGTGACGCGCCGCGGCGAGGCACGTGACATGCGCCATCTGCGTGCCGGTCGCGAAGGCGAACGACGCGGACGCCGGGATGCCGAGGAGCTCGGCGCACCACCGGCCCGCTATCTCCTCGATCACGGCCGCCGCCGGGCTCATGACCGCGAAGGCGAGATTCTGGTCCCACGCCGACGTGAGCCAGTCCGCGGCGAGCGCAGCCGGGAGCGACGAGCCGGTGACGAAGCCGAAGTAGCGCCCGCCCTGGCTCGAGACGAGCCCTGCGTCGGCGGAGCGCGCGAGTCCCTCTGTGATCTCGAGCGGTGCCGAGCCCGTGGCCGGCAAGGGCCCGCCGAGGGCAGCGCGGAGGTCCTCGGCGGTGACGCTGGGAAAGACCGGCCGATCGCGGCACGGACGCGAGGTAGTCGGCTGCGATCTCCGCCGTGCGCCGAAGCAGCTCGCGCTCGCTCATCGACGATGAGTCTAGGGACGCCTGACCCTCTCAGAGACGAGGCGCGGATCGCGGCCCTCGCGGAGCCGCGGCGAAGACGGGCTAGGCCGCGAGCAGCTTCTCGAAGCGCTCGGGCTCGTCGAACGGCCCGACGAGGGCGAGGTACAGGCGCTTGCCCTCGAACAGGTCCTTCGCAACCCGCTGCACGTCTTCGACCGTCACCGCGTCGATCTGGCGCAGGAGCTCCTCCGGCTCCTCGATCTCGCCCTCGAGCACCTCGCGGCGAAGCCCGTACTGGATCGTCCCCTGCGGGCTCTCGAGGCGGAGCACGAACCGCCCCTTGGCGTAGCCGCGGGCCTTCTCGAGCTCGTCGGCCGGCACCGGCTCGGCGGCGATCTTCCGCAGCTCGCCGAGGATCGTCGTGATCGCCTCGTCCACGCGCGCGACGTCGACGCCGGCGCCCGAGTACACGGTCCCTGCGTCGGTGTACGAGGACCCGGCGGCATGGATGTAGTACCCGAGGCCGCGGCGCTCGCGCACCTCGGTGAAGAGACGCGAGGACATGCCTCCGCCGAGGACGACCGAGAGGAGCTGGAGCGCGTAGCGGTCGGGGTGCCCGATCGGATACCCGCGCACGCCGAGCATCAGGTGCGCCTGCTCCGAGGTCTTCGTGTGCAGCATCACCGGCGAGCGGTCCGGGGGGAGCGCCGCGGGCTCGGGCGCGCCGGTCGCGCCGCGCTCGATGCCGCCGAGGAGCTCTTCCAGGCGCTCGTTCAGGCCGTCGCCGATCCGCCCGCCGATCCCGACCACGATCCGCTCGGGCCGGTACCACGCGTCGAGGTACGACGAGAACGTGTCGCGCGTCGCTTCCTCGATCGTCTCCTTCGTCCCGAGGACGTCCCAGCCGAGCGGATGGTCGTCGTACATGAGGCGGTCGTAGACGTTCCCGACGTAGCGCTGCGGCGTGTCGAGATAGACGTTCATCTCCTCGAGGATCACGCCTTTCTCCTTCTCGATCTCGCCCTCGTCGAACCGGGACTGCAGCAGCATGTCCGTGAGCACGTCGAGCGCCGTGTCACGGGTCTCGGCGCCGCAGCGGACGTAGTAGCCGGTGAGCTCCTTGCCCGTGAAGGCGTTGAACTCGCCGCCGATCGCGTCGATCTCCGCGGCGATCGTCCGCGCGGTCGGGCGCCGCTCCGTCCCCTTGAAGAACATGTGCTCCGAGAAGTGCGCGATGCCCTTCGAGGCGGCGGTCTCGTAGCGCGAGCCCGCCGCGAGCATGACGAAGCAGGAGACGGATTGCACCTGCGGCATCGGCGCCGTCACGACGCGGACGCCGTTGCCGAGCGTGCTTCTCTCGAAGATCGACACGGCCCCGATGGTATAGACAGGCCTCGTGCCGGAACAGCTGACCAGAGCGGCCATGGCCGCGCAGCCGGAGTGGCTCCGCCAGGTGCCCGAGCGCGTCGGCGACCTGCGGCTGCCCGAGGGCGCGCGCGTCCTCTTCGTCGGCTGCGGGACGTCGTATCACGCGGCCCTCGCCTCGGGCACGGCGGCGCAGTCGCTCGAGGTCGTGCTCGGAAACGCCCCCGAGGCTGACGTCCTCGTCGCCGTCAGCCACGAGGGCGGGACGCGCCTCACGCTCGAGGCCGTCGAGGCGTTCGCGGGGGAGACATGGCTCATCACGGGCGCACCGGAGAGCCGCCTCGCGAAGGCGGTCGACCACGTCGTGGTCGCGACTCCCGAGATCGAGAAGAGCTACTGCCACACGGCGAGCTACACGTGTGCGGTCGCCGCGGCGCGGGCGCTCGGCGGCGAGGACGTCGGCGGGCTCGCGGACGCGGTGGCGGCGGAGCTCGAGGCAGTGCCGCTCGGCGTGTCTCGCGCACGATCGCTTCGCGGTGATCGGGGCGGGACGAGACGTGGCCACGGTTCTGGAGGCCGTGCTGAAGCTCCGGGAGGGAGCCCGCGTGGCCGCCGAGTCGCACCACACGGAGCAGCTCCTGCACGGCCACCTCGCCGCGATCGACCCGTCGGTGAGGTGCGTCGTCCTCGAGGGCGAAGGCCGAGCGGCGCAGCGGGCGCACGATGCCGTGCGCGCGCTCAACGAGCTCGGGTGCGAGGCGACGATGGTGCCCACGAGCCACCCGGTCGTCGACATCGTCCGTTTCCAGCGGCTCACCGTCGACCTCGCCGAGTCGCGGGGGATCGACCCTGACCTCATCCGCTGGGACGAGGAGCCGTGGGACCGCGCCCGCAAGGCGTACGTCTAGCCGGGATGGCGGTTCGACCGAAGTTCCGATCTTGTTGCAGAGTCGTCTCCCACCTGTTCTCCTGACCTCGATACCGTGCTTTCAGGGACACGGGAGTGCCCCTGGGGGACGTTGGGGAACCGTCCGCGGGCGCGCTCAGCGACGGTCGTCGAGCCGGTAGACGAAGCGCACCGCCTGCCAGCTCTCGTCGATGGAGCAGCTCTTGTTGTCGACCAGACCGTGGGCGAGGCCCGTCTCCTGGACGATCTCGAACGACAGATCCGTCTCCAGCTTCGAAGCCTTCTTCGGCCACGCGATCCACAACCCGTCCGCCGGGTCGAGCGTCGCCTTCAGCCCTTCGAACCGACGCTCGAGATCCTCGCGACTCGCTGTGAAGAAGACGACAACGCCTGCGCCCGCCTTCGCGCCGAGCTTCCTCGCGAGCGGCGTGCCCGAGTAGTCAGCGGCCATGCCACGCGGCCAGCAACTCGGCCTCGCGCCCGGAGGAGAGCCCGGCGGCGTCCGTCGTCGCGGCCTCCTCGAGCGCGCCGCGGACCGTCTCCTCCAGCGTCCGGAAGCCGAGCCCTTCGCCGAGCGCGCGGCTCACATCCGCCCGGTCCATGTACGCGTGCTCGGAGCCGGTCAGCCACAGCGGGAGCTGCATCCACTGGCCGACCTCCTGTTCGACGAGGAACTCGTCCGTCACCCAGGTGACGCTCGCGCCGCTCCCGGCGACTGCGATCGATGCCTCGAGCAGCTCTCCGAGCGTCACTCCGGGATGCGTGGCGTTGAACGTGCCTGCGACCCTCCGTTCGCAGAGCTCGACGATCCACTCCCCGAGGTCGCGCACGTCGACGAACTGCGACATGCGCTCCGGTGGCCCCGGCGCGAGGATCTCGCCGCCACGCGCTGCCCGGTGCGGCCAGTAGGTGAAGCGGCCCGTCGGGTCGTGCGGGCCAACGATGAGGCCCGGCCGGACCACGAGCGCCGTCTCGCCGAAGACAGTCCTGACTTCTTGCTCGCAGAGCGCCTTGAGCGCGCCGTAGTTCGAGTAGTCCGTGGCCATCTCGTCGATCGGCTGGTCGCCGAGCGAGGCGAGCTCGCTCTCCTCGTCGATCGGCCGGCTGAAGTCCGCGTACACCGAGATGCTCGAGACGAAGCAGTAGAGGCCCGAGCTCGCGAGCGCCTCGGCCGACGCGCGGACGACGTGGGGGAGGTAGCCGGACGTGTCGACCACGGCATCCCAGTCCCGATCCGCGAGCGCACCGAGGTCGCCGTCGCGATCGCCGCGCAGCTTCTCGACGTCGGGGTGGAGCTCCGGGTTCGTTCGGCCGCGGTTGAAGAACGTCAGCTCGTGACCGCGGGCGAGCGCGGCGTCCGCGATTGCCCGGCCGAGGAACCTCGGCCCGCCGAGGAGGAGGAGCCTCACGCGAGCTCCGCGAGCGCGGCGAGGAGTCGGTCGACCTCGTCCTCGGTGTTGTAGTGGACGATCCCCGCGCGGACGGCGCCGTCGTCGAGACCGAGGTGCCGCATCGTCTCGAGCGCGTAGTAGTCGCCGTGCCAGACCGCGAGGTCGCGCTCGGCGAGCCGGGTGGCGATGTCCTCGGGCGGGCGGCCGGGGACGTTGAAGCAGAACGTGGGGACACGTCCGGCCATCGTCGGCGGCCCGTACAGCAGGACCCTCTCCGACAGCCCTGACAGGAAGCGTTCGCCGAGCGCGTGCTCGTGCGTGTGGATCGCATCCCAGCCGAGCGAGTCGAGGTAGTCCACCGCGGCCACGAAGCCCGCGAGGAGCTCATGGGGCAGCGTCCCGAGCTCGAAGCGCCTCCCGACGGGCTCGTTCGCGGCCGGACGCACCTTGTACGGACGCCACGACCCGATGAGCTCGGACTTGCCGAACGCGAGCCCGAGGTGCGGCCCGTAGAACTTGTACGCCGAGCAGATGAGGACGTCGACGTCCCATGCTGCGACGTCGATCGGCTCGTGCTGCGCGTAGTGGACAGCGTCGGCCCATGCGAGCGCGCCGGCTCCGTGCGCGAGCTCGACGATCCGGCCCACGTCCGGCGCGGTGCCGACCGAGTTCGCGGCGACCGGGAACGCGATGACGCGCGTCCTCTCCGAGAGCTGCGCGGCGAGGTCGTCGTAGTCGAGCTCGAGCTCGTCGGTAAGCGCAGCGTGACGGACGACGATGCCGAGGTCGTGCGCGAGCTCGAGCCAGGGTGCGACGTTCGCGTCGTGGTCGAGCTTCGTCACGACCACCTCGTCCCCCGGGCGCAGCGTGCGCCCGAACGCGCGCGTGAGCAGGAAGTTGAGACCGGTCATGCTCGGCCCGAACGCGACCTCGTCCGCCGAGCAGCCGAGGAACGACGCGGCCCGCTCGCGCGCGAGCTGAACGAGCTCGTTCGTCCTCTGCGAGGTCACGTACGGTGCGTCGACGTTCGCGTTCGACTCGCGCAGGTAGCTCGCGATCGCGTCGATCACCTCGTCCGGGCACTGCGTCCCGCCGGGCGCGTCGAAGAACGCCAGCGGACGGTCGAGCGCAGAGAACCGCGCCCGCACGGCCGCGACGTCGAGGCGCTCGGAGGCCTGGAAGCTCATCGCGCCGAGGCTATCGGAGCGAGCGTGAAGGCAGCCCGTCGCCACCCAGCCGAAACACCCCCAGGGGCACTCCCGTGTCCCTACAGGCACGCTATCGAGAGAACGCTCGCCTGTGGTCGACGACTTCGCGTCAGAAGATTGGCGAGCTGGTCCGGGGCGGAGGTCTGGCGGGCCGGCCCCGAGCGGGTAGGCGGCGCCGGCTACCGCACCTGCTCGCCGTTCACGATCCAGCGATAGCGCGGCCGCGCGGTCAGCGAGTTGCCCACGAAGCAGCCGCGCTCGGCGCTCGCGATCAGCTCGCCTGCAACGTCCTGCTCGACCGCAGGCTCGAAGTCGACGACGAGCTCCGCGTCGATCTCGACGAACGCGTACAGGCCGTCCTCCTGCCGCTTCGTCACCACCCCGTGTGCACTGCCGGAAGCCGTCGCCTCGAGACCGCTCTTCCGCACGTGGTGGTCGAGGCTCGCGAGCGTGCAACGAACGAGCCCGGCGAGCACGAGATGCTCGGCCTGCCACTCGTCCGCGGACGGGATCGCCGTGCCGCCGAGAGCGCTTGTCACGGACCTGTCGGCCGCGACGGCGACGTCGAACTCGAGAATTCGGGCCTTCGGCGGCACGCGGCGAATGTACCCGCACCGTCCGCACCCGTACCTACTGTGAGCCGACATGGACGGGCGCCTGCGGAGGCTCAGCGAGGCGGAGTGCTACGAGCGCTGCTACGGCTGGCGGTGGAGCGAGGACTCCGTGAAGGTGCTGAGACAGGAGCCGGACCTCCGCGAGGATCCGTCCGAGGTCGGCGAGCGTCTCCGCCGCCTGCTCGAGCTCCGGCTCGACACGCGCGAAGCCGACGCGGCCTGACGAGCAGCGCTTCGGGCAGGATCACGGCGTGCCCGTGCGCGCCGTCGTCTTCGACCTCTGGGACACGATCGTCGACTTCGACGTGGACGCGAGCGATGCCCTCAACCGTCGAATCGCCGACCGCCTCGCCGTCTCGTACGAGCGGTTCGTCGAGACCTGGTACTCCGAGGAGGCGTTTCGCACCCGGCAGGTCGGGCCGCTCGCCCCCTGCTTCACCGCTGCGTGCGAGAGCCTCGGCGTCGAGGCGGACGTGGGCGAGCTCGTCGGGTGGCGCCTCGAGCTGACACGGCGCGCTCTCGTCCCGCGCGACGGGCTTCTCCACACCCTGGCCGAGCTTCAGGAGCGAGGTCTTGCCATCGGGCTCATCTCGAACTGCTCCGAGGACGTCGCGGACGTCTGGGCGGACACGTCCTTCGCGGAGTTCTTCGACCATGCCGTTTTCTCGGCCACTGCGCGCCTGGCGAAGCCGGACCCGGCGATCTACCGGCTCGCTTCTCAAGGGCTCGGCGTCGAGCTTGCGGAGTGCCTCTTCGTCGGCGACGGCGCGAATGACGAGCTGCGCGGCGCGCGCGACGTCGGGATGACGCCGGTGCTGATCCATGCCGACGGACGGGTTCCGCGCTGGGAGGAGGTCCGCGACTGGGACGGTCTCCGGATCACGTCGCTCCCGCAGGTCCTCGACCTCGTCGCGTGACGGAGCCGGTCGAGAAGCCGGTTCCGGACGCGCTCGGGCCCGGCATGCAGGTCGTCTTCTGCGGGATCAACCCCGGCCGACGGAGCGCCGCGGCGGGAGCACCCTTCGCAAATCCCAGGAACGACTTCTGGCGCCTGCTGCACGCGGCCGGGTTCACGCCGCGCGAGCTGCTTCCCGAGGAGTCGCAGGCGCTGCTCGAGCACGGCGTCGGGCTCACGAACGCGGCCCGACGGACGACAGGCGGAGTCGGCGACCTGCGCAAGGCGGACTTCGAGGGCGCCCGCGAGCGGCTCGAGGAGATCGCGCGCGCCTACTCGCCTCGCGCGATCGGCTTCGTCGGCAAGACCGCGTACACGGGCGCGTTCGGCGAGCGCTGCGGCCACGGACTGCAAGAGCGGCGGCTCGGAGACACCACGCTCTTCGTGCTCCCCTCGACCTCGCCGGCGAACGCGGCCGTGACGTGGGACGAGCGGCTGCGCTGGTTCACTGCGCTGCGAGACCTCGTCTCGTGAGCGAGCTCCGCCTGCGCCCGGCGGCGCGCGTCATCGTGGTGGACGACGACGAGCGGGTGCTCCTCGTGCGGTTCGACTTCCGAGGCGAGCCACCGGTGTGGGCCACCGTCGGCGGCGGCCTCGAGCCTGGCGAGACGCACGAGGAGGCCGCCCGCCGAGAGCTCGCCGAGGAAGCCGGGCTCGAGGGCATCGAGCTCGGCCCGCTCGTGTGGACGCGGACGCACGTGTTCGACCTGAGCATCCGCTGGGATGGCCAGACGGAGGTCTACTTCCTCGTCCGGACGCGTCCGTTCGAGCCGCGTCCGCAGCACACGTGGGAGCAGTTGAACGCCGAGGGCGTCACCGCGATCCGCTGGTGGACGCCGGCCGAGCTGGAGGCGGCGGACGCGCTCTTCGCGCCGCGCCGCCTCCCGGCGCTTCTCCGCGAGCTGCTTCGGCACGGGCCGCCCGCGGAGCCCGTCGACGTCGGTGTCTAGCGGCGGGTCCCGTCCACGTAGGTGCCGAGCACGAAGCCCCAGCCCGTGTCGTAGTTCTCGCGCTTCGTCTCGGCGTCCTCGGCGAGCGCCTCCCAGCCGCGGTGCTCGAGCTCCACGCGCGTGCCGGAGCCGTCCGGGAGGAAGCGGATCTCGACCTCCGTCGCGACGGCCTCGCGCTCGAGGATGTTCCATGCGAGCACGAGCCTCGATGGGGGCTCCCAGCCGACGACCGTGGCCCAGTGGCCTTTGCCGCCGTTCGCTGCGAGCTCGTACACCTCGCCGCCCTCCCGCTCCTCGAAGACGATCGCTTGGGCGTCCCCGTGGATCGAGTGCGTCGCGATCGGCCACCAGCTGCTTGCGTCCGACGTGAACACGCGGAATGCCTCCTCGACCGTGCAATCGACGGTGACGCTCTTCCGCACCGCCTCGATGACGAGCGACTCGCTCATGTCGTGCCTCCTTTTCCCTGGCCCTCGACCGCGTCCTTGAAGCGTTCGAGCGCCTCGTCCCAGAATCCGTCGACCCAGGCCCGGAGCTCGACGACTCCGTTCCCGTTCAACCCGTACAGGTTCCTCGTCCCGTTCTTGCGGTGGGTGACGAGGCCCGCGTCCTCGAGGACGCGGAGGTGCTGCGAGACCGCCGGCCTGCTCACAGGGAGCTCCGCCGCGAGCTCGCCGACCGACCGCGGCCCCGCACGCAGCAGCTCGAAGACCTGGCGCCGCGTCGGGTCGCCGAGGGCATCGAGTGGATGTCCGTTAGTATTCACTTACCGTAAGCTACCACTTACGGTTAGCGCAGGTCAACCCCGGAAGCGGTTCGTGAGCGGCGTACGCCAGTCGCGCCCGAATGCCTTCGGCCGCAGCTTGACTCCCGGCGGCGCCTGCCGTCGCTTGTACTCGGCGCGGTCGACGAGATCGAGCGCGCGCTCGACGATCTGCGGATCGAACTCTTCGAGCAGTTCCTCCCGCGAGCGGTCGAGCTCGACGTACGCCTCGAGCACGGGGTCGAGTTCGTCATACGCGGGGATCGAGTCCTCGTCGCGCTGATCCTCGCGGAGCTCCGCGCTCGGAGCGCGTTCGATCGTGGTCGCCGGGACGAGCTCGTGTCCTGCCCGCTCGTTCAGGTACCGCGCCAGCCGGAACACGTCCGTCTTGAACACGTCCTTGAGGAGCGCGAACCCTCCGACCATGTCCCCGTACAGGGTCGCGTACCCGACCGCGAGCTCGGACTTGTTCCCGGTCGAGACCACGAGCCAGCCGTAGGTGTTCGAGAGCGCCATCAGGATCACGCCGCGCACGCGCGCCTGGAGGTTTTCGGCCGCGAGGCCTTCCGGGCCTCCGCCGGTCGGCTCGCGGAGCACCTCGCGGAACGCCTCGACGACCTTCTCTATCGGGATCTCGCGAAAGGCCGCGCTGAGGTTCTCGGCGAGCCGCTCTGCGTCGCCTCTGGTCTCGTCGGACGAGAAGCGCGACGGCATCGAGACGAGGTGCACGCGGTCGGCGCTGAGGGCGTCCACGCAGAGTGCGGCCGTCACGGCGGAGTCGATGCCGCCGGAGACCGCGACGACGACGTCCGTGAAGCTGTTCTTCTCGACGTAGTCGCGCAGGCCGAGGGTGAGGGCGCGCCGCATCTGCTCGAGCTCGGGCTCGAAGGGGACGACGGTCGCCGGCGTGGGTTCACCGCGGGGCACGGCCGGGGCGGCGAGCTCGACGAGCTCGACCGCGGGCACCGACTCGCGGGAGCGGTCGAGCTCACGCCTGCGGACGTCGCGGAGCCGGCGCCCGAGCGCCGCCGCGGGATCGATGTCCGCGACGAGCAGGTGTTCCTCGAACCCGGGCGCACGCGCGACCACCTCGCCCGCGTCGTCGAGGACGACCGAGTGGCCGTCGAAGACGAGCTCGTCCTGCCCGCCGACGAGGTTGCAGAACGCGAGAAACGCGGTCGAGTCGCGCGCACGGGTGACGAGCATCTCCTCGCGGTCCTCGGCCTTCCCCACGTGGAACGGCGAGGCGGAGATATTGACGACGAGCTGGGCTCCCGCGAGGGCCAGGTCGGTCGCGGGAGGGCCGGGCTGCCAGACGTCCTCGCAGATGGTCGGTCCGACGAGGACGTCGCCGATCTGGACGAGGACGAGATCGCGACCCTCGAGGAAGTACCGGTGCTCGTCGAAGACCCCGTAGTTCGGGAGGAAGTGCTTCCGGTACACGCCCTGCACGCGACCGTCGGCACAGACGGCGCACGCGTTCGCGAGGTCGCGGTCGAACCAGGGAGTCCCCACGAACGCGACGATGCCCGTGGTCGCGCGGGCGATCTCCTCGACCGTCTCTCGCGCAGCGCGCAGGAACCCGGGGCGGAGCAGGAGATCCTCGGGCGGGTAGCCGGTGACGGCGAGCTCCGGGAACGCGACGAGGTCCGCTCCGGCGTCGCGAGCCTCCCCGAGCGACGAGACGATCCGGTCCCGGTTCCCGGCAAGGTCACCGACGACGACATCGAGCTGCGCGAGCGCGATCCTCATAGTTTTCGCCTCACAGTCGTAAACCTATCGTAGCGGCTGCGGCGAGGTGCTTTCTCGGCTTCGCCGACAAGCGCCGAGTGGGTGAAGACGGACTGTCTCACTCCGCTGGCGGTAGAACTGCGGCATCGAGATCACGATCCCGTATCGGTTCCGCGGCCCGCTCACGTCCGCGAACGGCGGCTATGCGGCGGGCCGACTCGCGGCGTTCGTCGACGCCGACGAGGTCGAGGTGACGCTTCGGCTCCCGCCGCCGCTCGAGCGGCCGCTCGCGGTCCGGCGCGATGGCGACGCGGTCACGCTCCTCGACGGGGAGGACGTCGTCGCGGAGGCGCGCCCCGGCCGGATCGACGCGGAGTCTCCCGCGCCCGTCTCGCTCGCGGAAGCGGCCGAGGCAGCGGCGCGGCACGTGCGCCTGGGCAGCGACCGCTTTCGGGAGTGCTTCACGTGCGGGATCCGGGCCGAGCACCCGGGTCAGAACGATTCAGGGCTCGAGGTCCACGCGGGCCCGGTCCCGGGCCGTGAACCGCTGCACGCCGCGCCGTGGGTCGCGCACGAGCCCGCCGCCGAGATCGTCTGGGCCGCGATCGACTGCCCAGGTGCGTATGCAGTCGGCGCCGAGGGACGTGGTGAGACCGTCCTCGGTCGCATGGCTGCCCGCATCGACCGGTTGCCGGAGGAGGGCGAGCCCTGCGTCGTCGTGTCCTGGCCGCTCGAGGAGGACGGACGCAAGCTCTTCGCGGGCACCGCGCTCTTGAGCGCCGACGGCGATGTGCTGGCGCTCGCGCGCCAGACCTGGATCGTGCCGAGGTCTTCTTAGGGGCTGCGCCTGCCTGCGTTACCGCGGAGTCAGCGCCATGAGGAGCCCGCCGTCGTCGTCGTACGCCGGGAAGAAGTCGATCGTGACGGGCTTGTCGAGGCCGCCTCGCGTCTTGATCGCGAGCTCCTGATTCAGCTTGCGAACGCCCCACTCCTGCACGACACCCATCGGAGACGTGTCCGAAAGGGCGAGGGCCTCGGTGACCTCCCGCCCGATGAGGTCGGCGTCGCGGTAGCCCGTCAGCTCGAAGACGCCGCGCCCCGCTGCAAGCACCCGCCGCTCGCGGTCGCAGACCACGAACCCCGTCTCCGGCGCCGGGTAGTAGTCCTCGAGCAGCTCGAACAGGAAACCGAAGCCGCACTCGCGACACTGCACGGCCTGCGTCGAGAAGCCCTCGTAGCCGTCGCTGTCGATCGACCGGCGCTTGCAGTGGGGGCAGATGAAGTACGGCACCCGCGGCAGCCTAAGGACGTGGCCGTTCGCGCGGGGTTAAGCGACGGTAGGCGAGGCGTTCAGCGCGCGGTGCCCTCTCGTCCGAAGCGCGTGACGAACGGGCGATGACGACCGCACGGCGGGAGGCGTCGCGCCAGGTCCGTTCCCCACCCTGGGTGGGGTGTTCGGCCACCCTCCACCCGCTTCGGAGCGTAACGCCGAAGTGCGAACGCGTGGTGTACAGATCCGTGCCGATTCCGCGCCGATCGATCCACATGCCCGTGCGTCGACCGCGGCTGCGCTCTACCGCGAGACCCTCAGCGGCGGAGGCGGATCGCGTTCAGGTCCTCCGCGACGACCTCGTCGGCGCGCGAGATGAGGTCCTCGATGTCGTCGTGCTCGGCGTGGAGGTAGCGGCCGGCGAGCGCGTCGGCGCGCCCTGACGCGAGCACGCGCACCAGCTTCGGAGCGAGCTCCGGCGGCGTCCACGGCGCGTCGTCCGGGAACGAGCCTTCGGTCATCGCCGTCCGCACGAGGCCCGGGCTGATCGAGAACACCGGGATCCGGCCCTGGAGCTGGTTCGCGAGCGTCTCGGCGAAGCGGTGCACCGCCGCCTTGCTGGACGTGTAAGCGGTCGACTGCGCCCCGGGAAGGTACGCCGCGCCGCTCGCGACGATCACGATCCGCCCTGCGCCCGCGCCCCGCTCGAGCATCGCCGGGATGACCGCGCGGGAGCTGAGGAAGACGCCGAGCACGTTCACCTCGTGCACCCGCCACCAGTCCTCAGGCTCGACCTCCCACACGTCGTCGTGGGCCTTGGAGATGCCCGCGTTCGCGACGAGCAGGTCGATCGGGCCGAGCTCGGTCTCGACGCGCTCGACCCAGGCCTCCACGTCCTCGCGCCGCGACACGTCCCCGACGAGCGCGAGCCCGCCGATCTCCGTCGCCACGGCCTCGACCTGCTCGACCGTCCGCCCGGTCACAGCGACGCGCATGCCCGCGTCCGCGAGCTCCCGTGCGATCCCGGCGCCGATCCCGCGGCCGCCGCCGGTGACGAGCGCGACTCCCTCGAGCCGGTCAGACGGCATTCGCGATCGCGTCCAGCGACTCGGGGTTCTCGAGCGTCGAGAGGTCGCCCGGATCCTGGCCGAGCGCCCTCGCGCGGACGGCGCGGCGCACGATCTTCGCGCTGCGGGTCTTCGGCAGCGCCGGGACGAAGAGGACACGCTCGGGCTTGAACGCCTTCCCGAGCTCGTCGGTCACCGCGCGCGCGACGTCGTCGGCGCTGGCGCTCCGCCCCCGGCCGCAGGACGCAGAAGAGCCACACGACCTCGCCCTTCACCTCGTGCGGGACGCCGATCGCAGCCGCCTCGGCGACCGACGCGTGGTTCACCGCCGCCGACTCGAGCTCGGCGGGCCCGATCCGCTTGCCCGCGATGTTCAGCGTGTCGTCGGAGCGGCCGTGCAGGAACCAGTAGCCGTCCTCGTCCACCGAGGCCCAGTCGCCGTGCGTCCAGACCCCCGGGAAGCGGCGCCAGTACGTCTCGAGGTAGCGCTCCGGGTCGCCCCAGATCCCGCGGGTCATGCCCGGCCAGGGCCGCTTGCACACGAGCTCGCCGACCTCTCCGCGCAACGGGCGTCCCGCGTCGTCGAACACGTCCATGTCCAGACCGAGCGCAGGGAAGCCGAGCGAGCAGGGCTTCGTCGGCTCGAGCAGCGACACGGACAGGAAGCAGGCGCCTACCTCTGTCCCCCCGGAGATGTTCACGATCGGGATCCGGCCGGCACCGCAGACGTGCTCGTTCAGCCAGTCGTACGGACCGCGGTTCCACGGCTCGCCGGTCGTGGTGACCGCGCGCAGCGAAGAGAGCTCCGCCGACGGCTCGCCGTGCGGGATGAGCGCGCGGACGAGGGTCGGCGACACGCCGAGCATGGTCACCCGCTCCGACTCGACGGCGCTCCAGATCCGGTCGGGCGGGAAGTCGGGCGCGCCCTCGAGGTAGACGACCGTGCCGCCGACGGCGCCGGCTCCGACGACGGTCCACGGCCCCATGATCCAGCCCATGTCCGTCGCGAAGAGGACGCGGTCGCCCGGTCCCAGATCGGCCTGGTACGCGGCCTCGCGCGCGATCGAGAGCAGGAACGCGCCCTGGACGTGCAGCGCGCCCTTCGGCCTCCCGGTCGTACCCGAGGTGTAGGCGAGGAGGTATGGAGCCTCGCTCTCGAGCTCCGCCGGCTCCAGCTCGCCCGGGGAGCCCGCCACGAGCTCGTCCCAGTCGTGGTCGCGTCCGGGGGTCATCGGCGCTTCCCCGCCGAGCCGATTCCAGACGACGACGTGCTCGACCGAGGGAGCCTCCGCCAGGGCCTCGTCCGCGATCTGCTTGAGCGGCACTCGTGCTCCCCGGCGGAGGGTCGCATCCGCCGTCACGAGCACCTTCGCGCCCGCGTCGGAGAGCCGCGCCGCGATCGCGGGCGCTGCGAACCCGGAGAAGATCGGTACCTGGATCGCGCCGACATGCGCGCAGGCGTGCGAGACGACGGCTGCGTGCGGCGACATCGGCAGGTACATCCCGACCGCGTCCCCCGCGCCGACGCCGAGCGCCACGAGCGCCTCCGCGAACCGCGTCACCTCGCGCGAGAGCTCGCTCCAGGTGAGCGCGCTCCGCGCGCCGTCCTCGGCGAGCCAGACCGCGGCCTCGTCGTCCGGCAGCGCGCCCGCCCAGCGATGCACGCAGGCGGTCGCGAGATTGAGCCGCGCGCCGGTGAACCATGTCGTCCACTCCTTGCCGCGGGAGTCGTCGAGAACCTCATCCCAGTCGCGCGCGAACGGGATGGCCAGGTCGTCGCGCACGGTCCGCCAGAAGCGGTCGGGCTCCTCGACGGAGACGCGGTGGAGCGCGGCGAAGTCCTCGCAGCCGAGGAGTCTCGCCAGGCGCGTGATGTTCGCCGCCTCGAGCTGCGCCGCGCTCGGCACCCACGCGAACTGGCGCGCAGCAAGGTTAGTATCGGCTAGCTTAGTATCCACTAACTTCAGCGAAAGGTACTGGATGCGCGCACGGATCTTCGCAGAGGCGACCCGCAAGTGGTTCACGCTTGCCGCCGTCTCGTTCGGCCTGTTCATGATCATGCTCGACAACACGGTGGTGAACGTGGCGCTGCCGGCCATCCAGGCGGACCTCGGGGCCGACCTCTCCGAGCTGCAGTGGGTCGTGGCCGGCTATGCGCTGACGTTCGCGGCGCTGATGCTCATCGGCGGCAAGGTGGCCGACGCCTACGGCCGGCGACTGATCTTCGTCATCGGCATCGCCGTCTTCACCACCGCGTCGCTGTGGTGCGGCCTCGCCGACTCGAGCAACGAGCTGATCGCCGC
This sequence comes from uncultured Actinomycetes bacterium, assembly GCA_963716605.1. Taxonomy (GTDB): domain Bacteria; phylum Actinomycetota; class Thermoleophilia; order Gaiellales; family Gaiellaceae; genus GMQP-bins7. The sequence continues at coordinate 109,945 of CAVQTO010000002.1, read as the reverse complement.
GCGCGTGCTCCAGGGCGCCGGAGCCGCCCTCATGAACCCCGCGACGCTGTCGATCATCGCCGCGGCGTTTCCGGCGCACCAGCGCGGAGCCGCGATCGGGATCTGGGCCGGCGTTTCCGCGCTCGCCCTGGCGATCGGCCCGCTCGTCGGCGGACTGCTGACGGAGCATGCGGATTGGAGCTGGATCTTCTTCGTGAACGTGCCGGTCGGCGTCGTCGCGATCGCCGCGAGCTTCCTCTTCATCGACGAGTCGCGCGACGCGACGCACGAGCGGCTCGACCTGCCCGGGCTCGCGACCTCGGCGATCGGGCTGTTCGCGCTGACGTACGCGCTGATCGAGGCGAACACGCACGGCTGGGGCTCGGTGCGCATCCTCGGCTCGTTCGCGATCGCGGCGATCGCCCTCGCGGCCTTCTATTTCCTCGAGCGGTACCAGCGCGCGCCGATGCTTCCGCTCGAGCTCTTCCGGAACCCGACCTACACGGGCGCGAACCTCGTCGTGCTGCTCGTCGCGCTCGCGATGTTCGGGGTGTTCTTCTTCATGTCGCTGTACATGCAGCAGATCCTCGGCTACTCGGCCGTCCAGACCGGGGCTGCGTTCTTGCCGATGACGATCTTGATCATCCTGGTCGCCCCGATCGCCGGGAAGACGAGCGACCGCATCGGTTCCCGCGGGCTCATGACCGTCGGGATGGTGCTGATCTCGCTCCAGCTCCTGTACTTCTCGCGGCTCGGCCTGGACGCGACGTACTGGAACATCCTCCCCGCGTTCCTCGTCGGCGGCGTCGGCATGGCGCTGACCATGACCCCGAGCGCTGCCGCGGCGACGCGCGGCGTCCCCGTCGACAAGGCCGGCGTCGGAGCCGCCGTTCTCAACGCCTCGCGTCAGGTCGGAGGCTCGCTCGGCATCGCGATCATCGGCGCGATCATGGCGCAGAAGGCCGGCGGAGTGAGGACGCCCGAGGCGTTCATCGACGGCTTCCAGAGCGGGCTCCTCGTCGCTGCGGGCATCGCCGCCGTCGGTGCGGTCGTCGCCTTTGCGCTCGTCCGCCCGCACGAGGGCGCAGGCCGCGCGCCGAGTCCCAGCGTCACGGAGCCCGTGGCGTGAGCTCCGCCCCAGGAACCCGCCTGCCGGCGGCCGAGCGCAGGCTCGCCCTCGTCGACGCCGCACTCCGCGTCTTCTCCGAGGGGAGCTACGCCGGCGCAACCACGTCGCAGATCGCGCGCGAGGCGCGTGTCTCGGAGCCGATCCTGTACCGCCACTTCGCGTCGAAGCGCGACTTGTACTTCGCGTGCCTCGACGAGGCCTGGGGCCGGATCCGCGCGCGCATCGACGAGAAGATCGAGGAGCTCGGGCCGGCCGAGGGTTGGCGCGCGATCGGCCCGGCGACGATGCGCGAGGTGAAGGTCGTCGTACCGAGCCTCTGGATGCAGGCGATCACCGAGGCCGGCCAGGACCCCGAGATCCGCCGCCACGTGCGCGGGCACATGCGGGAGGTGCACGACTACTTCGCGGACGTCCTCCGCCGCGTGCAGGCCGCCGGCGCGATCCATCCGGACCGGGACCCGGACGCGGAGGCGTGGATCTTCGTCGCGGGGACGCTGCTCGTCTCGGTCGCCGACCGCCTCGGCGGCCCGCTGGGCCCGGCCGACTTCGAGGCGATCAGGGCGGAGCGCCAACGCTGGCTCACCGGCTCCGGCTGAGGGCTCGACCACGGGCGCCGACCGGCGCGACAATGTGCGGATGGGCGCCACAGTCGGGCAGATGGCAGGGCCGGGTTGGTCGGAGCTCGCGAGTGGCGACTGGGCCGGCGCCCGCGAACGATTCGAGCACGCGCTCGAGCACGACGAGTCCGCCGCGGCGCTCGAGGGGCTCAGCTGGGCGGCCTGGTGGCTCGACGACGAGGCGGCCGTCTTCGCGGCCCGTGAGAGGGCGTACCGGCTCTACCGCGAGGCGGACGACCCGCGCGGGGCTGCCCGGATGGCGACGTGGCTGGCGGTGGACGAGCTGGATTTCCACGGCGCCTCGGCAGTGGCGAGCGGATGGCTCTCGCGTGCGCACCGTCTGCTGCAAGCGGTCGAGATCGGTCCCGACCACGGTTGGCTGGCGTTCCACGAGGGCTACGTCGCGCGGATCGCCGGCGATGACGCACGCGCGCTGCGCCTGGCGGCCGAAGCTGCGGACGCCGGCAGACGCTTCCGGGTCGCGGACCTCGAGATGCTCGGACTTGCGCTCGAAGGGTCCACTCTCGTCGCCGGCGGTGACGTCGCGCTCGGGATGCGGCGGCTCGACGAGGCGACTGCGGTCGCGCTCGAAGGTGAGGCGGCAATCCCGATCTCGGGCGCGTGGACGTTTTGCTTCCTCGTGTCCGCGTGCGTCGCGGTGCTCGACCACGCGCGCGCGGTCGAGTGGTGTGACCGAATCGCGGAGTTCGCGGAACGCTACGGGAGCCGCTACATGCTGGCGTTCTGCCGCGCCGAGTACGGGGCGGTGGACGTCGCGCGCGGGCGCTGGAACGACGCGGAGGAGCTGCTCGTCTCGTCGGTCGACGACTTCGCGCGCTCGCGTCCGGCCTGGGTAGGCGGTCCGCTCGTCGCCCTCGCGGAGCTCCGGCGGCGGCAGGGCAGGAGCGAGGATGCCTCGGCTCTCCTGGACGAGACCGGAGCTTCGCGGGCCGCACAGGTCTGTCGCGCCCGGCTCCTGCTCGACGCCGGCGATCCCCGCGGCGCACTGGAGCTTGCCGAACGCTCGCTTCGGCCCGTCGGCGCCGGCCCGGGCGTGGATGACTGGGGCGCATTCGACGTCGTCGCTCGGGCCAGTGTTGCGCTGGGTGAGCTCGAGGCTGCGGCCCGCGCGGTCGAGGAGCTGCGTGCGATCGAGCGGCTCGGCGGCACCGCACCGCTCCGCGCGGGGGCGGACCTCGTCGCGGGCACCTTGGCCGTCGCCCGAGGTGGGCTGGAGGACGGGCGGGTGCTGCTCGAGGACGCCGTCGACGGGTTCGTGCGGAGCGGCATGCCGTTCGAGGCCGCGCATGCGCGGGTCGAGCTGGCTCGGTGCTTGCTCGAGGCGGGGCGATCAGCCGATGCGCAGCGCGAAGCGAGCGCGGCTCACGCGCAGCTCGTCGAGCTCGGCGCGAGGCTGGAGGCCGCCAGGGCGGAGCGCGTGCTCGAGTCGGCCGGCGGCGCCGGGCCGCCTGGCTCGAGGCACCTGTCCGGGCGAGAGCTCGAGGTCCTCCGGCTCGTCGCCCGCGGACGGACGAACCGGCAGATCGCCGAGCGACTGACCGTGAGCGAGCACACGGTCCACCGGCACGTCGCGAACATCCTCCGCAAGCTCGATGCGAGCTCGCGGGCGGCCGCGGTTGCTCGCGCCGCAGAGGAGGGCATGCTCGACGACCTCGCGTAGCAGGCCCGATCGGGCCAGGACGTCGCGACGATGCAGATGGCCGGTTCCGGCGAAGCCGCCGACGAGCGGGCGTTCTACCGTCCAGCAGTGGCTCGATCACAGGTGAGAGCGCTCGCGGAGACCGCTGCGCTCGCGAGGATCAGGGAGGTCTCGATGACGACGAAGCCGTCCGACGCCAGGGCTGCGGCGCGTTCGATGTGGGCGCTGGGCGACTACCATCGCTTCGCGACACAGCTCGTATGGGAGGTCGGGCCGGTCGTGGTCGACGCGTGCGGGATCGGGTCGGGCGATCGCGTGCTCGACGTCGCCGCGGGAACCGGGAACGTGGCGATCCGCGCGGCCGAGGCCGGGGCGTCCGTCGTGGCCTCCGACATCACGCCCGAGCACTTTGCGGCCGGTCGCCGCGAGGCCGCAGCTCGTGGTGTCGAGCTCGAGTGGGTCGAGGCGGATGCTGAGGCGCTCCCGTTCCGGGACGGGGAGTTCGACGTCGTCACGTCCGCGTTCGGCGCGATGTTCGCCCAGGACCACAGGGCCGTGGCCGATGAGCTCGTGCGCGTCTGTCGTGGTGGGGGAACGATCGGCATGGCGAACTTCACGGGCCGAGGGACGGCAGGGCGGTTCTTCGAGCTCGTCGCCGAGTTCGCCCCGCCGCTGCCTCCCGGCGCGCATCCGCCCGTCCTCTGGGGCGACGAGGAGCACGTTCGCGAGCTGTTCGGCGATCGTGTGTCGCTGGAGCTGACCCGGAAGGAATACGTGGAGCGAAGCCCAGGCGGCCCCGCGGAGTACCGCGACTTCTTCAAGACGACCTTCGGGCCGCTCGTCGCCCTCTACGGGGCGCTCGAGGCTAGCGCTCCCGCTCGCGCGCATGCCTTGGACCGCGAATTCCTCGAGTTCGCCCAGTCGTATAACCGCGGAACGCCGGACGCGGCCGAATACGTCTACGAGTACCTGCTCGTCGTCGCGCGCAAGCGCTGAAACCGAATACCGGGGTTCAGGGCTGAAGCCTGACCCCAAGACCGAACCGAGTCGGCGGCACGTTCGAGGGCCGAAGGGCGATTCACTCGCCCGTAGGCCTGTCCCAGCGTTACTCGTGACCCGGCGCAAAGGGAGGGGGCCGGCGGGGGAACCGTAGGTTCACCCCGCCAAACGAAAACGCCCCCGGCTGCGGCTCCGGGGGCGTTCTCCGTTCGAGGCAACCCCTTTCCGGGGCGGCGAGCCGGAGAAATCGTGGCTCTGCGGCCCAGCCACGTTCATCCAGGGCTCACCGGCGGATCCGGCGGTGGCGCCTTTCGCATCCGACCTGGCGTAGTCGGTGCGGTGTGGGGCTGACTATAGGAGCCATGTCCAGAAAAGTCAAGTAGCTTGGTCAAGTGATTTCCGCTAGGGTTACTTGACCTGGAGCGGTGGCGGACATCCCCCTGACGGGGGAGCGCGGCTCATCCGGTTCCCGGGTTGACTCAGACATGGGCATGCGAGACACCGCCACGACCGCCGCAGAGACCTCTTCGCCTGGAATTTCCAGGCGTTCTCATCTTGGCGAGCGCGTTCGAGCGCTGCGCATCTCGAGCGGCCTGACGCAGACGCAGCTCGCGGGCGAGCGGTTCTCGAAGGAGTACATCAGCCAGATCGAACGGGGGAAGACGCGCCCCACCCCGGCCACGATCGAGTGGCTCGCCGAACCGCCTCGGCGTCGAGCCGGCATACCTCACCTCCGGGATCTCCACGGAGGAGCGCACGAAGGTCGAGGCCGCCCTCGGGCGTGCGGAGGCGCTCTCGCAGGCGCACCGCCACGACGAGGCCATCGAGGAGTACCGGGCGGCCCGCCCGTCGGTGGAGGCGACCGGGGTACCGGAGCTCGGGCTCCGGCTGCTCGTCGGTGAGGCCTGGTCGCTCGGACAGCAGGGCGACGTGCGCGACTCGCTCGAGCTCCTCCAGCGCGCACGCGAGGTGGCGGAACGGCCGGACTTCTCCGACGTCGACCGCGCGGACGTGGTATTCCGCCTCGGCGTGTGCCGCTGGCAGCTCTCGAGCATGTCCACGGCGATCTCGTTGTTCGACGAGGCGCTGCTTCTCGCCGAGCGCTCGGGCCTTCCGTCTGACCTCCTCCGCGCGGACATCCTCGGCTGGCGCGCCCGGTGTCACCGCATGCAGCGGGACTACGTGGCCGCGCGTGAGGACGTCGACCGCGCCCTCGAGCTCGCCGAAGGCCTCGGCGACCGCCGCGCGATCGCGAATACGTACTTCCAGGCTTCCCTCATCGCCCAGAGGCAGGGCCACTACGTCCTGTCGCGCAACTACGCGCAGCGGGCGAAAGAGCTGTACCAGGAGCTGAACGACGAGCGGAACGTCGGCCGGCTCCTGCTCATGTTCGGAGGCCTCACGCTCATGCTCGGTGACGACGAGCGTGCGGTCGAGCACCTGAAGGCGTCGTACGCGCGGGCGTTGGACACCGACTCCCCCGCGGACGCCGCGCAGGCGCTCGAAGGGATCGCCCGGGTGCATTTGAACCGGGGCGAGTACGACCAGGCGGATGCGCTCGCGCGCCAGGCGCTCGAGCTCATCCGAGATCGGGAGGACTACCTCTACGAAGTCTGCGCGTCGCAGCTCGTACTGGGACGAGCGCTTCTCGAGCGCGGACGATTGGACGAGGCGGAGGAGAGCTTCCGGGAGGCTGATGCGGCTGCTGAGCGGCTGACGTCGCTCAGCTACCGGTCGGAGGCATGGGTTGCCATGGGCGATCTCGCGGCACGTCGTGGAGACGACCGCGAGGCGTCACGTCTCTATCGGAACGCCGCCGAGGCGCTCCAGGAAATCCGCTTCTAGAGAGGAGGTCGCTGTGACGCCGAGATGGCTGGTCCTGATGGTCAATGTGGCTCTGTTTGGCGCGTGGTTCCAGCGGTTCGGGCTGCTTGGTTGGCCCGAAGGCCACTAGAAACACCACGGCTACACTCGGGCGCATGCGCCCTGCTGCGGCTCTGACCGTGCTCGTGTTGCTTCTCCTCGCCGGCTGCGGCGGTTCGGGAGGGGGCGACGAGACGGAAGCAGTAGAGGGGGATTCAACGCTCGAGGAGATCTGGCGGTCTCCCGGCGATGACGTTGCGATCATCGCCGGGACGGCCACTCACGAGCCGGGCGACGTGCGCGTCTCGTTCCTCGTCGTCGACGCCGAGGGCCGCGTCATCACGCTTCCGACGGCGCACGTGTGGGTCGCGAAGGCGCTCGACGCCAAGCCGTTCCTCGAGGGCGAGGCGAAGCTCGAGCGCATCGGCATTCCCGGAGGCGCGGAGGCGGACGCGACGCACATCTACGTCTCGAGACTGCGCCTGAACCGTCCGGGGACGTACTGGCTCCTCGCACAGCCCGAGGGCGGTTCGACGAGCGTGCAGGCGATCGGGAACGTCGTCGTCGACGACGAGCCCCGTGCCGAACGTCGGCGAGCCGGCCGTCGCGTCGGACACGCCGACGATGGCCTCCACCGGCGGAGACTTCTCGAAGCTGACGACCGAGACGCCGCCCGACGAAGCGTTGCTCCAGCACTCGGTCGCCGACTCGCTCCGGGCGAAGGTCCCCTTCGTCGTCACGTTCGCGACCCCGGAGTACTGCTCGAGCAGGACGTGCGGCCCGACCGTCGACGTGGTCGAGTCCGTGGCCGAGCGCTACGAGGACGAGAACATTCGCTTCATCCACGTCGAGGTGTACGAGGACAACGACCCGGCGAAGGGCTTCAACCCCTGGATGCAGGAGTGGAGCCTCTCGACGGAGCCGTGGACCTTCCTCGTCGGCGCCGACGGGCTGATCGTCGACCGCTTCGAGGGCGCGGTGTCCACGCTCGAGCTCGAAGCGGCGATCGACGCCGAGCTCGCCAACGGCTAGACGCTGACGTGAAATCGGAGCGACCGCGGCCGCGCGAAGCCGGCCGCCTTAAGGTCCTTCGCTCTTTCGCGCGACCGGAATCCCCGCTCGGGGATTCCGGTCTTGCGCAGAGTCAGACGACGTCGCCCAGGCGCTCGATCACGACTTGCGGCACGCGGGCCTTCGGGCTCAGGTTGAGGATCGCGCGCACGAGCTCGGCGACGTCCTCGGGCTGGATCTGCTCCTCGGCCGGGAGCCCGGTCCACTCGGTCATGCGCGTCGCGACGAAGCCGGGGCAGATCGCGGTGGCGCGGACGCCGTGCTCCTCCTCCTCGCGGTTGAGAGAGCGCGTGAACGCGATGAGCGCGGCCTTCGTCGCGCCGTAGACCGCGAGGCCCGGGGTCGGGATCGTCCCCGCGATCGACGCGAGGTTGATCACGTGGCCGCCGGACGCGCGCAGGTGAGGCAGGGCTTCGCGCGTGACGACGAGCGCGGCGCGGAGGTTGACGTCGAGCTGGAGGTCGATCGCCTTGGTCGCCTGCTCGCCGAACGAGCCCCCGATGCCGATGCCGGCGGAGTTCACGAGGACGTCCATCCCGCCGAACCGCTCCGCATGCGCGGCGACGGCGCGGACGCACTCGTCCGGGTCCGCGAGGTTCGCGGCCACGGCCTCCGCCCCGAGCTCCTGGGCGGCTTCCGCCAGCGGCTCGGGCCGGCGCGCGACGAGCGTGAGCTCGTGCCCCTCGTCGCGCAGCATCTGCGCGAGCGCGAACCCGATTCCCACGGAGCCTCCGGTGACGAGCGCGGACTTCATCGGGGGCGAGTCTATGACCAAAGGAACGGCCGCCGTGGGGGCGGCGGCCGTGGTCGTGCTGGGGAGAGAGGAAGGGGGAGGCTCTCCGCACCCTCTCTTCCACGTCCCGGCGCGCTGTCCTTCCGCCTACCCTTCACGCGTGGAGACGGTGCCGCTCACCTCGCTCGCCCGGGCGGGCGGGTGCGCCGCGAAGTACGCCGCCGGGCGCCTGGAGACCCTCCTCGCCGGCCTGGTCCCCGCTGACGCCGACGATCTCCTCGTCGGGCTCGATCCGGCGGACGACGCCGCTGTGTACCGCCTCGACGACGAGCGCGCGCTCGTCTTCACCGTCGACTTCTTCCCGCCGCTCGTCGACGACCCGCGCACGTTCGGTGCGATCGCGGCCACGAACGCGCTGAACGACGTCTTCGCGATGGGAGGCGCGCCGCTGCTCGCTTTGTCGGTTGCGGCCTTCCCGGAAGAGCTGCCGATCGAGGTCCTCGGGGACGTGCTCGCCGGCGCCGACGAGCGCGTGCGGGCCGCGGGGGCGATCCTCGCGGGCGGGCACACGATCCGCGACGACGAGCCGAAGTACGGTCTCGCCGTCGTCGGCATGGTGCACCCGCAGGCGATCTGGCCGAAGGCCGGAGCCAGGGAGGGCGACGCGCTCTTCCTCACGAAGCCGCTCGGCACGGGAATCGTCCTGCAGGCGGTGCGGGACGGGGTCGCGCCGCCGGGCGCGCTCGACGCGGCGATCGCCGCGATGGTGGAGCTCAATCGCGACGCCGCGGACGTGCTCAGGCCGTTCGAGCCCAGCGCGGTCACGGACGTGACCGGCTTCGGGCTCCTCGGCCACGCGCACGAGCTCGCGAAGCGGAGCGGCGTCCGGGTCGTGCTCGAGGCGGAGACGCTTGCCGGCGCTTCCCGGTGCGCTCGAGCTCGCCGAGCAGGGCGTCGCGACCGGCGGCGACCGGCGGAACCGCGAGTTCGCAGCCGAGGCGGTCGAGAGCAGCGCGGACGCGGCCCGCGAGGCGCTCGCGTACGACCCGCAGACGGCGGGCGGCCTGCTCGTCTCGCTTCCCGCGGATCGCACGTTCGCGCTCGAGGCGACGTTCGCGGCCGCGGGGCTAGCGCTCACCCGCATCGGTGCGGTCGAGGCCGGCGCCGGAGTCGTGCTGCGTTGAACGCGACCGTCCTCGCACGCGCGCGGACGCTCTCCCCGCCGGCATTTCTGAAGCTCTCGCTCGCGTCGTGCGCGGTCCTGTTCCTCGTCGTGACCTCCGGCGCGTTCGTCCGCCTCACTGGCTCCGGACTCGGGTGCGAGAACTGGCCGCAGTGCGGCGACAAGCCCTATCCCGAGCAGGGGTTCCACGCGTTCGTCGAGTTCGGGAACCGGCTCGTCGCGCTCACGGGGCTCGCTCCTCACGCTGGTGACCTGGCTCGGATCGACGCGCGTGGCAGGGCTTCCACGCGGCGCCAGGCTCGCCGCGCTCGGCGCGTTCCTCTTCACCCTCGCGCAGGTCCCGCTGGGTGCCGTCACGATCGCGCTCGATCTCCACCCGCTCGCGGTGATGGCGCACTTCCTGCTCGCCCTCGTCGTCGTCGCGCTCGCGGTCGTCGTCGCGATCGAGGCGGGGAGCCTCGCAGGCGGGCTGGCCGCTCCGGCTGGGCCTTCGTGGCTTCGCAAGTTCGTCACCTGGGTCGGCCTCCCCACGTGCGTCGCGCTCGTCGTCACCGGCGCGGTCGCGACCGCGTCGGGGCCACACCCGGGAGCCGACGAGGACGTCGAGCGGCTCGGGCTCGAGATCACGGACACCGTGTACGTGCACGTGCGCGTCGCCGCCGCGTTCGGCCTCGGAGTGCTCTTCATCGGCTGGTTCCTGTTCAGGATGCGCGACCGTTATCCGGGGCTCCTGTGGCTGTGGGCAGCGCTCGTTGCGACGCTCGGCGCGCAGGCGATCGTCGGCGAGGTGCAGTACCGGACCGCGCTGCCGTGGGGCCTCGTCCTCGTGCACGTCTTCCTCGCGGCCGCGATCTGGGCACTGGGTGTCGCGCTGGCATACGCGCTGTGGCGCCCGCCTGCCCCGCTCGCCCGCCAGTAAGCTCCTCCGCATGGGGAGGGAGCTCCGAGTCTACGAGCGCCCCACGCTCGAGCGGCCCGTCCTGATCGTGGCCTTCCAGGGCTGGAACGACGGCGGGCAGGCTGCGACGCTGGCGGCGGGCTACCTCGCGCGGCTGTGGGGCGCGCGCAAGTTCGCGGACATCGACCCGGAGCTCTTCGTCGACTTCCAGGCGACGCGGCCCCGCGTCACGCTCACCGACGGCAGCACACGGAAGATCGAGTGGCCGGAGAACGTCTTCTACCGCGCGCGGATCCCGGGGACGAACCGCGACGCCGTGATCCTCGTCGGCGTCGAGCCCAACTACCGCTGGCGCACGTTCACCGACCTCGTCGCCGATCTCGTGCGCGACCTCGGGATCGAGATGGTCGTCACCTTCGGGGCGCTGCTCGCGGACGTGCCGCACACGCGGCCCGCGCCCGTCACGGGCGCCGCGAGCGACCCCAAGCTCGTCGACGAGCTCGGGCTCCAGCTCTCGCGGTACGAGGGCCCGACCGGGATCGTCGGGGTCATCCTCGACGCGTGCCGGCGCGAGGGAATTCCCTCGGTGTCTCTGTGGGCGGCGGTGCCGCACTACGTCTCGCTCGCGCCCAGCCCGCGGGCGGCGCGCGCCCTCTGCGAGCGGCTCGGCGGGATGCTCGGGGTCGGGATCGAGGTGGGCGAGCTCGCGGAGGCGGAGACGAGCTACGTCGAGCAGGTCTCCGAGGCCGTCGCGAGCGACGCCGACACGCAGGCGTACGTCGAGGAGCTCGAGCAGCGCGCCGACTCGCTCGACTGGCTCGAGGAGTCCGGTGATCTCCCGTCAGGCGAGGCGCTCGCCAACGAGATCACGCGCTACCTCCGCGAGCGCGACGCCAACGGCGGGAGTTAGCTACGCGGCGTCTTCGGCCGGCTCGGGCTCGTCGACCGGGACGGGCTCGGCAGTCTCGGCCTTTGACGGCTCTCTCGCATTGCCGTCGGGCGCTGCCCCGTCGACCGCCTGAGCCTCCGCCTGCGGCTGGCTCTTGCGCTTGCGGCGTCTGCGACGTGACTTGCGGGCGGTGAGCTTCGGCGCGGGGAGGTTGTCCGCGAGCGCGTTCGCGATCTCGTCGATCGTTCCGAGCTCCTCGCGCGCCTTGTCGAGCGCCGCGTTCGCGCGGGGCGTGTAGCCGTCCGCGGAAGCGAGCAAGGCGGCGCCGACTCCCATCGGCATCGAGGTCGCGACCGAGACGAGCCGGTTGACGTTCTCCTCGTGGCGGTAGCCGCGCGAGTTTGCGACCGCGCCGAGCAGGCGCTTCGCCTCGGGAAACTCGGTCGAGACGCGGCGGTCCTGGACCTTGCGCGTCGCGCGCGCGAGGCGCCACGTCCAGCGCGCGAGGATCTGCTCGGGCGCGTTCGCCTTGCCCTCGGCGATCGCGCGCAGGAGCACGCGGACGCCGGACGAGCGATCCTTGTCCCACGGCGGAGCCTGTGTCACGAGCGTGACGAGGTCGTCGAAGTCGGCGCGCTCGACCGGTGTCGCGACGCGGTCGAGGAGCGCAGTGATCCGGAGCCGCCGGTTCGGGTTCTCCGCCGCGCACGTCGAGAGGAACTGCTCGAGCGCGCCCCGGCTCGCGCGTCCCTCGGTGAACTTCTTCGCGAAGTCGTTCCGCTGGTCGAAGCGGATCTGCCGGCCGGCGATCGTGGCCCAGAAGCGCTGTTCGTCCTCGTCGAGGTACTTCGGGTCGATCCGCTGCCACTCGCGCTGGATGACGGCGAGGCGGCGTGCGACGTCCGGCGTGACCGGGACGAGCCACGGCACCGGCGAGAGCTTGCGCCGCGCGCGGCGCTGCTGGCGGCGGCGAGGCGCGGGGGTCACGCGCGCGCCCTCGCGGTAGAAGTCGGCGGCGAGCAGCGCGTGCAGCGAGACGACGCGGTCGTTGTGCGTCGATGCCTTCGGGACGAAGTCGACGACGACGCCGGCCTCCTTGCGCGGGTGGATGCGCATGATCCGGCCGATCCGCTGCTGGTAGACGCGGCGTGACGCCGTCGGCGCGAGGTGGAAGCACACCGTTGCGCGCGGGGAGTTCCAGCCCTCGGCGAGGAGCTGCGCGTTGACGAGGACGTTGATCTCGCCGCGCTCGTACGCGGCCAGCGTCTCCGCGAGCCGAGCCGGCGGCGTGCGTCCGGAGACCGCCTCGGCCTTGAGCCCGGCCGCGCGGAACTCCTGCGCGAGGTTGTACGCATGGTCGACGCCGGCCGCGTACACGATCCCGGGTGTCGAGCCGAAGCGGTCGCGATAGAGACTGGCTGCGGCCTGGTTCAGTGCCTCGTGGTCGAGCGCCGCGGCCAGGGCGCGCTCCTCGAAGTCGCCGCCGACGATCGGCACCGAGTTGATCGCGGCAGCGGGCGGGACGCGCATGCAGCGAAGCGGCGCGATGAGCCCGCGCCGGGCCGCGTCGCCGAGCGGGAGGTCGTCGACCGAGGCGGGGAAGACGTCCGAGACCTGCTTCGCGATCAGCTGCTCGGTCGCGGTCATGCCGATGTAGAGCGGGTCGTGGAACTCACGGATCGCACCGCTCGTCTTCTCCCCGAGCGCGGTATGCGCCTCGTCGCAGAGGACGAGGTGGTACGTCTCGCGGTCGAGCTCCGAGCCGTGGCGCGCGAACCAGGCGTAGGTCTGGATCGTGATCGGGTTGTCGCGCTGCGCCTTCATTCCCTTGAGGACGGCCTCGCCGAAGCGGTCGCCGTAGCCCTCCGTGGTCAGGTCGCGGGTGAACTGTGTGACGAGCAGCCGGCGATGCGTGAGGATGAGGACGCCGAGCTCGCGCGCACCTTCGACGAATCCGGCGGCGGCGATCGTCTTCCCTGAAGCCGTCGGGTGTCGGAAGCGGTAGCGGCGGACGGCGCCCGGATCGGCCCCGTGGAACTCGGGCTCGAGCTCGCCGTCCTCGATGAAGCCGGCATCGAAGTCGTCTTCCGCGTCCTCGTCGACCTCGGACTCGGCGACGGTGCCGTTGCCGCCGTTGCCGTTCTCCTCGGCGGAGCGCTGCGTCGAGGCGATGAGCTCGGCCAGCATCCCGGCGAGCGCGTCCACCTGATGGCGGCGGAGCTCCGTTCCCGCTGCCGTGCGCGGCTGCTTCTCGGTGAGGACGCGCTCGAGGCCGAGCATGAGCCCGTAGCGCACCTTCCAGCGGGCCGAGGGTGACTCGAGACCGGCGTCCATCTCCTCGAGCGCGTGGTCGAGAGCCGCGCGGCGGGCGGTGCCCGGTGCGAGCGCTTCCCCGGGCTCCTCGCCCGCGTGCAGGAAGGGCTCGCCGAACCAGTCCTCGGCGCGCCGCGCCGCAGCGGTCAGGTCCTCAGGAGTATCCGACTCTCGCGTCGGGGTAGTTGTCGCTTCGTGCATGCGCGCAGCACGTAGGTGCCGTGCCGCTCCTTCCGAAGTGTTGACGCTCGCCCCTAACCGGCGAGCGGTGCCGTCAGAGCATACCTCAGCTGCAGGCGGTGAAACTGCAAGGTTGTGTCAAATCGAACTAGGCGTGGACGCCTGCACCAAGCTCCGACAGCGCGCGTCCGACGACGCGTTGCGAGACGCCCGTCTGGTCGAGGTGCTTCGTCAACAGAGGAAGTCACATTCGTCCAAGACACGCGCCGTCGGAGCGTCCTACGCTCGCCGTGACCGCTAACGAGGAGGACGACATGAACGCGATCCCCCTTCCTGAACTGCGCCAGAATGGAACAGTGATCGCAAGAGGGAGCCGATCATGACTCAATGGGGAGTAATCCCGTCGATCCGCGTTCGGGACATGGCAGGAGCCCTCGCCTTCTACCGCGGGCGGCTCGAGTTCACGCTCGACAGCGGCGGCGATGAGGAGAGCAACTCGTCACTCACACGCGGAGACGCACACGTGATGATCGAGACGGCGGCGGATCACTACGGCGACGAGTACAACGCTGCGATCAGGGAACGCCTGGGGACACCTTCGTGCATCGCCCTGTACATGGAAGCGTCAGATCTCGCCGCCTTCTACTCAAGGCTGGAAGCCGCAGGCGTGCGGATCGTCGATCCGCTCGCCACACGGCCGTGGGGTCAGGACGAGTTCACCGTCGAGGATCACGAGGGCAACTGGCTGACCTTCTGGAAGAAGAACGGTGCCGACTAACGCCCTCAGCGTTCACTCGAGTAGCGCTGCGTAGTCGACCTCCTTCTCATCAGAGAGGACGTGCGTGTAGGAATCCGCCGTCACGGAGAGTGATCGCTGGCCCACGAACTCCCCGATCCGCGTGGCTGAGCCAAATCGCATGGCCGCTACCCCCAGCATGGCCCCGGGAGGACTCGAAGCTCCGATCCGCTCTTGGAGTCGGAGGTCTAGACGGACTCGCGCTCGAGTACCGGTAGGTGCTGCTGCCCGGAGCTACGCGGAGGTCAGGGGCTTCGAGGCGTAAGGCGAGTCGACCCAAGCTTTGATCTGGCGGTACTCAAGGTGCTTCGTGATGCCTCCGAGCCAGAACGGGAAGCCCGCGCCGAGGAGCATGCACGTGTCGATGTCCGCGGCCTCCGCGACGACGCCGTCCTCGAGGATGTGGCGGGCCTCGTCCGCGAGTGCCTCGAGCACCGCCTCGTGGAGCTCGTCGACGGTGCGCGGCGCGTGCTCGACCACGACGGGCTCGCCTCCCTCGGCCAGGCTCGCCAGCGTGGCGGACAGCGGATACCGGTCCGGCCAGGCGGAGTGCAGCGTGTGCCGCACGTGGTTCGCGACCTTCGGCCCGACGAGCTGAAGGAGCACCGACGGCGCCATCGGGAGCCCGAGCCGGAGGACGGCCTCGTCGGTCTCGTCGACGGTGTTCCCGTGGTCGAGCGCATCGGTCACGACCGAGCCCTGGCGGCCGAGCATGCGGTTCACCACGAAGGCCGGCGCGTCGCGGACGAGGACGCCGCGCTTGCGGAGCTTCCCGGTCACGGCCCACGCGGTCGCGAGGGTCTCGTCGTCGGTCTGCGGCGTGCGCACGAGCTCGACGAGCGGGAGCACTGCGACCGGGTTGAAGAAGTGCATCCCGACCACGCGCTCGGGGTGCTCGAGCTCGGCGCCCATGTCCGTGACCGAGAGCGAGGACGTGTTCGTCGCGAGGACGCACTCGGGCGAGACGACGCGCTCGAGCTCCGCGAAGACCTCCTTCTTCACCGACATCTCCTCGAAGACCGCCTCGAGCACGAGATCGCAGCCTGCGAAAACGTCCCACTCGGTTCCGCCGGTGACCAGCGAGCCGAGGAAGCGCGCCTTGCCCTCGCCGAGCCGTCCGCGGCGCACGAGGTCGGTCAGCTCGTCCTCGATCCAGGAGATCGCTTCGTCCACCTGGTCCTGCGTCAGGTCGCGCAGGACGACCGGCACCTCGAGCCGGCGGAGCGCCAGCAGCGCGAGCTGGCGCGCCATGAGCCCGGCGCCGACGATTCCCACTCTCTGCACGCGGCGCGGCTCGGCGTCCGGGATGCCGACTCCGCGCTTCGCGCGCCGTTCGACGAGGTTGAACGCATACACCGACGCCTGCGCCTGCGGGCCTGGGAGGAGGTCCGCGAGCGCGTCCTCCTCGGCGCGATAGCCGTCTTCCAGCGACAGCGTGGCCGCGGCCTCGATGAGGTCGAGCGCGCGGTACGGCGCCGGCGCGGCTCCGTGCACCTGGCCGTCGAGCCGCGCGCGCGCCTTGCGCACGACTTCGGACACGTCGGAGAGGTCGGCGACGTGGCGGCGCTTGCCCGCTCCCTCCTCGATCTTCTCGACGAGCAGCGCCAGCGACTCGTCGAGGAACTCCACGGGCTCGAGGAGCGCGTCCGCGAAGCCCGCCTCGACCGCCTGCTGCCGCGTTCAGCATGCGGTTCTGTCGGAGCGGGTTCTCCACGATGAACTTCACCGCCTGCTCGGCGCCGACGAGCTGCGGGACGAGCTGGGTGCCGCCCCAGCCGGGGATCAGGCCGAGAAACACCTCGGGGCATGCGAAGTGGCGGACGTCAGCCGAGATCGTCCGGTAGTCGCAGTGGAGCGCGATCTCGACGCCGCCGCCGACCGCGGCACCGTTGATCGCCGCGAGCGTGACGAAGGGCAGGTCGCGGATCCGGCCGAAGAGCTCGTGGCCGGCCTCGCCGCCCTCGCGTGCGCGCTCGGGCGTGATCTCGCCGAACTCGTCGATGTCCGCGCCGACCGCGAAGACGAACGGCTTGCCCGTGAGCAGGAGCCCGCGCCAGTCGCGTGTCCGCAGCTGTCCGAGGGTCTCCTCGAGAGAGCGGAGCGCATGCTCGCCGAACGTGTTCGGCTTCTGCCAGTCCTCGCCGTTGTCGATCGTCACGAGCGCGACCGGGCCGGCGCGCGTCTCGATCCGCTGGAGCTTGAACTCGGTCGGGCTAGCCATGCCCGCCGTTCTGGACGTTCTCCCAGAGCACCGCGGCGCCCATGCCGAGCCCGATGCAGAGCGCGGTGAGGCCGTAGCGCGTGTCGGGCCGGTCGCGGAACCCGCGCGCGAGCTCGGCCATGAGCCGGACTCCCGTCGCCGCGAGCGGGTGACCGCAGGCGATCGCGCCGCCGTACGGGTTGAGCCGTGGGTCGTCCGGCGCGACGCCCATCCCGTCGCACCACGTGAGCACCTGCACCGCGAACGGCTCGTTGAGCTGGAGGAGGCCGACGTCGTCGAGCGAGATCCCCGTCTGCGCGAGGACTTTCTCCGTCGCGGGCACCGGCCCGAGGCCCATCAGGTGCGGCTCGACTCCGGCGTAGGCGAAGCCGGCGAGCCGCATCTTCGGCTCGAGTCCGAGGTCGCGGGCGGCGTCCTCGGAGGCGATCAGCGCCGCAGTCGCGCCGTCCGTGAGCCCGGCGGAGTTCCCGGCGGTGACGCGGCCGCCGGCGCGGAACGGGGTCCGTAGCTCCGCGAGGCCCTCCAGCGTCGTGTCGGGCCTGAGGAACTCGTCGCGGGCGGCCACCTTCCAGCCCTCTTCCGAGAACACGGACATGGGGACGACGATCTCGTCCATCACGCCCTCGTCCCAGGCGGCCGCGGCCTTGCGCTGGCTCTCGACCGCGAACGCGTCTGCGGCCTCCTTGGTCAGCTGCGGGAAGGCGTCGTGGAGGTTCTCGGCCGTCTGGCCCATGACCGCGGCGGACTCGTCCACGATCCGCTCGGAGACGAAGCGCGGGTTGAAGTCGACGTCCTCGCCCATCGGGTGGTGGCCCATGTGCTCGACGCCGCCGACGAGGACGACGTCCGCGGCGCCCATCGCGATCTCTCCCGCGCCGGCGGTCGTCGCGGTCAGCGCGCCGGCGCACATGCGGTCGACGGCGAAGCCCGGGACGGTCTCCGGGAGCCCGGCGAGGAGCGCGACGTCACGCCCGAGGGTCAGGCCCTGGTCGCCGACCTGCGCGGTCGCGGCAAAGGCGACATCGTCGATCCGCTCGGGCGGGAGCTGCGGGTTCCGGCGCAGGAGCTCGCGCACGACCTTCACGCCCATGTCGTCGGCACGCGTCTTCCAGAACGCGCCTCCCGGCCCGGCCTTGCCGAACGCGGTTCGGACGCCGTCGACGTAGACCACCTCCCGGAGCGTGCGCGCCATCGGCGGAGACGATACTTCGCGCGTGGCGAGCGGCTGGGAGGAACGCGCGGCTCGGGCTCAGGCGCGATACGCCGACGGGGAGGCGCGGTTGCCCGACGCGGGCGACGAGCGTCAGCGGCAGCTCACGCGTATGGGCAACGCGGCGTGGGCGGCCGGGCTCGCGCTGCTGATGGCCGATCGTCGTGAGGAGTCGCGCGAGTGGCTGCTGCGGTCGGCGGAGACCTATCGGCGGAGCTGGGAGGACGCGCCGCCAGGGAGCTGGGGGCGGCCGATCGGTGCGATGAAGTCGCGGCTGATCGCCGGCGATCTCGACGGCGCGCGCGAGGACGCCCGGTGGGCGCTCGACGCCGGCGCGGAGGAGTCGGAGAGCCCGATCGGGCGCTACGCCGCGGCACTCGCCTTGCTCGTGATCGGCGAGGATGGGCGGGCGGCAGACGTTGCGGCGACCCTCCACAGGCGGGACGACTTCCCGCCGTCCGTCGCGGACTCGCTCGCCGCGCTCGCGGCGGGCGACGCGGACGCCTACGAAGCTGCAATCCGCGCATTGCTCGCCGACTTCGAACGTCGCGACGAGTACCTCGAGGACACGCCGGTCGCCGACACCGTGCTCGCACTGCACCTGCTCGCGGTCGAGCGCGGGCTCGCGGTGCAGCTCAGCTCGCCGTTGCTCCCGCATACAGGCTGAGCAGGGACAAGAGGCCGAGGGCGAGCTCGAGCGTCTTGTCGTTCAGGTCGCGTTCCGGCGTGTAGGTCGCCAGCGTGACCGCGCGAACGCGAAATCGCTCCGTCGTCCCTCGGATGATCGCCTCGGCGTCGTCGCGCGAAAGGCCTCCTGGAACCGGCTCGTCGGCGACGCCGGGGGCGACCTCGGGCGCGAACGCGTCGAAGTCCACGTGGACGTAGACGTCGGCCACGCGCCGCCGAAGCCCGTCGAGAGTGGCCTCGATGTCTCCGTCCGGCTCGCCGTCCGCCCAGCCCACGACCCGGATACGCGACTGCGCAAGCCGCTCACGCTCCTTGTCCGGCGAGAGGTCGCGAACTCCGAAGAGCGCGATTGTGTCTTCCTCGATCGGCGTGCTGTCGCCGATCTGCGCCCAGTAGTCGCGAAAGCAGTGGCCGGCAACCACGGCCAGCGACATGCCGGGGAAGAACCCGCTGGCCGTCGAGTCCGGCGTGTTGAAGTCGGCGTGCGCGTCGATCCAGACAGCTCCGCAGTCCGCGTGCTCGAATCCGGCGAGGACGCCCAGCGCAGCGTTGCACGAACCTGCGACGACGATGGGGAGCTCGTTCGCGCACACCGCGCTCCGGACTGCTTCGGCGATCTGCCCGTTCACGTCGGCCGCGGAGACCGCGGTGTCGCGAAAGGGTGCCCGTCGCTCGACCGTCTGCACTCCGACGGCGACGCCGGTTCGGCCCAGCACCGCGTCCGCGCCGGCCTCGAGGAGACGCCTGGGACCTTCGCTCGATCCGACCCGCTCGTCGCCCGCGTGGGACGGAACGAGGATCAGGCGGACGTTCATCGCCGTCCGCGAGGCAGGCGAGGCAAGCCTCGCCCCTACGAGTTGCTGCCGGCGGCGAGCTCGCGGGCGCGCACCATCGCGGCCTGGATCGCGTTCAGGAACGCGGCCCGGACGCCTGCAATCTCGAGCTCGCGGATCGCCGCGATCGTCGTCCCGCCGGGCGAGGTGACCATCTCGCGGAGCTCGACCGGGTGCATCTTCTCGTCGCGGAGCTGCTTCGCCGTCCCGAGCATCGTCTGCACGACGAGCTGCGTCGAGATCTCGCGCGAGAGCCCGAGCAGGATTCCCGCCTCGATCATCGCCTCGGCGAGGAGCGCGAAGTACGCAGGGCCGGAGCCGGAGACCGCGGTGACGGCGTCGAGCTGGCTCTCGGGGACGCGGACGACGCTGCCGAGATGGGAGAGCGCCTCCTCGGCGAGGTCGAGGTGCTCGTCTCCGGCGTGCGCGCCGGCCGCGAGCCCGGCGATCCCCTCGTGCACGGTCGAGGGCGTGTTCGGCATCGCGCGGACGACGGGCACCCCGGACGAGAGCCGGTTCTCGATCAGCGAGGTCGGAATCGCGGCAGCGACGGAGAGCACGGTCTGCTCGGGCAGCAAGAGCTCGCCGATCTCGCCGAGCAGGCCTTCGATGTCCTGCGGCTTCACCGCGATGACGACGAGCAACGCTCCTGCCGCGGCGTCGTGGTTCGAGAGCGTGGCCGCGACGCCGTGGCGCTCGCGGAGCTCGGCGACGCGCTCGGCGCGCCGCGACGTGGCGGCGATCTCGTCGGGCGTGCGCCACCCGGACGAGAGGAGCCCGGAGATGAGCGCCTCGCCGATCCGCCCGGCGCCGAGAATCGCGATCTTGCGCGAGTCGACCATCGTCGGAGTGTAAGCGGGTCGAGGCCGATTCAGGCGCTTGCCGGCGCCGGCCGAGAAGCGCCTCGCACGGCTCGCGCCCGGTCCGCGCTCGCTCCCGGAACGAGCCCCTTCGCAAACCCCGCGAGCAGGAAGACGCTCGCGAGCCCCTGCCACTCGCCGTAGGGCTCCAGCAGCTCCGCGGTCTCGTCCGGGCGCTCCGGCCAGCGGCCGCGGAGCGAGGCGAGGAGCTTCACGAGTGCGAGGTCGGAGACGAGGCCGGCGTCGTAACGCCCGAGACCCTGGAGGGCGACGACTCCGATGCTCCACGGGCCGACTCCGCGCTCGCGACCGAGCCGGACGAGCGCGGTCGCGGGAGACGACCTCAAAGCCTCGAGGTCGATCCGACGCGCGAGCCGCGTGAGCGTCGCCGCACGGCTCGCAGCCAGACCGCAGCCGACGAGCGCCGCCGGAGAGAGTCGCGCCAGCGCTTCTCTCGAGGGCGGGTCCTCGCCCGCGGCCCGGAGCACCGCTCGCTCGATCTCGAGCGCGCGGCTCGCCTGGATGAGCTGGCCGCACACCGCCCGCAGAGTCGCGTGCGCGACGGTTGCCTTCCGGCGCGGCCGGAGACCGCGCAGGGCGCGGACCGACGGCCCGAGCAGCCGGTCGCGGGCGAAGCGGCGGTGGAACTCGGCCGTGTCGTCGTCGAGCGCGAGGCAGAACCGCGCCTCCTCGACCGCGCGCTCGCAGGACGCCTGCACGAGCACTGTTCCGTCGTACGCCTGGCACGCCTCCGCCCACCTTCCATCCGGCAGCGGCGATCGCCAGAGAGCGGTTCGCGCGGTCAGGTTCAGGGAGTAGGGCCCCGCAGGTCTGAGCGCCGCCTCGACCACGGCCGCCAGCGTAACGACGAGGTCGGACCCGCGCCTGGAGGCGGTTTACTTACAGCCGATGCGCGTCGCCGACGAGATCTCGCTCCGCTCCCGCAGGCGCAAGCTCGAGCTCTTCCTCGACGAGCTCAGGCCGACGAGCGAGACGACGGTGCTCGACGTGGGCGTCGACGAGCTCGTCTTCGGCGAGGGCGACGGCTGCACGACGCTGAACTTCTTCGAGGAGCACTACCCGTGGCCCGGTCAGATCACGGCGCTCGGCCAGTACGAGGGGGCCGGTTTCCGCGCGCGCTACCCGCACATCCGCTACGTCCAGGGCGACGCGTGCGCGCTGCCGTTCGCCGACGGCGAGTTCGACGTCGTGTTCTCGAACGCCGTCGTCGAGCACGTCGGCGCCCGCGAGCGCCAGAGGCTGCTCGTCTCCGAGGCGCTGCGCGTCGGCCGGCGCGTCTTCATCACGACACCGAATCGCTGGTTCCCGATCGAGTTGCACACGAGGCTACCGCTCGTGCATTGGTTCCCGGAACGCGTTGCGCACTCGGTGTACGGCGCAGTCGGAAAGGGCGGAGCGAAGCAGCTTCGGATCCTCTCGAAGCGTGAGCTCGAGTCGCTCTTTCCTGGCCGCGTGCGCATCGTGAACCTCGGGCTCACGCTGGTGGCCATTGTCGACTGAGCGCCTCGGGCAGCTCAGCCGGGTCGCGCTCCTCGTCCTGATCGTCGGCCTTGCGCTCCACAACGCCGTCATGGCCCAGCTCTGGGAGGTCGGAGTCCGTGGCGAGACGCTCGACGCCGTCGCCGCGTGGAAGGAGGTGCTGCTTCTCCTCGCGTTCGTCGTCGCCGCGGTCGCCGCCGTGCGGAGGCTGCCCGGCATCACCGCCGTCGACGGGCTCGCCGCCCTCTACACGGTCGCCGTGCTCCTCTACGTGCTCATCCCGCAGGGCTGGCTCGACGGCGACGCGACGGCGAAGGGAGAGCTGCTCGCGATCAGGCACCACCTGCTGCCGGTCGCGGGGTACGTCCTCGGCCGGCTGACCGCCGTCTGGTGGGCCGATCGCAGCCGCGTTGGCGCGACCCTCGCGCTCGCGGCTGCCGGAGTCGCCCTCATCGGCCTCGCCGATCTCGCGCTCGTCTCGCTCCAGGCGTGGCGCGGGTCCGGTGTGCCGGGCTGGTATCGCGAGCAGCTCGCGCTCGACTACGAGGGCCTCTCGGGGCTTCCCGAGAACTGGGTCTACAACACCGGGGACGAGGACAACCCGATCCGGCGCCTCGTCTCGACGTTCCTCTCTCCACTCGCGAGCTCGTACGCGTTCGTGGTCGGGCTCGTGTTCGTGGTCAGCCGCAGTCCGTTCCGCTGGTGGTGGGGAGTCGTCGGCGTGATCCTGTACGCCGGCCTGCTGTACACGCACACACGGGCCGCGTTCGTCGCGCTCGCGTTCGCCCTCGTTCTGCTGGCCGTCCTGCAGCGGCGCTTCGCGCCGGCGGTCGTCGCGGTCGCCTCCGTCGCCGTCGGGGGCGCCTTCCTCGCGTCGTATCCGACCCTCGGCCCGTCGACGCACTACACGGAGGAGGAGCTCGAGTTCCTGCGCGAGAACGCGGCGGAAGACCCGACCGCACCGAGCTCCGATCCCTTCTCGCCCTCCGAGTCGTCGACCGCAAGCCACTGGCGGCATCTACGGGACGGCGTCGAATCGGTGGTCCGGCATCCGCAGGGCTACGGGCTCGGGAACGCGGGGACGGTCGCCAAGCGGACCGGGGTCGAGATCAAGGCGGGCGAGTCCACGTACACGGAGCTCGGAATCGACATCGGGCTTCTCGGCGCGCTCGCGTTCGTCCTCTGGAACGTCGCCTTGCTGTTCGCGCTGCTTCGGCGCGAGGCCTGGGTGGGCGCCGCGTTCGCGGCCGTCCTCCTGCTCGGCCTGCAGACGGACGTCATCGGTGTGCACTGGCTCGCCGTGGGGATCTGGGCCGCGGCCGGGATCGCCGCCTCGCCGCGTCCTCCGGATACGGTGCAGGCATGAGCAACGCGCGCCTTTGGCTTGCGTTCGCGGGGGAAACCATGTTTCCCCCGCGAGCCCCCTTCTTCTTGAAAGCGTGGGGAACCTCCCGGTTCCCCACACCCCTCCACGCTCACGTGCCGGAGACCGGCCCGTGAGCACGATCGACCCGCGCGTCGACATCGGCCACGTGCACCTCAAGGTCGCGGACCTCGACCGCGCGCTCGGCTTCTGGCGCGACGTCCTCGGATTCGAGGAGCAGGCGCGGATGGGCGACCAGGCTGCCTTCCTCTCGGCGGGCGGCTACCACCACCACATCGGGCTCAACACCTGGGAGTCGGCCGGCGGCTCGCCGCCCTCTCCGGGCACGACCGGGCTCTACCACGTCGCGGTTCGCTTCCCCGACCGCAAGGCGCTGGCGGAGGCGCTGCGCCGGGTCCTCGAGGCCGGGATCCCGCTCGAGGGCGCGTCCGACCACGGCGTCAGCGAGGCGATCTACCTGCGCGACCTGGACGGGAACGGCGTCGAGCTGTACCGCGACCGGCCGCGCGAGGACTGGCCGATGACGCCCGACGGGAAGCAGGTCGCGATGTTCACGCGGCCGCTCGATCTTCAGGGTCTTCTGGTCGAGGCCGGGTAACTGCGGGGGACCGGCCAGGTTCGCTATACCTCGGACATCGCCAAGGCCAAGCCAGTCGAGCAGCTCGAGCGCGTCGTGATCCGCTTCGCCGGCGACTCCGGCGACGGGATGCAGCTGACCGGCGACCGCTTCACGAGCGAGACCGCCGTCTTCGGGAACGACCTCGCGACGCTGCCCGACTTCCCGGCCGAGATCCGCGCGCCCGCCGGCTCGCTCCCGGGCGTCTCCGGCTTCCAGGTCCACTTCGCCGACCACGACATCCTCACGCCGGGCGACCAGCCGAACGTCCTCGTCGCGATGAACCCGGCGGCGCTCAGGGTCAACCTCGGCGACCTCGCGAAGGGCGGCACGGTCATCGTCAACACCGACGCCTTCAACGACCGCAACCTGCAGAAGGCCGGGTACCCGGCGAACCCGCTCGAGGACGGGTCGCTCGGCGACTTCCACGTGCACGAGGTCGCGCTCTCGTCGATGACGATCGAGGCGCTGAAGGAGGTCGAGGGGATCACGTCGCGCGAGGCCGAGCGCTCGAAGAACTTCTTCGCGCTCGGGCTGATGTCCTGGCTCTACCACCGCCCGCTCGAGGGCACGCTCGCGTTCATCGAGGCGAAGTTCGCGAAGCGGCCCGAGATCGCCGAGGCGAACACGCGCGCCTTCAAGGCCGGCTGGAACTACGGCGAGACGTCCGAGGACTTCGCGGTCTCGTACGAGGTCGCGCCCGCGCAGCTCGCGCCGGGGACGTATCGCCAGATCTCGGGGAACACGGCGCTCACGTACGGCCTCATCGCGGCGAGCAAGCTCTCCGGGCTGCCGTTGTTCCTCGGCGCCTACCCGATCACGCCGGCGTCGGACGTCCTCGAGCAGCTCGCGCAGATGAAGCACTTCGGCGTGCGCACGTTCCAGGCGGAGGACGAGATCGCGGCCTCGGGCGCCGCGCTGGGAGCAGCGTTCGGTGGAGCACTCGGCGTGACGACCTCGGCCGGGCCGGGCATCGTGCTCAAGTCGGAGACGGTCGGGCTCGCGGTGACGCTCGAGCTGCCGCTCGTGATCGTGGACGTCCAGCGAGCAGGCCCCTCGACGGGCATGCCGACCAAGCCGGAGCAGGCCGACCTGCTCATGGTCATGTTCGGGCGGAACTCGGAGTCGCCGATTCCGGTCGTGGCCGCGTCGACGCCGGCCGGCTGCTTTCACGCAGCGATCGAGGCCGCGCGCATCGCGATCAAGTACCGGACGCCGGTCTTCCTGCTCTCGGACGCGTACCTCGCGAACGGATCGGAGCCGTGGCTCATCCCCGACGTGGGCGAGCTCGCCGACATCTCGACCGAGTTCGCGACGGAGCCGAACGACGGAGAGACGTTCCTCCCGTACCGGCGCGACGCCGAGACGCTCGCGCGGCCGTGGGCGATTCCGGGGACGCCCGGCCTCGAGCACCGCATCGGCGGCCTCGAGAAGCAGGACGAGACCGGCAACGTCTCCTACGACCCCGAGAACCACGACCTGATGACGCGGCTCCGCGCCGCGAAGGTCGCGGGCATCGCGGCGGACATCCCCGAGCTCGAGGTCGACGACCCGGACGGCGCGGACACGCTCGTCCTCGGCTGGGGCTCGACGTACGGCGCGATCGGGGCAGCGGCGCGGCGGGTGCGGGCCGAGCGGCCGGAAGGTCGCGACCGCGCATCTCCACCACCTGAACCCGTTCCCGCGGAACACGGGCGAGGTCGTGCGGAGCTACGAGAAGGTCCTCATCCCGGAGATGAACCTCGGTCAGCTGCGGATGCTGATCCGCGCCGAGTTCCTCGTGGACGCGGTCGGCTACAACAAGGTGCGCGGGCGCCCGTTCCGGGCGGCGGAGCTCGCGGACGCGATGACGGCGTTGATCGAGTCATGAGCGACAGCAACGGTGATCTCGTGCAGCTGACTGCGAAGGACTTCAAGTCCGACCAGGAGGTGCGCTGGTGCCCGGGCTGCGGCGACTACGCGATCCTGAACGTCATCCAGGGCTTCATGCCCGAGCTCGGCCTCACCGCGCGAGCGGATCGTGTTCGTCTCCGGGATCGGCTGCGCCGCGCGCTTCCCGTACTACATGCAGACGTACGGGATGCACTCGATCCACGGGCGCGCGCCCGCGATCGCGACCGGTCTCGCCGTGTCCCGGCCGGACCTGTCCGTGTGGGTCGTGACCGGCGACGGCGACGCGCTCTCGATCGGCGGCAACCACCTGATCCACTCGCCTCCGGCGCAACGTGAACCTGAAGATCCTCCTCTTCAACAACCAGATCTACGGGCTGACGAAGGGCCAGTACTCGCCGACGTCCGAGCTCGGCAAGGTGACGAAGTCGACGCCGATGGGCTCGCTCGACTACCCGTTCAATCCGCTCTCGATCGCGATCGGCGCCGAGGCCTCGTTCGTCGCGCGGGCGATCGACACCGACAAGAAGGGCTTGACCGAGGTGCTCGGCGCGGCCGCCCGTCACCGTGGCTCGGCCTTCGTCGAGATCCTCCAGAACTGCAACATCTACAACGACGGCGCCTTCGACTACGTGCGCGACGAGAAGGGGAACCGGATCTACCTCGAGAGCGGGGCGCCCATTCGCTTCGGGGAGGAGGGCGAGAAGGGCGTCGTGCAGGACGCGGACGGGTCCGCGCGGGTCGTCGACATGACCGAGACGGACGAGAGCTCGCTCCTCGTGCACGATGCGGGCCATCGTGAGCCGAGCCTCGCGTTCGCGCTCTCGCGGATCACGTTCGAGACCGACGGCGCGGTGCCGTTCGGCGTCTTCCGCAGCGTCGAGCGCCCGGTCTACGACGACCTCATGAGCGAGCAGCTGGACGCGGCCCGAGAACGGGCCGGCGAGGGCGACCTCGAGGCGCTCCTCCACTCCGGCGACACCTGGACCGTGGGTTAGGCGGCTCCGGCGAGGAAGCGGACGATCCGGTCCGCGATCTCCTCGCCCTTCTCCTCCTGGAGGAAGTGGCCCGCGCCCTCGACGATCTCCGCAGGGCCGGCGCCCGGGATGCGCGACGCCATGCGCTCGGCGGCCTTCGGTGAGAAGACGGGGTCCGAGTCGGAGAAGAGGACGAGCGTCGGCTTCTCCCAGTGCTCGAGCGCAGCGCGTACTCGGAGCATCGTCTCGGCGTTCGGGTGATCCAGCTCGGTCGGGACATGCTCCGGGAACGCGAGCACGCCCGCCTTCGACTCGGGAGTCGGGAAGGGCGCGTTGTATGCGTCCACGACCTCGTCGGCCAACCCGTTCACGCGCGGAGATGCGGATCAGCTGACCGGGGATCAGGTCAGGCCCGACCCGCCGGACGAAGTCGCGGAAGCGAAGCCACTCGTCGGACGGCGCGCGGCCGGCGCCGATCCCCGTGTTCAGGATCGCGAGCCGCTCCACCCGGTCGGGGCGCTCGACGGCCAGGCGGAGCCCGATCGGACCTCCCCAGTCGTGGACGACGACCGTCACGTCGTGGAGGTCGAGCTCGTCGACGAGGCGCTCGATCGAGTCGTAGTGCAGGTCGTACGAGTAGTCCTCGACGCGTGTCGGCTTGTCCGAGCGGCCGAAGCCGAAGTAGTCGGGTGCGACGACCCTGCCGACCGCGGCGAGCGGCGGGATCAGCTTCCGGTACAGGAACGCCCAGGTCGGCTCGCCGTGCAGGAGGAGGATCGGGGCGCCCGTGCCCTCGTCGACGAAGTGCATGCGAAGGCCGTACTGCTCGAAGTAGTGGGGCGCGAAGTCGTAGCCGGGGAGATCCTCGAAGCGCTCGTCGGGTGTTCGGTACGCCTGCACCGCGGGGATCCTAGTGTGGGCGATTGCCGCTAAGCACGGGTGTTCGAAACAGGCGCGGCGGCCGAGCCGGAGGCCGGCTTCGCCGGCCGGGAGGCTTGCGCGGCGTACTCTCAGCCCAGGACGAGGGAGGGGGGACGGCGGGGGGAACCGTAGGTTCCACCCGCCTCTAGGAGGCCTGCTCGCGAAGCGCGAGCGCCTGCGCCCGCCGAGCGCTCGCGATGGCAATCGCGACGAGCGCGGTCGTGCCGGAGACCGTGAACGCGAGGGGCGTCCCGCCGACGTGGGCGAGCCAGCCGGCGAGCAGCCCTCCGACGGGAGCGAGGCCGACGAAGGCGAACAGGTAGATCGCGATCAGGCGCCCGCGGAGCATGTCCGGCGCGCCGAGCTGGACGAGCGCGTTCGCGTTCGCCGTGAAGAGCGTGAAGCTGACGCCGACGGCGAACAGGAGGACCCCTGCCAGCACCGCGTTCTCGACCGGGGCGAGCAGGAGCGCGGAGACGCCGAAGCCAGCGGCGCCGGAGGCGAAGAGGCGCCAGCTCGCGCCGCGGAACGTCGCCGTGGCCAGCGCTCCCGCGAGCGCTCCGAGGCCGAATGACGCCGAGAGGAAGCCGAAGCCCTCCGGCCCGACATCGAGCGTGTCCGCGGCGAGGAGCGGCACGAGGACGTGGAAGTTGAAGCCGACCGTGCTGACGATCGTGACCACTCCGAGCAGCGAGCGGAGTTGAGGATCGTTCATCGCGTATGCGAACGCGCGGCGCAGCCCGTCGAACACCCGCGCGGAGGGGTCCTTCTCGACCGTGTGCAGCTCGCCCGTGCGGAGGCTCGCGAGCGCGACGAAGACGGCGAGGAAGCTGACGGCGTTCAGGACGAAGCAGATGCCCGTGCCGGCGGCGGCGATCACGAGGCCCGCGATCGCGGGGCCGATCACGCGCGAGGCGTTGAACAGGCCGGCGTTGAGCGCGACGGCGTTCGGCAGAGAGTGGCGGCCGACCATCTGGAAGGTCAGCGACTGCCTTCCCGGCGCGTCGAACGCGAGCGTCATCCCGCCGAGCGCGGCGAGCGCGTAGACGATCGGGAGCGTGGCGGTATCGGTCAGCGTGATCACCGCGAGCACGACCGAAACGACCATGGCCATCGCCTGCGTCGTCATCACCAGCCGGCGTGAGTCGACGCGGTCGGCCACGACGCCTGCGAGTAGGCCGAAGACCGTGAAGGGGACGAACCTCCAGAACGCGAGTGCACCGACCGCGATCGGCGACCCCGAGAGCTCGAGCACGAGCCAGGCGAGAGCGACGTTCTGCATCCACGTCCCGGCGAGCGACACGAGCTGGCCGGCGAAGAAGATGCGGTAGTTACGGTGGCGGCGGAGACTCCGAAACGTGCGCGTGCGGAGCGCGATCGAGAGCCTTCTCACGGGGCGTTCTCGAGCAGGCGACGGAGGGCCGGGACGGCGGTCGCGAGGGCGTCGAGCTCGGCCTGGTCGAGCTCGCCGAGGCGCTTCGCGAGCCAGGTCGTACGACGGGCGCGGATCCGGCGTAGGAGCTTCACGCCCGCGTCAGTGAGCGCGAGCCCGACCCGGCGCCGGTCTTGGCTCGACCGGACGCGCTCGATGAGGCCGGCGCGCTCGAGGCGGTCGACGTGGCCCGAGAGCGCGGGCGGGGAGATCCCCTCCTCGGCGGCGAGCTCGGCGAGCGAGAGGCCGGGGCTCCGCTTGACGAGCCAGAGCAGCGTCGCCTGTCGCGTGGTCACCCCGATCTGCTCGGACTCCTTCCGGAGCTCCCGCGTCAATCGCAGGAGTACCGGCCGAAGCTCGTCGGCGATGACCTCGGGCGTAAGCGTAACCTCGCTAATCATTAACGTAGCGAAGGGTAGCTGAAAGCCTTGGGCCGAGGCTAGGCAGCCGTCGACGTGCGGCGCTCGAGCGCGGTGGCGCTGACCCAGGCCGCAGCGGCCGCCAGAACGGCGGCAGGCACGGCGTCGGAGCCCTGGCTCCCGACGAGGATCGCGGCGAGCAGCATCGACGACAGGAGCAGGCGGCTCTGCGCGGCCATGCCCGCCGCCGCTCCCATGGCGACCGCGACCGTCGGCGACATGTCGAACCAGATCACCGGGAACGTCGCGATGCCGATGCCGATGAAGATGGCCGGGAAGATCGGTCCTCCGCGGAATCCGCTGGCGAGGCTGACGGCGTACGCAATCGCCTTGGCCACGAGGAGGACGACGACCACGGATGTCGAGGTCTCCGCCAGCAGCGCCGGGATGGACGCCTGTCCCGAGAAGAGCACGTCCTGCGAGTCCGCTCCGAGCAGGTCTGCGGCGAAGGCGAGCAGCCCGATCGCGAGACCTCCGGCGAGCAGGAGCGCCGGCATGCCGAGGCGCGCCTTCCCGACTGTCTCCAACCCGGCCGCCATGCGTTTGAGTGGGACGATCACGAGGGTCGTGACGATCCCGACGCCGACCGCGAGCGCGAGATCGACGAGGTACGTCCCGTCGTACAGCGGGAGCGCCGGCACGACGAGGCCCGGGGCGTCGAGCCCACCCCAGTCTCCGAACCCGATGAAGATGAGGTAGCCGACCGCGGCGGCGACGAATCCCGGGAGGAGGACGGGGATGGCCTGGGCCCCGAGCCCGACCGCGCTCTCCAGAAGGAACACGCCTCCGACGAGCGGGCCGCCGAAGAGCGCCGAGAGCGCCGCGAACGAGCCGGCGAGCGACAGCAGCGTCCTGCTGGTGCTGGCCGAGCCGGACGAACGACGTCAGCGCGATCGCGAGGGCGCCACCGAGCGCGACGACGGGCGCCTCCGGCCCGAGGACGGCGCCGAAGGACAGCGTGGCCAGCGCGGCAACGATGACCCCCGGCACGTGTGAGATCGGCGTCGGGGACACGGAGATGCCCTCGAGCGGCTCGTGGCCTCCGTCGCCCGGAAGCGAGAGGCGCGCGACGAGCACGATCGCGGCGCCGACGACCGGCAGCCCGATGACGAGGTACCACGGCGGGGACGACTCCCCGAGCGCTTCCGGGAGGTCGACCCAGAGCCAGTCCTCGACATAGTGGACGGCTGCGAGGAAGAGCGCCGCTGCGAGCGCCGCCGGGATACCGACGAGCCCAGCCAGCAGGACGGCGTGCAGGTACTCGCGTGGTGTCGGGGCCTGCGGGACCGGCGCGGCGGGCTCCATGCCGCCCGAGCCTAATGGCTACTTCGGCAGCGCCTCGAGCTTGTAGCCGACCCCGTACCGCGTGTGGATGAACGTGTGCCGCGGCGCCTTGCGGTCGATCTTCTCGCGGAGTTTCCGGACGAACACGTCGACGGTCCGATCGCGGTGCGTGGCGCGGCGGCCCCAGACGCGCTGGAGCAGCTCGTCGCGGGTGAGGACGCGACCCTGCTCCCGCGCGAGCGTGTACACGAGCCGGAACTCGGTCGGGGTCAGCTCGGCGCTTTCGCCGTCGACGAAGGCCTGGACGTTGTCGGGGTCGAGCCGGAGCTCCTGGATCTCGATCGCCTCACCGCGGCGCGGCTCGGCCTCGCTCACGCCCCGCCGGGCAGCGGCTCGCACGCGCGCCGTCAGCTCCTTCAGGGAGAAGGGCTTCACGAGGTAGTCGTCGGCGCCGATCTCGAGTGCGTGCACCCGGTCGTGCTCGGTGCCTCGGGCCGAGACGACGACGATCGGAGTGCCGATGCCTTCGGACCGCGCCTGCTCGATGACGCGCCAGCCGTCGATGCCGGGCAGCATCAGGTCGAGGACGCACACGTCCGGCCGTTCGTAGCGCAGCCGGGCAAGCCCGGTCTCGCCGTTCGCCACCCCGACCGCGTCGAACCCGGCGGTCTCGAGGTGGCGCGCGATGCCGCGGGCGATCACGTCGTCGTCCTCGATGATCAAGACCTTCGCCATCTGGCCACACGATAGTTGCGGCCCCCGGAGGATCCAGGGGCCGCAGGGTGGTTACGAGCTGGTGAGCGAGTGGTGAACGTCGAAATGCGCCCGCTCAGCCACCGGCCTCGATGTCGGCGTCCTCGAGCTCGCCTTCCTGCTGCTCGGCGGTCAGGACGTCCACGAGGTAGACGCGCTCGCAGGCGACGAGCACGGTCAGCCGGCGCTCGGAGCGGAGGACGTACGCCCGGTCACGGCCGAGCCCGCAGTCGAGAAGGTCGCGCTGCCCGTCGGGTGCGAGTGCGTGCAGCGTGTCGGGGCCCCAGCCGCCGAAGATGTAGTCCGCGCCCCAGCCGCCGAAGACGGAGTCGCGACCGCGGTTCCCGAACACGGCGTCGTCGCCGCGGTTTCCGGCCACGCGATCCTGCCCGTGCCCGCCGGAGACCCAGTCGTTGTCGGAGCCTCCCTTCACGCGGTCGTCGCCGGTTCCGCCCATGAGCAGGTCGCCGCCGGGGCCGCCGAACGCGCCGTCGTTGCCGTGCGCGGAGCGAACGGCGTCGTTCCCCGCTCCCGCACGCACCGCGTCGTCGCCGTTGCCCGCGTACACGATGTCGTTGCCCGCGAGGGCGCTGATCTGGTCGGCTTCGGGCGTGCCGCGGAGAAGATCGTCACCGGGAGTGCCGATGATCACGGCGGCCGAGGCGACCGTTGCAAGTGCGAGCGTGCCGAATACGGCGGACACGGTCGCGAGTGACTTGAGGTGCATGCCGTCGCTCCTTCGTAGTGGACGACTTGCATTGACCGACATGTGGGTTTGGGCGTCGTGAAGCGCGCGAAAGCATTGGGCAAACCTTGTGTTAGAAGGGTGTGAGCCATGGACGCCGAGAGCATTCGCGGACGGACGGTCGTCGAGGAGAGCCGTGAGGCCGTCGTCGTCCTCGACGACGAGGACCGCGTCCTCCTCGCGAGCCGGCGCGCGAGGCAGTCCATGGAGGGCATCCGGGAGGGCGACGTGCTGCCGGTCGACCTGATGAGCGGCGGTCGCGGCGTGATCCCCTTCGTCGTCCCGTACGAGGTCGACGGACGGCGCGAGCGGCTCGTCTACCTCTCACGCGAGGGCGACCTCGCCGCGTACGAGGAGCTGCGCTCCGGGTTCACAGCGGCTGTCTCGCACGAGCTGCGGACGCCGCTCGCGCGCCTGCTGACCCTGCTCGAGACTGCGGTGCTGCCCGGAGAGGACACGTTCGACCTGGTCGACCAGGCGACCCGGGAGGTCGAGCAGATCACCGAGCTCATCGACGAGGTCCTCTTCCTCAGCGAGCTCGAGTCGGGCGCGCGGGTGGTCTCGCTCGGAGCCACGCCGGTAGCTCCGGTCCTCGAAGAAGCTCTCGACGAGCTCGCGGAGCGCGCCGCGCGTGCCGGCGTGGCGTTGCGCCTCGACTGCGACCCGGCCGTCGAGCTCGCGATCCGCCCGCGCATGCTGCGGGTGGTCGCGCGCAACCTCGCCGAGAACTCGATCCGCTACGCCGGGCCGGGCGCGACCTTCACACTGGCCGTCGAGCGCGACGCGGATGGGCAGGTCGACATCGTGGGCCGCGACGACGGCGTGGGGGTCGGCGCGGCCGAGCTCCCGCGGCTCTTCGAGCGCTTCTTCCGCGCCGACGCCGCGCGCGCGTCTCGCGGGACCGGTCTCGGCCTCGCGATCGTGAAGCACGTCGTCACCCAGGCGGGCGGCACCGTCGAGGCGAGCGGTGGCCCGGGCCGCGGGCTCGAGATCCGCTGTGCCTTTCGCTGAATCAGGCCTCGATCGCGAGAACGCCCTCTTCGTGCCGCTGAGCGAGCGGCAGCTGGAGCGACAGCTCAAGCGCCTAGCGGACGCGACCGCGTAAGCCCTTCACCAGGCTTTCACCGAATCTTCACCAGGCGACTCCCCGGTGGCCGGGCATGGCCGGAGAGACTTGCGCCATGACTACACGCGGACTCATCACCACTCTGGCAGCTGCACTGATCGTCGGGCTCGTCGCCATCACCGCTGTTGGCTGTGGTGGGGACGATGACGGAGACGGCGGAGGCGGCGTCATCACCGCCGACGGATCGAGCACCGTCGGCCCGTTCATGACGAGGGCCGCCGAGGACTTCGGGGCCGACGAAGGTGTCGACGTCACGGTCGGCATCTCGGGCACCGGAGGCGGGTTCGAGCGCTTCTGCGCGGGCGAGACCGATATCTCGAACGCGTCGAGGCCGATCGACGAGGACGAGGTCGCGCTGTGCGAGGAAGCCGGTGTCGAGTACCTCGAGTTTCGCGTCGCAACCGATGCGATCACCAATATCGTCAACGTCGATAACGACTGGGTTACGTGCCTGACCGTCGACCAGCTCAATTCGATCTGGGAGCCCGGCTCCAAGGTCGCGAACTGGAACCAGGTCGACCCGTCCTTCGACGACGCGCCGCTCAGCCTCTTCGGCCCCGGCACCGACTCCGGCACGTTCGACTACTTCACGGACGTGATCAACGGCGAGGAGGGCGCGAGCCGCACCGACTACCAGCCGAGCGAGGACGACAACGTCATCGTGCAGGGCGTCACCGGTGAGAACGGCGGGATGGGGTACCTCGGCCTCTCCTACTTCGAGCAGAACCAGGGAACGCTGAAGGCGCTCGAGGTGGACTCCGGCAACGGGTGTGTGGCGCCGAGCTCCGAGACGGCGCAGGACGGCTCGTACGCGCCGCTCTCGCGTCCGCTTCTCATCTACGTGAAGCGGACCTCGTTCGACGACAACGAAGACGTGCGCAACTTTGTCGCGTACATGCTCGACAACAACACGACGATCGCCGAGGAGGCCCAGTTCGTGCCGCTCTCCGAGGATCAGGTCGCCGAAGAGCAGACGAAGCTCGAGGACGCGTCGGCGTAGTGCCGTACGCTCGCCGTCGGCGCGTTCCTATCGTGGGTGGACCTCTCGGTTCCCCGACGCACCTTCTTGCACACGCGAGCAGGGGCTGCCGGTGACGACGCCCGACATCGTCGCCGAGCGGTCGCCGTACGCGCTCCCGAAGAAGAAGATCCGCTTGGGGGAGCAGCTGATCCGGGCCATCCTGTTCCTCGCGGCCGCGATCTCGGTCCTGACCACGTTCGGGATCGTCCTGTCCTTGTTGAGTCCGGCGATCGACTTCTTCCGTGAGATAAGCATCGTCGACTTCCTCACGGGCACGACCTGGACGCCGCTCTTCCTCGAGGGGGAGTTCGGTGTCTTGCCGCTCGTCAGCGGGACGATCTACATCTCGCTCCTGGCCGCGCTCGTCGCTTTCCCGCTCGGGCTCGCCGTTGCCATCTACCTCAGTGAGTACGCGAACCAGCGGGTCGCCGGCGTTCTCAAGCCGATCCTCGAGATCCTCGCGGCGATCCCGACGGTCGTGCTCGGGTACTTCGCGCTCACGTTCGTCACACCGCTTCTGCGTGACGTCGGGCTGAACGTGCAGATCTTCAACGCGCTGTCCGCGAGCATCGTCCTCGGCGTCCTGCTGATCCCGACCATCGCCTCGCTCTCGGAGGACGCCATGGCAGCCGTCCCCAACGACCTTCGTGACGGAGGCTACGCGCTCGGCGCCGACAAGTTGCAGGTCTCGACCAGGATCGTGGTTCCCGCGGCGATCTCGGGGATCATCGCCGCGTATGTCCTCGGGTTCTCGCGCGCGGTCGGCGAGACGATGATCGTGCTCATCGCCGCCGGCGGCTTCGCGCAGATCACCTCCGATCCGCGCGAGCCGATGCAGACGATGGCGGCGTTCATCGGCCAGACCGGCTTCGGTGACATCCCCACGGGCTCGATCGAGTACAAGACGATCTTCGCGGTCGGACTGACGCTGTTCGTAATCACGCTCGTCATGAACCTCGTCTCGATCCGGCTCGTCCGCAAGTACCGCGAGGTGTACGAATGACAACCGTCGCGCACACGGACGAGCCGCGCCGCAGCCGTGCGGTCTGGAACTGGCTCTTCAAGGGCGTGATGCTCTTCTCGATGCTCGTCGCATTCGGCACCCTCGGGATCCTGCTCGTCGACCTCGTGTACACGGCCTGGCCAGCCTTCTCGTGGGGACTCCTCACCGACGACCCCTCGACGGTGCCGTCGGAGGCCGGGGCGCGTCCCGCGATTCTCGCGACCCTCTACCTTGGGCTCATCGTCCTCTTGCTGTCGGTCCCGATCGGCGTTCTCACGGCGATCTACCTCGAGGAATACGCGGACCGGACGCGCTGGTGGAACCGGCTCATCGAGGTGAACATCCAGAACCTCGCGGCCGTTCCGTCGATCATCTACGGAATCCTCGGGCTCGCGTTCATCGTGCGTGGCATCGGGATCGGCCGCGTCGTCCTCGCCGGCGGGCTCATCCTCACGCTGGTCGTCCTCCCGACGGTCATCGTGGCGTCCCGGGAGGCGATCCGGGCGGTTCCCGACTCGATCCGCCAGGGCGCCTTCGCGCTAGGTGCGACGAAGTGGCAGGTCGTGTGGCGGCAGGTGCTGCCCGCCGCGATCCCCGGCATCGCAACGGGGTCGATCCTCGCGCTCTCGCGCGCCGTGGGGGAGACGGCGCCGCTCCTCATGGTCGGGGCGACGGTCTACGTCGCGTTCAATCCCGAGCTCCTCGGCGCGTACACCGCGATGCCCGTCCAGATCTTCACCTGGGTGCGTCTGCCCGATCCCGAGTTCCAGACCATCGCTGCCGCCGGCGCCGTGATCCTGCTGGTAATGGTCCTCGGCATGAACGCCGTGGCAGTCTTTGTCCGAAACCGCTATCGGAAACGGTGGTAAGTCCATGAGCGAAACCAGGACTCAGCCCCAGGTCGACATCGACAGCGCCAAGATCGCAGAGGTCGTCCGGGGGCTCGACCGCAGCGAGATCGAGGGACGCGAGAAGGTGTTCTCGGTGAGCGATCTCGCCGTCTCGTACAACGGCAAGGTCGCGCTGCAGGACGTCTCGCTCGACATACATCGGAACACGGTGACCGCGTTCATCGGTCCGTCCGGTTGCGGAAAGAGCACGTTCATCCGCTGCTTCAACCGCATGAACGACCTCGTCCCCGGGGCGAAGGTCGAGGGTCGGGTGCTGTATCACGGCCAGAACCTCTACGGTCGCGACGTGGACCCGATCGAGCTGCGCCGCCGCATCGGGATGGTCTTCCAGAAGCCCAACCCGTTCCCGAAGTCGATCTACGACAACATTGCCTTCGGACCGCGCGTGCTCGGCCTGAAGGGGTCGATGGACGACCGCGTCGAGGCCGCGCTGCACCAGGCGGCGCTCTGGGACGAGGTCAAGGGCCGCCTCAAGGACGGCGCCCTCGGGCTCTCTGGCGGTCAGCAGCAGCGCCTCTGCATCGCACGTGCGCTCGCCGTCGAGCCGGACGTAATTCTCATGGACGAGCCCGCGTCGGCCCTCGACCCGATCTCGACGACGCGCATCGAGGACCTCATGCACGACCTGAAGCGGAACTACACGATCGTGATCGTGACCCACAACATGCAGCAGGCCGCGCGCGTAGCGGACATGACGGCGTTCTTCAGCGTGCTGGTCGACGACGAAGGCGCTGCGCGCCGCGGGGTCCTCGTCGAGTACGACGCGACGACGAAGATCTTTACCACCCCGTCCGACAAGCGGACGGAGGACTACGTGACAGGACGGTTCGGATGAGAATCGAGCTACAGGCCGAGCTGGACGCCCTCGAGGCGGGATTCCAGGAGACCGGCGAGATCGTGCTGCGGTCGATCCGCGGCGCCGTCGACGCTCTGCGCACGCAGGACGTCGAGCTCTGCGACGAGGTGATCGCGTTCGACGACGAGGTCGACCAGCGCTACGTCGCGCTCGAGAAGCAGGTCGAGCTGACGCTCGCGCGGCAGACCCCGGTCGCGAGCGACCTCCGCCTCGTGCTCGCCGTGCTCCACTCCGCGCTCCACCTCGAGCGCGTCGGTGACCAGTGCGTGACCATCGCGAAGCTGACGAAGCTCTCCAGCCACCTGGGGACGAAGCATGCGGTGGTCGAGAGCCTCGTGGACATGGGCGAGCGTTGCTCCGAGATGGTCAAGGTCGCGCTCACGGCCTTCTCGGAGCGCGACGTGGAGGCGGCTCGGGGCATCCATCAGCTCGACGAGCTCGTCGACAACGCGAACCGCCAGGTGTTCCACGAGGTGCTCGGCTACGTGCACGACGCGGAGGCGCTCGAGTGGGGAATGCGGCAGATCACCGTCGCCCGCTGCTTCGAGCGGATCGGCGACAACGCGGTCGACATCGGGGAGCAGACGGCGTTCATCGTGACCGGCGAGTTCGCCGAGTTCACGGACGCCTCGCACGACCCTCGCCCGCTCGTCTGAGACGCGCGCGCGGTTTCCGCGTACACCACAACGCGACCGGACGTTCACGCCTTCTCGCCCCACCCGGGACGCGCAGGAGGCGACGATCGCGTGCGTCAAGGGCAATTCCGAGAGAGGAGTGGGTCAGACAATGAGGCTTTCAGTGCTGCGCCGAGGCGCTGCGGTATCCGTGGGGGTCGCCGCCTGCCTCGTGCTCGCGTCCGTCGCGGTGGGCTCGGCGTCGGTCAAGAATCCGACGTACAACCTGAAGAAGCTCACGGGCACGATCGTGGCCGACGGCTCGTCGACCGTGGGGCCGTACACGCAGGCGACTGCGGAGCTCTTCAGGCGCGCGGGCGCGACGAAAGTGAAGGTCACCGTCGGCATTTCGGGCACAGGCGGCGGCTTCTCGCGCTTCTGCCGCGGGGAGACCGACCTCTCCGACGCCTCGCGCCCGATGCGGCTCACCGAGGCCAAGCTCTGCCAGGACAACAACGTCGTCCCGTGGAACGCGTTCACGGTCGCGAACGACGCGCTCACCGTCGTCGTCAGCAAGCAGAACACCTGGGCGCGCTGCCTCTCCGTGGCCGAGCTGAAGAAGATCTGGGAGCCGGGCTCGCAGGTCGACAACTGGAACGACGTCCGCCAGGGTTTCCCGGATGTCCCGCTCCGGCTGTTCGGCCCCGGTACGGACTCGGGGACGTTCGAGTACTTCACCGAGGCGATCAACGGTAGGGCGCGCGCGAGCCGCACGGACTACCAGGCCTCAGAGGACGACAACGTGCTCGTGCAGGGCGTCGCCGGAGAGCGCGGCGGGATGGCGTACTTCGGCTACTCGTACTTCGTCGAGAACAGGGCGCGCCTCAACGCCGTCCAGATCCGGAACCCGAAGACGAACGCGTGCGTCGCGCCGAACGAGAAGTCGGTGCACGCGCAGAACTACAAGCCGCTCTCGAGGCCGCTGTTCGTCTACGTGAAGGGCACGTCGTTCAGGAAGAAGCACGTGCAGGCGTTCCTGGACTACATGTTCGACAACGAGGTCCGGATCGCGGACCGCGCGCGGTTCATCTCGCTCACTCCAGCGCAGCTGAAGCGGGCGAGGCATCACTTCCACTTCCAGCTCCTCAAGTTGCAGAGGGGCGGCTGAGGCTCACCGCCAACCGATTGCCCGTCAGGAACGGAGGCGGCCCACCGGCCGCCTCCGTTCCTGCCTCTACTCTCTGAGCCGATGCGCGAGACGGTCGAGCGAGAGTTGAAGCTCGTCCCGGGCGAGGGGTTCGAGCTCCCTCCGCTCGGGATCGAGCTGCCAGGCGCAGACGTTCACGTCCGCATACTTCGACACCACCGACCTGCGGCTCGCCCTGCGCAGCGTGACATTTCGCCACCGGCTCGAGGACGGGACGGGCCTCTGGCAGCTGAAGCTCCCGCGCGGCGCTGCCCGGATCGAGCTCGAAGTGCCAGGGCCACCGGCTCGACCGCCGGCGGAGCTGCTCGACCTGCTCGTCGCGCACCTGCGCGGGCGCGAGCTCGTCCGCGTCGCGCGGCTGCGTACACGCCGGCAGCGCCGCCTCGCCGACGGCGCCGAGATCGTGGACGACTCGGTTGCCGTTCTCGACGGGCAGCGGATCACGGCGCGCTTTCGCGAGCTCGAGATCGAGCTGATCGACGGCGACGAATCGAGCCTCGAGCGGCTCGAGAGTGCGCTCCTGGACGCCGGTGCGTGGCGCGGCGAGTTCCGGCCCAAGCTCTATCGCGCGCTCGACCTCGCGTATCCGGCCGAGGCTATCGCGCCGGCCCCGGGCGCGCCGCCGGCCGAGGTGCTCCGCGCCGCGCTCGCAACCCAGTACGAGCGCCTGCTCGCGCACGATCCGGGAACGCGTCTCGGTGACGACCCGGAGGACCTCCATCAGCTCCGTGTCGCGACCAGGCGAGCACGAGCGTTCCTCCGCGCCGCGCGCCCGCTGCTCGACGCCGACTGGGCCTCGGGACTGCGCGACGAGCTCGGCTGGCTCGGCTCCACGCTCGGCCCGGCCCGCGACCTCGACGTCCTGCTCGAGCACGTTCGTGCCGAGGTCGACGCGCTCGAATGCGGAGACGAGCTCGGCGGGCTCGTCGAGTCGCTCGAGCGCGAGCACGAGCAGGGGCGACGGGCGGTGGTCGCCGCGCTCTCCCAGGATCGCTACCTCGCGCTCCTCGACCGCCTCGAGGCGCTGGATCCGAAGCTCGTGCCCGACGCGAAGGCGACGCTGGTCGAGCTCTGGCGTGACGAGTTCGGCCGGACGCGCCGCGCGTTCGACGAAGCTCGACGCGACGTCGAGCGACGACGAGCTGCACGCCGCGCGGATCAAGGTCAAGCGGGCGCGCTACGCCGCCGAGCTGGCGGAGCACGAGCTCGGGAGTCGTGGGGAGCGGTTCGTCGATGCGGCGAAGAGGCTCCAGGACGTCCTCGGCGAGCACCAGGACTCGGTGGTGGCCGAGGAGCGCGTGACGGCCTGGACGGCCGGAGACCCAGCACGCCGGAGGCGGCCGCTGCGCCGCTCCTCGAGCGCGAGCGGGAGAGGCGCGAGGAGGCGCGCGTCGTCGTGGCCTGCGGCCTGGAGGCGGCTGAGGAAGCGGGCGCGCAAGGTCGGCACGTGATCCGAGCCTCCGGCGGGCTCGTGGTGCGGGAAGGCGAGGGCGGGGAACGCGAGGTGCTCGTCGTGCACCGACCGCGGTACGAGGACTGGTCGTTTCCGAAGGGCAAGCTCAAGCCCGGCGAGACCGACGAGGAGTGCGCGCTCCGAGAGGTCGCCGAGGAGACGGGGCTCGTCTGCGAGCTCGGCCGAGGAGCTGCCGTCCACCGAGTACGTGGACGCATCCGGGCGGCCGAAGCTCGTCCGCTACTGGCTGATGCGTCCGGTGGGAGGGCGGCTCGAGTTCCTCCACGAGGTCGACGACGCCCGCTGGGTCTCGCGCGAGGAGGCGCGGGCGCTTCTGAGCTACCGGCGCGACCACGGATTGCTCGACACCATCTAGCTCGGCGTTGTCCCTTGACGCGGGGACGAGAAAGCCCGAAAATCCCCGCCCTTGCGCGATTTGGAGGGGACATGCTGCTGCTGAGACATGCGAGCGCGGGCGAACGACGTCAGGCGGCGAGCCTGGATCGGGCACGCCGGCTCGACCGCGTCGGGCGCGCCGACGCCCGGGAGCTTCCCGAGGCGCTCGCGGGGCACGTGATCGAGCGCGTCGTGTCGAGCCCGCACGCGCGTTGCCTCGAGACCGTCGGTGCGCTCGCGCGGAGCCGCAACCTGCGCGTGGAGGTGCGCGACGAGCTCGTTCCGGACGGTTCGGTCGAGGACGTGCTGGCGCTTCTCGACGACCTGCCGGACACGGCGCTCGTCTGCACGCACCGCGAGGTGATCGAGCGCATCTTCGACAGCGAGCTGACGTGCGAGAAGGGCGGCACCTGGCTGCTCGAGCGCCGCAACGGCCGCCTCGAGCCCGCGGCGTATCTTCCGCCTCCCTCGGTCGCGGTCCGCGCATCCGAGCGGACCGCCAGCCCGGCGTAGCTAGCCCGGCGTCGTCGCCCCGCGCCGCACGAGCACGTAGGTGAAGACGCCGAGGACGCCGCCGACGAGCGGCGCGGTCAAGTACACCCAGAGCGCGTCGAGCTGCCCCGAGACGACCGCCGGGCCGAGCGAGCGCGCAGGATTGAGCGACGCGCCGGACACGGGGCCGCCGACGAGCGACGCCATCGCGATCGTGCCTCCCACGGCGAGTCCTGCGGTCACCGGCGGCTCGGGGCGATCGCCCGTGGCGACGGCGGCGATGACGAAGAGGAGGAAGAACGTGAGCACGAGCTCCCAGAGGAACGCCTCGCCGTCGGAGCCGGAGGGCTGCGTCGCGCCGAGGTTCGCGACGTCTCCGAGCGAGGCGCGGAGGAGCGCCGCTCCCGCGATCGCTCCCGCGAACTGCGCGAGCGCGTATCCGGCTGCGCGCCTTCCGGGAAGCTCGCGAGCGAGCCAGAGCGCCAGCGTGACGGCGGGGTTGAAGTGGGCGCCCGACACCGGCCCGGCCGCGGAGATCATCACCGCGATCACGAGTCCGAACGCGAGCGCGATCCCGACCTGGCCGAGGGACCCCGTCTCCGCGTCGACCATGATCGCGCCGCAGCCGACGAAGACGAGCGCGAACGTGCCGACGAGCTCGGCGGCGAGCCGGGCGAGCTCCGCGCGCGACTCGGTCAAGCGGAGCCGGCGTCGAGGAGCTCGTCGACCAGCCGGCGGACGCGCTCGTCGATCTCGTCCCGGATGCGCCTCACCGTCGCGAGATCCTGCTCGTCGGGATCGTCGAGCACCCAGTCCTCGTAGCGCTTGCCCGGGTAGATCGGGCACGCGTCGCCGCAGCCCATCGTGATCACGACGTCCGCGGCTCGCACGACCTCGTCGGTGAGCGGCTTCGGGAACGCCTCGTCCATGTCGACGCCCAGCTCCTCCATCGCCTGCACGACCACGGGATTCACCGTCCTCGCCGGGGCGCTGCCCGCCGAGCGGACGTGGATCCGTCCTCCGAGCGCAGTCGCACGAGCCCTGCCGCCATCTGGCTGCGACCGGCGTTCTGGACGCAGACGAAGAGGACCTCGGGCTGCTCCTTCGCGATCGCGCCCTCGGCCTGGGCGAGCGCGCGGAGCCGCTCGCGTGCGAAGCGGTGCGCGAGGACCGGGACGAACACGTTGATCCTCGACTCGCCGAGGAGGTCGACCGACTCGGTGATGTAGCGCTCGATCGTCTCCTGCGAGAAGATCCCGGCGAACTCGTCGACGAGGCCTCCGGTGACCTGCGCGATGTGGTGCTGCGTGACCGGATCGAGCGTGGGCGGCATGTGTCCTCCTCGAGCGCGAGTACGCCCCTATTCTTGCGCGGCTCGATGTGACCGGGTGGTGACGGACCGGTTACGCGGCGACTGCCGCTGCCCGCGCGAGTCTGAGCGCAGCGCCCTCGCGCAGCCCGCCCCGGCCGACCTCGAAGCCGCAGCCGAGCCGGCGGGCGGTCTCCGCGAGCACGAGCGTCCCGCCGAGCATCGTCTCGGAGCGCTCCG
This sequence comes from uncultured Actinomycetes bacterium, assembly GCA_963716605.1. Lineage (GTDB taxonomy): Bacteria > Actinomycetota > Thermoleophilia > Gaiellales > Gaiellaceae > GMQP-bins7. The sequence goes on along the minus strand of CAVQTO010000002.1, from coordinate 67,275 downwards.
GCGTGATCCCGTAGGACTCGGTCAGCTTCGCCGCCGGCTTCTTCGCGAGCTTGGACGCGAGCTTCCCGAGCTCCTCGTCCCCGAAGCGGCGGCCGACGATCCGGCTGATCGCGCGGGCCGTGCCTCCGACCGCGAGCGCCTCGTCGGGCTGCGGCGGGTCGAAGCTCTCGAGGAGCGCGTGGATCTCGCGCTTGGCCTTCGCGACTTGCTTCGCGGACGGCGGATCTCCACCGAGGAACGCGCGCGTGACCCGCAGCGCGCCCGCATCGACCGAGCGGACCCACTCCGGTCCCGCGTCCCGCGATCCGACGGCGAGCTCGCACGAGCCGCCCCCGAGGTCCACGACGGCGACGACCTCGGGCGGATCGTCCATGCGCGCGACCGCTCCCTCCCACGCGAGGCGGCCCTCGTCGTCGGCGGTCAGCACGACGACCGGCGCCTGCGTCGCGTCGGAGAGGAGCGCCACGAGCTCGTCCCGGTTCGACGACTGCCGGCCGGGGGCGGTGACGATCGTCTCGAGCCGCTCGGCGCCCTTCTTCCGCGAGACCCGCGCGAACCGCTCCGCCACCTTGCGAGTCTCCTCGAGCTTCGCCTTGCCGATGCGACCGAGGGCGTAGGCGTCGTCGCCGAGGCGCTCGTACACGCGGTCGCGGTGGAGCTGCCTGACGCCGCGCTCGTCGACGGAGGCGACGAGCAGACGTAGGGAGTTCGAGCCGACGTCGATGATCGCGACCTTCACGGCGGGCATTGTCGCCTCGTCGTCGGCTGGGCTAAACACCCCGCCGTGCCCGCGCCCGTCGGCGAGCGCGCGTTTGCGCCCGCCGCATCATCGTCACGTGATGGGGATGCGGCTTGTCGCCAGGCGTTGCGCGCGTCCACTCACCGTCCGGGCCGAGGAGCCACGCGTTCGTGTCGTCGGCGAGCGCGCTGTCGAGGATCGCTTGCACGTCCTGCCGCACCCGCGCGTTCTCGACCGGCACGACGACCTCGATCCGGTGGTCGAGGTTCCGCTGCATGAGGTCGGCGCTTCCGATGTAGGTTCGCGCCCGGTCGCCGGCCTCGAAGGAGTAGATCCGGCTGTGCTCGAGGAACCGTCCGACGATGGAGCGGACGCGGATGTTCTCGGACAGGCCTTCGACGCCGGGCCTGAGCGCACACGTGGTGCGCGCGATGACGTCGATCTGCGCACCCGCCTGCGAGGCCGCGTACAGCTCGTCGACCAGCCGCGGGTCGACGAGGTGGTTCACCTTGAGCCGGATGCGCGCGTGCTCACCCTGCGCAGCCGCGGCCGCGACTGCCCGAATCTCCTCCACGAGGCCGCTCCGCAGCGTGAACGGCGCGACGAGCAGCTTGCGGAAGCGCGTCGGCTTCCCGAAGCCGGTGATGTAGTTGAAGAGGTCGGCCACGTCCGCGGCGATCTCCTCGTCCGCGGTGAAGATGCCGACGTCCTCGTACAGGCGTGCGGTCGCGGAGTGGTAGTTCCCGGTCCCGATGTGCGCGTACCGGCGGAGCACGTCGCCCTCGCGCCGGACGATGAGCGTCATCTTCGCGTGGATCTTGAGGTCGGGGAAGCCGTAGACGACGTGGACGCCCGCCTGCTCCAGCGCGCGCGACCACTCGATGTTCCGGCGCTCGTCGAAGCGCGCCTTGAGCTCGACGAGGCAGACCGACTGCTTGCCGTCCTCGGCGCACTGGATGAGCGAGCCGACGAGCGAGCTGTCGTCGCTCGTCCGGTACACGGCGGTCTTCATCGCGATGACGTTCGGGTCCTGCACCGCGGCCTGCGCGAAGACCTCGAAGCTGCCGCGGAACGACTCGTACGGCTGGTGCACGGCGACGTCGCCGTTTCGGATCTCGTCGAAGATGCGCGGCATGTCGCTCTGCGCGACGACGAGGCGCGGAGGGATGACGGGCACCCACGGCTCGTACTTCAGGTCGGGCCGGTCGAGCGTCGCGAGCTCGCCGAGGTCCGCGAGGTCGAGTGTGCTCTCGATCGGATAGATCTGGTCTTCGTCCGCGCCCACGCCGCGCGCGAGCCGCTCGACCATCTCCGCCGACGCCCGCGAGCTCACCTCCATGCGAACGACGTCGCCGAACCGGCGCTTGCGAAGCTGGCTCTCGACCGCTTCGAGCAGGTCCGCGGCATCGTCCGAGACCTCGAAGTCCGCGTCGCGGGTGACGCGGAACGCCGCGCGTTCGACGATCGTCGCGCCCGGGAACAGCGCGGGCAGGAAGTGCGCGATCACCTGCTCGAGCGGGACGTAGAGGCCGCGGCGCCCGATCTCGAGGAAGCGCGGAAGCCCCTCCGGGATCTTCACGCGCGCGAAGCGCTCCTCGCCCGTCTCCGGGTCCGCGACGAAGACCGCGAGCGACAGCGAGAGGCCGGAGATGTACGGGAACGGCTGGCCGGGGCCGACCGCTAGCGGAGTCAGCACCGGGTAGATCTCCCGGTGGAAGTGCCGCTCGAGCTTCTTCAGGTCCTTCTCGTCGCAGTCCTCGATCCCCCCGATGACGATCCCCTCGGCCGCGAGCGCGGGGCGCAGCTCCTTCTTCCAGAGGCGCGATTGCAGGGCGATGAGCTCGAGGACTCGCTCCCGAACGCGGGCCAGCGCCTGCTGGGGAGTGAGCCCGTCCGCGGAGCGCATCGGGAGGCCCGACTCGGCCTGGCCGAGGAGGCCGGCGACGCGCACCTGGAAGAACTCGTCGAGGTTGGAGGCGAAGATCCGGGCGAAGTTGACGCGCTCGAGCAGCGGCACGGACTCGTCCGCGGCCAGCTCGAGCACTCGCGCGTGGAACTCGAGGAGCGAGAGCTCCCGGTTGAGGAGGCGCTCGGTGGGCTCGGTGCGAACGGGAGTCGCCATGCCGACATCATGCATCGGCCGCGACGCGCGCAGGGGTTACGGTCCGGTGAACGGCCGGCGCGGGATGTCGCAAACTCAGGCCAGCACGTCGACGACGAGCGCTTGGAAGTGCGCGACGAGCCGCTCCGACTCGGGCAGCAGGCGGCCTTCCTCGACGAGCCCGCTCGAGACGCCCTGCTGCACGCGCTCGACGAGCCGTGTGTCCTCGGCGCCGACCTGGGCGTCGAACGCGAGCATCTCCTCGATCCAGTCGTCGGGCGCGTCGGGCGCGACGAGGTAGTCGAGGTGCCGATAGGTGAGGCCCGGCTCGAGCGGGACGATCGGCCCGATCGAGAGGTTCGGGCGGCCGGGCATGACGTTGACGACCGTGTTCGGGAAGAGGAAGTGGAACTGGCCGCGCTCGACCTCGCCCGTCAGGTCGTACGTGCCGCGCGGCTCCGGACGTGGCGGTCCGTACTGACTCATCCTGTTTCCGGTTGCTTCGAGCAGGTACGAATCGGGCGAGACGTCGACGACCGCCGAGAAGCCGGGATGCGCAACGGGGCAGTGGTAGCACTCGAGGAAGTTCTCGGCGGAGATCTTCCAGTTCGCCTTTAGCTCCGACTCCGAGCGCTGGAGGAAGCGCAGGGCGTCGACGTCGACTCCGGCAGCGGCGACGCGCTCGGGGACGTCCTCGAGAAAGTCGGCGAGCGGGCCCGCGTCGGGATCCGGGTTCACGAAGACGAAGGGGCCCCAGGTCTCGGCGCGGAGCGGGAGCAAGCCGAGCTCGCGGGTGTCGATGCCGCCCTCGCGATTCGAGCGCGGGGCCGAGATGAGCCGGCCGTCGAGGCCGTACGTCCACGCGTGGTACGGGCACTGCAGCGTCGATCTCTTCCCGGAGCCTTCGCAGACGATCGACCCTCGATGCCTGCAGACGTTCACGAACGCGCGAAGCTCGTCCTCCTCGTCGCGCACGAGCACGACCGGAACGTGGCCGACGCGGGTGGCGCAGAACGAGCCGGGCTCCGCGACCTCGTCCGTCCTTCCCGCGTACTGCCAGAAGCGACGGAAGATCCGCTCCTGCTCGAGCCGGAGGGCGGCCGGATCGACGTACCAGCTCCAGGGCAGGGTGCGAGTCGCGCCGCCGACGGCCACGTCTCGACTCTACCGGTCGCCTGTGGAGCGATTGGCGCACTCTTGTGACCCATACAGGGCCAGGCCCTGTAAAGAACCACCGGCTTGCGCGGACGCGACTCAGGCGGCGAGCTCGGCGAGCGCGTGGTCGAGCCGGACGAGGTAGACCGGCCGCGGCGAGCGGAGGTAGTCGACCACTGCGGCCTCGTCGTGCGGGCTCGGGAGCAGCGTCTTCCACCCGGCGAGATGCGCGGGGCGATGGAAGTCGCCGCTCGCGACCGCCGGCAGGCCGGCCTCCGCGACCCACCCGAAGAGCCGTGTCCGGTTGAAGAGCTCGAAGCGATGGGCGAGCCCGCGCAGCCCGGCGTCGCGCGCGAACCTCTTCGTCAGGCGGCCGGCGGCTGTGAACTCGCCCGTGCGCTCGTCGGCATACGGGTGCGCCGCGACGACCGCGGCGCCGGCCTCGGCGGCCGTTCTCATGGCCTCCGCGATCCCGAGATCGACGGAGACGAAGCTCCGGAGCCCGATCGCGAGCGCGTGCGCGGACTTCACGGGATCGACGTCGTTGAACGTGAGCTCGAGACCCGGGATCACGAGCAGGCCGTACGTCCGCCACGCGCGCGCCGCCTCCCGCTCGACGTCGGCGCGGTACGCGTCGAAGCAGTCCGCGTCGACCGTCCTGCAGCCCGCGCTCGCACCGGCCGGATCGTTCGTCCGGATCACGTGGTCCGTCACGCAGAGCACGTCGAAGCCGTTCCGCCCGTGCAGGTCGACGAGCTCGGCGACATCCAGCTCGCCGTCGCTCCAGGCCGAGTGCGCGTGCAGCTCGCAAAGCAGGGGCCCGAGGGTTCTCCGCATGCCTCCATGGTGGAGCGGTCCACCTCTGTCGTGGGGGTAGAAGTGGTTGATTTCCAGGGAGAAAGGTGCGCGTGTGGGCGACACGGGACGCCGGTATGCTCCCGGCGTGCATCCCCTCGTCGCGGCGGTCGAGGAACGTCTCCAACCGCTCTCCCTTGCGCGCAACACCGCCTGGTGGGACGCGAACGCCGAGGCGACCGAGGAGAACGAGAAGCGGCGCGCCGAGACCGAGCTCGCATACTCCGACGCGCTCGCCGATCGAGAGCTCTTCGCCGAGGTCGCGCGCGCGCGAAGCGCGAACGACGATCCGACGTCCGCGCGCAGCCTCGGGCTCGTGCACGCGTGGATGCTTCCGCACCAGCTCCCGGACTCGCTGCGCGCCCGCATCGTCGAGCTCGAGGCGTCGGTCGAGGCTCGCTTCTCGCGCCACCGCGGCGTGATCGCGGGCCGCGAGGTCGACGACAACGAGATCAAGCAGATCCTCCGCGAGAGCGACGACTCGAACGAGCGGCGCGAGGCGTGGGAGGCGTCGAAGACGGTCGGCGCCTCGGTGGCGGACGACGTCCGCGAGCTCGCGCGCCTGCGGAACGAGGCCGCGCGCTCGCTCGGCCACCGCGACTGGTTCTCGCTCTCGCTCTCGCTCGACGAGCTGGACGAGGCGAAGCTCGTCGCGACGCTCGAGGAGTGCGACCGCGTGACGGCGGAGCCGTTCGCGCGCTGGAAGGGCGCGCTCGACGCACGGCTCGCCGAGCGGTTCGGCTGCGCCGTCCGGGATCTTCGCCCCTGGCACTACGCGGACCCGTTCTTCCAGGAGCGTCCGCGAGACGGCTCGGTCGATCTCGACCCGCTGTTCAAGGGCAGGGACATCGTCGGTCTCGCGCGACGAACGTTCGACGGCATCGAGCTCGAGGTCGAGGGCATCCTCGACCGCAGCGACCTCTTTCCGCGCCCCGGCAAGAACCAGCATGCCTTCTGCATCGACGTCGACCGCCGCGGCGACGTGCGCGTGCTCGCGAACGTCACCGACAACCAGGACTGGACCGACACGATGCTCCACGAGCTCGGGCACGGCGTCTACGACCTCGGCTTCGACGACGCGCTGCCGTGGCTGCTCCGGGACACGCATCTCGTCGCGACGGAGGCGGCCGCGATCCTCTTCGGCGCGCTCGCCGGGGAGCGCGAATGGCTCGAGCGCGTGCTCGAGCTCGACGCGGGCGAGGCGGCAGAGCTCGAGGGCCGGCTGCGGGCGGCGCGCGCGGCCGAGCACCTCGTCTTCACGCGCTGGGTGCTCGTGATGACCGGGTTCGAGCGCGTTCTCTACAGCGATCCGGAAGCGGACCTCGACGCCGCCTGGTGGGAGCTCGTCTCGCGCCACCAGCTCGTCACGCCGCCCGACGGCCGTCGTGCCCCCGACTGGGCCGCGAAGATCCACATCGCCGTCGCGCCGGTCTACTACCACACGTACCTCTACGGGTCCATCGTCGCGGCGCAGCTGCGTGACGCGCTCGACGACGCTGCCGGCGGGATCGTCGACCGCCCCGAGGCCGGGAAGGTCCTCACCGCCAAGCTCTTCGCGCCGGGGCAGTCGGTGCGCTGGGACCGGCTCGTCGAGGAGGCGTCCGGCAGGCCGCTCTCGGTCGAGTCGCTCGCGCGTGCCGTCGCCGCTGCCTGAGAGCGGGAACATCTTCCGGCTGCCTGACTCGCTGCCGCCGGAGGAGCTCGTCGAGGCCCTGGCGGGTGGGGAGCGCGTGCTCGTGGAGCGGATCGTCTCGACCGGGCAGGCGACTCCTCCGGACGAATGGCTGTCGGGAGAAAGGGACGAGTGGGTCGTCCTCCTGACGGGCGAAGCGGAGCTGTCGTTCGAGGACGGCTCTCGCCTCCGGCTCGGGCCGGGCGACTACGTCGTGATCCCGGCCGGCGAGCGTCATCGCGTGGAGTCGACGAGCACCGAGCCGCCGTGCGTCTGGCTCGCGGTGCACGCGGCCGGGCTGGCGAGCTAGGGAACGCGGCGCGGGGCGGGACCGTCGGGGACGAGCTTTCCGAGGCGGCCGCGGTTCCGCGCGAGGAGCCGGTACGCCGCGTCGAGCACGCCGGCGGGAACGAGCCCGAGGAGCCGTCCGAGCGGTCTCGTGCGCCGCATACCCCGCAGGAGCGACGGAAGCCCGGCGCCGTAGCCGGCGAGCGTCCCGTCCGGCGCGACGAGCCGCCAGCTCGCGAGCCGCTCCTCATCCGGAAGCCCGGCGAGATGCGCGTCCGCGCCCGGGTCCTGGAGCGGGACGATCGCAAGGGCACGCTCCCGGTCGATCCGGGCGACGACGCGCGCAGCGAACCGGCATCCACGGCAGCCGGCGTCGTAGAGAAGCGTCGGTTGCACCTACTGCTCCTCGATGCCCTCGAGCACCGCGCGCACGAGCGGGCCGACGGTGTCGAGCACGTACCCGCCCTCCTGCACGAGGACGGTCGGGATGCCGAGCGAGCCGAGCCGGCGGCCCGCCTCGCGGAAGCCGTCCTCGGTCACCTCGAGCGGCGAGTTCGGATCTCCGCCGGCTGCGTCCACCCCGAGCGGGACGACGAGCGCCTCGCTCCAGTGCGCGCGGGCGGCGGCCACGAGCCGGTCGACGCCCGCGAGCCACGCTTCGTCGCCGGAGCCAGCCGGCAGCGGCACGTTCAGGTTCGCGCCGTCCCCTTCGCCGGCTCCGCGCTCTTCCTCGAAGCCGAGGAAATGCGGGAACCAGCCCTCGCCGGGATCGACGTGCACCGACGCCGTGAGCACGTCTCCCCGGTGCCAGAAGATCGCCTGCGCCCCGTTTCCGTGGTGCGCGTCGACGTCGAGCACGGCCACGCGAGCGACGCCGCGGTCGCGGAGGTGCTGCGCAGCGACTGCCGAGGAGTTGAGATAGCAGGAGCCGCCGTAGGCCGACCGCGTGACGTGATGCCCCGGCGGGCGGCAGCACGCGTAGGCGGTCGGCGAGCCGCCGAGGACGAGCTCGACCGCGGTCAGCGCGGCATCGACCGCCGCGCGCGCCGCGACCCACGTCCCCGGGCCGATCGGCGTCATCGTGTCGAAGGCCCAGGCTCCGGTCCGGGCGGCGAGCGCGGCGGGGACGTGAGGCTCGACCCCTCCGAGTAAGCCCGGCGTGGGGAAGAGATAGCCGGTCACGCTGTCCTGGCCGGGATCCTCGTGCAGGCCCGCGGCTGTCCACGCGTCCCAGGCTCCTTCGAGAAACGAGACGAGCTCGGGATCGTGGACCGCGTACAGCGCCTCGTCGCCGTGCGGCTCGGCCGCGACGAGCGTCGCCCCCGCCTCCTCGAGCGCGACCCGGATCCGCTCGGCGCGCTCCGGCACCTCGTCCGCGGGGATGGGCACCCCGATCCAGATGCCGACGCCGGGGTCGTGAAGCCGGTGGGCGTCGGTCCACACGACTGGCGTCGAGAGGGCCATCAGGGCGCGGGCGCGAGATAGGCCGCGGAGGGGCTGCCGGCCGGCGTGAAGATGCCGACGACGCTCAGCTCGCGATCCGTGCTCGAGCTCTCGACGATGTGCACCTGCCGCGGCCGGAGCCGGAACGCCGAGCCGGGCCCGAGCTCGGTGACCCCGTCGGCGAGATGGAGCCGTCCCGGCCCGTCGCGTACCCACACGATCTCGTCGTAGAGATGGAAGTGCCACGGCGCCCGTCCCGGCGGCAGGTAGCCGGCGAAGAGCGTCGCGCGCGTGGACCCGTTCGCAGGGTCGAAGAGGACCCGGTACGAGCGGGCGCCGGTTGCGTCCTGGGAGACCGCGGAGTCGACTCGGACGACGGATTCGCGCGGCCCGAGCGGCGCGTGGCGGTCGGCGTCCTCGCCGACGGTCGCGTGCAGGAGCGAGATCGGGCTGCCTCCCACGGCGACCGTGCCCTCCTCGCCGGCGAGGACAAGCGCCGCGGAGCCCGCTTCGAGCCCGTGCAGCTCGTCCCCGAGCGAGAGCGAGCCCGCGCCCGAGACGACGAAGAGGAGCGAGTCCCGCTCGGCTTCCCCGACCGTCCAGGAACCGTCGGCGACGTCCACCAGAGAGAGGGCGAGAGCAGAGCCCTCGATCCCGGGAACGAGCTCGCGGACGGCCACGGGGTCAGCGTAGAGGCTTGGCGGAAGACGGATCGGGGTACGCACGATCCGTGCGCTTCCGCAAGAGTGCCCGGCTCGATCAGTCGCAGGTCGAAGACCTTCGCGGGCGCCGCATGGGCGGCGCGCCGGTCGCGCTCGGCGGCGGCGGGATCGTGACGCTTGTCATCGTGCTGGCGATCGTGCTGCTCGGCGGGAACCCGCTCGACAGCAGCGGCGGGCTCGGCGGCCTCGACCAGATCACCGCGGGGACGCAGCCGCCTGCGGCGACGCTCGACCACTGCCAGACCGGCGAGGACGCGAACCAGCACGAGGACTGCCGGATTCTCGCGGTCGTGAACAGCGTGCAGCGGTACTGGGAAGGCGCGCTCCGCGGCTACGAGCCCGCGCGCACCCGCTTCTTCGAGGGCGGAGTCTCGACCGCGTGCGGCAACGCGACCTCGGCCGTCGGGCCGTTCTACTGTCCCGCCGACCGCTACGTCTACATCGACCTCGGCTTCTTCGACGAGCTCGAGTCGCGGTTCGGAGCGTCCGGCGGGCCGCTCGCTCAGGCGTACGTCATCGCACATGAGTACGGCCACCACGTCCAGAACCTCACCGGCACTCTCCGCCGGGCGCAGGGCGGGGACACGGGCCCGCAGAGCGACGCAGTCCGAGTCGAGCTTCAGGCCGACTGCTACGCGGGCGCGTGGGTCGCGAACGCGGTCCGCACCGGCCTCATCGAGGAGATCACGCGCGCGGACGTCCAGGACGGGCTGAGCGCGGCCGCTGCAGTCGGCGACGATCGCATCCAGGAGCGGATCGAGGGCCAGGTCAGGCCCGAGGCCTGGACGCACGGCTCGGCGGAGCAGCGGCAGGGCTGGTTCGTCCGCGGGATCGAGGGCGGGAGCCCGAACTCCTGCGACACGTTCGCCGGCCGGGTCTAGGTCGCCGCGCGGGATCTCCTGCGCGAGACGACGAGGTAGGAGACGAGGCCCACGAGAGCCGCCGCGAGCAGCGCGCCGCCGAGCGTCCCGCCGCGGAACGCGGGCGCCTCGACGTCGAGGATGCGGTCTCCCGCGTGCGCGGCGTTCCCTCTCCCGACCACGATCCCGAGCGTCAGCAGGTTCGGGAGCGCGAGCACGACCGCGACGCCGACGGCGATCGCGAGCGCCCGCCACGTCCGCCGCCAGCGAAGCGCCGCCGCCAGGACGAGGAGCGGCAAGAGCGTGAAGACGAAGCCGTAGAAGAGCCCGACGAACGTTCCCGTGACGATGCTCCCGTCGACCTGGTCGCCGATCCGCTGCGCCCACCAGCGCGGGATCGTCGCCGAGGCCGCGAGCCCGAGCAGGACGACGACGCCGAGCGCGATCGCGCTCAGGAGCAGGCGGCGCGGCCAGTTCGGATCGGATCGCTCCGGAGTGCCCACCCCGTGGAGTATTCCGCGCGAGCTTGCTACGCGGGAACGGGGAAGGTCGCGACGAGCCGCGTCCCTTCGCCCTCGGGGCTCACGACGACGATCGTCCCGTCGAGCGCCTCTACCCGGTCGACGAGGCCGCCGAGCCCGGTCGAGTCAGGGTTGCAGTCGATGCACGCACCGCCGATCCCGTCGTCCGTGACGTTCACCTCGAGCGTGCCGTTCGCGTGCACGATGCCGATCCGGACCATCGACGCCTGCGCGTGCTTGATCGTGTTCGTCACCGCCTCGGCACAGACGTAGTACGCGGCGGCCTCGACAGCCGGCGGAAGCTCCTTCGGCACGCTCAGCTCGAGCTCGATGGGTATCGACGACCTCGCGCTCGCGGACCGCACCGCCGCGGCCAGGCCGTGTTGGGCCAGGAGCGGCGGATGCAGGCCGCGCGCGAGCTCGCGGAGATCCTCGATCGCGCGCTCGAGCTCCTGCCGGGCCGAGCCCGCCAGCTGCGCCGGCTCACCTTCGAGCAGCTGCTCGAGCCGGCGCAGGCCGAGCAGCGCCACCATGAGCCGCTGCTGCGCGCCGTCGTGCAGGTTGCGCTCGAGCCGACGCCGCTCCTCGTCGCCGGCGGTGACCATCCGCAGTCGCGAGGCCTTGAGCTCCTCGAGCTTGCGGGTGAGGTCGCGGTGGAGGCGGTCGCGCTCCATCGCGATCCGCATGTGGGGCACGAACCAGCTGAGAAACTCGGGCTGTTCGAGAAGCCGGGCGTCGTGGACGACCGCACCGACCTTGCGCGTCTCGTACTCGACGTACGTCACCGCCCGCTGCGGCGCGTCGGCCGCGACGGCCTTCGTGTCACCGGAGACGTCGACGTAGCACTCCGTCTCCCAGTCCCACCAGAAGAGCTCGAGCGACGGGTCCTCGAGGATCTCGCGCAACCCGTCCTGCACCTGCTCGGGCGTCGCGAGGTCGGGGATGTCGCTGAAGATCTGGCCGACTGCGTCGACCCAGGGAGGGGCCATCTCCGCCACACGGGGGTTGTAGCGCCTGCAGGCCCGCGGCGCGACCCCGGAGAGGCACGAGGCTCGCCCGGCCCGACTCGGTGTCAGGGCCGGACGAGCCGTCGCCGATCCTGCTAGCGGACGCTGAACCCGCCGCTCATGTCGTCCGAGTGCGGCGTGCACACGAACCGGTACTTCCCGGAGCGGAGCTTGACCGTCACCGTCTTCGTGCCGACGAACCCGATGCTCGTGACCTGTTTCCTGAGGCCGGGGCCGGAGATGAAGAAGTTGTGCTCGTCCGAGTTGTCGCGGACGGTGATCGCGTAGGTGCCGCGGCTGACCATCGACACCTTCTTGCCGTTCGCCGTCTTCAGCGAGATCGTCTCGCTCGGCCCGACCGAGCCTCTGAGCTTGGACGGAGCCGCGCTCGCCGTCGACCAGGTGGCGAGGGCGAGGGCGGCGAGCGAGGCTCGCGACGAGCCCGGTGCAGAGCGTCAGCTTGCGCTTCGTCATTGCGTCGATCCCCTTTCGAGGTGGATTGCGGTACAGCGGGCCAGGCTAGGGACCGGCGGGCGAGCGCTTGGCCGACCGTCGTCCAGGAGTTCCCCGAGGGCGGGTAAAGAGACGGCAGGCGCTCGGTTTCCCGCTGGTCTCGCCGTACTCTGGTGTCGATGACCGTACGCCGGCGCATCCTCCTGATCGAGGACGAGGAGTCGATCTCGGAGCCGCTCGCGCACGCGCTCGGGCGGGAGGGGTTCGACGTCGTGGTCGCGGCGACCGCGGCGGCCGGGCGCGAGCGCTTCCGCGAGGTCGGGCCGGACCTCGTCCTCCTCGACGTCATGCTCCCCGACGGCGACGGGCGCGAGCTCCTGCGCGAGTTCCGCTCGACCTCGCGCACGCCGGTCGTCATGCTCACCGCCCGCGGCGAGGAGGTCGAGCGCGTCCTCGGCCTCGAGCTCGGGGCGGACGACTACGTCACCAAGCCCTTCAGCGCCGCTGAGCTCGCTGCGCGCGTACGCGCCGTCCTTCGTCGCGCCGACCAGGCGCCCGCGGAGGCTCCCGGCGCGGCGCTCGAGGTGGGCGACGTGCGCATGAACCTCGAGCGCCACGATGCGACGCATGCCGGCGAGCCGCTCGAGCTGACGGTCAAGGAGTACGAGCTCCTGCGCATGCTGCTCGAGCACGCGGGCCGGGTCGTGAAGCGCGAGCAGCTGATCCGCGAGGTGTGGGACACGAGCTGGTTCGGCTCGACGAAGACGCTCGACGTCCACGTCAGCGCGCTCCGGCGCAAGCTGGGCGACGACCCGGCGGCGCCGCGCTACATCCACACGGTGCGCGGCGTCGGGTTCCGCTTCGCGTGCGCCCGAAGAACTGTCGTGAGCTTCCGCACCCGGCTCGTCCTCGCGGCGTTCTACGTCCTCACCGCGGTCGTCCTCGCGCTCGTGATCCCGCTCGCGCTCACGGTGGAGCGCCGCGCCGAGTCGGACTTCCGCTCGGCGGTGCTCGGGGATGCGGCGGTGCTCGCGGCACGCGTCGCGGACCATGTCCCCGGAGCGCCACAGCGGGTCGGCGCGATCGTGGAGGAAACGACGAGCGACCCGACGCGGCGGGTCATCGTCGTGGACGGGAGCGGGAGCGTCGTCGCGGACAGCGAAGGGCGCGCCGTCGCCGGGACGCCGTACGCGACCGCCGCGCGGCCCGAGCTTCGCGCCGCGCTCTCGGAGGGTCGCATCGACACCCGCGAGCGGGCGAGCGAGACGCTCGGCGACGAGCTGCTGCTGGTCACGGTCCCCGTCGTGAACAGGGACCGGGTCGCGGGCGCCGTCCGCGTCTCCGCGAGCACGAGCGAGATCCGGGAGAGCGTGCGCCGGAGCCGGTTCTGGCTTGCGGCTCTCGGCGTCGCGGTGATCGCGGCCGGGCTCGTCCTCGCCTGGCTGCTCGCCGTACCGCTCTCGCGCCAGATCCGCAACCTCGCCGACGCGTCGTCGAGGTTCGGCCGCGGCGAGCTCGGCGCGCGGGCGCCGGAGGAGGGCCCGAAGGAGCTCGAGCGGCTCGCGCGCTCGTTCAACCGGATGGCGAGCTCGGTCGGCGGCAACCTCGAGGCGCAGCGCGAGTTCGCGGCGGACGCGTCGCATCAGCTCCGGACGCCGCTCACGGGGCTTCGTCTGCGGCTGGAGGCGATCCGGGGCGAGGGAGGGTTCGCCGCGGAGCAGGCGGCGAAGGCCGAGCAGGAGCTCGACCGCCTCGACGCCATCGTCGATGACCTTCTCGCAATCGCGAGCGCCTCGTCCCGCGACTCGACCGCCGTCCCCGTCGACCTCGCGGAGCTCGCACGCGACGCCGCGGGGCGCTGGCGGCAGGCGGCGGAGGCAGCCGGGAAGCGGATCGAGCTCGAGGCGCACGGTGCTTCGACGGACGGGGCCCCGTTCGCGTGGGCGGACCGCGAGGACCTCGCGCACGTCCTCGACAACCTCATCGACAACGCCATCCGGTACACGCCCGAGGGGTCGGAGGTGCGCGTCGGCGCCGAGCGCCGCGACGGGGCCGGCGTCCTCTATGTCGCCGACACGGGCGCCGGTATCCCGGTGGAAGACCGGACACGGGTGTTCGACCGCTTCTACCGCGGGAGGACGGGCCGTCAGGCCGGCCCCGGGACGGGCCTCGGGCTCGCGATCGTCGCCGCGCTCGTCGAGCGCTGGGGCGGGGACGTCAGGCTTCTCGACGGCCCCGGAACCCGCGTGGAAGCAGTGTTCCAGGCAGCGCCTACCGAACGCTAACCATCGCCTTGCCCATGCCTGGGGAGCTCCGCGCTAGCGTGGACGCATGGGCCGCCTCCCGCTTCTCACGATTGCAGTCCTCGGGCTCGCCTTTCCGCTCGGCCTCGGGCTCGGGGTCTACCTCGCGTCCGGGAGCACGCTCGCGCCGCCAGCGGCGACCGCGCGCATCCCCGCGGGACAGATCGCGCGGCCGAGCCTGCCGCGGCTCCCGACGACGCAGGACGAGACGACGCAGGGCGGGACGACGACCGACGAGACGACCGACGAGACGACCACGGACGAGACCGAGACCGAGCGCGACTCGTCCGGCAAGGGGAAGGACGGCAAGGGCGGCGAGGGCAAGGACGACGGCGACGGCGGCGGCAATGGTCGGGGTCGCGGCCGCGGCGGCGACGACTGAGGAGCCTCAGGCGCCCGCGACCGCGGGCAGGCGCCGGGACTGCGGCGTGGCGTGTCGGGGGGATCGCATCCGTGCCTCGTGCGGGTGAGGACCGCGGGGTCAGGCTTTCGGATGCCAGAACGCGACGAGAGCCCCGTCGGGTACGGCGACGACGCTGCGCCAGCCGGCGGGGCCTTCCCGGGGCTCGAGGAGCACCGCGGCGCCGAGCAGACGAGCGTGCTCCGTCGTCTTCGCCACGTTCGAGACCTCGACGTACGGCAGCCACACGGGATGCTCGAGGTCGCGCTCGACCACGCCTCCCCCGATCCCGTTCCCGAGCTCGAGCGCGAGGTACGAGCAGGCGCCTACGTCGATCCGCTCCGTGCGCCAGCCGCACAGGCGCGTGTAGAAGGCGCAGGCGCGCGAGAGGTTGCCGGTGTGCAGCTCCAGGTGGACGACGGGGTTCACGCGGGCCGAGCTCATCTCCCTGCCCCGTTCGACCGGCGCAGCGCACGGAACTCATCGGCAGCGATGAGTTTTCGGTCACGAGAGGGTCTACCCTCGTAGCAATGGCTATTCACACGACGACCTCGACGCACGACCGCGAGCTGCTGGCCGCGGCTCGTGGGGGCGACGAGAGCGCCTTCCGCCAGATAGTCGAGGCGCATCGCGAGGAGCTCCACGCCCACTGCTACCGGATGCTCGGCTCGTTGCACGACGCCGAGGACGCGCTCCAGGAGTCCCTGCTCCGCGCGTGGCGCGCACTTCCCGACTTCGGGGGCCGGAGCTCGCTTCGCACCTGGCTCTACCGGATCGCGACGAACGTGTGCCTGGACGCGATCGCGCGGCGGCCGAAGCGCGTGCTTCCGGTGGACTACGGCCCGCCGTCCGCGCTCGGGGACGACCCCGGACAGCCGCTCGTCGAGACCGTCTGGATCGAGCCGTATCCCGACGAGACGCTCGGCGTCGCAGACGGCTTCGCCTCGCCCGAGGCCCGCTACGAGCAGCGCGAGGCCGTCGAGCTCGCGTTCATCGCCGCGCTCCAGCTTCTCCCCGCCACGCAGCGCGCCGTGCTGATTCTCCGCGAGGTGCTCGGGTTCTCCGCCCGCGAGGTCTCGGAGACGCTGGACACGACCGTCTCGTCGGTGAACAGCGCACTCCAGCGCGCGCGGAAGACGGTCGAGGAGCGGCTCCCCGAACGGAGCCAGCAGGAGACCCTGCGCTCGCTCGGAGACGAGCGCATCCGCGAGCTCGTCGACGCCTACGTCGACGCGTGGGCGCGCGGGGATGTCGATGCGGTGAAGGCGCTGCTGGCCGAGGACGCCGTCTTCTCCATGCCGCCGTGGTCGCTCTGGTGGCGCGGCCGCGACACGATCGCCGCGTTCGTGGAGGACGCCAAGGACGCCTGCGCCAGGGCGCACACGATGCCGGTTCGCGTGAACGGGCAGCAGGCGGTCGCGTACTACGGGGAGGACGCCGAGACAGGACGCCATCTGCCGCTGGCGATCGACGTCTTCACGCTCGAGGGCGACGTGATCAAGGAGATCACCGCGTTCGTCTCTCCCGAGATGTTCCCGCGGCTCGGTCTACCCGAGGAGCTCTAGGCCGCCGAGCGCGCCGAACGGACGTCTGCGCGGCGGTCTCGGAGGGCTAGCATCGACCGGTGACGATCGATGTCGACACGCCGCACGGCCCCGCGCGGGCGCACCTGCATCCCGTCTCCGACCCGAAGGCCGCGCTGATCCTCGGCCACGGAGCCGGCGGAGGGGTCGCGGCGCCGGATCTCGTCGCGGCAACGGAGGCCGCGCACGCGGAGGAAGTCGGCGTCGCGCTCGTCGAGCAGCCCT
The DNA here is from genome assembly GCA_963716605.1 of uncultured Actinomycetes bacterium. Taxonomy (GTDB): domain Bacteria; phylum Actinomycetota; class Thermoleophilia; order Gaiellales; family Gaiellaceae; genus GMQP-bins7. The sequence goes on along the minus strand of CAVQTO010000002.1, from coordinate 50,948 downwards.
ACCGCGTCGCCGGCCGGCGCTCGTCTCCTCCCGCGCGGCAGCTCGACGCGGCGTGGGTCGCGGTCGTCGAAGCGTTGCGGGCCGGCGAGCTGGGCGGGCTGCCGCTCATCGTCGGCGGACGCTCGGCCGGCGCGCGCGTCGCGTGCCGCACCGCCGGGATAACAGGGGCGGCCGGCGTGCTCTGCCTCGCGTTCCCGCTGCAGCCGCCTCGCCGCAAGTCGGGCGCCGAGTCGCCGAGCCGGCTTCCAGAGCTCGACGCGGTCACGGTGCCGACCCTCGTCGTCCAGGGCGACCGCGACCGCTTCGGGATGCCCCCTGGCTCCGACCTGCGCACGGTCGCGCAGGTGGCGGGCGACCACAGCCTGAGATCCGGCCACGACGCGATCGCGGCCGCCGTGCGGCCGTGGCTCCGCGAGCTCGTGACCTAGGCGACCCCGGGCGAAGGCTCCGCGCCGCTCCGCATCCAGCTCCGCCACAGTTGCGCGTAGAAGCCGTCGCGCGCGACGAGCTCGTCGTGCGTGCCGAGCTCGACGAGCCTCCCGTCGCTGAGAACCGCAACTCGATCGGCGCGCGCGGCGGTGGAGAGACGGTGCGCGATCGTGATCACCGTCCGCCCCTTCGCGACGACCGCGAGTGCGCGTTCCACCGCACGCTCGGTGCCGGGATCGACCGACGAGGTCGCCTCGTCGAGGACGATCACCGCCGGGTCCGAGAGCAGCACGCGCGCGAGCGAGACGAGCTGGCGTTCACCCGCCGACAGCCGAACCCCCCGGGAACGGACGTCGGTGTCGAGCCCGTCCGGCAGCCTCTCGAAGCGCTCGACCGCGCCGATCGAGCTCAACGCAGCGTGCACCTCCTCGCCCGTTGCCTCCGGCCGCGCGAGCCTCACGTTGTCCGCGATCGAGCCGCTGAAGAGGTGCCCCTCCTGCGGCACGAACACGATCCGGTCGCGCAGCGACTCGTACGACGCGGTGCGCAGGTCGATGTCCCCGAACGCGACCGCCCCGCCGAGCGGGTCGTACTTGCGGGTGAGCAGCTTCGCGAACGTCGACTTCCCGGCGCCCGTGGGGCCGACGAGCGCGACCCGCTCGCCCGGTGAGATCGCCATCGCGACGTCGTTCAGCACGAGCCGTCCCTCGTCATAGGCGAACGCGATCTCGTCCGCCGCGTGCTCGCCTTGCTCCGGCAGCGACCGCGGTTCCTCGTGCTCGGGGACGGACACCGGCGTCTCCAGCACGCCGACGATCTTCTTCAGCGCCGCCTGGCCGGAGCGGAGCTCGCTGAACCACTCGGCCAGCCGCGCGAGCGGCTCGAACAGCGAGGCGACGTAGAGGACGAACGCGGCGACGGTGCCGATGCTGATCTCGCCGCGGTCGTAGAGCACGGCGCCGCCGACCAGCACGCCCGCGAGCGCGATCGCCTGCGCGAACGCGATCAGCGGGAAGAAGCCGATGTTGACGTACGACGCACGCTTGTACGCGTCGATCTGCTCCTGGCTTCGCACGTCGTAGCCGGTGAACGCGTCCCTCTCGCGGCGGAATGCCTGGATCACGCGCACGCCGGCGAAGCGCTCCTGGAGCGCGGCGAGCGTGTCGCCGACGCTGTCGCGGATTGCGAGATACGCGGGCTCCGAGCGCCGGTGATAGACCGCCCAGGCGACGATCACGATCGGCAGCGAGACGATCGCGAACAGCAGCAGCTTCGGCGCCAGCACGACGAGGACGACGAGCGTGACGACGAGCAGGATCAGGTTCGTCACGATCTCGGGGAGCGCCTGGCGGACGAACGTCGTCAGCGACTGGACGTCCGCGGTCAGACGGGAGACGAGGACACCCGCGCGCTCGCCTTCGAAGTACGGGAGCGAGAGCTGCTGCAGCCGGTCGTAGGTCGCCGTGCGCAGGTCGGCGAGGAACCCCTCGCCGACGCGTGCGGTGTACAGGACGATGAACCGCTGGAGGATCGGCCTGACGATCGCGAGCGCGATGAAGGCCAGCGCGACCTGCTCGAGGACGTTCTCGTCGCGGTCCTCGAGGCCGTCGTCGATCGCGTATCGGATCAGCAGCGGCGCCGCGATGGTGGCTGCCGTCGCGAGCAGCACGGCGACGCCGACTGCGGCGAGCATCGGCAGGCGCGGCTTGAGCAGCGGCCAGACGTGCTCCCTCATGCGACCGCCTCCTCGTCGAGCGCCAGCAGCGCGCGGTACCGCGCCGAGCGTGCCAGCAGCTCACCATGTGTGCCTTCCTCGACGACGCTGCCGCCCTCCAGGACGACGACGCGCTCGGCCAGCGCGATCGTGGCCGGCCGGTGCGCGATCACGATCGTCGTGCGGCCCTGCATCACGTCCCCGAGCGCAGCGCGGATCTCGTGCTCCTTCGTCGCGTCGACGGACGAGGTCGCGTCGTCGAGGACGAGCACGTCCGGGTCGGCGACGATCGCGCGGGCGATCGCGACTCGCTGGCGCTGGCCGCCCGACAGGGAGTACCCGCGCTCGCCGAGTGGCGTGTCGTAGCCGTCCGGCAGCTTCTCGATGAACTCGTGCGCGCCTGCTGCCCGCGCGGCGGCCTCGATGTCCTCGTCGCTCGCGTCCTTGCGACCGAACGCGATGTTCGCGCGCACGGTGTCCGTGAAGAGGTAGGTCTCGTCGCTCACGAGCGCGATCGCCTTGCGAAGCTGCTCCAGCGGGAGCTCGCGAACGTCGATGCCGTCGAGCAGGACGGCTCCGTCTTGCACGTCGTAGAAACGCGCGAGGAGCGCGGCGACGGTGCTCTTGCCGCTGCTCGTCCCGCCCACGAGCGCAACCGAGGCACCGGCCTCGACGTGCAGGTCGAAGCCGTCGAGCACGGGCGAGCGCTCGTCGTAGCCGAAGCGGACGCCGGCGAAGCGGACGTCGGCGCCGTGCGGCGCCGTGTCGAGCGAGCGCGGCTCGGGCGGGTCGACCACGGCAGGCTCCTGCTCGACCGCCTCCACGATCCGCTCGGCCGCGGCGAGCGCGTTCTGCAGCGTCGAGATCCGCTGGCCGAGCACCCGCAGCGGCCAGACGAGGATGACGACGTACGCGTTGAACGCGACGAACTCGCCGACGGAGAGCTGGCCGTCGAGAACGCGCTGCCCGCCGAACCAGAGAACCAGCACCTGGACGAGCGCCGGGACGAGCTCGAGCGCAGGGAGGAACACCCCGTCGACCGAGGCCACGTCGAGCGCACGGTGGCGCACGCGCTCGCTCGCGTCCAGGAACCTGCTCGACAGCGCGGAGCTGGCGCCGAGCCCCTTCACGACGCGGATGCCTGCCACCGTCTCCTCGACGAGCGCGCTCGTGTGTCCGAGCTCCTCCTGGTAGAGCTTCGTCCGCGAGGAGTAGCGGCGCGCATAGCGCCAGAAGCCGACGACGAGGATCGGCAGCGGCGCGAGGATGATCAGTGCGAGCGTCGCGTCCAGCACGAGGAGCACGATCGAGACGCCGACGACCGTGACGAGGTAGCCGAACGTGTGGCCGCTCGCGTCGAGCACCCGGCTCACGACCTCGGCGTCGGCCGCCGAGCGGCTCATCAGCTCCCCGGGCGGGAAGCGGTCGTGGAAGCGCGCGTCGAGCTTGAGCGCCTGCAGCAGGACCGCGTCTCGCACGTGCGCCAGCCCGCGGGCGCGGTTGCGCATCGCGAAGATGTGGCGTCCCGCTCCGGCAGCCGACTCGAGCAGTCCGAGCACGACGACGATCGCGGCCCACACGTACACGGCATTGCGGTCGCCCTCGCCGATCGCGTCGATCGCCTCCGCGGCGAAGACGGGGGTCAGGATCGCGGCGCCCTGCCACGACAGACCGGAGAGGATCGCGAGCCCGATCCCACGCCGCTCGCGCACGAGCAGGCTCCAGATGAACCTCCACGCGGCGCGCCTCCGATCTGGGACGCCCGCGCTCACCTCCTCCACACTACGCGCCGACGTAGCGCCGCAGCCAGCGGAGCCGCTCGTCGAGCATCGGCCCGAGCTCGGGACGGCGTGGAAGCGCGGTGAGCATGGACGTGAACACCCAGGCCGCGTACACGGGCACGAGCGCCTCGAGCAGCTCCGCGTCGTGCTCGCCGTACGCGGAGAGCGCCTCGCGCCAACTGGGATCCCCGTGCGTGTGGTCGTGCAGGGCGAGCGCGGCGAGGTCGTACTCCCGCGGTCCCCGGCAGGCCGTCTCGAAGTCGTGCCAGAGCGGTCCGTCCGCGGACGCGAGGCAGTTCCAGAGGTGCGCGTCGCCGTGCAGCGCCTGGCCGTCGACTTCGGGTCGGCCGGACAAGACCGCGCGCAGGAGCTCGACGTCCGGCGAGCCCTCGAGCGAGTCCAGCATCTCGCCCACGTCTGCGGGATGGGCCGTCTCGGGCAACGGGCCGTCGTAGTCCGCGAGCGCGTCGTGGATCGCGCGCAGGCCGCGACCGGCGGCGGCTGCGTCGAGCTCCCCGCTCGACTCGACGTAGCGCCAGAACACGACGACGTGCCCGTCCCGCCGGTGCGGTCCCGGATCGAGCTCGTCGGCGGGAGGCACGACCGGCGCGCCCCCGCGAGCGGCGTGCGACGCCACGGCGAGCTCTCGCACCACGTCGTCCTCGCTCGGCCCGCCCGGCCAGTCGAGGCTCGTCGAGGCGCGCGCGACGATCGGAGAAGGAGCGAGATGCACGAGGACGTGCCACGCGTCGCGCAGCACCACGGGCTCGTCGCACCGCACGCCCTGCGCCCGCGCGGCGGCGACCGCCGCGGCAACCGCGCTCTGTGTCTCCGCCCTCACGACGCGGCCTATTCTGCGTCTGTGCGGACCACAGTGCAGGCTCGCTCGACCGCCTACCGGCACGTCGAGGAGCTGCTCGCCGCCGAGCGCGCCGTGATCCTCGACGGCGCGGTCGCGACCGAGCTGCAGCGCCTCCGCGCGCTGAAGGGCGAGCCCGGGCCAGAGCCGGACCTCTGGGGCACGTGGGCGCTGTATCGGGCGCCGCAGGCCGTGCACGAGGTGCATTCGCGCTACGTCGCCGCGGGCTGCCATGTGATCTCGACCAACACCTGGTCGATCCTGTCCGCGCCAGAGGTCGAGGCCCGCTCGCAGCCGCGCGGCGCCGAGCTGGCGCACTGGATGGACGTCGCGCGGCTCGGCATCCGGCTCGCGCGGCAGGCCGTCGAGGAGCAGGGTCGGCAGGATGAATGCGCGGTCGCGTTCGCGATCTCCGAGGAGATCGACTCGCCGGCGCGGCGAGGGACGGTCGAGCTTCTCGCCCGCGTCTTCGAGCAGGACCCGCCGGACCTCGTCCTGCTCGAGACGCTGACCCTCGTCCGCGACCCGGAGACGTTCGAGACCGTCGAGCGCATGCTCGACACGGGCCTGCCGGTCTGGCTCTCGTTCCGGCGCTGCCGGCACGGCGTTTGCGGGGTCTACGGGCAGCACTGGGGCCCCCCCGAAGGGGACCTCTTCGGCCGAGCTGCGCGCCGCTTCGAGGAGATGGGCGTCGGTGCGCTCCTCGTCAACTGCCTTCCGGTCGAGCACGTGCAAGGGATGCTCTCCTGGCTCCGCGACTTCACCGGTCTTCCACTCGGCGTCTACCCGAACCTCGGCCACCTCGCAGGCCCACTCTGGCGCTTCGACGAGGAGATCGATCCCGCGCGCTACGCCGAGTTGGCCCTCGCCTGGCGGGCAGAAGGCACACAAATCGTCGGGGGTTGCTGCGGGACGACCCCGGAGCACATCACAGCGGCGGCGGCGGCGCTCACTGGCACCGAGCCGGGCCGGGAACGACGGCCGGTCGCCGTTCCCTACCGCGACGAGCCCGAGGACGAGACGCCCGTACGACCGTGGCTCGACGAGCAGGGCCGCGTGCTCTTCCCGCTGCCCTTCCCCGAGCTCGTCGTCGACCCCGGCGTGTTCGTTCCGACACAGGGCAGCTTCCTCGTCTGGAAGCACCTGTTCGAGAGCGGAGTCGGCAACGACGTCAGCTGCCTCGACGTGGGCTGCGGCTGCGGGATCCTGGCCGTCCAGCTCGCGATCAACGACGCGGCGAGCGTGCACGCGATCGACATCGACAAGAACGCGGTCGCGAACACGCTCGCGAATGCGTTCCGCAACGGGGTCTCCGACCGCGTGACCGGCGACACTGCCGACCTCTTCGACTGGGAGCCCGAGCGGAGCTTCGACGTCGTCGTCGCGAGCCTGTACCAGCTCCCTGTCGATCCGTTCGATGAGCCGACCGGCCACCGCCCACTCGACTACTGGGGCCGGACCCTCCTCGACCACTTCCTCCGCCTGCTCCCGAAGCTGCTCGCGCCCGGCGGCAAGGCGTACGTGATGCAGCTCTCCATCATCGGGCAGCTCGCAACCGAGCGGATGCTCGCAGCCGCCGGTCTCGAGGCGCGCGTCGTCGAGTTCAGCTTCTTCCCCTTCGGCCCGCTGTTCGAGCAGAGCCGGCCGCAGATCGAGCGTGTCGAGCAGCTCTCCGACGCGTACCACGTCGCCGTCGGCGACGAGGACGTGATGGTCGCCTACCTACTGGAGGTCACGCACCGCGACGCGTGACAGTCCGCGCTTCGCTGGACAGACGGCCGGCGGGCGACGACGTCTGGCGCTCGACCGAGATCGACCGCCCCAGCTTGCGAGCCGAGCTCACGCTCGTCGCCCTCGCCGGAGACGAGGTCGTCGGCGTACGCGATCCTGGACACCCTCGGCGGAGAGCTCTGGCACCGCCTGACCGGCGTCAAGCGAGCCTGGCGGGGGCGCCGGATCGCGACCGCGCTGAAGCGCGCGCAGATCGACGCGGCGAGGCGCAGCGGAGTGGCGAGGCTCGTCACGTCGAACGAGGAGCGCAACACGGCCATGAGGAGCATCAACGAAGCGCTCGGGTATCGGCCTGAGCCGCGCCTGAGCACGATCGTGGTACAGGGGCCGCTGCTCGGCTAGCGCGCTGAGAGGCTCACAGCGGCTGCGCGGACCGCCGCCAGCAGCGCCTGCACCGACGGACGCTCGGCGTCGGCGGTGCGCGTCGCCGCGAAGATCGTCCGGTGCACGTCCCCGTCGGCGATCGCCCGCACGGCGATGCCGGGGTGCCTCTCCGGGGCCGGGTCGACGAGGGCCGGGAGGAGCGTGACCGCCTGTCCACCGGCGACGAGCGCGAGCGTCGTGACGCTGTCGTTCGTGCGATGCCGGATGTCGGCGTCGAAGCCGCCGAGCTCGCGACAGGTCCGGGTGGTCATCTCCGCCCACGCGGTCTCGCGATGACCGGTCGACCACGCCTCGCCGGCGAGCTCGGCCAGCGGCACCGCGCGCCGGTGACGCCGGGCGGCCGGATGCGTCTCGGGAAGCACGACGCCGACCGGGTCCTCCCACAGGTCCTCCCGTTGGATGCCGGCAGCGCGCGCGAGCGGCTGGTGCTGCCACTCGTCGGCGAGCACGAGGTCGACGTCGCCGAGGACGAGCGCGGGCAGCGACTCCTCCGGCTCGGCCTCGACGAGCTCGCAGCGCAGCTCCGGATGCTCCTCCACGAGAGCCCGGAGGGCGGGGACGGCGATGTGGAACGCCGCGGACTGGAAGGACGCGATCCGCGCGCGTCCCGCGACCCGGCCCGAGGCCGCCGCGAGCTCCGCCTGCGCGCGCTCGGCCCGGTCGAGCAGCGCCTCGGCGTGCCCGACGAGGACGAGTGCGGCGTCCGTCAGGCGCACGCCTCGACCGGCGCGCTCGAGGAGCCGCACCCCCGCCTCGCGCTCGAGGACCGCGAGCTGCTGGGAGACGGCCGAGGGCGTGAAGCGCAGCGCGTCGGCGACCGCGGCGATCGTCCCGCGCGCGTGCAGCTCGTGCAGAAGACGCAGTCGGTGGAGGTCGAGCATCGATAAGCGACTCTACCGAGTTCTCATCACGAATACCCGTTGCTCCTAACGAATGCCCGCACGCAGGATGGCGACATGTTCTTCTGCCTCGCCTCCGCAACGGCCTTCGGCGTCATGGGCGTGCTCGGCAAGCTCGCCTACGAGGAGGGCGCGAGCGTCGGGACCCTGCTCGCGACACGCTTCGTCCTGGCTGCCGCGATCTTGTGGCTCGTCCTCGCCGGCGCGCGCCGCGTCGGGGACCTGTGGGCACTTCCCCGCCGCGACCTCGTGTTCGCCGTCGGGCTCGGTGCCGTCGTCTACGGCGCCCAGGCCGGGTGCGCCTTCGCTGCGCTCGAGCGGCTCGACGCGTCCCTCTTCTCGCTGCTCCTGTACACGTTTCCCGTGCTCGTCACGGTGGCCGCCGTCGCCCTCGGGCGGGAGCGTGCGAGCAAGCGCTCGGCTCTCGCGCTCGTGCTCGCCTCCTCCGGCCTCGTTCTCGTCCTCGCGGGGGCTGCCGCGGGAGAGCTCGATCCGCTCGGGACGCTGCTCGCGCTCGGCGCGGCGGTCGTCTACAGCGCGTACATCCTCGGCTCCGAGGGCGTCGCCTCACGCGTCGGGCCGCTCCTGCTGAGCGCGCTCCTGTGCACCGGGGCGGCGACGACGCTGACCCTCGCCGGCCTGGCCGGCGGCGACCTCGCGCCGGGACGGGTCAGCGCGCTCGGTTACCTCTGGCTGGCCGGCCTCGCGGTCGTGTCGACGGTCGGAGCAATCGCACTGTTCTTCGCCGGGCTGCGGCGCGTCGGCCCGACTGCCGCGTCGATCCTGTCGACGCTCGAGCCGGTGGTCACGGTCGCTCTGGCGTACGTCACCTTCGGAGAAGCCCTCAGCCCCGTGCAGCTCGCCGGCGGAGCGCTCGTGCTCTCGGCCGTGCTCGCCGTCCGGGCCACGTCCCACGACAGAAGGGAGACAGCAAGGACGCTGGGCTTGCCGGCTGATCCGACCGGCTACCGCTGAGATCCGGCCCTACAAACGCCGAGACCTGCGAACCCGAAGGCCCACAGGTCTCGACGGACCGAGCCTCTCAGACTGCGGCTCGCATGTCAAGCGCCGGCCTCAAACGGTGACGACGACCTTGCCCTGGGGATGGTCGTCCCCCATGTAGCGGAAGGCCTCGCCGACCTCGCTCAGCTCGAAGCGCCGGTCGAGAACCGGTGTCAGCTTTCCGGCCTCGAGGAGCTCGCGCAGGGACTGCATGTCCTCCTTGGTGAGCTTCGCGATGAAGAACACGACCTTCCGTCTCCGGAGCATCCCGGCGAGACGCAGCCGGATCAGGCCACCGAGCGGCCCGAGCAGGCGATTCTTCCGCGGCCCTCCGATCACGACGAGGGTCGCCTGCGGGGTGAGCACGCGCTGGAGGGCGGACCACGACCTGCCTCCCCGGATGTCGAGCATGAGGTCGTACCGTCGTTCGCTCCGGGTGAAGTCCTCCTGGGTGTAGTCGACGACGTGGTCGGCGCCCAGCGATCGGGCCGTCTCCACGCCTCTCGGGCCGCAAACGGCGGTCACCTCCGCCCCGAGGGTCTTGGCGATCATCACGGCGAACGTGCCCACGCCGCCCGACGCGCCGTTGATGACGACCTTCTGCCCCGGCTGGACCAGCCCCTTGTCACGGAGGCCCTGGAGCGCGGTGATCGCCGCCACGGGCACGGCCGCCGCCTCCTCGAACGACGCGTTGGCCGGCTTCGGAACGATCCCGCGCTCCTCCTTGGCCGCCACGTACTCAGCGAGGGCGCCCGTCCTCGCGCCGAACACCTCGTCGCCCGGCCGGAACTGCGTGACGTCCTTGCCGACTGCCTCGACGGTCCCCGCGTAGTCGGTGCCGAGCCGTCGCTCCTTCGGCCTGCGCAGGCCCGTCGACGCGCGGGCGACCCACGGCCTGCCCGTCGCCTCGTACCAGTCCGCGATGTTCAGCGACGCCGCGTGGACCCGCACCAGCACCTCGTCGTCCGCGGGCACCGGCTTGTCGATCTCTCGCAGCTCGACATCCTCGGGCCGGACGTACCTGTCTCGGACGGCCGCCTTCATCGGGCTGGGCTCGGGTCGAGGGTGAGGACGACGTTCCCCGTCTTCTGGCCCGTCTCGACGTACCTGGCCGCTTCGACGACCTCCTCGAGCCGGTAGCGCCGGTCGACGACCGCGCGGTACTTCCCGGCCTCGACGAGCTCCTTGAGGAGGAGGATGTCCTCCTCGGTCGAGGCGCTCAGGGGAAACAGCAGCTTCCGGCGCCCGAACCAGCGGCTCCACAGAAGCAGCAGCGGGACGTGCCACATGAACCCGAGGTCGGTTGCGAGGAAGCGCCCGTTCGGCTCGAGCGACCGGCGGCAGCGACGGAACGAGTGCTTGCCGACCGCGTCCATGATCACGTCGTACGTCTCGCCGTTCTTCGTGAAGTCCTCGCTGCAGGTAGTCGACGACCACGTCCGCTCCGAGCGAGCGCACGAGCTCGACGTTCTTCGTGTTGCAGACCGCCGTGACGTGGGCGCCGAAGTGCTTCGCGAGCTGCACCGCGGCGGTGCCCATCGCGCCGGACGCGCCGTACACGACGATTCGCTTGCCCTCGAGCGGCGACACCGCCTGCAGCTGCGTCAGCGCCGCGAGGGCTCCGTCGGGGATCGCCGCCGCCTCTTCGAAGGTCGTGCCGGAGGGCATGTGCGTGACGCGCGCGCTCTCCCGCATGCAGATGTACTCGGCGTGCGCACCGAACCGGTAGCCGCTCGTGCCGAAGACGTGGTCGCCGACGGCGAACTCGGCGACGTTCGCGCCGACCGCGACGACCTCGCCCGCAAGCTCGCTGCCGGAGAGCCGCTGCTTCGGCCGCCGGAAGCCGGCGCCGAAGATCCGCCAGAGGAACGGGTTCGCCGCGCGGATGTGGCAGTCCGTCCGGTTGACCGTCGTCGCGTGGATCTTGACGAGGATCTCGTCGTCCTTCGGCACGGGCCGCTCGACGCTCTCGAGCCGTAGAACCTCCGGCGGCCCGTACTTGTCGTGCACGACAGCTCGCATGCGCTCACTTCCTCTCGCAGATGCCTCGGCAGTTTTGGTCGTCACGACTCTTACCGTACCAGGAGGTTATGGTCATGTCAACCAGAACCTCGCGAGCAGGGCGAACCGCGGCGACGCCCGCCGCGAACCACGTCGGACACGTCACAGGTCGTCTTCCGACACAGAGGAGACTCTCCATGCGCTTCATTCCGACCAAGCTGCACGCGCCGCTCGACTACATCGTCGGAGCCGCGTTGATCGCAGCGCCCTGGATCTTCCAGTTCTCCGAGCACACGGCCGCATCGGCGATCGCAGTCGTGCTCGGCATCGGGCTGATTGCCTACAGCCTGCTCACCGACTACGAGCTCGGCATCTGGCGCGTGTTCCCGATGAGCACGCACAACCTGTTCGACATCGGTGCGGGCGCACTGCTCGCGGCCTCGCCGTGGATCTTCGGCTTCGCCGACGAGTCCGCGAACGTGTGGGCCCCGCACGTCGTCGTCGGCCTCGCCGCGATCGGCCTCGGCCTCACGACCAAGCAGCGCGGCGGGCTCGGCTACCGCAGAAGCGGCGCCGACCCCGCGACGCAGTAGGTAATCCGCGCGCGGCGGGCTTTCTGCCCGCCGCGCGCACTCAGGCAGCTCGGGCCGCGGGCCCAAGGACTGCCCGCTCGCCGGTCGAATCCACTGGGGTGCAACACGACGCAGACCCCGCCGTGGACGACGACCTCATCGAGCACACGTGAAGACAGGCGAGTCACGCCGCATCGAGCTGATCCTGCCGATGCGAACGGTGCTGCTGGTCGCTGCGACGGCCGGCGTGCTGGCGGCGTTCTGGGCGATCGGCGACACGTTCTTGATCGTGTTCATCGGGATCTTTCTCGCGCTCGTGTTCGAGTACCCCGTGCGGTACTTGATGGAGAAGACGAAGATGTCGCGCGGCGTGGCGGCGACGGTGACGGTGCTCGGCACCGCCCTCGCGTTCGCTGTGGTCGCGCTGCTGTTGCTGGTGCCGCTCGTCGGCGGGGTACGGGACTTCCTGCAGGATCTTCCGCAGATCGTCGAGGAGCTGCGCGCGTCCGACGAGCTGGCGTGGCTTGGCGACAGTGGAGCCGCCGAGAACGTGCAGGCGGGATCCGAAGAGATCTCGGCTTCGGTGCCGGACGCGATCTCGGCGGTGCTCGGCATTGCCGGCGATTTCTTCTCCGCCTTCCTCGTCCTCTTCACGATCACGTTCATCTGCGTGTTCCTGCTCAGCGACATCGCGAACCTGAAGCGGGCGTTGGGAAGCGTGCTGATGCCGGGCGAGGACGAGCGCTGGCTGGAAGTCTGGGAGCGCGTGACGACGGCGATCTCGCGCTGGGCGATCGGCGTCGTCGTCATCGCCTGCATCGCCGGACTCACCCAGGGGATGACCGCGTTCCTGCTCGGGTCGAGCTACGCCCTCGCGTTAGGGATCATCGCAGGGCTGCTCGACATGATCCCGAACATCGGCGCCACCATTGCCGGCGTCATCCTCGTGCCCGCGCTCTGGGCCGAGGAAGGGCTCGTCGCGGCGATCATCATGCTCGTCGTCCTGCTCGTCTACCAGCAGGTGGAGAACAACGTCCTGACCCCGAAGATCCAGGGCAAGGCCGTCAACCTCTCGGGGTTCTTCATCATCGTGGCCGTCACGCTCTTCGGGGCGCTCCTCGGAGTCCTCGGCGCGCTCACCGCAGTTCCGCTCGCAGCGACGATCCAGATCTTCGTCCAGGAGCTGACGAAAGCCCGCCGCGCCGAGGTCGCGGCGGCGCACGCGGCGCTGGAAGCTCCCGCGCAGCCCGGCTAGGGTCGGCCACAACTACGCCGCGGTGCCCGCAGCCGCCTGACCCCAGCTAGGGCGTACCCGCGCCGCGCCTCAGCCCGAGGCGTGGCGCGGAGGCAGCGTCGAAAACACCACCAGTCCGCTGACACCGCGGTGACGGCGCCGAACACGACGGGAAGCCGCGTGAACGAGAAGACCCGGCATAGCGGGGCTTTCCGGAACGGGGCGGCCGGTAAGCGAGCGTCGCACACACACGAGGTACCTTTGGCTGATGGCGAAGACGCTCTTCGAGCACATCTGGGAGCGTCACGTCGTCCGCGAAGCGGCCGGCGAGCCGGGATTGCTCTACATCGATCTCCACATGCTCCACGAGATGACCTCGCCGCAGGCCTTCGAGGGGCTCCGGCTCGCGGGGCGACGTGTTCGCCGGCCGGACCTATCGCTCGCGACCATGGACCACAACGTCCCGACCGACGGGCTCCCAGTCCAGGATCCTCTGGCGCGGATCCAGCTGGACACGCTGACGGCGAACTGCGCGGAGTTCGGCGTCCCGCTCTATGCGACGGGGAGCGGCCGCGAGGGGATCGTGCACATCATCGGCCCCGAGCTCGGGCTCACCCAGCCGGGAATGACGATCGTCTGCGGGGACAGCCACACGTCCACGCAAGGGGCATTCGGAGCGCTCGCTTTTGGCATCGGCACGTCTGAGATCGAGCACGTGCTTGCGACCCAATGCCTGCTCTGTCCCCGCCCGAAGACCATGCGCATCCTCTACTCGGGCGAGCTCCCGTTCGGTGTGACTCCGAAGGACGTGATCCTCGGGACGATCGGCCAGATCGGGGTCGCAGGCGGCACCGGGCACGTCTTCGAGTACTCCGGTGACGTCATTCGCAGGCTGACCATGGAGGGGCGGATGACCATCTGCAACATGTCGATCGAGGCCGGCGCTCGCGCCGGGATGATCGCCCCCGACGACACGACCTTCGAGTACCTCGAGGGGCGGCCCGGAGCGCCGACCGGCTCGGCCTGGGAGAGCGCGCTCGACGGCTGGCGCGCGCTTCGCTCAGATGACGACGCGGTCTTCGATCGCGAGATCGAGATCGACGTCTCGGAGCTCGAGCCTCAGGTGACGTGGGGGACGAACCCGGCCATGGTCGCGCCGATCGGCGACCGCGTCCCGGACCCGGCCGACTTCGACGACCCCGACGAGCGGGCGGCCGCCGAGCGGGCCCTCGCCTACATGGCGTTGGAGCCCGGCACGCTGCTCCAGGACGTTCACCTCGATCGCGTCTTCATCGGGTCGTGCACGAACTCGCGGATCGAGGACCTGCGCACGGCGGCCGCCGTAGTCGCCGGAAAGCGCGTCCACCCGAGCGTCCGGGCGATGGTCGTGCCCGGGTCTGCGACAGTCAAGCGGCTGGCAGAGGATGAAGGCCTCGACCGCGTGTTCGAGCAAGCGGGCTTCGAGTGGCGTCACGCCGGCTGCTCGATGTGCCTGGCGATGAACCCCGACGTCCTCGGCCCGGGCGAGCGGTGCGCCTCCACCTCGAACCGCAACTTCGAGGGACGGCAGGGAAAAGGCGGACGCACGCACCTCGTGAGCCCCGCCATGGCCGCAGCGGCGGCGATCGCTGGGCACTTCGTCGACGTGCGCGAATGGGAGACGGTGCTCGCATGAGGGCCTTCCACTCACTGGCTGCCCGTGCGGCCGTCCTCGACCGGCCGGACGTCGACACCGACCAGATTCTCCCGAAGCAGTTCCTCAAGAGAATCGAGCGCACCGGCTACGGCGAGTTCCTCTTCTTCGACTGGATGCAGGACCCGGGGTTCGAGCTCAACCGCCCCGAGTCCACCGGCGCCCGGATCCTGCTGACCGGGCCGAACTTCGGCTGCGGCTCGTCCCGAGAGCACGCCGTCTGGGCGTTGCAGGACTACGGCTTCGAGGTCGTCGTCGCGCCATCGTTCGGCGACATCTTCTTCTCGAACTCCGTCCAAATGGGGCTCGTGCCGGTCACGCTCCCGGCCGCGACCCTGAAGCAGCTGATGCTGGCCGTCGAGCGTGGTGGCGAGCTCACCGTCGACCTCGAGGCGACCACGATCGCCGACCCCACCGGCCGCACTGTCCAATTCGAGATGGACGGCTTCGTGCGCCATTGCCTGCTCAACGGGCTCGACACGATCGCGCGCACGTTGCAGCACGAGCCCGAGATCGCGTCCTTTGAGGGACGCTCTCCGTCGCCGGTCGCGACGACCGCGCTCGAGCTCTAGCCGATCCGCCGTCAGGCCTGCGACGTCGCGGCGGCGATTGAAGGCTCGGCCCAGGTTCCGTCGCGCTCACGCAGCGCGCGCCACTCCTCGGCCACCTCCAGATGCGTCGCGAACCACACATCCGGGAAGCTCGAGATGTACGAGATCAGCTCGTCGAGCATCGCGATGCGCGGATACCGGCCGATGCAGAACGGGTGGACGACGAGGAGGAAGCAGCCGCCCGCCGCGTACGAGCCGTCGAACTCCGCTTTCCAGATCTCGAGCACCTGAGAGGGCGTGGCCATCCCCGACATGTACGGGAAGAAGCTGAAGAGGAAGTACGGCGCATCGTCGAGCTCCCAGCTGACGGGCAGCTCGACGAAGTCGCGCAGCGGCCCACCGACGACCGGGACCCTCGGGCGATACGGCTCGTCGTGCCCGAACAGGCTCGAGTCGTAGGCGAACTCGAACTCCTCGAGGAGGTCTGCCGTGTTGGGCCCGAGCGCGAACGGGGGAGATCGATTGCCCTTCGGCCGCGTGTCGAAGACGTCTTCGATCCGCGCGATCCCGCGTCGCATGAGCTCACGCTCCGCCTCGATGCCGATCTCGAGAACGCTCTCGTGGAAGTAGCCGTGGTATCCGATCTCGACCCGGTGCGCGGCGATCTCACGACATGTCTCCGGGTGGTCGTCGATGACCTGGCCCGGCACCATGAACGTCGCGGGCAGATCGTGCTTCTCGAGCAGGGCGAGGATGCGGGGGATCCCGGCCCGGATGTCGTAGTCGCCGCGCGACAGCGGGCTCGGCGTCTCGAGCTTGAACGTCCCGCTCCACAGCGACTCTGCGTCGAAGTCGACAGAGATGGTGACTGCGCACTTGTACTGGCCCTTCCAGCTCATGGCGTCCTCCTCGTCATGTCGGGGTGCTTGCGACGGCGTCGGCGGCAGCGAGTCGCGACCGGTCCGGCCATCGCTCCTGCACCTGGGGAGTCGCGCTCCAGAAGGCGTGTGCCGCGCCGAGGACCCTGGCGTCTTGCCATTGCGCCCCGGCGAGCTGCACGCCGATGGGGATGCCGAGCCCGTCGAAGCCGGCGCGGACGGAGCACGTTGGCACGCCCGCGAGATCCTGTGGAACCGTGTAGCCCATCACCAGCTCGCGCAGCTCGATCATCCCGCCCAGATGCTCTGCGGTTTCGTCGCCGATCGGCACGGGCGGGCCGGCGGAGACGGGCGTGAGGAGCACGTCCACCTCTCGGAACACGCGTGCGAGCCCGGCCTGCAGCCGCTGTCGCTCGGCGGCCGCGCGCAGGTAGTCGTTGACGTCCTCGGTAGCCGCCAGCTCGAGCCGGGCACGCACGTCCGGCCCGTACTCGTCGGCTCGCGCGGGATAGAGGCCCGCTTCCCGGTGTGTGAAGAGCGCTTCGGCTCGCTGGATCACGCCAAAGGTCGCGTAGGCGCTCCGGGCCTCGGGAAGCTCGACGACCTCGACGCGCGCGGCGAGGTCGGCGACGGTTGCGAGGGCCGCGTCGAACGCGGACTGGACCTCGGGCGCGAGCGGGACGAGATGGAGGTCGGGGCAGTGCCCGACGACGAGGCCCTCGAGCCCCTGGGAGAGAGCCGCCTCGACGTCCCCGAGAGGTCGGTCCTCGGTCCGTGGGTCGTTCGGGTCGTAGCCGGCGATGGCCTCGAAGAGGAGAGCTGCGTCCGCGGGAGAACGCGCCATCGGGCCGGCGTGGTCGAGCGTGCGAGCGAGCGGCCAGGTCCCGGCCAGGCTGATCCGACCGAACGTGGGCTTGAAGCCGACCGTGCCGCAGAAGGCCGACGGGACCCTGATCGAGCCGCCCGTGTCGCTGCCGAGAGCGAGCGGAACCTGGTGGCTCGCGAGCGCGACGGCAGACCCTCCGCTCGAGCCGCCAGAGATGCGGTCGGTCGCCCAAGGGTTCCGGCTCGTCCCGAGGAGCGTGTTCACGGACGAGATGCCCCAGGCGAACTCGTGAGTCTGCGTCTTTCCGACCAGCACGGCACCCTCGCGCCGCGCCCGCCGGACCGCCTCGGCGTCGGCCTGCGGCACGTGCGTCCCGAACATCGGCGAGCCGTAGGTCGTGCGAACGCCTTCGGTGTCGAAGAGGTCCTTGACGCCGAGCGGAACGCCTGCCAGGCGTCCGGGCGCTGAGCCTCCCCGGTACGCCTTCTCCGCGTCGAGGGCCTCCCCGCGGGCTCGCTCCAGGCACAAGGTGGTGAAGGCGCCGAGCGCGTCGTCGACGCGCTCGATCTGCTCCGCGACGGCGTCGAGCGCCTCGACCGGCGAGGCGTCGCCAGCCTGGAAGGCGGCGAGCAACTCGCGTGCCGTCAGCCTGGTCAGATCGCTCATGAGGCAGGGGCCTCGGCGCCTGCACGATCGCGGAGGGTCGCCTTGAGCCGCACCGCGGCGTCGACCGCTCGCGTCTGCGGCACCGCCACCTCGAGCAGATTCGCGATCTCGATCACGGCGCCGGTCAGGCAGTCGATCTCGAGCGGCTTTCCGTGCTCGAGGTCCTGCAGCATCGACGTCCGATGATCTCCCACGGCGATCCCCGCTTCGAGGCGTCGCTCGAGCGAGACCGGCAGCTCGATCTCCAGCGCTCTCGCCGACGCGCGCGCACTCCTCCATGACCCCTCGTGCGAGCTCCACGACCTCCGGAACGAGCGCGAGCTCGCCGAGGGAGGCGCCGGTGAGTGCCGTGATGGGGTTGAAGGCGACGTTGCCGATCAGCTTCAGCCAGAGCTGGTCGCGGATGCTCGACTCGATCGGGCACTTCAACCCACCCGCCACGAACGCGTCGGCGATCGCCCGGCACCGGTCGGACTGCCGCCCCGTCGGGCTCGCCGATCGCGAAGCGTGTGCCCTCCACGTGCCTGACGACCCCCGGTGCCTCCAGCTCGGCCGCCGGGTACGAGACACAGCCGACGACGCGGGATGGGTCGATCGATCGTGAGACGACGCCGCCGGGATCGACGCTCTCGAGGACGGTGCCCTCGTGCATCCCTCCGAACGACTGGAAGAACCACCACGGGACGCCGTTCTGCGCGGGCAACACGATGCTCTCGTCGCCGAGCACCTCGCCCAGGCGAGGCGCGATCTCGGGCAGCGTGTACGCCTTCACCCCGAGGACGACGACGTCGGCGTCGGCGACCGCGTCGAGGTCGTCCGTCGCCGGGACTCGGGCCTCGAAGTCGCCCCGCGGAGACAGAACGCGCACGCCGCGCTCCCGAAGCGCCTCGAGCTGCGGCCCTCGCGCGATCAGCACGACGTCGGCGCCACCGCGGGCGAGCGCGGCACCCATGTAGGAGCCAATCGCGCCGCTGCCCAGGATCGCGAAGCGCATCAGTCCTCGCCGAAGTGCTCCGGCATCCGGCGCCGCTGCACTTTGCCCGTGGGTGTGCGCGGGATGCTGTCGACGATGTGGACGACGCTAGGGGTCTTGAACTGAGCGACGTGCTGCTTGCAGTGAGTCAGCACCTCGGCCTCGGCGATGGGCGCGGTCGCGACGATCGCGGCGCCGACGACCTGCCCGTATTTCGCGTCGGAGATGCCGTACACCACGGCCTCGGTGACCGCCGGGTGCAGCAGGAGCGCGGCCTCGACCTCGAGCGGCGAGATGTTCTCGCCTCCGCGGATGATCAGCTCCTTGAGCCGCCCGTCGAGGAAGAGGTAGCCGTCCTCGAGCCTGCCGCGATCACCGGTCCGGAACCAGCCGTCCAGAAACGCTTCGGCGTTGGCCTCCTCGTTCTCGAGGTAGCCCGCCATGACGCCCGGCCCGCGGATGACGACTTCGCCGAGCCCGCCCTCGACGTCCGCTCCCCGCTCGTCGACGACGCGGATCTCGGCTCCGGTGGCCACGCCCACCGACCCCGGGACGCGCCGGGCGGGCGGCAGCGGGTTGGCCGCCATCTCGTGACTCGCCTCGGTCATCCCGTACGCCTCGAGCAGCGGCACGCCGAGATAGGCCTTCGATACGCGTGGCGAGCTCCGGCGACATCGCGGAGCTGCACGAGCGGACGAAGCGCAAGCGCGTCGCGTCGACGCCGGCTCGGGGCTCGCTCGAGCAACATCTGGTGGAGGGTCGGGCTCGCGGAGTACCACGTCACCGCGTGCTCCTCGACGTGCGACCAGAATCGCGCCGGTCGCCACGCGGCGTGGGACGAGCACGAGCCCGCCGGCGGCCAGCTGCGCGAGCGTGGACGCGACCAGGCCGTGGACGTGGAAGAGCGGCATCGCGCAGTACGACACATCGTCGGCGGAGAGCTCGTAGTGACGCGCGATCGCGCGCGCCGAGGCCATGAGGTTGCGGTGGCGCAGCGGAACCTGCTTCGGCCGGCTCGTCGTCCCGCTCGTGTGCAGCAGCAATGCCACGTCGTCCGCTGCCGGAGCCTGTCGACCCGCACCGTCGGTCGTCGTTCCCTCCGTCGAGAGCTCGGGTTGGCCGTCAGGCACGAACGACACGTCGACGACGGTCACATCGGCCTGCGCCGCGCGTCTGGCGGCGGCGAGCTCACCCCGTGGCAGGAGGAGCGCTCGCGGGCGGAGATCGTCGAGGTAGAACGAGAACTCGGGCTCGCGTGTACGAGGGGTTCAGCGGCGCCGCGGCCGCGCCGAGCGCGCTGATCGCGAACAGGAGCTCGACGAACTCCGGTCCGGGAGGAAGAGCGAGGGCGACGCGGTCGCCGCGTTCGACCCCGAGCGACGCCAGCTCCGCCGCGAGCTCCTCGACGGCGCCTGCCAGCTCGCGGTACGTGAGCGCACGACGATCTTCCGGCGCCCGGACGGCTGGCGCGTCCGACCCGCTCGCGAGTAGGTCGGGGAGCACACCTGGATCGATCGCGTCGGCCATCGGTCGGCGCGCGGGATGATAACCCAACACTGCTGATCTTTTGGGAGCCGTCCCGCGACCTTGCGGTCTCGGGTGACGCCGATTAAAGTGCAGCGGCGTTGATCTTTTCGACCTCGACACCACCCGCGGGGGTCGGAATCGGCGAGGACAGACGCGCCGAGGCACGCCGCTCGGTTCGGCACTTCTTCGCCGACTTCCGGAAGCTCGAGAGCCATTTCCCGCAGCAGTACCCGCGGATGATCGTCCGCGGCGAGGGGGCCTACGTCTGGGACAGCGAGGGTCACAAGCTTCTGGACGCCGGTGGCCATCTCGGCGCCTGCCAGATCGGGCACGGGCGGCAGGAGATCGCCGAGCGAATCGCGCGTCAGGTGGTCGAGCTCGAGTACATCGGGCTTGACTCGGGGATCTCGCATCCGAAAGCCCTCGAGCTCGCGGACGTGCTCCGGACGCTCGTTCCCGTGGACGACCCGATGTTCGCGTTCCCCACGAGCGGCAGCGAGGCGAACGAGCTGGCGTTCAAGATCGCACGCGCGTACCACAGCCGTCGCGGTGACGAGGACCGGACGGTCGTGCTCTCGCGCGACGGCTCGTATCACGGGTCGACCTACGGCGGCATCTCGGCTGCAGGTGCCCCGGTGTTCCGCGCGGACTACGGCCCGGTCGTCCCCGGGTTCGAGCAGGTGGCGCAGCCGTCGCCCGGCCGCTGCGGCTACTGCTCGCGGTCCGAGGGGTGCACCTTGCAGTGCGCGGACGCGCTCGAGACCGCGATCGAACGAATCGGACCGGGGCGCGTCGCCGCGGTGATCGGCGAGCCCGTATCGATCCTGCAGGCGGTGAAGGTCCCGCACGCCGAGTACTGGGCGCGAGTGCAGTCGACCTGCAGGGCGAACGGCGTGCTCCTGATCATCGACGAGGTCGTGACCGGGTTCGGGCGCACCGGTCGCATGTTCGGGTCGGAGCACTGGGGTATCGAGCCGGACATCATGACCATGGCGAAGGGAGTGACGAGCGGCTA
The DNA here is from genome assembly GCA_963716605.1 of uncultured Actinomycetes bacterium. Classification (GTDB taxonomy): domain Bacteria; phylum Actinomycetota; class Thermoleophilia; order Gaiellales; family Gaiellaceae; genus GMQP-bins7. The sequence goes on along the minus strand of CAVQTO010000002.1, from coordinate 30,153 downwards.
CGTCCCGCTCGGCGTGGTCGCGACGTCCAGGAGCGTCGAAGATGCATTCGCCGAGCCGTTGCTCCACATCAACACCTACGCGGGCCATCCGGTGGCGTGCGAGGCCGCGTTGGCGAACCTCGAGATCATCCAAGCCGAGCGCCTGCCGGAGCGCGCGGCCGAGCTCGAGCCGGTGCTGCAGAGCGGGCTCGAGGCGATCGCGAGCCGGAACGCGCGCGTCGTCCGAGTCACGGCCATCGGCCTCCTCGGCAGCATCGAGCTCAGCGCCGTGGGCGTCGAGAACCCCGACGAGGCCGTGCTTCGTCTGCGACACGCGATGTACGAGAACGGCGTGATCGCGCGTTCCTCATTCGCAGGCGACATCGTGACGATCGTGTTCTATCCGGCCCTCGTCGTGAATCGCGACGACATCGAGCGCGGCGTCGCCGCCGTGGCCGAGAGTGTCGAATCCGTGTTCAGCTGATCTCGGAGGTCACGTGCAACAGGCAACCGCAGGCGCATTTCGCCCGATCGTCGACCGTCGCGCCCACGAGCATGTCGTCGACCAGATCGTGTTCGGCATCCGCTCAGGCCTCTACGAGGTCGGTGAGAAGCTTCCACCCGTCGCGGCGCTCGCCCACCAGTTCGGGGTCAGCAAGCCGACGATCGGCGAGGCCGTCCGCCTCCTCGCCGACAACGGGATCGTGCAGAGCAAGCGGGGTGTCACGGGCGGCGTGACCGTGGTCAAGGACGACATCCCGACGTCGCTCCTCGGACTCGTGCCACAGCGTCGCGAGACCGACATCCGAGACATCCTCGAGGGGCGGCGCGCGGTCGAGATGCAAATCGCACTGCTGGCGAGCCAGCGCGCGACGGACGCCGACTTCGTGCGCATGAGCGAGTCGATCGCGCGACTGCAGCAGCACGTCGACGACGACCTCGATCTCCGTCTCCACTACGACCACCTGTTCCACTACGCGATGGGACGGGCGGCCCGGAGCGATCTCCTCGCCTACTACCAGCACCAGGTTCTCAAGCAGCTGGTCATCGTGTGGCCGGAGTACTTCTTCGAGCGCGAGGACCCGGTGACCGTCATCGACCTCCACACGCGAACGCTGGAAGCGCTCAGACGGCGGAACGAGCGAGGCGTCCACCGCGTCATGGACGAGCACCTCTCCGTGCTCGAGCGTGCCGCCGGCGTCGCGGGTGGCGACGGACGGGCGCCGGCACGGAAGCGCGTCGCGACCGCGCGTCGGTGAGGTGACGGAGTGACGACGCGCGAGCTCGAGTCGTACCACCTCTTCATCGGCGGGACCTCGAGCGAGGCCGAGGACGGAGGGCGTTTCGAGAGCATCGACCCGACCCTCGGTAGGCCGTGGGCGACGATCGCCGAAGGAACCGCTGCCGACGTCGACCGCGCGGTGCGGACTGCGCACGACACGTTCTGGGGCTCCGCTTGGAGGTCGCTGTCCGCGAGCGCCCGGGGCCGCCTGCTGTGGCGCCTCGGTGACGCGATCGGCGACCACGCGGAGGAGATCGCGCGCATCGAGACGCGCGACAACGGGAAGCTCTACCGGGAGATGGTCACGCAGCTCCGTGTGGTCCCGGACTGGCTCCGCTACTTCGGCGGCGCCGCGGACAAGATGCAGGGCGCGACGATCCCGCTCGACCGGCTCAGCGTCCTCAACTACACACTCCGCGAGCCGCTCGGAGTCGTGGCCGTCGTCACGCCGTGGAACTCCCCTGTGTTCCTGACGATGATGGCCGCCGGGCCGGCGCTGGCGGCGGGCAACACGGTCGTGGTCAAGCCCTCCGAGGTGACGTCGGCATCGATGCTGGAAGTCGCGAAGCTCGCCACGGAAGTCGGGTTCCCGGACGGCGCACTGAACGTCGTGCCGGGACGGCGGGCGACCGGGGAGGCCCTCGTGACGCATCCCCTGGTTCGCAAGATCGCCCTCACGGGGGGAACGGCGACCGGGCGCGCCGTGGCCCTCGTCGCGGCGGAGCGCCTCGTCCCGGTCACGCTCGAGCTGGGCGGCAAGAGCGCCAACGTCGTGTTCGGTGACGCGGATCTCGAGGCTGCGGAGGCGGGCGTGCTCGCCGGGATCTTCGCGGCGGCCGGGCAGACGTGCGTCGCGGGCTCGCGACTCCTCGTGCACAGCTCGGTGTTCGACGACTTCGTCTCGCGCGTCGTCGAGCGTGCGAAGCTGGTCCGGATCGGCGACCCGATGGACGAGTCGGCGCAGATGGGGCCCGTGGCGACGGCCGACCAGCTGGCGAAGGTCGAGGACTTCGTGGCGTCGGCTCGCGACGAGGGCGCGGAGGTGCTCGCCGGCGGTGCCCGATTCGCGGTGGACGGCTTCCCGGACGGCTTCTTCTATCAGCCGACGATCGTGGGCGGAGCACGGCCGCACGGGACGCTCGCGCAGCAGGAGGTCTTCGGGCCCGTCCTCGCGGTGTTCCCGTTCGAGACCGAAGAGGACGCCGTGACTCTTGCCAACGACACGCCCTACGGTCTCGCGGCGGGGGTGTGGACGAGAGACGTGCGGCGCGCCCACCTCGTCGCGCGAGAGCTCCAGGCCGGGACGGTGTGGATCAACATGTACCGCGCGATGGCTCCGCAGTCGCCGTTCGGCGGCTACAAGTCGAGCGGCATCGGCCGCCAGAACGGACTCGAGGGGATCGAGGAGTACCTCCAGACGAAGAGCGTCTGGTGCGAGCTCTCGGCGGACATCCAGGATCCGTTCGTTCTGCGAGCGTAGCGTCGGTCAGACTCTCGAAGCGCGCTCCAGCACCGCGCCGAGGAGCGCGTCACAGCCTCTGACGACCTGCTCCGGGCTCGAGTACTCGTCGGGGTGGTGGCTGACGCCGCCGCGGCAGGGGATGAAGACGAGAGCGGTCGGCACGACGCGAGCAAGGCTCATCGCGTCGTGGCCCGCTCCGCTGACGAGCGGCATGGACGAGAGCCCGAGCGCGTCGCATGCTCGCCGGACCGCGTCCCTGCACTCGCGGTCGAAGATCGTCACCGGAATCTCGAGCGCGAGCTCGACCGTCGCGGAGACGCCGTCCGCCGCGGCGATCTCCGGGATCTCCTTCGCGATCGCGTCCGCCGCCTCCGTCAGCCGGTCCGGGTCTTCGTCGCGTACGTCGACCACGAGCGTCACGTCGCCCGGCACGACCGCACGGGAGTTGGGTCTCACCTCGAGTCGGCCGACGGTGAGCAGCGTGCCGGTGGAGCGACCCAGCAGCTGAGCCCGCTCGACCACGCGCGCGGCCGCCACGAGGGCGTCTCTCCGCTCGTCCATCTTCGTGGTTCCGGCATGCGCCGACAGCCCGGTGAGCCTCACCTCGAGCGCCTTGATGCCCTGGCCTCGCTCGACCACGCCGACGTCGGCTTCCGAACGCTCCAACGCCGTGCTCTGCTCGATGTGCAGCTCGAAGTACGAGTCGACGCGACGTGGATCGATGCCGTTCGCACCCTTGAGCCCGAGCCGGACGAGCTCCTCGCCGAAGGTCGGTCCGTCGAGGGCGTGCTGCGCCTCGGCCTCACTCGCGGCCAGCGAGCCTGCGAAGACCGACGATCCGGTCAAGGGCAGCGGGAACCGCGCTCCCTCCTCGTTCGCCCACGACACGACGCTGACCGGGGAGACCGTCTCGATCCCGGCGTCGTCGAGCGTGCGGACGATCTCGAGCCCTGCCAGGACTCCCACGGTGCCGTCGAACCGGCCCCCGTTCGGCTGCGTGTCGAGGTGGCTGCCGACGAGCACCGCCGGTCGGTCGGGATCGGCTCCGGGCCGGGTCGCGAACAGGTTCCCGATGCCGTCGCGGGTGACCGTGCAACCGGATGCGCGCGCCCACTCCGCAAACAACGCTTGACCGGCTGCGTCCTCGTCCGTCAGCGCGACCCGGTTGCTCCCACCCTCCGGGGTCGCACCCACCGCCGCCATGTCCATCAGGCTCGTCCACAGGCGATCGCGGCTCGCTCGGGGTGTCACGGCGCGGCAGTCTATGTCGGCGTCGCGGATCGGCCCGTGTCGCCCGTGGCGGTGTCGACCGGGGGTACTTGCGCTGCCTCGAGAACGGGTTTAGCGTTACGGGCCTCCAATTGATTAAGGTCGTTGGTCGTTTACCAATCTGAGCCCGCGAGGTCACATGCTCGTTCGCGATGCAGGCAGCGCCTGGCACATCGTTCTTCAGACAGAGCACGGGGAGCTCGCGGGGAAGTTCGCGCAAGAGTGGTCTCCTCGACCGGAGCCGTTCGCTTCGCTGCACACGGTGGCCCGCCGGCACGACGACGGGTGGTTCGTGTGGGAGCGAGGGCCGACACTCGATCCCGACGGGCGCCCGGCGAACTTCCTCGACGTCCCCGTGCGGCTCCATCTCGCGTTCTACAAGGCCGCCATCGTGGCCGTCACGACCGAGGACCCCTACGCGGGTGTCATCCTCTCCCTGCACGGAGCGGGGATCTACAAACAGCGGTACGGGCTCCAGTCCGATCTCAAGATGCGGTTTGTCGACGACGCTGCAGCGGACGCGCAGGCCTTCGTAACCGAGCAGGAAGAGGGCCTGCCGCGTCGTCTCGAGGACCTCGGCATCGGCGAGTCGGAGGCGTGGCGCGGCTACCACTTCCTCCAGGTCTGGGACCGGCTGTCGCTCCATGCCTGCCTCAGCGACCTCGAGGCGGCGGGCGCTAGCGACACGATCCCGGCGGTTCCGTCGCAGAACGGCGACGGCGAGCTCACGCTCACGACGCTCGGTCGGGGCCGCGTCCAAGTGGAGCCCTGGCCGTTCGGCCGCGCGCCGCTCGAGCTCTCGTTCGAGCGCCGCGTCGTGCCGAAGGAGACCTGGGCGAACGACGTTGCCTTCCGGGCCGCGTTCTTCGCCTCACCGACCGAGCGTGCCGTCATCACACTCGAGCCCGGATCCTCGTGACACGATGACGGCGCTGCCAAACGCTCGCTCGCTGGCGGCGCACTCGCCGACCCGTGGGCCTCCGATCCGGGCCCGACGTCAACGCGCAGGCACCCGACGAAAGCGAGGTTGATTTCATGTCAGGAAGAACCCAACGCTGGTCACGCCGCGTAGCCGCGACTCTGGTTGCGTCGGCTGTAGTGGTCGTCCTCTTCGGGAGCAGTGGCCAGTCGGCTTCCCTCGCGGACTCGGCGGTTCCGACGACCAATCTCAGAGGCGTCTGCCCGAAGACGCTCACGCTCCAGATCGACTGGTTCGCAGAGGCCGAGTACGGCGTCTACTACTCGCTCATCGGCGGGAAGGGAACGCACGACGCCCAGAAGGGGCGCTATAAGGGCCCGCTGGGCAAGACGGGGATCAACCTCGAGATTCGGACAGGCGGCCCGTACCTCGGCCAGCAGACCGTTCAGTCGATCATGTACCAGGATCCCGAGATCGATCTCGGCCTGGTGCACACCGACGACGCGATCCGCTTCAGCAAGCAGTTCCCGACCGTATCGGTGGTCGCACCGCTGGAGCACAGCCCCCTCGCGTTGCTCTGGGATCCGACGAAGCACAACTTCAAGTCGTTCAGGGACATCGGCAGGTCGGGTGCGAAGATCCTCGTCTTCACCAAGGCAGTCAACTACGTGCCGTTCCTCATCAAGAAGGGGATCGTCCCGGAGTCGAGCTTCGACGACAGCTTCGACGGGAGCTACTCCAGGTTCCTGGCAGACACGTCGCTCGTACAGCAGGCGTTTGCCACGGAGACCCCGTATCGGCTGAGGAACGAGATCCCGCAGTACGGTCGCGCGACCAGCTTCCTGCTCGTGTCGAAGGCCGGCTACGACCCGTATCTCTCGAGCATCGCGGTCCGGAAGAGCAGGCTCGGGGAGCTGAGCCCGTGCCTCAAGAGGCTCGTGCCGATCATCCAGAGGGCTCAGGTCAACTACCTCAAGCGGCCGCTCACGGGGAACAGGGTGATGGTCCGGGTCACCAAGGAGCTGAAGTCCTTCTGGACGCTCTCGATGCCCGGTCTGAAGTTCGGCAACCAGCAGATGCTGAAGCTCAAGATGGTCAGCAACGGACCCGACAAGACGCTCGGCAACATGGTCCCGTCGCGCGTGCAGAAGATGATCAACGACTTCAAGTTCACCTTCGGTACTGTCGATACGGCCGCTCCGAACGTCCGTCCGGGGTCGATCATGACCAACAGGTTCGTCGATCCGAAGATCGGACTGTGACGGTAATCGAGCATCGGTTCGGAGTCGAGACCGCCGACGAACGCGTCGTCCTGGATCTGCGTGACATCGGGAAGACATGGCCGAACGGCACCGTCGCGGTCACTGAGTTGAGCCTCGACCTCAGGCGCGGCGAGTTCGTCACGCTGGTCGGGCCGTCCGGCTGCGGCAAGTCGACGGTCCTGCGGGTCGTCGCAGGGCTGGAGGAGGAGACGTCGGGCCAGGTGGCGAGGCCCGACGCTCCTCCAGGTTGCGTGTTTCAGCAACCGAACCTCCTCGCGTGGCGCAACCTCACTCGCAACGTCGAGCTCTATGCAGAGCTCGACGGGATGCGAGCGAGGGAACGCCGCGTGCTGACGAAGGACGCGCTCGAGCTGGTGGGGCTGACGGGCTTCGAGGGCCACCTGCCCCACCAGCTGTCAGGAGGCATGCAGATGCGGGCGGCGCTTGCGCGTGCGCTGGTGACCCGGCCGGAGCTCCTCCTCTTCGACGAGCCGTTCTCATCGGTCGACGAGTTGCTGCGCGAACGCCTCCAGGAGGAGCTGATGCGACTGTTCGTCGCGGAGCGCTTCGCGGGCCTCTTCATCACACACTCGGTGCCGGAAGCGGTGTTCCTCTCCACGCGGGTGCTGGTGATGACGCCGCGTCCGGGGACGATCGGTGCGACCGTCGACGTGCCGTTCTCATTTCCTCGCGCACCTGAGCTCCGCTTCACGTCCGAGTTCGTCTCGGTCGTACGGGAGATCTCGGACCACATGCGTGGCTTCTCCGGCCAGGGGCGGTCGGCGGAGGCGTGAGCGTCGCCGACGACGTCCAGCTGGAGCAGCCAGAGCAGGCGACGGTCGTGCCGGTCAAGCGCCGGCCGCGGGCGAGACGGAGATTTCTCGACGCGCTCGCGGTCATCGTGCCCCCGCTCATCGTCGCCTGTGTCGTGCTCGGCGCCTGGTACGTGGGGACGTACGTCGTGCTCGATGCCGAGAGACGGTTTCTCCTGCCTCCGCCACACGAGGTCGTCCGGCAGGGGTTCTTCGACCAGGCAACGCGGAACGAGATCCTGGAAGCGACCCTCGAGACCGCGAAGGTCGCGATCGTCGGCCTCGCAATCGCGTCGGCGATCGGGATCTCCGTTGCGGTCCTGATGTCACAGGCACGGTGGATCGAGCGGTCGCTGTTCCCATGGGCGGTCGTGCTGCAGACGGTTCCGATCCTCGCCATCGTGCCGCTGATCGGCTTCTGGTGGGGCTTCGACTTTCGAAGCCGCGTCCTCGTCTGCGTCCTCATCTCGCTGTTCCCGATGATCACGGCCACGCTGTTTGGGCTCCGCAGCCCTGCCCAGGGGCTGCACGACGTGTTCTCGCTGCGCCACGCGAGCCGCTGGACGCGGTTGCGGAAGCTGCAATTCCCGGCTGCCCTGCCCGCGATCTTCGTCGGGTTGCAGACGTGCGCCGGCCTGTCGGTCATCGGAGCGATCGTCGGCGACTTCTTCTTCCGGCAGGGGACCCCCGGCATCGGCCGGCTGATCGACAACTACCGCGCCGAGCTGGCCTCCGAGGAGCTGTTCGCAGCCATCGCGGCGTCGTCCCTGCTCGGGATCCTCGCCTTCTGGCTCGTCGGCCTCGTCGGCGACCGCCTGATCGGAAGCTGGCACGAGACCGGCCGGCGGCGGCAATGAGCTCTCGCGCCGCACACCGGCGGACGGCCGGCGACTACTCGCCCGAGGACGACGCGCACGTCCTCGCTGCCATCGACCTCTCCAAGGAGGCCGCGGCCCGCGGCGACTACCCGTTCGGTGCCGTGTTGGTGGATGCCGCCGGGGAGCTCGTGGCGGCCGCGGGGAACACCATGGTGACGGGGCGCGACACCACGGCGCACGCCGAGATCAATCTCCTGCGGTCGGCGTCGGCGCGACTCGAGCTGGGCGAGCTCGCGACGTGCACGCTCTACGTGAGCGCCGAGCCGTGCGCGATGTGCGCCGGGGCGATCTACTGGGCGAACGTTCGCCGGGTCGTCTACGGGCTGGGCACGGAAGCGCTCCAGGAAGTGGTCGGAGACGCGCACGAGGTCCCGGTGCTGGACCTTTCCTGTCGCGACGTGTTCGCGCGCTGCGGTCACCCCGTCGACGTGAGCGGCCCCCACCGCGAAGCCGAGGCGCGAGCGGTGCACGAACGGTTCTGGAGCGAAGCGGGAGAGCCGCGATGACAGGCAGCGGTCTGACAGACGTCGCGTCGCGCGTCCCGTTCTCGTGGGAGGACCGGCTGCCCTGGCTCGAGCTGGACTTCCCGATCGGGGAGTTCGAGGATCGAACGCGCCGTATCCAGCGGACGATGGCCGACGAGGGACTGGACGTGCTGGTCGTCTACGGCGGCACGGGCAGCGAGAGCAACGTTCGCTACGTCAGCGGCTTCGCGTCGTTCTGGGGCGACAACCTCGTCCTCGTTCCCGCGAGTGGCGCCCCGATCTTGATCACCAACGCCATCTTCCACGGCGAGCCGATGCACTCGAACATCCAAACCACCTGGCTCGAGGACGTCCGACCGCTGCTCAACCCGCACTCGACCTCCAACCCGCTGAGCCTCGTCGATCTCGCAGCCGCCGCACTCGAGGAGTGGGGCGTCGGCGGAGGCCGCTTCGGCATCGCAGACACACGGGACGTTCCCGCGCGCGTCGACTACGAGCTGCGCGAGAAGCTCGCCGGCGCCGAGCTCGTCGACTCCTCGGCGCCGCTCCGCCGGCTGCGAAGCATCAAGACCCCGGCGGAGATCGAGATGATGCGGCGCCTCGGCGCCGCCACGAGCGCGGGCATGGACGCAGGCCTCGACGCGGTTCGGCCGGGCGTGACCGAGAGCGAGATCGCCGCGGCCGTGCACGCTGCCTGCATCGAGGCTGGCGTGGAGCGCATGCTCCCCGCCGGGTGTTTCGCGATCGCCGGGCAGCGCAGCTTCATGAAGAACGTCTGGCCGCGACCCGACAAGAAGGTAGAGCGCGACGAGCTCGTGGTCGTCGACATCGGCGCGCGGCTCGGCGGCTACCAGTCCGACATGTCGCGGAACATCGTCGCCGGCGAGCCGTCGGACGAGGTGAGACGGCTGCTCGAGGCGTGTCTCGAGGCCGAGGAGGTCGGGCTGAGCGAAACGAAGCCGGGCGTGACGGTGTCCTCCGTCCTGAATGCCATGAAGGGCGTGATCGCCGAGCACGGGTTCGCGGAGTGGGACTGGACGACGGGTCACGGCGCCGGCATGGACATCCTGGAGGAGCCGTTCTTCGGGCCCGACAGCCAGGTCCTCTTCGAGGTCGGCATGACGTTCTACATCGAGCCGATGATCGTGCCGACCCACGTCGGGACGATCTGCATCGAGGACATCGTGCTCGTCACGGAGACGGGGTGCGAGGAGCTGACGACGAGCAGGAAGCGGACGTGGTGAGCTCCCGCGCTAGGCTCGCGATCGAATTGGTGCGACGAGAGCAGCCGCTAGGGATGGCCGACTCCGGATGACCGACCCCGCGACCACCTCCTCCGATGGCGCGCAGCAGCACGGCGAGCACGCCTTCGACCTCCTGGTGACGGATGCCGCCGCGGTCCTCGGCGGGCTGCGCAGCGAGCAGTACGTGGTCGTCGACGAGCTCTGCGATCGGGATCGTCGGGGAGCGGATCCGCTGGATCGGCCCGACCTCGGAGCTCGGGGGACAGGACCGGGGCTCGGACGATCGACGCGCGCGGGATGCTCGCGGTACCGGGGCTGATCAACACGCACAACCACCTGTTCCAGAACCTCGTGAAGGGGCTCGGCGACGAGATGTACCTGTTGCCGTGGGTCGAGACACTGATCCTCCCCACCGCCAACGAGATGACGACCGAGGAGACCTACCTCGGCGCCCTGCTCGGGTGCCTGGAGGCTATTCGCAGTGGGACGACGGCGCTCATGGACTTCATGTTCGGTGTTCCCGACATCGAGATCCACCGCGCAGTTCTGCGAGCGATCCGGGACTCCGGGATCAGAGGGTTCTTCGGGCGCGCAACGCGCGACCTGAACCCGGACAGCGGCTGGCGCGACCCGTGGTACCTGCCGCTCGAGGAGGTCTTCGACCAGATGCGGCAGCTCGCGCGGGAGTTCCCGAGCGGGCTGCCGGTGCCGACCGTGCTGCCCGCGCCGGGGACGGTCCGCACGATGACGGTGGACGGTCTCCTCCAGGTCAAGGAGTACGCGCGGAGCGAGGGCAGCCAGATCACGATTCACATGGGCGAGTACACGGAGGAACGCGAGACGGCGATCGACCGATGGGGCATCGGTGCATTCCACAAGGGAGAGGAGATCGGGTTCCTGGGCCCCGATGTCGTCGCCGCGCACTGCGTCAAGCTCGACGAGGCCGAGCTCGAGATCGTCGCCCGCACCGGGACGCACGTCTCGTTCAACCCAGTCTCCAACGCCTACCTCGGCAGTGGCGTCGCTCCGATCACGCGCATGCTCGAGCTCGACATCGACGTCAGCCTGGCGACGGACGGCGGCGCGTGCGCGAACACGCACGACATGCTCGAGGCGATGAAGTTCGGGCTCCTCATCCAGAAGTCCGCTGCGGAGGACCCGAGGGTGATCAACGCCCGCGACGTCCTCCGCCTGGCGACGGTGGGCGGCTCGCACGCCCTCGGGCTGCCCGCGGACCTCGGGGCGCTCGAGGTCGGCCGGCTCGCGGACTTCTTCCTCTTCGACCCCTACCGGCTCAAGTCCGTGCCCATGCACGAGCCGCTCTCGACCCTCGTGTATGCCGGGGAGCAGTCGAACGTCGACACCGTCGTCATCGACGGTCGGGTCGTTCTCGAGGGCGGTCGCTTCACGACCATCGACGAGGAGGCCTTCGTCCGCGAGGTCCACGATCGGGCCCTCGCCCTGTCGCGGCGTATCGGGACGTTCCGGCTGGTCGAAGGCCGGCGCTTCACGCCGTTCGGCTACGACCGCGTCCGATCCGCTGCTCCAGCGCCGCCGACGAGCGACGAGCGCGCCGCGCCGACTCCGCCGCTCGAGGCGGAGACGGCTCGCTCCGGACGACGGAGAGAGCGCCTCCGCCGACGACCGGACGCATCCGTGTCCACGCCGAGTGCCGCGCCTCACCGGTCATAGCCGTCGTCTTCGACAACTGCACGGTGATCACGATGGATCCGGACCGGCGGATCATCACGGACGCCGCACTGGCAGTAGCCGACGGCTCGATCACGGCAGTCGGCAAGTCTGCCGAGGTCCGCGCTGCGCACCCGGACGACGATGTGCGGGATCTTCGCGGCTGGCTCGTGCTCCCGGGTCTCGTCGACGGGCACATCCATCTTCCACAGGCGATGCTCCGCGGGAGTGCCGACGACGTCCCGCTGTGGGTCTGGATGGCCGAGCGAATCTTCATCCTCGAGGGCAACTACACCGCGGCCGACGTTCAGGCATCGACCCGCCTCGCCATGGTCGAGATGATTCGGTCAGGGACGACAGCGTTCCTCGAGACGCTGATCCTCGGACGCCACGATCTCTCTTCCCTCGTCGAGGTGATCGCCAACAGCGGGATGCGGGCGGTCCTCCCGCGTGCGGTGACCGATGGCGGCGGATATCTGTCCGAATCGCCGCTCCATCCGGGGCTCGACGAGCCGTCCGCCGAGGCAATCGAGGATGTGCTGGCTGTCGCGAAGCAGCTCGACGGAACGGAGCACGTCCGGGTGTGGATCGGCCCGCGCTCGACGGGCGGCTGCTCGGAGGGACTGCTCCGCGAGCTCGTTGCGCTCGCGCGTAGCGAGGGGATGGGCCTCTGCCAGCACTACGCGATGACCGACCGCGAGCGAGACTGGATCCGCGAGCAGTACGGCTGCGGCCAGGTGGAGTTCCTCGAGCGCGTCGGAATGCTCGGAGAAGACGTCGTCCTCGTCCACTGCTCGGCTATGAACGCCGAGGAGGTCCTCGAGCTACGAGGGAGTGGGACGAGCGTCGTGCACTGTCCCACCGGCCCCGCGAAGATGGGGAGCGGCGTGACGCCGGTGCGTGAGCTACTCGAGGCAGGAGTAAACGTCGCCCTCGGAACCGATGCGGCGGCCGCCAACAACGGTGCCGACCTGATCCGCGACCTGAAGTGGGTCGGCTACCTCCAGAAGCTGCTCCACCACGATGCGACGGTCGTCACGGCGGAGCAGGTCCTCGAGATGGCGACGATCGGAGGGGCCCATGCTCTCGGCCTCGGGGACCTAACGGGCTCGCTCGAGGTCGGGAAGCGCGCCGACTTCATCGTCGTCCGAACGGACGGCCCGGGCTGGGTCCCGAATCTCAACCCCGTCGCGAACTTCGTCTACTCGACGACCGGAGCCGACGTCGACACCGTCGTGGTAGGAGGGGAGGTGCTGATGGAAGACCGACGCCTGACGACGCTCGACGAGGAGCGCGTCCTGGCCGAAGCGCGCACGGCGGTGGCCGACCTCTACCGGCGGACCGGAGTCCCGACGCCCAACGTGTGGCCGACGATCTGATGGACGGACCCTCACTTCCGGCCGCACAGGTCCATCACCCGTTTCCGGCCGAGCGCTTCCTCCCCTATCTCACTTCCGAGGACGTGGCGCAGCTCGACAAGGAGAAGGCAGCCGTCGTGCTCGTCGTCGGCGCGATCGAGCAGCACGGACCCCATCTCTCGACCGCGACGGATCTGATCCTCGGCGCCGGGATGCTCGCGCTCGCCATCGAGCGCCTCGATCCGTCGGTGCAGCTCTGGGTGCTCCCGCCTCTCGCCTACGGCCGGAGTGTCGAGCACGAGGCCTTCGCCGGCACCGTCACGCTGGAGCAGGAGACGCTCGCGGCGGTCATCCACGACATCGCGGCGAGCGTGGCCCGATCCGGCTTCCGCCGGCTCGTGCTCTTCAACAGCCACGGCGGGAACACGTCCGTGCTCGAGACGGTCGCGCGCGACGCGCGCCGCCGGACCGGCCTGATGGTGTTCCCGTTCTCGATGTTCCGGATCGGCCTCACGTACCCGCCGGTCAGCGAGGTGGAGGCGCAGTGGGGGACGCATGCCGGCGAATGGGAGACCTCGATGATGCTCGCGCTCACCCCCGAGCTCGTCGACATGGCCCGCGCCGACCGAGCGCAGGGATATGCGACGTTCGAGCAACCACCTGAGCACATCGGGCTCCTGGGCCCGATCCCGTTCGCGTGGTCGACCGACGACGTCTCCGCGACCGGCGCGATCGGAGACCCTCGCGCCGCGACCGTCGAGCGCGGTCGAGAGATCGTCGAGCTGTCCGTCGCCAAGATCGCCGCTGGCGCTCGAGGAGATCTGCCGGTTCGAGATGCCGCGACCGGCTGGAGCTCAGTCATGACGAGCCGACTCCAGCATCCGCTCGTCACGTCGGTCGTCGGGAGCTATCCGCAGCCCGGCTGGCTGATCGACCGCGAGCGCCTCGGCGAGCGGCTGCCGCCGCGTGTGCGGGCGCGCGAGCTGTGGCGGGTTCCCGAGCAGTACCTCGAGGAGGCCCAGGACGACGCGACCCGGCTGGCCGTCTCGGACATGGAGCACGCGGGCGTGGACATCGTCTCGGACGGCGAGATGCGGCGGGAGAGCTACTCGAACCGCTTCGCGACCGCGCTCGAGGGCATCGACTTCGACAATCCGGGTGTTGCGCTGGACAGAACGGGGCACGAGAACCCGGTTCCGCGGGTCGTCGGCCCCGTTCGACGCGCTCGGCCGGTGGAGGTGCGAGACGTGGAGCTCCTGCGCGAGATCACCGATCGCCGGATCAAGATCACCGTCCCCGGCCCGTTCACGATGACCCAGCAAGCCCAGAACGACCACTACCGGAACGACCGCGACCTCGCGCTCGCGTATGCGGAGGCCGTGAACGAGGAGCTCCGCGACCTGAAGGCGGCCGGCGCGGATGTCGTCCAGATCGACGAGCCGTACCTCCAGGCGCGTCCCGAGCCGGCACGCGAGTACGCCGTAGAGGCGATCGACCGCGCGCTCGACGGCATCGAGGGGGACACCGTGCTGCACACCTGCTTCGGCTACGCGCACATCGTCCATCACCGGCTCGCCGGCTACCCGTTCCTGCGCGAGCTCGACGACTGCGCGGCGACCCACCTGTCGCTCGAGGCGGCGCAGCCCGGGCTCGATCCGGAGGTGCTGCGCGACGTCCCGAGCAAGGTCATCCTCCTCGGCGTCCTCGATCTCGGTTCGGGCGAGGTCGAGACGCCGGAGCTCGTCGCCGAGCGGATCCGGCGGGCGCTCGGTGTCGTGCCTCCGGAGCGGCTCATCCCTGCACCGGACTGCGGGATGAAGTACCTGTCGCGCGAGCTCGCCTTCCGCAAGCTCCGTGCGCTGGTCGAAGGAGCGCGCCTCGTCCGGGAACAGCTCGGAGGCGCTCACCGCGTGGACTGACCAAAGGGAAGCTCTGTGCCGGGAAGTGGTTTCGTGAAAGGATCCGTGACGGCGGGCGGCGACTCATCCAGCAAGGCGTCCGGCTAGTTCGTGGTGACACTGGACGGGTAGGCCCCGAGGGAGAGGAGATCGTCGTGCGTGTTCGCAAGCAGGTATTCGGAGCGTTGGCAGCAGTGCTGGTGGGGACGGGGCTCGCCCTGTCGGCCGGTCCGACGGCCGCCCAGAGCGGTCCCACGTACACGGCCGGGGCCTCTGGTGCGGGCGACACCTACTTTCCGTACGCCGGCAACGGTGGGTACGACGTCCAGCACTACGACCTCGACCTCACCTACACGCCGCCGGCGCCCGCCCCGGCGCCGCTCGTCGGCCAGCTGAGCAGTGTGGCGACGATCGACCTGGTGGCCACGCAGAACCTGGACCGATTCAGCCTCGATTTGCGTGGCCTGGACGTGCAGGCGATCACCGTCAACGGGAAGCAGGCCAGCGAGGTGGCGCCGCCCGCTGCCGGGGCCGAGGTCGACGGCGCGGCCTACTGGCAGGTGCAAAACGACGCGGCCCGCATCTGGGAGCTCACGATCCAGCCTCGCCCCAAGATCAAGCAGGGAAAGACGGCGCGCGTCGTCGTCACCTACGGCGGTGCGACCACCCGGCCGGAAGACATCGAGGGCGCCCTCTACGGCTGGGTGACCATGCGGGACGGCGCCATGGTGGTGAACGAGCCCGAGGGCTCGATGACCTGGTACCCGGTCAGCGACCACCAGACCGACAAGGCGACCTACGGCTTCGAGATCACCGTGCCCGAGGGCAAGGTCGCGGTCGCCAACGGGCTGCCCGCACACGACCCCGTCACCGAGGGCGGGTGGACGACGTGGTTCTGGGACGCCCCCGACCCGCAGGCCAGCTATCTCACCACCGCCTCGGTCGGTGACTACGACCTGCGCTTCTCCGAGACGGCCGGCGGGCTGCCGATCATCGACGCGGTCGACGACAACCTCACGCCCGCCAACGCGGCCGCCACCGACGCGAGCCTCGAGCTGCAGGCGGAGATGATCGCCTTCCTCGAGGAGACGTTCGTGCCGTACCCGTTCAACTCCTTCGGCGCGATCGTCGATGACGACACCGTCTTCTACGCGCTCGAGTCGCAGACCCGGCCCGTGTACTCGCGGGTGGCACGGGAGGGCACCGTCGTCCACGAGCTCGCGCACCAGTGGTTCGGCAACGCCGTCAGCCCGGAGCGGTGGGCGGACATCTGGCTCAACGAGGGTTGGGCCACCTACGTCGAGTGGTTGTGGAGCGAGGAAGGCGGCGGCGACTCGGCCCAGGCGAGCTTCGACGAGGTCATGGCTGCAACCAGCTGACGACCCGTTCTGGGACCTGACAATCGCGGACCCGGGCCCGTTGGGTCTCTTCCGTGGCCCGATCTACGACCGGGGCGCGGCGACGCTGCACGCCCTCAGGGTCAAGGTCGGCGACGAGACGTTCTTCGCGGCCAGCCAGGAATGGCTCACGCGCTACGACGACTCGACCGCCACCACCACCGACTTCGAAGCAGTCTTCGAGGAGGTCTCCGGCCAGGACCTGACCACGTTCTTCGACGTGTGGGTGAGCACGCCGTCCAAACCCACGATCTGGTGACGCCTCGGCGTTCGCCGGGAGGCGCGCCCCAATCCATGTGGTTCAGGTGAGAGGACACTCGCGCATGGCGACAGATCCGTCACGAGGAGCCGGCGCGCGCCCGGTGTTATGGGATTGCCTCCCGATGTCTTAGCCTCAACGAGTGCTCACATGCGCGAACTGCGGCCGTGACAACCCTCTAGGGGCCAGCTTCTGCAACAGCTGCGGCGCAGCGCTCGCAACGACGGCACCTTCGCGGGAGGTCCGCAAGACGGTGACCGTGCTGTTTTGCGACGTGACCGGGTCGACGGCCCTCGGCGAGTCAACCGACCCGGAGGCGCTGCGTGCACTGCTTGCCCGCTACTTCGACCAGATGAAGACGATCGTCGAGTCGCACGGCGGCACGGTGGAGAAGTTCATCGGCGATGCGGTGATGGCGGTATTCGGCGTCCCCGCAGCGCACGAGGACGATGCCCTCCGCGCATGCCGCGCGGCCGTGGAGATGCGAGCTGCGCTACCTGAGCTCGGGATCGCTGGCCGCATCGGCGTCAACACCGGCGAGGTCGTAACGGGGACGGAGGAGCGGCTTGCGACCGGGGACGCCGTCAACGTCGCCGCGCGGCTCGAGCAGGCTGCAGCCCCGGGCGAGGTGCTGATCGGCGAGCCGACCCTAGCGTTGGTACGCCCGGCGGCGGTGACGGAGCCGGTGGAGCCGTTGACGCTGAAGGGGAAGTCGAAGCCGGTGCCCGCGTTCCGGCTCGTCTCTGTCCTGGACGCGCCGCAGCGCAGCCATGCGTCGCGGTTCGTCGGTCGCGAGCGAGAGCTGCGATCGCTCGCCGAGGCGTGGCAGCGCGTGCAGGCGGAGCCGCGCTGTGAGCTCGTGACGGTGGTGGGCGACGCAGGCGTAGGCAAGTCGCGACTGGTTGCCGAGGCGCTGGAGGCGTTCGAGGCTCGTGTCGTCCGGGGCCGCTGCCTGCCCTATGGAGAGGGGATCACGTACTGGCCGGTGGTGGAGGTCGTGAAGCAGCTCGCGGTACTCCCGTCCGACCCTGTTGCGGCAGCGGCGATCAGTTCCCTTCTGGGTGAATCGGCGGTGGCGACGAGCGCAGACGAAATCGCCTGGGCGTTCCGCAAGCTGCTCGAGGACCAGGCGCCGCTGGTGGTGGTCTTCGACGACATCCAGTGGGGTGAGGAGACGTTCCTCGATCTCGTCGAGTCGACCGCGCTGCTCTCGGCCAATGCTCCATTCCTGCTCCTGTGCATGGCTCGGCCTGAGCTCGTCGAGCGGCGCCCCGGTTGGTCCGGGACGATGCGACTCGAGCCCCTACCCACCGAGCAGGCGGACGCGCTGATCGGCGACGCGGTATCGGATGAGCGGCGCGAGCGGATCGCCCGCGCCGCAGGCGGCAACCCGCTCTTCATCTCGGAGATGCTCGCCATGGCGGCCGAGGATGGGGACGTCGACGTGCCGCCGACGCTGAAAGCTCTGCTGGCCGCTCGCCTCGACCAGCTCGACGAGGCCGAACGCAAGGTGCTCGAGCGCGGCTCCGTCGAGGGCGAGATCTTCCACCGCGGCGGCGTGCAGGCACTCGCTCCTGAGGAGACCCAGGTCACGACCCGGCTCGCCGCACTCGTGCGGCGCCAGCTCGTCCGTCCCGACCGCGCCTCGCTTGCCGGAGATGACGGCTATCGCTTCCGTCACCTGCTGATCCGCGACGCCGCCTACGACGCGCTACCAAAGGCGATCCGGGCTGATCTCCACGCCCGCCTTGCCGCCTGGCTCGACGAGCACGACCACGGTCTCG
Organism: uncultured Actinomycetes bacterium; assembly: GCA_963716605.1. Lineage (GTDB taxonomy): Bacteria > Actinomycetota > Thermoleophilia > Gaiellales > Gaiellaceae > GMQP-bins7. The sequence continues at coordinate 12,176 of CAVQTO010000002.1, read as the reverse complement.
TAGAGCGCGACGAGATCGCCGGCTACCACCTCGAGCAGGCCGCCCGCTACGAGGCCGAGCTCGGACTACCCAATCCAGACCTTGCGGAACGGGCTGCGCTGCGACTTGCCGCTGCCGGCAGACGTGCGAGCGACCGTCTCGATTACCGGGCTGCGCTTGCGCTTTTGTCGCGAGCGGTCGACCTCCTGGGCCCGCTCCGGCTCGACCTTGCACTCGAGCTCGAGGTGGCGTGGCACATGGTGGATGTCGATGGACGCGCTGCGGCCGAAGCAGCGGAAGCGATTGCCGAGCGCGCCGAGGCTACAAGCGATCGCTCGGGTGCCATGCTTGCTCGCGCCACGGGGCTCTTTGTACGCGCCTACGGCGGCGACGGCTCGGCCAGCATTGCGGAGCCCGAGGAGCTCTGCCGCGCGGCATTACCACTGGAGGAGGAGCGTGGCGATCCTCGGCGGACCAGGCTGCTCTGGCGCGTGCTCGCCTGCTGCGCGAACTTCCGAATGCAGAACGACGAGCACGCCGAAGCCGCCGAGCAGGAGCTCCGCTACGCCCGGCTCGCGGGTGACTCCCCTTCGGATACGGCGGGGCTTGACTGGGCGCTCATTCTCGGCCCGCGTCCGGCCGACGAGGCACTGCACGCATTCGAAGAGATAAGCGAGGGCCGCCCGCCGGGATGGTCCGACTTCGGACGGGCCACGCTGCTCGCGATTCTCGGCCGCATCGACGAAGCGTGGCCACTCGCGGAGGCACGATCCGAGCACCTGCGCGAGGTGAGTGGCAAGTCGTCCTCCGGCGCCGAATATCTCGAGCTCATCGCGATGATGGAAGGCGACCGCGAGCGGGCATGCAGACACACCGCCGAGCTCATCGACGAGGCACCTCCGGGCAGCGACGGCGTCATGGCCTCGTGGAAGTCGATGCTTGCGCGCGACCTCTACTACTTGGGCCGTATCGACGAGGTAGAGCCTCTATTGGACGCCGCTCGAGTGGCGGGTTGGCACCCTGTGGAGCGAACTCTCGTCCCGGCGGTGGAGGCACTCCTCCTCAGCAGGTCCGGCACCCACGATCAAGCCGAGGAACGGGCACGTGCCGCCGTAGCCACGGCGGAGACGGAGACGGACAACGTCTGGCTCCAGGGCTGGAGCAACGAGGACCTCGCCTTGGTGCTCGAGCACGCGGGTCGTGTCGACGAGGCACGGGAAGTGCTCGGGCGAGCGCTGGCCGTATGGGAAGGCAAGCGCTGTCTGCCCCTTGTGCGTCGCGTCCGCGAGCAGATCGACTCGCTCGGTCGCGCGCAGGTCTGACAACCGCTCAAGGGACATTCCCGCACACTCGCGCACTCGGCGATCCTCTCGCCAGAGCATGGGTGCGACTGGACGCCTCGTCTCTTCGGGCGGATGATCGCCTCGTGCGAAAGGATCTTCCGACCGGCACCGTCACGTTCCTCTTCACGGACGTCGAGGGCTCGACGAAGCTCCTGCACTCGCTAGGCGCCGAGGCGTACGCGGAGGCGCTCACCGAGCACCGCCGGATCATTCGTGAGACGTGCGCGGCCGAGGGCGGCGTCGAGGTCGACACGCAGGGAGACGCATTCTTCTTCGCGTTCCCGACCGCGCCCGGCGCTCTCGCTGCTGCGGCCGCCCTCACGGAGTCGCTGTCGCCTGGTCCCGATCCGCGTGCGCGTCGGCCTGCACACGGGGACGCCGCTCGTCACCGACGAAGGCTACGTCGGAGACGACGTGCACCGCGCCGCGCGCATCGCTGCCGTCGGCCACGGAGGGCAGGTGCTCGTCGCCGCGTCAACGGCTGCGCTCGCCGGTCTCGACGGGCTCGTCGACCTCGGTGAGCACCGCTTCAAGGATCTCGCGGCCCCAGAGCGCGTCTACCAGCGCGGCGACGGCGAGTTCCCGCCACTGAGGAGTCTGTACCGCTCGAACCTCCCGCTGGCTGCGAATCCCCTCGTTGGCCGGAAGAAGGAGCTCGCGGACGTCCTGCAAGCGCTTCTCGATGGAGCGCGCGCGGTGACGATCACCGGGCCAGGCGGCGTCGGCAAGACGCGGTTCGCGCTCGCGGTCGCCGGCGAGGCGACGCACGCGTTTCCGGACGGCCTCTGGTTCGTCCCGCTGGCGTCGCTCCGTGACCCGGCTCTCGTCCTTCCCACGATTGCGGACGCGATCGGGGCCGAGGGCGATGTCGCGCGGCACATCGGCGACGCCCAGTGCCTTCTCTTCCTTGACAACTTCGAGCAGATCGTGGATGCGGCCTCGGAACTAGCGGCGCTCGCGGGCGAGTGCCCACGCCTTCGGCTCCTCGTCACCAGTCGAGAGGCCCTGCGGATCGCGGTCGAGCGCGAGTACCCGTTGTCGCCGCTTCCCGAGTCGCCGTCGGTCGAGCTCTTCCGGCAGCGGGCGGGCGCGGTCGCGCCCGAGATCGAGATCGAGTACGCGACGGCGGCCGCGATCTGCGATCGGCTCGATCGCCTCCCGCTTGCGATCGAGCTCGCGGCCGCACGCTGCAAGGCGCTCTCTCCGGAGCAGATCATCGACCGCGTCTCCGAGAGCCTCGATCTGCTTCGCGGCGGCCGTGACGCCGATCCGCGTCAGCAGACCCTGCGTGCAACGATCGATTGGAGCTACGGCCTGCTTTCCCAGGAGGAGCAGCGCCTCTTTCGTGCGCTCTCCGTCTTCCGGGGTGGTTGCACCCTCGATGCCGCCGAAGAAGTCTGCGGCGCCGACCTCGACACGCTCCAGTCCCTCGTCGAGAAGAGCCTCCTTCGGTTCACGCGAGAGCGCTACTGGATGCTCGAGACGATCCGCGAGTACACGCGCGAACGGCTCGACGACGGTGGTGAAACCGCTGAGTACGCGCTCCGCCACGCCCGCTGGTATCTCGCGCGGCTGGAGGCGAACTATCCCGACCGGCTCGGAGCCGGACAACCGGAGATCCTCGCCTGGTACGACGACGAGGAGGACAACCTCCGCGCGATGCTCGATCGCCTGAGCGACGCCGCCCCGGTCGAGGCCGCGCGTGCCGCTTACATGCTTCACTTCTTCTGGAGGTTCCGGGGAGCGGTTGCGGAGGAGCACGAGCGGCTCCGGGCACTTCTTGCGCGCGACGGCCTTCCTCACCAGTCGCGGGCGGCGCTGCTGGTCCGCCTCTCCGACGTCGACATGCACCTCGGGCGAGTGGATGCGTCTGAGGTCGCCGCCCGCGAGGCGCTCGCACTCGCCGAGCCTGGCACGGAGCCCCACTGCCTGGCTCTCTCGGAGTTGGCGTTCTATTCGATTCATAGGGGCGACGCCGCGGAGGCGGTTCGGCTCGGCCGACAAGCTGCCGAGGAAGCCGAGACGCTCGACGACGCGTCGCGTATTCAGGCGATGGGCAACCTGGCCGGCATCTTCGCAGGCGTCAAGCGCACCGACGAGGCGCATGCGCTCTTCGAGCGGTTCGTTCACGAGGCTCGCCGGAGCGGGCTGGTGGCCCTGGAGACCATCGGTCTCGCCGACCTCGGCGAGTACAAGCTCGTCGCGCACGACTTCGAATCCGCCCGTGCCGCATACGCGGCTGTGCTGACGCGGCTCCGCAGCAGCGCCAGCAAGTACTACGAGATGGAGTCGCTCAAGGGGTTTGGGCTCGCGTCACTCGGCATGGGGCAACGAGTCGAAGCCCGCGCTGCGTTTTCCGAGATGCTCGAGCTGGCACTTGCCGCGACCGGCTCGCACTCGTCTTACCTCGCCGACGCCCTCTCGTGTACCGCCCTTGCCGCCGAACCGGACGTCGCGGTCCATGCCGCCCGCCTCCGCGGCGCCGTCGCTCACCTCAACAGCGACGCCGGCGTGGTCATGAACGCGTACTACGACGCAGGCGCCGATCTGGAAGGGCACTTCGAACGCCAGCTCGTAGCGGTGCTCGGCGAGGAGACCTGGGAGCGGGAGAAGGCGGCAGGCTCCGGGACGACACTCGACGAAGCAATCGCGCTCGCACGGTCGCTGCGCGGCGGCGCCACACCTGTTGTCGCCGACTCCTGAGACCGGCGGTCAAGAGACATTCCCGAACACTCGCGCAGCCTGCCGTCATTCCGCCTGAGCCCTAGCCCGGGCTGGCGACTATCACCACGAGATCTCGGTGAGTCCAGGTGACCTCCGGGAACAGGCGCGCGGCTTCCAGCCAGGCGAGCTGCTCGTCGAGCTTGCTGGGGTGATCGACCTCAGGGTCGATTTCCGTCACGACATACGAGGGATCGACCGGCTCCACGACGTCGGCGAGGACGAAACGCCCGGCCGGGTCGAGCGCGCTGGCGATGCGTTGGAAGAGACCAGCCTTGCCTGTGCCTTCGAGGTGATGGACTGCAAGAGCCGATACGACGAGGTCGAGAGGCCCCTCCGGCAAAGGATCCTCCAGTCGACCCACGAGCACCCTGACTCGATCGGAAGGCAGGCTGTGACGGGCGACGTTGACCATTCCGGGGCTCGCGTCGATGCCGATTAGCTGCGCATCGGGGTGTCTGTCGAGTACGCGCCGAGCCGTCTCGCCCGTCCCGATCCCGAGCTCGAGAACCGACTTGGCGCCCACACCCGTCGCGGCCAACGTCTCGTCCTGCAAGCGGTCGTAGCCAGGTACGGCCTCACGCATCATTGACAAGTAGCTCTCCGGCGTGAAGTGATAGTCGCGCATCGGTCACGAGCCTAAACGGGTGGATATCCCGGTACCAGACCTCCGCTCCGGAGCGCGAGGCTCCACGCTACGTTCGCTCCAGGCGTCGCTGCATCAGCCTCAAGCGACCCCGCACACTCGCCCACGCGAGTCAGACGTGCTCAGAGTCGCTTTTCATAGAGGACATCACTGTGGACGCGCAGGTATCGCTGCCGTATCTTCGCTGGGTCGTCTCCCGTGTAGTGAGCAAAGGCTTTCACGAGTCGGAGCTCGCCGTCGAACCGACGCAGGTCGTCGCGCTCGAGATAGACGTGTAAGTACGAGTCGATCTGGGTGAACCCGTGGCGCTCGTACCAGCGCTGGACGTGCGCATCGTCACGTGTCCATGCTTCAAGCCGAACGAGCCCGCCCTCGCGCGCCTGACGTTCGGCGACCTCTAACAGCGACGATGCAACTCCCTGGCGTTGCCGATCGGGATGTACTGCGAGATGCCAGATCATCCCGCCGCGTCCTGGCCGGTCGGCAAGTCCGTCGCTGTCGCACTCAAGATCGAGAAGCCCGATGATCTCGCGTCCGTCCTCGGCCACGAGCTCGATAGCCGGCTTCTCGTAGCGCTCCTTCTCGCGCTCGACCGAGTCGAAGAACGCGGTGTCGAGGAACGACAGCACGCGGCACCGCAGCCAGCCTCGCTCGTCGCGCTCTACGTATGGGCGAATCACGATGCTCACGCCACGAGTCTGGCGGGCCAGCCAAAGGCGATCAAGACGCGAACTGTGTGGCGGACGGAAATCCCGATGCCTCAAGCGACATTCCCGCACGCTCGGGCACGACAGCGCGACCTCACCGGAGGTGTCGCATCATGTTCGCCTTGCCTAGGCGGAGCGAGCTCTACTCGGGGTCGTCCTCGGGCTCGGAGCGAGCGGCAAGCTCAGGCGGGATCTCGAAGAGGTTCCTCAGAACCTGGGTTGTGAACTGCAATGCCCGTCGCGCCGTCTTCTGATCGACGTGGGATGCGTGCGCTCCTACGGCCTCGAGGACGCGGGTCGCGTCCTCGTAGTACATGCGTAAGTCATCGGGCAGGTGCTCGACGCGAACATCAGCACCGTCCTCGGGCACGACCTTCAGCAGCTGAGCCTGCGGGTAGTTCAGAGGGGTGTGCTCGATCACGATGGCACGACCACAGTGCGGGCACGACATCACAGACCAGTATCGCGAATCCCGCTAATAGATGTGAAGTTTGTCCAGGAGCGCAAGCGGGTCATCGACGCACTCGAACAGATCTTTGTTGTGCTTGATCATCTTGCTTTGCATGTAGACGCGAAGCCACTGCTTGTAGATGTACAGCTCATAGCGAGCGAACATCTCTCCGAGTAGCAGGTCGCGCTGCGCGATGAGCCCTGCCAAGTACATCGCACACTCGAAGCCAAGCGAAATCGACTGAAAGTACGGAGAGCCAATGGCCGAATCGCCGGCGAGGAACACGGGCGAGCTGGCGAACGGGTGATCGCTGGGCCCCGTCGCAAGCCACTGCCGGCTGGTCGCATTGCGGGCCCGGTACAGATCCAGGGGTATCCGGAGAATCTCGAGGTCGCCGAGCACCTCGCCGTGAGTTTCTTGCTTGATCTTGTCGATAAAACGGTCCATCGACTGGGCGACGTCGGGAAAGTTGCTGCGAAGCCACTCGCCGTCGAACCGGGATGGCATCGCCTCATAGTCCTCGGCGGTGATGTTGACGATGCCCGTAACGTGGCTGACGCCGCCGTCGGCGTGTGTGCGGTGGACCATCGGAATGAACTTGTAGTGCGCGTTCTCGATGTTCTTGTAGTACTTGCAGTACTCGTTGCAGTCGTATGTCTGGCCGTACAGGAACGTGATGACGAGCGCGTATTCGAGTCGGATGCTGAGCGTGTTCCTGCCTCCCTCCACCTCGTCGGAGCCTGCCGCCAGGTGATCTCGAAGCAGCGACTTGCTACCGGTGCAGTCGATCAGGATGTCTCCCGGCTCGAGCATCGCCACCGCGTCCTCTGCCGATACGACGGCCGCGGTGCGCTGCACCTCATTCGACCTGCGCGTATCGATCAGATCGCTGAGGGAGTGCTCGATGGCGTTGAGCGGGCAGAACCCTAGTGCCCATCCGCGAAGAAGTGTCATCAGGTCCGAAGGAATCGATTGTCTGAACGCGAGGCCCTCGTCGAGCTCTGCCGGATCGAAGACCGCCTCGATGTTCTCTCCATCGATGTGATCGTCACGGTAGCTCTCGACGGAATCTGCAACGAGGTATGAGCCGAGCCGGACCATCCGGGTACGGGTGTACTCGCGTCGCTTCTCGTAGAGGTGCACGGAGAACCCCTCCACCGACTGGAGCAGTGCCGTCAGCAGTAGACCCACTGGGCCCGCGCCGAGGACATGTACCCGGCCCGAGGAAGGCAGGGTCTCGAGGTTCGTGGAACCAGACTGCGGGGGCATTCGCCTCCTCGTTCGGGCCGCAGATCGGCGTCGCTCAGAGGTGAGCCGGACCGCGCCTCCGATGCAACGCGGCCCGGCTGTAGGTGTGACTAGACGCCGACCAGCGTGCCGGCTTCGACCTCGTCGAAGTAGGAGATCTGAACAGAGTCGGCATCCACGCCCGCCTGGCTCATTGCTTCCTTCAACTCAGGCCTGGCGAAGAAAGCCTTCGCGACCTCGGGTGAGTCGAATGTGTGAGTGACGATGACCTCGTTGGGATTCTCGATCGAGCGCAGCACCTGGTGGCCGAGTACGCCGTGCTCGGTTTGGATCGGGGCGAAGCCGTCGTAGACCTTCTTCCAAGCGTCGAAGTCGGCAACGCGGTGGCGGACAAGAGAAATGGTGCTCGTCATAGTGCCCCCTTCCGGGGCAGGTGCCCTGCTGCGAGAGAACGGGCTTCAAGAGAAGCGCGCAACGAAGGCGAGACTCACGAGTCTACTCCTCAGCAACTGGTGGTGGTGGGACGCCTGGACGGCGGTCGGCCTGGTGCTCTGGACGGTGTTTTGCGTCTGGGCCGGGTTCGATCCGGAAGTGGGCGGGATCGGTGCCGCCATGTTCCTTTGGCTGCGCTGGCGCGCACGACGACGGGAACCCGACGGTTCCGGGCGTTGACGGCTTCGTCGTCCCAACCCCCACCGCCGAAGAACTAGGAGGCTTGATGTGAATCTCCGCCGTCGTTCTGGCCGGAGACGCTACTTACTTTGGACAAAGTGTCTGAGTCGGTCAGATCAAGCCGGCGGAGTTCGCCGTTGTCGACAATCACGAGTTCGATGCGCCCGTAGTCGTGTTCGTGTTTGTCCGCGTACTCGGCCAGTCCGATCGCCTTCGGCCAGGCGTCACTGAGCGAGGTCGTGTGCGGGTCGACGATGTCGACGACCTTCCCGCCCCGCGCCCTAGGGTCGTAGCGGTGCGTCAGGTCCTGTCGGAACCGCGACGGGAGCCGGGGCGAGTGTGTCGCCGGACGGGGTCGTCGAAGCGACAGTCGGCCGCACACCGCCGCGGCTACCGCACCTGCCTCGATGCGGTCGACTTCGCAGGGCGCCTCGCAGGCTACGTGGGGCCGAGCAAGCAGAACCTGCGACCTCGTGGCCGCTGCCCGCCGCAGCCGCAGCCCCAGGCCGATGGTCCACCTACCCTATGGCGGACCCGTCATTACATGGCAGCGTCGGGGGCGTTGGTCCGGAATCACCCGTGCTGAACAGCCTGGCCTGGACTGACTTCCGCCAGTGCCGGCTAAGCATGAAGACCCCGGTCGCCGCGCCGGCAGCAAGAACCGCGGGCGCCGCAACCACGACCGCGGTGCCCGCGACCATGCCTCCGCCGACCGCGCCACCGATCGTCGCCAGGCCGCTGGTGATGCCCACTGCGCTGAGGCCAGAGACCCCGGCGGCGCTGATGGCGGCAACTCCGCCTACGAATCCTGCGCCGGCGCCGACGACGGACGCCGCGCGTCCGTCGCGCCGAGCGGCGCGCTCATCGTCTGGCAGGGACTCATCGTCTCGCAACGCAACCTGGGTGATGATGACGCTCGCAGCCGCGCCCGGAACCGCGAGCACGGCGGGGCCGACTGCAGCCCCACCGCCGACGAGACCGCCTACGGTGCTCAGGGCAGTCATGATGCCGGGCCCGCTAACGCCGGCGACAGTACCGATGCTGGCGACAACCCCGGTCGTAGCTACTGCGGCCGTCCCAGCGACCGCGCTCTGAGCGGTGACGCTGCCGACTCCGCGGACCTGACTGCTGGCGTGCTTTCCGGTGCAGCACCAAATGGCGAAGTGTTCGCAGTTGTTGGTGACAAGGTGGTAGCTCTTGTCTCCGAGTCTTGACTCGGCCCTGAACATCGTCACTTCCGCGCTGTCGCGAACTCCGTAACGACGGACCCTCAACGTTCCGCCGGAGAGAAACGCCGCGAGGGTTGAGCGCTTGATGTCAGCATCACGCTTGTCCCTCGGCTCACCAGAGAAGTGGATGACGGTCCCGTCCCCGGCGTCGATGCCGTGATGGGTGTAGATGCCTCGGCTGACGTAGATGTGATCGGCGCGACCCATGATTCCTCTCATTGCGTGCGTACGACCGTGTGTATCGGCAGCGGGTCCCGGACGTCCTCGTGTCACGGTTCCTGTTAGCGGGCGATCAATGGTGATCACCCGATCGCATCCAGCCTGCCGGTCCCTCGCCTCGTCCGATAGGACCCAATTGGGTCAATTGGTAGGCGCCGTTTCCAGCGCCTTTGAGAACGGGAGCGACGGGACTCGAACCCGCGACCTCCGGCGTGACAGGCCGGTTCGAGGGTCGCGACGTTTGGCGAATGGGGCACGGAATCGCTCTATTCATGCGGGTTTCTGAGCGTTCTGCGATTCGATCCCGCATGGTTGAGCGAAGCCGATATCAGACGTTTGCTGCCCGTGCTGACGCGTCGAAGAGCCCGTACGAGGCGGACGACTCGTGCTCGAGCGGCAGTTGCCAGGCGGACGTGTGACCCCCTCCTTACCATCAAGGTTCAGCGGCAACCGGTCGCAACCCACGGCAACCACTGGTTGCGCCCGCTAGGCTCCATAAGCGCTCCATCCGGCGCCGGCCAGTTTCGCCCCAGGGCGGTTCAGGCGAGAGGACGCTCGCGCATTGCGGCGTCCTAAGTCTCGACGAGCTGTGCGTCATCGGTAGCCTCATCGAGGCTCATCGCGCTGCCTGCTGCCCAAGCCTGTTGCCAGATCCCCGGGTCAAAGTCGGCTATCGCGCTCTCGATGCTCGCTCGGACTTCGTCGTCGAGGTTCATCCCTTCCGGTGCAAGAGGCGAGTGGTGGAGCTCGGCTGCGGCGGCAAGTCGCGTGCCCGTGCCAGATCCCCGGTGGCTGCGGCGATCCCGGCGAGGCAGAAGATCGCCTCCACCATGGATAGCTTGTCGCCGAGTTCTCTCGCGAGACGCAGTAGCACCGGGAGGATGAACTGAGAAGGCGCGCCCAGTCGCCGGCGGCGGGGCCACGGGAGGGATGCGCCCGTGGCGGCCGCCGCTCGGCGTCGTGCGGGACGTACGATCCGTCAGCTTACGGTCAGCGTGCCCGTCATCCCGGCGGACTCGTGCGGCGTGCATATGAACGTGTACCCACCGGCCTCGAGCTCGACAGTGAGCTCTGCGCTCTCATTGGAGATGAGCTCCGTGCCGGCAACGCGCTCGCCGTCCTTCTCGATGACGAAGTCGTGCGCCATCGCCTCGGTGTTGTTGAAGCGGAACGTCACCTCGCCCGCCTCGGCGCTGAGCTCGGACGGGTCGAACCGGAGGGCGCCTTCGACCACGCCGACCTCGATGGCGCTGCCGCCCGCTTGGCTGCCGTCGCCACTGTCCGGTTCGTCGGCGCCGTCTCCGGTGTCCGGTTCGTCGGCGCCGTCTCCGGCAGGCAGAGGCGTGACTCCCTCGCCGTTGAGCTGGAGGACGACGAGCGCAGGCTCCTGACCCGCGCCCTGCGGGAAGCCCGCGGCCGTGACGAGCCTGTCTCCCGCGATGGCGAGCGGTGAGTTCGTCCCGGCCGGCAGCCTGGAAGACCAGACCTGCGAGCCGTCCCCGAGCGAATGCGCGACGAGCCGCCCGTCGAAGAGCGTCGTGAACAGAAGATCGTTCGAGATGGTGACCGCGCCGAGCGGCATCGTGTCGAGCTCGACGCTCCAGTCGATCGCGCCCGTCGCGAGATCGAGCCTGACGAGCTCGCCCCTGCCGCTGGCGAAGTCGACCGCGGGCACAGGCCGGTTCAGATCCGCGGCCTCGTTCACGAGCCCCGGAAGGTTCACGACCGCCGCGTAGACCTTGCCCTCGTGGACCGCCAGGTTCGTCTCGACGCCGCCGTACGCGCCGGGGAAGACCTCGAACGGGGGCGAGAGCTCGAGAGTGCCGTCCAGCTGCTTGCGACTGTCCTCGTCGTGGCCGTTGTGGGTCCCGACCGACGTCTTCCAGACCTCCTCGCCGGTCTCCGGATCGACGGCGATGACGTACCCCAGCTTCCCGCCGGTCACCACGAGGTCCTCGCCGTCCGAGTCCGCGAGCACGGGCGAGAGGTGCAGATCCCAGTCCCAGAAGTCGTTCGGCAGGGCCTGGTAGTACCAGAGAAGCTCTCCGGTCTCGCCGTCGAGCTTCACGAGACTGTTCGTGTAGAGGCGTTCGTTCTGCGTGCTCTTCTGTGCGTTCGGGGAGTAGTAGCCGTTCGCGACCGAGTAGTAGACGTTGCCCTCGTCGTCGACGAGCGGCGTGTTCCAGGCTCCACCCGAAGGCGTGTCGTCGCCCCGGGGCTCATCCGTGGTGTCGAAGGACCAGAGCTGCTCGCCCGTCTCTGCATCGAACGCGAGGGCGCTGCCACCGCCGGCCTTCGCGGCCTCGGACAGGTGCAGGACGCCGTCCCGGACCGCCGGCTGGATCGTGAAGCCGAGGTTCTGGCCCTCCGCGACCCCGGAGTCGTACTCGAGGACCTGCTCCTTCCAGACCTCCTCCCCGGACTCGGCGTCGAGCGCGAACACGTCGCCGTTGGTCACGCCGAAGAGGACCCCGTCCTCGTGGGCGAGGCCGTTCGGCCCGAGCGTCGGCGCGTCGTACTCGACCTTCCACAGCTGCTCGCCCGTCTCCAGGTCGTACGCCATGACGTTCGAGGCGAGGTCCTGCACGTAGGCGACGCCGTCCTCGCTGATGAGCGGCGTGGAGGCGAAAGCCCCGAAGGAACCGGAGCCGGTGAGCGGCTGCGTCCAGGTGATGTTCAGGTCGTCCACGTTCTCGGAGTCGATCTCCGAGTTCGCGACGCGGGTGTTCTCGTAGCTGGCGTTGGGCGTCATCCACTCCGCCGCGGCCGGCGCCGTGTCGTCGCCGCCGGAGTCTCCGCCGCAGCCGGCCGCCAACGCTGCTATCAGGACGATGATCGAGACGAGCGCAAGCGCGCGACGCCGCGGGTGGCGCGAGCTCGAAGCGGTTCTTCGCAACAGGCTCTTGAGCCGAGAGCGCATGACCGGATTCACCTCGTCGACCGTCTTGCGGCCCTCGATCG
>CAVQTO010000001.1:0-30288 GCA_963716605.1 uncultured Actinomycetes bacterium | reverse complement strand
GGTCATACCGGTTCCTGGACGTATACGGACTCGGCCGTGTCCGGGACGAGCAGCGCCGTGTCCGGGACGAGCCGGTCCCGCAGCACCGCCTCCAGGTCTCGGGCCGTTCGCGGGTCTTGAGACCTCGTCCAGGCGCCTTGCGTGGTCCTTCTGAGCGACTCGCGCGCACTGCGGGCGAGCAACGCCGCGTCGCCGACAGCGGCGATGGCCAGGGCAGACGAGACGACGATCCCGTACCAGGCGCTGACCGCCAATGTCGTCGCGAGCGACGCGCCGAGCGCGACCGAGAGCACCGGCCTCGGCCGGAGGGCGATCCGGTGGGAAGGCGTCCATCCCCAGTGGACCGCCGTCGTGAGCCGTGCATTGACGAGCGGCGTCCTGCGCACCGAGAGGTCCCAGGGCTCGTGGGCCTCGCCCGGCTGGGCGCGACAACCCCTCGCCGCAAGTTCCTGCGCCAGGGCGTTGAGCCACACTGCCCGCTCGCCGACCCACGGTTGCGGTCCCACCCGCGGGAGAGGCTGCGGAACTCTCCCGCGCATCCGCCCCCACAGACGTGCGAACGGCTGGGCGACGTGCAGGGCCGCGACGAGGAAGCGGAAGCGAAGCGGCCGCGCCTCGCTCCGTGGCGGCCGGACGGCGACCGCGACGGCGTAGGCGAGCACCGCCAGCAGCGCCGCCACCGGGGCCGCCAGCCAGCGCGGGTCGAAGGGCGCGAGAACGCCTAGGAGCGCGACGAGAAGGAGCAGCGGAAGGCAGGCTCCCAAGCCGGCGAGCGCTCCCTCCGAGCGCCGGCCCACGACCGGCTGGAAGGGCGCGGTTCCCATCGAGCCGTGATAGACGACCGGCCGCAGCAGCCTGCTCAGCACGTTCGGCCTCGCGTAGATGAACCCGGCCCACCGGGCCTGCCCGATGCGGTTGAAGCGATGCTTGTGGCGGCTGGCCATCAGCCGCTCGGCCTTCCCGTACCCGACCTGCTGCCGGAGGTACCCCTTCACCGTCGCGCGCCGATGGTGGAGCACCTGTGCCGCGGGGGAGAACGCAATCTCGTAGCCGCGATCGAGGAGCTTCCAGCAGACGTCCACGTCGTCGCCGGCCGCCGTGTACACGGGGTCGAAGTACCCGATCTCGTCGAGTGCGTCCTTGCGGAACGCCATGTTGCAGCCGGGCACGTGCTCGGCCCGATCGTCCGAGAGGAGGACTTCGACGGGCCCGCCCGGCGAGGCTGCGACGACCCGCTCGACGAAGCCCGCGTCGGGGAACGGCAGGTTGGGACCGCCCGTCGCGACCACGTTCTCGTCCTCCAGTGAGAGCGCGAGGTGGTACGGCCACTCGGGGTCGCAGGCGGCGTCCGAGTCGAGGAAGGCGACGATGTCACCGGTCGAGGCGGCGATTCCGTGGTTGCGCGCGGTCGAGAGGCCCCCGTGGGGCAGCTCGAGCAGCCTGACCGGGTAGCGCCGCGCGAGATCGCGCGTATCGTCCGTCGAGCCGTCGTCGGCCACCAGGATCTCGAGGTTCGGGTAGTCGCATCGCGCGAGCGAGCCGAGACACTCCTCGATCGTCGCCGCCGCGTTGTACGCGCAGACGACGACCGAGATGCGCGGCCACCGCGGCCGCAGCCCGTGAAGGTTCGACCTCGCCCATCTCCGCGCGGCGGACAGCGCCGGCTTCGGTCGCCGCTCGGCAGTCGTGATCCCGAAGCCCCAGCCTTCGACGTCCGTCCCGCCGACGTTCCACTCGTCCGTCCAGCTGAAGATCGTCGCGCCCGCGAGGCCGCACTCGTCGACGAGGCGGAGCTGGCTCTGGAGGGACGCCGCCTGCACCTCCTCGCCGTGGAGGGCCGCCGCGAGTCCCAGCTCCGTCAGCACGAGTGGCTTGTCGCCGGCCACCCGCTGGAGATGCCGGAGGTAGCGCCGCAACGCCTCCGGCCGCTCGAGGAAGACGTTGAAGCAGACGAAATCCTGACCCTCGACCTCCACGTACTCGGTCGTCGGGAAGCTGACGTAGCAGGCGAGCATCTCCGGGTCCGCGCTGTGCACCTCGGCGACGATCGCGGACAGCGTCCGCTCCACCGAGCCGATCCCGTGGACGCGCACGATGTCGCCGGGCACCTCGTTTCCGACGGCGATCCCGAGTACCTCCGGACGCCCGCCGACCTGAGACATGGCCGCGTCGGCCGCGGCCAGGCCGGCATCGAGAATCCGCCGAGCCGCCGCTCTCCCTGGGACCGGCTCCATGCGCCAGTCGTGATAGTCGAGACCGACGAGGAGCTTCAGCCCATGCTCTGCCGCGAGGTCGAGGACGTCGGGCGAGGGCGGCGTGTAGATGCGCACGGTGTTGAAGCCCGCGGCTGCCATGGCGCCGAAGTCGGCGTCCACCTGTGCGTGGTGCGGAAAGCGCGCGCCGTCGAACCGCGGCGCGAACGTGCCGTAGGTCGCTCCTCGCACACGAAACGGTGTGTCGTCACACCGAAGGTGCTTACCAAGTGCCGCAACGCGGCACGCGCGCATAGTGTCCCGCCCCAGGTTCACCCAACTCCCCGCAGTTAGCCTTCCCTCTCCGATCCCCAGAGAGGCCGATCCCCGCAGCGGAGGTTAGCTAGGAAACTCGGCTTTTACAACCCGCACTCCGGATGGACACCGCGTGTTCTCATTCGCTGACAGGTTCAGCGGCGTCTCCCGAGGTGTAGAGCATGCGCGCGTTCGACGTGCCGTGGCTACCCTCGGCCCGTGGCCGTCCGCTCGGACCTTCGCAACGTCGCCATCGTCGCGCACGTCGACCACGGCAAGACGACGCTCGTCGACGCGCTCCTCTGGGAGTCGGGCGCCTTCCGCGAGAACCAGGACGTCAACGAGCGCGTGCTCGACACGATGGACCTCGAGCGCGAGAAGGGGATCACGATCCTCGCCAAGAACACGACCGTCCGCTACGGCGACACGAAGATCAACATCATCGACACGCCCGGCCATGCCGACTTCGGCGGGGAGGTCGAGCGCGGGCTGACGATGGCGGACGGCGTGCTCCTGCTCGTCGACGCGAGCGAGGGCCCGCTGCCGCAAACGCGGTTCGTGCTGCGCAAGGCGCTCGAGGCCCGCCTGCCCGTGATCCTGGTCGTGAACAAGGTCGATCGGCCGGATGCCCGCATCGACAGCGTCGTGAACGAGGTCTACGAGCTCTTCCTCGACCTCGACGCCGACGAGAGCCAGATCGAGTTCCCGATCGTGTACTGCAACGCGAAGGCGGGTCGCGCGTCGCTCGAGCCCGATCCGGACGCGCTCGAGCCGGACCTGCGACCTCTGCTCGACCTCGTCCTCGAGCGCATCCCCGCACCGACCTACGAGGAGGGGCATCCGCTGCAGGCGCTCGTGACGAACCTCGACGCGTCGCCCTATCTGGGACGGCTCGCGCTCTGTCGCGTCGTGCAGGGGAGGATCCAGCGCGGGCAGCAGATCGCGTGGTGCCGCTCCGACGGCACCATCGAGCGGGCGAAGGTGACCGAGCTGTACGTGACCGAGGCGCTCGACCGTGTCGAGGCCGAGGAGGCCGGCCCAGGAGAGATCATCGCGGTCGCGGGCATCCCCGAGATCACGATCGGCGAGACGCTCGCCGCCCCGGACGATCCGCGCCCGCTCCCGCTCATCGCGATCGACGAGCCGTCGCTCTCGATGACGATCGGCATCAACACGGCTCCGCTCGCCGGGCTCGTGGGGGGCAAGGTGACCGCAAGCCTCGTCGAGGCCCGGCTCCGCGCCGAGCTCGTCGGCAACGTCTCGCTGCGCGTCCTCCCGACCGAGTCCCCGGACGCGTGGGAGGTGCAGGGCCGCGGAGAGCTCCAGCTCGCGGTCCTCGTCGAGCAGATGCGGCGCGAGGGGTTCGAGCTGACGATCGGCAAGCCGAAGGTCGTCACGCGCGAGATCGACGGAGTGCTGCACGAACCGGTCGAGCGTGTCTCCATCGACGCGCCGGAGGAGTACCTCGGCGTCGTGACGCAGCTCTTCGCACTCCGGAAGGGACGCACGGAGGCGCTCGTCAACCACGGCACCGGCTGGATCCGGATGGACGTCCTCGTACCGGCGCGCGGACTCATCGGCTTTCGCACGGAGTTCCTCACGGAGACGCGCGGCACCGGGATCCTGCACCACGTCTTCGAGCGCTTCGAGCCGTGGGCCGGCGAGCTCCGGACCCGGCCGACGGGCGCGCTCGTCGCCGATCGCCAAGGCAAGACGACCTCCTACTCGATCCTGTCGCTCCAGGAGCGCGGTTCGCTCTTCGTCGCTCCGGGCGTGGACGTGTACGAAGGGATGATCGTGGGCGAGAACGCGCGCCCGGAAGACCTGGACGTGAACGCGACGAAGGAGAAGAAGCTGACGAACACGCGGGCGCCGAGCGCCGATGCGACCGTCCGGCTGATCCCGCCGCGGCCGCTCTCGCTCGACCAGGCGCTCGAGTACATCCGCGAGGACGAGTGCGTCGAGGTGACGCCGAAGGACGTCCGCCTCCGGAAGATCGAGCTGTCCGCCCAGAAGCGTCAGACGGCCGCGAGCCGCAAGGCCCGCGGCCTCGCACCCGCCTGAGGCGAAACGCGGCTGCAGCTAGCCGTACTAGACCGCCAGGAATGGGGCGGAGCCCGGGCCGGGGAGCCCGGGCTCCTTGGGGTTGGGGACGGGGACCGGGGACTCTCTACATCCGCTTCGGCGACGTTCTCATCGCTGCGGCGTCGTCCAATTGCTGTCGCGGTCCGGGATGGACGCCTCTCGCTTCTCGTGCGACGAGCGCTGCTGCGCCCCGCTCCCGCCCAGCGGGTCGTCGCCGATGGTCGGGATGAACCTCGGCGGGCGCCGAACCTCGGTGGCCTGCTCGAAGTCGTAGGCGAGGCCGATCAGCTCCGGCTCGTCCCAGCGGCCGCCGATGAAGGTGATGCCGATCGGCAGGACTCCGTGACGCCCGGCCGGCACCGTGATGTCCGCGTAGCCGGAGACAGCCGCCGCGGAGGAGGAGCCGACGAAGTTCGCGAAGCCGTTCGTTGCGGCAAAGTCGCCGCCCGCCGGATCGTCGTTGGTGATCCAGGCCGGTCCGTTGGTCAGGGCGATGATCGCGTCGAGGTTGTTGCTGGCCATGACCTGGTCGATCTCGGCCTGGACCGGCGGTGTCACGCCCGCACGAAGCGCCGCGCACGCCGCGTCGCGTCCGCCAGTAGCGACGCCCGCCTCGAAGATGGCGCTGTTCCAGGGCCCCTCGAGCTCGGGATGGGCCACGTTGAAAGCGAGCAGCTCCGCGAGGGTCTGCGGGTAGGGCTGGCCGCTGACCGGGTTCGTGCCGGAGACGTACGTCTCGAGGTAGGTCTGGATGTCGGTCTTGAACTCGCACGTGAGCGCGTCGCCCTCGAACTCGGTGGCCGAGAGATCGATATTGGTCGGATCGATCACGGTCGCGCCTTCGTCCTCGAGCGCGTCGATGGTGTCGGCCAGGATCGGCTCGACGATCGCCGCGGTCGAGGGGCCGAACGTTCCGGCGCGCCAGACGCCGATCCGGGCGTGCTTGAGCGCCTTCTTGTCGAGGAACTTCGTGTAGTCACGCTTGGCATTGCCGGCCTGAGCGGCGGTCGCGGGGTCGTCCGGATCGACCCCGGTCGCTGCACCGAGGAGGACCGCAGCGTCGGTCACGTTGCGGGCCATCGGGCCGGCCGTGTCCTGGTCGGCGCTGATCGGGATGACGCCTGCGCGGCTCCACAACCCGAGTGTCGGCTTGATCCCGACGACGCCGTTCGCCCCGGACGGGCAGACGATCGAGCCGTCCGTCTCCGTGCCGACGGCCGCGACCGCGAGATCAGCAGCCGCGACGACGCCCGAGCCGGAGCTCGAGCCGCACGGATTGCGATCGAGGACGTAGGGCATGTTCGTCTGGCCGCCGATGCCGCTCCAGCCGGACGACGATGGGCCGGACCGGAAGTTCGCCCACTCGCTGAGGTTTGCCTTGCCGATGATGATCGCGCCCGCGGCCTTGAGCCGGGCCGCGATGAACGCGTCGTCGGGCGTGCTCCCCGCGAGCGCCCACGAGCCCGCGGTCGTCGGCATGCCGGTCGTGTTGACGTTGTCTTTGACGATGATCGGGATGCCGAGCAACGACCGCTTGTCCCCGCGACGGCGCGCCTTGTCCGCTGCCCACGCGTCGGCGAGGGCGGTCGGGCTGACCGTGATCACCGCGTTGAGCGTCGGGTTCAGCTTCTTGATCCGCTGCAGGTAGAAGTGGGTCAGCTGCACGGACGTCAGCCGGTGCTTCTTCATGAGCTTCTGGAGCTCCGGGATCGTCGTCGAGTCGACGTCGATGCCGTGGACCTGGTCTTCGTCGGATTGGAACCGAGGCCGAAATGCGCCGCCGCGCCGGACACCCCGAGCAAGAGGGCCAGAACGGTCGTCAGAACAAGGGAACGCCGAAATCGGCTGCTCATCGCGCGACCCCCACGGGATCGGGTGGTTACGCCCATCACTCTCCCCTCCTCATGTCGTGTCTGGGCTGAGCCGGACACACGCAGCAAACCCCGCCTTCGTAGCCGGGAACGGGCGGAGAGTCCACGCACGAGCACCCGGTCGGCCGAGCCTAACAACGTCCGGTCGCCACGCGTCGCATACCCTCGCTTCCCCGCCCGGGCGGGCGGCTCGGAGGACGGAGGGCGAGCGTGGTAGCTTGGCCCGCGTGGAGCGCTGGCATCTGCCCTCGATCGAGGCGGACGGGAAGCGCGAGCCGCGTGTGCTGTTCTCGCGCCCGGACTGCCGTGCGGTGGTCATCGATCTGAACGAGGGCGACACGCTGGGAGACCACCGCCTGCACGAGCACGCCGTGGTCGAGATCGTCTCCGGCCGGCTCGGCGTGACGCTCGGCGGGCGCGAGCTCGAGTGCGACTCGGGGATGCTCATGACCTTCGAGCCCGGCGAGACGCGGAGCGTCCGCGCCCTCGAGCCGGCGCGCATCCTCCTCCTCTTGACGCCGTGGCCGGGCGAAGGCCACTTCCGGAGTGCCGAGGACACGGACCCGGGACGCATGCCGGCCAACGCCACCGTCCCGCCGCTCGAGAGCTGAAGCCACCGTTAGAGTCAGGCGGGGGATGGCCGACTACACGATCGTGCGGCTCGAGGACGTGGACGACGTCCTCGGCGACTACCCCGGCGAGCTGCGCCTGCTCACGGCCGGGCTCGAGGCGGAGCAGGTGGCGTTCGCGTACCGGCGGATGCCGCAGTTCACCGGCGGCAAGGGCTCGTACGGCCACCGGCACAGGACGCAGGAGGAGGTCTACTTCGTCGCCTCCGGGAAGCTCCAGTTCAAGCTCGGAGACGACATCGTGGAGGTCGGCGCCGGGTCGGCCGTTCGCGTCCCGCCCGAGACCTGGCGCTCGGTCTGGAACGACGAGGCCGAAGACGCGGAGCTCATCATCGTCTCGACCCGGCTCGACGACCCGCGCGGCGACGCCGAATACATCGAGAACTTCTGGCCCGAAGACGACTGATCGTGGGGGAACCCATGGTTCCCCCACGTGCCCCCTCCTTCAGTACCCGTCGCAGAGAGAGTCGTGTCAGCCTCCCGGCCGGCAAAGCCGGCCTCCGGCTCGGTCGCCTAGGCGGTTCCGGCCGGGTTAGGCCAAGACTTACGCGACGAGGGGGCCGGCGGTTACAGACGCTCTGGGGCCGCGCCTGCGCCCTGAGCCGGGCGCGGCGGCAGCGGGCACGAGACAAAGGGCCTGCCCGTAAGCAGGTGGCCGAGCTTGTACGCCTCGCAACCCGCGCAGAATCCGGTCGCCGAGGCGGCGAGCGCGAGGACGGCGACGAGCGATCCGAGGACGACGCCGACGAGCGCCGCGCCCGCGAGGTAGGCGATCGTCGCGGCCGCGAGGAACGCGACGCCGACCATGTTCGCGAACCGCGGCGGTCGTGCGTCCTCGAGCGGCCCTTCGCCGAAGCGCGGCTGGACGAGCTCGAAGTACGCGAGGCACGGCAGGCAGTAGCGCCGCCCGAAGGTGAGCCCGATCGCGAGCTGCGCCGCGAGCAGAGCGAGCAGCCACCACCAGCCCGTGAGGACGGCGACCGCGGACAGGATCCCGACGACCGCCTGGTTGAAGCGCGGCGCGCGGGAGTCGATGACGTCGAGGTCGCGGTACGGGTCGGCGAGCCGCTTCATTCCGGGAAGTATTACCGGCCCGAGCGGGGTCCGGCGACGGCTACGCCCGCGCCCAGACCGCGACGCGCGTCGATGAGCGAGCGGAGCGCGAGCCCCTCGGTCGTCAGCACGTACTCGACGCGCGTCGGACGCTCCGTGCGCACCTCGCGGCGGAGCACGCCGGCCTCCTCGAGCTCCACGAGCCGCTGCGCGAGCGTCCCGGGCGGGATCGAGCCGAGCGCCTGCCGGAACTCCGTGAAGCGCGTGCAGCCCTGGTGGGACGCGTACAGGATCGAGACCGCGTAGCGCCGCTCGAGGAGGTCCGCCACGCGGCGGACCTCCTCGGGAACCGGCGCCTGGGTCTTACACCGCCACATTCGACTCGACCGGCTTCTCCTCGAGAGCGAGGTCGAGCACCTCGCCGATGGACATGACCGGATGGAAGGTGACGTCGTCCTTCACGTTCTCCGGGATCTCGTCCAGATCGGCGCGGTTCCGCTCCGGGATGATGATGTCCGTGATGCCCGGCGGCGTGGGCGGCGAGCACCTTCTGCTTGAGCCCGCCGATCGGTAGCACGCGGCCCTGCAGCGTGATCTCGCCGGTCATGCCGACCGTGTGCTTCACCGGCCGCTCCGTGAGGAGCGAGGCGATCGCGGTCGCCATCGTGATGCCCGCGCTCGGGCCGTCCTTCGGGATCGCTCCGGCCGGCACGTGCACGTGGAACGCGCGGTTCTCGAACGCGTCCTCGTCGATCCCGAGCTGCGTCGCGAGCGCGCGCACCGTCGAGATCGCGATCTGCGCCGACTCCTTCATGACGTCGCCGAGCTGGCCGGTGAGGACGAGCTTGTCGCCGTCCTTGTGAGACGTGGCCTCGATGAAGAGGACGTCGCCGCCGGTAGCCGTCGCGGCGAGGCCCGTCGCGACGCCGGGAACGGCGGTCCGCTCCGCGGTCTCGCGGTAGACCTTCTGCCGGCCGAGCGCCTCGCGCACGGTCTCCTCGTCGATCTCGACCGGCGGCTTCGCCTCCTCCGAGGCGATCTTCGTCGCGGTCTTGCGCAGGATCGTCCCGAGCTCGCGCTCGAGCTGGCGCACGCCCGCCTCGCGCGTGTACTCGGCGACGACGAGCTCGAGCGCCTCGTCCGTGATCGACACCTCGTCCTCGCGCAGGCCGTTCCGCTCGACCTGCCGCGGCCACAGGTAGCCGCGCGCGATCGCGACCTTCTCGTCGGTCGTGTAGCCGTCGAAGCGGATGACCTCCATGCGGTCGAGCAGCGGCCCCGGGATCGTCTCGGCCATGTTCCCGGTCGCGATGAAGAAGACCTCGGAGAGATCGAGCTCGACGTCGAGGTAGTGGTCGCGGAACGAGTGGTTCTGCGCCGGGTCGAGCACCTCGAGCAGAGCCGAGCACGGGTCGCCGCGCCAGTCGGCGCCGACCTTGTCGACCTCGTCGAGCATGATCACCGGGTTCATCGTCCCCGCGTCGCGGAGCGCGCGCACGAGACGGCCCGGCAGCGCGCCGATGTACGTGCGGCGGTGGCCGCGGATCTCGGCCTCGTCGCGGATGCCGCCGAGCGACATGCGGACGAACTCGCGGCCGGTCGCACGGGCGATCGACTCGCCGATCGAGGTCTTGCCCGTGCCGGGCGGCCCGATCAGCGTGAGGATCGCGCCGGAGCGCTTGTCGTCCTCGACGCCCCGCTCCTTGCGGAGCTTCGCGACGGCGATGTACTCGACGATCCGCTCCTTGACGTCCTCGAGGCCCGCGTGGTCGGCGTCGAGCACCTCGCGCGTGTGCTGCGGGTCGAGCCGCTCCTCCGAGCGCTTGTCCCACGGCACGGCGAGCAGCCAGTCGAGGTAGTTGCGGATGACCGTCGCCTCGGGCGTCTGGTCGCCCATGCGCTCGAGCCGGGAGAGCTCGCGCTCGGCCTGCTCGAGGACGTCCTCGGGCATGTTGGCCTCGGCGATCTTCGTTCGGTACTCCTCGACCACCGACGCCTCGTCCTCGCCGAGCTCCTTGCGGATCGACTCCATCTGGCGGCGCAGGATGTACTCGCGCTGCTGCTTCTCGACGCCGGACTCGACGTCCTCCTGGATGCGGCGGCGCACCTGCATGAGCGCGAGGCGCTCGCGCTGCATCTCGAGGGCGAGCTCGAGCCGCTCGCGCACGTCGACGGTCTCGAGGAGCTGGACCTTCTGCTCGAAGGTGAGGTCGGGGGAGTAGCCGGCGGTGTCGGCGAGCGCGCCGGGCTCGACGATCGAGCGCACGAAGGCGGCGATCCGGCCGTCGTCGCCGCGCAGCTCGAGGATCTCCTCGACGACCGCGCGGTACTCGCGCTCGAGCTCGCGGATGCGCCCGTCGACGGTCTCGTCGTCGGGGCGCTCCTCGACATCGACGAACAGGCGGCCCTGGCTGTCGGTGGCTGCCGCGCCCGCAACGGCGCGGTGCAGGCCCTGGAGGGCGACCGCGCGTCCACCGCCGGGGAGCCGGATGCGGTCGGTGACCTCGGCGACCGTTCCGACGCCTGCGTACTCGTCGTCGTGCTTGGGCACGAGCAGCACCCGCTCCTCGTCGCCGACGTCGACGGTGAGGGTGACGTTCATGTTGGGGAAGACCACGAGGTCCTCCAGGGGTACGAGCAACAGACGGGTGTTCTCGCTCAACGGTTCTCGCTTTCGTTCGGAGGTCGTACTTGGTCCGAAAAGTGTAGCGACCGAGGTACGGTCAGCCGCGGGGCTTGCGGAAGCGGGCGAGCGAGGTCGCGGCGACGCGGCCCGCGAGCAGGTCGGAGCCCTGGCCGACACCGGCCCCGTTCCACGTCATCACGCCCGCGACGAAGACCCCGCCGGGCCAGAAGACGAGGCCGGTGTCGTGGCGCGCTCTCGAGATCCAGCCGGCCTTGTGCAGGACGGACACGCCCGCCCGTCCGCGGAGGCTCGTGTCGAGCTTCGCGCGAGTCCTGCACGTGCGCGAGGAGCCAGAGGAGGTAGCGGGCGTCGGCGGGCGTGAAGCCGGGCTGCTTCGCGCGGAGCGGACCGAGTCCTCCCGACGCGAGCCAGACGGAACGCCAGAGCCGCGACATGTCCCACGCGGTCGTGTACTTGCCGACCCCCCACGCCGGTTGCTCGTCGACGCGGACGGGAATCCGGCCCGACGGCATCCGCACCTCGTCCGTCTCGTAGCCCCCGTACATGATCGAGTCGTAGAGGCCGATCGAGCGCATCATCGCGTTGACCTGGTCGGAGCCGGCGCTCGTCGAGCCGGCCATCCAGACCTCGAGCGCGTTCGCGGCCTTGTCGTCGGAGACCGTGATCATCTGGTGGAAGAGCCCGCCGGCGTACGAGCCGGGCGCGGGGATCCCGGTATGGCGGACGAGCGCGGTCACGGCGATCGCGAGCTTGAGCGTCGAGGCCGCGGGGAAGCGCGCCCGCGCGTTCCACGCAGCGCCGCCTCCGCTCGTGAGGTTCTGGACGTAGTAGGCGCCCGTCCCCGGGAAGCGGCGGACGAGCGGCCCGAGCCTCCCGGCGAGCGCCGGGTCCTCGCGGGCGCGGACGAAGCGCGGCTGGGCGGCGGCGGGCAGGGCGAAGACGTCGCGAACGACCCGGGACGAGCTGCGGCCGTCGCGGGCGATCGTGGTCACGCGCACGCTGACGTCTCCGGCCGGGAGCTCGACGCGCAGCCAGAACCGGCGCCCCCGGGCCGACCCGGCGCGAAGCGCGCGCGCCCCGAGCTCGCGCCCTCCGGCGGAGACCACGACGCGCCACGCCCCCGGCGCAGCGCGTCCGCTCACGACCCCGTACGACACTTGCCGGGGCGCCGGCTGCTCGATCGCGGGAGGCGGCAGCGGCGGCGCGTCGATCATGCCCGACAGCCCTCGTTTTGTCCGCTCGCGCTCACGTGCGAACGATAGATCGCTGCTCGAGAGCCCAAGTTACAACTTGTAACTTGGGCGCCCTTTCGGCCACGACCGCTCGGGTCAGGTGCGGCGGGAATGCCCCGCTCACGGGCTGCTTCTCGAACTGGGGAGCGCGGGTCGAGAGCCAAGTTACAAGTTGTAACTTGGCGCCTCTTTCGGACAGTGATCGGCGGCCCGGCTCGCGCCGCGGCGGGATCTAGCCTTCGAGCCGTGCCGCGCGCGCCGACGCCGACTCTCGCCCATCTCGACCTCGACGCGTTCTTCGCCGCGGTCGAGGAGCTCGAGGACCCGTCTCTGCGGGACAAGCCGCTCGTCGTCGGCGGCGACCCGCAGGGGCGCGGCGTCGTGTCGACGGCGAACTACGTCGCGCGCCGCTTCGGGATCCACTCGGCGATGAGCTCCGCGGAGGCGCGCCGGCGCTGCCCACATGCGATCTTCCTCCGGCCGCGCCACGCGCTCTACCGGCAGTACTCGCGCGCGGTCTGGGACACGGTCGCCGAGCTCGTGCCGCGAATCGAGCGCACCGGGATCGACGAGGGCTACCTCGACCTCGGAACCGTTGCGAAGGACTTCGTCGCGGGCACGCGCGGTCGCCTCGGCCATCCAGACCTCGGTGCGCGCGACGACGAGCCTCACCTGCTCGCTCGGCGTCTCGACCTCGAAGGTCGTCTGCAAGATCGCGTCCGACCGGAGAAAGCCGGGCGGGATCACCGTCGTGCCGCCCGGCAGCGAGGCGCGCTTCCTCGCTCCTCTGCCGGTGCGGCTGCTTCCCGGCGTCGGTCCGCGTGCGGAGGAACGCCTGGCGCGGGCTGGGATCGACACGATCGGCGGGCTCGCCGCGCTCGCGGACACCGAGCTGAAGGCGGTGCTCCCGGGCTCCGTCGGCGTCGTCCTGCGAGATCGCGCGCAGGGCATCGACCCGCGAGACCTCGAGCTCGAGCTGGAGCAGGTCTCCGTCTCCGCGGAGGACACGTTCGCGAAGGACGTGTCCGAACGGGCGGTGCTGCACGCCGAGGTCCGGCGGCTCTCCGAGCTCGTCGCGGAGCGCCTGCGCAACTCGGGGCTCTCCGGGAGGACCGTAACGGCAAAGCTCCGGTACGGCGACTTCTCGATCCGGACCCGCTCGACGACACTGGCCGCCGCAGTCGACGAGGCCGAGCTCATCGGCGAGATCGCGTGCGGCCTGCTCGACCGCGGCCTTCGCGACCGGCCCGGGGCGCTCCGTCTCGTCGGCGTCGGCGTCTCCTCGCTGTCGCCGTACCGCCAGCTCTCGCTCGACAGCTAGAGGCCCGATCGGGTCGTCGCAGCGCGTGCGGCCGCGCGACAGCCGGCCGCCTTCAGGTCCTTTGCTCTACCGCGCGACCGGAATCCCCCGCTCGGGGATTCCGGTCTTGCGCACTAGCCGCGCAGAAGCGGGCGCGTGAGGCAGGTCGGGCCGCCGTCGCCCTTGCGCGAGATCTCGTCCCCGCGGTAGACGACGACGTCGACGCCCGCGCGTTCCATGCGGCGGCGCGTCTCCGGATTCCCGTCGAGGGCGAGCGCGCGCCGCGGGCCGAGCGCGAGGACGTTCGAGCCCTGCGACTCGAACTCCTCGTCCGGGACCTCGACGACCGAGACGCCGCGCTCCGCAAGAAGCCCCATGAGCCGCACCGGCGCGAGCCGCGGATACACCAGCGCGAGATCGGCGTCGAGCGGCGAGATGAACGACATGAGGTGCATCACCTCGGCCGCGCCGTTCCAGTGCGGGAGGTCGAACGCAACCACCTGGACTCCCGCGAACGCCGCCTCGAAGGCCGCGACTGCAGCTTCGTTCGTGCGGTAGCCGATCCCGACGAGGAGGGTCGTCCCGTCGAGCCACAGCGTGTCACCGCCCTCGGCGAGCGCGGAGCCGTCGAGCTCGCCGGCGACCGGGACTCCGGCGGCCTCGAGCGTCGTCGCAAGCGCCGCCGGCTCGGTCCTGCGGCCCTCCTTCCCCGGCCGGAGCAGCACCGCGCCCTCGCGGCCGACGAGCACCGGGTCGTAGACGTAGATCGCGTCCGGGTTCCCGGGATCGTGGCGCGAGAGCACGACCTCCGCGCCCGCGTCCTCGAGCAAGCCCGAGAAGACCTCGTGCTCGGCGGCCGCCGCGGCGTGGTCCGGCGCCGCGCGCCAGCCGTACTCGCGCCAGCGGGCCGCGTCCTCTGCGAGCGGCGGGCGCACGAGGACGCGCTCGAGCGTCCCCGTCATCGACGCGCTGCCGAACGCCCGCTCGCCCACCGTCAAAGCACGCGCGGCCGGTGCGACGACGAGTACACGTCCTTGCGCACGATCAGGCCGTCCTCGAACGGGAAGACGTCGACCCCGTCCCACTCGAGCCGCCGCCCGTCGCTCGCGGTCGCGGTCGCCGTCCACTCGCTGACCACGAGCCCGGCGCGTGCGTACAGCCGCCGCCCGCGGAACGCGAGATCGGGCCAGTTCTCGAAGATGCGCGCGATGTGCGGCCCGACCGCGTCGCCCTCGACGCGCTCGCCGGCCGTGTGGTTCTCGAACACCATGCCGGGCGCGTGGAACGAGACGATCGTCTCGACGTCGTGCGCGTTCCACGCGTCGTTGTAGCGCTCGATCGTCTCGAGCTCCGCGGCTCCGTCGGTCGTCACGCGGGCGAGTATCGCTCAGCCGCGAGACATTGACAATCATCGATACGTTGGGTAGCCTCTCGCATCGATGAACGTCGATCTAACCCAGCTACCGGTGACCTGCTGCCGCCCGCTCGACGACGAGGGCCTCTCGGCCGAAGACGCCGAGGCGACAGCCGCGGTCTTCAAGGCGCTCTCGCGACCCGGCGCGGGTCCGGATCGTGAACCTCCTCGCGCGCAACCCCGAGCCGGTCTGCGTGTGCGAGCTGACGCCCGCGGTCGGGCTCTCGCAGCCGACCGTGAGCCATCACCTGAAGAAGCTCGTCCAGGCCGGCCTGCTCCACCGCGAGCAGCGCGGCGTGTGGGCGTTCTACACCCTCGACCGCGACGGCCTCGCGCGCGCGGCAACGGTCCTCGACCTGGAAGGAGCAGCGGCATGAGCACTGGTTTGACCACTGGGGACACGCGCGAGCAGGTGCGGGAGCGCTACGCGGAGGCTGCGATCGGCCTCGAGCGCGGGTCGCGGCTGCGGGTGCGACTGCGACAGCATCGGGTGCTGCGGAGAGGAGGAGACGACGCTGTTCGGCCAGGGCCTCTACGCGAGCGACGAGCGCTCCGCTCTTCCCGACAGCGCCGTTTCCGCAAGTCTCGGCTGCGGCAACCCGGTCGCGGTCGCAGAGCTCCACGAAGGCGAGACCGTGCTCGACCTCGGCTCGGGCGGCGGCATCGACGTGCTGCTCTCGGCGCAGCGCGTAGGCCCGTCGGGAACGGTCTACGGCCTCGACATGACCGACGAGATGCTCGCGCTCGCGCAGCGGAACGCCCGCGACGCGGGCGTGCGGAACGTCCACTTCCTGAAGGGGATCATCGAGGACGTGCCGCTCCCCGCCGAGAGCGTCGACGTCGTCATCTCGAACTGTGTCGTGAACCTCTCCCCCGAGAAGGACAAGGTGCTCGCGGAGATCGTGCGCGTGCTCCGGCCGGGCGGCCGCGTCGGGATCACGGACATCGTCGCGGAGGACCGGCTCACGCGCGCAGACCGCGCCGAGCGCGGAAGCCACGTGGGTTGCATCGCGGGCGCGCTGTCGGTGAGCGAGTACCGCGAAGGGCTCGCCGCAGTCGGGCTGGTCGACGTCGAGATCGACTTCACGCACCGGGTCGCGGACGGGATGCACGGCGCGATCGTCCGCGCGGTCAAGCCCGCCTAGCCGTCTTCCGCCGCCCGCGGCCCGAGACGATCGCTCAGGCGCTGCAGGAAGAACCCGCCGGCCAGGAGCAGCGCGCCGACGAAGATGAAGGAGAAGGCGCGCGTGATCGAGCTCAGCTCGGCGAGGTCGTAGAGGAAGATCTTCGCCAGGCTGACGCCGAACAGCGCGAGCCCGGCGTACCGCACCGCCGAGGAGCCCCGGAGCAGGCCGGCGACGAGGAGCCCGAGGCCGACGAGCGCCCAGAGCGCGCTGACGGCGACGTGCCCCCGCTCGAAGTCGGTCTCGACCGAGGCGGAGGAGAGCCGCTCGGCGAGCTCGAGGAGCGCGAGCGACGCTGCATAGAGCCCGAGACCGCCCGCGACCGCGGCAAGCGGAACGCGCAGCTCGTCGTCTGTCGCCGTGAACGCGACCGCGACGAGCGCAACGACGCAACCGGCGAGCACCCAGACCGCCGCGCCCGGGCTCGCGGAAGCCTCGAAGAGGTGTGACGGGGGCGTGAGCTCGGTCACGACGACGGCTGTGGTCGCGCCTGCGACGACGGCACCGGCCCGCCAGAGCCGCGACTCGCGGAGCGGCTGGGCGAGCGCGGCCAGCACGGCTCCGGTGAGGGCGACCACGAACGCCGTCCAGCGCAGGTCGTCCATGAGCACGCGCTCGGTGGCGAGCAGGCCGACGATGCCGGCGCTCCAGAGGATCGTCGAGAGGTTGCGGAGGTCCGGGTCGCGCCATACGAGCGCCGCGAGACCGAAGGCGGCGACGGCGCACGCTGCCGACGCGATCGCGACGCGCAGCTCGACCTGGCCTTCCTCGAGCCACGGCTGCACCTCGACGAGGAGAGCGACGGCTGTGGTCAGGAGGACCACGACTCCGCCCGCGAGCCAGAGCCGCACCTCGTCGACGATGCGGGCGAGGGCGCCGAGCGCAAGGCCGGTGGCGGCGATCGCGACGACGCGCGCGACGGAGTCGGTCACGAGCAACCCCTCGGCGAAGACGAGGGAGACGACGCCGACCGCCCAGAGCGTCGTCGATGCATTGCGGAAGCCGGGGCGGGTGAAGATCCCGGCCGCGAGCGCGCCGTAGACGAGCGCGACGGCGAGACAGCCGAGCCCGCCGATCCACTCCGTGTCCGTCAGCTCCGCAACTGCGATCCACGCGGAGACGGCCGCGACGAGGCCGGCCGCGCCGTGCGCGACGTCCGCGTAGCGCCGGTCCGGGTCGAGCAGCCGGAACGCGTACGCGCCGCCGAGGATGCCCGCGGCCGCGGCGAGGACCGACCAGCCGCCGGGAGAGGTCTCCCCGAATCCGGTCGAGCTCGCCTCGAAGGACGTGCGCGAGAGCTCCGGCACGTCGAAGGCGAACGCCTCGACGAGGACGACGCCGAGCCACGTGAACGCGGCGACCGCCAGCTCGACCGCGCGCCGCATCCCCGCCGCGGCGAGCACGCCCGCACCGACGAGCTGCTGCGAGAACGCTGGCGGCGACGTGTCCCGACTCGAACGAGGCGGCGACGAAGGCGAACGAGCCGGCCAGCGTCCCGAGCGCCGCCGCCGTGAAGCAGAGGGCCTCGGCGACGCCTCGCTCGTGCCGTTCGAGCGCGAGCCGCAGCCCGCGGACGAACGCGAGCAGGCCCTCTTCGGTTCGCTCCGCGTAGGCAGCCGGCGCGAGGAGCCCGCACGCGGCGGCGGCGATCGCGGCAGCAGCCAGCGGCAGCACGCCTTCGACGTGCTCCGCGTTTCGGTCGAAGAGGAAGTCGAGCCGTGCGTCGGTCACGAGCGCATGCACGGCTGCGAGTGCCGCGTACGCGATCGCCATCGCGCGCAGCCGCGCGTCGGCGAGCCGGCGGGCGACGATCGCGAGCACGACGGCCTCGGCCGCCCAGACGAGGGTGAGCGTGCCGCCCACGAGGACGTCCGCCGTCCCGACCGCCGCCAGCGCGAGCGCAGAGACGCCTACCGCGAGCGCGAGGTCCTCGAGCTTCCGCCACTGCAGGGCGGCGAACACCGCCGCCCAGATCGCAGCCGCGACGAGCAGCGTGATTCCGCGATCCGTGCCCGGCTCGAACAGCTGCACGGCGGCGAGGAGCACCACCGCGAACGCGCCCAGCGAGTAGGTGAGCGACAGCGGGTGGGCGAGCGGCCGCCGGCTCGCGAGCTGGAGCCCCACGCCGAAGGCGAGCAGTCGCGAGCGCGAACGCCGCCGCGACGGCGACGACTCCTGCGACTCGGACCCGCTCCGGTCGGCGATGAGCCACTCGACCTGAAGCCCGACGATGACGGAGATCGAGATCAGCAGCTCGCGCCAACGCAGAGGGATGGCGACGGCGCCCGCGGCGAGGAGGACGATCACGGCGAAGGCGGTCGACTCCCAGGTCAGCTCGACGTCGAGCGCCTGCAGGGCCGGCGCGAGCGCGGCGCCGATCAGCCCGAGGGCGGCGATCATCTGCGAGCGCCAGCGAACCGCCACGACCGTGGCTCCCGCGGCGATCGCGCCCGCGAGAGGCAGCGCGAGGGCGTCCGGGACGAGGTCGTAGCGCGCCGCCGCGGCCGCGAGCGTCGCGTAGGCGCCCGCGATGCCGGCTCCGACCGCGGCGAGGGCGGCCCAGTACTGCCCGAAGCGGGCGCGCAGGAAGAGCCCGCCGCCGAAGGCGAGCGCCGAGGCGGCCGCACCGAGCGCGACGCGCGCGCGGTCGTCGATCCAGCCCCGGTTGGAGGCGAGCACGAAGAAGAGCCCGATCCCGAAGGCCAGCACCGCGCCGCCCGCGATCGCGAATCCGCGCGCGCCGACGAGGTCCCAGTCGCGCGCGAGCTCGCCGAGCGTGCGCCGCGGAGGCGGCGGCGGGCCGGGTGGCGCCGGAGGAGGTGGCGGCGGAGCCGGAGGATGCATCGGCGGAGCCGGCGGTCGCATGGGCGGCGCCGGAGGGCGCATCGGCGGAACCGGCGCGGTGGGACCCGGCTCGGCGGCCGGAGTAGGTGGGGCAACGCGCGCCGGCCGGCTGCGTTCGAGATCCATGAGTCTCCGGACCTCCGCCAGCTCATGAGAAACACGCGCCAGCTCGCCCTCGAGCCGGGCAA
Organism: uncultured Actinomycetes bacterium; assembly: GCA_963716605.1. Lineage (GTDB taxonomy): Bacteria > Actinomycetota > Thermoleophilia > Gaiellales > Gaiellaceae > GMQP-bins7. The sequence goes on along the minus strand of CAVQTO010000001.1, from coordinate 11,334 downwards.
CCGTGGCTTCGAGAAACACGGTGCGGTCGCGCTGGTCGGATTCGCCTGCCATGAGCACCCCGAATAGAACGGGGGTCCCCTCAAGAAGCGCTCAAGCGCAAAACAGCGGGTTCACGGAAGCGCCCGGTGTCTGAAACCGCGGCTCAGCTCGCACACGATCAGGCCAGCAGCCGGCGGTTCCCGGAGAGCGACTCGAGGATGCGCTCGACGTCCTCCTGGACGTTGTAGAGATGGAGCGACACGCGGACGTTCTGGTCGCGGGACGACGTGACGATGCGGGCGTCGCCGAGAGCGCGCACGAGCGCGTCCGCGGGTCGGTCGAGGCGACACAGATCGACGGGCCGTGATCTCGCCTTTGCCGCGCGGCGTGACCACGGTCGCCCCCAGCTCGTCGAGTCCTGCGAGCAGCAGTTCGACGAGCCCGTCGACGTGGGCCTCGATCGCGTCGACGCCCGCCTCCTCGACGATCGCGCATGCCTGCGAGCCCGGCGTAGATGTTCGGCACCGGCGGCGTTCCGGAGTCGAAGCGGCGCGCGTCCGCGGCGGGCGAGTAGTCGGAGATGTCCATCCGGAAGATGTCCTCGTCCGCGAACCAGCCCGTCTGCGTCGGGCAGCAGGCGCTCGTGGAGGTCGCGCCGCACGAACATGAACGCGAGGCCGGCGGACGCGAGCAGGTACTTCACCGTGCCCGCAGTGAGCAGGTCGACTCCGAGCGCGCGCGACGTCGAGTGGGATCGCGCCCGCGGCCTGGTAGCTGTCCGCGAGGCAGAGCGCGCCCCGCTCGCGGGCGAGGCGCGCGACCTCCGCGACGTCGAGGCGGTAGCCGCGTGCGATACGAGATCGCGGTGCAGCAGACGAGCGCCGTCCGCTCGTCGATCGCCTCCGCGAAGCGCTCGAGCGGGATCCGGCCGTCGGGCTCCGGGCGCACGTGCACGACCTCCGCGCCGCGCAGCTCCTGCGCGTGCGCGATCTGCCCGACCGTCGGGAACTCGAACTCGGAGATCACGATCCGATTGCGGCCGTCGCTCGAGAGGCAGCGCGCTGACGAGCGCGCTGACCGCCTGCGAGACCGAGGTCGTGACCGCGATCTCGGCCGGCTGCGGCGTTCACGAGCCGCGCGAACGCCGCCCGCGCCGCCTCGGCCCGCTCGACCCAGTGCTCCCACTCCGCGCCGTGCTCGTCCCAGCCAGCGAGGTACTCGTCGTAGGCCTCGCGGACGTCGATCGAGAGCGCGCCCTGCGAGCAGGAGTTCGCGTAGGTCGTGTGCTCGAAGATCGGGAAGCGCGCGCGGACGGCCTCACCGACGGCGCCGGCGCTAGCGGCCAAGGTAGGCCTTTCGCAGCTCCTCGTGCCGGATCAGCTCCGACGCCTTCCCCTCGAGCACGATCCTGCCGGTCGAGAGGACGTACCCGCGGTCGGCGATCGAGAGCGAGACGTTTGCGTTCTGCTCGACGACCAGGAGGGCGACCCCTGCGGCGTGCACCTGGCTCGATGATCTCGAAGCTCCGCTCGACGAGGATCGGGGCGAGCCCCATCGACGGCTCGTCCATGAGCAGGAGCTTCGGTCGGGCCATCAGCGCCCTGCCCCATCGCGACCATCTGCTGCTCGCCGCCCGAGAGCGTCCCCGCGAGCTGCTTCCTGCGCTCCGCGAGCAGCGGGAAGAGCTCGTAGACGCGGTCGAGGTCCTCCCGGAGATCGGCGCGCGGGCGCAGGTACGCGCCCATCTCGAGGTTCTCGAGCACGGTCATGGGCCCGAACAGCCTGCGGTTCTCGGGGACGATCGCGAGCCCGCGCTCGATGCGGCGCGAGGTCGGCATGCGGGTGACGTCCTCGCCTCCGAGACGTCAGCCGCCCCGAGCGCGGCAGGGACGATCCCGAGGATCGTCTTCAGCGTCGTCGACTTCCCGGAGGCGTTGCCGCCGAGCAGGCACACGAGCTCGCCCTCGCCCACCTCCAGGTCGACGTCCTGGAGGATGTGCATCTGCCCGTAGTACGTGTTGACGCCCTCGAGCCGGAGGAGCGGCGCGTGCCCGTTCGGCGCTCATGTGCGCTCGGGCCGACGTCCCGAGGTACGCCTCGACGACCCGCGGGTCGGTGGCGACCTCGCTCGAAGGAGCCCTCCGCGATCTTCACGCCGTGGTCGAGCGCGACGACCCGGTCCGAGATCCCCTCGACGACGTGCATGTCGTGCTCGATGACGAGGATCGTGTAGCCGCCCTCCACGCGCAGGCGAGCGATGAGCTCGGTGATCTCGTGCGTCTCGACCGGGTTCATGCCGGCCGCGGGCTCGTCGAGGAGCAGCAGCCTCGGCTGCGCCGCCGTCGCGCGGGCGATCTCGAGCCGGCGCCGGTTCGCGTAGGAGAGGCTGTACGCCGGCTGCCTCCAGCGGTAGCCGACGAGCCGATCGCCGAAGAAGCCGAGGCGCTCCTCGGCGAGCCGCTCGATCTCGCGCTCCTCGCGGCGCATCCCGGGCGTCCGCAGCACCGAGCGGAGGACGCCTGCCTTCGTGTGGCCGTAGGCGGCGGCCATGACGTTCTCCTTCACCGTCATGTTCAGGAACAGTCGCAGCGTCTGGAACGTGCGCGCGATCGCCGCGTCGCGCGATCTGGTGCGGGTCGAGCCCGACGAGCGACGTCCCCTCGAGCAGGATCCGGCCGGCGTCCGGCGGGTACACGCCCGTGACGACGTTGAAGAGCGACGTCTTCCCCGCGCCGTTCGGCCCGATCACGCTGACGATCTCGCCCTCGCCGACGACGAGATCGAGGTCGGAGAGGCACGCGAGCCCTCCGAACGACGAGCGAGACGCCCTCGACCTGGAGCAGCGGGGTGCGCTCCTCGCTCATACGACCTCCACGCGTTGCTGCCCGAACAGCCCTTGCGGGCGGAACGCCATCAGCCCGACGAGCATCGCCCCGATGAGCACGAAGCGCGCGACGTGCGGCTGTGCGACGAGGAGGTTCTCCCAGACGCACGCCGCGAGGTACAGGACCGGGACGAGGCCGACCGCGCGCCAGAGCCGGCTGCGCACGAGCGTCAGCGCGAGGATCGCCGCCACGAGCCCGAGGTACGCGAGCCGTCCGGCGGCCCCGGTGGGAATGCCGTCCGAGGCGACGATCCCTTCCGGAAGCAGGACCCAGGAGTCGAGGAGCTCGTCGATCCGCGCCTGTCCGAACGTCGTGCCCTCCACGAGCGACGGCCGCCAGCGCTCGGCGAGCTCGTGCACGACGAGGCCGAAAACCACGGTCGCCGCCGAGCACCGCGGGCGCCGCCCACCAGGGCCGCCGCAGAAGCACGACCACCGCCACGATGCCGACGACGTAGAAGAGCCAGCTCGCGTCGCCCGGGTCGCGGAGCGCCTCGAGCGAGGCGTTGATGAGCACCGCGCCGACGGTCACGCCGACAGATGCTGCCCGCTCCGCCGAGCACGACCATGGCGTACACGGTGATCAGGAGGACGATGTCGAAGTTCGCCGGGAAGACGGCGCCCTGGTTCGGCGCGTACAGCGCACCGGCGATGCCCGCGATGCCGGCGCCGACCGCGAACGCCATCAGCTTCAGCCGGTTCACCGGCATCGTCATGAGCTCGGCCGCGAGCTCGTCCTCGCGGAGCGCGCGCCACGCGCGACCGGTCCGCGACCGGTTCAGGAGGTAGAGGAACGTCACGACGAGGACGAACGCCCCGAAGGTGACGTAGTAGTAGCCCTCGAGCGAGACGACCCGCCGCCCGAAGAACTCGAGCGGGTGGATGTCCGAGATGCCGTTGGGGCCGCGCGTGAATGCCGCGTTGATCAGGACGACGAGCCAGAGCTGGAGGAAGAAGAGCGTCACGATCGCGAGGTAGTCGCCGACGAGGCGCCGCGACGTTGAGCCGAGCAGGTAGCCCGTCGCGGCCACGGCGACCGCGATCAGCGGGATCGCGATCTCGGCCTCCCAGTGTCGACCCGCATACGGGGACGCGACCGCCGCATACAGGTACGCACCGAGCCCGAAGAAGACGACGAACCCGAGGTCGAGCAGCCCGACCCAGCCGACGGCCACGTTCAGCCCGAGGGCGAGCAGGACGAAGACGAGCGTGTCAATGCCGACCTGCGTCAGGTAGTCGGAGTCGGCGAAGAGCGGGAAGACCGCGAACGGCAGGGCCAGCGCCACGAGCTTGAGCGCGGCGGGAGCCCGCCCGTACAGGTCCTCGATGCGCCCGGCGAGCGTCCGCGCGCGGCGCTCCTCGGCGCTCGCGACCCACTCGTCGACGCCGATCCGCGGCGGCTCCTGCGGCTGGTCGGGCGTCGTGCTCAAACCTTCTTCACCTCGGGCTTGCCGAAGATGCCCTGCGGGCGCAGGAGCATGAACGCGACGAGGATGAGGAACACGATCAGGTCGCTGAACGCGCTCCCGAGCCGCCCGAACGTGAAGTCCTCGATGTAGCCGACCGAAAGCGCCTCGGCGAGCCCGATGAGGAGCCCTCCCAGCATCGCGCCCGGGATCGAGCCGATCCCGCCCACGACCGCCGCCGTGAAGCCCTTGAGGCCGTAGTTGAAGCCCATGAAGTGGTTGATCGAGCCGAAGACGAGCCCGACGAGGACGCCGGCCGCGCCCGCGAGCGCCGAGCCGATGAAGAACGTCTTCACGATCACACGGTCGACGTCGATGCCCATCATCGCCGCAGCCTCGCGGTCGTAGGAGGTCGCACGCATCGCCTTCCCGAGCTTCGTGCGGGAGACGAGCAGCCAGAGCCCCGCCATCATCGCCGCGGCCGCCGCGAAGACGACGATGCGGAGGATCCACACGTTGAGCGGGCCCACGTGGATCCCCCTCTCGACGTCGACGAGGTCGAACGAGTCGTAGCTGCGGAAGTTCGCGCCGAACAGGAGCAGGACCGAGTTCTGGATGAAGAAGGACACGCCGAGCGCGCTGATGAGGGGCGCGATTCGCGGGGCCGTCCGCAGCGGCCGGTAGGCGAAGCGCTCGATGGCGACGCCGAGGAAGCCACACCCCGCCATCGCTGCGAGCACCATGAGCACGATCAGGAGCCACACGGCGACGGACGGGTCCTGCGCACCTCCGAGCCAGCCGAGGACCCCCCAGCCGATGAACGCACCGACCATGAGCACGTCCCCGTGCGCGAGGTTGAGGAGCTTCAGGATCCCGTACACCATCGAGAACCCGAGCGCGACGAGCGCGTACACGCTCCCCAGCGTCACTCCGTTCACGAGCAGCTGGACGAGCTTGTCCCAGTCCACGGCCGGGTTATCTCACAGATGCGCGCAGAGACGCGGCGGCCCGCCCTCCCGGGCGGGCCGCTCGCGCTTGCGATCTCGCAGGTCGCCTAGGCGACTGCGTACTTCCCGTTCGTGACCTTGAAGACGGTGAACGCGCCGCCGCCGAAGATGTCACCCTTCTTGTCGAACCGGACGCGACCTCCGATGATCGACGGCATGTTCGTCGTACGCACGATCCGGGTCACCTCTGCGCGCGTTGCGCCTCCCCGCGCGCAGGCCTTCCTGATCGCATCCATCGCCACCCAGCCGGCCATGTACGTCGGCGGGCCGAACGTGCCGAAGGTCCGGTTCTTCGAGTACCGGTTGTACTCGCGAACGATTGCGCGGGCCGAGCCGACCGAATGCAGGTCCGGTGCGAATGCCGACACGTAGCCCGTGCGCGGCTTGAACTCGCTCGGCGAATACGCGCCGTCCGTCCCGAACACGATCGCCCGCTTGCCCTGCTCGCGGAGCTGGTTCGAGAGCGTGTTCGCCGCGCTCGCCACCTGCGTCGCGAAGACGACGACGTCCACGTCCCCGCCGATGTTCGCGACGATCGACGAGAAGTCGGTGTCGTCCGCCGAGACGGACTCACGCGACACGTCGACGCCCCGAGAGCGGAGCTGACCGGCGACCGCCTTTGCCAGCGGCAGCGAGTAGTCGTCCTGCGAGTCGATGACGACGACGTTGTCCGCCCTGAGCTTGCCGGCGACGTATCGCACCACCGTCGGCCCCTGGATGGCGTCGGTCGGGATCACCCGGAAGAACGTCCCGTACGGGCGACGCTTGGTCAGGTCGATCGCGGTGGCGGACCCCGAGATCGAGGCGAGCCTGGCGGCCTCGAAGAGGTTGCCACTCACTCGGACCGCCTGGCTCTCCGATCCGCCGATGACCGCCATGACGGAGCGGTCGCCGACGAACCTGCGAGCCACCCTCCGGGCGACGGGCGCCTTGAGCTCCGTGTCACCGAGCGCGACGTCGAACTGGGTGTTGTTGGCCGCGTTGTACTTCTGGGCGGCGAACCGGAGCCACGACAGCTGCTCGTTGCCGATGAACGCGGCCGGGCCGGTCAGCGGGCCCAGGAACCCGAGCGAGACGTCCGTGCACTCCGCCTGCTGTGGTGCCGCCTGCGAAGCGGGTTTCGCGACCGCGGCCGATGCAACCGCCGCGGCGACGAGCACCGCGAGTGCGGCTGCGACCAATCCTCTCCTCATCCTGCCCTCCTGTGCTTTGGGTTGCCTGCGTGGGTTGTGACGTTCGCGGCGTGGCGTTGTTGAGCGCAAAGCCTCTCACCGCTCCACAAGCCGGAATCAGAGCGCGTTCCCAGCGCCGTGTCAATCCGCCGTGCGAGTAGCCTACGCTGCCTGGACACGGGGCTCGCTGGCAAGGGAGTCGTCGTCACCGGAGCATCGGGCGGCATCGGCTCCGCGTGCGCCCGGGCGTTCGCGGCCGAGGGGGCTCGCGTCCTCGTCCACTACCACCGCGGAGAGGAGCGGGCGCTCGCCCTCGCCGCGGAGCTGAGCGGCACTCCGGTGGCCCAGGCCGACCTCACGGACGAAGCCGACGTCGCGCGACTCTTCGCGGAGGCGCGGGGCGCGCTCGGGAGCGTCGACGTCTGCGCGCAGGTCGCCGGCTGGTGGCCTCGGGAGGACGAACCTGTCTGGGAAATGGAGCTTCGGCGCTGGGAGGAGACGCTGCGCGTCAATCTCACCGCATCGTTCCTCGTCGCGCGCGCGTTCCTGCAGGAGGTGGCGAGGAACGGCCACGGCTCGCTCGTCCTCGTCGGCTCGACGGCAGGCGTCTTCGGCGAAGCGGGCCACGCGGACTACGCCGCGGCGAAGTCCGCGCTCACCGGCGGGCTCCTGCTCTCGCTGAAGAACGAGATCGTGCGGATCGCGCCGTCTGGTCGCGTCAACGCGGTCGCTCCGGGCTGGACCGAGTCGCCGATGACGCGTGGCCTCGTCGACCCTGATCGCGTGCGCGACGTCTCGCGCACGATGGCGCTCCGGAAGGTCGCCCGGCCCGAGGATGTCGCCGCGCAGGTGGTCGTCCTCGCGTCGGACCGGCTGTCGGGCCACGTGAGCGGCCAGCTCGTCCTCGTCGCAGGCGGCATGGAAGGGCGAACCGTTCACCCCGACTGAGGAGCTGAGATGGCCGAGGCTGCAGGCAGGCGAGTCTTCAACGCGTATGAGACCCCGTTCCTCGAGTACGACCTCGAGGGCCCGGTGCAGCCGGACCTGAGCTGGCTCCCGGTGAGCTACGACCGCGAGAGCGGCGAGGGCTGCTACCTGATGCGCATGCAGCCGGGCGCGTTGACGATCGCGCACGAGCACCAGGGGATGGAGGAGTTTCTCGTCCTCGAGGGCGACCTCGTGGACTCGGACGGCGCGCGCTTCGGCGCGGGCGACTTCGTCAGCTACGAGGCCGGGACGCGCCACAACTCGTGGACCGAGGGCGGCTGCCTGCTCGCGGTCTTCGAGTGGCACCGAGCGTGACGCAGTTCAGCCCTGACAACTAGACGAGCAACATCCGAAACGCCGCGTCGCCCTGACAAACAGACTTCACACTCCGAAACGACCCGGGTCGGCTCCCCATAGAGGGGTCTGCTTGTCGCGCGATCGAAATCTCCCCTCGGGGATTTCGATCTTGCGCATGAGAAGGGCGGCGTCGTCCGCCGCCCCTTCTCGCCGCTCCGGAGCCGGTTGTGATTGCCGTCAGTCCCCAGCAAAGGAGCCGGGTGCGTTATCGGCAATCGGGCGCCGAACCTTGAGCGCTGAGTGATGCGAGCCCAGACAGGGGACAGGGCGGGGTAGCCGCCAAGCCCCCGCCCCGGTCCCGGCAGGTCCCTCGGATGGGAGGAACCGCGGACTCCCCTCGTTTGTCGCCATCCCACTCGCGTGGGCGCCGCATCGTCGCGCGTCGTGGGTGATCAGTAGCCTGGGCGATTCCCCCGCTGCGGGCGTCCCCCGCGTGCGCTTGATCGTTCACTCGGAGTGGGTTCACCGGCTCGCTTCACCGCCTCACTTGCTCACTCACTAGAGTCCCGCCGATGTCCGACCGGTTCCTGGAACGGCTCCACGAGGGGCCTCCGCTCGTGTCCGACGGCGGGATGGGCGTCCTCGTCTCGAGCGCCGTCTCGCGCCTGCGCTGTCCCGAAGAGGCCTGCCTGCGCGCACCCGACAGCGTCGTCTCACTCCACCTCGGCTTCATCCGCGCCGGCGCCGAGCTGATCGAGACGAACACGTTCGGCGCGAACAGGAGCAAGCTCCGCGCGCAGTACCTCGAGGACGACGTGAAGCGGATCAACGAGGCCGCGGTGAAGCTCGCGCGCGACGCTCGTGAGGTATCCGGCCGCGACGTCTTCATCGCCGGCTCGATCGGGCCGCTGGGTGACATCGCCGATCGGAGCCCGGACCGCGCCGAGATCTTCGCCGAGCAGGCCGAGCTACTGGAAGGGCGCGGCGTCGACCTGCTGATGGTCGAGACGTTCTACGAGCTCGAGGAGCTGCTAGCCGCGATCGCGGCAGTGCGCACGGTCTCCTCGCTTCCGATCGTTGCGCTCCTCACCTTCGACGAGGACGCGATGACGCTCGGAGGCGTGTCCGCGGCGCGCGCGGCGGAGACCCTGGCCGGCCTCGACCTGGCTGCGATCGGCGCGAATCACGGCGTCGGCCCGCAGGCGTCCCTGCGCGCAATCGAGCGGATGCGCGACAGCGGCAAGCCGCTCGCGGTCATGCCGAACGTCGGCCTCGCGAGCCTCGCCGGCCGCCGCATCGTCTTCCCGCACACGACCCCGGAGTACTTCGCGGACTTCGCCGCGCACGCACAGGAGCTCGGCGCGCGCATCGTCGGCGGCTGCTGCGGGACGACGCCGACGGAAGTCGCCGCGATCAGAGCGGCGGTCGACGAGCGCCGCCGCCCGCGCGCGCCGCTCGTCGCGCGTGAGCGCGAGCTCGTCGTCGCGGCGCCCGAGCCCGAGTACGAGACATTGCTCCAGCGCAAGCTCGGCGCGGGCGAGTTCGTCGTCTCGGTCGAGATCGATCCGCCGCGGGGCGGGAACGCCCATTCCATGCTCGAGCTCGCGCGCGAGCTCCAGGCGTCGGGACACGTCGACGTCGTAGACGTGAACGACAACCCGCGGGCCCGTGCGCGGATGAGCGGGATCATGGCCTCCGCGACGATCGAGCGCGTGGTCGGGATCGAGACGATCCCGCACCTGACGCCGCGCGACTCCTCGATCGCCGGGCTCGAGTCGACGCTGCTCGGGGCGCATGCGGAAGGGATCAGGAACGTCCTCTCGGTCACCGGTGATCCGCCCGAGGCGGGCGACTACCCGGGCGCGACGGGCGTGTACGAGGTCGACTCGATCGGCCTCTCGCAGGTCATCACTCGGATGAACGCGGGCGAGGACTTCAACGGGCGCGAGATCGACGCGCCGACCTCCTTCTACCTCGGCGTCGCGGTCAACCCCGCGGCGGACGACCTCGACTACGAGCTCGAGCGCTTCGAGCGGAAGCTCGAGGCGGGAGCGAAGTTCGCGATGACCCAGGTCCTCTTCGACTTCTCGTTCCTGGACACGTTCCTCGAGCGCCTCGGGCGCGCAAGCCCGATTCCGCTGCTCATCGGCATCTTTTACGTGCGGAGCTACCAGCTCGCGCTCCGGCTCCACAACGAGGTGCCGGGCATCGTCGTCCCGGAGCACGTGCAGGCGCGGCTGCGCGACGCGGGCTCGGACGCCGGCGACGTCGGGCTCTCGATCGCGAAGGAGCTGCTGGAGGAGTCGCGGGAGCGCGCCGAGGGCGTCTACATCATCCCGCCCTTCCGGCAGCCGCGCGCCGCGCTCGATCTCTTCGGCTGACGGCCTACGACCGCGAGCAGTCGGTGACGAGCGGCGTCCGACCCGCGCGCGCCAGCGCCTTGGCAACGAGCTCGGTGGGGACGCCGAAGCCGCCCCGCTCGGCGGCGCGTCGGGCGAACACGGTGGTGCGGACGCGTCCCTGGCCGTCGACTCCGGGACCGCCCGAGAGCCCCGGCCGCACCGAGCCGCGGATCGCCGTCACGGTCCTCGTGACCGGCCCGCGCCCGTACGCGTCCCGGCCGACCAAGGCACTCGTGCCGCCGAGGCGGGCCGGGATCTGCGAGAGCGGCCCGTTCGCCGGGTAGCCGAGCAGGACGACCGCGACCCCGCTCTCGGGTTCCGCGAGCGGGAGCGGCCGCCCCTGGAGGCCCGGCACGCGGAGGATCGCGACGTCGTTCGACACGTCGAACCCGACGACGCTCGACGAGTGCCCGCCTCCCTCGCCGCGATCGACGCGCGGATGCTCGATGCCTGCGACCACGTGCGCGTTCGTGACGACGATCCCGCGCCGAACGATCCAGCCGGATCCCTCGACTCCGAGCCCGCACGAGGTGCCCGTGACGCGGACCACGCTGTCGAGCGTCGCGGCGACGTCCGGGTCGCGGACGAGCCGGGAGTCCGGAGGCGGGACCGACGCGGGCGGGCCTACGAGCACGCCCAGGGGATCCACTCCCTCGAGCGTCGCGAGGAGCCGGTCGGGCGGGAACTCCTCGTTGATCCGCCCGAGGATCTCCGACCGCTGCACCGCGCGCCGAAGCTCCGACTGGCCCGGCAGGTAGAGCAGCACCGCGCCGACCGCCCAGCAGAGGACGACGCCGGCCAGCGCGCCTAGGAGCAGGCCCGCGACGGAGTCGACCTTGCGCAGGCCGGGCACGGCACCCATCGTCCGTCGCAGCGAGACGCCGAGCATCTCCGCGAGGCTCGAAAGCAGCGTGCCTCCGAGGAGCGCCGCGCCGAGCGCGACGAGCGGCGTGTAGGGCGACCCGTCATCGATGACCGTGGGCGCGATCTTCGCCCCGAGGTATGCGCCGACTGCAAAGCCGGCGAGCGAGAGCGCGCCGCGGACGAGCCCGCGCGAGAGCCCGTACAGGCCCGCGAGGACGACGACGCCGAGCACGACCCAATCCGCAACGGACACTGGAGGAGACCCTACGCTGCGAGAAGTCCGTTCCCTCCCGCCCGGCTACACTGTCCTGCCCTCGGGGGCGTAGTTCAGTTGG